>NZ_AP042454.1:0-3636849 GCF_055396975.1 Symbiobacterium ostreiconchae | reverse complement strand
TCACGGGCCCGTGGGACGGGCTGGGGGTCGTCATCGCCGCCGATCCCCCGCGGGACCTGACCGAGCCTCTCCTGAAGGCGCTGCCCGCAGGATCCTCGGTGGCCGGCGGGCTGGTGGGGAGCGGCCTGTCCGGGCTGAGGCGTTCCTACCAGACGGCGATGCAGAGCCTCATCGCCGGCCTGCGGCTGGTGGGCCCGGGCGCCCTCTCCGCCTACAAGCTGCGGCTGCCGCGCCTGCTGGCCAGCATCCCCGCGGCGGCGGCGGCGGAGTTCGCCGCCGCGGTCCTGGGGGAACTGCCCCCGGCCCACACGCCGGCGGGCGCGCAGCTGCGCGAGACGCTTCAGGTCTTCGCGGCCGTGGGCATGACGAGTGTGCAGGCCGCTGAACGGCTGGGCATCCACCGCCATACCCTGGCGCAGCGGCTGGCGCGCATCGCGACGCTGACCGGTCTCGACCCCCGGCGCTGGGAAGGTCTGCTGTCCCTCTGCCTGGCCATAGAGGTGGAGCGGCTCCATCGACAAGATGGCCACGAGTTCCAAGAATAACACACCACATTTCGGGCATCACTGGACAGATTGGCCATAGGCCGCCTGCCGGTGGTGCTCGAAGTGTATTCCTGGATCCTACCTCAGCAGGATACAGATCGATAGGAGGGATGAGTATGCGGATCATCGTGGCGCCGGATTCCTTCAAGGGCAGCCTGACCGCCATGGAGGCCGCGGCTGCGATGCGGCAGGGCGTGCTGGACGCGCTGCCGGATGCCGAGGTGCTGGCCCTGCCGATGGCGGACGGCGGCGAGGGCACCACGGAGGCCCTGGTGGCCGGCACGGGCGGCCGCCTCGTGCCGCACGTGGTGACCGGACCCCTGGGGGAGCCGGTGGAGGCGGCCTGGGGCCTGCTGGGCGACGGCGAGACCGCCGTCATCGAGATGGCCGCTGCATCCGGGCTGCTCCTGGTGCCGCCCGACCGGCGGGATCCCAAAGTGACCACGACTTACGGGACCGGGGAGTTGATCCGGGCCGCGCTCGACCGGGGCGTGCGGCGGATCGTGGTCGGCATCGGCGGCAGCGCCACCAACGACGGCGGCGTGGGCATGGTCCAGGCGCTGGGCGGCCGGTTCCTGAAGGCCGACGGCAGCGAGGTGGGCCGGGGAGGCGCCGCCCTGCTGGACCTGGAGCGCATCGACCTCAGCGGCCTCGATCCCCGGCTGGCAGAGGTGGAGCTGCTGGTGGCCTGTGATGTGGACAACCCGCTGACCGGCCCGCGCGGCGCCGCTGCCGTCTACGGGCCGCAAAAGGGTGCGACGCCCGAAGACGTGGTGCTCCTGGACCGGGCGCTGACCCGCATGGCCGACGTGATGGCCCGCGACCTGGGGCGCGACGTGCGGGAGCGGCCGGGGGCCGGGGCTGCAGGCGGGCTCGGGGCAGGGTTCCTGGGCTTTCTGGGCGCTCGGCTCCGCCCGGGCATCGAGGTGGTGATCGAAGCCACCGGGCTCGAGCAGCAGCTGGCCGGGGCCGGGCTCGTCATCTCCGGCGAGGGCAGGACCGATGGCCAGACCCTGGCGGGCAAAGTGCCCCTGGGGGTCGCGCGGGCGGCGGCGAGGTATGGCGTGCCGGTGGTGGTGATTTCGGGCGCCGTGACGGCAGATGCCGACGCCCTGCTGGAACAGGGTATCCACGCACTCCTCAGCATCGCGCCGGGGCCGGTGACGCTGGACGAGGCCATGGCGCGGGCCGGCGAATGGCTGCGGCGGGCGACCGCGCAGGCCATGCGCCTGGTCCGGATCGGCATGGAGGCAGCACGCTAATCAGCTAACGCTTTGGGAGGAATGAAACATGGCATCCGGGCCCATTTTGCTTGTCATCCTGTTGGCCGCGATCGCCTTTATCATCTTCAGCACTGCGAAGCTCAAGCTGAACCCCTTCCTGTCCCTGCTCCTGACCGCCTACGGCGTGGGGTTCGCCGCACGCATGCCGGCGGGCGACATCGTCAAGACCATCACCGAAGGCTTCGGCGGCCTCATGACCAGCATCGGGCTCGTCATCGTACTGGGCACGATCATCGGCGCCTTCCTGGAGAAATCGGGCGCGGCCATCGTCATGGCCGACTCCATCCTGAAGGTGGTAGGGGAGAAGCGCCCCGCCCTCGCCATGAACCTGATCGGCTACATCGTCTCGATCCCCGTCTTCTGCGACTCCGGCTTTGTCATCCTCTCTTCCCTGAACCGGGCTCTCTCCAAGCGGACCGGCATCTCGCTGACCACCCTGGCTGTGGCCCTTTCCACCGGTCTCTACGCCACCCACGTCATGGTGCCGCCGACCCCCGGCCCACTGGCCGCGGCCGGCAACCTGGGCGTGGAGAACCTGGGGCTGGTGATCCTGCTCGGCCTGCTGGTCGCCATTCCGACGTCGCTGGCCGGTCTGGTCTGGGCCAACCGGTTCGCCAAGGACGGCCAGACGGAGAAGGCCTCGCCCGAGGAGGCCCTGCAGGCCTGGGAGGAGCTGAAGGCCCAGTACGGCAAGCTCCCCAGCGTCGGGGCCGCCTATGCCCCCATCATCGTGCCGATCGGCCTGATCGCCCTCTCCTCGGTGGCCAACTTCCCGAGCCTGCCCTTCGGCGACGGGGCCGTGAAGGCGTTCCTGAACTTCGTCGGCACCCCGGTCACCGCCCTGCTCATCGGCGCCGCCCTCTGCCTGCTGCTGGTGGAGAAGATTGAGGAGAAGGTCCTCAACGGCTGGGTCGGCGCTGCGCTGAAGGACGCCGCCACCATCCTGATCATCACCGGCGCCGGCGGCGCCCTGGGCAAGGTCCTCTCTGTGACGCCCATCGGCTCGTACCTGGGTGAGACCCTCGCCCAGTGGAACCTCGGCATCTTCCTGCCCTTTGTGATCGCCGCGGCGCTGAAGACCGCGCAGGGCTCCTCCACCGTCGCCCTGGTCACCACCTCGGCCATCATCGCCCCGATGCTGCCCGCGCTGGGCTTTGACAGCGAGATGGGCCGGGTGCTGATGACCCTGGCCGTCGGCGCGGGCGCCATGGTGGTCTCCCACGCCAACGACAGCTTCTTCTGGGTGGTCTCCCAGTTCTCGGACATGGACGTGGCCACCGCGTACCGGGCGCAGACCGTCGGCACGGCCATCACGGGCATCGTCGGCATCCTGGTCACCGCTGTGCTCGCCCTGGTGCTCCTGTAACCCGCCAACTGAACAGCGCTGGCTGAATCGAGAGACCGCAGGATGGTCGTCCCTGCGGTCTCTCGCTCTGCGACAGGACAGGCTCATGTTGCGTTGAAGTACTTGGTCACTGAAACCGGAACAGCAAATGCGGAGCGGGCCCGGCCCCCGCTCCGGCGCGGGGGGAGCGCTGTGGGTGAGTTCTACCTGATCCGGCACTGCGAAGCGACGGGGCAGGCGGCGGATGCGCCGCTGACCGAAAGGGGCCGCGAACAGGCGATGCGGCTGGCGGAGCGGTTGGCCGGGCTGGGAATCCGGCGGATCATCGCCAGCCCGTTCCGGCGGGCGGTCGACTCCGCCGCCCCGCTGGCCCGACGCCTGGGGCTGCCGCTGGAGAAGGACGAGCGCCTGGTCGAACGGGTGCTGGCCGGGGAGAGTCTGCCGGACTGGCGGGAGAAGCTGGAGCAGACCTTCCGTGACCCGGATCTCTGCTTTCCCGGGGGCGAGTCGAGCCGCCAGGCCGCAGCCCGCGGGATGGCCGTGCTGGAGGAGGTCCTGGCAGGGGAAGAGGGCCAGCCCTTTGCCCTGGTGTCGCACGGCTGCCTGATCACGCTCATGCTGCGGGAGCTGGACTCCGCAATCGGTTTTGACCACTGGGCGTGCATGACCACCCCGGACGTATTCCTGGCGGCGCGCTCCGGGCAGCACTGGCGCGTGGACCGGATCTGGGACGGGGCGTAAGCGCCTGCGGCTGGGAACTTGGCCCACCGGTTGTCGGCGTCTGCGGGATCATGGTAACGTTAAGACATCAATACAGAAACTAACACCTTCCAACAGGGCAGGAGGAACACTGATGCCGCACCACCCAACCCTGCGCCGGTTTGCCGCCGCGGTGGCGCGCACCCTGCGCGCGGCCGCGATCGCCGCGACCGGAACCGCTCTCGCCGCAACCGCCGCGGGGGCGCACATCCTGCGCGCGGCCGCGATCCCCGCGACCGGAACTGCGCTCGTTGCAACCGCCGTGCTGGCGGGGTTCACGCCGGGCGCATCCAGCGCCCTGGCCGCGCCCGCGCCTTACACCGACCAGGCGCAAATCCCGGCCTGGGCCGTGGCCGATGTGGCCTTCACCACCGAGGCCGGCATCTTCCGGGGGGACGCGCACACCGGCGCCTTCCGGCCCAACGACCCGATCACCCGGGCCGAGGCGACCGCGGTCATCCTGCGGGCCTTTCCGCGAGAGACCGATCCTACCGTGCGGGTGCCCTTCAGCGACATCTGGGGGGCGTGGTACGAAGAGCCCGTCACCCGGGCCGTCCGGGCCGGCGTGATCCGCGCCGGAGACTTCGGCAGCCGGTTTCGCCCGAACCAGCCGATCACCCGGGCGGAACTGGCCCGCATGCTGGCACGGGCGACCGGGCCCTGCGCAGGCAGTGCCGAGGAGTCGAATGTGACGTTCTGGGACGTTGATCCGGAACAGCTTCCGTTCGGACCCTACATCGCACAGGCCGCGGGATGCGGCCTCATCCGGGGAATGGGGGACGGCACCTTCGCCCCCGAGCAGACCGCCACCCGTGCGCAGGCCGCGGTCATGATCGCCCGCGCGGTGCGGGTGACCCGGGGCGTCGCTGTCCCTGCGCAGCCCGGGCCTGACCCGGAAAAGCCCGCGCAGGGAGAACCGGAGCTTCACGAGTTTGAGCGCCGTGTGGCCGAACTGGTCAACGCCGAGCGGGAGGCGGCAGGCCTGAAGCCCCTGCGGCTGGATCCCGAACTCAGCCGGGTCGCCCGGCTGAAGTCCCGGGACTTCGTTACCGGCGGCTACTTCAGCCACGACAGTCCCACCTACGGCAGCCCCTTCGAGATGATGGAGCAGTTCGGGTTCACGTACCGCAGCGCCGGGGAGAACATCGCCCTGGGCCAGCGGACCCCGGAACAGGTGCACGCGGCCTGGATGAGCAGCCCGGGGCACCGCCGGAACATCATGGACCCGAACTACGATACGATCGGCATCGGCTTCTACGACTACGGCTGGACGCAGATGTTCATCCAGAGCAGGTGACAACAGCGGCGCCGAGGGGACGGCATCCCCTCGGCGCCTTGATCGTTGCAGACCCGGCAGGGCCCATGCCCGTCTCCGCGGGCTGTATCCACCTGGTGCGGTCAGGTCCCTCCCATCCGGCTGCCGGCGACCACGAGACACGGGGCGGCCGGACGCACCCGGGAGCCGGGGCCGGTCAGGCCGACGCGCGCACCGGCGCGGTCAGGCCTCAGGGGTTTCGGGCGCCTCTGCCGCGCCGGCGTTCTCCTGGTCCCCACCCTTGGCCTCGACCTCCTCAGGATCCGGGCGGTGCAGTTCGGGGTTGTACAGGACGCCGGTCTCCAGGGCCCAGGCGCGCCAAGCCTCCAGGCTGTCGAAGCGGCGGAACCCGTAGTGCTTCTGGTAGTACTCCTGGGCGAAGATCTCGTCGATCTGCTCGACCGTCAGCCCCGTCTCCTGAGAAAGCTCCGAGGCGCTGACCGCGCGGCCGTGCTTAACGAGGTAATCGTCCATCACACGCCAGATCATCATAACCGCCGAGCTGGTAGTGCCCGTACCGAGGGTACGGGCGGTGGCATAGTAAGCCTCGTTACCCTGGGTCTTGGGTGCCGTGTCGGCCATGGTGCGTATCCCTCCGTCTATGACATACTTCCCGGATGTGGTTGGAACTACACAGGGCTGGGGGAAAGTCTCCATACGATTCTCCTCACGCGCCGGGGTTTCCTGCCTGCGGGGCTGACAGGGGATGGCAGCGGCTGACCGGCTTGACGCGTTTTGAAGAGGCCGAATATACTGATAACCAATCAAGCGCTTGCTAGGAGGGATGCGATGGGCCGGAGCCGGCGCAGGGAAGCGATGTTGGAGGCGGCCATCGCCCTGTTCAGCCAGAAGGGGTATCACGCCACCACGGTGCGGGAGATCGCCCAGGCCGTGGGCATCCTTCCCGGATCGCTGTATGCGCATATGGCGGCCAAGGAAGACCTGCTCTGCGAAGCGGTGGAACAGGCCTGGGAGCGCTTCCGGGAGGCCGTAGCGCCCATCGCGGCGTCGCCCGGCCACGCCGGCGAGCGGCTGCGGCGGGCCATGGCCGCGCACATCCGCGTGGTGGCCGAGTCCCCCGCCGCGGCTACCGTCTTCCTGCACGAGTGGCGCGCGCTGTCGTCCGAGCGCAGGGCGCAGGCGGTGGCGTACCGCCGGAAGTACGAGGAGCTGCTGTCGCGGATCATCCGCGAGGGCATCGAGTCCGGCGTGTTCCGCCCGGTGGACGAACGGTTCGTGCGGCTGCTGGTGCTTAGCGTGGTGAACTGGACGTATCAGTGGTATCGCGCCGACGGTCCGCTCAGCCCGGAGCAGGTGGCCGACCAGTTCTACGCGATCATCAGCCAGGGGCTCCTGAACGGCGAAATGAGCGGTGGCCGCTTCAGCGGTGAGCGGTCGGCGGTGAGCCGTGGGCTCAGCAGTGAGCGGTCGGTCGTGAGCCGTGAGACTTGCGGTGAGTCGTAGGCTGCCGGGGCTGAGACGAGTGGGGAGCCGTTGGTTGTGAGCGGTGAGCGGTCGGCGGTGAGCCGTGGGCTCAGCAGTGAGCGGTCAGTCGTGAGCCGTGAGACCGGCGCGGAGTCGTAGGCTGCCGGGGCTGAGACGAGTGGGGAGCCGTTGGTTGTGAGCGGTGAGCGGTCGGCGGTGAGCCGTGGGCTCAGCAGTGAGCGGTCAGTCGTGAGCCGTGAGACTTGCGGTGAGTCGTTGCCTGCAGGCGCTGAGACGAGTGGGGAGCGGCTGGCTGTGAGCGGTGGGCTCAGCAGTGAGCAGTTAGTCGTGAGCCGTGAGACTTGCGGTGAGTCGTAGGCTGCCGGGGCTGAGACGAGTGGGGAGCGGCTGGCGGTGAGCGGTGGGCTCAGCAGTGAGCCGTCGGCCGCAAGGCCGCCTTTCTGACGCCGGCGGCCCTTCCGGCCTGTTCTGGCCCGGTGTGGGCGCGCGGGATGGGCCTGCGTCCGAGCAGCCCCGGGCCGCCTCCCTCTACGAGGGCACGCTCCCATGAGCCGCCAACAGCCAGTGCAGACGGACGTGACAGCGGCGAGGAAGACCCATTCCCACCGCCCACGGCCCACGGCCCACCGCCGAAACGAGGGGTTGCTGGCCGAGTTGAAGGCGTGAGCCCTGAGGCGGCCTGGACCCATTCCCACCGCCCACGACCCACGGCCCACCGCCGAAACGGGGGGTTGCTGGCCGAGTTGGAGGCGTGAGTCCTGAGGCCGCCTCCCTCTACGAGGGCACGCTCCCATGAGCCGCCAACAGCCAGTGCAGACGGACGTGACAGCGGCGAGGAAGACCCATTCCCACCGCCCACGGCCCACCGCCCACCGCCGAATGGGGTTCCTGGCCGAGTTGGAGGCGTGAGTCCAGAGGCCGCCTGGACCCATTCCCACCGCTCACGACCCACGGCCCACCGCCGAAACGAGGGGTTGCTGGCCGAGTTGAAGGCGTGAGCCCTGAGGCGGCCTGGACCCATTCCCACCGCCCACGACCCACGGCCCACCGCCGAAACGAGGGGTTGCTGGCCGAGTTGAAGGCGTGAGCCCTGAGGCGGCCTGGACCCCATTCCCACCGCCCACGACCCACGGCCCACCGCCGAAACGAGGGGTTCCTGGCCGAGTTGGAGGCGTGAGTCCTGAGGCCGCCTGGACCCATTCCCACCGCCCACGACCCACGGCCCACCGCCCAAACGGGGTTCCTGGCCGAGTTGGAGGCGTGAGTCCAGAGGCCGCCTGGACCCATTCCCACCGCCCACGACCCACGGCCCACCGCTCACAAGGGGGGTTGACCATGCCCGAACTGGATGACCGGCACGCGGCGTTCCTCGAACGCGTGTCCCGCGGGGAGAAGATCGAGGCGACCGACTGGATGCCCGATGAGTACCGCATCGCCATGGTCAAGTTCCTGCAGATGCACGCCCTGTCCGAGTTGATGGGGGCCCTGCCGGAGAAGGAGTGGGTGCCCCGGGCGCCGACGCTGGCGCGCAAGCTGAGCCTGATGGCCAAGGTGCAGGACGAGGTGGGGCACGCCCAGTTGATTCTCCGCGTGGCGGAGGACCTGGCGGCCCCGCTGGGCAAGGGCCGGGAGGAGTTGGTGGCCGAGCTCTTCACCGGCGAGTGCAAGTTCCACAACGTGTTCCACATGCCGGCGCCTACCTGGGCCGACGCCGGCATCATCGGCTGGCTGGTGGACGGCGCCGCGGTGGTCTCCCAGGCCGCTCTGCTGACCTCCTCCTACGCGCCCTACGCCCGGGTGCTCCAGCGGGTCTGCGCCGAAGAGGGGTTCCACATCCAGCACGGCGAGTCGATCTGCCTGGCTCTGGCAGAGGGCACGCCCGCGCAGCGGCAGATGCTGCAGGACGCCCTGAACCGCTGGTGGGAGGCGCTGCTGCTCTTCTTCGGACCGCCGGAGTCCAACTCGGCTTCGGCCGCCGTCCTCTTCAAGTACCGGTTCCGCACCAAGACCAACGAGGAGCTCAGGCAGAAGTTCCTCACCAAGTACGTGCCCCGCATCCGGGCCCTGGGGCTTACCATCCCCGACCCCGCCCTGCGTTACGACGAGGCGGCCGGCCGGTGGATCTACACCCCGCCGGACTGGTCCAAGCTGAAGGCCATCGCCCGGAACCAGGGCCCGCTGTCCCAGTACCGTCTGGGGCTCAGGCGGCTCTCCTACGAGCAGGGCCGCTGGGTGCGGGAGGCGCTGCTGGCTCCGGCCAGGCAGGCGGTGTAGGGGGTGGTGTTCGTGGCGCTGCACCCACCTGTGGACCCGGCGCAGGCTTGGCGCGCAGGGGAGGAGGCGGGGGCCCACCCGCAGTTCCGGATCTACGAGATCTTCGTGCAGAAGGATCACCAGAGCCCGCACGTGTGGGTGGGCTCGGTGGCCGCCGGCTCCGCGGACGACGCGCTGGTGCTGGCGCGGGAGTCGTTCCTGCGCCGCGACCCGGCCGTCTCCATCTGGGCCGTGGAGCAGTCGGCCATCCACCGGACCGACTACGCAGACCGGGACTTCTTTGCCCGGGAGACCGACAAGCGGTACCGGACCGTGGCCGGGTACAGGGAGGCCAACGCCGAGCGCTGGCGCAAGTACCGGCGGGACCTGCTGGACCTGGAGCGCGACTTCGTCCGGGACTGAGCGGTCCAGGGCTGGGCGCCGGCCGGCGCCGGGCCAGCCGGGCCGCTGCCCGTGGGGAGGGGTTTGGGTGGACACCGCGAGCGTGATTGCGCTTCTCTACCAGCTGGCCGACGACGAGCTGGTCATCGGCCACCGAGATTCCGAGTGGCTGGGCCTGGCGCCGCACATCGAGGAGGATGTCGCCTTTTCGTCCATCGCCCAGGATGAGGTCGGGCACGCGGCGCTCTACTACCGCCTGCTGGAGGAGCTGGGCGAAGGCCGGGCCGACGATCTGGCCTTCCTGCGGCCGGCCCGCCAGCGGCGCAGCGCCGTCCTGCTGGAGCGGCCCAACGGTCCGGGAACCTATCTGGCCGAGCCCCGGTTCGACTGGGGCTACACCGTCGCCCGGCGCCTGGCCTACGACCTGTTCGACGCGATCCGGCTGGAGGTGCTGGCCCGCTCGTCCTACGCCCCGCTGGCACAGGCCGCGGCCAAGATCCGCCGGGAGGAGCGGTACCACCTGGTCCACCACACCACCTGGTTCCGGCGGCTGGCCACCGGCACGGCAGAGTCGCGCCGGCGGCTGGAGGCCGGGGTGGCCGCGGTCTGGCCCGACCTGGGCGGCCTCTTCTCCCTCGGGGAGGTGGAGCCCGGGCCCCACTTTCCGGCCGGTCCCGACGAACTGGTGGACCGGTGGGTCCAGGAGATGGCGCCGCTCTTCGCCGAGGTCGGGCTGGCCTGGCCCGGGCGTCCGGCGCCGGCCCCCGAACCCGGGGCGGACGGCCGGCTGGGCCGGCACACACCCGACCTGGACCGGCTGCTGGAGACCATGGGGGAGGTCTACCGGACCGCCCCCGGTGCCGCATGGTGACCGAGGCGGCCGTCTGGGCCGCCCTGGCCGACGTGCGGGATCCGGAGATTCCGCCCGTCTCCATTGTCGACATGGGGATGGTCCATCGGGTGACGGCGGACGGGCCCCGGGTGCGGGTGGAGATCATGCCGACCTTCGTGGGGTGCCCCGCCCTGGATATCATCCGGCGGGACGTGGTGAACCGGGTCCGGACCGTGCCCGGCGTGGCAGAGGTGGACGTCGTGTTCATCTACGACCCGCCCTGGAGCAGCGACCGCATCACCGATGAAGGAAGGGCGCGTCTGCGCAGCTTCGGCATCGCGCCGCCGCCCGGCCCGGGGCGGCTGCTGGCGGTGGAGGAGGCCCCTGCCTGCCCTTACTGCGGATCGACGGACACGCACCTGGAGAACCTGTTCGGCCCCACCGCCTGCCGGTCCATCTACTATTGCGACGGCTGCCGGCAGCCCTTCGAACAGATGAAGAGGCTGTGAACCTCTCGGTCCTCCTCGTCGTCAGACAAGTGGAAGGATGATGGCGATGAGGAGCGTGAAGCGGGTTCTTCTTTTCGCCGGCCTCTGCCTGCTGCTGGCCGCCTGTTCCCTGCCCCTCACGGCCCCGGTGGTGCCTGAGGCCGGGGAAGCCGGGGAACCTGCGGGCCAGTCCGGCGCGCCTGTGCTCCCCCAGGGGAGCGCGGGCGCGCCGCCGCGCCTGGTCGACCGCCTTCTGTACCGGGGCACGTCTGTGCTGGACCGGGTGGTGGACGGCGTCACGGCGGTGCACCTGGACCCGTGGCAGACCGAGGCGGCGGTGGGATCCGGGCCGGTCGAGATCACGTGGCAGCTGGACACGCATGACGCGCGGCCGTACCGGGGACTCCTGCGGACCGAGGGGGCCGAGCCTGCGCAGGTGCGCACCGTGCTCGGCGTGATTCAGGCCCGCTTCGAGCCGCCCCTGCCGGACCAGTGGACGGTCTGGCTGGACGGCGTCGCCGGCTCGCACACCCGCCTGGTCCGCTATCCGGAGCCGGGCGTCACCGTCAGCTATCTGGGACCGGACGGCGACCTGATCCCCCTGGAGGCGAACGAGGCCGTTCTGCCGGCCGGACCGCTGGAGCTGCAGCTGGCGTTCGACCGGCCGGTCGACGAGGGCAGCCTGGTGAACTGGGCGCTGGCGCTGGAAGCGTGTGCAGGCCAGCCGGTCCGGGTGGAGCAGGCATCCGGGGGCCGCTGGTGGATCCGGATGGAGGAGGCGCCGGACAGCCTGCACCTGGACCTGCGGATGGTGGTCGCCGCAGAGAGCGGGCTGCCTGTTTCGCGGTATCCCCTGACCTTGTGGAGCGAGGAGGCGCTGCCGTACCTGGAGCGGGTGGACCTGGCGACGGGCGAGGCCGAGCCGGTGCTGCGTCTGCTGCCGGCGGTCAGCGAGGCGCAGCCGTCGCCTGACGGCGCCTGGATCGCGCTGCGTTCCTGGCGCAGCGACGGGGACAGGTGGCTCCAGGACCGTGTCAGCATCGCGGACCTGAACGGAAACCGCATGAGCCCTGTGCCGCTGGAAGGAGGCACGCTCCTCTGGGCCGGGGGCCGGCTGGTCAACCGGTCCCCGGAGTGGGCGGCGGAGCAGGTCTGGGAGGTCTGGGATCCGGCCGGCGGCGACCCGGCCATCGCCGGCCCCGTGCGGCTGCCCGACGGGCTGGCCGGGACCCTGCCGGTGACGGCGGCGTTTTCGCCTGACGGGCGGACCGCTGCCTACCTGGCGTTGGATGATCCGTCCGATCTGGACGGCGCCGGGCCGCCGCCGCTGGTCCTCGTGGACCTGCAGACCGGTGAGCCGCGCGCCCTCGGCGGGGAACTGCAGGGCGGCCTTCCGGCCGCGGACGCCGACTCGCCGGGGGTGGCCTGGAGCCCGGACGGCAGCCGGATCGCGGCCCTGGAGCCGCTGTCTTCGGCCGGCGGCAGCCAGCTGGTGGTCTACGACCTCGAACGGGAGGAGCGGCAGGTCGTCGGCGGGCCGCTGCCGGTTGAGGCTTGGGGGGCGCGCCTTTCCTGGAGCCCGCGGGGCGACCGGCTGCTGATCCTTGGAGGGAATGGGGAGGCCTGGCTCGTCCCGCTGGACGGCGGCCCTGCCGTCGCGGTCGCCGCCGCGGGATACGGGCAGGTCTTCTGGGACGCGGCCGGTGAGCGGATCCTGTGGGCCAGGGCCCCCTGGGGCGGCGTCTTCGTCCTGTCCCTGGCGGACGGTACCCTGGTCGATCTGGGAGACGGGCTCCCCGCCGGGTGGGCGGGGGACTCGGTGTACGTGATCCGCCGGCCGGACCCGCAGCCCCGCTGCGGTCCACCGCTGCCCTGACCCCCGCCGAGGGACCGGGCCCGGCGCCCTGCCGCCCCGCCCAGGCGGGGCGTTTCCGCGCCTGCTCCCCAGGGATTTCCGGCCTGCCCGCCGGGACGCCTGCCGACTGCGCAGCATAGCATGGCGCACAGGCACAGCGAGGACCCCATCCACACCCCCGGGGTATGGGGTGCGGTGAACTGGTCAATACTTGGGGGCCGAGGGGGGTTTTCCCATGCAGAACGCGGAGGTCAGAGAGCTGGTGCAGCGGTCGCTGGAGCGGTACGCGGACGACGAGCGGGCGCTCGACGCCTTCTGGCAGTGGGCCTCGAACCCGACCCCGCCCTCGGCCGGGTACGCCTTGGAAGAGAATGCCGGCTTCATCGCGACCAACCTCATGCTGCGCTATGGCGAGCCCGCCGTCGACCTGGTGATGTCCGTCAACGAGGAGTGCCGCAGGCTGGCCGGGCGGGCGTCGATCCAGGAACTGCAGCGCACCATTGTCACCGTGCTCAACGGACCGTTGGGTGAGCCGCTCCGTCAGGGCATCATCCGGCGTCTCACGCAGCCGTCCATGGCCCGGCGGGCCCTGACCGCCTGGCTGGTCAACCGGGCCCGCTGGCGGCGGATGCCCGGACGCGAGCCCGTGGTGGCCGGCGAGTTTGACTGGTCGCTGGGCGCCGACCTGGAGAGCGCCGCGGCCGACTGCCAGAGTGCCGTGATGTGCGCCCTCTACGGCCCCGAGACGGCACAGCTGGACCTGGCTCGCGAGGCCATGGCCGTCGGCGTGGTCAACCGGCTGTTCTACCGCAACGTCGCGGGGCGCATGGAGGCGAAACTCCGGCCCGGGCCGCGGCTGCCTGTTTCGCAACTGGTCTACTAGCCCGAGGATACCTCCGGGGCCGTCGGCGGCGTCTATATGCAGAGAACGTTTCACGTCGCGGAGGGGGCGCCGCTGTGGACGGAACCGGGAAGAGGTGGTATCAGTCGCCCGCGGTGGTCGGGCTCATCATCACCCTGCTCGGCTTCGGGCTGTTCACGCTCGCGTTCTGGCTGATCAGCGAGTGGCTGCTGCGGTAGCGGCGAAAAGGGCTTGCGGCGGTGGGATCAGCCGCATATAATAGAGAGACCAGGAGCGGCGAGACCGCACAGTGGCAGCAGGGAGCAGTCTGAGCACGTTCGGGCAGGTACAGCGCGAATGCAGCAACCCCGGTGCGTTCCGGGGTTCTTTTTTAGACTCGTGTAACCGCTGTAGACAACAAGAGAGGAGGCGAGAGACATGCACACGAAGAAGCAGCGGCCGGTGGCCCGGCCCGAGGCGGAACGGCCAGCCGGCAAGTGCACCCAGGTACACGTTGAAGAACACATCCTTGAGGAGATCCTGCGCGCAGCGGGGCTGGAGCAACTGGACTGAGGCGGGCGGTCGGAAAGGGGAGATAGAGGCGTGCGCAGCACGCTGGAGACGCAGATCAGGGATATCAACCGGGATGTCCTGCGCATGGGCCAGCTGGTGAGCGAGATGGTGGAGAAAGCCGTGCGCTCGCTGGCCCAGCAGGATATCGCCCTGGCGCAGCAGGTCATCGACAGCGACGATGAGATCGACCGGATGCTGATCGCCATCGAGATGCGCTGTCTGCAGGTGATGGCCCTGCAGCAGCCGCTCGCCCGCGATCTGCGCGCCGTGGGCACCAGCCTGAAGGTCGTCACCGACCTGGAGCGGATGGCGGACCACGCCACCGACATCGCTGAGGTGACGATCAGGCTGGGGGGCGAGCCGCTCATCAAGCCGCTGATCGACATCCCCCGCATGGCCGCCCTGGCGCAGGAGATGGTGCGGGAGGCGCTGGAGGCGTTCGTGCAGCAGGACGAAGCCGCCGCGCGCGCGATGATCGCCCGGGACCACGAGATGGACGCCCTGTACAAGTCCGTCTTCGACGAACTGGTGGAGATGATGGAGAAGAACCCGCAGGTCGTGCGTCAGGCCACGTACCTCCTGCACGTGGCCGGCTGGCTGGAGCGGATCGGCGACCACGCCACGAACCTGGGGGAGTGGACGATCTACCAGCAGACGGGCGAACTGAACGATCTGAATACGTAGCGAAGAGGGGGCGGCGGCCCCCTCTTTACGGTTCCGGCCGGCGGAGCGGCTCCGCGCGGCCCCCGGCTTCGGCCCGGGCGATGGCCGAGCGGGCCAGGCTGGCGATGACCACGTCCTCCATGGGCGGGTTGTGCAGGCCTGCCCGCGCGTCCCGGAGGAAGCGCTCCAGGGGGAGCGAGCGGGAGAGGGAGGCTCCGCCGGCGGCGCGCATGGCCCGGTCCACCACGCCGAGCGCCGTCTCGACGACGAAGGGCTTGCAGGCGGCCACCGCGTCCACCAGGTGCGGCCGCCACTCCGGCCGTTCGTCCCACTGCCGGGCCAGCCCCATGAGCAGGTGGCGGGCCGGCAGCAAGGCCAGGTCCATCTCGCCGATGAGCCGCTGCACGTGGGGCCGGTCCGCGAGGCGGGATGTCGGCTCGGGGTGCCCGGGCGGATTCACCGTGCGCCGCTGCACCGCATACTTCACGGCGAAATCCCGGGCGGCCTGGGCCACGCCCAGGTAGACGGCGGGCACGTGCAGCAGCCAGCCTTCCGTGCGGGCGCCGCCCCGCTCCCGGGCGGACTCCAGCAGGGACTCCGCGGGCACGTGCACCTCCTCCAGCCACAGGTCGTGGCTGCCGGTGGCCCGCATGCCCAGCGCGTCCCACGTCTCCTCGATCCGGAGCCCCGGCGTCTCCCGCGGCAGCAGGAACCAGGCGGCTTCCTCGGTGCCGGCCAGCGTGGCGGAGACCAGGAAGTAGCGGAGGATCGGGGCGAGCGTCGTGAAGTTCTTGCGGCCCGTGAGCACCCAGGAGCCGTCGGCCAGCCGGCGCGCGGTGGTCCGCGGCAGGCCGCCGCGGCTGGGGCTGCCCGTCTCGGGTTCCGACGCGCAGGCGTTGAGCAGGGCGCCGTCGGTCACCACCTCGGCGAAGAGCCGCCTGCGTACCGGTTCGGGCCACGTGCGGCTGACCGCCTGCTTGCCGACGACGTACAGGTGCCAGCCCACCGCCAGCGCCGTGGAGGCGTCTCCCCGGGCCAGCCGCTCCTGCGCGAAGACCATGGCGTGCACCCCGGCCCCGAGGCCGCCGTCTTCGCGGGGAACGGTCAGGGCGAGGTAGCCGCGCTCCCGCATGGCCTCAAAGTGCGCGAAGGGAAAGGTTCCGGCGCGGTCGTATTCCGCTGCGGTCTTGGCGAAGCGGTCAGCGAGTTCGTCGGCCATCTCGAAGGCCTGCCAGTCCACCTCGGTCTGACCGTAATACCAGGGGCCCAGTGTCACCGGATTCACCTCCGATGTCGAAAATCTTCGCCGCGGCCGGTCAAAACTCTTGCCGGCGGACTGGATGATTGACCCGCTGCTGCATGCGTTTCACACTTGAACCGAGACCGGTCTTCGTGTATCATTAACTCCTGTCAGTGGGGAGATACCCAAGTGGCCAAAGGGGGCTGACTGTAAATCAGTTGCGGAATGCTTCGGTGGTTCGAATCCACCTCTCCCCACCAACATACGGGCGGTTAGCTCAGCGGGAGAGCACTTGCTTCACACGCAAGGGGTCACTGGTTCGATCCCAGTACCGCCCACCAGGGTGCCCACTGGGGCTCCGGCGGCGTATCGCCGGGCCGGCCCCGAAAATCGCTGTCGGAGTGGCGGAACTGGCAGACGCGTACGTTTGAGGGGCGTATGGGCAACCGTGCGGGTTCAAGTCCCGCCTCCGACACCACATGGAACAGCGCAGGCGGAGCCGAAGGCGGCTCCGCCTGCGCTGTCGCGTCCGGTTTCCGGGGTACCCCGGCCGGGCATATCCTGCCGGTTCCGGCCGGCCGTCTCCGCCGGGAGCCCGCCGCCCGGCCGCGCGCCCCCGGGCTTCGCCGTGGGTGTCGCACCGGCCCGGGGCCTCACGGCTGCCCGGGACGGTGCCCCCCGGCGGCCGCCTGCACCTCGGCGACGGCGGCGGCGATGTTCGCCTGGTGCTGCTGCGCGTAGTACGGGGGCAGCTGTGCCAGCACGTGCTCCGGCAGCAGGTCGGCCAGGGCCAGCCCGGCGGCGATCTCTTCGGGGCTCTGACCTTTTGTCAGCCCGATCTCGGCGGCCTCCAGGATCCGCTCGATGTACGCGGCGTTCTCCGCAAGGAGCTCGGGGCCTCCGGGGCGGCCGTGGCCGGGCACGACGTGCTTCACGCCGTTTCGGCCCCACTCCCGCAGCGTCCGGGCCCACGCCCGGATGTGGCCGGGTTCGCTCAGGGTCGGCAGCGGGGTCTCCACCGCATCGCCGGCGAGCAGCAGCCCGAGCTCCGGCACGTGGACCACCACCGAGTCGGCGGTGTGGCCGGGGAGATGATAAAGGTCGACGGTCAGTCCGCCCGCGTCGAGGGTCAGGCGGCTGTCGAAGGCGAGGTCCGGGAGGATAATCCGGCTGCCGTCGAAGTCAGCGGGCTTCTTCGCCCGCATCTCCTCCAGGTAGGCGGAGGCCTCCGGGGCCGCGAGCCGCTCCCGGGTGAGGCGGTGGGCGATCACGGGTACGCCGGGGAAGGCGGCGGTGCCCCAGCAGTGGTCCCAGTCGGAGTGGGTGTAGACGACCAGGGTTGCCCCGGCGAAGGGGCTCATGTCCGCCGGCCGGATGAGGGTGTCGACCACCACCCGGTGCCGGCTCCCGCTCACCAGCGCGGCGGTCACGGGGAAGTCAGATGAACCCGGCAGTGACCGGGTGACCAGAGTGACGGACGGAAGGTACTGCTCGATCCTCAGACTGGACATGATCATCCCCCTCTTGTGCTGCGCCGCGGCGCTTGCGGCGCGCGGGGGCGGCCCCCGCGCGGTTCCACAGTATAGAACGGCGCGGAGGCAACGACCGTTCGGCGTGAAACGTGTGGTGCTTGCTCACGCCTGGACCGCCAGGTCCGGATGCAGGTCGAGAAGCGGGGGCGGGACCTGGAGCTGGGGGAGGGGCCTGAGCGTCAGCGCAGGGTCAAGAGGCCGGCGCAGCAGGGCCCGCCCGCCCGAAACACAGGACTCGCCCAGCGTGACGGGGGTGCGGGTCAGGCGGCGGACGGCGGGCTCGTCGAGCAGCAGGATCCCCGCCACCTCGCCGGAGGGCGCGGCCAGACGCCGGGTCACGGCGAGGTACGTGACGGAGAGCTGCCGGCCGCCCCTCCCCGCGTCGTGGCTTCACCAGGTCAGAACGGTGCGGGGGTGGGATGCGTGACGGCGCAACACGGTCCAACACATGACGGGACCCCCTGCCGGCGCCGGTCAGTCGGCTTTGCAGCCTGTGCGACCTGTGCCTGTCGGGGGTCCCGCTATAATCTATGCGGGTCCGGCGCAGGAATGACACGGAGAATCGGAGAAGGTTCTGCAGATCTTGGTGATGCTGTGCTCAGAGGAGGATGAATGGATGCCGGCAGAGGCCATGGCCGCCGCGGCGTTGGTGATCCAGAGCCTGATCGCGCTCTACCTGGCGGTCGGGGAGCCGTTTTACGGAAAGCGTGCCTACCAGCGGCTGCTCGCCTCTCTGGACCACGATCCGACCGCCCGGATCCGCTTCTACCGTGAGATCGTCGTGCTGGAATGGGCGCTGGTCTTCCTGGTCTTGCTGACCCTGTGGATGGCCGGCGAGCCGGTTGCGCGCATCGGCCTGGTCCCCGGCCGGATGGACTCGGAGACGGTGGTGCTGCTGGCGGCCCTGGCTGTGGGGCTGGCGGTGCCGCTGCTGCTGGGTGCGCTTTCACCCGGGTACCGGGAGGTCCTTCAGCAGCAGGTGAAGTCGGTACGGGGCCTGATCCCCGAGCGGGCAAGTGAGCGGCGCTGGTACGGCCTGGTCGCCCTCACCGCGGGCATCTGCGAGGAGATCCTGTTCCGCGGGTTCCTGATCGCCTACCTGACGGCGCTGGTGCCTGGACTGCCGGTCATCCCGGCCATCGTCCTCTCGGGGGCTATCTTCGGGATGGCGCACGGGTACCAGGGCTGGAGCGGGGTGGTCAGCACCGGGATCCTGGGCGTGGCGCTGGGCCTGCTGTACTTCTACACCGGCTCGCTGCTCTGGCCGATCGTGGTCCACGCGCTCATCGACCTGCGCGTGCTGGCCATGGTCCCCAGGCCGCAGCGGTGATCCGCTGCCTTGATGTTTCTGGCCTGCGGGGTACAATCAGGAGTGCCACCTGAACGACCGAAGGAGATGTCGCCGTCTTGACCCGCACAACCGATGCCAAGCGGGGCGCAGGAGCCGGGGCCCTCACGTACGGCACCATCCTGCGCCTGTTCCTGCCTCTCTCGCTCTCGGACGTCATCATGGTCATCGCCGGGCCGATCCTGACCATCGGGCTGACCAAGCTGGCCAACCCCGAGGTCTCGCTGGCCGCGTACTCGGTGGCCCAGAACGTGGCGATCCTGCTGGAAAGCCCCATCATCATGCTGCTGCACGCCTCGAACCTGCTCAGCCGATACCGGGAGACCTACCCGCCGCTGCGCCACTTCATGCTCTGGGCCAATGCCCTGCTGACGGTGCTCTACGCCCTGCTGGCGTTCACCCCGGCGTACGACGTCATCTTCCGCACGCTGCTCGGTCAGCCCGACGCCATCGCCGATGCAGCCCGGCCCGCGTTCCAGGCCATGCTGCTGTGGCCGGCCGCCATCGGGTGGCGCCGGTTCTACCAGGGCATCCTCATCCAGCATCAGCGCTCCAGCGTCGTGGCCTACGCCGGGTTTGCGCGCATCGGATCGCTCGCCGCCGTGACGGCGCTGGGCGTCATGGGGCGGGCCCACGGCGCCACGCTGGCCGGCGTGGCCCTGGTGGTCAGCGTCATCGTCGAGGCGGCCGCGGTCACCTGGCTCGCCCGGCCGGTCCTGAAGCAGGGCGTGGCGGACCCGGATGCGGAGGTCCCGGGCTGGGCGCCGCGCACCGTCGCGCAGATCGCCCTGTGGTACTGGCCGCTGGCGATGACGCAGATCCTGGTCACGCTGGTCCGGCCGCTCATCAACGGCGGCATCGCCCGCAGCGTCGACCCGGAGCTGGGGCTGGCGGCCTGGCCGGTCGCCTGGTCGACCATCCTGATGGTGGCCAACTCGGTCCGCATGGTGCAGCAGGTGGCGCTGACGCTCCTGCAGGACCGGCGCTCCTACCTGATGCTGCGCCGCTTCACCCTGACCATCGGCGTGGCGGCCTGCGGCCTGATGGGCCTGCTCGCCGTCACCCCCCTGGGCCGGCTGTACATGGAATGGGTGCTGGGGCTGAAGGGCGGCCTCGCCACCGTCGCTGACGCCGCCCTGCCCGCGCTGGGCTTCGGCGTGCTCTTCCCCCTCTACATCGCCCTGCAGAACTGGCTGCAGGCGCTCCTGATGAAGGACGGCCGCACGCTGGTGGTCAACGCCGGCGCCATCGCCGGCGGTTCGGTCACCCTGGTGGCCGTCTACGCCGGCGCGCTGATCTGGCGGCTTCCCGGTGCCGTGCTGGGTATCGTCGCCCTGCTCTGCGGTGCCGCGGTGGAGCTGCTGCTGCTGGCCTGGGCCTCCCGCCCGCAGCGGCGGGGGTGGCTGCTGCGCGGCTGAAGCGGGCTGCTCAGCAGAGCCGGAGGCGGCGCACCCAACGGGCGATGGGGCGCAAGAGCCTCAGAGGAGTGAACTGGTAGATCTCCCGGGCCGTGCTGAGGGCGTCCTGCTCGATGAAGCGGATCACCAGTGCCCGTTCCCGGTCCCCGTCCGCGGCGAGCAGGCAGCGGGCGTTGCGCCAGACCCGGTCGCGCCAGGTCTTCAGGCCGTAGGTGGCCAGGTTCCGGTCCAGATCGCCCATCAGCCAGCCGAGGGGGCGGATCAGCCGGCCGTAGTGCCGGGCGATCTCGTCCTGCACGGCCGGGATGATGTCGTGCAGCACCCGGTTGATCTGGTCGTGGTCGAAGCGGCGGCGCACGGTCCGGAAGACCGACTGCTCGTCCCCCTCGGCGCGCAGGATTTCTGCCACCACCAGCGGCAGGTCGTTGTTGATGTGGGCGTTCATCCCCAGGAGGATATCCTGGAGGAGGAACGCCCGCTTGCGCGCGGCGATCTCGAAGGCATAGGCCCACGCTGGCGGGGGATCCTCCCCGCGCTCGAACCGCGCCAGCGCGTCGAAGTAGTACCAGCCGAAGCGCACCGCGACCCGCTCCACCCAGGCGGGATCCAGGAAGAAGGGCTGGCGGAGGCGCTCGCGCACCGCCAGCGTCATGTGCCGGTACACCCGCAGGAAGGCGGCCCGGTGGTCGCCGTCCCGGTCCAGGCGGGCCAGGTGCGCCTCCATGACGGCCGCCAGATCGTCGATGCTGTTCACCTCCGCCCCGCCCATCTGCACGCCGCCCACCTCCCTCCGTCTAGTCTGTGCCCGCGGGCGCCTGCCCCAATCCCGGCCAGGCACCTACCCGGTCAGCAGCTTCTCCATCATCACGCCCCAGACCCGGAAGCCCCGGGCCTGAGAGGTCTTCCGGCCCAGCGGGTTGGTCGCGTGCACCCAGTTGGTCACCCGCCGGATGCCCAGCCGGCGCAGGTACCACTCGCCTGCCTCGTGCAGCCGCTTGGCCAGGCCCTTGCCCCGGTATTCGGGCATGAGGTAGATGTCGGCCATGTACCCCTGAAGCTCGCCGGTCCGGTCGTCGGGACGGATGCCGATCAGCAGGAAACCCACCGGCCGGCCGCCGTCGTCGACGACGAAGGCGGTCCCCCCGGGGGAGGCCAGGGCGGCCAGCAGGTTCCGGTGGGCGTTGGCCTGCACGACCTCCGGCCTGGCCACGGCCCGGTCGGTGGGATTCATGATCTCCCAGTCTGTCACCGCGGCCATGTGCAGCAGCCAGGGCAAGTCGCTCATCCGCCAGAAGCGCACCTCCGCCACGATGCGGTTCCCCCCTTTCTTCCCATCACGGTACGCCTCGCCCGGGCGGGAGGTACCAGGGGCCGGGGCCCTCCATAAGATGAAGGAGCCCGCATGAGGGAGGGGGGGAGCCGCATGTACCACTACCGGCAGGGCCACGCGGGCGATCTGCCCTGGCTGGTCCAGGCGGCGGCCGCGTCGTTCTGGGAGTCGCTCGACCCCGGAGAGCGCGCCCGGGTGAACCCGGCCTGGGCCGCGCAGCGGGCGGCACAGCAGTGTCACCAGGTGCTCTCCGCTCCGGGCAGCGCGCTGCTGGTGGCCCAGTACGGGGCGCAGCCGGTGGGCTACCTGCTGCTGGCGACGGCGCTCGACGGCAGCACCGAGGAGCCGACGGCCCTGCTGATCGACCTCTGGGTGCACCCCGCACACCGGCGCCGCGGGGTGGGCAGCACCCTGCTGGCGGCCGCGGAGCAGGGCGCCGCGGCCCTGGGCCTGCGCAAGCTGAAGCTCTGGGCGGGGCTGCACCAGCAGGAGGCGTTGGCGCTGGCCCACAGCCGGGGTTTCGTGCCCGCCGGCCTGATTGGCGTCAAGGATCTGTAACCGCCCGCGAAACGGTTACATAAGCTGAGAGTGGAGACGTTCCACCCTCGCGGTGGTGCTCATCCCGGTACAGATTCGGAAGGAGGTTCCTTCGTGTCCAAGAAAACGCGGGTCGTCACATCGACCGCCTGCCCCGTTGACGTCTCGCGGCCGGTGGTTTCGGTCAGCTGCCCGAGAACGTTACCCACTGCCACCGCCGGGGTGACCGACAAGTCGGACAAGAAGGGCTTCTTCGACAAGAAGGGGTTCTTCCCGTTCCCGTTCGCCGGCTTTGGCGGCCAGAGCGTCCCCGGGCAGGTGTTCAACAACCCGGCCGTAGACCTGGCTCCGTTCAACAAGCTGGCCTCGCTGGCCGCCTTCAGCCCGGCGGCGGCCCTGGCGGCCAAGAGTCCGACGCTGGCCATCTTCAACCCGGCCATCAACCCGGCCGCTGCGTTCCTGCAATTCAACCCGGGCGCTGCCCCGACGCTGGCGCTCACCGGCAAGGGCAAGCCCTTCTTCGGCAAGTTCGGCATCTAACCAACCGGAAGGCGGGCAGGGGAGTCTGAGGGCTCCCCCGCTTCCGGTCAGGAGGGAAGCCCGGCATGCACTTCGGCGGGTTCGACGCGCCCGATCAGGTCTTCTTCAATCCGGCGGTGCAGCTGGCCCCGTTCACGCCGCTGGGGTCGCTGGCCGCATTCAGTCCCGCGGCGGCCCTGGCGGCCAAGAGCCCGACGCTGGCCATCTTCAACCCGGCCATCAACCCGCGGGCGGCGCTTCTGGCCTTCAACCCGGCCGCCGCGCCGACGCTGGCGCTGACGGGGGGATTCGACGGCAAGTTCTTCGGCAAGCCGTTCGGCAAGTTCGGCAAGCCGTTCTGGAAAGGATGCTGCTGAGGCCGGAGGGGCGGGCCGGCGAAGGGACACACTGCGCACAACGGGGGCGAACGGCCCCCGTTTGCTGTCGCCTGGGGGCAGTCTGCCGCTGCCGGCGGCCGTCCGTCCGGCGCCTTCGGGGAGGAGGTTTCGCCCAGTATGCGGCGCAGGTTCGAGTTCTCGACGCCCACCGATGTCTTCCTGGACCCTGTCGTGCAGCTCGCGGCGCTCTGCCCCGTCTGCGCGCTGGCCGCGCTGCGGCCGGAAGCCGCGCTGGCCGCCCTCGCGCCGGGGCTGGTGCTGTTCAACCCGGCGATCAACCCGGCGGCGGCCCTGGCCGCCTTCGCGCTGGATCCGCTGCGCGCCCGGCGGGGTCTGCGTCGTCACGACGGAGGCGGGAGGATGGCCCTCTCGTACCCGGCGTCTCCCCGCCGGGACCGGTCCGCCGCCCCGCCGGCGGCGCAGGCGAGTTTCCGCGGCAGCGGGGGCGTGGTGGTGCGGGGTGGGGGGAGCCGGTGGGTTTTTTCCAGCGAGGGGTGAGCGTAAGCTCCAAAGCAGGAGGAATAGGCAGAAAAGGCGAATGGGTGTGAAGCGACACCGAATTGGGAGGGAGGGTGGCCCGTGGCCACAGCAGAGCGAAAGGAGCGGTTCGCCGGGGTCTCCGACCGCCCGGTGAAGCGGTTCTATGGCCCCGACGACATTGCCGGCTTTGACTACGACCGGGACCTGGGGGATCCCGGTGAGTACCCCTTCACCCGGGGCGTGCACCCGACCATGTATCGCGGCAAACTCTGGACCATGCGGCAGTTCGCGGGCTTCGGCACGGCGGAGGAAACCAACGCCCGGTTCCGCTACCTGCTGGAGCAGGGGCAGACGGGCCTCTCGACGGCCTTCGACATGCCGACGCTGCTGGGCTACGACTCCGACCACCCGTACGCCAACGGCGAGGTCGGCAAGCTGGGGGTGGCCATCGACTCGCTGCGGGACTTCGAGATCCTGTTCGAGGGCATTCCCCTGGACAAGGTCTCGACCTCGATGACCATCAACCCGCCGGCTTCCGTCATGCTGGCCATGTACCTGGTGGTGGCCGAGAAGCAGGGCGTCTCCTGGGACCAGGTGAGCGGCACCATCCAGAACGACATCCTGAAGGACTATATCGCCCAGAAGACCTATATCTACCCGCCGGCCCCCTCGATGCGGCTGATCACCGACGTCATGGCCTTCTGCGCCCGGCACGTGCCCCGGTGGAACACCATCTCCATCTCGGGTTACCACATCCGGGAAGCCGGGGCCACGGCCGCGCAGGAGCTGGCCTTTACCCTGGCCGACGGCATGGCCTACGTGGAGGCGGGGATTCAGGCGGGGCTCGACGTGGACGAGTTCGCCCCGCGCCTCTCCTTCTTCTTTGATGTGCACAACGACTTCTTCGAGGAGATCGCCAAGTTCCGCGCGGCCCGGCGGATCTGGGCGCGCGTGATGCGGGAGCGCTTCGGCGCCAAGAATCCCCGCTCCTGGATGCTGCGCACCCACGCCCAGACCGCGGGCGTCAGCCTGACGGCGCAGCAGCCGGAGAACAACATCGTGCGGGTGACCCTGCAGGCCCTGGCCGCGGTGCTGGGCGGCACGCAGTCCCTGCACACCAACTCCTACGACGAGGCGCTCGCGCTGCCCAGCGAGGAGGCGGTGCGCATCGCCCTGCGCACCCAGCAGATCATCGCCGAGGAGAGCGGCGTCGCCAACGTGGTCGACCCGCTGGCGGGTTCCTACTACGTGGAGCACCTGACCAACAAGCTGGAAGAGGAGGCCTGGGCCTACTTCGAGCAGATCGAGGCTCAGGGCGGCGTGGTCGCGGCGATCGAGAAGGGCTGGTTCCAGCAGCAGATCGCCGATTCGGCCTACCGATTCCAGCGGCGGGTGATGAACGGCGACTACAGGGTGGTGGGGGTCAACGCCTACGTCGACCCCGACGAGAAGCCCCACACCAACATCCTCAAGGTGAACCCGGAGGTGCAGCGCCGGCAGATCGAGCGGGTGCGCGAGGTGCGGGCGACCCGGGATCAGCGGGCGGCCGACGCGGCCCTGGCCGAACTGCGCAGGGCCTCGCAGACCGGCGAGAACCTGATGCCCTACATCATCGAATGCGTCCGGCGCTACTGCACCGTGGGGGAGATCTGCGGCGTCTGGCGGGAGCTGTGGGGCGAGTACCGGGAGGAGTCGGTCTACTAGTCACCGGGCGATGGAGGGGAAGCGGAAATGGAAGCTGCAGCGGGACGCAGGATCAGGGTCCTTGTGGCCAAGCTGGGGCTCGACGCCCATGACCGGGGGGCGAAGGTGGTCGCAAGGGCGTACCGGGATGCCGGCTTTGAGGTCATCTATACCGGTCTCTACCAGCGGCCCGAGGCCGTGGCCGCGGCCGCGATCCAGGAGGACGTGGACGTGGTGGCGATCTCGTCGCTCGCCGGGGCGCACGGGGTGCTGATTCCGCAGCTGATCCAGCTGCTCCGGGAGCAGGGGGTGGACGACGTGCTCATCCTGGCCGGCGGCATCATCCCCGAGGACGAGGTGCCCGCCTTGCTGGAGGCCGGCGTCTCCCGGGTGTTCGGGCCGGGATCGGACCTGGAGGAGATTGTGGCGTACACGAGGGAGAACGTGAAGCGATGAGGCCGGAAGATCGGGCTGCTGAGCTGTTCGCCCGCCTCCGGTCCGGGGACCGGCGGGCCCTGGCGCGGGCGATTACCTGGATCGAGAACGGCGCCGAGGAGGCGACGGCGCTGGTCCGGCTGGCCTACCCGCTCACGGGCCGGGCCCACGTGGTGGGGATAACGGGTCCGCCCGGCGCCGGCAAGTCCACGCTGGTGGACAGGCTGGCCAGCGAGCACCGCGCCCGCGGCCGGACGGTCGCCATCGTGGCGGTGGACCCCACCAGCCCCTTCTCGGGCGGGGCGATCCTGGGCGACCGCATCCGCATGCAGCGGACGCTGACCGACCCGGGCGTCTTCATGCGGTCGCTGGCGGCCCGGGGGCACCTGGGCGGGCTCTCGCCGGCGACGGCTGAGGTCGTGTCGGTGCTGGACGCCTTCGGCTTCGACGTGATCCTGGTCGAGACGGTGGGGACCGGCCAGTCCGAGGTGGAGATCATGGCCCTGGCGCACACCACCTGCGTGGTGGTGGTTCCGGGCCTGGGCGACGAGATCCAGGCGATCAAGGCCGGCATTCTCGAGATCGGCGACGTCTTCGTCTGCAACAAGGCGGACCGGGACGGCGCCGACCGGACGGTCAACGAGATCGAGATGATGCTCGACCTGGGCCACATGGGCCAGCCGGGGATCAACCGCTGGCCCGCCGATGGGGGCGGGGACGGCGCCGCCCTTTCGCCGGGTGCGGGCGCAGCCCCTTCGCCGGGCGCCGGGGCCACCCTTCCGCCCGGTGCGGACGCGGCGCTCCGCCGGCTGGATCGCACCGGCCACCACAGCGCGGAGGATCTGGCACGGGCTGCCGGCTACATGACCCGGGCGGCGCTGCACGCCGCCGAGCGGCATGGCACCGCCAGGCCGGGCGACATCTCCTGGCGGCCGCCGGTGCTGAAGACCGTGGCCAAGGACGGGCAGGGCATCGCGGCCCTGGTCGACCGGCTGGACGAGCACCTGGCGTTCCTGAAGGAGACCGGCCGCTGGGAGGCGAGGCGGGAGCAGGACGCGGCCCAGCGGCTGCAGGAGTTGGTGGGCCAGCGGGTGGCCCGCGCCACGCTGGAGCGGGCCCGGGCTGCAGGGGACTTCGAGCTGCTGGTCCGGCAGGTGGCCGAGCGGCGGATGGATCCTTACACCGCGGCCGATGAGATCCTGCGGAACCACTGGGGCTGCTGAGCGCATTACCCCCGTGAGGGTTCTCGCTCCGGGCCCTGAGGGCTCTATCGTTCCGAATCCTGTGGCTGTAACGGTCCGATCCCTGGGGGCGCTCCGGCTCCGGGCCCTGAGGGCTCCAAGGCTCCGATCCCTGGAGGCTCTCCAGCGACGATCCCAGAGAGCTCCATGGCTCCGATCCCTGAGGGCTGTACGACTCCGATCCCTGAGGGCTGTACGACTCCGGTCCGTGAAGGCGCTAAGGCCCTGATCCCTGGGGCTCTAAGGATCTGATCCCTGAGGGTTCTGACGTTCCGACCCGGGGAGGGGCCCGGCTCTCGGGCTCCTCCCGGCGCCGGAGGAAGCGACAGATGAGGAGGCAAGACCCGTGAACTTCTTTCTGACCGAAGAGCAGAACATGGTGCGGCAGGCGATCCGGGAACTGGCGGAGAAGGAGATCGCCCCGCGGGCAGCCGAGTTCAACCGGAAGCATGAGTTCCCGTGGCCGAACTTTAAGCTGCTGGCGGAGAACGGCTACCTGAACATGCACCTGCCTGAGCCCTACGGCGGCGGCATGGACTGGGTGAGCTACGCGATCGTCATCGAGGAGCTGGCCCGGGCGTGCGCCGTCACGTCGGTCATCTTCGAGGTGCACTGCTCACTGCACTCTGAGGCGATCTTCCATTTCGGCAGCGAGGAGCAGAAGCAGAAGTACCTGCCCAAGCTGACCCGGGGCGAGATCCTGGGCGCCTACGCCCTCACGGAGCCGGGCGCGGGCTCCGACGCCGCCGCCCTCCGCACCACCGCGGTGAAGGACGGAGACTCGTACATCCTCAACGGCGAGAAGACCTTCATCACCAACGGCGGCCAGGCCGGGCTCTACGTGGTGTTCGCGCGGACCAACCCCGACCCGTCGGTGGGCCACCGGGGTATCTCCGCCTTCCTGGTGGAGGCGGGCACCCCTGGGTTCAGCGTGGGCAAGCCCATGGAGAAGATGGGGCTGCACGCCTCGCATACCACGACCCTGCACTTCGAGGACTGCCGCATCCCCGCCTCGCAGCTGCTGGGCCGTGAGGGCGAGGGCTTCAAGATCGCGATGGCGATTCTGGACCGGGGCCGCATCGGCATCGCAGCCCAGGCGGTGGGCATCACCCAGGCGGCTCTGGAGGACTCGATCAAGTTTGCGAAGGAGCGGCACACCTTCGGCAAGCCCATCGCGGAGCACCAGGCCATCGCCTGGAAGATCGCCGACATGGCCACGGACCTGGAGGCCGCCCGCCTGCTGCTTTATCGTGCCGCCTTCCTGATGCAGCAGGGGGTCCGGGCGACGAAGGAGATCTCGATGGCCAAGCTCTTTGCCTCGGAGATGGCGATGAAGCACACGGTGGAGGCCGTGCAGATCCACGGCGGTTACGGCTACATGCAGGAGTACCGGGTGGAGCGGCTGATGCGTGAGGCGAAGATCACGCAGCTCTACGAGGGCACCAGTGAGATCCAGCGGCTGGTGATCTCGCGGGCTCTGCTGCGGGACTAAGCAGCGTGGCCGTGGGCGGTGGGTCGTGAGCGATGAGCGCTCGATCCCCCGGGACGCTGCGTCCCGGGGGATCGGGAGTTTCGGCGGAAGAGGACTGGGGAAGACGGCTGGAGGGTGACGACGTGCAGAGGCGACGGCTGGTTGTCGCGGCATGCTTGATTGTGGCGGCTGTCGGCACGGCGATCGGGTGGGTGTACACGCACCCGCCGCTGAGCAGTTCCGGTTACAGTACGCGCCACGATGGCGAGGGCACGCCGCTGGCCCACGGCGTGGATCTGATCAACAATGGACGCTGGCCCCTTACGCTGGTCGCGGTGACGGTCGACGGGCAGGAGATCCTGCCCCCGCACGCCATCGCAGTCGCGAACTTCACGGATGGCGAGTTGGCGGGAAGTGCGGCGATCACCATGGAGAGGGAGGGCCACAAGCTCACGAAAGGCCCGGTTTACGGCTGGAAGATGCAGCCTGCGCGGCGCGTGGGGCGTTCTCGCTATGCAATCAGGCTGGATACGTCGGGCTTTCCCGCGGAGTTTCGGAAGATCATTGTTCACTACCGCTACCTCGGGCTGCCAATGAGGTACGACTTCACCCTGGAGTGGATGTCACGATAGGGCCGCCCCCTGCGTGTGGGACCTGTTTTCATCACATGGTGGCGGCGACCTCCACCATGGCGCGTTGAGAGTGGCAGTGGTTCTGATTCCGCCGCCCGGCAGGTCGCAGAGGCCCTTGTAGGGGCCTTTCGCCTTCTTGATGAGAAGGATCTCCCCGTCCCTCCGGTGCACGGCGGCGCCCCGGTCGCAGTGTCACACATCATGCCTCACGCCCTGCGTCACCTCATCCCCCTTGCAGCCCTGGCACGACCCCGTCGGGGAACGACCGCTTCAGCAGATCGACGAACCGCCGGGCAGCCTCGGGCAGTTCCCGCTGCTGGGGCAGGATCAGGTAAGTGGCGGCGGTGGGCAGCTCCATGTCCACCGGCACCGTGACCAGCCGGCCTTCATCCAGCTCCCGCACGACGGAAGATATGGGCAGGAACGAGACCCCCAGCCCCTCCTCCAGCAGCCGCTTGGTGATGTCGACGCGGTCCACCGCCAGCGTGCGGAGGTGGGGCTGCCGCTGGCTGACCGCAAGCAGCAGGGCGTCCCAGTACATGGGGTGATTGCCGGTGAGGAGCAGGTGGTGGCCGATCAGCTCCACCCAGTCGGCCCCGGCGGCATTTTCCGGCGCAGCCACCAGCACGACAGGATCCGTGTAGAGCACCGTCGAAGAGGTGTCAGGATGGGAGGAGGGCATTCTTGCCAGCCCCACGTCCGCGGCGCCGGCGGCCACGATGTGGCCGACGGCGGAGGAGACCTCGGTGGTGATGACCACCTCTACCCGGGGGTTCTCGTGGGTGAACTCCTTCAGCCGCCCGGGGAGGATCGACGTGGCCACCAGAGGCGAGGTGACCAGCTGCAGCCGGGTATCATAACCCTGCCACCATGCGGTCATGTCGTTGACCGCCTGCTCGTACGTGGCCAGCACCCTGCGGGCGTGGGGCAGGAAACGGTGCCCGGCCGCCGTGAGCCGCACCCGCTTGCCCACCCGGTCGAAGAGCTGAAACCCCAGCAGATGCTCCAGCTGGCGGATGTGCGTCGTGACCGTGGGCTGGGCGAGGTAGAGCCGTTCGGCGGTCTGGTGGAAGTTCTCCAACTCCGCTGCCGTCACGAAGGTGCGCAGAAGTTTGAGATCCATGAGCGGTGCTCCCTTCTCCCCCGGCAGAATTGGATAGCACATTTCGAGGCGTTTTCACTGTTTTCCTCTAAGGCCACGAGCAGAGGTGAGAGCGCATGGCACAGGTGATCGGTCACAGGGGTGCCGCAGGTACGCACCCGGAGAACACGATGGTTTCCTTCCGAAGGGCCTTCGAGCTGGGGGTCGACGGCATCGAGTTCGACGTGCACCGCACCGCGGACGGCCACCTGGTGGTCATCCACGACCCGGCGGTGGACCGCACGACCGATGGTTCGGGCTTGATCATGATGATGACCCTGGAGCAGATTCGGGCCCTCGACGCCGGCTCGTGGAAGGACCCGCGCTTTGCCGGCGAGCAGGTGCCCACCCTGCAGGAGCTGATCCGGGCGACGCCGCCTGGCGTCCGGCTCTACCTCGAGCTGAAGGCCGGGTCGGTCCACTACCCGGGCATCGAGCAGGAGTTGGTCGACGTGCTGAAGGCGGAGGGGGCGCTGGCGCGCACGCAAGTCTCCTCCTTCGACCACCGTGCCCTGGTGAAGCTGAAGGAGATCTGTCCGGAACTGCCGCTGGGCATGCTCACCTCGAGCAACCTGGTGGACCCCGTCCGCATGGCCAGGGAGATCGGCTGCGAGGCGATTCACCCCGCCTGGCCGTGGGTGACCCCCGAGTACGTGGAGGCGGCGCACGCGGCCGGGCTTCAGGTGAACTGCTGGACGGTGAACGAGCCCCTGGCCATCGCGATGATGCGCAACGCCGGCGTCGACGGCATCATCACGGACTACCCGGAGCGGCTGCTCGGCGGCTGACGGAAAGGTGTTCGAATCCTGACGGCTGTGCAGGAGAAACGGTCCGGGACCCCGAAACTTCGCTGAGCATGTAGTTCATCACGCAGCAGGGAGGAATCGCGATGTTCGGCCGCCTTGGCACGATGGAGATCCTGCTTATCGTTCTGGTCATTCTCCTGCTCTTCGGCGGCGCCAAGCTGCCGCAGCTGGCGCGGGGCGTGGGCGAATCGCTGAAGGAGTTCCGGAAGGCGGTTAAGCAGGAAGACGACAAGGAAGAGAAGGACGAGAAGAAGGAGAAGGAGGAGTAGCTGCGGGCAGACTAGGGTTGTCTGCTCGTAGGCTCCGCCTTTCTGCCTGAGGAGGCCCCGACGTGCTCTGGATCGTCCAGTTGTTGGCCGGTGCGCTGCTCATGTCCCTCTCGGCCAACGTCTTTCTCGTGCCCCTGAAACTGGCCGAGGGCGGCGTGACCGGCGTCGGCATCATTCTCTATCACCTTCTCGGGGTGCCCATGTGGGTGACCCAGGTGGTCGCCAACATCCCGATCCTCGCCCTCGGCGTGAAGGTCAAGGGCTGGCGGCTTCTCAGGCGCTCCCTCCTCGGCGTGGCCGCCTATTCGTTCTTTCTGGCGGTCACGGCGCAGATTCCGCCCATCACCGACCAGGTGGTGCTGGCGATCGTCTACGGCGGCCTGACCATGGGCGTCGGCCTGGGCCTGGTCCTGCGCTCCGGCGGCACCACCGGCGGAACCGAGGTGCTGGCCCTGGTGCTGCAGCACCGGCTGGGCTTTTCCGTCGGGTCCATGGTGCTGGCGGTGGACGCCGTCGTCCTGACCGTGGCGGCGATCGCCTTCTCCCCCGAGGCGGCGATGTGGGCGGTCATCACCCTGTTCATCTCGTCCAAGGTGGTCGACATCGTGCAGGTGGGTCTGTACGCGGCCCGCGGCGTCACCATCATCACCACCCGCCCGGACCCGATTGCCCGCCGCATCATGGCGGAGGTCGAGCGGGGGGTGACCGTGGTCCACGGCACGGGGGCCTTCACCGGCGAGCCCCGGACCATTCTCTACACGGTCGCCCAGCGCAGCGAGCTGACGCAGGTCAAGCAGATCGCCTACGCAGAGGATCCCAAGGCGTTTGTGGTGGTGGCGGAGGTTCACGAAGTGCTCGGCGAGGGGTTCAGGGATCTGGCGAAAGACGTGCAGTAGCGGGAACACCGAGAGGCCAGGCAGGGCGCCTGGCCTCTCGTCGCGAACCGGTGCGGGTCAGGACAGGTACCAGATCACCCATCCGGGCACGGCCACGCTGGCCACCGCCAGCAGCCCGAGCGCCACCGCGCCGAAGCGGAGCCCCCTCTGCCAGGCCCAGCGGGCGTAGTTGAAGGTGTAGATCGCCACCAGAACGGTGATCAGCATGATCAGAAAGGTCATCGCGTCATTCCCTCCTCACCGGCGTGGGTCGGGGACAGGGTGAGGCCGTAGCGCCGCAGGCGGACATCCACGGTGACCTTGATCTCGGCCTCGGGGTAGCGCTGGGGCCAGTTGTAGGCCTCCCAGGCCTGAACGGTGGGGAAGCGGGACACCACATGGCGGCCGAAGCCGGCCACATCGCTTCCCCACCGCTGTGTCTTCTCGATCAGCCGCGTGATGGACTCCGTCACGTGCTGTTCGATGGCCCGCTCCAGATCGTCCTGTCTGTCGGGCCGGGAGTAGTCGATGCCCGAGGGGATGGCCACGACGTCTGCTTCCAGCTTGACGATCGCCCGCAGGGCCGGTCTGTCGCCGAGCCGCTCCACCACGATGCGGGTCGGTCTGCCCCGGTTGATGTGAAGGACCACGTACTGGTCCTGCTCGCCCGGGTCCCGGATCGCGTCAAAGGCGCCCTGGAAACGGTTCTGCAGGACCAGGAGCCCGCGGACCTCCTCGCCGTCCAGCACACCCACCATCCGGCTCCCCCGGAAGACCGCGGCGCCCGCCATTTCGATAGGCGTGCCGCCCCGGCGGGGCAGATTGCCTGCGGAATAGCGCGCCTCTCGGTCCGGGTGCGGGGGTTCGGCCCCTGACGCCTCTGCGGAAAGGGCGGCGTAGTACGCGACGGGCTCCTCGTACATTGCGTTCAGGAGCGCGATCACGGCCGTGATCTGGCTCTCGGCCGGAAGCGTCCCGCCGGTGCGCGAGTGATACGTGAGCTGCTCGAGGAACTTGACCGGGTTATTGTCCATGCCAGGCTTCACTTGCTGCAGGAATTCGGCTGCCGGCTCCCGGGTGATGATCAGGAAGGCGGTCTCCCGGATCTGGCGGAACCGGGCCAGCTCATCGACAAACGGCAGCCCGGCTTCCCGCGCCAGCTCCTCGTGGACCAGCACGGCGTGGGTGTGGTGGTACTGAATGCGCCGGCCGATGTAGCCGTGCAGCACGTTCGTCGCCGCGGCGAGGCTCGGCGCCTCCACGGTGGTGATGACCACCGGGGGCTCGTCCTGCCCGCCGCCCTCCTTGCCCGCCAGGGCCCTGGGCTTGCCGATGACCGCCGTGATCGCGTAGGAACCGGGACGGCCCCGGTCGATGCCGATGGCCATGACATAGGCCCCTTCCTCGATCTCCATCCGGTTCCAGCATCCGGCCAGCAGGGGCAGCAGGAGCGCGAGTGCCAGCACGCTACGACGCATGGCCGGCTGTCCCCTTGCCGCGGATGACGGCCACGAGCCAGAGCAGGAGCGGAACGGCCAGCGCGCCGAACCCCAGCGGCCGGACCCACTCCCGGTCGAGCTGCAGCACCGCCACGAAGTCCTTCGGCACCAGGCAGAGCGCGGCGATGATCGTGGCGACGGGAAAGGTCAGGGGCCGGTATTCCGGCAGGCGCAGCGCGCCCGCCAGGGAGGCCACCCCGGCATGAAACAGGGCGCAGAGCCGGATGGTCGCGGCGAACATCCAGAACAGGACGATGAGCGACTCGGTGCGCTGGAGGAAGCGGCCCAGGTAGATCAGGCGCGCAAGGTAGTACAGGGGAAAGGGGTCTTCCCGGGCGACGGGCGGGCCGGCCGTGGTCACCAGCACCGTGACGGTCAGGGTGGCCGCGAGCCCGAACAGCAGGATGCCCTGCAGGCTGCTGTGCTGCAGGCAGCGCTCGTTCCGGAAGAGGTTGCCCAAGGCCAGCAGCAAGATGGCGTCGGCCGTCAGGCTCGCGTAGTACAGGCTTCCCAGCAGGGTCTGCCTGAAGCCGAAGCCCCACAGGGGAAAGAGCAGGGTCAGGTCGATGCGGGGCAGGCTGAACAGCAGCACGGAAAGGACGCCCAACGCGATCAGGGGCAGGAGCAGGTACGCGGTGCGGGCGATGGCCTCCGGGCCCCGGTACGAGGAGAACACGGCCGCGATCACCCCGGTGGTGACCACGACGCTGGGCGGCGTGTCCGGCAGCACGGTGATGATGAACGTTTCGGTGAAATTGCGCAGCGTCATCATGGTGGCCGCGAGCAGCCACAGCGAGACCGCCAGCGTCAGCACAGACCCCAGGACCGGCCCCGCCACCTCCGCGCTGATGTCCGCCAGGGCCATCCCGGGAAACCGCCTGCCCAGGGCCACCATGGGCAGGATTGCCAGCAGGCCGAACAGGGTGATCAGGATGCCCACCTGCCAGGCCGCAGGTCCCCCCACCTGCACCAGGAACTGCGGATACTGGAGGAAGAGCATGGACCCCAGGACGGTGAACAGCAGCACGCTGCCTTCCCGTGCGCCGATATGGCCCTCAAGCTGTTGCATGGTTCAGCCTCCCTCACGCGGATCGTTCTGCGGCGAGCGGGGGTCCCAGGTGCGCACGATCTCCCGCTGCCGCCGCCGGTTCATGGGGTGCATGTAACCGGGCCGCTGCTCCTGCATGTAGAGGGGGGAAGTGTAGATCACGTCCGACGCCTTCCCCCGGTTCCCCACGACGGGGGCGAGGTACGCGATGCCGAAGGAGCGCAGGCTGGCCGCGTAGATCAGCAGCATGTAGATGCCGGCCGCCAGCCCCAGGAAGCCGAGCACGGTGGTGGCCATGAGCAGCAGGAAGCGGAAGGTGCGAATGCCCCAGCCCGTCAGGTAGTTGGGCAGGGCGAAGGACGCCAGGCCGGTGACCGCCACGACCAGGATCGTGATCGGGCTCACGATACGGGCCTCCACCGCGGCCTGCCCCAGCACGAGTGAGGCCACGAGGCCGACCGTGGGGCCGATGATGCCGGGGATCCGTGCGCCGGCCTCCCGGATCAGTTCGAAGACCCACTCCATGAGCAGCAGTTCCACAACCGCCGGCATCGGGACCGGTTCCCGGCTCTGCGCGAGGAAGAGCATCATCTCCGTCGGGATCATCTCGGAGTGGTAGTTCACCACGGCGATGTACAACGCAGGCAGCACCAGCGAGATGATCAGCGCGCCGGTTCGGATGTAGCGGAGGATGGAGCCGAACGGCCAGCGGAGGTAGTAGTCCTCGGCCGTCTGCATGAGCGACCAGAAGGTCGTCGGGCAGATGATCGCGTGGGGGGAGGTGTCGACGAAGAGCACCACGTGCCCCTCCGAGAGGTAGGCGGCGGCCCGGTCCGGCCGCTCCGTGATCAGGGTGGTCGGCAGGAGGGAACGGGGGCTGTCGTCGATGTACGGCTGCAGCGTCCCCGACCCGTTCACCACGTCGACCTTCACCGCCTCCACCCGCCGCTTCACCTCGGCCACCAGTTTGGGCGGGGCGATGGTGTCGATGTACATCATCCCCACGTACGTCCGGCTCACGGTGCCCACGGTGAGGATTTCGGTGACCAGCCGCGGGTCCTTGAGGCGCCGGCGCACCAGCGCCACGTTGACGCGCCACGCCTCGGTGAACGCGTCGTGCGGCCCCCAGATCACCTGCTCCGCCTTGGGATCGCTGACGCTGCGGGCCGGCGGATCCTTCGTCTCCACCACCAGGGCCGCCGCGGCGCCCTCCAGCAGGAGGACGGTGTCGCCGGCCAGCACCGCTTCGGCCACGGACGCGAGGTCGTACTTCCGGCTCACCTGGTGGCCCGTCAGCAGCCGCTGTTCCACCAGGTCGACGGCGAGGGGACCCTGCTCCGGGCGGAGGCGGAGTTCGTGGCTCAGCAGCATCAGGGGCTCCATGATGTTGCCGTTGATCACCTGTTTGTCGGAGAGCCCCTCCATGAACAGCAGGACCGCCCGGACAGGCGGCTCCGTGGCGATGGCGATCTCGCGGCAGATGAGGTCCTGGTTCCGGGGCATCCGGAACAGCTCCTTGAGGTGCCTGACGTTCTCGTCGAGGCTCGTGGAGAGGTCGCCCACCTTCTCCAGGGCTTCCTTCCCCCGGGGGGCCGCCTGGACCAGCCGTTCCAGGCGGGTGAGCAGGGCGGCGGTGCGGATGCGGGCGTCGGCGGTCATCTCGGCGCTCTGGTCGGCGCTGGCCGGCGGCTGACTCTGGTCCGCGAGGCTGAAGGTGTCCTCGGACATGGAGACGGTCGGATCCAGCCAGCGTCTCACCCAGTCCCAGATGTTCACGCGCACCCCTCCCGTTTCCAGATGTAAGGTGCCCGCGCGCGCCTGCCCGCTATACCGGGGCGCGTGGCGGCGGCCGGCCGCGGGCAAGCTATGGGCGTCAAGCCACGGGCCATCATGAGGAGGGAAGCGAGCGTGCGCATCTGGCAGCGGTTCCTGCGGCAGTGGCTGGCCCTGGCGCTGGTCTTCGGCCTGATCGCGGCGGCGGGGTGCACCCCGCAGCAGCAGCCTGAGCAGCAGCAGCAACAGCAGGAACAGGGCCGCGGGGAAGAGGAGCAGGAGAAGACGGATGAGGAAAACAAGAAAAAAGAAGAGGAGGAGGGCAGGGGTGACCAGCAGCCCGGCGGCGGCTCCGACGGGGAAGACGCCGGCGGCGGATCGTCGGGCGGGTCCGGAGACGGGTCAGAAGGCGGAATGGAAGGCGGTGGCGGTGGCGGCCACCACTGAGCGGGACGGCGGCAGGCACGGGCGGGGCCGGTCAGGGAGGCTGCGGCGGGAGGCCGGGCCTCCCTGATCTGTTGACGCCGGGAAGAGGAGTTGGTAGGAGGCAGGCGAAGTATCAGGAAAGGGTTGGTACGCCACTGTCCGAGCAAGGGAAGGTGACCGCATGAAACTCACGATCATCGGCGGCGCGAGTGCGTACACACCGGACATCATCCTCGGCCTGCTGCAGGACCACACCCTTTACGCCGGGGGCGAGCTGTGCCTGCACGACATCGACGAGGAGAACCTGCGGCTGATCGAGCGGCTGGCGAGGGGGCTGGTGCGCGCGGCCGGGGCCGACCTGCGGGTTACCGCCACGCAGGACCGGGCAGAGGCGATCACCGGCGCCCGGTTCATCCTGACGCAGCCCCGGGTCGGCGGGCTCCGGCACCGGGCGCTGGACGAGCGGATCCCACTGAAGCACGGGCTCATCGGCCAGGAGACCCTCGGCCTGGGCGGCTTCGCCTTCGCCTGGCGGACCATCCCGCTGATGCTCGAAATCGTGGAGGAGGTGCGGCGGCTCGCGCCGGAGGCGTGGATCATCAACTACGCCAACCCCGCCGGCATGGTGACCGAAGCGGTGATCCGGCGCTTCCCGGATGCCCGGTTCATCGGCCTCTGCGACATGCCCACCGGCGTGCAGTGGGCCATCGGGCGGCTCCTGCGGGTGGACTTCCACCGGCTCGCCCTGGACTACGCCGGCATCAACCACGGCGGCTGGGTGACCCGGGTGCTGCTCGACGGCGAGGACGTGACCCCGCGGCTGCGCCGCTGGGCCGCTGCGCTGGGGCCGGTGGCGGCGCTGCTGCCGCTCCGGGAGGAGACCGGCACGGTGCGGCTGTTCCGGGAGCACGGCATGGTGCCCGACCCGTACCTCCGGTACTACTACTACAAGGATCGCATCCTGGCCCAGCTCCGGCGGGCGAAGAAGACCCGGGCCGAGGTCCTGATGGAGCGGCTGCAGCGCCTCTACCGGCACTACGCCGAGGTCGCCGCGCAGGAGCACCCCGTGCTGAAGGAGCACCGCGGCCACCCGTCCCACGCGGACCTGGCCTCACAGGTGATCGCCGCCATGGCCGCGGACCGGCCGACCCGCTTCGTCATCCAGCAGCGCGGAGCCGGCGCCGTGCGCCACCTGCCCCCGGACGAGGCGGCCCAGTTCCCCGCCATCGTCGACGGCAGCGGCTGGAAGGCCATCCCGCAGCCCCCGCTGCCCCGGCAGGAAGCCGAGCTGATCGCCCGCATCAAGGCCTCCGAGACGCTCAACGTCCGGGCCGCCATGGAGGGCGACCGCACCCTGGCCGTGGAGGCGGCGGCACTCAACCCGCTGGGGGCGCCGCAGCCCCTGGCCGGACGGGTGGTGGACGAGCTCCTGGCCGCGCACCGCAAGTACCTGCCGCAGTTCGCGTGAGGCCGGCCATGCGGAGGCTCATCATCAACGCTGACGACTTCGGCCTGAGCCCGGGCGTCAGCCGCGGGATCCTGCGGGCCTACCGGGAGGGCATCCTCACCTCCACCACCTTCATGGTCAACTTCCCGTGGGCCGGCGAGATGGCCGGATGGCTCCGGGACGCCCCCGGCCTGGGGGTGGGGCTCCACCTGAATCTGACCACCGGCGCGCCGGTGCTGCCGCCCTCTGAGGTGCCCAGCCTGGTGGGGCCGGACGGCCGCTTCGGGCGCAGCCTGCTGCGCCTCTTGCGCCGGCTGCGGCCCGCGGAGGCGGAAGCCGAGTGGTCGGCCCAGGTGGAGCGGTTCGCCGCGCTGGTGGGCAGGCTGCCGACGCACCTGGATACGCACCGCTACCTGCAGGCCTGGCCGCCGCTGTGCGGCGCGATGCTCCGGGTGGCCCGCCGCTACGGCGTGCGGGCGGTGCGCGTCCTGCCGCCCGATGTCTTTCCCCCGGGGACCTTTCCCCGCTGGAGCCCGGCCGGCCCGCTCCTGGGCGCGGCCCTGCGCCGCACCACCGCCATGATCCGGCAGAGCGGCCTGGCCGCCCCCGACCGCACGATGGCGGGGGACTTCGACCTCCCCGGGCTGCTGGCCCGGCTGGACCGGGTCGAGGACGGGGTGACCGAGCTGGTCACCCACCCCGGCGAGGTCGACGACCTGCTGCGGGGCCTCAGCTCCCTGCAGGCGCAGCGGGAGGTCGAGCTGGCGGCGCTGTCGGCGCCCGAGGCCCGGCAGCGGGTGGAGGCGCGGGGAATCCGGCTGATTCACTTCGGCGACCTGTCCGGTGCGTGAGGGGGTACGCGTGATGCGAAACAGGGCTGCGTTCTTCCAGCGGGCATCGGCGAGCCTGATGGTTCCTCTGACCTTCCTGCCGTTTCCGGCGGTGCTGGTGGCCCTGGGCACGGTGCTCGGCCAGGATCCGCTGCTGACGGCGGGGCTGGAGCTGCTCCGGACCTGGCTGCCGCTCTTCTTCGCCGTGGGCATCGCCGTGGGGTTCGCCCAGTCGGAGGGCATGGCCGTGCTCTCGGCCGTTGCCGGCTACCTGACGATGATGGCGGTCGCGGTGGGCGTGGCCGGCGACCCCGGCGTCAACTTCGGCGTGCTGGGCGGCGTGGCGGTCGGCGCGGCCTCCATCTGGCTGTACGGCTACACGCCGCGGATCCGGCTGCCCGAGTTTCTGGCGCTCTTCTCGGGCAGGCGCATGGGGCCGATTCTGGCGGCGCTGGCCGGCGTGGTCCTGGGCTGGGTCTTCGGCCTCATGTGGCCGGGCTTCCACCGGGCGGTGGTGGTACTGGGCGAGTGGATCTACGCCGCCGGCGGCACCGGCGCCTTCGTCTACGGCGGCATCGTGCGGCTGCTCATCCCCACCGGGCTGCACCACATCCTGATGCAGCTGGTGGACTACCAGATGGGCGCCTGGACCGATCCGGCCACCGGCCAGGTGGTGGTGGGCGAGTACATCCGGTTCCTCCACGGCGATCCCGGCGCCGGCCGCCTTCTGTCGGGCTTTTTCCTGACCCTGGCCTTCGGCCCCCTGGGCGCGGCGCTGGCGCTGGTGCACGAGGCCCGGCCGGAGCAGCGCCGCCGGGTGAGCGGGATGATGCTGACCGGCGTCCTGACCGCCATGGTGCTGGGCATCACCGAGCCGGTGGAGTTCGCCTTCATCTTCGCGTCGCCGCTGCTGTTCGGGCTGCATGTCCTCTTCGCCGCGGTCGCCTCGTTCCTGGGGTACGTGCTCGACATTCACCTGGGGGGTTACGCGCTGCCCATGGGGCTCATCAACTGGCACCGGCAGCAGAACGGCTGGATGCTGCTGCCCCTGGGGGCGCTCTGGACCCTGCTCTACTACGTGACCTTCCGGCTCATCATCCGCTGGCGCCGGCCGCCGGTCCTCGGCCAGGAGCCCCCGCCCGCCGCAGCGGGGGCCGGGGCGGCCGCGGTGACGGAGGCCGGCGCCTCCGCGGCGGCCGGCCAGACCGGCGCGGCCGGGACCGCGGACCGGGCGGAAGGCACGGGGAGCCTCGCAGCCGCCATTCTGGCTGCCCTGGGCGGGCCGGGCAACGTGCGCAGCCTGACGGCGTGCATGACCCGGCTGCGGCTGGAGGTGCAGGCGCCCGAGAAGGTCGACGAGGCCGCCCTGCGGTCCCTGGGCGCCGCCGGCGTGATCCGCACCGGCACGTCGATCCAGGTGGTGGTCGGCACGCGGGCGGGCGAGATCGAACGGGCCGTGCGGGAGGAGCTCGCGAAGGCGGCGCAGGGGCGCGGGGTTGGCGCGGACGAGTGACGGCGCCGGCGCAGGATCGCGACCGGAAGGGTGACGGCCGGCGGCGCGGGGTTGGCGCGGCGGCTGCGGCGCCCGGTGGAACAAGGACGCGGACGAAGTGCAGGGGGCATGGGCCGTGCAGGTGACGATGGCGGTCGCCAAGGTGCCGAAGTTTGGACTGACGGAAAGTGGGGATTCTGTAGAACTGGTGGAGCGGCCCCGCGGGGGGCTCACCGCCATCCTGGCCGACGGGCAGCGGCACGGCCGGTCGGCCAAGCGGCTGAGCCAGCTGGTGGTCGCGAAGGCGATGCAGCTGGTGGCGGACGGCGTGCGGGACGGCGCCGTGGCCCGGGGCGTGCACGACTACCTGTACGCGGTGCGGGACGGCAAGGTCTCCACCGAGCTGGTGCTGCTCTCCGCGGACACGCGGACCCGCACCCTGGTGGTCACCCGGAACACCCACGTGCCGGTGCTGGTCCGCCGGGCCGACGGGAGCATCCTGCGGCTGGACGAGCCGGTGGAGCCCATCGGCATGCGGGAGACGCTGCGGCCGGTGATCGCCGAGGTCCCGCTGGAGGCGGGGCTGGTGGCCCTGGCCATGACGGACGGCGTCTACGCCGCCGGCCGGTGGCACGGGCGGCAGTGGCAGGTGGAGGCGCTGGAGCACATGCTGCGGGGGGCCGACCCGGGGGAGATGCAGGCCCTGGCCGACGGGGTCCTGGCCGAGGCGATGCGCCTGGATGAGGAGCGCCCCGCAGACGACATGGCCGTCCTGGCCGTGGGGGTGACCGACCGCGGGGAAGACCGCATCCGCCGGATGAGCGTTACCCTGGAGTGGTGAAGCCGATCGGGGAGGGATGCGATTGCGGGAACCCGTCGTCGCGATCGTGGGCGTGTGCGCGGCAGGGAAGACGACGCTGGCGGCCGGTCTGAACGAGGCCGGCGTGAAGGCTTACAGCGTGCCCCAGGAGCACTCGTGCGTGCGGCGGCTCTGGCGGCACCTCCATCCGGACGCCAACCTCCTGGTGATGCTGGATGCCCGCTGGGAGACGACCCGCCGGCGGCGGCCCGACATCAGCTACGGGCCGGAGCGGCTGGAGGAGCAGCGCAGGCGGCTGGCCTATGCGCGGGCCGAGTGCGACCTGTACCTGCCCACCGACGACCTGACCATCCCGGAGGTGCGGGAGCGGGTGCTGGCCTTCATCGAAGCGTGGAAGGAGAAGGAGCGAGGGTGATGGCGCCGCCGCAGGAGGGCACGGGGACGGTCCGGAAGGGGCCGCTGCGGGAAATCCTGGAGACCGTGGCGCTGGCCCTGGTGGTCGCGCTGCTGGTGCGCACCTTCGGGGTGCAGCTCTACCGGGTGGAAGGGGAGTCGATGCTCCCGACCCTGGCCCACGGCGACCGCCTCCTGGTGAACAAGCTGGTCTACCGGTTCCGGGAGCCGGTCCCCGGCGAGGTGGTGGTCGTGGCGGACCCTGCGAACCCCCGCCGGCACCTGGTGAAGCGGGTGATCGCCGTCGCCGGGGAGGAGGTGGAGGTCCGGGGCGACGCGGTGTGGGTGAACGGCAGCCTGCTGGAGGAGCCTTACGTGCACCCCGACAGCCCCGGAACCTACCGCGCGGGGCCGCTGACGGTGCCCGAGGGGTACGTGTGGGTGATGGGCGACAACCGCGGGGCCTCGCTGGACTCGCGCCTGCTGGGCCCGCTGCCGGTGTCCCGGGTGGAGGGGCGCGCCGTTGCCCTGTTCTGGCCCCTGGCGCGGGTCGCGGCGCACGGGCCGCTGGTCTCGGCGAGGACATACCGGTGAAACAGGGAGGAACCAGCTTGCCTCGGGTGACGTTTGAACAGGTGCGGCAGGATCCTGAAGTGCGCGCGTACATCGTGAAGGCCAACGAGATGCTGTCGGCCATCGGCTTCACCGAGCACGGCCTCCGGCACGTGGGCCTGGTGGCCGACCGGGCCATGGGGCTGTTGCGGGAGCTGGAACGGCCGGCGCGCGTGCAGGAGCTGGCGGGCATCGCCGCCCTGCTGCACGACATCGGCAACATCGTCAACCGGCACGACCACGGGCAGACCAGCGCCCTGCTGGCCCACCGGATCCTCAGCCGGATGGGCATGGCGCCGGAGGAGATCGCCGTCATCATGTCGGCCATCGGCAACCACGAGGAGGAGATCGGCAATCCGGTGCACGACATCTCCGCCGCGCTGATCCTGGCCGACAAGTCCGACGTGCACCGGAGCCGGGTCTACAACCGGGACGTGGCCACCTTCGACATCCACGACAGGGTCAACTATGCGGTCACCCACAGCGAGCTGCAGGCCTTCCGGGAGGAGAAGGTGATCCGGCTCAGCCTGGTCGTCGACACGTCCATCATCGCGATCATGGAGTACTTTGAGATCTTCCTGACCCGGATGATCATGTGCCGGCGGGCGGCGGACCACCTGGGCTGCCAGTTCCAGCTGGTCATGAACGACAACCGCCTGCTGTAGCCGCGCCGATTTTCTTTGACTCGCTCCGCGGCGCGCCGTACAATTGAAGGGGTTGTAAAGGAACGGTTGAAGCACCCGCGGATGCCAGCGGGTCGTGTGGAGGCGCAGCCTCCTTTTCCTTTGCGACGCAGTCATTCCACTTGGAGGAGGACAGACCATGAGAGGCGGCTGGAACGCAGCGGTTCTGGCCCTGATCCTGCTGGTCGTGAGCGGTGTCATCGGGTTCTACCTGTCTCCGCATCCGGACACGGGCTCGGCACGTATCCTGCAGCACATGAAGCTGGGCCTGGACCTGCAGGGCGGCGCGCACATCGTGCTTCAGGGCGTCGACTCGGATCTCGGCAAGGTGACGCCGGAGACGATCCAGGCGGCTCGGGAGGTCATCGAGACCCGCATCAACACCCTGGGCGTCTCGGAGCCGGTGGTCCAGATCGACGGCCAGAACCGGATCATCGTGGAGATCGCCGGCGCGGCCGACATCGACGAGGCCCGGGAGATCATCGGCAAGACCGCGGTGCTGGAGTTCATCGACCCGGAGGGGAACCGGGTGCTCGACGGCCGGGACGTCGCCGAGGCCCGCGTGGCCCAGAATCCCTACGGCGAGGGGTTCATCGTGACGCTCAAGCTGAAGGGCGAAGGGCCGCGGAAGTTCTACGAGGCGACCTCCAAGTTCGTCGGCCAGCCGATCTACATCATGCTGGACGACGAGCTGATCTCCTGGCCGGAGGTGCAGGAGCCCATCCCCAACGGCGAGGCGATGATCACCGGCAGGTTCACGGGTGAGGAGGCTGCCCGGCTCGCCAACCTGATCAACGGCGGCGCGCTGCCCATCAAGCTGGTGGAAGTGGAGGCCCGCATGGTCAGCGCCACGCTGGGCGCGGACTCCGTTGCCAAGTCGCTCCGGGCGGGCTGGATCGGCATGGTGGGCGTGCTGCTGTTCATGATCGTGCTCTTCCGCATCCCCGGCTTCCTGGCCGACATCGCGCTGGGGGTCTATGCGATCCTGAACATGATCGTCCTCCTGGCCATCGACGCCGTCTTCACCCTGCCCGGCATCGCCGGCCTGCTCCTCGGCATCGCCATGGCGGTGGACGGCAACGTCATCATCTTCGAGCGCATCCGGGAGGAGCTGCGCAAGGGGAAGGGGCTCCGCTCGGGGATCGACGCCGGCTTCCACCGGGCCTACGTGACGGTGCTGGATTCCCAGGTGACGACGGCCATCGCCGCCGGGATCCTGCTGTGGCTGGGCACCGGCCCGGTGAAGGGCTTCGCGCTGACGCTCCTGGTCGGCACCATCCTCTCGATGTTCACGGCCATCACCTTCACCCGCTGGCTGGTGAAGCTCGCGGTGAACACCGGCTGGTTCAACAAGCGCACCCTCTTCGGCGTGAAGGAGGTGGCCGGGTAAATGGGCCTCACCCGCATCCGCTACATGCGCTACGCCAGGCACTACCTGGTCTTCAGCCTGATCACCGTGCTGATCGCCGTCGGCGCGCTGCTCTTCCGGGGGCTGAACCTGGGCATCGACTTCACCGGCGGCCTGCTGCTGGACATTCAGTTTGAGCGGACGGTGTCCATCGAGCAGGTGCGCACGGTGATGAGCGCCGCCATGGGGATGGACGCGCAGATTCAGCAGGTGGAGCCCAGGGGGGCGCAGAGCCCCGAGGCCACTGAGTTCCTCGTGCGCACGCCTGAGCTGAGCGCGGAGCAGAAGGACAGGCTGTACCAGAGCCTCCTCCACCTGGGGCCGTACACCGTCATCGGCGAAGACGCGGTGTCCGGCACGGTTTCGTCGGAGCTCACCAGCAAGGCCCTGCTGGCGGTCGGCATCGCCGCGGTGCTGCAGGTCATCTACATCTCGATCCGGTTCCAGTTCCGCATGGGCGTGGCCGCGGTGATCGCCCTGCTGCACGACGTGGTCATCACGATGGGGGTGCTGGCGCTCTTCCAGGTGGAGGTCAACTCGACCTTCGTGGCGGCGATCCTGACGGTGCTCGGCTACTCGATGAACGACACCGTCGTCGTCATGGACCGCCTGCGGGAGAACCTGCAGAACCGGCACAAGGGCGAGTCGCTGGAGGAGATGGCCACCCGGTCGGTTCAGGAGGTCATCACCCGGTCGATCTACACCGGCGTCACGGTGCAGCTCATGCTGCTGGCGATGATCTTCCTGGGCGGGTCGACCATCCTGGACCTGGCCGCCACGCTGTTCGTGGGCATCCTGGCCGGCACCTACTCCTCGATCACGGTCGCGGCCGCGCTCTGGTTCCTGTGGGAACGGAGCCGGGACGGCAGCCGCCCCCGGCCCGCCGGTGCCTAACGCTGTTCGACAACCGCATCGACACTGGGCGTCCCTTCGGGGGCGCCCTTTCGACATTGACGCCCCGGGTGCGCCGTGCCGCGTCGGGGGCTTCCGTCGCCTTCCGGATCGACAGTCTGTCGAGCGATATTCTGGCGGCACTGACAAGCAGCGAGGGAGTTTCTTCCCAGGGTTTGGTTACACTAGGACTGATCGCTGCGACGTTCGGGGGGTATGACATGGAATCCGTTCTCGGCCTGGTGCGGCATCCCGGCAACGATACGCTCTTCCGGGCCGTCGAGATGTCGCTGGTCTCGACGCTCGCCGGACGGCCCCTGCACATTCACGCCGAAGGGCTGAGGGGCACCGGCAAGACGACGATCATGCGGGGGGTCCGGCGGGTGCTGCCCCGCATCCGGCGCATACGCGGGTGTCTCTACAACTGTGATCCGGCCGCCCCCCACTGCCCCCTCCACCGGGACCTCAGTCCCGAGGAGGTGCGGGCGCTGGGCGAGGAGCGGGTGCCCATGCCGTTCCTGGAGATCTCCCATGCGGCCAAGATCGGCACCGTGGTCGGGTCCATCGACCTGAGCCGGCTCGTGAGCGCCACCCATCCCGAGGCCGCGCTGCTGCCCGGAACCATCCCGCAGGCCCACCGGGGCATCATCTTCGTCGACGAGATCAACCGGCTGGCCGAGACCTCGCCCGAGCTGGCGGACGTGCTGCTGGATGTGATGGGCACCCGGCCGGGCCGCGTGCAGATCGAGGAGACGGGCCTGCCGCCGGTGGAGCTGCCGGTGCTGGTCTCGGTGTGGGCGGCCTCCAACCCCGACGAGGAGCCGGGGCCGCTGGAGGAGATCCGCCGCCAGCTGAGCGACCGCTTCGACTTCGCCATCTACACCGACAGGCCCGCCGATCCGGAGGTGGTGGAGCGGATCCTCGCGGCCGCCGACCCCGGCGAGGCGCCGCGCCGACGCACGGCCGAGACCCGGGCGGAGCTGTGGCGAACCCAGCTCACCCTCCGCACGGCCGAGCTGCGCAAGGTGACCGTACCGCCCAGCCTGCGGCGGCAGGTCGCGGGCCTGTACAGCCAGTTCGATCTGGAGTCGCTCAGGGCGGTGGAGGCGATTCAGGCGGGCATCAGGCTCTCGGCCTGTCTCGACGGCCGCACGGAGGTGGAGCGGGCGGACCTGCTGCGGGTGGTGCCGATGGCCCTGCGCCACCGGGTGGATCCCGAGATGCTCCGGCGGGTGACCAGCTACCTCGCCGAGGCGCAGGTGCAGGCAGAGGGGCAGGCAGAAGCGCCGCCGGCCGCCGCCCCGGTGCCCGCCGCGCGCCCCCGGTTCCCCGGCCTCTCCTTCGGCGGCGTGCTGGCCGAACCGGCCCGGACCGCCCCGTGCGGGGGCGGGCCCGCGGCCGGGGAGCCGGCGGCACGTCCGGGAGAACCGGCGGAGGGCGCTCGCCCGTCGGCGGCCGATGCCGTCCGGCCGCTGGCAGAGGACTCCCCCGGGTGGGGCGGCACGCCGCCGGACGGCGCAGCCGGAGCCCGGGCGGGCGGCGCGGGGGACCCCCCGTCGGACGGCGCAGGCCGCTCCCCGGGGAACGGCGCAGCCGGTCCCCTGGCCCCCAGCGGGGACGGCACGCCGTCGAGCGGGGCCGGCGGTCCCCGGGCAGGCGGTGCGGCGGGACCTGCGGCCGGCCCGTCGTGGCTGCGCCGGGCACTGGCCCGGCTGGGCCTGACGCCGTCGCTGCCCGATCCGGCCAGGCTGCCGGCGCAGGCGCCGCCCCATCCGGCCAGGCCGCTGAGCACGCTGGCGCCGGAGGAATGGGTCCGGACGGAAGAGGAGCTGAGCGGCCCGTGACCGGGCGGGCACCCGCGCCCGACTGGGTGGCGAAGCTTGCCGGCACGCTGGCGGCCGGACGGGGCGTCCGGGTGGGCGAGGCGGCCGTGGTCAGCCGGGGCCTGCACGTGGTGGAGATGCACGATCCGGGCCGGGTCGTGATCATGCAGGGGGTCGACTTCGGGCAGGCCGCCTACGGGCTGCAGGAACCGGGGCAGGTGGTGCACATCGACGTGTTCCACGCCGTCGCCGACGTGGATCACCGGGCCGTGGCTGCGGCGGTGCGGCGCGCCCTGGAGGGGCTCCCGGCCCCGCCGGGCGCCCGGCCCGGGGACGTGCTCGCGGACTACTTTGACCTGGGCACGGCGACGGGCGGGGGCCGGCTGACCAGCGCGATGGACCGCATGGTGAACCGCTCGGCCAAGGCCGCGCACAGGAACCACGTGCACCTGGCCGGGCTGCTGCCGGATCGGGACCTGGCCCTGATCTGGCGCATCGTCGCCGCCGTGGAGGTGGCCATCCTCGGTCAGGGGGTCGAGCTGCGCCGGGTGGAGCGGGTGGCCCACCGCCAGGGCGGCCTCCGGGCCGGTGAGGACTCGGACCTGAGCCGTTACTACGGGGACAACCTGGACTCCTACATCAACCGGGCGCGGGCGGGCGGAGAGCCGGGAAGGGCGCCGGGCGGACAGCCGGGCAGGTCGCCGGGAGGCCCGGCGCAGAGCCTGCGGGCGGGCTTCGGGACCGGCAGTCCGGGCCCCGGGGAGGGGCACCGGAGCCTGGCGGGTCCCGATCCGAGGCGCCCCCTGGAAGGCCGCGGCCGTCTTGGCGATCCCGGGTTGGGCGGGCCGGGAGCGGCGCCGGGGGCAGCACCGGGAGCGCCAGGGTCGGCGCCGGAGGCGGCGCCTGCAGCGCCGGGCGCATCACCGGGATCAGCGCCGGGCGCGGCACCCGGGATGCCGGGCGCGGAGGCAGGCGGCGCCTGGCCGGGCAGTGCCGGGAACGGCGAGGCGGCCCGCGCCCTGCAGGAAGCCAGGGAAGCCCAGCGGATGCTGCAGGTGCTGACGCTCGCCCGCAGGCTGGGCTCGCCGGACGACCTGGCGCGCGTCCTGGAAGACCTGAACCGGGAGCAGGGGTGGGCCGCGCTCTACCAGGGCGGGGGCAACCAGACGCCCTTCATCCTGCGGCAGCTGGAGGAAGCAGGCCTGGTGCGCAAGGAGATCCGGGGCATGCGGCTCACGCCCGAGGGAAAGGAGCTCCTGGCCTTCCTGCGCCGGCGGATGCGGGACGTGAAGCTGCGCTTCCGCAAGCTGATCCGCCGGATCCCCGGCCGCCGCGCCGGCGCGTTTCGCCGCCGGCGCCCGGGCCCGGGCGCCCCTTCGGCCGAGGTGCGGTACGGCGTGGTGCGCGGCGCGGCGCCGGCCGAGCCGGGGGCCTGGGTGGGCGACGTGGCGGTTCCCGAGACCGTCACCGCGGCCATCCGGCGCGCCTATCTGGAGCGGATGCGGCGCCGGTCTGCCGGCCTGCCGGCGGAAGGGCCTGTGCGCATTCTTCTGGAGCGCCGCGACATCCACGTCGTCCTCCGGTCGGCGGAGCAGCCGCTGCACATCTGCCTGCTCATCGACGCCAGCGCCTCCATGGCCGGCCGGCGCATCATGGCGGCGAAGCACCTGGCCCGCCACCTGCTGGTCTCGACGCGCGACCGCATCGCCGTCATCGCCTTCCAGGAGCGGGACGTGCGGGTGTACGTGCCCTTCACCCGCAGTTACACCGTGGTCGAGGAGGGGCTCGCGCGCATACAGCCGATGGGGCTCACGCCGCTGGCGCACGGCCTCACCCGCTCCATGGAGCTGATCCACGGCTCGCGGGTGCGCCGGCCCCTGCTGCTGCTGATCACCGACGGCATTCCCACCGTGCCCAAATGGTCGGTGGATCCCCTGGCCGACGCCCTCGAAGCCGCACGGCGGGTGAAGGCCGGCCGGATTCCGTTCAGCTGCATCGGACTGCAGCCGTCCCGCCGCTACCTGGAACAGCTCGCCCGGCAGGCCGGCGGCACCCTGCACGTGGTGGACGAACTGTCCGAGGAATCGCTGATCCGCATCGCCCACCACGAACGGCAGCGGCTGACGCCCCACGCGCCCTGACCTGGATCGCGGCCCTCGCTGCGGCACCCTGAGCAGGCCGCAGGGCGAGGCGGGCGGGGACGGAAATGGGCGATCGCGCGGCCCCGGTGCAGGGATCACCCGCGGTTTTCTCGAAAGGAGAAAGGTCCGACTCGGGAAAGCGCCCCCCGGCAGCCGCGCGCTGCGGGGGGCGGTACATGGTCTGCGGGGAGTGAGCACGGGTTGGCGCGACCCTATCGACCCAAACGATGGCGGCCTGAGCCGGCGGATCCGGCCGGCGCCCGCCTGCTCTCGCGACAGCTTTCGATCTCGCCCGTCACCGCGCAGGTGCTGATCAACCGCGGGCTCACCACGCCTGAGGCCGCGCACGCGTTCCTGACCCCGGGGCGCGGCCAGATCCACGATCCCTTCCGGCTGAAGGGCATGCGGGAAGCCGTCGACCTGATCCGCGCGCGCCTGCGTGCCGGCGGGCCGATCATGATCTACGGCGACTACGACGCCGACGGGGTGACCGCAACGGCCACGCTGGTACTGGCCCTGCGGGCCCTGGGGGCGGAGGTGGCGTACTACATCCCCGACCGCTTCAGCGAGGGCTACGGCCTGAACGCCGGCGCCCTGCGGGCCATCCGGGAGCGCGGGTACGACTTCGTGGTGACGGTGGACACCGGCGTGGCCGCGGTGGCCGAGGCGCAGCTGGCCCGGGAGCTGGGCATCACGCTGGTGGTCACCGACCACCACGAGCCCGGGCCGGTGCTGCCCGATGTGCCGGCGCTGGTCAATCCCAGGCAGCCGCACTGTCCCTATCCTTTCAAGGGGCTGGCCGGCGCGGGGGTGGCGTTTAAACTGGCGCTCGCCCTGGAGGCGCCCAACGTCTGGGACCTGCTGGACATCGTGACCCTGGGCACCGTGGCCGACCTGATGCCGCTGGTGGACGAAAACCGGTCCATCGTGCGGGAGGGGCTGGCCCTGCTGGGACGGACCCGGCGGCCGGGCCTGCACGCGCTGATGCAGGTGGCGGGCGTTCAGCCGCCGGTCACCGCGGGGCACGTGGGCTTTGCCCTGGGTCCCCGCATCAACGCGCTGGGCCGCATGAGCACGGCGGATGCGGGCGTCGAACTGCTGCTGACCGAAGACCCGGACCGGGCGATGGAACTGGCCCGCCGTCTGGATGCGGAGAACCGGGCCCGGCAGGAGATCGAGGCGGCGATCCTGGAGGAGGCGCTGGCGCAGGCGGCCGCGCTGCCCCCCGAGGAGCGGGAGTACGCCCTCGTCCTGGCCGGGGAGGGCTGGCACCACGGCGTGGTCGGCATCTGTGCCTCCCGCGTGCTGGAGGTCTATCACCGGCCCACCGTTCTGCTCTCCGTGGAGGGCGATGAGGTGCGGGGATCCGCCCGCTCGATTCCCGGGTTTCACATCCAGCGGGCGCTGCTGCAGATGGCCGACCTGTTCACCCGGTTTGGCGGGCACGCGGCGGCCGCCGGCCTCAGCCTGAGAGGGCGGGATCTGGTCCCGGAGCTGCGCCGGCGGCTGAACCGGCTGGCGGCCGAGTGGCTGCAGCCCGAGGACCTGGTGCCCGAGCAGCGGGTGGACGCGTTCGTCCCGCTGGACCAGATCGACGAGCGGCTGATCGCCGAGCTGGCCGATCTGGAGCCGTTCGGCCTGGGAAATCCGGCGCCGGTGCTGGCCACGGAAGGGCTCCGGGTGGTGGAGGGGCGCGCCATCGGCCGGGAGGGGCAGCACCTGAAGCTGTTCCTGCAGCCCGGCGACGGCGGCCTGCCGGCCCCCGTGGAGGCCGTCGGCTGGAACATGGCGCCTGCCATGCCCGAACCGGGGCAGCGGATCGCGGTGGCGTACCAGCCGGAGATCAACACGTACATGGGCCGCAGCCGCATCCAGCTGGTGCTGAAGGACATGAAGGCGGCCGCCGGCGGCAGTCCCCCCCTCCGCCCGCCCCGCCTGACCGAGGCGCACTGCCTCGCCTGGGACCCTGCGCCGTCTGCGCCGGACGGCCCGCTGGCCGCCGCGCCGGCGCAGGTCATCGACGCCCGCGGCAGCCGGCTCGCGGAACGGCTGGCGGCGATGGCCGCACCCGGCGCTGAAGTGGCGGCGGCCGCGGCGGACACGGGGGCGGACACGGAAGACGAGCTGGGCGGCCCCGGCGAGGACGAGGATCCCAAGCTGCTGTACCTCGCGTCCCTGTGCCGTCCGGACGGCGCCCGGGTGCTGGCTCTGGCGGGGAGTCCCTGGGCGGCGGCTGCGCTGGCTGAGCGGCTGGAGCGGCTGGGCCCGGAGATGCGGCAGGCGGTGGCGCTGTGGCTGCCGGGAGAACCGGAGCCGGAGGCCGGGCGGCTGGTGGTGGCCGCCCACGGCCAGGTGGGCCGGGGCGCATACAGCGACGTCGTCCTCTGGCACCCGCCCTACGCGGCGCAGCGCTACCCGGGAGAGCGGGTCCACCTGCTCTGGGACGACGAGGACTGGGCCCGCGCGGAGGAGGCCATCGGCTGGCCCTGCCCGGACCGGGACGTGCTCGTCCACCTCTACCGCCTCCTGCAGGCGGGGGAGGCGAGCGCTCCGGCCCTGGCCCGGCGCCTGGGCGAACTCCCGGGGCCCTGGAACCGGCTGCGGTACGAAAGCGGGATGGCGATCTTCAGGGAAATCGGTCTGGTGGACGGGGCCGGCCGGCTGTCCGCGGCGCCCGGCGTGCGGTTCGATCTGGAAGCGAGCCCCCGCTACCGGCGCGGGCAGGAGATCCGGGCTCAGCTTGCCGCCAGGCGCACGTTCCCGACTTCCGCCGGTGCCTGATTCGCGAATGTTGGCCCGCGGCGAAACAGGCAATATAATGAGATGTGAGGGGGCTAAGATTCATGGATTTCCAGTCCAAGATCCGCACGGTCGAAGATTTCCCCAAGCCCGGGATCTCCTTCAAGGACATCACGACCTTGCTGAAGGACGGCGAGGCCTTCCACGCGGCGATCGAGACCATGGCCGCGCACTTTGAGCCGATGGGGATCGACATGGTGACGGGCCCGGAGGCCCGCGGCTATATTTTCGCGTCGGCGCTGGCGTACCGGCTCCGCGCAGGATTCGTGCCCGTGCGCAAGCCGGGCAAGCTGCCCTGGAAGACCCGCAGCATCTCGTATCAACTGGAGTACGGCGAGGATACGCTGGAGGTACACGAGGACGCCTTCCAGCCGGGCCAGAAGGTGCTGGTGGTCGACGATCTGCTGGCCACGGGCGGCACGATCCGGGCCACCATCGACCTGGTGGAGTCGCTGGGCGCCAAGGTGGTCGGGGTGGCGTTCCTGATCGAGCTGACGGAGCTGGGCGGCAGGAAGCGCCTGGAAGGGCACGAGGTCATTTCGCTGGTGCAGTTCTGAGACCGGCGACAGGCGGGAAAGGGGGGGGTGACAGCCGTGATCGATATCCAACCGCTCATCGACAAGGTGCTCGCGTACAATCCGACCGCGGATGTCGCCCTGATTCAGAACGCCTTCGAATACGCGCGGCAGGCGCACGACGGGCAGTGCCGGCGCTCCGGTGAGCCCTACATCACCCACCCGGTGGCTGTCGCGGAAATCGTGGCCTCGCTGGAACTGGATGCCGAATCCATCGCCGCCGCCCTCCTGCACGACGTGCTCGAGGACTGCGGGGTGAAGTTTGAGGAACTGGAGCAGCGGTTCGGCAAGGAGGTCGCCTCGCTGGTGGACGGCGTCTCCAAACTGGACCGGCTCCAGTTCACATCCAGGGACGAGGCGCAGGTGGAGAACCTGCGCAAGATGTTTCTGGCGATGGCGAAGGACCTGCGGGTCATCCTCATCAAGCTGGCTGACCGTCTCCACAACATGCGCACGCTGAAGCACCAGCCTTCGGACGCGCAGGTGCGCATTGCGCAGGAGACAATGGACATCTATGCCCCGCTGGCCCACCGGCTGGGCCTCAGCGAGATCAAGTGGGAGCTGGAGGACCTGGCCTTCCGCATCCTGGAGCCTGACCGGTACCAGGAGATGGCCTACCTGGTGGCCCGCCGGCGGCAGGAGCGGATGGCGATCACCCAGGACCTGATGGACCAGCTGCGGGAGGTGCTGGAGAAAGAGGGCATTCACGCCGAGATCTCCGGCCGCCCGAAGCACTTCTACTCCATCTACAAGAAGATGTACCGGCAGGGCAAGGACATCTCGCAGATCTACGACCTCATCGCGATCCGCATCATCGTGGAAGAGGTCAAGGACTGCTATGCCGTGCTGGGCATCATCCACAGCCACTGGAAGCCCCTGCCGCTCCGGTTCAAGGACTATATCGCGACGCCGAAGCCCAACATGTACCAGTCGCTGCATACGACGGTCATCGGACCCCACGGCGAGCCCTTCGAGATCCAGATCCGCACCCGCGAGATGCACCGCACCGCCGAGTTCGGCGTGGCGGCCCACTGGTCTTACAAGGAGGGCAAGACCGACAAGGAGTTCGACCGGAAGCTGCAGTGGCTGCGGTCGCTCCTGGAGTGGCACCAGGAGATCCGCGACGCCCGGGAGTTCGTCGAGTCGGTCAAGGTCGACATCTTCTCCGACCAGGTTTTCGTCTTCTCCCCCAAGGGCCACGTGTTCAGCCTGCCTGCGGGCGGCACGCCCCTGGACTTCGCCTTCGCCGTGCACTCCGACATCGGCTACCGCTGCGTCGGGGCCAAGGTGAACGGCAAGATCGCGCCGCTGGACACGGCGCTGAAGAACGGCGACGTGGTGGAGATCCTCACCTCCAAACAGTCGCCGGGGCCCTCCATCGACTGGCTGAAGATCGTCAAGACCGCTTCGGCCAAGAACAAGATCCGCCAGTTCTTCAAGCGGGAGCGCCGGGAGGAGAACCTGGCCCGCGGCAAGGAGATGCTGAAGGGCGAGATTCAGAAGACCGGCATCGAGGCCCACGAGCTGATGCGGGACGAGTGGCTGGCCGAGGTCTGCCGGCGCGTCAGCGTCAAGGACGTCGACGACCTGTACGTGGCCATCGGCATCGGCTCGCTCAACGCCGGCTCCGTCGTCTCCCGGCTGCGGGAGATGTACGAGAAGGAGAAGCGGGCCCAGGAGCCGCCTGCCCCGGTCGAGATCGAGAAGAAGGACTGGTCCGGGTACGGCAAGGCCTCCAACGGCATCCGGGTCAAGGGCGTCTCCAACCTGGTGGTGCGGCTCTCCCGGTGCTGCACGCCGGTGCCCGGCGACCCGATCATCGGCTACGTCACCCGCGGCCGCGGGGTCACGGTGCACCGGCTGGACTGTCCGAACATGGAGGACCTGGCCAAGGACCCGGACCGGCTGATCGAGGTGGCGTGGGAGGAGAACTACCAGACCTCCAGCCCGGTCGCCGTGCAGGTCACGGCGCTGGACCGCTCCGGCCTGCTGGCCGACGTGGTGTCGATCATCGCCGACGCCCGCATCAACATGCTCTCCACCTCCAGCCGGGCCAACAAGTCGAAGATCGCCACGCTGGATCTGGTGCTGGAGATCAAGGACGCCCAGCAGCTGCAGTACGTGATGAACAAGATCGGCAAGGTCCGCGACGTGATGCACGTGGAGCGCGTGGTCCACGAGCGGCGCAGCAAGCGGGTCAAGCAGGCGTGATGGGTCTGCCCGGAGACCCGGCCACAGAGCAACACAACGCCGACGCAGAACGCGCCGGCGTCTTCTCATTGGCTGCCTCCGTCAAAGGACGATCAGGGCCGGACCTGGACTCCCCGGCTGACCGGTCCCTCTGGCCCTGGCCGTTTGCGGCGGAAGCGCCGGAGGCTCCGGCAGGCCCCGGCGGGTATCCGGTCGCTCTGGATGCGCGGGCGGACACCGCCAGGGTGGCGGTCTACTCACCGGCTGCCGGCCACCTGGAGGTGGCACGGGTGACCCTGGGAGGAGCACCGCCGGTTTCCGGCGACAAGATCCCCATCGCCGATCCGCGCAAGCCGGCCGCGGGCATGTCCTTTGTGGATACGCGGACGGGCTGGCTGGTCGTGAGCGACAGCCAGCACAGGCAGACGGCCATCCTCCGCAGCGGCGATGGCGGCAAGTCCTGGGCGGCGACCCTCGGCGACCTGAGGTAAGCGAACGCCGCCCGGGATGCGGGCATGCCGTGCAGCGCCGCAGCCCCGGATGGGCCGCGGCCTGCGGGAAGGGACCCTTCTGCCGCTGTCGAATACAGTTCTTGCCTGTGCACTTGGGAAAGGAAGGAGTAATGTGTCATGCGGCTCCGCCGAAACGAAGTGCCTGTGGAGCAGACCTGGAAGCTGGAAGACCTGTTCCCGTCGCCCGAGGCCTGGGAGGCCGAGCGGAAGGCGATCGAGGCCGACCTGCCGGCGGTGACCCAGTACAAGGGGCGCCTGGCCGAGGGCCCGGCCACGCTCGCCCTGGCGCTGAAGGCGTTCGAAGGGCTGATGGAGCGGGTCGATCGATGGGCGACCTACGCCCAGCTTCGGGTGAGCGAGGACGGCTCCGATCCGCAGTACCAGGGGATGGGGGCCATGGCCTACGCCCTGGCTGCCCAGTTCATGGCGGCGACGTCCTTCCTGAAGTCGGAGATCCTCGCCCTGCCGGAGGGACAGGTGGAGGCGTGGATGGCGGCCGATGCGGAACTCGCGGTCTACCGGCCGTGGCTGGAGAAGATCCTGATCGAGCGCCCGCACAAGCTGCATCCCGAGACCGAGGAGGCGCTGGCGGCGTTGGGCGAGGTTATGGAGGCGCCCTTCGTCACGTACGAGCGGGCCCGGTCGTCGGATATCACCTTCGAGCCGGTTACGGCCCCCGACGGACGCACCCTGCCCGTCTCCTTCTCCCTGTACGAGGATGAGCTGGAGCTCTCGGCCGACACGGCCGTGCGGCGGGCTGCGTTCGACTCCTTCACCCGGGGCCTGAAGGCCTATCAGAACACCCTGGCGGCCACCTTCGGGACCGAGGTCAAGAAGAACGTCGTCCTCGCCCGGCTCAGGGGATACGAGTCGGTCACCCACATGCTGCTGGCCTCGCACCAGATCGACCACGCGGTCTACTACAACCTGCTGGACGTGATCCAGGAGGAGCTGGCCCCGCACATGCGCCGCTACGCCCGGCTGCGCAAGCGGGTGCTCGGCCTCGATGAGATGCGGTACTGCGACATCGAGGCGCCGCTGGACCCCGAGTACAACCCGTCGATCACCTTCGACGAGACCCGCAAGCTGCTGCTGGAGGCCCTGAGCGTGCTCGGGCCGGAGTACCGGGCCATCATGGAGCGGGCCCTCACGGAGCGCTGGATCGACTGGGCCGACAACGTGGGCAAGCAGGCCGGCGCCTTCTGCACGTCGCCCTACGGTGCGCACTCGTACATCCTGCTCACGTTCACCGGCCATATGCGCTCCGCCTTCACCCTGGCGCACGAGCTGGGCCACGCCGGCCACTTCGAACTGGCCAACCGCCACCAGCGGCTCCTCAACGTGGAACCGGCCCTGTTCTTCGTGGAAGCGCCCTCCACGACCAACGAACTGCTGCTGGCGGACCACATCCTGAAGGGCACGGACGACCGGCGGATGCGCCGCTGGGTCATCATGCAGCTCCTGATGACCTACCACCACAACTTCGTCCGCCACCTGCTGGAGGCGGAGCTGCAGCGCCGCATCTACGAGCAGGCCGAGCAGGGCACGCCGGTCACGGCGAAGCTGCTCTCGGAGACGAAGGGCGCCATCCTGGAGCGGTTCTGGGGCGGCGAGGTGGTCATCGACGAGGGGGCCCGGCTCACCTGGATGCGCCAGCCCCACTACTACATGGGGCTCTACCCCTACACGTACTCCGCCGGGCTCACCTGCGGCACCGCCGTGGCGCAGCGCATCAAGGAAGAAGGGAAGCCGGCGGCGGAGCAGTGGGTGGAGGTCCTGAAGCTCGGCGGCAGCCTGCCCCCCATGGAGCTGATGGCCCGGGCGGGCGTCGACCTGACGAAGCCCGATCCCATCCGCAAGGCGGTCGCCTACGTGGGTTCGCTGATCGACGAGCTGGAGGCGTCGTTCTAGGGGCGAAGGGCGGCGGATCCCCGGTTGTGGGGGATCCGCCGCCTTGCGTGCATGCAGCGTGTTCGTGCGGGCTGTGGGTGCGCTTCAGCGGGCACGGCGCCCGAGCTCCGCCCGCGTTGGCGCTTAGGGACTACGGGAGAATGGCACTTTCGCACTACACAGCTTCACGCATGGAAGGGTTATACTACTATGTTGTAATCCATGCGATTGGAGGGTTTTCCTTGGCCAGGCACATCCGCATCCTGTCGGCGCCGCGGCTGCAGACCACGGTGCAGTTCGCGGGCTGTACCGACTGCGCTGTCTCCTGCCAGTCGGCCTGCAAGACCTCCTGCACCGTTGGGAACATCGTCTGCTCCGTCAGCAGTCTGACGAGCCCTGCGGCAGAGCAGGTTCGGATCCTCGAAGCCACCAGGCGGTAGCGTGAGGGGCCGGGCAGAGCGCCCGGCCCTTCTTCTGGGAGGGAGACGACGGTGCAGCACGGTGAGATCCATCGGTTTGAGATGCAGGGCACCAAGCTGGTGCTCGATATCCATAGCGGCAGCCTGCACCAGGTGGACGATCTGGTGTGGGATCTGCTGGCGTTCGGTGCGGAGGGCCCCCCTCAGGCGGAGCTGGACGCCCTGCGGGCGCGCTACGGCGCGGACGAGGTCGCCGAGGCGATGGCGGAGATCGCCGAACTCCGGGCGCAGGGGCTGCTGTTTGCCCCGCTGCCCGACTGGGAGCCGGTCATGCCGAAGCCCGGCGACCCCCTGCGGGCGATCTGCCTGAACGTCGCCCACGCCTGCAACCTGAAGTGCACCTACTGCTTCGCCGACGACGGCACCTACGGCGGCCGGGCACAGCTCATGCCGTTTGAGGTGGCCCGGCGGGCGGTGGACCTGCTGATCCGGCTGAGCGGCTCCCGGCCGGTGTGCGAGATCGACTTCTTCGGCGGCGAACCGCTGCTGAACTGGGGCGTGGTCCGGGAGACGATCGCCTACGCCCGGGAGGCCGGGCGCCGGGCCGGCAAGCGCTTCACCTTCACCCTGACCACCAACGCCACGCTGCTGACGCCCGAGATCCTGGACGAGCTGGACCGGGAGGAGGTCAGCCTGATCCTGAGCCTCGACGGCCGGCCCGAAGTGCACGATGCGAAGCGGTGCGGCTCCAGCCGGCGGGTGGAGGAGGCCATCCGCATGGTGCTGGACCGGCGCGCGCCGGGCGGCCGCCCGGCGTGGGAGTACGGCGCCGCCCAGGGGGCGACGGGCCGGGGGGCCTACGCGGTGCTGCGGGGCACCTACACGGCCGACAACCTCGACTTTGCAGAGGACGCCCTGTACATGGTGGACGAAATGGGCTCGCCCCACTTCTCCCTGGAGCCCGTCATCGCGACGCCCGACGCGCCGTACGCGCTCCGGGAGGAGCACCTGCCCAGGCTCCTGGCCGAGTACGAGCGGCTGGCGGCCGAGGTGGACCGGCGGCGCCGAGAAGGTCGTCCCATCACCTTCCACCACTTCGCGGTGGAGGCGGAGACGGGTCCGTGCCTGCCCCGGCGGGTGCAGGGCTGCGGCGCCGGCGTGCAGTACCTGGCGGTGACGCCCGAGGGGGACCTCTACCCGTGCCACCAGTTCGTCGGCCGGGAACAGTTCCGCATGGGCAACGTGCGCGAGGGCATCGTGGAGAAGGAACTGCAGGCGCGCCTGGCCGGCTGCCACATCTACACCAAGGCGTCCTGCCCGACCTGCTGGGCCCGGTACTACTGCAGCGGCGGCTGCCACGCCAATGCCGACCTGCTGAACGGCGACATCTTCCAACCCGAGTCCGTCGGGTGCGAGCTCACCAAGAAGCGGGTGGAGTGCGGCCTCTGGCTCAAGGCCCAGGCGCTGCTGGATGCAGATTCGCAGGGCGGCTAGGTCCCGTCCGGCGGGGCAACCTACCTACCGGTGATGTCTGATGGCATGGCGGGCATGGCACCGGCGGCATCCGTGGCTGTGCCTGGCGCTGGCGGGGTGGGTGGCGCTGGCGCCGGGCGCAGCGGCGGCTGCCCCGGGATGGCCCTCGGGCTGGCGGACACCGCCGGACGCCCCCGAGGTCGTGCGCAGGATCGAGCAGGTCACCCGGTGGGCCCCCGGGCGGGTCAGCGTCTGGTACTGCGACCTCACCACCCAGGAGTATTTCGGCGTGAACGCGGATGAGGTCCATACGGCGGCCAGCACGGTGAAGGTGCTGATCGCCAACTACCTCTATCACCTGGCCGCAGCGGGCGAACTCTCCCTGGACGAGCCCGTGGCGATCCGCCCGGTGGACTGGAAGGACGGGTCGGGGATCCTCAACGGCGTCCCGGACGGCACCCGGCTGACGCTGCGGGAGGTCGCCCGCCTGATGCTGGTGCACAGCGACAACACGGCGGCCAACGCCTTGCTGCGCCGGCTGGGCGTCCAGCGGATGGTCGCGTACTACCGCAGCCTGGGCATCCGATACGGCAGCCCTGAGATGCACACGCCGCAGCAGCTCTGGCAGCACAACCGCATCGCCCCTGAAGACCTCGGCGTCGTCCTGCGCAACATCTGGGAGGCGTCCCAGCGTTCGCCCGATCCGTGGGCGGAGCTGCTGGCGTTCATGCAGGCGTCGCGGTCCAAGGGCCGGATCCCGGCAGGCCTGCCGCCGGACGTGCCGGTGGCCAACAAGACGGGGTCGAAGGAGACGTCCTTCCACGACGCGGCCATCGTGCTGGACCGGCACCCGTACGTCCTTGTCGTGATGACGCAGGGGATGACGGCGCGGGAGGCCGGATACTACATCGCCAGCGTTTCCCGGGAGGTGTGGGGCTGGCACAGCCGGAGGGCGGCCCTCCGCCCGCCGCCGCACCGACCCAACCAGAAAGCCCGCCGGCGCGGCGGGCTTTCTGGATATCCGAGGGGCGGGTGAGGGCCGGGTCCGGATCTTGCAAGTTTGGGTGCAGTGTCTGCCGGATGTGTGCTGCGGCGTTTGCTGGGTGGGTGCAGTGTCTGCCGGATGTGTGCTGCGGCGTGTGCGGCGGGACTGCGTCGCTGGCCGGACTTGTGCGGTGAAGCGTGCGGAGACGTTTCTGCGTCCGTTCGGGGTGTGCTGCGTCAGGCTTTCTGCGCTGCTGCGTGGCCCTCACCGGGCAGGATGCGTGCAAGTGCCTTGCGGTATACAGGCCGGAAGTAGTAGTCGATGCCGAGGTAGCCGGCGTAGGCGCCGCCGAGGCTGACGAGGATGAACTGCAGGATCAGGTAGTTGGGGTTGCTGCTGATGGTGCCGCTGAGAAGGAAGGCGAAGTTCATGACCATGCCCATCGTTGCTGCGAAGATGGTGGCGAAGCCCAGGATGAGCGCCAGGCCGACGAGGAACTCGCCCCAGGGAATCAGGAAGTTGAACAGACCGACGTTGGGCAGGGCGAACCCTTCGAGGAAGGCTGCCCACCAGGACTGGACGACGGGCTTTGCACCTTCGGCCGCCGGGACCGACTTGGCGATGGCTCCCTTCAGGAAGCCCGTGGCGTCGAATCCGTCGACGATCTTATGCCATCCGGCGACCATCCACTGGTAACCGACGTACAGGCGAATGACGAGCCAAATCCAGCTGCTCTTCGGGCTCTGGAAGAAGTTCGTCATATGGCCATCCCTCCTGTCAGTTTTGGGGTGGCGTGGCGTCTGCGACGTCTGGGTCTCGTCGGCTGTTTCTGGCTTGATAGTACAACGAGAACGATTCTCAACCAATCCGGCGCACGCACCATTGGAGGAGTAGTCTGAACGGTCTACGAACCGGGCGTTTCCCCTGTGCCGGGGTAGGGTGCCGCGTGCGACGGAGGAGGAGTTCTTCGGGCAGGGGGCGTATCCCCCGGGACAGGACATCATCTGAGGAGGCAGTTGTCTTGCGCGCAGTTGTACAGCGGGTCAGCCGCGCTCGGGTCACCGTGGAAGGAGAGGTCGTGGGCCAGATCGGCCCGGGATACGTGGTGCTGCTCGGCGTGTCGCGGGAGGACGACGAGGCCGCGGCCGACTACCTGGCCGACAAGATCGCCGGCCTGCGGGTCTTTGAGGACGAGGCCGGAAAGATGAACCGGTCGATTCAGGAGGCCGGCGGGGCCATCCTGGCGGTCAGCCAGTTCACCCTCTACGGCGACGTGCGCCGCGGGCGCCGTCCGGGGTTCGACCGGGCGGCCCGGCCGGAGCAGGCCGAGCCCCTGTACCGGCGGTTCGTCCAGCGGCTGCGGGAGATGGGGCTGCAGGTGGAGACCGGCCGGTTTCAGGCGCACATGGAGGTGGAGCTGGTCAACGACGGGCCGGTCACGATCCTCATCGACTCGGAGAAGACGTTCTGACCCGGAAGACCAGGCGGACCCGGCACGATGAACCGGCCGCAGGCCCGCCTGGCCCGCCGGCTCACCAGGAGATAAAACGTTAGAGATCCATGGCCTGTCCGGTTCGCCTCCGGTACAATTGGGAAAAGGGTACAGCGGAGGTGAACCGTATGGCATCCTGGACCGACGAACTGTTGTCCCGTGTTCAGGCCCTGGCCGAGTTGACGGACGACCTCCACAACCGACTGACCCGCGTGGAGGCCGGCCTGGAGAGGCAGCGGGCGGAGAGCGCCCGCCTCTGGGCGGCCCATCGGGAGGAGATGGCGGAAATCCGCTCGCTGCTGCTGCCCCTGAAGTCCCGGATCGGCTTCGTGGAGGGGCGGCTGGACGGCAAGAAGGAGACGACCACCCTTCTGATGAGCGCCTTCCTTTCGGCCGTGGCCGTCCTGGTGTCTGCCATCCTGGGCATTCTCAACCTGCAGTGACCGGCACGCCACTGCCCGGCTGAGCCGTGCGGCAAATCGGGCACTCGACTTGCGCCGGGGGCCAATCTGCCTATACTGGGAAGTAGAGACGGCAACACTTGCCGGGACCTCGTCGTCCCGGCCTCTTTATGGAGGCAATCCCATGCGCATCTGGTACCGTGCCCTCGGCGACTTCATGGCCAACTGCTACATCGTCGCCTGCAGCGAAACCCGGCAGGCGCTGGTCATCGATCCCGGCGTCCCCGATCCCTGGATCCAGTCCTGCGTCACCGAGAACGACCTGACGGTCGCCGGAATCGTCCTGACGCACGGCCACCTCGACCACATCGGCGGGGTCGGCTGGGTGAAAGGGTGGACCGGCGCGCCGGTGGCGATCCACGAGGCCGATGCCGACTACCTGACGAGCCCATCCCTCAACGGCAGCCTGTACTTCGGCACGCAGGTGACGGCCCCCCCGGCCGACCGGCTGCTGCAGGACGGCGATGAGATCGAGGCCGGCCGCCTGCGGGTGCGGGTGATCCACACGCCCGGTCACAGCCCCGGCGGCATCTGCCTGTACACCCCGGGACACCTCTTCGCCGGCGACACGCTCTTCGCCGGCTCCATCGGCCGCACCGACCTGCCCGGCGGCGGTCTGCGCACGCTGATCCAGTCGATCAAGGCGCGGCTGCTCGCCCTGCCGCCCGAGACCGTTGTGTACCCGGGGCACGGTCCGAACACCACCATCGGCGATGAGAAGGCCTACAACCCGTTCCTGGCGTAGCGGCGCCGGGGCGGCTGCGGCCGGCACGGCGCGGGGCGCGTTCTTGACAGTCCTTTCCTGCTACCTGTATAATCTGGTCGAATTGAATGTTAACGTCGTAAAGTTCGGGCCCGGAGGTGTCTGAATGGAATCTGGCCGCATCGAAGCCTATCTCCCGAAACTGGAGGCCTCGTTCGACAACATGGTACGTGTGATGACCGCGGCGACCACGGCCTACCAGGAGGTAGCTCCGGGACCGAAGATGTCCATGAGCCAGATGATCGTCCTGAAGGCGCTGCGGAGCCGCGGGCCGCTGCAGGTGACCGAGGTGGCCAATGAGCTGACCGTCACCCTCAGCGCGGCGACCGGCCTGGTCGACCGGCTGGTGAAGGCGGGGCTGGCCGAGCGGGAGCGGGATCAGCGGGACCGGCGGGTGGTCTGGGTCAAAATCACCCCGGACGGCGAGCAGGCGCTGGAGGCGGCGATTCAGCGGCGCAGGGCAGCCTTCCGCGAGATGGTGAAGAACCTCTCGGAGGAAGATCTCGTCAAGCTCTGCGACATCCTCGACCGGATGGGGTAACGGCGGGGAGGACTTGAACAAAAGCAAGTAGTATATATAAGGATCATCGCCTGAACTGTGGGGGGTTCACCTATGATCCTGATTGCGGTGATCGGGGTCGCCCTGCTCGGCGTGGCCCTGATCGTTCCCAACGTGGTTGCCGTTCGGACGGCCTTTGCGGGCGCCGCAGAGCGGGAAGCCGCGCGCGCCCAGGCCCGGGCGCAGGCCCGCGCCGGGGGGCGCAAGGCCGGCGCACCGGCCGCCGCTCGGGTGCGGCGGCGCATCCCGGCGCCCCGCTTCGTGCGCCGGGCGTACCTGTGGAAGGCCCTGAGCCCGCTGCTCTTTGCCTTGTCCATCATGTTCGGCATCGCGATCGGCGGAACGACCGGTTATGTGCTCATGGGCCTGGGGCTGCTCAACCTGCTGCTCGGGCTGTGGGGCTGGGACGAATACGTCCCCGGCCATGCGGGTAAGCGTGAATAGCGGAAGCAAGTGCGAACGGGGGCCGGGCGAGAGCCGCGGCCCCCTTTGAGGTGGTGCGCCATGACAGGGATCCTGCTCCGGGGCAACAGCCCCGTGTTCGTTGATGACCTGACGCAGATGGGCCACGTCTTCTTCCCCGGGGAAGCCTTTGCGGTGTGGGTTCCGGGAAGCCCAGAACCGCCGGCGGATGATCTCCGCTGGCGCGTGGATGTGGCCGCGCTTCCCGAAGGGCGCGACGGGCCCGGCGCGATCGAACTCGGGCCCGCGTCCCGGCGCTGGCGGGTGGCCGTCACGGCCCACGGCCCCGGCGGCGCGCACCGGGCGGAGGGGGAACTGGCCCAGGAGCCCGACGAGAGCCCCCGCACCTTCGAGCACCGGCTGCGCCGGCTGGCCAAGGGGCTCCTGATCGACGCCCTGGCGCCGCTGGCGGGCTTCCGCCCCGCCTGGGGCATCCTCACCGGCGTGCGGCCCACCAAGCTGGTCCACCAGATGCTGGACCGGGGCGAGCCGGATCCCGTGGCCCGCCTGACCGGCGAGTACCGGCTCTCCCGGGAGAAGGCGGAGCTGGTCGCCGGCGTGGCCCGGCTGCAGCGGCCGTTCCTCGGGCGGGACCCCCGGGCGGTGTCGCTCTACATCGGCATCCCGTTCTGCCCGTCCATCTGCTCCTTCTGCTCCTTCTCCATCTACCCCATCCAGCAGCACCGGAGCCAGGTCGGGCCCTTCCTGGAGGCGCTGGGGCGGGAGATGGCGATCATCGGCCAGGCGATCCGTGAGCTGGGGCTCCGGGTGGAGTCGATCTACTTCGGCGGCGGCACGCCGACCAGCCCCCGGGACGAGGACTTCGCCTGGATGCTCCGCACGGCCGAGGAGACCCTGCTCCGGGGCCAGGCCCCCGCGGAGTACACGATGGAGGGCGGCCGGCCCGAGACCTTCAACCGGGCGAAGCTGGACGCCATGGCCGCCGCCGGGGTCAACCGGGTGAGCGTCAACCCCCAGACCACCGTGCAGGCGACGCTCATGCACCTGGGGCGCATCCACACGGTGGAGAAGTTCTACCGGGCCTACGACCTGGTGCGCTCGCACCCCGCGGGCTTCACGGTCAACACCGACATCATCATCGGGCTGCCGGGGGAAGGCCCCGACGAGGTGCACTACACCCTGGCCGACATGCAGCGGCTCAGGCCGGACAACCTCACCGTCCACACCCTGGCCGTCAAGCGGGGTTCCCGCATCCACGCCGAGGGCGCAGCCGGAGAGGTGCTCAGGGCGCTCACCCACGCCGAGGCCGAGGCCCTGGTGCAGGACGCGGCCGAGACCGCCCGGGCCATGGGCCAGCGGCCGTACTACCTGTACCGGCAGAAGTTCATGGTGGGGGCCCTGGAGAACGTGGGCTACGCCCTGCCGGGCAAGGAGTCGCTGTACAACATCCAGATGATGGAGGAGCGGCAGACCGTCATCGGGCTGGGCGGCGGCGCCACGTCCAAGTGGTTCAAGCCCCTGGGGGAGAACCGCGGATGGCTCCTGAAGGCGCCCGCCAACCCCAACGACCCGCTGGCCTACGTGGAGCGGGTGGAGGAGCTGGCCCGGCGCAAGGTCGCACACCTGCGGCTGCTCTACGGCGAGTAGGGGGTGTCGTGCGTGGAGTTCCGGCGCATCGCGGTCATCTACAACCCCGCCTCCGGCCGGCCCCGGGAGCGGATGAGCCTGCTGCAGCGGCTGGCCGCGCCGCTCCGGGCCGCCGGCCGCACGGTGGCCATCTGCCCCACGGAGCGGCCGGGCCACGCGGCCGAGATCGCCCGGGAGATGGCCGCGGAGGGGTACGACCTCATCCTCGCCCACGGCGGCGACGGCACCATGAACGAGGCCCTGCAGGGCGTGATGGGCACGGGCGCGACCTTAGGCTTCTGGCCCGGCGGCACCGCGAACGTCCTGGCCGCCGAGCTGCGGCTGCCCCACCGGCCCGAGGAGATGGCCCGGCGGGTCCTCGCGGGGCGGACGCAGGAGGTGACGGTGGGCCGGGCCAACGACCGCTACTTCCTGCTGATGGCCGGCGTGGGCCTGGATGCCGCCGTGGCCGGTTCGGTGGACCCCGAGCTGAAGCGCCGTTTCGGCAAGGCGGCCTTCTTCGTGGCGGCGATGCAGTTCATCTGGCGGTGGGACCTGTCGCCCTTCCTGGTGCACCTGGAAGGGGAACCGCCGGTGGAGGGCCGCTTCGTGGTGGCGGGCAACGCCCGCGCCTATGGCGGCGGGTTCCAGTTCACGCCCGACGCGTCGCTCACCGATCCGTGCCTGGACATCTGCATTTTCACCGCGGAGGCGGTGGGAGACTATCTGGCGTACGTGTCCGCCGCTTTGGTGGGGCTGCACCGCAACCTGCCCGGGGTGATCTACCGCAAGGCGCGCACCGCCCGGATCACCGCCGCCGGGGAGCACGGACCGCTGACGCAGGTGGACGGCGAGGTGATCGGCAGCCTGCCCGTCACCCTGACTGCAGTTCCCCGCGGACTCCGACTTTTGGTTTAGGGTATTGACACCTCGTGGAAACATCATTAGAATGCAGGATCAAAGGCGATGACGGGGAACGGGGTTCCGCAAAGGCCCCCTGCAGAGAGCCGGCCCTCAGGCTGAAAGGCCGGCGGGAAGGCGGCGGAACCGGACAGCCCCCGAGCTGCGCAGTCGAAGGCCGTGTGGGCGGCGCGGTGCCGTCCGGCGGCGGGACGCCGCCCGGCTGCGTAGGCTGTGCCGGAGACTCCCGCCGTTAGCAGAGGGAGGGGGCCCCACTGCCGTGCGGCCCTGCCGAGGGGATGCCTGCCCCGGGGTGGGCATCAACGTGGGTGGCAACGCGAGCCGCAGCGCTCGTCCCATGCGGGGACGGGCGCTGTTTTTTCACCGGTGAAGGAGGGCGCGAAGATGAAGCAGATTGTGGCGATGGGCGGCGGCGGCTTTTCCATGGAACCCGAGAACCCGCTCCTGGACCGGTACGTGCTGGGCCTCACCGGCAAGACCCGGCCCAAGGTCTGTTTCCTGCCCACCGCCAGCGGCGACGCAGAGGGCTACATCGTCGAGTTCTACCGGGCGATGACGCAGCTTGGGGCGGAGCCCTCGCACCTCTCCCTGCTGCGCCCGACGGTCCGGGACATGGCCGCTCACCTGCTGGTGCAGGACGTGATCTACGTGGGCGGCGGCAACACCAAGAACATGCTGGCCCTCTGGCGGGAGTGGGAACTGGACCAGGTGCTGCGCACCGCCTGGGAGCAGGGCATCATCCTGGCGGGGCTCAGCGCCGGCGCCATCTGCTGGTTTGAGCAGGGCGTGACCGACTCGATCCCCGGCGAACTCACCGCCCTCCGGGGGCTGGGCTTCCTGAAAGGGAGCCACTGCCCGCACTACGACGGCGAGCCCGAGCGGCGGCCGGCCTACCACCGGCTGCGGAAAGCGGGGGTTCTGGCCGACGGCATCGCGGCCGACGACGGCGTGGCCCTGCACTACATCGGCGACCACCTGGTGCGGGTGGTCAGCTCCCGGCCGGGGGCCAGGGCCTACTGGGTCTACATCATGGACGGCGCCGTGCGGGAGGAGCCCATCGATCCGGTCTATCTGGGCGACCCGGCGAACCTTTCAGGATTGGGACGAGGAGTGGATGGAACGTGAGCATGCAGGCACCGCGGGGCTTCAATGACATCCTGCCCGGCGAGCAGTACGGCTGGCGGGACTCGTACCGCTGGCAGCGGCTGGAGGAGGTCTTCCGGGAGGTCGCCCGCCTTTACGGCTACCAGGAGCTCCGGCCGCCGATGGTGGAGTACGTGGATCTCTTCATCCACGGCGTCGGGTCGACCACGGACATCGTGACGAAGGAGATGTTCAACATCACGCCCCGGGGCGATGACCCCGACGCCCGCCGGATGGCGATGCGGCCCGAGTTCACGGCCGGGCTGGTGCGGGCCTACCTGGAAAACGGCCTGTACAACAACCCGCAGCCCACCAAGATCTTCGCCTACGGACCGGCGTTCCGGTACGAGAACGTGCAGAAGGGCCGGTTCCGGGGCTTCCACCAGCTGGACGTGGAGGTCTTCGGCGCCCAGGATCCGGCGGTGGACGCCGAGGTGATCAAGCTGGGGCTGGACGTGGTCGCCCGGCTGGGGCTTACGGGCCTGGTGGTCTCGCTCAACTCCATCGGCTGTCCCCAGTGCCGGCCCCGGTACCGGGAGGCTCTGCAGAAACACTTCCGGCCGCACCTGGCCGAGCTCTGCGAGGACTGCAACACCCGGTTCGAGAAGAACCCGCTCCGGCTGCTGGACTGCAAGCGGGACGCCGGCCACCCGGCGCAGCGGACCGCCCCGGTGACGCTGGACTACCTCTGCGACGACTGCCGCAGCCACTGGGAGGGGCTCCTCGCCCACCTGAAGGCGATGGGGATCCCGTACCAGGTCGACACCCGCATCGTGCGGGGGCTGGACTACTACACCAAGACTGTCTTCGAGGTGCTGCACCCGAAGCTCGGGGCGCAGTCGGCCCTGTGGGGTGGCGGCCGCTACGACGGCCTGATCGAGGTGGTGGGCGGCAGGCCCACGCCGGGCGTCGGGTTCGGCATGGGCATGGAGCGGGTGCTGATGGTCCTGGAGGAGGAGGGGCTGACGGCCCCCTTCGCCGACCGGCCCCGGCTGGATGCCTTCGTGGTCACCCTGGGCGAGGCGGCCCGGCCCGTCGGCCTGCAGCTCCTGTACCGGCTCCGGGAGGCGGGCATCTCGGCGGACATCGACTACCTGGGGCGGAGCCTGAAGGCGCAGATGAAGTACGCGGGCAAGCAGAACGCCCGGCATGTGGTCATCCTGGGCGAGGACGAAGTCCAGCGCGGCGAGGCATCGGTGAAGCACATGGACGAGGGAACACAGGAGCGCGTCCCGCTCGACCAGATTATCTCGCACTTGCGGAGGGCTGACGTATGAGCGAATCGATTCACGGCATGAAGCGGACCGTCTTCTGCGGCGAGGTGGCGGAGCACCTGGTGGGCCAGGAGGTCATCGTCAACGGCTGGGTCCAGCGGCGGCGGGACCACGGCGGCCTGATCTTCGTGGACCTGCGCGACCGGACCGGCATCGTCCAGGTGGTCTTCGACGCGGAGGAGTGCGGCAGCGAGATCTTCGACAAGGCCGAGCAGGTGCGCTCGGAGTACGTGCTGGCCGTGCGCGGCCTGCTGACCCTCCGGGCGCCGGATGCGGTGAACCCCAACATCCCGACGGGCCGGTTCGAGATCCGGGCCCGGGACCTGCGCATCCTCAACCCGGCCAAGACCCCGCCCTTCTATATCCAGGACGACATCGACGTCGACGAGACGGTGCGGCTGAAGTACCGCTACCTCGATCTGCGCCGTCCGGAGATGCAGCGCAACCTGATCCTCCGGCACCGGGTCACCAAGGCGGTGCGGGACTTCTTCGACGAGAACGGCTTCGTGGAGATCGAGACCCCGATGCTCACCAAGTCGACGCCCGAGGGGGCCCGCGACTACCTGGTGCCCTCCCGGGTGAACCCCGGCAAGTTCTACGCCCTGCCCCAGTCGCCGCAGATCTTCAAGCAGCTCTGCATGGTGAGCGGCCTGGAGCGGTACGTGCAGATCGTCCGCTGCTTCCGGGACGAGGACCTGCGGGCGGACCGGCAGCCGGAGTTCACGCAGATCGACGTGGAGATGTCGTTCGTGGAGCGGGACGACGTGCTGTCGATGATGGAGCAGATGGTCGCCCGGGTCTTCCGGGACGCCCTGGGCGTGGAGGTGCCCACCCCCTTCAAGCGGCTCACCTACGCCGAGGCCATGGCCCGGTACGGTTCCGACAAGCCCGACCTGCGCTTCGGCATGGAGCTGGTGGACGTCAGCGATGTGGCGGCCGGCTGCGGCTTCGGCGTCTTCAAGGGCGCCGTGGAGGCCGGCGGTCAGGTGAAGGGCATCAACGCCAAGGGCTGCGGCGGGTACTCCCGCAAGCAGATCGATGAGCTGACCGGCTTCGTGAAGACCTTCAAGGCGAAGGGGCTCGCCTACATCGCCCTGGGTGAGGACGGCGAGGTGCGCTCCTCCTTCACCAAGTTCCTCACCGAGGCGGAGACGCAGGAGATCATCCGCCGGCTGGAGGGCGAGCCCGGCGACCTGCTGCTCTTCGTCGCCGACCAGCCGGCCGTGGTGGCGGCCGCCCTGGGCGCCCTGCGGATCGAGATGGGCAGCCGCCTGGGCCTGCGCAAGCCCGGAGAGTTCAACCTGCTCTGGGTGGTCGACTTCCCGCTGCTGGAGTGGGACGAGGAGGAGAACCGCTTCGTGGCGGTGCACCACCCGTTCACGTCGCCGCACCCCGAGGACCTGGACAAGGTCTTCAAGGAGGGGGCGACCCGGGAGGAGCTGGCGGCGATCCGGGCCAACGCCTACGACCTGGTCCTGAACGGCGTCGAGCTGGGCGGCGGGTCGATCCGAATCCACCAGCGGCCGCTGCAGAACCGGATGTTCGAGCTGCTGGGCTTCACGCCCGAGGAGGCGCTGGCCAAGTTCGGCTTCCTGCTGGACGCCTTCGAGTACGGCGCCCCGCCCCACGGCGGCATCGCCTTCGGCCTCGACCGGTTCGTCATGCTGCTGGCCGGCCGGCAGTCGATCCGGGACGTGATCGCCTTCCCGAAGACGGCCAAGGCCACGTGCCTGATGACCGACGCCCCCAGCGACGTGTCGGAGAAGCAGCTCCGGGAGCTGCACATCCGGACGACGGTCTAGCGGACGAACGGGGCTGTCCCATCAGCGGATTGCGCTGGTGGGACAGCCCCTTCTGTTCGCACTGGCTGTTGGTGGCCTTGTTCAGGCGGGCCGCCGGGCGAACGGTTGGTGGGTTTGAACCGTCTCATAGAGCGGGCAGGCGCGCCCCCGGGCGGTCCCCCGAGATGATCCGGAAGGGAGGAGCCCCGATGGACCCGATCCGCATCCGCATGGCCCGGCCGTCGGACGCAGAGGCGTTCGCGGAGATCATGACCCAGCCACAGGTGTACTATGGTACGTTGCAGCTCCCACACACCACGCCGGAGTCGTGGCGCAAGAGGCTGGAGGCCAACGACCCCCGGTACGATTACGTGCTGGTGGCCGAGGTGGACGGGAAGGTGGTGGGCAACCTGGGGCTGCACAGGAGCCCGAGGCCCCGGACCCTGCATGTCGCCAGCCTGGGGATGTCGGTGCACGACGCCCACCAGGGGAAGGGCGTCGGCCGGGCCCTGATGGCGGCGGCCATCGAGGCCGCCGACCGGTGGCTCAACATCCTCCGGATCGAGCTGGAGGTCTACCCGGACAACGGGCGCGCTATCCGGCTCTACGAGTCCTTTGGTTTCGCCGTCGAGGGGCGCAAGCGGATGGCGGCCTTCCGCGACGGGCAGTACGTGGACGTCCTGGTCATGGGCCGGATTCGCCCGTAAGCCCGGGACCGGCAGCCGCACCCCGGCGTCATGGGGCGGATCCGGCCGAAGGGGAATGCCCCGGCAGGCGCGGCCTGCCGGGGCATTTGACGCGCGCAGTCGGACCGAATGACGGCATGTCTGATCGGCCTTGCGTCGACCCTGTCAGATCCAGAACCAGCCAGGATTGCATCACGGTATAGACCTGCACGCAGATCAGCGCCACCATCTTCGCCCAGAGAAAAAGCATGAGGTGGCGGGAACGGATCATGCGCTTCAGGGCGTTCACGGGTGCTTACCCCAGTTCGGTGCTGTGGCTCTGTCAACGGCTGGCGGCCCGGGGGACTGACGGCGAGACCTCGCTTCCAGGCGGAAGGCGGGGCCACGATGCTGTCAGGAGAGCCGCTCCCACTCCTCCCGGGTCAGCGCGTACTCGACCTCGCCCGCCTCGGCGCCGGGGATCGGGTCGTCCCAGTCCGGGTAGAAGACGCGCACCAGCTTCATGCCGCACTTCTCCATCACCCGCCGGGATGCCCGGTTCACGGCCATGGTCTGGGCGAAGATCCGCCGGACGCCGAGTTCGGTGAAGCCCTTGCGGATGAGCGCGCGGGCCCCCTCGGTCGCGTAGCCCTTTCCCCAGGCGGCGCGGCGCAGCCGGTAGCCCAGCTCGGCCTGGTCGATGCCGGCCCCGTCGGAACTCATCCGGTCCGAGCCGGTCCGGTCGGAGGCCATCGGATCGGAGCCCGTCCCGTCCGTCCTGCCCGTCCGGGGCCGCAGGAGGAACCAGCCCACGAAGGCGCCGCTCGCCTTCTCCACGGCCGCCCAGCAGCCGAAGCCGGGATGGCGGGCGTAGTCGCCGAGGATCCGGGGCAGGGTCACCTGCTCCACCTGTGTACGGGGCGTCGACCTGCCGCCGGTGAGGTAGCGCATCACCTCGGGGTCTGCGTCCAGATCCACCAGGTTGTCTACATCGGCAGGGGTGAACTGCCGCAGGTACAGCCGTTCGGTCTCCAAATAGATCTGCAAACCGTTCGCCTCCTTCGGTCATGGCCCAGCCCGGCCTTCGCTGCCCGGGCCCCCGGCGTTCCAGGACGGATTGGTTTGGTCCACGCGCCCTTCGCGCCCGGCTGTCCGGCCGGTCGCGGGCGGGGCGCATTTTCGATTTAGAATGAGAATAAATCTCAGCAGGATTCGACACCGATGCGCCGAATCGAAAAGAGAGTCGGTCAGTTCCGACTAGCAAGCCATACGGAGGGATGAGCCGTCATGAGCGAAGAGAAGCGCCCTGTCGCCGGCATGGGGCCGACCAACAAGGACTGGTGGCCCAATCAGCTGAACCTGCGGATCCTGCACCAGCACAGCGAGAAGTCCAACCCGATGGGCCAGGACTTCGACTACCGGGAGGAGTTCAAGAAGCTGGACTACTGGGCCCTGAAAGAGGATCTCCGCAAGCTGATGACCGATTCCCAGGACTGGTGGCCCGCCGACTTCGGGCACTACGGACCGCTCTTCATCCGCATGGCCTGGCACAGCGCAGGCACCTACCGCATCCAGGACGGCCGGGGCGGCGCCGAGTCGGGCACCCAGCGCTTTGCGCCGCTGAACAGCTGGCCCGACAACGTCAACCTCGACAAGGCCCGCCGCCTGCTCTGGCCGATCAAGCAGAAGTACGGCCGCCGCATCTCCTGGGCCGACCTCATGATCCTCGCCGGCAACGTCGCCCTGGAGTCGATGGGCCTGAAGACCATCGGCTTCGCTGGGGGGAGGGCCGACGTCTGGGAGCCGGAGGAGGACGTCTACTGGGGCAAGGAGCGGGAATGGCTGGGCGACGAGCGCATCAGCGCGGAGGGCGAGCTGGAGAACCCCCTCGCCGCGACGCAGATGGGCCTGATCTACGTGAACCCGGAAGGGCCAGGCGGTGAGCCCGATCCGCTGAAAGCTGCGGAGCAGATCCGCGAGACCTTCAAGCGCATGGGCATGAACGACGAGGAGACGGTGGCTCTCATCGCCGGCGGGCACACCTTCGGCAAGACCCACGGCGCCGGCCCGACGTCCTACGTGGGACCCGAGCCGGAGGCGGCCCCCATCGAGCAGATGGGCCTGGGCTGGATCAGCTCCTACGGCTCCGGCAAGGGTCCCGATACCATCGGCAGCGGGCTGGAGGTCACCTGGACGTCCAGTCCGACCAAGTGGACGAGCAATTACCTGTGGAACCTCTTCGGCTACGAGTGGGAGCTGACCAAGAGCCCTGCGGGCGCCTGGCAGTGGCGGCCCAAGAACGGCGCCGGGGCCGGCACCGTCCCCGACGCGCACGACCCCGACAAGCGGCATGCCCCCGGCATGCTCACCACCGACATCGCCCTGAAGGTGGACCCGGTCTACGAGAAGATCGCCCGCCGCTTCCTGGAGAACCCCGATGAGTTCGCCCAGGCATTTGCCCGCGCGTGGTTCAAGCTGACCCACCGCGACATGGGCCCGCGCTCCCGCTACCTGGGTCCGGAGGTGCCCGAGGAGGACTTCATCTGGCAGGATCCGCTGCCGGCCCGGGACTACGAGCTGATCGATGAGGCCGACATCGCCGCCCTGAAGCAGCGGATCCTGGCCTCCGGGATGTCGATCCGCGAGATGGTCATGACGGCCTGGGCGTCGGCCTCCACCTTCCGCGGCTCCGACAAGCGGGGCGGCGCCAACGGAGCGCGCATCCGGCTGGCGCCCCAGAAGGACTGGGAGGTGAACGAGCCCGAGCAGCTGCGGCCGGTGCTGGAGACCCTGGAGGGCATCCAGCAGGAGTTCAACCGGTCGCAGACCGGCGGCAAGCGCGTGTCGCTGGCCGACCTGATCGTCCTGGCCGGATGCGTCGGCATCGAGCAGGCGGCCCGGAACGCCGGGTTCGAGATCACCGTGCCCTTCACGCCGGGTCGGGTCGATGCGCGGCAGGATCAGACCGACGTGGAGTCGTTCGCCTACCTGGAGCTGGTGCACGACGGGTTCCGCAACTACCTGAAGACGAAGTTCGCCGTGCCCGCCGAGCACCTCCTGGTGGACCGCGCTCAGCTGCTGACGCTCACCGCGCCGGAGATGACGGTGCTCATCGGCGGCCTGCGGGTGCTGGACTGCAACTGGGGCCGCACGAAGCACGGCGTCCTCACCGACCGGCCGGGGGCCCTCACCAACGACTTCTTCGTCAACCTGCTCGACATGCGCTGGCAGTGGAACGCCACCGACGACGAGAACGTCTTCGAAGGCCGCGACCGCTCCACCGGCGAGCTGAAGTGGACCGCCACCCGGGTCGACCTGATCTTCGGCGCCAACTCGCAGCTGAGGGCGATCGCGGAGGTCTACGCCTCCGCCGACGGCCAGGAGAAGTTCGTCCAGGACTTCGTCAAGGCCTGGACCAAGGTGATGAACCTGGACCGCTTCGACCTGCTGCCGCAGTAATGCCGGTGCCGGCAAGTGCGCCGCCCTGCTGCCGGCCCTGACCGGTGCTGGCGCATCGGGGTCGGGCGACGGGATCGATCCCTGCTGCGACGTCTAACCTTGTGTCCGTGGTCGGTGCGGAGTGCAAGGGAGGTGTGCCCATGGATCGCAGCATCCCGTGGAAGGGTTTCCACCACATCGCCGTCGTCACGCCGGATCTCGACGCCACGGTCCGGTTCTACGGTGAGGTGCTCGGTATGCAGGTTGGCGAGGTCCGGGTCGGCGGGGGTGTGCTGCCGCAGCGACACTGCTTCATCCGCCCCGGTGAGGACGCGGAGACCTGGGGGTTGCATTTCTTCGAGGATCCCTCTGCCCAGATTCCCCGGGTGACCCTGGAAGAACTGCAGCACGGGCGGTTCATTCCCGGTGCGCTGCAGCACATCGCGTTCTCCCTGCCGGACGCGGAGGCGGCCGTGGCCCTGCGCACCCGCCTGGAGCAGCACGGCGTGCAGGCCACCCCGACCGGATCGATCGGGCCGATTCAGAACATGCTGTTCGTCGATCCGAACGGCATCATCCTGGAGGCGACCTGGCCCCGGCTGTAGGCAGGGGCGTGGGTTCCGGCATGGATGCCGCCCCGGGGGAGAGAGGCACCCCCGGGGCGGCATCCGTTCTGTTCGTATTGCGCGTTGGTGAGGGCGCCGGCGGATACCTCTCCGGGTGGTATCTGCTCTGTTCGCACTGCGTGTTGGTGTAAACGAGGAGGCGTACCTCTCGGGGCGGCACAGCGATGGGGGCACCGGCTTGCGCAGCCAACACTGACGGCTTACAGACCGGATGCTTCGGGGCGTGGCCATCCCAGGCGGGGCTGGCCACACGGAGCACGAACAGACCGGAAGCCGCAGGGAAGACCTGCCTGCCGCGGGGGACCCACAGCGAGAGCGAACAGACCGGGTGCTTCGGGGCGTGACCATCCCGGCCGGGGCCGCCCACACGGAGCACGAACAGACCGGAAGCCGCAGGGAAGACCTGCCTGCCGCGGGGGACCCACAGCGAGAGCGAACAGACCGGATGCTTCGGGGCGTGGCCATCCCAGGCGGGGCTGCCCACACCGAGCACGAACAGACCGGAAGCTCGCAGGGAAGACCTGCCTGTCGCGCGGGGACCCACAGCGAGAGCGAACAGACCGAATGCTTCGGGGCGTGACCATCCCGGCCGGGGCTGCCCACACCGAGCATGAACAGACCGGAAGCCGCAGGGAAGAGTTGCCTGCCGCGGGGGACCCACAGCGAGAGCGAACAGACCGAATGCTTCGGGGCGTGACCATCCCAGCCGGGGCCACAATTTATGGTAAGCTATGGCTGTGCATGACTCAGATCGCGGGGCGCACGCAGCATGACCGAGGAGGACCGGCCGATGAAGTTCGCAATCCTCGCCACCGGTACCCGGGGCGATATCCAGCCCTTCGTGGCCCTGGCACAGGGTTTCTCCGCTGCCGGACACGAGGCGGTGCTGGCTGCCCCTCGCGCCTTCGAGTCCTTCGTTCGGAGTTACGGCGTTGACTTCTTCCCCATGGGCAGCGACTTCACAGCCCTACTGGAGTCGCCCGAGGGCAAGGCGGCCCTCCGGGGGAACCCGATCAAGACGATGCAGGCGGTCAGGCAGACCGTCATCCCCATGATGCGCCGCATGCTGGATGACGCCTGGGCGGCGGTGCAGGGGGCGGATGCCATCATCTACCATCCCAAGGCGCTGGCTGGCGTCCACCTGGCCGAGCGGCTGCGGGTGCCCTGCTTCATCGGGGCGCCGGTGCCGGTCGTTGTGCCCACGGCGACGTTCCCGGCACCCGCCTTCGTCAGCCGGGACCTGGGCGGCTTCCTGAACCGGCTCACCTACGCCGCCGTGCGTTCGGGCACCCGCCCGTTCCGGAAGATGATCGACGCGTGGCGCCGGGAAGTGCTGGGCCTGGGGCCGCGCCGTGAGAATGAGTTCACGCAGGGCGGCCAGCCGGTTCCGGTGCTGCACGCCTTCAGCCGCCACGTCGTGCCGCCGCCCGCCGACTGGCCGCCCGAGGCGGTCGTCACGGGCTACTGGTTCGCCAGGCGGGTTCAGGTCTGGGATCCCCCTGAGGCTCTGTCCGCCTTCCTCGAGGCCGGGCCTCCCCCGGTGTACGTCGGGTTCGGGTCGGTCGCGGGCCTGGACCGGGACGAGGGCACCCGGATGGCGCTGGAGGCCCTCAGCCAGGCTGGCGTGCGGGGCATCCTCGCCACGGGAAGCGGCGACGGGCCGAGACTCCTCTCCCCGGACGTCCTCGCCATCCCCGAGGCGCCCCACGACTGGCTCTTCCCGCGGGTAGCCGCGGTGGTCCACCACGGCGGTGCAGGCACGGTCGCGGCCGGTCTGGCCGCGGGCAAGCCGACCCTGGTCTGTCCGGCCACCACGGACCAGCCGTTCTGGGGCCGGGTGGTGCATCAACTGGGCGTCGGCCCCGCGCCGATTCCCCGCAGGCGGCTTACGGCGGAGCGGCTGGCGGCGGCGATTCAGGCGCTGATTGCGGACACCGGGATGCAGCGCAGGGCTGCGGCCCTGGGGGAAGCCATCCGGGCGGAGGACGGGGTCGGCCGGGCCGTTGAGGAGATCCTGCGGCGCATGGCGACCTCGGGTGCGGGCGCGCACCCGTGAGGCCGCGGCGCGGCGTACAGGGGCTCGGCTGCGGGCCGATCGGGCGGATCCCGGAGTGGGCGCGACCGCCCGCATAGGATCCGCGACCGACGAATAGGTTGTTCGTCCGGAATTTCGGCATGAAAAATAACTGTATCTTTAGTAACCGCGCCTCATGCGGTATACGTCTGCGGCCCCCCATACTGGAGACAAACAGGATAGGGGGTCGTTCGCATCATGGCAGTTGAGACGCGCCGCGACTTCATCAAGGCCGCAGGCCTGGTCACGGGCGGCCTGATGGTTCTCGGGCTCGCTGGATGCGCCAGCGGCAGCAGCGAACACGGCAACGATCACGGCAGCTCCTCCCAGACCCCATCGACCACCGACGACGGGCGCATGGACTGGCAGGAGATGGACCGCCACCACAAGGAGGGCATCGAGGCCTTCCCGGCGGCGACGGAGGGCAAGGGGAACCAGCTTCTGCCGTACACCATGGACGGCGACGTGAAGGTCTTCGCGCTCACCTGCACCGAACTCGAGTGGGAGACCCAGCCCGGCAAGAAGGTTCGCGCCATGGCCTACAACGGGATGGTGCCGGGGCCTGTCATCCGGGTGACCGAGGGCGACAAGGTGCGGATTCATGTCAAGAACGAGATGAAGGAGTCCACCGCCGTGCACTGGCACGGCCTGCGGGTGCCCAACCACATGGACGGCGTGCCGTTCATCACGCAGAACCCGATTCCTCCCGGCGGCACCTTTACCTACGAGTTCGTCGCCAAGCCCGCCGGCACCCACATGTACCACTCGCACCACAACTCGACGGAGCAGGTCGGGCTCGGTCTGCTCGGCGCGTTCATCGTCGATCCGAAGGATCCTGGCGTCGAGCCGGCCTACGACCGGGACTACCTGGTCGTGCTCAACGACGGCACCCACGGCTACACTATCAACGGCAAGAGCTTCCCCGCAACGGAGCCGTTCGTGGCGAAGAAGGGCGAGCGGGTGCGCTTCCGGTTCATGAACCAGGGCGTGATGTACCATCCGATGCACCTGCACGGCTTCGCCATGGAGGTCTTTGCCCGGGATGGCTACCTCCTGCCCCAGCCGTACCTGTGCGACACCGTCACGGTCGGCCCGGGCGAGCGGCTGGACGCGATCGTCGTGGCCGACGAGCCCGGCGTGTGGGCCTTCCACTGCCACATCCTGTCTCACGCCGAGGGCCGGATGGGCATGTACGGCATGGTCACCGCCCTGATCGTGGAGGAATAGTGCGGGGCATGACGCCGGCCGCCTGAGCGCCAGATGGGCTCGGGCGGCCGGCTCGCGTTGTCTGATCCGCCCCCGGCCGCAGGAGAAATACCGGATTCGTCGAAATCAGCAGGGCGGGTGATCCGCCATGCCCATGCTGCACCGCATCCAATGGGTTGACGCCCAGATCCGGGCGGGCCGCTGTCCCAACGCCCGCGCGCTGGCCGCCGCTTTCGAGATCTCGCACCGGCAGGCCCTGCGGGACCTGGCGTACATGCGGGACTCGCTGGGTGCGCCGCTGGTCTACTCGGCTCGGCACCGGGGGTTCACCTACAGCGAGCCGGGGTTCGTGCTGCCCGGCCCGTACGTGACCCCGACCCAGCGGGCGGCCCTGGGTCACCTGGCCGACTACTATGCCCAGGTTGCTGAGCGGGACGCGGCTGCCGGCCCGGTCTATGCCGACCTTGCCGGCCTGTTCCGGCGCCTGGCCGGGCGGGGGACCCAGGCCGCCCGTGCTCTGCCGGGTGCGGACCGCCCCCTGCCCCTGGTGCCCTACCGGTCCTGCCTGCGGGGCCCCGCAGGAGTGGGGCGGCGTCTTCCCGACCCGCTCAGGCCTTTCTTCCGCGGCTGGGCGGAGGATGGACAGGCCATCTTTGAGTTCCACGACCCCGAGGCGTTCCTGCGCGCCCTCTGGGAAGCGCCGGACTGGCGCGTAGCGTCGCCGCGCTGGCTGCGGGAGCGCCTGCTCGGGCGGGCAGAGAGAATCGTGAGTTCGAACGCCGGTATGACACGCGATGTCACACCGCCTCCGGTACGCTCGACCCAGGCGCCCGGAATCGTGAGTTCGAACGCCGGTATGACACGCGATGTCACACCGCCTCCGGTACGCTCGACCCAGGCGCCCGGGCCGGACCCGGGCAGCACATCGGAAAGGGGTACGAAGATGGAGAGGAAGCGCAGAGCCATCGACGCCCGGTTTGTGGAGGGATGGATGAGCTACGTCGGGGCGGTGCAGGGGGTCCTGGACGCCGCGGGCATGGGACCGTGGGAGTACTGGCGGCTGATGGGCGGCACCGGCATGGCGTTCCACCTGGTGATGCACGAGACCTGCTGCATCAGCTCGGTGACGATGTACGACTGGAGGTACACCCACCTGGCGGCGCTCGACCAGATCGGCGTCCTCTCGGAGGTCCATCAGGCGCTGCCCGGATCGCCCACCTACGACGCGGCCTGCCGCCGGGCCGTGGTGCGGATCAAGCAGTCGATCGACGAGGGCATCGGCGTGGTGCTCTGGGGCGTGGACACCGGCGAGTTCGGAGTGGTGTACGGCTACGACGACGAGGATGGCGTGCTGCTTACCAGCGGCTGCTACGGCCCCAAGGGGAACCCGATCCTGTACGAGAACGTGGGCCGCTCGTTCCCCGGGGCGCCGATCCTGCACTGCCAGGTCATCCTGGAGCGGGTGCCCGTCGACGAACGGCAGACCGCCCGCAGCAGCCTCCAGTACTACGTGGATCTGATGACGCGGACGAGCCCCATTGCCCCCGGCTACCGGACCGGCCTCGGGGCCTACGACAACTGGATCCAGGGGCTGCAGACCGAGGGGTTCAGCCAGGAGGGCTGCCGTTACGCCACGTTCGTCTACGCCGAAGCCCGTCAGTGCGCGGCCCGGTACGTCGAGCATCTCGCCGAGGCAGACAGCGCCCTGGCCCCGGCGGCGGCGGCCTTCCGGCGCACGGCGGGGATCTACGGGCGCATGATGGAGGTGCTGGGGCAGGATCTGGGTGACCCCTCTACCCTGAACACGCCGGTGAGCGCCGAGCAGGCCGCCGCGCTGGTCCCGCTGCTGCGGCAGGCAAAGGAGAGCGAGGCGGAGACGGTGGCGCTGGTGCAGCATTACCTGAGCAGGTGAGCGCAAAGGCATGGGAGAGCCCTCCGGGATGACCGGAGGGCTCTCGCGGGATGCCCGGCAGGGCAGCCATCCATCACACCTGCGGCCGCTCGCCCGGTCTGGGCACCGGTTGCGGCTCGTACCGCTCCGGCGCCGCCGGAGCCCGGTCCCACGGAGTGCCCAGGGCGGGCAGCAGCCAGCGGTCCACGCCCCAGTAGCCGGCAACCTTCCAGGCCATGAGCAGCAGGATGGCCAGCGTGAAGAGCACCGGGTTCGTGCTGGCGGTTCCGGCCAGCATGAAGTTGAAGTTCATGAACGCCCCGGCGAAGGCGGCGAATCCCGTGAGCAGCCCGAGGATCAGGGCCACGCCCACGAGCACCTCGCCCACCGCGATCAGCTTGCCGAACCAGGTGTAGTGGCCGCCCTCCAGCAGGGCGGTGAGAAACTCCCGGTACCACCCGTAGGTGATGGCCGGCTTGGCCGGCGGCTCGGGAACGGCGACCGCCCGGGTCCAGAATCCCTTGAGCGCCGTGCCCCCGTTCATCCAGGCCGGGTCCGTCACCTTGTGCCAGCCCGCCTGGAGCCACTGCCAACCCAGGTAGAGCCGGGCCAGCAGCCAGATCCAGGCCGACGCCGTGCTGTCGAACAGGAAACGGGCAAAGGGAGGATCCTGAATCGTCCGCGTCGGCATATAAACCCTCCTTGGAACGAAATTCACCTTTCTCAAAATAGAAGTAGACAAAGATCAGTTCTTTGTACGTGTGGCGAGTTCCTGCTGTCGGCGTTCAGGCGCCGTCCTCTCGCATAGGATGGACCAGTGGAGGGGAATGGCATGTACCGGTCAGTGCTGGACCTCATGCTGCGCCGGCCGTGGCCTGCGGAGGAAGACTGGCCCCGGCCCACGCCGCAGTGGGAGGAAGATGCGCACGCGATCACGCTGCGCTTCCGCACCACGGGCCTCGACCCCCGGTCCATCCGGGTGCAGGTCGCGCCCACCGCGGTCTCCGTCGCCGGACACCGGATCCACACCGAGCGGGTGGAGGCGGAGGGGTACTTCCGGGCCAGCTCGTCGCTGCGCGCGGTGCACCGCACCTTCCCGCTTCCCTGCGTGGTCGTGCCCGGCGCCGCGTCGATGCGCTGGCGGGCGCAGGATGAACTGGAGGTGCGGCTGCTGAAAGCGTGAACCCCGGCCAATCGCCGGGGTTTTCCGTTGTCAAGACTTGTGTTGGGGGTCTTGCAGGGGTATCATGAGAATCGGAGAGAGCACACATGCTAAGGGCGCTCCCGACCATGTGCGTGATCGCCGGTACGAAATGACCTAACACATTCAAGAAAGGGAGCCTTTATTCCGGTGTGGCCTGAACGCCCCCCCGGCCTGGTCCGTGGTCAGGGGACTCAGAAAGCATCGGAGCGGGCACCCACCTGCGGGGAGCAGGTTCATTGTTCTACCGGTCACACGGCATGGTGGGGTATGCTGACCATGGGGCGGCGTTCCGATCGGAACGTCGCCCTTTTTGGCGCGCCTGGCCGCGCGGCGCCGACAGCGTGCGGCCGCTCCGGTCCGGATGGGTGAAGTAAGGCCGCCTTTACATCTTACTTCGCTATTGGTTAGAATAGGGACTGTCAGTTGGGTGCATACGTAAAGGAGGATGCAGAAATTGGCCAGCGACAAGGTCGTGACGCTGTCTGGCAGCAACTGGTCTGCGGAGGTGGAGCAGTCTTCGCTGCCGGTTCTGGTGGATTTCTGGGCTGTCTGGTGCGGCCCGTGTCGCATGATCGCGCCTGTGGTCGAGGAGATCGCGGCAGACTATGAAGGCCGGCTGAAGGTCGGGAAGCTGAACGTCGACGAGAACAACGAGCTGGCCGCCCGGTACGGCGTCATGTCGATCCCGACGCTGATCCTGTTCAAGAACGGGCAGCCGGTGGAGCGCATCGTCGGGTTCCAGCCCAAGAAGGAGCTGGCCGCCAAGATCGACCGGGCCCTGGGCTAGGCCTCGAAGACATAGCGGGCGACCCTCGGCGGGTCGCTCGTTTTGCACTGGAAGGGATGGAGCGAGGATCATGCAGTACCTGGACTTTCGCAGCGACACGGTGACGAAGCCGACGCCGGAGATGCGCCGGGCCATGTACGAAGCGGAGGTGGGCGATGACGTCTACCGCGAAGACCCCACGGTCAACCGGCTGGAGGCGCGGGCGGCCGAGATCCTGTGCAAGGAGGCCGCGCTGTTCGTCCCCACCGGCACCATGGGCAACCAGGTCGCGGTGCTCACCCACACCCGGCGGGGGGAGGAGGTCATCGTCGAGGCCGAGAGCCACGTCTTCATGTATGAGGTCGGCGGCATCGCCGCCCTCTCCGCCTGCCAGGTGCGGACTGTGCCCGGCGTGCGCGGGGCCATGGATCCCGCCGCGGTGGAGGCCGCGATCCGGGCCGACAATGTGCACTTCCCCCGCACGGGGCTGGTCTGCGTCGAGAACACCCACAACCGCTCCGGCGGCTGTGTGCTCCCGCCCGAGAATGTGGCCGCGGTGGCCGAGGTCGCGCACCGGCACGGCATCCCCGTGCACATGGACGGCGCCCGCATCTTCAACGCGGCCGTGGCCCTGGGCCGCCCTGCGGCCGAACTGGTCGCCCCGGTTGACTCGGTGATGTTCTGCCTCTCCAAGGGGCTTGCCGCCCCCGTGGGCTCGCTGCTGGTGGGGTCCCGCGACTTCATCGCGGAGGCCCGCCGGTACCGGAAGCTGCTGGGCGGCGGCATGCGCCAGGCCGGCGTGCTGGCGGCCGCCGGGCTCGTGGCGCTGGAGATGATGGTCGACCGGCTGGCCGAGGACCACGCCAACGCCCGCCGGCTGGCGGAGGGGATCGCGGCGATCCCGGGGCTGAAGGTGGACATGGAGACCGTCCAGACCAACATGGTGATGGTGGACATCGCCGACGGGCGCTGGACCGCGGCCGCCCTCGTGCAGGCGCTGAAGCAAGAAGGGGTCCTCTGCAACGACACCGGCCCCCGCCGCATCCGGATGGTGACGCACAAGGACATCACGGCGGCCGACGTGGAGCTGGCCCTGGACGCCATCGCCCGCACGGTCAAGGCGGGGCCGCAGTAGCCCTGACCCGCACCCGTAGGGCGAAGGCGGGGCTGCAGTAGCCCTGACCCGCACCCGTAGGGCGAAGGTGGGGCTGCAGTAGCCCTGACCCGCACCCGTAGGGCGAAGGTGGGGCTGCAGTAGCCCTGACCCGCACCCGTACGGCGAAGGTGGGGCCGCAGCAGCCCCCACCCGGGCCGTACGGTGAAGGCGGAGTCGCAGTAGCCCCGGCCGGCGCCCGCAGCATGGCGGAGGCGCATTCGCAGAAAGGAGCGCACGCATGTCCGACACGCAGCAGCCGGCCGCATCGCCGGCCATTGATGGGAAACTCAGGCTCATCGCCACCGCCCCGATGGGCCTCGAGGCGGTGGTCGCCCGCGAGCTGAAAGGCCTGGGCTACGACCAGCAGACGGTGGAGAACGGGCGGATCCGGTTTCTCGGTGACGAGCGGGCGATCTGCCGGGCCAACCTCTGGCTGCGCACCGCCGACCGGGTGCTGGTGGAGATGGGCTCGTTCCCGGCCACGACGTTCGAGGAGCTGTTCCAGGGCGTACGGGCGATCCCGTGGGAGGAGTGGATCCCTGCTGACGGCCGCTTCATCGTGAACGGCCGCTCGCACCAGTCGCAGCTCTCCAGCGTGCCCGCCTGCCAGAAGGTGGCCGAGAAGGCGGTGGTGGAGCGGCTCCGGCAGCGGTATCCCCTGGAGTGGTTCCCCAAGAGCGGGGCACGGTACAGCATCGATGTCTCGCTGGTCAAGAACGTGGCGACCATCACCCTCGACACCACCGGGCCGGGGCTGCACAAGCGGGGCTACCGGAAGCTGGTGACCGAGGCGCCGATCAAGGAGACGCTGGCGGCGGCCATGGTGCTGCTCTCCCGGTGGCATCCGGACCGGCCGCTCCTGGACCCCTGCTGCGGCTCGGGCACCATCCCCATCGAGGCCGCGCTGATCGGCCACAACCTGGCCCCCGGCCTGCACCGGTCGTTTGACGCGGAGGCCTGGGGGTGCATCCCGGCGCGGCTGTGGGAGGAGGCCCGGGAGGAGGGGTTCGACCTGGCCGACCTCGACCGGAAGCTGGACATCCGCGGCTCCGACATCGACGCAGCGGCCCTGGAGCTGGCACAGCACCACCTGCGGGCGGCGGGCCTCTCCCGGTCGGTGCGGCTGGCGCAGAAGCCCCTGCAGGAGATCGGGCGGGATGCCGCGTACGGCTACCTGATCACCAACCCGCCCTACGGAGAGCGGATGGGGGAGCGGGAAGCGGTGGAGGCGCTTTACCGGGACATCGGCCGCCTGGCTCGCCGGCTGCAGGACTGGACGGTGTTCGTGATCACGGCGCACAAGGGGTTCGAGCGGCACTTCGGCCGCCGGGCCGACCGGAAGCGCAAGCTGTACAACGGCCGCATCGAGTGCGACCTGTACCAGTACGAAGGGCCGTATCACGGCCGTCCGGCCCCGGGGACGGGGGGAGACGGCCCTGCCTCCGGAGAGGCCGATGGCCGGCCTGGCCCCGGGGCTGGCCGTGCGCGCCCGTCTCCCGGCAGCGGACAGGATCGCTGAACAGGAGGTGGTCCCGTGGACCTGTTCTCGTGGGCCGCGGCGCAGCAGGCGGCGCAGAGTGCGCCGCTGGCCGCCCGCATGCGCCCGCAGACCCTGGATGAGTTCGTGGGCCAGGAGCACCTGGTGGGTCCCGGCCGCTTTCTGCGCCGGGCCCTGGAGGCGGGCTACCTGCCCTCCTGCATCCTGTACGGCCCGCCGGGGACCGGCAAGACCACCCTCGCGCGGCTGGCGGCGGGCTGCGTGAAGGCCCACTTTGAGCAGCTGAACGCCGTGACCTCGGGTGTGCAGGACATCCGGCGCATCGTCGACGAGGCCCGGGCCCGCATGGGGCAGCACGGCCAGAAGACCGTGGTCTTCATCGACGAGATCCACCGCTGGCGCAAGGACCAGCAGGACGCCCTGCTCCCCCACGTGGAGGAGGGGCTGATCACGCTGGTGGGGGCGACGACCCAGAACCCGCTGGTCTCGGTGAACGCGCCGCTGGTGAGCCGTACGCGCATCTTCGAGCTGAAGCCGCTCCGGGACGAACACGTCGCCCACCTGCTGGACCGGGCCTTGCGCACGCCGGGGCGTGGTCTGGGCAACTACAACGCCGCGGTGACGCCCGAGGCGATGGAGCACCTGGTGCGCACCGCGGGCGGAGACGCCCGCATGGCGCTGAACGCTCTGGAGCTGGCGGTGCTGCTCACCCCGCCGGACGCGGACGGGCGCCGGGTGGTGACGCTGGAGACGGCCGAGGAGGCCCTCCTGAAGCGGGCGGTGGTCTACGACCACGACGGGGACGAGCACTACCACGTGGCCTCGGCGCTGATCAAGTCCATCCGGGGCTCCGATCCTGACGCCGCGCTGTACTGGCTGGCACGCATGCTATACGCCGGCGAGGATCCCCGGTTCATCGCCCGGCGGCTGGTCATCTCGGCCGCAGAGGACATCGGCCTTGCCGACCCCCAGGCCCTGGTCATCGCCCAGGCGGCGGCGGAGGCGGTCTCGTTCATCGGTATGCCGGAGGGGCGCATCCCCCTGGCCGAGGCGGTGGTGTACCTGGCCTGCGCGCCCAAGTCCAACAGCGCCTACCTGGCCATCGACCGGGCGCTGGGCGTGGTGGAACGGGAGAAGACGCCGCCGGTGCCCAACCACCTGAAGGACACCGGGTACGGCTCGGGCGAGCGGCTGGGCTACGGGAAGGGATACCAGTACCCCCACGACTTCCCCGGCGCCTGGGTGGAGCAGCGCTATCTGCCCGAAGGGGTGGACGGGCCCTTCTGGGAGCCGAAGCCCTACGGCCGGGAGGGGGAGATTGCCCGCCTGCTGCGGGAACGGCGGGGGCGCTGAGCCTTCCCTGTTCCGGCCGCCGGCGACCGGCCGCCTGCTGTGCGGGGACGGGGCGCTGAGCCTTCCCTGCAGCCGCGGGTGTCGGGGGCCCGGGAGATGGCACCGGGTTAGCACCAACGGCGGATATGGCTGTGCGGCCATTTGTGATAGGCTGAAAACAGGTACAACCGCCGGCGACCGCCCGCGAAAGGAGGACTCGCCCGTGTCACAGAGCGTCATGACGGACCGTGTGCGCCTCGAGGAGGCCGTGACCCGGTTCTTCCACATGTGCAACTCCCACTGCCCGGGGAATGTGGCCCCGCTGCTGACGGCCGACGTGGAGCTGATCGACCAGAGTGAGGCCCGGGGCCAGGAGGACGTGCACACCTACCTCGTGTGGCTGTGGCAGGCGTATCCGGACCTGACCTTCCGGGTGGAGCACCTGCTGGTCGACGGAAACATGGCCGCGGCCGAGGTGACGGCCGAGGCGCAGGGCGAGCGCCGGTCCCGGTGCGTGGTCTTCCATTTCCGGGACGGGCTGATCCGCCGGATGAGGTGGTATTAGGCGAAACGAGAAGCCCCCGCTGCACGCACGCAGCGGGGGTTCTTGATTTCAGCGGCTCCTGCGGCGGGGTGTGCACCCGGGCCATGCAGCCCGTGCCGCCGTCGCGCAGCGGGGACTCTTCACGTCTACAGCTCAGCGCATGAGCGCGTGCGCCAGTCGCTGTCTCGCCATGGCGTAGCGCAGCATCGCCGCCAGGGCGGCGCCCACCTCCTCCGGGGACGAGAATGTCATCATGCCGCCCTCCTCCAGCAGCCGGCGGGCGGGCAGCACCTCGCTCCCGCCCAGGAGGACCGGGAAGAGCGGTTTGGCCAGGCTGTTCCGCCGGATCCCGGGGAGCAGGCGCAGGAGGTCCCTTGCCATCTCCTCGGCGGTGTTGAACGGCGTGGGTACAAAGAGCTGCACCACCGCATCCACGCCGGGATCCCGAAGCAGGGCCGCCACGGCCTGGGCCGTCTGGCGGGGCCCGACGCCGGCGCTGGAGTCCACGTAGCCGTCGGGATCGCCGATCACGGCAAACGGCGGCAGCAGCTTCCTGAGGGTGGCGGTGGTCGCGGGGCTGAGGCGGGCGAGGGTGACGCCGCGGGCCGCGAGGGTATCGAGGGCGTACACGCCGCTGCCGCCCGAGTTGGTCAGTACCGCCACCCGGGTGCCCAGCGGCAGGGGGAGGCGGTCGAAGGTCGCGAGGGTGGCGACGAACTCGTCCACCCGCCGGACCGGCAGCAGCCCGTACTGGCGGGCCACGTCGTCGTCGAAGGGCGTGTCGTCGCTGACGGCGCCGGTGTGGCGGAAGGCTGCCCGGTCGCCCACGGGGGTGCGGCCGGACTTCAGCACCACCACCGGCTTCCGGAACGCGGCGCGCCGGGCGGCCTCCAACAGCGGCTTCGGGTCGGAGACCGCCTCCAGGTAGAGGCCGATGGTGCGGGTGGAGGGATCGCGCCCCAGGTAGTCCATGAGCTCGGCCAGGGAGAGGTCGGCCATGTTGCCGACGGAGACGAACTTGTTGAGCCCGACGGGATGGGGCAGCGCCTGGCACTCCCGCGTCACCCAGGCGATCATGGAGCCCGACTGGGAAAGCAGGGAGATGCCGCTGGCCTCCCGGTGGTGGCCGATGAGGAAGGTGGTGTCCAGCCGGTTGCGGGCGTCGACCACGCCGAGGCAGTTGGGGCCCAGCAGGCGCACGCCTGCGGCCCGGCAGGCGGCTGCCAGCCGCTCCTGCATCCTGCGCCCTTCCTCCGTGGCGGACTCCGCGTAGCCGCCGGCGAGGCTCACCACCACGGCCAAATCGCCCCGGGCCCGCTTCCGGCGGACGATGGCATCGGCGATCGCCGGGGTGGCGGCTGCGGGGAGGGCGAGGATCAGCATCTCCACCGTCGTCGGCACCTGTTCGAGATCGGGGTAGGCGGGGATGCCGAGGATGGACTGCGCAAACGGGTGGACCAGCGCGATCTGGCCCGGGTACCCCGCGGCCAGCAGGTTCCGCAGCACCTGGTGACCAGGCTTGGTTGGGTGCCGCGATGCGCCCGCCACGGCGATCCCGCGCGGGCGGAACAGGGACTCGATCACAGTGCTGCCCTCCTCTCGCTGTTCCAGCGCAGAACGGTCAGACGACGCGCAGTCTTGTAAGGGTTATGTAATCAGGGTACTACCGAGTACCGGGTCGGCATATCCTCCTGAAGCGCCATATTTGGTTAGTCCCGTTGGCGAACGGCGCGGCATATGTTACACTATTCACATGTCGTTTCGGGCGATTCGCGGCGCTCTGGCGCGATCCAGTGAGCGGATTGCGTCTCCCCTACTTTGGAGACAGTAGACACAAGTAATGCCTGGGCCTACAATATGAGAAGGGATATTCGATAGGCGAAAGGAGGGGGCGAATGGCACTTCGGATCCTGCTGATTGAGGATGATCCCGACATTCAGCGCATGGTGCAGCTCTCCCTGAGGTTCCAGGGTGGGCACGAGGTCAGCGTCGCCTCCGGGGGGCAGGAAGGTATTGCGAAGGCGGAGCAGGAGAAGCCGGATCTGATCCTGCTGGACGTGATGATGCCGGAGATGGACGGGTACGAGACCTGTCGCCGGCTGAAGGCCAACCCCGCCACTGCCTCCATCCCGATCGTCTTCCTGAGCGCACGGGCGCAGCAGTCGGAGATTCAGAAGGGCCGTGAACTGGGCGCCATCGGCTATCTGGTGAAACCCTTTGATCCGATGACCCTCTCGGACCAGCTGCAGGAGATGCTCCGGTCCTAGTTTCGCCGTCGGCCGGCCGAAAGGAAGCGGTACAGCTTGGACGTGACCCATATTCTGCGGGAAGTGTACTGGCAGAGCCTGGATGGCATCGTCGTGGCGGACAAGGACACGGTGATTCTCGACGTCAACCCCGCCTACGAGGCGCTGACCGGCTACAGCCGCGACGAACTCATCGGTCAGAAAACGAATATCGTGCGCTCGAGCCTGACCCCGCCCGAGGTCTTCCGCGACATGTGGACGCAGTTGGGGAAGCAGGGCAAGTGGGTCGGCGAGGTGATCAACCGGCACAAGAACGGCAACCTCTGGTACTCCTTCCTGTCCATCACCCGCATCGTGGACGAAGGAGGATCGGTGGTTGCCTACGTCGGTATTGCCCGGGACATCACGCAGCGCAAGACCCTGGAGCAGCAGCTCCGGCAGAACCTGGCCGAGATCCAGTCCGCGCGGGAGCTGGCCCAGGCGCAGGCCAACCGGCTCAGGGCCCTGCTGGACTCGGTGGGCGAGTCCATCATCATGTTCGACAACCTCGGCATCTGCGTGGTGGCGAACCACCAGGCCGGCGGCATGCTGGGGCTGCCCGCGGAGCAGATTCTGGGAAAGTCGGTGCACGAACTGCACGCGCTGGCGCTGCAGACTCTGGGCGCCAGCGCATTCCAGTGGCAGCCGGGCCCCGACGGGGGCCCGCCGATTGAGCTGGAGACGAACGTGATCGAGACCCGGGAGCAGCGGCCGCGCGTCTTCCACGAGTTCGCCGCCCCGGTGACCGATCCTGACGGGCGCGTCATCGGCCGGATCTACGTCTACCGGGACATCACCAAGGAGACGGAGCTCGACCGCATGAAGACGGAGTTTATCGCCACCGTCTCCCACGAGCTGCGGACGCCGATGACGGCCATCAAGGGTTCGCTGGGGCTGGTGCTGGGCGGGGCGGCGGGCGAGCTGCCGCAGGAGGCCCGGGAGCTCCTGACGATCGCCCGCAACAACACCGACCGGCTGATCCGGCTGATCAACGACATCTTGGACATCTCCCGCATCGAGGCCGGAAAGATGGAGATCCGGCGGGCGCCGCTCAGCCCCGCCGAGGCGGTGAGCCGGGCCGTGCAGGAGATGAACGCGTTCGCCCGGCAGCGCAGCATCACGCTCAGGACCGAGCTGCCGGAAGGCCTGCCGAAGGTGATGGCTGACGCCGACCGGCTGCACCAGGTTCTCGACAACCTGCTCTCCAACGCGATCAAGTTCTCGCCGCAGGGGAGCGAGGTCCTCATCCGGGCCGCCAGAGCCGGTGATGTGGTCCGGTTCGACGTCATCGACCGCGGCCCGGGCATCCCGCCCGATCAGAAGGAAGCGATCTTCGAACGCTTCTACCGGGTGGACAACGCTGCTTCCCGCAAGACGGGGGGCACCGGCCTCGGGCTCACCATCTGCCGGGCCATCGTGGAGGAGCACGGCGGGGAGATCTGGGTGGAGTCCACGTTGGGCGAGGGCTCCACGTTCTCGTTCACGCTGCCGGTGGAGCCGGCCGAGCCTGGCCCGTCCGTGCCCGTTCACGTCAGCCGCCGGACGGTGCTGGTGGTTGACGACGATCCGGACATCGTGCGGCTCGTCATGCTCTCCCTGGAGCGGGAGGGGTTCCACGCCGTGGGGGCGACCTCGGGCGAGCAGGCGCTGGAGATCGCCCGCACCCGGCACGTCGACGTCATCACCCTCGACCTGATGATGCCGGGCGCCGACGGGTCCCACGTCCTGCAGCAGCTCAAACGGGACCCGGCCACCCGTGACATCCCGGTGGTGGTGGTTTCGGCCTACGCCGGCGGCAAGGAACCGGAGCTGGTGGCCACCGGCGTCTCGGGCATCGTGTCCAAGCCCATCGACGAGAACGAGCTGCTGAGCGCGATCCGCACCGTCCTGGGCGGCTGGCGCGGCGAGCGGCCGCAACCTTCCATCCTGGTGGTCGACGACGACCCGGACGTGCGGCGCATCGTGACCGTGATGCTGGAGCAGGCCGGGTACGCGGTGCGCTCGGCCCACGACGGGCAGGAGGCCTTCCGCATGATCATGGCCGAGCGGCCCGACCTGCTGATCCTCGACCTGATGATGCCGAACCTCGACGGGTTCCAGCTGGTGCGGCTTCTCCGTCAGCGGCGCTGGACCCAGCAGATCCCGCTGCTGGTACTCACCGCCCTGGACCTCACGGAAGGGGAGAAGACCCTGCTGCAGCTGGGGCCGACCCGGCACCTGACCAAGGGGAAGCTGATTCAGGAAGAAATCGTCGCGCGGGTGCGGGAACTGCTGAGCTCGCACTGAGCGAGCCGCCTGCGCAGGGGCTGCGGGGCCCGTGGGGAATGGGGCGGCCGTGCGTATCGAGGCTGCCGGACTGAATGAGGTTGCCATGTTGAACGAAGCTGCCGTGCGGAATAGGGCCGCTGGCTGACCGAGGCGGCCCTAGTGAAAGCGGCCGTCCTGCGCAACGAGGCCGTTGTGCTGAGCGAGGTCGCCGCACTGAATCAGCTCGTCGTACGGAACCAAGCCGCCGAGCGGATCGAGGCTGCCGTACTGAACGAGATCTCCCTGTTGAACGAAGCTGCTGTGCTATAAGCGGCCACCGTACGGTGCGGGAGCGGCTGAAGAGGCTGGCCCTGAAGAGCGTCCGCGCTCTCCAGGGCCAGCCTGCGCGTTCACCGCGACGCGGCGTCGATCTCCTCGACCACCCGGGCCACCAGGTCGGCCAGGACCCGGTCATCCCGCTCCTGCTCGCCGTCGAGCACCATGAGCAGCGCATCTTCGGCCCGGGCCGCCGCCGCGGAGAGCTCCTTGAAGCCGTAGAAGCCCCCCGATCCCCGCAGCTTGTGCACCTCCTGCCGAAGCTGCCGCAGGTCGACGGGACCGCCCTGCCGCAAGGCCGCCACGGCCTCGCGCAGGCGGCCGGAACGCTCAACGACACCTTGCAGGTACTCCTCCCGCAGCGCCGCAAACTCCGCAGAATCAAACATGCTTATTTCAAGACCGCTCCTTTCCGTAGGTCACCAGGAATCTTTCGCTCGTCTTACAGCATCTCCTGCCTTACTGGAAACGTGACAAAGCGCACAGGGCGCCCCCGTACTTCATGTTATACTTTGTTCAAGCGGGGGTGCAATCGCGCATGCAGGTGCAGCTTCAACCCGAACCGGGGTCGCGTACGCAGCGCCGCACTGGATCACGAGGGCTGCTGCGCACGCAGTTCCGACCCGGACCCATCCCACTGCCCCGGGAGCACGGGGCGTGGGCCATGGTCCTCACGCCGGCCGTGGTCGCCGTCCTGGCGCTCGGCCCCCATCCGCTGGGGCTCGTCGCCCTGCTGGGCTGGCTGACGGCCTACACGGCGCGCGGGTCCCTGGAGGTGCTGCTCGGCCGGGGCGCTTCGGGCCGCGCCGGCATGGCCAGCGCTGAGCCGGCGGTGGCCCGGTTCTGGCTGGCGGTCCTCACGCTGACTGCCGCAGCCTTCCTGCTCCCGGTCGTGGCGTACCGTCCTGCCGTGCTCTACCTGCTGGGCGGTGCGCTCCTCCTGGTCTGCGTGGTATTCTGGCTGGCGCAGCGCGGCCTCACGCGGTCGCTGATCTCGGGGTTCCTGTCGGTGACGGGCCTGATGGCCGGGGCCCCGCTGTACGAACTGGTGATGGCGGGCGGGATGACGCCGCGTGGGTGGGCGGTCACCTATGCCTGCTTCGCCTTCTTTGCCGGATCCATCTTCCGGGTCAAGACCATGTCCAGGGAGCGCCGGCACCGCACCTTCCACGGCGTGTCGGTGGCCGTGCACCTGGCCTTCCTGGCCGGGGCGGTTGTGGCCGCGGCGGCGGGCTGGCTGCCCCCGCTCCTGCCCCTGGCCCTGGTGCCCCCGCTGGTCTGGGCCGTCGTGTGCGCCTGGCGCGCCCGACGCCAGGGGGCGGCCCGGCTTGACCGGGTCGGCTGGTCGGAGGTGTACCTGACGGTGCTGTTCGCGATCGTCACGGTGACGGCCATCCGGCTGCACGCGTAGCGAAGACGCCCGCCCGGGCAGAACGGGCGGGCGTCGTGCCGTCCCGGCAGTTGGCGCCCCGGGGGCCGATCGCTCGTGCTTGAATCATCGGCCGCGGCGATGTCGCTGCGGGCGAAAGTGAGGCTAACTTCCACTTCGCTCGCCGGGGAAGTGGAAATCCGTCGCTATTCGGGCCTTTCGTCCGATCGCTCGTGCTTGAACCATCGGCCGCGGCGGTGTCGCTGCAGGCGAAGTGAGGCAAACTTCCATTTCGCTCGCCGGGGAAGTGGAAATCCGTCGCTATTCGGGCCTCGGGCCCGATCGCTCATGCATAAACCATCGGCCGCGGCGATGTCGCTGCGGGCGAAGTGAGGCTAACTTCCACTTCGCTCGCCGGGGAAGTGGAAATCCGTCGCTATTCGGGCCTCGCGTCCGATCGCTCGTGCTTGAACCATCGGCCGCGGCGGTGTCGCTGCGGGCGAAGTGAGGCAAACTTCCACTTCGCTCGCCGGGGAAGTGGAAATCTGTCGCTATTCGTGCCTCGGGCCGGATCCCTCACGCTTAAACCATCGGCCGCGGCGGTGTCGCTGCAGGCGAAGTGAGGCAAACTTCCATTTCGCTCGCCGGGGAAGTGGAAATCCGTCGCTATTCGGGCCTCGGGCCCGATCGCTCACGCATAAACCATCGGCCGCGGCGATGTCGCTGCGGGCGAAGTGAGGCTAACTTCCACTTCGCTCGCCGGGGAAGTGGAAATCCGTCGCTATTCGGGCCTCGGGCCCGATCGCTTACGCTTGAAACATCGGCCGCGGCGATGTCGCTGCGGGCGAAGTGAGGCAAACTTCCACTTCGCACGCCGGGGAAGTGGAAATCCGTCGCTATTCGGGCCTCGGGGGCAACCGCTCATGCTTGAACGATTCGGCGCAGCGGTGTCCCCTCACCTCCCGCTGCTGCCGCCTGCCCCCGGTGCCTCCCGCCCACGCCCCCCGCCGCCGACCACCGACAACCGACCGCCCACCGACCACCGACCGCCCACCGTCGGCCGCCCATCGGCGACGCCCCACCGCCCACCACGTACCACGCGCCGTCCATCATCGGCCGCTCAAGACCGCCACCCACGGCCAAGTACGACCCGCCAACCGTCCACTGCCAACCCCCGACCGCCCACTACCCACCACCCACCGCCCAAACGGGCCGTACCCGCTGTCCCTCCCCAACCGTCACAAAGTGCACAAAGGTAACACGAACGTTGCGGAAAGGGGAGGGGCTCGTTGCATCTCCACATGTTCATGCCCGACTTCCAGGCGATGCGTGAAGAGTTGACCCGGCTGGGCTTCGTCGAGCTTCGCACGGCCGAAGAGGTGCAGGAGAAGCTGCCCAATGCGGAGGGCGTGACGCTGTTGGCCATCAACTCGATGTGCGGCTGTGCCGGCGGCATCGCGCGGCCGGCGGCGGCGCTGGCCCTGCGGGAGGTCCAGCCCGACCACCTGATGACGGTCTTCGCCGGCCAGGACAAGGAGGCGACGGCCGCAGCGCGCGCCCTGTTCCCGGAGTACCCGCCTTCGTCGCCTTCCTTCGCCGTGCTGAAGAACGGCAAGGCGGTCGCCATGATTCCCCGGAGCCAGATCGAAGGTTCCGACCCGCAGACCGTGGCCCGGCGGATTGTCGAGGCGGTCACAGCGGCCCGGGGGTAGACCAACGCTCCGGCGGACCGTCGAGGCGGTCGCAGCGGCCCCGGGGCGTAGACGCAGGCGCCGGAGATAGACTCAGGCGCCGGGGATAGACTCAGGCGCGGGGACGGACGTCGGCGGCTCGGGGGTAGACCGGCGTTCAGAAGAAGCACGGCGGATGCGGGCCAGCCTGGACGGGGGAGAAGGAACCGGAAGCAGCGGACGGTGCCGCCAGGCGCCGTCCGTTCTGCGCGCGCCGGACCAGGCCGCAGACGCCCGGTCCGGCACGAAAAAGCCCGACCCGGGTGCGGCGCATCCAGGTCAGGCGCAGGTTTCTGGGGCCGGTGTACGGAGCCGACGGACGGTGCACAGGCGGATATGCGCAGGTCGATGAGGCGAAGCCGACGGGCGGCACACCCACGGATGTGCGCAGGTTGTCGATAAGGCGGAACCGACGGACGGTGCACAGGCGGATAAGCGCAGGTCGATGAGGCGGAGCCGACGGGCGGCACACCCACGGATGTGCGCAGGTTGTCGATAAGGCGGAACCGACGGACGGTGCACAGGCGGATATGCACAGGTCGATGAGGCGGAGCCGACGGGCGGCACACCCACGGATGTGCGCAGGTCGTCGATGAGGCGGAACCAACGGACGGTGCACAGGCGGATAAGCGCAGGTCGATGAGGCGGAGCCGATCAGCGGCACACGGGCGGATCAGGGCACGATCAGCACGGGACAGGGCGCACGGTGGAGCACGGCCTGGCTCACGCTGCCGAGGAAGAGCTCCTTCAGGTGCGAGAGGCCGCGCCGGCCAAGGACGATGAGGTCGTAGCCCCCCTGACGCGCCTCAGCCAGGATCGCATCGCCGGGCACGCCGATGACGTAGGTTCCCCGGGCCCGTTCGGGCGGCAGGCCCAGTGCGGCCAGCGTCACCGAGAGGGCTCGGTCGGCCTGGGCCTGTGCATAGGTATCGGGCATGAGCGGGCTGGGCATGGGCGCCCCGGCCGCCGCAGGGGTGGTCAGGTCGGGCAGCGGTGCCACATGAAAAACGGTGACGACGATGGACGGATCGCGTTCGGCCATCTTCCGCAGGGTCTGGGCAGCGCGGACGCTGTGGGCGGAACCGTCGGTCGCGAGCAGCACCTTCGTCATTACCCGTCACCCCCTGTTGCCTTGTATCTAATCCATATTTCGGTGGTCGTGCGCAGAACTCCTGCGGGCGCTTGTCCGCAGCAGCCGTAGCCACTGCCTGTCTGCCTCTGGTAGAATAGGGGAATGGAGGCGATAACGGTTGCTGTCTGATCTGGAACAAAGTCTGTACGTCGAGTTCGATGAACTCTTCGCCTTACGGGAGCGGCTGCGCCCGCTGGCCGATCAGGTGCGCAGCCAGCTGGTGGCCGCAGGCCTGCGGGAGCGCCTGGAGGCCCAGGTCTACGATTACGAGCTGGAACTGCGCGGGGGAGAGAAGTCCAACCTCCTGATCCGCCTGGACAGCTTCCGCCTGGAGATCGTCGGCGCCAGGCCCGAGCTGCTCCTGCACAACCTGGCGGGCATCATCCTCGCTCAGGCAGAGGTGTTCCGGCTGAACACCGTTGAGGTAGGCTTTACCGCCTGGATGAAGCCCGGCGAGGGGCGGCCCCTGAACCTGGTGGCGCAGGCTTTCACCCCGGCATGGGGGGCCACGCAGGAGGAGTTGCTCGACCGGCGCTTCGCCATGACCTGGGACTGGGCATCCCCGACGACCGGCTATTCGTTTCACGCCAGCTCAGCCGAGGACCAGGAGCTGATGCTGAGCTTCAAGGCCCGTGAGGGCTACATGACCCTGCCGGAGCTCCAGACCGGCCTCTGGATCCAGCAGCAGCGCCAGCGGTTTGAGATGGGGGCGCGCCTCTTTCTCAGCTTGCTCGGCTGGACCCATTAGTCGGAGGTGACGGCGATGCGGCGGCGCGCCAAGGTTCTCCGGGCCGTGCTCACGGTGGCCCTGCTGTTCTTGATCGGCCGCCTCGGCTGGTTCCACACGATGCAGGCCGAGGAGGTGCTGGCGCGGGAGGAGGCCCGCCGGCTGCAGGAAGCCGCGCTCCGGCCGGTGCGCGGTCCGCTGCTGGACCGCAGCGGGCGTCCCCTGGCGGTCTCCATCCCCCAGCGGAACGTGGTCGCCTCGCCCTACCACATGGAAGCCCGCAACTTCGCCCGGGTGGCGGAGAGCCTCGCCCCCCTCCTGGGCCAGGACGCGGCGGACCTGGAGCAGCTGCTGCACGACAACAAGGACTCGCAGTACCTGGTGCTGGCCCGGGGCGTGGACCTGGAGACGGCCAGGAAGATCGCCGCGCTGGTCCTGCCGGGGATCTCCCTGCAGGAGACCAGCCAGCGGGTCTACCCCCAGGGCGAGGCCGCCAACCAGATCATCGGCTACCTCAACGCGGAGGGCGTGGGCGCCTACGGGCTCGAGGCGCAGTACGAGGAGGCCCTGCGGGGGCGTGACGGCTTCGTGCGGGCCGAGCTCACCTACGACAACGCCCCCATCCCGGGCACGGTGCGCAGCACCATCCCCGCGGAAGACGGCTACACCGTCATCTCGACCATCGACATCTACCTGCAGCGCACCTTCGAAGAGGCCCTGGATGAGGTGATCGAGCGGGAGGACGCCCGCCGGGCGCTGGCCGTGGCGATGGACGTGCACACGGGGGAGATCCTCGCGCTGGCCATGCGGCCGGGCGCGGACCTCAGCGACCGGTCCTCCTGGGTGAAGGAGGATGGCACCCTGGACGTCGAGCGGCTGACCAACTGGGCCGTGATGCCCCTGCCGCCGGGCTCCAGCTTCAAGACGGTCACCACCGCCATCGCCCTGGAGGAAGGGCTCATCGACCTGAACACCCTCATCCCCGACTCCGGGCAGATCGAGATCGACGGCTGGACCATCTGGAACTGGGACCGGGTGGTCCACGTGGAGCCGCAGATGCGGACCATCAGCCAGCTGCTGCAGACCTCCAGCAACGTGGGGCTGATCCACGTGGGCCAGCGCATCCCCCATGAAACCTTTCAGCGGTACCTGCAGGCCTTCGGCTTCACCGAGCCCACCGGGCTGGACTTCCCCCACGAGTCGGCGGCCAACGGCCTGTGGGGCTGGGAGGAGAAGCGGGCGGTGGACTGGGCCAACATGTACATCGGCCAGCACCTGGAGGTGACGCCGATTCAGATGGTTCGGGCCGCGGCGGTGTTCGCCAATGGCGGCAAGCTGGTGCGGCCGCACCTGGTGCGGGAGATCCGCAACGCCGACGGAGAGACGGTGTGGAAGGCCCCCACAGAGCCCCTGCGCACCGTGATCAGCGAGCAGACCGCGGCTGAGATGCGGCAGATCATGGTCGACGTCATCGAAAAGGCCTACACCCAGGCCCGGGTGCCCGGGTACACCGCCGGCGGCAAGACCGGCACGGCGCAGAAGTACGAGGGTGGCCGGGAGAAGGAGCGGGGCCTGGGCGACTTCCTGGGCTTCGCCCCGGCAAGCGACCCGCGGGTGGCGATGTTCATCCTGATCGACGAGCCGAAGCCTCCCGGGTACGGCGGCACCATCGCGGCGCCGCTGTTCGCCAGGCTGATGCCCGAGGCGCTGCGCGCCCTGGGCGTGCCGCCGGACAATCCCGCCCCGGAAGCGGATCCCCAGCCGGCGGCGCCCGCGGAACCGGAGAAGGAGCCGCCCAAGGTGATGGTGCCCGACGCCCGCTTCCTGCCGGCGAACTGGGCCGTTCAGCGGCTGGCCGATGCAGGGCTGCAGCCCCGGCTGTCCGGTGACGGTCCGGTGGTGACGGTGCAGTCGCCGGCGCCGGGCGCCGAGGCCGTCCCGGGCAGCGAGGTCGAGCTGGTGCTCGGCCCGCTGGGCGGGGATACCGTGACCGTGCCGGACTTCAGCGGCCTCACCCTGGCGGACGCGGGCCGGCTGGCCGGCGAGCTGGGCCTTCTGCTGAAGCAGGGCGGCGGCGCCGGTTTCGTGGTCGAACAGAGTCCGGCGCCGGGCGCCGCGGTGCCCGCCGGCAGCGTGGTCACGGTAAAGCTTTCCACCGTGCGCCCCTGAACCCCAAACGCCGTACTTGACAGTCGGGATTGCGGGGGCATAGACTCTAAGGTGATGATCCCGATATTGTTACTCGGAATTGGGGGCGATAGGGGTGAAGCTGTCGACGAAAGGGAAATACGGCGTCAAGGCCTTGTTTGAGCTGGCGATGCACGAGGGTTCGGGGCCCATGTCGCTGCGGACCATCGCGGAGCGGCAGGGGCTTTCGGAGCACTACCTGGAACAGCTGGCCGCGCCCCTGCGCAGGGCGGGGATCATCACCGCGGTGCGGGGGGCGCAGGGCGGCTACATGCTGGCCCGCCCGGCCAGCCAGATCACCGTGGGCGACATCATCCGCGTGCTGGAGGGGCCCATCGGCTACACCGACTGCGCGACCGAAGGCGAGCCCGACCCCGAGTGCGCCAGCAGCTGCCCGGTTCACGGGGTGTGGGAGCGGGTGACGCAGCAGATCATCGCCGTCATCGACTCCATCACGCTGCAGGACCTGGTGGAGCAGGCCCTGGCGGACCGGGGCAACCCGATGTACCACATCTGATTTCCCCCGCGGCAGCCTTCCGGCGGCCGGGGTGATGACGAAGGGGAGCGCGACAGCCATGCGGACGGTGTACTGCGATCACGCTGCGACCACCCGCTGCCATCCGGAGGTCGCCCGGCGCGTCTACGAGTTCCTGACGGAGCACTACGGCAACCCTTCTTCCATCCACGCGGTCGGCCGCCGGGCCCGCAAGGGCGTCGAGGAGGCGCGCGCCCAGGTGGCGGCGCTGATCGGCGCCCAGCCCGCCGAGGTCTTCTTCACCAGCGGCGGCACCGAGGCCGACAACTGGGCCCTGCGCGGCGCCATGGCCGCCAACCGGGCCAAGGGCAACCACCTGATCATCTCGCCTTACGAGCACCACGCCGTGCTGGACACCGCCCTGGCCCTGCAGAAGGAGGGGTACGAGGTCACGCTGCTGGATGTGGAGCCGGAGACCGGCCTCATCCGGCCGGAGGCGCTGCTGGAGGCGATGCGCCCGACCACTGTGCTCATCTCGATCATGGCGGTGAACAACGAGATCGGCACGGTGCTGGATATCGCGGGCCTCTGCGCCGCCGCCAAAGCCAAGGATCCGAACGTCATCTTCCACACCGACGCCGTGCAGGCCGCCGGCTACATCCCGCTGGACGTGAAGGCCCTGGGGGTGGACCTGCTCTCCATCTCCAGCCACAAGATCTACGGCCCGAAGGGCGTGGGGGCCCTGTACGTGCGCAAGGGCTTCCGCTTCGCCCCGGGGCTGACCACCGGCGGCGGACAGGAGCGGAAGATGCGGTCGGGCACGGAGAACGTGCCGGGTATCGTGGGCTTCGGCCTGGCGGCGGAGATCGCGGCGCGGGAACTGGAGCGCCGGGCGGCCCACGCCCGGGAGATGCGGGACCAGTTCCTGCGCGGGGTGCTGGCGATCGAGGGCGTGAAGCTGAACGGCATCGATCCCTTCCGGCACCCGGAGCTGCGCCACCCGGGCAACGCCAACGTCTCGGTGGAGGGCGTCGAGGGCGAGGCGATGCTGCTCCGGCTGGACATGGCCGGGGTGTACGCCTCGTCAGGGTCGGCCTGTACCTCGGGCTCGCTGCAGCCCAGCCACGTGCTGCTCGCCGTGGGCTGCAGCCGGGAGACGGCGCAGTCGTCGCTGCGGTTCTCCTTCGGCGAGGAGAACACGGCCGAGGACGTGGCGTACGCGGTCGAGCAGTTTGCCCAGTCGGTGGCGTTCCTGCGGAAACTGGCGGCGCCGGGTCGCTGACCCGGCGCCTGTGCGGTCCGGACGGCGCCCGGCGCGGGCACGCCCGCGGCGGTGCGGCGTCGGGTCGTGCGTGACCGGGTCTTGCTGACGGGCATGCCTTTTCGGCTACACTATCGGAAGGAAAACGGAAGGGGGTGGGCGACCTTTGGCCAAGCGCGTGCTCATGGCCATGTCCGGCGGCGTCGACTCCTCGGTGGCCGCGGCGCTCCTGGTGGAGCAGGGCTACGAGGTGATCGGCGTCACCATGAACACCTGGACCGACGACATTCCTGAGGACATCCAGATGAACCAGCATTCGGGCTGCTGCTCCCTGGCCGCGGTGGAGGACGCCCGCGCCGTCGCCCACAAGCTCGGCATCCCCTACTACGTCATGAACTTCCAGGGCCAGTTCGCCCGGACGGTGATCGACTACTTCATCGAGGAGTACACGCGGGGTCGCACGCCGAACCCGTGCATCGCCTGCAACCGTTATGTGAAGTTCTCGGCCTTCCTGGAGAAGGCGCGCCAGCTGGAGTGTGACTACGTGGCCACGGGCCACTACGCCGTCATCGGGCGGGACGACCGCTTCCCGGGCCGCTGGCTCCTGGGCAAGTCGGCCGACGCCCGCAAGGACCAGACCTATGTGCTCCACAACCTGACCCAGGAGGCCCTGGCCCACACGCTCTTCCCCATCGGCGGTATGCAGAAGTCGGAGGTGCGGGCCCTGGCGGCCCGGTACGGGTTCGTCACCGCCGACAAGCCCGATTCCCAGGAGATCTGCTTCGTCTACGACAACGACTACGGCCGCTTCCTGAAGGAGCGGGTGCCCGAGGCCATCGTGCCCGGACCGATCCTGAACACCCGGGGCGAGGTGATCGGGCGGCACCAGGGGCTGCCGCTTTATACCGTGGGGCAGCGCAAGGGGCTGGGGCTCACGACCCCCCGCCCGGTCTACGTGACCGAGCTGGACCCGGAGCGCAACGCTGTGATCGTCGGGGAGGACGAGGAGACGTACCGTCCCGGGTTGATTGCCTCGGACCTGAACTGGATCGCCATCCCCGGCCTCAGCGGGCCGCGGCGGTGCCGCGCGAAGATCCGGCGCATGGCGCCGGAGGCGGACTGCACGATCTACCCCGAGGGGGAGGACGCCGTGCGGGTGGTGTTCGACCAGCCGCAGCGGGCGATCACCCCCGGCCAGGCCGTGGTCTTCTACGACGGCACCTGGGTGCTGGGCGGCGGCACCATCGAGCGGGCGCTGAAGTGAAGAGGGACGATGCCCCGGGACCGCTTTCGGGCGGGCCCGGGGTTTTCCCTTATGCGCCGGGGATGTTGTGCGCGGAATGTGCAGTTGCCGGTGGGGACCGTGTGCACATTTTGCGCGCAAGTGCAGTCGAGTCGGGGATGTTGCGCGCGGAATGTACAGTGGCCGGGGGTGGCCGGGTGTACATTTTGCGCGGAAGTGCCGCCCCGGGCGGGGGAATAGGCCCGGGCAAGCGGCTGCCGACGGGGTTACATGTATCCAATCCGAGGACGTGGGGGTTGAGTGCGGGGGATTGCGCGCGGAATGTGCAGTCGCCGGCGGGGACCGGGTGCACATTTTGCGCGCAAGTGCAGTCGAGTCGGGGATGTTGCGCGCGGAATGTACAGTGGCCGGGGGTGGCCGGGTGTACATCTTGCGCGGAAATGCCGCCCCGGGCGGGGAATTAGGCAGGGGCAAGCGGCCGCCGACGGGGTTACATGTACCCAATCCGAGGACGTGGGGGTTGAGTGCGGGGGATTGCGCGCGAAATGTACAGTGGCCGGTGGGGACCGGGTGCACATTTCGCGCGCAAGTGCAGTCTTGGGCGGGGGAATAGGCCCGCGCAAGCGACTGCGATGGGGCTCAGCCGGCGGTTCGATTAACCGGTGTGGTCAGGGGCCGGTTGTCCGTCCAGGACATCCGCCGATTCGTGTTTGTATTTGCGAGCAGCGGGGAAGACTGGCATTGGCAACAGGATGATCCTGAACCACAAGAGCGAGGGATCGATGCAGAAGTGTCCAGGGCCAGGGATCTGATCGGGCTGTCGGTGCTTGTGGGGCCGGACATGCGGCCGGCGGGCCGGGTGCAGGAGGTGCTGGTGAGCCAGGACGGTCTGCGGATCTGCGGACTGGTGCTGGAGACCGGCGGACTGCTCAGCCGCCGCCGGGTGCTGGACTACCGGGCGGTGCGGGCGGTGGGGACCACGTTCGTGCTGGCCGACGAGCGCTACCTGGAGGACGAGGCGGATGCCCGGTGCGGCTCGGACCTGGCCGGCCTGCCTGTGCTGGACGGGTCCGGCGAGGAACTGGGCATGCTGGATGACCTCCACTTCGAACCTGCCACCGGTGAGATCCGGGCGCTGCAGCTCTCCCGCGGCTTTGTGGACGACCTGCTGAGCGGCAAGGCGATCCTGCCCCTTACCGGGCCGGCCGTTCCCGGCGAGGGCGCGATCGTGCTGGATGCCGCCCCGGAGCGCGAAGGGGGGCTGTGGACATGAGGTGCCCGAACTGCGACAGCCGCAGTATTGGCCGGGTCGGGTCAGAGCAATACTACTGCTGGGACTGCTGTGTGGAGTTCAACACGGCCCGGGGCGCGGTGCGCATCTGGCACGTGGACGCGGACGGTGAGCTGGTCGCAGCGGCCGAGCATCCGGCGGAGGCGTCCGTGACCTGCGGGCCGACCAACGAACGTCGTCGATAGGAGATGAACAGGATGCGGTACAACGGAGCGTTCATTTCGGGCGTGCTGGCCGGGGTCGCCCTGGGGGCCATTCTGGTCGTGGCCCTCACGCCCCAGACCCGTCAGCCGGTGATGGAGGGGATGAGCCGGATGGGACGGGGCATGCGGCGGATGTGGAACGACGGGGTCGACGCGGTGGCCGACGCCATGACGGGGGACATGGACTGACCCGTGACCCGTCGGACAAGGCGGCTCATGGCGGCGCTGGTGCTGAGCGGACTGGTCCTCGCCCTGGCCTGGGGGCTCTGGGCCATCCGCCCGGTGCTGGCGCCCTTTCTCCTGGCGGTGGTCCTGGCCTACCTGCTGGCGCCGCTGGTCAACCGGTTGGCCAGATTGGGTCTGCCCCGGGGCTGGGCGATCCTGGCGGTCTACGCCGCGCTGGCGGCCGCGGGGTTCTTGGTGGTGGTCAAGCTCGTCCCCTCGGCCCTGACGGAGGTGCGCCGGCTCACCGAGGCCATACCGCTCTACTCCGCCCGGGCCCGGGACCTGGCCGACGGCCTGCAGCGGTGGGCCAGGGACGCGGGGTTGCCCCCGGAGCTCCGGGAGAGCCTGGACCGGTCCATCACCAACATCGAGGTGCGCTCGGTGGCGGCCCTGCGCCGGCTGGTAGACATCCAGACGCTGGAGGCGGCTGCCGGCTTCCTGGTCAGCGTCTTCCTGGCCCCGTTCCTGGCGTTCTACCTGCTGAAGGACCTGGAATACTTCCGGGATCGGTTCGTGCGTTCGCTTCCCCGCCGCTGGCGACAGGACATCATCCAGCTCCTGCGGGAGCTGGACCGGGTCATCTCCGGCTTCGTAAGGGGGCAGGTGCTGCTGGGCCTCTCCGTGGGCACGCTGGCGGCCGTCGCCTCTGCCCTGTTGGGGCTGCGGTTTGCCGTTCTCCTGGGCATCTGGGCCGGGCTGATGGAGTTCATCCCGTACGTGGGGCCGGTGCTGGGCGCGGTGCCCGCGGTGCTGGCGGGCCTGGCCCAGTCTCCCTGGCGGGGGATGCAGATCGCCCTGGTGTTCCTGATCATCCAGCAGATCGAGAACGCGGTGCTCTCGCCCAAGATCATGGGCGACTCCGTGGGGCTGCATCCGATCGGGGTGCTGTTCGTGGTGCTGGCCGGCGGCTACCTGGCCGGGCCGTGGGGGCTGATCCTGGCCGTGCCCGCCGCCGCGCTGGTGCGGGTGCTGTGGGCGTTCGTGGTCGCCCGCCTGACCGAGGTGCGTCCGCTGCCGGTCCTGCCTGTGCCGGCGGCGCGACCGGAACCGGAGAAGGAACCCGAAAAAGAGAAAGGCCCGGCCGGTTAGGCCGGGTTCGCTATACACGGGTGCTGGCGGGGCGGTCCACTGTGTGGGCCATGGTGTAGCCCAGGGAGAACATCGTGAACGAGATCTCCAGGAGTTCGTGGTAAAGGGCGTCCAACTGCGGAGTCGTGAGCGGCTTGCCTCCGGCCTGCATCGCGGCGGCCACATGGGGCAGCCTCTCCCGGACCAGCAGTTCGATGCCCTCGCGGGATTGTGCCCGGTTCTCGGCCAGCAGTGCATAAGCGCGATCGCGGTAGCCGCGCAGGATCTCTTCCACGATTCGTCCCCCTCATCGTTTACGATAACACCATTATAAGGGTATCCATTGTTAGGGGACAAGCACCGGAATGCTCCAGAGATGAAAGTCGCTGTACTTATTTCGCTCTAATGTGAACTTTGCCCGCGCCCGCTTCGTAGGGATAAGTGACACGACCTGGAGGGAGCGGCCGGTGGACGAGGGCAAGGTGTTCGATGAGTTCCTGGATCTGCCGGATGGGTATCAGGCGCAGCTCATGGTGATGGCCGAGCCCGTGAGCGGCTTCCGGCGGAAGGTGGCGTATCGGAGCCGGGTCTGGCTGGGGCACGAGAGCGAGATGGATCCGTACCTGTACCGTGCACAGGTGCACTGGAACTTGGAGGAAGCGATCCGGGCCTGCTACGCCATGTTGGCGCAGCTTGCGCCGTACTGCTTCCGTTCCCGTGCTGCGGTTGAAGCGGTCAGGGGTGTTGACAGGAGGCTGTCGACCGGATAGAATAACGATGCGTTCTGCGAACGAAATACGGCAAGGCGACGCAGCATGGACCGCTAGCTCAATTGGTAGAGCATCCGACTCTTAATCGGCAGGTTGTAGGTTCGAGTCCTACGCGGTCCACCACGTGTATGCTGATGTAGCTCAGGAGGTAGAGCACGTCCTTGGTAAGGACGAGGTCACCGGTTCGAGCCCGGTCATCAGCTCCATGTTCCGGCCGCTTCCGCATGTGGAAGCGGCCGCATTGTGCGAGGGTAGCTCAGTCGGCAGAGCACACGGCTGATAACCGTGAGGTCCCGAGTTCGAATCTCGGCTCTCGCACCATGCTGCGCCGTCCAGCCTTTTCCGGTGGACGGCGCATGCGTTTTCTGTTACAATGACACTCCAGGTTTTCCGACCACAGTTTCCTAATCGTGAGAGTTCGGTGGATGATCGCGCCGGGCAGATGGGGAGGCGGATGCCGCACGTACCCGGATGGCCCGGTGAGGAACTTCCTGGCACCGCTTCCGGTGAAGTCCGAGTCTGCCTCACGGCAGACGCCTGAGGGCCCGTAGCCGGAAGAAAGTTGGCGCAGAGCGCAAGCTCTGGCGGCGCGAGCCGACGATGGGGAAGGCGGTCTCGCCTGCGTGCGAGTCGCTTGTACCTGTAACGAGCTAGAGAGACGCAGGTCCCCCGGCGACGGGGGAGTGGCACGGGCAATCTCCGCCACGGTGCAAGTCCAAGTAGGCGCCTTTGAGCGCGGGTAGGACGCAGTCCCAGGAGTAATCCGGGACCACGGTCTGGTCGGGCCGTGAGATAAATGATCATCACGCCCGCCGGCAGGCGGGCGGACAGAACCAGGGGTATAGCCGGACTCTCACCAGGAACCCGCATGGCCTTAGGGCTGTGCGGGTTTTTCTGTTGGACGGAAGCGCCAAGGCCCAGCTGCAACCAGGCGGCCGGCGCACATGCGGCGCGCAGCCGATCAGCGACCTGGACTTAGGAGACAGCCTCGCACCGTCCGTTCGGCGGTGTTCACTTCCCCGTTGGTCAGGTCCTTGCCCCGTGCCCTTGGCACATACCCGTGTGGGTATCAGAATTAGAGGGCATGGTTGTCATACGGGGAGGTGGACATCGGTGAGTTCATTGGGTGCGACGCTGAAGATGTACAGGGACTTCTTCAAGGGATTCTGGCGCTACCGGGAACGCCTGAAGAAGGACGACCAGTGGATTCACAAGTACGCCGCAGCCAAGGGGCTACGTGTCAACCCGCACAAGATGTTCTACACGAACCTGAAGATCTGGATCGAGAAGAACCGAGATCTCTACGAAAAGCAGTATTGCCCGTGCTTCGAGCCGTCGGGAGATCCCGCGCTCGACCGCAAGCTGGTCTGCCCCTGCGCCTTTGCCGAGGCCGACATCGCCGAGCACGGCACCTGCCACTGCGTGCTCTTCGGCCGTGCAGATCTCACCGATGAAGAGTTCTCCGCCGCGGAGGCCCTGCTGCAGCAGGAGTACCGCCCGAAGCTCAACCTGATGGGCAACCGGCTGGACACCCGGGGCCAGCCCAAGGCCCCCAAGAGAGGCCTTGACGTGCCCGACGCCATGCATCAGGTGAAGCAGGCCCTGAACCATGTTTCGGGTGACCTCGTCGTGCTGGTAGACCGCGCGGCATCCGTGGAAAATCTGAAGCGGCTGGCCGAGTTCCGGCAGATGGGGTTCAGCAGCCGCGAGCTGGGGAGCCTGGTCTCTTCGAGGTCACACTGCGGCGGTCGTAGAGCGCTGGTCCGCTGCTGCAGATCTCCGGCCTGTTTGGACAGAAGCGCCTCCACCCATCGCGGGTGGAGGCGCTTGCCGTCGGGGCGCCAAAGGCCGGTTCACCACCGGCGGGCTCCGGTGGCGAGGTGCAGGAGGTCGGCCGGGTGCGCCACCGGGTAGTCACAGGGAAGCGTCGGATCCAGCGCACCCCACAGGGCCAGAGCGAAGGGGACCCCCGCCGCCCGGGCGCACTGGCTGTCGTAGAGGGTGTCGCCCACGTACAGCACCTCGCCGGGCCCGAACCCGGTGTCGGCCATGAGCTTCAGGAGCGGGTCGGGGTTCGGCTTGGGCCGTTCGACGTCGTCCGCGCAGACCGCCGCACGGAAGTGCTCCATCAGCCCGAGGGGGACGAAGTCGCGGTCGAACTCGGCCCGGGTCCTGGAGGTCACCAGACCCAGGGTCACGCCCGCGTCCCTCAGGTCGGCCAGGAGTTCCACGATCCCCGGGAAGATGCTGTCGCGATAATCATACTGGCCTGCGTACGTGTCCCACCTGCGGAGGACCGCCTCTACATCCTGAACGCCCAGCCGCTCCAGCGCTGCCGGGCCCGGAATCCCCAGGATCCAGTGCAGCTCCTCCTCCTTGTAGGCGCGGCCCGTTTCCTCCAGCAGGGCCTGTCGGAACGAGGCGACGATGGGCCGCGCGGTGTCGATCAGGGTGCCGTCGATATCAAAGGCCACACACTTGAAGGGCAACGTTCCCGCCTCCATGTCTGCTGTCAGGTCGTGGTCAGTCCCGACCCACCGATTTCGGCTGAGTCGGCAGTCGCCGCGGGTGACGGTTGGGTCAGCCCTGTGTTATTTCTGAGTTAACACAGATAGTCCGCGCTGGCAAGCGGAGGATCCGCCTCCCAAACCAGATGCCAGCCCCCACCACGCAACGTCCCGCAGCCCGGGGTGCGCAAGCCCCCAGAGCGCCAGGGCCATCACGAGCGCTCCCGCGCCGCCGGCGACGGTGTAGGGCGAGAGCGCGGTGCCGAACTGGGACACGGACAGGCCGCAGATCGCCGCGAGGGACGACCGGTTGCGGAACAGACCCGGGCCACGCGGTTCCCGGACGGGTGCGGTGGACGCCGTCCTGTACGCCTCGCTTGCAGGCTTCGCAGGGAGAGGGTACAGAAATCTTCCGAACAAAACTAGACTGTAAATGAATCCGTATGGTAAGCTATGATCACGAGGGCGGGACCCTTGGGGGCCCAGCTTTGCTACTGGTTGAGGCACGGTTGCTGCAGCTCATAGCGCTTGGTGGGAACTGGAGAGTCCCTTGCCGGCCGGGCAGGGGACTTCTTGTATTCGGCGCCGCGCCAGGCGCGAGCCGGTCTGGGCGAAAACCTGGGGAGGTTCGGTCAGGGATGAGCGGGGCGACGGGAGGACGTGGGAAGAACGGAGCTGCGCCGGGAGTGGCGACGACCGGAGCGCCGGCTGGACCGGACGTGAGCGGAGCCCCGGCGGGGTCGGATGTGAGCGGATCTCTGGCGGGGCTGGACGTGAGCGGAGCCCCCATGGAGCCGGAGATGAGCGGAACCCTGGCAGAGCGTTGTGCGCGCTACGCCCGCAACCAGTGGCTCGGGCGGAAACGGCGGAACGGCGGCGTGGTGGCGCTGGCCCGCCACCTGGTCGGGATCCAGAGCCAGCTTCGGACCACGCCCGGGCTTGCGGCACGGGCACGGCTCAGCGGCATCGGGCCGGAGGATGTGCGGCGGGAGCTGGAAGTGTCGCGCCGCCTGGTGCGGACGTGGACGGTGCGGGGAACGCTGCACGTCGTGGCCGCAGAGGAACTGCCGCTGCTCTGGCGGGCCCTCCGCCCCGAGTGGGAGTCCCGGTGGAGCAAGTATCTGGACAAGCACGTCACCCGGCAGCAGCGGACGGACGCGGCGGATGCCTGCCTGCAGGTCCTCGCGCGGGGGCCGGCCACCCGTGCGGAGCTCCTGGCCGGCGTGCAGGACATCCTCGGCTGCCGGGAGGAGTGGCTGACCTATCTGTTCTCCTCCTGGGGCGGCGTGCTGAAGGACCTGGCGTACGCCGGCGAGGTCGTCTACGGCCCCGAGCTGGACGGGGAGGTGCGCTTCGTACGAACGGCCGACTGGCTGGACCTGCCGGTTGCCGACATGGAGCCTGACGACGCCCTCGCCGCCCTCCTGGAGCGGTACCTCACGGCGTACAGCCCCGCCCGGATTCACGACTTCGTCCACTGGAGCGGCGTCACGGTGAAGCGGGCCCGGGAGGCCCTGGCCCGCCTTGGCGGACGGGTGGCTGAGCAGGACGGCTGGCTGGTGCGGGATCAGGAGCCGGTGCGGGACCAGGAGGGGTACCGGCCGGCCGATTCGCCGGTGCAGGTGGCCGGACACGACCTCTCCTCCGACGATGCGCTGGGCGTCCGGCTTCTCCCCAAGTTTGACCCCTATCTGCTGGCGCACGCGGAGAAGTTCTACCTCGACGAAGCACATTACAAGGCGGTTTTCCGTGCGGCCGCCGACGTCGCCGCCGTCATCGTGAAGGGGGGCCGCGTCATCGGGACCTGGAGGAACCAGGGGCACCGGGTCCTTCCGGAACTGTTTGCCCCCGTCACCGATGCGGTCGCTGCCGAACTGGCGGAGGAGATCGAGGCAGTCTCCGCCTGGCTCCGGCAGGCGTGATCCGGGCAGACCCTGGCCCTCCCCTCGGACGGGGCCGCCACCCGCTGCGGGTTTTCCGCAGAAAGGCTCTGGCCGCAGGTTCCGGGCGAACTATACCTTCGCGCCCCGAAGGAACCGGCAGATTCCGCCCGGACCGTGCCTGCGACCTGCCCAATTGGCCCCCACCGCCCTGGCCCAACCGACTGCCGCTGCAGAAGGGCGCGAGCAGGTCATGGCCGGCCACGAGGCGGAGCTTCCTGGCGGGGGCTTGTATCAACCACGGCATCGGGAGGGGAATGCGGAAATGGCGATTACCCACATCGATCACGTCTTGATCGCCGTGAACGACCTGGATGAGGCGGCGAGGGTGTACCGCAACCTGGGATTCTTCATCACCGGGGGCGGGGAGCACCCCGGCCGGGGCACCGCCAACCGGCTGGCGGTGCTGGATCCGGAGTATCTGGAGCTGATCGGTGTGCGTGACCGGAACGAGGCCTGGCCGGATCTGGTGGAGCACCTGGACCGGTTCGGGCCGGGGCTCTACAACTTCGCCCTGGCGAGCGACGACCTGGAGGCCGACCTCGCGGCCTTCCGGAGGCGCGCCGGGGAGGGCGTCACCGCCTTGCGTCCGGAGGAGCCGTGGGACGGGACCCTGGTCACCCCCGGCGGGCGGCGCCGGTCCTGGCGGGCGTTCCGGGTGGCGGGCGGACGGGCCGTCAACCCGTTCATCATCCAGCACGACAGCGAGGGGGAGGAGAAGCGGCAGAAGCTCGCGGGCGACGAGGAGCTGCAGCCCCACCCGCTGCAGTACGGCCGGATCAGCCGGCTCTCATTCGCCTTCCCCACCCTGGAGGAGGGGGTGGCCTACTTCCGGGACGGCTACGGCCTCGTGCCGGAGGGCGGCCCCTCGGTCTGCGTGCGTCGCCAGGCTGACCGGGTCTTCATTCCGCTGAAGCAAGGGATGATCGAGGTGATCGCCCCCCAGCGCGCCGACAGTCCGGTGGCGCCCTTCGTGGCCGAGCGGGGGTACGGCGTGCACAGCATCAGCGTCACCGTGCCCGACGTCGCCCGCACGGCGGATCAGCTCGAAGCCCGCGGGGTGGCCGTCAGCCGGCTGCCGAACGGCACCGTCCTGGTGGACCCCGCCCACACCCTGGGGGTGCGGCTCCAGCTGGTGAAGGAGTAGGCGCAGGTTGCGACCGCACATGAGGACGCCCGCATGGGGGCACAACGGCCCGGCTGCCTGTCTCGCAGCCGGGCTGCTCCGTTTGCCGGACGCCCGGCCGGGGACCCGGGGTGCGCAGTTCGGACGGCTCCATATGGCGCGGGCGCGGGGCCGGCGCAGCAATCCGCGACACCATCCGCTCAATTGGCCGAAGGATTTAACTGTTCAGCGCCGAAATTTGCATCGTCGACAAAGGTACAAGAATGGTGGGGAGAGCCGTGAGCGATCTGCACGCCAGACTGTCCACCGGCATCGACGGCCTCGACAGCGTGCTCGGCGGCGGCCTGTTCCCGGGCAGCAGCGTCCTGGTGCGGGGCGCGCCGGGCACGGGCAAGACCACGCTGGCGATCCAGTTCCTGTGCGAGGGCGCCCGCCGGGGCGAGGGGGGTGCCTACTTCTCCTTCGAAGAGTTCCCCGAGCAGATCTACCGCGACGCGGGGGAGCTGGGGTTCGACCTGCCCGCGCTGGAGCAGGCGGGGAAACTCCAGGTGATCACCATGGAGCCCGGCGCCTTCCTCGAGGAGGCCCTGGAGCCGGGCGGGCTGCTGGAGGAGCTCAGGCGTGACATCGGCTTGCGGCGGGTCGCGGTGGACAGCGTGACGCTCCTGGAGCTGGCGCTCTCCGGGCGCGGCGACAGCCGGCGCACGCTCTACCTCCTGCGGAACGCCCTGCACAGGCTGGGGCTCACGACGCTCCTCATCGAGGAAGGGGCGCCGGCGGAGGGGCCGTCCATGGCCGAGTACATGGTCGACACCGTCCTGCACCTGACCTACGACGACTTCGAGGTGAACCGGCTCCGCCACCTGGAGGTCCGCAAGCACCGGGGGTCGCCCTTCCGGTCCGGGAAACACGTCTTCGTCATCGTCCGGCAGGGGATCCGGGTGCTGCCCGCGCTGGACCGGGTGCCCGACCTCACGGTGGGCCAGGTGGTGCCCACCGGGCTGGATCGGCTGGACGAGTGCCTGGGCGGCGGCATCCCCCGGGGGAGCACCTTTGCCCTCAACGTCAACAGCAAGTGCAACTACCGCTACCTGCTCGGCGCGATCGCCGCCGCGCACCTGCAGCAGGGGGATGGTTACGTGGCCGCGCGGTCCGCCGTGCGCCCGCCGGCCGTGGTGGCGATGGTGCTGGGCCTCTACGGCTTCGACGCCGCCCGTCTGGGCGCGGAGGGGCGATGGCGGTACGTGGAGCAGGTGGGCCGGCCGGTGCCGCCCGAGCTCGAGCCCTACATCATCCGTGTCTCCAACGAGTTCGACCTCTTCGTGGAGCCGGGAAGCCAGACCGCCCTGGCCCACGGGATCGGCGCCCCCGACGGCCCGAGGCACTGGCTCTGGTCGCTGGATCTGAACACGGCGATGCACACCCTGAAGCAGGACGCCGTGGTGAAGGGCTGGGCCGAGGCCATCGCGTACGCCCGGTACCGGGGCGACACCATCCTCGGCATTTGCAACTTCGAGGAGATGGGGCCGGCGATGTCGGCCTTCGTCCAGCGCAACGCGGAGGGCATCCTGCGGACCTGGTTCGACGGCCGGTACCAGTACCTGCAGGTGCAGAAGGCGCCCAACGGCCGCGTATCGGAGCCGATGGTCATCGAGTACACCGACACGCCGCCGTATCTCTTGCTCTGGTAGAGGGGGTGCGCACATGACAGCGGACCTGACGGCCATCCGGCTGGAGGCCACACTGTACTTCCAGCGCAACCCCTTCGCGCGGGAGACGCTGGAGAGCCTGGCGCTCCGCCTGGGCCGTCCCGAGACCCTGGTGGAGCCGGTGCTCGGGCAGCTGGTGGAGTTGCGGATCCTGGAGCGCAGAGGGCGCCTTTACCGGTACTGCAGGCCGTACGTGGCCGCGGCCTGGGACGAATCTCCGTCGGCGAGGTGATCCGGCGTGGCTGCGGGATACGACCGGGACTGGACCGCACGGCTGGCCGGGCTGGCCGCCCGCCTGCGTGAGATCCGCGATGCCCGCGACGCAGCCGGAGCGGCCGCCGAGGCCGCCCGCCCGGGTCCGGTCGCCAGCGCCTTCGTCCTGGCCTCCGGGGGAGGATCATCCGCCACCCTGCTGGCGGCGGAGGGGCCGCATGCGCCGGCGATCCGGGCACAGGCCCCGGGCCATCTGCTCATGTTCCCCCAACTGCTGCTGCAGGCGGGTCAGCCGGCGGTGACGCTGGACCTGGCCGCAGACCCCCGCGCGGCGCCGCTCAGGCGCTGGGGACTGTCCGCGGGCACCCTGACGGTCCTGCCCGTCATGGGCAGCGGCGGGATCCTCGCGCTGCTGGGCGTGGTGCAGCCCGGGCCCGAAGCGGCCGCCGGGTCGGATCTGGCCGGGCTGCAGGCGGTGGCGGGCATGCTGGGCCTGGCCCTGGAGAAGGAACGGCTGCAGGAGTCGGCCGAGGAGCAGGTGCGGCAGCTGCTGGCCCTCGGGCAGGTCACCCGGCTGCTGACCACAGAGTTCGACCCCGAGGCGGTGCTCACGCTGATCATCGACGCGGCGGTGAGCCTGTTCCGCCTGGACCTCTGCTGCCTGCTGATGTACGACGGCCGGGGCGACCTGCGCGTCCGGGCGGCCCGGGGGCTGACCGCGCACGTGGCGGCGGAGCTGGCCTTCTCCGCCGATGAGCCGCCTGACGCGGAGCGCTTCCGCACCCTGGGGTTCGTCTCCGTCGTGATGCACCGGGTGCCGGGCAGCCAGCGGCTGCTGGGCTACCTGGTGGCCGGCACGCGCGCGGCCAGCCCGCTGGATGCGTCCGAGCGCTCGCCGCTGGCGACCTGGGCCAGCCTGGCCGGCGTCGCCCTGGAGAACAGCCGCTGGATGGCAGAGGTGGAGGCCGCCCAGCAGGATACCGTGGAAGCCCTCGTGGCCGTGCTGGAGAGCCGGGAAGGCCGGCGGGCGGTGCCGATCCGCACCTGCGGCGCCTACGCGACGGCGCTCGCCGCGAACATGGGGCTGTCGGAACAGGAGGTGCGCGACCTGTATCTGGCTGCCCTGCTGGCGCACGCGGAGGGCGGCCATCCCCCGGGGGGGCTCCTCGCCGGCGCCGAGTCGCCGCGGCTGCGGCGGGTGCGCCGGGTGCTGGAGACCCTGGACGAGCGCTGGGACGGCGAAGGGCCGCTGGGACTGCACGGCAGCGAGATTCCCCTGGGTGCCCGCATCCTGGCGGTGGTCCGGGCGTTCACCCAGGCCCTGGAAGCCGCCGGGCCCGAGGGCCCCGCCTCCCCCGCGGCGGCCCTGGAGCGGGTGCGGGCGGGCAAGGGCGAACGGTTTGATCCGCTGGTCGTCGCCGCCCTGGAGAGCCAGTTCTGGAGCACCATGCCCTTCGTGCCGCCGGCATCCGGCACCGCACCGGGCGGGGATGCGGACCGCGGGCACCGGCCGCCTGCGGCCGCGTCACCGGCGCCTCAGGCGCCGCCGCCAGAGCGGATGGCATCACCGGATGTTCCGCTGCAGCCTGACCTCACCCTTCTGACCCAGCGGGAGCAGGAGGTGCTGGCCCACGTGGCGCAGGGCCTCAGCAACCGGGAGATCGCCGCACGCCTCTTCCTGAGCGAGGCGACCGTCAAGACCCATGTGAGCCGCATCCTGCAGAAGCTGGGGCTGCCGGACCGCACCAAGGCGGCGGTCTTCATGCTGAAGGTGCAAGAGGAAGCCGATCTGAAGTGAACGGGCCCGGACACCGTCCGGGCCTGTTCAGATATGATACATCCAAAGTTGTATACGCTTATACAGAATACATCTGATGATCATCCTCCGGTCGGACGCCGGACAGCTGGCCCAACGGGTAGGCTGGAGCAGGACCAGCGTTCTGACGTTCGACACGGAGGCGGATTCATGCGAGAACAGCTCACGACCCTGAAGCGCCGCCTGCGCGGCCACGTTGACCCGGAGACCCTGGCCCACAGCGCCCGGGTCGCCACCCTGAGCGCCGCGCTGGGCGAGTGGCTGGGTCTTTCGCGGGAGATGGCCCGCACGCTGTACATCGGCGGACTGCTGCACGACCTCGGCAAGGGCGTGATTCCGGCCGAGGTGCTGCGCAAGCCGGGGAAGCTGCTGCCGGAGGAGCGGCGGCAGGTGGAGGTGCACCCGGCCGCCGGAGAAGCCTTGCTGCACCACGTGGTGCCCGAGGCTGCGCCGGAGGTCGTGGACATCGTCCGCCACCACCACGAGCGGCTGGACGGCAGCGGTTACCCCGACGGACTGCGGGGCGAGGATGTTTCGCCGGCCGTGCGCATCGTCGCCGTGGCCGACGTCTACGATGCCCTGATCAGCCACCGTCCGTACCGGCCGGCCATGCGCCGTGAGGAGGCGCTCCGCATCCTGGAGGAGGAAGCCTTCGCCGGCCGGCTGGACCCGGCCGTGGTGGCGGCCCTGCGCCAGGTGACGGCGGCGGAGCGGCTGCCCCGCGCGGCCGGCGGCCAGGGCTGCGGCTGCGAGCGGTAAGCGGTCAGTCGCACACGGTGCGGCCGGTGACCAGCCGGGCGAACCCGCACTCACCCATCGCCGGGTAGACCACTAGGCGGCTGAGCCGCATCGGGTCGTCCCCCCGGGCCACGCGGCCGGGGGCGACGGTGAAGCCGAGCCGCACCCCGGCGGCCCGCAGAGTCTCCACGGCCTCCTCGTCGTGGGCGCCGAAGGGGTAGGCGTAAGCGGTGACCGGCGGCAGGCCCGCCCTGGCCGCGGCCTCGGTCAGCGTGAACCAGTCGGCCAGGATCTCGTCCGGCGACCAGGCCACCAGCGCGGCTTCCCCGCCGATCTGGCGGTGGCCGTCGTGGGAATGGGCCTGAATCTCGATGACGCCCGACTCTGCCATCGCCCGCATCTCGTCCCATCCCAGGTACTCAAAGCGGCCGATGGTCTGGCCGGCGAAGCCGGTCACCATGAAGATGACCCCGGTGAAGCCGTGCTGCTGCAGCACCGGAAAGGCGTCGGTGTAGTTGGAGCGGTACCCGTCGTCGAACGTGATCATGACCGGCCGCTCCGGCAGGGACTGCCGGCCTTCCAGCCAGTCCAGCAGCTCGGCTGTGGTGATGGTGCGGTAGCCGTTGGCGGCCAGCCAGGCCATCTGGGCGGCAAACTCCTCGGTGCTGAGGATCGCGCCGTTGGCGCCGTCGGCGCCGGGCTCCAGGTGGTGATAGAGCAGCACCGGGACGGTGAGCGGGGGCGGAGGCGCAGGGGCTTCCGCCGGGTCACCCGCCGGGTCCGCATGCGGCTCGGGCGCTTGCGGCTTCGCCAGGACGGGCGCCTCCGGTGCCGCCTGGTCGGGCGTCAGATCCACGGCTTCCTGGCCTCGCCCGCCGGCCTCCGCCGGGGGTGCACCTTCGGCCCCTTCCGGCCGATCGTCGGGCAGCTGGTCCGCAGCGGCCGGGGGGGTGGGGGCGGGCGTCAGGGCGGGCGGGACCGGGGCCGATGCAGCCGGGATCTCGCCGGCGGTCTCCGACGCCGTCGGGGTCGCTGTCGGGGCCGCCGGAGGGGCGGCTGCCGACAGCAGCCACATCACGAGCAGGATCGCGAGGCCGGACAATTTTCCGGTCGCGATGCGCAGCGCAGGCTTGGGCAACACGATTCGCTCCCATAAGGCATAAGTCGCTGTACAAGTAGCGGCCACCACAGCGGTGACGCAGACACCTATTTCGTAGACGAATGAGATGACATATTGTTCCGTATCCGCATTCGACCCCCACAAAATCGCAGCACCATACGAATGAGCCTGGCGCGCAAGCCGCCCTCCGCCTGTCCGCACGCCGCGGATGGGCCGGGGGCGGCTTCCGCGATGCCGGGCGGAGCCGCCCGGGTCGTTCGCGGGGAGGATATTGCGCTCCACGAATAGAAGGATCAATTATAAATAAAGTGAGAGAAAACGGAATGGGAGGAGTTTCCGGTGTCCTGTAAACTGACCAGCAAAGACTGTGACCGCATTCTGGCGGCGGCCGAGGCGCGGGCCCGGGAGATCGGCGTGCCGATGGTGATCGCCATCGTTGACGAGAGCGGCGTGCTGAAGGCGTTCAAGCGGATGGACGGCTCGCTGCTGATCAGCGTGAACGTAGCGCAGGGCAAGGCCTACACCGCAGCGGCCCTGCGCATGAGCACCCGTGAAGTGGGCGAGCGCACCCAGCCCGGGGCCGATATCTACGGCATGCAGTTTGCCGATGTCGGACGCATCATCAGCTTCGGCGGCGGCTTCCCCATCGTCAAGGACGGCGAGGTGGTGGGCGGCATCGGCGTCAGCGGCGGCAGCTGCGAGCAGGACGAGGACGTCGCCCGGGCCGGCATGGCCGCGCTCTAGCCGGGGAGGCGGCAGAGACCAGACGCAGCCGACAGCCTCGTGTTCAGAGGCTGTCGGCTGCGTTTGTCTGCGGAGCCAGGCCGGCCGCGCCCATGAAGCGCTCCAGCTCTGCGGGTGTCAGGGCCTGTTCGCCGTCGCTGAGGGCCCGGGCGGGGTCGGGGTGCACCTCCAGCATCACGCCGTCCAGTCCCGCCGCCAGGGCGGCCAGGGCCATGGCCGGCACCAGCTCCCGGCGCCCGCAGGCGTGGCTGGGGTCCGCGATCACCGGCAGGTGGGTGAGCTGCTTGGCGGCCACCGCCGAGGCCAGGTCCAGGGTGTAGCGCGTGTGCGTCTCGAACGTGCGGATGCCCCGCTCGCAGAGGATGATGGCCTCATTCCCCCGGCTGGCCACGTACTCCGCCGCGTGCAGCCACTCCTCCAGCGTGGCGCCGGGGCCCCGCTTCAGCAGGACGGGCTTGCGGGTCTCGCCCAGGGCCGTGAGCAGCCGGAAGTTCTGCATGTTCCGGGCGCCCACCTGCAGCACGTCCGCGTACCGGGCGACCAGGTCGATTTCGGCGGGATCCATCACTTCGGTGACCACCGGCAGACCGGTGAGCTGCCCGGCCCAGGCCAGGAGCCGGAGCCCCTCCTCGCCCAGGCCCTGGAAGGAGTAGGGGGAGGTGCGCGGCTTGAAGGCGCCGCCGCGCAGAAGGCGTGCGCCCGCGCGGCGCACGGCCTGCGCGGCGGTGCGGATCTGCTCGGGCGTCTCCACGGAGCAGGGCCCGGCGATCACCACCGGCGGTCCGCCGCCCACCGCCAACCCCGGCCGGATGATCACGGGGCGGGTCCGGCCCGGCTCCTCCGTCACCCGAAGCGGTCTGGCCATAGGTAAGTCCCCCCGTGTGAGCTGTCACTCCAGCATCCTATGTCAGACCGGCGGAAGTGGTTCGGGACAGGCGCGGTGGAGGATGACCGTGCAAACCTGCAGGGGTCGGGGTGCGCCAGGGCCGTGTGCGGGGACGGAAATGCGACAGACTTCCACTTGGCCCGCGGGCGAAATGGAAGTCTGTCGCCCGGGGCTGTGTCGGGCCCCGGGTTCAAGGGGGAAACCTCACGTGTGGTGCCCTGCCCGGTTCATCTCGATCTGGCGCGTCAGGTGGAAGCGGTACTGATCGGCGCGGTAGACCGCCCGGGCGAACTCCACGGCCCTGCCGGCAGGGTTGCGGACCAGCGACGAGACGACCAGCACCGGCGCGCCCCGGGGGAGGGCGAGCAGGCGGGCCTCTTCGGGCGAGGCCCCGGCGGCCTCAAAGGTCTGCTCCGCGGTCAGGTGGGACCAGCCGAAGGTCTCGGCCAGCACGTCCACCACCAGGCGGAAGCGGTCCGCGTCGACGTCCGCCTCCAGCTGTTCCAGCACGGCCTCGCCCAGCGAGGCGGGCACGGTGCTCTGGTACGCGGCCATCGGCTCGCCGCTGCCCAGCCCCAGGAGCCGGAACCGCATCACCTCATGGCCGGTGGGCATCCCCAGCATGTGGGCGGTGGCCGGGTCAGCCGGCTGGGTCATGACCTCCAGCAGCCGGGTCCGGGGGACCAGTCCCTGCGCCCGCAGGGCCGCGGCGAAGGGGGTGACCTGCACCAGCGGCTGGTGGATCTTGGGCCTCGCCACAAAGGTGCCCTTGCCGTGCACCCGGTGGAGGAGGCCCCGGTTCACCGCCTCGGCGATGGCAATCCGCACCGTGGTCCGGCTGACGCCGTGCTGCTGGCACAGCTCCCGCTCCGACGGGATGCGGTGGCCGACGGGCCAGCGGCCCTCCTCCACGTTGCGCTGGATCATCTCCACGACCTGCTGCCACAGCGGCGCCGGCCGCGCGTGCGTGGCTGCGCCCCCGGCCATGGTCAGGTCACCTCGATGTCGAAGAGCGGGGCGTACTGCTGCGCGCCGAAGAGGTCGTGCTCGCCGGCGCTGCCGCTGGGCCGCCGCCGCTTCAGGGTGAACTTGATCGCCCGCGCCGGGTCGAAGGTGACGTAGCTGTAGATGCGCGCCTCGGGGATGCGGAACAGCCGGGCGATGCCCTCCCGGGAGAGCGCCGGGCAGGCCTTCGCACGCTCGTACGCCTCCTGGGATGCGAACAGGATGTCGAAGGTGATCAGGTCGGGACCCGCGTTCTTGCTGCGGATGGTGCTGGCCAGGTCCCTGAGCTTCATCTCGACTGCCTCCCTTCTGCGGTACTGTGGATGGGTGGAGCGCAGACCGCTCGCTGCCGTCCTCCTATGGAACGGTGACCAGGTGGAGCCGGAACAGCTCCGCCGGATCCTGGACGGGCAGGACGTGGTTGATGGTCCACTCGTAGGCCGGCCGGGCGTACAGCACCTCGTCCGACATGAGCGCCGCCGTCCCCGCGGTGCCCTTCACCCCGGGCAGCCGGGCGTAGAACATCTGGCGGGCGCCCATGGCGGTGAGCTCCGCCGCCGTCCGCCGGTCGGGGGCCACGCCCTCGACGATGACGCAGAGCTCGTGGGCCAGCCGGTCGGCCACCTCCAGGTCGCCCATCACGCCGTTGCGGCCGTACACGTGGTAGTGCAGCTCGTACCCTTCCCGGCCAAAGCGCGCCTCCACCTTCTCCCGGGCCCAGGCCAGCACCTCGTCGATGCGGGCCACCGTGTCGGGGTCCCGGAACCCCACGATGGCGAGGCAGCGCTCGCCCCGCTTCCCGGCGCCCTCCAGCTTGACCCGGGGCGCGGACCCGGGACGGAAGGAGAAGCCCGTCACCCGGCAGCGGCGGTCGTCCACCGCCTCGTAGCGGCAGCTGCGCATGTCCAGCACGCCCCCGGGCACGTGCTCGAAGAACGGCGTGGCCCGCTCGTACATCGCGTGGCTGGCCACCGAAAGCGGCGTGCACCGCTGGGCCGGGTGCATGGGCTCCACGATCACCTCCCCGGGCCGCACCGTGCCCAGCACCGACTCCTTGCCCATGAAGGGCTCGGCGCAGAACGAGGCGCACTCCAGCACCTTGCCGGCGTAGTAGGCCGTGGCCGGATCCAGCCCTTTCCAGAGCAGCGGCGCGGCGAAGATGGCCGGGTCGGAGGCGCGGCCGCAGATGACCACCTCCGCCCCGGCCTCCAGCGCGGCGACGACCGGTTCGTGCCCCATGACGGCCACGATGCGGTCGGTGCGGTCCAGGTCGGCTTCCGTCAGGTCGGGACGGCCGTCCAGCCCCTCGCACCGGATGCCCGCCCGGAGCCGCCGCCGGATCTCCTCAGGGTCCACCTGGGCGTAGATGTACGCGAGCCGGAAGGGGGGCAGGTTGTGGCGCCGCGCCACCTCCCGGAGGATCTGCACGTAGCGGTCGACGCCCCGGTCCGTGCCGGTGTCGGCCGCGCTGCCGATGATCATCGGCACCCCCTGCCGGCGGCAGGCCACCAGCATGATCTCCAGGTCATGGGTCTGCCACTCCACGGGGCTGCACTGCTCGTCGGCCCCCAGGGGGTGGGGGCCGATGTCCGAACTGCCCGAGTCGGCCACCACGAAGTCGGGGCGCCGGGCCATGCCCCGCCGGAAGCTCTCCGGTTCCAGCATGGTGAAGCCGAGATGACCGGTCGGTGTGAGCAGACGGATCTCCGCCACCTGAGCCACCTCCTGGTCGTACAGGTCATCACTGGTCGTAACCTGTGATACAGAGGATGAGCGTTCAGGGCGGAATATGCCTGTTCGCAGGTGGTTTACGGACAGGTTCGTAGTGCGTAACATTGAGCCGTTGGGAATTCAATGCAGCACGGAGGTCGCAGAAAATGAAGCGGAAGCAGGGTGGGCGGCGCCCCCGGGGATGGGTGGCGATCGCTGCCGTCGTGGTGGTGGCGGCCGCCCTCAGCAGCAGGCTGGAGGGCGGGGACCCGGCGCATGTCCCCCCGGCCGTGACGCCGGAGGCGGCAGCGTCCGAACGCGGGGAGGCGCCGGCGGCCGGTCACAGGGAGGCGCCCGCGCCGGATGGCCGTGCGGCGGCGGAAGCGTTGGCCGGCGGGGACGGCGCAGCGGGTTCGCCGTTTCCGGCGGCGGAGACGGGGTCCTTCGGGGACACTTCGACCGCGGTGAGGGAAGCCCCCGGGGACACCCCGGCGACGGATAACGGGGGCCCCGGGGACACCCCGGTGGATGATGAGTGGGCCGTTCCCGGGCAGACGGTCAGGGCGACCGTGACGCGGGTGGTGGACGGCGACACGGTGGACGTGCAGATCGACGGCCGTACGGAGCGGGTGCGCCTGATCGGCGTCGACACGCCCGAGGTGCACGGCACGGCGGAGCCCTACGGGGCCGAGGCCTCGGCCTTCACCAAGGAGCGGCTGACCGGACAGGAGGTCAGCCTGGAGCTGGACGCGGAGGCGCGGGACCGGTACGGCCGCCTGCTGGCCTACGTCTGGGTCGGGGATGAACTGTTCAACGCGACGCTGGTCCGGGAAGGCTATGCCCAGGTGATGACCGTGCCCCCCAACGTGAAGTACGCCGACCGGTTCGTCGCCCTGCAGCAGCAGGCCCGGGAGGCGGGCGCCGGGCTGTGGGGTCTCCCGGATGCGGGCAGCGGTACGGCGGCCGCGGCCGGGGGCAGCGGCGGGCCGGACGGCCGCGGGGCGCTCCTGCCGGTGAATGGCGACTGCGGCGGCCTGATCAAGGGCAACATCAACGCCAGCGGGGAGAAGATCTACCACGTGCCCGGGGGCCAGTTCTACGACCGGACGTACGCGGAGGCGTGCTTCGCCACGCGGGCCGACGCGGAGGCCGCGGGATACCGGGCGTCCAGAAGATAGGCCAGGCGGCGCCGGAGCGACGGCTGCCGACGTGCCGAAGGCGGGCGGGGACATGGGAACCCCGCCCGGTTTTTTTGCATCTGCCGGCTTGTGAAACCGGGTGCAATCGGCTATGATGAACAATGAATCTATGACCAAATGAGCTTAGCTGGTCAAAAACATGAAAACGGGGGCGCAGGGGAATGGCAGACAAGGTGAGCGGCACGGGCGGAAAGCGGGACCGCCGGCATCGCCGCGCGGAACGGGCTAACCGCATTCTGGATGCCGCCGCGGCTCTGGTGGAGCGGTACGGCTACAGCAAGACCACCCTGGACGACGTCGCCCGGGAGGCCGGGGTGGCCAAGGGCACGCTCTACCTGCACTGGAACACCCGGGAGGAGCTCTTCGGCGCCGTGCTGCGGCGGGAGCGGATCCTGCTCTCCCGCACCGTGCTGGAGCGCATACGGGCGGAGCAGGGGCCCCTCACCCTGCACGCCCTCTTCAAGCAGGTCGCGCTGGGGCTGCTCCAGCGCCCCCTGGTCCGGGCGGTCTTCACCCGGGACGTGGAGGTGGTGGGCAGCCTGCTCCGCCAGGAGCAGCGCGCACACCCGGAGCGGAAGGAGCTGTTCCACGTCCTGCTGGACTTCCTGAACCGGCACAACCTGGCGCGGCGCGACCTGACGCCGCAGACCCAGGCGTTCCTGGTGAGCGCGGTCTTTCTCGGATTCTTCGTCTCGGCGGCGTGGCTGCCGGAACAGGCGGCGATGTCGGATGAGCAGGTCGCCGGCCTGATGGCCGACACCGTCGTCGCCGCACTGGACCTCGGCAGCCGCGCAGCGCCCGGGGAGGTGGCAGAAGCGGCCGAGGATGTGGTGAAGCAGCTGGAGGAGCTGGTCGCCCGGGAAGAGGCGGCCTTCGCGGAGGAGCTCTTCTAGCCCGGCCCTTCGGGGGCGAGAGGTGCATCTCAGCATCCAGCGGGGAATTCCTGCCATGCGAAGGAGGGATCGTTCATGAACCTTGCCGAGACCTATCTGGGCCGCCAAGTTCTGGAGCACGTGGTCGGGATGGTCATGCGCAACCCCGAGGAGAACCTGCCGCGTCTCACTGACTGGGTGACGAAGAACGCCCCCCTGGAGAGCCACCGCGAGATCGCCGCGAAGGTGAAGGCCTTCCTGGACGACGAGGAGAGCAACTGGCACCTGCTGGCCATGCGCCTGCTCACCGAGACCCATCCCAACGTGCGCCGGCGCACCGCGGTCAACTTCTTCATCAACTGCAGCCTGCTGGGCATTCCCAAGCAGCGGGAGGCGGAGAAGCGGCTGGGGGTGAAGGTGCCGTGGGCGATCCTGATGGACCCCACCGCGAAGTGCAACCTGCGTTGCATCGGCTGCTGGGCCGGCGACTACGCGATGCGCCCGGAGCTCAGCCTTGAGACCATGGACCGCATCTGCCGGGAGGCCGGGGAGCTGGGCATTCATTTCTTCGTCATCTCAGGCGGCGAGCCGCTGGTGCGCAAGAACGACCTGCTCGAGCTGGCCCGGCGCCACCCGGACAAGATGTTCCACATCTACACCAACGGCACGCTGATCACCCGGGAGTTCGCCCGAGAGGCGGCCGAGCGGGGGAACATGGTTTTCGCCCTCAGCCTGGAGGGGCTGGAGGCGTCCACGGATGCCCGGCGGGGCAAGGGCGTCTTCCAGAAGATCATGGCGGCCATGGACATCCTGCGCGAGGAAGGGCTCATCTTCGGCTTCTCGGCCACCTACACCCGCAAGAACACCGAGGAGCTGGGCAGCGAGGCGTTCATCGACAAGATGGTGGAGAAGGGCGCCGCCTTCGGCTGGTTCTTCACCTACATCCCCATCGGTCGGGACGTGGACCTGGAGCTCATGGCCACCCCCGAGCAGCGGGCGTACATGTTCGACCGCATCACCGAGTTCCGCCGCACCAAGCCCATCTTCCTGGTGGACTTCTGGAACGACGGCGAGGCGGCGGTGGGTTGCATCGCCGGCGGGCGCAAGTACTTCCACATCAACTCGGCCGGCGACGTGGAACCGTGCGCCTTTGCGCATTACGCGACCTGCAACATCCACGATGTGTCGCTGGAGGAGGCGCTTCAGAACCCGCTGTTCAAGGCTTACCAGAAGCGGCAGCCCTTCTCGGAGAACCTGCGGCGCCCGTGTCCGATCATCGATCACCCCGAAGCGCTGCGGGCGATGGTGAAGGAGTCGGGGGCCCGCGGCACGCAGATGACCAACGAGTCGGTCGACGAGTTCGCCGACAAGCTGGCTGGCTACGCGGCCGCCTGGGGCCGGCTGGCCGATGACATCTGGGAGAAGAAGCATGCGGCCGAGCCCGTCGGGGCGGTCCCCCGGGCGGGGGATGACTAGCGCGGCCGAACCGCCGGGCGAAGCTGCCCGGAGCACGCCGAGAGGGTGTTTGCCTGGGGCGCTGTACGGGGGTGCAGCGCCCCCCATCGCGTCCGCCCCGGTGCAGGAGAGGGCCGGTCTGCCGTAGTAATGACATGGGGAAGCGCAAGTCGCCGCCGGGGAGAGGAGGGTGTGCATGAGGAGAGCGCGTTTTGTGGGTCTGCTCTGCCTCATCGCCCTGCTCGCGGCGGGTCCGCTGCCGTGGCCGCAGGGTGCGGCCCGGGGTCCTGTCCTGGGGTCGTGGGCCGCCGCTGCCGAATCCCCCGACCGCGAGGCGGTGCTCCAGGAGCTGTTCGTCCTCAACCGCCGGTTGGAGGAGGCCCGTGCGGCCCTGGCCGAGGTGGAGGGCCGCCTGGCTGAGGTCGCGGCCCAGGAGGAGGCGGCCCTGGCGGAACTCGCCCGGCTCGAGGAGGAGCTTGCGGCCCGGAAGGAGCAGTACGGCCGCCGCCTGCGGTACTACCGGGAGCAGGGCAACCGCGGCCCCTGGGTGCTGCTCTTCAGCGCCGGGTCGCTGGCCGACTTCCTCTGGCGGCTGGATGCGCTGAAGCAGATCATGGCCTACGATGCCCGCCTGGCCCGCGAGCTCAGCGAGACCCAGAGCGTGGTGGCCGCCCAGGCCGAGCGGCTGACCGAGGCCCGGGCTGAGGCCGACCGGCTGCGCGCCGAACAGCAGGCCCAGGTGGCGGCGCTGGAGGAGGCCATCGCCGCGCGCGAGGCGATCCTGGCGGGCCTGGGCGACCAGCGGCAGGAGGTGGAGGATGCCCTGGCTGCCGTGGAGGCCGACTGGCAGCAGAGCGCCCTGCCGGTGCTGGACGCGCTCGGGCTCGCCCTGCAGGAGCTGGGCACTGCGGGGCTCGAGCCCGACGACATCCGCTTCTCCCTGTTCCCGCCGGGGGCGGTGGCGACCATCTCGGAGGAGCGGCTCAACGCCTACATCGGTGAATACGATCCCCTCACCCGCCTGCGCGTCGACCTGGTGGGGGAGGACGAGGCCTTCGTGCTGTCGGGCGTGTTTGATGACGTGCCGCTGGAGATCAGTGGCGGCTTCCTGGTCACGGCCGAGGGCAAGCTGCGGTTCGAGCCGTCGCTCATGCAGGTGCGCGGGTTCCGGGTGCCTGAGGGCATCATCCGCGAGATCGTGGCGGAAGGCTGGCTGGACATCGACGTGAGCGCCCTGGTCTCTCCGCTCACGCTGACGGGGGTGGAGCTCACCGACGGGCAGATGATCATCCGGGCGGGCCTGCGGTGATCTGCCGTTCGCAGCAGAAAGAGCCGGGTTCCCTGAACGGGAACCCGGCCCTTTTTGACCGGCCCGTCCGGGCCGCCCGTCCGCGCCGTGTCAGACGGTTCTGGTTCGGGCGGTCAACCTACGATCAGCGCAGTAGCCCCCCTCGGGCGTAATCCCAAATTGTTGTCCGGACGGCGGTCCCGAGATTTTCTATCATGCCGCATAATGAGGGCACGAAACTGTGAGGACCGTCACAAAGCGCGCGGTCCTGGCGAAAGGGGGCGATGACCGTGGGTTCAGCCGATCCGGCGCTGTACTGCAGGGTCCGGGCGGAGGTGTACCGCCTGCTGGCCGGTCTCTATCTCGCACCGCCTGACGAAGGTACGCTGGCGGCGCTGCGTCACCCGGACTTCGTGGGTGAATGGCCGCTGGGCAGGGGTCAGGACGATGTGGAGCGGGGGCTCGCGCGCCTGACTGAGGCGCTGCCATCGGTCAGCGCGGAGACGCTCCGGCGGGAGTTCTGGGATCTCTTCGGCACGCTGGGACCGGCGGCCGCGCCGCCGTGGCAATCGGTCTACCTGGACCGGGAGCACACCCTCATGGGCGAGGAGACCCTCCGGGTCAGGGCGCTGTACGCCCGGTTCGGCCTGGTGGCAGAGCGGGCGGTTGGCCTGACGGACGACCACATCGGGTTACAGCTGCAGTTTCTGAGCGAGCTCTCCCGGCGAGCCGCAGACCGGCTCGAGAACGGCGACCCTGCCGGTGCCCGCGAGCTGTTCTCGGGGCAGCGCGCGTGTCTGGAGGAGAACCTGCTCCGCTGGGTCGACGACTTCGCCGGGAAGGTGGAGGCTTACGGGGAGACGGGGTTCTACGCCGGCGTGGCCCGGCTGACGCTGGGCGTGATCCGTTCCGACTGGCAGTTTCTAGAAGAGGCAATCGCGGAACCTGCACTTACCCGAGACTGAAGGAGGTAACCGGATGCTGCCTGAGATTTCCCGCAGAAGCTTTCTCAAGTGGTCAGCGGTGGTGGGCGCCGGCGCTGCCCTTGGCGGCGCGGCTGCTGTCCAGAGTGGCTTGAAGCCACTGGAGCGCACCGCGGAAGCCACTGGCACGCCCGTGCCTGAAAAGGTCGTGTGGCAGCAGTGTACCGTAAACTGCGGCGGCTATTCCTGCGCGCTGAGGCTGCACGTGAGGGACGACGTCATCGTCCGCGTCGACACCGACCAGCTGGACCGGCCCGGATTCCCGGCCATGCGGGCCTGTCTGCGGGGGCGCGCGACCCGGCAGTTTGTCTACAGCCCCGACCGGCTAAAGCAGCCGATGAAGCGGGTCGGCAAGCGCGGCGAGGGGAAGTTTGAGCCCATCACGTGGGACGAGGCCTTCACGCTCATCGCCGAGAATCTGGACCGGATCGTGAAGACCTATGGCAACCAGGCCGTCTGGGTCCACTATGCCTCCGGCACCGACGGAACCAGCCGCACCCCCGTGCAGCGTCTCCTCAACCTGATGGGCGGCTACCTGGGCTACTACAACACGTATTCCTCCGCCTGCTACAACTGGGCGGCGCCGTACACCTTCGGGCGGATCGAGACCAACTCCAGCGACGACCTGGTGAACTCCCGCCTGGTGGTTCTCTTCGCCAACAACTCGGGCGAGACCCAGCCGGGCGGCGGCAACGAGTTCTACTGGCAGATGCAGGCCAAGAAGGCCGGGGCGAAGGTCATTGTCATCGATCCCCGCCTCTCCGACACGGCCAAGGCCCTGGCGGACGAGTGGATCCCGATCCGCCCGACTACGGACAACGCCCTGATCGACGCCATGGCCTACGTGATGATCACCGAGAACCTGCATGATCAGGCGTTCCTCGACAAGTACTGCGTCGGCTTCGACGACGAGCACCTGCCGCCCGGCGCGCCGCCCAAGTCCAGCTACAAGAGCTACGTGCTTGGCGCGGCCGACGGCGTGCCCAAGACCCCTGAGTGGGCCGAGGCAATCACCGGCATCCCGCGGGAGACCATCGTGCGGCTGGCCCGGGAGATCGCCCTGACCAAGCCCTGCGCCCTGATCCAGAACCTGGGCTGGCAGCGGCACGCCTACGGCGAGCAGCCGGTGCGGGGCCTCCCCGTGCTGGCCGCCATGACGGGCAACATCGGCGTGAGCGGCGGCGGCCCCGGCCTCCGGGACGGCCGCAAGAATGCGCCCAGCCCCAGCATCCCCGCCGGCACCAACCCGGTGAAGGCCCAGATCCCGGTCTTCATGTGGACCGAGGCCATCGTCCGGGGTACGGAGCTCACGGTCATCGACGGCCTGCGGGGCGCTGAGAAGCTGGACTCCAACATCAAGTTCATCTGGAACTACGGCGGCAACACGCTGATCAACCAGCACTCCGACACCGGCGCCACGCACCGGATTCTGCAGGACGAGTCGCTGTGCGAGTTCATCGTGGTCCACGACGTGATGATGACTCCTTCGGCCCGCTATGCCGACGTGCTGCTGCCCGACGCGACCAGCTACGAGCGGCTCCACCTGGGCCGGGGCTCGACCAACGTCATGGGCGACCGCTTCTACCTGGGCGTTCCGGCCATCACGCCGCTGTTCGACGTGAAGGGCAACTACGAGGTCTGCGCCGGCGTCGCCGAGAAGCTGGGCATCGCCGACGAGTTCACGGAAGGGAAGACATGGGAGGACTGGTGCCGCGAGGCCATCGACAACCTGCGCGCCAAGAATCCGGATTTCCCGACCTGGGAGCAGCTGCTGGAAGATCCCGTTGTCCGCGGCAAGGACACGAAGCCGGTCATCGCCTACGCCGACTTCATCGCCGACCCCGAGAAGAACCCCCTGCCTACCCCGTCGGGCAAGATCGAGATCTACTCGGAGCAGCTGGCGAAGCTGGCCGAGCAGCGGGGCAACGCGGACGAGCTTCCGGCCATCCCCAAGTACGTCTCGTCCTGGGAAGGCCCGGAGGACCCGCTGCGGGAGAAGTACCCGATCCAGCTCATCGGCCACCACACCAAGCGGCGCGTCCACTCCACCCACGACAACAACCCGTGGATGGAAGAGGTGGAGCCGCAGATGATCACCCTCAACGAGCTCGACGCGGCCGCCCGGGGCATCAAGGACGGCGACATGGTGCGGGTCTGGAACGACCGGGGCGAGATCCACGTGCGGTGCCGGGTCTCCAAGACGATCATGCCCGGCGTGGCCGACCTGCCCCAGGGCGCCTGGTACACGCCCAACGAGAAGGGCGTGGATATCCGGGGCTGCATCAACACCATCGCCAAATATCATCCGACCCCCGGCGCCAAGGGCAACCCGCAGCACACCAACCTGGTTCAGGTGGCCAAGCTCTAAGGAGGTGAGCCGGAATGCAATACGGATTCTTCATCGATGCGAAGTACTGCGCAGGATGCAAGACCTGCCAGATTGCGTGCAAGGACCGGGCGAACCTCGAGGTGGGCCAGCTGTTCCGCAAGGTGAATAACTACGAGGACGGCGGCTGGGTGCAGCGCGGCAACGCCTGGTTTAACAACGTGACGTCCTACTGGCTCTCCATCAGCTGCAACCACTGCGCCAACCCGTCCTGCGTCCACGCCTGTCCCACCGGGGCGATGTACAAGCGGAGCGACAACGGCCTCGTGCTGGTCAACGCCGAGGACTGCGTGGGCTGCCAGAGCTGTGTGTGGGCATGCCCGTACGACGCCCCGCAGTACAACCCCGAGACGGGCCGGGTGCACAAGTGCGACGGCTGCATCGACCGGGTGGAAGCCGGCCTGCGTCCGGTCTGCGTGGACGCCTGTCCGTACCAGCTCATCGATTTCGGCGACATCGAAGAGCTGCGGGCCAAGCACAACGGCACCTCCTGGGTGCGGGGGCTGGCCGACCCGAACCTCACCTCCCCGTCCCTGGTCGTCAACCCGCCGGCCGGAGCCATCAGCTCGCCGATTGGAGGGAGTCGCAAGTGAACATGCACGACTGGTCGCTGATTCTCTACACCCTCTGTCTGCAGTCGGCCGTCGGCATCTACGTGGTCAGCCGGCTGGTGGTGTGGAATGAGGAATCCCGGGAGAAGCGCATGCGCTTCCTGTATGTCGCCCTCGGCCTCGGCATCGTGGGCGTGCTGGCCTCGGTGACCCACCTGGGCTACCCGCTGAACGCCCTGAAGACCATGGGCAACCTGGGAACGTCGTGGCTGAGCCGCGAGATCCTGCTGACGGCGCTCTTCGGCGCGACCGGCATCGCCAGCGTGCTCCTGGAGCGGTCGGAGGTGGGAAGCCCGCAGACCCGCAACGGCTGGGCGGTGCTGACGAGCCTGCTGGGCCTGGCGCTGATCTTCTCCATGTCGATGATCTACCGCACCACGGCGTTCCCCGCGTGGACGCACTTCTCGACGACGCTGGTCTTCTTCGCGACCGCCGGGCTGATCGGCACTTCGGTGGTCTTCGCCGGCCTGTGCTGCCGCACCGAGGGCGAGGAGCCCCGGGGGCTGACGAGCCTGGTGGTGGGCGCCATGGCCATGCTGGCGCTGCAGGTCGTGGCGCTGGCGCTGCACGGCGTCTACCTGGGCACGGCCGGGCCCGAGGCGCAGGCAACCGCCGCCCTGATCATCGACGAGTGGTCCGTGCTCTACTGGGGGCAGATCCTCTGCCTGGCGGCCGGCGCCGGCATCATGATGCCGCTGGTCTGGCGGCGTGTGGTCCAGCAGAAGGTGGCCCAGATGCCGCAGTTCGCCGGCGCCCTGGTGGCGCTGGTGGCCCTGGGCGAGCTGGCCGGGCGCGTGGTCTTCTACGCCACCCGGGTGAAGATCGGGCTCTAGGGCCCTTGCGGCAGACGTCCTGCAACACGCCGGCCCAAGCTGTTCGTCCCGAGCAGTCTGGGCCGGTTTCCGTCTCAGCCGCCCGGGGCCCCGGCGCCGAAGGGATCACGGCGGCATCGACCTGGGGGGAGGGATCCCGTTCCCTTTGGGTCAGAGGAACTCCCTTCCTTTGAACAAGTGAAAGAGAGAACAATCTCAGATATAATAAGGTATGAACCGGCAACTGCCCAGGTCGGCGCTGGGAAGGCTGCGAACCGGCCGCCGATGTCCTCGCCGGGGAAAGGAGAAGGGATATGAACCTGAAAGGCACCAAGACGCTGGAGAACCTCCTGAAGGCCTTCGCGGGGGAAAGCCAGGCCCAGGCCCGGTACATGATGTACGCCACGAAGGCCCGTGAGGAGGGGCTGGAACAGATCGCGGCGATTTTCGAGGAGACCGCGCTGAACGAGGCGGAGCACGGAAAGCGGTTCTTCAACCTGGCGGCGGCCGGGCTGGAGGGCGAGATGCCCGCCGACGTCGAGATCCACGCAGCTTATCCGATTGCCATCGGCAGCACCGCCGACAACCTGAAGGCGGCGGCCGCCGGCGAGCACCACGAGTGGGCGGACATGTATCCCGAGTTCGCGGACGTGGCAGAGGCCGAAGGGTTCAAGGAGATCGCCACCGCCTTCCGGATGATCGCCAAGGCGGAGACCGCGCACGAGACCCGCTTCCGCAAACTGGTGGAGAACCTGGAGAAGGGCGTGGTCTTCAAGCGGGACGGCAAGTACTTCTGGAAGTGCCGGAACTGCGGCTACATCCACGAGGGCACGGCCGCTCCCAAGTCCTGCCCGGCCTGTCAGTATCCGCAGGCGTACTTCGAGATCTTCGTGGAGAACTACTAGACAGACCGATGCGCCGCCCCTGCGCCCGGCTCCGGGCACAGGGGCGGCGCTCTCCATGACCCTCCGCGCTCACGATCGGGTCTCCGACCCCAGCCGCCGGGCATCGGCGACGAAACGGGCCATGGACTGCGACAGCCTGTCCAGCAGCTCCACCCAGTCCTGCAGGTACCGCTCGCCGCTTTCGGTCAGCCGGTAGAGCCGGCGGGCGGGTCCGCTCTCGTCGGTTTCCCAGCGGGAGGTCACGTGCCCGCTGGCCTCGAGCTGCTTCAGGGTCCGGTAGAGCGACGCGCGCTCGATCTCGGCCTCCGTCAGCGCGCAGGCCTGCACGACCCCGGCCAGGTCGTAGCCGTGGCTTTCGCCCTTCAGTTTGAGGGCGTAGAGCACCACGGGCTCGACGAACCGGTACATGTGACCCATACCGCACCTGCGGCCGCGACCGTGGTGGTGACGGCAATGTCCGCGGGGCATGGCGGTCTCACCCCCTAGCTGCGGCCATGGCGGCCCTGGTACCCCCGGTGGTCGCCGGGATCGTGTTCACCGTGGTGACGGTGCTGATTATGGTGACCGTCTTGATGATGGTGACCGCGGCGATCGTGGTGACCGTCGTGATCATGGTGACCGCGGCGATCGTGGTGACCGTCGTGATCATGGTGACCGTGGCGATCGTAGTGACCGTCGTGATCATGGTGACCATGGTAACCGTGTCCATGGCCGTGATGGTGCCCGCAGGTGTTTTCGCCCGTGACCAGGGTGCCGTTCAGGTACTGCGTGACCAGCTCTGCCGGATCGAGGCTGGGCGCGCCCACCACGACTGTCAGGCCGGCGCGCTCGAGGGTGTGGCGCATGCCTGGTCCCATCCCGCCGGCGATCACGACCTCGGTGCCGTTCTCCTCCATGAACCGGGCCAGTCCCGCGTGGTCGTGCGGCGGCGCCGGGAGCGTCTGGCGGCCGGTGATCTGCTTGGCCTCGGGATCGGCATCGATGAACGTGAAGGCCGGGGAGCGGCCGAAGTGGGGGTTGAGGCGACCGTCTGGGCGAACCGGGAGAGCGAAGCGCATGTTGATACCCCTTTCACTGGAGATGATGGTGGCGGGTTGCTTTGGCAGGCTGGAGGAAGCGGCTCACCGCGTGGCGCACCGTACCCGCGGCGCCGTCGCGCACGCGGATGAACCGGTCCTGAAGCGCCCGGTAGGCGGCAGGCCCGTAGGTGCCGGTCAGCAGCACGTCCACCCGGTGACGCTCCAGCAGCTCCGCCGCCGCATCCGCCGGACAGCCGGAGACCTTCCGGACAGGCCGGTTGTCCAGCGCCTGCCAGGTGCCGGTTGCCGTGTCGTAGACGACCAGGTAAGGCGCCCGATCGAGCGCCCGGGCCACGGAGCTGTCCGGACCGGGCTGCAGGGCGGTGACGGCGATGCGCACTGGTTGCACCCCCTTGAGAGCGAACAGCGCGTCTTCATCTAGGTGATAGTTTCACCTATATTATCATTGCCCTCAGCGCCGTTCGTCAAGGGGGAGCGTGCGGTACGAAGCGACCGGACACGAGCGGTCCGGGAAGGACGCGCGTGCGGCCGGCTCCCCCAGGGGGGCCGGCCGCACGGCTGCAGCAGCACTCGGGTGCCGCCGCGAACCGCTTAGTTCTTGCAGGCCGCCGCATCTGCACACCGCTCTTCGGCATGTTCGGCGGCGGCGGCCACAAACGCTTTGAAGAGGTTCAGCATATGCGAGTTGGTTCGGAGGAGCCTTTCCGGGTGGAACTGGACGCCGACGACAAAGGGGTAGGCCGGGCACTCGATGGCCTCGACGACGCCATCTGCCGAGTACCCGGTAATCTGTACGCCCTCGCCCGGCCGCCGGACTGCCTGCACGTGGAAACTGTTGACCATGGTTTCCGTCGTTCCCAGGGACGCCGCCAGCAGGGAGCCGGGCAGCACGCGGAGGGGGTGCCAGGGCTGGTCGGGCGGGGCGGTCTGGGCGTGGCGCTGGCTTTCGGCTTTGGGGAAGATCCTGGGCCACAGGGAACCGCCGAGGATCTCATTCAGCATCTGCATGCCGTGGCAGATGGCGAGCACGGGCATCTTCCGGTCCAGGGCGCCCCGGAGCCAGCGGCTGTCGGAGTCGTAGCGCTCGGGGTTCTGTTCCCTGAGGCCGGGAAGCTGTTCGCGCACGCGCAGGCGTCGGGGCAGGGGAGTCTCGGTGCCGGTGACCAACAGGCCGTCGAGCCCGTCCAGCAGCTCGGCTTCATCGTCCTGGCACATGGGCAGGATCACGGCGTGTCCCCCTGCGGCCCGGATCGCCCGCACGTTCTCCTGGGTCACGTACAGCAGGGGCCTGCCGCTGATGAGGGGGCGCTCGCTTTCGCGGTCGAAGCTGGGCGTGATACCAATGATGGGCTTGCGGGCCAGGCGGCGTTTCGCGGGATTCACCGCACAGAGGGTCACCGTCAACGGTGCCACCTCCACTTGCAGGTCACCACTGGTTGTAACCGGTTGCTATCATGGAATGCCGCAGCCCGCAGAAAGATGCATCCCGTCAGACCCGGTACGTTCGCATCTCCACCGCCGCCTCGGACGCCGGGAAAACGGCCCGCGCCTCCGCTTCGGCCTCGGCGATGGGGGTCGAGGGCAGGAAGTGGGTCAGCAGCAGCCGCCGGACGCCGGCCCGTCGGGCCAGGTCTGCGGCCTCCCCGGCGGTCATGTGCCCCCTGCGGTGTTTGCCGTTGGCGGCGACGAAGGTGGACTCGGCGATCAGCAGATCGGCGCCCCGCGCAAAGGGGGCCAGGTCCGCGCCGGCGCCGGTATCGGCCGTGTACACCAGCGTGCGGCGGCCGTCGGTGATGCGCATGGCCCAGCAGGGATCCGGGTGGTCGGTGCGGGCAAAGGTGACTCGCACCGGGCCGAAGACGATGCCCTCGTCCACCGGGAGGGGGAGCAGCCGCATCCAGGCCTTGCCGAAGCTGGTGGGCTCCAGCCAGTGCCGCTCCGGGCTGCTGAGATCGGGCGCATAGACCGGCAGGGGATCCCGCCCGGGCGCCTGGTCGGCGACCAGGTACTGCAGGCTGTGCAGGTCCGCGATGTGGTCGGGGTGCAGGTGGGAGACCAGCACGGCGCTCAGGTCGGCCGCATCGATCTGCATCTGCAGCCGAGCGACGGTGCCGGGACCGCCGTCCAGCATGAGCGCGACGCCGCCGGCCTGCACCAGGAAGCCGGGGCAGGCGCCGCCCGCAGGCGCGTAAGGGGAGTATCGTCCCAGTACGGTTACGAGCAAATGCGATCACCTCCGGGGATGGAGATGCGAATCTGGTGTCGCGACTACTCTAGCACAAGGTAGGCGGTGAGAGGTGAGCAGTGGGCGGTGAGAGGTAGCGGTGGGCGGTGAGCGGTGGGCAGTGAGCGGTGAGAGAGAGGCGGTGGTCGGCGAGGGTGGGCAGTGGGCCGTGGACGGTGGTCGCGGACGGCGGGAAGCGGCGTTGAGCGGTGGGCGTTGAGCGGTGGGCAGTGAGCAGTGAGAGAGAGGCGGTGGGTGGTGAGCCTGGGAGGCGGGCAGTGGGCCGTGGACGGTGGTCGCGAACGGCGGGAAGCGGCGTTGAGCGGTGGACGGTGAGCGGTGGGCAGTGAGCAGTGAGAGAGAGGCGGTGGTCGGCCAGCGTGCGAGGTGGGCAGTGGGCCGTGGACGGCTGTCGCGAACGGCGGGAAGCGACCGGTGAGAGGTGCCGTGGCTGTTGAGCGGTCGGCGGTGAGAGGTGCGCTGAGCCGTGGACGATGCGTTAACGGCGGTGCATGGAGGGAACGGAAAGGTGGACGGCCGGTGGCGCGGCTTTCGCAGCCCGTCGGCCTGCGGGACACAGTTCGAGACCGGTTGCCCGGCCAGGCGCTCAGCAGTCACGCTCTCGGCCCAGCACTGACCGACTACAGCGGCGCTCGCCGCCACCGCCTTCTTCCGGCACCACGCTCACGGCTTCGCACCGAAGCCATTCTCGCCGCTGTCGCCAGCGACTGCTATTACAGCTCAGGACTCACCACCCACGGTCACGCCCGCCGCTTTCGTCAGGGCTGGGCCCCTCCCGGCTCACGACTCACCGCGCACAGCCGCCGTCCCTGCCCCGCGATCCGCTGTTCTCACGACCCACGCCTCACCGCCCACGGCCACGCCTGCGGCTTCCGTCCCCGCCACCACCCTCCCGGCTCACGACTCACCGCGCACAGCCGCCGCCCCTGCCCCGCGAGCCGCTATTCTCACGACCCACGCCTCACCGCCCACGGCCACGCCTGCGGCTTCCGTCCCCGCCACCATTCTCCTGGCTCACGACTCACCGCGCACAGCCGCCGTCCCTGCCCCGCGAGCCGCTGTTCTCACGACCCACGCCTCACCGCCCACGGCCACGTCGGCGGCTTCCGTCCCCGCTACCATTCCCACGGCTCACGACTCACCGCGCACAGCCGCCGCCCCTGCCCCGCGAGCCGCTATTCTCACGACCCACGCCTCACCGCCCACGGCCACGTCGGCGGCCTCCGTCCCCGCCACCATTCTCCCGGCTCACGACTCACCGCGCACAGCCGCCGTCCCTGCCCCGCGAGCCGCTATTCTCACAGCCCACGACTCACCGCGCACAGCCGCCGTCCCTGCCCCGCGATCCGCTGTTCTCACGACCCACGCCTCACCGCCCACGGCCACGTCGGCGGCTTCCGTCCCCGCCACCATTCTCACAGCCCACGACTCACCACTCACCACCCATAGGCCACTCCCGCCGTCACTTCGGACATACACCCTATGGCGATATGGCACAAAAGCGCCATTGACCCGTGGACGGCCGATACTTGCTCGCCTGCACACAGGCTACTCGTATACACTGAATTCAGTACTAACAGTCAACTTGACAGCAGGGAAGAATCGCACTTGGAAAGAAGTTTCGGGGTGCCAAGCGTCTGGAGGTGAGCCGAGCCGGGTGTGAAGGGGTGATCGCGTTGTCGGCGGACGTGATCAGAGGACTCAGCACACAGGCCTTCGGCGCGTTCCGGCGGGACCTGATCCGCACGCTGGGCGAGGCCCGGGCCAGGGGGCTCCTCCTGCGTTTCGGCTGGGCCTGGGGCCAGGAGGCGGCGAAGGCCCGCGGCGTGAGCATGGGCGAAGGCCGCTCCGAGGTGGACTGGCTGCGGGATGGTCCCCGCCTGCACGCCGCGACCCGCATGGCCGGGGTGGAGGTGCGGCTCCTGCAGATGGACCCGGCAGAGGGCAGGTTCCGCATGGAGGGGACCTGGCGCCATTCCGTGGAAGCCCGGGAGCACCTGCGCCACTTCGGCGCCGCCGACCGGCCCACCTGCTGGGTGATCACCGGTTACGCCGGCGGGTACGCCTCCACGGTGATGGGTAGGCGCATCCTCTTCCGGGAGGTCACCTGCGCGGGCATGGGCGACGAGTCGTGCCAGTTCGTCGGCATGCCCGCGGAGGCGTGGGGGCTGCAGGCCAAGGCGGATGCGCCGCTGTGGGATCTGGCGCCGCTCTCCGAAGAGGCGGAGCAGACGCTGCGCCGCCTCCGCAGCGAACACGACCAGCTTCAGCACGTGATCGCCGTCCATGAACAGCTTACCCACGTGGTCGCCCGGGGAGCCGGGGCCGCCGGCGTCGCCGAGGCCCTGGGCAGGCTCCTGGGCTGCGGGGTGGCCGTGGACGACCGGCACCTGCGCCCGCTGGCCCGGTTCGGCGAGATTGCGCCGCTGGCGGAGCTGGTCGCCGTCCGCCCCGACCTGCGCCGGCAGCTGGCGCGGCTTCAGCGGGACCGCAGACCCCTGGTGCTGCCGGCCGCGGCGGTTCCATGGCCGGGCGGGCGGACGGGCAGCCCCGGCAGCGCGCGCATCGTCGCCCCCGTCCTCCTCGGCGAGGAGCTGCTGGGCTTCCTCAGCATGAGCGCGGTGCAGGGTCTGGCCATCGACCTGGTCAGCCTGGTGGCCGAACGGGCGGCGCTCACCTGCGGGCTGGAGCTCCTGCGGGCCCGGGCGGCCGTCGAGGGCGCCATTCATGCCCGGGGGGAGTTCCTCGATCACCTGCTCGCCTCGGGGGCAGACCCCGGCTTCCTGGAGCGGTGGGCCCATCACCTGGGCCTGAACCTGGCCGGCGCGCCGCACCGGATCATTGTCGTCGAACCCGCCGGGTTGCCGGATGGCATTCCCCAGGGCCGCCTGGCCGCGCTGCACTGGCGGTTTCACGAACTGCTGGAGTCCAGCGGCATCCGCGGCCTTCTGGCCACCCGGACCGACCACCTGGTGGGGCTCGTGGAGTGCTCCGGCCCGGCCGCCGCAGACCTGGCAGATGACCTGTCGGCGTGGGCGGCCGCCGAGCGCCAGCCGGTGCGCGTGGGCGTGAGCCGGACCTTCCAGGGGGCCGCCGAGGCGGCACGGGCTTACCGGGAGTGCCAGACGCTTCTGGCGGCCATGCAGCGGCACGGCCGGAAGGCGCAGGTGGTGCGGGTGGACCAGCTGGGCGCGATGCAGCTGCTGCTGCGCGCCGGCCCGCCCGAGCTGCTGCTCCGCCACGCCGCAGAGCGGCTCGGCCCCCTGATGGACTATGACCGCGAGAACCAGACCGAGCTCCTGCAGACCCTGAGCGTCTACCTGGAGAACGCCTGCAGCCTGCAGGCGGCGGCCGAGAAGCTGAACATCTCGGTCAGCGGGCTGAAGTACCGGCTGCAGCGCATCCGGGAGGTGGGCGGCCTGGACCTGGACGACCCGGAAGTCCGGTTCGACACGCAGGTCAGCCTCCGTCTGCTGAGCCTGACGGACTGGGGCCCCGCGGATTCGGACGGAACAAACGGTTCCTCTCCGTCCGTTTCAACAGTGCACAAATTGGCTACCCAAACATAACATTTTGACTAGGCGCCAATGGGGGGTGTGGTCAGTGAGTGGCAGGCGGGAGCTCACGGTACTCACGAGCGGGTATGCGCAGGCCCCGCGCGGGACGTGCCTCTCTGAGCGGTTCGGAACCGCAGGGGTGGTACTCGAAATCGACCCGGAGACCCACACCATTGTCGATGCAGAGTTCATGCTGACCACCGACCTCGCCCGGCGCTTCTGCCGGGAGCGGGTCGTGGGGTACTGCCTGGCCCAGGGCCTGGATCCCCTGCTGCGGGAGATGGCCAGGTCGCTGGTGATCCCGTCGCAGCAGGCGTTCATCATGGCGATGCGGTCTGCCGTGCAGCGCTACTGGGAACGGTACGGCCGGCCGGCCCGGGTGCCGATCGGCACCGCGGGATAAGGCCACAGGCTGGACAGGCGCAGGCGGTGAGACCGCCAACACCAGACCCGGAACACCGACAGCCCGACAGGGAAAAGCCACCTGTATCCGTACATACACGATGAACCGCATAGAGCCGGAGGTGCAGTCCGCCTGTGCCTCGGCGCCCGGAAAGGCGCGGAGGGAAGCCGGCGGAACCCAGCCCACCGGGACGCCAAGCAGCAGCCGCGTGAAGCGCTGCCTGCCCGCGTCCTGGCTGGGCTTTCATTTTTCTGCGCCCCCACGCGGAGAGGAGGAGTTTTCCATGGCCCTCACGAGTGAGCGCCTCGCGGCGTACGCCGCGGAGCTGGATCAGGCCGAGCGCACGCGCAGGCCCATCGGCCCCCTGACGGAGCGGGAACCGGATCTGACTGCGGACGACGCCTACCGGATCCAGCTGGCCTGGATGGAGATCCGGAAGGCGCGCGGCGAGCGGGTGGTGGGCAAGAAGATCGGCCTCACCTCCCACGCGATGCAGAAGATGCTGGGCGTGTTTGAGCCGGACTACGGCCATGTGCTGGACACGATGGTCGTTCCCCCGGGCGAGCCGGTAGAGCTGGGCGAGCTGCTCCAGCCCAAGGTGGAGGGGGAGCTGGCCTTCATCCTGGCGCGGGACCTGCCCACGCCGTGTACGGTGCTGGATGTGCTGCAGGCCACCCGGCTGATCGTGCCGGCGCTGGAGATCGTCGACAGCCGCATCGCCGACTGGAAGATCAGGCTGCCCGACACGGTGGCCGACAACGCCTCCTCCGGCCGGGTGGTGCTGGCCGAGCGGGGCGTGCGGCCCGACCAGCTGGACCTGACGCTGGTGGGCATGGTCTTCGAGCGCAGCGGCGAGATGCTCTGGTGCGGGGCCGGGGCGGCCGTGCTGGGCAACCCCGCGGCCGCGGTGGCCTGGCTCGCCAACAAGCTGGCGCAGTTCGACATCCGGCTCAGGGCGGGTGAGGTGATCCTCTCCGGCGCGGTCACCGCCGCCGTGGAGGCCAGGCCCGGCGACCTGTTCACCGCCCGCTTCGGCTGCGGGCTGGGCAGCGTCAGCGCACGGTTTGAGTAGGAAGGAGGATGCTTGTGCCCCAGAAGGTGCGCGTGGGGATCATCGGGTCCGGCAACATCGGCACCGACCTGATGTACAAGATTCAGCGCAGCGACGTGCTCGAGCTGGCCATGATGGTCGGCATCGATCCGAACTCCGAAGGCCTGAAGCGCGCGGCACGGCTGGGCTATGAGACCAGCGCCGAGAGCTACGCGTACATCCTCAACCACCCCGACCCGCCGGCCATCGTGTTCGACGCCACCTCCGCCAAGGCCCACCTGGCCCATCACCAGGCGCTGAAGGAGAAGGGCATCCGGGCCATCGACCTCACCCCGGCGGCCGTCGGCCCCTACGTCTGCCCGGCGGTCAACCTGGGCGAGCACCGGGATGCCATGAACATCAACATGATCACCTGCGGCGGGCAGGCCACCATCCCGATGGTCAAGGCCGTCAGCCGGGTGGTGCCCGTGGAGTACGCCGAGATCGTCGCCACCATCGCCAGCCTCTCGGCCGGGCCCGGCACCCGGGCCAACATCGACGAGTTCACCCAGACCACGGCCCGGGGCCTGGAGGTCGTCGGCGGGGCGAAGCGGGGCAAGGCGATCATCATCCTGAACCCGGCGTCGCCGCCCATCATGATGCGCGACACCATCTTCTGCCACACGGCCGAGGCGTACGACCCGGCTCAGATGCGGGCCTCCATCGACGACATGATCCGCACGGTGCAGGCCTATGTGCCGGGCTACCGGCTGCGCTCGGAGCCGATCTTCGAGCCGCGCAGGGTGTCGGTCTTCATCGAGGTGGAGGGCCGGGGCGACTTCCTGCCCAAGTACGCCGGCAACCTGGACATCATGACGGCTGCGGCCGTGCAGGCGGCCGAGGTCACCGCCCGGCACCTGCTCGAGGCCGGGGAGAGGGGGTAAGGAAGCATGCAGAAGCGGTACGTGCGCATCACGGATACCACCCTGCGCGACGGCAGCCACGCGGTCTCCCACCAGTTCACCGAGGAGCAGGTGCGCGCCGTCGTGCGCCGCCTGGACCGGGCCGGCGTGCCTGTGATTGAGGTCGCCCACGGCGACGGGCTGGGGGGCAGCTCCCAGAACTACGGCTTCAGCCGCGTGCCCGAGGAGCAGCTGCTGCGGGCGGCTCGGGAGGAGATGACCCGGGCGAAGCTGGCCGTGCTCATCCTGCCGGGCATCGGCACGGTGGAGGACCTGAAGATGGCCCGGGACGCCGGCGCCACCGTCGCCCGGGTGGCCACCCACTGTACCGAGGCCGACATCTCGGAGGAGCACATCCACTGGGCCAAGCAGAACGGCATGGAAGTCGTCACCTTCCTGATGATGTCTCACATGATCGAGCCCCGGCACCTGCTGGAAGAGGCCCGCAAGATGGAGTCCTACGGCGCCGACTGCGTCTACGTGGTCGACTCCGCCGGCGCGATGCTGCCCGACGACGTGCGGGCGCGGGTCTCGGCGCTGGTGGAGGGGCTGGAGTGCCAGGTGGGCTTCCACGCCCACAACAACCTGGGGCTGGCCATCGGCAATACCCTGGCCGCCCTGGAAGAGGGGGCGAACCAGGTGGACGGCTCCACCTGCGGGCTGGGGGCCGGAGCCGGCAACGCCCAGACCGAGGTGCTGGCGGCCGCGCTCGCCAAGGCGGGCTACGAGACCGGCATCGACCTGTGGAAGCTGCAGGACGCGGCCGAGGAGGTCGTGCGGCCCATCCTGCCGCGGCCGATCATCATCGACAAGGATGCGCTCACCGTCGGCTATGCCGGCGTCTACTCCAGCTTCCTGCTGCACGCCCGGCGGGCGGCGGAGCGGTTCGGGGTTGACGCCCGCGACATCCTGATGGAGATGGGCCGGCGCAAGGCGGTGGGCGGTCAGGAGGATCTGATTCTCGTCGTGGCACAGGACCTGGCAGCAGAAAGGAGCGGGAAGTAGATGGCAGAGGCGGTCATTCCCAGCGCGGTGCGCGAGCGCATGGATGCGTGGCTGCGCAAGGGGCTGAAGCACTTCATCGACGGCAAGTTTGTCGACAGCGCAAGCGGCGAGACGTTCTCGGTGCCCAACCCGGCGACCGGCCAGGAGCTGACCCGGTGCGCGCTCGGCGGCAAGGCGGAGATCGACCTGGCCGCGAAGGCCGCCGTGCGGGCCTTCAAGATCTGGGGCCGCATGGCGCCGGCCGAGCGGGGCAAGCTGCTCCGCCGCTGGGCCCAGCTGATGATCGAGCACAAGGACGAGCTGAACTACCTGGAGTGCATGGATGTCGGCCGGCCCATTCGCGAGGGCATCGCCGGCTACGTCGAGCGCATGGCCCACAACATCACGTTCTTCGCCGACCTGGCTGAGAAGTACTACGACGAGGCGTTCGTGCTGCCCGGCTACACCTTCTACACCAACCGGCAGCCGGTGGGCGTCGCCGGACTCATCACGCCGTGGAACATGCCGCAGATGCTCTCCACCTGGAAGATCGGCCCGGCCCTGGCCGCGGGCAACACCGTCATCCTGAAGCCGGCCGAGCTGACCCCCGTGGGCTGCACCCGGCTCGCCGAGCTCTCGCAGGAGGCGGGCATTCCCGACGGCGTCTTCAACGTGGTGCACGGCTTCGGTCCCGACAGCGCCGGGGCCTACCTCACCACGCACCCCGACGTGAAGCTGATCTCCTTCACCGGCGAGACCACGACCGGCAAGGTCATCATGGCGGCCGGCGCGCCCACCCTGAAGCGGGTCTCCTTCGAGCTGGGCGGCAAGGGCAACAACATCATCTTCGCCGACGCGGACCTGGAGAAGGCCCTGGACGTCACCATGCGGGCCGCCTTCTACAACCAGGGCGAGGTCTGCCTGGCCGGTTCCCGCATCTTTGTGGAGCAGCCCATCTACGACCGGTTCATGGAGATTCTGCTGGAGCGGGTGAAGGCCCTGCGGCCCGGCGACCCGCTGGACATGAACACCACCCTGGGGCCGGTCATCGCCCAGGAGCACTTCGACCGGGTGATGGGCTTCATCGACAGGGCGAAGGCGCAGGGCGTCGAGTGCCTCACGGGCGGCGGGCGCGCCGAAGGGCTGCCGGCGCCGTTCGACGGCGGCTACTTCATCGCCCCCACGGTCTTCGCCGCCCCCGATCCCAGCGTGGAGATCGTGCAGGAAGAGGTCTTCGGCCCCGTGGTCAGCGTCACCCCGTTCACGGATGACGAGTGGGTGCTCGACATCATCAACGCCGGCCGCTACGGCCTCAGCTCGGTGGTGCAGGGCAGGGACATCACCCGGCTGCACCGGATGGCCCAGCGGCTGCAGAGCGGCAACGTCTGGATCAACTCCTGGTTCGTGCGCGATCTGCGGGTGCCCTTCGGCGGCATGAAGGAGTCGGGCATCGGCCGCGAGGGCGGCATGCACAGCCTCGACTTCTACACCGAGCTGCAGACCATCGGCATCCCGACCGCGTAAGAAGCGGGCGCGGATGGCCTGGCCCGACTGACCCGGAGCGCGGCGTGTGCTCAGGGGGCGTGGCCCGCAGGAGCTGGAAGGAGGATTGCGCATATGCCCCTTTCCCGTGACGAGCTGGAGGCGATTGCGGAACACCTGCTGGCGGCCGAGGCCGAGCGGCGGGAGGTGCCTTCGCTGGCCCAGACCCACGGCGAGCTGACGCTGGAGGAAGGCTACCAGGTGCAGGACGAGATCATCGCCCGCAAGCTGGCAGCCGGCGACCGGCTGATCGGCTGGAAGCTGGGCCTCACCAGCAAGGAGAAGCAGAAGGCGATGGGCGTGTTCGAGCCGGTGTACGGCGCCCTCTTCGCCTCCACCCTGCTGCCCGGGTGCGAGGTGAAGACGGCGGAGCTGATTCACCCCCGGGTGGAGCCCGAGATCGCGGTGGTGATGGGGGAGGACCTGGAGGGGCCGGACGTCACGCCGGCGCAGGCCCTGGCCGCCGTGCGCTGGGTGCTCCCCGCCCTGGAGGTCATCGACAGCCGCTACAAGGACTTCAAGTTCACCCTGCCCGACGTGGTGGCGGACAACACGTCCACCGCCCGGGCGGTGACGGGGGCGCGCCCCGTCCCCGCCGAAGGGCTGGATCTGGCCACCGTCGGCGTCGTCTTCGTGAAGAACGGTGAGATTCTCACCACGGCCGCGGGCGCGGCGGTGCTGGGCGACCCTGCCATCGCCCTGGCCCGCCTGGCCAATCACCTGGCCCGCCGCGGCCAGAAGCTGAAGGCCGGGCAGCTGGTCTTCACAGGGGCCCTCACGGCCGCCGCCTTCGTGGCGCCGGGCGACGTGGTCGAAGCCCGGTTCTCCAGCCTGGGCTCAGTGAGCCTGCGGGTGGTCTAGCCCCGGGACGGTGCGGGCCTGCGGCCGGCGAACCCCCGGGCCTCTGCTGGCCGGCGGACGGTGCAGCTCCGGCAGGCCGTGAGCCGGCCCGGGCCCGGCACCGGTGGCGGCGCAGAAAACCAGGACGGAAAGGGGGGAGAGGGAGATGCCGCTGATTCGGGTGGACATGCTGGAGGGCCGCACCCCCGAGCAGAAGCGGGAGCTCATCCGTGAGCTGACGGAGACGACGTCGCGTGTGCTGGGCACCCCCCGGGAGCGCGTCCGCGTGGTGATCTACGAGGTGCCCAAGACCCACTGGGGCATCGGCGGGACGCCCGTGAGCGAGATTCCGGGGCGGTAAGCCGGGCTTGACCCGTGGAAATCCACATGTGGGAGGACTGAGCAATGGGGATCATGCGTCTGGGAGGCGTCCGGATTCGCTGTCTGGACATGCAGGCCTCGATAGACTACTACACCAAGGTCATCGGCTTTGAGGTGACCGGCCAGGACAAGGACGGCAACGTCTACCTGAAGGGCTGGGACGAGTTCGACCACCACAGCCTGACCCTCACCCCCAGCAACCGGGCCGGCCTGGAGTGGATTTCGCTGAAGGTGGAGTCCCCCGACGACCTGGTCTTCTTCCGCAACAAGCTAGAGAGCGCCGGTGTGAAGGTGCAGACCCTGCCCGCCGGCTCCGAGATGGGCATGGGCGAGGCGCTCTGGTTCGAGGATCCCGGCGGCCACTGGGTGAAGCTGTACGCGGAGATGGAGCGGGTCGGCACCAAGGTCGGCTCCCTGAACCCGAACCCCTGGCCGGCCGGCCTGCAGGGCATCGGCGCCCCGCGGCTGGACCACATCCTGCTGGCGGCCGAGGACGCGCAGAAGTCCACCGACTTCTACATGCACCTGCTCGGCTTCTGGATGTCCGAGCGGCTGGTCACCAAGAACGGCGACCTGATCGCGGCCTGGCTGTTCCGGACCAACACGGTGCACGACATTGCGATCATCGCCGGCCCGCAGGGCAAGATGCACCACTTCTCGTTCCTGCTGGACGACTGGAACGAGATCCGCAAGGCGGCGGACGTCATCGCGATGAACGACGTGAAGATCGACGTTGGCCCGACCCGCCACGGGATCAGCCGGGGCCTGACCATCTACTTCTTCGATCCGTCCGGCAACCGGAACGAGACCTTCGCCGGCGGCTACATGCCGTACCCCGACTCGCCGGTGATCACCTGGACGGAGGACGAGATCGGCAGGGGCATCTTCTTCTTCCAGCGTGAGCTGAACGACGCTTTCACGACGGTGTTCACCTAATCGATGAGCTGGAAGGTCCGCGTTCAGGCTGACGGCAGAGTGGTGGAGACCCGGCCGGGCGAGACGTTGTTCGACGCCCTGCGCCGGCTGGACTCCCGCCTGATCCTGCGGGGATGCCGCAACGGCGGCTGCGGCGTCTGCAAGCTGCGGGTCGCCGCGGGCGCGGTGCAGACCGGGCCCAGCTCGGCGGCGGTGCTGCCGCCCGCGGAGCGGGCCGAGGGGATGGTCCTCGCCTGCCGGGCGACGCCGGTGAGCGACGTCGTGGTGGAAGTCCTGCCCCGGCCCACCAATCCCTTCATCCCCCGGTGAGTGGACGGCTGCGCGGCGGCCGGCCTGCCCGCGAGGGCGGCCGGCCCGCCGCGCATTTGTAACTCGTCTGCAACTGCTGTCCTCGACAATGAGCAGGAGAACTGGAAGCGGTCCGCCGATTTTTATATAAGGTAAGGAGGAATCTCACATGCCGAACGTCACGATTGCGAAGGGACTGAACCTCTTCTACCGGAAGAGCGGCTCCGGCGACCGGCACCTCCTGCTGATCCATGGGAACACCGCCTCCTCGCTCTGGTGGGAGAAGGTGATGGGCTTGCTGCCCGAGGGGGTCACGGCGTGGGCGCCCGACCTGCGCGGCTGCGGCGACAGCGACAAGCCCGAGGGCGGCTGGACCATGGCCGATCTGGGGGACGACGTCTTCCAGTTCTGTGAGGCCGTCGGCATCCGGCGGGCGACCGTGGTCGGCCACTCGCTGGGCGGCGCGGTGGCCCAGCAGCTCACGGTGGACCACCCGGAGCTGGTGGAGCGGCTGGTGCTGGTGAACTCGGCGGAGCCCGCCGGCCTGGTGACGGCCCCTGAGCGCTATGCCCAGCTGGAGGTGGCCATCCGGCAGCCCGAGCTGCTGAAGATGGCCCTGGCGGCCATGATGCCCACCGCCCCGAAGGACGAGTTCTACCACCGGCTGCTGGAGGAGTCGGTGACCAAGTCGGCCGGCGCGCTCATCCCCAACGGGCGGGCCCTGGACAACATGAACCTGGTGGAGCAGGTGAAGGGAATCCGCGTGCCGGTGCTGATCCTCTACGGCCAGCAGGACGCGCTGATCACCCTGGAGATGATGCAGCGGGCGAACCAGCAGATTCCGGGCTCCACCCTGGAGGTGTGGCCGGAGGTCGGCCACTCCGCCCCGGTGGAGGATCCCGAGCGGTTTGCCCGCCGGCTGGCGGCGTTCATGGGCCTGTGAGACGCACGGTTCTCGACGGAACGCCGGGGCCCCGGTCAGAGGACCGGGGCCCAAACTTGTGTTATCCGCCAAAAGTCTAACCAGGGGCCTCCGCCGAATAGACGAAGTACTCAACTTGGGCTCATTCCGCCGAGTGAGGACTTTTGGGTAACCCGTCTGTAACTCGTCAGCAACTCCCGGTTCTTAGCATGTGAAGTACAGATCTGTGCAGTCCACCTCGCGTAACGTTCTCGGCGGACCGTAAGATTCAGGCAAGAGAGGTGCATGCGTAATGGCTCAGGATCGGCCTTACATCGGCGTGGTCAGCACAGGGATCTACATCCCCGACCACTGGCACACGGCGGAGTACATCGCAAAGGAGACCGGCATCCCGCAGGACGTCATCGAGAAGAAGTTCGGGTTCTACAAGAAGCCCGTCCCCGGGCCGGACGACCACACCGCCGAGATGGGCGTGCGCGCAGGGCGGATGGCCATCGAGCGGGCGGGCATCGACCCCGGCGAGATCGACCTGGTCATCTACATCGGCGAAGAGTATAAGGAAATGCACCTGTGGACGGCCGGCATCTACAGCGCGCACGCGGTGGGCGCCAAGAACGCCTGGGCGTTCGACTGCCAGCTGCGCTGCGGCACCTGGAGCCTGGGCATGAAGCTGGCCGAGGCCATGGCCGTCTCGGACGACAAGATCAACACCATCATGCTGATCGGCGGCTACCGCAACGGCGACTACATCGACTACAAGAACCCGCGGGTCTCGTTCATGTACGACCTGGGCGCGGCGGGCGCCGCGATGATCCTGAAGAAGAACTACGGCCGCAACCGGGTGATCGGTTCCTCCTTCGTCACCGACGGTTCGCTCTCAGGCGTGGTCGGCGTGAAGGGCGGCGGCACCAAGGCGGGCCTGCGCAACTTCGACCCGAGCCTCTACTACCTGGACGTGTTCGACCGGGAGTTCATGAACCAGCGGCTGGGCGAGGTCTCGCTGCCCAACTTCATCAAGGTGATTCAGGACGTCTGCGCCATGGCCGGCAAGGAGACCAAGGACATCGGGTATCTGGCGATGCTCCACTTCAAGCGCTCGGCGCACATCGACCTGCTGAACCGGCTGGGCGTGCCCCTGGAGCGCTGCATCTACCTGGAAGAGTACGGCCACATGGGCCAGATGGACCAGATCATCTCGATCCACCTTGCCCTGGAGCGGGGCCTCATCAAGGACGGCGACCTGGTGGTGGGCGCCAGCGCCGGCGTGGGCTGGGCCTGGGGCGCCACGGCCATCCAGTGGGGTCCGGTGGAGTAGCACGCGCTGCGAGAGGATAGGAGGCTTGCACCATGACCAATCGCTGGCAGGAGATGTACCGTCAGAAGCTGCTTACGGCAGAGGAGGCCGTGACGAAGATCCGCAGCGGCGACCGGGTCGCCTTCGGCATGTGCGGCGCGGAGCCGCAGGCCTTCCTGCGGCAGCTCCACACCGTCGCCGACAAGGTGGAGAACGTCTCGCTCTTCTTCTCCCTGATGATGGGTGAGTACGAGTGGACGAAGCCCGAGTACGCCCACGCCTTCACGCAGGAGGCCTGGTTCTACGGCAAGACCGCCCGGGAGATGCACAAGCAGGGCAACTGCACCGTGATCCCCAACAACCTGCACCGGGCGGGCCCCGACCGGTACGAGTGCGCCCCGATCAACGTGCTGGTGCACAGCGTCGCACCCATGGACAAGCACGGCTACTTCTCCATGTCGCTCTCCACCGTGTACGAGCGCTGGGTGCTGGAGATGGCCGACCTGGTCATCGTCGAGGTCAACCCGAACATGCCCCGGACCTTCGGCGACACCCTGCTGCACGTCTCGCAGGTGGACTGGATCCTGGAGTGCGACGCCCCGGTCTTCGAGATGCCCAACATCACCCCGGGGCCCGAGGAGGAGGCCATCGCCGGCTACATCGCCGACATGGTGCCGGACGGCGCGACGATCCAGCTGGGCATCGGCGGCATCCCCAACGCCGTGGCGCAGTTCCTGCGGCACAAGAAGGACCTGGGCGTCCACACCGAGATGATCGTCGACTCCATGCTCGACCTCTACGAGGCGGGCGCCATCAACAACAGCAAGAAGAAGCTGGACCGCTACAAGTTCGTGGGCTGCTTCGCCTGCGGCTCCCGCCGGCTGTACGACTGGCTGGACGACAACCCCTCCGTCGAGATCCGCGACGGCCACTACACCAACAACCCCTACATCCTGGCCCAGCAGCCGAAGATGACCTCCATCAACACCGCGATCTCCATCGACCTCACGGGCCAGGTCTGCTCAGAGTCGATCGGGCCGATGCAGTACTCCGGCACCGGCGGCCAGCGCGACACCCACGTCGGCGCCTGGATGAGCGAGGGCGGCAAGGGCATCATCGCCCTGCGGTCGACGGCGAAGAAGGGGACCATTTCGACCATCGTCCCGATGCTGACCGAGGGGTCGATCGTGACCATGACCCGCAACGACATCGACTACGTCGTCACCGAGTACGGCGTGGCGCACCTCAGGGGCCAGTCGGTGTTCGAGCGGGCGAAGCGCCTGATCAGCATCGCACACCCGAAGTTCCGCGACGAGCTGACCGAGCAGGCGCTGAAGTTCGGCTGGCTGCCCCGGCGGCCGATGGTCGTGAAGAGCTAGCTGTTTGCCGCCTGCGCCTGGCCAGGGCTTGCCTGGGCAAGTAGGTCGGCAAGTGGCATACACCAGACAAAGTGGGGAGGTAATACTGTGAAGCGCTTCCTGACGATGGTCCTGAGCCTCACGCTGGTCGCCTCGCTCCTCGCCGGCTGCGGCGGGTCCAAGAGCGGGGAGCAGCCGCCGCAGCAGACGCCTGCGCCCTCGGCCTCGGAGACCCTGACGGCCGAGTGGTCGACGGCCCCTGAGCCCGCCGAGCAGGCCAAGGGCGACACCACGGGTGTGACCGACACCACCGTCCGCGTGGGCGGCTTCGCGGCCCAGTCCGGCGCGGTGGCCCCCATCGGCATCTCGGTGCGCGAGGGCTTCGAGGCGTACATCAAGTTCGTCAACGACAACGGCGGCGTCCACGGCCGCAAGATCGAGATCGTCAACGTCATCGACGAGCAGTTCGACGCGGCCAAGGGGCTCGCGGCCTCCAAGCAGCTGGTCGAGTCGGACAAGGTCTTCGCCCTGGCGCCGGTGCTGGGTACCCCGGGCGTACTGGCCTCCATGGACTACTGGGTGGAGACGGGCGTCCCCGTGATCTACCCGATGACCGGCGTGGAGCAGACCGCCCACCCGCCCAAGAAGAATGTCTTCGCCGTGCAGCCCAACAACCCGGACGAGGCCGCGGTGCTGGCCCAGTACGTGGTGCGGGAGCTGGGCAAGACCAAGCTGGCCGTCTTCTGGCAGAACTCCGACATGGGCAAGCAGGGCCTGAAGGGCATCCAGGACCATGCCCAGAAGCTGGGCGCCCAGGTGGTCTACGACGCGCCGCATGAGGCCGGCTCCGTCGACTTCTCCACGCCGGTCCTGAACGCCCAGGCCCGGGGCGCCGACGCGGTGATCCTCTACACCACCCTGGGTGAGACCATCGCCGCCCTGAAGGCCATGTACGAGCTGGGCTACGACGCGGTGCCCATCACCTCCTACGTCAACGCCGACCCCGAGAACGTGCCCAAGCTGGCCGGTGAGGCCGCGGTCGGCCTGATCGCCGGCGGCTGGGTGCCGGTGGCGGACCCCAACGACCCCGACATCCAGAAGTTCTGGGAGATCGTGGGCACTTACGTCAAGGATGCCGACGGCAACCCGAAGATCCCCAACGCCTACCACACCGCCGGCTTCATCGCCGCCGAGCTGCTGGTCAAGGGCCTGGAGGATGCGGGCCGCGACCTGACCCGGGAGGGGTTCATCCAGGCGCTGGAGAACCTCAAGGACTTCAACGGGATCATGGCCAAGGGCATCTCCTACGGTCCCAATGAGCGGGCGGGCGTGCTCAACTTCTACCTGAACCAGGTCATCAAGGATGAGAACGGCAACATCGTGATGGTGCCCATCAACAAGGAGCCGTATCGACTGGAGCGCTAGTCTGGCCGAGCGGCAGCCGCCACCCGGGGGGGAGACGGAGCGCCTCCCCCCCCCGGCGGCCTCCGGTAGATCCAGACGGGGCTTCCTGCAAAGGAGGTCACACGATTGATCCTTGCCCAGCAGATTATCAGCGGCCTGGCCACCGGTTCACTCTACGCGCTGGCCGCACTCGGGCTGGTGCTCATCTTCAAGACGTCGGACGTCGTGAACTTCGCCCAGGGCGAGATGGCCATGTTCGGCACCTTCATCGCCTTCACCCTGATGATGAAGGGCGGGGTTCCGTACTGGGGCGCCTTTGTCCTCGCACTGGTCTTCGCCGCGGTCTTCGGGATGCTCATCGAGCGCATCGTGATCCGGCCCCTGAGCACGGCGCCGCTGATCTCGGTCCTCATCGCGACGCTGGGCCTGCTCAACATCATCAACGGCGTGGCGGGCTGGATCTGGGGCTACGACCCCAAGCCGTTCCCGACGGGGATCAGCGGCGCCCCCATCCGGGTCGGCGGCCTCGTCTTCACCCTGCCCACCCTGCTCAACCTCGCCGTCGCCCTGGTGCTCATGCTCGCCTTCTTTGCGCTGTTCAAGTACTCGCTGATGGGCATCGCCATGCGGGCGGTCGCGGAGAACCGGCTGGCGGCGCGTCTGGTGGGCGTGCACACCAACCGGGTGCTGGCGATCACGTGGGGGCTGGGCGGCATTCTGGCCGCGACGGCGGGCATCCTGATTGCCCCCGTGACCACCCTCAGCATCAACATGATGGCGGAGATGCAGGTCAAGGCGTTCACGGCCGGCGTGCTCGGGGGATTCACCTCCCTGCCCGGCGCAGTGGTGGGCGGCCTCCTGCTGGGGGTGCTGGAGAACCTCGTCGGCCAGTTCATCCCGCAGCTGAAGACGCCCTTTGCCTTTGCCCTGATCGTGCTGGTGCTCATCTTCCGCCCGGCCGGCTTGCTCGGGACAGTTCAGAGGAAGAAGGTGTAGGCCATGACCAGGAAGCTGCTGTACGTGATCGGCTTCGCCGCGGTCCTGGCGCTGCCTCAGGTCCTGCCCGAGGAGCTGAACTGGCTGATCATGCTGCTGGACCGGGCGCTGATGATCGCCATCGTCGCCATCGGGCTCAACATCCTCACCGGCAACGCCGGCCAGATCTCCCTGGGGCATGCGGCCTTCATGGGATTCGGCGCCTTCGTCTGCTACGGCCTCACCGACATCATCGGCGTTCCCTTCTGGTTCTCCGTGCCCATCGCCGGGTTTGTCGCGGCGATCCTCGGCTGGGGACTGGGCTTTCCGGCCCTGCGTCTCTCCGGCCACTACCTGGCCATCGCCACCCTGGGCTTCGGCTACGCCATTCCCCAGATCCTCAACCTGTTTGAGGGCTGGACCGGCGGCTGGACCGGCGTGAAGCCCTCCGTGCCCACCCTCTTCGGGATCTCCTTCAGCAGCGACCGGGCGTACTTCTACCTCATCCTCGTCACCCTCGTGGTGCTGGTGTGGATCGCCCGGAACATCCAGCGGAGCGCCGTCGGCCGGGCGTTCATCGCCCTCAGGGACTCTGAGGTGGCGGCCCAGGCCATGGGCATCTCGCTGGCCAAGTACAAGACCATGGCGTTTGCCATCTCCGCCTTCTACGCCGGCGTGGCCGGCGGCCTCTGGGCCCACTGGCTCAACTACATCTCGCCGGGCAACTTCGGCTTCGGCATCTCCATCGAGCTGTTCACCATCATCGTGCTCGGCGGCCTGGGTACGGTGAGCGGCGCGATCGTCGGCGCCCTGTTCCTGGGGCTCCTGCCGAAGCTGACGGAGATCATCTCCCTGTCGCTTCAGCGCTCCGGCGCCTTCGCTGACTCGTTCTTCATGCAGAACGTCTTCAAGAACTCCAACCAGGTGCTGACGGGCGTGATCCTCATCCTGGTGGTGCTCTACCTGCCGATGGGCCTGGTGGACCTCTGGCGGAAGGCCAGGGTCTGGTGGGAGACCCGGCGGCAGGCGGCCGGGCGGCAGGCTGTGCCCAGGGGGGTGAAGTAGATGGCCATCCTGGAGCTTTCGGGGGTCACCGTCCGCTTCGGCGGCCTGGTGGCGGTGAACCAGCTGGATATGAAGGTGGAGGCCGGCACGATCCACGGCCTCATCGGCCCCAACGGGGCCGGCAAGTCCACCGTCTTCAACGTGCTGTCCCGGTACTACGAGCCGGCCGAGGGCACGGTGACGTTCGACGGGAAGAACCTGCTGGCGTACCAGCCGTCCCAGGTCATCGGCCTGGGCATCGCCCGCACCTTCCAGAACGTGGAGCTCTTCCGGGGCCTCACCGTCTGGGAGAACCTGATGGTCGGCCAGCATCACAACATCCGCTACGGGTTGTTCGCCGCGGCCCTGGGCGGCCTGCTGCCCCGAGTGCGCCAGGCCGAGCAGGAGGCCCGGGACCGGGCGATGGAGGTGCTGGAGTTCCTGGGGATCGCCCAGTATCGTGACGCCTACGCGCAGTTCCTGCCCTACGGCATTCAGAAGCGGGTGGAGTTTGCCCGGGCTTTGGTGAGCCGGCCCAAGCTGATCCTGCTGGACGAGCCGGCCGCGGGCATGAACCCCGCCGAGACCGAGGAGCTGGCGCAGCTCATCCGCATCATGCGGGACAGGTACGAAACCACCGTGCTCCTGGTGGAGCACGATATGAGCCTGGTCATGTCCATCTGCGAGCGGATTACCGTCATGGATTTCGGCCGGAAGATCGCCGACGGCACGCCGGCCGAGGTGCAGGCCAACCCGGCCGTGATCAAGGCCTATCTCGGCGAGGAGGAGGTGGAGGCGGAGCATGCTTAAACTCACCAACGTCTCTGCCTCTTACGGCCGCATCGAGGCCCTGCACGACATCTCGCTGGAGGTGCCCGAGGGCAAGATCGTGGCCCTGCTGGGGGCCAACGGCGCCGGCAAGACGACGACCCTCCGGGTCATCGCGGGCCTTCTCCACCCCACCCGGGGCAGCGTCACCTTCGACGGCCGGGACATCAGCCGGATGGAGACCGAGGAGATCGTGCCGCTGGGCATCGCCATGAGCCCGGAGGGCCGCCAGATCTTCACCGGCCTCACGGTGGCGGAGAACCTGCGGATGGGTTCCTACACCCGCAAGGACAAGGCGGGCGTGGAGCGGGACCTGGAGTGGGTGCTCTCGCTCTTCCCCCGGCTGAAGGAGCGGCTGAACCAGGTGGGGGCGACGCTCTCGGGCGGCGAGCAGCAGATGCTGGCCATCGCCCGTGCGCTCATGGCGAGGCCCCGGCTGCTGCTCCTGGACGAGCCGTCGCTGGGTTTGGCGCCCATGATCGTGCGCGACATCTTCACCATCATCCGGAAGGTCAACAGCGAGGGGACCGCGGTGCTCCTGGTGGAGCAGAACGCCAACCTCGCCCTGCGCACGGCGGATTACGCCTACATCCTGGAGACCGGCAAGCTGGCGATGCACGGCCCGGCCGCCGAACTGCGCCGGAACCCCGAGGTGAAGCGTATCTACCTGGGCGGCTGAGTCGCCGGATGGGAGGGAACCGGAATGCCCGTGGTGCATGTCAACGGGATCGATATCCGCTACGAGTGGCAGGGCAGGGAAGACGGCCCGGTGCTGGTGCTGATCAACGGCCTGCTCACCGACCTCTCCAGCTGGAACGGCCACCTGGACGCGTACACCGACCACTTCCGCGTGCTCACCTACGACTGCCGGGGTCAGGGGGGCTCCTCGAAGCCCGATGACGGTCCCTACCTGCCTTCGCAGCACACCGCAGACCTCGCCGCACTGCTGGACGCCCTGGGCGTGGAGAAGGCGGCCCTGCTGGGGGTCTCCAACGGCGGGCTCATCGCCATGAGCTTCGCGGCGCTGTACCCGCACCGGGTGACGGCGCTGGTGCTGGCCAACACCTACGGCCGGGCGGACACCTTCATGCAGGCCAAGCTCGAGTCGTGGCAGTCCGCCATGCGGGCCGGCGGCGGCCCGGTGCGGTTCGACGTCTCCATGGTCTGGATCTGGGGGCGCTCCTTTGTGAACCACCACTGGGACGCCCTGCGCCCGTGGCGGGAGAAGGGTTCCGCCATCCCGGTCCATGCCGCCGCCCACCTCATCGAGGGCGCCAAGCACTTCGATATGCTGGAGCAGCTCTCCAACATCACCTGTCCGACCCTCCTCATGACAGGGGACGAGGACGTGCTGACACCGCTGCCCTACATTCACGAAATTCAAAGCCGCATCGCCGGCAGCCGCGTGGTCATGCTGGAGCGGGCGGGGCACTGCATGTTCCTGGAGCGGACCGACCGCTTCAAGGCGGTGGCCTCGGCGTTCCTGCGTGACGCCCTGCAGGGCTGACGGCGGAAGACAGGAGGTTGAACGGCCTGAACCCGTCTCTCATCGCCTCTTTCGTCGTTCGCCTGTACTGCGATCTGGATGGGGGAGGGAACCCCGACCCTTGCTGGCGGGTGGTGGTCCGCCATGTGCAGACCGGGCAGGAAAGGCAGTTCCGCACGCTGGCAGAGGCCTGGGCTTACGTGGAAGACCTGGCCAGGGCCGCAGAGCTGCCTCGCACGGCTTCGAACGACCTTTGATCTCACATAGCCTCAATCTCATCTAGGGGGTATTGCGTAATGGTTAAGGAGCTCCAGGGTAAGCTTGCGCTCGTCACCGGTTCCGCCCGCGGTCTGGGCCGCGCCATCGCGCTCGAACTTGCCGGCAAGGGCGCCGACATCGTGGTCAACGACGTCCCGCAGATGGAGGAGACGGCGCTGAAGACGGTCGAGGAGATCAAGGCGCTGGGCGTGAACGCCCGGTTCTACCCCGCCTTCGTCAACGACGAGGCCCAGGTGAACAAGATGGCCGAGGAGATCGGCCCCGTGGACATCCTGGTCAACAACGCCGGCATCAACCGCGACGGCCACATGCGCAAGGCCAAGAAGGAGGACTGGGACGCGGTCATCGACGTCAACCTGACCGGCCCGTTCATCTGCACCAAGGCCTTCATCCCGGGCATGGTGGCCAAGGGCTGGGGCCGCATCATCAACATCGCCTCGTACGTGGGCCGCACCGGCGTCTTCGGCACCCCGTACTACGCGGCCTCCAAGGGCGGCCTGATCGCCTTCACCAAGGAAGTGGCCATTGAGCTGGCCCGGAAGGGCATCACCGTCAACGCCCTGGCGCCAGGCTACATCCTCACCGACATGATGAAGAACTACCCCAAGGAGTACCTGGACGAGATCACCGCGAAGATCCCCGTGCAGAAGTGGGCGGAGCCCGAGGACATCGCCTACTGGGTGGGCGTGGTCGCCTCGCCGCGGGCGTGGTACATGACCGGCGCCGTCATCGACTGCAACGGCGGCTGGTACATGTAAGAAGGAGGTAACCCACTTGCGTGAAGCGGTAATCGTCTCTGCAGCCCGTACGGCGATCGGCTCCTTCAACGGGACCCTGAGCACCGTGCCGGCCCACGAGCTGGGCGCCGTCGTGATCCGGGCGGTGCTGGAGCGGGCGGGCGTGCAGCCCGAGATGGTGGACGAGGTGCTCATGGGGCAGATCCTGACTGCCGCCCAGGGTCAGAACCCCGCCCGCCAGGCGGCGCTGAAGGCCGGCATCCCGGTGACGGTCCCGGCCACCTCCATCAACAAGGTGTGCGGCTCCGGCCTGAAGACCGTGGCCCTGGCCGCGCAGGCCGTCATGGCCGGCGACGCCGACATCATCGTCGCCGGCGGCCAGGAGAACATGTCGCTGGCCCCGTACGCCCTGACCCAGGCCCGCACGGGCTACCGCATGGGCCACGGCGAGCTGATCGACACGATGATCAAGGACGGCCTCTGGTGCGCCTTCGAGGACTGCCACATGGGCATCACGGCCGAGAACATCGCCGAGCAGTACGGCATCACCCGGGAGGAGCAGGACCAGTTCGCCCTGTCCTCCCAGGCGAAGGCTGAGGCGGCCATCAAGGCCGGCCGGTTCAAGGATGAGATCGTGCCGGTGACGGTGCGCACCCGCAAGAGCGAGATCGTCTTCGACACTGACGAGTTCCCGCGGTTCGGCACGACGCTGGAGGCGCTGGCGAAGCTGCGTCCCGCCTTCAAGAAGGACGGCACCGTGACGGCCGGCAACGCCTCCGGCATCAACGACGGCGCGGCCGCGGTGCTGGTCATGTCCGCCGACAAGGCGAAAGAGCTGGGCCTCACGCCCATGGCCGTGGTCCGCGCCTACGCCTCCGCCGGCGTGGAGCCCCGCATCATGGGCATGGGCCCGGTGCCGGCGACCCGCAAGGCCCTGGCCAGGGCCGGCCTCACCCTCGACCAGATCGACCTGATCGAGGCCAACGAGGCCTTCGCCGCCCAGGCCCTGGGCGTCGCCCGGGAGCTCCAGTTCGACTTTGCGAAGGTCAACGTCAACGGCGGTGCCATCGCCCTGGGCCATCCGGTCGGGGCCTCCGGTACCCGCATCCTGGTCACCCTGCTGTACGAAATGCAGAAGCGGCAGAGCCGGTACGGACTGGCGACTCTCTGCATCGGCGGCGGCCAGGGGATCGCGATGATCGTGGAGCGGCCGTAAGGCCGATGCCCTCCGGGGCGGCGGGGGCGCCCGCCGCCCCGGGGGATCCCCGCAGGGTCCCGGACACCGGCCCCGGATGCGGGGGCCCGGCTGCCGGGCCGTTGACGATGGCCCGTCCTGCACGGGGCCGCCTGAGACCCCGGGCGCCCATCGCCGGAGCCGGAGGGCGATGGCCCGGGTCCGACCGGGGGGTCCGAGGTCGTGGAAGACGGCCCCTGCAGGCCGATTTGTGAATGTGATAACTTTCCCATACCGCAGACGGCATGTGCCGTCGACCGAGGAGGACGCTGGTATGTTCAGACTGACCGAGGAACAGGAACTGATCCGCAAGACCGCCCGTGAGTTCGCCCAGGAGTACTGTGCGCCGATTGCCGTGGAGATCGACGAGGAGGCCCGGTGGCCTGAGGAGTCCGTGGCCGCCATGGCGGAGCTGGGGCTGATGGGAATTCCGTTCCCGGAGGCCTACGGCGGCGCCGGCGCGGACCACCTCAGCTACATCCTGGCCGTGGAGGAGATCTCCCGGGTGTGCGCCTCGACCGGCGTCATCCTCTCCGCCCACACCTCGCTCTGCACCTGGCCCATCTTCAAGTTCGGCTCCGAGGAAGTGAAGCAGCGCTACCTGCCCCGGCTCTGCGCCGGCGAGTGGCTGGGCGCCTTCTGCCTGACCGAGGCCGGGGCCGGCACCGACGCCGCCGCCCAGACGACCACCGCGGTCCGGGACGGCGACCACTACGTGCTGAACGGCTCCAAGGTGTTCATCACCAACGGCGACAAGGCCGACGTCTTCGTGGTCTTCGCCATGACCGACAAGTCGAAGGGCACCCGGGGCATCAGCGCCTTCGTGGTGGAGAAGAGCTTCCCCGGCGTGGCGGTGGGCAAGCACGAGAACAAGATGGGCATCCGCGCCGCCCACACCACCGAGATCCTGCTCCGGGACGTGCGGGTGCCGGCCGGCAACCTGCTGGGCGAGGAGGGCCAGGGCTTCAAGATCGCCATGATGACCCTGGACGGCGGCCGCATCGGCATCGCGGCGCAGGCCCTGGGCATCGCGCAGGCGGCGCTGGATGAGTCGGTCAAGTGGGCGAAGGAGCGGCACCAGTTCGGCCGGCCGATCGCGGCCAACCAGGCCATCCAGTGGATGATCGCCGACATGGCCACCCAGGTCCAGGCGGCCCGGCACCTGGTCTACCACGCCGCCTGGCTGAAGGACCAGGGCGAGCCCCACACCCGGGAGGCCTCGATGGCCAAGCTCTTCGCCGCCGAGACGGCCATGCAGCAGACCATCAAGGCCGTGCAGATCCACGGCGGCATCGGGTACATCAAGGGCACCACCGTCGAGCGGCTGATGCGCGATGCCAAGATTACCGAGATCTACGAGGGCACCTCGGAGGTCCAGCGCATGGTGATCGCCGGCAGCCTGCTCAGGTAGCGGCCCGGCGCGGGGAGGAGGAGCTTGAAATGCCGAACATCGTCGTTTGCTACAAGTGGGTCATCGATGAAGCCGACGTGCGGGTCGAGTCCGGCGGCAGCCTGAACCTGGAGCGGGCCGCCCGCAAGATCAGCGAGTACGACCGCAACGCGATCGAGGCCGCGGCGCAGCTGCACGAGCAGCACGGCGGCGACTGCGTGGCGGTCTCGCTGGGCGGCCCGGAGGTACAGAACTCCGCCAAGGAGGCGCTGGCCCGGGGGCCCGAGCGGGCCGTGCTGGCCGTCGACCCCGCGTTCGAGAACGCCGACGCCCGCATTACCGCCCACGGGCTGGCGGCGGCCATCCGGCAGGCCGGGCCGTTCGACCTGATCCTCTGCGGCGAGGGCTCCGGCGACCAGTACAACCAGCAGGTGGGCCCCCGCATCGCGGCGCTGCTGGATATCCCCTGCATCACCTTCGTGAGCAAGCTGGAGCTGACCGAGGGCGGGGTCCGGGCCGAGCGGAAGCTGGAGGACGGCGTGGAGGTGGTGGAGGCCGCCTTCCCGGTGGTGGTCACCGTCATGCCCGACCTGAACAAGCCCCGCATTCCGGGCCTGAAGCAGGTCATGGGGGCGCGGAAGAAGGAGGTCCGCACCTTCGATGCCGCCGCCCTGGGCCTCGGCGAGGCGCAGCTCGCCGCCCGGGCCGACGTGCGGTCGCTGCGGGCGCCCGCCAGCAACCGCCGGCAGGTGCAGGTGGGCAGCGTGGAAGAGCTGGCGGACGCCATCGCCGCCGCGGTGCGGTAGCCACAACACTGGGAAAGGAAGTGCCGAGCATGGGTGGCATCTGGGTGATCTCCGAGCAGCCTGCGCTGCTGTGTGAACTGATCGGCGGCGGGCGGGACCTGGCCGCCGCCTTCGGCGGAACGCTGACCGCCGTCGCGGTGGGCGACCGGACCGCGGCCGACGAGGCCGCGGCGTGCGGCGCCGACGAGGTGGTCTTCCTGGAGGTGCCGGAGGGGCAGCCGCTGGAGAGCGCGGCGGCGCCGCTGGCGGACCTGCTCCGGGCCGCCGACCCCGACGTGGTGCTGGTCGGCGCCACGCTCAGGGGGAAGGACCTGGCCGCCCGGCTGGCGGCCCGGCTGGACGCGCCGCTGGCGTCGGAGGCGGCGAACATCCGGGTTGAGGGCGGCGACCTCCTGGCCGACCGGCCCGTGTACGGCGGCAGCGGCGTCGCGACGGTGGCCCTGACCGCCCGTCCCCGCATGGCCACTGTGCCCGCCCGGGCCTTCCGGGCGCCGGAGTGCGCCGCCGGCGCTGCGGCGGGCGCCTCCGCCGGGGGGAACGCTGCCGGCGCGGCCGTCGTCCGCACCGTGGCCGTGCCCGCGGACAGCCGCGTGAGGATCGTGGAGCGCCGGCCCAGGCAGGGCAGCGGCGCCGACATCGCCGAGGCCGACGTGGTGGTCGCCGTGGGCCGGGGCCTGCCGGACCGGGCGGACCTGGGCCCGGTGGAGGAGCTGGCGGCGGTCCTGGGCGGCGCCGTGGGCTGCACCCGTCCCGTGGCGGAAGACCTGGGGTGGCTGCCGGAGGACCGCTACATCGGCATCTCCGGCCGGAAGGTGGCTCCTTCGGTCTACATCGCCGTGGCCACGTCCGGCCAGGTGCAGCACATCGCCGGCATGCGGGATTCCCGGCTGGTGGTGGCCATCAACACGGACGAGAACGCCCCCATCTTCCGGGAGGCGGACTACGGGCTGGTGGCCGACGCCCGGGAGGCGGTGCCCGCCCTGACCGCGGCCCTGCGGCAGAGGCTGGGCTAGGGAGGAGGTGCGGCTGTGTCTGAGGATCGGATGGACGCGATCGTCGTGGGCGCGGGGCCGGCCGGATCGGCCGCAGCGCTGCGGCTCGCGCAGGCGGGCCTGGACGTGGCCCTGATTGAGCGGGGCGCGGCCGCGGGCAGCAAGAACATGACCGGCGGCCGGCTGTACACCCACGCGCTGGAGAAGCTGATCCCCCGCTTCTGGGAGCAGGCGCCCGTGGAGCGGCGGGTGACACGGGAGATCCTCGGGTTCATGACCCCCGAGACGCTGGTCAGCTTCGAGGTGCGCTCCTCCCGGTTCGGGCAGAACTCGTACACCGTGCTGCGCGCCCGGTTCGACCCGTGGCTGGCCGAGCAGGCGGAGGCGGCGGGTGCCATGCTGGCCACCGGCGTGAAGGTGGACGAGCTGCTCATCGAGGACGGCCGGGTGGTCGGCGTGCGGGCCGGCGAGGACGAGATGTACGCCGACGTGGTCATCGTCGCCGAGGGGGTCAACTGCCTCCTGCCCCGCAAGGCGGGCCTGCGCACGGAGGAGCTGGATCCCCGCCACGTGGCCACCGGGGTGAAGACCACGATCGAGCTGCCCGAGGGCGTCGTGGCCGACCGGTTCGGCCTGGGGCCTGACGAGGGCGCGGCCATGCTCATGGTCGGCTCCGTCACCGACGGGCTGCCAGGCGGGGGCTTCCTCTATACCAACCGCGACTCGATCTCGCTGGGGCTGGTGATCACCGTCGCGGGCCTGCGGGAGCGGCGTACGGCGCCGGCCGACCTGATGGAGCGGCTGAAGGCGCACCCCGCCATCGCCCCGCTCACCGCCGGGGGAAAGGTGGTGGAGTACTCGGCCCACCTGGTGCCCGAGGGCGGCGCACACATGATGCCCGCGCTTTACGGCGACGGCGTGCTGGTGGCGGGCGACGCGGCCGGCTTCGTGCTCAACCTGGGCTACAGCGTGCGGGGCATGGACTTCGCCATCGCCTCGGGCATGCACGCCGCCGACGCGGTGATCGCCGCGAAGGAGAAGGGCGACTTCAGCAAGGAGGCGCTGGCCGGGTACGAGGCCCGCCTGCGCGATTCCTTCGTGCTGAGGGAGCTGGAGCACTACCGGAATGCGCCGCACTTCATCGGGACGACGCCGCGGCTGTTCTCGACCTACCCCGCCCTCCTGGAGGCCTTTACCACCCGCATGTTCACGGTGGAGGGCACCACCGAGCCGGTCCACCTGCTGCCGATGCTGATGCAGGAGCTGAAGGCCGCCGGGGTCTCGCTCTGGGGGCTGGGGCAGGACGCCTGGAAGGGGATGAACGCGCTGTGAGCCTGACGGCGATGACGATCGAGGAACGCCTGGGACTGAACAAGTTCGTGGTGGACGAGGCGTTCGCGCACATCCGGGTGAACGCCGAGATCTGCCGCACCTGCGAGTCCAAGCCGTGCACCTGGGCCTGCCCGGCGCTGCTGTACACCGTTGTGGACGGGGAGATCCGCTTCGACTACGCCGGCTGCCTGGAGTGCGGCACCTGCCGGGTGATCTGCCCGAAGGAAGGCGCGCTGGTCTGGGAGTACCCGAGGGGCACGATGGGCGTGCAGTTCCGGTACGGGTAGACGTGTGTGTTCGCTGCACCCACGGGCACGGGACGGGTCGACGTCGATGCCATGAGCACGCCCCTCCCGCGGGTGACACTGGATGGGAGGGATCGGAGATGCAGTATGAGATAGGCCAGAAGGCCAGCACGACCAAGACGATCACGGAGACGGATGTGTACCTGTTCGCCGGCATCACCGGGGATCTGAACCCGGCCCACGTGAACGAGGAGTACGCGCGCACCACGCGGTTCGGCGGCCGCATTGCCCACGGCATCCTGTCGGCGGGCCTCATCTCGGCCGTGCTGGGCATGAAGCTGCCGGGCCCGGGGAGCATCTACTTGAGCCAGACCCTGAACTTCACGGCGCCGGTGCGGATCGGCGACACGATCACGGCCACGGCCGAGGTGGTGGAGATTATTAATGGAAAGCGGCTGCGGCTGCGCACCACCTGCGTGAACCAGCGGGGCGAGACGGTGGTGGAGGGCGAGGCCGTTGTGCTGCCGCCCAGGGAGGGTTAGGCCCTCCGGCGTGTTGCCGCCGAGGGCGGGGCAGACCCGCCCCGGCGTGGTGTGCGGTGAGATGGCGGGCAGAGCAGGCACCTGCGGGGGTGCCTGCTCTGCCCGTGTTCTGCGGGGGAGTCGCCGCAGGGGAATTCTTGGGGGCGAAGGGGGTACGCGTGATACCCCTGGGGTGCTACCCCTGGGGTAATTCCCCTGGGGGTAACCTTCCAGGCGGCTGGAGGGGATGGTTGCGCGCGAAATGTGCGCGGGTCTGGGGGAAACGGTGTACATTCTGCGCGCTCGCCGGGGCTGCCGGGTGGTGGAAGCCCGAGTGGGCCACAGCCGGTGGAGGGAAGCGCGGGGGGATAGGCCATTATCCTACCCCCGGGGGTAACCTTTCAGGCAGCAGGAGGGATGGTTGCGCGCGAAATGTGCGCGGGTCCGGGGGAGACGGGTGTAGATTCTGCGCGCTCGCCGGGGCTGCCGGGTGGTGGAAGCCCGAGTGGGCCACAGCCGGTGGAGGGAAGTGCGGGGGGATAGGCCCTTATCCTACCCCCGGGGGTAACCTTTCAGGCCGCTGGAGGGGATGGTTGCGCGCGAAATGTGCGCGGGTCTGGGGGAGACGGGTGTACATTCTGCGCGCTCGCCGGGGCTGCCGGGTGGTGGAAGCCCGAGTGGGCCACAGCCGGTGGAGGGAAGTGCGGGGGGATAGGCCGTTATCCTACCCCCGGGGGTAACCTTCCAGGCGGCAGGAGGGATGGTTGCGCGCGAAATGTGCGCGGGTCTGGGGGAAACGGGTGTACATTCTGCGCGCTCGCCGGGGCTGCCGGGTGGTGGAAGCCCGAGTGGGCCACAGCCGGTGGAGGGAAGCGCGGGGGGATAGGCCATTATCCTACCCCCGGGGGTAACCTTTCAGGCGGCTGGAGGGATGGTTGCGCGCGAAATGTGTACGGTGGCTTGGGTGTCGGGTGCACATTCTGCGCGCAACCGGCGCGACAGGGCCCCGCCACCCCGTGAAGGGGGCGGCGGGGCCGTGTCACGCCTAGTCTGCCTCTTCCTCCAGCTCCCGCGGCAGGTTGTAGCCCCGGTCGCCGAAGGGCTGCAGCTTGCGCAGCCACTTCTGCTTCAGCTTCTTGAGCGCCCCGTCCCGGTCGAAGTAGCCGGTCTCCGGTACCTCCAGGGTCTCAAGCGGCTCGAAGACGAACGCGTCAGGGCCGAACTCGTCCCAGGCCTGCTGCAGCTCCCGGCTCATGTGCGAGCCGTTCTCCAGCTGGAATCGCTGGCCGTTCAAGGTCCGAAAGTTGGGCGTGGTTCCGATCCAGATCATGCCGTTCCGGATGTTGCGAATCTGGTAGACGCCCCCCTCGGTCTTCGCCTCCCGGGCGAGGCGCTTCAGCTCTTTCCTGCGGTCCACGGGATTCCCCCTCTCCGGGTTCTCGTCGCTGCGCCAGTACTGGCTGCCGTCGGGCAGCCGGCGCAGATGGCCGAAATCGACCAGGCAGCGCCGGAGCAGCACGTAGTCTTCTGCGATCGATTCGAGCACCTCGTTGACCTCGCGCTCGCTGTACCGGCGCCCGGGCACGAACCGCTCTGCCACCGCTGCGGCGATGAGGCGCCGGTGCTTCTCCGGCGTGCGCCCGCTGAAGTGCTGCAGCGGCCCTTCCAGCCCGTGCGGGAAGTACCGGGCCAGGATCCGCTCCCGCTCAGCGGCGGGTTTTTCCACCCGGCTGCGCTGCCGTGCCGACGATGTGCCGCTTTCTCCCCCGGCGCCCTGCCGCTCCTGCAGAAGCGCCATGATCGCCAGGAACACCCGCGCCTGCCGCTCCTTCTCCTTCAGGATGAACCGGTGGTTCCGCACGGTGGAGGTGGAGCCGGCGCCGATGGCCTGGCGGATCTCCTCGTCGGTGCGCCCCTCATAGAACAGGGCCAGCAGCCGCCGCTGCAGGTCCGACAGGCCGTGCACCGACTTGTCGAGCCCGACGAGCCAGGCGAAGACGGAGCCGTGGGCCTCCTTGACGTGGTGGCCGATGTACCGGCGGGCGTCGTACAGCCGGTCGCCGACCGGGTAGATGACGCCCTTCTCTGCAGCGTGACCGCAGCAGAGGCACGTGTACGTCTCGGCGCTTTCGGTGTATCCCTGCTTGATCTCGTCCAGGGTCGCGGAGGAGAGCCGATCTGTTACGTTCACTAGACATCATCTCGATTCGTTTGATAATACGTAGGCAGTTTACTATAGCGTCTAACAACTCGTCAAGCCAGCACGGCCGGCGCGGGGGAACTCAGACCTTTCCAGCGTCGTCCCGTCCAGGTGCACAGACGGCGGGTGTTTGGCAGGAACAAGCGTTCGCTACGGCGAAGGAGTGAGGGCAGCCCGGCGGCAGGCAGACGGACGGCCGCCGGGCGTGGCCGAAGGGAGGAAGACCTGTGCGCGTTCGCGTATCCAAAGCGGCTGCCCGCCGGTTTCTGCTTTACACCCAGGGGCTGCTGGAGGTCCCCGGGGTGATTCAGCCCTGGGTGAAGGCGCTGAGGGGCCGGAGCGGCCTCCTGCGCGCCCTGGAGTGGCTCGAGGCCGTGCAGCTGGACCCCATCGCCGTGGTGGAGCGGAACCACCACCTGGTCCTGCGAAACCGCGTCGGCGGCTACCGGCCGGAGATGCTGGACGGACTGTTCGCCGCCGGGCAGGGGTTCGAGTACCTGGCGAACGCCCGGTGTGTGCTGCCCATGCGTGATCTGCCGGAATTCTGGCCGATCATGCTGGCGGCGCGAACACTGCCGGCCCGGGAGGCGCTGGCAGGCGTGATGCGCGACGTGCTGTACCGCCTGCGGGAGGCGGGCCCGCTCCGGCCCCGTGATCTGGGCAACGACGGGCCGCGGCTGATGGGCATCGGCTACAACCCGCCCGACAAGGCCTCCAAGGCCTCGGGACGGGCGATCGACCTGCTCTGGCTGGGCGGCGAGATCTTCGTCGCACGGCGGGAAGGGAACGAGAAGTGGTACGATCTGGCGGAAAACGTCCTGCCGCCGCGCGTGGCGGCGAGCCTGCCGGGGGATGTCATGGACCTGCGCTCCCCGCTGCTGCGCACCGGCGCTGGCGGAAGCGGCCCCACGGCTCCGGCCCGTGGCGCTGGTGCAAGCGGCCCCACGGCTCCGGCCCGTGGCGATGGTGCAAGCGGCCAGACGGATCCGGTCCGCGGCGCCGGTGAGTGGGGCCCGACCGCCCCGGCCCGCGCTGGCGGAAGCGGCCATACGGAGCCGGTCCGCAGCGCTGGTGGAAGCGGTCAGGCGGACCCGGCCTGCAGCCTCGGCGAGGGCGCTGACGTTTCCCGCCCCTGGTCCGCGCCGGATGTCGCCCGGGGCGAGGCCGAGTGGCAGCGATTCCTGCTGGATAAGTACATGCGGGCCTACCGGCTGGTTGACCTGGGCGACTTCCGGTTTGGCTGGCAGACCTACCCCGCGGCCAAGCGGCGGGCGCTCGCCGAGGCGAGGGTGGCGGCGGGCGAGTGGGCGGAGGTGGCCATCGAGGGCGTGCGGCGGCGCTACTACGCGCTGGCGGAGGACCTACCCCTCCTCGAGATGGCCGCGGACTGGGAGCCGCGGCGCACCGTCCGCTTCCTGGCGCCGCTGGACAATCTGCTGTGGCGCCGTGAGCGGCTGCAGGACCTGTTCGACTTCGACTACACGTGGGAGGTCTACACCCCCGCCGAGAAACGCCGGTTCGGCTACTATGCCATGCCGATTCTGTACGGGGACAGGCTGATCGGCCGCCTGGACCCCAAGCTGGACCGCCAGAACGGGGTGCTGGTGGTCAACTGCCTGCAGCTGGAACTGAACGCCGTCGACCGCCGGGGGCTGCAGAACTCCCTGGAGAAGGCGCTCCACGAGTTCGCCCGCTGGCACGGCGCGCAGGAGGTGCGGATTCTCCGGCAGGAACAGTGACACCACGCTGTCACTGCCCGGCGCGATGCTGGGGGCAGAGGAGGTCGATCGCATGACCTACAGACTCACGCTCTGCACCCGGCTGGAACGCACCTGCATCAGCCACTCGGGGGGCGAGCTCTACCTGCTCGTGACCCTGGCCGCGCCGCCGGCGCCGGCCCCCGACGGCCGCCCGCCGCTCAACCTGGCGGCCGTGGTCGACCGGTCCGGCTCCATGGCCGGGGCCGCGCTCTACTTCACCAAGCAGGCCCTCCGCTTCCTGGTGGATCAGGTGGCCGAGGCCGACCGGCTGGCCATCGTCACATACGACGACGAGGTGCGCGTGCCCCTGGCCAGCCAGCCGGTCGCGCACAAGGATGCCGTGAAGCTGCTGGTGGACGGCATTACCGCCGGCGGCACCACCAACCTCAGCGGCGGGCTGGCGGCGGGCATGCAGCAGATCCGCCCGCACGCCGGGCCCGAGCGGGTGAGCCGCGTGCTGCTGATGACCGACGGCCTGGCCAACGTCGGCGTCACCGATCCGGACGTGCTGGTGGGCTGGGCCAGGGCCTGGCGGGAGAAAGGGCTCGGCCTCAGCACGCTGGGCGTCGGTCCCCACTTCAACGAGGACCTGCTCGTGGCGCTGGCAGAAGCGGGGGGCGGCAACTTCCACTACATCGCCGACCCCGACCAGATCCCGCGGATCTTCCAGGAGGAGCTGGAGGGGCTGCTGCAGGTGGCCGCGCAGGGGCTGCAGCTCACCATCGAGGCCGAGCCCGGCGTCGCCGTGACCGGGGTGCTGGGCTACCGGCCGGAGGGGAACCCTGACCGGGCCGTGGTGATCCTGCCGGATCTCTGCGCCGCCGAGGCGAAGCACGTGCTGGTCCGTCTCGCGGTGGCCGCCCCGCCGGCGGACGGCAGGCTGGCCCGGGTGGTGCTCCACTACGTGCCGGCGACGCCGGGCGGCCAGCCGGGCACCATCGAGGCCGACGTCTCGCTGGAGATCACCGAAGACCCCGCCCGCCTCAGCGAACCGCCGGACGAGGCCGTGAGGCGCCAGGTGCGGCTCAGCCAGGCCAGCGCCGCCTGGGACGAGGCGGTGGAGCTGGCCGACGGGGGCGACCTCCAGGGCGCGGCGATCCGCCTCTTTCAGGCAGCCGAGGCGCTGGAGGCAGCGTCCGCCGGGGGAGACGGCGAGGCGCTGGAGCAGGCCGCGGCCCTGCGCGCGCAGGCCGAGGCCATCACCTCGGTCCCGTACGATACCCACACCCGCAAGCGCATGCGGGAAGAGGGCCTCCGCCGCCGCAGGGGGAGGTAAGGCCCTGGGCGCTGTAGGAGGAGGCAAGGCCCTGGATGCTGTAGGGGGCGGCAAGGCCCTGGATGCTGTAGGAGGAGGAAAGGCCCTGGGCGCTGTAGCAGGAGGCAAGGCCCCGGGCGCTGTAGGAGGAGGCAAGGCCCTGGATGCTGTAGGAGGCGGCAAGGCCCTGGACGCTGTAGGAGGCGGCAAGGCCCTGGGCGCTGTAGCAGCAGGCGAGGCCCTGGATGCTGTAGGAGGCGGCAAGGCCCTGGACGCTGCAGGGGAGGGAGGGCCCGGCGTGCCACAAGGGGAGGAAAGGCGGCGCGCGCCACAGGGGCCCGCAGCCCACGCGGGCCCCTGTGGTCGGCAGTATCGGCGGGTCAGCCTACCAGGAGCGCCGGCCCCACTTGCCCCAGGGCGACTTCCCCCAGGGCGACTTGCCCCACGGGAACTTATCGAACTTCTGGAACGGGAACTTGCCGAAGGGCGGGAAGCGCCGGCGGCGGCGACGGCGCCGCCAGGGATTGCCCCAGCTCATGCCGTCCCAGTCGTCGTCCCACCAGTCGTCGTCGCGGCCCCAGCCGTAAGGCATCGTCATGATGGATCCCTCCACCCCAGCATATGCGCCGGCGGGTGCCGGGTTACATAACGCCGCCCTGTGCGGGGCAGGCAGGAGATTCCGGCGGCGCTGGGGAAGGCTTCCGGGGAGGGATGCCCCATGGCGGCCGGATCCTCACGCGCGCTGCAGCGGCGCTTCCAGCTCCTCACCGTCCTGATGGGAGGGGGCAGGCCCCGGGCTGACGACCTGGCCCGGCGTTTCGGCGTGACGCGCCGGTCGATCTACCGCGACCTGGAGTTCCTGGAGCAGAACGGCGTGCCCGTCGTGCGGGACGGCGGGCGGTACGCGGTGCTGGAGACCTTCAAGGTGCGGCCCATCCAGTTCCAGCCGGATGAGGTCCTGGCCCTGATGGCCGCGCTGGACTTCGGCCGGCGGAAACGGCCCGTGGGCGGCGCGGCCGCCCGCAGCGCCTGGGAGAAGCTGCTGGCCGTGCTGCCGGCGCAGCAGCAGGAGCTGGCCAGCGGGCTGGGCCGGACGCTGGTGGTCGACCCCATCCAGGCGTACTCCCTGCCGCCGTCCCCGGACGTGGAGGCGGCCTGCCGCGCGGCGGTCGAGGGGCCGCACCCCCTCCGGATCCTCTACCAGGCCCTCCATGCCGAGGCGCCCGTCGAGCGGGTCGTCCGCCCGTACGGGATGGCATACCGGGGGACGGCGCTCTACCTCATCGGGTTCTGCGAGCTCCGCCAGGAGGTCCGGATCTTCCGCGCGAACCGCATCCTGGAGGCGCAGGTGCTGAGCACCACCTTCGACCGGCCCGCGGACTTCGACCTGGAGCAGTACCTCGGCGGTGTCTGGGGCATCGAGTTCGGGCCGCTCATGCGCGTGCGGATCCGGTTCGACCGGGAGGTGGCCAGGCTGGTGCGGGAGACGGTCTGGCACCCGTCGCAGCGGCTGGAGGAGGAGGCAGGCGGGTCGGTGATCCTCCGCATGGAGGCGCGGGGCATGGGCGAGCTGGCCCGCTGGCTGGCCGGTTTTGGCGGCCGCGCGGAGGTGCTGGAGCCGGCCGAGCTTCGGCAGGCGGTCCTCGAGCTGGGGCAGGGCATCGTCGCGCGATACGGCAGGATGTAGGCTGCGGGCTGTCGAGAGCGAGGTGGTTTCGGATGCGCAGGCGGTATCACCGGTGGCTGCTGCCGGTGCTGGCGCTCTCCCTGCTCCTGATCCCCCCGGGCGGAGGGGTGCGCTGGCGGCGTCGGGGCAGCGGGCGGCTGCGGCCGATGCGGGCACTTCCATGGCGGACGTGCTCATCGACCTCAACGAGTCCCTGAAGTCGGAGAATGAGACCCTCAGGACCCTCAACGCGGTGCTGAAGGCCGAAAACGAGGCGCTGAAGCAGGAGAACGAGGTGCTGCGCAGCCAGCTGGAGGCGGCCGCGCGGCGGATCCAGGAGCTGGAGGCCGCGGCAGGGCCGTCCACGGTGGAGGGGCTGTTCGCCCAGCTGCGCACGCGGGTGTTCCGCGTGGACGTGTTCGACTACGGCGGACGGCTGATCGGCACGGGCAGCGCGGTGGCGGTGACGGAGAACAGCGCCATCACCAACTATCACGTGGTGGAGAAGGCATGGTCGGCGGAGTTGGTGACCGAGTCGGGGGAGCGGATCCCGGTGGCGGGCATGACGGCCTTCAGCGAGGCGTGGGACCTGGCGGTGCTGCAGGTGCGCGGCCGGCTGCAGCCCGTGACGATCCGCACCAGCCCCGCCCGGGTCGGCGAGGACGTGGTGGCCATCGGCAGCCCGGTCGGCCTCATCAACACCGTCTCCACGGGGATCGTCAGCGCCCGGCGGACCATGGACGGGCTCGACGTGATCCAGGTGAGCGCCCCCATCTCCCAGGGCAGCAGCGGGGGCGGGCTTTTCGACCGGCAGGGCCTGCTGGTCGGGGTCACCTTCGCCTACCTGAAGGACGGACAGAACCTGAACTTCGCCATTCCCGCAGAGTACGTGCGGCAGATGCTGGCGCAGGCGGGGCCGCTCCGGGACCTGCCCGGTGTGAGCCGGTTGACCCCCGAGAACCTGGTCCCAGTGCTGTATGAGACCCACCCCGCCCTCCGGCTGGGCGAGGCGGAGATCCTGCTCGACTACCTGCTGGTTCCCGATTCGTCGGCGGGCTACGGCCAGGCCCCCGACGTGCTGTGGATGGTGATGGATGACGAGGCCTACTTCGACTTCCTGACGGCCATGCTGCTGTCGGACGACGTGGCGGCCAGCGAGGCCGCGGTGCAGGCGTTTGTGCAGGAGGTGGCCTTCCTGTTCGGCAAGGCCTACCCGGGCCTGGACGGGACCGTGTTCCTGGCGTACATCGGCGAGTACTCGTACCGGCCGTGGGGATACGACTACGTGCGCTACAATCCGAACACCGGGACATGGTTGGTGATCCGCCCGGTGCTGGTGTACTGGCGGGAGCAGGGCGTGTGGGAACCCATGTGGATCGAGTGAGCGAAGCGGAAAGCCCGGGACGGGGCCCGATCCAGCGGCGCAGGCCGCCGGATCGGGCCCGCTTCGCGCGGCAGGCCGGTTTTCACGGCAGCCCGACTCGCCTGGCCGCCCGATTCGCGTGGCGGTTCGATCGGCGTGGTGGTCCGATTCGGCCTGGCCGTTCGAGGGACATCGCGGCCCTCTCCGCATGGCCGGACCGCCCTGCATGGCCGCTGGATCCGCGTGGCGGTCCAGTTCGGTCTGCCCGTCCGATTCGGCGGGGCCGTTCGATGGACATCGCCGCTGGTTCCGGGTGGCCGCTCCATCCGCCCGGCCGCGGGGTCCGAGTGGTGGCCCGCTCTGCCCCGCCTGGCCGTTCGATCCGGCGCGGCCCCCGATCCGCATGGCGAGCTCACCCGGTTGGGTGAAGAATAACCCTTAAGACAAGATTACCTCGAGAAAGAATTATCAAAGAGGAGGTGCGAACCCCTCCGTCAAATTGCAATGACTCAACCCCGGGCGCATGACCCGGTAGACAGACAGGGAGGGATTCGGTTCATGGGGGTTCGCACCAAGCGGTTCCGGTGGGCGGTCAGCCTGCTCCTGGCGGCCCTGGTGGCGCTGTCCGCCTGCAGCGGCGGCGGCTCCACATCCGGCGGTACCGATGGCGGGACGCAAAGCGGGGACGCCGCGCCCAGCCCGCAGCAGGGCGGTACGCCGGCGCCTTCTCCCCAGCCGCCGGCCGCAGAGGAGAAGGTCCTGGTGTGGGGGCGGGGCGGCGACTCGATCTCGCTGGACCCGATTCAGGTGACCGACGGTGAGTCGCTGAAGGTGACGCACCAGATCTACGAGGGCCTCCTGGACTACGCGCCGGGCAGCACCGAGGTCGTGCCCGTGCTGGCCACCGACTGGGAGCCCAGCCCCGACGGCCTGGAGTGGACCTTCCACCTGCGCAGGGGCGTGAAGTTCCACGACGGCACCGACTTCAACGCCGAGGCCGTGAAGATCAACTTCGACCGGTGGCGCAACACCGCTGACCCGTTGCACGTCGGCGGGGAGTTCCCGTACTACAGCTACATGTTCGGCGGCTTCGACGAGGACTCGAACATCCAGGACGTGATCGTGGTCGACGAGTACACGGTCAAGTTCGTCCTGAAGAGCGTGCAGGCTTCGTTCCTGCAGGACATCGCCATGGTGCCCTTCGCGATCGCCAGCCCCAAGGCCCTCCGGGAAAACCCCGAGGGGCTGAACGACAACCCGGTGGGCACCGGCCCCTTCAAGTTCGTCTCCTGGACCAAGGGCGACCGCATCGTGCTGGAGGCCAACCCCGACTACTGGGGCGGCCGGCCGGCCATCGACCGGCTGATCTACCGCTCGATTCCCGACAACAACGCCCGCCTGGTCGCGCTGCAGGCCGGCGAGCTGGACGTGATGGACGGCGTCGAGCCGGCCTTCCTGCCCACGATTCAGGCCACGGGCCAGTTCGACATCATCGAGCGGCCGCCGATGAACATCGGCTACCTGGCCTTCAACACCCAGAAGCCGCCCTTCGACAACGTGCTCATCCGCCAGGCGATCAACCACGCCATCAACAAGGATGAGCTGAACACCGCCTTCTACGGCGGCCTGGGCATTCCGGCCGTCTCGCCGCTGCCGCCTTCGGTCTGGGGCCACAACCCCAACGTGCCCAAGTACGAGTACAACCCGGAGAAGGCCAAGGAGCTGCTGGCTCAGGCCGGCTACGGACCCGACAACCCGCTGAAGACGGAGCTCTGGGCCATGCCGGTGCCCCGGCCCTACATGCCGCAGCCCGAGCGCATCGGCGTTGCCCTCCAGAACTACCTGCGGGAAGTGGGCATCGAGGCGGAGATCGTGACCTACGAGTGGGGCACCTACCTCGAGAAGACCGGCATGGGCGAGCACACCATGGCCCTGCTGGGCTGGACGGGCGACAACGGCGACCCCGACAACTTCCTCTACGTCCTGCTGGACAAGGACAACGCCGTCACGCCTGACGCCGGCAACATCGCCTTCTACATGGACGACGAGGTCCACGACCTCCTCATCCGCGCCCGACAGACCACCGACCAGGCCGAGCGCACCCGGCTGTACGAGGAGGCCCAGGTGAAGATCATGGAGGACGCGCCGTGGGTGCCGCTCATGCACACCCGCGTGCCGATCGCCGTCCGCAAGGGCATCTCCGGCTACGTGCCCAACCCGACCGGCTCCGAGTCCCTGGGCAAGGTCACCATGCCGTAACGTGGTGGCGCTGTCGGCGAGTCCGCAGGGGGGGTGGCTCCGGCCGCCCCCCTGCGGGTGGGCCCGGGCAGCCGCAGCCCCCAATGACTGGTCCTCCGGGAGGGATTGCTATCGTCAAGTATCTGGCCAAGCGGATCGGCCTGGCCATCCCCACCGCCCTGGGTGTGCTGGTGGTGATCTTCGTGCTCATGCGGGCCATCCCCGGCGACCCGGCCCGGCTGATGCTGGGTGAGCGGGCCTCGCCGGAGCAGGTGGAGGCCCTGCGGGAGCAGATGGGGCTGAACGATCCGCTCCATGTACAGTTCGCGGTCTTCCTGGGCGACGTGCTGCGGGGCGACCTGGGCACGTCGCTGCAGAGCCGCCAGCCGGTGACGGCTGAGCTGATGGCCCGCTATCCGGCCACGGTGGAGCTGGCCATCTTCGCCATGCTGCTGGCCTCGACCCTGGGCATCCTGGCCGGGGTGGTCTCCGCCGTCTGGCGGAACTCGATCCTGGACTACGGCGTGATGGCCGCAGCCCTGGTGGGGGTCTCGATGCCGATCTTCTGGCTCGGCCTCATCCTCATGATGTTCTTCTCGGTGCGGCTGCACTGGCTGCCGGCCGGCGGCCGGCTCGACGCCCGGATGATCTGGGACGGCGCCACGCAGTTCGTCGTGCTGGAGAGCCTCGTCCGGGGACAGTGGACCACCTTCGTCACCGGACTGCGCCACCTGGTGCTGCCCGGGATCGCTTTGGCCACGATCCCGCTTTCCGTCATCGCGCGCATCACCCGCTCCTCCATGCTGGAGGTGCTGAACCTGGACTACATCCGCACCGCGCGGGCGAAGGGCCTTCCCGGCTGGCGGGTCAACTTCCGGCACGCGCTGAAGAACGCCCTGCTGCCGGTGGTCACCATCATCGGCCTCCAGGTGGGGCTGCTGCTCGGCGGCGCCGTGCTGACGGAGACCATCTTCTCCTGGCCCGGCATCGGCCGCTTCATCGTGATGGCGATCGGCGCCCGCGACTACCCGGTGGTGCAGGGGGGCATTCTCCTCATCACCCTGGGGATGATTCTGGTCAACCTGCTGGTCGACGTCATCTACACGCTGATCGACCCGCGCATCCGCTACCAGTAGGGAGGGGGCGACGAGATGGCCGTCATCGATCCGCGAACGCCGGCAGCGGGCGCACCGCCGGGCCCGCCGCAGGCCAGCCCGCAGCCGCCGGGCCGGGGCGCCGCGGCGGAGGGCGCACAGCCGCCCCCCGCGGGCGATCCGGCGGGCTACCGGCCCGCGAGCATCCTCCGCCGGCTGCTCAGGCACCGGGCCGCGGTGCTCGGCGGCAGCATCGTGCTGCTGATCGTCCTCATGGCGCTGCTGGCCGACGTCATCGCCCCCTACGATCCGATCCGGGGCCGGCTGGCCGACATGCTCCAGCCGCCCTCCCGGGCCCACTGGATGGGCACCGACGAGCAGGGGCGGGACATCCTCAGCCGCATCATCCACGGCAGCCGCATCTCGCTGACGGTGGGGCTGGTGGCGGTGGGCATCTCGCTCACCACGGGCACGGTCATCGGCGCCGTGTCCGCCTACTTCGGCGGCTGGCCCGACCTCGTGATCATGCGGGTCATCGACATCCTGCTCGCCTTCCCTTCGATCCTGCTGGCCATCGCCATCACCGCGATCCTGGGGCCGAGCCTGACCAACGCGATGGTCGCCGTGGGCATCGTGGGCATGCCGGTCTACGCCCGGCTGGTGCGGGCGTCGGTGCTTTCGCTGAAGGAGCAGGACTTCGTGCAGGCCGCCCGGGCGGCAGGCGGCGGGCACGGGCGCATCCTCTGGCGGCACATCCTGCCCAACGCCCTGGCCCCGCTCATCGTCCAGTCCACGCTCTCCGTCGGCACGGCGATGCTGGACGCCGCCGGCCTCTCCTTCCTGGGGCTGGGCGCCCAGCCGCCGGCGCCGGAGTGGGGCGCGATGCTCTCGGGGGCGCAGGTGTACATCCAGCTCGCCCCGTGGGTCGTCACCTTCCCGGGACTGGCGATCATGCTGGCGGTCCTGGGTTTCAACCTGCTGGGCGACGGGCTGCGCGACGTGCTGGATCCGCGGCTGCGGCGCTAGCGGCGCCGGGGCCGGGCGAGCTGTGGGGATCCTGCAGGCCGGTGCACGAGGGTGCGCCGGCCTGCCCGTGTGTCAGCCTGCCCGTGTGTCAGATGCCCATGAGGCGGCGGGGCCGGAGCCGCGGCCGGGACATCCACGAAGAGGAATTCCTTCGCCCCCGGCCAATTTGTGGAGCAGATGGTTTGGCGCGGCCCCGCGGCGGGCCGCGAAGCGACCGCGAAAGGGGGCTGTGTCCCGTGCTGCGCATCCTGCACCTCGCCGACCTGCACTTGGGGTGGCGGCCGTCCTTCATGCCCAGGGAGCAGGCGGAGGAGCGCCGCCGACGGCGGGACGGCCTGCTCAGCCGGGCCGTGGACCTGGCCCTGGATCCCGCCCGGCAGATCGGCCTCGTGCTGATCGTCGGCGACCTGTTCGAGACCCACTGCCCCGAAGCGTCGCTGGTGGCCGCGGCCATGGCCCAGCTGCGCCGGCTGGAGCAGGCCGGCATCCCGGTGGTGACGGTGCCCGGCAACCACGACGAGATCACCTATCCCAACTCGGTCTACCAGACGCACCGGGACGAGTGGCCGGGCATCCTGGTCACCAACCCGCATCCGGCCCACGTGGCCAGCCTTCAGGTGCAGGGCGAGGCGGTGCACCTCTACAGCCTGGCCTACACCGGCGGCATCACCCAGACCCAGCCGGCCATCAGCCAGTTCCCGCGCCTCGATGAACCCGGCATCCACCTGGCGGCCTTCCACGGCACCCTGGGCGACTCGCTGGGGGAGCGGTCGCTGCCGCTGGACCCCGCGGCGCTCGGGCAGGCGGGCTACGACTACATCGCCCTGGGCCACATCCACAAGCCCGATGCGGTGCGCATGGGGCGGGGCCTGGCCGTGTACCCCGGCGCGGTGGAGGGGAAGGGGTTCGACGATCCGGGAACCGGGCAGTTCACCATCGCCGTGCTGGAGCCGGGCGGCGTGACCCTGGAGCGGGTCCCGGCCGGGGTGCAGCCGGTGGTGGTGCACGACCTGGACGTCTCCGCCATGGCGGATGCGGCGCAGGTGGCGGAGGCCGTCGCTGCCCTGGCCGACCGGGAGGTCATCGCCGGTCTGGCCGACCGCGAGGTTATCCCCGGACTGGCCGGCGCCGATGCCGTCGTCCGGGTGCGCCTGACCGGCACCGCCCCGGAGCTGCTGGACCCGGAGGCCATCGCGGCTGCCTGCGCCCACCGGTTCTTCTACCTGGAGGTCGTCGACGAAACCGATTCCCTCTCCCCGCAGCTGCTGGACCGGTGGGCGGGGGAGCGGACCATCCTGGGCGAGTTCATCCGGCGCATGCGCCGGCGGCTGGCGGAGGCGCGGGATGAGGGCGAGCGGGCCGTCCTGGAGGAGGCGCTCCGCCGGGGCGTGCAGGCCATGCTGAGGAGGTGACCGGCCTTGGCAGGGGTGATCTGGCATTCGGTATCGCTCACGGGCTTCGGGCCCTACGCGGAAAAGACCACCTACACCTTCCCCCCCGGCCTCGGCGTGCTGGTCGCGCCCAACGAGTCCGGCAAGTCCACCCTGGTGGCCGGGCTGATGGCCACCCTCTACGGGCTGCCCACCGGCGGCTCGCCTTCGGACTTCGGGCAGACCCGCTACCGCCACCTGGGCCGGGCCCCCGGCTTTGAGGGGGAGGTGGAGTTCACCGCCGCCGACGGCCTGCGCTACCACGTCTGGCGCGACTTCGGGCGCCACCAGGTGGTCGTGACCCGGCACGGACCGGCGGGCCCCGAGCGCATCTACCAGGGCACGCACAACCCCGGCGCGCGGACCGGCAGGGAGCCGTACGAAAAGCTGATCACCGGGCTGGTGGGCCTCACCTCCCGGGAGCTGTTGGCGGCCATCTTCTGCGTGACCCAGCCGCTGCCCGAGATGGAGCAGGTGGACCACTCGGTGCAGGAACTCCTGGCCGGCGCGGGCGGCGGGCGGCCGCAGCAGGCCCTGGAGCGGCTGGCGGAGGAGGCGGCGAAGTGGACCCGCTACCCGGCCGAGTACGGCTTCCCCACAAACATGCGGAAGGACCGGGAGCTGGAGGCGCTGCAGGCGAGGATCCGGGATCTGGCGGCTCAGATCGAGCAGGCCCGGTCGGCCGTCGACCTGTACCACCGGTCCGCCGGGCACCTGCAGGCGGTGGAGGCGGAGTACGAGGAGGTGCGCCGGGAGGCGGCCCAGCGCCGGCAGGTGCTGGACGCCCTGCAGGAGTGGCAGCGGCTGGCCGAGCGGCGTCGGCAGCACCGGCGGCAGGTGGGCAGCCTGCGCCGGGCGCTGGAGAGCGCCCGCGACGCCGCGAGGCAGGTGGACGAGCTACGGGGCCGCCTGGCCCGGGAGTGGCCCGAGCTGGCGGCGCTGCCGGCCGACACGGGTGATCGCCTTCAGGCGCTGATCGGGCTGGAGGAGGACCTGGCCCGGCGGGCCCAGGAGGCCGCGGACCTGGAGCGGCAGCGCCGGGAGAGCGAGCAGGCGGCGGAGGAGGCCGAGGCCCGGCTCAGGTCCGAGTTCGGCGACGTGGCCGGGCGCGCCGCGCTGCCCCGGGACGTGCGGGAGCTGCGGGCCCGGCTGGCCGAGCTGAAGCGGCTGGAGGCGCGGCTGGCGGACCTGGCCGCCGAGGAGGCCCGGCTGACGGCCCGGCTCTCGGCAGGACCCGACTGGGGCGAGCTGGGCCGGCCGGCCGGCGAGGCGGTGCGCCGCCTCCGCACGGTGACGGACGAGGCCCTGCACCGGTGGGAGCGGTACGAGCGGCTGCGGGAGAAGGTGGCGCTGGCTGCAGCGGCCCTGGAGCGGTACGCGGTCTTCGCCGGGCAGCCCCAGGAGGTGCTGGACCTGGTGCGCCGCTTCCACGTGCTTGAGGCCGAGGCGAGGCGGCAGGCGGAGGTGGCGGCCGCCCGGGCCGGGGACCTGGACCGGCAGCTGCAGCGGCTGGATGCGGAGGCCGGGCGGCTCCGGCAGGACTACGCCGCGGTGGCCGGCCTGGATGAAGCCGTGATCGCGGCCGCCCGGGAGAAGGTGGCCCTCCTGCAGCAGCAGGACCAGGTGCGGGAGAGGCTGGCAGAGGCCCGGAAGACGGCGGACGCGGGGCGGAAGCGTGCACAGGGCCTCGCTGCGGCCGCCGGCCTGCTGCTGGGCTTCGGCCTGGGCTGGCTGGCGGGGCGCGCGCTGCTGCCCGGGTCCCCGGCGGGCGGGGCAGCGCTGCCCGGTGCGGCCATGGCGGCCACGGCGGTTCTCGCGCTGCTGGGCGGAGGCCTGGGCTACTTCCTGGGCGGCCGGATGGCGGGCGGCGCGGCGGCCGGGGAGGCCCGGGCCCTGGAGCGGCGGCAGCAGGAGCTGGCCGCGCAGATCGCGGCCCTCAACCTGGGGCCGCTCTCGGCGGAGCCGCCCCTCAGGCTGAACCTGCTGGTGCAGCAGTGGGAGGAGTGGCGCCGGCGCTGGGCGGCGCTGGAGGAGGAGCGCCGCGCCCTCACCGATTCCCCTGAGAAGGTGGCGCTGCGGGAGGCCGCCGAACAGGCCAGGCGGGAGCTGGACGCGCTGGCGGAGCGGCTCCGTCCCTTTACCGCGCGCTTCGCCGACCCGGCCGCTGCCCTGGCCGAGTGGGAGAACCTGCGGCGGGACCAGGAGCGGGATCGGGCGGATCTGGATGAGCTGTGCCAGGCGGAGTGGGGGGTGGCCCCCGAGCAGGTGGAGGAGCTGGCGCTATCCGCCCTGCGCGGCCGCTGGGCCGAGCTGGCGAAGCTGGCGCGGATTGCGGCCCGTGCGCGGCTGTCGCCGACGCAGGCCAGGGCAGGAACTTCGCCTGCGCCGGCCGGCGGGGATGGGCTTTCGCCCGAGCTGGCCGGCGGGGATGGGCCTTCGCCTGCGCTGGCCGGTGGGGATGGGCTTTCGCTTGCGCCGTCCGGCCGCGCGGGGACTGCGGACGCCGGCTCCGGCGCCCCGACGGCGGATGCGCCCGCGCGATTGGCGGAGCTGGTCCGGTGGCTCCGGGCCGCGACGCCGTCCTGGTGGGAGCGGGTCATCGCCGAAGCCGGGAAGTGGTCGGCGGACGACCAGCGGCTCGCGGAGGTGCGGGCCGAGCGCCGGCGCCTTGAGGAGGCCGGTCCGGACGGCCGCTCCTCGGTCGGGCGACTGAAGCAGGAGGTCGAGGCGCTGCGGGCGCAGGTGGCCCCCTTCGACGAGCAGGCGGACCCGGACGAGCTGGAGGCCCGGGTGGCCGCGGCCGGCGAGGTGCGCGCCCAGGCCGAGCGGGCCCGGGCGGCGGCGAAGACGCTGCAGGAGCGGGAGCGGCAGGTCGCCGGGCAGCAGTCGGCTCTGGCCGAGCAGGCCGAGGCCCTGCGCCGTCTGCTGGCGCCGGCGCTGGCTGCGGCCGGCGGCGACCCCCGGGCTGCACTGGAGCGCTGGCGGGCCCGGGAGCAGGCCCTGCGCCAGGTGCAGGAGGGGGAGAAGGAGCTGAGCGGCATTCTCACCGCTTCGGGCGCGGCCGACCTGGAGGACCTGGACGGCCGGCTGACCGACGCGGAGCTGGAGTGGCGGCGCACCGTCGAGCGGCTGGAGGCGCTGGCGCAGGCGCACCCCGGGCTGCCCTCGGCGGATGAGGCGGACGACCCGCTGGCGGTGCAGGGCCGGATTCAGGAGCTGCGGGAGGAGCAGCAGCGCACCGAGACGCGCCTCGAGCAGCTGGAGGCCCAGCGCCGCGCCCTGCGGGACCAGCTCCAGGACCTGGGCCGGGAGACCATCAACCTGGCGGAGGCCGAGATGCGGCTGGCGGAGCTGCGCCGGGAGGAGCAGAAGCTGGTGCGGAAGGTCCGGGCGCTCGGGATCGCCTACCAGGAGCTGGGGGAGGCGGTGCGGGTCTACCGGACGACCTACCGGGAGCGGCTGGAGGCCGCCGCGACGGAGTACTGGGCGGGCCTCACCGGGCGCAGCGGGCGCCGGGTGCGGCTGAGCGACGAGTTCACGGTGAGCGTGGTCGAGCCCGACGGGGTGGTGCTCACGCCGCCCCAGCTCAGCAAGGGCGCGCAGGACCAGCTCTACCTCGCCCTGCGGCTGGCGATCGGCGACCTGATCGCCGAGGAGGTCCGCCTGCCCTTCGTCTTCGACGACCCGTTCCTCAACTGCGACGAGGAGCGGCTGGCCCACATCCGGAAATCCCTGGACCGGCTGGCGGAGGAGCGGCAGGTGCTGTTGCTGAGCCACCGGGAGGAGTTTGCGGCGTGGGGGTCGCCGGTGGTGTGAGCGCCCGCGGCTGTTCATCGCCGGCCCCGAGCGAGGCCAGCCAGGCCGCCGGCTGTCGCCTGATCTACCCGGGCACGGAACTCGTTCAGCGGCGCGGCCGTCCAGTTCGGGCCCCAGTTCAGCGCGTCCGCTTCGATGTGGGGACAGCCAAAGCGCTCCGCCAACTGCCGGGCCAGGGTGGTCTTGCCGGAGCCGGTGGTGCCGACGACGACAATGCGGCGGCCGGGGATACGGGTATCGGGCATCGGGGCAACCTCCCTGCCGCTCGGCCGGCAGGGGTCGGGGTGCCCTCCCGGCGGGTGGCGGCAACGATTTCACAGCGTAGCCACACACAAGACGACGAAACAGGCGGCGTGAAAGTTCGGGGGAGGGGACCGGGCTTCGCCGCGCTGCGTTCTGTCCGGACAGGCTGGTGCCGGTGGCCGGAGCGGGAGGCGGGGGACGCCGCGTGCAGGCGACCGATGAGCACCCCGGGCTGAAGGGAGCCGCCAACGGCGAGTGCGAACGGATGATGTGGTGCGGGACAAGCGGGTGCAGCCGGACGTGGGTGCACCGGTCCGCCCCTGGCAAGGGAAGCCCCGGGCTGGCAGCGAATGGTCAGGGAGAAGACTTCCACGACGAAAGGATGGCGCAGACGGTGCAGATGTTCTCCCTGGAAGGCCGGATCGCCCTGGTGACCGGCGCGGGGCGCGGGATCGGCCGGGCCCTGGCGCTGGGGCTCGCGGATGCGGGGGCGGACGTGGTCTGCCTGGCGCGGACGGCACCCGAGGTGGAGGCCGCGGCCGAGCAGATCCGGGCGAAGGGCCGCCGGGCGATGGCGGTGACGGCGGACGTGACGAGCCGGGAGCAGGTGGCCGGCGCCGTGGAGGCGGCCCTCGGCCAGTTCGGCAAGATCGACATCCTGGTGAACAACGCGGGCATTAACATCCGCAAGCCGGCGCTGGAGGTGGCCGAGGCAGACTGGGACCGGGTGGTGCAGACCAACCTGAAGGGTCCCTTCCTGGTGGCCCAGACGGTGGGCCGGCACATGTGCGAGATGGGGTACGGGCGGATCATCAACGTCGCCTCCGTGGGCGGCGCGGTGGCCCTGCGGACGGGGGTCGCCTACGGCGCCAGCAAGGCGGGGCTCCTGCACATGACCCGCATCCTGGCCATGGAGTGGGCGAAGTACGGGGTGACGGTGAACGCCATCGGCCCGTGGTACTTCCGCACGCCGCTCACGGAACAGCTCCTGCAGGACGAGCAGTACGTGGCCGAGATCCTGGCCCGCACGCCGATGCGGCGCATCGGCGACCTCAGCGAGCTCGTGGGGCCGGTGGTGTTCCTGGCGTCGGAGGCCTCGAGCTATGTGACGGGCCAGGCGCTCATGGTCGATGGCGGTATGAGTATCTACGGGTTCTGAGCCAGGCGGCCGGACGCGGACCACGGCCGAATGGAGGGATAAGGAAGAGCCGGAAGTGTCATTGTATGCCAGGCGGCTGCCGGGATAGACTATAAGTGAAAACGGGAACAATATTGACGGGTTGCAAGTGAAACTTGTCACAATCGTCGGAGCCGGATTCGGAAAGTGGGGGCTGCCTATGCCAGCCATTCTGCAGCACAAGTCGGCCATCATCGTCACCCGGACCGGGCGCCTGGTGACCATCCGGCCCTGCACGCCCGAGGACGCGCCCCGCATCGCGGACCTGTACGCCCGCCTGTCGCCCCGGACGCTGCGGCTGCGCTACTGCTCGGCCCTGCGGATCTCCGGTGAGGTCGAGGCGGCGCGCCTCTGCGGGAGCGACCCGATGGACCGGGCGGTGCTCCTGGCCCTGAGTGAGGGGGAGGTCATCGGCATCGGCGAGCTGGGCCGCGTGAGCGAGGACTGCGGGGAGATCGCCCTCGTGGTGCGGGACGACTGCCAGGGCGAGGGCATCGGCACCGCCCTGGGCGAGGAGCTGGTGGCGGTCGCCCGGGAGCTCGGGTATACGCGCCTGCAGGCCTACATGCTCGCGGAGAACCGGGCGATGCGCCGCATCATCGCCAAGATGCCCTTCACCCGGAACTGGGAGAGCGGCTGGGGCGAGCTTGCCGTGACCGTGGAGCTCGAGAGCCCTGTAGCGGTGCCGTAAGGCATGCCGCGGGCCGCGCGGAACGCCCCGAGCCGTGAGGCCTGCCGCGAGCCATGAGGCACGCCCCGCGAAGTACATCCCGCGATGGAGGCCCGGGAGGCAGGGGAAACCCTGCTCCCGGGCCTTGACGTGCCTGGCCGCGCCGCAGCGCGACTGGAAGCTCCGCCTTCAGACTATCCGAAGATCGCGTTGACGATGACGAGGAAGATGCCCGAAGTGGCCCAGGCCAGGGTGGTGGGCACCGACCAGACCCGGATCTGCTCGCGCACGTCCTCGATACCGATGAAGCGGTTGACCACCCAGTAGAAGGAGTCGTTGAAGTAGCTGAACACGAAGGCGCCCATGGCGGCGGCCTGCGCGGCGAAGACCGGGTTGACGCCCAGCGGGCCCAGGATGGGCCCGGTGATGGAGGCAGCCGTCAGCATGGCGACGGTGCCGGAGCCCTGGATGAGCCGCAGGGCGGTGGCGATGATGAAGGGCAGCAGGATGGCGGGCAGGGCCGTGTCGGCCAGGGTCTGCGCCAGGTAGTCGCCGGCGCCGCTGGCCCGGATGACGTTGCCCAGCGCGCCGCCCGCGCCCGTCACCAGGATGATGATGCCCGCCGACTGGACGCCCTTCTCGAGCTGCTTCAGGATGTCGGGCCGGGTGATCTTCGCGCCCAGGCCGTAGATGGCGATCAGCAGTCCGAACAGCACGGCGATGATCGGCTGGCCGAGGAAGATGAGGAAGCGGGCGAAGGCGCCGCTGGCCCCGACGGCCGAGAGAGTGGTGTTCAGCAGGATCAGGATGATGGGCACCACGATCGGCGCGAAGGAGAGCGCCGTGCCGGGCAGGTCCTCCCGCTCGGCGACCCCAACCGCCTGCTCGTACTCGGCCTTCCACTCCTTGCGCTCCCAGCCGTCGCCCTCCGCGGCGGGAACCTGGTAGATCCGCCGGCCCAGCCAGGTGGCGTAGGCGATGCCGACGATCATGACGGGGATCGCGAAGACGATGCCCCAGAGGACCATCTTGCCCACGTCCGCCCCGAAGATGCCGGCGGTGCCCAGCGGGCCCGGAGTCGGCGGCACGAGGTGGTGGGTGGCCACGAGGCCCACGGCGAGGGAGATGCCCAGCGTGACCACGGACTTGCCGCTCTGCCGGGACAGCGCCTTGGCCAGGGGCGCCAGGATGACGTAGCCCGAGTCACAGAAGATGGGGATGGAGGTCACGTAGCCGGTGGCGGCCAGCGCTCACTCCGGGTGGTTCCGGCTCAGGTGCCTGAGGAAGAAGACGGCCATGCGTTCCGCCGCGCCGGATACCTCCAGGATGCGGCCCATCATCACGCCGAAGCCGATGACGATGCCGATGCTGCCGAGGGTGCTGCCGAAGCCGCCGGTGATGGCCGAACTCACGTCGACCGGATCCATGCCGCCGATCAGGCCGATGAGCGCGGCCGCGATGATCAGTGCCGGGAACGCGTGGATCTTGGTCTTCAGGATCAGGAAGACCAGGACGACGATGCCGATGACCAGGCCGATGAGCATCTGGGTACCTGAGACTGCCATACCTGAACCTCCTTCTGCACACGTGGTGGAAAGAGACGCGCGGGGCAGAGGCCCCGGCAGACCTCACCCCGCGCGGCGGAACGCCGATGCATACTTGGCCGCGACCCGGATCGCCTCTTCCAGGCTGACGGCGCTGGCCCTGCCCGTGCCGGCGATGTCGAACGCGGTCCCGTGATCCACGGAGGAGCGGAGGAAGGGCAGACCCGCGGTGATGGACACCGTGCGCTCGAAGTCGTACATCTTGGCCGCGATGTGCCCCTGGTCGTGGTAGAGGCTGAGCACCGCATCGAAGCGGCCCTGTGCGGCGTGCCAGAAGACCGAGTCCGCCGGGTAGGGGCCGCTGGCGTCGTACCCCTCCGCCTGGGCAGCGCGGACAGCCGGCTCGATCTCCCTGACCTCCTCGTCCCCGAAGAGGCCGTGCTCGCCGCCGTGGGGGTTCAGCCCGGCCACCGCGAGCCTCGGCCGTTCCAGGCCCAGCTGCCGGAGCGCGGCCGTGCACCTGCGGATGTAGTCCAGCACCCGCTCCCGGGTGATCATGCGGATGGCCTCGGCCAGCGACACGTGACGGGTGAGGAAGAAGATCCGCAGCCCCCGGGTCTCGAACATGGTGAGCGGGTCGTGGCTGCCGGTGAGCGCACCGAACATCTCGGTATGGCCGATGAAGTCGATCTGGGCGGCCTTCAGCGCTTCCTTATTAATAGGCCCGGTCGTCACGGCATCGACGGCCCCGTCCAGCGCCAGCTCGATCGCGCGCCGGATGTAGGCGAAGGCGGCCGCGCCGGCCTGGGCCTGCACCTGGCCCCACCGCAGGGTCGCCACATCCAGGGCCGGGATGTCCACCAGGTCGATGGTGCCGTGCCGGTACTGCCCCTGCGCCGGCGCCGCCACCGGGTTCAGGCCGAGCCGCACGCCCGTGGTCTCCAGGGCGCGGGCCATCACCCGGCTGTCCCCGATCAGCAGGGGCCGGCACAGGGCGTAGATCTCCGGGTTGTTCAGCGCTTTCGCGGCGATCTCCGGCCCGATTGAGGCCGGGTCGCCCATGGTGATGCCGATCAGTGGCCGTGCTTGCATCCAGGTTTGCCTCCTCGGTAGTCAGGTGGGCGGGTGCACGCCGCCTATAGGTTCAGCAGATGGCGCACACACCGCTCGGCGCCGGTCTCGTCGCCGATCAGCCCGCCCTTGGTCACGATGGCCAGGCCGGGGCGCAGGCCGCCCAGCAGGTGGCCCTGCACCGCCAGCGGCAGGACCTCGGCCTTCAGCTGGATCGCGCCGGCCTGCAGGCGGCGGCAGACCCCCAGGGTGATGTCGCCCCCGGTGGTGTAGATGCCCTTGATGCCCTCCACGCGGTCCAGGGCACGGGCGGCGATCTCGGCAAAGCCGGCGGCGATGCGCGCAGCCGCAGCCGAATCGACGGTGAGGACCTCGGAGCTGCGCACGCCGATCACCGGCTGCTGGGCGGGGATGGCGGCCAGCTCGTCCACGACGCGGCGGACCTCGGTCTCCGCGGCAGCGCCCCCCGCACCCAGGCTCCGGGCATCCACCGTGATCAGCCGGGCGCCCATCTCGGCCTCCAGGTGGTTCATCTGCCTGCGGGTCAGGTCGGTGACGCTGCCGGCGACCACCAGCACCCGCCCCCGCACGGGGGGCGCGGACGCCGCGACGAATGCCGCGGTGAGGGGGCCGGGGTCGGCGGCGACGCAGGTGACGCCGCTGCGGGCCATGCCCTGGCCCAGGGCGCGGATGTCCTCGTCGGTCTCGGCATCTGCACAGAGGATGCGCACGCCCTGCTCCGCCAGGGAGCGGATCGTCTCTGCCACCGCGTCGGCCCCGGCGCGCACACGGGCCAGCGGCAGCAGGTCCACGGGCAGGCGGGTCTGGCTGCGCACCAGTGTGGGCACGTGCGATTCGGTGACGGGGCAGAGCGGGTCGTTCCGCACCTCCGTCTCGGCGAGGGGAACGCCGTGCACGTAGTGGATGCCGTCGCGGGCCGTGCGGCCGCTGGCGGGGAAGGCCCCGGTGACCACGGCGACGGACCCCGGGCCCAGCGCCTCCAGCACGGCCTCCACCTCCGGGCCGACGTTGCCCCGCAGGGTGGAGTCGATGCGCTTGGCCATGGGCCGGTGGCCGTGGTCCAGCAGCAGCCGGGCGGCGGTCATCACGCGGCGGCGCGCCTCGTCGGCCGGCGCAGCCCGGGATTCCGTGGCGATGACGATGCAGGGGTAGTCGTCCAGCCCGCCTTCTGGCCAGCGGAGCTCGGTCAGCGAGGCGGTGGGGTAGCCGTTGCGGGTGAGCAGGACGCCGGTGGCGTTGGCGCCGGTGAGGTCGTCTGCGATGACACCGATTGCGGGACGGGGCTCAGACGAGGTCAAGGGGAATCCCTCCTTCGCGGATCGCCGCCGCCAGCTCCGCCGGCAGCCCCCGGTCGGTGATCACCCGGGAGAGGGCGGAGAGCGGGCAGATCTGGTAGGTCGCCCTGCGGTTGAACTTGGAGGAGTCGGTGACCAGCACGGCGTGCTGCGCCGCCTCAATGATGGCCCGCTTCAGCGGAACCTTGGCGAGGGTGGGGGTGGTGAGGCCGTAATCGACGTCTGCAGACGAGGTGCCGACGAAGCCGATGTTCACCGTCACGCTGCGGAGGAACTGCTCGGTCACCGGCCCCAGCAGGTTGTATACCTCGGGCATGGCGGTGCCGCCGGCGACGATGACCTCGATGCCCGGTTCGTCGCACAGCTCCAGCGCGATGCGCAGGTCGACGGTGATGACGGTCAGCCCACCGCGCCCCTTCAGGCAGCGGGCGATGGCCAGGTTGGTGGACCCGGCGTCCAGCAGTACCACGTCGCCCTCCTGCACGAGGTCCGCGGCGGCGCGGCCGATGCGCGCCTTCTCCTCGGTGTGGGAGACGGCCTTGGCCGCGAAGGGCTGCTCTCCGACGAGCCCGGCCGCCGCGGTGGCCCCGCCGTAGGTCCGGATCAGGTGGCCTTCCTTCTCCAGCCGTTCGAGATCCCGGCGGATGGTCATCTCGGATACGCCGAACTCCCGGGCCAGGTCCCGTACCTGGACCTTCCCGTGCTGCTGCAGGTTGGTCAAGATCTTGCTTAAACGGTCCTGCATGTTCATTTCGCACATCTCCGTGGGTGATAATCGGGGGCTGGGTGATCGGTCCGCACACCTAGGTGTTCTCTGCAAACATATTCAACCCCTGCCGGGCCCTTGACAGATGTGTGCAAAAGTTCCACGGGTTTTTGGGTCGTGCGCCGATCGGACTAGTTCGTTGGGGTGGCGCCCCGGGCGGACGGGGGGACTGCCGAAGGGGGCGCGGGTGGTGGCCGAAGGCGGGGGATGGCGCGTGCGAAGCGGCCGGATGTGAGGGAAACACAACGACCCCGGACCGGCTCCCGGGGTATGGGAGTCGGTCCGGGGGTGCTGAGCTTGCGGGCGTCCGAGATCTGGCGGCCGCCGTACCCCTCTGGCCGTGTGTCCCATGTTGGGGCAGCGCCGGCAGCCGCCCGGCCGCTCACAGGCGTGAACGCCCGTGGCACTGCCCGCAGGTGGCGGCGGCTAATCGTCGCCCATGCGGGCCAGGTCCGGGATCTGGGACTGCTTCGGCGCCGTCAGCCGGTCGAGCAGGATCACGCCCGCCAGAAGCAGCACGCCGACGCCCACGCCTGTCACCACGGGATCCAGCCCGAGCAGCTCGGGAAGCGTGAGCCTCCCGAAGTTGAGGGGCGTGATGAGCAGGGGCTGGAGCGGCTCGTAGAGCAGGGCGTAGGCGAAGGAGCCTGCGAGCCCGCCGGCCACGGCCCACCAGAAGCGCCGGTCGCCGCCGGGCAGGGCAGCGAGCATCGTGCCGGGGCAGAACCCGGCCACCGCCATCCCGATGCCGAAGAGCAGCCCGCCGACGGCGATGCCCAGCACATAGGTCGTCTTGATCGAGAAGTTCACGATGCCGAGGGTGCTCAGGGGGAAGACCAGGATGAGCGTGACCCCCACCGCGGTCAGCAGCAGCTTCAACATGTGGAAGTCGGTGAGGGTCAGCGCCCCCCGGATGCAGGCGTTGGAGGCCACCCGGGAGCGCCGCAGGATGAAGCCGAAAGCCGTGCCGATGAGGAGACCGAGGAACAGCTGCATTTAGCTCCACCTCCGCTTGAGAAGCAGGGCCGCCGGGATGCCGCCTGCGAAGACAGCGGCGGCGAACAGGAAGCCCGCGACCGAAAGCTGCGACATGCCGCTGAGCACGTGGCCGGTGGTGCACCCGCCCGCCATCCGGGCGCCGAAGAGCACCAGGAACCCTCCGAGGAAAGCCGTGAGCGGGCTGGTCGCGGACAGGCCGCCGGATTCTGCCGCCACCTTCTCGCCGGAGAGCTTGTAGGCGAGGAAGCCGCCGATCGGGATGCCCAGCACCAGCATGTGCTCCCAGCCGATGGACAGCGGGATCGTCTGGAAGTACGCGCTCCCCTCCACGAAGCCCGGGAACAGCGGTTTCAGCACGATGCCCAGGCTGGACGGGAAGACGGTCGAGACGCCCATCGGCTTCAGGAGCACCATGGCGAGGGTGGAGAGCAGGCCGAGGGCGATGCCGCCCTGCCACCAGGTCCAACTCCGCATACGCATCACTCCCTGCGAAATTACGGTACGGGGTATAGTATACGGAGGAGTCGGGATTTTGGCAATAGTGGCGATACGGGGCGTTTTCGCTGGCAGGTGAGATCGCGTGACGATCGTCCCGGGCAGAACCTGCTCCCGGGGCTTTTCGTATTGGGTATGTGAGAAGCATTGTGTGGGGGAGCGTTTGCGGCAATGCGAAGGGGACATGTGCGTCGTTCTTTGGCGGTGTTGGTGCTGGCGGCGCTGCTGTCGGCGGCGCCGGTGGGGGCGGGCGCCGAGGAGGAGCTGACGCCGGAGGTGGCGGAGTACCCGGCGGAGAACTACGAGCCCGGCCCGGGCTGGCCGGAGGGGTGGACGCCCCCGCCGCCTCCGGAGGGGATGTCGGAGCGGATGCGGGCAGAGGTGGAGCGGTTGCTTGCTGAGCGGCCGGAGAGATACGAACGGTATGACTGGTGGGTCTGGGACCCGCTGCCTGATTGGACCCAGGAGTATCCCTGGTTCTGGCGTGAGGACTGGATGGTCTGTGGTACAACGATGCACGTGTACGCGTACCCGGTCCCGGATACGCAGCTGATCTACCGGGCCTTCGGTCGATCCTTCGGCTGGTCACGGCTGTACTGGAAACCGTGTCGGTACGAGCCCATCCAGTCGATTACGGAGACGCGGGAGCTCAGTGAAGAAGAGAAGCTGGCTGAGGGGCGCCGTGCAGAGTACCTGTATTGGGTGGACAAGTCGCACCCCGGGCTCGGGCGGGATGACGGCAGCGAAAGCAACGGAAACCCCGATTATATCTACATCTATCTCAACCAAGGCGATGCCGCGAAACGCTTTGACGTGCCGGCGTACCTGGATACGACGGTCAACCGAGTGCGTGTACCCATCAGGTTTATTAGTGAGATGATGGGGGCCGAAGTGTCGTGGGATCCGGATGGCCGACGCGTGACGATTTACTTCCCTGCCATCACTCGGGAGGTCCCGAAGGTAGTCCCCGCACCGGGTTTCGATTATCCCGACCTGTTCGACCCCGAGGAGTACCTTCCCAACGGCCATCGCTTTGTCTTTGAGGAACGGACCGTCAGCACCCCGGAACGCACAATCATATTGACGATTGACCGCCCGATGGCGCTGGTTGACGGCCGGGAGGTACCACTGGATGCGCCGCCCGTGATCCGGAACGACCGAACCATGGTACCCGTTCGGTTTATTGCTGAGCAGATGGGCGCGAAGGTCTACTGGGTGGGCGCGGAACCGATTTTTCGCCTGGACGATGGCACCATGTCGGGCACTTACCAGGTTCACATCTTCACGCCGTTCTTCCCCTTGTACGAGTACCCCAGCTGGTACCTGGAGAATCGGGCGATGCGCTACTAGTGGGTGAACGGGACATGAGATGGCAACGCTGGCTGGCGGGTGTGCTGACCTGTGTGCTCTTTCTGGTACCCAACTCTGCGGTTCTGGCTCGCGACTGGATTACCAAGGGTGGATCTCTGCAGCGTATGTCTGCGGAGACCGATCCGCACGGGTTGATCGAACTGGCGCCTTATTGGGAGACGACGTCGTTGGGAGAAAGCGCCACGCAACCAGTCGTGATCGATGGGGTCATCTATCATCTGGCAGGAGACTATCTCTGGCGGTTGAGATTGGATAGCTCCAACCAGCCGATTGGAGAGCCCGAGAGGATACGCGATGTGGTGAAGGACGACGACATCCGGTTTAACCGGGTGCCGGATGGTCCATTTATCGCACCGCAGTCCACGCCCACATACAGTCCGGAGACAGGCATTCTCTACTTCGGCACCGGGTACGGCTGGCTCTGGGCGTATCACACTAGAGAAGGCTGGTCCCGGCCAGCGGAACTCGACCTTGGCTGCCCCATCATCGGCTCCCCGCTGGTCATCCACGATCGCGGGCGAGACATCGTGGTGGTGGCAGATCGTCCCAACTTCCCCGGAGAGGAGAACCGGCCAGAAGGGCGACCCCTGTGCCCACGAGCCCATGGGAAGGTCTGGGTGGTCCAGGGTTTGGATCAGTTAGTCGGCTCCGTTCATCGACAGGTCTACGAGGCGGCCACGACCAAGCAGGTTGAAGGAGGGTTCGGCGGCTTTGTCACCCCGTCAGCGGTGGCGGCGCCTCCCCATGGTGAGAACCCCAGTTTCGTCATCGGTACCGATGGCTTCGATGGCGGACGAGCCGTGCGACTGGCGCTCGACCGGGACAACGGCTACCGCCCCTACCTCGTCTGGACGGTTGATGGTCCCGCCGGCTTTGCCGGCAACTTCACTGCTGACGGAACCAACGCGTACTGGTTGGACACTCGCGGGTACCTGTGGGGCGCTTCGCTGGCCAAGGGCCGAGAACCCGAGGGTTGGTCCGTCTACTCCATTTCCCTCCCCGCCCTCATCGGCGCCAGGAACGCCTTCACCAACACCGAACCCGCGGTCGAGGTGCGCCAGACCCCCGACGGCGCAGAAACCCACCTCTACGTCACCCTCCGCAACTACACCGACACCGGCGCGGGCCTCCGGGACGGCCCGACCGGCAGCGACGGCGCCGTCGTTGCGCTGGGCCCCGGCGGCGAACTGAAGTGGTACCGCAAGTTCGGCCCGGCGGACCGGCTGGGCGAGCGGATGGCCTCCCTCAACACCGCACCGCTGGCCCTGACCAGCCGGGGCGCACTCATCTTCGGCGACGTGAACGGCCACATCTACAGCTACGCCCTGGACACCGGCCAGCCGATGGGCGGCGACGGGCGGCCCGCGCTCATCCAGCCGGAAGGGCGGGCGCCCACGGACCGGCTGTTCCTGCTGAAGGGCGACGAGCAGCCGAACACCGGCCCCTACAACTTCTCCCAGGTCTCGGGCGTCGGCGTCGATCCGGCCTTCGCCCACGGCCTGCTGCTCGTCGGCGTCAACTACACCGATGCTTCCGGAACGTCTGGCCGGCTGGTGGCCTACCGGGCCGGCGAGGCCTACGACCTGCGGTGGCTGGATGATCCCGGACCCCTGGAGCTGGAGCCGGGCAAGACAGTCGCCCTGCAGCCCCGGCTCCAGCTGGAGCTGACGGCCCGGACCCTGGCCGCGCTCTGCCCGGGCCCGCTGTCCGTCGAGTGGTTCCTCACCGACGAGAGCGGCAAGCCGGTGCGGTCCCTGGGGACGGCGCGGTTGCCCGGCGACCTGGCGCCGCAGCAGCCCCACCCGGTGCCGCTGACCGTCGCCCTGACAGAGACCGACCCGGCGGAGGGGCAGATCGTGGGCATCATCGACTTGCCCTCCGTGTACGCCCTCAGCGCGCCGCACACGCCCAACCCGAAGGTGGCGGCGGCCCGGAGCCTCGCGGCGGCGCTGGGGCTTCCGGCCGAGAAGAGCTGCCTCGGTGCGGTGGCCGAGGTGGTGGAGCGGGAGGGGGAGCCGGGTCCGGAGGGCGGCCTGGCCAACAACGTGCTGATCGTGCCGTACCGCAACCCGCAGCCGCCCGACGAGCCTGAGCATCCGGGCGAGGAGGGCGGAGGCGGGAAAGCGATCATCGACGACCCGTGGGTGGTGGAGCTGGCGGTGCCGGAGGTGGCCGAGGCAGGCCGGCCGTTTGAGGTCGGGATCTACCTGGGTTACCAGAACAACCTGGGTCAGGACGAGATCCGGGTGTCGCTCCGGCTGTGGGCGCGGCCTGCGGGGGGCGCATCACCGCCCCCGGACGTGTGGCAGATGGTGACGATCGACAAGGTGCCCTGCTGCAGCCTGAAGCCGGGGACGATCCCGGGGCTGAGCGTAGGCATGTGGGAGATCATCGCCGAGATCGACTACCCCGCCGATACCCGGTCGGAGAACAACCGGGTCATCCGGAGGGTGGAGGTGCTGCACGTGAAGCCCGGCGAGAGCGGCGGCGCGGAGGGCGGGGCCATCACGGACTGAACGCGGGACACCAGACCAAGGCGCCCCATCCCAGGCCTTGCCGGGCCCCACATTGGCCCTCACGTATGGATGGACACCTTGCACGCCTGGACAGAGGACCGTACGTGCATGGCTTCAGGACCTGCATGACCAGGTGCAAGGCGTACATGACCAGGTATAGGAGCTGGCCTGACCAGGTGCAGGACCTGCATACACGATTGCAGAGCCTGCACGCACGTCAGCACGGTCTCCACGCGCGCCAGACTTCTGACCGAATACAGGATGCACCTGCACGAGCAAAGGGACCCGCACTCCCTGATGGGGTGCGGGTCCTGTCCTCACTGGAGCAGCGGCCGCAGCTCGACCGGGACCACCGCGACCTTATGATTGCGCCCATCCACCTGGGCCCGGCCCACGTGCAGGATGCCGAGCGCCCGCAACCGCCCGATGGTGGAGGCGGGCGGCTTGTCTTCCCAATAGAAGCCGTCGCCGGTCTGGTCGCCGAACCGGCGGGTCAGCCGGTGCAGCTTCACCCAGCCGCCCTCCGCCAGGACGAAGTTGAGTGCTTCCCGCACCGCAGGCGGTTCGTCCGCCAGCACAGCCTGCAGCCGGTCGGCATCCAGCATCGCCGCGGCCAGGACCTTCTCCCGTTCGGGGCGGCGGCGCTGGGGCTCGATCGCGAAGCGCTGTGCGGCCGCGTTCAGCCAGGGGACCGGGATGCGCCGCAGGGCGGTGGCCAGCTTGACATCGAGGCGGATGGGACGCTCGTCCTGCTCCTCCCGCATGGCGTCCATGAATGCCGCGATGTAGGCCTGGTGGTCTTCGATGAAGCCGTGGTCGCCCTCTATTTCCGCCCGGATCGCAGCCTTCAGGCGTTCGAGGTCCCGACGGAAGTCGGGGGACAAGCGGCTGGCATCGATCTCATCGGCGAACCGGCGGGCCGTCTCGATCTCGCCCATGTCCAAGTGGATCAGGGCCAACCGGAACAGTACCGCGGGCTGCTCCGGCATGAGATCATCCAGCATCCCCAGGAGCACCAGCGCCTCATCCAGTTTCCCCTGTTCCCGGAGGAAATCCGCCTCCAGCAACACGGCGGGGGGATAGAGGACCGGCCCCTCCCGCAGTTCGACCACTCGCTTCATGGCGGCCTCCCGCTTTCCCTCCCGCCACAGGCGGCGCGCCTCGGCCACGGCGTCCTCCAGCTCCGGAATGGGCCCGTCGGGCACCTGCTTCATCTGCACGACGATCTCCGTCCGGCGGCCCTGGTGCACCACCGGGATGGGCTGGCCCGGCTCGAACACGCCCGCCTCCACCAGCGCACGGGCCGCGCCGAACTTGAGGCCGATGGGCAGGGAGGCGCTCTCCAGGATCCGCCGGCCCAGGTCCATCCCCCAGTCGCCGGTGCGGCGGATGATCTCCGCCACGAGCGTGACCTCTTCGTCCGGTTCCTCATCGGCCATGGCGAACACCGTCGCCAGCATGTACAGGCGGAGCGAGCCTTCCACCGGCAGCTTGTCGGCCTGCTCGGGCGTCAGGTTCCGCAGCAACTCGGCGTCAGGGGGGTCGCTGTCCAGCTGGAACGGCGGGATCACGCCCCTGTCCGTCCACTGCGCGACGAGGACGTACCCCGACAGAGGGCCGATCCAGGCGGGGTCGCGCACCCGCTCCCAGATGCGGATGGCCTGCCTGTACTTGCCCAGGTTGAAGGCGGCCACCCCCGCGAGGAAGGCGCCCCGGGCAAGTTCCCGCCCGGGCCAGCGGTTGTGGAGATCCAGGACGAGCCGGTAATCGCCCAGCTCCGTAGCAGCTTCCTTGATGATCGTCGTGTACTGGATCCACTCCTGCTCCGTGCCAGCGAACGCGCGGAGGCGGAACCGGCCGGCCTCGAAGTCGCGGACCGCCCGCTGCAGGCACTCCCGGGCCCGCTGCAGGTCGCCCAGGGCGGTATAACAGCGGCTGGCCAGGGCGTGGCGGTACGGGTGGATCAGCGCGGTGTCCTGCAATTGGTCCAGCACCTGGAGCGCTTCGGCCGGCTTGTCCTGGTAGTAGAGGGCGGTCGCCCAGTTGTTGAGGGCAGCCACGAGCCCCGCCTCCTGCCACGCTTGCCGGAAGCAGGCGATGGCTTCGTCAAGCTTCCCCTGCTGCATGAGTTCGCTCCCCTGTGCGGTCAACGCGATCGCCTTTTCTGCGCTGGGCGGGTTTGTCATTCGTCTGGACCTCCCGGAGGTGGATTCGCGTAACACGGTTTCCGAAGACCACTGTAACATCTGGTCACCGCTGCGGGGAAGCCCGGTCGCAGCACATCCCTGGCGTTTCCCTCCTGCGCGCGGCCGGCCAGGATGAGCCGGCCGTCGGCGAGCATGGCCTGCCACCGCCGGAAGTGCCGGTCTACCGCATCGGTTTCCGCACGCGTCGGGTCGGTGCCCATCTCCGGACGGACGGGCCGCAACAGGTAGAGCCACTGTCTCACCTGAATACCCCCAGATCCCCGGGTAAGAACGAATGGCCAATGAATGAGTCAATTACCGCACGCCTTGACCAAAGCCCTGCAATCGAGAGTGAACCTCGCCCACCTCAGGCTCGGAGCGTTCGCAAGACCCTCGACATGTTCCAACTCGGAACGGGCATTTTCGGGGGTGCGGGCGCTGCCTTCCCGGGCGTCGGCCTCGCCGGCTCGGTGGCCGTGCCGGCAGTGGGTATGGGCATCAGCTGGGCCCTGGACGACGGCTTCAACCGGCAAACGGACTTGGTAAGGAGGAGCATCCAGAACCACCGCGGGTGCGAGGCCGAGCAGGCGAAGATGAAGCCCATGAAGAGGCGGGCCCGACAGGAAGCCCGGCACCGTGGTGGCGGATTCATGGATAGGCCGTGGCTGGGGGTGGGAGAATATGCTTCCAAGAGTGTTGCGGGAAGCGGTATTTTATATATAGGGGGTGTTCCGGGTGGCCGGAGCACCTGCCAGACTTTCTTGACAGGGGGGATCGTCGATGAATGCAGTGTTGCAGTTGGAGGCCAGACCCCGGGCGACCGGTTCCCGGGCAAGCCGGCGGCTGCGGCAGGCCGGGTTCGTACCGGGAGTCATCTACGGTCCCGGTGTGGAGCCGCTGGCCATCAGCGTTCGCACCATCCAACTGGAGCGGTTGGTCGACCGGCACGGCCGCGGGCATCTCATCAACGTCCACGTGGAGGGGGAAGCCAATCCCCGGCAGGTGGTGATCAAACAGCTTCAGCGGGACGTCCTGACCGCTCAGGTGACACACGTCGATTTCCTGCAGGTCGACATCCACCGGACCATCACCCTTACGGTGCCCATCGCCGTTGTGGGGGAGGAGCAGGCGAAGCGCCGGGGTCTGATCGTGACCCACGAGCTGGCCGAGGTGGAGATCAAGTGCCGGCCCACGGAGATTCCGGAGGCGATTACGCTGGACATCTCCGGCGTGACCGAGCCCGGGCCGGTGACGGTTGCCAGCCTTGCCGCTCCTCCCGGCGTCGAGGTGCTGGAGGATCCCGACACCGTCGTCCTCTCCTGCACCCTGGGTTTCGGGGGCGTGGCGGAGACAGAAGCGGAAGGAGAAGAAGGGACTTCTTCCGGTCCCGCGGCGTGAGCGGGAGAAGCATGTACCGGGGCACCCCCTGGACGGGAGTGCCCCGGTTTTTCTTCCCATCCCGTGGCCGATCGGGGCGCTCTCACCTCGGGCGGACTCCGCTGGACCGGCGAAGAAGGCGTGTCACCGCGCTTAGGCGAAGCGCGTGTGCCCGACCTTCGCCGCCCGGTCCAGCATCTGGGCGGCCTTGGCCGCTGTGCGCTCGAACCGGTCCCCGGCCCATGCCAGGACCGCCTCCAGCGGCGGCTTCACCCGGTTGAGCGGCCCGTGGAACTTGGGCAGGACCTTCATCATCACGGCGGCGTCGAACGCCTCGTCCTCCGAGAGGGCGGTGGCGAAGGGCGACTCCCGCAGGGCGCCCATGAAGGCGAGGATCTCGTCCACGACCCGGTAGCCGAAACCGAAGTCGTGGGGGAGCAGCCTTTGGTTGAGGTCGTCCAGCAGCGCCACGTACTCCCGCCGGCTCCGGCCCCAGCCCGCCACGTCGGCCTTGGTGATCTGGGCGAACCGGCCGCTCCGGGTGAAATCGGCCAGCAGGGCCTCCTCCACGTCGCCGACCTGATCTGGCAGGACGGCGCCGTCCAACCCGGCGGCCGCGGCCGGAGGCTCCACCGCGGGCGGGTAGTCCGTCAGGTCTACGTCTCGCACCTCGATGGTGAACGCCCGGTCCAGGACCTTCGGGCTGAAAGCGAAGGTGGTCTCGTCCGTGTTCACCGTGCCGATGAAGTACACGTTCGGCGGCAGCCGGAGCCGGGGCGGCACCCGAAGCCCGCCGGAGGCCAGCACGTCCTCAGCCTGGCCGTGCAGGAGGACCTCGCCCCTGGTGAAGCCGTCTTCCCGCCGGCCGGTCTCCAGCACGCTCAGGATGTCGGCCAGGTAGTACTCGACCCGGGCCAGGTTCATCTCATCCAGCACGACGAAGTAGGGCCGGACGGCCTCCTCCGGGGGCTCGTCCTCGTCGGCCTCCGCATCGTCCTCCCACTCGCCACCTGGCCTTCGCTGGCTCCGCTCGTACTCGGCGGCCAGCTCCACGACCAGGGTGAAGGCGGCCCCGTCCGCCGGATCCAGGCCCAGCTCCCGCATCACGGGGGCGCAGAGCTGCTCCAGAACTTCCCAGGCGTTCGCCAGGTGGGTGAATTCAAGTCCTTCCGACCGGCGGCTGATCGCCACGTTCGGCCGGCCCAGCGCGCGGCAGGCGGCCCGGAGGATGCCCCGCTTGCTGACGGCGGGCACCCGGCCGGGCTCCAGGGTGGCCAGGGCCCGGATGACCCGGACGCGCAGGGGGACGTCCACCCCGGCCAGCTGCAGGATCCGCATGGCGCCCAGCGCCCGCTCCGGCAGGGGCAGGGAGCGGTCGGCCAGGTGCTCGGTGGCACGGCGGAGGGTGGCCGCGTCCACGCGCATCTGGCCCACGGGGCGGAGCCGCCCGATGCCGTTGTACCAGTCCTGCCACAGGTGGCGGAGCTGGTCGTCGGTCCAGTCCCCGTCGCCGACGGCCTCCAGAGCTTCCCGGTGCCGCTGGAGCCGGGTCCGGATCCCGGCCTCGCCCAGCCGCTGCCGGATGTAGTCGGGCAGGTCCTGGCCGCGGGCCGGGGCTTTCCCGCCCCGGTACTCCTCGGCCGCCGCCAGCAGCAGGCGCAGAAAAGGGGTAGCGGCGTACTCGCCCGTCACCGGGTTCCAGTAGCCCAGGAGCCCCGTGTTGTCCCGCCACTCGGGCTTGACCGGCTCCAGGAGGAAGTGGTCGTCGTCCAGGCCCAGGGCGGCCGCGAACTCCTGGGCCAGCTTGGTCTTGCCGGTGCCGGAGAGGCCGGAGAGGATGACGAAGCCCTTGGCCTTCAGCGCCGCGTAGAAGGTGGCCACCTGCTCCAGGGTGAACCGGTAGCCCCGGCGGTGCAGCCGCTCGTGCAGGCGCAGGGTGGGGTCGGGCTGTTCCGCTGCGAACGTTGCGCGGGCGGAGCCGGGATCCGCGGGCCGACTGAGGCTCAGCCGCTCCAGCGCGGCGAGGCCGGCCGCCAGGAGGTCGGCGATCTCCCCGACCAGCTCGGCTTCGCTGCCCATCCACTCCCCGGGGTCGAAACGGCGGCCGAGCATGGCCCGCTCGCCGCACTCCTGCCTGCCGAACCAGGCGGGTTCCCGGCCCCAGGTCTCCGCGAGGGCGGCCTGTACCGCGGCGCGGTCGGAGCCCGGGGCCTCGTTCCACCAGAGCATCCCGGCGAAAACGGGCCCCGGCCGGAAGAGGCGGTCATCCTCGCTCCCCAACGGGATCCGGATGGCCAGTCCGACCGACCCCTGGTTGCGGCGGAAGAGCATCACCCGCTCGAAACGGCTGAAGCGCTCGCTGGTGAAGGACTTGAAGTAGATGACCATGCCCTGGATCTCGACCTGCGGCGTCTCGCCGTAGTACCGGACCCGCTCCGGACTGACCAGGAACCGCCCGAGCGCCGTGCGCTCGATGGCCGGCCACTGCGCATCCGGGACGCCCAGCCGCTGCAGGAACGCCCGCACGCAGGCCAGGGTGAAGCGCCGGACCAGGGCGATCGCTTCGGGTGCCTCCAGCGCCGTGCCCAACTGCCAGACTGAGAGGAAATCGTTCACGCCTCATGACCTCCCTCCGGGCGGAGCGGGATCGCCCCGACCCCTTCGAAGTCTCCATGGATCAGATCGCGCAGCGTCAGGTCCGACCGGCGCCGCCGGGTCCGCCGGTCGCAGAACACGGCCCGGCCGCCGGGGTAGAGGGCGACCGCCGCCCGCACCCCCAGGGCGTCACGGTAGGTGTGCATCTTGTACAGGTCCGCCGCCTGGGGCGAGGCCTCCGCCCGGTCGGGATCGTCCAGGCCCGGCCCGTCCGCCTCGGCCCGGGGGGCGTCCAGCCGGAACTTGGCGTCCAGGACCAGCTCGACACCGGCAGGGCCGATGAGGGTGAAATCGGGACGGAGTCCCAGGCTGTAGCTCTGCCGGCCGCCCCGTGCCGGCCGGTTGAAAACCAGCTCCCACTTGCCGTCGCCGAAACGGGCGGCGGCGTTCCAGTCAAGACCGCCGGTCTCGTCGGTGCGCAGGTGCATGGCCGCGGGTCCCAGGTCGGCTTCCAGGGCCGCGATGAGCCGGAAGAAGCACCAGTACTCGTAGAGCGTGGCGACGTCCCGGGCGGCGATGGCCCGGTCGAGCCCGTGGCCGAAGGGCGACCGGCCGGCCAGGAACTCGGGGTAGAGCGCCCACAGCTCCCGGTAGCCGTCCTTGCCGTGAAGCACCGTGGAGGTCTCGGGCACGTGAACCAGCTCGCCCACCTGGTCCCACCAGGGCCAGGCCAGCGCCTCGCCCAGCTGGGCGGCCAGCGCGCGCAGCTCAGGTCGGAGCGCGCTCTGCCCCATGCCGGGACGGGCCAGAAGCGCGAGGGCGCCGTCCACGGCCCGGAGGAGCGAGACCAGGAAGTGGCGGACGAAGCGGTTCTCGTGGGTGTCAAAGGTCTCCTCGGCCCGATCCTGCAGCAGCCGGACAGGCAGGACTGCCCGGTCCCCGTACTGGAACCAGCCGCCGGAATGCGGGGCGGCCCATCCGTGCCCCCCGACGCCGCCCCCATGCCCGGCTTCGGCGGCTGTCGCCCAGCTCTCGGGGTGGGTGAGCACCCACCGGACCGCGGCGCCGTCCAACCGGGTGGCCCGGGCGACGGGCAGCACGACCTCGTCCCGGACGAGGACCCGGTGGGGGCTGCGCTCGATGGCCGCCAGCGCTCGGCGGATGGTCCGCCCGTGGTGGCGGAGGAGGTGAAGGGTGAAGAGCGGCGACGGCGGCCCGCCGTGGGCGCGGGTGGCGTGGGCGGTGGGGCCGGTGACGTTGAAGGGGAGGGTGAGGAGGGCGTCGGTGACCTCCTGCACCATCGCCCGGTAGAGGCGGGGGTAGTCTGCCAGGGTGGGCCCGCTCAGCTTGTGGCTGACCACCTCTACCGGCAGGTCCGGGACCGGGGCGCCGGCGAGCCGGATGCGGGAGGCGCCGAGGGCGTTTTCGTAGCGGAAGAGGTAGACGCCCGGCGCGACCGGCCGGACGGGCTGGTCGCCGATGAGGAGGGTGACCTCGTCCTGGGGAGGTGGCGCCACCGTAACGCGGTACTGGGACCACTCCCAGAGGATGAAGGGGGAGAGGCCTGGCAGGGCTTCGGCCAGGTCGGGCCGGTAGGCCGGCGAGGCGGTCGCCGGGCCGGTGTACCGGTCGAGGGTGACGGTGGCGTGGGGGGAGGAGTAGACGAAGGCGCCTGGGCGGTACTGCCAGCCGACCACGGGGGTCACCTCCTGGTTGGGCGTCATGGGGTATCTTCGCAAGACCGTGGTGGGAATTCCTTCATGGGCTGACCACAGGCGTGGGCAGTGACAGCAGGGTGTCACTACCTGGAGTTACACTCATGTGGTTAGGTTTTCATGTGCGTGTGCACTGCTAGCAGGGAGTCCGTTGTTCTTCCTCGAAGAGCGGGTGGAGACGGAGGCTGACCTGCCGGCGTGGCCCTCGGACGAGGCTAACCGAGCGCGGCTGCGGCATCTCCCGGGGATCGGGCTGAAAACAGTGGACTAGCTGCAGATTCTGGCCGGGCTGGACACCAGCGCGATTGACCGCCACCTGGCCCTCTTCCTGGAACAGGCGGGGGTGGCGGCCAACACGTACGAGGAACGGAAGACGATTACCGATGCCGCGGCCGCGGCGCTGGGTGTCGACCGAGCGGGGCTGGACTACAGCATCTGGAAGTACATGGCAGATCGATCCGGGCGGGGGAGCGGCCGTGCGGCCGGGGCAAGTGGTATGTAGCTTGAGCACATCTCACTGTACATCTGGCGTGCATCACGAATTCTGGAGTGTCCTCGAGTGGAAGCCGCCAGTTACAGTACACTGTGTTGGGGGAGGTGAAGTACCTCCCCCTGTGTTTGATCAAGAGATTGGGAGCCACTTTGATCATCCAAAAGTGAGCCACCTGACAGCCCTACAGGGCTGTTTTTGCTTCCATTGCGGTTTCCAGTTGGCGGGTTGCCAGTTGATACCTGCGGGGCTTACGGTGTTTCCGGGTGGTGCTTCAAAGCTTCCTGCCGTCGAAGGGTCTCACGGAACCGGTACGACTCCCCATTCATCTCGATGATGTGGGCCTTGTGAGTCACACGGTCTGCCAACGCTGCTGTCATCTTCTGGTCCCCGAACACCTGCGGCCATTCCGAGAATTCCAGGTTCGTCGTGATGATCAGGCTGCCCCGCTCGTACCGTGCGGCGACAAAGTGGAAGAGCAGTTCACTGGCCGGGCGGCTGAGGGACACATAGCCAAGCTCGTCCAGCACGACGAGGTCGAACCGTAGCCACTGCTTTTCGAGGCGGCTGAGGCGGTGCTCGTTCTGCGCCTCCTGCAGTTCGGCAACGAACTGGCCCACGCGCCAGAAGCGAACGCGGTAGCCCTGTCGGCACGCTGCGATGCCGAGTGCTGTAGCTAGGTGAGTCTTACCTGTCCCGCTGTTTCCAACAAGGAGGATGTTTTCCCGATCCCGGATGTATTCACTCTTGCTCAGCGCCAGGATCTTGGCCTTGTTCACGGACGGCATGACCGTGAAGTCGAAGGACTCCAGTGTTTTGGGAACAGGGAAGCCGGCGGCCTTGAGACGGCGCTGGAGTTGGTTGTCTTCCCGATGGATTACCTCCTGTTCCATGAGCGCTTGTAGGTACTCCTCAAATGTCTTGTTGTGCTCTGCTGCATCCCGCGCCAGCTCCTTGTACAGCCGCCGGACTGTGGGGAGTTTCAGGCGCTTTAGGTAGTAGTCCAGCAGGAGTTCCTGGCTCAATGCACCACACCCCCTTTCAGGAGCCGGTTGTACTCGGCCAGTGAGGGTTGCTGGACCCGAATGCCGGCCAGTTCCCCGGCGGTGGAGGTCGATGCCTCGGCTCCAAGATCCGGCTGAACAGCAAGGAGTTGCTTGACAGCCGTGTAGCAAGCCGTTCGCTGGGCCAGGGCCAGCTCCAGAGCGGTACTTACCTCTGAAACCGAATAGGCGCGGTGCAGCATAAGGATCTCGATGAACTCCCGGTCACTGCGGCCCTGCGCCTGCATCTCGGCCCGGAACTGGTGGTAAACGGGCGGAAGCTGCGCCATCCGGTAGGGCTTCGCCTGCTCCAGCGCCCCTGGCTTTACGTGAAGGAGTTCCAGGTAGTGGTCCAGATCGAGGATCTCCCGGTTGCGCTCGTAGCAACGGAGATGACTGGCAATCTTCTCCTGCCCGGTGTTGTTGCCCGGATTATTTGTCAACATGTGCTGAGCATCGTGCGCTTGTGTAGGACAGAGAATATTGAAGATAGAATTATCAGGAGAGGGGCTGTCCTCTCCGTTTTGGTACGACAGGGGACAAATATGAGAGCCTGCCCAGGCCTGTGACTTGGCGATCCACCTGGGCAGGCTCTCCCCACAGGGCGGAGTGCACCTGTGTATGTGTATCTTACTTCCCCTGGGCCAGAACGTCCAGACCTATCTTCGCAAATATGGCACTTGCGGGCCGGACCTGCCCCTGCACTGCCCAGGCTGCGGTGGTCGAATGCGGCGGCATGGGCGGTACTGGCGCTGGGTCTTTACTGCGCACCAGAAGGCGTACATCCCGATTTACCGCTGGTGGTGTCCAGGGTGCCGTAAGACGTGCGCCATCTTGCCTGACTTTCTGAAACCGTACGCCCGATTCATCACGCTGGTGCGAGAAGCCGTGGTTCGCGGGCGGGTGCGGCGGGGGCTGCCCTGGAGCACCCTGGCCCGGCGACTGAGCAGCCCGACGGTCAGCTGGCTCTCGGAAAAGACGCTCAGACGTTGGCTTGTCAGGGCGAGAGCGCTGGCCGGAGAGTGGAGCCAGTACCTTGCCGAACGGGTTCTGCGCTTCTGGCCGGACACAGACCTCGATGCCCTCACCCCCCGGCGGGAAGGTCCGGACGCCGCGCTCCACTTCCTGCTGGATGTGGGGGACTGGTACCGCCGTCAGATGGGGCGGCGGCCGGAGGAACACGGCGGAGTGTTTGCTGCGCTGAACCGGCTGGGTGAAGGCACGGCTTCCCTCTAGCACACCACAGAGTCTGTCCGTCGCCTTCCCGCAGGCTGGCGTGCCACAATGGCGCCAACCTGGCAAGGGAGGGACTCACCATGGACGAACAGCAGCGCGACGAGATTGCCGCTTTTCGGTGGCAGCTCATCGCACCGGTAGTGGCGGAGGATGTGACCCGGCTCGAACGGCGGCGGATTCTGCAGCAAATCGCCCGCCAGCACCACCAGATTCCGCACAGCGACAAGACCCGGGTCAGCGTTCGCACCTTGGAGCGTTGGATCGCCGCCTACCGGCAGGCCGGCTTCGACGGGCTGAAACCCAAGGTGCGGGACGACGCCCGCAAGGGCCGTGTCATCACACCGGAGATTCTGGAGCACGCCATCGCTGCCAGGCGGGAAGTGCCGGAGCGCAGCGTGCAGCAGATCATTGACACCCTGGAGAAGGCCGGCGTAGTTCCACCGGGGCTGCTCCGGCGATCCACCCTGTCGCAGCATCTGGTGCGGGCGGGCTACAGCCGCAAGGCTATGCTCAGCCGCAAGCGCAGGGCGACCTTCCGGCGCTTTGAAGCGGCCCACCGCAACGACTGCTGGCAGGGCGACGTGTGTCATCTCCTGAACCTGCCGCATCCGGACAGGCCCGACAAGACCCGCAAGGTCTACCTCATCGCCTTCATCGACGACTACAGCCGCATCGTCTACGGGCAGATGTACTGGGAGGAGAAACTGCCCCGCCTGGAGGACTGCCTGAAACGCACCATCCTGCGCTACGGTCTCCCCCGGCGTATCTACGTGGACAACGGGGCGATCTATTCCGCCCGGCACCTGGCGCGCATCTGCGGCCGGCTGGGCATCCGCCTCACCCATTCCCGGCCCTATCGACCGCAGGGGCGAGGGAAGATCGAGCGTTTCTTCCTTACCGTACAGAAGAGCTTTCTGCCGGAGGCACAGCAACTCATCGCCGCCGGCCAGCTTGCGACCCTGGAGCAGCTCAACGAGCTGTTCTGGGCCTGGCTGGAGGTGGCGTACCACAACCGGGTGCACGGCGTGACCAAGCAGACGCCGCGGCAGCGGTTTGAGGGCGACACGGAGCCGCTGCGGCGAATTGACCCCAGTGCACTCCGTGAGGTCTTCCTCTGGGAGGAGGAGCGCGTGGTGGACCAGACGGGCTGCTTTTCGCTCTACCGCAACCAATACGAGGTCGACCCGGCCCTGGCCCGCCGGAAGGTCACGCTTCGCTACGACCCGTACGACCTCAGCCAGATCCAGGTCTGGCACGAGGGGAAGCGCTTTGCCGACGCCGTCCCGCTAAAGCTGCACCGTACCCGGCACCGGTCGGTATCCCCCGCACCCGAACCAGCTGCAGCAGCACCCAAGACCGGCCTGAACTTCCTCACGCTGGCCAAGAAGCAGCATGACACCGAACGGCGGAGGCGGCTGGGTGAGACCGCCTACACCCGGCTGACGCAGCCGAAGGGGGGCCAGAACTGAGTGCTGGCCGAGTTCTTTGGCTTTCGCGTCCTGCCCTTCAGCAAGGAGATCCCGACCGCCGACCTGTTTCCGTGTGCACAGCACCAGGAGCTGCTGGCCAGGCTCCAGTACTGCGTGCGCCACCGGGCGTTCGGCCTCATCACCGGTGAGGTGGGATCCGGCAAGGCCACTGCGATCCGTACCCTGTACGACCTGCTGGATCGCAGCCGGAATCCGTTTGTCTACATCGCCGACTCCAAGCTCACGCCCACGGCCTTTTACCGCGACGTGCTCACCCAGCTCGGTGTCGCCGCACCCTACCACTTCCTGAGCCGAGAGGCCCGCCGGCTGTTTGAGCAGACCATCCTGGACGGCTACCGGCTGCACGGGCTGCAGCCCGTCATCGTCTTGGACGAGGCCCATCTGCTGCCGCACGCCATGCTGCAGGAAGTGCGGTTCCTGCTCAACTTCCACCTGGATTCGGCCTGTCCCATGACCTTTCTGCTGGTGGGCCAGTCCGAACTGCGCGGCATGCTCCGCCTGCGCACCTTCGAAGCCATCGCCCAGCGCGTTCAGGTGCGGTACCATCTGGGGCCGCTGAGCGAGGAAGAGAGCGTCGCCTACATTCGGCACCACCTGCGCAGGGCGGGCGTCGACCACGACATCTTCTCGGAACAGGCGCTGCAGAAGATCGCCGCCGAGTCCCGCGGGCTTCCCCGGGTCATTAACACACTCTGCACCAATTGCCTGCTGGACGCCTGCTCCCGTGAACAGCGCTTTGTGGACGAGGCCAATGTCGACCGGGTTCTCTTTGAGCTGCAGGATCTGCAGACCGCCAAGGGCAGCAGCCCGTGGTAATGGGGGGATGACTCGTGCTGGCCTCACTGCGAGTGACCGTGCTGCCTCAGTTTACGGTTGAGGTCTACTTCGATTGTGAGCCGGACTGCCGGACGCACCCACGTTACGTACTCGTGCTCCGGATGGAACGGCTGGTGCTGTCGAGCTGGAGTTCGCCAGCGCCCGAGATCTTCGTGCATTTCTCGCCAGGAGCCGCCAGGCACTCACGGAGTGCCGGAGGACGGCACGGACTCACCGCAGCCCAAGCAAACGGGTCGCATCCGGAACTGTACAAGCTACACTGTTCTAAGCTCAGCAGGGGCGGCCGGCTGGCCGGCCGCCCCCGATCCTGGCGACAAACCAACGCGTCAGTTGACGAACGACACTGTCGCCAGTCAAGTCACTGCCAAATAGCGCGGGCAACAACACCCGGCGTAAATGTCGATCCGGTCCCAGTAGGCCCGCACTTGCAGTGGCCGGTTCGCATACTGAACTGGTACGGAGTAGCGGCAGGTCTCGAACGTCACGCAGGACACCTTGTTGCTGGAAACCAGCGCCACCTTGCAGCAATCGAATGGCCGGGCAGGGAGAGGGCGCAGGTACTTCTTCTCCTCCTCCCAGCGCTCCAGGATGGACTGCGTCGAGCCCTGGGGGATACGCCTGGCATACTCCAGGCACCGCTGCCACAGAATGGCGTTGAGTTCGTCCCAGGTTCTGGCTTCCCGGTGTGGCCCGACGATGTAACGCTGGGCGAGACCGACCAGATTCTCTACCGAGCCTTTCTCGTTACCGGAAGCCGGATTGCAGAAGTTGCTGTCGATGAGGTAGTGGGTGCGGAAGCTCAGGAAGGCATCCTGCTCTTCCCGGTTGCGGCCTTCCAGGATTCGTTTCACCGCCTGCTTCAGGTTGTCCAGGGTCATACGGCGGGGAACTCCGCTCAAGCGCTCCAGCGCCCGCCGGAGGCCGTCGAACATGGCTTCCTGCCGCTGAGTCGGATACGCAATCACAACCGGCATGCCGCTCCAACGTAAGCGGACACACAGGATCTGGACTGTGACTTCTGCACCGTCGAGGACCACTACCGCCTCACCCCAATCCACCTCGATGCTCTCACCGGGGTCGTGGGCGAGGGGGATGAAGGCCGGCTGCACTCGCTTCAGCTTCCGGATCTTGGCGATGTAACGCCGGACGGTAGGTTCGCTGCCCTGGTAGCCCAGGGCAACCAGGTCCTCGTAGATAGTCCTTCCGGTCCACCGTTGTTTGCGGGGCAAAATCTCGTTTTCCGCGAGTCGCCGCTCGATCTCTGCCTGAAACTCCGGGGTCAGTACCACGGGCTGAGCCGGCTTCTGCCGCTGGTAGCGCGGCACTTTAGTCAGCTGTGCGTATTTAGCGACTGTTTTCCGAGAGATTCCGAGCGCCTTCGCCACCTGTCGCTGCGATTTCCCTTCCACATGAAGGAGCCATCTGATACGCTCAACATGAGCCATCTCGATCTTCAATCCTTTCACCCCTGCAAACTGGAAATGCGGTACATCCCAGTTTACAGGTTTGGAAGATTGAGGTGGCTCACTTTTACGTGATCAAATGGCCCCCAAATGGCTCCCTTTTAGGTTATCAAACACATCCCCCTGCGCTTACTCTCGGAGCGTAACATACTCCACATCCACGCCCTGACGAAGCACCTCGAACTGCGGACGTCGGCGAAGATCGTAAGGCCGTATGGCCACCTCAAAGGGAAAAAGAGCGGGATGGAAATGTAACTGCTGGCCTAGAAGACTCCCGTCTTTTTGACCCCGCAGCAGCCCCTCAATAAGGAGGGCCGCCAAGTCTTCGTTGACGCCGATCGACGGGGCGGGCTGGTAGACGCCGTGGCGGTTCGTGTCGAGGAGGACACCCCACTGTACCATGGAGCGTACGATCCTTTGAACAGCTCGTGGAATGGCTCCGCGCTCGCCCCACAACTCTTTCACTCGCAACTCAACCTGTTGCAGCCTGACTTCACCCTGCAGGCTCAACAGGCGACCGGTCAGCCAGGCTGTATCCAGGAACAACGGATATACAGCCAGGCAAAGCGACCAGTAGATCGCCACCCGTTCATCTGGCGTCGCGTCTTGGAGCAGCTTCAGGGCCCGGGCCTGCATGGGTGCCAGTTCCGGAGGCGCGAGCCACCACAGACGGCCTATCACGGTCAGCGTATTCTGGGCAGCCTTCACTCCCTGGCTGGTCTCAAGCAGTTTCTGCAACTGCTGCCGTACCTCCGATCCCGACAGGCCGGCCATCGTAAGCGACGCGGCTGTGTCCAGCCATTCCTTATCCAGACGGCGATCGAAGCCGATAAGGTTTCGTTCAATCATGTTCTCCGCCTCATTCGCACGAACGGAACCACCATCTCCTCGATGCTGATTCCTCCGTGGCTTAGTGTCAGTCTGCCTGAAGTGGTGAAGGCTTCAAAACCGGTTGCCAAGAGAGTATGCCAGTCATCGGGAAGGCCCGCCCCTTCCCACGGTACAGCGTTGGGAAACCTCTCAGCAACTGAATCACGGAGGGCGGGGTGCGTGAACACCAGAGCCCGCTCGCTACGTTCTTCTGTAAGGCTCCCTGTCTGCGGGTCTCCAACGCCCACAGCTTCAACATTTCCGTGGTCTGCAGTCAGGCAGATCTCGTATCCAGCATCCAATAGGTGCGAGAGTACCTGTTTCAGTGTACCGCTCTCTCCCCAAGCGGCGACGTTTTTCTGCAGTTCACGGCTGGACACGACTCCAGCGGCACCATGGGTCAGCCTGTCGACCTGTCCGAGGACTAGGCCGATGACACGCATGTTCGCCTTGCTCGTAAGGGCGGCGAGACGTGTGAGAAAATGATCCGGCCGTTCGCCTTCTCCGTACAGCAGATAACCGACTTGCGTTTTCACGGCTCCCTGACTTACCCAAAAGCGGGTCCAGAGAGCAGCTTCTTGGCTGTTGGTGCTGATGGTGGCCGCAAAGCTGCGCGGGAGGTCGCCGGCAAAGATGGCCTGACGTGAGACCTGGGTGAGGGAAGGCAGGAAGGCGAGCGTACTATCTTCCTGCAACTCGATGTCTGGTCCAAGGTTCAGATAGCGTCGCAGCACGGACCAATGCGTCCAGTTCATCCCGTCCACGACCACCAACGCCTTCTTTGGGCGCCCGTTTCCCGCCCAGCCACGGGCCATGTGCGCTGCCACTTGATGGACCACCCAGGGTTGTGGGATGGGTGGTAGACTCAGTAGCGCGCTGAAATGTTCCAACAGCCAGGCGCTGAAGCGCTGCTCTGCTTCCAGATGCAGGACCCGAGCGACTTCTTCCTCTGCTTGAGGCAGGGAGAGATTCCAGCGGTTGGACAGCCACTCGCCGAGTTTGCGGCCGTATGCCAGCCACTGGCGATGGTTAGCTGCCTCGGTGGGCAACTCCTGTCGCAACTGCTCCGTTTGTTGCCGGAAGCGCCGGACTTGGTCTTCGTGAGTGACGGGGGCGATACCGAACCGCATCCACTGGGCTTCTGTCGGCAGCGCGTCAGGATCGATATCCTTTACAGGTGACACTAGGCCCTCCAGGAAGAGCGTGTCCAGGTACACCCGAACCTCCTTGTCGGAAAAAGGCAGGGTGACCGGTCCCTCTATGAGGTATGGGGCCGTGGTACTGTGCGCCTCACCCTCGGCTACTGCAAGAGCCTCAGAGACGTACCGTTCCCACCGCTCCGCCACGAAGGCAAAGAACAACTCCCGATCGGTCCAGAGCCGTTCCAGTGGCCACTCTTGGAAGCGTCTGTGTAGTCTGGAAGCCAGCCGCTCCACAAGGCGTTTGGGGAGTGTGGTCCCTTCGTAATGATAGGCCATCAGGGCTGCCAGCACGGCGGCGTCTGTCTGCCACTGGTCGGGATAGAGTCCGAAGAGTTCGCTCAACAGGTAGTCGGCGGTGGCGTTTTCGCCACCCTGCAATGGTGGTTTCTCTTGGTAGCGCTGGTACAGACGGCCCAGCAGGTCGCGGTCGAGGGACAGTATCAGGTTGGGGTCAAGTCGGTCGAAGAAGTCAGAGAGCTTGACCTTGATGATGTGGTCGGGCAGGGCCACCTCCTCGACCAGGTCGTAAGGGAGTTGATCGCCGGGGCGGGTGCTGTGGATGACCAGTGGTCGCGTCTTCTCACCACGGTCCCAGCGTTCCCGGTACTCCCGCTCGTAGATGACCCGGAAACGAAGGGGATGATCGAAGCGCAGGACTGCGAAACCCGCCTTCTCAATAGCTGCCAGGAGTGCGGGATCCTCGTACAGGCCGTCGGGGTCGATTAAGATCGTCACGGGTGCGACGCTGGCCAGCTGCGGCGTGAACCGCGTCAGCAGGCGCCTGTGCCAGGATGAGGAAGAGGTCTCTGTCATTGGGCTACCTCCCCTTCTGCTGCGATACGGAGCAGAAGCAGCGGTTCCAGGCGGGGCCACACGGTCTGCCTTGTTGCCAACTGCTCTTGCCAGACCTGATACTCTTGCTGCAGTTTCCGCAGTCGGTGTTGGCGGACCTGGTGCAGTCCGATGCGCTCAATGTCCCGCTTGCGGGCTTCAAAGGCCTCAGCCCTGGTCTTGGCTTCGCGGGCCAACTCCTCGTCATGTTCCCTCCGCATGTCGTCATACAGTGGCGCGGCTGCCTCCTCGGCCACTGGGCGTAGTTGCTCCCAGAGCGCGCGGGCCTGGTCGCCGACCACGGCGTCGGGAATGTATGGGAGTGCCGCTGATTCCCGATCGAGGAGTAGTTCCCAGGTGCGCCATGCGGTCGGAACGAGGACGCGACCTTGGTCGCTGAGGAAGAGGGGGAGAATCCGGCGACGGCTCTGTGTCTGGCTCTGTAGTATGACCTGCCACAGTGAGAAGGTACCGGTAACGAGGTTTGAGATGCCCGGCAGAACCACTGCAGGGACAGGTTGGCCGGGAACCATCGGTCGCAGGGCCGACAGGATGGCCCAGATGCGAGGATCCTCGAGTGTGAGTAGGTCAGCTTCGTTCTCCGCTGCGTGCCGATCGAACACAACCGGACCGACCCGGTCACCGCCTGGGAACGTAAGCCAATACCCGGCCTTTACGCGTTCAATGCGAGCGCCCTCGGAGGCATGGGCCCGCAGATAGCTCAAGGTCATCTGCTCAGTCCAGAAAGGTACTTGGTGGTAGGCCACTTGTTGGGCCACCCGCGGATCGTGCTCCGTCTGCGAACCTAAGAGGCTACTGGCCGCAGCGGTCGCGGCTGCCTTGGCTCGCAGGTCGGCGGCGAAGGCCTCGACCGTCTCAGAGACGTGTTCGGGCGTCATCACGGCGGTCATATACATGCGGTCGAAGTCGATGTCAGTCCCTTCTGAGTCCAGAACGTCACTAAGCTTGTCCACACCGAACTCATCCAGGATACGGGCCAGCTTCTCTTCCAGGACCTGGCGGACACGAAGTTCAACGGAGTCCTCCAGCGCGAGGTTAACGGCACGTACTGCCCGTTTCTGTCCGATGCGGTCTACTCGACCGATGCGTTGCTCCAGCTTCATTGGATTCCAGGGTAGGTCGAAGTTGACTACCACGTGACAGAACTGCAGGTTGAGGCCCTCGCCGCCGGCGTCCGTAGAGATCAGGATCTGTGCCTCATCCCGGAAGGCATTCTGCACGGCCTTCCGCTCCTCCATTGACAGCGAGCCGTTCAGGCAGGTGACCGCAAACCCTCTGGCGCTCAGGAATTCCGCCAGCATCTCTTGGGTCGCGGTGAACTCGGTAAAGATGAGAATTTTGACCATAGGATCATTTTCGCTCCGCTGGAGATCGTAGATCACGTCCAGCAGTGCCTGCGCCTTGGCGTCAGGACCAGTGGCCTCTACACGACGCGCCAGTGAGAGTAGCCGCATCACCTGTGCCCGTTCGTCCTTCATGCCCTTCAACCTGGCCTCCACCAGCCGGTCGATGGCCTCGGGTGAATCCAGGCTCCCGAGGTCCTGCGGATCCAGTCCTGCTCCGAGGAAGGAAGGTTGGACCATACGCGTTCCTTCCACGACCTCGAGGCGCTTTTCAAGTGCGGCCTTGATGGCCCGGGTGGAGGAGGTAACGAGTCGCTGCATCAAGACCATGAGGAAAGAGGCGGTGTAGTTGCGTTCCCGGAGGGCTTGGTTGTACCCTTTGCGGACGTACTCCGTCACCCCGTCGTACAGCACCTGTTGTTCGGGGTTCTGACGGCTCCAGGGGACGGAACGCAACTGAACGTGGCGGGGCTGGAAAAGGGGTTTGCCCTCGGCGTCGATGGCATGTCGCTTTTCGGTGCGGATCACATACGGGGCTACTCTTTCCTTGCAGATGTCGCTGTCATCCACGAATGCGTCGGGATCGAGCAGGGCCATGAGCCGGCGGAACTGATCCGTCTTTCCCTGGTGAGGGGTTGCCGAAAGAAGTAGCAGGTGGGTGCTGGCGGTGGCCAAGGCCTCGCCGAGGCGGTAGCGGGCCACCGCATCGGTGGACCCACCGAGCCTGTGGCTTTCGTCAATGATGATCAGGTCCCAGCCCGCGGAGACAAGGTCCTCAAAACGTTCGCGGTTATAGCGATCCACCTGTTCGCGCGTCCAGCCCCGACGGTAATCCAGGGGCTTGACGGAGTCCAAAGGCGTTACCACTTGGTTGTGTAGCCGCCAGAGATTCGCATACTCATCGAGGCCCAGCATCTGCCGCACAGCGGCAAAGTTCCCGGGCAAGACCAGGTGAAACTTTTCGCCGAAGCGGTCGTACATCTCCTGGACCCACTGCGTGACCAGACCGGTAGGGGCGACCACGAGGGTGCGTTTCACCAGTCCTCTCAGCTTGAGCTCACGCAGAATCAGGCCAGCCTCGATGGTCTTGCCGAGGCCGACTTCGTCTGCCAGCAGATAGCGAACCTTGCTGCCACTCATGGCTCGGGAGAGAGCATAGAGCTGGTGAGGAAGGGGAATGAGCTTTCCCTGCACCGGCGCAACCAGGGCGTCTGTAGCCAGGGCCTCGGTGATGCGGGCTGCAGCTGCTGTGTAGCGCACGGCGTCGAGGCTAAGTTCCGCATCTTTGGCACTGAGGGGCCGGAGCAGGCTCGCTGGTAGGAAGCGAACCTCTTGGCTACGAGGCAACCAGACCTGATAAGTGGTTGTTCCGAAGAGCTTCTGGACCGCTATGATCTGGCACGGGTCGCGGGAGCCAGCCACAAGGGCCCAGCTCCCGCAGGGAAATGCAAGATCAGCCATGGCTAGTCCTCACCCAACCGCATTCGGGCAACGTCGTAGTACATGAGGAGCTTCTCGTCCTCTTGGATGACCTGCTGGGGTAGCTTCCTCGCTACCTCCACGATGGTGCGATAGTCTCGAGCATCGTAGGCGGCTTTGAAGCCGGCACGGACAGCCTCCGTACGGAAAAGCCTGATCTTCCGCTGTTTGCTTTTCTTGTACTCCTGAAACTCTTTCAGCAACCGCTTGGTGCGTAGTTTCTCCAGGTCAGACTGCTTGCTTGGGTCGGGTACGTACCAGCGATTGGCGGCCTTGGCCCTCAGGGCGGGGTCGTTCTTGTCAAGTCCGCGCATGTCTTTGAAGTTGCTAGACAGGTAAGCATGAATTTGAGGCGGAACGGGTCCGGTACCGTCGTACATAAGAAAGTTCTCCTCGAGAATCTCCCTCAACTCTAGGATCTTCTCGTGCCCAGCCCAGGCTTGGCTTTCGCGCATGAACACAGGCTGGAGATCTTGGAAAGACTGTGGCTTGCGTTCGAGCTCGACACGAAGCCAAAGGATGGCTGACGCTTCGTCAGTAATATCGAACGATAGTTGTCTGACAGTTTCGGTTTTACTGCGTATCTTGTCATATTCGGAAACTTGATCGTGGAGAAAGTACATACCGTCGCGCTTAGCGTAGCGTTGCTCGAGTCCGTGAAAGAAATCCGTAGAGTCTATTGGAACTGGTAATCCCTTTTGCACGTGGAAGGAGATCATGCGGTCAAGTAGCATCTGAGGTGTTCGTTCGATTACTACTTCGGCTTCCTTACCATTTACTATACACAAGGGCACTCGCTGTAAGTGTTCATCAACGAAAGCCCAGACTGATTCCGCGTGTTCCTGCTGGAGCACTCGGGCGACGAGCTTGGTTCCTGGCTTGTACGCAGAGATGATCAGGTCCTGCTTCACTGCCGAGGAAGTGACCTGACGGTACGACCCCTGCTTCTTATCTAGCGTACCTACGTCGGCTATTACGAAACCCGCTGTGCCCAGCGCTTGCTGAATAGCACGCCATACACTGTTACTAGAATTACTGAACACTACCGTTATCCAACGACCTGGTTTCAGCACGCGGTAATATTCGGAGAAGCATCTGTGCATCAACTCCTGATACTGTTGCAAACCCTTATTCTTAAACTCGTCCACAACCGCTTCATTTTCTGCAGCAGTGCATACTCCGTGCCATGACTCCAACAAGAAGTTCAGGTCGGCATAGAAGATGTTCTCTCCAAAAGGTGGGTCCGTGAAAATATAATCTATACTGTCATTTGGAATCAGCAAATGGCCGCAGTCGCCGGTCGAGACATATCCGGGCTTACGGCTACCCAAGTTGAACGTCTTGGCTAGACGCTTCAGTTTGCCCCCAAGAGCATAGCGCGGGCTGATCTCAGAGTGTTGCGACGGGATGTAATACACACCCGAAAGGTACTGGTTTACCTGGGAGTATCCAGTTGGCCTATATCTGTTTAGCAAAGACATAGTCCAGATTGCCTGCTCTACAAGGAACAGCAGTATATTCCTGAGCCGAGTGTCAGACTCATCTTTGGCTAACCGCCACATCAGTCCCAGCGCTTGAGCAGATCTGGGAAGAAATAGGTGATGGACGTGAGTGATACCTTTCGGTGCCAGCCTGGATCCGTGGTACATTTGGGCGATTGGCAACGGGTGGGTTGGCATTTCAGGGGGCAGCGGAAGGCATGCAATGCGATTGAGCACGTCCAGATCGAAAGAGTCCGGAGTCTTTTCGTAGGTAGTTCCATCCACCTCATAGTTGATGAGAACCGGACGATAATGCACACGACGCCAGGAGGAAGATGTCCCGGGATCGTGCACGGTTTCAAACACAAGATCTAGCGTGGCCTTGTTGACAGTAGCCTTGCAATGTGGACAGAGGAACTCATCCGCAACGCGTCCTGTGGTCGGGTTGTACGCCACGTCCAGGAACACGATCTCCCCTGCGCAGTTCGGACAGGAAAAAACCTCACTCCAGACAGTGTAGTTGATGCGACCTACGCGACCATCGACATGCCGGGTCTCGTACATCCACTGCAACTCGTTTTCGACGGTCTGGAGAAGCCTTTCCGCCGCTTCAATGAAGGATTTGATGTCGAAGGGGATCACATAGTTGGCTGCTATAAAGCTGGCGATCGGCGAGAGGTCATTGAGAATTACGAGTCTGCTTCCCCAATTGGGGCGACCTCGTCCTTCCTGGTTCCATTTGTGCTCTACTTCTATCCGATAATCTTCCGGTGCAATACCGCACCACTGAGCAGCCACGCCCGTCATTCCCGAACCTGCGAACCCATCGAGAACGATATCGCCGGGATCGGTATAGTGAAGAACTGACGGTGCAATGGCCAGATGGGGAACTTTCGTGTGGTACCCGTGTGCTTTGTAGAGTGGGTGCGTCTTCCCTACGCTCACATCTACCGCAAACGGCTCTCGGTGATACTCCTGTTCCGGATCGTATGGCCTTCCGTAGACTCGTACGAAGTCTTCGAGGAAAGGGTTCGGGCAAGCTGTGTAGTAAGGCGGGTCTGACATCCGAAGAATATCTTCGTCCGACCCCTTTGGGAAGCCAGGAAGCATCCTGAACTCAGGGTCCTGCAACTTCTCCCTTAGACGTTCCAAGAAGTAAACACGACGTGCTTCCTCACTCTCAAATGTCATGCCGAGGCACTCCACCGGACCTTGCTTCTGCCCATCTAACTGCCAAGTCTGCTGCTTCTCCACAACAAAACCCCCATCTAGTCGACGGTGCTGGGCTGAAAGAGCCCAGCGCCGTTGTTGTTATTCCCAAACGAACCGGATTTGGCCTAGCGGCTTTCCCCTAACTAGGTCGGAGTATACTTTGTCAAACCGCTTCTTCAGTTCTTCCGCAGTTAGGGGCCCGGCCCCTCCGAAAATTGCCTGTTCCAGGCTTCCCTTGGTGATTACTACCCGCTCCAGCCCCGACAGCACCTCGTTGGCAGCCTTCACGAACTCAGTCGACACCTCATCCGGCAGTCGCCCTGATGCCAAGAAGGACTCCAAGGCTGCCTTCCCATCTCCGCTTGTCAGCAGGGAGATGTTTTCCCTCACGGTCGGGTCTTTCAGGTTATCCAGCAGCGAGCGCGTGGCCTTCTCCAGAAGGGTATCCAGCCGCTCATCCACCCCATCCAGGATTGCAGGGACGAACCTGACGGGTTCCTCATCCACTGGCCGATATTGGCAGTGCGGGCAAACGGTTGTGTTCTCTAGTTCCTGGCCGCTCAACGGCACGCAGGCCTTCATTCCTGCCAACTCATCTTGCAGCGCTTGAAACTCTGTGCGGGGGAACAGCCGGATGGTGGAGAGCGCGCTTAGCTGTACATACCGCGTGTCCCTTAGGTAGGACTGTCGTTTGGCCTCCTGAGCCGGCGAGAGGCGAGCTCTCTGGTGCAGCTCCCGATAATCCGCCACGTAGGCGTTCTTCAACGTTCGCAGTTGCTGGACCAACGACTGTTCGAATGTCGCCTGATGGCGTGTGGCCGGATCAAGCAGATCCGACTGCAGCTTCGCACGCACCTCCCTTAGCTTCTGCCTCCAGCGGTGGCTCGATGGTAATGTGCCCTCTGCTTGGCTGAGGTAGGTCACAAGCCCCTGCGTCTTGTCTAGCAGTTCGGTGAGTGAGTGGTAGGCTTGCAGCAACTCCAGGTTTGGCTTCTGTGCCTGGATTGCAGCCAGGTCATAGCGGAAGTTCTTCAACTTTCCCGCAGTGTTGTACGTTTGTAGCCCGTCTACGAAGTCGGCTAACTCCTTCAAGCTCTTCTTCCATTCCACTTGCTCTGCCTCCGAGAGCAGCGGCTGGTTCCAGAAGGTTAGTCCCATAGCTACCTGGTTGTATGCTTTGGCCAACTGAAGCGCCAATTGCTTCACCCGTACCTGCAGTTCGTGTACTGCCTGCTCCAGGGTAGTCTCGGTGACCACGAGGCCAGGCTGGAGCCCCAACAACTCGAAGAGGGCCCTCAACTCCGTGACGGGCATGGATCTCGGTAGTTCGATGTGCGTAAATTCGGCAAGTACACTTGCCTGCATTCGGGCGATCCTGTCCATCTCGGCGCTGTCGAGTTTCTTTTGCCCCTGCGGCAAGGCGACGACGATCTCTCCAGTGTATACCAAAGCGCCCAGGACCACGGCCAGGAATTCTGGCTCGAGTTGGAACGGCTGCCACAACTCCTGCTGGTTAACTTCTGATATGATCTCGGACCGGTTGACCACTTTGCCAGGGCCTCGTTCCCTCAGCAGATTCAACAGTGCCTGCGCGTAGGGCGAGTTGGCCGTACGAACCTGGCCGTTTTCCACTAGCCGGAGCCCTTCGAGGACAGCTCCGCCGAGCGCAGACTTTGTTGGGGAGGCCAGCCACTTCAGGGCCTCGGTGCAGGCCTGGTTTCGAGTAGTCTTGCGGATGGCTTGCTTGACCGAAAACGCCGGATACTCGGGAGCCAAATTGTTGAAGTGGTCCTCAAAAGCGACTGTTGCGACTGCGTTGATCATCTCCCGGACGTCAGGGAAACTCCCGGTAATATGTCCTTTCGCCCTTTCAATGAGCAGCTGTTTCTTGCCCTGGTAGGTAACTTCGAAGGCCGTACCCATATTTTCCCGCAGCCAATCGACGATTTCCCTTCGAGCTTCCATGGCCTTGTTGGCAAAGATCTTCTGTGCCTGGCCAGTTGCCGTCAGCGCCAGTTCACGGGCACCAGCGAAGGTGCGCAGTGCTGCGGTGAACGTGTCGTCTACATGTGCGAGTCGGAAAAAGAGCTCATCAGGGCGCTTTTCATCTTTGTACTTCGTGGGCTCGTAAGGCTCCAGGAAGTAAATGTAGAAGTCCCGGTATGGCACCGTGTTCGGCCGCTCGTTGGGCGCACCAAAGAAGAGGTAACCCTGCCGGGTCACCCCTCGGCTCCGCCAGTCGATCTCATGTTCCCAGATGCGGAACCCCGGTCGGTAGGTGTTATCGGCGCACTCCATTGCCTGGACAAGGGCGTCGAAGTAATACCGATCCAGCGTGGAGGGCTCGAGTGACGCGGCCTTCTTCTGGATTAACTGGTCATAGTCAATGTCGCGGTCGACGTCCAGGTAGTACTGGCCGTTGGTCTTGTTGTAAGCAATGAACTGGCCGTCGACCACGGTCACAATGTCGTGCAGGACTTTCTCGAGCAGCGTCAGGAGGAAATCAGCATCTTCGGCCCCCGGGATCAGCAGGCAGAGCCCGTCCCGCAACTCTTGCGCCGAGAGGCCCAAAGGCACGCGCAGGTCACCCGTAGTCAGACGATGAACAGCCAGTGCTCGAATGATGCGGAGTGCTGGCTCCCGGTACAGCTTGGCATTGATCCCGTGTCTGACTTTGTCCTCCAGCACGTCAACCCTCGTCATGACTGTCCGAATGTCAGGGTCAGCCTGGAAGCTGGGGTTCGACTTGATGCGGTTCCAGTACGAGTCGAACGCGATCAGCCCCGGAACATCTGTTGGTACCTCCTTATCCATGAGAGCTGAGATCTCTTCCGAGATTGTACGGAGGATCTCCCGCTTCTCTGCCACCCGGACCTGCTCGAAAGTCTCCAGGTAGGCAGGATGAACCGGGAACAGGTCGACGTACTGGTCCATACGCTCGGTCATGTTACCGAAGTACCGGGCAAAACCGTTCAGGTATTCCTGAATCAGCACCTTCTGGGTAGATGTCTTCCTCAGCAACCGCTGGGCCACAACGAAGGAGACATCCTCGCGGGAGATGAGGACTTGGGTGTACCGCTCCTGCACGCGGCGCATCTCGCCAGAGACAAACTCGAACGTCGGGTTGTTGAACAACTGCTCCTGCACCCCGGCCATAATGCGGAACCGGGTGGTCTTGCAGACTTCGCCCATCTCCCGGAGGAAGGAGAGATCCAGACGGAGCTCCAGTTCCTTACGGGTCCGGAGGTAGTCCAGGAGTTCGTCTACCACCAACAGGAGACCCTTGTCAGGGAAGACCTCGTGAAAAACGGACATCATCTCCTGAAGTGGTTCCTTATTATTGATGATCTGGTCCTGCGGCGGGAACTCGTAGTTGATGCCGTGGTCTGCCAGCCCGCGCTCCAACTTCTTGCAGAGAATGTTCCGCAAATTATCTGTAGATGCCCCAATCTCGCACCTGATGACGATAAACTGGCCAGCGATTTGCTTGGCAGACTCCTTCACCGCAGGATGGGTAAGGTTGTCCACCTGTTCGGCATCCTCCGCGATGGCGGAAATGACCGACATCAGGTGCGACTTGCCGGTACCGTAGTTGCCTACGATGAGGAGGCCCATGTTGTCTTTGGGAGTGTGAAACTGAAGTTGGGGAAACACCTTATTGGTCAAGTTGGTGGCCATCGAATCTGAGATAACGAAGGTAGAGACGAGTTTGGTGGCTTCCTCCTTGTCAGCCGACGAGATCAGCTGTACCACGGACTCGATGGGCTCGAACTGAACAAGGTCGGTGTAGCGCATAGGACAACCTCCCAGTGCAAGTTACAGCGCAAGACAGATGGCCTCATTGGGGGCGAAAGTGCGGTACTCGCGATGACCTGGAGATGCGTAGGTCAGCTCATTGCCTTGTGAAGTACCAGGCCACGCAGCTACCACAGTCCTCGTGCGGGCTAGCCCTGTTAACAGCCTGTACGGGTCCAGTTGCAGTTCGGGATCGAACAGCACTTCCAGGTTGTCGAGCAGAAAAGGGCCTGTTCCTTGGCAGAGCTCTGCCATGGCCCTGTCCGCTTCGGTATCGCGGAAGCGGGGGAGGATGACGAGTAGTCGCTCGGCCATCAGACTGCCCACGGGGATATACGGGCAGTTGTACTCTTGGGCGTATGCTTGCAGCAACTCGGTCTTGCCCGAGCCTCTGGGGCCAACCACGAGGACCAGCTTGGTGTATCGGCTCGCGGCCTGTTGTATGGCCTGGTGCAAGGCCTCTAGCCTGGATGACATAGTCCTGCCCCCAAGTCCAGTCTAGGTAGCACCGATAGGTATGACCGTGAAGCGGCGCGAGGTCGGTTAACTAACTCTAGGTTCGGCAGCAAAAAAGCTAGTCCTTCCCCAAGTGGGTGACCCACCCCCAGCGAAAACGTTGGGCGGCAGACAAATACGCTGGGGAGGGCCTTCAGAGTGAAATGAACCTAACACAACGGAGTGACGGGGTTCTGTCACTCCGCCCCCTAGTATTCGCAGGGAAACAGCCCCTTCAAAGGATATTCCTACCCTCAGCTTACCAGCGCGGCCATCGACCCGGCGCTAGAGTACACAGTAGTGGTGTAAAAAGCGGCTGGTGTAGATGGTCATCCCGGGTGGCCATCTACCGGCTGCGGGGATCGCTTGACATAAGTGGTCACCCTTGGGTTCCATGCGAAGTAGGACCAGTACATCGCAAAGGAGGATCCCGCAGGTGACCACCTTTAGGATCGCATTGGAGGAGCTTCTGCGCAAGTCGGGTGTGGATGACCTGGACTTCCTCCGGGAAGGGATTCGGGTGCTGGCTCAGGGACTCATGGAACTGGAAGTGTCGCAGCAGATCGGCGCTGAACGGTACGAGCGCTCCTCCGAGCGCAGCAACTACCGCAACGGCTATCGGGAACGCCAGTGGGATACGCGGGTCGGAACGATCGATCTGCAGATCCCCAAACTCCGGAAGGGGTCCTACATGCCAAGCTGGCTCGAACCTCGCCGGCGGGCGGAGAAGGCCCTGGTGGCAGTGGTGCAGGAAGCTTACATTCATGGAGTCAGCACCCGGAAGGTAGATGAGTTGGTGCAAGCCCTGGGGATGACCGGCGTGAGCAAAAGCCAGGTCTCCCGGCTCTGCGCCGAGTTGGACGAAGTGGTTGAAGCCTTCCGCAACCGACCGTTGGAGGGCCGTTATCCTTACGTCTGGCTGGATGCGAAGTACGAGAAGGTTCGAGAGAACGGCAGGGTTTCCAGCATGGCGCTGGTGATCGCCATGGGTGTGCGAGAGGATGGCGAACGGGAGATCCTGGGGCTGGACGTGGGGCCCAGCGAAGACGGGGCCTTCTGGACCGCGTTCTTGCGGCAGTTGGTCGCTCGGGGCCTGAAGGGCGTGCTTCTGGTGATCAGTGATAACCACGTCGGTCTGCGCGAAGCTATCCGAACCGTGTTCAGTGGCGCCAGCTGGCAGCGCTGCCGGGTTCACTTCATGCGGAACCTGCTCGGCTATGTGCCCAAGAACCTGCAGTCCATGGTGGCGGCTGCTGTGAGGACCATCTTCGCGCAGCCGGACCAGAAGGCAGCGAGGTCCCAACTGGCCGTAGTGGTCGAGAACCTGCGGAAACAGTTCCCCCGGGCCGCACAGCTGCTGGAAGATGCCGAGGAGGACATTTTGGCTTACATGGCTTTCCCGTCTGAGCACTGGCGGCAACTACACTCCACCAACCCGCTGGAACGGCTCAACAGAGAGATCGGCCGACGGACGGAGGTCGTCGGCATCTTTCCCAACAGAGAAGCCCTGATCCGCCTGGCCGGAGCCGTCATGATCGAACAGCAGGAAGAGTGGATGACCGCCCCACGCCGATACTTCAGCCAGGCGTCCATGGCGAAACTGTACGCCAACGACCCCAGCCTCAGTTGTCCGGAACTCCTACCGCTGAGTGCCGACTAGAGCAACTGCATCGCTGGAACCCGATTTACACCACTTGACGGGACTTGATCGACCCGGCTCAGCGTGTGGTCGAAGGGGCGAAGACTAGGAAGAGTCAGTAGTATGTTGACAGGATGGTGGCACGTGTCCAGCGAACCAATGAGGAGCACGCCTCCTAGGCCTTGCGTGTGTTGACGAGAACGAGTGAGCCCCATAACCGGGGCTTTCCTTGTTTGCAGGTATTTCCCCTTCACCCGCCGAATTGTCGCACTATCGAAAACCAACCTCATTCGCAATCGACGTCACACCGGAGGCAGCCACGATGACCACAGCCCCGCACCTGCGCCTCAACGCCCTGTGCCCCTACTTCACCATGTTCCCCCTCGACTTCCCCACCCGGTATCTGGCCCAGGCCCGGCCGGGCGAGTGGGTGCTCGACCCTTTCTGCGGCCGGGGAACCACAAACTACGCGGCGCGTCTTCACGGCCTTCCCACCGTCGGCATCGACAGCAGCCCCGTGGCGGTGGCGATTGCCCGGGCCAAGCTGGTCCAGGTCACCCCCGACGAACTGATCGCCGAGGCGGAACGCATCCTCGCCGGGCCCGAGCCGGCCGACGTGCCGGAGGGCCACTTCTGGGACCTCGCCTACCACCCCCGCACCCTGCTCGACATCTGCCGGTTGCGGGAGGCGCTTCTGCGCGACTGCGAAGCGCCTGTGCGCATCGCCCTGCGGGGGCTTATCCTCGGCATCCTTCACGGTCCCCGAACCAGGCGGGCGCCTTCCTACCTGTCGAATCAGATGCCCCGTACGTATGCCACCAAGCCCGATCCCGCGGTCCGCTTCTGGGTCCGCAGGGGGATGAGGCCCGAAGAAGTGGACGTACTGGACGTCCTCGCCCGCCGGGCCCGGTATAGCTTCGCCGCGCTGCCTCCGCCGGTCCCGGGGTGCATCCTCCAGGCCGACAGCCGGGAGCCCGGTGCCATCCCCGTCGTAGATGGGGGGTACCGATGGGTGATCACCTCGCCGCCCTACCTCGGCATGCGCTCCTACCAGCCGGATCAGTGGCTGCGGCTCTGGTTCCTGGGTGGAGAGCCCACCGTACGGTACATCCACGCGGGACAGGTGAGCCACTTGCAGGGAGAGTACCAGCGCGACCTTGCAACCGTCTGGCGGAACGTCGCGGCTCGGTGCCGACCGGGGACCAGGCTGATCATCCGCTTCGGCTGCCTCCCCACCCTGCCTTGCAATCCAAAGCAGGTGCTGGAGGAGACCCTGGCGAGGTCGGGTGTACCCTGGCGCATCGTGGAGGTTACAGGCGCCGGCATCCCGCCGCGGCACCGGCGCCAGGCCGTACAGTTTGAGAAAACCCGCCCGGCTCACGAGGAGATCGACCTCGTGGCCGTCTTGGGGGAGTGAATCGATGCTGCACCCAGATGCATTGACGGGCATCAAGGAGCAGATCATCCGGCTCGCGGAGGCCGACCGCGCCCTGTTGGACGACCTGCGCCGGGAGGTGAGGGACCTCGCCGGCAGCGTCAGGGTGATTCGGCCCCGCAGTTCTACCGCGATCTCACTGGTGGCCAGCGACGGCGGCAACAACAAGCTTGTGTTCGACCCCTTCTACGTGCAGGTGGTACGGGTGGTGGACTCGTACGGCAAGGAGCTGCTGGTAGACGTCGTCTCGCCGACCACTGACCCCGACTCCTTGTTGACGAATCACTTCACCCCGTCGGGGGACCCGAAATCGGCCCTGGGCCGGCTGATGGCCGACCTGGGGGTGAGGAGCCTGTCCGCGCTCAGCCACATGATTCCGGACAGCAGGCGGGTGCGGGAGCGCCCGGAAACGGTGAGCCCCTCCTGGGTGCAGGTCTACCGCGATATCTGTGAGTGGGCGGTGCTTTATGAGCGCATCTGTTACCAGACCTTTGCCTCCGACACGCTGATTGTGCGGGACGGCCTGCTCCGCTCCAAGGTCTTCCGCGGCGAGGGCTTCATCCGGATGCGGGAGCGGATGGAGGAGGCCATCGAGCGGGTGTGGCGGCAGGACCGCCGGCGCATCTATCTGGTGGGGCTGGCCAAGCACAGCCAAGTGCTGAACCGGTATGGCCTTGCGATGGCCATTGAAGAGACCCTCCCCGCCGGCGATGCCCGCTACGTGGCGATTCCCCGGGAGTTGGAAGCCAAGGCCTACAAGTGGCAGGAGTGGGCACGTGGTGCCGAGACTGAGGAGGGGGAGGCCCCAAAGTTTGTGGCCGGCGACATGTTCTTCGTCCGCTTCGGGCCGCACTCGGGCGATCCCGTCTGGGCTGTGGACATTTTCTCGGCCCAGCGTGACCGGGCGGACGAGATACTCGGCCACCTGCTGGCAGATGCCCGGGACGGTTTTCCTGTGCCGTATTATCCTCGCTGTCTCCAGCGGGCGCACGAGCACGCACAGCTAGCTGACTTCGACTGGGCGATCCTGCAGGACCAGATCCTGGATGCTGTACGGGGGCTGCTCCCCCGCGAAAAGCAGTTCCTGCTCGATGCATACAGACTCAGGGCAGACGTGACGGGAGAGAGGTACGGATGACGCTTTTTCCGCGAGACCAGGTAGTGGGCATCTTTCGCGGCTTCAGCCAGGGCGGTATGGAGTTTCACGCCGACTTGGTGCTGCCGTACCGGAGCGAGTTCCAGTCCATCCCCATGCATGGCCAGTTCCTCATCGTCCAGTTGGAGAACCAGAACGAGGGCGTGCTGGGGCGCATTACCTCCACTACGGCCGACGGGCGTCTCACCCAGGGGGCGGGGGAGGACTACGGCCTGCGGGTGATCGCGGAGGATCGGGAGATCCCCGAGGACCTGCGGGACCAGTACCTGAAGTACCGGGTGAACATCCGGGTGCTGGGGGTGCTGCGGGAGGTCGGTGGAAGGATCGTCTTTGCCCCATCCCAGCGGCGCCTGCCTCACGTGGGCAGCCGGGTCGCTTTCCTCTCCCCTGAGCTCCTGCGTGAGGTGGCCGGCCACAACCTGGAAGGTGCCGAGCTGGGCTTCCTGGCCCTTGGCGAGTTCATCTACGCCAGAGGGGACCGGCGCCTGAAGGTGGAGGAGTGGATGCAGGTGCGGGAGCCGGTGGTGGTGCCGCGCTTCCCCATCCGGCAACTTGTCTCCCGCCGGTCCTTTGTCTTTGCCCGGGCCGGCTTTGGCAAGTCCAACCTCAACAAGTTGCTCTTCGCCGGCCTGTATGAGGAGACACCGACGGTGGAGAAGCGGGGTGGCCGTCAGGTGCCGGTGGGGACCATCATCTTCGACCCCGACGGCGAGTACTTCTGGCCCGACGACAAGAACCGCCCCGGCCTGTGCGACGTGCCCCACCTGCAGGACCGGATCGTGGTCTTCACCAACCGGGAGGCGCCGAGTCGCTTCTACCAGTCTTTCGTCGCCGGAGGGATCAAGCTGGACATCCGGCGGCTCCGGCCCGCGGATGTGATCTCCATCGCCCTCTCTCCGGAAAAGCAGGATCAGCAGAACGTGCGCAAGCTGAAAGGCATGAATGACGCAGACTGGAGCGAACTGGTGGATGCGATTGCCGCGGAGGGCAACGCCACCGATCTTGGACTGATCAAGCGGTTGCTCCGTTTGGAGGAGGGCCAGGAGGCGGAGGCCCTGGCGGCCCGGGCGAATATGACCACCATCGTGAAGATGCTGCATGACCGCTCCAGCCAGATGTTGGACATGCTCCTCGCCGCTCTGAAACAGGGCTGCATCTGCGTGGTGGACGTCTCGCAGCTCAGGGGATCGTCGGCCCTGGTGCTCTCAGGGCTCATCCTGAACCACATCTTCCAGCATAATCAGGAGCAGTTCACCCGGGCGGAGCCGGACACCATTCCCACCATCGCCGTCATTGAGGAGGCACAGTCGGTGCTGGGCCCTGGCGGTGGCTCCGGTGCGGAGCCCTACATTGCATGGGTGAAGGAGGGCCGCAAGTACGACCTGGGTGCGGTGATGATCACACAGCAGCCGGGGTCGATCTCTACCGAGATCCTGAGCCAGGGCGACAACTGGTTCGTCTTCCACTTGATCTCCGCAGCCGACCTGACGGCCCTGAAGCGGGCGAACAGCCACTTCAGCGACGACCTGCTCAGCTCGCTCCTGAACGAACCGATCCCCGGCCATGCTGTGTTTTGGAGCAGCAGCGGCGGCAAGCCATATCCAGTGTCCATCCGGGTGTTCAGTTTTGAGGAGCGGTACCAGGTGCTGGACCCAGACGGGACACGGGGAGCTGTCGAGACCTTCGCCCAGCGGCTGCGGTCCACCTACGAAGCCGTACTGCGGCCGGCAGGTGAGGCTGCTGCGGCACGAGCGCACCCGGAAGAGGCGGCTGCCGAGGAGGATGTCGATAGCCTGAAACTGCCGTTGTCGCGTGCCTTTGAGAAGGTGCGTTCGGACAAGGCATTCATGGATGAGCTGCGGACAACGGGCGTACCTTGGGGTGTTATTGTCGGAAAAATCAAGGAGCACCTGCCTACCGAGTGGCACGATCTTGATAACCGGGCGTACCAGAGCGTCAAGCCCTTCCTGGACGAGACGTTCGGTCAAGGCAACTGGGACACGGAAAAGCGACCCACCCGGGACGGAATCCGCAGCGTGACCTGGGCCTTTGTACGAAACCGGGTCGACGAGTAGCGAGCATCAGGAAGGCGGTGGTCAGGTGAAGCTGAATCGCAAGATGATGCATTGGCTGGGCGTTCGACTCGTTGAGGCTGCCAAAGAAGGTCACACGGTCTACTATCATGAGTTGAGTAAGCCCCTGCAACTCACCAACTACCGTCTGCTGAGTGAGCCTCTCGGCGAGCTATCGGAACTCGCTATGGATAACGGTTTTCCTCCGATTTCCGCTGTCGTCATTAACGTAACTGACCAACTGCCTGGTGCTGGCTTCTTTAAGCTTGTAGGCAGGAAACTACGTGGCTATGAGATCCCAGAACAAGAGTGGCAGCCCTTTTTCGCAGAGATGCTGGCAGAAGTGTTCGCTTGGGACGACTGGGACGACTTCCTGGAGGTGCTGGATGAGACGTACGGCTCTGACCTGCCAGCGACCCGAGCTGCGGGGACTGGAAGGACCGCACATCCAGACCTGGCCAGGACGGTTGAGCAGGACCTGCAGGCCGAAGAGATTGAGGAAGGGCGGATCGAAGGTGGCGTCGTCGAGTACTACGGCCGCCGGTATGAGCGCGATCCCGAAAACAGGCGTCGGGCAATTGAGATCCACGGGTTGAACTGCGCCGTCTGTGGGTTCAACTTTGAAGAAGTCTACGGTCCACGTGGAAGGGACTTCATCGAGGTTCACCACGTCAAGCCTCTGAAGGCGTTCGAAGGTGTAGCACAGGTTGTAGACCCCAAGGTCGACCTGGTTCCCATCTGTGCGAACTGCCACAGGATGATCCATCGCCGTCACGACAGTGTTCTCACCCCGGACCAACTGCGCCGGATCGTCGAAGAACAACGCGCTACGCGGTCAGCAGGCCACCGACCGATGCGATAGCTCCACCCGAACGAGATGGGCCCTCGATTCCGCAGCGCGGAGTTGAGGGTCTAAGCATGTCTGCGTCTGTACGGCTCCATTCTTGGCTTCAGCCTGGCCTCGAGGCGGTCAGGGGCATCGGGATTCATACGGACGCGGCGGATGCACGTGCAAGTGCTCTCATTCACAAAAAGGAGTTCCCCCGCCGGAGTAAGAATGGAATACCCATTAAGTCTATTTCGAAGGGAGACTTGCACCCATGCGGCGCGTGCTAGCCCTACTCATGATGCTGACCGTTATGCTCGTTCCCGCTCTGGCCCAGGCGGAGACCGCGGTCCGCCTGGTGGTGGACGGGGTCGAGGTACAGACCGACGTGGCCCCTGTCCTGGAGAACGACCGTACGCTGGTGCCCATCCGTGCAGTGACTGAAGCCCTCGGGTTCGAGGTGGAGTGGGACCAGGAGACCCGCACGGCGACCCTGACCAAGGGCGAGACGACGATCCAGCTCACCGTGGGCAGTCCGGAAGCCGTGGTCAACGGGGAGAAGGTGGCGCTCGACGTGGCCCCCTTCATCCTTTCCGACCGCATGATGGTCCCTGTTCGCTTCGTCGCCGAGGAGATCGGCCTGCTGGTCGACTGGGAGCAGGAGACCCGCACGGTGCTCATCACTTCGCAGCCGCCAGCGGAGGAGGCTGCGGAGACCGGTGAGTCCGACGAGGATGGCGAGGCGGATGAGGCCGGCGAGCCCGCGGGTGCGGTCGACCCGGCCGCGCTGGAACTGCTCGCGCAGGCTCATGCCGCTTCCGAGGTGAACGTCCGGCAGACGGGCCACTTCACCGTGACCATCGAGGGCGGGCTGATTCCCGTCGATTCCGAGATATTCCTCGAAATGTACCAGGAGACGCCGGAGCGGGCCCTCGGCTACAACACGGTGCGGGCCTTCGGGATGGAGCAGACGATCGGGGTTGCCGTACTCGACGGCCAGTACTGGATGCAGGACGAGACGGGCGCATGGGCTCAGATGGCGCTGGAGGAGATGGCGCCGACGGATCGCCTGTCTGACCCGTCCGCCCTGGTCAACCTGAACCCCGCGGAATACGACTGGGCCAGCGCCACCGTGACCCGCGAGGCCTACGAGGGAGCCGAACTGCAGGTCGTGACGGTGGTCATGGACAAGGCGGGACTGTCCGCTCTGATCGGTGAGGCGTCCGAGCTGATCACCGACGTCCGGATGGAGGCCCGGTACTGGCTCAACGACGACGGCACGCTGCATCACATCGATGTGTATGTCGAGACCATCGCCGGCGAGCCGGTGCCCATGCGGGTGGTCATGCAGGGCACCGTGTTCATCGAGCCCTGGGACGGGACCATCGACTTCCCGCCCGAGATCACCGGTGCTGCCGAGTAGTCGGCGGCCGGAGCGGGGTCTTTCCCTCGATCGAGCAAGGTGTGGGGCTGCGGGAGCGGGGTTCCCGCAGCCCCTGAGCTTTTTCGCCCTCTCCCGCGATCCGCCCGTTGACAACGGGCCCGGCATCGCCCATGTCCCCCCGTCCGAAGAACCCGCCGCCGGACCGGCGGGCGGAGATCGTCGACGCCGCCCTGCGGCTCTTCGCCGAGAAGGGGTACGCCGAGGCCACCAACGCCGAGATCGCCAAGGAGGCCGGGGTCACCGCGGCGGCGCTCTACTACTACTTCTCCAGCAAGGAGGAGCTGTTCAGGGCCGCGGTGCGCCAGCACATCGGGCGGTTTGTCCCGACGCTGCGGGCGCTGACGGCGCAGGCGCCCGCGGACGCCTCCGGTCCGGAGGCCGTCGGGATGATCCTCCGGAGCGCGCTGGCTTTCTTCACGGAGGAGAAGACGCAGCTGGTGCTCCGGATTGTCCTGGCCGAGGGGCCCCGGCGCCCCGAGATCCGCCAGATCTGGATCGACCAGATCACCGGGATCTTCGAGTTGCTGGCCTCCTTCGTGATGAACGCCATCGCCTCGGGGCAGATCCGCCCCATCGACCCCCGGCTGATCTTCGTCCTGCTCCAGGGCCCCATGCTGTCGACCGTGATCATCCGGGACCTGCTGCAGGTTCCCGCGCTGGAGGGGCTCACCAACGACGCCGTGGTCGACGCGGTCCTGGAGACCACGCTGGCCGGCCTTCGGACCGACGGCTGAGAGAGGAGGAACACGCCGTGCTCCAGCGCATCCTGGCGCTGGCCCAGAAGCAGTTCATCCAGATCCGGCGCGACCGGCGGAACCTGGCGATGATGCTGGTCCTGCCGATCCTCTGGCTCATCCTCTTCGGCTATGCGTTCACCTTCGACGTGGGCGAAGTCCCCGTGGCCGTCGTCGACCGGAGCGGCACGACCATCGGCGCCGCCGTGGCCGACGCGCTCCGCAGCTACAACCGCTTCGTCCCCGCCGACCTGCCGGAACCGTCTGAGGCCGGCATCCGGGAGGCGATCTTCCGGGGCGAGGTGGTGATGGGCGTCCTCATCCCGCCCGGCTACGGCGACGAGGCGCATGCCGAGCTGCACATCCTGCTGGACGGGGCGAACCTCTTCGCCGTCCAGACCGCGGCCCGCCTGATCCCGGCCGCGCTGGAGCCCGCCCAGGAGGTTGTGCGGGCGGAGCTTCAGGCCCGCACCCGGGCGCATGTGGCGGAGCTGATCGCCGAGGCGGCCGAGGCGCGCAAGGCTGAGGTGCTCGAGGGAGCGGCGAGTCCGCCGTGACGCCCCTGCCGTTCCCCCGGGCAAACCTCTGCCCGGGGGTTTTCGTATTGGTTATGGGAGAACGAACAACATGGGGGAGTGGGAACCGATGAAGGGGGATCACACACGCCGTGCCAGGTGGCTGGCCTGGCTGATGCTTGCGGCGCTGCTCGTGCACGGGCCGGTGGGGGCAGGAGCGGAGGAGCCGCTGCAGCCGGAGGTGGCGGAGTACCCGGCTGAGAACTACGAACCCGGTCCGGGATGGCCGGAGGGCTGGACGCCGCCGCCCCCGCCCGAGGGCATGTCGGAGCAGATGCGGGCGGAGGTGGAACAGGCGCTCCGGGACAATCCGGATATGTATGATCGGTACGACTGGTGGGTGTGGGATCCGCTTCCTGCCTGGACCCAGGAGTATCCCTGGTACTGGGAGGAGGACTGGATGGTCTGCGGGACGACGATCCACGTGTACGCCTATCCGAAGCCGGATACGCGGTTGATCCAGCAGGTCTTCGGCCGGTCGTACGTCGTGGGGCGGCTGCACCTGAAGCCGTGCAGGTACGAGCCTATGCAGTACATCGTGGCCGTACGGGAGTTGAGTGAGGAGGAGAAGCTGGCCGAGGGGCGCGGCATCGAGTACGAATACTGGATGGACAAGTCTCACCCTGGGCTGGGCCGAGACTATGGATACCGGCACAACGGAAGCCCGGAGGAGATCTTTGTCTTCCTCAACTTCGGCAACGCCAGCAGCCACTTTGACACTCCAGCTTATCTTGACACCACCGTCAACCGGGTTCGGGTACCCATCCGGTTCATCAGCGAGATGATGGGGGCGGAGGTCACCTGGGACCAGGCCGGGCGGCGGGTGACCATTCATTTCCCGGCAGTTACCCGTGAAGTAGTGAAAGCTGTGCCTGCGCCTGGATACGACTATCCCGACCTGATCCACCCGGAGACACACCTGCCCGACCCATACCGGTACCTGTTGCAGGAACAGACGGTGAGTGTACCCGAGCGAACCATCGTGCTGACGATCGATCACCCAGTGGCGGTGGTAGACGGGCACGAGGTGGCCTTAGACGCCCCGCCGGTGATCCGGAACGACCGAACGATGGTGCCTGTCCGCTTCATAGCTGAGCAGATGGGTGCCAAAGTCTACTGGGTCGGGGCCGAACCCATCTACCGGCTCGACGATGGGACCATGTCAGGCAGGTACCAGGTTCACATCTTCACGCCGTTCTTCCCCCTGTACGAGTACCCCAGCTGGTACCTGGAGAATCGCGCGGTGCGGTACTAAGGGGGAGCTGGAATTATGAACTGGCGACGCTGGTTTGCGGGGGTCCTGGCCTGCTTGCTTGCCATGGTACCCAGTCCCGTCGTTGTCGCGGGGGACTGGATCACGAAGGGTGGTTCTCCGCAGCGCACGTCGACAGTCCTCGACCCTCACGGCCTGATTGAGTTGAGTCCGTACTGGGAAACGGAGGCGTTGGGGGAGAGTGCGGCCCAACCGGCGGTCGTCGATGGAGTCATCTACCATCTGGCAGGGCCCTACCTCTGGAGGCTGGAGTTGGACGACCTTCAACGACCGGTTGGCGAAGCCGTCGCGGTCAGTGATCCGGTGAAGCGAAAGGGAGTCGAGTTCAACGTGGCGCCTGGAGGCGCGTTCATCGCCCCGCAGTCCAGCCCTAGCTACAGTCCGGAGACCGGTATCCTCTATTTTGGCACGGGCTATGGTTGGCTCTGGGCGTACCACACGAGAGAAGGTTGGTTTCGGCCTGCTGAACTGGACCTGGGTTGTCCCATCGTGGGTTCACCACTGGTGATCCACGATCGAGGACGAGATATTGTCGTGTTGACGGATCGACCCAACTACCCCGGCGAGGAAAACCGGCCAGAAGGACGACCGCTGTGTCCCAGGGGGCATGGGAAGGTCTGGGTAATCCGAGCGTTGGATGACCTGGACCGCGTTCCAGAGGTGCACCACTACGAAGCGGCTACGACGAAACAAGATGAAAGCGGCTTCGGCGGCTTCATCACGCCCTCCGCCGTCATGGCTCCGCCCCACGGGAGCAACCCCAGCTTTGTCATCGGCACTGATGGCTTTGAGGGAGGGCGCGCGCTGCGGCTGGCCCTGGACCGCGACAACGACTATCGCCCTTACCGGGTCTGGACAGTCGACAGTACCGCCGGCTTCGCCGGCAACTTCACCTCAGACGGCACCCACGCGTACTGGTTGGACACCCGGGGGCGCCTCTGGGGCGCCAATCTGCATGACGGGCTGGAGCCCGCCGGCTGGAAAGGGCACATGGTCGACGTCCCCGCCCTCATCGGCGCCAGGAACGCCTTCACCAACACGGAACCCGCGGTCGAGGTCCGCCAGACCCCCGACGGCCCCAAGACCCACCTCTACGTCACCCTCCGCAACTACACCGACACCGGCGCGGGCCTCCGGGACGGACCGACCGGCAGCGACGGCGCCGTCGTCGCGCTGGGCCCCGGCGGCGAACTGAAGTGGTACCGCAAGTTCGGCCCGGCGGACCGGCTGGGCGAGCGGATGGCCTCCCTCAACACCGCACCGCTGGCCCTGATCAGCCGGGGCGCACTCATCTTCGGCGACGTCAACGGCCACATCTACAGTTACGCCCTGGACACCGGCCAGCCGATGGGCGGCGACGGGCGGCCCGCGCTCATCCAGCCGGAAGGGCGGGCGCCCACGGACCGGCTGTTCCTGCTGAAGGACGACGAGCAGCCGAACACCGGCCCCTACAACTTTTCCCAGGTCTCAGGCGTCGGCGTCGATCCGGCCTTCGCCCACGGCCTGCTGCTCGTCGGCGTCAACTACACCGACGCTTCCGGGACCTCCGGCCGGCTGGTGGCCTACCGGGCCGGCGAGGCCTACGACCTGCGGTGGCTGGATGAACCGGGGCCCCTGGAGCTGGAGCAGGGCAAGACAGTCGCCCTGCAGCCCCGGCTGCAGCTGGAGCTGACGGCCCGGCCCCTGGCCGCGCTCTGCCCGGGCCCGCTGTCCGTCGAGTGGTTCCTCACCGACGAGAACGGCAAGCTGGTGCGGTCCCTGGGGACGGCGCCGCTGCCCGGCGACCTGGCGCCGCAGCAGCCCCACTCGGTACCGCTCACCGTCGCCCTGACAGAGACCGACCCGGCGGCGGGGCAGATCATCGGCGTCATCGACCTGCCCTCCGTGTACGCCCTCAGCGCGCCGCACACGCCCAACCCGAAGGTGGCGGCGGCCCGGGGCCTCGCGGCGGCGCTGGGGCTTCCGGCCGAGAAGAGCTGCGCCGGTGCGGCGGCCGAGGTGGTGGAGCGGGAGGGGGAGCCGGGGCCGGAGGGCGGCCTGGCCAACAACGTGCTGATCGTGCCGTACCGCAACCCGCAGCCGCCCGACGAGCCTGAGCGTCCGGGCGAGGAGGGCGGAGGCGGGAAAGCGATCATCGACGACCCGTGGGTGGCGGAGCTGGCGGTGCCGGAGGTGGCCGAGGCAGGTCGGCCGTTTGAGGTCGGGATCTACCTGGGTTACCAGAACAACCTGGGTCAGGGCGAAATCCGGGTGCCGCTCCGGCTGTGGGCGCGGCCTGCGGGGGGCGCATCACCGCCCCCGGACGTGTGGCAGATGGTGATGATCGACAAGGTGCCCTGCTGCAGCCTGAAGCCGGGGACGATCCCGGGGCTGAGCGTAGGCACGTGGGAGATCATCGCCGAGATCGACTACCCCGCCGATACCCGGCCGGAGAACAACCGGGTCATCCGGAGGGTGGAGGTGCTGCACCTGAAGCCCGGCGAGAGCGGCGGCGCGGAGGGCGGGGCCATCACGGACTGACGGCCGTGCCATCGGCGACGGAGGCGATGCCACCACTGAGTGCGGTGCTGTCGGCGACCGTGGGCGATGCCACCACTGAGTGCGGTGCTGCCGGCGACCGTGGGCGATGCCACCACTGGGGGCGGTGCCGTCGGCGACTGTGCACGATGCCATCACCGGCGGAGGAGCTGGCATCAGACCGACGCTGAAGGTATCTCCAGTCTCAGTGTTAAAGACTTAACAGGACACACATCTGACCAGGGAGTTGAGGTCGATGCACACAGACCCGCCCGACCCGCGCCGGGGGCAGGTTTGCTCGCTGGAGGCGGCCCGAACGGACCACCTCGTCCGGCGGTTGCGGTCGAAGCTGATGGATTATCTCCGCGACGACGAGGCGGAGATCTCCGTCGGCTGGGGGATGGTACGCTTCTTCCCCCCGGAGCTGTTTGACGAGGTGGAACCTGAGGCACGGAGCCTGGCGGTGGACTGGCTGGCCTTCATGTTCCCGGGGGAATGGAGGATTCCCCTGGCCAGGCAGTTGGCGGAGGATGATGCGTCGCTGTCGCAGGAGGAGCGTGCGACCCTGAACGCCTGGGCCGACAGGGCGGCACCGGGCTTCTTCCGCGTGGAGTCGGTCTCCGGCCCGCAGGCCAGACTGGTCCGCCTCCCCGATGATGCGCCCCGCACCGTGAGAGGGGTGCGGGGCGGGGTGCTGAAGCCGGGAGACCTGCTCGTGACCTGGCTGCTGCCCACGGGACCGGCTTACTACCTCGGCCTCGAAACGGCGTTCGTGGACCAGGACCTGACAGACGGTCTGCGCCACATCCTTCAGGTGGAGATGGACCTGCTCCGGCGGCAGCAGCCCCATGCCACCTGGGATGACCTCTACCGCACCTCCTGGCCGCGGATCGTGTGGGCTGTCGGTGTGCTGGCCAACGATGCGGATGTGTTCCGCATCCACGCGCCGCCGGGTCCGTCCGTGCTGTGGGACGGCCGGCCGGTGCCGGACGCCCCGGCATGGTGGGAGCGGACCGCCGAATGGGCGCGCACGTTGGCTGAAACGAGTGCGCCTATCCACGAAGAGCCGGGCGACGGGATCGAGCGGCTCTGGTGGGATGCCGCGCTGACCCTTAGGCCGAAGCAGGAGCGCACGGCGGCATCCTGGACGGCGGCGGTCGTCTATGCATTCCGGCGCTACGTGCAGGGCGACCCCACCGTGACGCAGGCCGAAGTGGCGGAGCAGTGCTGCGTTTCGCCAGCTACGGTGGGGAATCGCAGCCGGCAGATCGTAAAGGCGCTCGGGCTGGAGCCGTTCGACCTCCGCTACGTGGACCTGCTGGCACGGGACGTGCGAATCCTCTGGGAGATGCACTGCATCGGCGCGCTCGGCTCCCCCGCACTCTATGGCGGAATGGATGTGGCGAAGATGTCGCCCGAGGACAAGCTGCTCCTTCACGCGGTCCTGCGCGATATGCGCCGGTATCTGAACGAGTGACGGGCAGGATTCCACGGGAATCCCGCCCGTCCGCGTCGTCAACGCAGCAGTTCCCGCAGCTCCACCGGCACCACGGCAACCTCATGGTTCCGAACGTCGACTGGGCCCGGTAGTCGCCCAGGTCGGCCGTCGCGTGTCTGATGATCATGGTGTACTCGATCCATGCCTGTCCCCCGTCGGGCTTCCCGTGGAAGTACAGCGCGATCACCCAGTTGTTGCGAGCGGCCGTGAGGCCTGCCTACTCCCAGGCCTCCCTGAAACAGGCGATGGCCTCCTCGAAGCGACCCTCCTAGAGGAGCCGGCGATCCTGGTCATCGGCACGACGGTGCTGGTGACGACCCACTACATGGACGAGGCGGCCCACTGCGACCGGCTGGCGATGATGAACGCCGGGCGGCTGGTGGCGGTGGGGACGCCCCGGGAGCTGCGGGAGGCGCATGCCGCCGGCGGCGGGCTGGAGCAGGTGTTCGTGCATCTAACACGGATGGAGGGCGCGGCGAGTCCGCCGTGACGCCCCTGGCGTTCCCCCGGGCAAACCTCTGCCCGGGGGTTTTCGTATTGGTTATGGGAGAACGAACAACATGGGGGAGTGGGAACCGATGAAGGGGGATCACACACGCCGTGCCAGGTGGCTGGCCTGGCTGATGCTTGCGGCGCTGCTCGTGCACGGGCCGGTGGGGGCAGGAGCGGAGGAGCCGCTGCAGCCGGAGGTGGCGGAGTACCCGGCTGAGAACTACGAACCCGGTCCGGGATGGCCGGAGGGCTGGACGCCGCCGCCCCCGCCCGAGGGCATGTCGGAGCAGATGCGGGCGGAGGTGGAACAGGCGCTCCGGGACAATCCGGATATGTACGATCGGTACGACTGGTGGGTGTGGGATCCGCTTCCTGCCTGGACCCAGGAGTATCCCTGGTACTGGGAGGAGGACTGGATGGTCTGCGGGACGACGATCCATGTGTATGCCTATCCGAAGCCGGATACGCGGTTGATCAGAGAGGTTTATGGGCGATCATATGGCTGGTCGCGCCTCTACTGGAAACCGTGCCGATATGAGCCTATCAACTCGCTTACCGAGGCGCGCGGACTCACCGAGGAAGAGAAACTGGCCGAAGGGCGCGGCATCGAGTACGAGTATTGGATGGACAAGTCTCACCCTGGGCTGGGCCGAGACTATGGATACCGGCATAACGGAAGCCCGGAAGAGATCTTTGTCTTCCTCAACTTCGGCAACGCCAGCAGCCACTTCGACACTCCAGCTTACCTTGACACCACCGTCGATCGGGTTCGGGTACCCATCCGGTTCATCAGCGAGATGATGGGGGCGGAGGTCACCTGGGACCAGGCCGGGCGGCGGGTGACCATTCATTTCCCGGCAGTTACCCGTGAAGTAGTGAAAGCTGTGCCTGCGCCTGGATACGACTATCCCGACCTGATCCACCCCGAGACACACCTGCCTGACCCATACCGGTACCTGTTGCAGGAACAGACGGTGAGTGTACCCGAGCGAACCATCGTGCTGACGATCGATCACCCAGTGGCTGTGGTAGACGGGCACGAGGTGGCCCTAGACGCCCCGCCGGTGATCCGGAACGACCGAACGATGGTGCCTGTCCGCTTCATAGCTGAGCAGATGGGTGCCAAAGTTTACTGGGTCGGGGCCGAACCCATCTACCGGCTCGACGATGGGACCATGTCAGGCAGGTACCAGGTTCACATCTTCACGCCGTTCTTCCCCCTGTACGAGTACCCCAGCTGGTACCTGGAGAATCGCGCGGTGCGGTACTAAGGGGGAGCTGGAATTATGAACTGGCGACGCTGGTTCGCGGGGGTCCTGGCCTGCTCGCTTGCCATGGTACCCAGTCCCGCCGTTGTCGCGGGCGACTGGATCACGAAGGGTGGTTCTCCGCAGCGCACGTCGACAGTCCTCGACCCTCACGGCCTGGTTGAGTTGAGTCCGTACTGGGAAACGGAGGCGTTGGGGGAGAGTGCGGCCCAACCGGCGGTCGTCGATGGAGTCATCTACCATCTGGCAGGGCCCTACCTCTGGAGGCTCGAGTTGGATGACCTCCAACGACCGGTTGGAGAAGCTGTCTTTGTGCGTGATCCGGTAAAGCGGAACCCAGTCGCGTTCAATGTGGCCCCTGGCGGGGCATTCATCGCCCCGCAGTCCAGTCCCACTTACAGTCCAGAGACCGGAGTTCTATACTTCGGAACCGGCTATGGTTGGTTGTGGGCCTACCATACCAAGGAAAGATGGTATCGACCGGCTGAACTGGACCTGGGTTGTCCCATCGTGGGTTCACCACTGGTGATCCACGATCGAGGACGAGATATTGTCGTGGTGACGGATCGACCCAACTACCCTGGGGAAGAGAACCGGCCAGTAGGGCGGCCCCTATGCTCTCGCAGCCACGGCAAGGTGTGGGTGGTGCAGGGGCTCGACCGGCCGAGTGACATGGTCCGATGGCAGTACTATGAGGTAGAGACCACGAAACAAGATGAAAGCGGCTTCGGCGGCTTCATCACGCCCTCCGCCGTCATGGCTCCGCCCCACGGGAGCAACCCCAGCTTTGTCATCGGCACCGATGGCTTTGAGGGAGGGCGCGCGCTGCGGCTGGCCCTGGACCGCGACAACGACGATCGCCCTTACCGGGTCTGGACAGTCGACAGTACCGCCGGCTTCGCCGGCAACTTCACCTCAGACGGGACCCACGCGTACTGGTTGGACACGCAGGGGCGTCTCTGGGGCGCCAATCTGCATGACGGGCTGGAGCCCACCGGCTGGAAAGGGCACATGGTCGACGTCCCCGCCCTCATCGGCGCCAGGAACGCCTTCACCAACACCGAACCCGCGGTCGAGGTCCGCCAGACCCCCGACGGCCCCGAAACCCACCTCTACGTCACCCTCCGCAACTACACCGACACCGGCGCGGGCCTCCGGGACGGCCCGACCGGCAGCGACGGCGCCGTCGTGGCGCTGGGCCCCGGCGGCGAACTGAAGTGGTACCGCAAGTTCGGCCCGGCGGACCGGCTGGGCGAGCGGATGGCCTCCCTCAACACCGCACCGCTGGCCCTGACCAGCCGGGGCGCACTCATCTTCGGCGACGTGAGCGGCCACATCTACAGCTACGCCCTGGACACCGGCCAGCCGATGGGCGGCGACGGGCGGCCCGCGCTCATCCAGCCGGAAGGGCGGGCGCCCACGGACCGGCTGTTCCTGCTGAAGGACGACGAGCAGCCGAACACCGGCCCCTACAACTTCTCGCAGGTCTCGGGCGTCGGCGTCGATCCGGCCTTCGCCCACGGCCTGCTGCTCGTCGGCGTCAACTACACCGACGCTTCCGGAACCTCCGGCCGGCTGGTGGCCTACCGGGCCGGCGAGGCCTACGACCTGCGGTGGCTGGATGAACCGGGGCCCCTGGAGCTGGAGCCGGGCACGACAGTCGCCCTGCAGCCCCGGCTCCAGCTGGAGCTGACGGCCCGGCCCCTGGCCGCGCTCTGCCCGGGCCCGCTGTCCGTCGAGTGGTTCCTCACCGACGAGAGCGGCAAGCTGGTGCGGTTCCTGGGGACGGCGCCGCTGCCCGAAGAGCTGCGCCGGTGCGGTGGCCGAGGTGGTGGAGCGGGAGGGGGAGCCGGGGCCGGAGGGCGGCCTGGCCAACAACGTGCTGATCGTGCCGTACCGCAACCCGCAGCCGCCCGACGAGCCTGAGCGTCCGGGCGAGGAGGGCGGAGGCGGGAAAGCGATCATCGACGACCCGTGGGTGGTGGAGCTGGCGGTGCCGGAGGTGGCCGAGGCAGGCCGGCCGTTTGAGGTCGGGATCTACCTGGGTTACCAGAACAACCTGGGTCAGGACGAGATCCGGGTGCCGCTCCGGCTGTGGGCGCGGCCTGCGGGGGGCGCATCACCGCCCCCGGACGTGTGGCAGATGGTGACGATCGACAAGGTGCCCTGCTGCAGCCTGAAGCCGGGGACGATCCCGGGGCTGAGCGTAGGCATGTGGGAGATCATCGCCGAGATCGACTACCCGGCTGACACCCGGCCGGAGAACAACCGGGTCATCCGGAGGGTGGAAGTGCTGCAGGTGAAGCCGGGCGAGAGCGGCGGCGCGGAGGGCGGGGCCATCACGGACTGAGGAGATGCCCCCTTCACGGTGAGAGGTGTTGGCTCCATCTCACCTTGCCTGCCCTGCCTCCCGGTTGCCGTGTTTCTTCACCACTGCGGTCACGGCGCGTTTCAAGAGCCGGGGCAGGGTGGGATCATTCTGCCACCGCCGGGCCAGTTCGGCGCCCCAGTCTCCGGTGTCGCAGACCAACGTCTTCACAAGGGCCCTGGCTTCAACCGGCGTGCTGGCCATCTTGAACGCGGCCGCCAGGGAGAGTACCCGGAACCGGCCCTGGACCATCTTGGCCCGCACGTCTGCCCGCGTGGCGGCCACCAGGTCCCCCGGAGCGAGCATCTCATACTCCAGAGCGAAGGGCGGGACTTGGCCCCGCTCCACCTGCTGGGCGACGAACGCGTACAGCTCGGTCACGGACGCCAGGTCAGGATCGGGCAGCTTCCGCCACAGCCGGGCCGCCTCCGCGTACCAGCCCAGGTTGAAGGCGGCGACGCCGGCGTAGTGCAGGCCGTAGTCCAGGGACTTGCCCGGCCAGCGCCGGTGCAGCTGCAGCACACGCCGGTGCTGGCCCAGCTCGCCGGCCGCCCGCTTGATCATCACGGTGTACTGTACCCACTCGGGCGGGACCGGCCCCCTGGCGCGCCACTGCCGCAAGCCCTCTTCGAAGTCGGCGATGGCCCGCTCGAGCTGCGCCTCTGCAGGGCCGGGCTGTCCCAGATCGTGCAGACAGATGCTGGCCATGGCATGGGTGTACGGCAGGGGTTCCGGGTCGCGCAGGAGGGGCTGAATCGCCTCGAGGGCGGCCGCAGGATCGCCTTGGTTATAATGAAGGGCCCCGAGGTTGTTGAGTGCGGTCGGCAGCCGGGCCAGCTCCCAGGCCTGCCGGAAGCAGGAAGCCGCGCGCATGGGCCGGCCGGTATGCAGATGGACGATCCCTTCCTCACAGAGCGCCCGTGCCCTCAGGTAAGCATCCCGTGCGGTCAAGATCCACACCCTCTTCCGTGCACGATGATCCCGCTGCGTGCAGGCTGCCCCGTGGCCAGGGCATCCGCGACAGCACCGATACATGCGTTCGACGGAGAAATGCCGTTTCCTGCTAGGTAAGGGAGAAAAATCCAGACCACCCGCGGACAGAGCGGCGCCGCCGCGCCGGTCCGGCACGGGGAAAAGTTTGTCGGAATCGAGAAACGAATCCTCGGATGCCCCCGTCCAACGACTGGAAGGGGGTATCCAGCGATGATGGGGAAGTGGAACCGTCTCCTTGCGGTCCTGCTGGCAGCGAGCCTCCTGACTCTCCCGACGGGCGCCCTGGCCCAGTCGCCGCGCACCGATGCGGCGACGCCGCCCGACGCGCCGCCGGCACCGGGAGCGCAGGCGGAGATCCAGGTGACCCGGGACCAGGCCATCGCCATCGCCCGCCGGCACTTCGCCATTCCGGCCGGCCTGGGCGAGCCCAACGTCGGCATCAGCCAGGAAGCCGACCGGGCCTACTGGACGCTGCGGTGGGAGACCGACGACAAGCAGCCTGACCAGATCTACATCCACGTCAGCATCGACGCGGTCACCGGCTGGGTGACCGGCTACAGCTACTGGACCACCGGGTTGCAGCCCCAGGCCCTCAGCCTCAGCTACACCCGTGAAGAGGCGCGGGAGCTGGCGGAGGACTGGTTCGGCAAGCTGGTGCCGGCCGAGGTGCGGGAAGCCGTGCGCTTCACGGACGCGCCCATGGCCGTCAGCTACTTCAGCGACCCGACCTATCGCTTCAACTGGGAGCGGGTCGCGCAGGGCTACCCGGTGGCGGACGAAGGGATCTCCATCGCCATCGACGCCCGAAACGGGGACCTGGTCGACTACAGCCTGAACTGGCGCCACGGGCGCACGTTCACGGTGCCTGGGGCGCTCCTCGCCCGGGCCGAGGTCGACGCCGCCCTACGCCCCTACCTGGGCATGACCCTGCAGTACAGCTACTTCACGGAGCCCGGCACGGACGAGGGCGAGTGGCGCCTGGTCTATGCTCCCATGAGCGGCATGCCCTACGTCGACCAGGAGGGCCGGCTGCTGGGCGCCGACGGCACCGCCGCCCGGCCGCGGCCGGAGCCCAGGCCGCTGGATCCGCCCGCGACCGCCTACCGGCGGCCCGCCAGCCCGCTGGACCGGGACGCCGCCCTGGCCATCGCCGCGGCGGCCCTGGGCATCGCCGATCCGCCGTCCTCCAGCGCCTACGACGAGACCGGAACGGACGTCAAGCGCCGCGAGTGGTCCTTCTCCTGGCAGCTGGAGGGGGGCGGTGGCGGCTACGTCACGGTGGACGCCGAGGCGGGCGTCCTGACGCAGATGTACGCCTGGTCCGCCCCGGGCGAGGAGCTGCTCCGGGAGGGCGAGGAACCGTCGGTGAGCCTGGCGGAGGCGGAAGCCGCGGCCCTTGCCTTCGTGCAGCGGTTCCGTCCCGACCTGGCCGGCCGGGTCGTGTACCTGCCGGAACCCGCGCCGGAGGAGGACGCGAACCGGATCTACGCCTACCACTTCCGGTTCGGGGTGCTGCACGAAGGGCTGCCGGTGAACGGCTGGAACCTCTCGGTGGACGTGGATCCCCGCACCGGCGCCGTGCGCAGCTTCTACTCGTACACCGAGGCCAGGGGAAAGGGTGAGTTTCCGCCCGCGGAGGACGTGATCGGTGTCGAGGAGGCCCTGAACGCCTACCTGGAGGCCGCCCGCGTCCGCCCGGCCTGGGTCAGCTTCCGCCACCGCGAGACCGGGCAGCTGCAGCAGCCGCAGCTGCTCTGGGCCTCCGACGGCCTCATGCCCGTCTATGCGATCGATGCCCTCACCGGCGCGCCGCTGGACTGGCAGGGGCGTGATCTGATCAAGGCCTCCCAGAAGCCCGCCGACATCGCCGGCCACTGGGCCGAGCGGGAGATCGAGCTGTTGTGGAACCGCGGCGTGTTCGACCTGGAGGACGGCCGGTTCCGTCCGGACGAGCTGGCCACCGCGGCGGAACTGGCCCGCTGGATCGTGCTGGCGAAGGGCATCCAGCCCTATCCGGCCGCCGACTTCGCCTCGTTGGGGGCCCGGGGCGGCCTGGCGCTGGCGCTCCAGCGCTCTGCCGAGTCCCCGTACTTCGGTGCCGCCTTCCGGGCCGGGATCATGCGGCCGGAGGACTTCCCCGAGGACTTCGACCCCAACGGGCCGGTGTCCCGTGAACTCTTCGCGCTGTGGGCCGTCCGGGCCATGGGCTACGGCCGGGTGGCCGGGATGAGCGCCCGCATCGAGCTGGATTTCGCCGACGCCGCAGAGGTCGGGGCGAAGTACCGCAACGCGGTCGCACTGCTGGCCGGTTTTGGCATCCTCTCCGGCGACGGGGAGAACCGGTTCTACCCGCAGGCCCCGGTCACGCGGGGCGCGGCGGCGAAGATCCTCTACGCCGTGTCAGCGGAGCCGCGGTACTGAGGTGTCGGGGCAGCCGTGCCCCGGGCACCCGGCCCCGCCGGCTCCCGACCCTGCTGGCCGTCATCCTGCTCCTGGTCTCGGCGGTGCCCTCGCAGCGCCCGGCTGCGCCGGCAGCGGGACCGGACGTGGCGCAGGCGGGGCCGAGGATCAGCCGGGAAGAGGCCATCGCCGTCGCCCGGACCTTGCCGCCCGACGCCCCGGCCGGCCCGGACGGAGACTTCACCCGGACAGTGCCGCCGTGCGTGCCGGCCGGCCCGGACGGAGACGTCACCCGGACAGTGCCGCCGTGCGTCCCGGCCGGCCTGGACACAGGCGTGACCCTGTGAAGATCGGCCGCGCACAGACGCGAGGCGTCCCGACCTGCACGGTCGGGACGCCTCGCGCGATCATCTAGAACCCATCCACGTAGAGCGTGCCGTTCACCAGCCGGGCCTCCACCCCGGCCAGCCGCTCCAGGAAGGACTTGTCCACATACACGGCGCCCCCGTGCTCCTGCACCGGCAGCGCCAGCTGCAGCCGCTCGCCGGCCACCCAGGCCATGACCCGGCCCGGCGTGTAGAGCCCCAGGCGCCCGCCCAGGCTCCAGTACGTCCGGCCCAGGGCCGAGGACGCATCCGGCGCGGGCTCCGCCTGTGCCCCCAGGGCGCTGAGGGCCGACTCGGGCAGCAGGATCGTGCCCCCGGGGCCCATCAGGGCGGGCCGATCGAGGGCAGCCCCCGCCACCTGAAGGGGCACCGGCCGGAACGGCTCACCATTCCCCGTCCGCCGGTCGCACCAGGCAAACAGAGGGACCGCCGTCTCGCTGCCGTCGGGACTCACCACCAGCAGCTCGGCCGCATCGTCCGGGCTGCAGGCGGGGAGCCGGAAGGTGGCCGAGCGGTCATCCGCCACCTGCAGGCCCTCCACCGGCAGGCCGGCGGCGTACACCGCCATCTCCGGCCGGAAGCCCTCCCCGGCCAGCCGGATCCCGTCCAGCCACGTGGTGACGCTCTGCACCCGGGCGGGCCGGCTCTCCGGCCCCGTGGTGAAGGACCACGTCCGCTCGAAGGGTTCCGGGCCCTGGCCCCGGTCCACCAGGCCCCGCATCCGCACGGTGTAGCGGCTGTCCGGCCGGAGGGGCCGGGCCGGGATCAGGGCGGCCGTGTCGCTGAGCCGGTCATCGCCCTCCGGGTCAAACGGCAGCACGGGCACACGGCCCTCCGGCCCGGTCAGGCTGGCCTCGGTCAGCCGGAGCGACCGGACAGGCCCCGGGAAGGTCAGGGTGATGGTGTAGCCCACCGGACCCTCCACCCCCGGGTGGAGGCGGAACGGGTCGGGGACCTCCCGCCCGTCCCAGGCGGTAGGCACGCCGGTCTGCCCGGGATGCGGCCAGGCGACGGCCTCCTCCGGCCCGGTGACGGACCGGGCGGCCGCGCCGGCCGGGGCGACGCCGTAGTCCAGGACGTTCACGTAACGGCCGTCGGAGCCGGCCGCGAAGCCGTAGCCGATCGCCGTCGTGCGGGGGCTGAGCAGCGGCAGCCGGTGGTAGAGAGTCTGCATCCAGCCGTCCACCGCCTGTTCGGCCGGGCCGGCGAAGTGGACGATCTCGCCCACGCCGCCGCCGTACCCCTGCCGGGCCGCCCGGTCGGCCGGCCTGCGGCCGGTGAAGCCGGGGGCGCCGGGGACCTCGGTGTGGGCGTTGGGCTCCCACTGATCGGGATTGGCCGCCAGGTAGGCGGCGTGGGCCTGGGCGGCGGCGCCCAGGGCCGGGTCGTAGGCCACCGGCGGAAGGCCGGCGGCGGTGCGGTACCGGTTCACCTGCTCCAGGGCGAGGCGTGCCTCGGGCCCCGGGGCCGGCGGTTGATGAGCCGCAGGGGGTTCCGGGATCGGTTCGGGGCGGGGCGCAGCGCGGGTTCCACGGGCGATTCCGCCGGAGAAGAGGAGGAGACTGGCCAGAAAGATGCTGAGAAGAGGGGGCAGGATTCGCTGCACGGGGTTCGCCTCCAGTATTAACTTTCCCATATCTACATCAGATGAGTCTTAACATTCGTCACGCGGCAATCGGTTCCCTTCCCCGACTTCCGCCCGGATTCTTAACCTCTTTTCAGGTTCTTGTAAGCCTCATTTCATCTTTCTTTGCCACCATCGGGCTGGAGCCAACCGCTTCCAGGCATCGCCGCGCGCCCGCGGCGGTGCTCCAACATCGTGGTGAGGTGAGGAATCGATGTCGTGTCGCACTTTGCGCTGGGGAACTGTCCTGGCGGCGGCCGCCCTGCTCGTGTTCACGGCGGTGGCGCCCGCGCAGGCCGCAGAACTGCACTTCTCCACTCGCTACCCCGGCATCGTCGTCAAGCCCGGCGAACAGCTGAGCCTGACCCTCAACCTGTCCGGCGATGTCGGCGTGGCCGACCTGGCGGTGAAGGAGCTGCCGCAGGGCTGGGAGCCGCCCACGTTCCGGGGCGCGGGCTACCCGGTGAGCCAGGTGTACGTCGCGCCGGACCGCGATGAGACCGTGACGCTGAGCCTGAAAGTGCCCGACCGGGCCGCCGAGGGGACTTATCAGATCGTGCTGACCGCATCCGGCGGCGGCCAGGTGACCGAGCTGCCCCTCTCCATCACGGTGGCGGCCACTGCCACGGGCCGGGCGAGCCTGCGGACGGACTTCCCGTCGATCCAGGCCCAGGCGGGCACGACGTACGGCTTCAACGTGACGCTCCGCAACGACGGCGACGTGGAGGAGATGTTCGCCCTCTCGGCAGCGCCGCCTGAGGGTTGGGAAGTGATCTTCCGCGTCTCCGGCAAGCAGGTGGGGACCATTCCGGTCGCGGCCAACGCCTCCCAGACCGTGGATGTCTCGATCAGCGTCCCCGATGAGCTGGAGGCCGGCACCTACACCGTGCCCGTCTACGCCCGCTCCGCTTCGGGCGAGGCCAGCCTGGACCTGACCCTGGAGGTGCTGGGCAAGTACGGCCTGGATCTGACCACGCCCGACGGCCGGCTCTCCTTCGACGCGGTGGCCGGGCGCAAGAACGGCGTGACCCTGGAGGTCAAGAACACCGGCACCCTCCCCGTCTCGAACGTGACCTTCTCTTCCACCCTGCCGCCCAACTGGACGGCGACCTTCTCGCCCGAGAGCATCGACCAGCTGGCCCCGGGTGAAAGCCGCCAGGTGACGGTGGAGGTGACGCCCAGCAACAAGGCCCTGGCCGGCGACTACCTGGTGACCCTGCGGGCCCGCACCGACCGGGCCGGTGACAGCGCCGAGTTCCGGGTGGCGGTGCAGACGCCCACCCTCTGGGGCCTGGCGGGCGTGGGCGTGCTGGCCGCCGTGGGCGGCGGGCTCTACTGGGTTTTCCGCACCTTCGGCCGGAGGTGAGGCCGGTGGCGGAGACCGTCATCGAAACCCGCGGCCTGGTGAAGCGCTACGGGGACTTCACCGCGGTGGACGGCCTGGATCTGGAGGTGCGGGCCGGTGAGGTCTTCGGGCTGCTCGGCCCCAACGGGGCCGGCAAGACGACCACCATCCTGATGCTCCTGGGCCTGACCGAGCCCACCGAAGGCTGGATCCGGGTGCTGGGCCACGACCCGGTGCGGGATCCCATCGCCGTCAAGCGGCTGACCGGCTACCTGCCCGACAACGTGGGCTTCTACGACGAGATGACCGGCCGGCAGAACCTGTTCTACACGGCGGAGCTCAACGGCATCCCCCGGCGGGAGGCGGCGGCCGAGATCGACCGGCTGCTCCGGCGGGTGGGACTCAGCGAGGCCGCCGACACCCGGGTGGGGGCCTACTCCCGGGGCATGCGGCAGCGGCTCGGCGTGGCCGACGTGCTGCTGAAGAAGCCCCGGCTGGTCATCATGGACGAGCCGACGCTCGGCCTCGACCCCGAGGGCGCCCGGGAGTTCCTGCAGCTCATCCGGCAGCTCGCCGACGAGGGTATGACGGTGATGCTCTCCTCGCACCTTCTGCACCAGGTGCAGGAGGTCTGCGACCGGGTGGCGATCTTCGTGAAGGGCCACATGATCGCCTGCGGGCCGGTGGACGAACTCGCCGAGCAGGCCCTGGCCGGGGAGCCCCTGCGGCTGGAGCTGGAGCTCGCGCCGTGTCCGGAGGCGCTGCTCGCCGCCCTGGAAGGGCTGGAGGGCGTGCTGGAGGTGAAGCGGACCGGGGAGGGGGGCGACTCCGCCCGCCTGCACCTCACCTCCCGGCGGGACGTGCGCGCCGAGGTGAGCCGGCTGGCCGCTTCCCACGGGGCGGCGGTGCTGCACCTGAGCCAGGCGGGGCGCAGCCTGGACGACATCTACCGGCGCTACTTCGCGGACGGAGGTGAGACCGGTGGCCGTTCTTCCGAAGGTGCAGCCTAAGGTCTGGCTGGAGCGGCTGCGGGCCCGGCCGGCGGAGGCGCGGGCGGTGGCATCCCCGGGCGGCGGGCTGGCCGCGGTGGTGCGCAAGGAGTTCGCGGACCACGTGAGCAGCTGGCGCATGGTGATCCTGGTGCTGCTGCTGATCGTCACGGGTATCGGCTCGCTCTACACCACCGCGCAGACCATCCGGTCCGTCGTGGAGGCCACGGCCGACACGCCCGACTTCGTCTTCCTCCGGCTCTTCACGGTCGGCAGCGCCCAGCTTCTGCCGCTGACCTCCTTCGTCTCGTTCCTGGCGCCGCTGGTGGGCATCGCGCTGGGGTTCGACGCCATCTGCGGCGAGCAGAGCCGGCGCACCCTGAGCCGGCTCCTGGCGCAGCCGATCCACCGCGACGCGGTGATCAACGGCAAGTTCCTGGCCGGCCTGCTGAGCATTGTGGTCACGTTCACGGCCCTGCTGCTGGGCGTCGGCGCCCTCGGCCTGATCATGATCGGGGTGCCGCCCACCGGCGACGAGGCGCTGCGGCTGGTGGCCTACGGCGTGCTGACCACGATCTACGTGGCTTTCTGGCTGGCGCTGGCCATCCTGTTCTCGGTGGTCTTCCAGCAGGCGGCGACGTCCGCCCTGGCCTCCATCGCCGTCTGGCTCTTCTTCAGCGTCTTCTGGGACATGATCGTGCGGCTGGTGGCCGGCGACGATCCGGTGGGGCTGGGGCTCTGGCTGAGCCGGGTGTCGCCGGGGTACCTCTACACGGAGGCGATGGTGTACCTGCTCACGCCCAACGTCCGCACGCTGGGTCCGGTGACGCTGGAGCAGGTCCTGGGGGCGCTGGAGGGTGTGCTGCCGGTGGGCCAGTCGATCGCGCTGATCTGGCCCCAGGCCGTGGGGCTCGTGGCCCTGACGGCGGTGTGCTTCGCCGCTTCCTACATCCTCTTCATGCGGCGGGAGATCCGCGCCTGAGCGGCTGCCGCGGGAGAGGTTCACATACAGTGCGTCCGGGGCCCCGCTTGTTGCGGAGCCCCGGACCGTTGCATGGGGCGGTGATTTTGAGCTCTTCCCCCCGTTGGGCAGAACAAGCGGGCCGCATCACTTCACGATTCCGACGCCCTCCGCCGGTGCCGACAGCCGCCGCGCCAGGGCGGCGAGGCCCAGGCCCGCGAGGAGGAGGCAGGCGATGAAGCCCACCACGCCGGGCCAGCCGAACCGCATCCAGAAGAGTCCGGCCACGGTGCCGGCGATGCTCGCGCCGAGGTAGTAGGTGAGGAGGTAGAGGGCAGAGGCGGCGCCCTTGTCCCGCGGTGCGCGCTGCCCCACCCAGCTGCTGGCGATGGAGTGGGCGCCGAAGAAGCCGAAGGTGAAGACGGCAATGCCGCCGATCTTCAGGAGCAGCGGCCCGGCCAGCGAGATCGCCGCTCCGGCAAGCTGAATGCCCAGTCCCAGGGCGAGCATCGGCGCGCGGCCGTACCGGTCGGAGAGGCGGCCCATCCAGGCGGCGCTGACCGTGCCGAACAGGTAGAGCACGTAGATCCAGCCGACCAGGGCGGCGCTCAGGCTGTACGGCGGCGCCATGAGGTGGTAGCTCACGTAGTTGTACAGGGCGACGAAGGAACCCAAAGCCACGAAGCCCACGAAGTAGAGGGTGCGCAGCAGCGGGTCGCGGAAGGCATCCAAAAGCGACCGGGCCAGCCGGCTGAGCTGCAGCGGCTGCGCCCGGAAGTTGCGCGAAGGCGGGAGGGTGCGCGCGAACCAGAGCGCGCACACGAGGCTGACGAGGCCGATCGCGCCGAGGGCCCCCCGCCAGCCCCAGAACTCGGCCACGCTTCCCGAGATGATGCGGCCGCCGAGGCCCCCCAGCGAGTTGCCGGAGATGTACAGCCCCATGGCCGCCCCCAGATGGCGGGTGTCAATCTCCTCGGCGAGGTAGGCCATGGCCGTGGCCGGCAGGCCCGCCATGACCAGCCCCTGGAGGAAGCGCGTGAAGAGGAAGCCGTTGAACCCAACCATGCGGGACGCGGCCAGCCCGATGACGCCCGTCAGCAGCACGGCCAGGGTCATGATCGGCTTGCGCCCCAGGGAGTCGGCCACCGGGCCCACCAGCACCTGGGAGAACGCCATGCTCACGGTAGCCACGGAGAGGGACAGGCTGGCCTGCGCCGGATTGATGCCGAAGTCCTGGGAGAGCAGCGGCAGGATCGGCTGCGTGACGTACAGGCTGGCGTAGACCGAGAGGGCGCCGAGGAAGAGGGCGAGGGTGACCAGGCGGTACTCACGGGTGCCTCTCTGGATGCGCGACACGGGGGAAGCCTTCTTTCGTTAATAGTTCTACACACAATATGTTAGGCGATTGGTTCGTGATTGGCCAGAGGGCACGCCCGCGTTGCGGGGGACGTCCACCCCGGTGCGCCCAGACTCACCCGCGTCAGCACCCGAAGGGCTCGATCAGCACCTCCATCACCCCGCCGCAGACGGCGCCGTCGGGGAGGGAGGGATCGTCCAGCAGATCGACCTGCTCCAGCACGGGCTGCCCCTCGTCCAGGGCGGTGAGGGCGGCCAGCCGGACGCGGTTTTCACCGCAGCCGCCGCCGATCGACCCGGCGGTGCGCCCGTCCCGCCAGATGAGCATCTTCGCCCCCACCTCCCGGGGACAGTGGCCGCGGGTGTGCACGACGGTGGCCAGGGCGACGCGCTCCCCGGCCTGCAGCGCAGCCTGAAGGCGCAGGATGGGATCCTCCACGCCGATCACCTCCGGCTCAGGTGGATGAGGGGCCTGTCCAGCGCGGAGAGCGGCCTGCCGGTCCCGCCCCGACGGACGGCGATCAGCTCGGCGGCGATGGCGACGGCGATCTCGCCGGGGGTCCGCGCCCCGATGTCGAGCCCGATGGGGGCCCGCACCCGGCTCAGCCACGCCTCGTCCACGCCCTCCTCCCGCAGGGCATCGAGCACGGTCCGGACGCGCGTCCGGCTGCCGATCATGCCCACGTAGGGCACCGGCCTCCCGGCCAGCGCCGCCAGGCAGGCGGCGTCCTGGGCATGGCCCCGGGTGACCAGCACCACGTGGTGCCGCTCCCCCGGCGCCATCGCCGCCAGTTCCGCCGTGAGCGGGCCGCAGATCACCCGGTGTGCGGCGGGGAAGTGGGCCGGGTGGGCGTACTCCCGGCGGTCGTCCAGGACCCAGACCTGAAAGCCCGCCAGGGCGCCCGCCCGGGCCACCTCCCGGCCCACGTGGCCCGCGCCCACCACCAGGAGCACCGGCGGCGGCAGGTGGGACTCCACGTACACCCGTACGCTGCCCGCCGGCAGGTGCAGCCGCTGGCAGCCCGTCTCCCCGCGGACCAGCTGCTGCGCGGCGAGATCCGCCATCGCCGCCGCCAGACCCGCCGGCGCCGCCTCCAGCCGGGGATCGACGTAAAGCGGTCCGCCGGGTCCGGCCAGCACGGCGGCGCCCGCCCACGGGCCCTCCACCACCTTGGCGACGGCAACGGGGCGCTCAGCGGCGATCTCCCGGGCCAGCGGGTGCAGGTAGGACATCTCTCGCTGATGCCGCCCGAGGCGCAGGGGCGTCATGCGCGGCTCACCTCCCTTTCCCGGCGTCCGAGGGCCTCCAGGGCCTCCCGGTACGCAGCGGGCGTGTCGATGTCCCGGAGGATCTCGTCGTTTTCCACCGCGACCGGCGCCACCGCTTCGGGATGCCGGCGAAAAAGCCCCCTCAGCCCCTCCGCCGGGGGCAGCGCCAGCAGGTCGGGGAGGAACCGCCGGTCGACGCAGAGGGGGTGGCCCCGCCGCCCGCCGCAAGCCGGCACGGTCAGGCCGCCCCGGTGGCCCGCCGTCACGCGGGCGACGAGCCCGGGGGTGATCTGGGGCTGGTCCCCCAGGGCGATGAGCACCGCAGCCGCAGGTTCGCCCCGGGCTTCCTCCCGCAGGAGCGCCGCGGCGCCGCACTGTGCGGAGGTCAGCATCCCCTCGGGATAGCGGGGGTTCTCCACCAGCATCACCCGGCCGTCCCGGGCCAGCGACCGGAGGGCGGACCGGTGCTCGGCCGCGCGGTGGCCCAGCACCACCGCCGTGCGCCTGACGCCCGCCGCCAGCAGCGTCCGGACCACCGCCTCCAGGACCGTGCCGTCTCCCCACGGCAGCAGCATCTTGGGCCTGCCCATCCGCCGCGACTCGCCTGCGGCCAGCACCACCGCATCCACCGGCCGGCCGCCCGGTCCCGCCTTCGCTGCGCGCATCACGCGACCACCGCCCGTTCGAGCCAGTCGGTGAGGCCCGGGGCCATCGCCGCGGGCTGGATCAGCAGATGGGGCCCGACGTCCGGCGGCGGGTCCGGCAGCGGCAGACGGGCGCCGCGGCTGAACAGCCCCCAGACCGGCATCCAGTCCAGCCCGGGCCCGGTGAGCGGCCGGACCTCGCGGGCGCCGGGAAGCGCCAGCGCCCACGCCAGATCCGCACCGCCCATGACGGCCCGCCGGACACGGCCTGCGGCGATCGCCTCCCGCAGCCGCCCGGGCGCCTCCAGGTAGAGGAGGCTGCGCACCGCCGGTCCCAGGACGGCCGCCAGGGCGTCGCTCCCCAGCGGGGCCCAGACGGGCTCGTTGCCGCCGGCGCCGCCGAACGTCACCAGGGCGGCACGCCGGTAGCCGGCGACGGCCAGCAGGCAGCTCCCGGGCAGCGTCCGGTACGCGGCCCAGCCGGCCAGGAGCGGCAGCCAGGCCAGCTCCCGGGCGGAGGCATCCGCCGCGGGGTCGCCGTCCGGCGCGAGCGGCTCCCCGTCGAGCCCCAGCGCTTCCGCCAGCCGCGAGAGCTCCGGCGCAGGGTAGACGGCCAGTGTGGGAGGCGGCGCGGGGGGTTCGCCTGTCCGGGGGGGTGCGCCATCCCCGGCGGCGTCCGCCTGCACGCTCAGGCCGCCCGGCGCCGTGCACCTGGCCGCCTCCGGCGGCCCTTCTTCCACGATGATCTCCGGCCCGGCCAGCGCGGCCCGAAGTCCGGCCACCGCCGCGAGGCCGGCCTGGCGCAGGACCTCCCGCCGCCGCGGGTCCATCACCGCGCGCCCCCCTTCCCGCCGGCGCCGGGGTGGACCGGCTCCGGTTCGGCGCCCGGGGCTGCCGGGGCCGTTCCGGTCTCCAGGACCAGCTCCTCGTACCACCGGCCGTGCACCGCCCGCACGTGCGTCAGGCTCACCGTTCCCAGGAACATCGAACGCAGGAGCGGCCAGTTGGTGCGCACCAGCGTCACCGCGGCGACGTGCACGAAGAGCATGACGATCGCGCCGATGAAGGCCCAGTCGTGGAGGATCGTGGCCCAACGCACCACGCCCGCCGGCAGCGGGTAGGCGTAGCGCACCGCCTTCAGCAGCCCCGTGGCCACCAGAACGAGGGAGACCAGCACCCAGAGGGGATAGGAGAGGAGCCGCTGGGTAGCCAGGTACTTGCCCGCGGGCGGGTGGCCCTGCCAGCCGACCGCCCGCTCGATCTCCCGCCGCCACGCCGCGGGCCACTGCAGCGAGCCAAACCCGAGGATGCCCCGGTCGCCCACCAGTCCGGCGTACGCCAGCAGCTCCAGCCCGGCGTCCCGCAGGGTCTCCCGGTCGGGCAGCAGCCGGTGGCGGCGGGAGGCCCCGGTGGTCAGCGCGTGCACGGCGGTGCCGCCCAGGCCCAGGAGGATCAGCGCGGCGCCGGCGTAATGCGCCGTGTAGAGCGCCGTGAGCGGGAAGGCGCCGGGCAGCCAGGAGACCGTCAGCAGCGCGCCGCTCCCGATGGCCAGCAGGAATCCGGCCGCGTTCACCCAGTGGCTGATTCGGTGGCCCGGGGAGTGGCGCTCCACCTGGCTCGTGCCCGGATGGATGCCGGGCCGGCGCCGGCGGTAGAAGGCCCCGCCGAAAAGCCCCAGCGCGATGCCGGCCGCGGCGGCCAGCAGCGTGATGGACGCCCAGCGGAAGCCCAGCTGGAACAGGGCGCTCTGCGGCGCCCAGGGTTCGGCCGCGAGCGCGGCGGCGGGGAACAGGCCGAGCGCGCCCGCCAGCGCAGCGGCTCTCCGCACCGCGGCCCGGATGTGCCCCCACACCGCCGTACCGATGCGCCCCCGTCCCGCACGGCGCGGCGGGACCATGCCAGCCGGCTGCCCCGGCCGGGCCGGGACGCAACGCCGCGTCTCCTTCATCCCGCACACCTCCCTCAGAGGATCTGCCGGTAAGTGGCCGGGTCGGCCCGGCGGATGTCGAGGCAGAGGTGGTCGCTCTCGATCAGGCCGAGCCGGATCGAGTGGTTGACCGGGCAGACGCCGACGCAGGCCGGGCCCTCGGGCCGCCAGTGGCACATGTCGCACTTGGTGTAGACGTGCCGCTCCGGGTCGTAGAAGATGCGCGTGCCCGCCAGCGGGTCGCCCGAGACCGCCGATACGCCCTCGGCCGGGAAGGGGCAGGCCGCCGCGCATTTGCCGCAGGCGACGCAGACCGACTCGTCGATGCACCGGGCGCCGCTGCCCGGGTCGATGCGCAGGGCGTCGGCCGGGCAGACCACGAAGCATTCCGGGTCGGGGCACTGCTTGCAGGGAGCGGGCACGTAGCCGGCGTTGCCCATCTGGGCGCCTGTGGCGACGGCGATGCCCACCGGCTGCCCGGGCGGCGCGAAGACCCGGATGCGGGGCACTCCCGACAGGCCGGCCTCCCGGTGCACCTGGCCGCAGGCGACCTCGCAGGCGCCGCACCCGACGCAGAGGGCGGGGTCGGGGAAGATGACCCCCTCGGAGAGGGGCGGAAGCTCGGTTTCGGCCACCGCCGCCACCTTCGCGGCGCCCATGAGGGCGAAAAGCGACCCGGCGGCCGCGGCCGCCGCCGTCAGAAAGCCGCGCCTGGACGCTTGCTGCTGGGCCATATCGGCTCCTCCTTTCCGTCACTCCCCGAGGATCGCCCGGCGCATGAGCTGCGCCGCCAGATCGATCTTGTAGGCGTTGTGGGTCATGGGCCGCGCCTGGGCCAGCTCGGCCCGGACCGCCTGGTCCACCGTCTCCGGCGACAGCTGCGCCCCGCGCAGGAGGCGCTCCGCCGTGTGGCACCGCCAGGGGGCCGGAGCCACCGCGCCCAGCACCAGCCGGATGTCCCGGATGGCGGTGCCCACCACCTGCATCTGGCAGGCCACCGACAGGATGGCGAAGTCCCAGACCTCCCGGGTGCGGACCTTGATCCAGACCTGGCGGCCGCCCTCCATCGGCGGGGGGACCCGGACCTCCGCCAGGATCTCGCCCGGCCGGAGGACGTTCTCCCGGTGCAGGTCCTGCCGCGGCAGCACGAAGAACTGCTCCAGCGGCATCGTCCGGTTGCCGTCGGGCCCGGCGACGGTGGCCTCCGCATCCAGGGCGATCAGGGCGGGCGCCAGGTCGGAGGGGTGCACGATGAAGCACCCGGCGCCGCCGAGGATCGCGTGGTACCGGTTGTCGCCCAGCACAGCGGAGCAGTACGTGCGGTCCCGCCGGAGGCAGGGGGTGAGGGGGTTCCGGTAGTACCAGCAGCGGGGGCGCTGGCAGAGGTTGCCCCCCACCGTTCCCTGGTTGCGGATCTGCTGCGACGCCACCCGGCGGGCGGCCTCGTGCAGCAGCGGCCACCGCTCCCGGATGCGCCCGTGCTGCTCGACGTCGGCCACCGTGGTGGCAGCGCCGATGCGCAGGCCGCCGTCCCCGGTCTCCTCGATGTAGCTGAGCGGTCCGATGGTCTTCAGGTCGACCACGACCTCCGGGGTGACCACCCGGTTCTTCATCAGTCCCACCAGGTCGGTGCCGCCGCCCAGGGGCGCCCCCTGGTCGCCGGCCCGCCGGAGCGCGCCGACCGCCTGCTGGACCGAGCCCGCGGCGACGTAGCTGAAGCTTTTCACCTCCGCACACCTCCTCACTTTCCGGCCGCCCGGAGGGCCCGCAGCACCCGCTCCGGGGTGAGCGGCAGCTCGGTGACCAGGACGCCGGTGGCGTTGTAGACGGCGTTGACGATGGCGGCGGCTGTCGGGATGCCCGGCGGCTCGGCCATGCCCTTGGTGTTGGTGTTGTTGGAGTAGAGGTCGATCTGCGGGACGATGATCGGCACCTGTTCGGGCATGTCGCTGATGGTGGGCAGCTTGTAATCGGTGTAGTTGCAGGTGACCACCACGCCCGTGTTGGGGTCGATCACCCGCTCCTCGCTCATGGCGTACCCCCGGCCCAGCGCCAGGCCGCCGTGGATCTGGCTCTCCACCAGCAGCGGGTTGATCGCCCGCCCGCAGTCGTGGGCGGCCACCAGCTTCAGGATCTTCACCTGGCCGGTGCGGGTGTCCACCTCCACCTCGGCGAACTGGGCGCCGAAGGCCGTCACCCGGTAGTCGCTGGGGTTGGGCCCGCGGAAGCCCTTGCCCACCACGGCGTGGGTGAACTGCCGGGCGACGCTGGCCAGCGGCTGGGCGAAGCCGGGGTCGGTGCGGGAGCGGACCACGCCGTCTTCCATGTAGAGGTCCGTGACGTCCCGGTCCGTCAGCTCGCTCACCGCCTGCAGCACCTGCCGGCGGGCGTCGGCCGCGGCGTTGCGGACGGCGGGGGTGAGGGAGGGGGTCAGCCGGCTGCCGTAGGTGCCCTGGTCGAAGACGCCCAGGGCCGTGTCCCCGCAGCGCACCTGCACCAGCGACAGCGGCACCCCCAGCTCCTCGGCGCAGACCATCGCCATCGCCGTCATGGCGCCCTCGCCGAGGTCGTTGAAGGCGGACTGCAGGATCACCGAACCGTCGGTGTTGATGACCACGTTGGCCGCCGAGGGCGGGCCGCCGCCGGCGCCCCAGATCAGCGAGCCGACGCCCACGCCCCGCTTCACCGGCCCGGGGTCGGAGCCGGGGACCTTGCGCCGCTTCTCCGCCCACCCGATCGCCCGGACGCCCAGGTCGTAGGCCTCTTTGAGCCCCTTGCTGGAGTAAGGGATCTGCGCCACCTGGTCGGCCCAGGGGGTGTCGTTCTTCTTGCGGAACTCGATGGGGTCCATGCCGATGGCCTCGGCCAGGAGGTCCATCACCGCCTCCAGGGGGGCCATGCCCTCCTTGTTGCCGGGTCCCCGCATGGCGGTGTTGGTCATGTGGTTGGTGTAGACCGCGTACTCCTCGGTGCGCACGTTGGGGCAGAGGTACATCTCGCGGGCCGGAATCCCGGAGTTGAGGGCGAAGCGGCCGCCCTCCGCGCCGGCGGCGACGTAGGCCTTCAGGTCGATGAAGGTCAGCGTGCCGTCCCGCCTGCAGCCGGCCCGGATCTTCTGCACCGTGTAAGGCCTGTGGCCGGTGGAGATGATCTCCTCCCACCGCTCCAGGGTCAGCTTCACCGGCCGCTGGGTCACCCTGGCCAGCAGCGCGGTGATGACGTGGTACTTCTCCAGGCCCGTCTTGGAGCCGAAGCCGCCGCCCATGTAGTCCCGGAGCACCCGCACCTTCGACGCGGGCAGGCCGAAGGCCCCGGCCAGGCCGTTCATCACGTTGTAGACCGACTGGGTGGAGTCGTACATGACCAGCGTGCCGTCGCTCTCCCAGTAGGCCACGCTGCCGTGGGGCTCCATGCAGCAGTGGTGGACCGCCGGCAGGCGGAAGGTCCGCTCCACGACCACGTCCGCCTCCCGTTCGCCCTGGGCGATGTCGCCCCGCTCGATGATGCGCGGCCCGCCGTTCAGCACCTTGCCGCTGGGGTGGATCTGCGGGGCGTCGGGCTCCAGGGCCTTCTCGGGGTCCAGCACGAAGGGCAGCGGCTTGTAGGTGACCCGGATGGCGGCAACCGCGTCGCGGGCGACGTGCTCGTTCACCGCCGCCACGGCCGCGACCTCGGCGCCCACGTACCGGAGGACGGGGTTGAAGACCAGGCCTTGGCCGGCCACGTTGATGGGCTCGGTGTTGCCGTAGTGGAGGATGGCGATGACGCCGGGGATCTTCTCCGCCTCCGAGGTGTCGATCGAGACGATCTCCGCGTGGGGGTAGGGCGAGCGCAGGATCTTGCACCAGAGCATGCCGGGGAGCTGGACATCGGCGGTGTAGACCGCCCGGCCCGTGACGCGCGCCACCCCGTCGATCCGGGGGATGCGCTGTCCGACGATCTTCAGCTGCTCATCGGGCCGCCACGGCTCCACCTCGTTCTCGGGCACCTCGACGATGATCTCGCTGACGTGGCCCTCGATCTCGACCCGCGTCTTGACAAACGGCATGCGTTCACCCCCTTACCGGCGGGCCCGGGCGGCCTGCAGCCCCGCCGCGAGGATGCCGGGGTAGGCGCCGCAGCGGCAGATGTTGCCGGCCACGGCGTTCCTGATGTCTGCCTCGGTGGGATCCGGGTTCTGCATGAGGCACGCCTTGATGGACATGATCTGGCCGGAGGTGCAGTAGCCGCACTGGAACCCGTCGCAGTCGATGAAGGCCTGCTGGACCGGGTCGAGCCCCTGCTCAGTGGCCAGCCCCTCGACGGTGAGGACCGCCTTGCCCTGCATCTGCACCGCGAGGACCGAACAGCTGTAGATGGCCCGGCCGTCCACGATCACGGTGCAGGCGCCGCACTCGCCCCGGTCGCAGGTGACGTGCGTCCCGGTCAGGCGGAGCCGCTCCCGGAGCAGGTTCGCCAGGGTATCGCGGGTGTCGACCTCCACCGTGTACTCGGTACCGTTGACCGTGAGCGTCACGGTCTGCAGCACGGGCGGGCGGTATCCCTGCGCCGCGGGCGGCAGCTCCGCGGCCTCCGCCCGGCCCGTGCGCGGCGCCCGGTCCGCGAGCCGCGCCCGGCGCCGGATCCTTACGCCCCCCAGGAGGCCGGCCGCGGCCGCCGCGGCGCCCGCCTGCTTCAGCAGCGTCCGCCGGGCGATTCTCTGCGGTCTCCCCTTCTGACGCACAGCGCCCCCTCCTTCTGCTTTGAGGATCAGCCATTCACGGAAAGAATCCTATTCATGCCTGGGGGGACATTATCCCTGGGCCCCGGCCGCTGCAACAAAACGCAGGACGCCTTCCGCTGGCGTCCTGCGTTCTCATTCGGCTTTGTCCTGCGGCGTCAGTGCACCGTGATGATGGCCATCACCGCCACCATGTAGAGCGAGGCGAACTTGAAGAGCCGGAAGTTGACCTGCACCGACGGGCGGATGAGGGCGTTGGCGGCGAGCCCCACCAGCACGGCGCCCAGGCAGAAGGATACGCCCACCGTGCCCCAGGGGAGGGACAGCAGCCAGGTGACGGTCGCCATGGTCAGGGCGGCCAGCAGGGTGGAGCCGCTGATGACCCTCTGCGTCACCTCCGGCCCGTAGACGTTGGGGAAGACCGGCACCCCGGCCGCGGCGTAGTCCTCGGCGTACTTGATGCTGAAGGTCAGGATGTGGGTGGGGATCCAGAGCAGCACGGCCAGGGCCAGGAGGAGCCCGACCAGGTCGACGCGCCCCAGCGCCAGGGCCCGTCCGGCCAGCACGGGCATGCCGCCGGAGATCCCGCCCCAGAGGATCGACCACGGGGTCCGCCGCTTCAGCCAGACCGTGTAGACCCCCACGTCCAGCAGCCAGCCGGCGAACACAATCAGGCCGAACAGCAGGTCCGCCGCGAAGGCCCAGGCGAGGCCGCCTGCGGTCAGCGCCGCCCCCAGCGCCAGCGCCGCGCCCGGCGAGAGCCGCCCCGCGGGCAGCGGGCGGTCCTGGGTGCGCGCCATCTCGCCGTCGATGTCGCGGTCGTAGACCATGTTGAGCACCGTCGCCCCGCTGATGCTGAGCAGAAGGGCCCCCAGGAGCGCGGGCCATCCGCCCCGCAGCGGCCCGCCCCCGCTGGCGCAGCCGGCCACGCCGGTGAAGAGCAGCAGGGCGGTCTGCTTGCTCTTGATGAGCGACCATACGTCCCGCAGCCACTGCATCGCCGGGTGTCCCGGCGCGGGCGCCGCCGGTTTCGTCTGACCGGGCGCTGCCGGCTGTGCTGCAGGTCTCCTCCGTGTCATCCGCGCTCACCTCCTCTGGGCGCGGGTCACCGCACGCACCGGAAGCCGATGCCGGGGCTCCGGTACTCCGGTTCCACGTTGTTGCGGCTCCAGGTGCGCAGGTCGTACGCATAGTCCGCCTTGCTGCCGCCCCGCAGATAGCGGTAGTGGATCTGGGGGTAGATGTCCGCGGTCCACTCCCAGACGTTGCCGGCCATGTCGTAGACCCCGTAGGGGCTGGCCGCGTCGGCGGTCTGGAAGTCGCCCCACCGCTGGCCGTTGTAGAAGCCGACCGGCGTGGTGTCGCTGAACCCCTCGGCGGTCTCGAAGGGATCGCGGCTGTGGTAGTAGTTGGCGTGCTGCGGGGTGATCTCGTCGCCCCAGGGGTAGGCCCGCTGGGTCGTGCCCTTGGCGGCCTTCTCCCACTCGGCCTCGGTGGGCAGCCGCCAGCCGTAGTACTCACAGTAAGCCTTGGCGCCGAACCAGGTCACCATCGTGGCGGGGTGGTTCTCATACCCGGACAGCACGGAGAAGCCGTCGCCCTCGGCGAACACGCGGTTCGCCGGATCGCCCAGGACGAAGTGGGGGTAGTCGCCCGGCGGGTACTCCTTCTCGTGCTTGCCGAAGTGGTACGCATCGCCGGGGTAGGGGGCGAGGATCGTGTCGCCGTCGCGCTGCAGCACGCCGGCCGCGAGCGCCTCCTCCAGGTAGGCGGCAAACTGGGCGTTGGTCACGGGGACGACCATGATCTCGAACTCGTCCACCATCGTCTCCAGCGCGTCACGCCCCATGGGGAAGGGGCCTGCGGGCACCCGGGCCCAGCCCTCGGCGTCGGTTCCGGCCGCGGTGAACTGCCCGAGCCCCGGCGGCGGCGTGGGGGGAGACCCGCAGCCGGAGAGCAGGGAGGAGACCGCGAGGAGCGCCACCAGGGCGGTCGTCGCCTTGCTCCAGCGTCCGCCGGGCCGGAACAGGTCGGCCAGCAGCCAGATCAGGAAGACCGCCAGCACCACCAGCACGGCCCCCAGGCCCAGGTCCATGGCCAGCATGGTCCGGTTGACCACGGGCTGCTGCGTGTACTCGGTGACGAACAGCCGCTTCAGGCTGAAGATCGTCGCCCCGGCGAAGGCCAGGTCGGAGCCGACGATCACGAGCCAGCCGAACCAGCGGCGCGCCCTCCCCTTGAGCCCCATCATGTCGGCGAAGTAGAAGAGGAGGATGGTGGCCACGATGGCCGAGAGCATGTGCCAGTGGCCGGTGAGCGTGATGCGCTCCTCCCGGTGGGGCATCGTGCGGATCAGCTCGTCCAGCTTCACGGCCATGAAGATGCCGACGAAGGTGGTGCAGAAGTTCATGTAGACCATCTGCCACGTCGCCCCGAAGCGGAGCGGGTCGTGGAGCAGGGCCTTCACCTTCTGGCCGAAGGTGGCCCGGGCGATCCCCTGCTCGGCCAGCCGGTCGCTGACCAGCTTCCCCCAGGCGTAGATCACCAGCAAGAGCGCCGCCAGGAGGATGAAGCAGGAGCCGACGTAGATGATCGTGTGCGCCGCCGCGGTGAACACCACAGACCAGGCGCCGAAGCTGGTGACGATGGTGCCGAAGCTCATAAGCGGCATGGCCACCTTGTGCAGGGTGCCCCGGAAATCAAACCAGCGGCAGACCAGCAGGCAGGTGGCCACGGCGATGAGGGTGAGCATGATGTGCAGGTGGCCGATGACCGAGCTCTGCAGCACGGTGCGCACCGGGTTCCGGACCACGTCCTCCGACAAGAACGAGACGAAGCCGTTGCCGAAGTACGCGCCCGGGATCGCCCCGAACAGGGCGGAGACCAGGGTGCACACGGCCATGGTGAAGAAGGCGGTCCGTTCCAGGTCCACGCCCCCGCGGGTACGGGCGTAGGCCGGATCGTGCTGCCGGTACTCGGGCCCGAAAGGCCAGAGGGCGACCGCCAGCAGGATGCCGGCGTAGAACAGCAGCGCCTGGCCGACCAGGAAGAGCCCGTGGAACACCCAGTTCTGGCCGAAGTACCCGAAGATGAGTCCGCTGAACATGGCCAGCAGGTAACCCACGGTGGTGATCGTGTTGATGTTGGCTTGCTGCGCAGGCTTCATGGGCACCCGGTCGGTGATGAGGTAGACGAGGACGGCGACGACGGCGAAGGCAATGGAATGGTAGAGGGTGATGATGCGCCCCTCCCGCTGCACCGGCTCCAGCTTCATGCCCAGCAGGTTCACCACCACATCCCGCACGCCCCACTCGACCATGGGGCCGGAGAGCGTCATCCAGATGGCGGTGACCAGGGCGACCAGGCCGATGGCCAGCAGGCACAGGCCGCGCGTCGAGCGGAACAGGTACTGCAGACGACGCTGCATGGTGCCTCCCTCCCTGGCGGATCCTGTCACCTTCACCTTATCAGCGGGGGCCCGGCGAAACATTGACCTGAGTCAATCAAACCTCATCCGACTGCAGCCGGCTCCAGGTTCAGCGCGATGCGGTGCAGCTGGCACGGGTCGAGCAGGGAGATGTGGCCGTATCCGGCGTCCTCGATCAGGCCCTGGCCCTTGAACTCGCCCAGCACACGCACCACCGTCTCCACCGCCAGCCCGCTCATGGAGGCGATCTCGCTCCGGGTGAGGGAGACGCAGGAGGCGCCGTCCTGGCACTCGGTGGTCATGAGGAGGGTGCAGGCGACCACGGAACGGGCCGGCAGGGTGGAGACGTGCGTGAGCCGCATGTAGCTCAGGATCAGCTCCTCCGTAATGCCCGCGATGACCGCGCTGGCCAGGTCGGGATCCTCCCGGATCGCCCGCCAGGCCGCGTCCCGTTCGATGAAGTAGACCTCTGCGCCCTGCCGGCCGGCGCGGCCGCTGCAGCAGTAGGTGCGCGCCATGCGCAGGCCGGCCAGACCCACGGGCGCGCCCGCAGGCGCCATGCGGATGATCTGCTCCCGGCCTTCGGCGTCCACCACGTACTCGTGGATCTGGCCCTTTGTGACCAGCCACCAGCCCACGACCGGGTCCCCCTGGCCGAAGAGGATCTCGCCCCGCTCCAGCTCCCGGCGGGTGGCCATGGGCCGCAGCCGCATGAGCTGGTCCCGCATGTCCCGCCAGCAGTAAGGGGCCCCCCGCTCCCGCACCGGACAGTCCGCACAGCGTTCCCTCGGCTGCCTCACTGGTGTGCCACCCCCTCGCGGCGTTCTTTCTTCTACCATGCGGGAGTGGACGGGGAGCGCTCCACCCGTCGAAATGCCCCATTTTAGATAAGTTTTCGTAACACGACCGATGGGCTAGGGGGCGTCTGGTCCTATTGCATCGGGCCCCGTGCGCATATACCAAACTATCTATATTCACCGTATATATGATCCAGGTCAATGTTTCGCAGTGCGCGCTCTGTTATGTGTGAATTGACCGGGGATTCCGCGGTTACGACCGAAGGCACGAGGAGGATGCGTATGACGAAAGATCCCACCCCTCTGGTGCGCGGTGCGGCTGTTCTGCTCATGACCCTGACGACCGTGTTCCACATCATCGGCGGCATCGGTGCGGTGTGCGTCTCGTTCGGCGGCCCCGACTACCGCCCGGCCATGCCCTACATCCCCTACCAGCACATCTACCAGCCCATCACGATCGCTGTCATGATCCTCGGCTTCGTGTTCCTTATCCTGACTTATGCCATGTTCCGCGGCGAGCGCTGGGCCGTGTGGACGGCCATCGGCCTCATGGCCCTCAGCCTGATCATCACGTACATCCGCATGCGGTACTCGCTGATGATCCGCGGCGGCACGGCTCCGACCAACGTGCGCTTCTACATCACCATCGTGACCTTCCTGTACATGGTCATCACCCAGATCCCGGGCATACGCAACAAGGTCGACTGGAAGCGTCCGCTGGGCAAGACCGGCCCGTACAGCACGCCCGGCGGCCTGGCCCTCATGGTGGCCGGTCTCTTCACGGCGCTCTCGCCCTGGGGCGTGGGCTCCAGCCACGTCTTCGACGGCGTCAACTACGCGATGATCATGATGAAGCCGCTGGTGATCACGGGCAGCCTCTTCATGCTGGCCGGTGCGGGCCTGCTGCTGTCTGTCCGGCTCGGCCGCCCGGTGGACGAGCTGCTGGTGAGCGGGGTGCGCCGGCTGATCGCGGCCCGGCGGCCTGAGGCGGCGACTGCGGAAGGGGGGCGCAGCTGATGCCAGGTGGCGGCGGTGGTGGTTTCCTGCAGTACATGGACAGCATGGCGATGGCTTTCGGCTTCATCCTCTTCCTGTGGGTCCTGCACCACGCGTGCGGCCGCTACGTCAAGCTGCACCACGGCGCTTTCCTGGGCGGCTCGATTCTCTCGCTCATCGTGGTCTTCCTGGTGGGCCGCAAGGCGGAGCTGGCCCTGGATCCCTTCGTGGGGGCCATCGCGCTCCTCGCCGGCGTGCTGTACGCCACCGGCTTCCTGGCCCTCATCGACGAGCGGCGCCGGGTCACGCCGTACTTCGTCGCCTACAGCATGGTGGGCATCCTCGGCTACGCCCTGGCCGCCCACTACGGCGCCGTGACGGCCGCGGTGTGGCAGATGCCGCTCCTGTGGCTGACGGCCATCCCCAGCGGCATCGTGCTGCTGGGCGGGCCGATCTGGCTCATGTCCAGGAGGGGCGACGGGCCTCACGCCCTGTGGGTGCCCCTGGGCACGATCCTGCTCTACGCCGCCTTCTACTACATGGTGGGCACGACCAACGAGACCATCGCCCTGGGCGACAACGCCAGCTCGCTGATCAACACGCTGCTGGCGGCCGGCTCCCTGTGCCACCTGCTGGGCTTCATCCTGGTGCGGGGCTGGCTGGCGGCCGACCAGCCCGACGCCGGGGCGGCCTAGGCGCAGGTGACGGTGCATACCGGTACATGCCGGTAAATCCGGGCATTTGTCCGACGCGAACAGCGCGAAAGCCCCCGTGCGGCAGCACGGGGGTTTTTCATCCAGCCAGCCCGGATTCGTGCAGGACTTCACGCGCCCGCCTCCGAAGCAGTAGTGCCGTGTAGCACACGGTGCGTCAGCAGAGGGGGCACAGCGTTGGCTGTACGTGGGTGGTTTACCGTCCGTGTGGATCTCGTTTCGGGTGCAGGCCTGCACTTCGCGCCGCAGCCAGGGCGCATCTTCCTGGTCGGGCCTTCGCACACGTTCCTCGATCTGGCGACCGCGATCGACCTCGGCTTCGCCCGTTGGGACCTGAGCCACCTGCACGAGTTCCGCTTCCCCGACGGGCGCTGCTTCGGCATTCCGGCCGACGAAGACCCGGATGTGATCGACTACGAGACCGTCCGTGTCGGGTCCCAGGTGAAGCGGGGGGAGCGGTTCACGTATGTCTTCGACTTTGGGGCGAACTGGGAGCACCGTTGCGAAGTGATCGCTTCCAATCTGGATCCTCTGGAGGTGCTGGGCCACGTCCCGCGCCAGCCGACGCCCATCTGGGGCTGGGGCTGGATTCCGGACCAGTACGCCCGGCAGAGTTACGGGGATGAGGCCTGAGGCCGCCGGGGGGCAGGCAGGGTGAGCCGCCCCGGGACCGGCGGGGATGTGGCTGGGACGGCGGGTGCTGGCGCTGACTGGGATGCCGCTGGGATAGCGGGTGCGGGCGTCCCTGGGGATGCCGCTGGCGTGGCTGCTGCCCACGCCGGTGATGCCGGATCGGCGGGTGACGTGGCCGGTGCCGGCCGGGTGACCTGTGCAGGTACCGTTGGGGCCCCGAACCCGGCCAGGCACGCCCGGATGGCGGGAATCGCCGCTTCCGCCGCTGCCTGGCCGCTCAGGATCTGCGACCGGTACCGGTGAAACTCGAAGATGCCGCAGTCGGCCCAGGGGCGGATGATGATGTCCGCCCCGTTCAGCTCCGCGGCCACCAGCCGCTCGTCCATGATCTCCAGCATGCGCATGAGAAAGACCAGGGGATGCCTGGGCTTTTTGCTTCTCCACGAGTAGGGAACCGAAACGTCGACCGCGATGACGATGTCCGCGCCCAGCTCCCGCGCCAGCTGGACCGGGACCTTGTGGAGCACGCCGCCGTCGACGAGCCGCCGGCCGCCCAGGGGCACCGGCCGCACGATGCAGGGCATCGCCGTGGAGGCGCGCAGGATCGGTCCGAGGGGTCCCCTGTCCAGCGTGACGGGCTCCCCGGTGTCTGCATCGGTGGCGGTGGCCGCAAAGGGGAGGTTCAGGTCCTCCACCCGCAGCCTGCCCACGGCCCGTTCAAAGGAGGCGGCGAGGGGAGCGTTGTCCAGCCAGCCGTCGCGCGCCCAGGCGGGCCGGAACAGGTCGCGGAAGCGCACCGAGGCGAAGACCTGCTCGATCTGCTCGGTGGTCAGCCCCGCCGCGTAGGCGGCCCCGACCATCGCACCGGCGGACGTGCCGGCGATGCAGGCGATGGGAATCCCCGCCGCCTCCAGCGCCCGCAGCACGCCCACGTGGGCGGCCCCCCGGGCGCCGCCGCCCAGCGCCAGCCCGATGCGCGGCCTTTCCAGACGCTTCCCCATGCCACTTCACCTCCTCATCAGTATGCCCCGTGGACGGCGGCACGGGGCGCGGGGCGAGAGGAAATCGGTGCCTTCCGGGAGAACAAGTTTTAGGTAATACTTGTTCAACCCCTACGCAGTTATGGCCGGACTCGTGGGGGGAAGCGGGAGGATCACGAGGCATGTGGAGAGTGAACAGGATCGTCGTTGCCCTGTCTCTGCTGCTGGGCGTTGCCGTAGGCGGAACCGCCGTGGCCGCACAGGATCTCGCGCAGCCGCTCTACGACACCGAGGCGCCCCAGGAGTGCCGTGCCGGCATGGGGTGCGCCCAGGTCTTCACATTGCCAGCCGGCACCGACGGCCTGGTGGTTCGGGAGGTCATCCTCCCGCTGTCCCGGGAGGGAATGAGTGATCTCCTCCGGGTCGAGGTGCGCGACGTCGTCGGGAACAAGCCCGGCGGCGAGCTGTACGCGTACGCGGAGTTGACGCCGGACGCCGTGCGGCTCAAAGAGGGCTATGCGGATCCGGGCAAGACCCGCATCGAGTTGACGCCTGTGCCCGGCATGCGGATGGTGGCCGGGAAGGAGTACGCGCTGGTCCTGACCGTTGTGCCTGGAGGAAAGTCCGGCTCCGTGGGCCTGCAGGGGCAGGGCGATACGACTTATTATTGGTATGACTACAAGAAGGACGTGTACGCGCCCGGGCGCATCGTGCTGGAAGCTACCAAGGGCGGCCTGTGGCAGGCGTACCCGGACATGGATTTTGCGTTTGAGATGGTGCTGGATGAGGCACCGGAGCAGCCGACCATCCAGAATCCCGGGCCCCAGACGGTGGACGAAGGCCACTCCACGGCCGTCACCCTCGTGGTGACCCACCCGGAGTCGATCACGAAGCTCACCGCCGAAAGCGAAGATCCCAATCTTCTGACCGTACAGGTTGAGCAGGTCGGCCAGACCTGGCAACTGGTTCTGACGGCTTCCGATGTTGTGACCGCCGACACGGTGGTTCAGGTGACCATCCAGGCGGAGTACGGCGCCGCCGAGCCTCTGGTCGTCACCTTCCCGGTCACGGTGGTGAACGTGAACGATCCGCCCGTGATCAAGTTCCTCAACATCCCCGCGCCGCCCGACGAGGCGAAGATCCTGGAGGACGCCCCGCTGGACCTGCGGTTCGAGGTCACCGATGAGGAGACCCCACCGGAAGAGCTTGTGGTCACGGTCACGCCCCAGGGAACCGATCTGTTCATCGGCGGCGTCATGAATCCCACCAGCGAGGGACTGGTTGCCCTGGACCAGCACCTGCAGCTCAAGAAGGACGCCTTCGGCAAGACCGAGGTGCTCATCGAGGCCTCGGACGGGCAGGCGACAGAGACCGCCAAGTTCAACCTGAACGTGCTTCCGCAGCAGGATCCGCCGGAGTTTGTGGAGCTGCCGGGGGACACCGTGACGACAAAAGAGGATACGCCGGTGACCGTCCAGGTCGTTGCGTACGATCCGGACCTCACGGACCCGCTGACGCTGGATGCGGTCAGCAGCAACCCGGGGCTCCTGCCTTCCAAGCCCGACGCCGGCGGGTACGGCATCAAGATCATCAAGACGGACACCAGCAACGGCCGGACCACCTGGCAGGTCACCCTCAACCCGTCCCCCGACGAGTCGGGCACTGCGACGGTGACGCTCTACCTGGACGACGGCCGTCACTACGTCCGGCACTCCTTCCAGCTGAATGTCGAGGCTGTCAACGACCAGCCCAGGATCGAGCAGGTTGACACTGTGGTCAGGAAGTACGGCTCCGGCCCCTTCGCCGTGGACCTGCAGGTGTCCGACGTCGAGACCGTCGTGACCCAGCTGGGCGTCAACGCGACCATCATCCGCAACGATGACGGCATCCTCTCCGCGGTGGAGGTCCGCCGCCAGGGGACCCAGTGGCAGATCTGGGTGACGCCGACCGCGAACATGACCGGCACCGCGACCATCGAGGTGACCGTCGACGACAAGAGCAACACGCCGAACAGCACCGCCACGATGACCTTCGACGTGGTCATCGAGCGGGAGCCCGTGATTCAGGGTCTGCCGCCCAGCGACTCGATGGTGGAGGAGCAGCCCAAGGACTTCCACTTCACCGTCGACTGGGCCGACCAGGTGACGGCCACAACGTCGGCGCCTGAGCTGGTCAGGGCGGAGGTGGTACCCAGCGGCACAGGCTGGAAGCTGACGGTGACCCCGGAGGTGGACGTTGTCGGGACGTTCACCGTCACCGTCACGGCCAGCAACCAGTACTTCTCGGCCGCGCACACGATGACCGTCAGCATCGCCAACATCAACGACCCCCCCGTCATCGAGCTGTCGGAAAAACGGGTCGAGACGCTGGAGGACAAGCCGGCGACGGTGGACCTGATCATCCGGGACCCCGACCCCAACGACTCCCATGACGTGATCATCGAACTCATTTCGGGTTCGCCCGCGGTGGCCGAGGTGAAGGCCTACGGCCAGGGACTGCACCGGACCCTCCGCATCACCCCGGTTTCCGAGCTGTCAGGCGAGAGCACCTTCCGGGTCACGGTGCGGGACAAGGCGGGTGCGCAGGCCAGCGAGACGCTGGAGGTCGTGGTGATTAACGTCGACGACCCGCCCATCATCTTCCTGCCGGAGTCGCCGTCCATCGACGAGGACACCCCGGAGGTCAGGTACACCATCCGCGTGGTCGATCCGGACACCCCCGGCCCCTACTCCCTCTCGGTCCTCTGGACCGATGTGCCCATTGAGTGGGGCGCGATCGACGCGGAGGCGGGCCTCTGGGAGCTGATCGTCAAGCCCAAGGAGAACCAGAGCGGCTATGTGACCATCCGCTTCAAGGCTGAGAGCGGCGGCCTGGCGACGGTGGCGGATCTGCGCATATTCATCCGGGAGATCAACGACCCGCCCTCGCTCTGGTTCGATGAGGCACGGATCGAGATCGACGAGGATACGTTCTACATCCTGCAGCTGACCATCGACGATCCAGAAACCCCGCTGCAGAACCTGCGGGTGTCCTTCGCCTCCGACAACCAGAAGCTGCTGCCGCCCAGCAGCTTCCGGTACCAGGTGGACGGGGACAGCGCGTCCGTCATGATCACGCCGGCCCCTGACCAGTACGGTCAGGCCCTGGTGACCGTCTCCGTGAGCGACGGTTTCCTATCCGACCAGAAGACGCTCGAGGTCATCGTCCATCCGACGCCGGACGATCCCCGCCTGGAGAACATCCCCGACCCCATCGTCATCGATGAGGACGGCCGGTTCGACCAGCAGGTGCGGGTCTACGACCCGGACGTCCCGGGCGGGCCGGTGGCGGTGCAGATCAGCGTCTCCGGCGCCATCTTCGGCTGCCAGCCGGGCGCCGACTGCCCCGCGGTGCGGCTGGATCCTTCCGGCGAGTACCGGCGGCTGGTCATCGAGCCGGTGGAGAACATGTCAGGCACCGGGACGATCACCTTCCACCTCAGCGTGGACGACGGCCAGGGGCACGTCCGCCAGGCGACCCGGGAGGTGGCCGTGACCGTCCGCCCTGTCAACGATCCGCCGTTCATCCAGGAGATTCCCGACCAGGAGATCCTTGAGGACGGCATGCTCTCCGGGGTGACGGTGCTGATCGGCGACATCGACTCGAACGTCAACGAGCTGCGGGTGGAGGCGTTCTCGTCCAACACCTCCATCCTCCGCAACGAGCTGATCCGGATCGAGCCCGAGTTCAGCACCGACAACGGCTTCGGCGCGTGGCTCAGCGCCATCCCGGAGCCCGACCGCTTCGGCACCGTGACGGTCACGGTCCGGGTCACCGATCCGGAGGGAGCGACGGCCAACCGCTCCTTCCGTCTGAACATCCTTCCCGTGAACGACCCGCCCACTTTCGAAACCGGCCCCGACATCGTCGTACCGGAGGACGCGGGCCCGCAGTCGTTCCCGAAGTGGGCCAAGGACATCTCCCCCGGCCCCTTCGAACAGGGACAGAAGGTTACGTTCGAGCTGGAGATCGTGGAGGAGCACACGGCTTATCCGCAGCTGTTCGCCGAAGGGCCGGCCATCGCGCCTGACGGCACGCTGACCTTCACCCCGGCCCCGAACGCGCACGGATCCGCTCTGGTGCGCGTGTGGCTGAAGGATGACGGCGGCACGGAGCACGGCGGGAAGGATACCTCGGATCCGCCCAAGACCTTCGCCATCACGGTGAACTCGGTGAACGACGTGCCGGTCATCAGCCCGATTCCGAACTACGGCACCGACGTCGGGACGGCCACCGGATGGATCCGCTTCGACGTGCACGACGAGGAGACCCCGGAGGATCAGCTGGCCGAGATGATCACGATTGAGGTCACCTCTTCGGACACCGGCCTGGTGCCGAACGGCAACATCGACCTCCGGTGGGAAGATCAGCCTGAAATTCGGCTGACACCCGTCGACGGCAAGACCGGCGTGACGACCATCACGATCACCGCGACGGACAGTGACGGAGGCGTGGGGAAGACCAGCTTCCTGCTCTACGTCAACAACCTGGCCCTGCGCGGGCTGGAGCCCTCCATCGGTACGCTGAACCCGCCCTTCGACCCGCGGATCCTCAGCTACGTGGTGCCCTATGAAGGCTGGGTGCCCCAGGTCCAGGTGACGGCCTACGTGGACGATCCTGCCGTCCGCATCCGGGTGGAAGGGGAAGACGTGGCCAGCGGCCAGAAGTCGCAGCCGATCCGGCTGGGTGAAAACGGCGGCGAGGTGCGGGTGGAGGTGTACTCGCCCCTTCCGGACGTCAGCATCAGCCGGACCTATACCCTGAGCTTCGTCCGCCAGCAGTCGGCCGTTGCGGAGCTGGCCGATCTCAGCATCACCCCGGGTGAACTGCAGCCCAAGTTCGATCCGAAGCGTTACCACTACACGGCCACCGTCCCCCACGAGGTGACGGCGGTGACCGTCAACGCCCGGCCGGGCGACGTGTGGACCAAGGTGACCGTCGACGGTCACCAGAACCTGCGGGTGGGCACCAACAGGATCGTGGTGACGGTGACCGCCGAGACCGGTGAACGGGTGCAGTACTTCATCGACGTGACCCGCCTTCCCGGACCCCTCAACATCCGCAATGTGGAGGTGGAGGCCGGCGCGGACTGGGCGACGCTGAAGTTCGCCCTGGACGATGCTGCCTCGGTGACGCTCTACTACCGCCCGGAAGACGGCGTGGAGCGGAGCCGCTCCGGCGGCTACGGCAGCAGCCACACCATCACCCTGACCGGGCTGGAGCCGGCGACCGCGTACACCTACCGTATCCATGCCGAGCGGAGCATGGGCACCGGTGCAGAACTGGTCAGCTCGTTCCGCACGGCGGCGCCGGAGGCGAGAGGCCTGTGCGAGGTCGGGGCCGACGGGAGCCTGAGCTGCCCGACCACCAGCTCCGCCGTGACCCAGGCCCGCCAGGTGCTCCCTGACGCGGATCCCAACCGGATCGCCGTGGCAGCCGCGACCGATCGGGATATGGGCGCTGCCGTGGCGGAGATCCTGGCCGCCGAGGTGCCGGAAGGCGAGCGGGTGGTGACACTGCGGCTGGACGACCTGCCGCACGGCGTGGCGCTGTTCGATGAGGCGGCGCTGCGGCGGGCTGCCGGGTCGGGGGTCGCGGTGAAGGTGGAGTCGCCGCGGGGCAGCGTGACGCTCACGCCCTCGTTCCTGGCCGAACTGCAGCTGAACCCGGGCGAGCAGCTGGCCGTTGCCCTGACGCCGGGCGCGATAGATTCCCGTTACCTGGAGCCGTGGCTGAGCACGGGCGGTTACCGGCAGGTGGGTGAGCCGCTGGCCGTGTCGCTGGTGCGCATCAGCGAGCGCGGCATGGCGCCTGTCTCGACGCTGCCCTCGCCGCTGCTGGTCAGTCACCCGGCGCTTGCGGCCGACGAGGTGGAGGCGGCGACCATGGCCGTCTTTGCCCAGGTGTCCGGCCGGACGCAGCTGGAGCCCCTGGGCGGCCGGCTGACGGCGGATCGCACCCGCATCGAGGCGGCCCAGCCGGTGCCGGGCAGCACCGTCGTGCTGGCCTACGATCACCGCTTCTCGGATGTGCCGCCGAGCCACTGGGCCTACCGGATCGTGCACGAGATGGCCGCTCGCCAGGTGCTGCGCGGCGTCACGCCCACGCAGTTCGCCCCGCAGCAGCCCATCACCCGGGGTCAGCTGGCCGCCATCCTGGCCCGTGCCCTGAACCTGGGAGAGGACGACCGGTTCGCCCGGATCTACTACGACATCGCACCCAATGACGGGCTGGCCCCCGAGATCGGCGGCGCCATCCGGGCCGGCCTGATGATGGGCTATCCCGACGGCACGTTCCGGCCCAACGCTCCGGTTACCCGGCAGGAGCTGGCCGTGGTGCTGAGCCGGATGGCCGAGCGGCTGAACCTGCGCGGCGCCATCGACCAGGAGGTGGCCGAGCGGCTCGCCCTGATGGCCGACTGGAATCAGGTGGCCCCCTGGGCGCAGGACGGCGTGCGCTTCGCCGTGGCCGAGGGGCTGATGGTGGGCCGTTCCGCCTCGGCATGGGCCCCGCTGGAGCAGACCACCCGGGCCGAGGCCGCGACCGTGATCCAGCGGCTGCTGGACAAGGTCGCCCCCGGCGAGTGGCGTTGAGCTGTGGGCCGTGAGCAGTGGGCGTGGGCGATGTGCCTTGGGCGGTTTCTGTACCCGCCCCGCCCACGACGATCGGGGTAAGGACTCCGGTGCACACGCATGAACCCGGACGCTGGTCATCCAGCGTCCGGGTTCCGTGCTCGGCGCTGTAGTTCCGGTCAGCCTGACACGGCATCACCCGGGTCCGGCCCGGCCGTCCTCCCGGTCACACTCCCAGTTCCGCGCGAAATGTGCACCCTCCAGTCCCGAGTCACTGTACATTCTGCGCGCTCACTGCGCCGCCGCCGGGGTGGGAGGCCCAGCAGGGCAGACCTACCCGGGACTGAGCCGGTGTTGCTCCCGGGTCACAGGCCGAGTTCCGCGCGAAATGTGCACCTTCCACTCCCGAGTCACCGTACATTCTGCGCGCTCACTGCGCCGCCACCGGGGTGGGAGGCCCAGCCGGGCAGACCTACCCGGGACTGAGCCGGTGTTGCTCCCGGGTCACAGGCCGAGTTCCGCGCGAAATGTGTACCCTCCAGTCCTGAGTCACCGTACATTCTGCGCGCTCACTACGCCGCCGCCGGGGTGGGAGGCCCAGCAGGGCAGACCTACCCGGGACTGAGCCGGTGTTGCTCCCGGGTCACAGGCCGAGTTCCGCGCGAAATGTGCACCTTCCACTCCCGAGTCACTGTACATTCTGCGCGCTCACTGCGCCGCCACCGGGCTAGCCGGTGTGTCCGTTCACAACACGCCCCGCCGGTCCCCCTCCTGAGGGACGGCGGGGCGCACCGTTTCATGTCTGTCACTCGGCGGCCCGCGGCTTACCGCGCCGCCCTCACCTCCGCACGGGCCTGAGTCCGGGCCGCTGACACACGGCGCAGGCTGCGGGCCAGGCCGGCGATGCCCTGGGGCAGGAAGAGCACGATCAGCGCATACAGCAGGCCCAGCGCCAGCCGCCACCGCTCGGTGTAGCTGGAGAGCAGCGTTCCCGCCAGCCGCACGACCCCCGAGCCCAGGGCCGGGCCGCCCAGGGTGCCCGCGCCGCCGATGATGGTCATGAGCAGCACGTTGATGGTCGTCTCGGTGCCGAGGACGGTGGGCACGACGAAGTTCTCGGTGGCCGCGTACATCACCCCGGCCACGGCGGCGACGGCGCCGGCCAGCACGATGGCCCCCAGCTTGAAGGCGAACACGTTGTACCCGATCGCCGCGGCCCGCTGCTCGTTCTCCCGGATCGCCACCAGCACCCGCCCGAACGGGGACTGGATGATGCGCCTGAGCACCAGGTAGACGACCACGGCCAGGGTCAGGGTGAGCAGGTAGAGCTCGAGCCGGTGGCGGGGGCCGTAGGCCCAGTCCGGGGCCACCTGCACGCTCAGCCCGTCGCTGCCGCCCGTCAGGCTGCTGAACTTCTCCGCGGCCACCCGGAAGAACTCGGCAAAGGCCATGCTCACCATCGCGAAGTACACGCCCCGCACCCGGAGCGACAGGGCGCCGACCACCAGGGCCAGCACGGCCGCAAGGGCCGGGGCCAGGGCCATGGACGTCCAGAACCCCACTCCGTAGTACTTGGCCAGCAGCGCCGCTGCGTAGGTGCCCGCGCCGAAGAAGAGCGCATGACCGAAGGAGACGATGCCGGTGTACCCGAGCAGCAGGTCAAAGGACATGGCGAACACGGCGAAGACGAAGGCGCCGATCAGGAGCGACAGCAGGTAGCGGTTCTGGCCGAGCCCGGGCAGGAAGGGAAGGGCGTACAGGACGGCGATGATCACGAAGGGGGCGAGCCGCCCCAGAAGCGAACTGCGCGATGCCAGCATCTCCCCGTCACCCCCTCTGCTCACCCAGCAGCCCCTGAGGCCGCAGGACCAGCACGACCGCCATCAGGGCGATGTTCACCGCCAGGGCGAACTGCGGCGCGTAGAAACCCACGAAGGCCTGGACCAGCCCGACCAGGATCGCCGCCAGCAGCGAACCGGTGAAGCTGCCCAGCCCGCCGACGACCACCACGATGAAGGCGGGGAGCAGGTTCTCGGCCGCCAGCGTCGGGTGCGCCCCCTCGAAGGGGCCGGCCACGGCGCCCCCCAGGGCCGCCAGCATGCCGCCCAGGGCGAAAACCCCCGTAAAGACCCTGCGGATGTCCACGCCCAGGGTCTGCACCATCTCCCGGTTCTCGACGCCCGCCCGCACGATGACGCCGAGCCGGGTGCGGGTGAGGAAGAGGTGGACCAGCAGCCAGACCAGGAGCCCCACGGCGATGATGAACAGCCGGTAAACCGGGAACGGCCGGTCGAAGACCTGAAGCGTGCCCTGAAGCAGAGCCGGCGTCTGGAACGGCAGCGGGTGCGGCCCCCAGATCGCCTCGACCGCCTCGTCGAAGATCAGCATCACGCCCAGGGTCATCAGGACCTGGAAGAGCGGCCGGCCGTAGAGCGGACGGATGGCCAGGAGCTCGATGGAGGCCCCGAGCAGGGCTCCGAGCGCCGCACCGCCCAGCAGGGCCAGGGGGAAGCTGCCGGTGGCCAGGTAGATGGTGAGCGCCCCGTAGGTGCCCAGCATGTAGAGCCCGCCGTGGGCGAAGTTGAGAACGTTCATGAGGCCGAAGATCAGGCTGAGCCCGGAGGCGATGAGGAACCACAGCAGCCCCACGGTCAGCCCCTGGAGCGCGAGCCATGCGAGGAGACCCATCTCATGCCACCCCCAGGTAGCGCTGCCGCAGCTCCGCGTTCTCCAGCAGGTCGGCCATGCGCCCCTGGTGCACCGTGCCCCCGTCGTCGATGACGACGCAGTGCTCGGCCACCGCCTGGGCCAGGCCGAAGTTCTGCTCCACCAGCAGCACCGTGGTCTTGGCAGCGATCTTCAGCAGGGCCTCGCCCAGGTGCTCCACCACCACGGGCGCCAGCCCCTTGCTCGGCTCGTCGATGAGCAGCAGGTCGTTGTCGTTGAGCAGCACCCGGCCGATGGCCAGCATCTGCTGCTGGCCGCCGGAGAGCGTGCCCGCCGGCCGGTTCCAGGCCCGCTTCAGGTCCGGAAACAGCTCCAGCACCTCTTCCAGCCGGCCGCTGGCCGCCTCGGGTCCCCGGCGGCGGACCTGCCAGTCCAGGTCCCCGCCCCGGACGGCGACCCGCAGGTTCTCGGCCACCGTCAGGCTGCCGAAGAGGCCCCGGTCCTCCGGGACGTACCCGATCCCCAGGCGGGCGACTTCGTGGGGCCTCAGGCGGGTGATGTCCCTCCCCTTGAAGGTGATGCGCCCCCGGCGGGCGGGGCTCAGCCCCATGACAGTGCGGAGGGTGGTGGTCTTGCCGGCGCCGTTCCGGCCCAGGAGGACGGTGATGGCCCCCGGCCTGACCGTGAACGAGACGCCCTGGAGGATGTGGTACTCCCCGATGTACGTCTCGACGCCTTCCAGTATCAGCAGGGACACGGGCTTCACCTCCTCAGGACTGCGCCCGGGCAGCGGGCGGGCCGGACAGGGCGTAGCCGTGGCTGGCCCCCAGGTAGGCCGCCTGCACGGTCTCGTTGGCGACGATCTCCGCCGGAGTGCCCTCGGCGATGACCTTGCCCAGCGAAAGGACCGTGATGGCGTCGGAGATGCCCAGCACGATGTCCATCTTGTGCTCCACCATGAGGATCGTGCGGCTGCGCTGGGCCTTGATCCGCTCGATGACCTCGATGATGCCCGGCACCTCTTCCCGGCTCATGCCGGCCGTGGGCTCATCCAGCAGCATCACGACCGGGTCGGTGGCCAGCAGGATGGCGATCTCCAGCTTTCGCTTTTCGCCGTGGGCCAGCTCCCTGGCGAGGGCCCGGGCCCGGTGGGCGAGCCCCACCGTCGTCAGTGCTTCCTCGGCCTTCTCCGCGTACGCCCGGAGCGACTCGGCCGAGCGCCACAGGTGCCAGCTGTGCCGCCCGCGGGCCTGGGCCGCCAGCCGCACGTTCTCCAGCACGGTGAGCTCCGGGAACAGGTTGGTGATCTGGAACGAGCGGCCAATGCCCTTGCGGGCGATCTGGTGCGGGGGGAGGCCCGTGATGTCCTCCCCCCGGAACAGGATCCGTCCCGCGGTGGGCTTGTAGATGCCGCTGATCAGGTTGAACAGGGTGGTCTTGCCCGCCCCGTTGGGTCCGATGACCGAGCGCAGGGTCCGGGCCGGCACCTTGATGGAGATCCCCTGGTTGGCGGCGAGCCCGCCGAAGGACTTCGCCACGTCCACGGTCTCCAGGATGATCTCAGGCTCCACCGCGCACCCCCCTCTCGCTACCGCCCCGGCACGTTGACGGGCGGCGCCGTCTCCTCGGCGCTGAGCTCGGCGACCAGCTTGGGAATCGGGTAGTCGTGGTCCGGATCCTTGACCAGCTCGACGAAGTACATCGGCTGCAGGGCCTGGTGGTCCTCTGGCCGGAAGGTGTAGGTGCCCTTGGGTCCCTCGAAGCTCATGCCTTCCAGGGCCGGGATCAGGTCCTTCGCATCGGTGGAACCGGCCTTCTTGATGCCCTCGACGATGGCGATCCCCGCCGCCATGCCACCGGCGGTGAACAGGTCGGGGGGCTCGCCGTAGCGGGCGATGTGCTCCTTCACCAGCCAATCGTTGACCGGGTTGTCGGGCAGGGTGTAGAAGTAGCGCACCACGCCGTTCATGCCCACCGCCGCGTCGCCCATGCCGATCAGGCTCGCCCGGTCGCCGATGCTGGTGGTGACCTTCATCCGGTCGAAGAGCCCCAGCTCGCCGATTTGCTGGAAGAGCTTCAGGGCGTTGCCGCCGGACCAGGTGACCATGAGCACCTCCGGGTTCAGCTCGATCACCTGCTGCAGGTAGGTGGCGAAGTCCTTGGCATCCAGCGGGGCGTTGATGTTGCGGATCACGGTGCCGCCGTACTGCTCGAAGATGGGGTTCCAGGCGTCCTGGGAGGAGGTGCCGAAGGCGTTGTCCGGCGCCAGGTGGACGATGGTCCTGCCCAGGTTCTCCACCGTGGCCTTGCCGCCGGTCAGGGCGTCCTGGGTGGTGTTGCCGCCGGTGCGGAAGATGTACGGGTTGAAGTCGGTGGTGGTCAGCTGGTCGCCGGCGGCCGGGTCGATCATGTAGATGACCTCGTAGAGCTTTGCCTGCTCGGCGACGGCCAGGGCCACCGGGGTGGAGGCGGACCCCTGCAGGATGTGCACGCCATCCTGCTCCAGCAGCTTGATCGCCTTCTGCTTGCCGACGTCGGGACTGCCGGTGTCGTCCTCCACGATGACCTCGATGGGCCGGCCGAGCACCTCCATGGTCCCGCCGGTCGCGTACTCGAGGCCCAGCCTCAGCCCCTTGATCTCCTGGTCGGCGTACCCGGCGAGGGGCCCGGTGACCGAGGTGATCACGCCGATCTTGATGGGCTCGGCCGGCGGCTGCGCCCCGCCGCCGGAGCCGCCGCTGCCGTCCGAACCGCCGCCCTGGCCACTGCCGGAGCCGCCTTCGGAGCCGGCGGCGCTGGTCGGGCCAGGGCCGCCCCCGCCGCCGTTTCCCGAGGAGCCGGTCGAGCCGCAGGCCGATACCAGGAGCGCGAGGACGAGGGCCAGCGCTCCCAGGGCAAACCGGGACTTGCGCATGAGAGATCCACCTCCGCGAAGCGAGTGAAAGGGATGACTACGGGCCCCACCGGATGGCGGTGGCCGCCCAGGTGTAGCCGGTTCCAGCGCTCAGGAGCACCGCCAGGTCGCCCGGGGCGAGCAGCGCCCTTCGTTCGGCCTCGTAGAGGGCGACCAGCGGGTCGATGGCCGACATGTGGCCGTACTCGTCCAGATAGACCTGCCGCTCGGGCGGGATGCCGAGGGCGGCCATCACCTGGTCGAAGAGGGAGCGCTTGGTGTGCAGCATGCCGACGAAGCGGATCTCCTCGGGTCGGAAGCCGCTCTGCTCGGCGGCGGCCCGCGCGACCCCGATGAACCGCTGCGCCGACACCGGATCCAGCCGCTCCTTCATGGCGGCGGGGTCGGTCACGTCGAAGCAGTGCATGCGGCCGGCCACGGTCTCGTGGCTGGCCGGGTGGCGGGAGCCGCCCGCGGGCACCCGCACGAAACCGTGGAACGAACCGTCCGTGACGGCCGCGGTGGCCAGCACCCGGGCCTTGCCCGGTCCCCGGCCGACCAGCGCCGCCGCCGCGCCGTCGCCGAAGTTGAACATGAAGCGGGAGCGGACGTTGCCGTAGTCGATCAGGTAGGACTCCCGGCTGGCCCCCACCAGCAGGACGTTGCGCAGGGCGGGGTTGGCGATGAGCAGCGACCGGGCGACGTTGAGGGCGATGGGGCAGCCGGCGCTGACGGCTGCCACCTCGAACGCGGTGGCGGAGGAGAGCCCCAGCTCATGCTGGATCTTGGGCGCCGCCATCCAGACGTAGTAGTCCTTGTGCGGGCTGCCGAAGTAGATCACGGCATCGATGGCCGCCGGGTCCACCAGGTCCAGGAGGGGGCGCGCCGCCCTGACGGCCATGTCGGAGACGTGCTCGTCGGGTGCGGCCCGCCGCTTGGCCTTCAGGCCGAACTTGGCCTCGACGACCTCCCGGGGCAGCCCCGCCTGCTCGGCGATGGCCTCCGCCGGTTCCACCCGGTCGGGCATGTAGACGCTGACGCCCAGCAGGCTCACCGCCGGCGGCCCGGCGGAAGCTGTGGTCTGTCTGTCCACGGGTCGCGTCCTCCTTCTTCGTTCACATGTCGCGGGTGATCTCGGCCAGGCGGCTCTTGACCACCTTGCCCGCCGCGTTGCGGGGCAGTTCATCCAGGATGAAGAACCGCCTGGGGATCTTGTACTTGCCGAGCCGGGCGAGGCAGTGGGCCCTGAGCTCCTCCTCGGTGACCGACGCGCCGGGCTCCAGCAGGACGGCCGCATGGGGCACCTCGCCCCACTCCGGGTGCGGCACGCCGAAGACGGCCGCCTCCACCACGGCCGGATGGGTCTGGATCGCCTGTTCCACCTCGACCGGGTAGATGTTCTCGCCGCCGGAGATGATCATCTCCTTCAGCCGTCCGGCGATGGTGACGAAGCCCTCCTCGTCGATCCGGGCGAGGTCCCCGGTGTGGAACCAGCCGTTCCGGATGGCTTCGGCCGTGGCCTTTTCGTTCTGCCAGTAGGCGGTGAAGACGTTGGGCCCCCGGACCGTGATCTCGCCCACGCCGCCCGGCGGCACGGGCTGCCCGGTGGCCGGGTCGACGACCCGCACCCGGTTGAACGGCGCCGGCCGCCCGATGCTGCCGGGCTTCCGGGCGAAGTCGTCCTCCAGCAGCATGAAGACGGTGGGTGCGGTCTCCGTAAGCCCGTAGCCCTGGCCGAACCGGTAGCCCCGCTCCTGGAAGGCCCGGATCAGCGGAACGGGGCACGGGGCGCCGCCGCTGTAGAACATCCGGACGTGGGAGAGGTCGGGCTTCAGCCGGTCGATGGCCTCCAGCAGCCGCTGGTGTACGGTGGGCACCCCGAAGACCACGGTCACCTTCTCCTCCTGAATCAGCCGTACGGCCTGATCCGGGTCGAACCGGTCGGGTACCACCACCCGGCCTCCCGCGAAGAGCGCCGGCAGGGTGAAGAGGTTGATCCCGCCGATGTGGAACAGGGGCAACAGGGTGATGCAGACGTCATCCGCCCGCAGGTCGATGGTCAACAGGTTGTTGATGGCGTTGAAGAACATGTTGACGGAGTTCAGCACCGCGCCCTTGGGCCGGCCGGTGGTGCCGGAGGTGTAGCAGATCAGGAGCGGCCGGTCCCAGGGCTGGGGGTCCCGCTCGCCCGGCGGCTCCAGCCCGCTCGGTTCGGCGTCCAGCAGCCCGGCCAGGTCCGGCAGCGAGTCCGGCTTGGCCGCGGGCGTGATCCGCACGGGCGGCTCCAGGCCGATGCGGCCGGTCAGCTCGGCGGCCGCGGCCGCGTACTCCGCGCTGCACAGGATCCGCCTGGTGCCGCTGTCCCGCAGTTGATACTCCAGTTCGCCCGGCGTCAGCCGCCAGTTGAGGGGGACCAGGACGAGCCCCGCCCGGGACGCCGCCAGCAGCACCAGCAGGTACTCCAGGCGGTTGCCGCTGTAGATGGCAATCCGGCCGCCGGGCTCCAGCCCCAGCCGGTTCCGGAAGGCCCGGCTGAGGCGCACGACCCGGTCGTGCAGGTCCCGGTAGGTCCACCGCTCCCGGCTGCCCACCAGGGCGACCTTGTCGGGGCGCATCCACGCCTGCGCCTCGACCCAGTAGCTGATCTCGTACACACCGCTCACCTCGCATTCGGTTGGGATGGTCATCCGGGCCGGGCTGCGGGGCCGGGGACCTGGGCCCGGCCCGGTTGGCGACTCGGTGTGGGGCCGGGAGTTGGGCTAGGCCCGGGACCCGGCCTCCGGCTCAGGCCCGGGGGCGTCTGCACCCGGGGCGGCGGGCGGGTCGGCATCCGGCGCACCGGGGGAGTGGCCCTCCGATGTCCCGGGCGTCGCACGGGGCTCCCGGGGAAGGCCTGCCGGGTCGATGCCGTGCAGGATGACGGAGACGACGGTCTCGATGACCTCGCGCGGCGGCAGGGTGTTCTCCCAGAAGGTCCAGCGCATGCCGATCATCTGGGCCGCGCCCATGAGGAAGTAGGCCAGGGCCTCGGGGTCCAGCTGCCGCACCTGGCCCCGGGCCATGGCCTGCCGCAGCCCCCGCACGTAGCCCTCGGCCAGCCGCCGGTAGTACCAGCGGTGCAGCTCCGGGTCGACGAACTCGCACTCCCGCATGACGGTGTACAGGTTCCGCCGCTCCAGGACGAACTTCAGGAAGGTCTCCAGGCCCACCCGCTCGGCGTCCCGCCGGTCGATGATGGGGGCCACCGCCTCCTGCAGGGTCCGGCGCAGGTCGTGGCTCATCTTCCGCACCAGCTCGCGGAAGATCTCCTCCTTCGCCGGGAAGTAGAGGTAGAAGGTGCCCTGGGCCACGCCCGCCCGGCGGGTGATCTCGGCGATGGAAGCGCGGAAGAACCCCTGCTCCGCGAACACCTCCTCGGCGGCCTCCAGCAGCCGGTCCCGGGTGAGCTCGCCCCGTTCCCGCGCGCCCGCGGGCCGGCGCTGAGGCGATGGTTCGGCTCGGTTTTGCGACTGCAGCACGTGCGCTCCCTCCCCTGCGGCGACGGGCTGTGAAACTGACGCCTGAATCACATGTCATGTGAAATCCTGCGGTATCACAGCCTTCTGTCGCGTTTATGTACTGACTCCTGACTCAGTCGTCACCAAGCTGTCACAGATTTACGCCGCGAGTGCGGCTTTTCCTTCTAACGAAATGAATGTGAAATCAAGAATTAATCGACACGCGTGACGCGTGTCCCTCCGGCCCGGTCACGGCACTGTCCCAACTCGCCGGCGCCATGGGGAATACTACCGGCGCGGGGGTGTCAGGGATGGACAGGACAGAGGAACTTCTCAGGGCCAGCTTCAGCCGGCTGGAGGGACTGATTGGCGAGGTGAGGGACCTGCGGTACAAGATCAAGAGCGTGCAGGGCGACGTGGAGTCGTTGCGGGCGGCCCTCAAAGGGGGCGGGAGCGGCGGGCCGACAGACGGCGGCGGGAGCGACGCGTCGGCGGACGGCGGCGGTGCGCAGGGCAGTCCCGGCGCTTCCGCGGCCGCAGCCGGCGCGGCTGAGCCCGTGACGGGCGGGGGCGGGCCGGAAGCCGGCAGCCGGTCCGGGACCGATCGGGAACGCCAGGTCGGGCACGGCGAGGGTTCGTCAGCGGCCGGGACGGCGTCCGGGTCTGGCGAGAACGCCAGCGGCCGCGGGACCCCCGGGGGCGGCACCGGCCTGGAGCAGCGGCTGCGCCGGATCGAGAACCGGCTGGAGTACCTGGCGAGCAAGTGGCTGGAACTAGACGAGAAGGTGTACGTCCTGCAGAAAAAGGGCGGGGCGAACGCGGACTGAGGCGAGAGGAACCGGCTTCCTCTCCGGCCAATTCCCCCACAAAGGGGGAGAAACGCCATGGACGACATGGACGACAAGATCTGGCCGCAGCCCGAATCCCTGGTGCTCTACCACGACCTGTTCGCCACCGGGCCCGGCGCGGCGATGGCGGCCTTCCTGCAGGCGCTGCCCCGGGGCGGCACCGCGGCCCGGCAGGCGTACCTGGACCTGGTCCGTGCCCTCTACCAGGCCGGGGACCTGCCGGGGCCCACGGGCGACGCCTGGCAGGACTACGTGATCCACAGCGTCCTCTGCGCCGAGAACGGCTTCACCCGGGCCGCGTCGACCGGAACCGTCAGCCCGCCCCTCCGGGAGGCCGCCCGGTGGGACCTCATGCACCTGCAGGCGTGCTTCCGGCTGTCGGCCGGCCGGACCCGGTCGCTGCTGGGGGATGGCCTGCCGGATGAACGGCTCCCCGCCTGGGCCGGCCGGCCGGATGTGGAGGGTTCGTCCGGCCCGTTTCTTCCGCCCGCCTTCCGGGCGATGGCCCGCCGGCTGGCCCAGGCGGAGGCGTGGGCCGACCTGGTGGACGAGCTGGCGGCCTTCCACCGCGCCCAGGGGTTCGGCGCCGTGGCCCGCACCTGGTTCCTCGCGTGGGACGGCGTCCGGCTGCTGCCGGTGGACGAGCCCGACCTGACCGACCTGGACGACCTGGCCGGGCTGGAGGACCAGAAGGCCGCGGTGCTGGAGAACACCGAGGCCTTCCTGCGGGGAGGACCGGGCCTGAACCTGCTGCTGTACGGCCCGCGGGGAACGGGCAAGTCCTCGCTGGTGCGGGCGCTGGCGCGGCGCTACGGGGAGGCGGGACTCCGCCTGGTGGAGGTGAGCCGGGACAGGCTCGGCAGCCTGGGCGACCTGTACCGCGCCGTGCGCCGGCATCCGCAGCGGTTCGTGCTCTTCCTGGACGACCTCACCTTCGAGACGGACGACGCCGATTACCGGGCCTTCAAGTCGCTGCTGGAGGGCGCGCTGGAGCGGCGGCCCCCCAACCTGGTGCTGTACGTGACCTCCAACCGGCGGCACATGGTGCCCGAGCGCTGGTCCGACCGGCTGAGCCCCGAGGAGGGGGAGGTGCATGGCCAGGATGCCCTGGAGGAGCGGCTGTCGCTGGCGGACCGGTTCGGCCGCACGATCCTGTTCCTGCGCCCGGACCAGGAGCAGTACCTGCGGATCGTCGAGCACCTGGCCGCCCGCAGGGGCCTTCCCATCGGGCGGGAGGAGCTGCGGGAGGCCGCCCGGCGCTGGGCCCTGTGGCAGAACGGGCTGTCGGGCCGTGCCGCCCGCCAGTTCGTGGATGAGCTGGAAGCGAAGCTGCGAGCATGACCGGACCGGCCGCCCGGGGTGGGCGGCCGGTCCGCTCGCGCTCGCCGGCCGGGCAAGGGCGTGGCCCCGGCCGAAGAGGCGGGGAGTGATCGCGTGTAGGGGAATGGCGTCAGCCCCTTGTGGCTGAGAGGACCCATACGGGCTGGCCAGGGATGGCGGGAAGTCCAGGGGGTAGTTGCCCATTGTAACGATTTGCTCCAGTTTTCTTTGACCAAAGACTCTTAACATGCTATGGTAAGGAAAATGCGGCATATGTAGTGACGGTCGTCTGCGTTGAAGGCCTGATGGGCCCGCGGGGCTGTGCAAACGACGGCGCCAGGCCGATGGTCGAAGGCCGCCACCACAGCGGCCGAAGGCATATCCGTTTGGTCTCGAGTTCCAGCGACTTCCGGGTTGTACTGTACCGGGCGGATATGTCTTTGGCTTCCCTGTGGTGGCGGCCTTTCGCTTTGGCGCGCGAAGCGGAGGCGCACATCGCCCGGGATGTTGCAGCGGGATCCTTGCGCAGGACACACGACATCAGATCGGGGGGTTCACCGATGCCCATGAAGGCGAAGCGAAGGTTGTGGTCGCTGTTGTCCTGCTTCGTGGTCTGCGTGTTCGGTCCTGGCCCCTGGGGGAGTCACGCGCCCGCCATGGCGTCGGGCGATGTCACCGTCAGCGCCGCCGTCAACGCCCCGCCGACGGCGCCCCGGTCTCGCCGGTGAAGGCGGTCATCACCTTCGAGTATGATCCCGAGGCGGTGCCCAGCCCCGAGGAGCTGCGGATCTACTACTTCGACACGAGGCAGAACGTCTGGGTGGAGATCGGCGGCGAGGTCAACAGCCAGACCCACACGATCACCGTCCAGGTGGGCCACTTCACCACCTTCGCGGCGCTGATCCCCCGGGTCGAGGCGCCGGCGCTCCCGGAACTGCCCGCGGAGGTCCGGTCCGATCGGCTGACCGCCGCAGGCGCCGCGCCGGCGGGGACGCCGGTGTCGCTGGTGATCAACGGCGAGGCCCAGGCCACCGCCGTCACCGGTGACGACGGGCGGTACGTTCTGGAAGGCAGGCTGGCCGAGGGGCAGAACTGGGTCTACGTGAAGGGCATGGGCGCCCTCGCCTCCCGCGAGTGGCCGGTCGCGTACCGTCCGGCGCCGGTCTACACCGACACCGCCGGCCACTGGGCCGAGGGGGCCATCAACCGGCTGGTCGATCTGGACATCGCGACCGTGTATGGCGCGCCGCTCTTCGAGCCCGGGGCGACGGTGACCCGCCTGGAGTTCGCCGTGATGGTGGCTCGGGCGCTGGGGCTTGCGCCGGTGGACGAGGTGCCCGCCTTCACGGATGCGGCGTCGCTGCCCGATTGGTCGCGGGCCGAGATGGCGGCGGTGGTGGACGCGGGCATCATCCTGGGCATTCCGGACGGTTCCTTTGCCCCCGACGCCCCGGTCACCCGGGCGCAGATGGCGGTGATGCTCGCCCGGGCCTTGCGCCACGCCGGGCTCGACACCAGCCCGGGGGACCGGCGGTTTGCGGACCACGGCGCGATTCCCGCCTGGGCGCTGGCCGAGGTGGAGGCGGCGGCCCGCTGCGGGCTGATCATCGGCTATCCGGATGGCAGCTTCCGACCGGCCGACGGCACCACCCGGGCCGAGGCGGTCACCATGCTGGAGCGGTTATTGGACCAGGTGAGGCGGTAGGCCGCGCAGCCCGGCGGCCTGGAAAGGCGCCGGGCTGTTTCACGTTCTGTGGGCCGAACCGGTGCCGCGTTCTGTGCCTCCGTCAGCGCTCGGGAACCCACGCGGCCATCTCATCGGGGGAGAACGAGTACCGACAGCCGCAGGCATGGCAGACGACTTCGAGGCTGCGGTTGGTCGCGACTGCTTCCCGCAGGTCGGCCGGGCTGAGGCTGCGCAGCATGGGGAGGAACATCTCTCGGGAGCAGCCGCAGGATGCGCGGAGGGGGGCCATGCCCAGCACCGCCGCGTCGCCGGGCAGAAGCTTCGGCCACGCCGTCACCGGGTTTCCCGGGTCCGCCATTCGCGGGTCACACAGCACCTGCTCGATCTCCCCGAGCAACGCATGGTCCGCTCCCGGCAGCAGTTGCGCCATCGCCCCGCGGCAGGCCGCGACCTCGCCGCCTTCGGCCAGTGCCACATGCACCACAAACCGCGTCGTGGTCTGCTCGCTCTGCCGGAAGTAGTGGGCGAGGTCGTCCACGATGTTCCCGTACGGCATGTCGGTGATCCCGCTGAACCCCCGGTACATGCCCAGGTCCCTGATCACCTGGAGTTGCCCGCGGTCGCCGATCAGCCGCTGCAGCGGCGCACCGGCCGCCTCCTCGGCCGGCACCGAGCGCCATTCGTCGCTGAGGTATCCGCGGACGTTCCCGTCGGCGTCGACCTCGGCGAAGATCCGGCAGCCCGGCCGGCTGGTTCCGACCTTCAGGGTCAGCCGCTGCCGGTCCTTCAGCGTGCCGCAGAGCAGTCCGGCCGCCGTTACCGTGGTGGCCAGAGCCTTGCGCAGCGCGGCTCCGTCCACCTGGCCCTGCCGGCAGACCGCCCGGGCGATCCCGGTGGTTTCGGCGAACAGGATCCGGACATTTCGATTGAAGCCCAAGGATTTGATGATATAGTTCTCCATGTGGGAAGGTCCCCTCGCTCTCCCTCAGGGTCGTTGCCACCGAGTATAGAACCTGACGTTGCGTCAGGTTCAAGCCCCGTCCGCACGGGCGCGCACCGGAAGGGAGGCCGGGGCAGACCGAAAGGGGGCAGGGTTCTTGAACCGGCGCGGCTGGAAGATCGGTGAGCTGGCCCGGCGGGTCGGCGTCACGGTGCGGACTCTCCACCACTACGATCACATCGGCCTGCTGTCGCCTTCCTCCAGTACCGAGGCGGGACACCGGGTCTACTCGGACGCCGACGTGCGCAGGCTGCTTTCCATCATCTCGCTGAAGCGGCTGGGGTTCTCGCTGCGCGAGATCAAGGCGCTGCTCAGCGATGCCGCCGAGGATCCCCGGGCGATGCTGCAGGTCCAGCTGGCCCGGCTGGACGAGCAGATCGCGGCGCTGACGGAGGTGCGCGCGCACGTGCAGCGCCTGCACGATCACCTGGAGGTCGGCGGGTCGGTGGCCATCGAGGAGCTGATGGCCGTGGCCCATGCGCTGACGCTGACCGGGAGCCCGCATTTCCGCCGGGATGAGGTCGAACAGGTGCGTCAGAAGTACCTGGGATTGGATCCCGCGGTCCGGCGGGAGCTGTTCGAGACCGGCCGGCGGCTGGTGGCCGAGTTCCGCCGGTACTTCGACGCGGGGATCGCTCCCGACGCCCCCGCTGTCACCGCCCTGGCGCGGCGCTGGAAGGAGGTCACCGGCTCGCTCCTGCCCGCCGGTGAACCGCTGACGCAGGCCGCCGAGCAGTATTATCGGGACAACCCTGACGCCGGGCTGCTCTACGGCATGGACGTCGACTTGTACCGCTACATCAAGCAGGCGGCTTCGCGCGTGTAAATGGGAAGGCGGCCAGGGCGAGGGGGTGGGGGCCAGCATGGAGGTGACCCCGGCTGCACGACCGATCCGGGCGTCGCGCAGGCGGCTCCTGGAGGCACGGCTGCCGGGTTCGGGCGGTTCGCTGCCTGGTGGCAGTCAATGGAGAAGCCGGCGATCACGCAGGGGTGATCGCCGGTCTTCTGGTCTCGCCTTATTTGAACCTGACTTGCGTGCACCGGCCGGAGGGGCCGTCAGCGCGCAAAACCTGCGGTTCGTTCCCGAGCGCCACTTCAGGTTCTGCGCGCAAGAAAGCTCCGGAACCTCGCCCACGCGCAGAATCTGCAGTTCGGTTCGGGCTATCACTTCAGGTTTTGCGCGCAAGAGGGCTCCGGAGCCTCGGCCACGCGCAGAATCTGGAGTTCGGCTCGGGCTATCACTACAGGTTCTGCGCGGGTGAAGCGGGTGGGGGCGTCGTGCACGCGAAAAACCTACGGTTCGATCCCGAGAGCCACTTCAGGTTCTGCGCGCATGGGGCCTCCGGAACCTGGCCGGCGCGCAGAATCTGCAGTTGGGCCTGGACCACCGGTTCAGGTTTTGCGCGCAAGCGGGATGCGGTACGTTGCCCACGCGTAAAATCTGCAGTTCGGCTCGGGCCATCACTTCAGGTTCTGCGCGGCTGAAGCGGCTGGGGGCGTCGTTGGCGCGCAGAACCTGCGGTTCAGTCCCGAGTGCCACTTCACGTTTTGCGCGCGAGAGAGTTCCTGGACCTCGCCCACGCGCAGAACCTGAGACACCGCCTGATCCGACACTTGAACTTCTGCGCGGCTGCGCCGGGCGCTGCCGCCCGCACAGGAGAACCGGCGGGTCCCACGGGACCCCGTCCGCGCCGACCGGGTCATCAGAGGGCTGGCCCACGGAGAGCCGGGTCAGCCACGCCGCGAAACTTGCGCCGGAGGCCGCCGGACGCGCCCTCCGGTTGATCTGCGCCCGCGTGCAGAGGTGAAGCCCGATCACTCTTCGAGCACCACCACCAAGTCCCCGGCCTCGACGCGGTCGCCCTCCTTGACCAGCACATCCTTGATCTTGCAGTCCCGCGGCGCGGTGAGCACGTTCTCCATCTTCATCGCCTCGGTGACCACCAGCTGCACGCCCTTGGCCACTTCGTCGCCGGGGGCGACCAGCACCTTGATGACCTTGCCGGGCATCGAGGCGCCGAGCTGGCACGGGTCGCCCTTCGCAGCCTTCGGGCGCCGCGCACCGACGTCGACCACCCGGTTGTCGGCCACCTCGATCTCCCGGGGGAAGCCGTTCAGCTCGAACAGGACCTCCCGCATCCCGTTGGGCTTCGGATCCCGCACGTCGATCAGCTTGATGATCAGCGTCTTGCCCTTCTCGATCTCCACCCGCGTCTCCTCGCCGGGGCGCAGCCCGTAGAAGAACGTGGGCGTGTCGACCACGGCCGTGTTGCCGAACTCCTCCTGGTGCCGGGCGAGGTCGACCACCAGCCCGGGGAAGAGGATCTCTGAGATGACCTCCCGCATGGTGGCCGGCCGCTCCAGCTTCGCGGAGAGCTCCCGCTGCCTCGCCTCGAAGTCGATCGGGGGCAGCAGCTCGCCGGGCCGCACCGTGATGGCCTCCCGGCCCTTCAGCACGACCCGCTGCAGCTCGGGCGGCCAGCCGCCGGGGGGCTGCCCCATGTACCCGGCCAGCATCTGGACCACCGACTCGGGGAAGGCCAGACTCTCGCCCCGCTCGATCAGCTCCTCTACCGTGCGGATGCCGTTCTGCACCATGAAGAGCGCGAGGTCCCCCACCGCCTTGGAGGACGGTGTCACCTTCACGATGTCGCCCAGGGCCAGGTTGGCCGTCCGGTAGGCCTCGACCACCTCGTGCCAGCGGCCGCCCAGTCCCAGGGAGACCGCCTGCTGCCGCAGGTTGGAGACCTGCCCGCCGGGCATCTCGTGCAAGTACGTCTCGGCGGAGGTGGCGGTGAGCCCCGACTCCCAGGGGGCGTACCAGCGGCGGACCTCCTGCCAGTAGTCCGCGAGCTGCTGCAGGGCGGGGAGATCCAGGCCCGTGTCCCGCTCGCTGCCCTGCAGGGCCGCCACCAGGGTGTTCAGCGACGGCTGGGAGGTCAGGCCGGAGAGGGAGGAGATGGCGGCGTCGGCGATGTCCACCCCGGCCTCGGCCGCGGCCAGCAGCGTCGCCAGGCCCGTGCCGGCGGTGTCGTGGGTGTGCAGGTGCAGGGGCACGCCGACCTCCTGCTTCAGAGCGGAGATCAGCATCTTGGCCGCCCGGGGCTTCAGGAGGCCCGACATGTCCTTGATCGCGAGGATCTGCGCCCCGGCCTTCTCCAGCTCCTTCGCCAGGTCCACGTAGTACCGCAGGTTGTACTTGGTGCGGGCGGGGTCCGTGATGTCCCCCGTGTAGCAGATGGCCACCTCGGCCACCTTGCCGGCGCTGCGCACCGCCTCGATCGCGGGCCGCATGTTGGGCAGCCAGTTGAGCGCGTCGAAGATGCGGAAGATGTCGATGCCCGCCGCCGCGGCCTCCCGGACGAAGGCGTGGACCAGGTTGTCGGGGTAGTTGGCGTAGCCGACGGCGTTGGCGCCGCGCAGCAGCATCTGGAAGGGGATGTTGGGGATGGCCCGGCGGAGCAGGTCCAGCCGCTCCCAGGGGTCCTCCTTCAGGAAACGCAGGGCCGAGTCGAAGGTCGCGCCGCCCCACATCTCCAGGGAGAAGAGCCCCGCGCCCAGCCGGGCGGTGGCCGGGGCGATGGCCAGCATGTCCCGGGTCCGCACCCGCGTGGCCAGCAGCGACTGGTGCGCGTCGCGCAGGGTCGTGTCGGTCACCAGGAGCCGCTTCTGGGACCGGATCCACTCCACCAGCCCTTCGCTGCCGCGCTCCAGCAGTATCTGCCGGACGCCGGGCGGCACCGGCCCCTCTGCCTTCGGCACCGGGACCTGGGTCCGGGCCGGCGGCCTGGCCCCGGGGGGAACCCCCGGCCCGCCGTTGACCACGACGTTTCCAATATAGCGGAGCAGCTTGGTGCCCCGGTCGCGCCGGGGCGGGAACTGGAAAAGCTCCGGCGTATCGCTCACGAAATGGGTGTCGATGTCGCCGGCGAGGAAGCGGGGGTGCCGGACGACGTTCAGCAGGAAGGGGATGTTGGTCTTGACCCCGCGGATGCGGAACTCCTGGAGCACCCGGCTCATCTTGGCGGCTGCCGCCTCGAAGGTCAGCCCCCAGGTGGTGGCCTTCACCAGCAGCGAGTCGTAGTGCGGCGTGATCTCGGCGCCGACGAAGCCGTTGTCGCCGTCCAGCCGGACGCCGGGGCCCCCGGGGGAGCGGTAGACCAGGATGCGGCCGGTGTCGGGGAGGAAGTCGTTGGCGGGGTCCTCCGCCGTGACCCGGCACTGGATGGCGTAGCCGTGCCGGTGGATCTGCGCCTGGGAGGCCACCCCCAGGGCCTCGTCCAGCCGGGCGCCCTCGGCGATGCGGATCTGGGCCTGCACGATGTCCAGGCCCGTGATCTCCTCGGTGACGGTGTGCTCCACCTGAATGCGCGGGTTGACCTCCATGAAGTAGTAGCGGCCGTCGGGCGCCACCAGGAACTCGACGGTGCCGGCCCCCACGTAGCCCACCCGGGCCATCAGGCGCACGGCGGCGCTGCAGATCTCCTGCCGCTGGGGCTCCGTCAGGGCCAGCGACGGGGCGATCTCCACCACCTTCTGGTGCCGGCGCTGGATCGAGCAGTCCCGCTCGTACAGGTGCACCACGTTGCCGTACCGGTCGGCGATCACCTGGACCTCGATGTGCCGGGGCCGCTCGACGAACTCCTCCAGGTAGATGTCACCCGAGCCGAAGGCCGCCTGCGCCTCGGACCGGGCCCGCTCCAGGGCGTCCCTGAGTTCGGCGTCGGAGCGGACCACCCGCATGCCGCGGCCGCCCCCGCCCTGCACGGCCTTGACGATGACCGGGTATCCCACCTCCCGGACGAACGCCATGGCCTCCTTCAGCGAGGACACCGGCTTTTCCGTGCCGCGTGGGAGGGGCAGCCCCGCCTCCTGCGCGATCTGCCGCGCGGCGACCTTGTCGCCGAACATCTCCAGGTGCTCGGGATCCGGACCGATGAAGGCGATGCCCTCCTCCCGGCAGCGCCGGGCGAAGGCGGCGTTCTCCGCCAGGAAGCCGTACCCGGGGTGGATGGCGTCGACCTCGTGTTCCCGTGCCAGCCTGATGATCCCCTCCATGTCGAGGTACGCCTCGACAGGCCCCCTGCCTTCGCCGATCAGGTAGGCCTCATCGGCCTTGTACCGGTGGAGTGAGAGGCTGTCCTGCTCCGAGTAGATCGCCACGGTCTGTTTGCCCAGCTCCGTGCAGGCGCGGAAGATGCGGACGGCGATCTCGCCCCGGTTTGCGACCAGTATGCGGCGAAAGGCTGGCAATTTCCCTCACCCCTTTAACGTATTAAAATGACGCTATTCGCCCTGCTTTGAGGGATTCCTTCCGACTATCGGAGGAAATCGCATTGACGGAATGTTGGGTCGGTTAAGGATATGGAGAGGAAGAAAGACCGGAAGCAACGCCGCTTCCGGTCTTCTGTGGCTGTCTGCCCGCCGTGCTCCGGGGCGTTCAGCGGGTGTCACGGAGACCCGGTGAGGTCGTGTGCCCGGCCGGGTTCCGGGACGGAGCCCGGCGACCGTGAGTACGCAAGGGTCGTCGGGAGTTCCGGCCCGGAACGGGAGGAGCGTCCCCCCTGGGGCGCTCCTCAGTCCTCGGCTGGTGGCTCCAGGGTGGTCCGCAGTTCCACGCGGGCGGACCCGTCGAACCTCGTCTCGTAGACCACGGCGATCTGCGGGACGCCTTGCTTCTCGGGATCGAACACGATCGTGAGCTGTTCCGTTGCCCCCGCCTCGAACAGCCGGGAGTACACCGCCGGGCAGATCCGCGCCGGATCAGGCCTCAGGACGCGGCCGGGATACCGCAGGTGCAGCAGCGAACCGCAGTCAAAGAGCAGGTCGACGCCGGAGCCGCTCTTGTTGGTGAGGGTCGCTGTGGCCCTGTACAGCCCGGATTCCTCCCTCACGGCGACGACCGCGAGGCGGAGGACATCATCCTCGGCAAGGCCCCGAAGCTCTTCGGGCAGCGGATCGCCGGTCCGTTCGCCGGACGGGGGTGCCGTCGGACCGGCCGGTCCGGGTACGGGCGTCCGCACGCCGGGCGGCTCCGGCAGTCGCTTCCCAGGCAGCTCCGGCTGCGGCAGCCGCTCCCCGGACGGATCCGGCTGCGGCAGCGGTTCCCCGGGCGGATCCGGCTGCGCCGGCGGTTCCCCGGGCGGATCCACCGGTCTGGGCGGCACCGCCGGGACCTCCTGTGCGGGAGCGGGGCGGCCGCCGGTCGTGAGCGACTGGTCGGCGCTGGCTTCGCGGGGTTCGGATGCCGCGGTGCCCAACGGTTCGCCGGTGGCGCTCTCCCCGGCGGTCTGCGGCGCATCCGCCTCGGACCGCCGGGCGGAGTCGGCGCGTTCGTTGGCCGCCGTCGGGGCGGACTCCCCGTTTGCCGCCGTCGGGGTGGACCCCCCGGCGGCCCGTTCGGCGGCCGCGGGCGGCCCAGCAGCCGGCTCAGGTGACGGGCCCTGGCCGGCGACGCCCCCGCAGCCGGCCAGCACGATCAGACCCAGCAGCCCGGTGGCAAGCGCCTTGCGCATGGTCCATCCTCCTCTCTGTGAGATAGACGGTGGTTCCTCGCCTGCCCGTTTCCGGCAGGAATCGCCGCCACATCCAGGGAAGTCAACGGGGACGCAACCGCGGAACCCGGAGGAGGCTGCCCAGCCACCGGCCGGAGGCGCTGCCGGACCACTGGCAGATCGCCGCGGCCAGGCATCACCGGGCGCTGGACGACGTGCGCGCCAGAACGGTTGCACCGTCTGGTCGCGGTGGCTGAGCAGCGCGGCATCGCGGTGGGGGAGTGACCGCCTCGACCGGACTGACGTCCAGCCGCCACGGCCGGCGCCCGCCGGCCGGTTTCCATTTCAAATCGCCCCCAAGGATGAAGGAGAACACCCGTTCCGTCTAGAAGCTCTTTGCCAATCCCACCAGAAGATGAGGAGGAGAACGCGTGCGCATCCTCCATACCGCCGACTGGCACCTCGGCCGCACCCTGGAAGGCCGGAGCCGGCAGGAAGAGCACGAGGCGTTCGTGGACGAGCTCTGCGCCCTGGTGCGCGAGGAGCAGATCGACCTGGTGCTGATCGCCGGCGATGTGTTCGATTCCGCCAACCCCCCGGCGGCGGCCGAGGAGCTTTACTGCGACGCCCTGGCCCGGCTGGGCGAGAACGGGCGGCGGGCCGTGGTGGTCATCGCCGGCAACCACGACTCGCCGGACCGGCTCACCGCCGTCCAGGCGCTGGCCCAGCGGCACGGCGCCACGCTCTTCGGCTACCCCTACGATGACCCGGGCGTCTACACCCCCGGGCCGGACCGGGTGCAGCGGGTGGCGGCGGGTCCCGGCTGGGCCGAGCTCACCGTGCCGGGGGTGGACCACCCGGCGGTGGTGTTGGCGCTGGCCTATCCCTCCGAAGCCAGGCTGAAGCAGCTCCTGGCCGACACGCTGGGCGAGGAGGAGCTGCAGCCGCTTTACGCCGACCAGGTGAAGCGCTGGCTGGCGGCCGCAGCCGGCCGGTTCCGGCCCGACGCCGTGCGGCTGATCACGAGCCACATCTACATGGCCGGAGGCGTCGAGACCTCCGACGTCGAGCGTCCCATCCATATGGGCGGGGCGTACGTGGTCCCCGCAGACGCCGTCCCTGCCGGTGCGCAGTACGTCGCGCTGGGCCACCTGCACCGTCCCCAGCAGATCCACGGCGCGGCGGCGGTGACGCGCTACTCCGGCTCGCCGCTTGCCTTTTCCTTCAGCGAGACCGGCTACCGCAAGAGCGTCACCGTCCTGGAGGTGCGGCCGGGCGACGCGCAGCCCTCGCTGCGGGAGATTCCGATTTCGGCCGGGCGGCCGCTGGTGAAGTGGGAGGCCGGGGGGCTGGAAGAGGTCGAGCGCTGGGTGGCCGAGGGCAAGGATCCCACCGCGTTCATCGACCTCACCGTCCACCTGGAACACCCGCTCACGCTGGAGCAGATCCACCGGCTGCGCACGCTGCGGCCCGACATCATCCACATCCACCCGGTGCTCCGGACCGCGGCCGAGGTGGCGGTGTCCGCAGAGCCGGTCGAGCTGAGCATCCGGGAGCAGTTCATCCGGTTCTACCAGCAGGAGCGGGGCGGCGCCCCGCCCGAGCCGCTGGTGCGGCTCTTCCTGGAGCTGGTGAACGATCGGGACGAGGAGGAGGGGGCGGAATGAGGCCGGTCCGGCTGGAATTTGCGGGACTGCAGAGCTATCGCGAGAAGCAGGAGCTCGACTTCACGCAGATCCTGGACGGCGGCCTGTTCGGCATCTTCGGCCCGACCGGCGCCGGGAAGTCGACGATTCTGGATGCGATCACCCTCGCCCTGTACGGCAAGGTGGGGCGGGCCGAGCGCGGCACGATGGGCATCGTGAACCAGGGCGAGAACCGGGTGTACGTGAAGTTCACGTTCGGCCTGGGCGGCGAGACGTACCGCGTCGAACGGGCCTACCGGCGGGAGAAGGAGGGGCCCTCCGCCCGCAGCGAACACGCCCGGCTGGTGCGGCTCACCGCCGGGGCGGACGAGGTGCTGGCCGACAAGGAACAGGAGGTGACCCGCCGGGTCGAGCGCCTCCTGGGGCTGACGTTGAAGGACTTTACCCGGGCCGTGGTGCTGCCCCAGGGCCAGTTTGCCGAGTTCCTGCAGCTCACCGGCAGCCAGCGGACGGAGATGCTCCAGCGCATCTTCGCGCTGGAGCCGTACGGCAGTGGCCTCAACCAGCGGCTGAAGCAGCGTCTGGAGGCGGTGCGGGGACAGCTGGTCGCCGTCCAGGCCGAGCAGGCGGGGCTCGGCGATGCGTCCGCCGAGACCGTGGCTGCGGCCCGGCGGGCGCTGGAGGCGGCGGAGGACGCTCTGGCCGCCGCCGAGCGGGAGCTGAGGTCCGTGGAGGCGGGCTACCGGGACTGGGAGCGGGTCTGGCAACTGCAGCGCGAGCTCCGGGAGGTGGACGGCCGGCTCGCCGGGTGGCGGGCGAGGGCGCAGGAGGCTGAGGCGTGGCGCCGGGAGCTCGGCGCAGCCCGCCGGGCGGAGGCGGTCCGTCCCCATCTGGAGGCCCGGGACCAGGCCGTGGCGCGGGCCCGGGCGGCGGAAGACCAGCTGGCCGCGGCGGAAGCGGCCCTCGCCGGCGCGGTCGAGGCGCTGGCCGAGGCCGAGCGGGTCTACGACGCGGCCCGCCGCAGCCGCACGGCCGAGTTTCCGGCCCTCACCCGGAAACAGCAGGAGCTGCAGCGGGCCCTGGAACTGGAGTCTGGGCTGGAGGCCGCCCGGGCGCAGGTCGAGGACCTGCGCGCGCGCGTCCAGAAGGGGGAGGCGCTCTGCGCCGAGGTCTCCGGCCAGCTGGCGGAGGGCGAGGAGCACAGGAAGACCCTTCTGGCCCGGCAGGACGAACTCCGGGAGGCGCTCCGCACCGTCGAGGTGCCGGCGGAGCTGCGGGACCGGGTGAACGAGGCGCTGCGCCGCCTCGACCGGCTCCGGGAGGCCCGGCGCCTGGTGGAGGAAGGCAGGCGGCGCCTGCAGCAGCGGCAGGCGGAGCGGGAGGCGGCCGGTCGGGCTGCCCGGCAGGCCGGGGCCCTGCGGGAGGAGGCGGCGGGGCGGCTGGCTGACCTGGAACGGGAGGTCGCGCGCCTGGAGGCGGAGCCGCCCGCTGCGGACGCCGACCTGCGGGCGGCGGAGACCTGGCTGGGCAGGGTCGGCGAGCAGATTCGGACGTTGGAGGTGCTCCTGCAGCAGGCCGCCCTGCGCCGGGCCGAGCACGGGGCGCGCGCGGAGGAGGCGGCCCGGGCGCAGCGGGACGCCGCCGGGGCCGAGGAGGCTGAGGCGAGCCTCCGTGCGGCGGCCGAGGCGGCCAGGGAGGCCCGGGATGCGGCACGGGCGGCCGTGGCCGAGGCCCGGCGGCGCGCCCACGCAGCGGCGCTGGTGACCGGCCTGCGGCCCGGGGACCCCTGTCCGGTGTGCGGCTCCCGGGAGCATCCCCACCCCGCGAGCCCCTCGGCGGCCGCGGACCTGGCGGCCGCCGAGGCGGAGCAGGAGCAGCGGGAGCAGGCGCTGCGGGAGGCAGAGCTGGCGCTGGAGCGAGCCGCGCAGGAGCGGCGGAGCCGGGCGGAGCTTGCGGCTGCGGCCGCCCGCCGTGCGGAAGAGGCCCGTGCGGCCCTGGAAGCCGCAGAGCGGCAGGTGGCCGGCGTGCGGAACCAGCTGCCGGAGGTGTGGCGGGAGCTGGGGCCGGACGCGCTGTCGGTGGCCCTGCAGCGAGAGGCCGCCGAGCTGCGGGAGCGGCGGGAGCGGTTCGACGCCTGGCAGGCTGAGCTCAGCCGGCTTCAGAAGCAGCGCCAGGAGCAGGCGGACGCGCTGGCCAGGGCCGCCGCGGAGGTGTCCGGCCTTGAGGCGCGGGCGGAGGCCGCCGCACGCGCGGCCGCCGAGGCGGAAGCGGAGCTCCGCGCGCTGGAGCAGGCCGTGGCGGAACGCCAGGCCGAGTTCGACGCCGCCCGGGGGGACATGGAGCCGGACGCCGTCGAGGCCGCCAAGCGGAAGATCGACGCGGCCGACAGGCGGGCGGAGGCGCTCCGGCAGTCGCTCGCGCAGCTTGAGCAGGAGCTGCAGTCGCAGGAGCGCCAGCTGGAGCAGCTGCGCCGGACCCAACAGCAGTACACGGAGCGGCTCCACCAGCGCAAGCTGGAACTGGCCGCGGCCCGGCAGACCCTGACCGGGCTGGAGGGCGAGTGGCAGCGGCTTTCGGGCGGTGCGCCCGCGGCGGCGGAGCTGGCCCGGGTGGAGGCGCGGCTGCGGGAGCTGGAGGCGAACGAGGCGGCGGCCGCCGCCGCACGCGAGCAGGCCGAGCGGACGCGGAGCCAGGCCGAGGCCGCCCGGGCCGCCGCGCAGCGGGAGGCGGAGCTGGCGGCGCAGCGGGACGGGGAGACCGCCGCCCTGCTGGCCTCGGCCCTGGATGCCGCCGGCTTCGCCGACGGGCAGGAGGCCCGGGAGGCGCTGCGCAGCGCCGAGCGGCAATCCTGGCTCGAATCGGCGATCAGCGCCTACGAGCAGGAGGGCGCGGGGCTGCAGAGCCGGCGGGCCGAACTGGTGCAGCAGCTCGGCGGCCGCACGCTCACGGACGCGGAGTGGCAGGCCTGGGGCGCCCGGCTGGAGCAGGCCCGGGCCGATGCCGAGGCCCGCCGGGAGGAGCGGGCGCGGGCCGCGCAGGTGCTCGAGGACCTGGCCGCCCGGCAGAAGCGCTGGGAGGAACTGGAGGAGCGCCGGACCGCACTGGCGGAGCAGGTCGCCAACCTGGAGGAGCTGCAGCGGGTCCTGCGGGGCAACGGGTTCGTCGATTTCCTGGCCCAGGAGCAGATGAAGCGGGTGGCGGCGGACGCCTCGCGCCAGCTGGGGCAGCTGACCCGCCAGCGGTACGCGCTCGAGCTCGACCGGGACGGCGGATTCCTCGTGCGCGACGACGCCAACGGCGGCGCGCGGCGAGCGGTGACCAGCCTCTCCGGCGGCGAGACGTTCCTGGCCTCGCTTTCGCTGGCCCTGGCGCTCTCGGCGCAGATCCAGCTCCGGGGCCGCTACTCGCTCGAGTTCTTCTTCCTGGACGAGGGGTTCGGCACCCTGGACCCCGAACTGCTCGACGTCGTGATCACCGCCCTGGAGCGGCTGCAGTACGACAACTTCCACGTCGGGGTGATCAGCCACGTGGCCGAGCTGCGGGCACGGCTGCAGCGGCGGGTGATCGTGGAGCCCGCAGAGCCGGGCGGCCGGGGCAGCCGCCTGCGGGTCGAGCGGGCGTAAAAGGAGGTTCGACACATGGGCGTGCGCTTCATCATCGGCAGCGCCGGCTCGGGCAAGAGCCAGCGGTGCCTCGACGAGCTCACCCGGGAGGCGCTGGCGGCGCCCTCCGGCCCGCCGCTGATCCTGCTGGTACCCGAACAGGCCACCTTCCAGGTGGAGCAGGCCCTGCTGGGCAGCGGGCGGCTGAAGGGCATCATGCGGGCGCAGGTGCTCTCCTTCCAGCGGCTGGCCTGGCGGGTCTCCCTGAAGGCCGGCGGCTTTGCCCTGCCGCCGCTCAGCGACCTGGGCAAGCAGATGGTGCTGCGCGCGCTCCTGGAGAAGAGGCGGGAGGACCTGCGCCTTTTCCACCAGGTGGCGGACAAGCCCGGCTTCATCGAGCGGGTGGCCGGCTCCATCCGGGAGCTGCGCAGCTACCGGCAGGGGCCGGAGAGCCTCCGGCGGCAGCTGGACCAGCTGGAGGCGGAGGGGCTGGGCGAGACCAGCCTGGGGGCGAAGCTGCACGACCTGGCCCTGGTGATGGGCGAGCTGCAGCGTTACGTGCAGGGCAGGTTCACAGACCCCGACGAGTACCTGACCGTCCTGGCGGCGCGGCTGGAAGAGAGCCGGCTGCTGGAGGGGGCCGAGGTCTGGGTCGACGGCTTCAACGGCTTCACGCCCCAGGAGCTGGCCGTGCTGGGCGCGATCATGCGCTCGGCCCGGCAGGTCCACATCAGCCTCTGCATCGCGCCCGGGCAGCTCTACAAGGCCGGCGGCCATCACTCTCCGGCCGATCTGTTCCACCCGGTGCTCACCACCTACGACCAGCTGATGCAGCTGGCGGCCGAGAGCGGCGTGCCGGCGGACCCGCCCCTCCTGCTGACGGAAGGGCACCGGTTCCGGGGCGCCCCTGAGCTCGCGCACGTGGAGCGGTACCTGTTCCGCCAGTCCGCCCCGCCCATGCCGGGCGCCCCGGCGCGCATCCGTCTGGTGGAGGCGCAGAACCGGCGGGAGGAGGTGGCGGCGGCGGCCCGGGAGATCCTGCGGCTGGTCCGGGAGGAAGGGCTCCGCTACCGGGAGATCGCCGTCATCGCCCGGAACCTGGACGGCTACGGCGACCTGGCGGCCACGGTGTTCGCCGAGCACGGCATCCCGGCGTTCATCGACCGGCGGCGCACCGTGGCGCACCATCCGCTGGTGGAGCTGCTCCGGGCCGCGCTGGAGGTGGTGGTGCAGGACTGGGCCTACGGCCCCGTGTTCCGGTACCTGAAGACCGACCTCACCGGCGTCTCCCGCGCGGAGATCGACCTCCTGGAGAACTACGTGATCGAGCACGGCATCCGCGGGCGCGCCTGGCAGCAGGCTGAGCCCTGGCAGTACCTGCGCCGGTACACGCTGGAGGAGGAGGACGCCGAGCCCGGGCCGGCTCAGCAGGCGCTGCTGGCGGAGATCCACCGCATCCGGAGCCGGGCGACGGCGCCGCTGCTCGCGTTCCAGCGCCGCATCGAGCGCCGCGGCCAGCAGGGACCGACGGTGCGGGAGCTCACCGCGCACCTCTTCCAGCTGCTGGAGGACCTGAAGGTCGCCCGCCGGCTGGAGGCGTGGAAGGCCGAGGCCGAGGCGCAGGGCGATCTGGAGACGGCCCGGGAGCACGAGCAGGTCTGGGCCCGGGTGCTCGACCTGCTGGACCAGATCGTGGAAGGGCTGGGCGACCAGGTGCTGAGCCCCAGGGTCTACCTGCAGGTGCTGAGCGCCGGCCTGGACGGCCTGAAGCTGGGCCTGATCCCGCCTGGCCTGGACCAGGTGATCGTCGGCACGGTGGAGCGCAGCCGCCACGCGGGCGTGCGGGCCACCCTGATTCTCGGCGCGACCGAAAAGGACTTCCCGCCCCAGCCGGCGGAGGACGCCATCTTCACCGACCGGGAGCGGGAGCGGCTGAAGCAGGCGGGGCTGGACGTGGGCCCCACCAGCCTGGAACGGCTGTTCCAGGAGCAGTTCCTCACCTACGTCGCGCTCACCCGCGGGTCCGACTCCCTCTGGATCAGCTATCCCCTGGCGGACGAGTCCGGCCGGGCGACGGCCCCTTCCCCGGTGATCAGCCGGCTGCGCCGGCTCTTCCCCGACCTCAGCCCCGAGCCCGCCGCGCCCGCGGCGCCGGACGCCGAGGCCGCCGTCCAGCTGGTGGCCACCCCGCGCCAGCTGGCCGCCCTGGTGGCCAGGGCCCTGCGCCGGGCCCGGTCCGGGTACGCCATCCACCCCTACTGGCTCGACCTGTACCAGTGGATCGTCCGCGACCCCGTGCTGCACGGGGAGAGCGCTTTCATCCTCGGCGCCGTGGGCTACGAGGAGTGGTTCCGCCGCCGCGGGGCGCCGCTGGGGCGGGACCTGGCCCGGCTCATCTACGGCGACCGGCTGGTGACCAGCGTCAGCCGGCTCGAGGCCTTCCTGGCCTGCCCGTTCCGCCATTTCGCCGGCCATGCCCTGCGGCTGCAGGAACGGGCGGCGTTTGCGGTGAGCGCGCCGGAGTTCGGCCTGTTCTACCACGCCGCGCTCTCCCTGTTTGTCCGGGAGCTGGAAGCGGACGGGCTGCGGTGGGACGCCCTGGACCCGGAGGAGGCGCTGCGGCGGATGGACAGCATCATCGACCGGCTGGCGCCCCGGCTCCAGAGCGAGATCCTCCTCTCCAGCCCGCAGCACCGCTACCTGCTGAGGGCCATCCGCAGGACCCTCCGGTCCTCGCTGGACTACCTGGGTGAGCACGTGATCCACGGCGAGTTCCGCCCGGTGGCCGTGGAGGTTCCCTTCGGCGAGGAGGCGGACGGCCTGCCGCCGGTCTCCGTGGACCTCCCGGGCGGGGGGAGGGTGCTGCTGCGCGGCCGCATCGACCGGGTGGACGCCCTGGAGGGGCCCGACGGCCGCTGGTACGTGCGGATCGTCGACTACAAGTCCAGCCCGCGGGACCTCAGGCTCGGCGAGTTCTACCACGGCCTGGCGCTGCAGCTCCTGCTCTACCTCCTGGCGGTGGTGGAGGGCGGCGAGCCCCTGCTGCCGGGCACGCGCGTGCCCGCCGGGGCGCTCTACTTCCCGGTCTACGATCCGCTGGAGCCGGTCGATGCGCCGCCCCCGGCCGAGGAGCTCCGCCGGAAGCGGCGAAAGCGGTACCAGGCCCGGGGGCTGGTCAGCGACAGCCCCGACGTCATCCGCGCGATGGACGGCGCCGGGCTGGGGCTCGTCCAGGCGAAGCTCAAGAAGGACGGCGGCGTGTACAAGGGCTCGCCGGTGGCCAGCCCGGACCAGTTCCGGCAGCTCTTCGGCCACCTGCGGCAGGTGGTGCGGGCCTGCGGGGAGCAGGTCCTGCAGGGCGAGGCGGGTGTCGCGCCCTTCCGGCTCGGGAAGGACACCGCCTGCCAGTACTGCCCGTTCAAGCCGGTCTGCCAGTTCGACCCGCTGGCCGGGGCGCAGGGCTACCGGCGGCTGGAGAAGCTGGACGCCCCTGCTGTCTGGCAGCGGGTGGCGGTGGCGGGAGGTGAGGGCGATGTCTGAGGTGCGCTGGACGCCGGAACAGGAGCAGGCGATCGGGGCCCGCGGCACCGACGTGCTGGTGGCGGCGGCGGCCGGCTCCGGCAAGACGGCGGTCCTGGTGGAGCGGATCATCCGGCGGCTGACGGATCCGCGGGACCCGCTGGATGTGGACGAACTGCTGGTGGTCACCTTCACGGAGGCGGCGGCCGCGGAGATGCGGGACCGCATCGGCCGCGCGCTGCAGGCCGCCCTCGCGCAGGACCCCGAGAACCCGCGGCTCCAGCGGCAGCTGGCGCTGCTGGGGCGGGCGGCGATCAGCACCCTCCACAGCTTCTGCCTGAGCCTCATCCGCCAGTACTTCTACCGGCTCGGCCTCGACCCGGCCGTGAGCGTGATGGGCGAGCACGAGGCCCTGCTCCTGCGCCACGAGGTGCTGGACGAGCTGTTTGCCCGGCGCTTCGATGAGGCGGAGGACGGACCGTTCCACGCGCTGGTGGACCGCTACGGCGGCGGCCGGGATGACGAGAAGCTGCGGAAGCTGGTCCTGGCCATCTACGACCACATGCAGGCGCTGCCCTGGCCCGAGGCGTGGCTGGAGGACAGCCTGGCCCGGTTCGACGTGCCGGCGGATGCGGCCCTGGAGGACCTGCCCTGGTGGCCGCCGCTCAGCCGCCGGATCCGGCTGGAGCTGGAACTGGCGGCCGACGCGCTGGCTTCGGCGCGCGCGCTTGCCGGCCGCCCGGGAGGTCCGGCGGCGTACCTCGACGTGCTGGCCGCGGAGGAGGCGGCGATCCGCGCCGCCGCGGCTGCCGCGGACACCGCGTCCTACGACGAGCTGGCGGCGGCGGTGGGGGCCATCGACTTCCGGCGGCTGCCCGGGACCCGGAAGGGCGAGGCACACGAGGCGCTGAAGGAGGCGGTCGGCAAGCTGCGGGAACGGGCCAAGAAGGCGGTGCGCACGGTCCGGGAGCGCTGGTTCTGCCGGACGGCCGGGGCGTGGCTGGAGGACCTGCGGGCCGTCGCCCCCCACCTGCGCACGCTGGGGGACGTGGTGCGGGAGTTCGGCGAGGCGTTCCGGGCGGCGAAGGCCGCCCAGTCCGCCGTGGACTTCAACGACCTGGAGCGGTTCGCCCTGCAGCTGCTCCGGGATCCGGCCTCCGTCCCCGGCCGGCTGATCCCCTCGGACGTCGCCCGGGACCTGCGCGCGCGGTACCGGGAGATTCTGGTGGACGAGTACCAGGACATCAACGGCGTCCAGGACGCCATCCTCACCCTGGTGGCCCGCGACGGGCAGGAGGGGCCGCCCAACCGGTTCATGGTGGGCGACGTCAAGCAGTCCATCTACCGGTTCCGCCACGCCGACCCCGGCCTGTTCATGGAGAAGTACGCGGCATACCGGCCCTGGGCCGGTGCGCCCGACCCCGGCGCGGCCGGCGCCCGCATCGTGCTGGGCGCCAACTTCCGCAGCCGGGATGGCGTGGTGAACGCCGTCAACTTCATCTTCCGGCAGATCATGACCCCACAGGCGGGCGAGCTGGCGTACGACCGGGAGGCCGAGCTGGTCTACCGGGCGGGCTACCCGCCGCTGCCGGGCGGGGTCCCCCACGGAAACGCCGGGGAGCTGGCGGAGGCCGAGACCGCTCTGGAACCCCCCGTGGAGCTGCACCTCATCGATACCGAGGCGATGGCCGGCGAGGAGGCCGGCGCCCGGGCGGGCGACGGCGGCGAAGCCCTGGCCGCGGAGGCGGACCTGGCCGCAGGCCCGGGGCCAGGCGCTGGGGCGGACCTGGCGGACGGCGCGGCCGACGACGACGATGACGCCGACGATCCGGCCGCGCAGGCCGCGGCCGAACTGGCGGACCTGACGGCGACCGAGCGGGAGGCCCGGCTGATCGCTGCCCGCATCCGGGCCATGGTCGACGGCACGGCCGGCCAGCCGCCGGTGCAGGTGTGGGACCGCGGGCTGAAGGCCTACCGGCCCCTGCGCTACCGCGACATCGTCATCCTGATGCGGGCCACCACCGGCCGGGTCAACACGGTGGTCGAGGTCCTGAGCCAGGCCGGCATCCCCGCCTACGGGCAGATGGCCACCGGCTACTTCCAGGCGACCGAGGTGCAGGTCTTCCTCAGCCTGCTGCAGATCCTGGATAATCCCCGGCAGGACATCCCCCTGGCCGCGGTGCTGCACTCGCCCATCGTCGGCCTTTCGGCGGCCGACCTCGCGCGCATCCGGCTGGCCGCGCCCCGGGGATCGTTCTACGACGCCCTGGTGGCGGCCGCACAGGCGCCGGGAGCAGCGCGCGCGCCCGAGGCCGCGGCCGCCGCGGAGGTGCTGCCCGCCGGGGAGGCCGCGGCCGCTCCTGGGGCCGTGTCGGGCGCCGGGGCACTGCGCACCGTGGGGCAGGGCGACGGGGCACTGCGCACCGCGGGGCAGGGCGACGGGGCACTGCACACCGGGACGGCGGGGCTGCAGGCCGTGCTGGCCAACTTCCTCGAGTCGCTGGACCGCTGGCGCACCCTGGCGCGCCGCCGGCCCCTGAGCCAGGTGGTCTGGCAGATCCTCCAGGAGACCCGCTACCTCCATTACGTGAGCGGCATGCCCGGCGGGGCCCAGCGGGAGGCCAACCTCCTCGCCCTGTACGAGCGGGCGCGGGAGTTTGACCAGTTCGCCCGCCAGGGGCTGTTCCGCTTCCTCCGCTTCATCGAGCGGCTGCAGGCCGAGAAATCCGACATGGGCACCGCGCCGGCCCTTGGCGAGGGCGAGGACGTGGTCCGGATCATGTCGATCCACAAGAGCAAGGGCCTGGAGTTCCCGGTGGTGTTCGTCGCCGGGCTGGGCAGCAAGTTCTCCGACCAGGACCTGAAGGGCGACCTGCTGCTGGATCGGCGCCTGGGCTTCGGACCGCAGCTGGTGGACCCCGAGACCCGGGTGAAGTACCCGACTGTCGCCTACCACGCGGTGCGGGAGACCACCCGTCTCGCCAACCTGGCGGAGGAGCTGCGCGTGCTCTACGTGGCCCTGACCCGGGCGCGGGAGCGGCTGGTGCTGGTCGGCAGCGTGGACAAGCTGCGGGCCCGGTGCGCGCGCTGGTCCCGGGGGGCCGGCGCGCCCGGGTGGGCGCTGCCCGAGTCGCTGCTGCTTTCAGCCGAGAACTACCTCGACTGGATCGGCCCGGCGGTTCTCCGCCACCGGGACGGGGAGCCGCTCCGGGAGCTCGCCGCCGACGCCGCCCGGGCGGGGGAAAGCGGCCTGAATCCGTCCGTGGCCGGCGATCCCTCCCGCTGGGCGGTGACCCGCTGGGACCAGGCGTCGCTGCAGCGGCTGCTGGCGGAGACGGCCGGGGACGAGGCGCCGCCCGCCCTGGACTGGGCGCGCGTAGGCGCCGCCCAGCCGCTGGACCGGCCGCTTGACGAACCCCTGGGCGACCTGCTGCGTGCCCGGTTCGGCTGGCGCTATCCCTTCGAGCCGGTGGTTCGCCGGTTTGGCAAGCTGTCGGTCACCGAGCTGAAGGGCTACTTCGATCCCGACGCCGAATCGCCGGCGGAGCAGGTGGTGCCGCCGGAGACGGCTCTGCCGTCGCCGGCCGGGTCGCCGCACGCCCCCGCCGAGGCGGCGCAGACCGCCGCAAGCGCGGAGCCCCGGGGCGCCCGGGCAGCGGCTGCGGAGGCGGCGTCCAGCGCATTCGCCGGCCGTCCCCGGTTCCTGCAGGAGCGCAGGACGCTCTCGCCCACCGAGCGGGGCACCGTGATGCACGTGGTCCTGCAGCACCTCGACCTCACCCGCCCGCTGGATCCGACGGGGGTGGGGCAGCAGCTGGCCGACATGGTGGCGCGGGAGCTGCTCACCCCGCAGCAGGCGGCGGTGGTGGACGTCGAGGCCATCGCCGACTTCTTCGGCTCGCCCCTGGGCAGGCGCATCCTGGAGGCCCGGGACCGGGTCCGCCGGGAGGTGGCGTTCACGCTGGCCGTGCCCGCCGGGGAGGTGTACAGCGACCTGCCGCCGGAGGTCGCCGCCGGCGACGTGGTCATCGTCCAGGGCATGATCGACCTGCTGCTGGAGGAGGACGACGGTTTCGTTCTGGTGGACTACAAGACCGACCGGCGGGAGCCCGAGCAGGCGGCGCTCCGCTACGGGACTCAGATCCGGCTCTACCGGCGGGCGGTGGAGGAGATCCTCGGCCGGCCGGTGAAGGAGGCGTACCTCCACTTCCTGGCCAGCCGCCGGTCGGTCTCCGTGTGAGGACTTCTGTCCGGGCGGCCCCGGAACTGCCGCGGGCTAGCCTGTCCGCCTCCGGGAAAGAATAGGCGGCAGGCGCCCGGGCGCCGGAACTGTAAGGCAGGTCTGAGACAGGAGGATCCCTGCGGGCGTTTAACTCTAAGTGAGGGACGCAGTCCCGATTACGACTGTGGAGGCAGCCCGAACCATGCTGGGTATCCTGCTTGACAATCCGCTTCTGCTTCTCTTCATCGTCGCTGGCATCGGCTATCCCCTGGGGCGCGTCCGGATCGGCGGGGTTCACCTGGGTGTGGCGGCGGTGCTTTTCGTCGGCCTGTTCTTCGGCGCCCTCGACCCCCGCCTGAAGCTGCCGGAGATCGTGTACCAGTTCGGGCTGGCTCTGTTTGTCTACTGCGTCGGGCTCAGCAGCGGTCCCGACTTCATCCGCTCCTTCCGGGGCAAGGGCGTCGGCCACAACCTGTTCGCGCTGGGCATCATCCTGCTGACCGCGCTGCTGCTGCTCATCCCGCACTACCTGCTGCCCTTGCGGCCCGCCGAGACCGTCGGCGTCTTCGCGGGCCTGCTCACCTCCACCCCGGCTCTGGCGGCCGCGGTGGACTACCTGGTGGGCGTCGGGGCGACCGGCGCGCTGACCGATCCGGTGGTGGGTTACTCCATCGCGTACCCGGCGAGCATCCTGGGGGTCATCCTGGCCATGTACCTGGCCGAGCGGCAGTTCCGCATCGACTACAAGGCGGAGGCCCGCTCCCTGAAGGACGTTCCCGGCGTGTCGCCCGACATCACCTGCTGGACCCTGCGGGTCGACCGGCCCGAGGCGGCCGAGCGCACGGTGCGGGAGCTGGTGTCCGCGCACCGGCTGCACGTGGTGTTCGGCCGCATCCGGCGGGGCGAGCACACCGAAGTGGCGAACTGGGAGAGCTACCTGCAGGAAGGCGACCTGGTCACCGCCGTGGGGACGGAGGAGGAGCTGGAGCGCGCGGCCCAGGTCCTCGGCGCCGTCAGCGAGGTGCAGGCCGACCTGGACCGGTCCGAGGTGGACATGCGGGAGGTCTTCGTCTCGAACCCCGAGGTCGCGGGCCGCACGCTCCGGGAGCTGAACCTGACCAACCGCTTCGGGGTGGTGGTGTCGCGGGTCTGGCGCGGCGACCTGCAGCTCCTGCCCTACGCCGACATGCCGCTGGAGCTGGGCGACCGGGTGCGGATCCTGTCGCGGCGGGAACGGCTGCCGGAGGTGGAGGCGTACCTGGGGAACTCGTACCGGGCGATCTCAGAGATCGACGTCGCCGTGCTGGGGTTCGGCATGGCCCTGGGCATCGGGCTGGGGCTGGTGCCGATCCCGCTGCCCGGGGGCATCACCGTCCGGCTCGGGCTGGCCGGCGGTCCGCTGATCGTCGCCCTGTTCCTGGGCGCCCGGCAGCGGACGGGGCCGCTGGTCTGGGGTCTGCCCTTCAGCGCCAACCTGCTTCTGCGTCAGCTGGGGCTGACCATCTTCCTGGCCGCCGTGGGCACGCGGTCGGGCTACGAGTTCGCGCAGATGCTGACCCAGCCCCGGGGGTGGGTGATCCTCGGGATGAGCGCGGCCATCATCCTGCTGGCGTCCTGGGCGATGCTCTACATCGGCTACCGGTGGCTGCGCATTCCGATGGCGATGCTGACGGGCATGCTCGCGGGCATGCAGACCCAGTCGGCGACGCTGGGCTTCGCCCTGGATCAGGCCGGAAACGACCTGCCCACGGTGGGGTACATTACGGTCTACCCGATGGCGATGCTGGTGAAGATTGTCCTGGCCCCGGTGCTGCTCGCCCTGCTGACGTAGCGGGCGGGGCCAGTGCGCGCAGCCGGTCCATGGGCAGGAAGATCTCCCGGGCGACCAGCGCCTCTTCCCGCCTCTGCACGCGGCCGGCGCCCTCGGGGTGGTAGGCCGCGAGCAGCAGGCGCATGTACCAGGTGGAGAGCCGGCTGAGGGGGCCGGACCCCGGCTCGGCCACCGCAAACCCCAGGGCGTCGACGCCGCGGTGGAGCACGGTCAGCCCCCAGAGGCCGGCGGCGGATGCCAGGGAAGGGTCCGACGCCGCCGCCTGCGCCAGGGCGCGCAGGTCGGCCAGCAGCGTGCGCCGGAGCCACAGGATGCGCCGGTGCGGGCTCAGTCCGGCCGTCGCCTCCGCGAGCCGCCGGCTGTCCAGGTGCAGCTCCAGCACCCGGTCGCCGGGGCGCAGGGCAGCCCCGCCTTCCACGGGGATGCCCCGCCCCCGGTAGCGGCGCACGGCGTAACCGAGGACGCCCTCCGGGCGGGCGGGGCGGATGCCGAGGAACTTACGGACCAGGCGATCCCACATTCTGACCAGGCGGCGCATCCGTGAGCCCCCTTCCCACCGGTGCGAGCAGCTCCGGGAGACTGACCAGCGAGAGCCCCCGGCGCCTGAGCCCGGCGATGAGCCGGGGCAGGGCCTGGGCCACCACCGCCGGCGCATCGGGCCGTGAGCCCGGCCCGGCGGCGTCGTGCAGGAGGAGCACCGTGCCCGGCCGGGTCTTCTGCATGGCATCGACGTAGATCGAGTGTGCCGTGGTGGCGCGGGACCACTCGGCCACGTAGAGCGACCAGACCACGGGGATCAGGTTGTGGCGCCGGGCGGCAAGGCCGGTCCACAGGTTGAAGATGCCCCAGGGGGGCCGGTAGAACCGGGGCCGCCGCTGGAGGATGTCGGTGAGGATCCGGACGGTGGCTTCCACGTCCCGGAGGGTGGCGCGCAGCCCCTGCAGGGCCGGCACCCGGTGCCGGTAGCCGTGCACGCCCACCTCGTGGCCGGCGGCGGCCACCTGCCGCACCAGGTCGGGGTAGGCTTCGGCGCGGCTGCCCAGCATGAAGAAGGTGGCGGTGACCCCGAACCGGTCGAGGATCTCGAGGATGCGGGGCGTCCAGACCGGGTCGGGCCCGTCGTCGAAGGTGAGCGCGACCTGCGGCACCGCGGCGGGCAGCCCTCTCAGCACGCGGGAGAATCCCTTGCGCGCCAGCAGGGTCGGCACGCCGGTGTAGCCGAAAAGGGTCAGCAGGAGCAAGGTCATCGGATCGGGCATCCTCGTCCCCCCTCTCCTTCGGAAGATTGTCCCCGGGCAGACAGGAAAGGGTTCATACTCCGGCGAATTTTCAGTCGCCAGGAGGGGTGATGATGCGCGGGGGAGTGCGCGGATTCCTGATCACGCTGGGCGTGTGGGTGCTCCTGGCGCTGGTCCACGTGGCCCTCGAACTGCTGGGGGGCCGGAACCCCCTGGCGGTGTTCGAACGGGATCCCGTCGGGCGGTTCATCGCGATCACGGTCGCCCTCGTGCTGGCGCTGGGCGCGGCCATCGGCGCCGCGTCGCAGCGGCTGCGGCAGCGCCGCGGTTCGCCGGCGGCCGGGGGCGGTGACAAGGAGGGATCCGTATCCACAGGGTAATTGTGATTTACGAGGCGAAGCGGGCGGAGAAGTACGCGGAACTGCTCCGGCATCTGATATCCCATTCGGCCGATTACCAGCTGATTCCTTGCACCAGCCGGGAAGAGGCCGCCCGCGCCATCGGGGAAGCCGACATCCTCTTCGGCTGGCGGATTCCCCCGGACATCCTTTCCGGTGCCCGGCGCCTGCGCTGGATCCAGCAGATGGGCGCCGGGGTGGAGGACCTGATGGCGGCGCCGGTGCCGCCGGGGGTGGTGATCAGCCGCGTGGAGGGGCTGTTCGGCGTGCCCATGAGCGAGTACGCCTTCGCCCACATGCTGGCCCACGCCCAGCAGCTTCCCCGGATCTACGCGGCGCAGGCGGCCCGCCGGTGGGAGCCGTTCCGGGCGGAGACGCTGGCCGGCAAGCGGCTGGGGGTTGCCGGCGTGGGGTCCATCGGCCAGGAAGTCGCGGCCAGGGGCCAGGCCTTCGGGATGGAGGTCTGGGGCCTGGCACGCACGCCGGGGCCGCGGCCGCACGTCGACCGCGTGTTCACGCCCGAAGAGGCCGGGGCCTTCACCGCCGGGGTCGACTATCTGGTCAGCACCCTGCCGGACACGCCGGAGACCCGGGGGCTGATCGACCCGGAGGCGATGAAGGAGGGCGCGCTGCTGATCAACGTGGGCCGTGGCGCGACCCTGGATGAGGACAAGCTCCTGCGGGCGGTGCGCAGCGGCCGCATCCGGGCGGTGCTCGACGTCTTCGCGGTGGAGCCGCTGCCCGAGGACCACCCGTTCTGGACGGAGCCGGGGATCACCGTCACGCCCCACCTGAGCGGGCTGAACCGGCCCGATGCCATCGCGGCCTACTTCGCGGAGAACCTGCGGCGGTTCGAGCGGGGCGAGCCGCTGCGGGGCGTGGTGGACCGCGCCCGCGGTTACTGACGGAAACGGCGGCCGTGGGGAGCCTTCCGGGCTCCGCACGGCCGCCTTTCGCGGCATCTGCGGCATTCAGCGGCTGTCCGCATGATCGGGTTCGGCGGTCTTCTCCCACACGGTGGGCCTGCCCGTGGACGGGCAAGGGCGGAACCGCTCTCCGGCCTGGTACGTCCAGCGGGACCGGTCCTCGCACTGGTAGGTGCCGGATTCGGTCACCTTCTCGCCCGTGCGGCCCCGCGGCGGCTGCCCCTGGCTCACGCAGATCACCCCCCGGGGGTAGTCTGCGCGATTTTCGCGGCGGGGCCGAAGCCCCCGCAGCGGTTCTCCCGCCGGGTGGGATCACCCCGCAGCGGTCGGCCCGCCGGGCGGAATCATCCCGCAGCAGTCCGCCCGCCGGGCGGGATCAGTCGGCCGCGCCCTGCAGGGGAGGCGCCGCGGCCAGCGACGCTGCGACCCGTGCGGCGAGGTCGACGACCCGGCACGAGTAGCCCCACTCGTTGTCGTACCAGGCGATGACCTTGGCCAGGTTGTCGGGCCCCACCATGGTCAGCGAGCCGTCGACGATGGCCGAGTGGGGATCGCCGATGAAGTCGGAGGAGACCAGCGGCTCCTCGGTGTAGGCGAGGATGCCGCGCAGGGGCCCTTCGGCGGCGTCCCGCAGGGCCTGGTTGATCTCCTCCCGGGTGGCCGGACGCTCCAGCTGGGCGACCAGGTCGACCACCGAGACGTCGGGCGTGGGTACCCGCAGGGCGAAGCCGTTCAGGCGGCCCTTCAGCTCGGGGAGCACCTGGGCCACGGCGCGGGCGGCCCCGGTGGTGGTGGGGATGATCGACGCGGTGGCCGCGCGGGCCCGCCGGAGGTCCCGGTGGGGGTTGTCGAGCATGTTCTGATCGTTGGTGTAGGCGTGCACGGTGGTCATCAGCCCGGTGCGGATGCCGAAGGCCTCGTGCAGCACCTTGGCGACCGGGGCCAGGCAGTTGGTGGTGCAGGAGGCGGCGGCGATGACGTGGTGCTCCTCGGGGCGGTAGTCGCCCTCGTTGACGCCCATCACGATCGTCACGTCGGCGTCCTTCGTGGCCGTGGTGATGATGACCTTCCGGGCGCCGGACTGCAGGTGAAGGGCGGCACGCTCCCGCTCCTTGTGCTTGCCCGTCGCCTCGACGACGATATCGATGCCCAGCTCGCGCCAGGGGAGCCTGGACGCATCCCGCTCGGAGACGAGCCGGACCGCGCGGCCGTCGACCAGGATCTCTCCGTCTCCGGCCACCACCTCGGCATCCAGCCTGCCGTGCACCGTATCGTACTTCAGCAGGTGAGCCAGGGTCTCGGCCGGGTACGACGCGTTGACGGCGACCAGGTTGAGGTTCGGGTGGGTGAGCAGTCTGCGGCAGACCATGCGGCCGATGCGCCCAAAGCCGTTGATCGCCACATTGGCCTTCACTTCGTCAAACCTCCCGCCCCGGGGCCCGCGGCCCCGTAGTCCATGCGTGCCATCAGTTTCACCATAGCACCCGAATTGTGATCATGCTAATCGATCATCCTAATTCCTCTGATTGAGCCCGTCTATGGTGCTAGGGCCATGAGCGAGGCGGACCATGGGTAGTGCACCGAAGTGCCTGCATGGCCTTGCAGGTATCTGCAACATTGTGCAGAATCGGAGGACGGGAGGCTAGTCCGAAAGTGCCATTGCTCTGGCACGAAAGTTGCATCTACCCTGTAGCACCTGGGTACGCGCGGGCCCGGCGCCCGTGCGGCCGTGAAAGGGGGCGCGAACTGCCATGAGTCAATCCTTCGACGTCGTCGTCATCGGCGGCGGTCCCGGCGGCTACGTCGCCGCCATCCGCGGCGCCCAGCTGGGCCTGAAGGTCGCCCTGGTGGAGCAGGAGAAAGTGGGCGGCACCTGCCTGCACCGGGGATGCATCCCGACCAAGGCGTACCTGCGCAGCGCGGAGGTGCTGCAGACGCTGCGCCAGTCCCGGGAGTTCGGCGTGGTGGCCCAAGGCGCGGATCTCGACTTTGCCGCGGTCCGGGCGCGCAAGGACAAGATCGTGAGCAACCTGCATAAGGGCATCCAGGGGCTGCTGAAGAAGAACGGCGTGACCCTCTTTCAGGGCCGGGGCGCCCTGGTGCCGCCGTCCATCTTCTCGCCCAACGGACTGGTCTCCGTGATGGTCGGCGACCAGCAGGAGCTCCTGGAGTTCAACAAGATCATCGTCGCCACCGGCTCCCGGCCGAAGACGATGGGGATCCCCGTGGACGCCACGCACGTGATGACGTCCGACGAGGCCCTGGCCCGGCCCGGGCTGCCGGAGTCGGTGATCATCATCGGCGCCGGCGTGATCGGCATGGAGTGGGCGAGCCTCTACGCGGATTTCGGCGTGAAGGTGACCGTGCTCGAGTTCCTGGACCGCATCCTGCCCACGGAGGATGAGGCCGTGGCGGCCGAGCTGCATAAGCTGATGAGCCGCAGGAAGGTGCAGATCGTGACCGGCGCCGCCGTGCTGCCTGAGTCGGTGCAGGTGGCGGACGGGCGCGTGACGCTTCAGGCCCGGGTGGGCGACGAGACCCGCGCGTTCGAGGCCGAGGCGCTCCTGATCGCGGTGGGGCGCGAACCGGTGACGCAGGGCTTCGGGCTGGAGAACCGGGAGCGCGTGACCTACGGTCCGGGCGGCTTCATCCAGGTGGACGGCTTCGGCCGGACCGGCGACCCAGCGATTTACGCCATCGGCGACGTGGCCGGCGGGGGGCTGGCCCACGTCGCGTCCCACCAGGGCATCATTGCGATGGAGCACATCGCCGGGCTGAACCCCGAGCCCTTCGACCCGGCGCGGGTGCCGCGGTGCGTCTACACACGGCCGGAAGTGGCGTCTGTGGGGCTTACCGAGGCCCAGGCCCGGGAGCAGGGCCGGGAGGTGCGGGTGGGCACCTTCCCCTGGCGGGGGATCGGCAAGGCGCTGGTGCACGGCTCGCTGGACGGCTTCGCCAAGATCGTCGCCGACGGCGCCACCGGCGACGTGCTGGGGGTGCACCTGATCGGGCCGGACGCCACCAACCTCATCTCCGAGGCCGGGCTGGCCCTGACGCTGAACGCCTCGGCGTGGGAGCTCGGCCAGGTGATCCGCCCGCACCCGACCCTCGCCGAGATCTTCGGGGAGGCGGCCCTGGCGGTGGAGGGGCGCGCGATTCACATGTAGGCGATTCCCTGCAGAAGAAGCCCGGCCTGCAGGCGGTCGGCGGCGTCCGGACCGGGCGGCACGCGCCCGCAGAGGCGGGGGAGCGGCCGCCGGCTGGTGCAGGCGGTTTCGCTGCAGGGCAGTGAGGACGCATACGGGAGGGGGAGAGCGATGACGGAGGCGACTGTGGCCCGGCACGAGGCCCTGGGCCTGACGGCGGACCAGATGCGCGAGATGTACTACTACATGCTGCTCACCCGCCGGCTGGATGAGCGGCTCTGGCTGCTCCAGCGGGGGGGCAAGATCCCGTTCGTCATCTCGCCGCAGGGGCAGGAGGCGGCGCAGGTAGGTGCGGCCTATGCCTTCCGCAAGCGGCAGGACTGGTTTACGCCGTACTACCGCGATCTGGGCGTCAATCTGGTGGTGGGGGTGACGCCCCGTGAGGTGATGCTGAGCGCCTTCGCCCGGGGGGCCGATCCGGCCTCAGGCGGCAAGCAGATGCCGTCGCACTGGGGCAACCGGCCGCTCAACATCGTGTCCGGATCCAGCCCGGTGACGACGCAGATGCTGCACGCCGTGGGCATCGCCCAGGCGGCCCGGATGCGCGGCGACGACGTGGTGGTCTACACAGCCTGCGGCGAGGGCTCCTCGAACCAGGGCGACTTCCACGAGGCGCTGAACTGGGCGGGGGTCCACAAGCTCCCGGTGATCTTCCTGGTGCAGAACAACGAATACGCCATCTCGGTGCCGCTCACCCAGCAGGTGGCGGGCGGTTCCGTGGCCGCCCGGGGGCAGGGCTACGGCATACCCGGCATCGAGGTGGACGGCACGGACGTGCTGGCGGTCTACGAGGTGGTCAAGGCGGCCCACGAGCGGGCCCGCCGGGGCGAGGGGCCGACCCTGATCGAGGCCAGGTGCATCCGCATCACCTCGCACTCCTCGGACGACGATCAGCGGCGCTACCGGGATCCCGAGGAGATCGCGGCCGTGCAGGCCCGGGACCCCATCCGGAAGGCCCGTCAGTACCTGTTCGAGCACGGGCTCATGGACGAGGCGGCGGAGCAGGAGCTGGAGCGGAGGGTGATGGCCGAGGTGGACGACGCCACCGACTGGGCCGAGGCCCAGCCCTACGCCGCGCCGGAAGAGGCCCTGCGCCACGTGTACGAGGAGGGATGAGCCGATGCCGGTGATGAACCTGGTCGAGGCCGTGCGCGACGCGCTGCGCACCGAGATGCGCCGTGACCCGGACGTCTGGGTCGTGGGGGAGGACGTGGGCCGGAAGGGCGGCGTTTTCGGGGCGACGCTGGGGCTGTACGACGAGTTCGGCCCCCAGCGGGTGATGGACTCGCCGCTCACCGAGTCGGCCATCGTCGGCGTGGGCATCGGCGCGGCGCTCTACGGCACCAAGCCCGTCTGCGAGATCCAGTTCGCGGACTTCATCTTCCCGGCGATGAACCAGATCGTCTCTGAGGCGGCCAAGATGCGCTACCGCTCCAACAGCGCCTGGACGGTGCCGATGGTGATCCGCGCCCCCTTCGGCGGCGGCGTGCACGGCGGGCTCTACCACTCCCAGTCCGTCGAGCAGTACTTCACCAACACCGCCGGGCTGAAGGTGGTGGTGCCCTCCACGCCGTACGATGCCAAGGGGCTGCTGATCTCGGCCATCCGGGACCCCGACCCGGTGCTCTTCTTCGAACATAAGGGGCTCTACCGCGCCGTGAAGGGCGAGGTGCCCGAGGGCGACTACACCATCCCCATCGGCAAGGCCGAGGTGAAGCGGGACGGCACCGACATCACGGTGATCACCTACGGCAAGGTCGTGCACTTCTGCCTCGAGGCGGCGGAGCTGCTGGCGCAGGAGGGGTACTCCGCGCTGGTGCTCGACCTGCGCACGCTGCTGCCGCTGGACCGGGAGGCCATCGTCGCGGCCGCCCGCAAGACGGGCAAGGTGCTGATCGCCCACGAGGCGGGCAAGACTCACGGCGTCGGCGCCGAGGTCGCGGCCATCATCGCCGAGGAGTGCCTCTTCGACCTGGATGCGCCGATCCAGCGGCTGTGCGGCCCCGACGTGCCGGCGATGCCCTACGCCGGGCCGATGGAGAAGTTTTACATGCTGTCGACGGAGAAGTGCCTCGCGGCCATGCGTGAGCTGGCGCAGTTCTAGGCGAGGGGGGTTATGGCCTTGGAAATCACCATGCCGCAGCTGGGCGAATCGGTGACGGAAGGGACGATCAACCGGTGGCTGGTAGCCCCCGGTGACGTCGTGAAGAAGTACCAGCCCATCGCCGAGGTCATCACGGACAAGGTGAACGCGGAGATCCCGGCGCCGGCGGACGGGCGCATCCTCACGCTGGACGTGCCGGAGGGAACCACCGTGCCGGTAGGCGCCCGCATCGCGACGATGGAGGCCGCGGGGGAGGGCGCGGGGGAGGCGCCTGCGGCCGCACCGCCGGCCGCAGGGGCCCATCCGGCGCCGGCCGCAGCATCTGCCGGCGCCGCAGCGCCCGGTGGTGCGCCGCCTTCTGCCGGCGGTACAGCTACTGCCGTGGTCGCCCCGTCCGCCGCCGCACCGAAGGCCGGCGCCGGGCGGTACAGCCCGGCGGTGCTCCGGCTGGCGCAGGAGCACGGCATTGACCTCAGCCAGGTCAAGGGCACCGGCCTCGGCGGGCGGGTCACCCGAAAGGACGTGGAGGCGTTCATCGCCGCCCGGGGTGCGGCCGCGCCTGCAACTGCGCCGGTGACTGCGCCTGCAACTGCGTCTGTGACTGCGCCTGCGGGGGCAGAGGCGCCCGCGCCCGCTGCCGCCCCCGCGCCGTCTTCGGCCCCCGCGGCGGCGGGCGGCGTCGCCGCCGCGCCCGGCGATCGGATCATCCCCGTCGACCCGGTGCGCCGGCGCATCGCCGCCAAGATGGTCCAGTCCAAGCACGAGGCCCCGCACGCCTGGACGATGATGCAGGTCGACGTCACCAATCTGGTGAAACTGCGGGAGCAGGTGGGGCCCGAGTTCCGGGCGAAGACCGGTCGCACCCTGTCGTACATGCCGTTCTTCATCAAGGCCGTGGTCGAGTCGCTCCGGGAGTACCCGATCCTCAACTCCACGTGGGAAGGCGACCGGATCGTCATCAAGCAGGACATCCATATCTCCATCGCCGTGGCGACAGAAGACGCCCTGGCCGTGCCGGTGATCAAGCACGCCGACCGGCTCTCCATCGCCGGGCTGAACCACGCGGTGGCCGACCTGGCCGAGCGGGCGCGGGCGGGCAAGCTGACGCTGGACGACGTGACCGGCGGCACCTTCACGGTCAACAACACCGGCGCCTTCGGTTCGTTCATGTCGGCGCCGATTATCAACTACCCGCAGGCCGCCATCCTGTCGTTTGAGGCCATCACCAAGATGCCGGTGGTGCTGGAGAACGACGCCATCGCCATCCGGTCGATGATGAACATCTGCCTGTCCTTGGATCACCGCATCCTGGACGGGCTGGTCTGCGGCAGGTTCCTGCAGGCGGTGAAGCGCCGGCTGGAGTCGTACGGCCCAGGAACGGTGCAGCTGTATTAGGAGAAGGCGGAAGGACCCGGGGGCCCACCCGGGTCCTTCCTTTTGGGCTGCCGCCTGGCCCCAATGGGGGCAGGAAATCAGATCCATTTGGAGAAGCTGATAATTCGCGGACGAAATTGTTCGGCACAGCAGCGGGCCGGGCTGCAGCGGCCGGTGACGGGGGGGCGGCCGCCCGCAAGGGCCGCCCGGACAGGCAATTTCGCATGAAATGTATGGTAACATAAACTTGGCCCCACGAACATTCTGGTGTGTCGTACAGGCCCCCTGTCAGAGCCGAGGAGGCGTGACGAGCATGCGACACCGATCCGCGCTGGGGCTGGCGCTCGCGCTGACGCTGGCGGTCTGCGCCGGCTGCGGCGGCGTCCGTCCCGCCAGCCCGGGCCCCTCAGCGTCAGCGGACCCGGCGAATGGCCCCGCAGATCCGCTGGCTCCCTGCACCCCCCTCTACATCGTGGGCGACTCCGCAGAGGCCACCCGGTCGTTCGAACTGGAGGCGGAGGAGATCTGCCGGCGCTTCGGCGTGCGCCCCGTGCTGCGCCATCCGCCCCACCTGGCCACGGAGCTGGACCGCTTTGTGTCCGAGGCGCAGGACCAGGCGGACCTGGTCATCATCCCGCCCCGTCACCTGGACCTGTTCATCTCCCAGGGGCTGATCCAGCCGATCGACCCGTGGATCGACACCACCGACCCGTGGTACACCGACATCCTTCCGGTCTACCGCAACCTCTACATGCGGTTCGGCGATCGGTTTTACGGATTTGTGTACGACGGCGACCTCCATCTGCTGTTTTACCGGAAAGACCTGTTCGAACAGCTGAACCTGCCGTTCCCCGAGACGTGGGAGCAGTTTGATGACGCGGCCCGGACCCTGGCGCAGTCGGAGGCGCTTCCCGGCGGAACCCGGTACGGCACCGCGTTCATCGGGCGGGAAAACAAGTCGTACATGTGGTTCGCCCAGCGGTATGCCAGCCTGGGCGGCAGTTATTTCGATGAGGAGATGCGGCCGCTCATCCACGGTGAGCTCGGGGTGAAGGTCCTGAGCGACCTGGCCGCGCTGCAGCAGGAGGTGGCCCCCGAGGCCCTGTACGACTGGGAGGATCTGAACCGGGCCCTGTTTGCCGGCACCGTGCCGATGGCGGTGCAGTTCTCGGACACGGCCCGGTTTTCCTATGACTCCGAGGTCTGGAACTCCCAGGTGGCCGGCCGGCTGGGCTGGGGCGAGGTGCCCGGCGGGGTCGAGGGAGCCCCCAGGGGCGGCATCTTCTTCGGGCGGGTGCTGGTCATCGCGGCCCAGTCCCGGCAGCCGGAGGTGGCGGCCGCGGTGGCCAAGTACGTCACCAGTCCCGAGGTGAGCGGCCACATGATCACCCGGGCCGACACGATCAACGACCCGTACCGGTACAGCCACTTTGCCCATCCGGAACACCAGGTGCTTTTCCCGGACCCTGCGATCGCGGAGGAGCTGTACGCGATCATGCTGCGCTCGCTGGAGCGGCCGGTGGCTGACCTGACCATCCCCGGCGGCTGGCAGTACACGCAGGCGCTCGACCGGGCCGTCCTGAAGGTCTTCCGGGGCGAGGCCGCGGCCGAGGAGGCGTTGCGGGAGGCGGCCGAGGAATGGGAGAACATCACGGAAACGCTGGGGCGCGAGGCGCAGAAGCGGGCGTACCAGCAGTGGTCCGCGTGGGTGAGACAGGGGAACTCGTGATGAAGCGGGGCTCGTTGTCGCTGCAGGTGTACTTCGGGAGCGCGATGTGGGTCGTGTCGATGCTGATCGTCTGGGCCGCGGCGGCCCTGTTCCTCTGGTGGACTGCCGTCCGCACAGAGGGGCAGGTGCGGGCCATGGCCAAGGCGGTCGCGTCCACTCTGGCGGTGACGATCGCCTCCGAGTGGGAGGATACCCCGCACATCGAGACGCCGGTACACCTGGCGTCGCGCGAGCCCGGCGTCGCGTTCGTGAAGGTGCGCTTTCCCAGCGGCAGCCTGCGGTTCAGCGCGGGCGACCCGGCCATCGATCCGGCGCTGGTCTGGGTGGAGCAGGCGCAGGTCCGGTACTTCAACGAGCACCTGGGCACGGTGGAGGTGGCCGTGTTCCGCTCCTTCGGCGCCGACCTGCTGCGGCCCTGGGTGCAGGCTGTCCTGCTGATCACGGTTCTGGCGACGGCGATCACCACGCTGGTCTCCTGGCGGGTGACGGCGCGCATGACCCGTCCGCTGGAGCGGCTGCGCTCGGCGGTGGTGCGCTGGGAGGAGCCGGTGGTCTTTGACCCGGCGGCGTACCAGGGGGTCCGGGAGCTGGAGGAGCTGGCCGCCGGGTTCATGGAGGTGCGGCACCGGGCCCTGGCCAAGCGGGCCGAACTGGAGACGGAGGTTGCGGTCCGCACGGAGGAGCTGGCGCAGGCGTACCAGGCCCTGGAGACCTCGTTTCAGCAGACGGCTGCGGCTCTCGCCAAGGCGCTGGACGCCCGGGACCGCATGACGGCCAGCCACGGCAACCGCACGGCCGAGCTGGCGGGCAAGATCGCCCGGGCCCTGGGCATGAGCAAGGCCGAACAGCGCCGGCTGATTCTGGCGGCGAACCTGCACGACATCGGCAAGATCGGCGTGCCCGAGTCCATCCTGCTGAAGCCGGGCCCCCTTACGGCGGAGGAGCGGCTGCAGATGCAGGAGCACGCGGTGATCGGCGCCGGCATCCTGGGCGAGGTGGCCGGCATGGCCGATGTTGCCGAGGTGGTGCGCCACCACCACGAGCGCTGGGATGGGAAGGGCTACCCCGACGGGCTGATCGGCGAGCAGACGCCGTACATGAGCCGCATCCTCGCGGTGGCCGACGCGGTGGAGGCCATGTGCGCCAGGCGCCGGTACCGCGAGCCGATGGGCGCCGAGGAGGTGCTGGACGAGCTGCGCCGGTGCAGCGGCACGCAGTTCGACCCGGTCATCGTGGAGCGGGCCTGGGACGTGCTGGTGGAGACCGTGCAGGAGTGGTGCCGGGACCGGGAAGGCCCGGGGGCCGAGGGGGAGGCGGCGCAGCCGGAACCCGCCGCGTCGTTCCATGCTGACCGTAATTATGAATAGAAATTCGAAACGGGTAATAATTGGATGGATGGTCTTCTCCTTTGGTGGAGCTGGTGGTGGCGAGCCTTGCGCTGAGGCGGCGGGCCCCGGGGCGTTCACTCAGCGCGGGATGGCCCCGAGCATTGGCGCGAGCAGCGCGGGGTTCCACCAGCCCATGGCGGCCTGGCGGCGCAGGGTTTCCCCTGCGGCCTCCGGGCCCTTTCCTTCGGCGAGCAGATGGGCGAGGCCGTTGGCCAGGGCGACCAGCTGCAGCGCCGTTGACTGCTGCTGGGGCGGGAGCGCGTCGGGCCAGCCCGTGCCGTTCCAGCGCTCGTGGTGGCCGCGCACCAGAGGGGCCAGCCGGGACAGGGGACCCAGGCGGCGGAGGACCTGCTCCCCGTGTTCGGGGTGCGCCGTTACGGGCTCCGCCGCCACGACCTTGCCCAGGTCGTGCAGCAGTCCGGCGCGCGAGACCAGCTCCACCTCGTCGGGCGGCAGCCCGAGCGCCCGGGCCGCTCCCCCGCAGAGGGTGGACACCAGCCGGCAGTGCTCGGCCAGCTCCGGATCCTTCAGCTCGATCAGGGCGAACAGGCTGTTCACCACGTCTTCTGGGCGCTCCAGCTCCAGGAACCGCCGATGGGTACGGAGCAGGGCGCGCACCCGGGCGTACAACTCGGGGCGGTTGACCGGCTTGGTGAGGAGGTCGTCAGCGCCGGCTTCGATGGAGAGGAGGCGCCAGCGGTCCTCGCTGAGTCCTGTGATCATCAGGACGGGGATGTGCCGGGTGTCCGGCGAACGTTTGATCTCGTCGCACACCTCGAAGCCGTTGCGGACGGGGATACGCACGTCCAGCAGTACCAGGTCGGGCCGGTGGGCGGCCACCATCGCCAGAGCGGTTTGTCCGTCGGGAGCGACCGTGGTCTCGTACCCGGCGGCCGCCAACATCTCGGACAACATCCGGGCCGAGGAGGGGTCGTCCTCAGCGATGAGGATCCGTGCGTTCTGACGCGATTCCACGGGCCGATCCTCCCTTCAGATATTCGGCGATCAGGCGGGGCAGCGCCCGGGTGTTGATGGGCTTGGCGATGAAGCCATCGCACCCGGCCAGGAGAGCGCGCCGCCGGTCCTCCTCGCCGGCGTAGGCCGTCAGGGCAACGACGGGGATGGCGGCCGTCCTGGGATCCTCCTTCAGCCGCTGGGTGATCTCCAGCCCGGTCATACCCTTCAGCGCGATGTCCATGAGGATGAGATCGGGGTTGAGGGTCGTCGCCAGGTCCAGCGCCTGCTCGCCGGCCTTGGCCTGGATGACCTCGTAGCCGTGGATGGACAGCAGGTCAGATACGAGCTTCATGTTCAGGGCGTTATCCTCCACGATCAGGATTCGCGCGGCCATTGCGGCTCACTTCCTCTCTGCAGCGGGAGGTACACCTGCACCAGCGTGCCGACGCCCAGCTGGCTGGAGAGCGCGATCCTCCCGCCGTGCATCTCGGCCAGCTTCTTGGACAGCGGCAGCCCGAGCCCCGCACCCTCGTGGCGGCGTCTGTAGCCCGACTCCGCCTGGACGAACTCGTCGAAGACGGTCGTCTGCTCCTCCGGACGCATGCCGATACCCGTGTCCTCCACCTCGATCAGGGCCATGTCCTCGGTCCGCCGCAGCCGGATCCATATGGTGCCCCCAGCCGGCGTGAACTTGATCGCGTTGGAGAGCAGGTTGTCCAGGATCTCTTTCACCCGGGTCGGGTCGGCCTGGATGAGCGGCACGGTCTCGTCGCAGCTTACCTCCAGGGTCAGACCTGCGGATGCGGCCTGGGGAAGCAGCCGCTGCCGGGTGGTTTCGATGAGCTGCTGCAGGGAGACCTCCTGGAACTCCAGCGTCAGGCGGCCCTGCTCGATCCGGGACAACTGCAGGAGGTCGCTGATGAGCTGGAGGAGGTGCCGGCCGGACGAGAGAATGTGCTCCAGATACTCCCGCTGCCGCGTGTTCACGGGCCCGGCGAGCTCGTCTACCAGCATCTCGGAGAAGCCGATGATGGAGTTGAGCGGCGTGCGCAGCTCGTGGCTGATCATCGTCAGGAAGTTGCTCTTCAGCTTGTTTGCCTCGCGCAGCTGGGACACCACCTGCCTGAGCTCCTGGGTGCGCTGGTCGACCTCCGTTTCCAGGGTTGCCTTGGTCTGCTGCAGCTCCAGGGTGATCGCCTGCAGTTCTGCCCGCTCGTCCTCCAGCTGGTGCAGGTAGGTCTCGGTCTTGCGGGTCTGGTCCACCAGGGCCTCGGCCAGCGTGCGGAACGCGGTGTGCAGACTCTGCACCTCCCGGCTGTACAGGACGGGGTGCGGGTCGATCAGCTGGGTGGCCCGCGCCAGGTCGTGGGAGCGGGCAGCCGAGGTCAGGCTGGTGACGTCCCGCTCAAGGCCGATGATCGGCCGGGCCAACCGCCGGGCCATCGCCCGGGCGATCGCGAGGCTGACGAGCACCGCGACGGCACTGAACACGAGCATGAGCAGCTGCGCGCCGCGGCTGTAGGCACTGAAGCTGCTGGGCGGCAGGCCGATGCTGAGGGCGCCGATCACCTCGCCCCTGGCGTTGACAATCGGGTCGGCGGCGATGTAATGCATCTCCTTCCCCACCGGGACCTTTCCATAGTACCGTTGGCCCTGCTGCACGGTGGTTCGGAGCTGCATGCTCTGCTGTCCGCCGGTCTCGATTCGCCCCAGTTCACGGGTAGAGATGTTGGTAGAGACGCGAATGCCCCCGCCGGCCACCGAGAGGAACGCGCCAGGAATGCGTTCCGAAGCCGCACGGGGGACGTCATCGGTATTGTTGAGCAGGATGCCCGCCATCAGCACCCGGTCGAGGCCATCCCGGCGCACCGGGACAGCGACCACCTGGACCAGCCCGATGCTGGTGCACCCCTCATCACCCGGCGTACAGCCCTCAGGCAGGTACAGCCGATCGAGATCGTCCGGCATGTGGGCACCGACGAGGTCCGGGCCGACCAACTCGGTGGTGTACCGGACACGGCCTGTGCGCAGCGCCTCTGCCGCGATATGCTGCCACGGAGCCGGTTGCCCCACCTGCGCATCGGCGGTGTGCGCCAGCACAAGCCCGTCCGGACTGGCGACCAGGCCAAAATCGGCGCCGGGGAGGGCGCGCAGGAGGGGGGCTGCCGTTTCCTGCGCATCGAGAAGACCCGCGGCCGGCTCCAGCCTGGCCAGCGACTCCATGGCCGCCGCCAGCCGGTTCGGCCCCTCGTCGTAGGCGTCCCACGCCACCTGGATGGCGATCTGCATGCGGTCGACGAGGTTGCTCTGGGAGAGCCGGCTGCTGATGAGCGCCGATGTGACCGTGAGCAGGAGCGAGAGGGTCAGAAGGACCAGGGCGAAAGCGGACAGGAGCCTGCGCCGAATGGATGGCAGTCTTTCGTTCATCTGGCTTGCCTTCCCTTGCGGTGCGCGGGGTTCAGCGGCGATGTGGGGTGGGCGAGGGCCGGATGGACTCCCGGAGGGCGTACAGGGCTGCCTCGGTGCGGTTGTTTAACCCCAGTTTGAGCAGCAGGTGGGTGATGTGGGTCTTTACGGTGGACTGCGACACGTACAGGTGCTCGGCGATTTCCCGGTTGGAGAGCCCGGCGCCGATGAGGGCGAGGATCTCCATCTCCCGCTTGGTCAGGGTGCCGTACGCGCCCCGCACCGAAGCCGGTTGCGGCGCTGTGACCGCAGCCGCCGGCGCCGCCGGCCGCTCCTCCGGCGCTACCGCCGCGGGCGGGCATACCAGCCGGAAGATATCCTGGATCATGCGGACGCTCTCCGCGGCGTGCGGGGGGCCGCTCCCCGCCACGACGTACTGCACGGGGGTGTCATAGTCGTCGTCACCCACGCCCACCGGGCTGACGAAGCAGCAGCGCCCGTTGGGGCAGGGGAGGCTCACTGCCTGGCGGGTTCCCACGATACGGGCGATGGCCTGGCGCCGCAGGGTCCAGCAGCGGTTGGAACGATCGGGGTTCACCGTGTTGCAGATGGGCGGCAGACCGGAGGGGACGGTGACCTCATCGCACTCGCTGTCCAGGACGACGAGGGCGAAGTCGTGGTAGCGCGACAACTGATCCTGGACGCGCTGCAGAAGCGTCAGCCAGCGGATCTGCTGCTCGGATGCCATCGGCCCTCCCCCCTTCGCGCAAAGTATAACACATGCCGGTATCCCCGTTCATGCGGGCCTAGGGCGGCAGTACGAAAACCAGACCAGAGGACTAGTCTCGCTGTCAGCCGGCTTAGTCCTTTTCGGTGAGCCGCTTGCTTTTCGTCGATCTTGCCCGGAAAGATCATACTGGTCGTAATCCCCCCGCCGATGCGGCGGGGGGATCGCCATTGGTACGTTCGAGGTGCCGGGGAGACGCAGCCCGCGGCAATACGCTCAGCTTCGAAGGGGGAATAGGAGCTCTATGGGCAAGACCGTGACACTGGCCGAGATCCTGAAGGAGAAGGGCATATCCCTCGAGCAGCGGTACGGCGGTGAGCCGCCGGCCGACATGGTCGACCGGGAAGTCAAGAAAGAGCCCACTCCGCGCGCCAAGAAGCTCCGCGACCTGTACTACCAGACCCTGTCCAGTGCCAACATGGAGTTCCCCTACTGGTACACCCGGACGTACGCCGACAACATCCACGACGTCCCGATCATCCGGCGGGCCAAGGCCCTGAAGGCAGCCTACTCCCACCTGACCCCCATGATTTTCCCGGGCGAGAAGCTGGTGATGGGCAAGACCCATTACTACCGCGGCTCCTTCCCGATGCCGTGGCTCTCTGAGAGCTTCTACGTGGCCAAGGAGGACGAGCTGTACCAGGAGGCCAAGCAGCGGGGCTCCACCTCGGCCGACGAGCTGGTCAAGTGGGGCCAGGGCGGCGGCAACGTAGTTCAGTCCTTCGGCAACGTGGTCTCGTTGGCCGGCAAGTTCGGCATCCGCAAGGAAGAGGTGCCGGCACTTCTGAAGACCGCCCGCTGGTGGGTCGGCAAGTCCGTGGAGGACGAGGCCGCCAAGTACGAGGCCATGGTGCCCGGGTACCCGTTCAAGACGGCGCTGATGCGCTCGGTCATCTGTATGTTCGAGTCCGGCTTCACCCTGCCCCAGGGCCGTGAGGTGACCAACTACTACTATCCGCTGCAGTACGGCCTCGACGGCCTCATCCGGATGTGCGAGGAGAAGAAGGCGGAGGTGGCCGGCGAGTCCGGCGGCGACCTGGTCAGCGGCATGGACCGGCTGTACTTCTACGAGGCGGCCAAGCTGGTGCTCGAGGGCATCCAGGCCTGGATCCTGAACTACGCCAAGGAGGCCCGCCGCCTGGTCGAGGTCACTGAGGATCCGGTTCAGCGGAGGGAGTACGAGGAGATCGCCGAGGTCCTGGAGCACATCGCCCACAAGCCGCCCGAGACCTTCCGGCAGGCGCTCCAGATGCAGTACACGATCCATATCGGCGTGCTGAACGAGGACGCCATCTCGGGCCTGTCCCCGGGGCGCATCGGCCAGGTGCTCTACCCGTACTTTGAGCAGGACATCGAGGCCGGCCGGATCACCGAGGAAGAGGTCCTCGAGCTGCTGGAATGCCACCGGGTGAAGTTCACCTGCATCGACGTGTTCGCCTCGGCGGGTGTCGTCGGCGGTGTGCTGTCGGGCAACACGTTCAACAACCTGGCGGTGGGCGGCCTGACCAAGGACGGCAAGCCGGCCAGCAACCGGCTCGAGATGCTGATCCTCGAGGCCGGCATCACCTGTGCGTGCCCGCAGCCGACGCTGTCGGTCCTCTACGACGAGAAGCTGCCTGAGGAGTTCCTGCTGAAGGCCATCGAGTGCGTGAAGACCGGCACGGGTTACCCGGCGTGGATGAACAACCGGGTCGCGATGGAGTTCATCCTGAAGCAGTACGGGCCGGAGGGCATGAATGTGGAGGAGGCCCGCGCCTGGTCGATCGGCGGCTGCCTCGAAACCTCGCCCGGCTCCTGGATGCCGCTCACCCTGAGGGGTAAGACCTACTGGATCCCGGGCGGCTCTGGCCAGCCCACCTCGGTCGGCGTGCACTTCCTGGCGCTGCCGAAGATCCTCGAGTGCGTGCTCTTCAACGGCAAGGACATGCGGACCGGCGAGCAGGTCTTCGAGCCGCACAACCGCGAGATCGACAGCTACGAGACGCTGGTCGAGATCTGGAAGGACTACTTCGAGAAGGCCATTGATGTCCTCAACAAGTGCAACAACATCCAGCACGACATCTGGCGGAAGAACAACATGGCGGTCTGGCATTCCATCCTGAAGCCCGATTGCCTGGAGCGCGGCAGGCATATCGGCAACGGCGGCTACCGTTACAACGCCACGTTCAACGTCGAGACCTGCGGCACCGCCAACTTCATCAACTCGCTCGCAGCCATCAAGAAGCTGGTCTTCGAGGAGAAGAAGTACACGCTGGAGCAGATGAAGGACGCCATCCTCAACAACTTCGGCTTCAAGACCGCCGAGGAAGTCGGCTCCTACTCGCTGCTGCAGCAGGAGAAGCGGGAGGGCGGCCAGGCCTACGACGACATCCACGGCGACTGCCTGATGGCGCCCAAGATGGGCAACGACGATCCGTATGTGGACGAGATCCTCGCGGCGTACGAGGAGTACGTCTGCGAGGTGCCGCGGCGGTTCCTGTCGCTGTACGGCAAGCCGCTATACGTGTGCCAGATCTCCGTCTCGACCCACGCCCCGCAGGGCGCGGCAACCCTGGCGACGCCGGACGGCCGCCTGGCCGGCACGACGTACGCCGACGCCTCGATGTCGCCGTACCCGGGCACGGACGTCAACGGCCCGTACGCCGTGTTCAACTCGGCAACGGTCTGGGATCACTCCAACTCCCAGAATTCGCAGCTCAACATGAAGGTCCATCCGTCGGCCGTCAAGGGCCTGGAGGGCGCCCGCAAGCTGCTTGACCTGACCCGGTCCTACATGCGGAAGGGCGGCTTCCACATCCAGTACAACATCGTCGACTCCCGTGTGCTGCGGGAGGCCCAGCAGAAGCCCGACGAGTACCGCGACCTGATGGTGCGTGTGGCCGGGTTCACGCAGTACTGGGTCGAGATCGGCAAGGCCATCCAGGACGAGGTCATCGCCCGCACTGAGTACGAAAGGGTGTGATGAAGAGTGCTGCGTAAGCACAACGATTGCCGCAACTTCGTGACCGTTGATGTGAGCAAGGGGATCTGCCGCCGCACCGGCGACCTGATCCTGATCGATACCAACACCTGCGAGCACTTCACCGAACTGCCCAAGTGCAAGAACTGCGCGGCCTACGTGGCAGGCAACGAGGAGAACATCGGCACCTGTAGGGCAGAGGCCACCGAGCACTGGACCTATCCGGAGCTGACGGCGGTCACCTGCGCCTGGTACACGCACAAGTAGGGGTAGCGGAGCCCCGCCGGGGCCGCTGGACGGCGGGCCCGGCGGGGCTCGGCATCACGAGGAGGATTCGAGCCATGCAGACCCAGCTGACTGAGCAGCAGATCCGGCGCACCGGATACATGGTGGTCGCAGCGGCCTTCCTGGCGCTGTTCTGTCTGTTCGGCTTCCGGTCCACGTTCTCCGTGCTGTTGAACCCGATGCGGGAGGCTACCGGCTGGACCACGGCGCAGACCTCGCTCGGGTACTCGCTGATGATGACCGTCTACGCGATCACGGCCTTCTTCAGCGGCGTGATCGTCGACCGCTGGGGGACCCGGCCCGCCTACCTGCTCGGCGCGGTCTTCTGCGCCCTGGGCTTCCTGCTCACGTCGAGGGTGCAGAGCTACGCCGCCTACCTGGCCACCTACGCGATCTTCGCCGGCGTCGGCACCGGCATGCTTTGGGTGTCTTCCACGGTCTCCGTGCGCAAGTGGTACGTCGGCCAGGTGTATGCCACGATGTGGGGCATCGCGTTCGCTGGCGCACCGATCGCCCAGGTCCTGCTGAGCCAGATTGTCAAACAGGTCCTGCAGACCATGGACTGGCGGGCGGCCATGCTGTACCTGTCCGGCGTGGTCTTCGTGGCGCTGATCATCGCCGGCCTGCTGGCCCGCAAGAACCCGGGTGACTACGGGGCTAAGCCCTTCGGGCTGAAGGAGGGGGACACCCGCGCCGCGGCCCGAAACCTGCGGGACTGGACCCTGAAGGAGGCCTTTTCCACATTCGCCATCTGGGGAGCGATCATCGCTTTCCTGACCTCGATGCTCGCCGAGTTCCTGATCTGGAGCCAGATCGTAAGCTACTGGATCATCAACGCAGGGTACGACTCGGCCACGGCGACTAACCTCTACATCGTCATCGGCATCGCCGGCATCTTCACCATGCCGATCATGGGGATCGTGGCAGACCGGCTGGTCTCCCGGACGGGGGACGAGATCAAGGCCCGGAAGCTCATGCTGGTGTTCGCGCCGACCATGGGCGTCGTCGCCTGCCTGTTCCTGTTCGCGTCGGCCCGCTCCATGGTGATGGCCGTAATCGCCTGCATCCTGTTCGCGATCTACTGGGCCATCGAGCCGGGAGGCGTGGCCGGGTACGCAGGCGCTGTCTACGGCAGCAAGTCCATGGGCAAGATCTGGGGCCTTGCCACACTGATCGTCATGGGCATTGGCCCGGCGGTCGGCAGCTTCATGGGCGGTTTCCTCTACGACATCTCGGGCAGCTACACCAACTCGGTGATCTTCGCGCTCTGCGCTTATGTGGCCTCCGCCCTGTTCGCCCTGGTCCTGCCGCGCTCCGCCGGTGCGCCGGAGGCGGCAAAGGAGGTCGCCCCGACGGCGTAAGCACAGGGACACGGGGGTGATGCCATGCAGCAAGAGACTGGGCTCGTTTTCGACATTCAGGGCTACTCGGTGCACGACGGACCGGGTTGCCGGACGCTGGTATTCCTGAGCGGCTGTCCCCTGCGGTGCGCCTGGTGCGCCAACCCGGAGGGCCTGGAGCCGAGGAAACGGCTGATGTTCCTCAATGCCAGGTGCAAACAGGTGGCCAATGGGTGCATGCAGTGCGTGAAGCGCTGTCCGTACGGGGCGCTGACTCCTACGGGCGACAGGGAGAACCAGCTGGCCATCGACCGTGTCCTATGCGACACGTGCACCACTTTCGACTGCGCCAGTGGGTGCCTCTGGGGCGCGCTGGGTGTGGCGGGTAAGGAGATGACCGTCGCGGAGCTCTACCGGATCATCGACCGCGACCGGCAGTACTGGGGTGACTCGGGCGGCGTCACATTTACGGGCGGGGAGCCGCTGCTGCAGCGGAAGTTCATCGTGGCGATCCTGAAGCGCTGTCAGGAGGGCTTCGTGCACACGGCGATCGAGACCAGCGCGTACGTCGACACCGAACACTTCCTGAACGCGCTGCGGTACGTGAACTTCGCCTTCATCGACGTCAAGCACATGGACCCCGAGAAGCACAGGGCCGGGACCGGGGTTTCCAACGACCTCACCCTGAAGAACATCCGCGCCCTAGCGGCCTCCTCCTGGCCGGGACGGCTCGTCCTGCGCATACCCGTGATCGCCGGTTTCAACGACGACATGGAGAACATGGCTGCCGTCGCCGACTTTATGTGGGACGTGGGCCTGCACGAGATCAACCTTCTGCCTTTCCACCGCATGGGCGACTCCAAGTACAGCCAGCTGGGGCTGGAGTACGCCTACAAGGATGTCGATTCCATGCCGCTCGGCTACCTCGCACCCATGCAGCAGATGTTCATGCAGAGGGGCATAGCCTGCTACATCGGTTCCCACACGCCTTTCTAGCTTTGCCGGGCGCGCAGGGGATGCGGCCGCTCCCATGGGCGGCCGCATCCTCTTGCGCACCCGGGCCGGCTCTCCTCACGTTGCGCGTCCGGGCAAAACCGGGTAGACTTTGGGCAAGACGAGGTGAGAGGATGGCAGAGTTCAGGATGGACCCCGAGCTGGAGCTGCCCGTCCTGCCCAGCCGCGCGCGGGCGGATGTGAGCCGGAAACCCGAATGGCTGAAGATCAACCTGCATACCGATCCCGAGTTCGTGGAGCTGAAGCGGCTGATGCGCAGCCAGGGGCTCCACACCGTCTGCGAGGAGGCCCGGTGCCCGAACATCTTCGAGTGCTGGAACCGCCGCACGGCGACGTTCATGATCCTGGGCGACATCTGCACGCGGAACTGCGGCTTCTGCGCGGTCACGTCGGGCAGGCCGACGGGGCTCGACCTGGCCGAGCCGGAGCGGGTGGCCGACGCGTGCGCACAGCTGAACCTGCGCCACGTCGTGGTCACCTCGGTGGCCCGGGACGACCTGAGCGACGGAGGGGCGAGCATCTTCGCCGAGACCATCCGGGCCATCCGGCGCAAGAACCCCGCCACCGGCGTCGAGGTGCTCATCCCTGACTTCGGCGGAAACTGGGACGCCCTGGCCGTCGTTATGGACGCCGAGCCCGACGTGCTCAACCACAACATCGAGACGGTGCGGCGGCTGTCGGACCGGGTGCGGTCGCGGGCCAAGTACGAGCGCTCGCTGGAGCTGCTCCGCAGGGCCAAGGAGATGAAGCCGCACGTCAGCACCAAGTCCTCGATCATGGTCGGCCTGGGCGAGACCATGGAGGAGCTGTACGAGGCGATGGACGACCTGCGCGCCGCCCGGGTGGACATCGTGACCTTCGGCCAGTACCTGCGGCCGACGGCCCGCCACCTGGCGGTGGAGAAGTTCTACACGCCCGCCGAGTTCGAGCACCTGCGGGAGGAGGCGCTGAGGCGGGGCTTCGCCCACTGCGAGTCCGGCCCGCTGGTGCGCTCGTCCTATCACGCCGACGAGCAGTCGGCCCGGGCGGTGGCTCGCCGCATGGGCACCCGCGGCGCCGCACAGACCGGCGACTGAAAGGAATAGAGGGGGCCGTCCCTCACCGCTGGGACGGCCCCGCTGCCAAAGAATGGGCATAGGCAGAGGCGCCGAAATAGGGGCTGCCTCTGCCTGCTATTCTGGACGCAATCTGGCGGCGCTATTCACCGCTTCCCAGCGATTCCAGCGCCGCGCGCAGCTCGACCTGTACCGCCGGATCCGCCTCGTGAACGGCCCGCCGCTGCAGCGCTTCCCGGGCCGGATCCCGGACGGCGGGCGCCAGGCGGGCCAGCCGCCCGAGGGCCCAGGCGGCGTGGGCCCGCAGCACCGCGCTCTCACTTTCCAGGGCGCCGGCCAGCGCCGGCAGGGCGGAGGGATCGCCGCTGTTGCCCAGGGCGATCAGCGCGTTGCGCTGGATGGTGGTCTTGCCCCGCCAGCCCGCGGCGGTGGGCTCGAACCAGCGGCGGAAGTCGCCCTTGGTCATGGCCATCAGCTTGAGCAGGTCGGGCGCGCCGCCCTCCAGCCCGGGCAAGGGCGCGAACTCGGCGTGTCGGGAGGGGCGGGCGCGCCGGTTGTACGGGCAGACGTCCTGGCAGTCGTCGCAGCCAAAGAGCCGGTTGCCCATGACCTCCCGGAACTCGGCGGGGATGATCCCCTTCATCTGCGTGATGTAGGAAAGGCAGCGGTTGGCGTCCAGCTCCCACGCGGTGAGCGCCTGCGTGGGGCAGGCGTCGATGCACAACGTGCAGTCGCCGCAGGCCGGCACCTGGGGTTCGTCCGGCGGCAGCGGCAGCGTGGTGAGCAACTCCCCCAGGAAGACCCAGGTGCCGCACTCCCGCGTGATCAGGTTGGTGTGCTTGCCGAACTTGCCGATGCCGGCCCGCTCGGCCGCCGCCCGCTCCAGGGGCGGCCCGGTGTCCACGTACGCCAGGTGCCGGTGGCCCGGGGCGCGGGCCTCCAGCCATGAGGCGAGCTGCAGGAGCCGGTCCCTCAGGATCTGGTGGTAGTCGAGCCCCCGGCAGTAGCGGGAGAGCCACCCGCGCAGGCCGCCGCCGTCGGGCGGGGGAGGCGCGTCGGGGTGGTAGTAGGCGATCCCGCAGGCGATGATCGCCCGGACCCCGGGCAGCCACCGCTCGGGGTCGATCCGCTCCTCGATGACGGGGTGCTCGTAGGGATTCGGGCCGCGTCCCCGCGCCGCGCGGGCCTCCAGGATCTGCCGCTCCTGCAGGAACGGCTCGGCCGGCGCCACGCCGATCAGGTCGATACCGATCTCCCGGGCGTGTTCCTTCATCTCCGCTTTCAGCTGTTCGAGATCGGGCTGCGTGCCGCGGTCCAGGCGAATCCCCCCTTTCGGGATGTGCCGCGCAGGGGCGGCGTGCTACGATGGTGAGAGGACCGGCCCGCAGGGGGCCGGAAACGCACGGGCGGAAAGGACGTGGGACCGAATGGGAGAACAGGCGCCGAGGCACCGGATTGTCGCCCGGGTGATCGTCACCAACGGGCAGGGCGAGCTGCTGCTTTGCCGAAGCCGGAACGGCAGCGCGTGGGTGCTTCCCGGGGGAACCCTGGATCCCGGCGAAGACCTGCCTGCCGCCGCCGTCCGGGAGGCGGCGGAGGAGGCCGGAGTGGCCGTGCGGGTCGGCCCGCTGGCGTATGTGCAGGAGTTCCGCTCGGCACGGCGCTCGGAGCACGTGGTTGAAGTCGTCTTCCGCGCCGAGGCCGACGCTGACCATCCCACCCCGGCGGCGCTCGGGGGCCGTGCGGCGGAACCCGCCGGGCCCGCCGACCGGCCGTGGCGGGCGTGGCGCATCCAGGACCCGGACGGGCCGGTTCGGTTGTGCCGCTGGTTCACGCGGGAAGAGGTGGCAGAGGAGGCGGACCCCGTTTACCCGGAGGAGCTCCGGGACGCCCTCTGGGAGGGCGGCGGCGCCGTCCACCTGGGCGTCATCGACCTGGATTGACGGCGCGTCCGTTCCGGGCGGCCTCAGCCAGCAGCCGCTCGACCGTCGGCAGGTCGGCGGGGGCCCAGTCCAGCCGGGCCAGGTCGGCCGCGGGCACCCACCGCAGCTCGGCGTGCTCCCGGGACGCGGGCTGGCCGCGGACCAGCCGCGCACGGAAGGTGGTGAGCCGCACCACGATTTCGGGGTACCGGTGGGTCGCCGCGGCGACGACTTCTCCGACCGCGATGTCGCACCCCAGTTCCTCGCGGATCTCCCGGCGCAGCGCCTCTTCCGGGCGCTCGCCGGGTTCAATTTTTCCGCCGGGGAACTCCCAGAGCCCACCCTGCGCCGCTCCCGGCGCGCGGCGGGCACACAGCACCTCGCCCGCCTCGTTCTGGATCACCGCTCCGACCACGTCCACCTGCCGCACGCGTGTCTCACCTGCCCAAGCGCTTGTCCCGGTCCCCGGCCGGGGTCTCTGAACGGATGCGACTCCCCTGCTCCCTACGATGTTTCCCCACTTGCGCGCGCCCGCACCCGCGCCACGAACGCCTCCACGGTGAGGGGCGGGTCGGGGAGGCCCAGCCCCTGCCCCAGCAGGGTGATGGGCGGCGGCTCCAGGCCGGCCCGGCGCAGCAGGTCCGGCCGGCTGAAGATCTCCTGCGCGGTGCCGTCGGCCAGCACCTGCCCGTCCTGGAACACGAGGACCCGCTGGAAGTACCGCGCGACGAAGTCCATGTCGTGGGTGATGGTGATCACCGTGCGCCCCTGCGCCTGCAGCCACGTGACGATGTCGCCGATCTGGCGCACGCCGTTCACGTCCTGGGCGATGGTCGGCTCGTCCAGGATCACCACCGGGGTGTCCATGGCCAGCACGCCGGCGATGGTGACCAGCTTCCGCTCCGCCAGCCCCAGGTCGTAGGGGTTCTGCTGTTCGACCCCGGTGAGGCCCACCCGCGCCAGGGCGGCCTCGGCGCGCCGGCGCGCCTCCTCCGGGCTCAGCCCCAGGTTGAGGGGGCCGAACATGACCTCGTCCAGCACCCGGCTCTTGAAGAGCTGATCGGTAGGGTTCTGGAAGACCAGCCCCACCTTCCGGGCCATGGTGGCGACGGTGGTGGAGCGGGTGGAGACGCCGTCCACCAGGACCTCCCCCCCGGTCGGCTTCAGGAGGCCGTTGAGCAGCCGGACGAAGGTGGACTTGCCGGCGCCGTTCTGCCCGATGATGGCCACCGCACCGGGCGTCACCGTGAGGGTGATGCCCCGCAGCACCTCCACGCCCGGGGTGTAGTGGAAGCGGAGGTCCCTAACGATGATCTCGGCCAAGCCGCTCACCCCCTATCCGCACCGCCTGCTCCACCGTGACCGGGTAAGTGCCGTCCGGCTCCTGCCACCCTAACTCCCGGGCGGCGGCGGTCACGGCGGGCACCGCCACCCCGCGCGCCGTGAGGCCGTCCCGGCTGAACACCTCGCCCGGCGGGCCCCAGGCCAGCACCTGCCCCCGGTCCAGCACCAGCACCTTGTCGGCCCGTGCGGCGATGCGGTCCACCTTGTGCTCGGCCATCACCACGGTCATGCCCTGCTGGCAGAGGTCGGCCACCGCGGCGAAGACCTCGCTGGTGCCTGCCGGGTCCAGCTGGGACGTGGGCTCGTCCAGGATGAGGACCTCGGGCTGCATCACCAGCACCGAGGCGATGGCCAGCCGCTGCATCTGACCGCCGGAGAGGGCGAAGGGGTTGCGGTCCCGCAGCTCCCAGAGTCCGAGCAGGCGCAGTGCCCACTCGATCCGCCGGATCATCTCGTCCCGGGGGATGCCGGCGCGCTCCAGCCCGAAGGCGACCTCCTCGTACACCGTGAACTTCGCCCCCGACATCTGGGTGAACGGGCTCTGGAAGACGAGGCCCGCCTTGCGGCTCACCTCCGCGACCGAGCTGGCGTGCACGTCCAGGCCGGCCACCTCCACCCGGCCGCCGATGGCCCCTTTGTAGAAGTGGGGCACCAGCCCCACCAGCGCCTGGCAGAGGGTGGACTTGCCCGCCTTGTTGGGGCCGACGATGCCCACGAATTCCCCCGGTTCCACCCGGAAGCTGATGCCGTCCAGGGCCAGGTCCGTCTGCCGGGGGTAGCGGTAGCGCAGGTTCTCCACCACGATCACGCTCATGACAGCATCACCCGCCCTGCGATGCCCAGCGCCAGCGCGGCCAGGGCGGCGATGCGCACCGGCCAGGCGTAGCCCGGGATGATCTCGTCCCTGAGGAACGTCAGCTTCCGGTTGGACGCAAAGCCCCGCACCTCCAGGGCCAGGGCCCGCTCCTCCGTGGCGATGAGGGAGGAGGTGACCAGGGGGCCCATCAGCGGGATGAAGGCCCGCAGCCGCACCCAGAGGCTGCCCTCGGTCTCCATGCCGCGGGAGCGCTGGGCGTCGGTGATGCGGCCGGCGGCCTCCACCATGACGGGGATGACCTGCAGCACCGCGATGATCACGTACCCGAACCGGGAGGGGAGCCCCCGGCGCATCAGGGATTCCACCAGGTCCGAGGGCCGGGTGGTCAGGATGAGGATGAGGCTGGAGGCCAGGATGTTATAGAGACGCAGGGTCAGCCGGAGCCCCAGCAGCAGCCCTTCCCGGTAGAAGGTGACGGGGCCCAGCGTCAGCGCCGGGGTGGCGTTGCCCGCGTAGACCAGCCCCTGGACGATGAAGAAGGTGACGGCGATGAGGAGCACGCCGGCGAAGACGGCCCCGGACCGGCGCAGCACCCGGGCCGTGGCCAGGATGGCGAGCGCGGCCGCCAGCAGGAGGGCCGGGGCCAGGTGGCCGGGCAGGACGAAGGTCAGGGCCAGGCCGACGGCGGCGAGGAGGAGCTTGGAGACGGGGTCCAGCCGGTGGACCCAGGAGTCGCCGGGGACGTAAAGGGTGAACTGCACGGAGGTCACCTGCCTGTCACTGCGGCGCCGGGGCTGGCAGAGGGTCAGCCCCGGCGCCGGTCTGCAATGTGGATGGCCCGCAGGGCGGGGCCGTTACAGTCTCTCCACCCGGCCCTCGCCGGCGAACAGCCCCACGAGCCGCTGCGGCAGCGCCTTGAAGATGAGGAAGGAGATGATGACGGTCGCCACCTTGTCCAGGAGGTCGACGACCAGCTCGTCGATGAACGAGGCGATCCAGACCGGCATGCCCCCGTTCCGGAGCACCGTGTACAGGGCGTCGCCCCAGACGTTGCCGGTGGTGCCCTCCCACAGGATGACGTTGATGGGCGTGGAGACCACCGCCGCCGCCAGGGCGACGATGAGGCCCAGCACCACGGCCCGGGAGAAGTTCCGGATCCAGCCGGTCATGGCCAGGTAGCCGACCAGGAGGCCGATGACGATCGAGGTGATCAGGTACCAGAATGAGACCGGGTCGGCGGTGATGCCGAAGATGATGTTGTTGACCGCGCCGGAGATGGCGCCGATCCAGGGTCCGGCCAGCATGCCGGCGAGGACGGTGCCGATGGAGTCCAGCCACAGGGGGAGCTTCAGGGCAGCGGCGAAGAGCTTGCCGACGTAGTTGATGCCCACGGCGACCGGAATCAACACCAGGGAAAGGGTCGTGAACCGGAAAGCCCAGACATTCTTCTTCTGCTGCGCAGCCATAAGCGCACCTCCTAGCCAGTTTCTTCGGTCCACAGCGCGTGAAGCGCCTGAAGCGCCACCCGGATCTCCGCCGTTTCGCCCTGCCGCGCCGCCTCCTTTCCTGCCACCAGGTCGTTGATCCCTTCCTCCAGCCCGCCGTCCGCCGGAACCACCACGTTGAGCACGCTGGCGGCCCGGGCGCCCCGCAGGCGGGCCAGGGTGAGGAGTGTGGCCGTCTCCATGTCGGAGCCGAGGACGCCCTTGCCCGCCCAGAAGCGGGTCAGCTCGTCCTCCCGGTCGGTGTAGAAGCTGTCGTGGCTGCGCACCAGGCCGGCGTGGGCGGTGACCCCCAGGTCCCCGGCCGCCTTCAGCAGCGCGGCCAGGACCGCATGGTCGCTCACGGCGGGGTACGCCGGGGGCACGTACATGGCGCTGGCGCCTTCCTCCCGTACAGCTCCGACAGCGACCAGCAGGTCGCCGACCCGGATCCCCGGCTGCAGCGCCCCGGCGCTCCCCACGCGGATCAGGACCCGCGCGCCCACCCGGATCAGCTCCTCCACCGCGATGGCGGTCGACGGGCCGCCGATGCCGGTGGAGGTGGCGGAGACGGGCATGCCCCGGAAGGTGCCGGTGATGGTGCGGTACTCCCGGTTGCAGGCGATCTGTTCCCAGCGGTCCAGCTGGGCGGCGATCGCGTGGATACGGCCCGGGTCGCCGGGCAGCAGGACGAAGGGTGCGACGTCGCCCGGACGGCACTGGATGTGTGGCTGGCGTTCGACCACGGCGGCTCCTCCCCGACACGAAGAAGCAAGTAGTACCTTCGTAATTGTACCATACTTTACCGTACGCGTATCGCGGCTGCCTGGGCTTGTGCAATCCGAGGGTGACGCCCCGCCGCGGGCTACCATGCGCGGGGCGAGTCGCTCACGTTCCGCGCGCCTGGATGCGCAGACGCGCATCCCGTGTGCGGCTCGGGGGAGATCGCGGGACAGGCGCATCCCCATGCAGGGGGGCGGCGGCCCGGGATGCTGAAGGCGCTGCCGCGGCATGGCGACGGTCTAGCAGGAATAGGAAAAGCAGGTGATGAAGGTTAGGGAGAGAGAAGGATTAGCTCACGATAGTGTATAACACATACATATATGTTTTCGCCTTGTGCTCGCGCAACAGGGGAGGCGGACCGGCATCCTCCGCGATGCGGGGCTCATGTCCTTCCAACCCGGAGGTGTCCGCATTGTACCGGGTCCCGACAACCGACATCCGCGCCGGCATGAAACTGGGGAAGACGATCTTTTCTGCGACTGGCCAGGTGCTGCTGCAAGCGGGAACGGTGCTGAGGGAGTCGTTCATCGGCCCACTGCTTTCGTACGGGATCACGACGGTCTACATCGTCAACGAGCTGGCGCCCGACGTGGAGCCCATGGATGTGGTCTCCGACGAGACCCGGATCCAGCTCAAGGACGAGATGCACAAGACCATGGAGCAGGTGCGGGCAGCCGTCGAGGAGGCGACCCACGCCGGCCTGCGCCACTTCTCGCCCACCATCCAGACCAAGGGCCTCAAGCAGACCATCGACCAGATCATCACGGAGTTGCTGAGCAACCCCAAGGTGGCCGTCAGCCTGCAGGACATCCGGTCTGCCGACCAGTACACGCTCAGCCACTCCGTCAACGTTTGCATCCTTTCCACCCTGCTCGGCATCGAGCTGGGCTTCTCCCTGCACGACCTGCGGGACCTCGCCCTGGGGACGCTCCTGCACGACATCGGCAAGGTGGCGATTCCGCCTGAGATTCTCAACAAGCCCGACCTGCTCACGCCGGAAGAGGCGGAGATCATGAAGCGGCACACCATCCTGGGCTGGGAGCTCCTGAAGAACCAGCCGGAGATTCCGCCCACCGCGGCCGTCGTGGCGCTGCAGCACCACGAGCGCTGGGCCGGGGGCGGCTATCCGCACAACCTGTCGGGCAACCAGATCTACCGGTACGCCCGGGTGTGCGCCATCGTGGACTGCTACGACGCCATGATCTCCGACCGCATCTACCGCAAGGGGCTGAGCCCGGTGATGGCCCTGGAATCGCTCTCGGGCCCGATGCACGGCTTTTTCGACCCGCACATTCTGCTGGCCTTTCTGAACTGCATCGCGCCGTGGCCGGTGGGCTCCATGGTGGAGCTGACCGGCGGGCGGAAGGCCGTGGTGGTCGCCGCCGAGCGCGGCCGCGCCGACCGGCCCCGGGTGCGCGTGGTGCTGGAGCCCGACGGCTCGCGGACGCCGCATCCCTACGAGATCGACCTGTTCCGGGAGCGGCATGTGGAGATCATCCGGGAGCTTCACGAAGACGCCGACCAGTACATGAGGGAGCTGGCTGTATAGCCGCACCGCCCCGGGGAGGGACGTGCTGTGGCGAAAGTGCGACGGGTACCCGTGACGGAGCTGCGTCCCGGCGACCGCCTGGCGAGGGACGTGCTGAGTGATGACGGCCGCATCCTCCTCTCCACCGGGGTGCGGCTTACCCGTGCCTACATCCGCCAGCTTTCCCAGCACGGTATCCAGGCGGTCTACCTGCCCGACACGGCGGCGCCGCAGCCCCCGGCGCCCGAGGTCTCGCACCGGCTGCGGCGCGAGGTCACCCGGGAGCTCAGACAGCTCACCGAACACCTCCGGCAGACCATGCAGCAGGCCGCCACGGCGGTGCAGCTGCCGCGGCTGCAGCTCGACACCAGCGGTATCCGCCGGGCCGTGGTGCAGGTGGTCCGGGAGGTGCTCACCCACCCGGCTGCGGCCCTGCCCCTGCAGGAACTGCGGCAGGTCGACGAGTACACGCTCCTCCACTCGGTGGAGGTCTGCATGCTCAGCACCATGATCGGACGGGCAATGGGGATCCGCGTCAGCGCCCTGGTCGATCTGGCGATGGGCGCGCTGCTCCACGACGTCGGCAAGGTCGGCATTCCGCAGGCGATCCTCAACAAGCCGGACCGGCTCACGCCCGAGGAGGCGGAGGTGATGCGGCGGCACACCACCCTGGGGTGGGTGATGCTGCGGGAGCAGCCCGACCTGCCGCCCGAGGTGGCGCTGGTGGCGCTGCAGCACCACGAGCGCTGGGACGGCCGGGGATACCCTCTGAAACTGGCCGGCGAGCAGATCCACCGGTTTGCCCGGGTCTGCACGGTCGCGGACGTGTACGACGCCCTCACGGCCGACCGCGTCTACCGGGAGGGGATTCACCCTTCCGAGGCGCTGAGCATGATGGCGGGGCCGATGCAGGACATGTTTGACCCCGAGGTGCTGCAGATCTTCATGGCCGCCATCCAGGAGGTGCGGCGGCAGGGAACCGCCTGAGGGAGCCGGTTGCACAAATCGGGCCGCCATCCACGGCAGGATGGCGGCCCTGATGATTTCTTGACATCCTAAGAGGCGGCGGAGCCCGGACAACGCTCCCGGTGCGGGCAGTCCTCACAGTTCTGCAGTGAGGTACAGATCGAGCTCCAGGACCGGCGGGAGAAGATGATCGGCAGCCCGCGCGCCTTCGCCTGCTGCTTGACCCACCGGGCCAAGTTGTGGTTGACGTAGTCGATCAGCACGACGACCATCTCCGTGTCGGCGGGGATGTCGACGCGCCGTTCGTTCCGCCCCTTGACATGCTTGATGGCGCGGAAGCCGAGCTGGCGCAGGTTCTGGTCGATGGAGCCGAGGTGGTCACCGCCGATGATGAGGACCATTGCCCACACCTCCTTACCGTTAAGACGTCAAGCTGCCGTCGCCGGATGCGCCTCAGACTTGTGCTGGGCTCCGTGGCTGGTGTAAGATAGGTGGGTCATCGGTCACGCGACGGCGCGTGCACGCCGCAGGACGGCCGCGGAGGCGATTCTCCGTAGATGAGGGCCGGGCCTGCGGGGAAAGGGGGAGTTCCGGTGGACGTTTGGTCGATCTTGGAGCATGGAGGGGGCAAGACGCTTGCCATCAGCCGCGAGGACGTGCTGAGCAAGCTGCAGGCCCTGGCGGACAGCCGGGGGTCCTGGTACATCGAGCGGCTCCAGGTCAGCGATTCCGACGGAAACCGCTACATACCCGAAGTCGGCGACGACGGCAGCGTCGCGCTGGTGCTGCGGTCGGGTCCTTCCCGCCGCAGGCGCTGAGGCGTGCAGGGAAGCATAACAGGAGCCGGAGCCGGTGCCGCAGCCGCGGCACCGGCTCCTGCCATTCCGCCCCTGCGGGCGCACGCTTACTTTTTCTTCCTGAGCAGACGGTAGATGAGGAAGGCGGCGGCGCCGATGAGGAGGACGGCCAGCACCAGGTCCTGGTAGACGCTGACCCAGCGCGACACCTGGTCCCAGGCGGCCCCCAGGGCCGCGCCCAGCCCGGCCAGCAGCAGGTTCCAGATCGCCGAGCCGATGGCCGTGTAGACGACGAACAGCCCCATGTTCATGCGCACCAGGCCGGCGGGGATGGAAATCAGGCTGCGCATCACCGGCACCATGCGGCAGAAGAAGACGGTCCACATGCCGTAGCGTTCGAACCAGTCTTCGGTGCGCTGCACATCCGCCTCGGTGATGGTCAGCCAGCGGCCGTACCGGCGCACGATCCCGTAGATGCGCTCGCGGCCGAACCCGAGGCCCACGCCGTAGAGGGCCACCGCCCCCAGCACGGAGCCGATCGTCGCCGCCACAACCACCCCGAACAGCGTCAGGCTGCCCTGCGTCGTCATGAAGCCGGCGAAGGGCAGCACGATCTCCGACGGTATCGGGGGGAAGAGGTTTTCAATCAGGATGACCAGGATGATGCCGGGGTACCCGAAGGCCTCCATGATCTCGGTGGTCCAGTCCATGCGCGACCCCTAACTGTGCGAGCCGATTTCGCACCTGATTCTAAGGCACCCCACAGCTTCTGTCAATCACGGAGGCCCGGCCCGCCGCTACGGTTCCACCAGCCCCTGCCGGATCGCGTAGCGCACCAGCTCGGTGCGGTCGTGGATGCCGAGTTTGTCCAGCATGTTGGAGCGGTGCGTCTGCACCGTCTTCTCGCTGATGAACAGCCGGCGGGCGATCTCGGCGTTGGTGAGCCCCTCGGCGATGAGGACCAGGATCTCCCGCTCCCTGGGCGTGAGCGGGCAGGGCTCCTGCGGCTGCCCGGCGACCCGTCCCGGCCTGGAGACGTAGCCCGACACCACGGCCCGGGTCACGGCGGGGTCCAGCACCGCCTGGCCTTCCATCACGGCGCGGATCGCCCCGACCAGGTCGGCGGCCGCAGACCGCTTGACGATGTAGGCGTCGGCCCCGGCGCGCAGGAACTCCAGCACGTAGGGCTCTTCCTCGTGCATCGTGAGGCCGATGACCCGGGTTTCGGGCACGGCCTCCTTGATCTGCTTGGTCGCCTCGATCCCGCTCATGTCCGGCAGCGAGATGTCCATGATCACCACGTCGGGCTTCAGTTCCTTGGTCAGCTCCACGGCCTCCTCGCCGCGGCCGGCCTCGCCCACGAGCTCCAGATCGGGCTCAGATTGCAGCACCATGCGCACGCCTTGGCGCACCATCATGTGGTCGTCGCAGATCAGCACCCGTATTGCCACGCTGCATCGCTCCTTCCACGGGCAGTTCCGCGTACAGCCGCGTTCCGCTGTCGGGGCTGGACTCGACGGACAGTCTTCCCCCGGCCAGGGTCACCCGCTCCCGGATGCCGGCCAGGCCGATGCCCTCGCCCCGCTGCTTGAGGTCGAAGCCCTTGCCGTCATCTTTGACTTCGACGGTCAGCCAGTTGCCCCTGCGCCGCAGCGCAATCAGGATGTGGCTGGCTGCGGCGTGCTTCACGGTGTTGGTGCAGGCCTCCTGGATCAGCCGGAAGACGGTGATCTCGATGTGGTCGGGCAGGCGGTCCGACACCCCCTCGATCTGCACCTCGATCTTCAGGCCCGCGTGTTCATAGCGGCGCACCAGCCAGCGGATCGCCGCCTCCAGCCCCAGGTCGTCCAGAGCGGTGGGCCGCATCTCGTGGATCACCCGGCGCACCTCGGCGAGGCCCGTCTCGGCCATCTCCTTCACGTCCAGCAGCCGCTGCCGCAGTTTCTGCTCGTCCATCGGGTGGCGGACCAGGAAATCGAGGGAGACGACGAGGGCGGTCAGGGCCTGCCCGATCTCGTCGTGCAGCTCGCGGGCGATGCGCTTGCGCTCATCCTCCTGCGCGGTGATGAGCCGGGCCAGGAGCCGGCCGCGCAGCCGCTCCTTTTCCGCCAGCTGGTCGTAAAGCCGGGCCCGGTCGATGGCCAGGCCGATCTGTTCCCCGAGGGCGGTCAGGATCTCCCGGTCGGACGGGCTCAGGTAGCGGGAGGGGGGGACCATCAGCACCATGATGCCGGCCACCTTGCCGTCCTGCCCCAGGGGGATGGTGATGTGCCGGCCGCTGGGGTGGCCCACCTCCGCCGTGGCCCGGACGCAGGCCAGGTCCCGCACCTGCGTGACCAGGGTCTGCCCGCTCAGGTGCCGGAGGCACAGGCAGCGGTCAATGGGGAAGTGCTGCGCCTGCACGCCCACCCGGGCCCACTCCGGGAAGCCGTAGGCCGCGCCGATGGTCCACACGCCCTCGGTGCCGCCGCGCCCTTCCGTGCGCAGCAGAATCCAGCCCTCCTTCACGTGCAGCATCTCCGCGACCAGGCGCAGGGACTCGTCCAGGGCGCCCTGCAGGTTGAGCGGCCGGTTCAGCCGCTCCAGCGTCCGCGAGAAGAGGCGGACGGCCCGCTCGTGCTCCCAGGACTGCCAGGTGACGGCCGCGGAGAAGAGCAGCGAGAAGAGGGCGTGCGTGAGGATCTCCAGGGTGAGGGTGGGGACGGGCAGCGCTCCGATGACGGCCCGCAGGGTGCCGACGGCGAAGCCGAAGAAGAGGAGCCACTGCGGCAGGCCGCGCTTCTCCTCGGTGGTCACCGGGTACGCCAGCCACGCGGAGGCGCCCAGCGCGATCGCGACGACGCCGGTCGCCGTCACCCGGACCGGCTCGCCCCAGGCCACCCCGAGGCCGAAGGAGGCGGCGAGGCACAGCATGCACACCAGGGCCAGGGTCCGCATGACGCCGGCCCTGCGCCCGCTGCGCTCCACCTGACCGCCCAGGAAAGCCAGGGCCGCCGCCGCAAAGGCGATGTCCCGCAGGAGCGGCGCTCCTTCCACGCCCGCCTCCGTCAGGAACATGCCGAGCACGTGGACGGTCAGCACCAGCCAGCCCAGGCCCCAGACGAGCAGGGACCGCTCCTGGGCCTGGTAGTAGCGCCAGAGCAGGGCCCAGCTGACCGCCATGTGAAAGCCCACGCCCAGCGCGACGAGCGGCAGGGTGAGCGCGTCCTCGTACGGCACAACTCTCCCCCCTGACCAGGGATTTGTCTTTTCATTGTAGTCCAATCAATGAAAAGTGAGGGAGGCACAAAAGTGCTATTGCCAAATAGACCCGGCCCGGCGCAGGACCTGTCCCGGATCCGGATACCCGTGCTGAATGTACATGGATATAGGTAGAAGCGCCCCGCCGCGCTAGTGTCATTACCCTATGAGCCTATCCAAAGATGCACCTCTTGGGGTCTTGAATCTACAAGCTTGAACCTGCGAGAATAGGGGTAACGATAACGATTCTCATTAGCGGAGGGGTGCACATGACGCTGGACCAGACGAAGCCCGGTCAGACCTTCCTCATTCGCAGCATTGATGACCCCGACGCCCGGCTGGCTGCCATCCGCTTCGGCATTGCCGAGGGCAGCCGGGCGGCCTGCCAGGCCGTGCTTCCCGGCGGTCCCGTGGTGGTGCGCAAGGGCAAGCAGGAGATGGCGCTGGGGCGCAGCCTCGCCCATCGCATCACAGTCGAGCTGGTGGAGGGATAGGTGATGGCCCAGGCACACTGCCACGGCCCGAATCCCGGCGCGGACCTCCCCCAGCACGCGACCAAGGTCGTCCTGGTCGGCAACCCGAACGTGGGGAAGTCTGCGGTCTTTCATGCCCTGACGGGCATTTATGTTGAGGTTTCCAACTACCCCGGAACCACGGTGGACATCGCGTCGGGCCGCATGGGAGACCTGGGCATCTTTGACACCCCGGGCGTGTACGGCGTCTCCGCGTTCAACGAGGAGGAGCGCGTCGCCCGGGCGATGATCCTTGAGGCGGACATCGTCGTCAACGTCGTCGACGCCGCGCACCTGAGCCGCGACCTGTTCCTGACGCTGCAGCTCATCGACATGGGCTTTCCGGTGGTCGTGGCCCTGAACCTGATGGACGAGGCCAGGGCCAACGGGCTGCAGATCGACGTGGAGAAGCTCTCGGAAGAGCTGGGCGTGGAGGTGATTCCCACCGTCGCCGTCCGGGGCGAGGGCATCGACGCGCTGAAGGCGGCCATCGGGCGGGCCCGGCGCGGCCGGCCCACGCCGGAGGTGGCGAGCCGGCTGCCCGAGGACCTCAGGCCTGCCGACGGGGTGCTCTGGCTGGAGGACGACCCCGAGACCTGCGCCCGCACCGGCCGGGAGGCGCCCGGACTGCGGGAGGAGATCTACCGGGCCCGCCGGCGCCGGGCCGACGAGATCGCCGAGCGGGTCATCTCGGAGGCCGACACGGGCGCGAGTCTCGCCACGCGGCTCGGCCGCCTGGCGCTGCATCCGGTCGGGGGACTGGTGATCCTGGCCGGCTTCCTGTGGGCGATGTACCAGGTGCTGGGCGTTTGGGTGGCCCAGACCGTCGTGGAGGTCACCGAAGGGGTCTGGATGGGCGAGTACTACGTGCCCTGGATGACCGGCCTGGTGACCCGGTTCATCCCGGAGACGTCGTTCCTGGGGCAGGTCCTGGTGGGCGAGTTCGGCCTGCTGACCATGACGGTGGCCTACCTGGTCGGCCTCCTCCTGCCGCTGGTGCTGGGGTTCTACCTGTTCCTGGCCCTGGCCGAGGACTCGGGCTACCTGCCGCGGGTCGCGGTGCTGGTCGACCGGCTCATGAACTTCGTGGGCCTCAACGGCCGGGCGATCATCCCGACCATCCTGGGCTTCGGCTGCGTCACCATGGCGACGGTGACCACCCGGCTCATGGGCACCCAGCGGGAACGGACCATCGCCACGTTCCTGCTCTCGCTGGCCATCCCTTGCTCCGCTCAGCTGGCCGTGATCACCGTCATGCTGGCGCCGCTGGGCCCGGCCTATCTCTTCACCTTCATCGCGGTCCTGCTGCTGGTCTACGGCCTGGCCGGCGTCGTGCTGAACCGGCTCCTGCCCGGCCAGTCGTCGGACCTGCTCATCGACCTGCCGCCGCTGCGGTTCCCCCGTATCAAGAACGTGCTGCAGAAGACCTACCTGAAGACCCGGAGCTTCCTGGCGGAGGCGTGGCTCTTCTTCGTGGCCGGCGCCCTGCTGATCTCCGTCCTGGACCAGACCGGCGCCCTGGCCGCCCTGGCCAACGGCCTGGCCCCGATCACGGAGGGCTGGCTCGGCCTGCCGCGGGAGGCGGCGCAGGCGTTCATCATGGGCTTCGTCCGGCGCGACTTCGGCGCCGCCGGCCTGTTTGACCTGGCGCTGAGCGCCCACCAGACCATGGTGGCCGTGCTGACCATCACGCTGTTTACCCCGTGCATCGCGTCCATCATGATCATCCTCAAGGAACGCGGGCGGCGGCAGGGGGCCGCGATCTGGGTGGCTGACGTCGCCCTGGCCATCCTGCTGGGCGGGCTGTTCCACCGGATCCTCGTCTGGTAGGGAAAGGAGAGATGCCCATGGCCGCGGCCACCTGCGACCCCCGGGGCACGTGCCCCCGCTGCGGTTACGAGAACGGTCCCGGCGAGGTGCGCTGCCTGCGCTGCGGCCAGGCCCTGGCGGTGCCCCGGGGATGCTCGGGGCAGTGCACCAGCTGCCTGATCGGCGCCCTGACGCGGCCTCCCGGACCGCGGGCCGGAGGCGGCAGAACGAAACCCTGACGGGAAACGTCTATAATATTAGGAGAGGATGGCACGCCGAAATCCGGTGCGGGGGGGCGTGAACTGTGGAGACGCTGAGGTTGCTGGTTCTGCTTCTCTTCGTCGCGGTGCTCTACCTGATCTACCGGGTGCACCGGCTGGAACAGCTCCTGAGCGGGCGGATGCCCATGCCCCGGCCGAATCGCCGGGGCGGACGGCCCGGCAAGGTGGTCCCCCTGCTTCGGGAGGACATTCCGCCCGGTCCGTTCGCATCCCGGCCCGGCCCGTCGGATTCCGACCGTGAGCCCTGATGCAGCCCGGCCCGGCCGCCCGGTGCGGCCGGGCCTTTGCGCGCCCGCCGCCCGGCGGGAGCAGGAAAAACGTGCAGGTGCGGCGAATTGCGCGCGAGAACAGCGACGGGGTTCCGGGGGGTGTGGGCATGCCTCGCAGACTGCCGGATGACGTCGCCGCGGTGACCGGCCTGCACTGGAGCGGGCGGATTGCCATGGCGGCGCTGTCCGCTATTGCCGTGGCCGCGGCGTTCTTCGGATGGCTGCTCACACACCGCCCGCCGATGTGGTCGCCGACCTGGTGGTGTGCGGCGCTCGGCTCCGCTGTGGGCCTCGCGCTCACCTTCACCGCCTTCTGGCGCGTCTATACGACCCTGCCCTGGCTGCCGTGGGCCTTTCTCGTCCTGGACGGGGTGGCGGTGCTGCTCTTCTGGACCGACCTGACGTCACCCTTTGGGCCGCTGCTCCTCCTGCTGCTCTCCGCGGTGGTGGCCGGCCGGTTCCGCAAGGGCTACCTGATGCTGCACATCTGGGTGATGCTCGCGGCCCTGGTCGGCGCCGGAGCGCTGGGGACCGACGGGGTCAGCCTGCTCTTCCTGATCTCCGGGCTCGCCGGCGTGATTGCCGTCATCCGGGCCATCTACCTGCGCTTCCGGGAGCAGGCCATCCAGACCGACCACCTCCGGCGGCTGATGGAGCTCCTGCCGGTGCTGAAGGCCCGCGGGGTGGAGGACGTGGTGCAGGCCGCGGTGCGCCACATCGTGCGCGCGACGGGCAGCCGCACCGGCGTGGTGCTGCTCCTGGATGAGGAGGCGCAGGTGCTGCGCCCCCATTACGTCTACAGTGAACCGCCGCTTCCGCCTGAGGAGAAGGAGGCGATCATGAACACGTCCATCGAGGTGGGCGTGGGGCTGTCCGGATGGGTGGCCAAACACGGCCAGGCGATCCTCAGCAACGACGCGGCCCGGGATCCCCGTTCCCTGCTGGTGCCCGGCACCCCGCTGGAGGACGAGTCGATCCTGGTGGTCCCGCTGATTGCGGACGGCCGGCTCTACGGCGTGCTGCGGGTCGACCGCCAGGGCGTGAACCAGTACTCGCTGAGCGACCTGCACCTCCTGGAGCTGATGGCGGCGCACGTCTCCGACGCCATCTCCCGGGCCAAGCTGGAGGAGCGGCTGGCCCGCCGGGATGCGCTCACGGGCGTCTACAACCGGCACTACCTCAACGAGTGGTCGCAGCACGCGATGCAGAACGTGCGGGAGGTGTCGGTGCTGCTGATCGACCTGCGCAAGTTCAAGGAGGTCAACGACCGCTGGGGGCACCTCACCGGAGACCGGGTCCTGCAGCAGTGTGCGGAGCTGATCTCCGGCAGCGTGCGTTCCGGCGACCTGGTGGTGCGCTACGGCGGCGACGAGTTCCTGGTGGTGCTCGCCGACACCAGCCGGTCCGAGGCGGAGATGATCGCCGCCCGGCTGCAGCAGCGGGTGGCGGAGTGGAACGCCCGGCAGGGGGAGGACGAGCCCAAGCTGATCCTGGACATCGGCGTGGACACGGCGCCCCAGTCGGAGTGGCAGCAGCTGCTGGATCGTGCCGACGAGCGCATGTACGCCTGTAAACACAGCTGAGCCGTGACGGCAGGCGCCGTCACGGCTCTCGGTCATCACGGGCCGTCTGCGCTGTCCCCCAGCGCCGCCTGGACCTGCGGAAGGTACCCGGCGGCTGGGGCGCCTTCGATCAGGTCGGCGATGACCTCCGCTAGCGCGGGGATCGCCTCCGCCTGCTCCTGGTTCACCGCCCGGGCGATGGCGAGGTGGGCCAGGGCCAGCACGTAGCCGGCCTCGGCGTCAAAGCCGGGGGCCACCGCCACATCGGTCCGCGCCATCCGGCCCCGGTCATCCCGGCCGTAGAGCGGCCAGAGGAGCCCCTCGGCGTCCAGTGCCGCCAGCTCGTTGTGAAACTGCTCGAACCAGTCCTCGTCGTTTCCGGCCCGGTCCAGCCGCAGGAGCAGCTGCTGGATGCGCCGCGCCGCGAACTCCTTCCCGTCCAGCTCCGCGAGCGTGGCCGCCGCGAGCCCGATACCCAGCCACCAGTACGCCTCGGCCGGCAGCGGCCGCCCGTACGACGCCGCGGCCTGCCTGAGCAGCTCACCGCCCCGGAGCAGATCGATTCCCTCGTGTGATTCCGGCAAGCGCCATCCCTCCGCAGGTGAAGCCATTGCCTATTTAGTCTGAGGCAGGTGTGCGAGGGGCACTCCTAGAATTGTAGCGTGTCCAGTTTCGATGTGAGGGGTGAAGGGGTGTCGTACCGAACGGTGGCCGGCCGCGCCCAGGCCGAGATCGTCATCCGCAAGTCGCGCTTCATCGCCCACGTGGCCCCGGTCGCTTCGGAGGAGGCGGCATGGACCTTTATCAACGAGATCCGCGCCGCGCATGCACAGGCGACGCACAACTGCTTCGCCTTCACCGCCGGAAACGTGCAGCGCATGTCCGACGACGGCGAGCCCAGCGGTACGGCCGGGCGCCCCATCTTCGAGGTCCTGGAGAAGCAGGGGCTGTCGGACACGGCGATCGTGGTCACCCGCTACTTCGGCGGCATCCTGCTGGGCGCCGGCGGGCTGGTGCGCGCCTACTCCCAGGCGGCCGCAGCGGGGGTGGAGGCTGCAGGCGTGGCCGAGGCGCTGCCTGCCGTGGACCTGCGGATTCAGGTGGACTACGCGCTGCTGGGCAAGGTCCAGTACTTGCTGCAGCAGCACGGCGCCCTCACGCTGAACACCGACTTCGGCCAGGAGGTCGTGATCGACTTCCGCGTGCGGGAAGCCGACCGGGACCCCGTGGCCGCGGCCATCGGTGAAGCCTCGGCGGGGCGCATCCACGTCCAAGAGATCGGGACCGCGCTGGTCGGGCCCGACCTGCAGCCGATTCACCGGGACTAGGCTGCAGATGGGGTCCAAAGACCATACCGCGCGGCCGCTGTTCCCGGTATAATGTAAACCGTGTTTCCGTGAGAAGACCTGTTAAGGAGGGCTTTTCTTGCACCTCCCCGCGTCTGTATTACGTCGTCGTGTGTTCGCCACCGCCCTGGCCGCGCTGGTAGCCAGCGGCGTGGGCATGGCCGCCCGCCCTCAGGCGGTGCCGGCTTCCACACCGGAGCCGTCCGAGCCTGAGGACACCGCGGAGGCGGCATATACCCCGGAGACCTTTTACGGACCCCCGGTGCCGGAGGGCGTCGAGGCGCTCGCTGCACTGAAGCGGGCGCCCGCTGCCGAAGCCGAGGCCGCCGGGGCCGAGGAGCAGCAGCCCCGGCCGAAGGTGATCACCTACACGGTGGTCGAAGGCGACACGATCGAGGAGATCGCCCTGCGGCACGGCGTGTCCACAGAGACTCTGCTGTACATCAATGACATGTACGCCGACGATATCCTGCACATCGGGCAGGAACTGCTGATTCCCACGATGGATGCCCTGGTATACACTGTCGTCGAGGGCGATACGATGTGGGGCGTGGCCGACGCGTTCGACGCCGACTTCGACGAGATCGTCGCCGCCAACCCGGACGTGAACGCCGACGCGCTGCAGCCGGGCGACATCCTCTTCGTGCCCGGAGGCACGCCGCCCTCCCGCCGCACGATGGTCGCCAGCCGCGGCGGCTCGCGCACGCCCGCGGCCACGGGCAGCTTCGCCATCTGGCCGGTCTGGGGCGAGGTCACCGACTGGTTCGGCTGGCGCGTCCATCCCGTCACGGGCGTCTGGCACCTGCACGACGGGATCGACCTGAACGCGCCCACCGGCACGCCCGTGGCGGCGGTGGCGCCGGGCACCGTCACCACCGCCGGCTGGCTGGGCGGGTACGGCTACGCGGTGAAGGTGGACCACGGCGACGGGATCATGACGATGTACGCCCACCTGAGCGAGGTCGCGGTCTCCCCCGGCGAGTGGGTGGAGACGGGCGAGATCATCGGCTATTCCGGAAGCACGGGCAATTCCACGGGGCCGCACCTCCACTTCACCGTCCTCGTCTGGGGCGAGCCAGTGGATCCGTGGGGGTGGCTGCCCTAGTTCAACAGGGAGGCGGTGGAGATGCGCAGCGAGCAGAAGCGTGTGCTCGTCCTGCTGGGAGCCATGGTGCTGGCGATCGGCGTGATGGGCGCCCGACTCTACCGTCTGACAGTCGTGGAAGCGGCGGCCTGGACGAGCCGGGCTGTCGCCCAGAACTTCGTTGAGCTGCCTGTCTTTGCGCCCAGAGGGGCGATATACGACCGCGACGGCCGGCCGCTGGCGACCAGCGAGCCGGTCTACGCGGCGATCCTGTACGATCAGCGGCCCGACCATGTGGCCCGGATCCTGCCGGAGCTGAGCCGGCTCCTGGCGGAGGGCGACCCGGCCCTGGCGGAGGAGATCAGCGAGTACGTCATGGAGCGGGTGCGGCTGCACGAGCGCTGGGGCCGGCAGGCGGAGGACCTGGTGATCCGCACGGGGCTCTCGCAGTCCACCGTCGCGACGTTCATCGAGCGGCAGGCCGAGTTCCCGGGGGTGGCGATCGTCATCCAGTCGGTGCGCCGCTACCCGAACGGCAAGGTCGCCGGCAACGTGATCGGGTACGTGCAGCCGATCTCCGAGGAGCAGCTGGAGAGCGAGGCCTTCCAGGGCTATCACCCGGACTCCGTCGTCGGCAAGGACGGCATCGAGCTCTCCTACGAAGCCATGCTCCAGGGCAAGGCCGGGAAGAGGGTGAAGGCCGTGGACCCCGCGGGGAACCCGCTGGGCACGGTGGAAGAGGTGGACCCTGTCCCGGGGCACGACCTCACGCTGACCCTCGACCTCGATCTGCAGAAGGCGGCGGAGGAGGCGCTCGTCAGCAACCTGCAGTGGATCGTGGCCCAGAACGACCCGGAGGCGCAGCCCATCCGGGCCTCGCTGGTGGCCCTGGACGTGAAGACGGGCGCGGTGCTGGCCATGGCCCAGACGCCCAGTTACGATCCGAACCTCTTCATCAAGGCGATGACGGTCGGGCTCTCCGCGCAGGAGTACAACGAGAACATCAACGTCCCCGGCTCCCCGCTCATCAACTGGTCGATCCAGGGCTTCGCCCCGGGCTCCACCTACAAGATGGGCGTGGGCCTCGCCGGCGTCAGTACCGGCGTCATCGGTCCGTACGAGACGGTGCACTGCAATACGACGTATTTCCGCGACCCGACCCGGAAGAACTGGTACCCGGTGGACCAGGGGCACCTGGCGCTCGACATGGCCCTGGCGCAGTCGTGCAACCCGTACTTCTACGAGATCGGCCACCGGCTGGGCATCGACGGGCTGGCCGAGTACCTGACGCAGTTCGGCTTCGGCCGGAAGACCGGCATCGACCTGCCGTTTGAGTCCGCCGGCCTCCTGCCCACCGAGGCGTCCTACGGCGACCGGTGGCAGCCGGGCCACGTCTACTCGGTGGCGATCGGGCAGGGCGACGTGCTGGTCACCCCGCTGCAGCTGGCTGTGTACGCGTCGACCATCGCCAACCGGGGCGTGCGCTACGAGCCCTACCTGGTGCAGGAGATCCGCAGCAGCACCGGCGAGGTGATCCGGCGGCACGAACCGGTGGTGGCCGGGACGGTGGAGGCCCCGGAGGAGGCCTGGCGGCAGGTCTTCGAGGGCATGCGCAAGGGCGGCTCGCACCCGCTGGGCACCGCCTACTGGGTGTTCCAGGACTTCCCCGTTCCGGTGGCGGTGAAGACCGGATCGGCGGAGACGGGCAAGTCGTATGCGGACGCGATCACGGTCGCCTTTGCGCCCATCGACGACCCCGAGATTGCGGTGGCGGTCTTCGTGGAGGGCGGCGCCCACGGTTCGTGGGTGGCGCCGGCGGCCCGGGCCGTCTTTGCATCGTACTTTGACATCGATGACAAGGGACCGGCCCGCATCAACAAGGCGGACTGATCCGCAGGCCCCCGGCCCGGCTGGCCGGGGGCCTCGTTGGTGGTGTGCCAGCCCGGTTGGCCCGGAGGCCTCGTTGGTGGTGCGCCCGGCCGTAATCCGAGTGTGCCTATCGGGTGTTGGCCCTAGTGTCGCAGCCCGGCCCGCCCGCTGGAAATACCGGGCGGGCCGGTTTGACACCGGTGGGCCGGCTAGCTAACATGCAAAACGTAAGGATCAGAAAAGGATGTGGGGAGAGAGGGGAGTCGGACAGATGATGACCGTTGCCAACTCGGTCCTGGTCGTGCTTTCCCTGCTGCTGGGCGGGCGGCTGCTGGCGCACTACGGCAGGCGGAAGCGGCCGCATTCGCTCTGGTACGGGGTCGGCCTGATCCTGATCGCGCTCGCCGCGCTGCCCGAGCTGGTCTACGAGCTGACCGGCCAGGTGCCGGCGGTGCTCTGGTGGCTCTACTGGTCCACGGCCAGCGGCTGCGTGGCCTTCCTCAGCGTCGGCAGTGCCTACCTGCTTTCCCAGCGGTTCGGGCAGATCGTCCTGGCGCTGGCGGCCGCGACCGCCGTCTGGGTCATCGCCGCGACGCTGCTCACGGCCGGCACGGGTCCCGAGGTGGTGGCCAGCGAGGCCTTCCGGTCGGCGCCCACGGCGGCGATCAAGCTGCCCTTCCTGCTGCAGAACATCGGCGGTTCGCTGATCATCCTGGTTACGGCCATCCTCTCGTTCGTTCGTACCCGCGCGGCTTTCGCGCTGCTCATCGCCGCCGGCGTGTTCGTGTTCGCCGTCGGCGGCGGCTCGGCCGGTCTGCTGGCGTTCTCGCAGATTTTCGCCTTCACGCAGACCGCCGGGATCCTGCTGCTTTATGCCGGGGTTTCCCTGTCCCTGCGGCCGCGGCCGGGCGCGGCGCAGAGGGCGGCATGAGGCTGTCGAAAGTTATAGTTGGCGAAAATTACGGGCTTGCAATCTGACCCGAAATCCGGTACGATAAAGTTCCGCGATAGGGATCCGGCCCCGCACGGATGCGGGGCCCTGCTGCGAGGGTAGCTCAGTCGGCCAGAGCACTCGGCTGATAACCGAGAGGTCCCGGGTTCGAATCCCGGCTCTCGCACCAGATCCGGTGGGTTGGCGAAGAGGTAACGCGGCGGTCTGCAAAACCGTTATCCGTGGGTTCGAATCCCACACCCACCTCCAGGAAAAACGGAGAGCAGCGGCCCGGAAACCGGGCCTGGCGGCGCGGTGCAGGGCACCGCGCCGCTCCGCATTGGGGGCAAGAGACATGAACCCGATCCTGCAGTCCCTTCACAGCCGCAAGTCGGTGCGGGCCTACGCCGACCGGCCCATCGAGCCCGAGGTGCGGCGGGCCGTTCTCGAGGCCGCGCTCCAGGCCCCTTCGGCCGGCAACATGACGCTCTACTCGATCATCGAGGTGACCGATCCCGCTCTGAAGGCGACGCTGGCGAAGACCTGCGACGACCAGCCGTTCATCGCCACGGCGCCCATGGTGCTCGTCTTCTGCGCAGACTACAGCCGGTGGTTCGGACTGTTCGCCGCTTCGGACCCGGCCACCCGCCGGCCGTCGTACGGCGACTTCCTGCTCGCCTGCTGCGACGCGCTGATCGCCGCACAGAACGCGGTGGTGGCCGCCGAGTCGCTGGGCCTGGGCTCGTGCTACATCGGCGACATCATGGAGAACTATGAGATCCACAAGGCGCTGCTCGGGCTGCCGAAGTATGTGGCGCCGGTGACGCTGCTCTGCTTCGGCTACCCGACGGAGGAGCAGAAGCGGCGCCGGAAGCCGCCCCGCTTCCGGGTGTCGGACATCGTCCACGAGAACCGCTACCAGGTCCGCGACATGGCCGCGATGATCACCGCCCGCAACGGCGTGGCCGGGGCCGAGCTGGCCCGCTGGATCGACGCCTTCCGGCGGCGGAAGTGGGACTCGGACTTCAGCCGGGAGATGTCCCGCTCGGTCAAGGTGATGCTGGACGACTGGACGGGTGTGTAGCCGGGGCTTGAACCGCCGCACGGGGAGCGGCGGTTTTCTGCTTTCATGGGAACCGCAAGTTTTCGACTTGGGCCCGGAGGCGGAAGTGGAAAAGTGGCGGTTCCGGCGCGGCGATGCGGGCGCCGGATGAGGGCGTCCAGATCACTTCGACGCCGCATGCGGGCGTGCAGAGCCGTGTCGCGCGGCCCCCGGGTGCGGGGGAATCCCTGTCCATTACCCGGATCCGCCTGGATTTAAGAAGGGATGTACCTTTCAAATACCGAAATCTCCGCTAGTGGGACGTGAAAGGGGGGCCCACGGTGCAGCGGAGACGGCTCACCGGCCTGCTCGCATCCGGACTCATCCTGCTGACGGCCGCCCTCGCCGGCTGCGGCACAGCGAAAGAGACGCCACCGCCGGATCCTGCGGCCTACGGAGAGGTCCGCATCGCCACGGCGACCACGGCCGGGGTGTACTACCCGGTGGGGAAGGGCATGGCGGAGCTCTTCGCCAGGGAGATACCCGAGCTGGAGACCGAGGTGCTGGTCACCGGGGGCGGGCCGGAGAACCTGCGGCTGCTCTCGGAGGGGAAGGCCGAACTGGCCTTTGTCCAGGCGGGGGTGCTGTACAACGCGCTGGTGGACCCCGTGACCGGCCCGGAGATGAAGCGCGTCATCAGGGGCATGACCTACCTGTACCCCAACGTGATGCACCTGGTGGTGCGGAAAGACGCGGGGATCGAAGATCCCGCCGGCATCGCGGGGAGCCGCTACATCCCCGGCCCCCGGGAGAGCGCGGCGGAGATCAACTCCGCGGAGATCCTCTCCACTTACGGCGTGAAGCTGACCGACACGCGGCTGTTCTACTACCACTACGACGAGTCCGCGGATGCGCTGATCGCCGGCACGGCGGACGGCGCCATGATTCCCGGCGGGCTGCTGACCCCCTCCGTCGTCCGGATGCTGGAATCGGGAAAGGTGAGGATCCTGCCCGTCGACGCCACGGCGGTGATGAAGCAGTACCCCTGGTATGAGCCGTTCACCATCCCGGCGGGGACGTACCCCAACCAGGAGACGGACGTGGAGACCGTCGCCGTCGCCAACGTGCTGGTGGTGCGGGCGGACCTCCCCGACGACCTGGTCTACCGGCTGATGCAGGTGCTCTACCGCGACCCGTGCGCGCTGACGGCATCGCATCCTGCAGCTGTCCTTCGCCTCGAAGAGGCGATGCGGGGCCAGACCGGGGTGATCGAACCGCACCCCGGGGCGGCCCGGTTCCTGAAGGAGGCCGGGGTGCTGGAATGAAGGGCCGGAGTGCTGGAACGGGGGGCCGGAGTGCCGGCATGAGGCGCTGGGGCGCCGTCGTCGGGCGCTGGGGCGCCCAGGTGCAGAACGCCCTGTGGCGGGGGTCCCTGCAGACGCAGAACATCGTCCTGGCAGCCCTGCTGGTCCTGGTGGTGCTGGCGGCCACCGCGGTGCCGGTGATGTTCCTGATCAGCGACACCCTGGAGCAGGAGATCGGCACCCGCGCCCGCGACATCGCCAGGACTTTCGCCGTGAGTCCGGCCCTGCAGGCGGGGTTCGACAGCGAGGACCCGGTGGCGGCCATCGCCCCCATGGCGGATCGCATCCGTCAGTCCACCGGAGCCGATTTCGTCATCGTGATGGACCGGGCCGGCCGCCGGTACGCGGCCAGCGACCCCTCGGAACTGGGAAAGGCCACGGTGGGCCTTGATTACGGGCCCGCCCTCATGGAGGGGCGGGCGTTCTACGCGCGGGTGCACGAGGGGCGCACGCCGGCCCTGGCGGGCGTCGCCCCGGTGTTTCGGCCCGGCGGCGAACTGGTGGGCATGGTGGCGGTGGGTTTTCAGCTGGAGGCCGTCGATCTCTGGATCCGCAGCGTCGTCCAGCGGGTGGCGCTGGCGGCGGCGGTGGGCCTCGGGATCGGCGTGGTGGGCGCTGTGCTGCTGGCCCGCCACACCAAGGCGCAGATGTTCGGCCTGGAGCCCCGGCAGATCGCGGCCCTGCTGGAGTCCCGGACCGCCATCCTGCAGGCCGTGCGCGAGGGGATCGTGGCGGTCGACGGGGAGGGGCGGCTGACGGTGATCAACGACGAGGCCAGCGCGATCCTCGGTCTGCCGCCGGACGCGGTGGGCCGCCCGATGGCCGAGGTGCTGCCCTCCTCCCGCCTCACGGAAATCCTGGCCAGCGGCGAGGCGGTCTTCGACCAGGAGATGATCGTGAACGACCGCGTGGTGGTGGTCAACCAGATGCCGCTGCGCTACCGGGGCCAGCCGATGGGGGCCGTCGCCTCCTTCCGCGACCGGACGGAGCTGCAGCAGCTCGCCGGGGAGCTGAACGCCGTGCGCCGGTACAGCGACGCCCTGCGGGCGCAGGCGCACGAGTTCCGCAACCGGCTGCACGCGGTGGCCGGGCTGATTGAGCTCGGCGCCCTGGATGAGGCGCTGGAGCTGATCATGCGCGTGCAGGGCCAGGAACAGGACCTGCTGGACCAGCTGGTCCGCACCATCTCCGAGCCGATGATCCAGGCGATCATCCTTGGCAAGTACCACCGGGCGGCCGAGCTGCACGTGCGGCTCGAGCTGGACCCGGCGAGCCGGCTGGAGCGGGCGCGGGCCGAGCTGGGCGTGGAGATGCTGGTGACCATCCTCGGCAACCTGCTGGACAACGCGATCGAGGCGGTGGCCGACCTGCCGGAGCCGGACCGCTGGGTCCGGCTGTACCTGAACGACACGGGCCCCACGGCCGTCATCGCCGTGACCGACGGCGGCCCCGGCGTGTCGCCGGAGTTCCGCAGCCGGATCTTCCAGGACGGCTATTCGACCCGTCGGGGCGGTCGCCGGGGCTTCGGCCTGGCCCTGGTGCACCTCCTGGTGAAGCAGGCGGGCGGCCAGATCACCGTCGAGCAGGATCCCAGCCGCTTCTCCGTGACGATCCCGATGGAGGTGGAAGCGTGATCTCCGTGTTGGTGGTGGAGGACGACTGCACCGTCGCCATGGTCCACCGGAGGGTTGTGGAGCGGGTGCCGGGCTTTGCCGTCATCGGCGTCGCCTACACCGGCCGGGAGGCCATCGAGCGGGTGCTGGAGGATCGTCCGAAGCTGGTGGTGCTGGACATTTACCTTCCGGACGTGCCCGGGCTGGAGGTGCTCCGCCGGATCCGGGCGGCCGGGCTCGGCACGGACGTCATCGTCATCTCGGCTGCGCGCGAGCCCGACACGGTGCGGGAGGCGCTCCGGGCGGGGGCCGTCGATTATCTGCTGAAGCCGTTCCGGGTCGACCGGCTGATCGAGTCGCTGAAGGCCTATCAGCGGCGGCTGGCGGAGCTGGAGCGGGAAGGCCAGAAAGAGGTGAGCCAGGCCGAGATCGACCGGCTGCTGGGCCGGCCCCAGCCCGGGGCGGCCGAGCTGGACCTGCCGAAGGGCGTGGACGCCGTGACGCTGCAGCGCATCCTCCACGTCTTCGACGAGCGGCCGCAGGGCCTCACCAGCGAGGAGGTGGCCCGGGCGGCGGGCGTGAGCCGTTCCACCGCGCACCGCTACCTGCGCTACCTCGCGACGACGGGCGAGATCGACGTGGAACCGCTGTACGGGTCGGTGGGCCGGCCCGAGCTGCGCTACCGCAAGCGGGATCAGTGAGCGGGGCGAAGCGGGCCGCAGCGAAGCGTACCGGTACGGCCGCAGGCGGCAGGGGGCCGGGGCGCCTGCCGGTGGAACTATGAGACAAACGAGCCGTATGGGATCAGCGCGGGGAATGGTGCGAAAATAGGGCGCCTGTGAGGCCGCGTCCAAGGAGGATCCCCAGTGGGGGGAATCTTCTTGGATTGGAGGTCAGGACGTATGGCGGCTACCCCGTCCGCACAGGCAAGTTCCGCACGGAAGAACCTCGACCGCAGGATTCTGTGGCTCGTCATCGCCACGCTGGTCATGGTGGTCATCCTCCTGCTGCCCACGCCCGCATCCCTACCCGTCGTCGGACACCGCGCCCTGGCGATCCTCGCCTTCGCCGTCATCCTCTGGGTGACCGAGGCGGTGTCGTACCCGGTGAGCGCAGCCCTCATCATTGGCCTGATTTCGTTGCTGCTCGGTCTGTCACCCAACCCCGACGCCCCCGGCAAGCTGCTGGGCACCAAGTCGGCCCTGAGCTGGGCCCTGGGCGGCTTCAGCAACTCGGCCGGCATGCTGGTGGCTGGTGCCCTCTTCCTGTCGGTGGCCATGCAGGTCACCCGCCTGGACAAGCGCATCGCGCTGCTGATCCTGTCGAAGGTGGGTTCCCGCACCCGGGCCGTCCTCATCGGCTCGCTGCTGGTGGGCATCGTGCTCGCCTTCTTCGTCCCGTCGACGACCGCCCGCGTCGGCGCCATCGTCCCGATCATGCTGGGCATGGTGGCCGCGTTCGGCATGGAGAAGACGTCGCGGTTCGCCGCGCTGCTCATGATCGCCACGACGCAGGTGGCCTCCATCTGGAACATCGGCGTCAAGACCGCTGCCGCCCAGAACATGGTGGCCATCGGGTTCATGGAGGAGGCCTTCGGCATCACCGTCACCTGGGTCCAGTGGCTGCTCTACGCCGCCCCGTGGGCCGTGATCATGACCGTGATCCTCTACTTCATCCTGCTGAAGGTGCTGCCGCCCGAGGTGGAGGAGATCCCCAACGGTCAGGAGATGATCCGGGAGCAGCTGGCCACGCTGGGTCCCGTGACACCGGCCGAGAAGCGGCTCATCGTCATCGCCGCGGCCCTGCTCTTCCTGTGGGCGACGGAGGGCATCGTCCACCCGCTGGACACCACGACCACCACGCTGGCGGCCGTCGCCATCATGCTGACACCGGGCATCGGCGTGATGAACTGGAAGCAGGCGGAGGAGCTGGTCCCCTGGGGCACCATCGTGATGTTCTGCGTGGGCATCTCGCTGGGCACCACGCTGCTCCGGACCAACGCCGCCTCCTGGCTGGCCGACGCCTTCATCGCCGCCACCGGGCTGAAGATGATGCCGGTCCTGGCGATGATCGCCCTGCTCTCGCTGTTCAACATCGTGATCCACTTCGGTTTCGCCAGCGCCACGAGCCTGAGCTCGACCTTGATCCCGGTGGTCATCGCCATGATGACCTCGATGAACCGGCCGGACGTCCCGCCGATGGCGATGGTGCTGATTCAGCAGTTTGTGGTCAGCTTCGGCTTCATCCTGCCGGTGAACGCGCCGCAGAACATGCTGGCCTACGGCACCGGCACCTTCACGGCCAGGGACCTGATGAAGACCGGCGTGCCGCTGACGATCGCCGGTTACCTGCTGATCCTGCTCTTCGCCGCCACCTACTGGAAGTGGGTCGGCCTGCTGTAAGGGCGCCGGGCGGTGGGTTCCGCGCGGAAGGGGGCTATCCGGGCAGCCTGGACTGCCGGGATAGCCCCGTTCGTTTTCCTGTCCGGGTTCACCGTGCCCCGGGTTCATCATCAGCGGATTCACCGTCGCCGGGTTCACCGTGCCCGGGTTCCTCATCCCCCGGTTCGTCGTCGCCGGGTCTGCCGTGCCCGGGTTCGCCGTCCACCGGCTCGCCGTCCCCCGGTTCAGTGTCCCCCGGTTCCCCGTCGCCCGGTTCTCCGCCACCGGGTCCGCCGTTGCCCGGTTCATCGTCGCCGGGATGACCGTCCCCGGGTTCCTCTTCCCCAGGTGCCTCATCGCCGGGCTCCCCGTCCCCCGGCTCCTCCCACACGACCTGTACCGCCACGGGAGCCGACGGCTCGCCGAGGGTCCCGGAGGCCAGGTCGACGGCCGCCACCCGGTAGTAGTACGTTCCCGGCTGCGTCAGCACGTCCAGGTAGGGGGAGGCGGCCACCGTGGCGACGGTGTGCGCATCGTCCGGCGGCGGGTCGGCCCCGGCGCCCCGCAGGATCAGGAACCTGAGGCCCTCGGCCGGCACGTCGCCGCCCTCCGCACGCCAGGTCAGGTTGACGGACCCGGGCTGCGGACCCGGCGAAGCCGTGAGGTCTGCGATCCGCGGCAGGGCCGGCGCCTGCGGCGCGGGTTCGGCGGGCTGCGGCGGCTCAGGCGCGGGGGGCGTCTCCACCACCCGGGGCGGGCCGCCGTCGGGGCCGGGGAAGGCCAGGACCGGCCGCCCGGCCAGCGCCGCGCCCACCACCTGGCGCCAGAGCGCCGCCGGATACGTGGAGCCGTTCACCTCCGGCGGCAGGTAGTGGTCGGGGTCCACCTGGTCGTAGCCGACCCATACGCAGGCCGCGACGTCGGGGGTGTAGCCGGCGAACCAGGCGGCGCTGTTGCCCGAGAGGCCCTCGAAGGCCGGGTCGGGCGGCAGCTCCACCGAGCCGGTCTTGCCGGCCATGGGCCGGTCGATCAGGGCGCCGGTGCCCGTGCCCTGGGTGACGACCGTCTGCAGGATGTCGGTGACGGCATGGGCGGTCTCAGGCTGCATGGCCCGGCGCACGGTGACGGACCTGCCCCGCAGCGCGCGGCCGGCCGCCTCGACCTTGGTGATGGTGTGCGGCTCCCGCCAGACGCCCCCGTTGGCAAAGGCCTGATACGCCGCCGCGACCTCCAGCGGGCTCACCCCTTCGGCCATCGCCCCCAGGGCGAGGGTGAGGTCCCGGTCGGACTCGGCGAAGGGGATGCCCAGCGCCTCCGCGAACGCCTTCGCCCGCTCGACGCCCACCTGGTCCAGGAGCTTGATGGCCGGGATGTTGAGCGAGAGTCTGGCCGCCTCCCGCAGCGTCACCTCGCCCCGGAACTGAAAGTCCCAGTTCTGGGGCTGCCAGCCGTCGAGGTCCATGGGCTCGTCGACGATGATGCTCTCGGCGGTCAGCCCCTCGTACTCGATGGCCGGCGCATACACGACCACGGGCTTCAGCACCGAGCCGGGGGCGATCCGGCCCTGCACGGCCCGGTTCAGGCCGCCGCCGGGCGGGTACGCCCGTCCGCCCACCAGCGCCCGCACCTCGCCGCTGCGCGGGTCCACGGCGGCGAACGCGGCCTCGATTCCGTCCGGCGCGTGGGCGGGGAAGATGCGGGCCGCGAGGCGCGCCTCCGCCGCCTGCTGCATCGCCGGATCCAGGCCGGTGTAAATCTGCAGCCCCATCAGCGCGACCATCTGGGCGTCGAGCCCGTAGCGCTCCCGGAGCTCCGCCCGCACCTGGTCCATGTACCAGGGGTAGGGGTTGTGCAGGTTCAGATCGCCTTCCGCCACGTTCAGGGGACGGGCCTTCTCCGCCTCCGCCTGCTCCGGGGTGAGGTAGCCCGCGGCGACCATCCGGTCCAGCACCAGGTCACGCCGCTCCCGCGCGGCGTCGGGCTCCCGCAGCGGGCTGAAGCTCTCGGGGGCCGGGGCGATGCCGGCCAGGGCCGCCGCCTCGCCCGGGGTCAGGTCCCGGGCATCCTTGCTGAAATAGAGCTGCGCGGCGGCGCCCACGCCGTAGGTGCCATGGCCCATGTAGAGCTGGTTCAGGTAGAGGCCCAGGATCTCGTCCTTCTCGTACCGGGTCTCCAGGAGCAGGGCCAGGACCGCCTCCTGAACCTTGCGGGAGAGGGTCTGGTGCGGCGTGAGGAAGGTGTTCTTCACCACCTGCTGGGTGATGGTGCTGCCGCCCTCGGCGATGGTCCGCTCCCGCAGGTTGGTGAGCAGGGCGCGGGCGATGCCCCGCAGGTCCACGCCCGGGTGCTGGTAGAAGCGGATGTCCTCCGACGCCACGAAGGCCCCGGGCACGTGGGGCGGCAGTTCCGCCACGTCCACCGGGACCTGGTAGACATCGCCGGTGAGGGGCCCGATCTCGCTGCCGTCGAAGGCGTAGACCATCGACGGCCGGCCGGGCTGAAGCCCCTCTGCAGGCAGCGTGGCGAAGAGGTAAACGGCGGAGCCTGCGCACCAGAGCAGCCAGGCGGCGAAGAGCAGCGCCGCGCCCAGGGCTGCCCGGCGGATCCACGGCCATGGCGTCTTCCTTGGTCTCTGCTGCGCGTTGGCGGGATGCGGCATGGGCTCCACCTCCTTAACGTTAAACCGCGAAGAACCCCGGAGCGCTCCGGGGTTCTTCAGGGCCGATCGCTTGTCGGCTCAGGTCTGCAGGCTCCGGCGCACAAGCTCCGGGAGTTAGACGCAGGCCCTCCGGTTTCGGTTCTGCGGCACGCGGCTCCTGCCCTACGCGCCGGTGGCCGCCCCGGCTTCGCCCGCTTCGGTGACGTTGACCAGCTCGAACCGGACGCCCGGGAAGCGCTCGGCCAGCCGCCGGCGGAGCACCTCCGCCACCCGGCCGTACCCCGGCGCCGTGTACAGCAGGTCGATGTAGCCGTACCGGACCCGGTCGGTGAAGGCGCGCACGAAGCCCACCAGCCGCTCGTCCACCCAGGCCGCCTCCACGGCGGACGAGTTGCGCAGCATGCGCGCGGCCGCCTCCGGCGGCATTGCCGCGCCCGGGAGCCCTTCCCGCTGCACATAGTGGACCAGGCGGGTGCGGACCCCGTCGTACTCCACCCCATCGACCAGCAGGTGCCGGTAGTCGTGGCCGCCGGCGGGATGGAAGGCCTCGCCGTCCCAGACCACGGGGCTGATGCCGGTGTTGCGGAAGTTCACCGGCTTCGCCTTCACCGTCTGCTGCAGGAACCGGTTGAGCAGCGCCCCGTGGGAGACGACGATGACCCGCTGGCCGGGATGGCGGCGGGCGATCTCGGTGAGAATGGCCTCGGCCCGCCGGCCCAGCGCCGCGTCGGACTCGACCCCGGGGATGTCGCTCAGGGCCACGCCCGGCCACAGGATCTCGCGTTCGACCGCGGTAAGGCCCTCCGCAGGGCCCATGTCGCGCTCCCGGAGCCGCCGGTCGGTGACCAGCGTGTGGCCGGTCCGCCGGCAGATCGCCTCGGCCGTCGCCCGGGCGCGGGCCAGATCGCTGCTGTAGACCGCGTCCCACCGCTCCGTCGCCATCCGGGCGGCGACCGCTTCGGCCTGCCGCTCCCCCTCGGCGTTGAGGGGGACGTCGACCTGGCCCTGGGCGCGGCCGTCGTAGTTCCAGTCGGTCACACCGTGACGCACGAGCGCGAGGTAGGTCTTCACGAGGCTGCTCCTTCCTTCCCAACGACAGAATACGGTTCCAGTATAAGTCCGGCGTCCGGAATGGTCAAAACCGGCGCCGTCCGCTACTCCGCCAGCGCCGCCCGCAGACGGGCCGCCAGTCCCTTCTCGAGCTCGACCTTCACGTAGGTGCCGTCGGCCCGGTGCTCCTCGGCCAGCACCTGCCCGCGCTCGTGCACCCACGCCACCCAGGCGGACCGGGCGTAGGGGATGACCAGCTCCAGCACCTCCCGCCGGTCCCGCAGGGCCTGCTGGATCGCCGCCTGCAGCCCGTCCAGGTTCTGGCCCAGCGCCGCGGCCACGGCCACCGCGCCGGGCGTGTGGCGCAGCAGGTGGTCCAGCTCCGCCGGGTCCACCCGGTCGCGCTTGTTGAAGACCACGATCGTCGGCTTGTCCCCCGCGCCCAGCTCCGCCAGTACCCGGTGCACGGTCGCCATCTGCTCGGCCCGCTTGGGGTGGGAGGCGTCGACCACGTGCAGCAGCAGGTCGGCCTGGTTCACCTCCTCCAGGGTCGAGCGGAAGGCCGCCACCAGCTGGTGCGGCAGGTTGTGGATGAAGCCGACGGTGTCCACCAGCAGGTAGGGCTCGCCCTCCGCGGGCTCCACCCGGCGCGTCGTGGCGTCCAGGGTGGCGAAGAGCCGGTCCTCCGCCAGCACGTCGGAGCCCGCCAGGGCCCGGTGCAGGGTGGACTTGCCGGCGTTGGTGTAGCCGGTGAGGGCCACCACCGGCACGGCCGAGGCCTTCCGCTCGGCCCGCAGCCGGTCCCGGTGGGCCTTGATCTCCTCCAGCTCCCGCCTGAGGGCCGCCATCCGGTCCCGGATGCGCCGCCGGTCCACTTCCAGCTTCGTCTCGCCGGGGCCGCGGTTGAACACCGTTGCCGCGGAGCCGGCCTGCCGGGAGAGCTCGATGCCCTTGCCGGTGAGGCGCGGCAGCCGGTACCCCAGCTGGGCCAGCTCCACCTGCAGCTTGGCCTCCCGGGTGCGTGCCCGGAGCGCGAAGATGTCCAGGATGACTGCCGAGCGGTCCAGCACCTGGCAGTCGATGATCTTCTCCAGGTTCCGCTGCTGCACCGGTGTCAGCTCGTCGTCGAAGATGACGAAGTCGAACTCCAGCTCGCGGCGCAGGAGCTCGATCTCCTCGGCCTTGCCCCGGCCGATGTAGGTGGCCACGTCGGGCGCGGGCCGGCTCTGCACCTCCCGGCCGACCACGGCGGCGCCGGCGGTGTCGACGAGCCGCTCCAGCTCGTCCAGCGACTCCGCGGCGCTCCACCCGTCGCGGGAGGCGGAAGGCAGCTCCAGCCCGACCAGGAATGCCGTGGCCTGACGGTCTCGCAGTCGGGTCTCGTTCATCACAGCCACTCCTCGTCTCGAAGTCGGTTCCGGCTCTCCGGGGCCGTCGGTCCGCGGGATCCGGGCGAGGCCGCGGCGGCATGGACACACAAAAAGGCCGCAGCCCCACCAGGGCCGCGGCCGCGCTGCCTTGCGTGATCAGGCACCGCTACCGAGGGCGCGCCGGAGAGGGCTTGTGCATGTGGATCTCGCCGCGCAGACGCATCGCGATCCAGAGCATGACGGTCCCCTCCTTTGCAAAGTCCGGGTCTATTCTACCTCTCTGCCAAAGCGAAAGTCAACGGCTCGCGGGGGCGCCGGCCGAACCTTTCGGGCCGGGCAGAAACTCTCTAACAGGCGAAGGTGCCGCGGCACCGCCCGGCGAATGACCTACCGACGAGGAGGCGACCGCATGGTGAAGCGCGCTGTACGTTCCGGTCTCGTCCTGGTGCTTTTCTCCCTGACCATGCTGCTTACGGTCACGCCCGCGGCGGTGGCGGCCACCAGCCCGGGCGGGGTGGTGGACGACCGGGCCGGCCTGTTTTCCGCCGCGGAGCTGGAGCGGCTGGAAAACGACCTGACCGGGCGCCGTTTCGCCTTCCGGGTGGTCATCCTGGAGGAGGCCTTTGCCGGACCCGAGCCGCCGGACGCGGAGGCCCGCTTCCAGGAGATGGCGATCGAGATGATGGAGCAGGTGCCGCGGGATGCGGTGCTAATTACCATTGCCCTGAAAGAGGGGCTCGTCGACTTCCGGGTCTGGAAGGACGGCGCCGTGCAGTCGGCATTCCGGGAGGCGACCGGGCGGGCATTTGAGGATTCGGTCGACCGCATTCTGGATGCCTTCATCCCGCCGGCCTCGGAAGGCGACATCGCGGGCGCGGTCGTCGCGGCCGCGGCGCGCATTGAATCCCTGGCCGCGGCGCCGGTGCGGCCTGCGCCCAGCCCGGGCGGATCGTCCGCGGTGAAGCCCTCGCCCGGCGCCGGCGGGTCGGCGCCGGTGCAGCCGCCCTCGGGCGGCGGGACCGCGCCGGGCCGGAGCGGCGGGCGCTCGGTGAGCCCGGGCCTCGTGGCCCTGCTGCTTGCGGGGCTGGCCGCGCTGGCAGCCGCCGCCCTGGAGCTGGGGCTCTTCCTGCAGTACCGGCGGCTGCACCGCAAGTGCCTGGAGCTGAGGGATGGCTTCGTGTCGGGGCTGGTGAAGCTGCACGAGCAGGACCTGCCGCTTGCCCGCAACTACGACGGGCCGGAGACCCGCGACCACGTGCAGGCGGCCGCCGCCGCGGCCGACCGGGCCTTTGACGCCTACCGCACCGGCAGCGAAAAGCTGGCCGAGGCCGAGCGGCTGGCCCGCCGGTGGCGGTTCGGCTCGGCCACGCGGGCGCTGGATCAGGTGCACAAGGCCTTCACCCAGGCGGCTGCCGCCAACCGCGAGGCGCAGGAGGCCTACGCGCCCGTCTCCGCGGCCGTGCACGGCTGGGAGGGCGCGGTGACCGAGACGTCTGCCCGGCGGGATCGGGCGGTCGGCGCCCTGGCCGACCTGCGGGGCCGCACCGGCTGGGTACTGGCCCACTTGCAGGAGCGGTTGGATGCCGCGGCAGGGGTGCAGCAGGCAGCGGAGTCCGACCGGACCGAGGACCCGGTGCGGGCCCTGCGGCTCATGCAGGAGGCCGGCGAGGCCTTCGCGGCGGTCGGGGCCGACGTGGCCCGGCTCGCTGAACAGCAGCAGGCGCATGCTGCGCAGCAGAAGGACGCCGGGAAGGCCCGGGCCGAGATCGAGGAGGTCCGGGTGAGCCTCGGGCTGCGGTTCGTGGAGGAGGACCCGGTCCAGGCGCTGGAGCGGGCTCTCAGGCAGCAGGCCCGGGCCGCCGAGCGAATGGCCCTGGGCGATGTGGACGGTGCGCAGGAGGCGCTGGAAGGCGGACAGTCGGCCCTGGACGACGTGCGGGCGATCCTGGCCCGGTACCGGGAGGCCGTGGAGCAGTATCCGGCGAAGCGGCAGGCGCTGGCGGAGGGGGCCGGCTGGCTGGCCGGCAGCCAGGGCCCTGCCCGCGCCGTGATCGAGCAGCTGGCCGCCCGCTACGCGGCCGAGGACTGGGCCGACGTCCGCGACCTGCCGCAGGCCCTGGCCGACCTGGAGCGGCGGGCGCGCGCGGACCTGGAGGAAGCGGGGCGGCTGACGGAGCCGGATGTGCAGCGTTACCTGGAGGCCTACCGCCTGCTGAACGAGCGGCTCGCGGAACTGGCCGCTCTGCGGGAGCGGGCCGAACTGCTGGCGGTGCGCCCGGACCGGCTGGCCGAGGCCGAGGGCGCCGCCCGCGAGCAGCTCGCCCGGGCCGAGCGGGAATGGGCGGCGGCGCAGGAGGTGGTGGCCCGCAACGGGCTTGTCCTGCCGCGCGATCTGGCCGAGCGGTGGAACCGCGTCGACAGCGGGCTCGGTGAGGCGCGCCGCCTGCTGGCCGAGCGGCCGCTGCGGGTCGGCCGGGCGGGCCGGGAGGCCGCGGGCGCGCTGGAGATGGCGTCCGCGCTGCGCCGGTCGGCGGAGGAGCTGGCCCGCCGGGCGGAGGCGGCCCGGGCCCGGCTCCGGCAGGCCAGGACCGAGGCGACCGCAGCCCTGGTCCACAGCCGGTACAGCCCCAGCGCGGCCGCGGCGCTGCAGCGGGCCCTGGATGGTGCGGAGCAGGCGCTGGCCGCCGGCCGGTACGACCAGGCCATCGCCGGCGCCGACGCGGCGATGCGCCATGCCCGGGCGCTGGTGGCGGCCTACCAGCGCCACCTGGCGGAGGAGCGGCGCCGCCGGGAGGCCCTGGCTGCGGCGGCTGCGGCTCAGCTGATGCGGCACAGCAGCGGTTCCCGGGGCGGCTCGGGCGGCTTCGGCGGCGGCTTTGGGGGCGGTTTCGGCGGCGGCCGCAGCTCCGGCGGCGGGGGCCGCTTCGGCGGAGGGGGGACCGCCGGCGGCGGCGGACGGTTCGGGGGCGGCGGCACCTCCGGCGGGGGCGGAAGGTGGAAGTAGGGTTTGCGCATGCTACGGGGGAGGCCAAACTGGCTTCCCCTTCCGCGCGGTTTGGTGGTAAGGTAATGAGGGCAGATGGATCGACCGTCCAGGTAAGGAGGTTTTCGTCACCGTGCAAGTTTCCAGCCTGACACCGGAACTGCGCCAGGCCGCCGTGAACACCATCAAGATGCTCGCGGTGGATGCGGTGGAGAAGGCCAAGAGCGGCCACCCGGGCGCCCCGATGGGCTGCGCCGACATGGCCTTTGTCCTCTGGACCCAGTTCCTGCGCTTCGACCCGGAGAATCCCGACTGGCCCAACCGCGACCGCTTCATCCTCTCCAACGGCCACGGGTCCATGCTGCTCTACGCCCTGCTCCACCTGACGGGCTACGACCTGGACATGGAGCAGATCCAGGCTTTCCGGCAGTGGGGCAGCCGTACGCCGGGGCACCCCGAGTACGGCCACACGCCCGGCGTCGAGGTGACCACGGGCCCGCTGGGCCAGGGCATCGCCCACGCGGTGGGCATGGCGGCGGCGGCGGAGATGCTGGCCGCCCGGGTCAACACCGAGGACTTCCGGCCTGTCGATCACTACATCTACGGCATCTGCGGCGACGGCGACCTGATGGAGGGTGTCGCGGCGGAGGCCGCCGCGCTGGCGGGCCAGTGGAAGCTGGGCCGGCTGATCTTCCTCTACGACGACAACGAGATCTCCATCGAGGGCAACACCGACATCGCCTTCGCCGAGGACGTCCGGAAGCGGTTTGAGTCGTACGGCTGGCACGTGGACCAGTGCGACGGCCACGACCACCAGGCGATCGCGGCCGCCATCCAGCGGGCGCAGGCGGTTACGGACAAGCCCTCGCTGATCATCTGCCGCACGGTCATCGGGCACGGATCGCCCAACAAGGCCGGCAAGGCCTCGTGCCACGGGGCGCCGCTGGGGCCGGAGGAGACCCGGCTCACCAAGGAGGCGCTCGGCTGGCCGCAGGAGCCCGCCTTCTGGGTGCCTGACGAGGTCCGGGCTTTCTTCGCCGAGCTGAAGGCGGAGAAGCAGGGCGAAGCCCGCCGGTGGCAGGAGGGCTTCGAGGCCTGGCGGCAGGCCCACCCCGAGAAGGCGCGCCTCTGGGACGTGCACAAGAACCTCATGGTGCCCGCGGACCTGGACGAGCAGCTGGTGGAGGCGGCCAGGAGCGACAAGCCGCTGGCGACCCGCAAGTACTCGGAGATGGTGATCCAGCGGGCGGCGGCCCTGGTGCCCGCGCTGGTGGGCGGCTCGGCCGACCTGGCGGAGTCGAACCTGACCACCATCAAGGGCGGGGGCGACATCGGCCCCGACGGCCGGATCGACGACTACCACTTCTCCTGGTCCGGCCGCAACTTCCACTTCGGGGTGCGGGAGCACGCCATGGGCGCCATCGTCAACGGCGTCGTGCTCTACGGCGGTTTCCGGGCCTACGGCGCGACCTTCCTGGTCTTCTCGGACTACATGCGCCCGACGATCCGCCTGGCCGCGCTCATGCAGGTGCCCTCGATCTTCGTCTTCACCCACGACTCCTTCTACCTGGGTGAGGACGGACCGACGCACCAGCCCGTCGAGCACCTGTGGTCTCTCAGGATGATCCCGCACGTCACGCTCTTCCGGCCGGCCGACGGCGTGGAGACGGCCATGGCCTGGGCGTACGCGCTGATGGAGGCGAAGGAGCCGACGATCTTCGCCCTGACCCGGCAGAACGTGCCGCTGCTGGAGCGGCCCGAAGGCTTCGCCATCCGGGACGTGTGGAAGGGCGGGTACGTGATCGCCGACGCCGACGATCCGGTTGCCACGCTGATCGCCACCGGCTCCGAGGTGGGACTGGCCCTGGAGGCGCAGAAGCTGCTGGCCGGGCAGGGGATTGCCGTGCGGGTGGTCTCGATGCCCTCGGTCGAGCTCTTCCTGCGGCAGCCCCGGGAGTATCAGGAGCAGGTCCTGGTCGGCCGGCTGGCCGCCATCGAGGCGGGCCGCACCGACGGCTGGTACCGGCTGATCGGCCGGGACGGGCTGGCCATCGGCCACGAGGACTTCGGCGCCTCGGCGCCCGCCGGCGTGCTGGCGGAGAAGTTCGGGTTCACGCCGGCGCAGGTGGCGGCGCGGGTGGCTGAGTGGCTCACTGCATAGCGTGTGGTGGGGAACGCCCCGGCCGCGTCGTCTGGTGGGCGGCACCGGCCCCGCTGCGGTCCGCAGCAGGCCGGTGCCCGTGCATCGTTCCGGCCCAGCCCCCAGTCCGTGCGAGACGAACAGACCCCGGCCCGCGGCGGGCCGGGGTCTGCCGTTCGTTCGGAGCTTATCCTGCCAGGTAGATCATACGGAGACCCACCAGGTAGCCGATCAGAATCAGCCACATCTCCCAGGAGAACTTGAACTTGACCTCACGCCGGGGCAGGGTCAGGGCCACCACCACGATGGCGGAGAGCACCAGACCAACCAGGGCCGAGATCACCTGGCCCGTGGTGCCGGTGGAGAGGATCGGCGTGCTGCCGGCCTGGAACAGGTCGCTGATCAGCAGGATGATCATGTTGAAGATGTTGCTCCCGAGCATGTTGCCCAGCAGCAGGTCATAGGCGCCCATCCGCGCGGTGAAGATGGTGACCGACAGCTCGGGCAGCGAGGTGGAGGCGGCCAGCAGCGTGCTGCCGATGAAGGTCTGGCCCATGCCGGTGATGACCGCAATCTGGTCGGCGGCGCTGCTCAGGAACCAGCCGGCCACCAGAATCGCGGCCGCCGAGGCCGCGAACTTCAGCCAGAGGACGGACAGCGGGGTGGAAGAGGTCGCCTCTTCGGTCTGGGATGCCGCCGCAATCTCCGCCTCCTGCCCCTCCGTGGTGGGGAGCAGGCGAATGATGAGCATGTAGAGCACGGCGATGAGCCACGTGTCCAGGCCGGCGCCCAGGAAGGACGGGGCCGGCTGCGGAGAGAGGATGCTGACGGCGGCGATGCCGCTCAGCAGCATGCCCGTCGCCGCGGTGGTGACGTGCGTCGGCGACACGTTGGAGAGAATGTGGCGTGCCGCGAAGATCTGACCGATCATGATCATGACGATGTTGAAGATATTGCTGCCGAACACGTTACCCAGGGCGAGGTTCCCCGCGCCCATATAGGCGGCGGAGCCGGAGGCGGCCACTTCGGGGAGCGAGGTGGCGCCGGCGAGGAGGAGTGAACCGATAAAGGCCCGGCCGAGTCCGGTTCTCTCGGCCAGTTCGTCCGACGCGTTGGAGATGGCGCGCCCCGCAACCACGATGACGGCGGCACAGATGGCGAACAAGAGCCACGGGTTCAACGCAAATCACATCCTCTGCCGGGAGTTGAGAGACGCAATCCCTGATTCAGTCTTGCCGTGAGCATCTAGCAACAATTCTACCATATACCACCTACCGGCGCGATGCCAGAGGGCGACTACCCTCGCGGCTGCGCGGCGGGCGCCGATCTGAGCGGCACCGGCCGCACGATGCCGTGCAGCAGGCGGATCCGGGCGAGGTGGGCAGCCAGGTAGAAGCCCAGCTGCACCGACGGGCCGACGCCCAGGACCACCGCCACGGTGCCGGCGCCCAGCGGCCCGCCCAGTCCCCAGCCGACCAGGGAGACAACCAGATCGAGGCCGTTCTTCACCACGGCGACGGGAAGCCCCAGCTTGCGCGTGAGGCCGATCATCAGCGAGTCCCGGGGACCCGCGCCGAGGTCGGCGCTGGCGTAAAACGCCGTGCCGACGCCCGAGACCAGGATGCCCGCGGCCAGCATCGCCCAGAGGCCGGCGGCGGTTCCGGGGACGGGCATGCGCTCCAGGATGAACTGGAGGATCGGGCCGAAGGAGAGCATGTTCAGCACCATGCCCAGATTGGGGCGCATGCCGAGGAGGATGTCCAGGAGAATGATGAACGCGCCCAGCACCTGCACCACCAGCCCCAGCGGGACGCCGGTGCGCCCGCTGATCCCCAGGTGCAGGATGTCCCAGGGGCCGGCGCCCAGGCCCGGCGTGATGACGAGGGCATACCCGAAGCACGTGATCACGATGCCGATGTAATACCAGACCAGCCGGAGAACGAGTTGACGCTGCAAGCCCCAACCACCCCATGCACTGCTCTCAGATGCGGTGAACCGAAGACCCCGGCCGCCCACGGCCGGGGTCATTCACTATGATACACGATTTAGTACAGTAAAGTAAATCATGCTTCCCCTTCTTGCCACACGGGACGCCGGAAGAGCGACGCGAGCCAGTTGCGCAGCCGCGAATCCTCCCAATCGCGGCGGAACCAGATGGCGGCGAGCCCGGCCGCGGTCCCCGCGGACCAGATCATGCCCGCGATGCCCACGTAGGGCAGCACGGCCAGCGGCCCCGACTGATACAGCAGGGGGACGGCCCAGACCGCCAGCGCGGCGGCGATGATGTAGGCGCAGTCGGTGCAGATCAGAATCCAGCGCCGATAGTTCATGCGATCGCCTCCCCCAGGGCGCTTTCACCTGTTAAGACGAACGGGAGGCCCGCCGGGTTTCAGGCAGTCGTTGGAAATTTGGCTAAAAGGGCCAAAGTTCCGATGCCAGTTCGAGGAAGGCGTGGGCCGACCGGGGCAGGGCGCGGTCGCGCCGCCAGGCCAGGGCGAGGGTGCGCGTAAGCGGCTCGCCCGCGATGCGGACGAAGACCGGGGACGGACTCAGGCTGCGGTCGGCCGCCATCTGCGGGACCAGCGTGACGCCTAGCCCGGCGGCGACCATCGCCTGGAGCGTCTCGATCTGCGCCGACTCGAAGGCGATGTTGGGCGAGAAGCCCGCGGCGTGGCACGCGGCCAGCACCAGGTCCCGGAATCCGTATCCCGGTTTCATGAGCAGGAAGGGTTCGCGCGCGACGGCCGCAAGGGGAACCGCACATTCCGCAGCGCCGCCGTTCCGGGCCAGGGGGTGGTCGGGCGGCAGCGCCAGCAGGATCGGCTCGGTCAGCAGGGGCTGCCACGCCAGGTCGGGGCTGCCCACCGGCAGCGTCGTCAGCGTGAGGTCCGTCTCCCCCGCCACGGCCAGCTCGGTCAGCCGCTGGGTCGACTCCTCCCGCAGGATGACCTGAATCCCCGGATACCGCTCTCGGTACGCGGTGATCGCCCGCGGCAGCAGGCGGGATCCGGTCATGGGCAGACTGCCCAGCACCAGCCGGCCGGTCTGCAGGCCGATCCGCTCCTCCACCGCCCTGCGGGCGGCCTCCACCTGGCGCAGAATCGCCTCCGCGTGGGGAAGCAGCGCCTCGCCGGCGTCTGTGAGCCGGACCGGCGTCCGGCTGCGGTCGAAAAGCGGCGCGCCCAGCTCCGCCTCGAGCCGGCGGATCTGCTGGCTGAGCGACGGCTGGGCCACCATGTTCTCCTCGGCGGCCCGGGTGAAGCTGCGGTGCCGGGCCACGGAGACGAAATAGCGCAGGTGGTGCAGCTCCACAGGGTCACCTCCATAGGCAATGACTATCATCATCATAGTTATCATATCTTTGAGTTCTGGCACAAGCCCCGGTATATATGGGGGAAAGGGGTGAATGGCATGAGCGGACGGACCATGCTGGACAAGATCTGGGAGCGGCACGTGGTGCGGCAGGAGCCCGGCCGGCCGGCGCTGCTCTACATCGACCTGCACCTGGTGCACGAGGTGACCTCTCCCCAGGCGTTCGAGGGGCTGCGCCTGGCGGGGCGGAAGGTCCGCCGGCCGGATCTGACCCTGGCCACCATGGACCACAACGTGCCCACGACCGACCGGTCGCAGCCCATGACCGACGAGATCGCCGCCCGGCAGATGGCGGCGCTGCAGCAGAACTGTGAGGAGTTCGGCGTGCGGCTCTTCGACCTGCACAGCCCGTACCAGGGCATCGTGCACGTCATCGGGCCGGAGCTGGGGCTCACCCAGCCGGGCATGACGATCGTCTGCGGCGACAGCCACACGGCAACCCACGGGGCCTTCGGCGCCCTGGCCTTCGGCATCGGCACCAGCGAGGTGGAGCATGTGCTGGCCACGCAGTGTCTCGTGCAGCACAAGCCGAAGGTGATGGAGATCCGCGTGAACGGGAAGCTGCCGCCGGGGACGACGGCGAAGGACCTGATCCTCGGCATCATCGGCCAGATCGGCACCGACGGCGCCACCGGCTACGTGATCGAGTACACCGGCGAGGCGATCCGCTCGCTCTCGATGGAAGGAAGGATGACCGTCTGCAACATGTCCATCGAGGCGGGGGCCCGGGCGGGGATGATCGCCCCCGACGAGGTCACCTTCGCCTACCTGAAGGGCCGGCCCCACGCGCCCCAGGGGGAGCTGTGGGAAGCGGCCGTGGCGGACTGGCGCTCGCTGGCCTCCGACCCCGACGCCGTCTACGACCGGGTGGTGGAGTTCGACGCCAGCCGGCTGGCGCCCACCGTCTCGTGGGGGACCAACCCGGGGCAGGTGGCGCCGGTCACCGGCCGGGTGCCGGATCCGGCGGACTTCGCGGATCCCGCCCAGCGCAAGGCGGCGGAGGCGGCTCTGGCCTACATGGGCCTCACGCCCGGCACGCCGATCCAGGACATTCGCATCGACCGGGTGTTCATCGGTTCCTGCACCAACGGGCGCATCGAGGACCTGCGGGCCGCCGCGGCGGTGGTGAAGGGGCGAAAGGTCGCCCCGGGGGTCCGGGCGATGGTCGTTCCCGGCTCCGGCCAGGTGAAGGCGCAGGCGGAGGCGGAGGGGCTGGACCAGATCTTCCGGGAGGCGGGCTTCGAGTGGCGGGAGGCCGGCTGCTCGATGTGCCTGGGGATGAACCCCGACATCCTCTCGCCCGGCGAGCGGTGCGCGTCCACCTCCAACCGGAACTTCGAGGGGCGCCAGGGCCGGGGCGGGCGGACGCACCTGGTCAGCCCGGCGATGGCCGCGGCTGCGGCGATTGCGGGCCACTTCGTCGACGTGCGCGAGCTGCTGGCGGAAGGGGGTGCGGCGCAGTGAGGCCCTTTGTGCGGGAGACGGGTCTGGCGGTGCCGCTGGACCGGGTGAACGTGGACACCGACCAGATCATCCCGAAGCAGTTCCTGAAGCGGATCGAGCGGACGGGCTTCGGCCAGTTCCTGTTCTACGACTGGCGCTACCTGCCCGACGGCTCGCCGAACCCCGAGTTCGTGCTGAACCGGCCGCAGTATCAGGGGGCCACGATTCTGATCGCCGGGCGGAACTTCGGCTCGGGCTCCTCCCGGGAGCACGCGCCGTGGGCGCTTACGGACTACGGCTTCCGGGCGGTCATCGCCCCGTCGTTTGCGGACATCTTCTACAACAACTGCTTCCAGAACGGTCTGCTGCCCGTGGTGCTGTCGGAGGAGGCGGTGAACGAGCTCATGCGGCGCGCGGCCGCGCCCGGCTATCAGCTCACGGTGGACCTGGAGCGGTGCGTCGTGGAGGACGGGGAGGGCTTCCGCGCGGAGTTCGCCATCGACGAGTTCCGCCGGCACCGCATGCTGCACGGGCTGGACGAGATCGGGCTGACGCTGCAATACGAAGATGAGATTGCGGCGTACGAAGCCCGGCGCCCGGCGTGGCTGCCGCGCACGGTGGCGCGGTAGGGTTGGAGCCGGAGACCGCGGCGGAGCCAGGTCAACCGGGACGCCATCGTGGCCGTCGTACCCATGGGCCGCTCGCCGGAAGGCGTGTTCCTGATGCCGCCGGCGCTGCCGGGTGTGAATGCATAGGAGGAGAGGGCGGAGGCGAGCGCCTCCGCCCCTTGTCTTCACTCCTCAGCGCAGGCGGCCGTATTCCACGAGGTGCGAGTTCGCCCGGTGAACCGCGCAAGACGTGTGAGACAGCTCCGGCCGGGCTGTGGGCAGGGGGCGATTACGCAGGTCCGGGCGTGTTCCCGATCTCCAACGAGATGCGCGCGAGCCTCCCGGAACGCGCAGAGTGTGTGAGATACGGAGCAGCGGGACCGGGCCCCGCGTGGCCGCCGGGGCAGCGCCTCCCGTAGGACGCCGGTCGTGCGCCGCGGACGCGCATGTCCGGGGCGGAAGGGGTAACCCGGTGTGTGAAACGACCCGATCCTTGTGCCTGCTGGGGACGAGTCTCCCACGACATGCGCGTTTGGCCGGTGCATCGCGCAGGCCGTGGGAGGATGCTGAAGTGGTTCGGCCACTCCGCACCGACGCGCCCACGCACCACGGGGAATGACGTGGAGACGCGCAAGGCGTGGGAGAAAGCGTCGGCGTGCGAGGCGCAGGCGTGAAGGGGTCGACGCATCGCCACACAGGGCGGTCCCTGCTGGAGCCGGGCCCCTGGTCTTGGTCCAGGATCCGGGCGGGGGCCCACGCGAGTTGCCCCCCGGCTCCCACGAAATGCGAGTTCCGCCCGTGAAACCTGCACATCGTGGGAGAATCGTGCGCGGGGCTCCGGGGACAGGGCGTGAGCCGGTGCGCGAATCAGCACCGGCGATTCCTGCGCGCTCATGCGGCGCCAGCCAGGCCCGGGAAACGCGCAGAGCGTGGGAGGAGGACCGTCGATCACCGAGCCGGCCCGAAGTACCGCAGGTCGCTGCACGCGCCCCTGCCGGGAAACGCCCACGAATTGCACGCCTGCTGCGGAAAACGCGCCGAGCGTGGGAGGATAGGGATGGAAGCGGCCGGCCGACTCGAGAGGGCAGGCCTGTGCGGAGGCGGTATGCGCACAGGTTTCGGTGGGACACTGGATTGCCGGGGGAGCGTGGGCGGCGGCGCCGGATTCCCACGAACGCGCCGAGCCTGGGAAGATCGGAGAGGGTCATCCTTCGGCACACCTCACGGGGACCGACAGCCGGATGCGGGCCTCTCACCGCTGCCTCATGCGACGCGGGGGGCCAGGCGGTCGTGAGGCTTCTGGAACTCGTCCACCAAAACGTGCGCCTTTGATGAAACAGACCGGCTTCCAGATCCGTCCAAGCGGGTGAGAACCGACGGAAAGGGAGGCAGCAACATGAAGCAACCTTACGCAGCCGTTGTCGCAGCGCTGGTCTCGCTCACCCTGGCCGGCTGTTCCGCAGCCGGCGCTGCCGGATCGAACGGGCCAGAGGAGCAGCGGCAGGATGCAGCGCTCCAGCGTGTGGTGGCCGGCGAGGATCTGCCCGCGGCGGAGGGCGCAAGCGATCGCGATCAGGAGGTCAGCGGCGGCACCGGAGTTGACCCGGAACGGCTCACCCACGGCGAAGCAGAGGCCGACGGTGAGGCGGCGGCCCGCGCCGTCGTCGAGGAGTTCGGCCGGAGGCTGAAGGATGTATCCCTGATGGCACCGGAGCACATCGTCGCCGAGAGCATGGAGCAGCACTACGGCGACCTGGTCACCCCCGAGCTCCTGGAGCGGTGGAAGGGCGATCTGGCCCAGGCGCCCGGCCGGGTCGTCTCCAGCCCCTGGCCGGATCGGATTGAGATCGTGAGCGTCGTCCCGCGGGCGCAGGGTGAACATGATGGGGCATACGAGGTCCGGGGCAACATCGTCCTGAAGACGAGCACGGACCTGGAGGATGGGTACTCCGGCAAGCGTGCCATCACCCTCGTGGTGGCCCGGATCGGCGACGCCTGGATGATCACGGACGTCACCCTGGGCGACTACGTTGCCCCCGGGCCGGTGACGTACCTGAACGGCGACTACGGCTTCGTCTTCTCGCTCCCAGAGAGCTGGGAAGGCTACACCATCGTGACCGAGGAGTGGGAGGGCCTTCCCGTAGGCGGCACCGAGCCGGTGACGACCGGGCCGTTGATCCGCATCCGGCACCCTGCCTGGCGTGAGGATGCCCCCCGTCAGGACATCCCCATCATGGTGTTCACCGTGGACCAGTGGGAGGCGCTGGAAGCCGGGGAGTTCCACATCGGCGCGGCGCCGATCGGCCCCAGTGAACTCGGCCGGAACGACGCGTACGTCTTCGCCCTGCCCGCCCGGTACAACTTCGCCTTCCCCGAGGGCTACGAGGAGGTGGAGGAGATCCTGGCGGGCGACCCCCTGCAGCCCACCCAGCCCATTCCGGGGCGTTGAGAAGGCTGTGCGAGGCGGGTGGCCGCCTGTACGCCGGCTGTGGCATCAGGGGCGCGGTGACGTGAACGACGACGCGGGTTGTCGAACGGGGCTGCGGAGAGACGCCGCAACCGGGGGCGCGTGCAAGACGTGAGCGGCCGGCGTTGCGCCCGGCAGCGAGGCGACGGGAGCGCCCGGCACCCCGCCGCAAACCGGAGCGACGAGGGAACCCGCACTCTGTCGGAGACCTGAGCGACGGGGGCGACGGGTGCGCCTCGCCGGAGACCGGAGCGACGAGGACAACTGCCCATGGACGCAGACAGGGGCTGCACCCTTGGAGGTGCAGCCCCATTCGATTGCGCGCTTCAGGCCGCCGACGCCGGAGCAGGCAGACGGAGTCGTATGGACGCCGGATCGAGGGGACTCGCTCCCGTCGCCGGTCCGGGGATCTGTGCCCCAGTTGATGTGGAACCCCACCAGGACCGGCGGGCCGAGTACCTCGGTGCGTTCGGCGAACCCGTAGAGCAGGGCGTCATCGCCCCACTGTCCGCCGGCCGCAGCAGTGCCGTGCCCTCCGCAGATCGGTTGAGCAGGCCGGGGCACTCGCGTATCGTTTCTCCTCCGTCGTGCGTGGTATGGGGTGACAAGGAAAAACGGGAGGGATGGCGACAGTGACGGCGATGCCCAAGAAGGTCATACGGGTCCGGAACCTGGCGGAGAGCCTGGCATTCTACGTGGACACGCTCGGCCGGCCACATCGAGCAGATCTGCGCGACCCGGAGAGTACACGGGCTGTGACGAGCGCAGATCCGGGCGTCCCGCAGGGTCACGCCCTCTGACGGGCGCCGCGGCCTGGCGCGGGCGCGGCCGCCTGAGCCGCACTCACCCTCAGTCCGCCACGGAGGTCGTCTGCGCCTGGTCCGCCGGCACCGTTCCGTACCGCACGTACAGCCCGATGCCCGCGAGCAGCAGGATGCCGCCGACGATGGTGGCCCACCCCGGCTCCTCCCGGAAGAGCAGCCACGCCAGCACTGTGGCCACCACAGGCTCGCCGAGGGTGCTCATCGAGACCGTGGTGGCGCTCACCCAGCGGAGCGCCCAGTTGAAGATCGTGTGCCCCAGGATGGTCGGGATGACCGCCAGCGCGGCGAACAGCACCCACTCCCGCGCCGGGTACGGGGCCAGCGGAATCCGCTGGGGCAGCATCAACAACCACAGGAACGCCGCGGCGAGGGCGTAGACCACCGTGGAGTACAGGGTGGCCGACATCTTCTGCCTGGCGAAGCGGCCGGCGATGGTGTAGCCGGACACCGTCACCGCGCCCAGGAAGGCGAGCACGTCGCCGAACAGGGCCGACCCGCTCACCCGGAAGTCGCCCCAGCCGACCATGACCGCCCCGACCACGCCGATGATCATGGCCACGAGCCCGATCCGGTTCGTCCGCTCCCCCAGCAGCCAGTAGCCCAGCGCCAGCACGATGAACGGGCTGGAGGTAACCAGCACGGTGGAGCTGGCCACGGTGGTGTAGTTGAGGCTTTCGATCCATACGTAGAAGTGGAGCGCCAGCGAGAGGGCGCTGGCGGCGAGCACGAGCCAGTCCCGACGGTTGAGGCGCCGCAGGGCCTCCCGCTCGCGCAGAAGGGCCGGGATGGCCAACAGCACCACCGAGAGCGCCAACCGGTAAAACGAGAGCACCAGGGCCGGTGCTTCCGACAGCCGGATGATGATGGCCGAGCACCCCACGGCCAGCACGGCGACGACCAGACCGAGCAGTGTGAGCAGCGGCAAGGACACGACGCCTCCGTTCCCTCTTGATGCCCCCGGACGGCGGCTCCGCCGGGGCTGCGGTGTCATATTCCCGAAAGTTTAGACCTGGACCGGCCAGATTCCTGCCGGCACCGTGCCCGGGGCGATTGGGACACAATGGGGAGGAAGGCCCCGCACGCCTTGGGACGAGTCTGAAACGACCGACACCGGGGATACGTCTGATGAGGCAGGTGGTCTCCAACCTCGCAGCTAGGAGGCGACGACGTGCGAACATTCTGGCTATGGGTGGCCCTGCTCGTGCTTATGACGGCTCCGCCCGCCGCCGCGGCGGCAGGCGTCAGCCTGGCGGTGGAGCCCGCGTTTCAGGGCTACTTGAAGGAGGGCGAATGGGTCACCGTCTGGGTGGAGGTGCGCAGCGAGGGAGAGGCCGCCGCCGGCGAGGTGGCGGTCCGGACGGCTCCTCCGCCCGGCATGGAGCACCTGCCGCGCCCGGAGTACGCCGTGCCGTATGACCTGCCGCCCGGCGGAAGCGTGCGCCTGGCGGTTGCACTTCCCAACGAGTACAGCTGGCCCGTGACGGTCGGGCTGTACGCAGACGGGCAGCTGGCGGAGCAGCGCACGCTCAGTCTGAGCTGGGAGCCCCGGCACGTGCTGCTGGCCGGCGTGCTCTCCGACGACGAGGCGGCCCTGGCGGCCCTCAGCGGGCTGCGCGGCGGCGACGGCGTCCGGCTGGTGCGGCTGTCGGCGGAGACCCTGCCCGACAGCCCGACCCTGCTGGGCAGCCTGGACCTGCTGGCCATCGCCCGCTACGACGCGGACAGACTGACCGACCGGCAGCTGCAGGCCCTGGAGGCCTGGGTGGCCCGGGGCGGGACCCTGCTGCTTTTCGGCGGCCCGGAGTGGCCGCGTACCCTCGGGCCGCTGCCCGGGAGCCTCCTGCCGGTGGACATTTCCGGAACGGCGGAGGTCCCGCTGGCTCCCCTGGGCGACCTGGCCGGCGTGCCCCTGGAGGGCAGCGGCACCGTCAGCGTTGGGCCGCTGGTCCGCGGCACGGTGCTGATCCGTGCCGGTGAGCCCCTCCCGGGCGGCGGCGCGGCGGGGCCGGGCGGTACCGGGCCGGAGGCGGGCATCGTGCTGGCGGCGTCCGCCCAGGTGGGATCCGGCCGGGTGGTCTATCTGGCCTACGACCCCGCACAGGCGCCGGTGGCCGGCTGGGGGGGCCACCTCGTGCTGCTCGACCGGCTGGTGGGCCTGTCCGCGGGACGGCGGCCGGTGGTGGCCACCGACTGGCGGGTGCAGGATGCGATCCAGCAGATTCCGGACTGGGGGATGCCCGCGGTCTGGCTGGTCGGGCTGGTGCTCGGCGGCTACCTGATCGCCGTGGGGCCCGTCAATTACCTGGTGCTCCGCCGGCTGGACCGCCGGGAATGGGCCTGGTTCACCGTACCCCTGCTCTCCGTGCTCTTCCTCGGCGCTGTTTACGGGATGGGCGCCGGCCGGTTCCAGGGCGGCATCACGCACCTCATGACCACCACCGAGCTGGTGCCGGGGTCCCGGACCGCCGTCCTGACCGGCTACGTGGGCCTGTATGCGCCGGGCCGTCCCCGGCTCTCGGTTCCCCTGCCCGGCGCGGGGCTGGTGCGGCCGCTGAGTACCGGCGCTTTCGTGGGCGGCGCGGAGAGCCGGATCGTGGCCGGGGATCCCCCCGCCCTGGAGCTGGCAGGGCTGACCAACTACAACATGACCGCCTTCGCGCTGGAGCAGCCGGTGACGGTCCCTGGCGGGCTGGAGCTGGTGGACGTGGAGGTCACCGAGTTCCTCGTGACCGGACGGGTCCGGAACACCCTGCCCGTGCGGGTGTCCGGGGTGGAGGTGGCCACCGCCTACGACGTGGTCGGGGTGGGGGACCTCGGCCCCGGCGAGACGTCCGAGCCCTTTACGGCGGGGAGGAAGGCCAGGGTCGCACCCGGGACGAAAGGGCTGATCCCGCTGCCCGGGAGCGGCGCCCCTGACCCCGGCGCCGACCCCCGCCACGAACAGCTCCGGGCGTTCGCCTGGGAATCCGGGCAGGGACGGCTCGGTTCGGGGATGCTGGTCACGGGCTGGACGGACGAGCCGCTGGCCTCGCCGCCGGCGCCCGAACTGGGGCGGCTGGTGACGGGGGCGAACCTGGTCTATGTCTTCCACCCCCTGCCGGTCCGGGCGGACGGCGACCTGCCCCCCGGCGTGGTCCTCGGTCGCCCGGTGGATGCGGAGAGGGTGCCCCTCATCGGGCCCAACGTCTACTACGCGCCCCCAGGCAGCCACCGGTTCGTCGTCGGGCTGCCGCCGTTGGATCCGAAGCAGGTGGCCGAGGTGACGCTGGATCTGCAGGGGCCGGTGCGGGAGGCCGTGATGTCGGTCTTCGTCCGCAACCAGCGCACGGGCGAGTGGCTGCCGCTCACGGAGCAGCGCACGGTGCTGCCCGGCTGGCAGGACTTCGTGCTGCCCGGCGGGGCCATGGAGCTTCGGTATGACCTGTCCGCCGAGGCCGAGTTCATGGCGCCCACGGTGGCCGTAAAGGGGGTGCGGTGATGCTGCGGGTGGAAGGGCTGGTCAAGCGCTTCGGCGACGTGGAGGCGGTGAAGGAGGTCAGCTTCACCGTGGAGCCCGGGGCGATCTACGGCTTCGTCGGCCCCAACGGCGCCGGCAAGACGACCACCTTGAAGATCATCGCGACCCTCCTCATGCCCGACGCCGGCCGGGTGTTCATCGGCGGCACGGACGCGCTCCAGAACCCCGGCGAGGCCCGGGCCCGGCTGGGCTACATGCCCGACTTCTTCGGCGTCTACGACAACCTGAAGGTCGACGAGTATATGCACTTCTACGCCGACTGCTACGGTGTGCCCGCCGCGGGCCGGGACCGGCTGATCGACTCCCTGCTCGCCCTGGTCCGGCTGGCCGACAAGCGGGGGGCGTACGTCGACGAGCTTTCCCGGGGCATGAAGCAGCGGCTCTGCCTGGCCCGCTGCCTGGTGCACGACCCCGAGGTCCTCATCCTCGACGAGCCTGCCTCCGGCCTGGATCCCCGCAACCGGGTCGAGCTCCGGGAAATCCTGCTGGAGCTGCGCCGCCGGGGCAAGACGATCCTGATCTCGTCCCACATCCTGGCGGAGCTGGCGGAGCTCTGCACCCACATCGGCATCATCCACAACGGGCGGATGGTGGCCTCGGGCCCCGTGGAGCAGATCCAGCGGGAGGCCGGCGCCCGGGTGATGGAAGTGCGGCTGGGCGGCCTGCCCCCGGCCGGTGCCGCCGGAGCCGCTCATCGGGGCGGGCAGACGGCGGAAGCTCCGGAGACGGACACGGCGGGCCCGGCGGCAGGCGCGGGGACCGCTGCGCAGCCGGACACGGCCGGCCCGGCGGCGGGTACGGGGACCGCTGCACAGCCGGACACGGCCGGCCCGGCGGCAGGCGCGGGGACCGCTGCGCAGCCGGACACGGCGGGCCCGGCGGCAGGCCCAGCGGCAGGCCCGGCGGCGGGTACGGCGGTGGGCACGGCCGCAGGGGCAGACGAGCGGCTGGCCGCCGCGGCCCGGGTGGCGCGCACGGTGCCGGGCGTGCACAACGTCACCGTGGAGGACGGGGCCCTGCGGGTGGCCCTGGACGACGGCGACCAGGCGGCCGCTTCCTTGCTGTCCACCCTGGTGCAGGCCGGGCTGCCGGTGGTGCACTTCGCCGAGGTCAAGTCGAAGCTGGAGGACGTCTTCATGGCGATCACGGGGGGTGAGGAGCAGTGAGCGCACTCTGGGGCTTCGTGCGCAACCCGGTTCTGCTCCGGGAGGTGCGGGTGCGCATGCGGGGCTGGCGGACGCCGGGGATCATCGTGCTCTACGTGGGGCTCCTGGGGCTCGTGGCGCTCCTGATCTTCGCCGCCTCCATGCGGGGCAACCGCACCGTGGGGTTTGCCCCCGAGGTGGGCGCCGTCATCTACGCCACCCTGGCCATGCTGCAGCTGGTGCTGCTGGTGCTGGCCGTGCCCGGGCTGGCCGCCGGGGCCATCGCCGGTGAACGGGAGCGGCAGACCCTGGACCTGCTCCTGGTGACCCGCCTCTCCGCCGCACAGGTCGTGTTCGGCAAGCTGCTGGCGGCGACGGGTTTCGCCCTGCTGCTGATGTTCGCCTCGCTGCCGGTCTTCGGGCTGATCTTCCTGTTCGGCGGCTTTTCGCTCTACCGGCTGGGGCTTTCGGCGGTTGTCTACGTGGTGACCGTCCTGCTCCTGGGAGCGGTCTCGCTCTACTTCAGTGCGCTGTACCGGCGGACCCAGACCGCCGTGGTCGCGGCCTACGGGGTCGTCACCACCTGGATTCTGCTGTCGCCGCTGTTCGGCGCCCTGACTTACCACGTGTTCTTCGACCTGGAGAACCCGCCGGTGTGGGGGCTGGTGTTCGCCTACACCAACCCGGCGTTCGGCCTGGCGGCGGCGGCCGGCCTGCCGCTGTCGCAGATGACCAGGCTGTATTCGCCCATCCTCACCACCGATGCGGCCCGCGAGGCGATCTGGTGGAAGTACTGCCTGATCGCCCTGGGGCTGATGCTCCTGCTGCTCTGGCGCACGGTGCGGCGGGTGGACCCGCTGCGGCCCGCGGCCCGGCGCTGACGGCGCACACGGCGGCCCTCTGCACACGGCGGCCCCCTGCGTTCCGGCAGGGGGCCGCCGTGTCCGCGCCCACGGGGGCGCCCGCATACGCACCCCCGTCCGTTCAAAGAATACACGCGGCGGGGAGGTGGGTGTGCAGGTGGACCATCAGCTGATCGTACAGTATCTGCGCCGCTGGCAGGTGGCCAGGGCCCACGAGCTGGCCGCAGAGGTCGAGAACTGCGCCGGCGCCGGGCTGTCGGACCAGCTTCAGCTGGCCCTGGCCGCGGAGAAGGCATACATGCCCGTCAGCCCGGCGCTGGCGGAGAACCGGGCCATGGTGCGGACGCTGATGGGCTACAGCGCCGACCTCATGGAGCGCACGCTCTACCTCGGGGCCGACCGGCTGCCCGCAGCCCTGTTCTGCCTCGACGCCATGAGCGAACGGGCGCAGGTAATGACGATTCTCGAGTCGCTGGCGGTGTGGGGCCAGGACCGGAAACTGCCGGCAGACAGCCCCGACAGCCTGCTCACGGCGCTGGAGCAGATGATCCCCAGCGTCATGGTCCGGGGCGTCGGGGTCCTCGGGCAGGTGCTGGAGTCGCTGCTGGCGGGCGACACCGTCCTGTTCGTGGAGGGCCTGCCCTCCGCGCTGATCATGCCCACGGACGGGCCGCCGGGCCGCCAGCCCGACGAGCCCCTCACCGAGCCGGTGGTGCGCGGGCCGAAAGATGGCTTCACCGAGACCGTCTCGGACAACGTCGCGCTCATCCGCCGCCGCATGCGGGACGATCGGCTGCGCGTGGAGCGGCTGACCCTGGGAGAACGGTCGCGGACCCGGGTGGTGCTCTTGTATCTGATGGGCATCGCCACGCCGGAGCTTGTCCAGGAGGTCCGGACCCGGGTCGGCCGCATCCAGATCGACGCGGTGCTGGCCAGCGGCTACATCGAAGAGATGGTCGAGGACGACCCGTTTACCATCTTTCCGCTCCTAAAGGTCACCGAGCGGCCCGACGTAGTCACCGCCGGGCTGCTGGAGGGGAAGGTGGCGCTGCTGGTGGACGGCACGCCCCACGCGGTGCTCATGCCGTCTACGCTGGTCGCCGAGATGCAGTCTGCGGAGGACTACTACCACCGCTGGCCCATTTCCTCGTTCGTGCGGAGCCTGCGGTACCTCTACCTGCTGATCGCCTTCCTGGGCCCGTCGATCTACGTCGCGGTGACTACCTTCCACCACGAACTGATTCCCACCAACCTGCTGATCACCCTGATCGCCGCGCGCGAGGGGGTTCCGTTCCCGGCGGTGCTGGAGGCGCTGATGATGGAACTGACGATGGAAGCCCTGCGGGAGGCCGGCGTGCGGCTGCCCAAGGTGGTCGGCCAGGCCGTGTCCATCGTGGGGGCCCTGGTGATCGGGGAGTCCGCGGTGAAGGCCGGGCTCGTCTCGCCGGTCATGGTGATCGTCGTGGCCCTGACGGCGATCTCCTCCTTCATCATCCCGCTGTACGCGATGTCGCTGGCGGTGCGCGTCCTGCGTTTCGTCCTCATGATTCTGGCCGGCACCTTCGGGTTTTTCGGCATCGTGGTGGGGCTCATGGCGCTCTTCGTCCACCTGAGCAGCCTCCGTTCCTTCGGCGTGCCGTACCTGTCTCCCATCGTCCCGCCCACGGGCGGTGACCAGCGGGACGTGTTCGTTCGTGCGCCCTGGTGGGCCATGCGGCGGCGGCCGCAGTTCATGCCGGCCGTCGACCATCCCCGCGGCGGCCAGGGCAACCGGCCGAGCCGGCCGTCGGCCAGGAAGAGAGGGGGAACCCCGTGACGATACGGATCAGCGGAGGGCTTTACGCGTCGGTGCTCATCGTGACGGAGTTTATCATGCAGTACATGATGCTGCCGCGCGTTCTGCTGGAGAATGCCGGGCAGGAAGCGTGGATGATCATGGTCCTGGTGGGCCTGTACAGCCTGGCCGTCGCCTTTGCGGTCGTGTGGGTCGCGTGCCGCTTCCCCGACCGCGACCCGCTGCGGGCCATCCGGTGCGCCATCGGGCCCTGGGCCACGCTGCCCATCGTCCTGATCTACGCCGCCTTCAACCTGCTGACCTACAGCCTGTCGCTGCACGACGTGCAGACCTTCACCAGCATCCTCATCCTGCCCGACACCCCGGCCTGGGTGCTGGCGGCCATCATGGCCCTGCTGGCCATGTATATCGTGCACCAGGGCATGGAGCCCATCGCCCGCACCGCCTACGGGGTCCTCGTTCCGCTCATCGCTGTCCTCCTCTTCCTGCCGCTGGCGATGGTGCGGGAGATCCGCATCCTGCAGGTCGACCCGTTCCTCTGGAAGGGGCTCGGGGGCGTGGTGACAGGGGCGTGGATCGCGCTTCCGTGGGCGGGGCAGACCATCATCGTGCTGAGCCTCATCCGGCACCTCAGCCCCAGGGTGAACCCGTACAAGTGGACCCTGATCGGGGTGGGGGGGTCGCACCTCGCGCTGGCCGTGTTCGTGCTGCTGATCAGCCTCACCTTTGGCTCGCTGCTGCCCGCCCGCCTGCTGTACCCCGGGTACGAGATGTTCGCGATCATCGCGCTCACCGAGTCCATCGAGCGCATTCAGGCCGGGATCATGCTGCTCTGGCTGTGCGGGAGCCTGGTCAGCATCACCGTGTACCTGTTTACGGTGGTGGAGGAAGCCGCCCTGGCCCTGGGAACCCACCGCAGGGGCTGGATTAACTTCATCGCGGGCGCGGCCGGAGTGGTCTTCGCGCAGACGCTCGAAGGGGGGCTGCACCGGCGGAGCATCGCCCGGGAGCCGTGGTGGATGATCCTCCACATCGCCGCCGCGTGGGCCGTGGTGATCTTGCTGGCGCTCTTCACGCTCCTCATCCGGCGGCGACAGGGGGCGCGTACCAGTGCGTAGACGGTTGCTGTCGCTCGGGCTTCTCCTGGTGTGCGCGACGGTCATGCTTTCCGGGTGCTGGAGCCGGATCGAACTCAACGACATCGGAATCGTGCTGGGCCTTGGGGTGGACGTGGGGGAGCGGGAGGCGCTGCGGCTGACGCTGTACGTCCCGCGGCCCCTGCCGCCCCACCTGGCCAGCGGCGGGGGCGGCAACCAGGAGCCGGTCTGGGTGGTCGCGCGCGAGGCCGACAACTTCGCCGATGCCCTGGCGCTGATCCGGCTCTCCTCCGCTCGCCGGCTCGTCTTCCAGCACCTGCGGGTGGTGCTGATCGGCGAGGAGTACGCGCGCAGGCACGGGATCGGGGAAATCCTGGACGTTCTGGCCACCAACCACGAGATCCGGCTCACGGTGCGGCCGTTTCTGGTGGAGGGGCAGGCGCAGGAGGTCTTCGAGACCCTGCCGCAGCTGCGCAGCTTTCAGCCCTTCAACCTGACCGCGATACTCCAGGCCAAGGGCGGGCTGGAGTGGCGGCTGAAGGACGTGCTGGCGGCCCGCATGTCCGACACCCACTCCGTGTGGATGCCGACGCTCAAGATCATCCCTCGTCAGGCGAAAACGTCGCTGGGGCCGAGTACGACCGTCACGCTGAGCGGCGTCGCGCTGTTCCGGCGCGACTACCTGCAGGTGGTTCTCGACCCCTGGGCTTACCAGGTCATGGCCTGGTTCCTGGGCAACCCGACCGGTTTCACCATTACGGCGCACTGCCCGAACGGTGAGTACGGGACGCTGTCGGCCCGCGTGGTGACCGGCAAGCTCCGCGTGCGCCCCTACTGGCAGGGCGACCGGCCGGCCTTCCGGGTGGAGGCGACCAGCCGGGTCAACGTGACCCGCTCAGCCTGCAGGACCGGTGCAGTGAAGGACGCTGACGTGCGGAACCAGTTGGAGCAGGCCCTGTCCGACGACCTGCGCCAGCGGATCGAGCGCTTCATCGAGATCATGCAGACGCGCGTGGCTGACCCGGTGGGCTTCGGCAAGCACGCGCAGCTGGCCTTTCCCCAGTTCTACAAGAAGATGGAGGACAAGTGGGGCGAGGAGGTGTGGATCGACACGCCTGTGGAGGTGGTGGCGCGGGTCACGATCACGCAGGCGGGGCTTGTGACGGGTCCGGTGCACCCGACCGAAAGGGAGCTGCGGGAGGGCAAACAGTGACCGACGGCGCTGCGCTTCCGTCCCGCTTGTGGTACAATTCGGACGGGAGGTGAGCGTTGTGCTGGAGCCGCTCTCCGTGGCCATCGGCCTTGCCGGGGTGGGGGACCTGATCGCCATCTGGCGGGGCGTCCGCTGGCTGCGGTACGTGTTCAAGCCGGGGACCATGTTCCTGATCATCGCCCTGGCCGCCACCGGATTGCCCGAAGCGGGAACCTTCGGGTACCTGGTGCTCGCGGGCCTGGTCTTCTCGGTCGCGGGCGACATCTTCCTGGTGCTGCCGCAGAACCGCTTCCTGGCCGGGCTGGTGTCCTTCTTTCTGGCACACCTCATGTACATCGCCGCCTTCTCGACCCGGCGGGCGGGATGGGGCCTGCTGGACGCGGCGGTTCTGTCAGGCCTGGCGGTCGTGGGGCTGCTCCTCTTCCGCCGGATGCGCCCGGGGCTGATCCGGGAGGGCGGAGGCCCCTTGCAGGCGGCTGCAGGCCTCTACCTCGCCGCCATCTCGGCCATGGTGCTGGCGGCCGTGGGCACCCGGCTGCCCGGCCTGGTGCTGGGGGCCCTGCTGTTCTACGTCTCGGACGCCATCCTGGCCTGGAACCGGTTCGCCCGGCCTCTGCCCGGGGCGAACCTGGGCGTGATGAGCACCTACTTCGCCGGGCAGTATCTGATCGCGGTGAGCGTGCTGGGCGGCGGGTAGGGTCGGGAAGCGCGCGACAAGAGGCCGGGAGGCCGTACGCGTGCACGGTCTCCCGGCCTTTGGTGTGCAGCCACGGCCGCTCGTCCCGACTCGCCGCCCCGGTGCGCCGTTTCCCGCTACTTCACCAGGTGCCGGATCAGGAAGTCGGCCATGGCGCCATAGCCCTTGAGCTGGTTGGTCCGCTTGGTGAAGCCGTGGCCCTCGTCCTCGAAGACCAGGTACTCGACCTCGCGGCCCATGCTGCGCAGCCGCTCGACCATCTGATCCGACTCGGCCTTCACCACCCGGGGGTCCATGGCGCCCTGGACCACCATGAGCGGGCACTTGAGCTGATCCACGTAGGTGATGGGCGAGCGCTCGATCAGGAACTCCCGGTCTTCCTCGGCATCGCCGAGCCAGGCCTTCATGATCGGCTTCCAGTGCGGCGGTACCGACTGCACGAAGGTGATCAGGTTCGAGGGGCCGCAGAAGTCGCAGGCCGCGGCCCACAGGTCGGGCAGGCGGGTGGCGGCGGAGAGCGTGGCGAAGCCGCCGAAGGAGCCGCCCCAGATGGCGATGCGGTCGCCGTCGATCCAGTCCAGCGAGCGCAGGTACCGGTTGCAGGCCTCGATGTCCTTCAGCTCGGCCCCGCCCCAGTCGCGGTGGATGCGCTTCTGGTAGTCGATGCCGAAGCCCGTCGAGCCCCGGATGTTGGGGGCGAGCACGGCCACGCCCCGGCTGAGCAGGTACTGGTAGAAGCCGCCGTAGTTGTAGCCCGGCCGCTCCTGGGCCTCCGGCCCGCCGTGGATGGAGAGCACGACGGGGACCTTCTGGCCCGGCTCGATCCCGTGGGGCCGGTAGAGCCAGGCGGGGATGCGCAGGCCGTCGAAGGCGTCGATGTGCACCAGCTCCGGCTCCACGAACACCTCGTCGGGGATGTTGCCCAGCATCGACTCGGTGACCCGGGTCAGGCTGCCGGCGTCGACGTCCAGCACGTAGATCGTCGGGGCCTCCTTGTAGGTGGCCATCTGGAGGAAGAGCCGGTTGCGGCTGTCCTTCCGGGCAAACTTCAGGTCCGCGATGACCCCGGCGGGTACCGGAGGCAGGTCGATCCGGCGGCCGCTCTCCCGCTCGACGACGTGCACGACCGAGCGGCCGGCCTCGTTCACCACGTAGGCCAGGAGCCGCTGGTCGGCGTTCAGGGCGCAGCCCTCGACGTCCCAGTCGGCGGTGACGGCGTACGACCACCGCTCCGCGCCCAGGTCGAAGAAGGCGATGCCCTGGAACTCCCGCCCGTCGTTGGTCACGAAGTAGAAGCCCGAGCCGTCCTTCAGCCAGGGGCCGGGGAAGAAGGTCGCCTGCCGGCCCGGGTGGGCGGTGAGGTTGCGGAGCTCGCCGCTGGCGACGTCGATCAGGAGCAGGTCCTGGTCGGTGTTGCCGTAGAACTGGACGGCCAGGATCTTGGACCCGTCGGGTGAGAAGGAGAAGGCATAGCGCAGTCCCCCGCCCGGCGTGAGCTGCCGTGTGTCACCGGTCTCCAGGTCGTACAGGTAGATGTCGACGTCCTGAGGGTTGGCCGCGTTGCCCGAGAACGCCAGGTAGCGGCCGCATGGCGAGAAGCCGGCGATCTGGTACTGGACGTCCGGCCGGTCGGTGATCTTCTCGGGCCAGCCGCCCACCGCATCCATCAGGTAGACCTGGTACTTCTCGTCGCCGTGGTGGTCCGCAATGAACGCGATGCGTGCGCCGTCGGGGCTGAAGACCGCATCTCGCACTGCGTCGTCCGTGAAAAGGGTCAGCTGCCGGGGCCAGCCCCCCTGGCTGGAGACCCGCCAGAGGTTGAACTGGCCGCTGATGTCGCTGATGAACAGGAACGACTCGCCGTCCGGCGCGGGCTGCATCGCCATGATCCGCCGGGTCGCGAAGAACTGCTCGAACCGGTACTGGGGACGCGTGGCCATATGCGCCTTTCCTCCTTCCTGAAGCATCGTTCATAAGACGGTCTGGGGGTTCAAAATGGTTCGATAAGATGAAGGATCAAACTGGGGCGTGCTCCGAACCGGTCTCGGCGGGCAGGGCGCGCCGTTCCTCCCGTGCGACCCAGCGGAAGAAGATGAGGACCCAGGCGAAGATGAAGATGACGCCGCTGGCCAGGTGCATCACGACGCCGGCCGCCTGCTGGTCGGCCATCGGGTCGATGCCGAAGAGGCGGGGCGCCTCCTCGTAGAACGGATACAACACCACGTCCGAGAAGGTGATGACCGCGAAGGCGGCGATCTGGGCCAGCCCGGCCAGGAAGACGTAGGCCATCTGCCCCGGCTCGGAGAGGCGCGGCAGCTCCCGGGTGGGCGAGCAGACGGGCCACCACATCAGGAGCGCGGTCACAACCAGGATGGCGTGCTGCACCGCGTGGAACCAGTGGTAGAGGAGAATCGCCTGATAGGCGACCGGCAGGTGCCAGAGCGAGTAGATCAGGTTGAAGAGCAGCAGCGCCGGCACGGGGTGAACCAGCGCGCGGAGCACCCGCTTCACCCCCGGCCGCCGCAGCAGGGGACGGAGTGCCCACTCGGGAGTGCCGAGCAGGATCAGCGGCGGCAGGATCATGGTGAGCAGGGTGTGCTGGAACATGTGGACGCTGAAGAGGTACAGCTCGGAGATGATGTGGATCGGGGTGCCCTCGCTGAGGTAAACGGTCCAGAGGCCCAGAGAGAAGAGGACCTGCCGCCAGGCGGGCACCGGCGGCCCCCAGCGGTACGCCCGCCGCCAGAGGTTGACCAGCAGCAGGTAGGCGACGTTCAGCAGGATGATCCAGGCCAGGAGGTCGGGGTACCACAGGTCCTCAAAGCGGTGGGCCCACAGGTCGGGGGTCATTTGCTCACCTCCTCCGTGTGCGGGGCAGCCGGCCGGCAGACTCCCGACTGCGCGGCGGCCGGGCTGCAGAGCGGGCGGGGCGATGCCGCCCCGCCCGGACCGCGCAGATTCCTTCAGGCAGACGAGCCGTCTCGTCCACGTCGAGCCTGGTCACGCCAGGTTGATGAACCGCACGGCGACCGTGATCAGGGTCGCCAGGGTGACGCCGACGGCGAAGATGGCCGTGAGGATGCGCGCATCAAAGCGCAGGTGCATGAAGTAGGCGGCCACCAGGAAGAACTTGGCGGCGGAGAGCACGGCCAGGATCGTCACCACCAGCGCCGACATCCCCCGGACGTACAGGATGAGGAACTCGACGGCCGTGATCACTGCCAGGACGGCGCCCACCTTCACGAACGTGGCGGGGGTCGGGTGGGCACGGTGCAACGGGGTGACCTTGGCCCTGCGGCCGGCGGGCAGTCCGGTGTTCACATGCGCACCTCCCCTACTGGACGAACTCGAGCAGGTAGACCACGGTGAAGAGCACGATCCAGACGATGTCGACGAAGTGCCAGTAGAGCCCGGCCACTTCGACGTCGTCGGCCTTGTCGGCGGTGAGCCCGCTGCCGCGGCCGTGGTAGAGCAGGGTGAGCAGCCAGATCACGCCCACCGCCACGTGGGCGCCGTGAAAGCCGGTCAGCGTGTAGAAGGCGGTGCCGAACACGCTGGACGAGAGGCTGAGTCCCGCGTGGTAGAAGTGGGTGAACTCGTAGACCTGAAAGCCCAGGAAGGTGAGCCCCATCAGGGCCGTCACCCCTACCCAGCGCCGGGCCACCCGGCCCTCGTTCCGCTGGGCGGCGTTCACCCCCAGCACCATGGCCAGCGACGACATCAGCAGCACGAAGGTAGAGACCGTCGTCAGTTCGATATTGAAGAGGTCGGCCGGGCCGACGCCCGGCTGGAAGCCCCCCTTGTAGACCAGGTAGCCGACCAGCAGGCAGGCGAAGAAGATCGATTCTGAGGCGATGAAGAGCCAGAAGCCCAGCTTGCGGTTGTCGATGCCGGTGTTGGTCTCGTGATGCCCCCACCCGGCGTGGGCGTGGCTGCGGTGCGCGTGGCCGTGGTGTGCCATCTCAGTCACCCTCCCCCGCTTCGACCAGGGTGCCGCCTTCGCCCTCGAAGGCCCACCCCCAGATGGCCAGCAGCGCGATCACGAACCCCGCCACGATTACCGGTACGGCGTAGGGCAGCCGCATCCGGATGAAGAGCACGCCCGCCGCGGCGACGGTGGGACCCAGCGCCAGAAGGAGGGGCATCAGCGACGGTCCGGGCAGGTGGATGGGCGCCGTGCCCGGCGAGGTGTATTCCAGGGCCTTTTCGCTGCCCTCGGGGTGCTTGTGGAACCAGAAGGCGTCCCGCAGGTGCACGACGGGCACCGTCGCGAAGTTGTAGGCCGGCGGCGGGGAGGGGACGGTCCACTCCAGGGTGCGGCCATCCCAGGGGTCCGCCGGGGCGTCCATCGGCTTGCGCATGGTCACGATGATGTTGGCAATGAGCACCAGGATGCCGGCCGCCAGCACGAACACGCCGATCGTGGAGATCAGGTTCCAGAACTCCCAGCCCAGTCCCGGGGCATAGGTGTAGACGCGCCGGGGCATCCCCAGCAGGCCGAGGAAGTGGAAGGGGAAGGCGAACGTGTGGAATCCGGCAAAGATGAGCCCGAAGCTCCACCGGCCCAGCCGCTCATCCAGGAGCCGTCCGAAGACCTTGGGGAACCAGTGGTAGATCCCGCTCAGGATGGCGAAGATCGTTCCGCCGATGAGCACGTAATGGAAGTGGGCGACGATGAAATAGGTGTCGTGCTGCTGGGCGTTGGACGGCGCGGCGGCGTGCATGAAGCCGGACAGGCCGCCGATGGTGAAGCTGGCGATGAAGCCGATGGCGAAGAGCATCGCCGTGGTGAAACGCACCTGCCCGCCCCACATCGTGCTGATCCAGTTGAAGATCTTCACGCCCGTGGGCACCGCGATGGCCATGGTCGTCAGGGCGAAGATCGAGTTGACCACCGGGCCCATGCCCACCGTGAACATGTGGTGGCTCCAGACGGTGAAGCCCATGAAGCCGATGAGGGCGGTGGAGAAGACCATCACGGAGTAGCCGAAGAGCATCTTGCAGGCGTGGACGGGCAGCACTTCGGAGATGATGCCCATCGCCGGCAGGATGAGGATGTAGACCTCCGGGTGGCCGAACACCCAGAACAGGTGCTGATAGAGGAGCACGCTGGCGCCCCTGGCCACCTCGAAGAAGTTGGCCGCAAACGCCCGGTCGAACATCAGCATGATCAGCGCCACGGTAACCGAGGGGAAGGCGAAGATGATGATGGCCGATGTGACCAGCGTCGTCCAGACGAAGACGGGCATCTTCATCAGGCTCATGCCCGGCGCCCGCATGTTGAGGATGGTCACGATGAAGTTGAAGCCCGAGACCAGCGTGCCGATGCCGAGGAGGAGCAGGCCCAGGGTCCAGATGTCGGTGCCCAGGCCGCCGGTGAACTCCACGGACGTCAGGTTCGCGTAGCCGAACCACCCGACGTCGGGCACGTCTCCGCCGGCGGTTCCCCTCAGCCAGCCGACGTTGATGAAGATGGCGCCGAACAGGTAGATCCAGTACGAAAAGGCGTTGAGGCGGGGAAACGCCACGTCGCGCGCCCCGATGAGCAGCGGCAGCAAGTAGTTCATGAAGGCCGCGAGCAGGGGCATGACGCCCAGGAAGATCATGGTGGTGGCGTGCATGGTGAAGAGGGCGTTGAAGGTCCTGGCCGACACCACCTCAAGGCCGGGCCGCGCCAGCTGCAGCCGCATGACCCAGGCCTCCAGGCCGCCCACCAGAAAGAAGAAGAAGCCGGTAACGCCGTACATGATGCCGATGCGTTTGTGGTCCACCGTCGCCACCCAGGACCAGAACCCCGTCTGGGCGGTGGGACGAGGGATGAACCCCAGCGTCTTCGCAGCGGTCGCCATGCGGTCACAACCTCCGTTTCACCGGGGGATTGGCCGTCGGATCGGATCGCCTCACTTCAGGCTCTGGAGGTACTGCACGATGGCATCGAGGTCTTGCTCCGAGAGCCGGGCGTGGGACGGCATGGTGGTCCCCGGCTTGAAGCCGGCCGGGTTCCGCACCCATTCCTTCAGGTTCTCGTAGTTGTTCTCCAGGAGGCCGGCCGCGATGGTGGAACGCTGACCGACATCCGTCAGGTTGGGACCGACGACGCCCTGGGCGCTGGTGCCGTCCACGGCGTGGCAGGCGAAGCAGTTGCCGGCGGACGACTCGAACAGCTCCCGGCCCCGGGCCGCGGCGGGCGAGAGGTCACCCGGTCCCCGGGCCATGCCCTGCCGCTGCCGCACCCACGCTTCGAACTCCTCCGGGGCCATGGCCTTTACCGTGAAGCGCATGTTGGCATGCGAGTCGCCGCAGAACTCGGCGCACTGGCCCAGGTAGACGCCGGGCTCGTCCGCCTGGATCCAGGCGATGTTGATGCGCCCGGGGATCATGTCGGTCTTGCCGGCGAGCTTGGGCACCCAGAACGAGTGGATGACGTCGTTGGAGGTCAGCTCCAGCCGGACAGGCTGCCCCGCCGGGATGCGCAGCTCATTGGCGGTGACGATGCCCAGGTCGGGGTACTCGAAGCCGAACCACCAGCGGTAGCCGACGGCCCGCACCGTCATCGCGCCGTCGGGCGGCGTGGCGGTGGAGAAGGCCGCCTCCACGGTGGGGAAAGCGACGGAGGTTAGGATGAGGATCGGGATGACGGTCCAGATAATTTCAAGGACATGATTGCCCCGGATCTGCCGGGGCACCTCCGTCTGCCCGGGGCGGGCGCGGAAGCGGAAGACGACGTACAGCAGCACCGCTGTCACCGCGATGCCGATGGCCAGCGCGATGTACAGGGTGTACAGCAGCAGCCCGGTCTGCACCTGAGCGACCGGGCCTTTCGGGTCCAGGGGCGTCTGCGGCAGGGTGCTGCATCCCGCCAGCAGGCCGCCGGCCGGCAGGAGAGCGGCGCCGAGCCGCAAGCCGCTCTGTCTCGTCCACTTACCCACCGATCATCCGCTCCTCATATCCGATTCAGGTTGTAGGCCCAACTCGGTTGGCCAGAGGAGAAACCACCATCCACTGTAGTACAAAAAGACTAGTCTGACAACCCGGCATTGCGCGATCCGTCGGACAAATCCTCCGCCCGTCGCCGCCGTCTGTTCAGGGATCGCCGCCGTCTTTCAACGCCCGCCGCGCCGGAGCCCGGTCATGGCGTGCAGGATCCCTACCCAGGCTCCCTTCATGTTCCGGTAGGTGCCGGTGAGGAAGAGCGCCCCGAAGCCGCACCACAGCATCCACTGGGCCCGGGCACTGAGGGGGGTGAGCGCAGCCGTGATGTAGACGCCCACGGTGACCAGGACCGCGGTGACGCAGTACGCCACCAGCATGGCGCCCACGAAATCCCCTTCTTCGGGTTCGAAGGGGACGCCGCACGCCGGGCAGCGGTCGGCCAGCCCGAAGGCCCCCCGGCCCATCCTGCCGCGGCGGCAGGCGGGGCAGCGCAGGCGCAGGCCGTCCCAGGCGCCGCGGGCCATCGGCCCCAGCACGGCCATCACCTCCCGGACAGCAGCAGGCGGATCTGGGCCATCACCTCGTCGGTGTCCAGGAAGTTGCCCTGGTGGAAGGCCCGGATCCGGCCTTCCGGGTCGACGAGCGCCACACGGCCGCTGTGCTCCACCCGGTAATCGGTCGCCGGCGCGCCGCCGTGCGCGTGTGCATCTCCGTGGTGGTGGCCCGCGTGGATGACCTGGTCCGTCTCCAGTTGCTGGATGCCCACGAGAAAGCCCTTCTCCACGACGGTGCGCACGTGGTCCGGCCTTCCGGTGAGGAAGCGCCAGGAGGCGGTGTCGGCGCCAAACCTTCGGGCATAAGCCGCCAGCTGCTCCGGGGTGTCGTACTCCGGATCGACGGTGATGGAGACCAGGTGGACCCGGTCGGTCAGCCCGGTGCGGGCCAGATCGACCTGGAGCGCACGCATCTGCGCCGTGATGGCCGGGCAGATGTCGGGGCAGGAGGTGTAGATGAAGCCGATGAGGTGGATGCGTCCCGCGAGATCCTCGTCGGTGAACGGTTGCCCGTCCTGATCCACCAGGTTGAAATCGGGCACGTGGCCGAACACCGGCAGGGCAGGCTGGCGGAGCGTCACCCACAGCGCGATGAGTCCGGCCAGCGAGAGCACGACTACGCCGACGCTGAGCGCCAGGCCGATCCGGATGCCGCGGGGCAGGGCGGCGACGGAGGTCATCGGATTCTCCCTCCCGCAAGGTGGGAAGTGCTGGTGAGATGCATTTATTATCCGCCAACTCCGACGATTCCTGCCGCCGGGGCCCACTTCGGCAACATCCACGACATTTTTATCGGGAAAGTGAGAAAAATAGGAGGATTTTGCCGACCGCCCGTCAAACTTCGGTTCACCGACCGGAGCCGTCGGCGCCGGCCGGCCGGACGGGTCCGGGGAGAAAGGCGGGGGAGGCAGCTCCATGTTTGCGCAGGTGCGTGATCGGCATCAGGCCAGCCAGATGGTGCGGGACTACGTTCTGCTGACCAAGCCCCGCATCGTCGTCCTGCTCCTGATCACCGGGTTCGCCGCCATGTGGGTCGCTGCAGGGGGGCCGCCGCCGCCGGGCGTCACCGCGGTCACCATGGTCGGGCTGGCAATGTCCTGCGGGGCGGCCAACGCCATCAACATGTGGTACGACCGGGACATCGACGCCATCATGACGCGGACCCAGCGAAGGCCCCTTCCCGCCGGCCGCCTGACCCCGGCGCAGGCCCTGCGGTTCGGGGTGGTCACCGGGGTGCTCAGCTTCCTGGTGCTGCTGACCGTGAACCTGCTCACCGCGCTCCTGGCCACTGCCGGCCTGCTGTTCTACGTGCTGGTCTACACCATGTGGTTGAAGCGCTCCACGGTGCATAACATCGTCATAGGCGGCGCCGCGGGCGCTGCGCCGCCGCTGGTGGGGTGGGCCGCGGTGACCGGCCGGCTCGACTGGGCCGCCCTGGTCATGTTCCTGGTCGTCTTCGTCTGGACGCCGCCGCACTTCTGGGCGCTGGCGCTCTTCCGCGGCGAGGACTATGAACGGGCCGGGGTTCCCATGCTGCCGGTGGTGCGGGGGGAGCGGGCCGCCAAGTGGCAGATCCTGTTCTACTCTCTGCTGCTGATCCCGTCCGCGGCCCTGCTGTACTGGACCGGCGTCGTCGGCCAGTTCTACCTGTGGACGTCCGTCGCCCTGGGGGCGGCCATGGTCGCCGCTTCGGTGGGCCTGCTACGGGAGCGGCTGCCCCGGATGGAGTGGGCCCACCGGACCTTCGGCTGGTCCCTGCTCTACCTGGCAGTGGTCTTCCTGGCGATGATGCTGGACGTGACCCGGGTCTGAACGGAGGGGAGGAAAGCGCGGTGGACCGAATCCTCGCCCTGCTTCCCACTGTCAACGCCGTCCTGATCTCGGTGAGCGGCCTTTTCATCCTGTGGGGGATCCGGCTGGTCAGGCGGGGGGAAAGGGAGAAACACCGGCGGGCGATGCTGACGGCCACGGGGCTGACGACGCTGTTCCTGATCCTCTACGTCACCCGCGTCTCCCTGGGCGGGCTGTCCACCTTTTCGGGCCCGGCCTGGCTGCGGCCGATCTACCTTGCGATCCTGATCAGCCACTTCACCCTGGCCATCGTGCAGACGCCGCTGGTCGTGGCGGCTCTCTGGCAGGCGTTCCGCGGGGTATTTCCGTCGCACCGGCGCCTGGGCCGGGTGGCGTGGCCCATCTGGGTGTATGTGTCGGCCACCGGGGTGCTCGTCTACGGCCTGCTGCGGTTTCCTTACCCTTCTTAGTGGCCGCACGCGGGCGGCTGTGCGGACGGAGCGCGGGGAGGCGTGGGCATGCGATTCAACCGTCCCGCCCTGGTGGGCGCGGCGCTGGGGTTCGCCCTGGCGATGCCGGCGTTTGAGGTCTGCCTGCTGACGATCCTGCTGATCGACGGCGGCCTGTTGGATGCGATGGTCGCCATCCGGTACTTCTCCCGCCCGCTGAACGTGATCGCCCTGCTGGTCGTCCTGCACGTGGCGGGCGGTCTGATCGGCGCGGCGGCGGGGTATGCGCACGGCCGCATGCGAAGCCCGCCCCGCCTGCGCGTGATCGGCGGCGGCGTGCGCCCCCGGCGCTAAGAAGATGAAGACACAGACGGACCCCGCCCCCTTGCGAGGGGCGGGGTCCTTCCCTGTCAGGATCCGCCGTACGTGACGAGGCGAACGGCGCCCACGCCGCCGGAGACCACCAGGTCGATCGCGTCGACCCCGTCCTGGTACGCAGGCGTCACGTAGTATCCGTTCTGCTTCACGAAGCCGTCGTCGGCGGAGGCGCCGCCGAGACCGGTCTCGATCCGGATGCGTGCCGGCCGCCCTGCCGGCACCCGCAGGACGACCTCGCCGACACCGGCGTCAATCCGGCCCGTGACGGCCCCCTGCCCGGGCAGCGTGATCGACACCTGGCCAACTCCGGCATCCACGTTCAGCTCCGGCACGACCAGCCGGGACAGGTCGAGGTCGCTCTCCCCCACGCCGGCATTGAGGTCCAGGCGGATCGGGAGCCGGTCTGTGAGCACCAGGTCCCACCGGGCCTGGGTGGTACCCTGTGATCGGATCTGTCTCGTCATCTCGGAGTACAGGCGGAAGACGCCCTCGCCGCCTCTGACGCTGTATCCCCAACGGATGTTCTCACCGGGCAGCGGCACCACCGATCCCTGGATGAGGGAATCCGACAGCGGTTCGCCGCGGATCGTCAGCATCGACAGCGAAGCGTCGATCCGGATCTCGGCCGAGGAGATGTCCTCCAGCGGCTGGGCGATGGTGATGGGCTGCCCGGGCTGCGGGGCGACGTGCAGGGGCTGTGTGCCCAGCAAGATGCCGGCGACCAGCGCCAGGGCCACGATGACCGCGACTATCCTGCCCCATCCGCCCCGCTGGCCGAAGAGCATGTCGAGCCCTGCCGCGATGAGCCACACCGGCCAGAGCCGCCAGATGACCTCCCACAGGGACCACTGGATCCAGCCGAAGCTCTGGCCCAGGAAGAAGAGGCCCAGGAAGATGAGGATGAGCGGCCCGACGATGGAGCGCTGCTTCCTCCGCGGCGGGGGAGGCGGGGGCGGGTTGTACATTGACCCGTGCGGCGGCCGGTTGCCGGCCCCGTCGCTGTCCCCCGGGGGGTCTGAGCCTTCTCCGCCGCCCGGGCCGTACGGGGGAACGCCGGATGTGCCCCCGCCCTCCGGCCGGCCGCCGAACGACCTCCCGCCGTCGGTATGGCTGCTGAACGAGGTCCTGTCATCCGCCTGGCGGTCGAATGCGCTCCCGCCGACGGGCTGGTGGTCGGGCGAGTTCCTGCCCTCCGCCGGGCGGTCGAATGCGCTTCCCCCACCGACCTGCCGGCCTGACGAGTCCGTGCCGTCTGCCTGGCGGGCGAATGCGTTCGCGCCAGGCGCGGGGCCGCTGACCTTGGCCCTCCCATCCGATGAATCGCCGAAACCGGCCGTGCCCTCCGGCCGACCGGTTGATGCGGTCCTGCCGGCCTCGGTCCTGGTCGCAGGCCGTCTGTCCAACGGTGACCCGGCCCCTGGACGTCCCGCAGACGCGCTCAGAGTCTCCGGCCCGTCACCGGGCGCGGCACCGGACTCCGGCTGGCCACCGCCCGGCCTCCGGGTCACGGATCGGCGGTGGGCTTCTCTATGGATGACGGTCGGGTCCGGCTGCTCACCTTCCCCGACCGCCGACGTGCGGAAGGGCGTTGTGCGCGGGGGCCGGTAGGCCGGCACCGGCGCGACGGGCGAAGGCGGGGTCGTCGGTTCCGGCGTGGCGTGCGGCTTGCGGTCCAGCTCCGGGCGCTGGTCACGCTGGTCCATGGTCACCTCTCCCCCAGCTTTCAATCTCATCTACAGGATTGGACGCCGGTCTCGTCGGCCCTCCCTTCACACCCGTCAAAATCGGCCGGACACCGGAGCAAGAGGGGTGCCTTCGTGTCATAGGCGCGGGCCCGGTCAGAGGGTAGACTGGGTACGAAGGGAGGGGTATCTGTGGGCCCTTGGCTTCGCAGGCGGGCAGCCCTCGGGTGCGCCCTGCTCACCGTGTTCCTGCTCCCGGCGCTGTTCGCGGGGTGCGCTGGCCGGGAGCCTGGACCTGCCGCCATCGCGGTCCTCCTTGCGGACGATGTGCGCATGGAGAAGGTGGAAGGGCTCAGGGAGGGTCTGGCCGAGCTGGGCTATCCGCCGGAGCGGGTCTCCATCACCGTTTACTCCGCCGGAGGAGACCGCACGCGGCTGCCTGTCCTGGCCGCCGAGGCCATCGCCGCCCGTCCGGACGTGCTGGTCGCCGGCGGCGGCATCGAGGCCGATACTCTTCATAAGAGCGACAACCCGGGGATTCCGGTGGTGATGGCCGGGGTCGCCTCGCCCGTGCGGTGGGGCTGGATTGACTCCTACGCTCGCCCCGGCGGCCTGATGACGGGGCTCGACAACCAGCACGCCGAACTGGCGGGCAAGCGGCTGGAGTTGCTGACCCTGCTGCTGCCCGATGTGCGGCGCGTCCTGGTGCTGTACGATCCGCAGGTGGTCCCGGGCATCCACGCCCTGGAGGTGGTGGAGGACGCCGCCTCCCGGCTGGGCGTGTCGCTGGGCACCGTGGAGGCCCGCAGTCTGGATGGCGCGCTGCAGGGACTGAGCCGCGTCCGCCCCGGCGAGTACGATGCCGCACTCTTCCTTCCCGCATTCGTGCTGGAGTCGGGCGCGGGCGAGATCACCGCCGAGCTGGAGCGGCTGGGGCTGCCCGTCATGGGCGCGCTTGACCTCGGCGGGGAAGCCGGGCTGATGGCCGCGTACGGAAACTCCAACCGGGCCCAGGGAAAGCAGGCGGCACGTTTCGTGGCCAAGGTGCTGGCCGGGGTGAGTCCGGCCACCCTGCCCATCGAGTCCATCGACAACCCCGAGCTGGTGGTCAACATCGACGTGGCGAACCGGCTGGGCCTGACGCTGAGGCCGGAGGGACTGGCCTTCGCCCACGTGCGGGGCGCCCCCGGCTCCGGCGCGCTGCCGGCCGGACCGGCCGGAGACAGTCCTGCGCCGGGTGTACCCGCGGGGAACGGTGCTGCGCCGGGTGTACCTGCGGGGACCGGTGCTGCACCGGGTGTACCCGCGGGGAACGGTGCTGCGCCGGATGTGCCCGCGGCGAACGGCGTCGCACCGGCTGTGCCGGCCGGAGACAGCCGCGCGGCGGGAGAGAGGGAGGGGGTGCGGCGATGACCCGGTGGTTCGGGCACCTGCGGCTGAAGGTGCTGGCCTTCGGCATCGCCATGTCGGTCCTCCCCGTCTCGATCTACGGGTGGTACGGTCTGGCGGCGGCGCGCAGCGCCCAGGTGGAGGTGGTGCAGGCGCAGAACCGGGCGGCCGCGGAGACCGTCGCCGAGGAGCTGGCCCGGTTCGTCGATGGGATTACGACCCAGCTGGAGTTGCTGGCCCGCCTGGACGGCGGCCAGCTGGTCTGGGCGCCGGCGTCTGAACAGAAGCGAGTGCTCTACACGCTGCTCCGGGACACGCCGTATCTCGAAGAGGTCTCGCTGGTGGACGCCGGCGGTGTGGAGGTGGCCCGGGCATCCCGGCGCGAGGTCGTGGCCGGTCAGCCTCCGGCCCGGCACGCCGATGCGCCCTACTGGGACGCCATCACGTCAGGGGAGTCCACTGTGGGGCCGGTCACGTTCGACGACTACGGCAGGCCGCTCTTTACGGTCGGCGTACCGCTCCCCGGCGGAACCGGCGCCCTCATCGCGCGCCCGACCCTGCGGGGGCTGATCGACAGCCTGGCGGCGGTCCAGGCGGCGGGCGCCGTGCGGACCCACGTCTTTGACGACACCGGCCGCCTCATCGGCGACTCGGACTTCAGCCTGGTGCTGGCCGGCTACCGCTGGGAGGACACGGGGGACTCCGGCCTTCCCTACCGCTCGCTGACCGGCGACGACGCCTTCGGCCATGTGGCTGAGGTGCCGGGCCTGAAGTGGCGGGTGCTTGCGGAGACCACCGTAACCGATGCGATGGCCCCCGTGCGGTGGCTCGCCTGGGAGTTTGCCGCGGGCGCGCTCCTCCTGATGTCCGTCGTGGTCGGACTCTCCATCGTGTTCGGGCTCCAGCTCACCGTCCCGCTGGAGCGGCTGGAGGCCGGGGCCATGTGTGTAGGATCCGGCGACCTGACGGTGCGCATCCCCGAGGGCGGCCGTGACGAGCTGGGACGCCTGGTCCGGGCTTTCAATCAGATGACGGAGAAGCTCAGGATTCAGGACGCCAACCTGCGCGCCGAGCGGGATCTGCTGGACACTGCGGTCTCCGCCATGGGCGCGGGCCTGGCCCTGATCGATGCCCGGGGACAAATACTCTGGGCCAACCGGCACCTGCTGGAGTGGTTTCCGGACGCCTGCGTGGGCGGCCCTTGCAGGGGCGTGCTGGGACGTGCCTGCGATGGCGCCGGCTGTGCCCCGGACGGCGAGTACCGGGTTCGGATCGCGGGGCGGGAGCGGGTGCTGCGCTATCAAACGCACCAGATCGCCGGTGCGGGTCCCGACGACCCTGCCCGGCTCGAGGTGATCGAGGACGTCACCGAACGGCGGGCGATGGAGCAGATGGTGCGCCAGTCCGAGAAGCTGGCCGCGGTGGGCCAGCTGGCGGCGGGCGTCGCCCACGAGATCAACAACCCGCTCGCCGTGATCTCGGCGTATGCCGAGGACCTGAGCGACCGCCTCCGGGAAGAGGGGGCGGCGGCCCTGGAGCAGGGGGGCGAGCTTGGGGCCTACCTGGCCCAGCTTCAGGTGCAGGTACAGCGGTGCAAGAGCATCACCGGCAACTTGCTGGACTTTGCGCGCCGCGGGTCCGGCGAACCTGAACCCGTGGATGTGGCCGCCGTGGCCCGGGCGACCGCAGCCCTCGTCCATCCCCGTGCCCGGCGGATTGGCGTCGCGGTGGAGGTGAAGGCTTCCGACGCGCTGCCCGCCGTGCGGGCCTCCCGCGATCAGCTGCAGCAGGTGTTCCTCAACCTGGTCACCAACGCCCTGGACGCCATCGAGGAGGGCGGCGGGAGCGTCGTGCGGATCACCGCCGAAGCGGTGGTCGGCACCGGGGAGGGGGCGGTGCGGGTCGCCGTGCACGACGACGGCCCCGGGATGGACGAGGATACCCTGACCCGGGCCATGGAGCCCTTCTTCACCACCAAGCCCCCCGGGCGGGGAACGGGCCTCGGGCTCTCGACGTGCTACGGCATCGTTACGGGCCTGGGCGGGCGGTTCTGGCTGGAAAGCCTGCCGGGGGCGGGCACCACCGTCTGGTTCGAACTGCCGATCTGGGAGGGGGAGTGACGCATGCGGAGCTATGCCCTGCTGATCGCGGACGACGAGGCCTCGTTTCGTGATCTCCTGGAGCGGCGCCTGCGCCGAAAGGGTTACTTGGTGAAGGCGGTTGGGTCCGGGACCGAGGCCCTGGCGGCCCTGGCGGAGGAGGAGTTCGACGCCGCGATTTTTGATATGAAGATGCCCGGGCTCGACGGGATCGCGACGCTCCGGCGGGCACGGGAGATCCAGCCCTCCCTCCCCGTGCTGATCCTTACCGGACACGGTTCAATCGAGACGGCTGTGGAGGCCATTCGGGCCGGGGCGTACGATTACCTGACCAAGCCGTGCAACCTCGCTGAGCTGGAGGCCATCCTGGAGCGGGCGCTGGAGCGGCGTGCCCTGGAGGTGGAGAACCGAGGCCTGCGGGAGGCGCTGCGCCGCCTGGGCGACGGGCTCGAGATCGTGGGGCGCAGCGAGCCGATCCGCCGGCTGCTGGATCTCACCCGGCGAGTCGCCCAGGGATCCATGCCCGTGCTGATCGAAGGCGAAAGCGGCACGGGCAAGGAGCTGATCGCCCGGGCCGTCCACGTGTGGAGCCCTCGTGCCGCGGGGCCGTTCATTCCCGTTAACGCTGGGGCGCTGCCTGCGCAGTTGCTGGAGAGCGAGCTGTTCGGTCACGCGCGCGGCGCGTTCACCGGAGCAGTGGCGGCGAAGCCCGGCCTGGTGGAGCTGGCCGAGGGGGGCACACTTTTTCTGGACGAGATCGGCGAGATGCCCCTGGAGGTGCAGGCGAAGCTGCTGCGCTTCCTGGAGAGCCACGAACTCCGGCGGGTGGGAGAGACGCGCATCCGCCGGGTAGACGTCCGCATCGTCGCCGCCACCAACCGCCGCCTGCTCGATGAGGTGCAGGCGGGTCGGTTCCGGGAGGACCTGTACTACCGGCTGAACGTGGTCACGCTGCACGTGCCGCCTCTGCGGGACCGGCGGGAGGACATCCCGCTGCTGGTGGAGCACTTCCTGGCGCGCCTGGGCTCGGAGAAGGAGATCGTGCCTGAGGCGTTGGAGATGCTTATGCAGCACGAGTTTCGGGGGAATGTGCGAGAATTGTTCAACTTGGTGCAGCGCGGCGTGATCATGAGTCCAGACCGGTTCATCGCACCGGAGGACCTGGGGTTGGGGACAAGGTCTGCGTCCACGGCAGCCTCTGCGCAGAGCGACAGCGGGCCGGCGGCGTCGGCGCGCTGGAGCGATGTGGATGGCGCCGACGACGAAGCGTTTCCGACGTTGGAGGAGATGGAGCGGGCACATATTGCCCGGGCCCTGGAGCGGACGGGCTGGAACCGGGCCCAGGCGGCCCAGTTGCTCGGGGTGAGCGTCCGCACGCTGTACCGGAAGATCGAGAGCTACGGCCTCCGGCCGGGGGAGTAGGGGGTGGCGGGGCGCTTGTGGGAGCGGCCGCTGACGTACGTGGTGCTCATCGTTCTGCTCCTGAGTGTGGGGATGATGCTGGAGCGGGCGCCGCTGGCCAGTCTGGTGGGGCTGCGGGTGGTCGACTGGATGGTGACCCGGGGCGCGCTGGTGGCGGCCGTCTACCTGTTTTGGCGGCTGGTCCGGGCGTACGAGCGCAGGGTTGGGTTGGAGGCGGAGCGAGACCGCCGCCAGGGGTGACCTGGCGGCGGCTTTCCTTATCTGGGATGATCATCTGCCGGGGGTCTTGCCCACGGTATGCGCGCAATCCTGGTGCAATGCTGCAAGGTGGGTGAGGCTGGACGGCCGGGGGAGGGCTCAGGGCGACCGGGACGGGGTTTGAGGGGCTTGAGGGCACGAGGGGCGGGGGTTGAGCATGGCTGCGGTTGGGTGAGCCTCCCAGGCTGTTCAAATCTGTGCAACGCCGGGTGACGAAACCCGTGAGGCGCAGCGCGTGGGCAGTATCAGGCGAGTCGAAGAAGCCAACCTTGACCCGGACGTGGATGGCGAAGGCGAGCCGCCGCCCGCCGTCCAGGCCGAACACGGGGTGCGAGGATATGTGAGCAGACAGCCAGGTCACCTGCGGCGCACCTGACGCTGCGGTGAGACTCCCACAGACTGCGCGTGGGCCGGGCGCATGCGGAAAATGGTGTGAGGTTCGGCGCGGGGGTTGAGCTGGGAATCTCGCGGCAAGCCGGCCAGGTACGGGATCGGAGGCGCAGGTGTAACGAGGTGCCGCAGGTTCGGAGTGCGGGCGCTGGTGACAGATCCCTGAGGTGGTGTGCTCACCAGCGCCTCAACTGCTTCTGCTGCGATAATCCCACGATGTGCGCGTGTACGTCGTGAAAGCGACCCTTCATGTGAGGATCGGTGCGCAGACTGGGCTTCGGCGACGTGGCGGAACCGCGCGTGCCCGGGGCGCGGGGTGGGGGTCGAGCAGAAATGTGGCCAGGCTCGGGGTAAAGGCGGCGGTGAGTACAGCGCCGAGGCGATTCGGGAGCTTGCGCAGGAGCAAGATCGGTTGCGAAACTCCCACGGTGTGCGTGTATGCGTGGTGAAAGTGGCCCGCCGTGTGAGGATCGGTGCGCAGACTGGCCTTCGGCGACGTGGAGGAACCGCGCGTGCCCGGGGCGCGGGGTGAGGGTCGAGCAGAAATGTGGCCAGGCTCGGGGTAACGGCGGCGGTGAGCACAGCGCCGAGGCGATTCGGGAGCTTGCGCAGGAGCAAGATCGGTTGCGAAACTCCCACGGTGTGCGTGTATGCGTGGTGAAAGTGGCCCGCCGTGTGAGGATCGGTGCGCAGACTGGCCTTCGGCGACGTGGAGGAACCGCGCGTGCCCGGGGCGCGGGGTGAGGGTCGAGCAGAAATGTGGCCAGGCTCGGGGTAACGGCGGCGGTGAGCACAGCGCCGAGGCGATTCGGGAGCTTGCGCAGGAGCAAGAGCGGTTGTGAAACTCCCACGGTGTGCGTGTATGCGTGGTGAAAGTGGCCCGTCGTGTGAGGATCGGTGCGCAGACTGGCCTTCGGCGACGTGGCGGAACCGCGCGTGCACGGGCGGCGGGGTGGGGGTCGAGCAGAAATGTGGCCAGGCTCGGGGGAAAGGCGGCGGTGAGTACAGCGCCGAGGCGATTCGGGAGCTTGCGCAGGAGCAAGATCGGTTGCGAAACTCCCACGGTGTGCATGTACGCGTGGTGAAAGTGGCCCGCCGTGTGAGGATCGGTGCGCAGACTGGCCTTCGGCGACGTGGCGGAACCACGCGTGCCCGGGCGACAGGGTGGAGGTCGAGAAGAAATGCGCCTGGGATCAGGGTGAAGGCGGCGGTGAGCACAGCGCCGAGGCGGCTCGGGAGCTTACGCAGGAGCAAGAGCGGTTGCGAAACTCTCACGATGTGCGGGTGTACGTCGTGAAAGTGACCAGTCATGTGAGGATCCGTGCGTAAACCAGGCTTCGGCGACGTGGCGGAACCAAGCGTGCCCCGGATCGAACCGGAGTCACATGATGGGGGAGAACATGGAAAGCAATCCAATAAAAGGAGGAAAACGTATGATCGGTGCGGAACCTCCTACAGAGGGAGGAGAGCACTGTGGTGAGAGCGCGCAGCGTGATGGAACAGTTCGCGGAGGCAAGGTTGGAACTTCGGGCGCCGATGGAAGTGTACGTGCCGGAGTTATTATGGAAGGACCGCAGCCTGGCGGAGGGAGCCAGGTACCTGTGGGTTTTCCTCCGAATGCTTCGTATCATCGGCAGCAAGTTCACTTTTGCCGACCTGCGCGGCATCACAGGATTGTCTCAGCGGAGTCTCGTCAAGTACCTGGACACGTTGAAGCAGAGAGGATGGCTGGAGTACGTGCGATCAGGGCGAACGGTGGCGGTGCGCCCTTTGTGGCCCGTTCGCTCTGCAGCGCTGAAGCTGCAGGACGACATCTTGCTGGATCGCAGTCTGCCACATGCTGCACGCTGGGTATGGGGAGTGATTCGTGACCTCGATCAGCAGTTCACCTATCAGTTATTGATGGAACGAACCGGGTACTCACGCAACAGCCTGATCAAGTACATCCGGGTCCTTCAGGAAAAGGGTTACCTGGGGGGCACGGTACAGCGCGTGGCGCGGCGCAAGCACTTTTCGTTCGTTGCCGCCAATCCCGCCGAGGCGAGACGGCAGGAAGAACTGGCTCTGTTTGAAAAGGACAAGTCCCGGGTTGAGCGGAAGGCGGGGTACTCCTTTGGCCAGTTCCTGATGGCGCGCAAGGTGGAACTCCGTACCGATACTTACGTGGTGGAGAATGGTGAGCTGAACTGGCTGGAGAACCGCAGAACGGGAGGACGGTTGCAGTACGATGTGCTCCTCCCTGAGTACAAGGTAGCGCTGGAGTTTCAGGGTCCCCAGCACTACCGGGTCACGTCGGTCTTCCCCAGCGAGGATCAGCTGAGGCTCCAACAAGAGCGGGACCAGCTGAAGCGCACCCTCAGCGTACAGGCCGGCTTCAAGCTGGTCGAGATCCACGCGCTCAACCTCAGTTTTGAACACATCGATCAGGTCCTCGCTGAACTGGGTGTGCCCACCCGTCCGGTGCCGGATGAGAAGCGCTACGTCTACCAGGCCCTCCGTCGCTATGCCGATCAGTACCGGTTCAAGGTCCTGCGAGAGGAGCAGATGGTGGTGTAGCGCGGAGCTCCGGTTCGTGCTGTTCCCAGCCGATGAGCCAGGCGAGTTGCTCGAAGCAGCTCATTCCGTCCACCGCGGGCGCGCCGCACTCCGGGCACGTGAGGGCGGGTTCCTTGCGGGTACCCATGTTGACTTGCTCCTTTCATCTGCCGGCTGGACGGCGGCCCCGGACTCACCACTGAGGTCACTGAGGGTGCACCGCACGACGGCCGCAGCTTCGCCGCGCCCGACGGTAAATCCGGACTCCCCCACAAGAGATACCACCGCATGGCGAATCCGGACGCACCACCGGGGATGCGCCGTATCGCGGATCCAGGGCAGTGAGGCGTAGTTCGCGGGGCACGGGAGCACGGTACATCAGGTGCCCAGGCCGATCCGCCCACCCACCATTCTACCTAGCTGCGCCGAAACCGTCAGGCCCCCGGTCCGTGCGACCGGAGGCCCGATCTGGCGCTTTCCGTATCGTCTCAGTCCGCCGCTGCGGCCTGGCGCTTCTCCTCCAGGTACCGGTGGATCGCACGCGCGGCCTTCTGCCCGGCGCCCATCGCCAGGATGACCGTCGCCGCGCCGGTGACCACGTCGCCGCCGGCGAAGACGCCGGGGCGGGATGTCGCGCCCGTCTCCGGATCCGCCACCACACAGCCCCAGCGGTTGGTATCCAGGCCCGGGGTGGTGTTGATGAGGATCGGGTTCGGCGTCGTGCCGAGGGCCAGGATGACCGTGTCGCAGGGCAGGACGAACTCGGACCCGGCCACGGGCACGGGGCTGCGACGGCCGGACTCATCGGGGTCGCCCAGCTCCATCCGGACGCACTCCAGCCCCTTCACCCAGCCCTCCGGGTTTCCGAGCACCCGCACGGGGTTGGTCAGCCAGTAGAACTCGACCCCTTCCTCCAGGGCGTGCTCGTACTCCTCGGCCCGGGCGGTCATTTCCGCCTCCGTGCGACGGTAGACGATCATGGCTTTCTCAGCGCCGACCCGCAGGGCGGTGCGGACGGCGTCCATGGCGGTGTTGCCGGCGCCGATCACCGCAACGCGCTTGCCCACCTTGATCGGCGTGTCGTACTCGGGGAAGCGGTAGGCCCGCATGAGGTTGATCCGGGTGAGGAACTCGTTGGCCGAGTAGACCCCGGCCAGGTTCTCGCCCGGGATGCCCATGAACCTGGGCAGGCCGGCGCCGGTGCCGATGAAGACGGCGTCGTAGCCCATCTCGTCCAGGAGGGCGTCCACCGTGATCGTGCGGCCCACCACCACGTTGTACCGGAACTCGACACCCATCGCCTCCAGCCGGGCCACGTCGGCCTCGACGATCTCCTTGGGCAGCCGGAACTCGGGGATGCCGTACATCAGCACGCCGCCGGGAGCGTGCAGCGCCTCGAAGACCGTCACCTGATAACCCAGCGCCGCCAGGTCGCCTGCGCAGGTGAGCCCGGCGGGCCCGGCCCCGATCACCGCCACCTTCTCGGGGCGCCGCTCGGGCGAAGCGGACGCCACCCAGCCGTGCTGCCGCTCCCAGTCCGCGATGAACCGCTCCAGCCGGCCGATGGCGACGGGCTGCCGGCCGCTGCGGTTCAGCACGCAGCGGGCCTCGCACTGTTCCTCCTGCGGGCAGACCCGGCCGCAGATCGCCGGCAGCCGGTTCACCGCCTTCATGGTCCGGATGGATTCCTCCATCCGCCCCTGGGCCAGCAGACCGATGAAGTCCCGAATCGGGACCGAGACCGGGCACCCCTTCTCACACTGGGGGTCCTGGCACTGGAGGCAGCGGGTGGCCTCGTGCACGGCCATCTCCAGGGTGTAGCCCAGCGGCACTTCGTCGAAGTTGGTGGCGCGGACGTCCGGCGCCTGCTGGGGCATGGGCTGCTTCTTCAGACTGATCATCGCCATGGGGTTCGGGCCTCCTTCGGGGAACGGGGATGGGGCGGCAGCATGCGCAGGCTGGGCGCCGCCTTGGCGACGGCGTGCCCTCCGGCACGGTTGGGACGGCGCTGCTTCACCGCGCTCAGCGTCATGGCCGTCACGCCTCCTTCCCGACCGTGGCGCAGCTGTCCTGGCGCTGGTGCCACCGCTCCAGGGCCTGGCGCTCCTCGGGCCTGTACATCCGGTTGCGGCGGGTGACCTCGTCGAAGTCCACCTGATGGGCGTCGAAGAAGGGGCCGTCCACGCAGGCGAACCGGTTCTGGCCGCCCACCCGCACCCGGCAGGCGCCGCACATGCCGGTGCCGTCCAGCATGATGGGGTCGAGGGATGCGTAGGTTCGGATGCCGTGCGGCCGGGTGACCTCCGCTACGGCCCGCATCATCGGCATGGGACCGATGGCCATCACCACGTCGTAGCCCACCGCCTGGATCTCCTGCTCCAGCAAGCCCGTCACCAGCCCGTGGTAGCCCCGGGATCCGTCGTCGGTACAGGGCAGGAACCGGTCGACCACGGCGCTGACCTCGTCGGTGAGGATCAGCAGGGAGGCGGTGCGGGCGCCGACGATGGCGTCCACCGCCACCTCCGGCCGGCGGGCCAGCGCCTTGGCGATGGTGAGGATCGCCGCGGCGCCAAAACCCCCGCCCACCAGGGCGACCCGGCCCCGTTCAGGAAGCTCCACCGGCGTGCCCAGGGGGCCGAGGAAATCGGCGATGGCGTCGCCCTCCCCGTGCTGCGAGAGCCAGTGGGTGGTCTTGCCCACCTGCTGCACCACGATGGTGACGGTGCCGGCTTCCGGGTCGTAGTCAGTGATGGTGACGGGGATCCGCTCTCCACCCTCGCCGACCCGCAGGATGACGAACTGCCCCGGCCGGGCGGACCGCGCCACCAGCGGCGCATCGATCACGTAGAGGGCCGTCACCGGGGTGAGCTGGCGCTTCTTCAGGATGCGGTACATGCCGGTTCCTCCCTCCTACAGCAGCGGGTGCTCGTGCATCGCCTTCAGGCGCTGCCAGCGGCGGTCGACCTCCGCTTCGATCTCGGCCATGAGCTCCGGGTTCTTCAGCAGGTGCTTCGTCTTGCCCATGAGGCCGGCCCACTCCCGCACCGGCACCCGCAGTCCCAGCGGCTCGGGGTCGTAGGTGATGCGGGTCTTGCCCTTCTCGATCTCGTAGAGCGGGAAGAAGCAGGAGTTGACGGCCGCCTGCAGGATCTCGGTGGTCATCGACTCGTCTGACCGCCAGTTGAGCGGGCAGGCGATCAGGATCTTGCCGTAGGCCGGCCCCACGTTCTGGGCGTACCACTGGGCCTTGGCGGCCTTGCGGATGAGGTCCTCCGGGTAGGACTGGGCCGCGGTGAAGACGTAGGGGATGTGGCACGCCGCCATGATCTGCGGCGTGTCCTTGTGGTGGAACCACTTGCCCGCCTGCTGCGAACCCACGTGGCTGGTGCTGGTCATGTGGCCCAGCGGGGTGGAGTAGGAGAGCTGCGAGCCGGTGTTCATGTAGCCCTCGTTGTCGTACTCCAGCATGATCAGCCGGTGGCCGCGCAGGGCGGTGCCGATGGCCGGGCCCATGCCGATGTCCATGCCGCCGTCGCCGGTGACCATCACGAAGGTGAAATCATCCCGCACCTGGATCTCGCCCCGGCGCTTCCGCTCGTAGAACATCTCCACGAGGCCGGAGAGGGTGGCGGCGCCGTTCTGGAAGAGGTTGTGGATGTACGTCACCCGGTGCGCCGTGTACGGGTAGCCGGTGGTGACCACCATGGCGCAGCCGGTCTGGAAGAGCACCACGACGTCGCCCGAGAGGGCCCGGAAGAACTGGTCCAGCGACGGGAAAATGCCACAGCCGGGGCAGGCGCCGTGGCCCGGGGCGATGCGCGGCGGACGGTTGCGGAAGGCCCAGAGCGGGGCGTGCTCCACCTGCAGCGGGCCGCCGGCGGGATCCTCCTTCACCTGTACCAGCGGGAGCCGCAGGGCGTCCGGGTCCAGCGGCGGCAGGCCGGGGGGCAGCCCCTGGCCGCCTCCGGCGGGGGAGGCGCCGTGGTAATCGAAGGGCACGGCGACCCGGCCGGTCGCGGCGGCCTCCAGGGCCTGCTCGAACAAGGCGCGAGCGTCTGCAGCGTCAAACTCCAGGCCGCCCAGTCCGTAGACCCGGGAGAGGACCAGCGTGCGGTTCTCCGGGTCGTCCTTCAGCGCGGCCTTCACCTCGTGGGTGAGGTTTCCGCCGTAGGATCCGTAGGAGTCGGCCCGGTCCCCGACCAGCACGGCCTTGACGTTTTTCAGGGCCTGGCGGATCTCCGCGGCGGGGAAGGGGCGCAGGACGTTCAGGCTGACCACGCCCACCTTTCTGCCCTCCGCCCGCAGCTGGTCCGCCACGTCCTTGGCGGTCTCGGCGGCGGAGTTGAGCAGGAAGAGCGCCGCCTCGGCGTCCTCCATCCGGTAGAGGTCTACGGTCCGGTACTCCCTGCCTGTGAGCTCGGCCCACTCGGCCCAGAGCGCGGGCAGCACCCGCCGGGCGGCCTCCATCGCCAGGTGCAGCTGGTACTTGTTGTTGATGAGGTCCGGATCGTTCATGTACGGGCCGAAAGTGATGGGGCGCTGGGGATCCAGCGCGTGCGGGAAGTCCGGCCGCTCGCCCAGGAACGCCTGCACCGGCTCCCGGTCGGCGAAGAACCGGACCCGCCGCTTCTGGTGGCTGGTGAAGAAGCCGTCGTAGGCGACGATCACCGGCAGCCGCACGTCGGGGTGCTCGGAGAGCCGCACGGCGATGATGTTCATGTCGTACACGGCCTGCGGATCCCGGGCGAGCAGCACGATCCAGCCGGTGTTGAGGGAGAAGTAGAGGTCGGAGTGGTCGCCGCGGATGTCCAGCGGGCCCGACACGGTGCGAGTGACCAGATCGAGCACCGCGGGCATGCGGGTGCCGGCCTGAACCGGCATCTGCTCCAGGGCGTAGAGGTAGCCGTTGGCAGAGGTGGCGTTGAAGACCCGCCCCCCGCCCACGGAGGCGCCGTAGCAGATCCCGGCGGCGCCGTGCTCGCCGTCGGCCGGGACCATTGCGATGTCGTGCAGCCCCTCCGCCTTCATCTCATCAAGCAGTTCGGCGATCTCGGTGGAGGGGGTGATGGGGTAGTAGCCCATCAGGTGGAAGTTGATCTGACAGGCCGCCAGCGCCGCCATCTCGTTGCCGGACTTGAAACCGACCACCTGGGCGGGGCGCCGGGACGCGTGCCCGGCCTGCCGGTCCTGCGCCCGCGCGTCCGGCCGCCGGGACGGGCCGCCATCCTGCCTGTACACGTCCTTCTCGCGAAGCGCCATGGCGCGCTACCTCCCTTCCGCTGCTGATGCCAGGGGCCCTTCCGCCGCCGCTGCCACGAGCCGGGGTCCGAACAGCGGAACCCGCAGCCGCTCGGCGATGTCGCCGCTCTCCCGCTCCTTGGTGAGCGCCCCCGTGGGGCACTCCTGGACGCAGTGGAGGCAGCCCTTGCAGTACTGGTAGTCGATGCCGATCAGCCGCACGCCGGGATAGCCGTTGATGGTACGCCCGGTGGGCTCCCAGACCAGGCAGAAGTCGGGGCAGACCAGGTCGCAGACGCCGCAGTCGGCGCACAGCTCCCGGTGGAACACGGGGAGGTAGCCCTGCCGGGAGATGCCCATGTTCCTGGCGATGGTGTTGCCCGCCGTGGGCAGGATGCCTCCGACCGGCGCGGTGAGGTACCCGACTGCGGGCCCGGTAGCAGGCCGGGTGACGGCCCCGGTCTGCTCCGGCGACAGGCACACGTCGAACTGGTGGAAACAGCGGTCGAAGGTCCGCAGATTGGCTTCCACCAGGTGGGGGTACTTGCGCTCAAAGGTGTTGCGGATCGCCTGCCGCACCGCGTCCGGGTCGATGACCGCCGCCGCCCGGGAGATCGCCCCGAGCATGGCGGTGTTGACGCGCGTCTTCTCGGCCACGGCTGCGCCGGTGGCGTCGACGCTGATGACCCGGATCCCCCCGACGGGCACCCGCGCCGCGATCTCTGCCGCCGGGGCGGTGCTGTTGACGATAAGCGTGCCGCCCGGCTTCAGCCCGGCGGTGACACCGGGGTCGGTCAGCAGCGCCTCGTGGAAGACGGCCACCAGGTCCGGTTCCCGGACGGGGCTGGTGGTGCGGATCTCCCGGTCCCCCGGCACCAGCCGCACGTAGGACTTGACGGGGGTCCCCTTCTTCTCGGAGCCGTAGGAGGAGAAGTGGGCGCCGTTCAGCCCCATGCCCAACACCGCAGCCTCTGCGAGGATCTGGCCGGCGAGGTGGGCACCGAGGCCGCCGATGGATTCCAGGCGAATCTCGTAACTGCCGTTCACTCGATCCCCACCTTTCTCTGATTACAGCGATTATTTTAGGTGATCGATCCAATTCCGACTGATTACCCGCCATGAGATGTTGGAAGCTGGTGATCAGTGTAACGAACGGGCCGACGGTCGCCTTCGGCACCATGACGGAGGTGGTGGGGAAACCATTCGCCGTGACTTTTTAACAATTCATCGCACAAAAAGCTCAGAGGCACTTCCCGCGCGGGGAGTGCCTCTGGTTTGTGTTGGGGGTTGGTCCACGGCACACGCAGGCGGTGGAGGCGGGTGAGGGTTGAAGCGCGCAGTTTGTGGGCGGTTTGTGGCAGATCGCCGTCGCCGGGGGGATGTTCACCAGAGTGGGCGGCGGCGTGTCTCACACGGGTTGCGAGTTTGGGCGGCGTTTCGTGCAAGACGAGTGAGGCTCCGGGTAGCCGGGCGGGAGGGAGTCGGGGAGTCGCGTGGTGGTGTTCCGGCGCTCAGGGTGGCGGTGGCCTGCTATCTCGAAGAGCGGGCGGCGTGTCTCACACGGGTTGCGAGTATAGGCGGCGTTTCGTGCAAGACGAGTGAGGCTCCGGGTAGCCGGGCGGGAGGGAGTCGGGGAGTCGCGTGGTGGTGTTCCGGCGCTCAGGGTGGCGGTGGCCTGCTATCTCGAAGAGCGGGCGGCGTGTCTCACACGGGTTGCGAGTATGGGCGGCGTTTCGTGCAAGACGAGTGAGGCTCCGGGTAGCCGGGCGGGAGGGAGTCGGGGAGTCGCGTGGTGGCATGTCGGCGCCCAGTGTGGCGGGGGCCTGCTATCTCGAAGAGCGGGCGGCGTGTCTCACACGGGTTGCGAGTATGGGCGGCGTTTCGTGCAAGACGAGTGAGGTTCAGGGTCGTGGGAAGGGAGGGAGCAAGGGGGGTGGTGGGGGCATTCCGGCGCTCAGGGTGCCGGCGGCCTACTGTTTTGGGTAGCGGGCGGCGTGTCTCGGGTTGCGAGTCTGGGCGAAGTATCGTGAAAACCGTGTAAGGATGCCTGCTGCCGACGCAGGGACTACCGGCGCGCAGGGTCACCAGCGCGTGAAGTGTAGAGCGAATTTTCCAGGGATTCTTCACAAGGAGCGCTTCCTGGTAGAATCAAAACCGGACCCGGCGTCGACACCCGGGTCGACAGTCCGGCGACGAGAGGAGGACTGACGATGCGAGACGTGTACAGCCCCGGAGTTCCGCAGGCGTTGGCGGTTCCCTTCGGTATGGTTGAGAATGCGTTCCATCGCCTGGAAAGGCGACTGGAGGGGATGACTGAGGAGGAGTTCCACTTCAGGGGTCCTGGCGACGGGAACTCGACGGCGATGCTGCTCCGGCACCTGATTCTGGTGGACACGACGTATCTACATCTGATCATGGGTCAGGGAGACAAGCTTCCGGAGAACCAGGCGGAGCGCGACCCCTTCCAGGATGCGTACGGAAGGATTCCCGAGGCGCCCGGCGCGACGTTGACCGGGCTGCTCGGGGAGTATCGGGCGCTGATGGACCACGCCCGCGCCTACGTCTCGGGCCTGAAGGAGGAGGACGCGGAGCGGCAAGTGGTGGTTCCGTGGTGGCCCGAGCCCGCAACGCTCCGGTACGTGCTCTGGCACATGGCCAGTCACTCCAGCCATCACCAGGGGCAGATCGCGCGGCTGAGGTCGGTGTACCGCCAACAGTAGTCACTGATGGAAGACCCACGGCGGGCAGATGCTGCATGGCGGATCGGGCACGGGCAGCGAGACACGGCTCGGCGGGCGACGCACGAGCGGCCAAGATGCAGCATGGCGGATGGCGCACAGGCGAAAAAGAAGGTGCCTGGTTGACCGCGCGGGCGTGCGAGAAGCTCCGTGGCGGATAACCCGTGGGCGGCAGGGCCGCTGCGCAGGCGACGGCGCACAGACGGAAGCGATACTGCGGGCAGGATGACCCACAGGCGGCCCGGAGGCTGTGTGCCGCACGGCTCACGGGCGACACAGACACGACACCGTCGCGCCATACGCCAGGGGCACCCCGGGTGGGGTGCCCCTGGTTGCCCCATGTGCACTCGTTCAGAACCTCGGCGGGTAGCCCCAGATCTCGATCTCGATGAAGACCAGCTCTGTGACCTCCGAGGTCGTGATCTTCAGGTACTTCGCCTTGCGCCCCTTCAGGTCGATGGTCAGGCCCTCGGGGCCGAAGCCGCGGCCGTCGTGCAGGTAGACCAGCTGCCAGTTCTCGCCGTCCCCGGAGAGGAGGATCCGGTACCGCGGTGGCCTGTCCCGGAACTCATCGCGGACGATGGGCTTCAGGTCGAAGATGGCGCTGAGGTCGTCAGGACGACCTCTGGGTCGACGCCGGCCTTCTGCAGGGTCACTCGCATCCCGCTGTCGAGCGCTTGGAACTCATACGTGTTGGGCGTGAAGGAGATCTGGCCCTCCCAGGACATCGACCGGGGCTCGCCGGCGAAGAAGGGGCCCCCGTCTTCCAGGGCGGGGAGCGACAGCGGCTGGCACCCGTACTCCGGGTAGCCGGTCAGGTCTCCGTTGGGGTAGTAGCGGATGGTGAAGTCGCCGGCGGGGCAGGTCTGCTCGGGGTTACCCTCCCGCATCCAGGAAATGGGCTGTACGTGCTGGCGTCGCGGTGTACCGGGCCAGCAGTCGGTAAGGCTGGTGCTCCAGCTTGTACGTGACGGGCCCGGCTGAGCTGAGGACTTGATGGTCGTTCAGCTGAAGCTGGGCGCTCTCGCCAGACTGGATATCGGCCCCGAAGGTGTAAGTGCCAGCGCGCAGCACCACGTCGCCCGACCACTCAACCGTGTACTTGGCGAGGCTTGCCCAGTGGTCGGGGCGGTTCTGGCCCCAGCCGTCCGGCGGCGCCTCGCAGGTGGCGAAGTCGACTGCGCTGTTTCGTGCGCCCAGCATGGGCGCTGACTTGGCGGTGAGAGTCCGCTGCGGGCGAGGCAGCACGAGCCCGCTAGCCAAAGGCAAGGGTGTCCGTCGCGAGGCGGAATCTGGAGGAAGCCGGAGGCAAAGCCACGACCCGAGGAACACGAACCTCATACGAGGCTGTGCCGCCTGGGTGAGCTGGCGAACCACAGCAAAACCCGAGGCTGCCAAAGGGCGGTGCAGTAGATGGGGCGGGTGCGGGGCGAAGGTCAGCGTCCTTACCCGGGGAGGTCTGCCGGGAACGCCAGCAACGCTGGTAACCCGGGGGTCGTGGAAAAACACGGGCGCACCACCTCCCCCGGAGGTTTATGCCTGCCCGGATTTGTCCCATTCAGGTTGTCAGCACCCGGCTGCGGAGAGGCGACGCGGCGCAACGCACGGGCTGTCGTCGGCATGCGGCTGCGCAAGAACGGTACGCGCCCGAGGGGCGGGCAGGCGGCTACACCCGCCTGCGGAGGATGGACACAGCCCAATGTGCAGGCGAGCGCCGGCACCCGCCTGCGGAGAGGCGCACGGCCCGTGGTGCGGGTCAGCGCCCCGATCTGATTGAGGGCGGGCGAACCGCGGCACCCTACCTGCGGAACGCAAGCACCACAGGAGGAGGTTGCCCGCGGTGTTTCGCATCGAGTTCGACGACCACCCCGCGTGGGAAGGCTTTATCCCCGGCATGTGGCGGCAGCGGATCGACGTCCGGGACTTCATCCAGCGCAACTACACCCCCTACGAGGGCGACGGCTCGTTCCTCACCGGCCCCACCGAGCGCACGAAGGCCCTCTGGGCGAAATACTTCGCCATTCTGAAGCAGGAGCAGGCGAGCCGCGCCCCCCTGGAGATCGACGCCGGCACCCCCTCGTCGATCCTCGCCTACGGCCCCGGCTACCTGGACAAGGACCTGGAGCTCATCGTCGGCCTGCAGACCGACAAGCCCGGCAAGCGGTCCATCTACCCCTACGGCGGGTGGCGCATGGTGGAGGCGTCGCTGGAGGCCTACGGCGCGGAACCCGACCCCGGGCTGAAGAAGATCTTCACCGAGTACCGCAAGACCCACAACCAGGGGGTCTTCGATGTCTACACCCCTGAGATGCGGCTGGCCCGCAAGAGCGGCATCATCACCGGCCTGCCCGACGCCTACGGCCGGGGGCGGATCATCGGCGATTACCGGCGGGTGGCGCTCTACGGCGTGGACAACCTGATCCGGGCCAAGGAGCTGGAGCTGGCCTGGACCGAGCCGGACACGATGGACGAGGAGACCATCCGGCTCCGGGAGGAGCTGCGGGAGCAGATCAAGGCCCTGCACGAGCTGAAGGAGATGGCCGCCCGCTACGGGTGCGACGTCGGCCGGCCGGCGATGGACGCGCGGGAGGCGGTGCAGTGGACCTACATGGGCTACCTGGCCGCAATCAAGGAACAGAACGGCGCGGCGATGTCCATCGGCCGCATCTCCACGTTCCTGGACATCTACATCGAGCGGGACCTCCGGGCCGGCCGGATCACCGAGCAGGAGGCCCAGGAGCTGATGGACCAGCTCACCATCAAGCTGCGCATGGTCGCCTTCCTGCGCACGCCGGAGTACAACGAGCTCTTCAGCGGCGACCCCACCTGGGTGACCGAGTCCATCGGCGGCATGGGCATCGACGGCCGGACGCTGGTGACCAAGAACAGCTTCCGCATCCTGCAGTCGCTCTACAACCTGGGGCCGGCGCCCGAGCCGAACCTGACGGTCCTCTGGTCCCCCCGTCTCCCCGAGGGGTTCAAGCGGTTCGCCGCGCAGGTCTCCCTCGACACCAGCGCGATCCAGTACGAGAACGACGAGATCATGCGCCAGTACTGGGGCGACGACTACGGCATCGCCTGCTGCGTCTCCGCCATGCGCATCGGCAAGCAGATGCAGTTCTTCGGCGCCCGGGCCAACCTGGCCAAGTGCCTGCTCTACGCCATCAACGGCGGCGTCGACGAGCGGCTGGGCATCCAGGTGGGGCCGAAGCTGCCCCCGCTCACCGGGGAATACCTGGAGTACGACGAGGTCTGGGAGCGGTTCCTGCTCATGATGGACTGGCTGGCGCGGCTCTACATCAACACGCTCAACATCATCCACTACATGCACGACAAGTACTTCTACGAGCGGCTGGAGTTCGCGCTGCACGACCGGGACATCCTGCGCACGATGGCCTGCGGCATCGCCGGCCTGTCGGTGGTGGCCGACTCGCTCTCGGCGATCAAGTACGCGAAAGTGCGCCCCGTCCGCAACGAGCAGGGGATCGCGGTGGACTTCGAGCGGGAGGGGGATTTCCCCGCCTACGGCAACAACGACCCCCGGGTGGACCAGATCGCGGCCCGGGTGGTGGACGAGTTCGCCGCCCGGCTGGCAAAGCACAAGACCTACCGCGGCGCCGTCCCCACGCTCTCGGTGCTCACCATCACCTCCAACGTGGTCTACGGCAAGAAGACCGGCGCGACGCCCGACGGCCGGAAGGCCGGCGAGCCCTTCGCCCCCGGGGCCAACCCGATGCACGGGCGCGACGTCAAGGGCGCCCTCGCCTCGTGCACCTCGGTGGCGCAGATCCCCTATGCCTCCGCGCTGGACGGCATCTCCTACACCTTCTCGATGGTGCCGGGGGCGATGGGGCGGACGCAGGAGGAGCAGGTTTCGAACCTGATCGGCCTGCTGGACGGCTACGCAATCTCCGGCGGCCACCACATCAACGTCAACTGCCTCAACCGGGAGACGCTGCTGGACGCCATGGAGCATCCCGAGCAGTACCCGCAGCTGACGATCCGGGTCTCGGGCTACGCGGTCCACTTCGTGAAGCTCACCCGGGAGCAGCAGCTGGAGGTGATCAACCGCACGTTCCACCAGTGCCTGTAGGAGGCGGTGCGCATGCTGGTCTGCGAGTTCACGCAGCTGGACGTCCCGGCGGCCCGGCGGGTGGGCCGGGTGCACTCCACTGACTCGATGGGCGCGGTGGACGGGCCCGGACTGCGCTTCGTGGTCTTCGTGCAGGGCTGCCTCTACCGCTGCCGCTACTGCCACAACCCCGACACCTGGGACCGGCGGGGCGGGGAGGAGCGGACGGTGGCCAGCCTGGTGGCAGAGATGCGTTCCTACCTGCCCTACATCCGCGCTTCCGGTGGCGGGATCACGGTCACCGGCGGCGAGCCGCTGCTGCAGGCCGATTTCGTGGCGGGCCTCTTCGAGGAGTCCCACAGGATCGGCGTGCACACCGCCCTGGACACCAACGGGTTCGCCCCGCGGGAGCGGGCGGAGCCTGTGCTGGATCACACCGATCTGGTGCTGCTGGACCTGAAGCAGCTGGACCCGGAGAAGCACCGGGCCCTCACCGGCCAGGACAACGCGCTGACCCTGGATTTCGCCCGCTGCGCCTCCGCGCGCGGGGTGCCGCTCTGGATCCGCTACGTCGTGGTACCTGGCTGGAGTGACGCGCCGGCGGACGTGGAGGCCCTGGCGGACTTCGTGGAGGGCCTGCGGGGGGTGGAGCGGGTGGAGCTCCTGCCCTACCACCTGCTGGGCAGGCACAAGTGGGAGGCCATGGGGCTGCGGTACACCCTGGAAGGGGTGGAGCCGCCGCCGGCGGAGACGATGGAGCGCATCCGGCGGCAGCTCACGCGCCGGGGGCTGCCCGTGCGGTGAGGACACGGTTGGTGACAATCTGACAACGTGACAAAATGTCAGGCGTGTATAGGCCGCCGGGGGTGACAAAGTGTCACCCCCGGCGCCGCGCGGCGCCGGCCGGTGCGCGCCCGGAAGGCCGCCTGCGCTGCACCCGGCCAGCCGGGATGCGGTTTTCGCCGCCCCGCCGCCCGCCTGGCGAAGGGTTGGCACGCCCCTTGCTGATATCTGTGGGCGAACTCCATCACATCCAGCAAGGGGAGGGACCACCGTGACAGCACCCGTTCCGGACCCCGGCTCCCGCAAAGAGCCCTACTGGGTGATGGTGATCGACCTGCAGAAGTGCATCGGCTGCGACACCTGCACCGTCTCCTGCAAGGCCGAGAACCGCACCCCGCCCGGCGTCAGCTACAACGTCGTCCTGCAGATGGAGATGGGCGAGTACCCCAACACCCGGCGGGCCTACGTGCCCCGGCCCTGCATGCAGTGCGACAGTCCGCCCTGTGTCGGCGTCTGCCCGGTGGGCGCCACTTACAAGGGCGAGAGCGGCATCGTCGTCATCGACGACGACCGGTGCATCGGCTGCCGGTACTGCATCGCCGCCTGCCCCTACGGCGCCCGGTCCTTCGACTTCGGCGAGAACTACGACGAGATGCTGGGCTACACCGAGGTCCAGGCCCCCGAGTACGGGGTCGAGCGGGGCCCCCGCCGCAAGGGCGAGGCGCCCATCGGCACGGTGCGCAAGTGCACGTTCTGCCTGCACCGCATCAACCGGGGCGAGGAGCCCGCCTGCGTGGAAACCTGCATCGGCGACGCCCGGTACTTCGGCGACCTGAACGACCCCAACTCGGTGGTGGCGAAGCTGGCCGCCAGCCCGCGGGCCTTCCGGCTGAAGGAAGAGATGGGCACCCAGCCGCGGGTCATCTACCTGAAGTAGAGGGAGGGAGCACACGATGTCCGCGCTGACCAAGGAAGAGGCGGCCCTGCGGCTTTCCGAAGAGCAGCCGGCTCCGGAGCCGAACCGGTTCCTCCGGGCCGGATGGTACGCCCTGCTGGTCGTCCTGCTGGTGGCGGGCGGAGCGGCCATCTTCCACCGCACTGTGAACGGCCTGGCCACCACCCACCTGACCTCGATCACCCCGTGGGGCGCGTGGATCGCGTTCTACATCTACTTCGTCGGCCTCTCGGCCGGGGCGTTCCTGCTTTCCAGCCTCATCTATGTGTTCGGCATGTCCCGGTTCGAACGGCTGGGGCGGATGGCCCTGCTCACCGCTCTGGTGGCCATGATCGTCGCCCTGACCTTTGTGCTGCTGGACCTGGGCCGGATGGAGCGGGCGCTCAGCGCCCTGGTCTACTTCAACTGGCTCTCGCCGCTCGCCTGGGAGATGCGCTTCTACGTGATCTACATTCTGCTCCTGGCGGCGGAGCTCTGGTTCGCCATGCGCGTCGACCTGGTCCGGCGGGCGGAGCGGTCCCGGCTGGCCCGGTGGCTCAGCTTCGGCAGCCGGTCCCTGGACACCGCTCGGGATCACCGGATGCTCCGGATCCTCGGCACCATCGGCGTGCCCATCGCCATCTTCGGCGTGCACGGCGGCACGGGCACGATCTTCGCCATCGTGAAGACCCGGGGCATGTGGTTCTCGGCGCTCACGCCCATCGTGTTCATCGTGTCGGCGCTGGTATCGGGCACGGCGCTCCTGGCCCTGCTCTACATCCTGCGGCAGAAGGCTCTGAAGCGGCCCGTGGACGCCGGCATGGTGGCGGACCTGGGCAAGCTGCTGGGCGGCTTCCTGCTGGTGGATCTGGGGCTCCTGTTCTACGAGTTCCTGGTGCCGCTGCTCTCCATGGCGCCGCACGAGACCAGCGTCGTGCACCTCATGATGGAGGGGCCCTACGCCTGGACCTTCTGGATCCTGCAGCTGGGCGTCGGCATGGTAGCGCCGGCGATCCTCCTGATGACCCGCCTGCGGGAGTCCGTGCCGCTCACCGCCCTGGCTTCCCTCATGGTGGTCGTGGGCATCGTGGGCGTGCGGTTCAACATCGTCGTGCCGCCGCTCATCGAGCCCGTGCTGCAGGGGCTGCCCGCCGGCCAGTACTTCCCGAACGCGGTGGAGTGGTGGGCGAGCGCCGGCATCATCGCCATGGGGCTCCTGCTCTTCAGCCTGGCCGCGGACCTGCTGCCCGTGGATGAGGAAGTGCACGAGATCGGAGGGACGGCCCATGACTGAGGATCGCAAGCACCGCCAGGCAGACTCTTCTTCGGCCCTCACCCGCCGTCAGTTCGTCGCCGGGGCGGCGGTAGTGGGCGGTTCCATCGCCGCGATGCCCCTGCTGGGCGGCGGCATCTCCCAGGCCTTCGCTGACCCCTTCGCCAACCGGAAGACCCACGGCGCCGGCGACTTCGGCGAGCCGGCCCCGGCGGAGCGGGTGATCTACACCACGTGTGAGCAGTGCCAGACCCACTGCACCATCAAGGTCGTGCTCACCGACCCGGCGAAGACCGGCGGCAAGGCTTACGTCCGCAAGATCGCGGGGAACCCCTACTCGCCGCTGAACACGGTGCCCTACGACCAGATCCCCTACGACACCTCGCCCTTCGACGCCGCCCGGGGGCACGGGAACCTGGCGGTGGACGGCCGGCTCTTCGCCGGCGGCCGCACCTGCCTGAAGGGGCAGGCCGGCATCCAGACGGCCTACGACGCCTACCGCATCGCGCAGCCCCTGAAGCGGGTGGGCCCCCGGGGCTCGGGCGAGTGGCAGACGATCTCCTGGGAGCAGGCGATTCAGGAGATCGCGGAGAAGCTCCGGCCCCACATCGGCTTCGTCGACAAGGAGCCGGTCATGGCCGACTGGGCGAAGGTGAAGGCCGGCGAAATGACCCAGGAAGCGTTCGACGCCAAGTACCGGGACGTCCTCATCGACACCCGGCACCCGGACCTGGGGCCCAAGTCCAATCAGATCGCCTTCGTCTTCGGCAACCGGGACGAGTTCATCACCCGCATGTTCAACCAGGCCATCGGGACCATCAACACCTTCAACCACGCCGGCATCTGCGGCATCCCCGGGGTGGCGGCCAACGTCCGCGGTCGCAACGGCAGCCAGCTGAAGAAGCGGCAGTATGCGGACCTGGACCACTGCGAGTACCTGATCGCCTGGGGCACCAACCTGGCCGTGGCCAACAAGGGGCCGACCTGGCTGGCGCCCCGCCTGATGAACGCCATCGAGCGGGGCATGAAGCTGGTGGTGGTGGACCCCCGGCTCTCCCGGACGGCGGAGAAGGCGCACCTCTGGGTGCCGGTGAAGCCGGGCATGGACATCGCCCTGGCCTTCGGCATGATCCGCTGGATCATCGAGAACAAGCGCTACGACGAGCGCTACCTGCGCAACCCGGGCAAGAAGGCGGCCGCGGCCGACGGCGAGCCCACGTGGTCCGACGCAACCCACCTGGTGAACCTCTCGCATCCCAACCGGCCGAAGCTGCGGGCCAAGGACGTCGGCCTGGAGGGCGACGCCTTCGTGGTGCTGCAGGACGGCGTGCCCGTCCCGGCCACCGAGGCCATGGACGGTGAGCTGGAGGTCGACACCGAGATTAACGGGATCCGGGTGAAGTCGGCGTTCACGCTGCTGAAGGAGCGGGTGTTTGAGAAGACCCTCGCCGAGTACGCCGAGATGTGCGGCGTGCCCGAGGCGACCATCGTCGAGATGGCCCGGGACTTCACCTCCCACGGCAAGCGGGCCGTCGCCGTCTCCTATCGGGGGCCGGCGATGCACACCAACGGGTTCTACGCGGTCTACGCCATCGGCATCCTGAACTTCCTGATCGGCAACCACGACTGGAAGGGCGGCGAGAACTCCTCCGCCGTGCGGTACGCGGAGACCTCCGGCAGCCGCTACGACGTGTCGAAGGTGGAGGGGGGCTACACCCCGTGGGGCGTGCCCATCACCCGGGAGAAGCAGGTCTACGAGCAGTCGACGCTCTTTGAGCGGGACGGTTACCCGGCGAAGCGGCGCTGGACCTTCCTGGGCGGCAACGCCTGCCACGAGGTGATCCCGTCGGCGTACGACGAGTACCCCTACGGGCTGAAGGCTCTGTTCATCAATCGGATGTCGCTGGTGGAGTCGGCCCCCGGAGGCAACATCCAGGCGGAGATGCTGAAGGACGAGCAGAAGCTGCCGCTGGTGGTGGCCTTCGACCTGGTGATCGGCGGCACGTCCCAGTACGCCGACTACATCCTGCCCGACCTCTCCTACCTGGAGCGGTGGAACCTGGTCACCATCTACCCCAACCAGAACCTGAAGGAGAGCCACATCGAGCAGCCGGCGTGCCACGTGATGGACGGCCCCCGGGCGGTGGAGGATGTGCTCATCGACCTGGGCAAGGCGCTCGGCCTGAAGGGCTTCGGTCCCAACGCCTTCCCGGGCGGCTACAGCCTGGACCGGGCGGAGGACTTCTACCTGAAGATCGTGGCCAACATCGCCTTCGACGAGGAGCCGGTGCCCGACGCCTCCCCCGAGGAGCTGGAGCTGTTCACCCGGTCCCGCCGGCTCGCCCTGGGCGACCGGTTCGACGAGGCGGCCTGGAAGGCGGCGGTGAAGCCGGAGGAGTGGCCGAAGGTGGTCTACGTGCTGAACCGGGGCGGCCGGTTCGCCCCGCCGGACACCGCCTACGAGGGCGAGTGGCTCCGGATGCGCTACGGCGGCCAGGTCAACCTCTACGACGAGGTGGCGGCCCGGCAGAAGTCGTCGTACACGGGCAAGTACTACGACGGCACGCCGATGCTCTGGACGGCGGTGGACTACGCCGGCAACGAGATCCAGGATCCCCTGCCTCTGCAGTTCATCAACTGGAAGTCCAGCCACCTCTCCAACCACCGGACCATCGGCAACGCCTGGCTCCGGGAGATCCGGGAGGAGAACCCGGTCTGGATGCACCCGAGGGACGCGGCAGCCCGGGGGATCCGCAGCGGGGACCGGGTCCGGGTGCGGTCGGCCTCCGGCGTGGTGGAGGCGACGGCCTACGTCACGGAGGGCATCCGGCCCGGGGTCGTCGGCGCCGAGTTCTCCTACGGCCACGAGACCTACGGGGCGAAGGCGGTGGTGATCGACGGGGTGCTGATCCCGCCGGTGTCGGCCTACGGCCACACGGGGTACCAGTTCCGGCAGACGGGCACGGAGCCGACGGGGCTGGCGCCGGGCCGGGGCACGGGCTTCCGGGTGAACGACGTCATCCGCCAGGACGACCACCTGGGTCCCGGCTCCAGCCTGGTGGACGTGCTGACCAACGGCAGCGCCCAGTACGACACGTGGGTGGAGGTCGAGAAGATCTAGGAGGTGCAATGACGGGCCGGCCGACCCTCCGCGCGGGAGGGTCGGCCGGTCTGTGCTCCCTTGTGTGGGGCGCCCGGACGCCGGAACCTGCAGGGCTGTGATCCGTCGTATGAGGCGTCAGCCCCGCACCGATCCGCCGTCCCCGCGGTGCTATACCCGCAGCGAACCCCGGAAGCCCCGGGAAGCGTAGTATGACTCGGCGCCGTTGTGGTAGGTCCAGACCGTGTTGTAACGGCGGTCGCAGAAGATGGCACCCCCGAGCTTCCGGATCTCCGGGGGCGTCTTCACCCAGCTGGACGTCTTCGTGTCGAAGGCGCCCAGCTTCTGCAGCTCCCGGTACTCCTCCTCGGTGAGCAGTTCAATGCCCATCGCCTCCGCCATGCCCACGGCGCTGCCCTCGGGCTTGTGCTGCTTGCGCGACTCCAGCGCAGCCGGGTCGTAGCAGAGGCTCCGGCGCCCCTTGGGGCTCTCGGGCGCGCAGTCGTAGAAGATGTACTCGCCCGTCTCGCGGTCGAACCCCACCACGTCCGGCTCACCGCCCGTCCGCTCCATCTCGTGGAGCGACCACAGCTTCTCCGGGCGGGCCTCCAGCCTGGCCTGCACGTCCGCCCAATCCAGGCCGGGGTGGCGGTGTATGTTCTTCTCGAACCGGGCCTTCAGGGTGCGGAGCAGCGCTTCCCGCTGATCCGGCGCAATCTCGCGGCCTGCCTTGTCCATCACGTTCACACCACCTTCTGCAGAGCCCGGCGCAGTCTTCCTGTGCGCCGGGCGTCACCTTGTGCTGCGCACGGCGCGGCACGAACCCCCGGATAGGGTTTCCGTCCCCGGGATCCTCTGCTGCCACTGCCCCCGGTGGGGGTTCCTGCCATTCTACCGGCTCAGGAAACATGCGTCAACGCCAGCGCGACAGGATGGATGTCCCGGTCCGGCGAAATCGTCTCGCGAAGGGAGAGGAGAGCCGTGCTGGACCTCCTGGTCATCTTCTTCGCACAGGCGACCTACGTGTCGATTACGACGGTTCGGTGGATCATCCTCGTCAAGGGCCGGCGGTTGCTGGCCTCGGCCATCAGCTTCTTCGAGCTCATCCTATACGTCTACGCGCTGGGACTCGTCGTCACGCAACTCTCCAACCCTTTGAAGATCGCCACCTACGCGTTGGGCTACGCCGTGGGCTCGCTGGTGGGCAGCAAGATCGAGGAGCGGCTGGCGCTGGGCTACGTGGTGTTCCAGGTCATCACCGATCGCATTGGACTGGTGGCGCCGCAGTTGCGCGAGCGCGGGCTCGGAGTGACCGACTGGCGGGCGGAGGGCCGCACGGGTGAGCGGGAGGTGCTCATGGTCGTGGCCCGCCGCAAGCACGGCCCCTGGGTGATGCAGCTCCTGGAGGAGCTGGACCCGCACGCCTTTGTCGTGCAGCTTGACGCCGCCGCGTACAAGGGGGGCTTCCTGCAGCGGGTGCTGCCGCACTGAGTGGACCGCGTCAACCGCGAGGCGCCCCGCTGCCGGGGCGCCTCGTCGCCTTGTGCGGGCGGGATCGGCGTGGAACCCGGGCTTTGGACCTGGGCTTGGGATCCAGGCTTGGGACCCGGCTTGGGATCCAGGCTCGGAACCCCGGCCTGTTGGCAGTGGTCTAACGGACCAGGGGGTTGATCTGGCATGAAGAGATGGCTGGTCTGCGCTGCCGTTCTCCTCAGCGCCCTCGGGGTGGGTTGCGCCGGCCCGCACCCCACCGGCGCGCCGTCGCCCCGCGCGGGCGAAGGGGTCGCCGTGTCCGACAATACACCAGCCGCCGGGGAGGGGGAGCAGGTCCCCGCCGCCCCCGCCAGCGCTGCTGCCGCCCAGGGCGAACAGTCTGAGCCTGTGCCGGACGTCGCGGCAGCAATCCTGGCGCGCCTGGAGGGGATGTCACCGACCGAGGCTGCAGGCGTGAAGGACGGGTGGCAGATCCCCGGATGGGCGGTCTATTGCGCCGGCACTGCCGAGGCTCCGGAGGAAGCGGTGCTTGCCTGCCAGTGGGGCAAGGGCTACAACGTGATGAACGACGGCCGGATGCTCTTCTGGCGTGAAGATGGCCTGTGGCGAAGCCAGCCGTTTCCGCTGGAGGGCCTGGAGGGGGTGGGCAACTTCCACGGCCTGCGGCGAGAGGGAGACCTGCTGCAGGTGGTGATGAACGTGGGCGGCGGCCAGACCCGGTTTGTGGCCCAGGTGGGGCTCCAGGTGCACGAGGGCGGGGAGTGGCGCGCGGTGTGGGGGCCTGAGCCGCCCGCACCCGACACGGTGGTCGCCACGGTGTTCCTGCCCTCGCAGGGCATCGACCGGTACACGCGCTTCGTGGGTGTGGGCGGAGCCTCCGTGCGGGAGGACTGGGAGCGGGAGGGCTCGCGGTACGTGCTGCGGGACCGGATCGAGCTGACCCCCGCGGAAAGCGTCGTGGCCGGGTTCGTGCAGGTGCTGCTCATGGAGCCGGAAGCGGAGCGCTGGCGCTCGGCGACCGCCGATGCGTTGGAGACTGCTCTGGAATTGGAACTGCCTTCGAGGCTCAGCGAAGGGTTCACCGTGAGGAGCGTTGGCGACGGCGAGGTGCTGCTCGAAGCGGTCGACGCTGCCGGGGCCTGGCTGGTGACCGTCGTCGAGGCCGATGGCCGCACGATGGTGACGGCGATCAGGCCAGCTTGATCTGCCGATGCCCGCGATTCAAGAAGAGATCCTTGCCTTCCTGATGCATGATGCTGCGCTGCTGCGCGAATCGCAGGCCCCGTCCCCGCTGCGGGATCGGCTGGATGCGGCCCTGCGGGCTGAGGTGGAGGTCCTACGCACTGGTGTGGAGATTGGGCGCCACTTGACTGAAGCGCAGGGGCATATTGAGCAGAGCGGAGCGGAGGTACGTGAGCGAGCGGAGGTACGTGAGCGTGAGCAGCGCGAGGCGCTAGCGGTGATCCGGGCCGCCCGGGAACTGCTCGCCCGGGCGGAGGAGGCCCTGCGCGACGCGGCGGCGGGGCTTGACCTGCCGCTCTACCGGGCGCACCGAGCGGTCTACGCCACCCCCCATCTGCCGCCCATGAACTGCAACTGGATCGACTACGGCCTGCTGGCCGGCCGCAACCCGCTGACCGCGCTGGACGCCGAATGGCTCCTGGCCCGGGGTGTCACCCACGTGCTGGATCTGCGCGAGCCGTGGGAGTGGGCGCCGCCCCGGTTCGGGCAGGAGGCGCTGGACGCGCTGGCGGGCCGTGTGCTGCGCCGGCACATCCCCGTCGTGGACATGGGCCCGCCCACGCCCGACCAGTTCGACGAGGCGGTCGCATTCCTGGAAGAGACCTTGCAGGAGCCCGCCAACGTCGTGTATGTGCACTGCCGGGCGGGCGCCGAGCGCACGGCGGCCATTCTGGTGGCGTTTCACGCCCACCGGCATGGCCTGGGCTACGACGCCGCCCTGCAGGAGCTGCGCCGCCGCCGGCCACTTCTGAACCCCCTGCCGGTGCAGGAGGCGGCTACCCGGCGGTGGCTGGCGGGGTAGCGTGGCAGCATGCCAGTCATCGTGGAGGCCCACCCGCGAGGGTTGGGCCTCTGTCGATTCGGGGAGTGCGCTGCGTTGCTCCGATACGAATGCAGGGCGCAGGGCGGCCGTGTTCTGCGCCTTTCCTCCCAGGTCGTGCGTGATTGACACGACAAACTCGCACATCGTGTGAGAGACCTGGCAGGTGACGGCGGGGGCGACTCTTCCCTGGCCTGCTCCCGGCATCTTCGCCCACTGCGGTGCAAGGCGAAACCGTGCGCCTCCAGCCCGCGTCTTCGCAGGCCATTTTCGCGCCGCATCCTCCTACGCTATGCGCGTTTGGCAGGCCAAACGCGCACTTCGTGTGAGAGACGCAGCAGCGGACGACGCCGTGAGTGCCTCTTCCCCATCCCGATCCAGGCCATCATCGTCCACTTCTGTGTAAGTCGTTCCCGGGCGCCCTGACCCGCGTCTACGCCGGGGCCTTCGCGGCAGCATCCTTCCACGCTTTGCCCGTTTGGCACGGCCAACTGGCATTTCGTGGGAGGAACTTGGGAGCAGGTGACGTTACCGCCGTCTCTTCCCAGGCCTGCTCCCGGCCATCTCCGCCCACGGCGGTGCAAGACGAAGCCGTGCGCCTCTAGCGCGCGTCTGCGCGGGCTTTGCTCGCGCCGCATCCTCCCAAGCTATGCGCGTTCGGCACGGTCAACTCGCACATCGTGTGAGAGACCTGGCAGCGGACAGCGCCGCGGGCGCCCCTTCCCCGGCCAGCTCTGCGTCATTTCCGCCTACTGCGGTGCCAGTTGTGCCTGGGCAGACCAGGCGCAGCGTCACGCCAGGGTCTTCCCGCCGCATCCTCCCAAGCTGTGCGCGTTTGGCAAGTGAAACTGGCACATCGTGTGAGAAACCGGGCGCAGGCGATGCTTACAGCTGCCATTCCTCCAGACTGGCCCACGCTGTTTCCAGGGTCCATCGGGCCGCATGACGCCCACGCTTTGCGCGTTCGGCACGGCCAACTCGCAGATCGTGTGAGAGACCTGGCAGCGGACAGCGCCGCGGGCGCCCCTTCCCCGGCCAGCTCTGCGTCATTTCCGCCTACTGCGGTGCCAGTTGTGCCTGGGCAGACCAGGCGCAGCGTCACGCCAGGGTCTTCCCGCCGCATCCTACCAAGCTGTGCGCGTTTGGCAAGAGAAACTGGCACATCGTGTGAGCAACCGGGCGCAGGCCATGCTTACAGCTGCCATTTCTCCAGACTGGCCCACGCTGTTTCCAGGGTCCATCGGGCCGCATGACTCCCGCGCTTTGCGCGTTTGGCAGGCCAGACTCGCAGATCGTGTGAGAGACCTGGCAGCGGACAGCGCCGCGGGCGCCTCTTCCCCGCCCGGCTCTGCGTCATTTCCGCCTACGGCGGTGCCAGTTGTGCCTGGGCAGACTAGGCGCAGCGTCTACGCCAGGATCTTCCCGCCGCATCCTCCCAAGCTGTGCGCGTTTGGCAAGTGAAACTGGCACATCGTGTGAGCAACCGGGCGCAGGCGATGCTTACAGTTGCCATTCCTCCAGACTGGCCCACGCTGTTTCCAGGGTCCATCCGGCCGCATGCCTCCCGCGCTTTGCGAGTTTGGCAAGAGAAACTGGCACATCGTGTGAGCAACCGGGCGCAGGCCATGCTTACAGCTGCCATTCCTCCAGACTGGCCCACGCTGTTTCCAGGGTCCATCGGGCCGCATGACTCCCGCGCTTTGCGCGTTTGGCAAGCCAGACTCGCAGATCGTGTGAGAGACCTGGCAGCGAACGGCGCCGAGGTCGTCCCTTTTTCGGACAGCTTCAGGCCATCGTGCCCATTGCGATGGAAGTCGTGCCCGGGCGCCCTGGCCCGCGACTTCGCCCGGGTCTTCCCGGCCCCATCCTCGCACGCTTTGCGCGTTTGGCACGGCCAACTCGCATTTCGTGGGAGGAACCTGGCAGCAGGTGCCGTTACCGCCGCCTTTTCCCTGGCCTGCTCCCGGCCGTATTCGCCCACGGCGGTGCAAGACGAAGCCGTGCGCCTCTAGCGCGCGTCTGCGCGGGCCTTGCTCGCGCCGCATCCTCCCAAGCTTTGCGCGTTCGGCACGGCGAACTCGCACATCGTGTGAGAGACCTGGCAGGTGCCGGCGCCGGGGGCGACTCGCCCTCGACCTGTTCCCGGTTCTCTGTGACTGCTGCGGTGTAAGATGTCGCCGGCGGATCGAGTACCACTTCCACGCCAGGATGTTCTAGGACGCACCGTCCCACGCTATGCGCGTTTCGTACGACAGACTCGCACATCGTGTGAGAAACGCGGTAGCAGACGGCTCAGAGGCCGCCTCTTTCCTGGCTTGCCCCAGGCCACCTTCGCGCAGTGGTGTGCGAGCGCACTGGCCCGCGTCCATTCAAGGTCCTTTCCGGCCCCACCCTCCCACGCTCTGCGCGATTGACAACACAAACTCGCACATCGTGCGAGACGAAAAGGGCCCAGTGGGCTCAAGGCGCACGCGTTTCGGCCAGTTGCCATGTCGATCACGCAAGATGCGGACGGTTCGGGCGAAGCCAAGCGCTGCTCCCGAACCGTCCGCACGTGTCTTGCGCGTTCTTCCCCGTCGACTGCCACCAGACAAGTCGCGGCAAACGTTACCGCTTCACGGGAATCCAGATCTCGCTGCGGAACGCCGGGGACGTGGTGTCGTCGCTCTCGTTCCACAGGATCTCGGGTCCCTCTGCCGCCTGGTACCCGGAGGAGGGGAACCACTCGGCGTAAATGCGCGCCCAGGTGTTCTGCAGCGCCTCGGGGAACGGGCCGACCACCTCGAACACGGCCCAGGTGAGCGCCGGGACCTCCAGCGCCTGGAACCCCGGCGGGCAGGGCCGGTCGGTGGCCGCGCCGATCCAGTGGTCCAGCGACCCGCCGTCCTGACGGCCCTCCGAGAAGTTGAGCGAGGCCTGCACGAGGCCCACGGGCTCCACGTTGGAAAGGGCCTTCAACTGCTGGATCCGGTCCATACCCAGGTCCTTCCACATGGCGGCGATCTCGGGGCTGACGCCCTGGTACTGCAGGCGCACGCGGCGCATGATCCCCACGATGCGGAACGCTTCCTTCTCCACGATGCGGTACTGCACGTCGGTGCCCCCTCGTATGGTCAGCTGGAAGGTCATGCGGCAGAACGCCTTCAGGGCGCGCCCCGGCTGCCGGGCCTGGGACGGCGGGATGCCGTGTTCCGCATGGAAGGCCCGGGAGAAAGCGTCGGGCGACTCGTAGCCGAACTTAAGGGCCACGTCTGTCACCCGGGCGCCGGCCGCCAGCTCCTGCGCAGCGAGCGTCAGCCGCCGGCGGCGGATGTACGCCGAGATCGGCATGCCGGCCAGCGCGGCAAACATCCGGCGGAAGTGGTACTCCGAGCAGCCGGCGATGCGGGCGGCCGCCCGGATGTCCACCTCCCGGTCCAGGTGCGCCTCGATGTAGGCCAGGGCGGCGTTCAGGTCTTGCAGCGGATTCACCTCATGACCTCCCTCGCATCCCACCATACCAGGGGCGTCGCACTTCCGCCCGACGGTTGCGTTGCAACCATTGCAGGGTTGCCAGGCGCCCCGCGGCAGGGCAGCGGCCGACGATCTGTGGCTCTGCGTCGGCGCGCAGGTGCCGCCCGGGGCACGTCGAAACCCCTGACGTCCTGACACCGCGCAGGCTCTAGCGCCAGGCCTCGCGGGCAATATGGTCGAACAGCAGCCCGTCCGAGCAGCGCAGCTGCACGTCCACCCACTCACCGCCGACGCGCAGCGCGATGTCCTGCGGAACGCACGGCCTCCCGCCCCGCGCCGGCGCCAGTCTGCGGAAGCGGTCCAGCCGCGCCGCGGTGAGCGCATCCTGCACCGCATGGGGCAGTGCCGCGGCGTCCGTCAGTTCCTCGCGCCGGCCATCTCGGACCAGAGCCACCCCGGAGACCTGCGCGGCGCTCCAGATTCGCCCCCCGACGGGGTACATGTAGACGCCCCCCAGCAGCGCCAGAGCCATCCCAAGCACCAGGGCCAGCCCCGGCACCAGAACCGTTGTGGGCGCCGGGGCCCGCACAGTCGGGCGCGCGGTCATCTTCCGCACCTGTGCCACCTCCGGCAAGACGGCGTGCCCGCCCGGCACGCATCAGGTTGGTTGTCGTTGTCCACGGGTATTCGCCTGGTGCGGTCCCATGACCTTCCTCCAGTGACGGACGACCCGCCTTCCTGAGATGTGCGGTGTGCCGCCGTGGGGCGTGTCCGGACGGCGGGTCGCTTGGACGCTTGTCTGGGAGATCGCCCTCCCTCGGCCTTCCGACGAGACGGGGCGCAGGGCCGGAAGTGCGGCGGATTTCCACTTGGTGCGCGGGTGAAGTGGAAGTCTGTCTCACATCGCCGGCTGTGGAGAGGCGGGCGGGGGAGTGGAATCGCGGCTCAGGCGGTCGCGGGGCCCGAAGTGCGGCGGATTTCCACTTGTTGAGCGGGTGAAGTGGAAGTCTGTCTCACTCTGCCGGCTGTGGAGAGGCGGGCGGGGGAGTGGAATCGCGACTCAGGCGGTCGCGGGGCCGGAAGTGCGGCGGATTTCCACTTGTTGAGCGGGTGAAGTGGAAGTCTGTCTCACTCTGCCGGCTGTGGAGAGGCGGGCGGGGGAGTGGAATCGCGACTCAGGCGGTCGCGGGGCCGGAAATGCGGCGAATTTCCACTTGGTGCGCGGGTGAAGTGGAAGTCTGTCTCACATCGCCGGCTGTGGAGAGGCGGGCGGGGGAGTCGAATCGCGGCTCAGGCGGTCGCAGGGCCGGAAGTGCGACGGATTTCCACTTGCTGGGGCGGCGAAGTGGAAATCTGTCTCACTTCGCCGCCTGCGGAGAGGCGGTGGGCGGGGGAGTGGAAGCGCGAGTCAGCGGGGCGCTGCGCGGAGGAGATGAAGCGCACGCGTGCCGGGGGTCGGTCTGTGGGCGTCGAGCCAGAGACCGGGGGCTGGCCCGGGCATCGTTCCTGCCCGGGCCAGCCCCCGGTCGCGCCGCTCCTACCGCCGCGTGCGCACCGTTGTGTAGATGCCGTTGTCCGTGCCCCGCACGAACAGGTACAGCCGGTCGGCGAAGCGGACGCCGGCCGGCCCGCTGGGCGTGCGTCCCTGTCCGGGCACCTCCGTCCAGCCGGACCACTGCCCCCTCGGGTCGCGCACGTTCAGGAAGATGCCGTCGTTGGTGCCCCGCACCAGCAGGTAGAGGTTTCCCCGGTAGACGACGGCGCCGGGGCCGCTGGGGGTGAGCCCTCCGCCAGGCACCTCCGTCCAGGCGGACCACTGGTTCGGCGTCCGCATGACCGCCCCGTAGATGCGGTTGTCGGTGCCCCGCACGAACAGCCAGAGCGCGCCCACGTACGAGACGATGGCCGGCGCGTCGGGCGTGGCTCCGGTGGGCACCCGCTGCCAGCCCCGCCACTGGCCGTCGTAGCGCTGCACGTAGACGGCGTTGTCCGTGCCCCGCACGGCGAGGTAGAGCGCGCCCTGGTGCACGGTCACGGCCGGGCTGCTGGGGGTGAGCCCGTCGCCGGGCACCTCCGTCCAGCGGCTCCAGCGGTTGCCGGTCAGCCGGTTCTGGTAGATGCGGTTGTCGGTGCCCCGCACGAAAAGGTGGAGGGAGCCCCGGTACGCCGCCGCGGCCGGCGCGCCGGGAGTCCGTCCCTGGCCGGGGACCTCCCACCATTCGCCCCAGCCGGTGCGCCGGCTCATCCGGTTCCAGTAGATGCCGCTGTCCGTGCCCCGCACGAACAGGTGCAGGTCGTTCTGGTAAGTGACCGGCGCCGGCGAGTCCAGGGTGAGGCCCGTGCCGATCCGCCGCCAGTTCGACCAGCCGGAGCGGCTGAGCGGCCCGCCCTCCTGCCGCAGGTTCCACTCCACGTCGCGGCCGTCGTCCCGGTCGTCATCGTCCCGGTCGTTCCAGTCGTTGTTATTCCATCCGGGCGCGCCCCAGGGCGGCCTCTGCGCGATGAGGCCGGGCCAGCCCGGTACAAACCAGGGTGGCTGCTGCATCGGAATCCTCCTCACTGAAGTCCGGTTACTGGCCAGCGTATGCCGTTCCGGTCCGGTTGGCATCCGTTCACCGCGGCGGGCCTGAATCGCGTGCCGCGCGGCGGTTCCATACAAAGTCCAGCCACAGGGCCGGCAAAGACGTCCCATGGGCCCCGGACCCGATGCGAAGTCCGTACCGGAAAACAAGCCCAAATCGCTCTTGCGCGGTAGGTGGAAATAACTATTGATCGTTCCGCCGACCCGCGCTATAAAAACATTGAACAGTTGCACAGGCCTGCACAATTGTTCATGTGGGATGGTTCCCTTTCGGCTCCCGATTTCGGTAAGTTCGCGACAGCGTGCAAGGGGGGCGGTTATCGGCGTGAGCAATCAGGCGAAGTCCCTGACCTGGCAGGACCAGGTCCACCGTGTGGCCCGGCGGATCCGCATGCGCGTGCTGGAGCACACCCTGAACAACAACGGGGGCTACCTGAGCCAGGCGTGCTCGTCGGCGGAGACGCTGGCGACCCTGTACCTGAAGGTCATGAAGCTCGGACCCAGCGAGGCGCCCATGGTGCCGCCGCCGTTTCCGGGCGTGCCCGGTCCCGGGAACAAGAACTATTTCACCGGCGCGGCGTACAACGGGCCCCGCGCACCCCACCTGGATCGTTTCTACCTCTCCCCGGCCCACTATGCGCTGGTGCTCTACGCGACCCTCATCGAGGTCGGCCGCATGGCGCCGGAGGGACTGGCGCAGTTCAACCAGGACGGCAGCACCGTGGAGATGATCGGCGCCGAGCACTCGCCGGGCATGGAGGTCACCTCCGGGTCGCTGGCCCAGGCGCTCAGCCAGGCGATCGGCGTCGCCATCGCCCGCCGTCGCAGGGGCGAGACCGGCCGCAATTGGGTCTTCATGTCCGACGGCGAGTTCCAGGAGGGCCAGACCTGGGAGGCCATGGAGTTCCTCTCCTTCTACAAGCTGGACAACGTGGGCATCTACGTGGACGTCAACGGCCAGCAGTGCGACGGCAAGGTCGAGTCGGTGATGGCCATCGAGCCCCTGAAGGCCAGGCTCGAGGCGTTCGGCGCCCGGGTCTTCCAGGTGGACGGCCACGATCCCGAAGCGCTGGCCGCGCCGGCGGAGCTGGACCCCGATGGCCGGCCGCTGGTGGTGCTGGCCTACACCGACCCCTGCCGCGGGCTCGACCTGCTGCGCAGCAGGGCCCCGAAGCTGCACTACGTGCGGTTCACCGGTCCGGAAGAGTGGCAGCGCTACGAAGCGGAACTGCGGAAGCTGCAGGCGGAGGAGGGGGTATAGCATGGAGCTTCTCAAGCGGGTGCACGCCCAGAACCTGGTGAAGTGGGCGAAGGACAAGCCGGAGGTGGTCGTCCTTTCGGCCGACCTGACCAGTTCCAGCGAAGCGGACCTCTTCCGCGACACGTATCCGGACCGGTTCTTCAGCTTCGGCATCGCCGAGCAGAACATGCTGAGCGTCGCCGGCGGCATGGCCCGGGAGGGGCTCTACCCCTTCGTGCACACCTTTGCCGTCTTCATCTACCGGCGGGCGTACGACCAGATCGCCATGTCGGTGGCCTATCCCAACCTGCCGGTGCGCATGATCGGCTTCCTGCCCGGCATCCTGACCCCCGGCGGGGCGACCCACCAGGCGATCGAGGACATCGCGGTCATGCGGGCCCTGCCCAACATGACCATCCTGGAGACCGGCGATGCCACCGACGTCGAGTCGGTGCTGGACGTCGCACATGCAATCGACGGCCCCGTGTACGTCCGCATGCTCCGGGGCGAGATCCCCCGCCTGTTCGACGCCAGCGAGCCGATGCAGTTCAACCGGGCCCGCGTCCTCAGCCGGGGCACCGACCTGGCGCTCATCACCTCCGGCATCTGCACGGAGGAGGCCATGCGGGCCACCAACGTGCTGAAGGCGCGGGGCGTCTCCATCCAGCACCTGCACGTGACCACCCTGAAGCCCTTCAGCGATCCGACCGTGCTCGAGGCGGTGTCGAAGGCCAAGTACGGCGTCATCACCATGGAGAACCACTCGATCCTCGGCGGCCTGGGCACGGCGGTGGCCGAGGTGATGGCCGAGAACGGCGTCGGCAAGCGGCTGGTGCGCATCGGCATCCCCGACGTCTTCTCCCACGGGGCCAGCCGCCCGTACCTCATGAAGGAACTGGGGCTCGACGCGGCGGCGCTGGTCCGCAAGGTGGAGGAGATGGTCGGCCAGCGGCTGGACATCACCGAGGACGACCTGGCCGCCGTCCGGCTGACCGCAGTCCACAGCGACGCAAAGGCGGAGGCACTGTGATGATGCTGCCAAATCCCACCCTCAACCTGTCAGGCGACCGGTTTACCGTTCACTACCGCATCGCGCTCGACGATGAGCGGGAGGCCCGGGCGTTTGCGGAGGCGGTCTGCGTCGAGCAGACGGTGGAGTTCCCCGAGCCGCTGGTGCCCAGGGGGGACATCCGGCAGAAGATCGTCGGCCGGATCGAGTCGCTGGAGCCCGCGCCGTCCGGCGGTTTCGAGGCGGTGATCAGCTACGCGGTGGAGATCACCGGCTTCGAGCTGACCCAGTTCCTCAACGTGCTCTTTGGCAACACCAGCATCAAGCCCAACATCCGGGTGGAGCGGTTCACGCTGCCGGAGTCGCTGCTGCGCATCTTCCGGGGCCCCCGGTTCGGGGTGCAGGGGCTGCGGGAGTACCTGAACGTACAGGACCGCCCGCTGCTCTGCACGGCGCTGAAGCCCCTGGGGCTTTCGGCGGCCGACCTGGCGAACCTGGCGTACCACCTGGCCCTGGGCGGCATCGACATCATCAAGGACGACCACGGCCTCGCCGACCAGGAGTTCGCCCCGTTTGCGGAGCGGGTGAGTCGCTGCGCGGAGGCGGTGGAGCGGGCCAACCGGGAGACCGGGCGGCGCGCGATCTACATGCCGCACGTGGCCGGGCCGGTGGACACGATCGTGGAGCGGGCCCGGGCGGCGAAGGAGGCCGGGGCCGGCGGGCTGCTCATCTCCCCGGGCCTGGTCGGCTTCGACACCATGCGGCGCCTCGCGGACGACGACGCCCTCGGCCTGCCGATCATGAGCCACCCGGCGCTGCTGGGCAGCTTCGTCACCAGCCCGGTGAACGGCATCTCCCACTTCGCCCTGTTCGGGCAGATCGCCCGGCTGGCTGGGGCGGATGCCTCGGTCTACCCCAACTGGGGCGGGCGCTTCTCCTTCAGCCAGGAAGAGTGCCGGTCGATCGCCGAAGGGGCGGCCGTGCCGATGGGCCACATCAAGCCCATCTTCCCGACCCCCGGCGGCGGCATGAGCCTGGAGCGGGTCCCGGAGATGCTCCGCTTCTACGGCCGCGACGTAATCCTGCTGATCGGCGGCGGGCTGTTCCAGGCCGGCCCCGACCTGGTGGCCAACTGCCGCGACTTCCTGGCGACAGTCTCCGCGTAGAAAGGGGAGTGAGCCATGCCCTACCGCCTGCTCGGTCCCGACGATCCGGCCCTGGCGGCGCTGGACGAGGCGCTCAGGGCGCACCCGGAGTGGGAGGCCAGCCTGACCATTGTGCCCTGGGCCGAGTACCGGGACAGGCTGATGCAGACCCTGACAGCGCCCGCGGCCCCCTACGAGGCGGTCTTCGTACCCGGCCACGTCTGGGTGCCCGAACTGGCCGACGCGGGCCTGCTGGCCGCCCTGGACCCGATCCTGGACCGGCTCCCGGAGCTGGTGGACCGCTACCAGCCGGACGACATCCTGCCTGCCCTGGCCCGGGAGAGCCGCTTCCGCGGCGCCCAGTACATGCTCCCCCTGTTCACGGACGGCCATCTGGTCTTCTTCCGGGAGGAGGAGGCGGCCCCCGCCCCCGATCCGGCGGTGCCGCTGATCGCCCCCCGGGACATCCCGTGGCTCGCGGGGCGGGGCCACCGGCCGCCGGAGCGCTACGGCCTGGCGCTGAAGGCGCATCCCAGCGAGATCCTGCTGGACTGGCTCCCCTACCTGTGGAGCGAGGGCGGCGACGTGCTGGATGAGGACGGCCGCCCGGCCTTCGGCGGCCCCGCCGGCGTCCGGGCGCTGGAGGCCTACTGCGCCCTCAGGGAGTACTGCCCGCCCGACACCGACCAGTACGGCAACGCCGAGATCGCGTCCCTGCTGCAGCAGGGGCGTGTCGGGATGGCGGCCTCCTGGGGCGGCCAGGCGGCGGCGATCATGCTGGCGCCGGGGGCGGCGGGCGCCGCCGTCTACCGGGTGGGCACCTATCCCGAGCCCTGGAACGGCACGTGGGGCGTCGCCCTGCCGGCCAACCTGGCGCCTGAGGTGCAGGAAGGGATGCTCTCCGTCCTGCTGCAGGCCATGGGCCCCGAGACCGACCGGGCGGTGACCCGGGTCGCGGGCAGCCCGGTGCGGCAGTCCAGCTACAGCCCCGCCGAGCTGGCGAAGTACCCCTGGCTGGCGGCGCAGCTGGAGATGGTGAAGCGGGCAAGAACCCTGCCCGTGCATCCCCGGGTGGGGGCCTTCCTGGGAGCGCTGTATGCGGCGGTGCACGACGCCTTCACCGGGAAGTCCCGTCCCCGTGAGGCGCTGGCTGCGGCCGAGTCGGCCGTGCGCCGGGCGCTGCAGGAGGGTTAGCCGCCATGCAGGTGCACAGCGAGGCGGACCTGAAGGTCCTCGTGGCCTGGATGTACTACGACGAGGGGCTGACCCACGAGAAGATCGCCCAGCGGCTCGGCATGTCCCGGGTGGCCGTCACCCGGCTGCTGCAGAAGGCCCGCCGGGAAGGCATCGTCCAGATTCAGATCACCCGGCCGCTGCCCGTGCAGTTCCGGATGGCCAGGCAGCTGGAGGAGGCGTTCGGCCTGAAGCGGGCCATCGTCGTCCGGTCGTATCCCGAGCACCGGGTGACGCTGGACGCGCTGGGCGGGGCGGGGGCGCAGTACCTGCAGAGCCTGCTGTTCCCCGGCTGCCGGCTGGGGGTGGCCTGGAGCGAGACGGTGCGGCGCATCATCCCGTACGTGCAGCAGGTGAAGCAGCCCGTTCAGGGCACCATCAACGAGCTGGTGGGCACCCGCACCGTGCAGACCAACCCGTTCAGCGTGAGCGGCCAGCTGGCCAGCGCCCTCGGGATGCCGCTGGAGACCCTGCCGGTCCCGGTGGTGGTGCAGAGCCCGGCGGCGCGCGACGCCATCCTCAGCGAGGCGTCCATCCGGACCGCCATGGAGCATGCCCGGCAGTGCGACATCGCCATCGTCGGCCTGGGCGACGTGGGGCCGGAGTGCACCCTGGTCCGCACCGGCCACCTGACGGCCGAGACGGTGGCCGAGTTCCGGGAGCGCGGCGCGGTGGGCGACATCCTGATGCGCTTCTACGACCAGAACGGCGAGTACGTCCCGGGTCCCCTGGAGTCCTGCATCATCTCCCTGGAGTGGGAGGACATCAAGCGGCTGCCGCACATCATCGCGATGGCCGCCGGCCCGCGGAAGGTTGATGCGATTCTCGGCGCCCTCCGGGGCCGCCTGATCCACAGTCTGATCACGGATACGGATACTGCCCGGCAAGTCCTCGAAAAGGCCGGTGTCAGTTAAATCACAGGGTTCCGATCTTCAAGTGTAGGAGGGTGTTGACACATGAGACGGTACCTGGCTGCGCTCCTGTCCCTGATGTTGATTGTGGGTCTGACCGCGTGTTCCAAGCCGGCCTCCGATCCCGGTCCCACCCCGGCGCCCTCGTCCGGCGGTCCTTCCGAGACTGCGGGCGAAACGAAGCTCGAAGGGGTTCCCGAGGCGCTGACGGCCAAGCAGATCCGCGTGGCCGTGGTGCGCAACCTGGCCTCCGACGACCACACCAAGCAGTTCCTCGACGGCGCCCGCACCGAGGGTGAAGCCTTCGGCTTCGTGGTCGACACGTTCCTCTCCGACGGCGACGACTCCCGCATGCAGGAGCTGGTCGCCCAGGCCATCCAGAAGGGCTACGACGGCCTGATCGTCTCCCACGGCAAGGTCGACTACTCGTACGACATGCTGAAGCCCGCCCTGGACAAGGGGATGAAGGTGGTCACGTTCGACACCATTATCGACAAGAACGGCGAGACGCTGCCTGAGATCACCACCACGTTCCAGGACGACTTCAAGCTGGCCGAGCTGTCGCTGGAGGAGGTCGTCGCGCTGTCCAAGGACGGCCAGCCCGTGCGGGTGCTGAAGCTCTGGATGGCCGGGTTCCCGCCGCTGGATCGGCGCCAGACCGTCTACCAGCAGTACGAGGATGCGGGCAAGATCGTGACCCTTGAGACCGTCGGCGTCTCCAACTTCCAGGATGTGCAGGGCGACATCGCCGCCAAGGTGGGCGCGCTGCTGGCCAAGTACCCGCCCGGCACCGTCGACGCCATCTGGGCCTGCTGGGACGAGATGGCCAAGGGCGCTTACCAGGCCCTGATCGAGAACAACCGCACCGACATCCCGATGATCTCCATCGACATCTCCAACCAGGACATCAACCTGATGCGTGAGCCCGGCAGCCAGTGGCTGGCCACCGCGGCCGTGGACCCGCACCTGATCGGCGTCGTGAACATGCGCCTGCTGGCCAAGAAGTTCGCCGGTGAGCCCACGCCTGTGGAGTACAACCTGGAGGCCATGCTGGTCAAGCAGGAGCAGCTGAAGCCGGAGACCAACATGGCCAACCTCCACGAGGTCGTGCCGGGCTGGGGCAAGTCCGACGCCTTCAACGAGCCCTGGATGGATACGCTCCGCGCCCACTACGCCAAGTAGCGTGATCCGTGATGAGCCAGCCACAGCTGCACACAGTGGCGATGGAGTCCATCTCCATCGAGTTCCCCGGCGTCAAGGCGCTCTCTGACGTCAATTTCCACCTGCGGAGCGGCACCATTCATGCCCTGGTCGGGGCCAACGGCGCCGGCAAGTCCACGCTCATGAAGGTGCTCTCCGGCGCCTACAGCCACTACACCGGCAAGATCTTCGTCGACGGCCAGGAGGTCAGCATCCGGACGCCGCGCGACGCCAAGAAGCTCGGCATCCAGATCGTCTACCAGGAGGTGGACACGGCCCTGATCCCGCACCTCAGCGTGGCGGAGAACATCATGCTGGACGTGCTGGTCAACAGCATGGGCCGGAGACAGTTCGTCAACTGGTCGCAGATCCACCAGTCGGCGGAGCAGGTGCTGCGGCGGCTGAACATCGACCTCGACACGCGCACCCTGATCCAGGACCTGAGCCTGGCGCAGAAGCAGATGGTGCTGATCGCCCGGGCCATCGCGGAGGAGACCCGGTTCCTGATCCTGGACGAGCCCACGGCTCCGCTCAGCAACACGGAGACCGAGGAGCTCTTCCGGGTGGTCGAGGACCTGGCGTACAACCAGGGCGTCGGCGTGGTCTTCATCTCGCACCGGCTGCCGGAGTTGTTCGCCATCTGCCGGGAGATCACCGTCATGCGGGACGGCACGGTGGTCACCAGCCGTCCCATGGACGGACTCACCACCAACGACGTCGTGGAACTGATGCTCGGCCGCAAGTTCGAGGAGAACTACGCCAAACGGCCGGTCGAGATCGGGGACACGCTGTTCGAGGTCAGGGGACTCACCGAACTGAACGGCGCGGTGACCGACGTGAGCCTCACGGTGCGCAGCGGTGAGATCGTGGGCGTGGCTGGTTTGGTAGGGGCGGGCAAGACCGAACTGTGCAAGACCATCTTCGGTGCCTTGCCCGCCCGCTCCGGGCAGCTGCTGCTCAGGGGCAAGCCGCTGAAGGTCACCTCTCCCCATGCCGCGGTGAAGCAGGGCCTCGCCCTCGTGCCCGAGGAGCGGCGCAAGGAGGGGGTCCTGGTGGAGGAGTCGGTGGTCACCAACCTCACCGCCGCCAGCCTGGAAAACTTCACCGGCGCGTTGCAGTTCATCCGCAAGCAGGCGGAGCGGGCCGTCGCACGCAAAGTCATCGCAGACCTCAAGGTGAAGACCCCGAGTGAGGAGCAGAAGGTCGCCTACCTGTCGGGCGGTAACCAGCAGAAGGTGGCCGTGGGCAAGTGGCTCATCGCCGACGCCGACATCTACATCTTCGATGAGCCCACCAAGGGCGTGGATGTCGGCGCGAAGCGGGAGATCTTCGACCTGATCGGCCAGCTTGCGGCCATGGGGAAGGGGATCATCTACGCGTCGTGTGAGCTGTCCGAGATCCTCGCGATCACCGACCGCACCTACGTCATGTACGACGGCCGGATCGTGAAGGAGCTCCGGACGGCGGAGACCACCGAACAGGAAATCCTGTACTGGTCGACAGGGGGCAAGTGATCCATGCAGGCAAAGACCGAGACCACCCGCGGCACGCTGGGTGCCCAGGCTCTCAACTTCATCACCAAGTGGGGCACCGTGATCACGATCGTCCTGCTCCTCATCTTCTTCTCCCTCGCGTCACCGTCGTTCCTGACCGTATCCAACCTGATCACGATCCTCCGGAGCATCTCGATCGTCACGGTGATCGCCGTGGGCGTGACCATCTCGCTGACGGTCGACGGCTTTGACCTCTCCGTCGGCACCGTGGCGACCCTGGCCGACGCCCTGGTCATCTCGATGTTCGTCTGGTACGGCTGGTCGACGCTGCCGGCCATTCTGGTGGCCCTGCTGGGCTCGCTGGTGGTGGCGCTGGTCAACGCCACGCTCATCGTCAAGGTCCGCATTCCCGACCTGCTGGTCACGCTGGCCACCATGTTCATCTTCGAAGGCGTCGCGCTCACGTACACCGGCGGCGGCTCCATCAGCCAGGGGATGCCCCGGCTCGACGGCACGCCGACCTTCGGCGTCATCCCCGGCTCGTTCCGGCTGATCGGCCAGGCCCCCTGGATCATCATCATCATGCTGATCGTGGTCGCCGTCGTGCACATCTTCCTGAACTACACCAAGCACGGCCGCTACCTGTACGTGGTCGGCGGGAACCGGGAGGCGGCCCGGCTCTCGGGCATCCCGGTCAACCGCTACCGCACCCTGGCGTACATCCTGTCGAGCCTGCTGGCTGCCCTGGGCGGCATCATGCTGGCGGCCCGGCTGGGTTCGGCGCAGATCAACGCCGGCGCCGGCTACCTCATGCCCTCGGTGGCCGCGGCCTTCATCGGGTTCTCCGTGGCGGGCCAGGGGCGGCCCAACGCCATCGGCACGTTCCTCGGAGCCGTCCTGGTGGGCGTGCTGGAGAACGGTCTGGTGATGCTGTCGGTTCCGTACTACTCGATGAACATCGTGAAGGGTACCGTGCTGGCGCTAGCGCTGGCGATGACTTACTTCCGCAAGAAGTAGGTCTGAAACGACACGGCACGGGAGGTATTGAGGATGGCGAAGTACGACCAGTACTTCCTCATGAAACCCGAAGACGTCATCGACTATGTCAGGACGCAGCTGGACGTGTTTGACCCCGATGCCGAGCTGGAGTGCAGGGAGATCGGCGACGGGAACCTGAACTACGTCTTCCGGGTGTGGGACCGCAACTCTTCCAAGTCCCTGATTGTGAAGCAGTCCGGCGACACCGCCCGCATTTCCGACGAGTTCAAGGTGTCCGTTGACCGCAACCGCATCGAGGCGGAGGCGCTGATGGTGGAGGGCCGGCTGGCCCCCGGGCTGGTCCCGAAGGTCTACAAGTACGATCCGGTGATGAACTGCACCGTCATGGACGACCTGTCTGACCACCAGATCATGCGCACGGCCTTGATCAAGCACGAGAAGTTCCCGCTGTTTGCCGACCACATCACCACCTTCATGGTCAACACCCTGCTGCTGACCTCCGACGTGGTGATGGACCACAAGGAGAAGAAGGACCTGGCCCGCAGGTTTGGCAGCCCCGACCTGTGCGAGATCACCGAGGACCTGGTCTACACCGAGCCTTTCAATGATTACAAGGGCCGGAACAAGGTCTTCCCGCCCAACCTGGAGTGGGTGAAGCAGAACATCTACGCCGACCAGGAGCTGCTCTTCGAGGTCAGCAAGCTCAAGTTTGACTTCATGACCAAGGCCCAGGCCCTGATTCACGGCGACCTGCACACCGGTTCGATCTTCGTCCGGCCCGATTCGACCAAGGTGATCGATCCGGAGTTCGCGTACTACGGGCCGATGGGTTACGACACCGGCAACGTGATCGCCAACCTGCTCTTTGCCTGGGCCAACGCCGACGCCACCATCGCGGATGAGGCCCGGCGGGCGGACTACACCGGCTGGCTGGAGCAGACCGTCCGGGACGTCGTCGACCTGTTCCGCGCCAAGTTCTTGAAGGCCTGGGACGAGAATGTCACCGAGGTGCTGGCCCGCACGCCAGGGTTCAGGGAGTGGTACCTCGAAACCGTCATGGCGGATACCGCGGGCGTGGCGGGGCTCGAGCTGTGCCGCCGCATCATCGGCCTGGCCCAGGTCAAGGACATCACGTCGATTGAGGACCCGGACAAGCGGGTGCGGGCCGAGCGCATCTGCCTCACCACGGCGAAGGCGTACATCAAGAACCGCGGCCGGTTCCAGACGGGCGCGGACTACGTGGAGGCGTTCAAGCGGGCCATGGCGCAGTTCCCGCGGCAGTGACGGAAAGAGGGGAGTGGCGGCATGACGCAGGGTAAGCAGATCATCCCCGTGGCGCTTGACGACGCAGACAGCGCCCTGGTGATCGTCGACCAGACCCTGATTCCCAACGAGACCAAGTACCTCCGGCTGAAGACCCAGCCGGAGATCTGGGAGGCCATCCACACGCTCCGGGTGCGCGGGGCGCCCGCCATCGGGATCGCGGCGGCCTACGGCGCCTATCTGGGCGTGAAGGGCTCGGCGGCGTCGGACTTCGACAGCTTCTACGCCGAGTTCAGGAAGGTGAAGGAGTACCTCGCCTCCTCCCGCCCGACGGCGGTGAACCTGTTCTGGGCGCTGGACCGGATGGACGCGTGCGTGCAGCGCAACCGGGAGCGGCCGATTGCGGAGATCAAGGCGGCCCTGCGCGCCGAGGCCGATGCCATCCGGGAGGAGGACATCCGGGCCAACCGCGCCATCGGCGAGTACGCCCTGTCGCTGCTGCAGCCCGGCATGGGGATCCTCACCCACTGCAACGCAGGTGCGCTGGCTACGGCAGCCTACGGGACGGCCCTGGCCCCGATTTACCTGGGCCAGGAGCGGGGGTACAACTTCAAGGTGTTCGCGGACGAGACCCGGCCGCTGCTGCAGGGCGCCCGGCTCACCGCCTACGAGCTCATGCAGGCCGGGGTCGACGTGACCCTCATCTGCGACAACATGGCGTCGATGGTGATGAAGAACGGCTGGGTGCAGGCGGTCTTCGTCGGCTGCGACCGGGTGGCCGCCAACGGCGACACGGCCAACAAGATCGGCACCTCGGGCGTGGCGATCCTGGCGAAGAACTACGGCATTCCGTTCTACGTCTGCGCGCCCACGTCCACCATCGACCTGAACTGCAAGACCGGCGCCGACATCGTCATCGAGGAGCGCAAGCCCGAGGAAGTCACCGAGATGTGGTACGCCAAGCGGATGGCGCCGGAAGGCGTGAAGGTCTACAACCCGGCCTTCGACGTCACCGATGCCGAGTTCATCACGGCGATCATCACCGAGTTCGGGATCGCCCGGCCGCCGTACACCGAGTCGCTGCAGGAGCTGTTCCGGCGCAAGGAGGCGGCGGAAGGCCAGGCATGAGCGGGCAGACGGCGATGCGGTTCATGGACGAAGCGGAAGCGAGACGGCTGATGGTCGACATTGGCCGCCGGATGTACCTGAAGGGCTTCGTCGCGGCCAACGACGGCAACATCAGCGTGAAGGTCGGGCCCGATACCCTGCTGGTGACGCCCACGGGCGTCTCGAAAGGGTATATGGACGAGGACATGATGGTGAAGGTGGACCTGGAAGGGCGGGTGCTCTCCGGCGGGCGGCCGTCCTCGGAGCTGCCGATGCACCTGCGGGTGTACAAGGAAAACCCGGAAGTGATGGCCGTGGTGCACGCGCACCCGCCCGTGGCCACCTCGTTCTCCATCGCCGGGATGGCCCTGGACCGCCCGATCCTGACGGAGGCCATCCTGAACCTGGGCGCGGTGCCGCTGGCGCCGTACGCGACCCCGGGAACGCAGGAGGTTCCCGACTCCATCGCCCCGTTCTGCCGCACGCACAACGCGGCGCTGCTGTCCAACCACGGCGCGGTGACCTGGGGGAAGGACCTCCTGGAGGCGTGGTACCGCATGGAGTCGGTGGAGTACTACGCCACGATCCTGATGTACACGGGCAACATCATCGGCCGGAGCAACGAGCTCTCCTGCACGCAGGTCTCGGAGCTCGTCAAGATCCGTGAGCGGATGGGCATCCGCTCGGGCGGCGTTCCGGACTGCAAGCCGGACGACTGAAAGCCTGACACGCTTTCTCCCTCTCACCCTCTCTGTGTCCCCTCTCTGTGTCTCTGTGGGCGACCGGCCCGCACGCCCTTTGCGGCGTGCGGGCCGGTCGCGCTCTATGCATCTTCTCCTCTGACGAGGCCGGTGAAGTAGCTGGCCGCGGCGGTGAGCGCACAGCCCAGCCCGAGGAAGAACCCGACGACCACCGCGAAGGGCATCTCGGTCTTCAGCGCCAGACCGGCGAACAGGCAGAGGCTGGAGCCCAGCAGCCACCCGGCAGTGCGGTTACGCCCATTCGATCCCCCCCGAGACCCATCGATATGCGCACGGGGGGTGGGGATGCATGCCAGAGAGCGCCGGAGGCGCGGCGCACGCGCCGCGGCGTAGCGCCGGGCCGGTGCGCGTCGTCCCAAAGGGCAGGGGGAGGGGGTGCCCGCGTGCGCAACCGCCGGATGCTGACCGTGTTCGCCCTGATGCTTGCCAGCTTCCTCACCGCCGTCGACGTCACCATCGTCGACACGGCCATGCCCCGCATCGTCGGATCGCTGGGCGGCTTTGCGATGCTCACCTGGCTCGTCTCGGCCTACATGCTCACGTCCACCGCCACGATGCCGGTCTACGGCAAGCTGGCGGACATCATCGGGCGAAAGAAGACGTTCACGATCGGGGCGGTCATCTTCGTCACCGGGTCTGCCCTGTGCGGCGCCGCGCAGTCGATGGAAGCCCTGATCCTCTTCCGCGCCCTGCAGGGGCTGGGGGCGGGCGCCATGCAGCCCACCGTGCAGACGATCCTGGGCGACATCTTCAGCCCGGCGGAGCGGGCGAAGGTGCAGGGCTGGTTCTCCGCGGTGTGGGGCTTCTCCGCCCTGGCCGGGCCCCTGGTGGGCGGGCTGATGGTGGACTACCTGACCTGGCGCTATCTCTTCTATATCAACCTGCCCCTGGGCGCCCTGGCCCTGTTCATGGTCTGGCGGTACTTCGACGAGCGGGTCGAGCGGCGAAAAGTCCGGGTGGACTACCTGGGGGCCGTCACCCTCACCGGCGGCATGGCCCTGCTCCTGCTGGTGCTGCTGACGGGCGGCAGCCAGCTCCCCTGGGCATCGCCGCAGATCGTCGGGATGTCGGCCGGCGCAGCCGTACTCCTCGTGCTCTTCCTCTGGACGCAGGTCCGGGCCCTCGACCCGATCCTGCCGCTGCGGCTCTTCCGGATTCCCGTCATCGGCTGGGGCAACCTGTCCTCGCTCATGGTGGGCGGGGTGATGTACGGCACGTCCGTCTACCTGCCCATCTGGGCGCAGGGGGTGCAGGGGTACTCGGCCACCCGTTCCGGGGCTTCGCTGCTCTGGCTCTCCATCGGATGGCCCATCGCGGCGGTGCTGGGCAGCCGGCTGATCGTGCGCATGGGGGTGCGGCCTTCTGCCCTCCTGGGGCTCGCCCTGAACCTGGCCGGCGCCGCCGGGCTGGTGGTACTGGCACGCACGCTGGAGGAGATCCCCGAGGTGCTGCTGGCCCTGGTGACCTTCGTGATCGGCGCCGGTATGGGCTTCTCCACCCTGGCGTTCATCCTGGGCATCCAGTCCGCGGTCGACTGGGCGCACCGGGGGGTGGCCACCGCATCGTTCCAGTTCATCCGCACCCTGGGCGGCATGATCTGGGTCTCGGCGATGGGCGGCGTGATGAACACGGACCTGCTGGGGCGGCTGCAGCGGATCCCCGGCGTGGCCGCGCGGACGACGGCCGAGGCGGGGCAGTGGGCGAACCGGCTCCTGGATCCAGCTGAGCGGGCAGCCCTCGGTCCGGAGCTGCAGGCGGCCATGCAGGAGGCCCTGGCGGCGGCCCTGCGGAACGTGCACCTGGTCATGCTGCTGGCCGCCTTCCTGAGCCTGGCCGCGGCGCTGCTCATCCCCAACCTGCGGTTTGCGCCGGAGCGGCCGCAGGAGAGTCCGGCTGACTAGGGCACATGTGCCTGCGGAACGGCTGGGTTCTCTAGACTTTTCGCCTGCACAGAATGATGAATTGTTTCCCTCCGAAATAGGGTGGCAAAGCCATGCGCAACTGGTCGTGAACGGGGTAACATAAGACCGGGTATGAACATGTTGCCCGGAGGTGTTGCAGGTGACAGCCACCATGGACAAGCCGCAGCTCGTGACCGTTCGCTGCCGCGGCACCTGGGAGCCGAAGGTCCGGACAGCCCTGAGGGTCCGCCGGTTCGAGCCCTTCTACTCGGACGAGCCCGTCGCGCTGGGCGGCGACGACACGGCGCCGAATCCGATGGAGTACATGATGGCCGCCCTGAACGGGTGCGTTTCGGTCATGATCGCCGTGATCGCGGCGGAGATGGAGTTCAAGTACGAGGCCGTGGAGCTGCTCGCCGACGGCGTGCTCGACGTGCGCGGCCTGATGGGCGTGCCGGGGGTGCAGCCGCACTTCACGGAGGTGCGCCTGACGGTGAAGATCAAGACCGACGAACCCCGGGAGCGGCTGGATGAGCTGAAGGAGAAGGTGGAGGCCCGCTGCCCGGCCGCAGGCCTGATCAACGCGGCCCGGGTGCCGTTCCACTCCACCTGGGAGTACCTGGTGTAGTGCAGACAAGCCGAGCCCCCCGAGCGCGCTGGCAGCCGGGGGGCTTTGCGCGCACCGGCAGGCGGATGCGCCCGAGTGTCGAATGCTATCCTGGTGAGGAGGGCGAGGGCAGTGCAGGACGACAACGCACGGAAGACGCCCCCGCCGCCGAAGTTCTCGGCGGAATGGCTGGACGAGATCATCACGGAGGCCATGCGCAGGGGCGAGTTCGACAACCTGCCGGGCAAGGGCAGGCCGCTGGACCTGGAGAAGGACGAGCCCGATCCGTACGCCAGGGAGGGCTCGTGGGTGGTCAACAGGATCCTCCGGGAGAACAAGGCGGCGCCGCTCTGGATCGAGCTGGAGAAGATGATCCGGGAGGACCGGGAGTGGCTGGCCACCCACCCGAAGGATCACCCCGACCGGCCGGCGCGCATCCAGGAACTGAACGAGAAGATCATGCTTTACAACCTGAACAAGCCGCGGGGCGTCGTGGACAAGCCGCGGTACCGCGAGTGACCCCCTCGCGCCCGAGGGGAAGCCGTCCTCCGAAAACAGAAGGGGCTGTCGCCCAGTCATCCCCCATGACTCGGACGACAGCCCCTTCGCGCTACCGCTGGCCGCGATCGCCGGAGTCGTTGCCGCTTTCCAAGGCCCGTTTGAGCTCGGGCAGGTTGCGCAGCGCCTCCAGCCCCTCCCCGGTCACGGCGGACACCGGGTAGTAAGGGGGCCTGACGCCGATGGTCTGCAGCAGCCGCCCGGCCCGGTCCGGGTCGGCCCCGGGCAGGTCGATCTTGGTAATGATCCCCCGCACCGGCTGGTCCCGCCGGCGCATCTGCACCAGCGACTCCCGCAGGACGCCTGGGATCCGGGCGGTCGCGTCCTGCAGCACCCAGATCGCCTCGGCCTCGGGGGCGGTGCTGACCAGCGAGTGGTAGAAGAGGGGTCGCTGGCAGAACTCGCCCGGGAAGTCGATGGCGAAGGGACCGTACTCGATCGCCTGCGTCTTCCGGTAGACCAGCGGCTGTCCCATCAGCGCCTGCAGCAGGGTGGTCTTGCCGTACCCCGTTCCGCCGACGACGATAATGGCCCGCTTGCGCATGCACTAAGAGGCCTTCTGCGTCTCGCCGGTGTTCTCGGCGCTGGCAAACTTGGACGCGATGGGCATGGCCACCAGGAGGGCAGTGATGCCTGCGACCAGCTTGCCGACGATCATCGGGAAGATCATCTCCGGCTCCACGCCGGCGGTGAAGCCCAGGTGGTCGCCAAATGTGAAGGCGGCGCTGACGGCGAAGGCAGAGTTGAGGATCTTACCCCGGTTGTCCATGTCCTTCATCATGTTGAACATGGGGATGTTGTTGGCCAGGGTCGCCACCAGGCCCGCCGCGGCGACCTCGCCCATGCCCATGGACTTGCCGAGGGCAGACAGCGGCTTAGCGAAGGCCTTGGTGATGAACTTGACCATCGGGAAGGCGCCCGCCAGGACGATGGCGATGGAGCCGACGATCTGCACGCCCTCCCAGATCGGGGTCATGCCCGGGATGATGACGATGCCGGTCAGGGTCTCCCAGATGATGGCGGCCAGCGCAATCGTGATCATGATGACGACGCCCTTGCCGAACACCTGGAACCCGTTGATCATCTTCTCGGGGATCCGCCAGAGCCCCAGGGCGATTAGGCCGGCCACGATCGCGACCGGGATCATGTTCATCACGAGGAACCCAATGGACCAGCCGGCCACGAGTCCGCCGGCGATACAGCCGATGGGGATGGTGACGAAGCCGGCCAGCATGCCGGTGGCCAGGAAGCGCCGGTCTTCAGGCTGGATGATGCCCAGGGCGACCGGGATCGAGAACACGATGGTCGGGCCCATCATGGCGCCCAGGATGAGGCCTGCGTAGAGGCCGGCATCCCGGCTCAGCGCCAGCTCCATGGCCAGGGGGTAGCCGCCCATGTCGTTGGCCAGCAGCGTGGTGGCGAACATGGCGGGGTCAGCGCCCAGGGCTTGGTAGACAGGCACGACCACGGGCCGAAGGACATCGGCGAGCACGGGGGCGATGGACACCACGCCGAGCATGGCCAGGGCCAGCGGTCCCATGGCGTTGATGCCGTTCTCGAACTCCTCGCCCAGGCCGTACTTGTTGCCGATGATCCGGTCGATGGCACCCAGGACCATGAAGATCATCATGATCCAGATGATTACCGTGTTAATCATGCTCATGGTCAATCCCCCTTCCCACTACAGCCTCTGATCCGAGATCTGCCCGGCTCCAGGGTGCGGCAGGATCATCTCGACTTCCTCGTGGGGACGCGGGATCACATGCACGGAAATGAGCTCGCCTATGCGCTGTGCGGCCGCCGCACCAGCATCGGTGGCGGCTTTCACGGCGCCGACGTCTCCCCGGACCATGACGGTGACCAGTCCTCCGCCGACAAGGACCTTGCCGATCAGGCGGACGTTCGCCGCCTTGACCATGGCATCTGCCGCCTCGATGGCGCCGACCAGCCCCTTGGTCTCAATCATCCCGAGCGCTTCCATGGTTCACTGCACCTCCTTACCTGTTTTCTCCCAGCTCAGCGAGCACTGCCTGGACGACCTGCTCCTGCTGCTCGCCGGTGAGCCCCGGAGCGAACTCCGCCACAATCCCCCGAACCCGGTCGCCGAGCGACTGTTGCCCGGGTTCGGGCGCCGGCGGGCCGTGCCGGATGTGGAAGCCAAGTGCCATGATGAGATCCCGGGCGCCGGGCGTGATGATGGCGTCCGGCGGGACCTCCAGGCAGTGCACGCCCTGGTAGTGGAGCGAAAGGATCTCCTGCGGCGTTACCAGCCGTCGCTTCATACCGGAATCCCTCCCTCCGGCTTGTCACAGGAGCGTCTTGATCAGGTCGGCGTGCAGGTTGGGGATCACGACCTTGTCCACCAGCATGCCGGGCGCGAGCGTGTTGATGCCGGCGTCGATGGCCGCCTGCACGGCGCTGACCTCGCCAGCCACTACGAAGTAACCCTTCCCGCCGTATCCGATGCCGGGGCGGATCTCCAGCAGGGAAACCTGGCTCGCCTTCACCGCCGCGTCGGCTGCCACGATGGCGGAAGCGACGGTGAAGGTCTCCACTGCGCCCACGGCCCGCAGATCGCGCAGGTCGTGCAGCCCGGTGAGATGGAAGGCGGGGAGGACGGACGGATGCACGTTGGGCAGGAGCAGCTGGTCGGCCAGGAGGTCGCCGGACTCCGTAACCCCGGCCTGCATCGAGGCGCGCACCGCGCCGACGTCGCCGCCCACGATGGTGATGTACTTGCCGGGGCAGATCGTCCGGCTGACGAGCAGCTCCACCTCAGCGGCCTTGACCATGGCATCCGCGGCGCGCACCCCGGTGGGAAGACTCAGGGTTTCGATCATGCCGATCGCGAGAGCCACGTTACTCACCTCCCGGCTCAGCCGCGCAGGCGATGCGAATCGCCTGGCCCGTGATCTCGACGACGGTTCCGCTGACGCTGGCGTGAACGGCCGCGCCCAACTTGCCCTCCGGCGGCCGGGCGATCACCTGGCCGGCGGACACCCGATCGCCGGCGGCGACCACAGGCTCGGCCGGCGCACCGATGTGTTGCAGGAGCGGAATGCGCACTTCGGAAACGGGCACGGTGGCCTCGACCAGCGGCGCTTTCCGGTCATACTGCGCCACGCCGAGGCGCTCCTTTACCCGCTGGGAGGCGACCATCCGCTGTTCCTGGAACGGGTGTACGCCCCTTTCGGGGGTAGCGCCCTTCTGGTACCGGATGCCCTGCCCTGCCAGTTCCTTCTTGATCCGGATGACGGCCTGGCGGGGCATCAGCAGTTCGGGACAGGCAAAGGCCTCGCACAGGCCGCACTCACAGCACAGATAGGCCCCCATCAGGACCTCCGGGTCGTTCAGGCCGTAGTTCGTGTGCAGCATCGCCTTGTGGGGCATGATGTGATGGCCGAGGAGGTAGCGCGGACAGAGTTCCGTGCAGAAGTGGCACTGGATGCACACCGAGGTTTGCCGGATATCGACCTCCTCCGGGTGCATCAACCGTTCCGCCCACCGCAGGTCCTTCGGGAGCACGATCACGCCACCGGTCCGCTTGGTGACCACCTCGTCGGGTTTGGCCAGGTGACCCATCAGGACGCCGCCCACCATGATCACGTACTCGTCCACCGTGGGGCCGCCGGCCAGCTCCAGCAGGGCGGCCACCGGCACGCCCACGGGCACCATGACGGACACGGGCCTGCTCACCGCTCCCGCGACCGTCAGGTACTTCATGGTGACCGGCTGCCCGTGGTCGACGGCCCGGGCGACGTTGATCAGCGTCTCGACGTTGTTGACCACCACCCCGACGTCCAGGGGGATGCCGCCTGCAGGCACGACGCGACCGGTGACCTGCTGCACGATGATCTGCTCGTCGCCCGCCGGGTAGAAGTCGTTCAGCGGGAAGAGCTCAATCCCCGCCCGGGCGGCCGGCTCCGCAAGGGCTGCCCGGGCTTCTCTGTACTTCCCCTTCAGGGCGATCACCGCGCGCTTCGCCCCTGTGGCCTCGCGCGCCAGCTCCAGCCCTCGGACCAACTCTTCTGCATATTGCTCCATCAGTGCCTGGTCGGCGTAGAGGAGGGGCTCACACTCCGCACCGTTGGCGATGAGCCATTCGGCTCGGCCCTTCAGCTTCATGTGGGTCGGGAAGCCAGCGCCGCCGGCACCGACGACACCTGCATCCGCCACACGCTGCAGGATGCTCTCGGCGTTCATTCACCGGCCTCCTCTCCGTTGGCGGCTCCTGCGCCGGGCGGGCGCACGGTCTTCTCCCATTCGACGGTGTCCACGATGGCGACCACCACCGCGTCGATCGGGGTCTCATCCCGGTCCGTGGCCTTGCGGGCCGAACTGCCGCTGACCACCAGCACGGTCTCGCCCACGCCCGCGCCGACCCGGTCGCCGGCGACAAAGGTGCTGCCGCTGGGGCTGCCGTCGACCTCGATGGGCTGAACGATGAGCAGCTTGAGGCCGGTTAGCGCCTCCTCCTTGCGAGTCGCCCAGATGTTGCCGATGACCCTAGCCAGTCGCATGTGTGTCCCCCCCATCTGGGCCTACCAGCGCCACGCCGTGGTGGCGGCACAGATCGCGCGCAAGCGGCGTCACGATCGCCCTGGCCGCAACGAGGACGCTCCGCGCCCCCCGCTTGACGGCCGCTTCCACATCAGCGGCGGTCACGAGTCTGAGCGGCGCCGAAGGCGGCTCCACGCCCGAGGACGCACCCGCTCCTGCGGCCCAGGCCGGGGCTGCCATCCACGCTGCGGGCGCCGCCGGTCCGGGAGCCGGCTCCGAGACCGCGGACAGGGGCGGGGCCGGGGCGGATCCGGAGGCCGGCGCTGGAGGTGCCACCTGAGTGCCGGCCTGGCTCAGGCAGGCCCGGACCATGTCCCCGATGGGGACGGTCAGCACGCCGAAGGTCCGCAGCCGTTCGATGTGGCCGAGCAGCATGGAGCGGTACGGCAAGTTGGCCGTGTTTGGGACGGCGGAGTCCGGACACACGACGATCCGCCGGTTCATCAGCAGGGCCGCCGCCAGCAGGTTGGTCGCCGGACTGTCACGGATGCCCAGCGCCCACTTGGCCGCCGTGTTCTGCGTGAGGACCGGCACCGCGACGGCGTCGGCCCAGAAGACGGCCTCATAGATCTCCTCTTCAGATGGTTCATTGACCATCTGGCCGGCCGCGGACAGCTTCTCCAGTCGGGCGGCGCCCAGCACGGTGCGCGCAGAAGGGGTGCACAGAACGCGTACCTGTGCTCCGGCCGCCCTCAGTTCGCCCGCTACCGCGACGGCCTCGTCCAGGTTCTGATCACCGCCTGTGTAAAGCAGCAGGACTTTGGGGCCCCGCGTCCTCTCGGGGTGCGACCCGGGGTCGGACGCGTCGCCCAGCCGGAGCTGTTTCAGAACTTCCCGGGTGATCTGCCGGATCAACTCCTCGTCGATCATCGATGCTCACCTGCCTCCGCAGCAGCCAGAGCGATCCCCAGAGGTGTGACGAGCAGCGGCTCGTCAGGCTTGATCACGGTACGCCCCAACTCCTTCTCCAGGACCCGGTCGAAGCCGGTGAGTTTGGCGGTGCCGCCGACGACGACGACCGTCGTGACGTCGAAGGGAGCGATGTGCCGCTCGACGATGGAACTCACCTTCTGGATCACCGGCGTGACCAGCCGCAGGATCTCCCGCTGTCGGGAAGGATCCTTTTTCATTTCCTCCGCCTGTTCGAAGGGGATTTGGTGGGCGCCGGCCACGACCAGGGTGAAGTGGGTGCCGCCTGTAGGCTCGTCGGCGGTGTGCACGACGCGGCCGTCCCGGAGGACGGCGATCCCCGTGGTGCCGCCGCCCACGTCCACCACCGCGCCGTTGGTCAACCCGAGGACGCGGTTGGCCGCGTCGACCTCATCCACCATGGTGAGGATCTCGAACCCGGCGCCTTCCGCCACGTACTGGTGGGTCTGGATGTCCCGGTTCCCTGTGCCTGGCGGATACGCAGCCGCCCCGTAGAGCAGTTCCTGCCCCAGCCGTTCTTCCAGCTGGGCCTTCAGCCTGCGCACGATGTTGACCGCGGACACGAAATCCACGACGAGCCCGTCGCGCACCACCTCGGCGAAGGTGTAGGCGGCGTCCACCGGGTTGCCCAGGGCATCTGCCACCGTGAGCGCCACGTATGCTGTCCCCAGGTCGATGCCGGTGTACAGCGTCCCGTTCGGCGGCGGGGGCGTCTCCCCCATGCGGCGGGTCAGGGCGCCCACCATGCGGTTCGCACGCTCCAGCAAATCCGAGTGACGATCGGTCATGCCTTGACTAACACCACCGTGTCTCCCGTACGCAGGCCAGCGGCGTTGGCCTCGTCGGTGTCGATGTGGAATTCGAGCTGGTAGTTGGGGCTCACCCGCACCAGCACGTCGCCGAAGACGGTGCGGCGGGGGCCTTCCGTCGCTGCCACCCACACGATCTCGCCGTCGGACACGCCGAAGCGGGCGGCATCTTCGGGCGTCATATGGATGTGCCGCTGGGCCAGGATCACCCCCGACGTGATCGTGACGGACCCGGCCGGGCCGATCAGCGTCAGCCCGACGCTGCCGTGGTGCCGGCCGGACTCGCGCACCGGGGGCTGTACGCCCAGCGCGATCGCATCGGTGGCGGAGATCTCCACCTGTGTGGCGCCCCGCGCCGGACCGAGGACACGGACCCCAGCGATGGCCCCCTTGGGGCCCGCGATCAGCACCCGCTCCCGACAGGCGAACTGGCCGGGCTGGCTCAGGGGCCGGTCTGGAGTGAGCGCCGCGCCTGGGCCGAAGAGGGTCTCCACGTGCTCCGGCGACAGGTGCACGTGCCGGGCCGAAACCCCGACGGGGATGCGGCCCTCGCCGGGGTTGGGCCGGTCACCGCTCACCACCTGTGGTTCCCCCTTTCTCCGCGAGGTGTTGCATCATCAGGATCCAGATGGCGCTGGAGAGCCGGTTCAGGGCCTGGATGATGTCCAGCCGCTCCGGCGGCGAACCCTCCTGCCAGAACGCCTGTACCGCCGCCAGCTCGGTCTCCCGCACCTGCGTGCGGAGCAGGTTCAGCCAGAGCATCATCTCCCCGTGCTCGACCACCGGCGGGGTGTGCGAGACGCCGAAGTACTTCTGCGGGTAGTGGGACCGCTCGCGGAGCTGGGAGGCGTCCAGGCCGAAGAGGTGGATCGGCGGCAGCGGCTCATCCATGACCTCCGCACGGACCATCTTCCGGACGTAATCCAGCACCTCGCCCAGGTTCCGGTCCAGTTCGGCCCGCCCTTCCTTGCGCGCGCAGTTCTGGGCCAGCAGGACGTAGGCTTCGAGGCTGTCCAGCTTGCCGCGGAACCGGATGCGCGGGTGGGTCTTGGGCACCATGAGCTTTCCGCGCAGGTGGGTCAGCTCTTCCGGCTTCGTCTGCGGGGTGAAGGTCTGCTGGACCGGAGCCTGCGCAGTCGCCGGCGCAGGGGTGCCGCCCGGGGGAGCAGCACCCTGGGCCGATGTGGGTTCGATGGGGGCGCCGGCGGGCGCAGGCGGGGATGCAGCCACCGCGGCCGACGAGGAGAGGGAGGGGCAGGCAGGCTCGCCGAAAATCAGCTTGATGCGGCGCTCCTGGAGGAACTGCCGCGCCGCGGGGGTGATCAGCGTGCCGCGGGGAACGGTGATGGACTCGATCTCCCCGCGCTCGCGGATCAACTGCCGCAGCTCGAGTTCAGTCAGTGCAGCCACGGGCTTCACCTCTCATCCGCGCAGGGGAGCGCGGACCGCATTACCCCTTCTGGGGAAGGATCATCTCGACGTCGCCGTGCGGCCGCGGGATCACGTGGACAGAGATCAGTTCGCCGATGCGCTGCGCCGCTGCTGCGCCGGCGTCGGTGGCCGCCTTGACGGCGCCCACGTCGCCACGCACCATCACCGTGACCAGGCCGCCGCCGACCAGCACCTTGCCGATCAGCGTCACGTTGGCGGCCTTCACCATCGCGTCAGCAGCCTCGATCGCAGCCACGAGTCCCTTGGTTTCGATCATGCCGAGGGCAAGAACTCCGGTCATGCCATTTCCTCCTCAGTTAGCGGTTGTTGAGCTGAGCCAGCACGGCGCGGACGATGCGTTCGATGTCCGTTTCCTGCGGCGGTGCGCAGCATCCATCCGGCTCACGGATCCCGTAGGCGAGCCGCTTGATGTTGATGAGATTGAGCGGGCCGACGTTGTCGGAGGTTGCGCTGCCGCCCCACGTGCCGGATCCCAGGGTGAGCGCCGGGGCCAGTCCGGTGGTCACGCCCACCGCGCCGTGGGTGGCCGGGGTGTTGACCACGATGCGGAAGACGGGCTTCTCCATGGCGAACGCCATGATGACTTCCTCGTTGCGGGAGTGGATCGCCAGCGTGTGCCCGATGCCTCCCAGGTTCAGCAACTCGATGCAGCGCTCGCAGCCGGCCCGCCAGTCGGGGGCGGTGTAGAAGGCGAGAATGGGGGAAAGCTTTTCCCGGGAGAGCGGATACTGGGGCCCCACGCCCTCCAGGGGCGCCACCAGGACCCGGGTGCCCGGGGGCACATCGATGCCGGCCATCTCCGCGATTCGGGTGGCCGACTGCCCGACGATGGCCGGGTTGACGACCCCGTTGGGCCGGAAGGCCACCGCCGAGAGCCGGTCGACCTGCTCCGGCGACAGGAAGTAGCCGCCCTGGCGCCGGATCTCGCTCATCACCTGCTCGGCGATGGGCTCGTCCGCGATCACGGCCTGCTCAGACGCGCAGATCGTCCCGTTATCGAAGGTCTTCCCGGCGATGACGTACGAGACGGCCCTCGGCACGTCCGCGCTGCGCTCGATGAAGGCCGGCACGTTGCCGGGGCCGACGCCCAGCGCCGGGGTGCCAGACTGATAGGCAGCCTTCACCATCGCTGATCCGCCGGTGGCCAGGATCAGGGAGACCTTCGGGTGGCGCATCAGCTCGTTGGTGGCGGCCAAGTCCACCGTCTCCAGGCACTGGATCAGCCCCTCGGGCGCCCCGGCCTCCACCGCCGCCTCGGCGACGACGCGCGCCGCCTCACAGGTGCAGCCGATGGCGCGCGGGTGCGGGCTCATGACGATGGCGTTGCGGGCCTTCACCGCGATGATCGCCTTGTACATGGCCGTCGAAGTCGGGTTCGTGGTGGGTATCAGGGCGGCGATAACCCCTACCGGCTCGGCGATCTCGACGACCTTGGCCGCCTCGTCGCGCCGGATGACGCCGACGGTCTTCATGTCCTTGATGTAGTTGTACAGATCGCGAGTCGCCAGGAGGTTCTTGATGGTCTTGTGGTCGACTACACCCATGCCGGTCTCCCGGACCGCCATTTCAGCCAGGCGCACCGCAGCCTGTTCGCCCGCCTTTGCCATGGCGGAGACGATCCGGTCGATCTGCTCCTGGGTGTAGTGCTTCAGTTTCTGCTGGGCCTCCCATGCCTGCTCCACGGCGTCGCGCATCTGCTGGATGGCCAGCAGATCTCTGTCCAGTTTCACGCTATTCACCGTCCTTCGGTCCGATGGCCTCACGGATCGCGTTCAGGATCTGCTCCTTTGTCCCGTCCCGGATCTGTGCGCGGCTCAGGCTGATCGACGGAAGCGCCCGAGCGACGCGGCGCAGGATGGCCACCGAGAGATCCGACAGGTGGCTGACCCGCTCAAGCTCTTCCATGTCGGGCAGCAACCGGCGGAGTTCAGCCAGGGCCTCGTCGTCGCCGGTCGGGCCAGGGGCTGCGCCCCCTGACTCAGCGTCAGGCGCCGGTGCCGGGTCCTGCAGCGCCGCAGCAGGGGGATCCGGTCTCCGCTCCGGCTCCGGACCGGGTTCGGGGTCGCGTGCCGGCGAGGGCCCCGTTCCGGGTCCTGGCTCCGGAGGGGAAGGGTTCGGGCCGAATCCCTCCATGTCGGCTACCTCTTCGTGCGGACGGGGGATGACGTGACACGCGATCACCTGGCCGACGCGGGAGGCCGCCGCCACCCCGGCGTCCACCGCAGCCTTCACGGCCCCCACATCCCCCAGCACCTGGACGGTCACCAGCCCCCCCTTGACGAGGGTGCAGGAATGAAGCCGGACGTTGGCCGCCTTGACCATGGCGTCCGCCGCCTCAACCGCCGCGACCATGCCGCGGGTCTCGATCAATCCCAGCGCGTCAATCGCCATGCGTCAATCCTCCCTTCGGTCTGCCCTCAGGGGAATCAGAACCGCTTGGGATACCGGGCGACCTCCATCACCGTCGCCGCGAAGGCGTCGCAGGCCGCCTTACAGGCCGACTGCGTGCCGGTAAGGTGCGCACCGGCGAAGTTGGTCTCGCTGGGCGGGCCGAAGAAGTTCACCATCTTGACCTCGGCCGCCTTGAGGGCGGCATCGACGGCGTACATCGCCTCGATCGGCGGCGCAATCAGGTAGGCCAGCGGCGAACCGACAGGAATACCGCACTCCTTGGAGAGGTAGGTGCCGGTCCGGCTGATGGTGTAGGCATAGAAGGTGATGCCGCCGGCCTCGTCAGCGGTCCAGAAGCAGCAGTCCTCGCTGTTGATCAGGTCGATGGCTGCCTGCAGGCCCGCCTTCACCTCGGCCGGATCGGGTCCCGCCAGCATGCCGATGAACTCGCCCGACAGGGGACCCGAGGCGTGGGCCGCGCCGGCGTAGAAGGAACGGGCGTAGACCACTTCGACGTCCGCCTTCTTGGTGGCCTCGTCGACGGCGGTGTAGCCGACGTCATCGATGTTCAGCGTGATCATGCCCAGCGAACGGTGGTGCGGCTTCAGCGAGAGCTTCTCGGCCATGTCCGCATGCACGTTCGGAATGAGCTTGACGGCCAACACTTCGGCGCGAACCGGAGCAAAGCCGTACATATCATCCTGCCTCCCTTCTCACTGGACAGATAGCTTCGTGCCGCTCGCCTGGTTGTCGTAGATGCGCTTGGCGAAGGCCGCCGCGCTGGCGCCGGCTTCGGCCGCCGGTGTCCCACCGTCGTGGATGTTGGAGATCACCGACCGGTCGGACTCCACGGTGCCGTGGCGGGGCCGCCAGCACATGTAGCACGACATCGACTTGGCGGTGACCAGGCCGGGCCGCTCGCCGATGAGTTCGACGACCACGTCGGGCTCCAGAATCTGGCCGATGTCGTTCATGATGGCCACGCGGCCGTACTTGACGAACACCGGGGTGCCCACCGACAGCCCGAAGTTCTTCAACCCCTGGACCAGGGCGGCCAGGAAGTCGGCGGCGTTCGCCTCGATGGCGGCGGAGCTGAGACCGTCGGCGATGACGATCTGGACCTGGGGCCGGTGGATCGCCTTCGCCCGGAGCAACTCGGCGCTCTCAGGGCTCAGCCGCCGCCCCTTGTCCGGAAAGGCCAGGAAATCCTCCTTGGACGTGGCGGTGGACTGGAGCGGCAGCCAGCCCATCCGCGCAATCAGTTCGGGGCTGACCTCGCCCATCACGGCGTCCTCTGCGGCCGCGTGGTCAGCGCGGAAGCGCAGGTACGGAATGGTGCGGTACCGGGGACCCGCACGGCCGATGCCGATCCGGGCGGGGGTGGAGGCCTTCAGCCGCTTCAGGGCCTCGGGGTCGCACGGGTTGTCGATGAAGGTGCGCTCCCGGAGGTCGTAGGCGCAGATGTCGTCGAGGAAGTCGTCTTCGGTCTCACAGTTGCACCCCTGTGCGTCCGCGGGGATCCTGCAGCCCTTCCCGACCATCCCGGCCACCGGCTGTGTGCCCTGTGCGGCCTGCTCGGCCATGAGGGCCCGGACGGAGGCGGGGATGCATCCCCCGTCGGTCGGAGCCGAAGCGGCCGGCGCGGAGGCAGGGGCAGGGGTGCCGCGGCTCCGGCCCAGCTCGGCAAGGACGGCTTCCACGACCTTCTGAACCAGCTCGTCACGGACCATTTCGGCATCCCTCCCTATCTGCCCATGCACAGGAAGATGGTCGGATCGCCCGCGCGGGCGGTCAGCCGCCCGTTCTCATCCAGCAGGCCCATCTCCCTGCACCAGCGCTCGAACTCCGGCGTCGGCCTCCGGTTCAGCAGTTCGCGCAGGGTGACGTCGTCGTGATACGACGTGTCCTGGTACGCCAGCATGCAGTCGTCGTTCTGCGGGACGCCCATGTAGTAGGTCGCACCGGCGAGGGCGAGCAGCATGATGGCGTTTTCCTGATCGTTCTGATCTGCCCGCACGTGGTTGGTGTAGCACGGCGCCATGCCCATCGGCAGACCCAGCAACTTGCCCATGAAGTGGTCCTCCAGGCTGCCCCGGATGATCTGCTTGCCGTCGAAGTGGGTCTCGGGGCCGATGAAGCCGGTGACGTTGTTGACCATGAAGGGGCTGTACCGGCGCCCGAAGGCGTACGTGCGGGCCTCCAGCGTCTGCATGTCGACCCCATGGTGGGCGCCGAGAGAGAGTTCGGAGCCCTGGCCGGTCTCGAAGTACATGAGGTTCGGCCCGGGCGAACCGCCCCGCTTGCGGATCATGTCGAGCGCCTCGTCCAGGAGCGCCGCGCTGATGCCGAACTCCTCGTTGCATTTCTGCGTGCCGGCGATGGACTGGAAGAACATGTCGGCGACCGCGCCCTGTTCGATCGCCTTCATCTGTGTGGTGATGTGCGAGAGCACCACCGTCTGGGTGGGAACGCGATACCGGTGCTTGATCTCCTGGATCGCGTTCATGATCCGGATGGTGTTCTCCACCGAATCATCGTTGGGGTTGATGCCGATACAGGCGTCGCCCGAGGTGTAGGAAAGACCCTCCAGAACGGATGCGGTGATGCCCTCGATGGAGTCGGAAGGATGGTTCGCCTGAATGCGGTAAGAGAGCGTGCCGGGCAGACCCAGCGTGGTCTCGCAGTGGGTGACCACGTGGATCTTGCTGGCGGCGTACACCAAGTCCATGTTGGACATGAGCTTGGCGACGGCCGATGCCATCTCGCCAGTGAGGGCCCGGCTGACGCGCCGGATCATGTCACCGGTGGTCTCGTGGCTCAGGATCCACTCCCGGAAATAACCGACGGTCCAGTGCTTGATCTCACCGAAGATCTGCTCGTTGATCTGCTCCTCCTGGACACGGCTCACCTCGTCGATCTCAGGGGGGATCGCCGGGTTGGCTCGGATCTCGCCCAGGGACACTTCGGCCAGCACACGTTTGGCCGCAACCCGCTCCGCGCTCGATGTGGCGGCGATTCCGGCCAGGACGTCGCCAGCCTTCTCTTCGCCGGCCTTGGCGAGGACGTCTACCAGATCCCGAAATTCGTACGTCACGCCACGAAGCCGCGTCTTGAGCTTCATCCGTTCTTGCCTCCTCTCAAGTCGCGCGGCCCTGGGGAGCAGCCCGGAAGGGGGAAGCGCGGTTCCCCCTTCCGGGCGATGGGACTAGGACTTCTGGGGCAGGATCATCTCCACGTCGCCGTGCGGCCGCGGGATGACGTGCACCGAGATCAGCTCCCCGATCCGCTGGGCGGCAGCGGCGCCCGCGTCCGTGGCGGCCTTAACGGCGCCCACGTCACCGCGGACCATGACGGTCACCAGACCGCCTCCCACCAGGACCTTGCCGATCAGCGTCACGTTAGCGGCCTTCACCATCGCATCTGCGGCCTCGATCGCAGCTACCAGGCCCCTGGTCTCGATCATGCCCAAGGCGATCATCGCACTCATGCTCGTCCCTCCTCACGCTCGTGCCTGCAATCGGTCAGCGGCTGATGGTCCTAGTAACGTTTCGGATACCGGGCGACCTCCATCACGGTGGCGGCGAAGGCGTCGCACGCAGCCTTGCAGGCCGACTGGGTGCCCGTGAACTGGGCGCCGGCGAAGTTGGTCTCGCTGGGCGGCCCGAAGAAGTTGGTCATGCGCACCTCTGCGGCCTTGGCGGCCGCGTCGACCGCGTACATCGCTTCGATGGGCGGGGCGATCAGGTACGCCAGTGGCGAGCCGGCGGGGATGCCGTTCTCCTTGGAGAGGTAGGTGCCGGTCCGGCTGATGGTGTAGGCGTAGAAGGCGATCTTGCCTTCCTCGTCGGCCGCGTAGAAGGTGCACTCGCCGCTCTCGATCAGCTCGATCGCAGCGTTCAGACCGGCCTTCACCTCAGCAGGATCGGGCCCCGCCAGCATGCCGATGAACTCGCCCGACAGCGGGCCTGATGCGTGGGCTGCACCCGCGTAGAAGGAGCGGGCGTACACGACCTCCACGTCTGCCTTCTTGGTGGCTTCGTCCACCGCGGTGTAGCCAACATCGTCGATATCGACCGTGAGCATCCCCAGCGAGCGGTGGTGCGGTTGGAGGTTCAGCCGCTGCTTCATGTCCTCGTGGAGGTTAGGGATGAGCTTGACGGCCAGGACCTTGGCCTGAATGGGCTTGAACCCGTACACGGAGGAACCTCCCCTCGCCTAGAGGTTGGCCAACTTGGTGCCGCTGGCCTGGTTGTCGTAGATCCGCTTGACGAAAGCCGCCACGGCAGCGCCGGCCTCGGTGGCAGGCGTCCCGCCGTCATGGATGTTGGAGATCAGCGACCGGTCGGACTCGATGGTGCCGTGCCGCGGGCGCCAGCACATGTAGGCGGACATCGACTTGGCCGTCACCAGACCCGGCCGCTCACCCACCGCTTCGACCACGACATCCGGCTGCAGGATTTCGCCGATGTCGTCCATGACCGCGACCCGGCCGTACTTCACGAAGAACGGCGTCCCCACGGACAGGCCCAGGTTCTTCAGGCCCTGCATCAGCGCGGGCAGGAAGTCGCGGATGTTGGCCTCGATGGCGGTGGAGGACAGACCGTCGACGACGATGACCTGCACCTGCGGCCGCATCTGGCACCGCTCCCGGATGATCGCCTTGGCCTCCTCGGAGAGCCGGCGGCCCAGATCCGGGCGGGTCAGGTACTCCTCCTTGTCACGCACCATCGTCTGCACGGTGAACAGGCCAAGCTCGTCCAGCAGGTTCTGGTCCACTTCCAGCATGACTGCGTCGCGGGCGGCCGCATGGTCTGCCCGGAAGCGCAGCCAGGGCTCGGTCAGGTACCGCGGGCCTGCGCGCCAGATGCCGATGCGGGTCGGGGTGGCGAGCTTCACCCGCATGAGCCCCTCCGGATCGGCAGCGTGCGGGACGTAGCAGGTCTTGCGGATGTCGATGTCCGCCAGGTCGCGCAGCCCTTCACCGTCATCGACCGGTGCAGGTTGGGCCGCCTGCGCGGGGGCTTCCGTGCCCTGGTTCAGCCGCGAAAGGACCTCGGCGACGATCTTCCGCAGTTCGGCTTCCGTGTAGGCCATTCGTATCTCCCTCCTTACTTGCCCAGGAAGACGGACAGGTCGCCAGCGCGCTCGGCCAGCCGGCCTTCGCTATCCAGGAACCCCATCTCCTGACACCAGGCGTGGAACTCGGGTGCGGGCTTCTTGCCGAAGGTCTGGCGCAGGGACGCACCGTCGTGGTAAGCGCCGCACTGGTAGTTGAGCATCGGGTCGTCGCCCATCGGCACGCCGATCAGGTAGTTGACGTTGGCCGCGGTCAGCAGCACGGCTAGGTTCTCAATGTCGTTCTGGTCGGCCTTCATGTGGTTGGTGTAGCAGACGTCGCAGCCCATGGAGATGCCGGTCAGCTTGCCCATGAACACGTCTTCCAGGCCGGCCCGGATGACCTGCTTGGAGTCGTACAGGTACTCAGGCCCGATGAACCCGACCACGGTGTTCACGATCAGCGGCTGGTACCGCCTGGCGAGGCCGTAGCACCGGGCCTCGAGCGTCACCTGGTCCGCGCCGTGGTGCGCGTCGGCGGAGAGCTCGGAACCCTGGCCGGTCTCGAAGTACATCAGGTTAGGCCCCTTGGCACTGCCGTACTTGCGGACCAACTCGAGCGCCTCGTCCAGCATCTCAACCGTGACGCCGAACGCCTCCATCGCCTTCTGGGAGCCCGCGATGGACTGGAACACCACACCGACTGGCGCTCCGTCACGGATGCACCGCATCTGGGTCGTGACGTGGGCCAGCACGCTGTGCTGGGTCGGGATGTTCCACTTCTGGATGAACTCATAGACCGCCCAGAGCAGCCGGGAGACCGATTCGGGATCGTCGTTCACCGGGTTGATGCCGATCACGGCGTCGCCGATGCCGTAGGAGAGACCTTCCATGATCTGGGGCATGATGCCGTCGATTGAATCGGTCGGGTCGTTGGGCTGCAGGCGCATCGCGAGTGTGCCGGGCAGACCGATGGTGGTGTTGCACTGCACGATGTTCCGCATCTTGCTCGCGCCGTAGATCAGGTCCAGGTTCGAACAGAGCTTGGCCACACCTGCCACCATCTCGGACGTGAGCCCACGGCTGATGCGCTGAATCTCCATCGCGTCGGCCCTGTCCGACAGGATGTACTCCCGGAGCTCCGCCACGGTCCAGCTCTTGATCTCGCGGTACACGTGTTCATTGACCGCGTCCTGAATGACCCGGGTGACCTCGTCTTCTTCGTAGGGAATGACCGGGTTGTTGCGCAGGTCTTCGAGCGTCAGGTTTGCGAGGACGTGCTTGGCGGCGATGCGCTCCGCGTCCGACTCTGCGGCGATGCCGGCCAGCACGTCGCCGGAGCGGAGTTCGTTGGCCTTGGCGAGCACCTCCTTTACGGACCCGAACTTGTAGACCTGTCCGCGCAAGGTCGTCTTCAGGATCATCCCTTTCCCTCCTTAAGCCGTGGTTCAGTTATGAAATACCAAGCTCTTCACGACCACGGGGACGACGATGCCCCCGTACATCGGAGCTCCGATGTCGATGTAGTCGCCGGTCTGGCTGCGGATCTGGTCGATGCAGATGATCGGGTAGTCCGGCGGCAGGAACGTGGAGAGGCTGTGCCCGAGCACGCTGCCGATGTTCTCCTCCAGCACAATGATGACGGGCAGACCCCGCTCCACCAGGGGCCGCACGCCTTCCGCCAGCCCGGCGGCCAGGTTGCGGACCTGATCAAACCGTGGGTGGTGAAGGCCAGGGAACGTCACGGCCACCGGCTGGTCCAGTCCCTGACCTTCTGAGGTGAACCAGGAAAGTCCCTCGCGCACGGAGGCGGCGATCCGGTCGGCCGGGGCCAGCGGGTCGAGATTGGGCGGCTTGACCATGGGCACATTCTGGAGCGGGAGGAGCCCGTCGGCGTGCAAGAAGATCGTCGAGCCGCTGAGCTCCAGCACCTCCATGCCTGCGCCGATCACCGTGGCGTACACCGTTTCAGGGGGCTCGCGCAGAGCGAATGCCTGACAGGTGGGTCCGAGCCGGAGGGCGTCGGCGAGCATTGGGCCGATGTCGCCGTAACGAATCACGTCCCGCAGGGAGCGACGCTCGGTGGAGGCGTATAACTCTCGCCCGGTGCCGCCGGAGAACGTGACGACGTCGGCCCGGATAGGGGAGGAGGGCGGAGACCCAATAACCAGGGCCCGGGCCAGGTCGGAGTCGGCCCTTCCCTCGATGAGCTCGTGCAGAGCCTGGGTCATCCCCGTGCAGAGGGTCCAGAGCTGCTCCGGGTCGGCGGGTTGTCCCACGTCAACCCGCAGCCCCAGGATACCGGCTGCCTCGCGGGCGGGGGGTGAGACCCCGACCACACGGGCGGAGGTGGGATCGATCCGGACCAGCCTTCCGCCGACGTGGGCGCAGACGGTGGCCTCCACTTCGCCGCCCACGAAGAGCACCCCGTTGGTGGTGCCGCCGCCGACGTCCAGGTTGAGCACCCGCAGGTTCTCCTTGTTTGAAAGGGCTGCCGCACCGCTTCCCCGACCGGCGAGGATGGCCTCCAGCTGAGGCCCTGCTGTGGCCACCACGAAGCGACCGGCGTCCCCGGCAAGCTGCTCCACGACGGCCCGGGCGTTCTCCCGCAGGGCCGATTCGCCGGTAATGATCACCGCACCCGAGTCGATGTTGCCCCAGGTCAGGTTCGCCTGCCGGAGCTGCTCTCTGACCCAGGCAAAGATGGCGTCACTGTCCAGCAGGGTTTCGTCCAGCAGCGGCGTGAAGATGACCGGGCTGCGGTAGAGCACCTCGCGGTGCGTGATCTCAACGGATGCCATGGCGTGTACCCCGCCCAGCCGGGCGGTGGTCAGCCGGCTGACGACCAGGCAGGTAGAAGTGGTGCCGATGTCGATCCCGATGCTGGTCAGTACGTCGCGTACGGGCTTCTCGCAGCTTGGTCTGGGCATGCGCGGCGATCCCCCCTCCCGTTTGGAAAAAACACAAGGACCCACTGCCCTCACGTGCGGTGAGGGCGGTGGGCCCCGTTGCCCGAATGCGGACGCCGTTGTCCGCCCGATGTGCACTTGGATAACCCCTCAGAACGAAAGCGAGCGGAGCGACCGGTCCTGCAGGACCATCTCGGCCACCTCGCCGAGCGGCCTGCGGCTGTTCATGCTCAGACTGCGCAGGTGCCGGTACGCTTCGGCTTCACTGATGTGGAGGTCCTCCATGAGGATGGCTTTTGCCCGCTCGACCAACCGGCGTTCAGCCAACCGGCGCTGCGCGGCGTCTGCCCGCTTGCGCAGGGCGTTCAGCTGCTGCCGCTGGCGCACGACGGCCAGAACGGTCAGCCCGAGTTGGTCGGGATCGACCGGTTTCAGCAGGCAGGCGGCTGCGCCGCCCAGTACCATGGAACGGAGGACGGGAAGACCGGCGGGCTCAGCCAGCAGGACGAGGGAAGTATGCGGCCACGAGAGAAGTTCGTCAGCAACCCTGAATCCGTTGGGGCTGCGGAGGTGAATGTCCAGGATCAGGACTTCGGGAGTGAGGGACTGGACGAGTTCGTATGCGGCGGAGCCATCCCCCGTCTCTGCCAGAACGGGGATGTCAGCCCGCCTTAACGCCTCGACGACCAGCTTGCGCTGTTGCCGGTCTTCTACAGCCACAACGATTCGGACTGAACGCATCGACACTCCCCATCTCGGTCCAACACCGACTCCCTACGAGCGTGTGATTATGCTCGGAGTGAACTTGAGCACCTCTCCCAGCATTTCGTTGACAGCCCGCAGTCCGGCCTCCACACTGGCGACATCCCCGTAGATCACGACTGCACCGCTGAACCGATCGAGGAACGCGATGCCGACGGGGGCGGCCTTGGTGGCCACGTCGCCGGCGATAATCGCGCCCTCGCCCGGCGTGATCGTCAGGATGCCGATAGCGCCTACCCGGTCAATGCCGAGACGCTCACACAACTCCGCGGTGGGGTGCGCGATGAGGTGAGCGAGCGTAACCTGCTTTCCGGGAACGTACTCCTGGATGATCCGCTGCCTTTCCTCCACAGCCGCACACCCCCAGGCACGGGTACTCTGGCGAGTGTACACGAAAGTACAGTGCCGGTCGGATAGGGTACAGACCTTTTTCTACACGTGTGACAGCAATCCTTCTTGCGTGCAGTAGACTAGAAGTCGATTTTTCGAGCTTGCCCCCTGCGAGCATCGAAGCCGTGCTCACTGAATCGGCGGTCAGTTACCCGCGGAGCACGCGGCCCATGAGTACCATCTCAGCTACCTGACCGAGTGGCAGCCTGCTGTTCATGCTGAGCCGGCGCAGGCGATGATACGCCTCGGCCTCGTTGATCCGAAGTTCCTCCATGAGAACCGCCTTCGCCCGGTCCACCAGCCTGCGATCCGTCAGGCGGCGCTCGGCCGTTTCCATCCGTTTGCGGAGCGCCTGGACTTCCCTGCGGTGGCGGGCCGCGACGAGGGCGGCCAGTGCGACCTGTTCGGGGCAGACGGGTCTGAGAAGACAGGCCGCCGCCCCACCCTGGGCCAGTCTGTGCAGGAGGCTGAGGCCCTCGGGGTCTGAGAGCAGGATCAGGGAGATGTCGGTCGACGACAGCACCGTTTCGGCCATCCTCCCGCCTCTTGGGACCCGCAGATGGGCATCCAGAATCATCAGGTCCGGAGTCAGGCAGCGGCTGAGTTCGTACGCGGCTTGGCCGTCGCCAGTGTCGGCTACCGGTCGGAGGTTCACTGCCCTCAGCGCCGCTACGATCCGTTGGCGTTCTGATCGGTCCTCCAAAGCGACGAGCAGACGCACTGTGTTCATGCCGAGCCTCCAACAGGGCAGGGGGTTCTAAGAGCCCGTGATAGTGGCCGGAGTGAACTTCAAGACCTCCCCCAAGATCTCGTTGACTGTTCTCAGCGCCGCTTCCACACTGGCGACGTCACCGTACATCACCAGTGCACCGCTGAAACGGTCGAGGAAGGCGATGTTCACTGCCGCGGCCTTGGTGGCCAAGTCCCCCGCGATGATCGCACCCTCTCCCGGTGTGATGGTCATAATTCCGATTGCACCTGCGTGCTCGATCCCGAGTCGCTCGCACAGCTCCCGGGTCGGGTTCGCAATCAGGTGCGAGAGCGTGACCTGCTTCCCGGGAACGAATTCCTGAATGATCCTCCGCTTGGTTTCGCGCTCGTCCAGGGCGTCGATCACCTCCCCGACGGCAAACGGTGGCGGCCGGCGAGTAGATGCCATCTTCAGGCGGCCGAGACGAATCAGGGAAAAGTGTTAGGGTTATGCTACCATACCGTGCTCGATGGCGCATGAGGCAAAAAGATTAGTCCGATCGCACACCCCCGTCCCGCAATTGCAACTGGCATTCGACAGAGGGATCGCATTCCCCTACAACTGTGCACGCAAGTATCCCGTTCCCCGACGCGGCTGTGGCTGACCTGTGGCGCAGGGGGAAGGAGGTGGGCTCGCGAGCACGAAAAAGGAAACCATGAAGAACGGGGCTCCCCTGCTGCGACGGGGAGCCCCGGAGGAGGTACACGGAGTGACCATGCTGACCGCTGCCCAGCGCCGGCAGGTGCGGACCCTGTTGGCGGAGCACCTCCGGGCGCCGGTGCAGGTGCTTTTTTTCTCTGCCGCTGCGCACGATCCGGCCGCCGCCCCGCTCAGGGAGCTGATGGCGGATCTGGTGCGCCTTTCGGACGGGAAGATCCAGGCCATGGGCCGGACCGGGCGGGAGGGGCAGGCCGAGGCAGCCCGCTTCGGCGTGGACCAGGCGCCCGCGCTGGCGCTGCTGGACGGCGGCGGCAACGACACCGGCGTGCGCTTCTACGGGGTGCCGCTGGGCTACGAGCTCATGGTCCTCCTGGAGGACCTGATCGACCTCTCCCGCGGCGAGACCCGCCTGCCGCCCGCCGCCCGGGCGCTGGTGCGCGCGGTCGACCGGGAACTGGTCATCCGGGTCTACTCGACCCCGACCTGACCGCAGTGTCCCCGGGCGGTTCGCCTGGCGCACATGGCGGCGATGGAGAATCCCCGCATCCGGGCGTACGCCGTGGATGCGGCCGAGTTTCCCCACCTGGCCCGGCAGGATGGCGTCCGGTCCGTGCCCCTGACCGTCATCGAGGGGCCCGGGAAGGTCGTCCTGGCCGGGCTGTACCCCGAGGCGGAGTTTCTGGCGGGGCTGCACAGGGCGGCCCGGCGGTGAGCGGACCGGTGAGGCCGCGCGGGCGACTACCCGTCCTGGCCTGTGGTCTGGCCCGCCGCGGCCTGCACCGCCTCGATGACCTCCTGGTAGGAGCGGATGCGGAGCACCTCGCCGTTCACCAGGAAGGCCGGCGTGCCCTGAACGCCGGGCGTGGTGTAGCCCTCGGTGCTGTCGGCCAGCACCTTGTCCCGGTGGGTTCCCTGGTCCATGCACTCGTTAAAGGCCTTCGTGTCGAGCCCCAGTTCACGCGCGTAGGTCTTCATCGCGTCCCGGGTCCACTTCTGCCCGTGCGCCGGCTGGTTGGCGAAGAGCAGGTCGTGGAAGGCCCAGTAGTAGCCCTGGTCCGCCGCGCACTCCACCGCCTCCGCGGCGTTGAGAGAGGTGTCGGCCGGATCGATGACCAGCATGTGCTTGCGCACGTAGCGGGCGGTGCCCTCCGCCACCAGCTGCTCGATGTCATCGCCCAGCGCCAGGTGCGAGTCGCGGCAGTGCGGGCAGCGGAAGTCGCTGAACTCCACGAGCTCCACCGGCGCGTCCGCGCTCCCCAGGACGTTGCGCGCAGCCCCGCGCTCCTGGTCGGTGAGGATCGTGTCCGGAATGGTGATCTCGCCGAGCCGGCGAGCCGTGACGTTGCTCGCCACGATCAGCGCCGCGGTGACCACGACGGCGACACCGCCGACCCACCACAGGCTCCTGTCCTTCTTCCGGCTGAGGGGACCTCCCCTCTTGGACTTGGCCATCGGAACGTCGCTCCTTTAGGGTGATATGCCCCATTGTAATAGAACATTGGGATGATATACAACCGCTAACTAACAGAAGGGTCTGTCAAGTGAAAGTGGGTACGTCGCACTTCCAAAAGTGTTCTGTATGATTTTGGTTCATGAATTGGCGCCGAATGCGTCTGTTGCCTCTTCTACTTGGTGAAGCCGGCGGCCGCCCTCAGCATCCGAGAGTATCCGCCGCTGGCGTTCCGACCGGCATACAAGATCGGCATGCGCCCGTGGCGGACTCCTTCAATGCCCCGCCCCACGGTCTCCACGACCCGGTGCCGCACCTTTTCCCGAACTGCAGCCAGTGATTCGAGTCCCAGCTGGCGTTCCACCATCTCCACGGCCCCACGCAAAGTGCCGTGAAAGTAGGCGGCCAGCACGTGCATCATCGCCTTCAAGCCCCTCTCGGACCAGCTCCGGCCGACCTTCCGCAGCCGTGCTGAGTACCGCTCCACCGCCCCTTCCGCTGCACCCAGGCCGCGTAACCCCTCCACGCTGACGCCCCGCTCTTGAAGTCGGACGCGGTAGTCCCGTATCGACTCCGGCATCGTCCTGAGGTCGGCCACCAGCCTGCGGATCTCTCCACGACGCTTCGAGTCGGTCTCAGCAGCACGCGCTTCCTCCAGTACCGCCAGCAATCCTCCGGCGTCGTTTGCCTCCAGCGCAGCGTTCGCTCGTTCCAGGAGCCGGGGCTGGTGGCGCAGCACGTGGTTTAGCTCCTGCTTCAGGTGAAACCGGTCGATCTGGTACAGCGCCTTCGGAAACCACGTCACGCCCTCCCGAATCCACCGGGCCCGGTCCCCGTTGATGATCACCCACGTGTCGCTGAGATCGTACTCCCTCTCCAGAAACTCGCTCAACTGCTCCCAGCTGTCCCGTCCGCTGTCGGGAATGAAATCGCGGCGGTTTACCAGCCTGTACTCCGTACCAGCCGGGGTTCGCTCTACCCAACCCTCATGAATCACGAACAGCCGCACTTCCGCCTTCTTGCCGCGCTGACGACCCGGCCAGAATCCATCCGCCTCGATGTACAGGAAGCGGACTTTGCGGGTCCCCCCTTCGGTCACCTGCCGCTGCTTCTGCGCTGCCGCAAGGGCCATTCCCGTCTCGATGCTCCACTGCCGGATCGCCTCGTGGCTGACGTAAACCTGACAGTCCCGCCGCCCCAGCTCTGCTGCCGCACCCCGAAACGATCCGGCCGTCACTGCAGCTTCAACCGCATCTGCCCTGACCGATTCACTCACCCGCTGCCGCTTCGCGATCTGCAGCACCTCATCCAGCAGAAAGACAAAGCGCTTTTCCTCCTGGTCCCAGTAGTAGCGGCGCTTGAATGTGATCGGGCCAAACTTGGTCATGAGGGTGCGGGACCGCATCTCTTTGAACACATACCGCTGGGCGTCCCGGTTTTCATACAGCAAAGTGTCCACCCGCGAGAGTGCCTCAACCAGCACTTCGCGGAAACACTCCACTACCTGCTGCCAAACACCACTTTCAAGTTCCTCAAAGGAAAAGCCGTTGTCTGCACGAATCTCAACCATGACGAGAGATGACCCTCCCTGTGTTGGTGTTTGTTTCCCAGCAACAACACTTTTGGAAGGGGCCATCTCTCGTCCTGCTTTTTTCAGCAGAAATGTTGTGGCCTACCCACGAAAACTTTACTCACACCTAACAGAACGTGCCCCCTTGTACCTCCGTTCGGGTCTGCCGATCGGAGGTTTTCGCGTCCGCGTAGTGCTTTCGTCCTGGGCGCGCGCCGCCGGCAGCGCCCGCCGCAGCGGGCTCAGCACAGGCAGTGACGGATATCACCGGAACGCATCGGGTGCCGGCTTGAAATTGCGGTGGCCCAAAACTTGTCCGTGTGGTCTCTGGGGCGGAAACCAACCCCTCCATACAATCTGAAGTAGGAACTTTTTCTGCCGTGCAAAGGGGGAAGGTGGCATGACAGGCGGGATCAACCGCCGCGCGTTCCTGAAGCTCTCGGTGGCCGCCACCGCAGCGCTGGGGGCCGCCGGCGCCGTCACCGCCGGCGATTCCCGCAGCTACGTGGGCGGCGGCTTCGCGCCGGGGCACGTGGAGCCGGACACCTGGACGTACTCCACGTGCGGCTTCTGCGGGACCGGCTGCGGCATTGAGATCGGCACCAAGGACGGCATTCCCGTGGCGATCCGAGGGACCCAGGGGTACCCGGTGAACGACGGCCTGCTCTGTGCCAAGGGCATTTACCAGTGGAAGACGATCACGGCGCCCGACCGGGCGAAGTACCCGCTGATCCGCAGGGACGGCAGGCTGGAGCGGGCGAGCTGGGACGAGGCCCTGACGGCGATGACCGGTAAGCTGAAGCAGCTCCTGGCCGACCACGGTCCGGAATCGATCGCCTGCTACAACACCGGCCAGCTCTGCATGGAGGAGTTCTACACCCTCGGCAAGCTGATGCGTGCCGGCTTCCGTACGCCGAACCTGGACGGCAACACCCGCACCTGCATGGCCTCGGCCGTGGTGGGCCACACCCGCTCCTTCGGCACCGACGGCGCCATCGGGGCGTACGCGGACATCGAGGCGGCCGAGGTCATCCTCATCGCCGGCTCCAACATGGCCGAGTGCCACCCGATCCTCTTCGGCCGGGTGGTGAAGGCCGTGGAGAGGGGGGCCAAGCTGATCTGCGTCGACCCCCGGCTCACGCAGGTCAGCCGCCTCGCGACCATCAACCTGGCGATCCGGCCCGGCACCGACGTGGTGCTGCTCAACGCAATGGCCCACGTCATCATCCGGGAAGGGCTGATCGACCGGGCCTACATCGACGCCCACACCACCGGCTACGAAGCGCTGGAGCAGCATCTGCAGAAGTACACGCCCGAGTACGCCGCCGGGATCTGCGGCGTGCCCGCCGGGGACATCGAGGCGGCCGCCCTGCTTTACGGCCGCGCCGAGCGCTCCCTCTCCATGTGGGTGATGGGCATCAACCAGTCGGTCAACGGCACCATCGCCAACAACTGCTTCCACAACCTCAACCTGATCCAGGGCAAGATCGGCAAGCCGGGTTGCGCCTCCTTCTCCATCACCGGCCAGCCCGCGGCGATGGCCTCCCGGGAGGTGGGCGGCTCCTCCACGTACCCCGGCTACCGGGCCATCGGCAACCCGGAACACCGGGCCGAGATCGCCGCGCTCTGGGGCGTGGACCCGGCGACCCTGCCGGACAGGTCCCCGTCCATCACCGAGATCATCGATGCCATCCTTGAGGGTCAGATCAAGGCGCTCTGGGTGATCTGCACCAACCCCATCATGTCGCTGCCGGACCAGAACCGGGTGCGGAAGGCGCTGGAGAAGCTGGAGCTGCTGGTCGTGCAGGACGCCTACGAAACGGTGGACACCGCCGCGTACGCCCATATCTTCCTGCCGGCGGCGCTCTGGGCGGAGAAGAGCGGCATCATGGTCAACTCCGAGCGGCGGCTCAACCTGCTGAAGCCGGCGGTCGCACCGCCCGGCGAGGCCCGCACCGACTTCGATATCTTCCTCGCTGTCGCGGACCGCATGGGCTTCGGCCACCTGTTCCCGTACCGGACGACCGAGGAATGCTTCGAGGAGATCAAGCGGGTGACGAAGGGGCGGCCCAACGACTACTCCGGGGCCACCTATGCCCGCATCGAGGCCAGCAAGGGGCTGCAGTGGCCCATTCCCGACGAGCGCTCCGCCGGCACTCCCCGGCTCTACGCCGACGGCCGGTTCAACACGCCGGACGGCCGGGCCGTGCTCTGGGCGGTGGATCCGGTCGAGCTGCCCGAGGTGCCCGACGGCGAGTACCCCTTCAACCTGAACAGCGGCCGGGTGCAGGAGCACTACCACACCGGCACCAAGACCCGCAAGGTCCCGGAGCTGAACGATCTGGTGCCCACGGCCTACGTGGAGCTCAACCCGAAGGACGCCGAGGCGCTGGGCGTCCAGTACGGCGACCGGGTCCGCATCGAGAGCCGGCGGGGGGAGATCGAGGCGAAGGTGGTCGTCACCTCGCAGGTGGCGCCGGGATCCTGCTTCGTGCCGATGCACTTCAACGAGGGCCCCGTGAACCGGCTGACTGTCTGGGCGGTCGACCCGTTCTCCAAGGAGCCCAACTACAAGCAGCAGGCCGTGCGCCTGCGCAGGGCGTAAGAGGGGGATCCGCAGATGAGCACACAGCTTGGTTTTCACGTGGACATGGAGAAGTGCATCGGCTGCAAGGCGTGCGAGGCGGCCTGCAAGGACTTCTACCGGCTGCCGCCGGAGATCCGCTGGCGCCGGGTCCGCTCCTTCGAGATGGGCGAGTTTCCCCGGGCGATCCGGGTCCACCTGACGCTCGCCTGCAACCACTGCGAGGACCCGGCGTGCATGAAGGGCTGCCCGGTGGAGGCGTACACCAAGCGGGCGGATGGGCTGGTGATCCACGATCCCGCCGCCTGCATCGGCTGCCAGTACTGCACCTGGACCTGCCCCTACGGCGTGCCCCAGTTCGACCCGGAGCAGGGCGTCGTCTCCAAGTGCAACGGGTGCTACCAGCTGGTGGACCAGGGACAGATGCCCCGCTGCGTACAGGCCTGCCTCACCGGCGCGCTCAGCTTCGGCGAGGTGGCGGCGCACGAGGCGGAGAAGCGCGAGGCCGTGCGGGAGGCGCCGGGCTTCCCCGATCCCGCGGTCACCCGGCCCGCCACCCGGTTCGCCTGGCCGAAGAAGGGGCCGCAGCCCGGGCGGCAGGTGCGCGTCGCGCCGCCCCGGGAGGCAGAAGCCGGCGCCGCCGCGGCGGGGGTTGGCGCCGGGGATGCGGCCGGTGCAGGGGAGGTGAGGTAACATGGCCGCGTGGCTGCACGAAGCGCAGTACAGCCTGGTGGTCTTCACGGTGCTGATCCAGCTGGCCGTCGGGGGCCTGTGGGTGCTGGTGGCCGCCGACCTGCGGCCGGTCTCCGCTCCGGACGCCAGCGGGGCGCATCCTGCCCGCCTGGGCAGCCTCCTTCTGGTGTCGGCGGCCGCCCTCGGCCTGCTCTTCTCCACGACCCACCTGGGCCGGCCGATGCTGGCCGTCCGGGCCCTGCGGCACTGGGAGAGCTCGTGGATGTCCCGGGAGATCTGGGCGACCGGCCTCTTCTTCGGGCTGATCGCCCTCTACACCCTGCTCTCGTGGTGGCGGCCCGGCGCCGCGGGCGCCCGGCGGAGCATCGGCGCCCTGGGCGCCGTCGCCGGCGCCGCGGCGATCGTCACCCAGGCGATGATCTACCTGATCCCCGGCCGTCCCATGTGGAACCACTGGTCCACGGCGGCGCTCTTCTTCGGCACCGCCCTGACCCTGGGGCCGCTGGCGATGGCTGCCCTGCAGGGCGGCGCGGGAGGCGGCCGGAGCCGCCTGGCGATCGGGATACTGGCCGGATCCGCCCTGTACGGCGCCGGGCTGGCGGCCAGGCTCAGCTACCTCTCATCGGGCGCAGCCGCGGCGCTGGCCACGCCGGGGGCCGCCGGCAAGGCGGCGGTGGGCGCGGAGACGGTGAAGACCGCCCTGCTCACGGGCTACCAGGTCGTCGCGGCCAACGGGACCCTCCTGGGCCTGGAGATCGCCCTGGCGATCGGGGCGCCCGCCGCGGCGGGCGCGGCGCTCTGGCTGCTGGGCCGGCGAAACGGGAGCCTGCGACTGGCGAGAGGGCTCGCCGCCTGCGGCGCTGCCCTGGCGCTGCTGGGCCACCTGGCGGGCCGGGCGCTCTTCTACCTGAGCGGCCAGCCCTGGTTCTAGAGGGGAGGACGACCGATGAAGACGACACGGCGAAGCGCCATCCTGGCGCTGTTTGCGGGCGCCCTCGCCGCCCTTGCGGCCGCGGCGGCCCGGAAGGGGCTTCCCGGGGCAGGCGCTGCGGCCCGCCGGCTGGCCGGACCGGCGCTGCCGCAGGCGAAGGTGGAGATGTACGGGTACACGGAAGTGAACCTGAGTTAGCCGTGGGCACGAGAACCGGGCTCCGGGCGCCAGGAAGGCGGCCGGAGCCCGGTTCTTGTCGTTCTCGGATATCTCTACTCGAGCTCGTAAAACGTGATCGGGCAGCGGAGCTGTACGGGCAGTTGCGTGAAGCGGCTGCGCAGGAGCACCCAGCGCCGGTGGCCCACCCGGTCGATGTTGCCCCTTGGTAGAAGGTTCATCCCCCCGCCGCGGGGGAGAGGAGGTAGACTTCGTCGCCGTCCTTCAGGCGGGTGCGCAGCCCGGCGCGCTCGCCGTTTACGTACACCGCCGCCTGCAGGAGCGGCCCGGAGCCGGGCAGCCCGAGGGCGGCGGCGGCCTTCTCCAGCGCCTCGGCCACCGTCGCCGCGTCCACCTCAATCTGGCGCCGCCCGGCGTCCAGCCGCAGGGTGCCGAAAAGCCGCACCGTGACCATGCCCTCACCCCTTACCGGATGCCGAGCCGGCGCAGCAGGGAAGGCTTCGGCACGCCCTCGGACGTCCAGCCCCGCAGCCGGTAGTACTGCCGCTTCATCGTCTCCAGCGGCACCTTCGTGCGGGGGTCGCCAGGCACCTGCTCGACCGCCTTCAGCCGCTCGGGCAGGTCGTCGTCGGCGGCCGTCACGCCCAGCCGGGTGTTGACCAGCCGCTCCAGGTTGTAACCCCGCTCGCCGATCAGCTTCAGGCGGCCCAGGTCCATCTTCAGGCCGGTCACCGCCTCCAGGGCCCGGGTGAGCGGCAGCCCGGGCAGGTGGACGGGCATCCAGCGCAGCCAGAGGATGAGCGCAACGGGGCCGCCCGTCCAGGGCAGCAGCTTGTTCACCGCCCGGGTGAGCCAGCTGTTGGGCCGGTTCAGGAGGGCCGCCGGGAACACGTCGTACGAGCTGAAGAGGCAGTTGCCCGCGGCGGAGATCGCCTCCATCAGGTCCTGCATGAGGATGGTGAGGGCCGCCTTGGCCCGGGGGGTGTGGGGGTCCATCTCGAGCCCCAGCCCCTCCAGCACGGCCAGGTAACCGGCGTTCAGGTGGCAGCCGCCCCGGTTGGAGACGGCGTACCCGAGCCCCTGCCCCACGGCGGCCCGGGGCTCGTAGGCGGGCAGTTCGAGCCCCTTCACGTGCATGGCAAAGCCCGTCCCGCCGAAGCGCTCCGCCAGCCGGCGGGTGCCCTCGGCCAGCAGGTCGCCGATGCCCCGCCGGTGTGCGATGTCATCGAAGAGCCGGGACAGGTTCTGCACCTCGCCGAAGCGGAGTCCGTTTTCCCAGAGCCCCTTCTCGTTCAGCTCCATGGCGAAGGCAATCGTACCGCCGGTGGAGATGGCGTCCATGCCCAGCTCGTCCAGCTGGTGGTTCCAGCGGATGATCTCCGCCAGGTCGGCGTTCTCCAGGTTGGGGCCCAGCAGCACGATGGTCTCCAGCTCGGGCCCCTTCACCCTGCGGCCCTTCGGGACGGCGCGTTCCGTGCCGGCAGCGGCCTCCGGCGCGCCGGGCTGCGCGCCCGGTGACGGCAGAGCCGCCTCCTCCGGCAGGATCACCTCCCGCCCGCAGTGGACGGGGCAGCCGGTGCACCCGCCGTTCCGGACCAGGTGCTCCTCGGCCAGCGTCTCGCCGGAGACGGCGTCGAACTGCTCGAACTGCCCCCGGCTGAAGTTGCGGGTGGCCAGCATCCGGTGGGCCTGCATCCCGGCGAGCAGCCCCGCCGTGCCCAGCCGGGGAAGCTGCCGGCCGGTGATGGGATGCGCCCGCAGCTCCTGCACCCACGTCTTCTGCAGCTCCCGCCACCGGTCCGGGCTGGCCACGGGCACCACCTGCCGGCCGTGGGCCACCAGGGCCTTCAGGTTCTTGGCGCCGAACACCGCGCCGACGCCCGCCCGGGCGGCCATGCGGTCGTCGCTGACCAGGCCCGCGTAGCGCACCCGGTTCTCGCCCGCCGGGCCGATAACCAGCTTGCCGGTCCGGGGCGGGAGCGCCGCCTGCGTCTGGCCCGTGGTCATGCCCCAGAGGTGGGCGGCGTCGTGGAAACGGACGCCGTCCTCCGCGATCTCCACCCAGACCGGCGCTTCCGCCCGGCCGGTGATGACCAGCCCGTCGCAGCCGGCCTTCTTCAGGTGCAGCCCGAAGGAGCCGCCGCAGTTGGAGGAGGTGAGCAGCCCCGTGAGGGGGGAGACGGTGGAGACGTTGAAGCGGCTGGCCATGGGCGCGCCGGTGCCGGTGAGCGGCCCCGTGGTGACGACCACGACGTTCTCCGGCCCGAAGGGGTCCAGGGGGCCGGTGATCAGATCCGCGAGAATCCGGGCGGCCAGCACCTTGCCGCCCAGGTACTTCTCCCGCATCTCGTCCGGAACCGGGTACTCGCTCACCTGACGGGTGGTCAGGTCGATGCTCAGCATGCGCCCCATGTAGCCGCCCAGCCGCGTGGGCATCCGGTGCGCCCCCTTTCCTGCGGAACCTCCCGTGTCTCGCTGCCCGCGGCGCCCGGCGTCGGGCTGCATCCCGACGGGCCGGGAGATCCGTCTATTTGCCAGAAACGGCTTACGCGCTGAGGAAGAAAGCCCGGCGGGAGGCTGTGTGACCGGGGAGCATCCCGGCGGGCAGACGCCGGCTCAGAAGGCCTGCCGGAGGATCTGCATCACGTCGTCCAGCCCCGCCTCCTTGGGGTTCATCAGCAGGGCGCCGTCGTTGATCGCCGTGCGGGCGATGGCCGGCAGGAGGTCGTCGGTGACGCCCGCGTCCCGGAGGCGGAGGGGGAGGCCGCAGGCCTGGTGCAGCCGCTGGGCGAACGCCCGCACCACGGCGATGGCCTGCGAGCCGCGCCCGGCCGCCGGGGTGGCTGCATAGAGCTCCGGCCCTGCCAGCGCCAGCAGCAGCCGGCCGTAGCGCTCGTGGACCACGTCGAGGTTGTACTCCATGACGTGAGGCAGCAGGATGGCCATGGCGTCGCCGTGGGCGACCCTGCCGATGGCGCCCACCGCATGGCCGATGGCATGGACCAGCCCCACCATCGCGTTGGAGAAGGCCGCCCCGGCCATGAGGGCCGCGTTGGCCATGGCCAGCCGCGCCTCGGTGTCGCGGCCGTCCGCCACGGCCCGGGGCAGATAATCCCGGATCAGCTCGATGGCGGCCCAGGCGTAGGCGTCGCTCAGCGGGTTCCGCTGGATCGACGTGTACCCCTCGATGGCGTGGACCAGCGCGTCCATGCCGGTGGACGCGGTGATGCGCGGCGGCAGCGAGCGGGTCATGCGCGGGTCCAGCACGGCCAGGTCCGGCAGCAGGTGGTGCGAGACGAACTCCATCTTCACCTGCCGCTCCGGGTGGGCGATCACCGCCACCAGGGTCGCCTCGGACCCGGTCCCCGCCGTGGTCGGGATGACGGCGAAGGGCACCCGCCGCACCGGCTGCAGGATGTCCGCGCCCATGTACTCGATGATGTCGTCCGTCTCCTGGCCGATCAGCACCCGCAGCCCCTTGGCGGTGTCGATCACCGATCCGCCGCCGAGGGCGATGATCGAGTCGCAGCCGGCCTCCCGGAAGACCCGCCCCGCCGCGTTGACCACGTGCACCGACGAGTCCTGGGGGATCTCGGTGAAGCGGGCGGCGATGGTGAGGTCCGATCGCTGCAGCACGTCCTCCAGGATGCGGACCAGCCCCACCTCCACCAACTGCGGGTTGGTGAGGAGGATGGGGCGTCTGGCATTGAGATGCGCCATCTCGTACGGCAGGTTCTCCAGCGCATGTTCGCCCGAGAGCACCTTGACCGGGTTGTAGAACTCATAGTACCGGGGCAGCACGGCAGGCACCTCCTCAGTCGGCCAGCAGGGTGCGCAGGTAGACGCGCAGCACGGACACCTCCCGCCGGGGAACCTGCTGCATGATCCGGCGGGTGATGTGTGCGGGGAACAGGTAGGCCTCGGTGACGAGCATGACGCGCACCACCGACATCGCGAAGGTCAGGTCGCCCTTCATGGTCATGCGGCGCTCGGCATAGGCCTGCCCGATGGACTTCAGGCCCAGGAAGACCGGCAGGGCGCCTTCGATGTGCTTGAACTGAATGACCAGGTCGGCGTCGTGCGCGGGCTTCAGGCCGAGGAAGCGCAGGCGCCCCTTTTCCTTGGCCAGGCTCATCGCCGGGCCGTCCCGGGCGATCTGCAGCGAGAGCCGCTGCCCCTCGGGCCAGCCGGCCACCTCGGCGGCCACGCGGCTGTCCAGGCGGGCGCAGGCGCAGATGCCGCGGCCCAGGAACCAGAGCAGGATGCGGAGGAGGAGCGCTTTGCACGAGCGCACGGGCGACCGCCCCCTTCGGCACATCGTTGCATGATAGGTATGTCAATTCGGTGGCGTGCAGCCGGAATCCTGTACGCGGCGGGGCGACCCGGCCCACAGGGACGGCGGTGGACCGCCTCGGGTCCGGAATGTAGTCCCTTCGCGCGGTCAGGCGCGCGTCGCACCAGTTCATGGCAATCCCGCAAAGCCGCACCGGACGCGGGTTTGCGGAAACACCCCAGCCATAACTCGGGATTATGCCTGATATTAACATTACGACCTTGTGCTTAGAAAGATTCTAGTTTATCGTGAGATTACAAGCGGCATACGCCGCGCAATCATGCAGAGGAGGATGCAGGCATGTTTCGACGGACGCGCATGATCGCGCTGGTCGGAGCCCTCGTCATGGTCATGGTTGTCGGCTGTAGCTCGAGCTCCGGCAGCAAGTCGACGGGTGAGCTCACCGAAGTCCGCCAGGGCAGCTTTGCCACCATCGTCGCGGCGCCCGAAAACCCGGACAACCCGTCCACCCCTGAGAAGATCGAGCTCGGCAAGATGCTGTTCTTCGACCCCCGGCTCAGCAGCAGCGGCGTGATCTCCTGTGCGACCTGTCACAACCTCTCCCTGGGCGGCACGGACCGCCTGCCGACCTCGATCGGCCACGGCTTCCAGAACACCCCGCGCAACGCCCCGACGGTGCTGAACGCGGCGTTCTTCCAGAACCAGTTCTGGGATGGCCGCGCTCAGGGTCTTGAGGAGCAGGCCAAGGGCCCGATCCAGGCGCCCGGCGAAATGAACATGCCCGCCGACATGGCCGTGGAGCGCATCAAGTCGATCCAGGGCTACCACGAGTACTTTGAGAAGGCCTTCCCCGGCGAGGAGGATCCCATCACCTTCGACAACATCGTGAAGGCCATCGCCGCCTTTGAGCGCACCCTGATCACGCCCAACGACGCGCTCGACCGCTACCTGCGGGGCGACAAGAACGCGCTGTCGCCGCAGGCCATCCGCGGCATGGAGACCTTCGAGCGCATCGGGTGCACCTCCTGCCACGCCGGCCCGGCCCTCTCCAGCGGCGCGATGATGAAGTTCGACTGGGGCAACGACGCCGGCAAGGCGAGCTGGACCAACGACCCGAAGGACGAGAAGTTCTTCCGGGTGCAGACCCTGCGCAACGTCTCGCTGACCGGCCCGTACTTCCACGACGGTTCCGTGGAGACCCTGGAGGAGGCCGTGACCATCATGGCCCGGGTGCAGCTGGGCTATGACCTCAGCGACCAGGAGCGGGACGACATCGTCGCCTTCCTGAAGTCGCTGGTGGGCGAGATGCCGAAGGTCGAGGTGCCGACGCTGCCGGCCCACTAAACGGCAACGAGCCTGTGCCTGAGCACACGAAGGGGCTGTCCCCTGTCATCGACGGGGGACAGCCCTCCTCGCGCGCGGCGGGGCTCAGGGATAGAGCCACTCCACCAGTTCTTCCAGGCCGTCGACGAGGCCGGTGCTGGCCGAGTAGAAGGAGCGGGCGGGCACCAGCCGCACGTTGCCGCTCTGGACCGCCTTCACGGTCTCCATCCCGGGGCTCTCCATGAGCTCCTGGAAGGACGCCTCGCCCTTCCCGAGCACGTCCACCAGGAGCAGGTAGTCCGGGTCGGCCTGCATGATCTGCTCCACGCCGGCGGGCATCGAGCGGGTGAGGCCCAGCCGGTCCGCCGCCGGGACCGCCCCGGCCCGGAGAATCAGCTCGTAGCTGAGGCTGTCCGGGCCGGCCATGAGCGGCCGCGTGGCCTGGTTGGAGATCATCAGGACGGTCGGGGGGTTCTCCATCTCGGGCACCCGGCGCTCGATTTCGGCCAGCCGCCGGTTCATGTCGTCGATGAGCTCCCGGGCCTTCGTCGCGGACTCGGGCCCCAGCGCCTCGCCGATCGTCAGCATGTTCTGTTGGAAAGCCTCGATGGAGGACCAGTCGGAGAAGGAGAGCAGGGGCACGCCGGCCGCCTCGAACACGGCGATGGCATCCTTCTCCGCCCCCAGCCGGCCGGTGAGGAGGATGAGGTCGGGTTCGTACGCCAGCACCTGCTCCGGGTCGAGACTGGCCCCGTCGATGATGGTGTTGGGGACCATGCTGGCGAGGTGGGCGTGGTTGCTGAGCGCCGGGTTCAGGGCGTTCCGGCCGATCAGGACGATCCGCTCCGGCCCCGCGAGCTGCAGCGCGATCTCGGCGACGTTGGTCGAGAGGGCGGCGATGCGCTGCGGGACCTGCACGGCCCCGCCGGGCTCGGTCTGCTCTGCCGGATCGGATTGGCCGGACCCGGCGGGCTCCGGTGAAGGCTGGACGGGCTCACCCGAGGCGGGCGCCTCGGGCTGGGCAGGATCGCCGCCGCCCGGGGCGGGGCGGCCGCCGCAGGCGGCCAGCAGCAGCAGGCTGATCAGCAGCGCCGCCGCGTTCCTGAACCGACGGGGTGCGCCTGCGCGGGATGCAGTCAGCTTCATGGTCCACAGTACCTCCCCTTGTCACGAAGCCAGGATGTGTTCCAGGTCGGCGGGCTTATGGGGCACCAGGTCCGTCAGCAGCAGGGTCTGGGTGCGGGGTCTCGGCCCCACGGGCAGGACCCTCCGGCCCGCCAGCAGCCGCTCCAGGGCGGCGTTGGCGGGCCCCAGGGGCACCGGCGCCGCCAGGATGAGATCGGCCTGGTCCAGCCAGCCCGCGGCCTCCTGCAGAGTCCCTTCCGGGATCTGGTGGAAGGACGGGTACGTCAGCACCGGCAGGCCCAGCGCGCGGGCCAGTTCGGCGTCGGGATCCCGCTCCTCCACGGGGCCCGCCGAGACGCGGGCCCCCCGGCGGTACAGCTCCGCCAGCGCCGGGCCCGCCGTGCCGCCGCCGGCCAGCACGTGGATGCGGCGGCCCTCGGGCGCTTCCTCCGCATCATCAAAGGCGACGACGTGCGGGGTGCCGGTGAGCGGGTCCGGCCGCACCATGGCGGTGACGCCATAGGCCTCCTTCAGGTTGGCCGGGGTCAGGACCTCTTCCGGCCGGCCCATGGCCAGCACCCGGCCCCGGGCCAGGAGGACCAGCTCGTCGCAGTAGCGGGCGGCGAGGTTCAGGTCGTGCAGGACGGCGATGGCCGTCATCCCCTCCCGGCACAGCGCGCGGACCAGGTTGAGGGCACGGAGCTGATGGCGCAGGTCCAGCGCGGAGATGGGCTCGTCCAGGAGCAGCACGCGGGGCTCCTGCGCCAGGGTCTTGGCGAGGAAGGTCATCTGCCGCTCGCCGCCGGAGAGGGTGGTGACCGGCTGCTCCGCCAGGTGCAGGGTGCCGGTGAGCGCCATGGCGCGCCGGGCGGCCTCCTCGTCGCGGCGTCCCTCCAGGCTGAAGCGTCCCAGGTGCGGGTGGCGGCCCATCATGACCACTTCCCAGGCCGGGAAGGCGAAGTCGATCTGCGTCTCCTGCGGCAGGTAAGCCACCTGCCGGGCCAGCGCCCGGGCGCCCATGCGGGCGACCGGCGTGCCGCTCAAGATCGCCTCCCCCCGGGTGGGGGTGAGCAGCCCGGCCATGATGCGCAGCAGGGTCGACTTGCCCACGCCGTTGGGCCCGATGATGCCGGTGAAGCGGCCTGCGCTCCCGGTCAGGCTGACTGCGTCCAGGATCAGGCGGCCGGCCACCTCCAGGCTGACCGCCTGAACGGCGATGTGGCTCATGGCGTCGCTCCTTTCCTGTCGCCTCGCAGCACCAAGTACAGGAAAAACGGCGCTCCGATGAGCGACGTGACTACGCCCACCTGGATGGTGACGGGGTTCCAGGCCAGGCGGGAGATGGTGTCGGCAATGATCAGGAACCCTGCGCCTCCCAGCGCACTGGCGGGCAGGAGCAGGCGGTGGTCGGGGCCGGCGACGAGCCGGATGCTGTGGGGGATGACGAGGCCCACGAAGCCGATGATCCCGCTCACCGCCACCGCTGCGCCGGTGACGACCGAGGCGATGGCGAGCAGGATGCCGCGGGTGCGGGCCACGTCGATGCCGGAGGTCCGGGCGTGGTCGTCGCCCAGCAGGAGCATGTTCAGATCCCGGGCGAAGGCCATGAGCAGCAGGCATCCCAGCAGGATGGGCCAGGCCACCAGGTAGACGTGCTCCCAGGTGCGGGCCTCCAGCCCGCCCTGCAGCCAGTAGATGATGCCCCGGAGCTCGTTCTCGTTGGGGGCGTTGGCCACCATCAGGCTGATCACCGCGCTCAGGAACGAGTTGATGCCGATGCCCACCAGGAGCAGCGTGCCCGCGCCGGAACGGCGGCTCCGGGTCCAGACGAGGAAGACGACGATGACGGCCAGCATGGCGCCCGCGAAGGCGGCGGCCGGCATGAACCAGCGGCTGACGCCGGCCCAGCCGAAGTAGATGGCGCCGACGGCCCCCAGCGCTGCGCCGCTGGAGACCCCCACCACCCCCGGCTCGGCCAGGGGGTTGCGGAACAGCGCCTGCATCACGACGCCGGAGACGCCCAGCGCGGCGCCGACCAGCCCGCCCACGAGGATCCGGGGCAGCCGGATCTGGTCCACCATCAGCAGTTCACGTTCCGTGAAGGGGATGCTGGTCGTGATCCCGATGCGCTTCAGGAGGATGGCCGCCGTGTGGTCCCAGGGGATGCTCACCGGGCCCAGGGCCGCAGACACGATGACCGCGCCCAGGAGGAGGAGGAAGAGGATGAGCAGTGCGAGGAAGAGGCGGCGTATGAGCGGTTTGGGACGGGTCGACAAGCAATACACCTCCTCGGAGCCATACACCTATTGTTCGGATTCTGTTACATCATCGTCAATAAGCCTATCGGTCAGGTGCATCCCCGAACTGTGCCTTTAGGTCCCCGCCGGAGGGACGCAAAAATGGGGAGCCGCGGCCCGCGCGTCTCTCCTGCGCGTTCCCGTGTCCGAATGGGCTCAGCAATGTAGCAGAAGATTCGAGCCTGCGAGGGAGGGCCTACTGCCGGAGGACCATGGACGGGGCGGGAGCGCGTGGTTTATGCTATTTATATCTAGAGTCATTCTAAATTGAAAGAGGTGGGACGTCCAGTGCGCGAACTGCCGAAGGTGGACTTCAACGAACGCCCCCTCATCGTGATCTGGGAAGTGACCCGGGCCTGCGCGCTGGCCTGCCGGCACTGCCGGGCCGAGGCCATCCCCCGGCGCGATCCGAACGAGCTCACCTTCGAAGAGGGCTGCCGCCTCATCGACCAGGTGAAGGAGCTCGATCCCCCGCTGTTCGTGCTGACCGGGGGCGACCCGTTCATGCGCAGGGACCTGCCCGACCTGGTCCGGTACGCGACCTCCATCGGGCTCCGGGTGTCCAGCAGCCCCAGCGGCACCCGGCTGGCGAACCTGGAGAACATGCGGCGCTGCGCCGAGGCGGGCCTGCAGCGGGTGGCCTTCAGCCTCGACCACGCCGACGAGGAGGCCCACGACGCTTTCCGCGGGGTGAAGGGCTCGTACCGGTGGACCATGGAAGGGATCGCCTCCGCCCGGGAGGCCGGCCTGGTCGTCCAGATCGGCACGACCGTCTCCCGGCACAACTGGCGGGTGCTCGACCGGATCGCCGAGAAGATGGAGGAGATCGGGGTCGCGCTCTGGTCGCTCTTCTTCCACATCCCCACCGGGCGGGGCCAGATGGCGGACATGCTGACGGCGGAGGAGAACGAGGAGGTGCTGGAGTGGCTGGCGGAGTACAGCCGCACCGCCCCGTTCCCCATCAAGACCACCGAGGCCCCGCACTGGCGGCGCGTGCTGCTGCAGAAGGGCATGGAGATCCCCGTCCAGGGCGTGAACGACGGCAAGGGCTTCATCTTCATCTCCCACACCGGCGAGGTCAACCCCTCGGGCTTCCTGCCCTGGAACGCGGGCAACGTGCGGGAGACGACGCTCGCGAAGATCTACCGGGAGTCGGAGGTTTTCCGGGCGCTGCGCGACCCCGGCAGGCTCAAGGGGCGCTGCGGGGCCTGCGAGTACCGGGAGATCTGCGGCGGCTCCCGGGCCCGGGCCTTCACGGTGCTCGGGGACTGGCTGGAGGAGGACCCGGGCTGCAGCTACGTGCCCGCCGGGTATCGCACCGCGGCGGTCTAGGCCGGTGTTCGCATCCGCCGGTGGCCCTCCCCGTCCGGCGGCGCCGGGCATGACAAAGGTGCTGTCCCCCGGTCACCTGAGCGACCGGGGGACAGCACCGTTTCGTGTCCAGGCGAATCCGACTCAGCGCCGGGCATTCTCCGGCTGGCGGCGCGACTGCCGCCGCTGCACGGCTTCCGCAATGGCAGCGGCCAGGTCGTCCGGCCGGGTGCCCGGCGCACCGGACGGCGCCGGTTCCCGTGCCGAGTGCGTCAGCTGTGCTTGCGGATGAACGCCAGGGTCCTTTCGAGGATGAGCTCCTTGTCGTTGTCCAAGGTGGCCACGTGGTAGGAGTTCTCCAGCCAGAGCAGCTCCTTGTCGGTGCTGGAGATGCCGTTGTAGATGAGCTCGCCGTTGAAGACGGGCACCACGTGGTCCTCCCGGGACTGGACGATCAGCGCCGGGCACTTGACCCGGGGCAGCAGCATCTCGGCCACGGCGCCGATGGCGATGAGGTGCTTGATGGCCGGCACCGGGGTGACCGGGTATGCCAGCTCCTTCACGCCCTCGGCCTTGATGTCGCTGCCGATGCCCGGCAGCTCGGCCGGCGCGTCCGGGTTGAAGGCCAGCGCGGCCAGGTCAGGCGCATTCATCCTGAGCGCGGCGTTGATGGGGACGATGCCGGCGAATCGGTCCGGATACTGCCCCGCCGCCCAAACGGTCAGGGCGCCGCCCATGGAGAGGCCGGTCATGAAAAGGACGTCGCAGCGCTCTTCCAGCCACCGCATCGCCGCCACGATGTCCGCCGTCCAGTCGGAGGCGGTCGATGCGGCCATGTCGGCCGGGGTGGTGCCGTGACCCTTCAGGCGGGGCATGGCCACCGTGTACCCCGCCCGGGCGATGCCCTCCGCCAGGAAGCGCATCGACTGGGGGGAGCCTGTGAACCCGTGGGAGACCAGGACGCCGGTGCGGCTGCCGACGCTGTAGAGCGGTTCTGCGCCGGGGAGAACCTGAACCGTGGCTGTCATGCCGGAACCACTCCTCTCTCGGGCATTTTCCTGCGCATCTTCGCTTCTCGAAGGGTTCCGGCAATTCCTGCTACTCGCGGTCAACTCCTTCCGTCGGCACCAGTCGGGCCTGGGCCGGCAACCGCTCCAGGTCGGCGCCCACCAGGTCGATCCGGAGGCCCTCCAGGAACCACTGGCACTTCCCGATCATCTGGCCCCTGGCGTACTCCCGCCGCATGCAGAGCGCCTCCGTCCCGCCCAGGTCCACCGCGCGGATGTCGGCCAGCGTCTCCCCGGGCGGGGGCCAGGGTGGAACCGGTAATGTGACAAGGATAACAATACAAAAAAGGAGGAATTACACGATCCGTGGCCAATATGGATGGTCTGATGGCCTGACCACCTGGCCGCGGGTCCGCGGGCGCGCACGCGGCTGCCCACGGGCCGGGGGGCGGGCCGACCAAAGGGAGGGATTGTGGTGCCGTCTGGCGCACTGGCCTTTCTGGCCGTCAGCCCGATCCTGACCGTGTTCCTGTTCCTGGTTATCCTGCGCTGGCCGGCGCGCCGGGCGATGCCCCTGGCGCTGGCTGTGGCGGCCGTGGTCTCCATGACCGTCTGGAAGGTGAGCGGGGTGCAGGTGGCCGCCTCCGTCGCCCAGGGGGTCGTGGTGGCCCTGGACATCCTGTTCATCGTCTTCGGTGCGCTGCTGCTGCTGGCCACGCTCCGGGAGAGCGGCGCGGTGGCCACCATCCGGCGGGGGTTCATGGACATCAGCCCCGACCGGCGCATCCAGGCGATCATCGTGGGCTGGCTGTTCGGCAGCTTCATCGAGGGGGCGTCGGGCTTCGGCACACCCGCCGCCGTGGCCGGGCCGCTGATGCTGGCGCTGGGCTTCCCGGCGTCGGCCGCCGTCATGGTGGGCCTCATCATCCAGTCGACCCCGGTGACCTTCGGGGCGATCGGCACGCCGGTGCTCGTGGGGGTAAGCACCGGGCTGAACACCGAGATCGTACAGAACTACGTGGCGGCTTCGGGCTTCGGCCAGTGGACCGAGTACCTGGGTCAGATCGCGTGGCGGGCGGCGCTCCTGCACTTCGCCGCCGGAACCCTGATTCCGCTGTTCATCAGCAGCTTCCTGACCGGCTTCTACGGCGAGCGCCGCTCCTTCGTGGAGGGCCTGAAGGCGTGGCGGTTCGCCCTCTTCTCCGCCTTTGCCATGACCGTTCCATACCTCCTGGTGGCCTTCTTCCTGGGGCCGGAGTTCCCGTCCCTCATCGGCGGCCTCGTGGGCCTGGCCATCGTGGTGACCGCGGCCCGCAAGGGCTTCCTGGTGCCGGCGGAGGTCTTTGACTTCCCGGCGCGCTCCCGGTGGGAGAAGGACTGGATGGGAACCATGGAGGGCGAGGTGGGCCAGGAGCGGCCCGGCATGACCCTGCTCAAGGCGTGGCTCCCCTACGTTCTGGTGGCGGGCCTGCTGGTGCTGACCCGCGTTCCCCAGGTGGGGCTGAAGGCGCCCTTGAACAACATCGTAATCGCCTGGCCGAACATCTTCGGCACCAGTCTGTCCGCTTCCGTGACGCCGCTTTACTCCCCCGGCTTCATCTTCATCCTGGTCTCGCTGCTGGTGGTGCTGCTCCACGGGATGAAGGCGTCCGAGGTGAAGCGCGCGTGGTCGTCAGCCTTCCGGCAGGTGCTCGGGGCCGCGCCGGCGCTCCTCTTCGCGGTGCCGATGGTGCGGGTCTTCATCAACTCGGACGGCGGGGCGTCGGGCCTCGCGTCGATGCCCATCACCCTGGCCACCGCCGCCGCCAGCGCCGCCGGCGCCGCCTGGCCGCTGTTCGCCCCCTGGATCGGCGCGCTCGGGGCGTTCGTGGCCGGCTCCAACACCGTCTCCAACATGATGTTCGCCCTCTTCCAGTGGGGCGTGGCGGACCAGATCGGGGCCATCCGCGAGGTGGTGGTGGCCGTGCAGGCGGTGGGGGGCGCCGCCGGCAACATGATCACCGTGCACAACGTGGTGGCGGCCGCGGCGGTCGTGGGCCTGGCCGGCCAGGAGGGGTCAATGATCCGCAAGACCATCATCCCCATGACCTACTACGTGCTGCTGGCCGGCTCGCTCGCCTACATCTGGAACTACGGGGTGGGGCTGAACCTCGGCAGCCTGGTGCTGGCGGGGCTGCTGCTGGTGGGCTTCGGCATCCTGGTGCGCGCCCGCACCGCCGCTCCTGGCCTGTCAGGGGCAGGCAGCGCCCGCGGCGCCTGAGGGGATGGCCGGCATGCGCGTCTCACTGTTCATCACCTGTCTGGCCGACCTGCTCTTCCCACAGGTCGGCGTGGCCACCGTACGGCTGCTCCGCCACCTGGGGGTGCAGGTGGACTTCCCTGAGGGGCAGACCTGCTGCGGCCAGTCCCTGTGGAACAGCGGCTTCCGCGCCGAAGCCGCGGCCCTGGCCCGGCGGCATCTGGCGGCGTTTGCCGGCAGCGAGTACATCGTCGCCCCGTCGGGCTCCTGCGCCGGCATGGTTCACCGCCACTACGAGGAGCTCTTCCGTGACGAGCCCGCGCTGCGGGAGCAGGCCCGGCAGGTGGCGGCGCGGACCTACGAGCTCTCCCAGTTCCTGGTGGAGGTGCTGGGGGTGGAGGACCTGGGCGCCACCTACAAGGGCCGGGCGGTGTACCACAACGGCTGCCACATGGCCAGGGTGCTGGGGGTAAGCGACCCGCCGCTGCGCCTGCTCAGGCGGGTGCGGGGGCTGGAGCTGGCCGAGATGGAGCGGCAGGATCTCTGCTGCGGCTTTGGGGGCACCTTCAGCATCAAGCAGCCGGAGATTTCGGTGGCCATGGCCGATGAGAAGATCGAGTACCTGAACGCCGCGGGCGCCGACCTGCTGGTGGGCGCGGACCTGGGATGCCTGATGCAGCTGGAGGGCCGCCTGCGCCGCCGGGGCTCCCGGGTGCGGGCGCTGCACCTGGCGACCCTGCTGGCCGAGGGGGTGGGTCTGGTATGAGCGTCTCGCCCTTTGCGGAGCGGGTCTCCCGGGCGCTGGCCGACGCCCGCCTGCGGGGCGCCCTGCGCTTCACCACGGACCGGCTTTTCCGCATGCGCCGCCAGGCCATGGAGGTGCTGCGGGCCTCCGCGGAAGAAGGGCTCGCCCTGGGCGACTTCGAGCGGGTACGGGCCCGGGCGGCGGCGATCCGGCAGCATGCGGTGGCGCATCTGGACTACTACCTGGGCCAGGCGGCGGAGCAGATCCGACGGCGCGGCGGGCAGGTCTACTTCGCCCGCACCGCCGACGACGTGGGGCGGGTGGTCCTCGCGATCGCCCGCCGCCGCGGCGCCGACCTGGTGGTCAAGTCGAAGTCGATGGCCTCGGAGGAGGTCCACCTGAACCAGGTCCTGGCTGGGGCGGGCATCGAGGCGGTGGAGAGCGACCTGGGCGAGTACATCGTCCAGCTGGCCGGCGAAACACCCTCGCACATCATCATCCCTGCCATTCACAAGACCCGGGAGCAGGTGGCCGAGCTTTTCGGCCGCTTGGTGGGGCAGGTGCTGCCCACCGACACGCCCACCCTGACGGCCGTGGCCCGCCAGGTGCTGCGGGAGAAGTTCTTGCGCGCCGGAATCGGCGTGAGCGGGGCCAACTTCGTCGTGGCCGAGACGGGAACGCTGGTGCTGGTGACCAACGAGGGGAACGGCCGGCTGGTCACCTCGGTGCCGCCGGTCCACGTGGCCATCGTGGGGATCGAGAAGGTGATCCCGACCCTGGCGGACCTCTCGCCCCTGCTGGCGGTGCTGGCCCGCAGCGCCACCGGGCAGCAGATCACCACCTACACGCACCTGATCACCGGGCCCCGGCGGCCTGATGAGCTCGACGGGCCGGAGGAACTCCACGTCATCTTTCTGGACAACGGCCGGTCCCAGATCCTCGGCAGCGAATACGAGCAGGTGCTCACGTGCATCCGCTGCGGGGCCTGCCTGAACGTCTGCCCCGTCTACCGGCAGATCGGCGGCCACGCCTACGGCGGCGTCTACAGCGGCCCTATTGGCGCCGTGCTCACGCCGCTGCTGGGCGGCCGGGAGGAGTGGTCGGACCTGCCGGTGGCCACCAGCCTCTGCGGGGCCTGCCACGAGGTGTGCCCGGTGGGGATTCCCCTGCACGACCTGCTGGTGCGCCTGCGGACGGAGAACGTGGCCGAGGGCCGCACTGGCGCCGGGGAGCGGCTGGCGATGCGGCTCCTGGCCTGGACCTGGAGCCGGCCGTGGGCCTACCGGCTGAGCGCCCGCATCGCCCGGTGGGTGCAGCGGGGGCTGTTCGGCGGCGACGGCTGGTCCGAGCGGGGGCCGGGCCCCCTCGGCGCCTGGGCCGCCGGTCGGCAGATACCGGTGCTGGCCCGGCAGTCCTTCAGAGAACGCTGGCGGGAGCTGGTGGCGGAACCCGTGCGGCCTGCGGCGGCGCCTGCTCCGCCGCGGGAGGTGGGGCGGCCATGAGCGATCACGAGTTCCTTTCCGCCCTGGCCCGCCGCAAGGGCCGGCAGCGGCCGTTCTCCGGACCCCCGGGCTGGGACAGCGGCCCGTCGCTGCCCGTACCCCCTCCCGACCGGGGCCTGGACGCCCTCTGGGAGCGGTTCGCCCGCGAGCTGGAGAAGCTGGGCGGCACGCCCTACCGGGCCGCCTCGCTGGCGGACGCGCGCGCGTACGTGGCGCGGGTGGCGGCCGGGGCGGCGGAGCGGCTGGCGGCTCCGGCCCCGGGCGGCGAGCGCCCGCTGGTGGTGGCCTGGGACGATCCGGTGGTGGCGTCGCTGGAGCTGGAGGACGCGTTGGGGGAAGCAGGCCTGGACCTGGCGGTCTGGGGCGGGAGCAATCTGACCGGGGGCCAGCAGGCCGGGGCGAAAGAGCTGGCAGCCCGGGCCGTGGTGGGGATCACGGACGTCGACTGGGCGGTGGCCGAGACGGGCACGCTTCTGCTGGGGTCCGGACCCGGGCGGGGGCGCGTGGTCAGCCTGCTGCCTCCCGTCCACGTGGCCGTGATCCGTCCGGCCCAGCTGCTGCCTTCGCTCGCAGAGGCCATCAGGCGGGTGGGGCAGGCAAAGGAGCTGCCTTCCTCCCTGGTGCTCATCACGGGTCCCAGCCGCAGCGCCGACATCGAGAACGACCTCAGCATCGGCGTCCACGGCCCCGGCTCCGTGCACGCCGTGCTGCTGCCCGAGTAGGCCGGTGCGTTGCCGGGGCCCGGAGATGGATGCCATCAAGGCTGCCTTGGGCCAGTAGCCCGGGCGCAAGCTGATGAAAGGGCCGTCCCATTCGGTTGGGACGGCCCCTCTCTGCTGGGCGGGTTACAGTGCTGCCGGCAGCACCTCCAGCACCTCAAACAGGGTGCCCCGCATGAAGACGTTGAAGCCGTACCGGGTGGTCCAGGTGCGGCCCTTCCAGCTCGCTCCGGGTGGGCGTGCCGGTGAGTGTGCCGCGCACGAATGTCCCGCAGCCGCCGGTCCGGGAACCCGCGCCCACGACGCGGTGCCAAAATCGAAATGGCGGCTCCGCCAACCTGGGCGGAACCGCCAGATGAGGGGCTGTCACAGCAGCCCCATCTGCCGGGCCTTCTTCAGCCGTTCGCTCATCCGGTCCGGCGTCCAGGGCGGATCCCAGACCAGCCGCACGTCCACCTGGTTCACGCCGGGGATGGACTTCAGCGCGGCCTCCGCCTGCATCTGAATCAGCGGCCCGACCGGGCAGCCCTGCGACGTCAGCGTCATGTCGATGCCGACGTTGTTGTCCTCGGTGATCTCCACGTCGTAGACGAGCCCCAGGTCCACGATGTTGATGCGCAGCTCGGGGTCGTTGACCCGCTCCAGCACCTTGAGGACCTGCTCCTTGGTGATCTGTGCCACCCGACCTCACACCTCCACCAGAATATCGTTCCCCTGAACCACCACCGGGTAGGTCTCCACCGGGGTGACCGCCGGGAGGGTGAGGGCCTTGCCGGTCCGGATGTCGAACCGGGCCCCGTGCAGGGGGCAGGCCACCTGGTCGCCCATCACCTGGCCCTCGCAGAGCGAGGCGTCCGCGTGGGTGCACGTGTCGTCGATGGCGTAGTATCCGTCGTCCAGGTGGAAGATGGCAATAGGATGACGCTTCACCAGCACCCGCTTGCACCCGCCGGGGGGAATCTCGCCGAGCTCTGCGACCTTGACCAGGGCCATGACGATGTGCCTCCTTAGCCGACGGAACCCTCCATCTCCATCTCGATGAGCCGGTTCAGCTCGACCGCGTACTCCATCGGCAGCTCCTTGGCGAAGGGCTCGATGAAGCCCATCACGATCATCGCCAGGGCCTGCTCCTCGGAGAGGCCGCGGCTCATGAGGTAGAACAGCTGCTCCTCGGAGACCTTGGAGACGGTGGCCTCATGCTCGATGGTGACGTTCTGGTTCTTGATGTCCATATACGGGATGGTGTGGGACTCGGACCCGTCGTCGAAGATCAGCGCGTCGCACTCGACCTTGACCTTGGCCCGCTCGGCCTGCGGCTCCACCAGGATGTGGCCCCGGTAGGTGGTGTTGCCGCCCTCCCGCGAGATCGACTTGGACGTGATGCGGGACGAGGTGTCGGGGGCGAAGTGGTAGATCTTCGCGCCGGCGTCCTGGGTCATGCCCTTGGACGCGACGGCGATGGAGATGACGTCGCCACGCGCCCGCGGCCCCATCAGGTAGATGGCCGGGTACTTCATCGTCACCTTGGAGCCGATGTTGCCGTCGACCCACTCCATCACCGCGTCCTCGTAGGCCACGGCCCGCTTGGTGACGAGGTTGTAGACGTTGGTCGACCAGTTCTGGATCGTGGTGTAGCGGCAGCGCCCGCCCTTCTTCACGATGATCTCCACGACGGCCGCGTGCAGCGAGTCGGTGGAGTAGATGGGGGCGGTGCAGCCCTCGACGTAGTGGACGTTGGCCCCCTCGTCGACGATGATGAGCGTCCGCTCAAACTGGCCCATGTTCTCGGTGTTGATGCGGAAGTAGGCCTGCAGCGGGATCTCCACCGTGACGCCGGGCGGCACGTAGATGAAGGAGCCGCCCGACCAGACCGCCGTGTTCAGCGCCGCGAACTTGTTGTCGGTCATCGGCACGACGGTGCCGAAGTACTCCTTCACGATGTGCGGGTACTCCCGCACCGCGGTGTCCATGTCGCAGAAGAGGACGCCCTGCGCCTCCAGGTCCTTGCGGATGTTGTGGTAGACGACCTCCGACTCGTACTGCGCCGAGACGCCGGCCAGGAACTTGCGCTCCGCCTCGGGGATGCCCAGGCGGTCGAAGGTCCGCTTGATCTCCTCGGGCACCTCGTCCCAGGAGCGGCCCTGGCGGTCGGTGGCGCGCACGAAGTAGTGGATGTTCTGGAAGTCGATCGCCGAGAGGTCGACGCCCCAGGTCGGCAGGGGCTTGGCGTGGAAGACCTCGAAGGCCTTCAGCCGGATCTCCCGCATCCACTCCGGCTCGTTCTTGAACCGGGAGATCGACTCCACGATCTCGCGGGTCAGTCCCTTGTCAGACTTGAAGACGTAGTTCTCCGGGTCGCGGAACCCGTATTTATACTCACCGACGATGTCGCGCGGCTGGCTAACCATTCGTGTCCCCTCCTTCGTACTCCCTCATTCCCTCTTCCAGGCAGTGCCAGGCGAGGGTCGCGCACTTGATGCGCACGGGGAACTTGCTGACGCCCGAGAGCGCCTGAATCTCGCCGAGGGCCTTGTAGTTGCCCTCCTCGCCCTGAATCATCCTGTAGAAGCTCTGCATCAGCTCCTGGGCCTCTGCCAGCGTCTTGCCCTTCAGGGCGACCGACATCATGGAGGCGCTGGCCATCGAGATGGAGCAGCCGCGCCCGTTCCACTTCACGTCGTCGATCCGGCCGTCTGCCCCCAGGCTGACCTGAACCTCGATATCGTCGCCGCAGGTGGGGTTGTGCAGGTGCTTCTTCAGCACCGCGCGCTCCACCGCGCCCTTGTTGCGGGGCTTCTTGTAGTGATCGAGGATGACCTGCTGGTACAGCGCGCTCAGGTTCACCGGATGCCGAGCCTCAGACGTCATAGCCGAAGAACTCCTTTGCGTGGAGGAGGGATTCGACCAGCCGGTCGATCTCCGCCTGGGTGTTGTAGATATAGAAGCTCGCCCGGTTCGTGGCCGGCACATCCAGGATCTCCATGAGCGGCTGGGCGCAGTGGTGGCCCACCCGGATGGCGACCCCGTCGGCGTTGAGGACGGCCGACAGGTCGTGGGGGTGGATGCCCGCCACGTCGAAGCTGATCAGCCCCGCCCGGGGCTGCCGGGGGCCGAAGAGCCGGATGCCCTCGATCTCGGAGAGGCGGTCCCACGCGTACTCGGTGAGCGCCTTCTCGTGGGCGTAGACGTTCTCCATGCCGAGCTCGCTCAGGTAGTCCACGGCCGCGCCGAAGGCGATGAAGTCTGCGATGTTCGGGGTGCCGGCCTCGAACTTCGCCGGCGGCTCAGCCCACTTCGCACCGGTCAGGTGAGCCTCGGAGATCATGGACCCGCCGAAGTAGGTGGGCTCCATCTCCTCCAGCAGCTCCATCTTGCCCCAGAGGAAGCCGGTGCCGGTGGGCGCGAGCATCTTGTGCCCGGCGACGGCGATCCAGTCCGCATCCCAGTCTACCACGTTCACCGGCATGTGCGGAACCACCTGCACGGCGTCCACCGCGACCTTCGCCCCCACCTGGTGCGCCTTGGCGACCATCTCCTTCACCGGGTTGAGGGTGCCCAGCACGTTGGAGGCGCCGGAGAAGGCCACGAACCGCACGTTGCCCTCCGCCAGCAGCTGGTCGTAGTGCTCCTGGTTCAGGGTGCCGTCGGGCAGCAGTTCAATATACTTGATCTGCGCCCCGGTGGCCTGGGCCGCCTGCTGCCAGGGCAGCAGGTTGGAGTGGTGCTCCATGCCCGAGGTGACGATCACATCCCCCGGCCGCAGCCGACGGCGCAGCCAGCCGTAGGCGATCATGTTCAGGGCCTCGGTGCCGTTGCGGGTGAACACCACCTGATCGGGCGAGGGGGAGCCGATGAACCGGGCGATCTTCGCCCGGGCCCCTTCGTAGGCCTCCGTGGCCCGTTCGGCCAGGGTGTGGATGCCGCGGTGGACGTTGGCGTTGTAGCCCTCATAGTATGCAACAAGGGCCTGAATCACCTGGCGCGGCTTCTGCGTGGTCGCTGCATTGTCCAGGTAGACCAGGGGATGGCCGTTCATCTCCTGGTGGAGAATCGGGAAGTCCTGCCGGATACGGGCCACATCCAGGGCCAATTAGCTCACCTTCTCTCCCATGAGGCGGATCATCTCGTCACGCAGTTCCTGCACGGGGATCTGCTCCAGCACCGGCGCCAGGAAGGCCATGACCAGCGTCCGCACGGCCTCCTGCCGGGTGAGGCCGCGGGACATGAGGTAGAACAGCTGCTCCTCGTCCAGCTGGCCCACCGTGGCGGCGTGGCCGGCGCCCTCGACCTCGTGCTCGTTGATGATCAGGGCCGGAATCGAGTCGGCCCGGGCCTTGTCGGAAAGCACCAGCGCCTGCTGCCGCTGATAGGTCGATGCGTGCTTGGCGGCCGGGTTGATCTGGCCGTTGCCCCGGAAGACGGTGTGGGCCCGGCCCGAGAGCACCCCGCGGCCCAGGATGTCCGAACGGCTGTAGGAGCCGTTGTGGACCTGGGAGGCGACGATGTCCTGGTGCTGCCGGCCGGTGGCAGCGAAGACGACCTTCAGGTTCGATTCGGCGCCCTCGCCGGCCACGTCGTTTACGATCTCGGACCGCACCAGGCCGCCGCCGAACTCGCCGCCGACCCAGTCCAGGCCGGCGTCCCGGCCGGTCAGGCCCCGGCGGAACGTGAACGCCCAGGCGTCCTGGGAGTGGTTCTGCAGGTAGCCGTACCGCACCCGGGCGCCCTGCAGGGGGAAGACCTCGACCACGTGGACGCTGAGGTAATCGCCGGCGCCCTCGTACCGCTCCAGGAGGGTGACCTGGGCGTTGTCCTCGGCGATGACCAGCGTGTGCAGGTACTGCGCCTCGCCGTCGCGCGCCTCGTAGATCACCTCGAGCGGCTCTTCCACGACGACGCCCCGGGGCACGTAGAGGAGGACGCCGCCGTTCAGGTGCGCCGCCTGGGCGGCGGTCAGCAGGTTCTGCTCCATCGGGAACAGCTTGCCCAGGTACTGCTCGATGAGCTCCGCGTGCTCGGCGGCGGCCTGGGTCAGCTCGGCGAAGACGACGCCCGCGGGCACGCTGCCCTTCAGGGTGACACGGGCGGTCGCGGGCCGGTACTGGAGCACGTCCAGCCCCTCCAGCGAAGTGCGGCGCCAGGCCTCATCGGTCTTGGCCGGCAGCGAGAGCGTCCCGGTGAGCGACTGAGCGGCCCTGCGCCGCTCCTCCAGGAAGCGGGGTTCGGTGACCGTGGGCATGCGCTACTTCACCCCCGCCTCGGCCGCCTCGTCCACAATCCCGAGTTCAGCCTTGATCCAGTCGTAGCCCTTCTTCTCGATCTCCAGCGCCAGCTCGGGGCCGCCGGTCTTCACGATGCGGCCGTTCATCAGCACGTGCACCACATCGGGCTTGATGTGGTCCAGAATGCGGTGGTAGTGCGTGATGACGATGGCGCCGAAGTCCGGGCCGCGCAGGGAGTTGACCGCCTTGGCCACCACCTTGAGCGCGTCGATGTCGAGACCGGAGTCGGTCTCGTCCAGGATGGCGATCTTGGGCTGCAGGAGGGTCATCTGCAGCATCTCGTTGCGCTTCTTCTCGCCGCCGGAGAAGCCCTCATTCAGGTAGCGGCCGGCGAACGACTCGTCCATCTCCAGCAGCTGCATCTTCTCGGCGAGCATCTCCTGGAAGTCCCAGACCGAAATCTCCTCCCCGCGCACGGCGTTCACGGCCTGGCGCAGGAAGTTGGCGACGGTCACGCCGGAGACCTCGAAGGGGTACTGGAACGCGAGGAAAAGCCCGGCCTTGGCCCGCTCGCTGACCTCCATCTCCAGCAGGTTCTGGTCGCCGAGCATCACCGTGCCCTCGGTGATCTCGTAGCGGGGGTGGCCCATCAGCGCAAAGCCGAGGGTCGTCTTGCCGGCGCCGTTGGGGCCCATGATGGCGTGGATCTCGCCGGGCTTCACCTCGAGATCGAGCCCCTTCAGGATTTCCTTGTCATCGATGCTGACGTGCAGGTTCCGCACAACAAGCGGGACGCCAGTGGTCACGATCGCACTACTCCTTTCACACACTTGAAAATGCAGGTTGAGGTTGATTGGCCGAGCGGCGTGCAACCGGCCCCCGGCGTTACCGGTCCCCGCATTCCCCGGGACCGAGAAAATGGCCGCAACCTATCCACTTGTTTTGCACTGTGGATACAGTGTAAAATAGGATGCAAGCCGTTTGCGGCCGTGGTGCAGGCTCACGCCTCATTGTATGGACCCGATTTACACCGTGTCAATAGTGTTATCAGGTCCATTCCGAGATTTTTAACCAAACTGTGTCGTAAGTATAGACGTGCGATGCTGCCATCGGGTACGGACGGTGACCCGGGCAGCAGGACTGGGGAGGGGGGAGAACTTGGAACGGGATCCGCAGAAGATCAGTGCGGTTCTTGCCGATCCAACCCGGTACAACATCTATCAGTATGTGCTGGTCGCGCCCGACCCGGTATCGGCGGCAGAGGTGGCCCGGCGGTTCGACCTTCATCCCAACGTTGCGCGCATGCACCTGAACCGGCTGGCCGAGGTGGGGCTGCTCAGGCAGCGGACGGAGAAGACCGGAAAGGGCGGGCGGCCCAGCTACGTATACGAACCGTCCGGCAGCGCCGTTTCCCTGACCACCGTGCCGCCCCGGGACTTCCAGCTGCTGGCGGACCTGCTGGTGCAGTCGCTGGCGCTCCTGGGCGAGGGCGGGAAGGAAGCGGTGGAGCAGATCGGCCACTCCTTCGGCCGCCGGCTCGGGCAGGAGGCGCTGGCCAAGCTGGCGCCGGCCCTGAATGCGGCCAACGGCGCGACAGGGCCCCAGGCCCTGCTGGAGGCGTGCGCGATGGCGCTGAGCCGGCTGGGCGTCTCGGCCCGGGTGATCAAGGGGCCCGGTGACCGGCCCAGCCTGGTACTGAAGTCGTGCGGCTTCCACGAGGTCGCCTCGGCCCATCCCGACCAGGTCTGCCATCTCTGCAAGGCGATGGTCGAGGGCGTGGCCGAGACCTGCGCCGAGGCCCCGCCGGCCGTCACCCAGGCGGGAACCGTACCCCGGGGGGATCTGGAGTGCGTCTATGAGGTAGACGGCCTGATCCGCCTCGAGTAGTCAGTTTCATGACCGAGCGCCCGCAGGCCGGTGTGGGGACCCGCCTGCGGGCGACGACGCGCACAGGGGGGAGCAGCGGGTGAGGAAAGGGTCGAGCGGGCGGCGGCTGCCGGCGGCGCTGGCGGTGATGCTGGCGATGGCGCTGCTGCTCGGGTCCGGGCAGCCGGCGCTGGGGCACGCCATGGACCTGTTCGGCCACGTGTCGGTGGACGAGCAGGGCACGGTGGTGGCCCGGCTGGTCGATGTCTACGGCGGGCTGGTGGAAGGACAGCGGGTGGAGTTGTACGCCAGGCCGCAGGGCGGCCGGGCAGGCGCACCCGTGGTGATGGAGGAGGTCTCGCCGGGCACCTACCGGGGGCGGGCGGTGCCCGACCGGGCGGGGCCGTATGAGGTCGTCATCGACCTGCCGCTGGGGGGCGACCTGCACCGGATCACCCTGCAGGTGGAGCCGGGTGTGCCCGTGCCCGAGCAGTACCTGATGATGGATCAGATTGAGCCGCTGCTGTCCTGGACGCGGCTGCTGTTCGCGGCGGCGGCGGTGGTTCTGGTGGTGGGTTCGGTGATCGCCTGGCGCCGCAGGCCCGCCGGCCCGGAACCGGATGTGGCGGGAGGAGGCGTGGCGGAGTGAGGCGATGGGCGATCGCGCTCGTGCTGGCGGCCCTGGCGCTGGCGGGATGTGGTGGGCAGCGGAGCGAGGCGCCGAAGCTGTCGGTGACCGCTTCACAGGAGGACGGGGCGCTGGTGGTGCACGTCAAGACGGAGAACTGGCAGGTGGGCAAGGACGGCCACGTGCACATCTACCTGAACGACGGCCCCGAAGCCATGATCTACGGGTATACGTATCGGGTCCCGGATATTGAGCCCGGAGAGTACAAGATCCACGTGGAGCTGGCGAACCGGCGGCACGAACATATCGGCGTTTCGGAGACCATCTACTTCGAAGTGAAGCCATGACGGAAAGGCCCGCAGCCGAGACGGTGTCGGCTGCGGGCTGCTCTGTATATGGAAATCCCGCGAAGGTGAACACGCGGGCGCCGCAGAACGTCCAATAGACGGCGCGTGGCGCGAAAGGGGGGCAGCGGGTGCGGCGGATGTGCAAGTTGGGCAGGCGCCTGGCGGCCCTCGCGGCGCTGGGCGCGGCCCTGGTGCTGCTGATCAACGCCCTGGTCTACTTCCCCGGCCGCAGCCGCATCACGACGGCGGAAGCGGCACAGCCTGCGCAGGTCGCGCTGGTGCTGGGCGCCGGCGTGTCGGCCGGCGGCCACCCCACCCCGATGCTCCGGGACCGCCTGGAGACGGCCCTCACGCTCTACCAGGCGGGCAAGGTGCAGAAGCTGCTGCTCTCCGGCGACCACGGCCGGCCCGACTACGATGAAGTGAACGCGATGCGGCGCTATCTGGAGGAACGGGGCGTGCCCCCGGAGGACCTGTTCCTGGACCATGCCGGGTTCGACACCTACGACTCCATGTACCGCGCCGCCGCGATCTTCCAGGTGGAGGACGCCATCGTCGTCACCCAGGCCTTCCACCTGCCGCGGGCCCTGTGGATCGCGGAGCGGCTGGGGCTGAAGGTGCAGGGGGTGCCGGCCGACCGGTTCCGGTACGGGGTGGAGCGGGCCTACGCCGCGCGGGAACTCGCGGCGCGGGTGAAGGCGTTTGGCGAGGTGGCGGTTCGGCGTCCGCCCGCCTTTCTGGGCCCGGCCATTCCCATCACCGGCGACGGCCGGGCGACCCACGACCAGCCCTGAGCGGAGGTGCGGTGGTATCGGCCCGCAGGCGAGAGCAGCGGAGGAGGTGCGGCGGGATGGCGGACCTGCGGCTGGAGCGCGTGCTCTGGCGGCACGGTTTTCAGGTGATCGGGGTGGATGAGGCCGGCCGCGGCCCCCTGGCCGGTCCGGTGGTGGCGGCGGCATGTATCCTGCCGGCCGACGTTTCCCTGCCGGGGGTGAACGATTCCAAACGGATGACCGAGCGACAGCGGGAGGCCGCCTTCGCCGCCGTGCAGGAGGCGGCCGTCGGCTGGGGCCTGGGCATCGTGGAGGCGGCCCGGATCGACGAGGTCAACATCCTCCGGGCGACGTTCGAGGCGATGGTCCAGGCGGTGGAGGCCGCCCGTGCCATGGCTGCGGCCCGCCTGGGCCGCGCCGCGGCCGCCGCCCTGCTGGTGGACGGCAACCGGCCGATCCCCCAGTGGTCCGGCTGGCAGCGGCCGGTGGTGGGCGGCGACCGCAAGTCGCTCTCCATCGCCGCCGCGTCGGTCCTGGCCAAGGTGACCCGCGACCGCATGATGGTCGAATACGATGCCCTCTATCCCGAGTACGGGTTTGCGCGCAACAAGGGGTACGGGTCGAAGGAGCACTGGGACGCGCTGGAGCAGCACGGGCCCTGCCCCCTGCACCGGCGCACGTTCATCGGCCACAGGCAGCTTCGCTTCTTCTGATCGGCCGGGGCAAATGGCGCTTTCGCCGGATGGGCTGCAGGGTCCCCGTGTGGTATCCTGGAACGCGGGAGGGGTGGCCATGCCCTATGAGCTGCGAGACCTCTCGCCCGCCCTCGCCTACGCCCGGAGCCAGCCGGAAGCGGGATTCGCACTGCTGAGGTCGCTGCAGGGCGGCCTGCGGCCGGGTTTTGCCGCGATCGTGGACAACCCCGAGCAGGTGAGCGCCATCATGCTGGTCAGCCGCCCGGACTGGCGGCGCGGCGGCCCGCTCATCACCCGCATCCAGCTGGACGCCGTGGCGTCGGCCGAGGCCCTTCGCCTGCTCGCCTGGATGCCGCCCGCCGCGCAGGTGTGCGTCTGCACCTACCGGCCTTGGCTGCAGGAGCTGGTGCAGGGCTCGCTGGAAGCTGCCCGGTCGGTGCAGCACGTGATCTGCATCGCCGACCGGCAGCAGTTCCGCCCCGACCCGCGGGCGGAGATGGCCGTCGAGATCGGCCCCGCCGAGGTAGGCCGGTACGGCCTGGCGGCCGACCTCCAGCTCCGGGAGGGGGACCGGCTCTTCGGCGTCGTGCGGGATGACCGGCTGCTGGCCTGCGCGGCGATGGGCCTGCCGGAGGACGGGTATGTGCCTGTGCGGTACCTGTTCACCCAGCCGGCCGAGCGGCGCCGGGGCTACGGCTCCGCTGCACTCTCGGCCGCCGTGCAGGCCGGGCTCGAAGCGGGCCGCGCGGTGCTGTGCCGGCTGCCCGTGTCGGAGCTCCCGCTGCTGCACCTCGCCGCGCGCCTGGGCTTTGCACCGGTCTGCCGGGAGTGGAGCGCGGAAGGGCGGGCGAGGCCTTGAGACCCGGAAATCCATGTAAAGAGCGGCGCAGTCCTGGCCGGATGCGCCGCTTTTCTCATCAAAGCCCGGTGAGGATCTGCTCCCGCCTGCGCCGGATGTCCTCCAGGTCGTCCCGGACCCGACGTTCCTCCTGTTCGAGCAGTTCCATCAGGTGGTCGACTTGCGTCCGGGCCTCCTCAATTCGCTTTTTGGCCTGGTTGATGCGGTTCAGGATCGCGAAGTCGACGAAGAAGTTGTCGAAGAAGTAGTCGGCGAACCGGGCGAAGCCGCTGAGCTCCAGCGGCGGCAGGTTCACGAACGAGCCGACGTCGGCCAGCTCCCGTCGGAAGACGTCGAGGTCGTGCCGGGCGGCCTGCAGCGCCGCCTGGGCGTCATCGAGCCGCGAGTGCTTGACCATGGTGGAGAGCCAGCCGCCGCCGAACATGTCCCACGCGCCCCACGCCTGCGCGGAGCCGAGCAGTTCGGCGACGCGGGCGAGCCCGGCCTGCGCCCCGATGCCCGCGTTGCGCGCTTCTTTGATCTCGCGGGCGCGGGCGCGCACCTGTGCCTCCTCTTCGTCCAGCGCGAGCAGCTGGTAAGCGGCGGGCCCCTGCTCCTCCCGGATCCGGCGCTCCTTCTCTGCCAGCAGGGTCCGGAACTCTTCCTCCGCGCCGGCCAGCTCGGCGGCCTCCTTCCGAATGGCCTCCAGATCCGCCCGCAGCTCTTCCGCATGGCGGCGGGCCTCCTCATAGCGCACCAGGGCCTCCGCGGCCTCCCGCCGCTCCCGGTCCAGCCGCTCGACCCGATCGGTGAACAGCGTGGCGAGCAGGGAGCCGAGCGAGCCCGACTCCAGCCGCTCCACGTCACGCTGTTCCTTGGCCAGCTTTCGCTTCAGCTCTTCCGCTCTGGCCGCCGCGCGGCGGTACTCTTCTTCCACCCGGGCGGCCTGCCGATCCAGCTTCTCCTTGCGTGCCTGACGTTCGGCGGCTGCGGCCAGCCGCCTGTTCAGCTCCTCCATGTGGCGCCGTCCCCCCTCTCGCCATAAAGATGATGCTACACCGGCAAACGGTTCGACGCAACTTCGCCGGGGAACCGTCTAAAGGAGTTCCTGCAGAAGGTGTGGAAATTCCCACAACTGGGGCGGGCGCCTCGGGCCGCCTGCCTTAACGGGAGGTGGCGGAGACGCTGAAGTTCTGTGCTGCCTGCGGGGGCGGGCTGGAGCTGCGGTTCGTGCCGGCGGAGGGGAAAGAGCGGCTGGTGTGCCGCGCCTGCGGCCGCATTACTTACCTGGATCCCAAGATCTCGGCCTGCACCGTGCCGGTGCTGGGCGGCCGGATCCTGCTTGCGCGGCGGGGCATCGAGCCCGCGCGCGGCCGGTGGGTGTTCCCCGGGGGCTACATGGAGCGGGGCGAAACCGTGCCCCAGGCCGCGGAGCGGGAGACCTTCGAGGAGGTCGGCCTCCGGGTGCGGGCCACCCGGCCGGTTGGCATCTACTCCTACCCCGACTCGGTCGTCGTGGTGATCGTCTACCACTGCGACGTGCTGGGCGGTGAACCGGCGCCCAACAGCGAGACGCTGGAGGTGCGGCTCTTCGCGCCCGAGGAGATCCCGTGGGACGAACTGGCCTTCACCAGCACCCGGGACGCCCTGCGCGACTTCATCGCGCAGCGGGCACAGGGCTGGCCGCCGCGCCTCAGCGCCGCGCCGGCGCCGGCAGCTCGGCCACCCGGACAGGCACCTCCAGGAGACGCCCGCCCCGGAGCACGGTGAAGGGGACCGTGGCGCCGACGGGGGTCCTGCGGACCTCGCGGCGCAGGGCCTGCACCGACGGGGTGGGCACGCCGTTCACGGCGGTCACCAGGTCCCACGCCCGCAGGCTGGCGCGCGCGGCCGGGCCGCCGGGCTCCACCTCAGCGACCAGCACGCCGCGCTCGGGCAGGTCCAGCGCCCGGGCGAGCACCGGGTCGATCACCTCGGTCGTCCCGGCCAGGCCGACGTAGGGGTGCTCGGCGCGGCCCGTCCGGCGGAACTGCTCCACGACCTGCAGCACCTGCCAGGACGGGATCGCAAAGCCGATGTTCTGCCCCCTGGCCAGCACCAGCGTGGGGATGCCGACCAGCCGGCCCTGCAGGTCGACCAGGGCGCCCCCGCTGTTGCCGGGGTTGATGGCGGCGTCGGTCTGGATGAGGCCGTCCAGTCCGCCGATGATCCGGTCGACGGCGCTCACGACGCCCGTCGTCACGGTCCAGCCGAAGCCGTAGGGGTTGCCGATGGCGACCACCAGCTGGCCGGGCACGACGGACGCCTCGCCCGCCAGATCGATCCGCGCGCCTGTCGGCGATTCGGTCTGCACCAGGGCCAGGTCGTACAGCGGGTCCGCAGCCACGACCCGGCCAGGCCGGGTGACGCCGTCGGCGAACGTGATGGCCGGCGCGGGGTTCTCGCCGACCACGTGGGCGTTGGTGATCACGCTCTGCGGGTCCAGCAGGACCCCGGAGCCCTGCCCCCTGCCGGCTCGCACCTGGACGACGCCGGGGCCCACCTGCGACGCGACCTTTGCGAAGGGTTCCTTGTGCCAGTTCATCGGCAGCACCACCTTTGATCATCGCTGCTCTTTTGACCAACTTTGACGTTTTGCGGATACGGCGGGGTGGCGCCGCGGGCAGGAGAAAGGGCGCCGCCCCCGCTGCGCGGGGGCGGCGCAAGGTCAGGATGGCCGGGCCGTCGCCTGGAAAGTCAGGCCCGGGTTCTGCTCCACGACGTAGCGCATCGACCATTCGTTGCGGAAGAGGAGCACGTTCCTTCCGTCCCGGTCGGTGACGGGCAGGTTATCGGTGCCCCAGAAGCGGCGGGGCTGGTAGCCTTCACCCTCCACCCAGCGGGCGATCTCATAGGGCAGCCGCTCCAGGGTCACTTCCACCCCGTACTCGTGCTGCATCCGGTACTGGAAGACCTCGAACTGCAGCTCGCCCACCGCACCCAGGATCGGGTCGGGGTGGCCGGGCTGCGTCGCGTAGAAGACCTGGATGGCGCCTTCTTCCGTCAGCTCGTCCAGGCCCTTGCGGAAGTGCTTGGACTTCATCGCGTCCTTGAAGCGGACCCGGGCGAAGTGCTCGGGGGAGAAAGAAGGGATCCCTTCGAACACCACGGGTTCGCCTGTGCACAGGGTGTCGCCGATGCGGAAGATGCCGGGGTCGAAGACGCCGATGATGTCGCCGGCGTAGGCCTCCTCCACGATCTGCCGGTCCTGCGCCATGAACTGCTGGGGCTGGGAGAGCCGCACCTTCTTGCCCAGCCGCACGTGCTGGACTTCCATGCCCCGCTCGAAGCGGCCCGAGACGATCCGCATGAACGCGATCCGGTCCCGGTGGGCGGGGTTCATGTTGGCCTGGATCTTGAACACGAACGCCGCGAAGCGCGGCTCCTCCGGGTCGACCAGCCGGTCGCCCGCCAGGCGCGGTTCGGGGGAGGGCGCGAGCCTCAGGAAGTACTCCAGGAAGGACTGCACGCCGAAGTTGGTGAGCGCCGAACCCCAGAACAGGGGGGAGAGGTCGCCGCGGCGGAACCGGTCGAAGTCCCAGGGGTCGCCGGCGACGTCCAACAGTTCGATGTCCTCGGTGAGCTTCCGGTGCAGGTCCTCACCGAGCAGGTCCGTCAGCGCCGGGTCGTCGACGCCGGCGGTCTGCACGCGGGCCTTGGTCTGGCCGTGGTCCCGGTTGTCGAACAGCTCCACCTGCCGCTTCTGCCGGTCGTAGACGCCCCTGAAGGTGGAGCCCATGCCCACGGGCCAGTTCATCGGACAGGTGCGCATGCCCAGCACGTCCTCGATCTCCTGCATGAGGGCGAAGGGATCCTTGCCCTCCCGGTCGAGCTTGTTCACGAAGGTGAAGATGGGGATGCCCCGCATCTTGCACACGTGAAACAGTTTGATCGTCTGCGGTTCCACACCCTTGGCGGCGTCGATGAGCATGACGGCCGAATCGGCGGCCGCCAGCGTGCGGTAGGTGTCCTCGGAAAAGTCCTGGTGGCCCGGCGTGTCCAGGATGTTGACCATGCAGCCGTCGTAGGCAAACTGCATGACGGAGGAGGTCACCGAGATGCCGCGCTGCCGCTCGATCTCCATCCAGTCCGACGTGGCGGCCCTGGCGGCCTTCCGGCCCTTGACCGCGCCTGCCAGCCGGATCGCGCCGCCGTAGAGCAGGAGCTTCTCGGTGAGCGTGGTCTTGCCGGCGTCGGGATGCGAGATGATCGCGAAGGTCCGCCGGCGGCGGATCTCGGCGGAGAACGGGCTCTGGTTGGTCGCAAGCATGGGTCTCGATCCGCCCTTTCGCACAACAAAGTGCCGTGCGGCATCCGGTGCGGCACGGCGATGGTTTTCAATACAACTTGTTTATTGTACGGTGACGGGAAGAGAGCGTCAAGGTCTGCGGGGCCCCCAGGTGGACCCGGTTCTCCCGGTTGGTCCCGGCGGGCGCCCTCGTGTGCGGGGTGAGCCTTTCGCTGGAACTGATCCTGTTTGTCACGGGACTGGGCGGTCTTGACGTGGACGACCTTCTGCTCAACACCCTGGGCGGTCTGCCCGGCTGGTTGGCCTGCAGGTTGCTGGGGCGGCGGTTGCGGGCCGCGCAGCCCCGGCGACCGGCGCGGCGGGGCCGCCGCGTCGAGCCCGGAAACGGCTGACCGGGCCGCGGAGAGCCGTGGGCGGCCACGCTGGACCCGGCCGCCTCCGACCGGCTCCTGCAGGTGGTCGCGGACGCGCGGGAGCGGCTGGGCGTGCCGGCGCTGCAGGTGGCGGTGGTGCAGGGCGGTGAGCTGGTCTGGACGGGCGCCGTCGGCTGGGCCGACCCGCCGGCCAGGCGGCCCGTGACGGCGGAGGACCGGTTCCACATCGGCAGCGTGAGCAAGCTGTACACCGCCGCCCTCATCCTGCGGCTGGCCGAGGCGGGCATGCTCTCGCTGGATGACCCGGTGAGCCGGTTCGTCCCCGACATGCCCGACGGGGACCGGATCACCGTGCGGCAGCTGCTGAACCACACCAGCGGGCTTGCCAACTACACCGAGAACATGGGCTTTAACCTGAAGACGGTGCTCCTGCGCCGCCGGTGGCGTGTCGAGGAGTTGCTGGAGGTCATCCGGCAGCAGGCGCCCCGCTCGGCAACGGGAACCGAGCACTACTACTCCAACAGCAACTACGTGCTCCTCGGCCGCATCGCCGAGGCGGCGGGAGGGCGGTCGTTTGCCGACCTGCTGCACGACCAGGTGCTCGGGCCCCTGGAGCTGACCAACACCTTCGTGACCGCCGGCGAGGCGCGCTCCCTGGGCACCGTGCGGGGGTACGATGTGACGGTTCTGGGCACCGGCCGGCTGGGGATCAAGCTGGACATGGAGCGGTTCAGGGCGCCGTTGGAGACCTCGGCCTTCGCCGCCGGCGCCGTGACGGCCAGCGCCGCCGACGTGGCCCGGTTCACCTACGGCCTCCTGGGGGGCCGGGTGCTGGCTGATTCCACACTCCAGTCCATGCTGACCTTCGTGGACGCCCCTGACGAGGACATGCCCGCGCAGACAGGGTACGGCCTGGGGGTACGGCGTCTGGTCATCGGCGGCCAGGAGATGGTGGGCCACACCGGCACCCTCCCGGGGTACAGCAACGTGGCGCTCTACTCCCCGGCCCATGACCACGCCATCGCCGTGCTCTCCAACCTCTCCATGTCGGAGGTCACCGATGTGCTTGCGGAGGTCCAGGCCGTGCTTCTGGAGCCTCCCTCAGCCAGGTGACCCGCGGGGACGCCGCACCGGCACCGCAGCCCCGGGGGCGCTCCGCAGCGGGCCGTCAGGGGTGAGATCCGACAGCGCGTGTGGACGGCCGCTGCATCCCGCCGTTTACGCTGGACGAGTTGCGTCAGCCCGTCACGAGAGGAGATGGTGGCCATGTTCAGCCGGATCCGACGCGCCAGGCCGTCCGAGGCCGGGGCGCTCTCTGCCCTGGCGCTGCGCTCCAAGGCGTATTGGGGCTACGACCCGGACTTCATCGCGCAGTGTCGGGAGGACCTCACGGTGACCGAGGCGATGATCGCCGCCCACGACGTGTTTGCTGCGGAACACCGCGGCAGGCTGCTCGGGTTCTACGTCCTGAAGCCAGGCCCGGCAGACGAGGGTGCCCTGGACTTCATGTTCGTCGACCCGACGGCCATCGGCCAGGGGATCGGCCGGCAACTCTGGCGCCACGCGGTGCAGCAGGCCGCAGGCCATGGGTACAAGGCGCTCCGCATCGACGCCGACCCCCATGCGGAGGGGTTCTACCGCAAGATGGGCGCGGTGCGGGCGGGGGAGGTGGCCTCCACCGTCGACCCGGGGCGGATGCTGCCCCTGATGCGGTACCGGCTGTAAACCAGAAGCCGCCCCTGCGGGGCGGCTTCGCCGCGCTTACCCTTCCAGCACCTCCCGGGCGTCCTTCAGGGCTTGCCCGACCAGTTCGTCGGGCGTGGCGTGGGCCTTGTACCACCCGCGCTCGATGGCCAGACGGGTGCAGCGTTCATGCTCGGCCAGGGCGTCGGTGAGGTGAGTGGTCAGGAGGCGGCGCAGGTCGGGGTTGGTGGTCTCCAGAACGGCTGTGCAGTAGGCCATCGCCTTCAGCTTGGCCGCTGTGAGCAGACCTTCTGCGATTACCCGGTCCTCGGGCTTCATGCCCATGGCCTCGCCGATCGCGCTGATCACCGTCGACACCGTGCATCCCTCCTATCCGCCGAGTCCCCGGGCCCGGCAGAAGTCATGCAGGGCCCTGACGTGGGCCTGGCCCGTCTGCAGGCAGGCGGTGAGTTGCTGGCGCAGGTCGGGGTCGCTGACCATCGCCAGCATCGACTTGGTCTTCTGGACGTCGCCCGACTCCAGCCGGATCAGCTCGTTGAGCACCAGCATTTCGTGGGTGGTCACGTCCCGGGTCTGGGTGGGTGTGCTCAACCTGTCAGCTCCTTTCGCGTGCGGATTCCCGCGGTGGCGACCCGTCGCCGCGCGGCGCGGGCCATCACCCGGGCGCTGCACCTAGTATGCCGACATCGGGGACGGAAAAGCCGCCGCTTTCGGTGCGGCGGCTTTTCGATGCATGCGCTCAGACCTTGAAGCGGCCGATGTGCTCGCTGAGCTCCGAGGCCAGGTCGGCCAGCTGCTTGGCCGAGTGCGTGATCTGCTCGATGCCGGCGGTCAGCTCTTCCGTGGAGGCCGCGACCTCCTGGCTGGAGGCGGCCGTCTGCTCGGCCGTCGCCGCGATGGACTCGAAGGCCTCCGTCACGAGCCGGGCGTTCTCGGCCATCTGCTCGGTCGCGGCGGTATGCCCGCCGGAAATGGCCGCCACCTCGTCGATGGCCTTCTGGATGGACTGGCTGACCGAGACCAGATGCCCGGCGGCCTCGGAAATCGCCGCCACGTGGCCGGTGGTCTGCTCGACCATCCCCACGATCTCCTGCAGGGCGCGCCCGCCGTCCTCCGCCAGATGAGCGCCCTTCTGCACCTGATCGCTCACCTCGGTGATGCCGCTGACGGCCCGGGCCGTGGCGGTGCGGATCTGCTCGATCAACTGGGCGATGTCGCCGGCGGACGAGCCCACCCGTTCCGCGAGCTGGCGGACCTCCTCGGCCACCACGGCGAACCCCCGCCCCTGATCGCCGGCGCGGGCGGCCTCGATGGCTGCGTTGAGGGCGAGCAGGTTGGTCTGGTCGGCGATCGCGGTGATGGTGTCGGTGATCGCCCCGATCTGACCCGACAGGTCGCCCAGCTGGGCCACCAGCGCGGCCGACCGCTCGACGCTGCTCCGGATGGCCTGCATGGCCTCCACGGACTCATCCACCACCCGCTTGCCGGCGTGCGCGGTGGAAAGGGTCTGCTCGGCGATCTCCCGCATCAGCGCCGATTTCTCGGCCACGTCAGTGAGATTGGCCATCATCCGCTGGGCGTCGGCGGCCACGCTCTCGGTCTGCTGCGCCTGACGCTGCGCCCCGGCCGCGATCTGGGCGATGCCGTCCTGCAGCTCGCGGACCTGCTGCAGGCTGGTGGCCGCGGCCTGCGACTGGACGCTCGTCCCCTGCGCGATCTGGCTCACCGCGGCCGCGACCTGCCGGGACGATTCGGCCATGGTCCCGGTGGTGGTGCGCAGCTCCTCGGCCCACCGGGTCGCCTGGCGCCCGGAATCGGCGATCTGGCTGATGAGATCGCGCAGGCCCGTCAGCATCGTGTTCACCAGGGCGGCCAGCATCCCGATTTCGTCCTGCGACTGGATGTTCAGTTCCGGCACGGTGAGGTCGCCGCCCGCGACCCAGCCGGCCACGTCGGCCACGCGGTTGAGCGGGCGAGCAATCGAGCGCGTCAGCGTCATGGAGATCACCACCGCCAGCACCAGGCTGACGCCGGCCAGGGCGCCGGCCGCGTACTGCATGCGCCGCAGTTCCTGCTGGGTGGCGAGCATGACCTGTTCAGCCTGCTGGTCCACGTACTGCGCGATCGCGTTGGCGGCATCGACATAGTCCGCGAGGAGCGAGGTCAGCGTGCCCATGGCCTGGCGGGCGCCCGTGGGCTCCATCTGGAAGATGCCCTGGGCCTGCGCGTCGAAGCGCTGACCGGCGTCCCGCAGGTCGGCCACCAGCTTCAGGGACTCGTCGCTGGCTGCGGTGACCTCCAGGTCGTAGATGATGGCCTGGGCATCGGCGAGGTAGCCGAGGTACTCCGTATGCGCGTCGGGCATGCCTGCCGCATATCCCAGCACGGCCTGCGCCTGGCCGCGGACCGCCGCCTCCAGGCGGGCGGTGTGGATCTGCGCGATCCGCAGGTCGTTGGCCAGCAGGTCGTACCGCTGCTGCTGAATGAGCAGAGCACGGAAACTGAGGCCGGCAGCGAGAAGCATGAGGAGGATGACGCCGGAGAAAGATGTCGCAAGTTTTCTTCCGATGGTCCAGCGCATGGTTGATGAGCCTCCAACCGATCTAGGGTTTATCAGCCATAATTGGATATCCGCTGGAAATGACCTTCATCAAAATGTTCTGCATCCAGGAAAGTTCACCTTCTTGAGCACTTGGAGCCCCGTGTCGAGACGCAGGCACCTCCACTCGGCGGACCCGATTGAATTGGCAAAGTTTATTGGGTTATAGTGTTTATAGGTCTAGCTTGACTGGAGGAGGCCGACCGAGTGACACCGGAAGAAATGTGGCAGCTGGTAGAGCGACGGCGGCGACGGTTCGTGGCGACCCTGGTGTCGGCCGCCCTGCTGATGGTCGTGGGCGCTTCTGCGATCGGCCAGATCTTCGGCGACCGGTATGGGATGATCACCCTCCTGGTGGTCGTGATCGGCGCTCTCCTCTTCATCTGGCGGGACTGGCGCTGCCCGGCGTGCCAGAAAGGCCTGGGAGTCGAGTTCCGGCCGCGGGTCTGCCCCAACTGCGGCGCACGGCTCGCACCCCCGGATTCGCCCCCGGAAGCGTAACCCGAAAAGCGGTCCCTGCGGGGACCGCTTTTCGCGCGCTTGCAAACCGGGCGGGGCCGTCGTATGATTTAGTTCTGTATCGAACGTTCGATGGCGAACGAGGTGAACCGCTTGCCGCCCTTGCGCTCTGAAATCGGTGAGCTGTGGCACCGGCTGAACCGGGAGATGCGCGTCGCGCTCAACGACGTGTTCCGGGAGTCGGCCATGCCGCCCCCTGTCTTCTTCATGCTCCGGGAGATCGCGCGCGAGCCCGGCATCACCGTCTCCGAACTGGCCCGGCGCGTCGCCATGGTGAAGAGCCACGTCTCGCGCACGGTCGACCACCTGGCCCGTCGGGGATACGTCCGAAAAGCGTCGGACCCCGCTGACCAGCGGCTCATCCGGCTCTATGCCACGCCTGCCGCCGGCCCGGCCCTGGAACACACGGCGCGGGAGCTGCAGGCCGCCTGGCAGGCCGTGGCGGCGAACGTGCCCGAGGAGGAGCTGGCCGCCGTGGAGCAGGGAATGCGCATTCTGCTCCGTGCACTGGAACGCTACCTGGCCACCCGGGAAGGAGAGAACGCCTGACGTGATCAAGCTGCTCCGCTTCCTGAAACCGTACGCGCCCCTTGCCGCGCTCACCCTGCTTCTGGTGTTCCTGCAGGCCGTGGCCGAGCTCTACCTGCCGACGCTGATGGCGGACATCGTCGACGTCGGCATCGTCCGCGGCGATACCGGGTACATCCTGCGCATGGGCGGCCTGATGCTGCTGGTCGCCCTGGGCGGGGCGGCCGTCGCCGTGCTGGCCAGCTACTGCTCCAGCCGGGTCACGATGGGCCTGGGCCGAGACCTGCGCCAGGCGGTGTTCCGCCGGGCGCAGGGGTTCTCGCTGCACGAGTTCGACCGGCTGGGCACCGCCACGCTCATCACCCGCACCACCAACGACATCACCCAGGTGCAGAACGTGGTGATGATCGCCCTGCGCATGATGCTCTTCGCGCCGATGATGGCCATCGGCGGGCTGATCATGGCCCTCTCCAAGGACCGCACCCTGTCGCTGGTGATCGTCGTCGCCCTGCCCGTGCTCGGGGCGGCCATCGGCGCGGTGGCCGCAAAGGCCGTGCCGCTGTTCCACGCCATGCAGCAGAAGATCGACCGGCTGAACCGGGTCGTCCGGGAGGGGCTGACCGGCGTGCGGGTCATCCGGGCCTTTAACCGGGTGGCGTACGAGCAGCGGCGGTTCGTCGACGCCAACCGGGACCTCACCGAGACCGCGATTCTGGTCAACCGGCTCATGGGCGCCCTCATGCCGATCCTCATGCTGATCATGAACCTCACGGCCATCGCCGTGGTCTGGTTCGGCGGCATCCGGATCGAGGCCGGCCGCATGGAGGTCGGCGACCTGATGGCCTTCATCCAGTATGTCATGCACATCATGTTCTCCACGATGATGCTCTCGATGATGTTCGTCATGCTGCCCCGGGCCTCGGCCTCGGCCGTGCGCATCAACGAGGTGCTGGACGTGGAGCCGGCCATCACCGACCCGCCGGATCCCTACGTGCCCGATGGGGTGCGGGGCGAGGTGGAGTTCCGGGACGTCACGTTCCGGTACCCCGGCGCCGAGCGGCCGGCCCTGGAGTCGGTCTCCTTCCGGGCGCTTCCGGGTGAGGTGACGGCGATCATCGGCGGCACCGGCGCCGGCAAGACCACCCTGATCAACCTGATCCTCCGCTTCTACGACGTGCAGGAAGGCGCCGTGCTGGTGGACGGCGTCGATGTGCGCCAGTGGCGTCAGGCCGACCTGCGCGCCGCCATCGGCTACGTGCCCCAGCGGGCGATGCTCTTCAGCGGCAGCATCGCGGACAACATCCGCTTCGGCAAGCCGGACGCCAGCGACGAGGAGGTGGCCCGCGCGGCCGCCATCGCCCAGGCCGACGGCTTCATCGCCGAGATGCAGGACGGGTACGACACCGCCATCGCCCAGGGCGGCACCAACGTCTCCGGCGGCCAGAAGCAGCGGCTGACCATCGCCCGGGCCCTGGTGCGCCGCCCGGCGATCTACATCTTCGACGACAACTTCTCCGCCCTGGACTTCCGCACCGACGCCCGGCTGCGCGCCGCCCTGAAGCCGGAGATCGCCCGGTCCACCGTGTTCATCGTCGCCCAGCGGGTGAGCACGGTGATGGATGCCGACCGGATCATCGTGCTGGACCAGGGCCGCGTCGCCGGGATCGGCACCCACCGTGAACTCCTGCAGAGCTGTGAGATCTACCGGGAGATCGTCGCCTCCCAGCTCGCCGAGGAGGTGCTGGCATGAGCGCACGGCACGGACCTGGGCGCGGCCCCCGGCACGGTCACGGGATGGGCCCCGCGATGGCGATGGCGGGCGAGAAGCCCCGGGACTTCCGAGGCACCCTGCGCAGGCTGCTCCGCTACCTGCGGCCCCGGCTCTGGCAGCTGGGCCTCGTGTTCCTGCTCACCGCCCTCAGCACCCTTTTCAACATCGTGAGCCCCCGGATCATGGGCCGGGCGACCACCCTGCTGTTGGAGGGGATGCTGGCCCGGCAGGCCGGCATCCCCGGCGCCGGGGTGGACTTCGGCGAGATCGCCCGCATCCTCGCGCTGCTGGGAGCGCTCTACCTGATCAGCGCCGGATTCGGCGTGGTGCAGCAGTTCGTGATGGCGGGGATCTCCCAGCGCACGGTCTACGACCTGCGCAACCAGGTCAACGAGAAGCTGGCGCGCCTGCCCCTCAGCTTCTACGACCGGCAGACCCACGGCGAGGTCCTGAGCCGGGTGACCAACGACATCGACACGATCGCGGCCACCATGCAGCAGAGCCTGACGCAGCTCATCTCCGCCCTGGTCATGCTGGTGGGCGTCGTGGCGATGATGCTCAGCATCAGCCCGGTGCTCACGCTGGTCACCCTGGTCTCGCTGCCGCTGTCGGCCATCGTCACCGTGGGGGTGGCGCGCCGGTCCCAGCGCTACTTCAAGGCCCAGCAGGCCGCGCTGGGCGAGCTGAACGGGCACGTGGAGGAGACCTTCACCGGCCATCAGGTGGTGAAGGCGTTTGGCCGGGAGGCCGAGGCGGCAGCCGAGTTCGACCGCATCAACCGGCGGCTGTACGAGGCGGGCTGGAAGGCGCAGTTCGTCTCGGGCATCATCATGCCGCTGATGGCCCTGGTGAACAACCTGGGCTACGTGATCGTCGCGGTCGTCGGCGGCATCTTCGTCACCCGCCGGGTCGTGCCCATCGGCGACATCCAGGCGTTCATCCAGTACGCCCGCCAGTTCAGCCAGCCGATCACGCAGACGGCCAGCATTGCCAACATCATCCAGTCCACCATCGCCGCGGCCGAGCGGGTCTTCGAGCTGCTCGACGAGGCGGAGGTCGTCCCGGATCCGGAGGCGCCGGCGCGCCTGGACCAGCCCAGGGGGGAGGTCCGCTTCGAGGACGTCCGGTTCCGCTACAGGCCGGAGCAGCCGCTGATCGAGGGGCTGAACCTCACGGCCCGGCCCGGCCAGGTGATCGCCATCGTCGGCCCCACGGGCGCGGGTAAGACCACCCTGGTCAACCTGCTGATGCGCTTCTACGAGCTGGACGGCGGCCGGATCACGGTGGACGGCGTGGACATCCGCCGGCTCCGGCGCGGCGACCTGCGGGGCCTCTTCGGGATGGTGCTGCAGGACACCTGGCTCTTCCACGGGACGATCCGGGAGAACATCGCCTACGGACGGGAGGGGGCCACGGAGGAGGAGATCGTGGAGGCGGCCCGGCTCGCGCACGCGGACAGCTTCATCCGCGCCCTGCCCGACGGGTACGACACCGTGCTGAACGAGGAGGCCTCCAACCTCTCTCAGGGCCAGAAGCAGCTCCTCACCATCGCACGGGCCTTCCTGGCCGATCCCGCCATGCTGATCCTGGACGAGGCGACCTCCTCGGTGGACACCCGGACGGAGCTGCAGATCCAGCAGGCCATGCAGTCCCTCATGCGGGGGCGCACGAGCTTTGTGATCGCCCACCGGCTGTCGACCATCCGTGACGCCGACCTGATCCTCGTCATGGACCACGGCCGCATCGTGGAGCAGGGCACGCACCGGGAGCTGCTGGCCGCGGGCGGCCACTACGCCGACCTGTACTACAGCCAGTTCGCCGGCGGCCAGAGCCTGACCGGGTGACGAGAGACAGCAGCGGGCGGTGCCCATGGGGGCACCGCCCGCTAAGAATGCGGTTTGCGTGTTCGCGCTCAGGAGGCGGCCGCGTGGCCGGGCAGGTCGGACTCGACGATCCGGATGCCGTACTTCTCGCCGATGGCGATGACCTCCGCCTTCATGGCCGGCAGTCCGTTCACCTTCACGTCCAGGGGCTCGCTGGCCAGCCGGTCCAGCGTGATGACCGACCCCGGCCCCATCGACAGGACGTCGCCCAGGGGCAGCCGGACCTTGCCCAGCTCGACGCTCAGGGTGAGCTCGATGTCCAGCAGCACCCCCCGCAGGCCGGGCGGGATTCTGGCGGCGAGCCCTGCGGCGGCGGCGCTAGCCTGGGCCGCAGGCGAAGCTGCGGTCCCGGGCGCAGCGGCTGCGGCCGGCGCCCCGGCTGCGGCCGGCGCCCCGGCTCCGATGGACGCCCCTGCTCCGGTGGGCGCCCCGGCCCCGGTCGGTGTCCCGGCCCCGGTCGGTGCCCCGGCTGCGGCGGGCGCGGCCCCCGCCGGCCCGGACGGGGCAGGGGCCTCCGCAGGGCCGGACTCCGGCGCCCCCGCGGAGGGACTGATGGCCACCGTGCCGGGGGTGATCGCATCCGGCTGGTTCGCCGCTCGCTTGGCCGCGCGCGACGCGGCGACCGCAGCCTCGAGTTCCGCCTGGGTCACCGGTCCCAGGTCCTGCGCGGACTCGAAGCTGTCCGACCCGGCCTCTGCGGCCTGGGCGGCGGCTGCAGCCGGGGCGCCGGCGTCAGGCGCTTCCTGCTGGGCCGCCTGCTTGGCGGCGGCCTCCTTCTCGGCGTTGTCTGCGGCCAGCAGGCTGGCCACCAGCGCGTCAATCTCGCTCTGCGACAGCTTGTTGGCCAAGGCGGCTCTCTCCTCTTCCAACATTTGAGATCTTTCTCTTCTTCGACTGTGCCGGACCGGTTCCCTTCCGGTCCTGCGCGCTGTTCGCACAGCCTGTAGACATTCCAGGGATTCGGGTCTATAGTCAACTCATCGAAGCCTGCTCACTATCACACGGAAAGAAGGCGCCTTCGAACATGGAGTCGTGGCAGAAAAACGTGGTGGTGCTCTGGGCCGCGGTCTTCATCGCCGCAGCGGCCTGGACGATGGTGATGCCCTTCATGCCGGTCTTCCTCAGCGATGACCTGGGGGTGGGCGTGGGCGTGACCGTCTGGGCGGGGCTGCTCGGCGCGGTCAACTCCGGCTTCTCGGCGCTGACCGCCCCGATCTGGGGCGCCCTGGGCGACCGCTGGGGCCGCAAGGCGATGATGATCCGGGCCGGGGTTTTCCTGGGCACGGCCTACGTGCTGATGTCCTTCGTCCGCAACCCCTACGAGCTGCTGGGTGTCCGGGTGATGATCGGCGCCCTGACCGGGTTCATCCCCACCGCCACGGCGCTGGTGGCCACGACCACCCCGGAGCGCCACATGGGCCGCGCGCTTTCGGTGGTCGCCACCGGCAACCAGGCCGGGTCGATCCTGGGGCCGATGCTGGGCGGCTTCCTGGCCGACCTGATCGGCATCCGCAGCACCATGGCCCTGGGCGGTATCGCCGTGTTCGCGGCGACGCTGCTGGTACTGGCGGCGGTCAGGGAGCAGTTCCAGCGTCCGGCGCACCAGCAGGTGCACCTGCTGGGCGACATGCGGCAGGTGCTGCGGGGCGGGCCGCTTCCGGCGCTGCTCGCCACGACCGTCCTGATGATGGCCTCCCAGGCGGCGATGGAGCCGATCCTCATCCCCTACATCCGGGAGCTCCTGGGGGCCGGCAGTCCCAACTGGATGGCCGGCGTCATCTACTCGGTGCCGGGCCTCGCGTTCGTGCTGGCCGCGCCGTCATGGGCCAAGCTGGGCGAGCGGTGGGGGTACGTGACCACCGTGACCCTCGGCCTTGCGGGCGGTGCGCTGCTCACCCTGCCGCAGGCCATCGTGCGGAGCGGCATGGCGATGGGCCTGTTCCGGCTGGCGGCGGGTCTCTCCCTGGCGGCCGTCACGCCGGGCCTGTCCGCACTCATCGCAGCCACGGTGCCTCGGGAGCAGCGGGGCAAGGCGTTCGGGCTGAACCAGTCGGCGTTCAACGTCGGCGCCATGCTGGGGCCGCTCCTGGGCGGCGTGATGGGCGACCGGGTGGGAATCCGCTGGGTCTTCCCGGCCACGGCGCTCGTGCTGCTGCTCGCCGCGGCCTGGTGCCGGACCTTCGTGCGGGCGCGCATCCGGGAGCGCCGCGAGCCGCAGCTGACCGCCTAGCCGCCGTCAGGCTTCGGCCTGCTCCCGGGCCGCTTTTTCCGCCTCTTCCCGGGCCTGCCGGCGCCGCCGGTGGGCGGCCAGGGCCTCCCGGACGTCCTCGTTCTCCTGCAGGAAGGACGTCAGGTCCTGAATACAGCGCACGGTGGACGGGCTGACGTGGTGCTCGATGCCCTCCACGTCCACCTCGATCTCCTCTTCCGGCACGCCGATGGTGCGGAGAAACTCCGTCAGCATGGCGTGCCGGTCTTTCATCTGTTCACCCAACAGTTCGCCCGCGGGGGTGAGGACCAGCCCGCGGTAGCGCTCGTAGTGGATATACCCCGCCTCCGCGAGCTTCTGGACCATCTTCGTGACCGAAGACGGCTGCAGGTTCAGCTCTTGGGCGATGTCGCTGACCCGGGCATAGCCCTTCGACTGGATCAGCTCGTAGATCTTCTCCACGTAATCTTCCATGCTCGGGGTTGCCATGGCCATCCTCATTTCGCGGAGCCTTTTGTGTCTTTATCTTAGCATAGACCGTTGCCTGCGGCCATGTCCCCGCCCTGGGGGAAGAGGTTCACCGGGGTGAAGTCCACGGCGTCGCAGGCCACCAGGCGGTAGCGCACGGTGCCCTGCAGCCCCTGGTAGGCGCGGTGGGGCGCGTTGGGCCCGTGGAGGTGGCCGTAGACGCAGAGCAGAACGCCGCCCCATTCCTCCAGCAGACGGGTGAACTCCGTCGGCGCGTGGTCGTCGGCCACCGGCGGGTAGTGGAGCATGACGATGTACCGGTCTGCCCCGGCCTTCCGGCCCGCCTCCAGCGAGAGCCGCAGCCTTCCCACTTCGCGCCGGTAGATCTTCTCGTTGTGGGCGGGGTCCTCATGCCACGTCCGGTCGCCGGGGGTGATCCACCCCCGGGTTCCGCAGACGGCCACCCGCCCGTCCACTCCCGGCACGGAACCATCCGGCAGCAGCACGGCGTCATTCTGGATGAAGGATATGGTGCTGAGCGGCAGCGCCCGCAGCTTCTTCAGCGATTGCCACCAGTAGTCGTGGTTGCCCTGGATGAGCAGCTTGCGGCCGGGGAGCCGGTCGATCTCCTGCAGGTCCGGCAGCGCCTCGTCCAAAGTCATGCCCCAGGAGATGTCGCCGGGGACGAGGACGTAGTCGTCGGGGCCCACCGTGGCCTCCCAGTTCTGGAGCAGGCGCGCGGCGTGACCGGCCCAGCGGGGGCCGAAGATGTCCATGGGCTTGTTGACGGCCAGGCTGAGGTGGGGATCGCCGATTGCGTAGATGGCCACGGGGGAACCTCCTCATTGAGCGGTGGGCTGTGAGTGGTGGGCGGTGAGAGGGGCTATGGGTGGTGAGTGGTGGGCGGTGGGAGGGGCTGTGGGTGGTGAGTGGTGGGCGGTGGGAGGGGCTGTGGGTGGTGGGTGGTGGGCGGTGAGAGGGGCTGTGGGTGGTGAGTGGTGGGCGGAGGGAGTTGGCGGTGGGCTGTGAGTGGTGGGCGGTGAGAGGGGCTGTGGGTGGTGAGTGGTGGGCGGTGAGAGGGGCTGTGGGTGGTGAGTGGTGGGCGGAGGGAGTTGGCGGTGGGCTGTGAGTGGTGGGCGGTGGGAGTGGCTGTGGGCTGTGAGTGGTGGGCGGTGAGAGGGGCTGTGGGTGGTGAGTGGTGGGCGGTGAGAGGGGCTATGGGTGGTGAGTGGTGGGCGGTGGGAGTGGCTGTGGGTGGTGAGTGGTGGGCGGAGGGGAGTGAGTCAGGTGCGCGGCCGCCGCTGGCAGTGGTCAGCAGTGAGTACGCGGTGAGAGGGGAACGGGGCCGGGCTGGGAGTCAAGGTTCGGTGTTGCGGCCGGGGGATGTGAGACGGGAGCGCCCCCCGCAGACGGCCGACGGTGAAGCCCCGCCGGCTGTGCGTTTCACCGGGGGCGGCCCGAGGACGGCGTCCCACGTGTCCAGCCGCACCGTTCGCCGCAGTTACGGAGCAACCGTCCACATCCGCGGCCCAAATCTCACCTCTCACACCGCTTAACTCTTACATCTAACATCTAACATCTCACATCCCACATCCCACATCCCACATCCCACTTCCCACTTCCCACTTCCCATCCCGCTTCTCACCTCTCCATTCTCGTTGCTCACTTCCCGTTTCCAGTCCTGCCTCTCACCGCCCACCGCCAATATCTCACCTCTCCCGCATCTCACACCCGCTTACGTCACCGGTTGACTGAGTCTTAACGTAGCGAAGGGGGTGGCGGCCGTCAAGGGATGGAACCTGACCTGGCCGGCGCTGGCAGGGGCGGCGCTGCTCCTGTTCAACCTGATCGTATTGCTGACCTACGCCTGGGACAAGCTCCGGGCCCGCCGCGGGGGCCGGCGGGTGCCGGAACGGACGCTGCTCTGGCTGGCGGCGCTGGGCGGCGGGGCTGGCGCGCTGCTGGGCGTTTACCTCGTGCGGCACAAGACCCGAAAGGCCAGGTTCGCGGTCGGCGTGCCGGTTCTGCTGGCAGCCCAGGTCGGGATGGCCGTCTGGCTGGCGCAGCAGCTGCGGTGAGGAACAGGAGGGGAGGCGGGGCCTGTGGAAGAGTTGCGGATGGGAGGGTCTGACTTGGGCGCCGTTGTACGCGGCGTGATCTCCGTGCTGTTGCTGTTGCTGCTGGGATGCAGCCCGGCGTCCGGACCGGGGGAGGGCTGGCCGCAGATCGGGCTGCAGAAGGTGGTGGACGGGCTGGAGAGGCCGCTCTACGTCACCCACGCCGGGGACGGCAGCGGCAGGCTGTACATCCTGGAACAGCCGGGCCGGGTGCGGGTGCTGGAGGACGGCCGCCTGCTGGAGACGCCCTTCCTCGACCTGACCGACCGGGTGCTGAGCCGCGGGAACGAGCAGGGGCTGCTGGGGCTGGCTTTTTCGCCCGACTTCCGGGAGAGCGGCATCTTCTACATCCACTATACCGGCCGGCCCGACGGGCGCACGGTGCTGTCCCGGTTCCGGCTGCGGGACGGCGACCCCCGCCGGGGCGACGCGGCCTCCGAGGAGGTGCTGCTGACCGTGGAGCAGCCCTACGCCAACCACAACGGCGGCGCGCTGCTCTTCGGCCCGGACGGTTACCTCTACCTGGCCCTCGGCGACGGTGGTTCGGCGGGAGACCCGGAGAACCGGGCCCAGAACCTGGACAGCCTGCTGGGCAAGATCCTGCGGCTGGACGTCTCCCAGCCGGGTCCCTACCGCATCCCGCCGGATAACCCCTTCGTCGGGGGGCAGGGCCGGGAGGAGATCTGGGCCTACGGTTTGCGCAACCCCTGGCGGATCAGCTTCGACCGGGCCACCGGCGACCTGTACATCGCGGACGTGGGGCAGAACGCCATCGAGGAGGTCAACTTCCAGCCCGCCGGCAGCCCGGGCGGCGAGAACTACGGGTGGCGGGTCTGGGAGGGCTCCCGGCGGTACGCGCAGGGCGAGGCACCCGGCGCTGTCTTTCCCGTGGCCGAGTACACCCACGCGGAGGGCGGCTGCTCGATCACCGGCGGCTACGTCTACCGCGGGCAGGCCATTCCCGCACTGGTGGGGATCTATCTGTATGGTGACTACTGCACGGGGTACATCTGGGGCCTGAAGCAGCAGGACGGCCAGTGGCAGACCGGCCGGCTGCTGGACACGTCGCTCAACATCACCTCGTTCGGCGAGGATGAGGCCGGCGAGGTCTACGTGGTCGACCGGCGCGGGGCGATCTACCGCGTCGTCGCCGAGGACTGACGGCGGACGGACGCACCGCTGCGGCACACGGCGCATCGCCGAGGCAGAGCGGCGCATCACGGTGGCGCAGAGCGGCGTATCGCGGAGGCAGAGCGGCGCATCACGGTGGCAGGGCGGCGTAATGCCGAGGCCAAGCGGCACAGCGTCCGAGGCGAAGCGGCGCATCGCCGAGGCAGACCGACGAATCGCGGAGGCAGAGCGGCGCATCACGGTGGCAGGGCGGCGTAATGCCGAGGCCGAACGGCACAGCGCCCGAGGCTGAGCGGCGCGTTGCGGTGGCAGACCGACGAATCGCGGAGGCAGAGCGGCGCATCACGGTGGCAGAGCGGTGTACTGCCGAGGCCGAGCGGCACAGCGTCCGAGGCGAAGCGGCGCATCGCCGAGGCAGACCGACGAATCGCGGAGGCAGAGCGGCGCATCACGGTGGCAAAGCGGTGTATTGCCGAGGCCGAGCGGCAGAGCGCCCGAGGCAGAATGGCACCGCGCCGCGGTGGACTTTGCACGCAGGGCAACGGCGCCGGGGCATGCACTGCCCGGGCGATTTGGACGGCGCGGCGCCGGCTGCGCCGGGGAGGTGGTTCCCGTGGAACGGATCCGTACCGTCGTCACGCTGGCACACCGGCTGTGTGGGGAGGGCGACCTCTGGCCGGGGTTCGCGCTCCCGTCCATCCCGATTCTGCTCTATGACGCACGCGAAGCCTGGCTGATCGGCCACCCCGCCCCGCCCGAGGGCTACCGGCCCGCCGGGGAGGTGGCAGGCCGTCCGGTGCACGCGGGTCCCGTCCGGCCCGACATGGCGGGCAACACCGCCATGCCCGTGGCCGGGCACCTTACCGCTTTGGTGAACCTCGCGGACCGGCCCCCGTCCGACGACGCGGCCCTGGCGCGCCTGATCCTGCACGAGGCGTTCCACGTGTTCCAGCAGGTGGCCTTTCCCGCCCTGCCCCGGATGGACCTGGCGGGCATGCAGGCCATGGCCAGCTACCCGGAGAACGATCCGGCCAACAACGCGATGGCGGTCGTGGAGAACCGGCTCCTGGCCCGCGCGCTGGAAGGAGACCGCACCGCCGTGGGCGCCTTCCTGTCCATGCGCCAGCACCGCCACCGGCACCTGGTCCGCATCGACCGGGGGGACGCGGCCGTGTACGAGCAGACCGCCGAGTGGGTGGAGGGGACGCCCACCTACGTGGAGGTGTGGGCCGGGGCGCCGCTGGACGAGCTGGCCGGGCGGCTGCTGTCCTACAACGTGGGCGGCCGCCACGCCGCTTACCGGCGCTTCTACGACACCGGTGCGGCCCAGGCGCTCGTGCTGGACAGGATGGCTCCCGGCTGGCAGGCGAGGCTCGCGGCGGTGGGCGGGTCGCTTCAGCAACTCCTGGAGGAGAGCCTGGCCGAGCCGCTGCCGCCTGTCCACCAGGTGGTGGTGGCCGAAGGGCTGGCGGCCCTGCTGGAGGCGGAACAGGAGGCGGAGGCGCAGCGGCAGAAGCGGATTGCGGCGCTGCTCCGGGAGCTGGAGGAAGGTCCCGGCGTGGCGGTGGAGATCGCCCTGCCGCCCGAGGTGAAGGGGCTCATGTGGGATCCCACCAACCTTCTGAACATCTCCCCCGGCCGGAGGCTCCACACCCGGTTCTGCGGAGCCGTGGGCCCCGACGGGCTGCGGGTGACCATCCATGCGCTCTGCCTGGAGGAGTGGGGGGAGGCGGGACGGCGGTTCCGGCTGCGGTTGCCCGGGCCGCCGCCCGTGGAGCAGGGCGGGCGGCTCAGGATAGAGGGCGAGGCGCTGTCGGTGGACGCGCCCGGCGGATACGTCGAGGAAAAGCCAGGCCTGATGCGGGTTCAGGTTCGGCTGGCGAGCCGGTGAGGACGTGCCGCGGCGGCGCGTGCGGGGGCCTGCGCCGCCCTGCGCCGCCCGGCGGATCCGAGACGGCCTCACGGGGGGGGGGAGGCGTGCCGCGCCGGTCAAGGCGCGGCGATCGCGGCGAGGAGGGGGTTGCAGCCGTGCGGGTGGAGCGGGTGTCCACACACATCTGGGCTGTCTCTGTCTGGGTACTGGTCCCGGTCAGGGTGTGGCTGGTGGTTGCCGAGGACGGCGTGACGCTGGTGGACGCGGGCCTGTCCTTCATGGCGGGCGGGATCCTGCGGGCGGTGGACCGCCTCGGGGCGGGGCCCCTGCGGCGCATCCTGCTGACCCACGGCCACAGCGACCACACCGGGGCAATTGCTCGGATCCTGCGGGAGCGGGCCGTGCCCGTCTACGCTCATGCCCGGGAGATTCCGTACATGACGGGGCAGTTGCCGTATCCCCGCCGGCGGGCGGCCGCCGTCACCGTCGCGCCGGGTGTGGCGGAGCCCCTGTCGGAGGGCGCCCGGGCGTCCTGGCCCGGGTGGGCGGGCTCCGGCCCTACCTGACGCCGGGCCATTCGCCCGGCCACGTCGCGTACTACCACGAGCAGGACCGGGTGCTGCTCGCCGGGGACCTGTTCACGTCCCGGCGGGGGCGGATCGGCCGGCCGATGGCCATCTTCACGGCCGACATGGCCGAAGCGGTGCGCTCCGCGGCTATCGTCTCGGCGCTGCAGCCCGAGCGGCTGGAGGTCTGCCACGGCGGCCCCGTGCTAAACCCGGGCGAGCAGATCGACCAGTACCTTGGCGCAGGGTAGACCGGCCCCGAACCGTGCGATATGCTGGCACTGGCGAGAATGCACCCGGCAGGAGGTGACGCTGGATGCCCCACATCCTCGTCGTGGACGACGAGCCGGGCCTGGTGAAGGGCCTGCGGCTCAGCCTGGAGCAGGAAGGCTTCCAGGTGACCACCGCGTCCGACGGGCGGGAGGCGCTGAACAAGTTTCGGGCAGGCGACTTCGACCTGATCGTGCTGGACCTGATGCTGCCGGAGGTGGACGGGCTCACCGTCTGCCGGGAGGTGCGGGCCGCCGGCATGACACCGATCATCATGCTCACGGCCAAGGCCGACGACATCGACAAGATCCTCGGCCTGGAGCTGGGGGCGGACGACTACCTCACCAAGCCCTTCAACACCCGGGAGCTGATCGCCCGCATCCGGGCCATCCTGCGGCGGGCCGAAGCCCCGTCCCGGCAGGAGCAGACCGGCAGGGTCGCCGTGGGCGATCTGGTGCTCCACACCCGACAGCGCCGGGCGGAGGTGGCTGGCCGTCCCCTGGAGCTGACGGCCCGGGAGTACGACCTGCTGGAACTGCTGGCCCGCCACCCCGGGGTGGTGTACACCCGCCAGGAGCTGCTGGACCTGGTGTGGGGCTACGACTTCGCCGGTGACGAGCGCACGGTGGACGTCCACGTCCGGCGCATCCGGGAGAAGCTGGAGGCGGATCCTTCCCGGCCCCGCTACCTGCGCACCAAGTGGGGCGTGGGCTACTACCTGGAGGCCGAGCCGTGAGGCGGCCGGACCACTGGCCGCTGGCCGTCCAGCTGGCCCTGGCCTTCGCCCTGGTCACGGTCCTGGCCCTGGGCGGCAGCGGGGCGCTGCTGCTCTACCAGACCGGCGCCCGGCTGATGCAGGAGCGGGCCGACTCGGTCCTGGCCTGGGGACAGGCCGCGGCGGGGCTGGCGGCCGAGTACTGGGCGGATCCCCAGGAAGGCATGACGCTGGCGCTGTACCGCTTTCACCAGCAGAGCGGCATCCGACCGGTGGTCGTGGACCGTGAGGGGGTCGTCATCGCGGACATCGCGACCGACACGCCCCTCCTCGGGCAGCGGCTGACGCATCCCGAGGTCCGCCGGGCCCTGGCCGGTGAGACCGCTACGGGCACCCGGCGGCTGCCCACGGGCGAGTGGGTCATGTACGCCGGCATCCCGGTGGTCGTCGGCGAGGCACAGAGAGGCGTCGTGCTGCTGGCGGCGGAGATCGGCGCCGTGCGGGACGCGCAGCAGGACCTGCTCAGGCAGCTGGCGTGGGTGGCCGGCGCCATGGCCGCGCTGTCGGTGGTGCTCGGCGTGCTGCTGGCGCGGTACCTCACCCGCCCGCTGGTGCGGCTGCGGGAGGCGGTGGCGCGCCTCGCCCGGGGCCGGCTCGACACGCGGGTCGTGCCGGGCGGCAGCAGCGAGCTCAGGGATCTCGGCCAGGGCTTCAACCGCATGGCCGAGGAGCTGGGCCGGCTGGACCAGCAGCGGCGGGCGTTTGTCGCCGACGCCTCTCACGAGCTGCGCACGCCCATCGCCGCGATCCGGGCCCTGGCGGAGCCGCTGCTCACCGACCGCCCGCTGGATCCGGCGGTGTACAAGGAACACCTGACCGACATCGTCCACGAGTGCGACCGGGCGGGCCGCCTGGTCAGCTCGCTCCTGCAGCTCGCGCGCCTCGACATGCGGGCGGAGGCGCGCAGCCAGGCGGGCAACACGGCCGAGCCGGTCGACCTGCGCCGCACCGTGGCGGAGGTTGTGCACGCCCTGGAGCCGCTGGCCGCCGAACGGGGCGTGCGGCTGGAGCTGCTGCCCGGCCCGCCTGTGCCCGTGCGGACGGAGCCGGAGCTGGTGCAGACCGTCGTGGGCAACCTGGTGGAGAACGGCATCAAGTACACCCCGCGCGGCGGCGCCGTGCAGGTGGCCGTGGGTACCGGCCCGGCGCCGGCCTTGCAGGATGCCGGCGCGGAGACGTCAGGACCGGCCGCCGCGGAGGCCGTCGACCAGGCCGGCGCCGGCCGTTCAGGCCGCATCGCCTGGGTCGCCGTGACGGACACGGGCATCGGCATCCCGCCCGAGCACCTGGCGCACATCTTCGAGCGCTTCTACCGGGTGGACAAGGCCCGGTCGCGCGCGACCGGCGGCGCCGGGCTGGGACTGGCTATTGCGGCCGAGGCGGCGGCCCGCCTGGGCGGCCGGATCCTCGTGGCGTCCCGGGTCGGCGAGGGCAGCCGGTTTACGCTGACGCTGCCGGTTTAATCGGTGCGTCATACTTTCGTAACAACTTGTCATCTGGGGGTCATACTTGACCGGTAGACTCGGCAGTGAAGATCACCCCGAAAGGAGCAGATACGCATGAAGAAAACCGGTCGAATGGCCCTGGCCCGGGCGCTGCCCCTGGTGCTGGCCGTGGCCGTGACGGCGTCCGGCTGCGCCGGTGTGAGTCCGCAGCAGGCCCCCGAGGGCGAGGCGCCGGTCTCCCCGTCCGTGCAGGTGGATCCTCCCGTGCAGTCCCGCACGGTGATCGTGTTCTACCCCGACTGGCAGGTGCAGCACCTGATCCCCGAGCAGCGGCAGGTGCCCGAGGGCGGCGCCGCGGAACTGGCGACCCGGATCGTGGAGGAGCTGCTGGCCGGCCCGGCCGATCCGCACCTGAGGCGGCCGTTCCCGGAAGGGGCCCGGCTCCTGGAGCCCGTCAGGCTGGAAGGCGGAACGGCGACGGTGAACCTGAGCGAGGAAGTCGGCCAGGTGCAGGGTTCTGCGGCCGTGATGGCCCTCGTTCACGCCCTCCGTCTGAGCCTGGCCGAGGTCCCCGGGATCGAGGAGATCCGGATTCAGATCGACGGCAAGTCCGAGGGCGAGCTCGGCGGCATGGTGGTGGATACGAAGAGCCCGTACCTCTACCTGTATCCGGTGTTCCCGAACCCGGAGCGGACGCAGTACTTGCAGGACCGGGCCGACCAGGGGCTGGACACCTGGCGGCTGGACCCGGCGAAGGTCGCCCGGTTTGAGGGCCGGATGTTCGGCTTTACGGCCGCGGAACTGGAGCGCGCGACCATCCGGCAGGACGGGGACCGGGCCGAGGCGTTCGTCACCCGAGACGGCACGACCTACGCCTTCGTGCTGGTCCGCAACCCGGCCGCCGGCGGCAACGGGGTCTGGACGATCGACAGCCTGAACCCGATGCAGTGGCACGATTACGATTCGCTGCCGGTTGATGTGCGGGCGATGGTGGACCGGTACGCGGCGACCACCGTCGGCGCCACGGCCTCCCACCTCGACCGGCTCTACCTGATCGCCTCCGTGGAGGAGGGCGAGGTGCGCATCACGTCCGCGGCGGCCGGGGAGGATCAGCTGGTGGTCTCACTGGCGGAGGAGGGCGGCAGGCAGATCTCCATCGCCTCCGTGCCGGCGCCCGGCGCCCATCTGGAGCCCGTCTTCCGCTGGACTTCGCCCCCCAAGGGGCCTGCCGCCCAGTACACCGACCCCGAGCTCCTGCCCCGCCTCTACACCCTGGACGGCACCGGTGAGGCGCGCGCCAAGCTGACCGGGGACGCGGTCATCGCCTCCGCGGTCAGCGAACCCGGCCGCATTACGGTGAACGGCTACGCCCGGCACCTGTTCGAGGCCAACGTTGTGGCCCGCCTGCTGGACGGACAGGGGCAGGAAGTGGCGGTCGCCTTCACCACCGCCGCCGCGTCGACGTGGAACTGGGGCGAGTTCACCATCGTGCTGGAGCACGACCTGCAGCCCGGCGAGTACCGTCTGGAGGTGGGCGACTACAGCATGCGGGACGGCGCCTGGCAGCCGCGGGCGGTGGAGTATGTGACGGTGAAGTGAGCGGGGGCCACTGATCGCCAACGACACGAAGAGCCCTCCCGGCGGAATCGGGAGGGCTCTTTTTCGCGGTGAATCCGGCTGGCAGCCCTGGTCGTGCAGTGCGCGGCATTTCCCGTTCACCTGACCCCGGGCGCCGTCCACGTCTCGTCGAGCACCAGCGTGGCCGAAGGGTGCACGTAGCGGACGATGATCCGCTCCGACCGGCGGAAGGACTCGGGCAGTTCGTTCCACCACATGGCCCAGACCCGGATCCGTTCCTCGTTCGCGCGGATGTCATCGCGGCCCGCGGCCCCGCCGAGGTTGGTCATCACCTCGCGGGCGTCGTTTTCGATTTCGAACCCCGGGCCCAGAGCCGGCGGTTCGCCGGGCTCAGCCGTCTCCAGCGGCAGGCGTCCGCCCATCCGGAGGGCGGAACGCACGTACGGCGGCTCCCGCCTGGGCGTGCGCTGCTCGATGCCGACGCCGCTGTCGGTGGCGAACCGCGCCACCAGTTCGCTGTCGTAGAACGGCAGGCTCACCTGGTCCGCCGGGTCCATCTCCCCGTCCCGGGAGGACGTCCGCTCCCGGTATTTGGCCCAGTTCACCGGCCACTCCAGCACCTGGTCCGTGACGAAGGTGATCCCCTGCAGCCGCAGCCCCACCGGCGCAGGCCACTGGTTCAGGCCGTCGTAGGTGATGGTGAAGCGGTAGCGCCCCGGTTCCCCGACAGGCTGCGCGGCGTACCGGCCGTGCAGTTCCTGTTCCCCGATGATCAGGGTGGCGTGCAGCACAGGGTCCCGTTCTCCCTGAGGGAGGGTGATCGTGCCCGTGAGCCGGGTCCGCCCGATGCCGACCTCCAGCGCTTCCAGGGCGAGCGTCCGCCCGAGCCACGTGTGCTGCCGGGGCCAGGGGACGACCTCGGGCGCAGGCTCCCGGAGGTAGTCGTCTTCCCAGGGAAGGCGGATCCGGAGCTCCGCCCACATGGTCGCGCCGACGCCCGTCCGCTGCGGGCCGGTCCTGGGATCGATCCGCATCCACGGGCGGAGCACCAGTTCCACGTGCGTCCCTCCGGGCTCCGGGTCGATTCCGTTGAGGATCAGCACGGCGTGGAACCCCTCCGCCGAGAATCCGCCCCAGGTCGCGAGGTGCCCCCAGTCCGTGCCGCCGTGGGTGAGGACCCGGTCCTGGGTCCCGTCCAGCAGATACGCTTCGGTCGGGAACCAGTACCCGCCCTCCGGCGCCGTGACGGTGTACAGGAGGTAGACCTGCCGCCCGCTGTACCAGGCCTTCTCGATGGTCACCGCGGCATCGGTGCGCGGGATCCGCTCCGTGACCCCGACGTCCAGGACCAGCCCGTGCGAGGTGGCCCGCTCCCAGCCCGGGATCGCCCGCCTGGCCAGCTCCTCGGCGCCGGAGACCCGGGCCGGGATCTGCTCCCGTTCCCAGTGGCTCCGGCGCCCGAGCAGGTAGCTCAGCGTGCCCGTGGCGACCATCAGCAGCACCACGGCGGCCAGCCCGGCAGACAGGATGCGCTGAAGCCGCCAGAAGAACGCCCGGGCCGGGCGCTCCAGCCGGGGAGGCTCGGCGGGCGCGGGCGGGGGTTGGGGAGCCCTTGTCTCCCGCAGCCGCTCCCGGCAGGCGGGGCAGCCGTCCGCATGCTGCTCCAGGAGCTGCCGGGTCACCGGCGACAGCAGGTCCTCGGCGTAGAGCGGCAGCAGGTCCTCGGTCAGGGTGCAGAGGTCGATGTTCAACGGGCGTGCCCCCCTTCCAGCTTGAGATACGTCTCCTTCAGCATCCGGCGGGCCCGGAAGCAGGTGACCCGGGCCCAGGTCTCCGACCCGCCCAGCACCTGGCCGATCTCGGCGTAGCGCAGCCCCTCGTACTCCCGCAGGACCAGGGCCTCCCGGTAAGGCTCGGGCAGGGCCGACAGCGCCCGGGCCAGGCGGCGGCGTTCTTCGCGGGCCTCCGCGACCTCGTCGGGCGGCGCATAAGGGGCGGCGGGCGGATCCGCGGGCGGCTTCCGGCTCTCTTTCGCCAGGCGCTTGCGGTACTGGTTCCGCGCGATCGCGTAGAGCCAGGTGGTCAGGCTGCTCTCCCTGCGGAACCGGGGGAGGGATAGGATCGCCTGCAGAAACGTCTCCTGGGTCAGCTCCTCCGCCACGTCGGGGTCGCCGGTGAGGGCGGCCAGGAACCGGTAGATCGGCTCGTGCAGTTCGGTGTACAGATCTTCCAGCCGGTCCGCCACGGCCGCCGCTCACCTCCGTCCGTGAAGTTAGTACCGAAAAAGGGCACTTTCGTTACACCGAATTCAGCGCCTTTTGCTGAGAAGGCGCCCCGGAAAGGAGCCGCACCGCATGTCCGGCGAGATCGTGATCCATGGGGCCCGGCTTCACAACCTGAAGAACATCACCGTCCGCATCCCTAAGAACAAACTGGTGGCCATCACCGGCGTGTCGGGGTCGGGGAAGTCGGCGCTGGCCCTCGACGTGCTGAACCGGGAGGGGCAGCGGCAGTACTGGGAGGCCCTGGGATGGGTCGCCTACCAGATGGGCCGTCCCCCGGTGGACCGCATCGAGGGGCTCACGCCCACGGTTGCCGTCGACCAGCGCCCGGTGAACCGCAGCCCCCGCTCCACCGTGGGCACCGAGACGGAGATCTACACCTTCCTGCGGGTGCTGTTCGCCCGGGTCGGCCGGCGGCCGTGTCCGGCCTGCGGCCGGGAAATCCCGCCGCCCTATGTGGGGACAGACTCAACGGAGCGGGGCGGAGGGGCCGCGGAGATCCGCCTGGCCGGCGGGGAAGAGGAGGTGGAGCGGCTTCCCGTCGGGGAGGCCGTGGCGGTCCTGGACGAGGAGGGCGAGACGGATGGCGGCGCGGCTGCCGGGGAGACCTTTCCGTGCCCCCACTGCGGCGCGCCCGTCCCCGTGCTGACCATGGGCCACTTCTCCTTCAACAAGCCCTCCGGCGCGTGCCCCACCTGCACCGGCCTGGGCACGGTGGACCAGGTGGACGTGGACCGGCTCGTGGACTTCACGAAGAGCCTGCTTGACGGCGCGGTGGAGGGGTGGAGCGAGGCGTACGCCCGCTACCAGGCCGGGGTGCTGCAGCGGGCTGCGGCCTACTACGGCCTGGATCTGGACGTAAGCCGCCCCATCGCCGAGTACGGCCCGGCGCAGCGCGACCTCCTGCTCTACGGCGTGGGGAGCCCGCAATTCCGCCGCCATTTCCGCGACGTCGCCCCGCCGGAGACGGTCAAGGCCGGCCGCTTCGAGGGCGTGGCCACCGGCTTCATGCGCCGCTACGCGGCCCGCATCGCGGACGCCAAGTACCGGGAGAAGATGGAGCGGTTCATCCTCAGGCGCCCCTGTCCCGACTGCGGGGGCACCCGCCTGCGGGCCGAGAGCCGGGCGGTAACGGTGGCGGGGAGGAGCATCGTGGACCTGGCCCGCATCCCGCTCACCGACCTCGCATCCTGGGTGGAATCCCTCAGGGAGGCCGCCGAGCGGGGGGATCTGGGGCCGGGCGCCCGGGACTGCGTCCTGCCCATCGCCGCCGGATTGCAGGAGCGGCTGCGGCGGGTGCTGCAGGTCGGGGTCGGCTACCTGACCCTGGATCGGCCGATGCCAACGCTCTCGGGAGGGGAAGCGCAGCGGCTGCGGCTGGCGACGCTTCTGGGATCGGAGCTTTCGGGCGTCACCTACGTGCTGGACGAGCCCACCACGGGCCTGCATCCACGGGACACCGCGGCGCTCGTGGCGATCCTGCAACACGGTGGTGGTCATCGAGCACGACCTGGACGTCATTCGGGCGGCCGACCACGTGATCGACCTGGGCCCGGGCGCGGGTCGTGACGGCGGCCGCGTGGTGGCCGCCGGGACCCCCGCGGAGGTCGCCCGGGCGGCGGGGTCGGCCACGGGGCGCTTCCTCTCGGGGGCTGAGGTCCTCCGGGCGCCGGCCAGGCGCCGTCCCGGCAATGGGGCGTTCCTCACCATCCGGGGCGCCCGGGCCCACAATCTGAAGGACATCACCGTCCGCCTACCCCTGGGCATGCTGGTGGCCGTCACGCACGGCCTGGTGGACGCCGGGCACACCGTGGCGGTGGTGGAGCACAACCCGGACGTGATCCGGGCGGCCGACTGGGTGATCGACCTGGGACCGGAGGGCGGCCGGGAAGGCGGGTGGCTCGTCGCCGAGGGCACGCCGGAGCAGGTGGCGCGGGTGGAAGGGTCCCATACGGGCCGGGTGCTGCGGGCCCTGCTGTAGGGTCGGCGTTCCCTCGACCGCGGTCCTGGATGGGTCGACGAGGCGTGGCACCTCGGCGGCACCTGCCTCGTGGACGTCCGGCACGCGCACGCGGCAGACCTGTGGGCAGGGCGCGTGGTCTCGGTGCGGGGGCTCGACGGCGGCACGTCGGACGGGCGCCAGGTCATCATCGTCCGCCTTACGCCCGGCGCCTGATGTGCCCGAGGGCGATGAGGCCGAGGACCAGCCCTTCTGTGCGAGCCACGCCGTCGCGCCGCAGGCGATGAGCAGGCCGGCGCTCACCAGGGCTCGGGGCCACTTCATGGGATGTTTTCTCCCCCTCAGTCGAAGAACATCTCCGGGTCTGCCCACGTGGCGTAGTCGCTGAGCGGGATCTCGAAGGCCAGGGTCGTCCGGAACTGGCCGGGGCCCTGGTAGGTCGCACGGTAAATGATCAATCCGCCGCCCCGCCGGTAAACGATGAACAGCCCCGGTCCCTCCCGGTCGAGGATCACGTCCAGCTGCCCCATCTGCACCCACTCGGAGAACAGATAGGTCCGGGTGCCGTCCGGCTCCTCCACGTAGACATGCCAGGGGTGGCCGTCGTCCCAGGCGAACTCCTTCTCGTCCGGCAGCCAGAAGGCGTTGGTCGTGACCGAGGCCCGTTCCTCGACGCCGTCGTTGTCCAGATCGGCGGTGAGAACCTGGTGGTATTCCCATCCCGGCTCGCCGCCCACCGCCGGCGGGTAGGCCGGGTTGATCAGGCTGACCTCCCGCTCCTCAGGGGACAGCCGCTCCGCCAGCTGCCGGTTGCGGGACTCCAGTTCCCTGACTTTAGCTTCAAGCTCCGCCACCCGGGCCTCCAGCTGCCGCTTCTCGGCCTCCAGCCGTTGGTTGGCGGCCGTGAGCGCTGCCACCTCTTCACCGGCAGTTTCGCCGGGCAGGCCTGCCCCGGGCGCGGGCGGCGAACTGCAGCCGGCGAGCCCCACCGAAACGAGCAGCATCCCAACGAGTACGAACTTGGCCATCCGCATCGGACTCATTCCCCCCTTTCGTCCACCAGAACGAACCAGGCGGCCAAATCGTTACGGGCCCGGTTCCGCCGCCAGAGGGCCCTGGCGAGTCCCGCTACTCACTGCCCATAGCCAGTCCCGCCGCCCACATCCCACTCCTCACCGCTCACCGCCAGCCCCACCGCCCACATCCCACGGCTCGCCGCCCGTAACCAGCCCCACCGCCCACATCTCACTGCTCACTGCTCACCGCCCACCGCCAGCCCCGCCGCCCACCGCTCACGGCTCACAACCCACGTGTGAGTAAAGTTTTCGTGGGTAGGCCACAACATTTCTGCTGAAAAAAGCAGGACGAGAGATGGCCCCTTCCAAAAGTGTTGTTGCTGGGAAACAAACACCAACACAGGGAGGGTCATCTCTCGTCATGGTTGAGATTCGTGCAGACAACGGCTTTTCCTTTGAGGAACTTGAAAGTGGTGTTTGGCAGCAGGTAGTGGAGTGTTTCCGCGAAGTGCTGGTTGAGGCACTCTCGCGGGTGGACACTTTGCTGTATGAAAACCGGGACGCCCAGCGGTATGTGTTCAAAGAGATGCGGTCCCGCACCCTCATGACCAAGTTTGGCCCGATCACATTCAAGCGCCGCTACTACTGGGACCAGGAGGAAAAGCGCTTTGTCTTTCTGCTGGATGAGGTGCTGCAGATCGCGAAGCGGCAGCGGGTGAGTGAATCGGTCAGGGCAGATGCGGTTGAAGCTGCAGTGACGGCCGGATCGTTTCGGGGTGCGGCAGCAGAGCTGGGGCGGCGGGACTGTCAGGTTTACGTCAGCCACGAGGCGATCCGGCAGTGGAGCATCGAGACGGGAATGGCCCTTGCGGCAGCGCAGAAGCAGCGGCAGGTGACCGAAGGGGGGACCCGCAAAGTCCGCTTCCTGTACATCGAGGCGGATGGATTCTGGCCGGGTCGTCAGCGCGGCAAGAAGGCGGAAGTGCGGCTGTTCGTGATTCATGAGGGTTGGGTAGAGCGAACCCCGGCTGGTACGGAGTACAGGCTGGTAAACCGCCGCGATTTCATTCCCGACAGCGGACGGGACAGCTGGGAGCAGTTGAGCGAGTTTCTGGAGAGGGAGTACGATCTCAGCGACACGTGGGTGATCATCAACGGGGACCGGGCCCGGTGGATTCGGGAGGGCGTGACGTGGTTTCCGAAGGCGCTGTACCAGATCGACCGGTTTCACCTGAAGCAGGAGCTAAACCACGTGCTGCGCCACCAGCCCCGGCTCCTGGAACGAGCGAACGCTGCGCTGGAGGCAAACGACGCCGGAGGATTGCTGGCGGTACTGGAGGAAGCGCGTGCTGCTGAGACCGACTCGAAGCGTCGTGGAGAGATCCGCAGGCTGGTGGCCGACCTCAGGACGATGCCGGAGTCGATACGGGACTACCGCGTCCGACTTCAAGAGCGGGGCGTCAGCGTGGAGGGGTTACGCGGCCTGGGTGCAGCGGAAGGGGCGGTGGAGCGGTACTCAGCACGGCTGCGGAAGGTCGGCCGGAGCTGGTCCGAGAGGGGCTTGAAGGCGATGATGCACGTGCTGGCCGCCTACTTTCACGGCACTTTGCGTGGGGCCGTGGAGATGGTGGAACGCCAGCTGGGACTCGAATCACTGGCTGCAGTTCGGGAAAAGGTGCGGCACCGGGTCGTGGAGACCGTGGGGCGGGGCATTGAAGGAGTCCGCCACGGGCGCATGCCGATCTTGTATGCCGGTCGGAACGCCAGCGGCGGATACTCTCGGATGCTGAGGGCGGCCGCCGGCTTCACCAAGTAGAAGAGGCAACAGACGCATTCGGCGCCAATTCATGAACCAAAATCATACAGAACACTTTTGGAAGTGCGACGTACCCGCTTTCACTTGACAGACCCACGGCCCACCTCTTCCTTGACAGCCCCCTACACACGTTTGTATAATCGCTGGTAGTCCAACCCGAGGACGGGGAAGACGGATCCCAGAGGCCACGCACCAGAGAGGGCGCCCCGCTGGCTGAAAGGGCGCCTGCGCAGGCGGGATTCCGCAGCCACCCCTGAGGGGCCCACCGAGGCGGAGCTTCCGCGGTAGGCTGGGACGGCCGCCATGCCGATATCACTGGAGAGAGATGGCCGCCGGGGTCCCGGCGGTCAAGCAGGGTGGTACCGCGACGGCAGCAAGCCCTCGCCCCTGACGCACCGCAGGCGTCGGGGCGGGGGTTGTCAGTTTTCAAGGGGGGTTCTCCACACCATGCCCAAGTACATGACGGGCGACGAGATCCGTACGGCGTTCATCGAGTTCTTCAAGTCGAAGGGGCACGTCCACGTGCCCAGCTCATCCCTGGTGCCGCACAACGACCCCACGCTCCTCTTTACCAACGCCGGGATGAACCAGTTCAAGGACGTCTTTCTCGGCCTGGAGAAGCGGGACTACGCCCGGGCCGTGACGGCGCAGAAGTGCGTGCGGGCCGGCGGCAAGCACAACGACCTGGAGGAAGTCGGCTTCACGGCCCGGCACCACACCTTCTTCGAGATGCTGGGCAACTTCAGCTTCGGCGACTACTTCAAGGAGGAGGCTCTGGCCTACGCCTGGGAGTTCATCACCAGCCCGGAGTGGCTGGGCCTGCCCAAGGAGCGGCTCTGGGTCTCCATCTACAAGGACGACGACGAGGCCTTCGACGTCTGGCACAACAAGGTGGGCGTGCCCGCGGAGCGCATCGTGCGGCTGGGGGAGAAGGACAACTTCTGGCGCATGGGCGACACCGGCCCCTGCGGCCCGTGCTCCGAGATCTTCTGGGATATGGGGCCCGAGTACGCCTGCGACCACCCCGACGGCTGCGCCATCGACACCTGCGGCTGCGACCGGTGGCGCGAGTTCTGGAACAACGTGTTCATGCAGTACAATCAGACCGCCGAAGGGCTGGTGCCGCTGGAGCGGACCGGCGTGGACACCGGCCTCGGCCTGGAGCGGATGGCCACCATCATGCAGGGGGTCTGGTCCAACTGGGAGATCGACCTCTGGCAGCCGATCTTCAACCGCATCAGCGAGCTGTCGGGGAGGAAGTACGAGGACGGCCCTGAGGCGGTGCCCTTCCGGGTGATCGCCGACCACGCCCGCTGCTGCACCTTCCTGATCGCCGACGGCGTGCGGTTCAGCAACGAGGGCCGGGGCTACGTGATGCGCCGGATCCTCCGCCGGGCGGTGCGGTTCGGCCGGAGCCTCGGCTTCAGCGAGCCCTTCATCTGGAAGGTGGCCGAAGCCGTCGCCGACGTGATGGGCGACGCCTACCCCGAGGTCCGGACGCAGCTGCCCCTCATCCAGGATGAGCTGCGCCGGGAGGAGGAGCGGTTCCTGCGCACCCTGGAGCAGGGCATGGCCCGGCTGGAGGAGATTCTGCGCCACATGCGGGAGGAGGGCCGGTCCGTCGTCTCCGGGCAGGACGCCTTCGTGCTCTACGACACCTACGGCTTCCCGCTGGATATCGTGCGGGACGTGGCCCGGGAGCACGGCTTCACCGTCGACGAGGAGGGGTACTGCGCCGCCATGGCCGAGCAGAAGGCCCGCGCGCGGGCGGCCCGCGACGTCTCTTACGTCACCGAGGCCCAGACCCGGATTGCGGGCCACCTGGAGGGGGTGGCGCCCACGGCGTTCGTGGGCTACACCGACCTCACCGCCGAGGGCCGGGTGCTGGCCGTGTTCGACCAGGAGGGCAACCCCACAGGCGCCGGCGAGGGCTCGGCCGTGGTGATCGTCCTCGACCGGACGCCCTTCTACGCCGAGGGCGGCGGCCAGGTGGGCGACACCGGCGAGCTCGTCGCCCAGGGGCTGCGGGTGGAGGTGGAGGACTGCCGCAAGCTGCCCTCCGGCCACTATCTGCACTACGGCACCGTGCAGCAGGGCTTCCTGGAGGTCGGCCAGCAGGTCACCGCGCGGGTGGACGCCCGCAAGCGGAAGGACACCCAGAAGAACCACACCGCGACGCACCTGCTGCACAAGGCGCTGCGGGAGGTCCTGGGGACCCACGTGCAGCAGGCCGGCTCGCTGGTGGCCCCCGACCGGCTGCGCTTTGACTTCACCCACACCGGCCCGATGACGGACGAGCAGATCGCCGCGGTGGAAGCCATGGTCAACGCCGAGATCGAGGCCGCCGAGCCGGTCACCTGGACCGAGATGCCCCTGGACGAGGCCAGGGCCCTGGGGGCCATGGCCCTGTTCGGCGAGAAGTACGGCGAGGTGGTCCGGGTGGTCTCGGTGGGCGACGGCTGGTCCCGGGAACTCTGCGGCGGCTGCCACGTCAGTAATACCAGCGAGGTCCAGTACTTCAAGATCCTCTCCGAGTCGGGCATCGGCGGCGGCGTGCGCCGCATCGAGGCCGCGACGGGCGCCGGCGTGATCCGGCATCTGGAGGAGGCGGAGGCCAGGGCCCTCGCGGCGCAGGAGCAGCTGCGCAGCCGGGTGAAGGAGCTGGAGAAGGAGCTGGAACAGCTGCGTGCGAAGCTGGCCGCCGGCGAGACCGACAGCTTGGTGGAGCGGGCGCAGGAAGTCGGCGGCATCAAGGTCGTCGCGGGCACCGCACCGGTGGCCACCATGGAGGACCTGCGGAACATGACGGATACCATCCGCGCCAAGCTGGGCTCCGGGGTCGTCGTCCTCGGGGCGGTCACCAGCGAGGGCAAGGTGAACCTGGTCGCTGCCGTGACCAAGGACCTGGCGGGACGGGTGCACGCGGGCAGACTGGTCAAGGAGGTGGCCCAGATCTGCGGCGGCGGCGGCGGCGGCCGCCCGGACATGGCCACGGCCGGCGGCCGGAACCCCGAGCGGCTGGGTGAGGCGCTCAATGCCGTGCCGCGCTTGCTGGGCGCGCAGCTCGGCCTGTAACGCAGCTCCCCGAGGAGGAAAGACCATGGCGGGTGTGATCTGGGGCCAGAAGGCGGGCATCCGGCCGCTTCGTCCCCGGGATGCCGGTGCCCTGTACCGGTTCATGACCGACCCCGAGGTCGCCCACCTGCTGTACGAGGAGAAGTCGGGGCCGGTTCCCGGCCCCGCGCTCCTGGCCTTCAACCTGTGGCTCAACTCGCTGCTGCCGCGCCCGGAGTGGGCCATCGTGGATGAACAGGAACGCTTCATCGGCGTGGTGCGGCTGTGGCGGGTGAGCCAGCGGAACCGGTCGGCCATGCTGACCATCTTCATCGGCGAGCGGAGCTGCTGGGGCCGGGGCTACGGGACGGACGCCCTGCGGCTGGTGCTGCGGGAAGCCTTCGGCCCGATGGACCTGCACCGGGTCGAACTGCACGTCTTCGATTTCAACAAGCGTGCCATCCGCAGCTACGAGAAAGCGGGCTTCGTCCACGAAGGGGTCCGGCGCCAGGCTCTGCGCCGGGGCAGCCGCTACCATGACATTCTCGTGATGGGCATCACCCGGCGGGAGTTCTTCGCCCGGGAGCAGGAGCGGGCGGCCAGCGCCCGCGAATAGCCGGATGCCGGGCGGAGGGAGACTACCGCCGACGCCGGGAGCGCCTGCGGCCCCGGTTCCGGCCCAAGAGGATTCATGCGATGCCAGAGAGAATACGCTGTGCAAACGCAGGCTTACAGCGCGGGTCCATCCTGTAGGAAGGCGGTGTTCCCATGCCAGGAACCAACGACAAGACCGTATACTGGCGGAGCCGGCCGGAAGACCGGAACCCGGGTGAAGTGCTGCAGAAGGTGTACGCGGCACTGAAGGAGAAGGGATACAGCCCCATCGACCAGATCGTCGGCTACCTGCTCTCCGGGGATCCGACGTATATTACCAGCCATATGGGTGCACGGAACCTGATTCGCCGCATCGAGCGCGACGAACTGCTGGAGGAACTGGTACGCAGCTATCTGGAGAAACTCGAGGACTGAGGCTGTTACGGCAGACCGAGCGGGGCGCCCACCTGGGCGCCCCGTTTTGACCTCTCCCGTCACCACTCCGCCCCGCCGTGGCCGTGAACCACGACCGGGTGGTCGCACAGCGAGCGCTTCCGGCCGTCGTCGCGATGGCGGCCAGGGTATGTCCGCCGGGCGCGACAGGTGAAACGGGCCCACACGCGCCGGGACGCCCCCCGGGTGCAGGGGGCGTCCCGGCGCCGTGGTCCCGCACCGCTCAGTGCGCGGGCTGCGAGGGCTCCGAGATGGAGGAGAGGGCCTCTCCGGCCTCGTCGACGTGGATGCGCTCCGTCGCCAGGTCGCCCAGCGCCACCACGCCCACCAGCCGGCCGTTGTCGACCACACAGAGACGGCGGATCTGCTTCTCCGCCATCAGGTCGGCGGCCTCATGGGCATCGGTGTCGGGGCCGGCCATGATGGCGGGGGTGGTCATGCATTCCCGGGCGGTCGTGGTGCGGATGTCCCGGTTCGCGGCCACCGCCCGCAGCACGATGTCCCGGTCCGTGATCACCCCGGCTACCCGGTCCCCGTCGACGACAGGGACGAAGCCGCAGTCAACCTCTGCCATGATCCGGGCCACCTCGGACAGCGGCGTGTCCGGCGTGCAGGTACGTACATCGGTCGTCATCAGGTCGCGCAGACGCAACAGATACACCTCCGGCATTTGTGGCTGCCCTTAGAGTGATTCTCCGGCCGGTGAGATATGCTATTGCCAAACCGGCGCCGGCGCGGTACACTCCCGGGGGGAATTGGCTTTGGTCCTGCCACTGCGTGACAGTCCAGCGGTTCGCCGCCGCCCGTGGGTCAACTGGACCCTGATCGCCCTGAACCTCTCCATCTTCCTCCTGGAGGTCGGCAGTCCGGCGACGGGACAGTGGCTCGTCGGGAACTTCGCCCTGCGGCCGACGGCCCTGCTCAACCCGGCCGTCTGGCTCGCCACCGGGGGATGGCCGCTGGTGACGCTGTTCACCTCGGCCTTTCTGCACGGCTCCTGGGGCCACGTACTGGGCAACATGCTCTACCTCTGGATCTTCGGCGACAACATGGAAGACCGCCTGGGGCACGGGCGCTACCTGCTGTTCTACGTCCTCTGCATCGCCCTGGCCAACGTCGCCCACGCAGTGGCCAACCCGACCTCGCCGATCCCGACGATCGGCGCTTCGGGCGCTGTGGCCGGCGTGCTGGGGGGCTACATCCTCAGCTTCCCGCGGGCGCGGGTGCTGGCCCTGGTGCCCATCGGGGCTTTCGTCCCTGCCGTCCGGGTGCCGGCCTGGGCCTTTCTGGGGCTCTGGTTCCTGGTGCAGCTGGCCAGCGGACTGGCGCCCATCTGGCTGCACGACCTGACCCAGACGGTCGCCTTCTGGGCGCACATCAACGGTTTCCTGAGCGGCGTGGCTCTGGCGCAGCTGCTGGCGCCGGGGAGGGAACCGGCGAAGAGCTGAGGTGAGCGTGGATGCGCATTGGCGGGCTGGATGTCGGCGACAAGACGATCGGCGTGGCGCTGTCCGATGAGTTGGGCCTCACGGCGCAGGCGCTGGAGGTCATCCCGCGCCGGTCGCTGGAGCAGGACCTGGCCCGCCTGGGGGAGATTGCCCGGCAGTACGGCGTCGAGCGCTGGGTGGTGGGCATGCCCCGGAACATGAACGGGACCTACGGCCCCCGGGCTGAGCTCACCCGGACGTTTATCCAGCGGCTGGCCGAGCACAGCGGCCTGCCGGTGGAGGCCTGGGACGAGCGGCTGTCCACCATGGCGGCGGAGCGGGTCCTGCTGGAAGCCGACGTCAGCCGGGCCCGGCGGCGGAAGGTCATCGACAAGATGGCCGCTGCCGTGATCCTGCAGGGGTATCTGGATGCCCGGGGTGCGCGCCCGCCGGAATCTTTGGTTTGACAGGGCCACCGGGCTCCGTTAGAATGAGGAATATCTTGGGGATCGGAGTGATTGCCATGAGCCACGATCACGGGCACGAGCACGATGACGAGATCATCATCCTGACGGACGAGGAAGGCAACGAGCACGAGTTTTCCATCGTTCAGGTTATCACCGTCGACGGCAAGGATTACGCCATCCTGCTGCCCATCGAGGACGGCGAAGAAGGCGACGAAGCGGTCATCATGCGCATCGACGAGGAGGACGGCGAGGACGTCCTGGTCGAGATCGAATCCGAGGAGGAGTTCGACCGGGTCGCCGATGCGTGGGAGGAAATGCTGGACGACGAGGAGTTCGAAGAGGAGTCCCAGAAGTAGCCACCCATCGAGCCCTCCGAACAGGAGGGCTCTTTCTTGTGGCGAATAGTGCAAGTATTGCAGTCTACCCCGGAAGGATGGATGCGTTTGTCACCTGCAGCGAAGGTCGCCCGACTGGCTCTCGCCCTGCTCGTCCTGCTCGCTGTGCTTGCAGGCGCTGCCTACGGCGCCCTGCAGTGGGCGCTGGCGCGCCTGGAGCCCGCCGACCCGCGGGGTGAGGCCGTGGAGGTCGAGATTCCGGCCGGGGCCACCACCACCGATGTCGCGGCCATTCTGGCGGAACACGGCATCATCCGGGATGCCGCCGTCTTCCGCTACTACGTGCGGTACCGGGAGCTGGACGGCCAGATCGTCTCGGGCCGGTACGAGCTTTCGGCCGCTATGTCCGCAGACGAGATCCTGACCAAGCTGGTGAACGGCGACGTCATCGTGCGGCGCTTCACGATTCCCGAGGGGCTGACGGTGGCGATGATGGCCGACCTGCTGGAAGAGGCGCAGGTGGTGGAGCGGCAGGCCTTCCTCGACGCCGTCGCGGCCGCCGCCGCAGAGAACCCCTACCTGCCCGCGGGCGCGGAGCTGGTCCAGCCGATGGAGGGGTACCTGTTCCCTGCCACGTACCAGTACCATTCGGGCATCACCGCGGAGGACGTCGTGGCCATGCTCACGGAGCGGTTTGAGGCCGTCTGGACCCCCGATCTCCTGGCCCGTGCCGAGGAGATGGGGCTCTCGGTGCACGAGGTGGTCACCCTGGCTTCGATCGTGGAGACGGAGGCCCGGGTGGCCGCGGAGCAGCCGGATATCGCCGGCGTCTACCTGAACCGGCTGGCCGTGGGCATGCCGCTGCAGGCCGACCCCACCGTCTACTACGCCCTGGGGCTTCCCCGGTCCGAAACCCTGCTGTACGAGCACCTGGAAGTCGATTCGCCCTACAACACTTACCGCTATCCCGGCCTGCCGCCCGGGCCCATCGCCGCGCCGGGGGAGGGGGCCATCCGGGCCGTCCTGTACCCCGCGGCACACGGGTACTACTACTTCGTCGCGAAGAACGACGGCTCCGGCGAGCACTACTTCGCCGAGACCTATGAGGAGCATCTGGAGAACATCGAACGGGCGGAGGCCAACCTGGCTGCCCGGCAGCCCTAGCCGAGGCGGGCCGGTCCCCGGCCGGCACATGGAACATAATGTATAGCGAAGAACACCTCGGGAGATCATCTCCAACGAGGTGTTCTTTCGTGCGTATACGGATGGTCCGGCGTATGTTCGTGCTCAGCGTGGGCGCCCTTCTCTGCCTCAGTGCGCTGGGCGTGCGGCTCTTCCACCTGCAGATCCTGCAGGGACCGGCGCTGACCCGGCAGGTGTTCAGCCAGCGCACCGAGCGGCTGCCCCTGCAGATGCGCCGCGGCGTGATCTACGACCGTTACGGCGTGCCGCTCACCGATCCGCAGTCGACCTGGGGGCTGGCCGTCTTTCCCCGGCTCTTCGGCGACCCGGCGGAGGTGGCGCCGGTGCTGGCCGAGGCCCTGGGTGAGGAACGCGCGGCGGCGGTGCTGGCGTACGTGCAGCGGCACCACGAGGCGGCCTGGGTGATCGAGGGGCTTTCCGCCTCGGCCGCCGAGCGGGTGCAGGGGTACATCGAGGCCGGTCAGCTGCCGGGCGTCGCCGTGGGCCCCACGGGGTGGCGCTACGGCCCGGGTTCCCTGGCCCGCCACGTGGTGGGCTTCGCCAACGCCTCGGGCGGCTGGACGGGCCTGGAGCTGGCCTACGATGACGCCCTGCGGGGCGAAAACGTGCCCTACCTCGTGGCCAGCTACCACGGGCGCGGGGGTCCGCTGTTCGACGAGCCGGTGCAGGTGGTGCAGCCCCGGGATCCCGACGCCAAGGAGCCCCACGACGTGCACACCAGCCTGGACGCCCGCATCCAGGCGGCGGTGGAGCTGGAGATGGACCGGACGCCCCACCCCGACGGGGGGCCCCTCCGGGCCGCGGTGGTGGTGATGGATGTGGCCACCGGTGAGCCACTGGCCATCGCCTCCCGCCCCAACTTCGACCAGGCCCGCTTTGCCGCGGAAGATCAGCTGCGCAACCGGGCCCTGACGCCGTATGAGACCGGGTCCGTGTTCAAGCCCCTCGTCGCGGCCGCGGCGCTGGAAGCCGGCGCCGTCTCGCCCCAGGAGCTGATCGAGTGCAGCGGGACCTACCGGCTGGGCGACCGCACCTTCCGGGACGTCGCCGGAACCGTCACCGGACCGGTGACGCTGCGGGAGGCGATCGCCCGCTCGTGCAACACCGCGTTCATCCGCATCGGGTACGAGCGCCTGGGCGCAGAGCGGCTTCTGGAAGCGGCCCGCCGTTTCGGGCTCGGTGAGCCGACCGGGGCGCTGCCCCCGGGGTTCGAACCGGTGGCGCCCCTGCCCGATCTCCGTTACGGCGGCGACGTGGCGCAGCTGAGCTTCGGCCAGGGCGGCCTGCGGGCGAGTCCGCTGCAGGTGGCGCGAGCCTACACCGCCATCGCCAACGGCGGGGTGCTGCACCCGGTCCGGCTGGTGTCCAGCGTGAAGACCAGCGACGGCGAGGTGCTCTTCCGCCCGCGGGCGGCCGCCCCCCGCAGGGTGATGAGCCGCGAAACCGCCGCCGAGCTGCAGGAGGCGCTGCTGGCGGCGGTCGTTCCCGGGGGCGGCGGGACCGGAGAGGCGGCGTGGCTGGAGGACGTCGGCGCCGCAGGCAAATCAGGCTCCGCGGACACGATGCTGGACGGCCGGCCGGTCACCCACGCCTGGTTCGCCGGCTGGTTCCCCGCCCGCAGGCCGCAGTACGTCGTGGTCGTCCTCATCGAAGACGGACAGGCGGGCGGCGCCCACGCCGCGCCGCTCTTCCGGCGCATCGCCGAGGCGATTCTGGCGCTGGACTGACGGCGGCCGGTGAAGCCTACAGGCTCAGGGTCATGCCCCCGTCCACGTGAATGGCCGAGCCGGTGATGTACGAGGCCGCTTCGCTGGCCAGGAAGGCGACGACCTGGCCGAACTCCTCCAGACGGCCGTAGCGGCCGACGGGGATCCGGCTCCACGTCTCCCGGCGGACTTCCTCAACGGTGCGGCCGGTGCGGGCGGCGATCCCCTGGTCCAGAGAATCGACCCGGTCCGTGTGAATCCGGCCGGGCGCCACGGTGTTCGCGGTGATGCCGAACGGGGCGACCTCACGGGCCAGGCTCTTCATCATGTTGGTGACGGCCGCCCGCAGCGAGTTGGAGAGGATGAGATTCGGAATGGGCTCCTTGACGCCGCTGGAGGTGATGTAGATCAGCCGGCCGAAGCCCCGCTCCCGCATGGAGGGGATCGCCGCCCGGCTGAGCCTCACCGCCGGCATGAGCAGGGAGTCGAAGGCCGTCTGCCAGGCGTCGTCGTCGAAGTCGAGGAAGCCGCCGGCGGGCGGACCGCCCGCGTTGGCGACGACCACGTCCACCCGCTGAAACTCGCCCAGCGCGGCCGACACGAACCGATCCAGCTCTGCCTTGCGAGTGACGTCTGCCGCCAGCGCCAGGACCTTCCGACCGGTCTCCTGGCGAATCTGTTGGGCTGCGGCGGCGATCGCTTCTTCGCTGCGGCTGCAGATCGCGAGATCACATCCTTCCCGGGCCAGGGCCATGGCCGAGGCAAACCCCAGCCCCTTGCTGGCGCCCGTTACCCAGGCTACCCGACCTTCTAACCCAAACTGCACCCAAGACACCCCTTTCCTCATATCGGGACAATAGAGAGCGGGAGCACGCACCTGCTGACAGGCGACGGGCTCCCGTGTTTATGAGCTTCCTTCGACGTGCAGCATCTCCCGGGCCGCCTGAAGCGCGGCGAGTTTGGCGGTCAGCATCTCGATGTCGCTTTCCAGAGATGCCAGCGCCCGCTCGGTGGAGTGCAGGACTTCCTTCAGCGAGGCGACTTCCTGCTGGATCGCCTTCTGATGATCCGGTGAGAGGAGCGTCAGCGTCGCCAGGGTCTGTTCCAGGCTGGCCTGGTTCGCCAGCAGGATCTCGCGCTCGGCCTTCTTGGCGATCAGCTGTTGCTCGACCTCTTGGATCTTGCTCGCAAAGAAGCCGACCGCATCGAAGAATGGAATATCTGGCATAGTCCCCTCCGGGTAATGGTCATCCGCTGTTCCTTCATTTTACACCGGCTGGCGAACCCCGTCTACAGCCGCGGCGCCCCGCAGGTAGCCGATGGAAGCCCTCCAGCCCAGCACCCGGGCCACCCAGGCGAGCTCGGTCATCCGCTTGAGCCACCCCGGCAGCAGCCCCCGGAGCATCAGCGAACCTACGATGCCCACGGCCCTGCCCTCGCCGACATCGATGAGCAAGCCTCTGCTGCGCAGCGGTGCGGGCGCGCGGCCGGAGAGGTGGGCAGCCAGGGCCCGGCCCTGCTGAAGGGCGAACTGGGCCGACGGCGTGTGGCCCGCCGCGCAGTCGCCGATGACGTAGACGTCGGGCAGCGGGGTGCGGAAGCCGGGCCCCACGATGGCCCGGCCGGCCCGGTCCGTGGGCAGGCCGAGCGCCGCGATCAGCGGATGCGCCCGCACGCCGCAGGCCCACACCATGAGTCCGAACGGCAGCGCCGTGCCGTCCTGCAGGTGCGCCAGACCAGGCGTCACGCGCGACACCGGGGCGCCGGTGATGACGTTCACGCCGAGCAGGCCGAGCCGCCTGCGCGCGGCGCGGGCCAGCCGGGCCGGCAGCCCGGGAAGGAGGGAGGGGGCCGCCTCGACGAGCGTGAGGGAGCGCGCCCCCGGGCGCCGCAGGGCCAGGTGGGCGGCGAGCTCCACGCCGGTCAGCCCGCCGCCTGCGATGACAAGGGGCTCGTCCGGCGGAAGGGCGGCCAGCCGGTCCCGGATGGCCACGGCGTCCTGCAGCCCCCGAAGCGTCTGGCAGTGCTCCCTGACGCCGGGGACGGCGAAGTCGTGGTCCACACTGCCCAGGGCCAGCACCAGGCGGTCGTAATGCACGGGGCCCGCGGTGGTCTCGAGCCTCCGGGCCTGGAGGTTGCCCCCCAGCACCTCGGCCCGCAGGAAGCGCACGCCGTCGATCTGGTCGAAGGGGAGGAGGATCGATTCGGCGCTGCGGCTGCCTGCCGCGACCTGATGGCTCTCGACGAGCATGGTGTGGTACGGGTTCTTATCGATCAACGTGATGGGCGTCTTCCGATCGTACCGGCGCAGCTGGCGCACGAAGGCGAGACCTGCGTATCCGCCGCCCACCACGAGAACAGAGCGTGCCTGCTGCATAAGCAATGCCTCCCGCCAAGGATTGTGAACCGCTTCACAACCAGCGTACGCCAACGGTGTGGGATTGTCAACATCATTGTTGAAAAAGTCCTGGCTCGGCGTGATGATCCTGCAGGCAGAAAAGGTCCCGTTGACAGCGGGGCACAGATCTGAAAGAATCTCGGTAGACGATCGTACGCCACTGCTGAGTGGATCCGTTCGGATCGACGAAACCAGCGCTGCCGGAAATTCGGACTTGAACTCGCGCCCGGTGATGCGGTAACATATAAACTCGCCAGGCAGTGATGCCGCGGCGCCACGGCCCGGTAGCTCAGTTGGTAGAGCACGCGACTGAAAATCGCGGTGTCGCCGGTTCGATTCCGGCCTGGGCCACCACAGATGGGGCTATAGCTCAGTTGGGAGAGCGCTTGAATGGCATTCAAGAGGTCAGGGGTTCGACTCCCCTTAGCTCCACCAGTCCGCTAGCGACCCTGCGGAAACGCGTCAGGGCCGGAAGGCAGCAGCGCACCGTCGGGTCGCTAGGTGGACAAACCGCAGATGTGGCGGAATTGGCAGACGCGCACGGCTCAGGACCGTGTCGGGTAACCACTCCCGGTGGGAGTTCGAGTCTCCCCATCTGCACCATCCGCGAAGAACCGACCCCGCCGCTTGCGGCGGGGCCGGTTCTTTTTGCTGGTGCGTCCGCCCTGATGAGGTCATGGCCGTCCATCACGGGTTGTTCGGCTTCGCTGGTGACGAGGCGGCGGCGCTCCTCTTTGTTCGACCTGGTTGGTGACGGGTTGGCGCCGCTCTTGTCTGTTCGGCTTCGTTGGTGACGAGGCGTCGGCGCTCCTCTTTGTTCGGCCTGACTGGTGACGGGTTGGCGGCGCTCCTGTCTGTTCGGCTTGGCTGGTGACGGGTGGCGCCGCTCCTCTTTGTTCGGCCTGGCTGGCGATGGCGTACCCGATCCGGTCAAGGGTCGGCCGCCACGGGATGGGGCCTCCTGCGAAAGGCAGGCGCCCTTCATCACCAGCGAATGCGAACAAACGGTATGGCCATGGGGAGCACCATGCCACCCCCGCTCCGACCCGGCCCCGGCCCCGCCCAGACCCTGCCCCGGCCCGGGCCCGGCCCGGGTCAGGGCGCCTGTCATCCCTGGGCTGCCGCGGCCGGGGTACGCACCCCGTTCCGGAACACCAGGAAGTAGGCAAAGCTGTCGGTGAGCGCCTGCCAGGACGCCTCCAGAATGTTCGTCGAGGCGCCCACCGTCGACCAGCGCTCCTCGCCGTCGCCGGATTCGATCAGCACCCGCACGACCGCGCCGGTTCCCTGGGAGCCCTCCAGCACGCGCACCTTGTAGTCCAGCAGTTCCATCTTCGCCACTTCCGGGTACACCTCGGTGAGCGCCTTGCGCAGCGCGCGGTCCAGGGCGTGCACCGGGCCGTTGCCCTCCGCGGCGGTGTGGACCACTCGGGCGCCCACCCGCAGCTTCACCGCCGCCTCGCTCTCGGCCGGGCCGCCGGAGCCCCCGGTGACCATCAGCTTCACCCCGAGCACCTCGAAGGGGGGCTGCCCCTTGTAGGTGAGCAGCGCCACCGAGGCCTCGGCGCCCTCGTACTGGAACCCGCGGTTCTCCCGCTCCTTCACCTTCTGGATCAGCTCGGCGGCTTCAGCCGGAGTGAGCTGGTCGCCGAAGAACGCCAGCACGTTGGAGCGGCCGCCCACGTCGGAGACCAGCACCCGGCGCTCGTTGCCCACTGTCTCCGGGGGAAGGTGCTCGTACATGGCCGGATCCTTCAGCAGCGCGCTCACGTGCACCCCCGCCTTGTGGGCGAAGGCGTTGCGGCCCACGAAGGGCTGGGCGTCCCACGGCGGCAGGTTCGCCACTTCGCTCACGAAGCGGCTGGTCGCCGTCAGTTCGGCCAGCTTGCCCTCGGGGAGGCAGCGGATGCCCATCTTCAGCTCCAGGTTGGGGATAATGGCACAGAGGTTGGCGTTGCCACAGCGCTCGCCGTAGCCGTTGATCGTCCCCTGCACCATGGTCGCCCCGGCCTTCACCGCAGCCAGGGTGACCGCGACGCCGAGGCCGCTGTCATCATGCGCATGGATGCCCAGCCGCACGCCGGGCAGCTCGGTCGCCACACGGCGGACGATGTCGGCTGCCTCCTCGGGCAGGGTGCCGCCGTTGGTGTCGCAGAGCACCACCCAGTCCGCCCCGCCGGCCACTGCCGCCCGCAGGGTGGCCAGGGCGTACTCGGGGTTACGCTTGAACCCGTCGAACAGGTGCTCCGCGTCGTACACGACTTCCCGGCCCTGCTGCTTCAGGTAGGCCACCGACTCCCGGATCATCCGCAGGTTCTCTTCGAGAGTGGTGCCGAGTCCCCGGGTGACGTGGTAATCCCAGCTCTTGCCGAAGATCGCTACGACCTCCGTGCCGGACTCCACGAGGGCCCCCAGAGTGGCATCCGCTTCGGGCCTGTTGCCCGCCCGGCAGGTGGATCCGAACGCGACAGCCTTCGCGCCCCGCAAGGGCCGCTCCCGCAGGAGACGGAAGAACTCGCCGTCCTTGGGGTTGCTTCCCGGCCAGCCGCCTTCGATGTACGGGATGCCGAGGCCGGCGAGGCGGTGGGCAATCCGGAGTTTGTCCTGGCTCGAGTACGAGATGCCAGCCCGCTGGGACCCGTCGCGCAGGGTCGTGTCATACAGGGTGACAGCCAACAACCTCATTCGACCTCCTCAGGGCAAAATCGAGAAGCCCCCGTCCCTGTGTCGGGACGGGGGCTTCCAAGCCACCGCGGTACCACCCGGACTTGCCGCGCAGAGGCGGCCGCCTTTGCCGGCACCGTGACCGATGCCGCCTCCCGCTAACGGGGGAGGACCGGCCACGCCTACCCCTGGCGGGGCTCGGGTGGCGGCTCGAAGGGGATGTTCGCCGGAGCCGCCGTGCGGACCTCGCAGCCAACGGCCCGCTCTCTGGGACGGTCGGGAGTCCGGGTACTCGTCCTTCTCATCGCCTGCAACAATCATAAGTATTTACCGACCAATTTAGCCGCAGGGAATCGACCTGTCAAGTCCGAATCTCCAAGAGGTATCCTGCGAACGCTTCGGAGGGAGGACGGGTACATCGTGCAGCAACGCCTGAACCAGACGTGGGACCTGGATGTCTTCTTCCCCGGGGGCAGCGCATCCCCCGAGTTCAAGCAGTTCCTGGACGACCTGGCCGAGGACGTATCCGGTCTGAAGCAGCGGCTCGAAGCGACGAAGGTGCCTGCCGCCGCCGCGGAGCTCGACGGGTGGAAGGCGCTGCTCGACGACTTCCAGAATCTCACCCGGCGGCTGCGCCAGGCGGGCGCGTTCGTCTCCTGCCTCTCGGCCCAGGACATGGCCGACGAGGGGGCAAAGCTGCTCCAGGGCCGGGTCACACAGATCCGCGCCGCGATGGGCAGCGCCACGACCCTGTTGGACCACCAGCTGACCCAGATGCCCGAGGACGTGTTCGAGGCGCTTGTGCAGCGGCCCGAGTTCGCGGAAATCATCCATCCCCTGCGTGAACGCCGGGCCCGTGCGGCGATGCTGATGGATCCGCAGCGGGAGTCCCTGGCCGGCGACCTCGCCGTGGACGGGTACCACGCCTGGGGCCGTCTCTACAACGAGGTCGTGGGGCGCATCCGCATCCCCTGGGAGGTGGACGGCCGGACTGTCCACCTGTCGGCGGGGCAGGCGGCGAACAAGCTCCACGACCCTGACCGGTCGGTGCGGGCCGGGCTCTTCGCCCGGTGGGAGAAGGCCTGGGGCGAGCAGGCCGACCTCATCGGCGCAGCCCTGAATCACCTGGCCGGCTTCCGGATTCAGCTGTACAAGCACCGGGGCTGGGACTCGATCCTCGCCGAGCCCCTGGAGAACAACCGTATGAAGGCCGAGACGCTGGAGGTCATGTGGGAGGTTATCGACCGGAACAAGGGGATCTTCGTCGAGTACCTCAACCGCAAGGCCCGGCTCCTGGGGCTGGAGAAGCTGGCCTGGTACGACGTGGACGCCCCGCTGGGCGGCGCGGCCGCGAAGATCTCCTACGACGACGCGGCGGACTTCATCGTCGAGCACTTCGGCCGCTTCTCGCCCGATATGGCGCAGTTTGCCCGGAAAGCCTTCGAGGACCGCTGGATCGAGGCCGAGGACCGGCCGGGCAAGCGGCCCGGCGGCTTCTGCACGTCCTTCCCGCTGAGCCGCCAGTCCCGCATCTTCATGACCTTTGCCGGTACGGCGTCCAACGTGGCCACCCTGGCCCACGAGCTGGGCCACGCCTACCATCAGTCGGTGATGAACGACCTGCCCCAGCTGGCGCAGGGATATGCCATGAACGTCGCCGAGACGGCCTCGACCTTCGCCGAGCTGCTCGTGAGCGATGCGGCGGTGCGTGCGGCACAGAGCGATGAGGAGCGGCTGCCGCTCCTGGCCGACAAGGCCGAGCGGGCCGTGGCCTTCTTCATGAACATCCACGCCCGCTTCCTCTTCGAGACGCGGTTCTACGCCGAGCGGGAGAAGGGGCTGGTGCCCACGGCGCGGCTGAACGAACTGATGGTGGAGGCCCAGAAGGAGGCGTACCGCGGCGCCCTTTCGGAGTACCACCCGCACTTCTGGGCGTCGAAGCTGCACTTCTACCTCACCGCGCAGCCCTTCTACAACTTCCCCTACACGTTCGGGTTCCTGTTCAGCTCCGGCGTGTACGCCCGCGCGCTGGAGGAAGGCCCGGCCTTCGCCCGCCGGTACGTCGATCTGCTGCGGGATACGGGGCGGATGCGGGTGGAGGACCTGGCCGCCAAGCACCTGGGCGTCGACCTGACGAAGCCGGACTTCTGGCAGGCGGCCGTCGACGTGTCGGTCGCGGACGTCAAGCAGTTCCTGGCCCTCACCGAATAGCGCTGACGGGCCGCCACCGCACAGGCTTTGGCACGTTCGGACTATCCCGATTAGGTCCTTCGCCTCCTGCGGAAGCGCCCGGGGCTGTCGTACAATGGCCGCGGAACACAAAGCGAAAACGGTTCCGGCCGCTGTGCCGGAACGCGGGCGCTGAGACGCGGAGAGTCGCCCCACCAGGGCATGCCCCACCGGGTATGCTCCTGGTGGGGTTGTTCGCGAAAGGGGGAGCGGAACCGTGCTGCAAGCCATCGTCATCGGCGGCGGAGCCACAGGCGCCGGCATCCTGCGGGATCTGGCCCTGCGCGGCATCAGGGCCGCGCTCGTGGAGCAGGGCGACCTGGTGCACGGCACGTCCAGCCGGTACCATGGCCTCTTGCACAGCGGCGGCCGTTACGCCGTCAAGGACCCGGAATCGGCCCGGGAGTGCGCCGTGGAAAACGAGATTGTCCGCCGGATAGCGCCGTTTGCGGTGGAGCCCTGTGGCGGCCTGTTCGTCCGGTTGGAGCAGGACGATCCCGCCTACGCCGCGCAGTGGGTCCGCGCGTGCAGGGAAGCGGGCATCCCGGTGGAGGAGGTGGACCTGGCCAGGCTCCGGCAGGAGGAGCCCCTGCTGGCCCCCTCGGTGCGGGAGGCCTATGCCGTGCCCGACGCCTCGGTGGACGGCTGGCGCCTGGTGCAGGGGAACGTGGCCGCGGCGGAGGCGTACGAGGCCCGGGTGCTGACCTACCGGCGGGTCGTCGGGCTGCTGATGGAGGGCCGCCGCGTGACGGGTGTCCGCCTGCTGAACGTGGCCACGGGCGAGGAGGAGCGGCTGGAGGCGGAGCTCGTCATCAACGCCGCGGGGGCCTGGGCCGGGCAGATCGCGGCGATGGCCGGCGCCCCGCTGGACGTGGTGGCCGACCGCGGGGTACTGCTGGTTTACCACGGCCGGCTCACCAGCCGGGTCGTGAACCGGCTCCGCAAGCCCGGAAACGGCGACATCTTCGTTCCCACCGGCAGCGTGACCCTTCTCGGCACCACGGCCACGCCGGTCCCCGATCCCGACGACATCACCGTCCCCCCCGAGGAGGTCGAGGAGCTGAAACGGCTCGGAGCGGAGATGCTCCCGATGGCGGCCACGGCCCGCATCCTGCGGGCGTTCGCCGGGGTGCGGCCCCTCTTCGGGGCGCGCGCGGGCAGCAGCACGCGCGAGATCTCCCGGGGCTTCGTGGTGCTGGATCACGCGGCCGAGCACGGCGTCGCAGGGCTGATCTCGGTGGTGGGCGGCAAGCTGACCACCTACCGGCTGATGGCCGAGAAGGTGGTGGACGTGGCAGCGGCCCGCCTGGGGGTGACGGTCCCGTGCCGCACGGCGGAAGAGCCGATCCTGCCGCCGCCCGACCCGGACGCCGTCCGGCGGCTGGTCCACCTGGTGGGCCGGGACCTGGCGCAGGCCGTGGCCGACCGGCATCCGGCGTCGCTGCCGGAGATCGTCGGGGCCATGGAGCAGCCCGGCGGCCGGCAGGTGGTCTGCGAGTGTGAGCAGGTGACCGCCGGCGAGCTGGTCGGCACGGCCCGGCAGCTGGGGTCGCCCTCCCTGGGCGACCTGCGCCGGCGGACCCGGCTGGGCATGGGCACCTGCCAGGGGGGGTTCTGCGGCTACCGCGCGGCGCTGCTGTTGGTCCGCGAGGGGATCGCCGGCCCCGAGCAGACGCCGGCGCTGCTGGCCCGGTTCCAGGCGGAGCGGTGGCGCGGGGTGCGGGGCGGCCTGGGCGGACTGGAGCTCCGGGCGGCAGAGCTCAATTACGCGCTGGCCCGGGCGCAGCTGGCCATGGAGCCCCTGGCGTCCGGGGGGACGGACACGACGCTGCAGTTGGGGGGTGCGGGCCATGACTGAAGTGATGATGGGTGCGCCCCGCTTTCGCGGCCGGGTGCGCCGCCCGCAGGTGCTGATCATCGGCGGCGGGCTGGCGGGCATGACCGCTGCGCTGGCCGCCCGGCGCGCCGGCGCCTCGGTTGCGGTGGTGGCCGAGGGCGCAGGGGTGCTGGAGCTGGCCTCGGGCTGCATTGACCGTCTGGCCGTGCCGGTGGATTCGCTGCCCCGGGAGCACCCGTACCGCCTCCTGGGCATGGAGGCCGTGGATGCAGAGCTGGACTTCTTCCAGAAGGCGATGGCAGAGGCGGGCTGGCCGATGGAACAGGGCGGCGGTACCCCCGGCGACGGAGCCGGCGGAGACGGGGCGTACGTGGTTACGGCGCTCGGCGCCCGGCGTCCGACGTGGCTGGTGGGTCCCGGAATGGCCGCGCCGCCCCTGGGCCGGCCGCTCTGGGTGGTGGGGTTCCGCGGCCTGCGGGACTTTCACCCGGCGGTGGTGGCGGCGGGCCTGCGGCAGGCCGATCCGGCCGCGCCCGTCCTGTGGGGCGAGGCGGAGCTTCCGGGCTCACCCGACGAGGTCCACCCCGTTGCGCTGGCACGCCGGCTGGAGGACGAGGGCTTCCGCCGCCAGGTCGTCGAGCGGGTGATGCAGATCCGGCCCCGGGAACTGGCCGACGGGACGACCGTGCTGTTCCCCGCCGTGCTGGGCCTGTCGGGCGCGCGTGCGGTTCAGCAGGCGTTTGCCGAGGCGCTGGGCATGCGGGTCACCGAAGTGCTGCTGCCCCCGCCCTCGGTGCCGGGACTGCGGCTGGCGGAAGCCCTCCGGCGGGCGCTGCACCGGGCCGGCGTCGATGTCGCCCTGGGCGCCCGGGCCGTCGAGGCCAGGCGGGACGGCGGTCGCATCCGGCAGGTGGTCACGGCCGGACCCGGCGGGCGGATTACCTACGAGGCGGAGGCCTACGTGCTGGCCACCGGCGGCCTGCTGGGCAACGGCCTCACCGCGGAGGGCCGGGAGGTGCGCGAGCCGCTGTTCGGTCTCCCGGTGGCGGTTCCGGCAGGGGAGTGGGCCGATCCCCGCTTCCTGCCTGCGGACGGCCACGCGTTCATCCGAATCGGGGTGACCGCCGACCAGCGGCTGCAGCCGCCCGGATTCTCCAACCTGTTCGTCTGTGGGCGCGCCCTGGCCGGGTACGACCCGTACGCGGAAGGATGCGGCGGCGGCGTCGCCGTGGCCACCGGCGGGGTGGCGGGCCGGGAAGCCGCGCGGCTGGCGGTGCGAGCAGGAGGTGAACCGCGGTGATCAACGAGTACGATGCGTGCCTGAAGTGCACGGTCTGCGAGATGCACTGCCCGGTGATCCGGGTGGCGCCCGAGTTCCCGGGTCCGAAGAACGGCGGCCCGGGGCTGGCCCGGCTGCGGGCGGCCGGTGAGGTGGCCGAGCTGGATCATCTGGACCTCTGCCTGGGCTGCCGCACCTGCGATACGGTCTGTCCGTCGGGCATCCGGCCGGCCGAGCTGATCGCCGCGCCGAAGATCGAGCGGGTGAGCCGCCAGGGGCTGCGCCTGCGGGAGTGGGTTCTCACCCACACGACCCTCTTCGGACCGCTGGCGGTGCGCATGCCGGGGCTGACCAATGCCGTCCTGGCCAACCGGCCGGTCCGCTGGACGATGCAGAAGGTGCTGGGCATCGATGCCCACAAGCCGATGCCCAAGTACGCGAAGGGTTCCTTCCGCTCGTGGTTTGCGCGCCGCCTTTCTCCGTGGAAGGACCGCCCGGCGCCCAACGGTAAGGTGGTCTACTTCCACGGCTGCTCGGTGCAGTTCATGGAGCCGCACATCGGCCGCCATGTGGTGGAGGTGCTGGAGCACAACGGCTTCGAGGTGGTGCTGCCCCGGCAGAAGTGCTGCGGGCTCCCGCTCATCGCCAACGGCGACCTGAGGGAGGCGGCCGGCAACGGCCGGTTCAACCTCCAGCACCTGCGGGAGTGGGCGGAGCAGGGCATTCCGATTGTGGTCAGCTCCACCTCCTGCTCCCTGACACTGAAACACGACTACGCCCACGTGCTCGGGCTGGATGGCGCAGAGGCCGTGGCTGAACACGTCTACGACCTCTCCGAGTTTCTGATGGCGTACCATGAGCAGGGGCTCCTGCGCACCGACTTCCGCCCGATGCAGGAGCGCCTGCCCTACCACCAGCCGTGCCACCAGCGGGCGCAGGGCCTGGGGCTGCCGGCCGTGGACCTCCTGAACCTCATCCCCGGGGTGGAGGCGTGGAACATCGATGCGGGATGCTGCGGCTCCGCGGGAACGTACGGGTTCAAGGAGGAGAAGTACGGCGTCTCCATGAAGGTGGGCGAACCGATGCGGGACGCGCTGATCACCGTCGGAATTCCCCGGGCCGTGTCCGACTGCGAGACCTGCCGCTGGCAGATCGAGTACCAGGCCGGCGTTCAGGCCGTACATCCCATCAGCGTGCTCTGGGAGGCTTACGGCCTGGGCGACACGGGCAGGTGACGGGCGCGCGGGGATGCCCGCTGGGGTGCGTGGAGGTATGGGTTGTTCGGCTTCGCTGGTGATGAGGGCCGGCGGGTGGCCGTCCCCGGTGGTCCTCCCGGCTGGCCTGCCCGGGCTGGCAGCACGCAGTCTGGCTGCCGGTGCCGATTCAGCCTCGATGAGACCGCCGAGGTCACCGGGCCTGTGCCCGGAAACGCCCGCCCCCGCCGCTGGAAAAGCGGCGGGGGCAATTGGATCTCCGATCAGGCGCGGTCCATCATCCCGGAGGAGCAATCCGAGATCCTGCCAGATGCGGACCTGCCGGACGGTGCTTCCGTCCCCTCGCATCAGGCTCCGTTTTGGCTGCTTTCCCTCCGGATGATCCAGCTGAGCCATGCGAGGTAGCGGTGGAGGTAGCGTGTGGCGACGCCGTGGAAGCCCAGGAGCCAGCCGCCCAGAGACCCGTGGAGCCGGTCCAGCGCGCTGAGCAGGCGGCGCTCCTGCGGGTTCCGGCCCGCGAAGGAAGAGCGGCAGATGCTCACCGGAAAGCCAAGGCGGCGGCACACCTCATCGTAGGGGCCACGGCTGGCAATCAGGACGCTCGCACCCGGCGCGAGCATCCGGGAGAGATGGGGCATGAGCGATTCCGCCGTGGGTTTGCCGTTGCCCGCGATCTGCATGGCGAACTCGTTTCCGTTGGTCGCCAGCAGCACCCGCGTGGGGCGCGCGTCGATGCAGTAGCGGAAGACCGGCGCGCCCGGTACGCATCGGGCCCGGCTTTCGGGCCCGTCTCCGAAGGCGCTGGTGTCGCCTCGCTTCAGGCGGCCCCATCGGCTGTAGTAGCTCCCCGGTCCGGTGGAGGAGCGGCTTCCCTTTTCGGAATAGGGGACGAAGGCGTGGCCGAGGGCCACCGAACCCTGGACTGGCGCCTCCTCTTCGCCGCACAGCGCCTGTATGAAGAGGTGTCGCCAGCGGAAAGCGGTGGTGAGGTGAACGCCCAGTTGGACCGCGACCCGGCGGAGCGGGATGGCGGCCGTCATCACCTGCTTGTGCAGCTCCCACTCGGCTCGCTTGCGCAACCGCGCCTCCGGCGTCCCCGTGGTGGGGTTGAAGCTGCGGCTGCACGCCTTACAGGCGTAGCGCTGAACGCGTGTCCCGTCCTTCCGCACGAAGGAACCCCTGCCCACCACCCGGGCGTGGCCGCAGTGGGGGCACGCCGGCCTTGCACCGGCCGCGGCCGGCGCAGTTGGCTTGAGGTGGGGAGGCGGATTCGCGGATCCCGGTTCCAGCCGGCAGAGAGGGACAGCCGCCATGGAAAGAAGGAACCCCCTGGAATGGAAGTTGTTCCCATTATAGGCGAACAACTGTTTCTCTGTCAAGCCCCGAGACGAGCGTGAGTTCGGGGCGGCGACCCGCGGCCCGCCCATCGCCAGCGAATGCGAACAGCCCATATAGGCGGGGACCCGGGTAGAGGGCAAGATGGGCGAGGGCCCGCTGATCGCACGGCCCGCACGTGAACGGGCCGAACGCACAGCCCGTACGGGCGTGAACCCGGGACACCTGCCGGGGGACGCGACGGAGCGAACGCCCCCGTGCAGACAGAACGGCCCCTGCGCCGCAAGGGGCACAGGGGCGTCGGGGCTTCAGCGCAGGCGCCGGACCCGGAAGTTGTCCTGCAGGAGCGGCAGGTTCTGCGGGAAGGGGTTGCCCAGCACCCAGTAGCTGACCCCGCGCAGGCCGTACTCCTTCACCGTGTCGAACTTCGCCTGCAGGCTGCGGGCGTCCTCGAACCAGACGATGTGCTCGTTGCCCTGGGCGTCCCAGTAGGTGTAGAAAGGCGACTGGGCGTCCTCGTCGTACTGGATCCAGGCCCCGACATCGATCGCCCGGTTGGTGGCGGCCACGGGGGAGAAGGTCTCGGCCCGGGTGACGCCGCGTTGGTACGGCAGGCGCCAGTCGCGGCCGTAGGTGGGAATGCCCATCAGGATCTTCTCCCGGGGGATGGCCGTCACCGCGTAATCCAGCACCTGCCGGACCTGACGCAGCGGCGCGATAGCCATGGGCGGGCCGGTCACGTAACCCCACTCGTAGGTCATGATGACCACGAAATCGCAGACCTCGCCATGCACGGGATAGTCATGCGCCTCGTAAAGCAGCCCGGGCTGCCCGGCCCAGACCTTGGGCGCGACGGCCGTGGAGAGGCTGCGCCCCTCCGCGTGCAGCCGGGGCCGGAGCCGGCGCAGGAAGTTGTTGTACGCCTCCCGGTCGGACGGGTAGACGTATTCGAAGTCGACGTTGAGACCGGCGTACCCCTGCACCCGGAGGATGATCACCAGCTCGTCGATGGCCCGCTCCACGGCCGCCGGGTTGTTGAGGAACGCGCTGGCCAGGTCGGAGCTGAACGTCGACCCGCGGAAGTTGGTCAGCGTCAGCAGGGCGGCGGCCCCGCCCTGGTGGGCGGCGTCGATGAAGGACTCCGCCCTGGGTGGCACGACGTCGCCATCTTCCGTGATGGCAGCGCTGAACATGGAGATGTACGTGAGGTAGGGTGCCGCTTCCGCGGTGGGGGCCACGTTGCCGGTGGCCAGGTTGGCCTGGTAGGCGTTGGCTTCGATGACCGGCCGGGTCCCCCGGGGAATGACCAGGCTCTGCCCGGGGTAGATGAGGTTGACGTTGGTGAGGCGGTTCTCCCGGGCGATGGCATCGACGGTGGTGCCGTACTGGGCCGCGATGCGCCAGAGGGTCTCTCCGGGCCTCACGACGTGGCGGCGCTCCGTCGGGATCAGCAGGGCCATGCCGGGAACCAGGCGGTTGGGATCGCGCAGGCCGTTCAGGGCGGCCACCTGCTGCACGGTGACGCCATAGCGGGTGGCGATCTGCCAGAGTGACTCGCCCGGCCTGACAACGGCTATCTCCATCGGCTTCACTCCCTCGCACCCATCCTATGCCTCCGAGAGCCCGAGGGTCCGCAGGGGGCGGGGCGTGCGGATGACCAGAACGTGCTGTTTCGGACTACTGGTCCATCGTGGTAAGATGCATCCGGGAGGTCGGTTAACCGATGGAGCTATTTATGCAGGCAGATCCCATCGTCCTCGGCCTGTTGGCCAGCCTGGCGGCCGGCCTCGCGACGGTGCTCGGTGCGGTCCCGACGCTGATCACACGGTCGATCTCTCCGCGCATTCAGGACGGCATGCTCGGCATGGCCGCGGGCGTGATGCTGGCGGCCACGATCTTCAGCCTGCTGGTTCCCGCGATGGAGCACGCCGGCGGCGGGCTCAGGGGTGCGCTGGTGGCCGGACTGGGCCTCTTCCTCGGCGGGGTCTTCCTCGACCTTGTGGACCGCTACTCCCCGCACCAGCACTTCATCAAGGGGCCGGAGGGGGGCGCCGCCAGCTCGTCGCTGCAGCGCATCTGGCTCTTCATCATCGCCATCACGATCCACAATTTCCCGGAGGGGCTGGCTGTCGGCGTCGGCATCGGCAGCGGCGACCTGGGAAGCGGACTCAGCCTGGCCATGGGCATCGGGCTGCAGAACATCCCCGAGGGCATGGCGGTGGCCCTGGCCCTGCTTTCCGAAAAGTACACCCTGGGCCAGGTCTTCCTGATCACCCTGCTGACCGGCCTGGTCGAGCCGGTGGGCGGGCTGCTGGGGGTCACGGCGGTGACGCTGGCCCATCCCATCCTGCCCTGGGCCCTGGCCTTCGCCGGCGGCGCGATGCTGTTCGTCATCAGCGACGAGATCATCCCCGAGACCCACGAGCGCGGCAACGAGCGCACAGCGACGTACATGCTGCTCCTGGGATTCGTCATCATGATGCTGCTGGATACCACTCTCGGGTAGCCGCCGGCACCCGCAGCGCTAGGAGAGTTCGTCCACCAGGCTGCGGGCCCGTGCGAAGATCTCCTGCCACATCACCGGGGTGAGCACCCCGGTGTTTGTGTTCTGCCGGCTGGGATGGTAGCTGCAGAGCAGGACGGGCAGGCCGGGCGTGCGGTACTCGGCGCCGTGGCGGAACACGGGCCGGCCCAGGTCGTATCCCTGGGCGCGCCGCAGCCGCACGTAGGTGTCGAAGGCGATCCGCCCGAGGGCCAGCACCACCCGCACCTGGGTGAGCAGCGCAAGCTCGGCCTCCAGGTACGGCCGGCAGGCGGCGAGTTCGGCGGCGCTGGGCTTGTTGTCAGGCGGGGCGCAGCGCACGACGTTGCTGATGTACGCCCCGGTGAGCCGCAGGCCGTCATCGCGGCTGACCGACTCCGGCTGGCTGGCGAAGCCGAACTGGTGCAGAGCGCCGTACAGCCAGCGGCCCGAGTCGTCGCCGGTGAACATGCGGCCCGTACGGTTGGCCCCGTGGGCGCCCGGCGCCAGGCCGAGGATGAGAAGTCGTGCCTCCGGGTCGCCGAAGCCGGGCACGGGGCGGGCCCAGTACTCCTGGTCCCGGTAGCGCCTGACGCGCCGCTGCCCCACCTCGGCGCAGTAGGCGCGGAGGCGGGGGCAGTGTTCGCAGGCGACGACGGCCGTATGCAGTTGATCCAGGCTGTGCACACGGGACAGGTCCAACGGCGGATTCAACGGCTTATGCGGATTCAACGGCTTATGACGGTTCATGGAGCACAGGTTCTACAGAGGCCGCCCGGCTCCCTGCCGCCGCCGGGCCGGCGCCACCGGGGCGGTGCCTGTCCGCCAGGGCCAGGTAGGCCTCCAGTTCGGCAGCCCGCCTCGGCTCGCTCCATCCGAGCAGATCGGCCATGATCCGCGCGGCCTCGGGCGCCGCGGCCCTGCCCTGATCGTCGCTGAACAGCAGGAGGGCCGACCGGCGGTCCATGAAGTCGCTGAGGGTCATGGCCATCTCCTGCTCCACCGCCAGGCGCACCTCGCCCCGGAGGGCGGGGGTGCCGGGCGCCAGGGGCTGCAGCCAGGCCTCGTCCTGCTGGCCGTAAGCGAGCAGGGTCTGCATGCCCTTGCCGTAGAGCCAGGCGATGCGGTCGGTGATGGCCCCCGGGATGCCGGCGGCGTCGTACTCCCGGATCATCCGGTCCCGGAAGGCGCTGTATGTGGGCGCATCCACGTCCGCGCCCGGCAGCGGCACCTCGGCGGTCCGCCGGTTGTCGCCCAGGTCGCGGCCCAGCTCCCGGGCCACCTGCGCCATCACCCGGTTGCCCATCTGCCGGTAGGTGGTCAGCTTTCCGCCGACGATGGTGAGCAGCCCCGGCCGGATGCGCCAGACCTCGTCGTGGCGCGACGTGTCCCGGGGCGTCTTCCCCGGCTGGGCGATGAGCGGGCGCACCCCCGCCCACGTGGCGAGGATGTCGTTGTCGGTGATGTCCGCCTCCGGGAAGGCGTGCTGCACCAGGTGGAGCAGGTGGCGGACGGCGGCCTCGTCCGCTCCGGGGCGGTCGATGTCGCCGTCGTACGGTACGTCCGTGGTGCCCACGTAGACGTACTGCCAGCGGGGGATGGCGAACCCCATCGTGCCGTCGGGGAGCCGGAGCGTGACGGCGCCTGCGACAGGCAGCCGCTCCGCCCGGAAGAGCAGGTGGATCCCCTTGCTCAGCAGCAGCCCCTTGGGCCCCTTCAGCGCATTCTGGGTCAGGGTCTGCTCGGCCCACGGACCCGTGGCGTTGACCACGACCCGGGCCGAGACGGGGAAGGCGTCTCCGGTGAGTTCGTCCTGAAGGTGCACGCCGACAACCCGCTCCCCCTCGCTGCGGAACCCTGCTGCACGCACGTGGTTGGCCACCGCGGCGCCGAACTCGGCGGCCGAGCGGGCGTTTTCCATGGTGAGCCGGGCATCGTCGGTGATGTACTCGCCGTAGGCGATGCCGCACTTCAGCGGCTCCCGGAGTCCCGGCGCCCAGGTGAGCACCGTCTCCGCGTCTACCAGCCGGTGCTGCTCGGCCGGCGTGACCCCCGCAAGCCAGTCGTAGAGGGAGAGGCCGGTGCGGTAAAAGAGGGTGCTGTCGCCCTGGAAGATGGGGAAGAGGAAGGGCAGCGGGTGCACCAGGTGCGGGGCGATATGGCGGAGCACCGCCCGCTCCCGGGCGGACTCCCTCACGAGCCGCACTTCGCCGTGCACCAGGTAGCGCAGCCCGCCGTGCACCAGCTTGGACGAGCGGCCGGAGGTGCCGTGGCCGAAATCCGCCTTCTCCACCAGCGCCACGTTGAGGCCGCGCAGGGCGGCATCCCGGGCCAGGCCGGCCCCGGTGATGCCTCCGCCGACCACCAGCAGGTCAAAGGTCTCTTCAGCCATCCGCCGGAGCGCCGCCGCCCGGCCCGCGGGGCTGAAGGGATGCAGGGTCATGGTCACCATCTCCTTCCGCTACGAACGGGGCAGGAGTGTTCCCGGGTTCATGATGCCGTTGGGGTCCAGGACCTGCTTCAGCCGCTGGAGCAGGGGCCAGGCGGTGCCCAGCTCCTCCGGCACCCAGCGGGCCCGCAGCTTGCCGATGCCGTGATGGTGACAGATGGTGCCGCCGCACTCCCGGGTGATGGCCATGACCCGCTCCCAGACCGACCAGTAGACCCGCTCGACCTCGGCCGGGTCCCGGGGCGGCTGGGCGCCGAAGATGAAGTAGAGGTTGGTTCCCTGGATGTAGCTGTGGGAGGAGTGGCCCATGATCACCAGCAGCTCGGGCACCTCCGCCTTCAGCCTGGTTGTGACCTGTTCGTAGATGTCGGCGATGCGGGTCCAGGGGGCGGCGACCTCGATGGTGTCGACGATGATGCCCATGCTGATGTACTGGTCGAACTCGTGCACGTCGTTGCGCCGCTCCAGCCACAGCTCCACCGGCCGCTCGCCCATGGGGCGGCCGCCGCCGGCCCGCACGATCTCGTCCAGCGCCGCGCCCTCCACCTGGGCGTAGCCCGCCGGTCCCTCAGAGAGCAGGATCAACAGCGCCTCCTCGCCCGGCAGGGTGTCCTGCAGAAGCCGCGCGGCCTCCACGAAGTCGATCAGCCGCACCACCGCCGGCTTCCACCCCGCCTGCATGAACCGCTGGATAATCGCCAGCCCCTGCCGCATCGAGGGCACGGCGTAGCCCTGCATCCACCGGTCCTCGGGCTTGGGGAAGAGCTTCAGCGTGACCTCGGTGATCACGCCGAAGGCCCCCTCGGACCCGACCCAGAGCTGGCGCAGGTCGGGGCCGACCGCCCGGCGGGGCAGGTACTCGACGCGCATGACCTCGCCCGAGGGGAGCACGGCCTCCAGCCCGGCCACCATGTCCTCGATGTTGCCGTACTTGGTCGAGAACTGCCCGGCGCTGAAGGTGGCCACCAGGCCGCCCACCTGGGCGACGTCGATGGACTGGGGGTAGTGGCCGGTGATGAAGCCCCGCTCGTTCACCCAGGCCTCCAGATCCGCCAGGAAGACACCGGGCTGCACCGTCACGGTCATGTTCTCCGCATCGAGGCGGAGGATCCGGTTCATGTCGCCCAGGTCCAGCACCACGCTCTCCGCCTCGGGCACGGCCCCGCCGGTTACGCCGGAGCCGCCGCCGTATGGCACGACGGGGATGCCGCGCGCGTTGAGCCACGCCAGGGCCCGGGAGACCTCATCGGTGCTGCGGGGCCGCAGGACCAGGCGGGGGAGGACGGGCTCCGCCCCGACGACCCGCTGCACCAGCCGCAGGGGCCACGTATCCACCGACCGTTCCGCCAGCCGTTGGGGATCCGTGATCACCCGGTCCTCGCCAAGCAGCGCCGTGAGTTCCTGCACGAGGGTCTGCGCATCCAGCGTCATGGCGTCACTTCCTTCCTCGATAGTCCCGCTGGCAGGCTTCCGCAAAGCGTACAGAAACCTGTACGATCTCACAAACTCAAATTGCCCGAATCGCGGATCGCCACATAGAGCCTTCGCCGTTGCGTGCGAAAGTTCCTTCTTCTAGACGACCCCCCCGGATGCCCTGTCCATGTTATGCTATGTGCGGGAGGTGTGAGTCCGTGCTTCACCGGTACGGTTCGGTGGCTGTGGAGCTGGCACGGCGGCTCGCGGCGCACCGGGTGGGAGACCGGCTCGCGTCGGTGGGGGAACTGGCCGCCGAATTCGGGACGGGCCGCGGCACGGTGCAGGCGGCGATCAAGCTTCTGACCGACGAGGGCGCCGTGGAACTGGAGCGCCGCGGCAGCCTCGGCTCGTTCATCGCGAAGCTGGACTACCCGAAGCTGATGGCCCTCGCCGGGCTGGAGACCGTGATCGGCGTCATGCCTGTAGCCTACTCGCTCCACTTCGCCGGGCTGGCCACGGGGCTCACCCGCATTTTTGCCGGCGCCGGGGTGCCGCTGGTGCTGGCGCAGGTGAGGGGCGGCAAGAGCCGCATCCAGCTCCTGCGGTCCGGCCGCTGCGACTTCGCCATCGCCTCCCGCATGGCGTGGGAGGCGGAGGCCGCGGCCGGCGACTTGCAGCTGGTGCTCTCCTTCGGGCCGGGCACGAGCGTCGGGGAACACGTGCTGCTGGTCCGGGAGGACGCCGAGGGCATCGCCGACGGCATGCGGATCGGCGTGGATCCCGCCTCGCACGACCACATGCGGCTGGCCCTGGATGAATGCCGGGGCAAGGCGGTCGAGATGGTGGAGATCTCCTACGCCCAGGCGATGTCGCTGCTGCTCACCGGCCAGATCGACGCCACCGTGTGGGACGGCGGTGCGCCGCTGCTGGCCCCCGGCCTGAAGCGGCTGCCGCTGCGCAGCCAGGCCGCCAGGGAGGCGGCGGACACCGAGGCGGTGCTCCTCACCCGGGCCCGGGATGCGTCACTGGCGGCAATCCTGCGCGCCCGCATCCGGCCGGAGGCGGTGGTCGCCATACAGCGGCGGGTGCTGGCCGGTGAGGAACTGCCCTCTTTCTGAGTGCGCCCCTGGCCGGCACAGGTCGGCGGAGCGGCTTCGGAGCCGCTTCAATGTACGCCCGGTTCCGGTGGCAGCGTGAGCCGGCGGTCCTCCTCGGGGGCCGGATCCTGCTCGCCGCCCTCCGGCCGCGCCGCGGCGGGTCCGGCTGCAGGAGGCTGCGCGGACGGCCTTACCCCGGCCTCCCGCTGGGCCTCCCACTGCTGGATGGCCTGCTCCAGGAGGGCGATATGCAGCGTTGTGTAGGCTTTCTGCCGCTGGTGGATGTAGAAGCCCAGCAGGACCAGGGTGCCGAAGAGCATCCAGGTTGCGAAGATCTGCCAGATGGGCAGCTGATGCAGCACTTCCTGCAGCCGGGAGCTGACAATCAGGCCGAAGAAGGGAATGGCGGAGAGCGCCAGCGGGATGATTCCGATGCCGCTCTCCTCCTTTCGCGCCCAGGCCAGCATGAGGAGCCGCTCCTGCTGGGAGAGGCGGGCGTAGTAGTCGGCGATGGCCCTGACGTGGTCCAGCCGGCGGATCGGGCCTGGCGGCGGATCGGGATGCTCCCGCCGGATCGCCTGGTAGAAGCGGTCGACGTCCCCCCGCAGCATCACCTGCACCTCCTGCGCCGTAGTATGCCCCCGGGGACTGCGGCGCCGAATGTGAGTTGGCGTGAACCATTTGGGGGGGATCGTGCATCCTTTCACTGGACGCTTGATAGGGCAATCGTTAACATGTGAACAAAGGGGGTTGCAGCGAGTGCGAGTGATACGGAGGGCTCTCCTGGGGCTGCTCTTGGTGGCCCTGCTGGCCAACCTGGCCCTGACGACGTGGTTCCGGGTGGAGGAGCACGAGTCGGCCCTGGTGCTGACGATGGGACGGGCGACCCGGCAGGTGGAAAAGGGCGTGCACACCAAGCTGCCCTGGCCGCTGGAGACGGCGGTGGTCCTGCCCACCAAGCAGACGCAGGAACTGCAGTTTGGCTTCCGCGAGCGAAACGGCAGGGTCGAGCTGGTGGAGGACGAGGCGCTGATGATCACCGGCGACGAGAACCTGGTGTGGGCGGATCTGCTGGTGGAGTGGCGCATCCAGGATATTGAGCATTACCTCTTCGGCGTGGAAGACCCGGAGCGTCTGCTTCGCAACGCCACCGCCGCGGCGCTGCGGTCGGTGATGGGCACCACCGGCCTCGACGTGGCGATCACGACGGGCAAGTTCGAAATCCAGGAAGAGGTCGAGCAGCAGCTGGTCGATCTGATGAACAGCTATGGCGCAGGCATCATGATCATCGATGTGAAGCTGCAGGACGTGGAGCCGCCGCAGCAGGTGTCCGCCGAGTTCAAGGCGGTCACGGACGCCCGGGAGGCCCAGCAGACCAAGATCAACGAAGCCGGCAAGTACGAGGCCGAGCGGATCCCCGCCGCCCGTGCGGAGGCGAGGCAGCTCCTGGAGCGGGCCGAGGCCAACAAGCAGGCCCGCATCAACCAGGCCCTGGGTGACGTCGCCCAGTACAAGGCCCTCTACGAGGCGTACAAGGCCAATCCTGAGGTGACCCGGGAGCGCCTCCTGCTGGAGACCCTGGAGCAGATCCTGCCCGGGGCCGACATCGTGATCGTGGATTCGAGCGACGGCACGATCAAGTACCTGCCCATCATGCCGGGAGGGGGTGGCAGCCAGTGAACCCGCAGCGTGAGCCCATCGAACTGAAGCTCGAGGTGAACCCGGGCGAGGTCAGGCGGCTGCTGGTCTGGATCGCCGCCATCGCTCTGATCGCCGGCGCCCTGAGCCAGGTGATCTTCGTCCGTGAGGACCAGTACCTGGTGGTCCGTTCCTGGACCGGCGTGGTGCAGCGCGTGGTGACCGAGGCCGGGCCAACGTACAAGATCCCGCTGCTCCAGTCGGCCCAGACCCTGCCCAAGTACCGCATGGTGCACGACAGCAACCCGGCCGAGCTGCTGACCGCCGATCAGAAGCCCATTATCGTGGATCACTACACGGTTTGGCAGATCACCGATCCGCTGCTGTTTGTGCAGAATACCCAGACCATCGCGCGGGCCGAGCAGCGTATCGACGCGGCGGTTTACTCCACCGTGCGCGGCGTGCTGGGCCGGCTCAAGTTCGGCGAGATCATCTCGGAGGGCGAGTCGGCCCGCGGCAACCTGAACACCGAGGTGACCCGCCTGGTCAACGAGCAGCTGGCCAACTACGGCATCACCGTCCACGACGTGCGGCTGAAGCGCACCGATCTGCCTCCGCAGAACCTGGAGTCGGTGTACAACCGCATGAAGTCGGAGCGGTCGAAGATCGCGCAGGACTACCTGTCGCAGGGCGATGAGCAGGCGGCCATCATCCGGGCCCGCACCGACAAGGAGGCGACCCTGATCGTGTCGGAGGCGGCCCGCCAGGCGGCCGAGATCGAGGCCGAGGGCGAGCTGGAGGCGGCACGCATCTACAACGAGGCCTTCGGGGCTGATCCGGAGTTCTACTCGTTCTACCGGACCCTGGAGTCGTACAAGACGACCCTGAACGGCAAGCCGACGATCGTGATTCCCATCGATTCGCCGTACGCCCGCCTGCTCATGGGCGAGTAGGGCCGGTAGAGGGGCTGGTCGCGTTCGCACGGGCCGTCTGTTACGGTATCGACTATATGAGCAGGGCGGTGCCTGAGGGGGCACCGCCCTTGTCTTGGGACGTATGGGGTTGTTCGCACTGGCTGGTGATGGCCGGCGGGTGCAGGGGTTGTTCGCACTGGCTGGTGATGGCCGGCGGGTGCAGGGGTTGTTCGCACTGGCTGGTGCCGACCGCCGGGTGTCTGGGCTGTTCGCACTGGCTGGTGCTGACCGCCGGGTGTCTGGGCTGTTCGCACTCGCTGGCGGCGGAACAGATCGGCGGGTGTACCGGGCGGCGCCAGGATAGTCCGGCGCCATCACCAGCGAAGCCGAACAAGGGGTAGGGGGCCCGCGCGCATACCCCCACCCTGTCCGGTGAACGGCTCAGTCTTCCAGCACCTTTTCCATGTGCACGTGGGGGATGCCGGCGTCCAGGAAGACCTCGGGCGAGGTCGTGCGGTACCCGAGTTTCTGGTAAAACCCTTCGGCATGGGTCTGAGCGCCCAGCACGAAGCGGGTGAACCCCATGCTCCGGCCGATTTCCTCCAGGGCCTCGACTACCGCCCGGCCGTAGCCCCCGCCCCTGAACGGCCGCAGCACCGCGATGCGCTGCAGCTTGCCCGTCCGCTCTCCGTAAGGGATGATGCGCCCCGTGGCCACCGGGCGGCCGCCGGGGCCGAGGGCGAGCACGTGGGCGGCGGTCTGGTCCAGGGCGTCCAGTTCCTCCTCGGGCGGCACGTTCTGCTCCTCGATGAAGACCGCACGCCGGATCGCGAAGGCCGCCTCCAGTTGCTCCGGTGTCGTCACCTTCACGGTGCGGATCGCCATCACGATCACTCCCTCACTCGGTCGGCTGCCCGGGGTCGCCCGTCCCTGACCGGTTGCCGAACAGCTCGTGCCACCTGGCCATGGTGGCCAGCACTTCCCGGGGCTTCGACCCCTGGTGCGGGCCGATCAGCCCCATCTCCTCCAGCTGATCGATCAGCCGCGCGGCCTTGGTGTAGTTGCACCGCAGGCGCCGCTGCAGCAGGGAGACCGAGGCGTGGCCGTGCTCGATGATGATCCGGGCCGCCTCAGGCAGCGCTTCGTCGACGGCGGAGGGAGCCGGCCCGTTCGGTTCCTGGGCCGCCTGGCCACCGGTCCCGCCGTTGCGGCCCTTCCTCCCGCCGTTTTCCAGGGGCACCTCCTGGGCGGTGTACTCCGGCCGCCCCTGGGCCTTCACGAACTGGACCAGCTTCTCCACGGACGCCTCGCTGATGTAAGCCCCCTGCGCCCGGATGGGCTTGGAAAGGCCGGCGGGATGGTAGAGCATGTCGCCCCGCCCCAGGAGCCGTTCGGCGCCGGTGGTGTCCAGGATGACCCGGGAGTCTACCTGGGACGACACGGCGAAGGCGATGCGGGAGGGGATATTGGCTTTGATGAGGCCGGTGATCACGTCCACCCGGGGCGACTGGGTCGCGATGACCAGGTGCATGCCGCAGGCCCGGGCCATCTGCGCCAGCCGGCAGATCGCGTCTTCGACGTCGGCCGGCGCCACCATCATGAGGTCGGCCAGCTCGTCGATGAAGATGACGATGTAGGGCAGCGGACGGCGGGGATGCGCCGGGTCGGGGCCGGGATCCACCGCGACCAGCCGGTTGTACTGCTCGATGCTGCGCACGCCCAGCGCCGCGAAGAGCTCGTAACGGGACTCCATCTCCTTCACGGCGCCCTTCAGGTACCCGGCCGCCTTGCGGACGTCGGTGATGACCGGGGCCATCAGGTGGGGAATGCCGTTGTACATGGAGAGCTCGACCATCTTGGGGTCGATCATCAGCATCTTGACCTCATCCGGCCTCGCCTTGTACAGCAGCGAGCAGATGATGGTGTTCATGCAGACCGACTTGCCGGAGCCGGTCGCACCGGCGATGAGCAGGTGGGGCATGCGGGCCAGGTCGCCCACCACGGGGCGACCAGAGTTGTCCTTGCCCAGCGCCACCGTGAGCTTGGAGGTGGAGGCCAGGAACTCCGGCGACTGCAGGACCTCCCGCAGGGGCACGGCCAGCCGCTCCTTGTTGGGCACCTCGATGCCCACGGCGGACTTGCCCGGGATCGGCGCCTCGACCCGCACGTCGGTTGCGGCCAGGGCCAGCGCGATGTCGTCGGCCAGGGCGGTGAACTTGTTCACCCGCACCCCCGGCCCCGGCTGCAGCTCATAGCGCGTCACCGCCGGCCCGAAGGCGAAGTCGACCACCGTCGCTTCAACGCCGAAGCTGGCCAGAGTGCGCTCCAGCAGCGCCGCCCGCTCCAGGATTTCGTCGTCGGAGAGCCCCCTCTCGGTCTCAGGAAGGGGCAGCAGCTCGAGGGAGGGGAGGTGGTAGGGCTCCGCCGGGACGCCACCGTCGCCGGGCTCGTGGGGCAGGAGGGCCGACGGATAGCTGGTGCCTGGATCCTTCAGGCCCAGGGACGCCTGTTCGGCGTCGGTCAGTTCAGGAAGGCGGAGCGGCGGGGGCGCCGCCGGCCCCTGCAGCCCGGGCAGCGCCGTGACGGCCACCTCATCGACCGCGGCGGCGTCTCCGGCGTTCGTGTCCGCCGCAGGGACGACGATATCGCCTTCAGCGTTCGGATCCACCCCCGTGACTGCGGTGTCGCCCCGGGCGTCCGTGTCCGGCATCGTGAGGACGGTGTCGTCCAGGGCGGCCGTGTCCGCCATCGTGAGGACGGTGTCGTCCAGGGCGTCCGTGTCCACCGCCGTGACGCCGGCATCGCCTCCGGCATTCGTGTCCGTTGTCGGAACCACGGTGCCGCTTCCGGCTTTCATATCCACCCCCGTGACGCCGACATCGCCTCCGGCGTTCAGATCCACCGCCGTGACTGCGATATCGCCTCCGGCCTCCCTGTCCGGCGCCGTGACGACCGTGTCCTCCCGGGCGCCTGTCCCCGCCTGGGGCACCGAGTCGGGGGCCGCCGCAGCGCCCTCGCGGCCGCTGCTGCCCGCCGCCGGACCGGGCCCTGCCGCCGGCGGTCTGTCGGGACCGGCTGTGCGCACGCGGACGGTGTGCTCCATCCCCGCCACGATCGGCCGGGAGCGCGGGTTGCCGAAAAGGGGCGGCGGCAGCGGGGGCGGCAACCGCCCGGGGGACGGTTCCGGCCAAGCGGTGATCCGGGCAGCGTCGTCCCGGCGTGCCGCGGACCCCCGCCCGAGCGACTGTCCCTGCACGGGGGCCTGTCCCCGCACGGGGGCCTGTCCCCGCAGAATCTCCTGTCCCCGCAGAATCTCCTGTCCCCGCAGAATCTCCTGTCCCCGTGGAAACTCCTGCTCTCGCGACTCTCCCTGCGGAATCCCCCGTCCCTGCTGGAGCTCCCGACGAAGCGGCGCAGCCGCTTCCCGTCCGCCCGCAGGGGGCCAGTCGTCCGGCAGGGCGTTGTACTCAGGGCGCACCGCATTGGGCGTGCGTTCGAAGGCTTCCGAGCCGCTCGGGTCCCACTCCGGCAGCGTCTCGTCCGCGGCGCGGCGCGTCCCGGCACCGGCGGGGCGGTCCGCCCCTGTCCCGAGCGTGACCAGCAGCAGCGCGGCAACGCCCGCGCACACGGCGACGGTCGTCCAGATCCCGGCCCGGCCTGTCCACCAGAGCAAGAGCCAGATGCAGAGGCCGAGGCCGAGGATCACCGCGGCCCTCCGGCCCACCGATTGCGAGCGGTTTCTGCGACTCAAACCGGAGCCCCCCAGTCTCCAACCAGAGGGCGGAGCCCGTGCGGCTCCGCCCCCTGGACTCGTCTCCGATCGTTGCTGTGCCACGTTACTTCTACGAATGGGCCGGACTCTCCTGCCAGCCGGGCGGGTCAACTCCGCATCGGCAGGTGCAGGAGCCGGGAGACCAGCCGCTCCGCCCAGGTCACCGCCAGGTAGAGGAGGGCCGACATGACGGCCAGGATCACCACCGAGGTCATCACCAGCTGCATCTGGAAGACCTGGCCGCCGTAGATGATCAGGTACCCCAGGCCGGCGCGGGCGGAGAGGAACTCGCCCACAATCACGCCGACCAGCGTCAGACCGATGTTCACCTTCAGGGCCGCCATCAGGGTGGGCAGCGAGGCGGGGATGACCACCTTCCGCAGGATCTGCCCCCGGGTGGCGCCGAACGTGCGCATCACCAGCACCTGGTTGGCCTCCACCTCGCTGAACCCGCTGTGGAGCATCACGATCGTGACGATGACCGAGATGGCCACGGCCATGCCGTAGACCGAGAGCGTGTGGCCGAGCCAGATGTAGAAGATAGGCCCCAGGGCGATCTTGGGCAGGGCGTTCAGCACCACCAGGTAGGGGTCCAGCACCGCCGCCAGGGCCGGCCACCACCACAGGGCGATCGCGATCCCCATCCCCAGCGCCATGCCGATGGCGAAGCCGGCCAGGGTTTCCTGGAGCGTCACGCCCACGTGGACCCAGAGGGAACCCGACGCCGTCATGCGGACCAGAGTCTGCCAGACTGCGCTGGGCCGGCTGGTGAGCATGGGGTTCACCCAGTAGCGGGCGGCCGCCACCTCCCACAGCAGGAGGAAGACGAGCAGCAGCGCGGCCCGGGCGGCCGCCACCGCCCACCGGCGCCGCCGCAGCGCTTGCCGGTAGCGGGCGAGAAGCGCTTCATCGGACACTGCAGTTCACCTCCCCGGGGGATCCAGCTCGGCCCAGATGCGGTGGAAGTACCCCCCGTACTCGGGGGCGCTTCGGGCCTGGAACGGGACGGGCCGCTCGGGACCGGCGAAGCGGACCTCATGTACCGATTTCACCCTGCCCGGCCGCCGGGACAGGACGATGACCCGGTCGGACATCGAGATGGCCTCGGAGATGTCGTGGGTCACCAGCAGGACGGTCTTGTGCTCGGCCTTCAGCAGGCTCCACACCTCGTCGGCCAGCATGAGCTTCGTCTGGAAGTCCAGGGCGGAGAAAGGCTCGTCGAGCAGCAGGATGTCCGGGTCGATGGCCAGGGTGCGCACCAGGGCCACCCGTTGCCGCATGCCGCCCGAGAGCTGGTCCGGGTACGCATCGGCGAAGGCGCTGAGACCGGTCTTCTGAAGCAGCCGGCTGACCCGGCCCCGGGCCCGGCCGAGGTCCTGCCCTTGGACCTCGGGGCCGATGAGGCAGTTTTCCCTGACCGTCCGCCACTCGAACAGGTAGTCGCGCTGCAGCATGTAGCCCACCCGCTGGGACGGGCCGGTGACCGGCTCGCCGTCCAGCAGCACCCGGCCCGCGGTCGGCTGCAGGATCCCGGCGATCAGCGACAGGATGGTGGACTTGCCGCAGCCGCTGGGGCCGACGATGGAGACGAACTCCCCCGGGTACACGGCGAGGCTGACGCCGGCCAGGGCCTGCGTCGCCCCCCGGGGGGAGAGGTAGGTCAGCCAGACCTCTTCCAGGGCGATGCGGGGACGGTCCATGTGTCCGACCTCCTCTACTTCACCTGCTCAACCGCCTCCTCGGCAAACTGGTTGGTCGCGATGGCGTCGAACGGGGCCCGCTGGTGCGGCTCCAGCACGCCGCCCGCGATCATCAGGTCCTGGAGTCTTTCATAATCCTCGGGCTTCATGACCGGCGTCCGCACCCATCCACCCTCGTCCCGGTACCGCTGGATGGAGGAGGCCAGGATCTCCACGTCGGTCCCTTCGAAGAACTGCGCCACCTCCTGGGCCACGGTCAGGGGATCGGTCTCGAAGATGTACTTCTGCGCCCGGTAGATGGCGTTGGTGTACCGCTGGATCACGTCGGGGTGTTCGGCGATGAACTTGTCGGTCGCCAGGAAGGCGGTGTAGGGCATCTCACCGTAGTCGGCGCCGAGGTAGGAGACCAGGTAGGCGTGGCCTCCCTGCACCAGTTCACTCACACTCGGCTCGAAGACCTGTATGTAATCCCCCTGGCCGCTCAGGAAAGCGCCCACCATGGCCGGCGCCGCCAGGTTGTCGATGTAGTCGAGGTCGGTGTCGGGATCCAGCCCGTGCTGCCGCAGGATCGCCTCGGCCACCAGCTGCGGCATGGAGCCCGGCCGCCATCCGATGATGGATCTGCCCCTGACGTCCGTCCAGGAGAACTCGCCCTCGGGCTTCTCCCGGGCCAGGAGGAACGAGCCGTCGCGGGCGGTGAGCTGGGCGAAGATCTTCACCTTGACCGGCGAATCCTGGTTGTGGACGAAGACGGCCGTCTCCGGCCCGACCATGGCGATGTCAGCCGTCCCCGCCAGCAGCGCCGCAACGCCCCGGTCAGATCCCTGCGCCGTGGACGCCACGACCTCCAGCCCTTCCTCCTCAAAGAACCCCTTGGCCTGCGCCACGTACTGCGGGGCGTAGAAGATGGAGTGGATGACCTCGGTGAACCGTACGGTGAACTTCTCCTCCTTGGGCGCCGAACGCGGACTGCATGCGGCCAGGAGCGCCGCCGCCAGCAGGATCGCAGTCCACGCGCGGGCCCGCCGGAATCTGCGGTCGCGCATCTGCTGTTCCTCCCTCTGTTCTCCGCCCACCTGCGGGGATGAGCGGGCGATTCCCCATCACGGTATGCAGAGGGCAGGCGATGGGTCCACGCGGCGGTGGGCCCGCGGCCACTGCATCCCAGGCGCGCAGCCGCCGCGGGAAGCGGTCGGGGCGGATCCGGAGGGGCCGAAAGCACGTCTAAGGCTTATGTGTGAACGCGGGCAGCCGGGGCCCCGGGGCGGCGCGGGCCACTGGCGCGGCGCAGTACCGTCGGACACACTAGCAGGGAGACGTACGTCGGTTGCAGAAACCGGAAGGATCGGGTTCCTGCGGGGACCCGGCTGATGCAGGAGGGATACGCAGTCGTGTTCGGCTTCTTTGGCAGGAAAAGACAGCCGCTGACCGTGGCGGCGCCGCTCGCGGGTGAGGTGAAGCCCGTCACGGAGGCGCCCGACCCGGTGTTCGCGGAGAAGATGATGGGCGACGGTTTTTGTGTCTTTCCCGACGTCACCAACGGCGCGACCGTGGTGAGCCCGGTGGACGGGGAGGTGGTCAACCTCTTTCCGACGGGGCACGCGGTGGGCATCCGCACGCCCGATGGGCTGGAGGTGCTCGTGCACATCGGGATCGACACGGTGAAGCTCCAGGGCCGGGGCTTCCGGGCGCTGGTCTCGCAGGGCGACAGGGTTAGGGCCGGCCAGCCGCTGGTCCGGGTGGACCTGGCCGACATTCAGGGCGAGGTGCCCTCCCTGGCCACGCCGGTGCTGTTCACGAACCTGGATGAGAAGCGCGCCTGGCGGCTCGAGCGCGAGGGGGCGGTGGAGGCCGGAGCGCCGGTGGCGACCGTGGAGTAGCGCGTCGCCGGCGGCCGGTGAGGCGGAGTTCGTGGCCCAGATCCGGTCGTTGGCAGGCCCGCGATCGTTTTTTGAAGTAGGAAATCATCCAGACCGTGCCGTACCTCATCTGGTGAGGTGAGGCGCAGTGACGGCTGAACGATTCCTCCGGGCTTACAACCGCATCGATGACTACCTGCGCGGCCTGCTGGACGTCGACCGTTCCCGGTACGGCTTCGCCAGCGTGGTCGACCAGGCGTCCAAGCGGTACAGCGTGATCCGGCGCTATGCGGATGACCTGAAAGAGTTCGGCGCACTGCGCAATGCCATCGTCCATGACAGGGACTTCCCCGTCCGCATCATCGCAGACCCCCGGCCCGAGGTGGTGGAGGCCATCGAGCGGCTGGCGGACACCATCATGGATCCGCCCCGGGTATACCCTCTGTTCCGGCGGGAGGTCCGGCGGCTGGCGTGGGACGATTCCATCGCCAGACCGCTCCGGTGGATCCGCGAGTACCACTACACCCAGTTCCCGGTCTTCCGGTACGGCCGGTTCGCCGGGCTGCTGACCTCCCGGTGCGTGGCCCAGTGGCTGGCCGACTCGGTGCACAACGGCGGCGTCGAGTTTGACGGGGTCACGGTGGGCGACGTGCTCCGGCATGACGAGTACAAGGGGCGCAGGGTCGCCTTCGTCGCCCGGCACGCCACCTGGTACGACGCGGTGGAGCTCTTCTCCCCGGCGAAAGGGAAGCGGAGCGCGTCGCTGGAGGCCATCCTCATCACGGAAAGCGGTCGGGAGGATGAGGAGCTTCTGGGGATCATCACCCCGCGGGATCTGCTGAATCCCCCGGCAGGGCTGTACTGAATCCCGAGGCCGGAACGTGTTCAGCCCCGTCGCCTGCGAGGCGCCGGGGCTGCGTCTGTCCTGCTGCGGCAGACGGATTCCCGAGGCGTTGCGAAAGATTGCCGGAACTCAGACACCGAAGAATGCGTCATACCTTGCGAGGACCGAGCGCCGGTGGTACCCCGTGACGCGCCCCGGCGCCGGGATCAGGGGGGAGTTGCTTGAGCCGCCAGACCAAGTGGCTGCTGCTGGCCCTGCTCGTGGTGATCCTTCACAGCATCTACATGGCCGCACAGGTGGGGGCATGTCCGGGAGGGGGCATCACCTGCCACTACTTTCCCTGGGGATTCCTGAACGCGGAGAGCGCGGGGACGTTTCTGATCCGCGAGCTCTGGTTCGCCGGTGCGCTCCTGGTCTTTTTCGGCCTCTCCCTGTTCGACGACGAACGGAGAGTGGGATCGGGGTGACCGCGCAGGCCCGGTGCCAGGCCTGCGGCTCCGGTTCGCTCACCTGTATCCCCGCTCCCGCAGGTGGGCCTCGACGAACGCCAGGACGGTCCTGCCGATGCCCTGGCCGCGGGAGGAGGGCTACAGCCAGACGAGCCCGGGAGCAGCCCCCGGATTCTGCATCGTGCACGGTGCAGCCCGGGGGCTCACCGCGCGGCGGGGGATCAGCCGCTCTGCATGATCAGCGCGGCCTTCCACGTCCGGCGCGATTCTTTGAACCCGTTGCTCCGCCAGATCGAGCGCCGCGCGTCCTCACTGCGGTTCGCCGGTGGATTGAATGGACGGAAAGTATCGACAATATATTCTGACTCGTCTATCATCATCAACAGCCCCGGGGCAGACGCCAACAGCATACGGAGGGATGTGCAGTGATGAGGAAGCGTGTGCGGGTCGCGGTCCTGACCGCGGGCCTGGTTCTGCTCATGGGGTCCACCGCGCTGGCGGACACGGGGGTGAAGATGCCGCAGGCCGACATGAGCATGTTCATCGAGGACACGGTGTACGAGTACACCCGGAATCCGAATGCGGATGTGTCCGCCCTGGCCAGCACGAAGACGGTGACGATCGTCCGGTCGTTCAAGAGCCTGGTCGGCCTTACCGTGGCCAAGCACTACTCGACAACCACCTGGACGTACGGCGGCGGCACCCTGTACAGCAGCCCGCGCGGGATCGATGTCGACTGGTGGACCGCCCCGCTCAATAACTACAAGAGCCATTCCAAGAAGTGGGACTGGTACACCACGGGCAAGGGCGGCACCGGCCGCTCCAACACCCAGGTCGTGTTCGTCTTCGGCGTGCCCACCCCGTGGGGGCCGGTGGGCAGCTCCTATTCGAGCCGCATCTACACCACGGTGAACGGATCCGGCGGCTACAGCTACTTCTAGCTCTATGAGGGCCGGGGCCCCGCCCCAGAGGTGAGGCCCCTGGACAAAGGCACAGGAGGGCGGTTGCACGGATGCAGGCACTTGACCTGGTGACCGAGGACCTGTCGAAGCGGTTCGGCGAGCGCTGGGCGCTCAGGCAGCTGAGTTTTGTGGCGAGGCCGGGGTCCGTCACCCTGCTGGCGGGACGCAATGGCGCCGGCAAGACGACCTGGATGCGCGTGGCCACCGGCCTCGCGCACCCCTCCTCTGGTGCGGTGCGGTTCGGCGGTCTGCCGGCGGGCCGGGTGCGGGAGCGGTTGGCGGCGGTGTTCGACGATGCCCCGGTGTATCCCCTGCTGAACGGGGAGGAGAACCTGTACCTGCTCTCGGGCGGGTGCTCGCCGCGGACGGCTGAGGCCCGGGCGCTGCTGGGCGAACTCGCGATGGAGCCGCTGCTCCGGATGCGAGGCGACGGGTTCTCGTTCGGCCAGCGGAAGCGGCTGGCCGTGGCGGCCGCCCTCCTGCGCCGCCCGTCGTGGCTGCTGCTGGACGAGCCTTCGGTCGGGCTCGATTCGGGGGCGTGGGAGCTCGTGGCCCGCGCCCTCCGGCGGCTCGCGGCGGAAGGCGCCGTCATCGTCGTGACGGGGCAGGACCTCCGGAACCTGGAGGAGCTGGCCGACGAGATCGTGGTCATCCGCGACGGGACGGCCGTCTTCTCGGGCAGCCGGACCGACCTGCAGCGCCGCCACCCGCCCAGCGTCCGGGTGCGCACCCCGGCCGCCGACCGGCTGCGGGCGCTCTTCCCGCAGGCGGCCCTGGTGGCGGAGCGGCCCGTGCCCTGCCTGGAGATCCCCTGCGTCAGCGCCGCCGAGGGCGAAGCGGTACTGGCCCGGCTGCGGGCCGCGGAGATCCCCCTGCAGTCGCTGGAGCTGCGGGCGGCGACGCTGGAGGAGAGCTTCCGGCAGATGGGGCTCTATGATGACGCGTACGGGGAGGAGGTGGCGCGGTGAGCGTGTGGCCGATGCTGCGGGCCGAGGGCCGCCTCGTGTGGAGGGGCCGCTGGGTCGTGATCCTTACCCTCGTGCTGGTGGCCTGGGCCCTGTGGGGAGGGCCCTTCGGCACCTATCGCTATGCCCTGCGCAGCCAGGAGCGGATCGAGGCGCTGCGCGCGGCCTACCAGACGGAGGCGGCGGAGTTCCTCGTGGACGAGGCGCTCAAGGCTGACCTGCAGGCGACCGTGGCCCTGCTTCACCCGGCAATGGGCCCCAACTACCTGCTGGCCATCCTGGCCGTGCTGGGCACGATGGTGTTTCCCATCTGGGGTGCGCAGCTTGTCGGGGGGGAGTTCCGGCACCGCACCGCCAAGGTGCGGGCGGCGCACGCCGGCTGGGCCCGGGTGGTGGCGGCGAAGGTGGCGTGGCTGCTCATCCTGAGCGCCGGGCTGGCCCTGCTGTTCACGGGGATCGGCGCCGTGAGCGGGCAGGTGACCTGGCGGGCGGTGCAGCAGGCGATCGCGCTGGCCGGCGACGTGGCGCTGCCCCCGCCGAAGGCATCCGTGGTCACGCAGCTCCTGGCGACGGCGATGGGCCTCTTCTTCTACGGCCTCGTCGGGCTGCTGGCCGCCCAGCTCACCCGCAGCTCCCTGGCGGGCGCCTTGGCCGGGCTGGGGCTGCCCTACCTGGAGGCGTTCGTCATCGGCACCCCGTCCTGGGGGTGGCTGCTGCCCCGCATCGCCTACGGCAACCTGATGGTGGGTCAGTTTGTCTACCTGCCCGGGGGGATGGTGGGCGAGCCCGTAGCCCTGGTTCCCGCCCCGGCGCCCTGGGCCTCGTGGGCAGTGTTCGCCGGCTGGATCGCCCTGGCGGGCTGGGCGGTGCTGCGCGTGAGCCTGCGGCAGGAGATCGGCGGATAGGGTCCCGATCGAGAGGCCGTACGGCACGGCCCGTAACCCGGGAACGGGGCCCGTTTCCCCCCTCGGCGGTGTTCGGCTTGATCCCGCATGAACCGCTGGCCCCGGCGGAAGCGTCCTAACTTGTACGATCACATGAACATGCATAAGGCCGAATGGCACTGGGGGCGCAATCTTGCGGGGTCGCAAGCTGGTCGCAACGGTCGGGTGGGAGATGGCGGGCATCGCTCTCTTTGTACTGTTTATTGTCCTGATCGCCACCCTCCCGCCCTTTGAGGTGACACCGGATCCTGACCGTCTTCTGGGCTACACCATCCACATCGACACGGGCCAGTGGGGCCAGACGCTGCGCGATTACCTGCATACCCTCCGGTCCGGCTCGCTCGGCACCAACCGCCGGGGGCACGACGTGGCCGGGCTGCTCCTGCCGCGCATCGTGAACACCCTCAGGCTGGTGGCCATCTCCCTGGTGTTTGCCCTCCCGCTGGGGATGGTCAAGGGACTCCGGGACTTCCAGGCGCTGCGGAGGCGGGGCGCCTCCTTTGGACCGCTGCTCACCGGTCTGCTCCAGGGGGTACCCGACTTCTTCCTCGTGATGCTGCTCCAGATCGGGGTGGCGCGGGTCTTCCAGCGCACCGGCTTCCGTCTGCTGCCCGTGGCCTGGGATGCGGTGCGGCCGGTGGCCAGCATGGTGCTCCCGGTCACGTGCCTCGCGCTGCTTCCCCTGGCCGCGGTGGCCCGCATCACCGCGCAGGCGATGACCAGCGTCTACGAACAGGACTACATCCGCACCGCCCGCGCCAAGGGGCTGCCGGAGCGGGTGGTGGTGTACAGGCACGCCCTGGCCGGGGCGCTGGTGCCGATCCTGGACGCCATGCCGGGCGTGCTCACCGTCGTCTTTTCCAACGCCCTCGTGGTGGAGCTTCTCTTCCACTACCCGGGCGTGACCAACCTGCTCCAGGACGCCGCCAGCCCACCCAGTCTGCTCTTTGACCTGCGCAAGCCGCTGCCGCCCCCCGACGTGCCGGTGCTGGTGGCTGCCGGCGCGTCCCTGGGGCTGATCTTCGCCCTGCTCTACGCCGCGGTCTCGGTTCTGCGCAGGGTGGCCGACCCGCGGCTGAGGGGGCGTGATCTCCCATGAGCGCCGCACAGAAGGGGTACCGCCTTCCGCTCGTGGCAGGCGGGCTGCTGGTCGGCCTGCTGCTGCTGGCGGCCGTCTTCGCCGATCAGATCACCGCCGTCTCGCCCCACTACTGGGACGCCCGGAGCAGCATCCTGGAAGGCAGGCCGCCCTTTCCGCCGGGCCCCGGCCACCCGCTGGGGACCGACGAGTGGGGCCGCGACGTCTGGAGCCGTGTGGTCTACGGCACCCGGTGGTCGCTGCTCTTCGCCGCGCTGGTGACCGCCGGCCGGATGCTGATCGCGCTCGCGGCGGCCTTCACGGCGGTGTACGGCCCCCGGCGCGCGGGCTGGCTGGTGGACAAGCTGTACGTGATGACCACCGCGATCCCGCCCCTGGTCACCTACCTGCTCCTGCTGTCGTCTCCGGTCAAGAACACCGCCGGGCTCTGGCCGAACGTGGCGCTCACCGTCTGCGTCCTCACCCTGGTGGAGTGGCCCCGGGTCGCGGTGACGCTGAAAGGCAGGCTCGAACAGCTGATGGCCGAGCCCTTCGTGGAGGGGGCCGTGGCCGTCGGCGGGAGCCGGTGGCACATCTTCCACATCCACCTGCTGCCTCACCTCTGGCCGACCCTGCTCCACCTGGTGGCCGCCGAGATGGCCCGGGCCCTCTCGGTGATGGCGCAGATGGGCGTCTTCGGCATCCTCTTCGGCGGCGGGATCATGATGGTGGGGGACGCTCGCAACACGGAACGCTGGTTCCAGATCACCGGGCTGCCCGAGTGGGGCTCGCTGCTCAGCGACGGCCGGCTGCAGATCCTCTCCCGGCCCTGGATCTCCTTCCCGCCCGCGGTGGCGTTCCTCATCGCCGTGACCGGCTTCACGCTGCTCTCCCAGGGGCTGGAGGGGCTCAACCTCCCCGTCGCCCGGATCCGGGAACGCACCACGGGGCGGCTCGCGCCCGTATGGCGCTGGGCGCTGGCGGCCCTGCCGCTCCTCGGCCTGCTCGGGTACTACCAGGGCCTGCCGTGGGACCGCGAGGCCGGAATCCACGCCCTGGCGGCCCGCCAGGCCGCGGCGCTTTCCGCCGGGGATGCGGAGGGGTACGCAGGGACCGTGGCGCCCGGGGATGACGCGCTGCGGGCGGACGCCCGCCTGCTGGCCGCCGCGCTGGCCGCGGAGCCGGTGGAGTCGGTGGACGTGGTGATGGAGGACATCCGGCTGCGGGGGGCGCGGGCGCAGGCCCGCCTCACCATGACGGTCACGTTCGCGGACAGGCCGCCGCTGCAGGTCAGCCGGCCGGTGGACCTGGTGCGCCGTCTGGGCACTTGGTACGTGGAGGATCGGGGGCTTTACACCCTGCGCGGCTACCACGTGGACGTCACAGCGGCCTACGACCCGCTGGATCCCTCGGTGAAGGCGGTCAGCCGGCGCCTGACGGTGCACTTCCTGGCCACCGCCGCGGATCACGCCTACGCCCGCGTGCTGGACCTGTTCCCGGACGCGGCCTCCGCCAAGCGGCCGGAGATCCGGCTCTACGAGAGCCACGAAGCCTTCCTTGCGGCGGTGGGCGCCGCGGCTCCGCCGGATGCGCTGGCCTGGTACACCCCGGGCGACCCGCTGCGGCTCTCGCCGGAGTACCTGCGCGGGTTCATGCGCTGGGAGACGGAGCATATGCTGGGTTTCGAGTTCGTCAAGTACCTCTCCGGCGCGGCGTCCCCGCAGCAGACCGTCGATCCGGTCGCCATGGGGCGCTTCGAGCTCAGTACCGCAGGAGACAGGCCCTACATCCCTGATGTGCGCAAGCTGGTCGGCACGCCGCTGCCCGATCTGCCCGCGCTGTTCAGCACCCCGGTCCAGTCCCTCGGCTCTTCGGGGCAGTGGACCTACGCCGCGGCGGCCGCCGAACTGGTCCGGTTCCTGCAGCACCGCCTTCCTTCGGAAGAGCTGCAGGGGCTTGCGCCCGGCAGGGGCTGGAGCCTGGGTTCGCTGGCGGAACGGCTCGGACAGACGCCGGAGGCGCTTGCCGCCGAGTTCGAGGCCTTCCTGTACCGGCAGCTGCAGGCCGCGTCGGTGCTGAACATCCCGGCTGCCAGCGGCCGGGTGCCCGAGGGCCTGCCGGATGCCATCGCCCGGCGGGCGGAGGCCGCGTCAGCCGGGGACGAGGAAGCCTGCCTCCGCCTGACCTCCCCCGCGCACCGGGCCGAGTGGTCGGCGTGGCTGGCCGCCGCCCGCCGTTCAGGGCTGGTGCGGTACGACGCGCTGCTGCTCGAATGGGACCGGAACGAAGGCACCGCCCTCGTCCTGGAGCGGCTGCAGTTCCGTGACGGCCGCATCGTGAGCGGGGTCGTGCAGCAGCGCTGGGCACAGGAGGAAGGCGGCTGGGCGGTGGGGCCGGCGGAATCGGTGTGGCGCGGTCCCGCCGGGGAACGGAGTCAGTAACCGGTCAAGCCGCTGGCGCATACCCTATCCCCCACAGGAGGGGAGGGGTTGCCGTGCTCGCGATGCTCGAACCGCTGGCTGCGGCCATCGTGCGCAGCATGCTCCTGCTGGCCGGGTTCGTGGCCAACTCCAGCACGTTCCCACAGCCGCTCAACGAAGAGGAGGAGGCCAAGTACCTTTCCCGGCTCCAGAAGGGCGACGAGGAGGCTCGTGCGGTTCTCATCGAGCGGAACCTGCGGCTGGTCGCCCATATTGTGAAGAAGTTTGATAACACCGGCGAGGACGTGGATGACCTCATTTCTATTGGCACCGTCGGCCTGATCAAGGCCATCGGGACGTTCAAGCCCGACAGGGGCACGAGACTGGCTACATATGCGGCGCGCTGTATTGAGAATGAAATCCTGATGCACCTGCGCAGCCTGAAGCGGGTGCGGGGAGAGGTGTCGCTCTACGACCCCATCGGGGTGGACCGGGAAGGCAACGAGATCACGCTGATCGACGTCCTCGGCTCCGATCCGGACGTCGTGCCCGACCTGGTGGGCAAGCGGCTGGACGAGTCGAAGCTGCGCGAGAAGCTGAAGAAGCTGGGGGGCAAGGAGCGGCAGGTGCTGGAGCTGCGCTACGGCATCTCCGGCGGGCCGCGCAAGACCCAGCGCGAGATCGCGCGCATGCTGGGCATCTCGCGGAGCTACGTCAGCCGCATCGAGAAGAAGGCGGTGATGAAGCTCTGCAAGGAGCTGTTTGAGGAGGGTTACGGGGGTTGAACCGGCGAAGGGCCCGGCTGCGATCGAGCCGGGCCCCTGCCGCGGGTGCACAGCTGCCGCGCGCCTGGCCCGGCGGCCCCAGCACCCGCGAATGCGGACAACCGCGATGGCTCCGGATGGCGCCCACCCGGGGGCCCTCAGCCAGCACCAACGAATGCGAACAACCGCGATGGCCCCGCGGCGAGGTGCCGACGCCCGGCACATGGATCGTCCCGCCGCGGACCGCCGTCAGCCCCGTGGCGGTGCGGATGGCCCCGGCCCGTGCAGGGGTGAGTCCGCTCCGCCGATGAGGGCTTTCGTGGATCGTCCTTCCTGTGGTAGAATGATCCCCTGAGCCTGGAGGTGTAACCGTTGGGCGCCCTGAGACCGCAGGAGTACCACAGCTCCATCTTCGAGATCGATCTGGACAAGCTGCAGCGGATGGGAAAGCGGGCCATCATCCTGGACCTGGACAACACTCTGGTCCGGTGGAACGACCCGACGCCGACGCCCAAGCTGCTCGCATGGCTCGACGCCGTACGGGCGCATGGCCTCAGCCCCTGCATCGTCTCCAACAACAGCGGTCCCAGGGTGAGCGAGTTCGCCGCCAGGGCCGGCGTCCCGTTCGTCTCCAGCGCCACCAAGCCCAGCACGAAGGGGTTCCGGCAGGCCATGCGCCAGCTGGGGGTGGAGCCCCACGAGACGGTGGTGGTGGGCGACCAGCTCTTCACCGACATCCTGGGGGGGAACCGGGCCGGCGCCTACACGATCCTGGTCGTGCCCATCGACCGGCGGGAGTTCATCGGCACCCGGCTGGTGCGCCTGATCGAGCGCCGGGTGCTTGACTACTTGTTCCGGCAGGGTCAGCTGACCCCGAAGTAGACCCGGCTGGCCGCAGGCCAGCCGGTCTGCCTATAGTTGGCAGGTCCCGCCCGGGGATCCGCCGAATGGAGTAAGACGAAGCGACACCCGCCGGCAGGCGGGGAGGGGGGACCGGGATGACGCAGCGTCGGAGCACATCGCTGGGACCGGGGCGGATACTGGGCATCATCGGACACCCGGTGGCGCACTCCGCCTCACCCGCGATGCACAACGCCGCATTTGCCGCACAGGGGATGCACGCCATGTACGGAGCGTTCGATGTGCCGCCGTCGCAGCTGGAGAAGGCCATCGCCGGCATCCGGACGCTGGGGCTCCTGGGCGTGAACGTCACCATCCCCCACAAGGAGGCGGTGATGGCCTACCTGGACGACGTGGCCCCCACCGCGCGCCAGGTGGGCGCGGTCAACACCATCGTCAACCGGGGCGGGCGGCTGATCGGATACAATACCGACGGGTGGGGGTTCCTGCTCAGCCTGGAGGAGCGGGGGATCAGGCTGGCGGGCCGGAGCGCCGTCGTGCTCGGGGCGGGCGGCGCCGCCCGGGCGGTGGCGCTGCACCTGGGCATGGCCGGCGTGGCCCGGCTGACGATCATCAACCGCTCCCGCTCCCGGGCCGAGTTCCTGGCCGCTGACCTGGCGCGGGCCAGGACGCCGGTGCGGGCCGACGTGGCTGAGCCGGGTTCCGGGGAGGCCCTTGCGGCGCTGGCCGAGGCGGGTCTGGTGGTCAACTGCACGCCCCTGGGCATGGACCCCGACCGGGAGTCCACGCCGCTGGAGGATGTGAGCATCCTGCCCGGTGGCTGCGTGGTGTACGACACCATCTACCGGCCGCTGGAGACCCGCCTGCTGCGTGAGGCGCGCCGGCGGGGGCTCATGACGATCAACGGCCTGGCCATGCTGGTGCACCAGGGCGCCTGCGCCTGGGAGTACTGGTTCGGCCGGCGCGGCCCGGTGGACGTCATGCGAACGGCCGCCATGGCGGCGCTGGAGGAGCAGTCATGAGCGGGCCGGCTGCCCTTGCCGCCCTGCTGGGCGTGGCCCTGGGGGCGGCCCTCGGATATCTCGGGGTGCGGCTCTCCCCCCGCTGGCTGAACGGGCCCGCGCCCCCGTGGCTCTCCTGGGGCCTCGTGGGGGCCACCGGCGCCGCCGGGGGGCTGCTCGGGCTTTTCCACCTGCTGTCGGCCTACTTCTGGCACCAGCTGCTCCTGGTCGCCATCCTGCTCCTGGCGGCCTATGTCGACCTGCGGGAGCGCATTATCCCCAACGAGCTGGTGCTGTTCGGCCTGGTCGCCTGGCTGCCGGCGATGCTCCTCTTCCCCTACGACGGGAAGACGTGGCTTTCGGCGCTGGGGGGCGGGGCGGCTGCCTTTGTGTTTTTCTATCTCCTGGCTGTGCTGGTCCCCGGCGGCATGGGCATGGGCGACGTGAAGCTCGCCCTGGTGATGGGGCTCTTCCTGGGGGCCGGCTGGGTGGCCATGGCGCTCATGCTGTCCTTCATCCTGGGCGGGGTCGTCTCGGGGGTCCTGCTGGCCACCCGGAAGATCGGGCGCCGGGGGCACATTCCCTTCGGCCCGTTCCTCGCCGCGGGCGGGCTGATCACCGTGCTCTGGGGAACGCAGATCTGGAACTGGTACGTGGGATGACGGGGGAAAGGGGGCGGGCCCACCATGCTGCGGTACATGACAGCCGGCGAATCGCACGGGCGTGCCCTCGTGACCATCGTCGAGGGGCTGCCCGCCGGCGTGCCGGTGGATCTGGCGGCCATCGACCGCGACCTCGCCCGGCGACAGTCGGGCTACGGGCGCGGCGGCCGGATGAAGATCGAGCAGGACCGGGTGCAGGTGCTCTCAGGGATCCGGCACGGCAAGACGATGGGCAGCCCGGTGGCCCTGCTGGTGGAGAACCGGGACTGGCTCAACTGGACCGAGGTGATGTCGCCCACGCCGGTCGAGGCCTATCGCGACCCGCGGGCGGCGCAGAAGGTGCGCACCCGGCCGCGGCCGGGCCACGCGGACCTGGCGGGGGCGCTGAAGTACGATCACGCCGACCTGCGCAACGTGCTGGAGCGGGCCTCGGCCCGGGAGACGGCCATGCGGGTGGCCGCGGGGTCCCTGGCCAAGCAGTACCTGGCGCCGTTCGGCATCCGGGTGGCCGGGTACGTGCGGGCCATCGGGCCGGTGGAGGCGGAGATTCCCGCCGGGGCGGCGCTGGATGAGATCGTCGCCCGGGCGGAGGCGAGCCCGGTGCGCTGCCCCGACCCCGACGCCTCGGCCCGCATGGTGGCCGAGATCGACGCGGCGAAGCGGGACGGCGACTCCCTGGGCGGCGTGGTGGAGGTGGTGGCCGCGGGGCTGCCGCCGGGCCTGGGCAGCCACGTGCACTACGACCGGAAGCTGGACGGCGCCCTGGGCGCGGCGCTGCTTTCCATTCAGGCCGCGAAGGGGCTGGAGATCGGCGATGCGTTCCAGAGCGCCCGGAGCCGGGGCTCACAGGCGCACGACGAGATCGGCTGGAGCCCCGAGCGGGGATACTTTCGGTACAGCAACCGCGCCGGCGGGCTGGAGGGCGGCATGACCAACGGGATGGACCTGGTGGTGCGCGTCGCCTTCAAGCCCATCGCCACGCTCTACAGGCCCCTGCGCTCGGTGGAGATCGACACGCACGCCGAGGCCGTGGCGGGCATCGAACGGTCCGACGTCTGCGCCGTGCCGGCCGCGGCGGTGATCGCGGAGTGCGTGACCGCCTTCGAGATCGCCCGGTTCGTGGCCGAGAAGTTCGGCGGCGACTCGCTGGAGGAGGCCTTGCGCAACTTCCGCGGGTACCTCGGGCAGATTGCCCGGCGCTGATGCGGGGCGCGGGTGGGCGGAGCCGCAGGGGGGCGGTGCCGTGAACATCGTGCTGGTGGGGCTGATGGGCTCCGGGAAGAGCGCCGTGGGCCGGCTGCTGGCCAGGAGGCTGGGCCGGCCCCTTGTGGATACGGACGCGCTGGTGGAGGCCGCGGCCGGGTGCTCCATCGCCGAGATCTTCGCCGCAGAGGGCGAGGCGGGTTTCCGGCGGCGGGAGGCCGAGGCGGTGGCGCAGGCCGCCGCCGGCGACAACCAGATCATCGCCACCGGCGGCGGGGCGGTGCTGCGGCCCGAGAACCGGGAGGTCCTGCGCCGGAGCGGCCTGGTGATCTGGCTGGACGCCGACCCCGAGGTGCTCTACCGCCGTGCCCGGGCCCAGGGGCTGGCGCGCCGGCCGCTGCTGGCCGGGCCCGACCCCATGGGGCGGCTGCGGGAGCTGGCGGACGCCCGGCGCCCGGCCTACGCCGAGGCCGCGCACGTGCGCATCCGGACCGACGGCCGTTCGCTGGAGGACGTGGTGGCAGAGATCGTGGACATCGCGGAGAAGATGGAAGAAAGGGGATTGCCCTAGTGGCCGAGGTTTGGGTGGAGTTGGGCGAACAGCGGTACCCGATACACGTCGGCGCAGGGCTGCTGGCGGAACTGGGCAGGCTGGTGCGTGACCGGCTGCCGCAGGCCCGGCGTGCCCTGCTGGTGACCGACGCCAACGTGGCGCCCCTGTACGGCGAGGCCGCCCGCGACGCGCTGGAGCAGGCGGGCATCGCCACCTCGCGGGTGACGGTGCCGGCCGGCGAGGCGTCCAAGTCGCTGTCGCACGCCTTCAGCCTCTACAGCAGCTGCGTGCGGGCGGAGCTGGACCGCACCAGCGCCATCGTGGCGCTGGGAGGGGGTGTGGTGGGGGATCTGGCCGGGTTCGTGGCGGCCACCTACCTGCGGGGGATTCCGTTCGTACAGGTGCCCACCACCCTGCTCGCGCAGGTGGACTCGTCCATCGGCGGCAAGACCGGCGTCGACCTGCCCCAGGGGAAGAACCTGGTGGGGGCCTTTCACCAGCCCTCGCTGGTGGTGGCGGACGTGGCGACCCTGAAGTCGCTCCCCCGGCGGGAGCTGGTCGCCGGGATGGCGGAGGTCGTCAAGTACGGCGTGATCCGGGACGAGCCGTTTCTGAAATACGTAGAGGTACAGGTGGGCAACGTGCTGGCCCACGATCCCGAGGTGCTGGAGCGGGTGGTGGAGACCAGCTGCCGGATCAAGGCCGAGGTGGTGGCCGCGGACCCGCTGGAGCGGGGGGTGCGGGCCATCCTGAACTTCGGCCACACGGTGGGACACGCCCTGGAGGCCGCGTACGGCTACCGCTGGCTGCACGGGGAGTGCGTGGCCGTCGGCATGGTGGCGGCGGCGGCGATCGCCGAGTACAGCGGCATCGCGAAGGAGGGGCGGCTGCAGCTCCGGCTCCGGCGGCTGCTGGAGCGGCTGGATCTGCCCACCGCGCTGCCGGAGGGCATGGACCCGAAGGATCTGGAACCGTATCTGCGCAGGGACAAGAAGGTGAAGGCTGGCGTCATCCACTGGGTGATGCCCGTGAAGGCCGGCGAGGTCATCGTGACGCCCAACGTGACGCCCGATGCCATCCGGTGGGCCCTGGAGTCGCTGAGGAGGGAATGAACCGATGAAGTATCTGCTTTCGTATGCGCCGGAGGTCCGCGAGGCCCTGGAACGGAACCGGCCCGTGGTGGCCCTGGAGTCGACCATCATCAGCCACGGCATGCCTTACCCGGAGAACCTGCAGATGGCCCGGGAGGTGGAGGAGATCATCCGCAGCCAGGGCGCGGTTCCGGCGACGGTGGCAGTCATCGGCGGGCGCTGCAAGGTCGGCCTCACCGAAGAGGAGCTGGAACTGCTCGCGACCTCGCCGGAGGCCGTGAAGGTCTCGCTGCGGGACCTGCCGGTGGTGCTGGCGCGGAAGCAGCTGGGGGCGACGACCGTCGCGTCCACGGCGACCATCGCCGCGGCGGCGGGCATCGAGGTGTTTGTGACCGGCGGCATCGGCGGGGTGCACCGGAAGAGCCCGGGCGACACGGCGGAGATGTGGGACGTCTCCGCGGACCTCACGGTGCTGGGCCGCACCGACATCACGGTGGTCTGCGCGGGCGCCAAGTCGGTGCTGGACATCGGCGCCACGCTGGAGGTGCTGGAGACGCTGGGCGTGACGGTGCTGGGCTACCAGACCGACCGCTTCCCCGGCTTCTACACCCGCGACGCCGGCTACGGGGTGGACGCGCGGGTCGACACGCCGGAGGAGGCCGCGGCGATCATCCACGCGCGGCAGCAGACCCGCATCCCCGGCGGGGTGCTGCTGGTCAACCCCGTGCCCGAGGAGCACGCCATGGACCCCGACGAGGTGGAGCGGCACATCGCGGACGCGCTCGCGGCCATGGCGAAGGAGGGGGTGGCCGGCAAGGCGGTGACCCCGTACCTCCTGGCCCGGCTGAAGGAGGCGACGGGCGGCCGGGCGCTGGCCACGAACATCGCCCTGGTGAAGCACAACGCCCGGGTCGGCGCGCAGATCGCCGCCGCACTGAAAGCGCAGGCGAAGTAAGGCCGTGGAAACCCCCGTTCAATCGACCTGAACGGGGGTTTTTCTGCGCTTCCATTCCTGTGGGGAATGACAGGAATAGAACATCGTTCTGCACCGTGGAACGATTGGGGCTTAACAGGAGCGGCAAAGGCGGATAGGATTGTAGCGGAAGGGGGCTGAGATCGATGGAGCGCGTGCCGACCATCGTTGTACTGGAAGGAGACCAGACCGGGCAGGAACTGCTGGAGGAGGCCGTCCGGCTCCTCAGCCCTGATGTGATCGGTCTGCCTCTGCGTTTTGTCCGTTATGACCTGAGCCTGGAGAACCGGCGGGCCACCCGCAACCGGGTTGTCTACGAGGCCGCCGCGGCCATGCGGGAGGCCGGGTACGGGCTGAAGGCCGCCACGATCACCCCGGAGGGCCGGGACGACGTGGGGTCGCCCAACGCCATCCTGCGGCGGGAGATCGACGGCACGGTCATCCTCCGCACGGGCCGGGCCCTGCCGGGCGTGGAGACCATCGGCCGCATTACCGCGCCGATCGCCGTGGTGCGCATGGCCACGGAGGACGCGTACGAGGCCAGGGAGTGGCGCGAGGGGGAGGGCGACGAGGAGCGGGCGTACCGGACCACCTACATCTCGGCCCGCAACTGCCGCGCCACGGCCGAGTTTGCCTTCCGGCTGGCCCGGCAGATGGGCGGGGTTGTGTTTGGCGGGCCGAAGTGGACGGTCTCGCCCACCTATGAGGGGCTCCTGAAGGAGGCCATGGACGAGGCGGCCAGGCGCCACCCCGACGTGCCCTACGACCCGCAGCTGATCGACGCGGCCTATGCGCTGCTCATCGGCCGGGCGACCCGGCCGCTGGTGATTCCGTGCCTCAACCGGGACGGCGACATCCTGTCCGACCTGGTGCTGGCGCTCTACGGCTCGATTGCGGGTTCCGAGTCGCTGCTGATCTCCTTCGACGAGGCGTTCCGCCCCCGGGTGGTGATGGCTGAAGCGCCGCACGGCACCGCGCCCAGCCTGCAGGGCAAGAACGTCGCCAATCCGCTGGCGATGCAGCTGGCCGCGGGCGCGCTGCTGAAGCAGATGCCGGATCCTGCATACCAGCGGGCCGGCGCCGCCATCCAGGAGGCCTGCCTGGAAGCCGTGGCCGCGGGCGTCCGCACCGGCGACCTGGGCGGCACCGCGAAGACCACGGAGTTTACGGAAGAGGTCATGCGCCGGCTCAAGGACAAGCTGGCCGTCGCGGCCCGCTGAGCCGCGCACCCCGCCGCTGCCGCCGGAATAGGCTGGTGAGCGCGAGGGGGGAGCGGCCATGTATGTCACCCACGGCGACACGATCGTGATCCGTTCGGACCGGCCAGGGCGGTTCGGGACCTCCTCGCGGCTCGGGCCCCGGGACGAATGGGGCGACGGCCGCCGGGATCCGTTTTCCGCCCGCTACGGGCGGCAGCCGGGGTACCCGTCGCACCGGCCGGACGCCGACGACGCTGCCCGGCTGCAGGCGCTGCGGGAGCGCATCGACGTGCTGGAGGACCGGGTGAGCCGGCTGGAGGCGCGCCTCGCCAGGGCCGCCGAGGACGGGAAGCGCCCGTGGCGCACCGACGGGCACCGGCCAGGCGGCGGCGGCGCCCCTCCGGTCCGGGTCACGCTGCAGGCCGGCGGCGGCGCCCACGCCAGCGTGGGGGAAGTGCGGCTGATCCAGCACGGTTGATGGTTGATCAGCGCCTCTGCCGACGGACAGGAAACGCCCTCCTCCGGACGAATCTCTCTGTGAGATTTGTCCAGTGAGGAGGGCGATGCAGTGCGGAGACAGGGTCTGACGGGTTTTGTTGCGGGTTTTGCGACCGCCGCCGTGCTCTTCGGCGGCCTGGCCGCGGGGGCGGCGGCCTACGAGCAGCAGATCACCGTCCACTTTCGCCCGCTGCGCTACGTGTTCGACGGCGTGGAGCGCACGCCGCCCGCAGGGGAGAGCGGCTTCATCTACCGGGACCGCACCTACGTGCCGCTGCGGTTCATGGCGGAATCGCTGGGCCGGCCGGTGCAGTACGACGACGGCACGATCTACGTCGGCGCCATCCCGGGGGACCTGCCCGAGGTCTGGAGCCGGCTGACCCAGCAGGGCGAGGGCAGCTACAAGGTGCAGCACTTCCCGCGGCACGCCCTGAACCTGCAGGGGGCGGAGATGCCGGAGGCCAGCGTGGTGACGGTGATCGCCGCGGCGGAGGACGCGGACGCCAAGCGGGGGACGACGACGCAGGTCTGGGCGGACTACGACCTGCCCGAGGGCGTCCAGCGCATGGCGGGCACGCTCTACGTGCCGTTCCACTACTTCGGGGCGGAGGGCGAGCGCCGGGTTGGTCGGATCGTCGTGCTCAACCACCTGAACCAGGCGATCTACACCAGCCCGGACCTCACCACCCGGTCGGAGCCCATCCCGTTTGACGTTCCGCTCACCGGCGTGACCAAGGTGCGGATCGTGGTGACGCTCCACCCCTATGAGGGGGTGCAGGTGGGCGACCGGCTGACGGCGGCCCAGCTGGGCATCTCCCAGCTGCGGTTCGAATAGGCGCAGGAGGGGCGGGGGCGCCCGGCACCCCCGCCCCCGGCGTTTCCCTACCACTCGTCACCGGGGCCGAACGGCTTGTCGTGCTTATCCTCCTGGGGAATGTCGAGCCCGGGGACGGTGACGACCTCCGAATGGTCCGGGCAGCGGAGCCGCTTGGGCGTGACGTCCTCCGCGTGGACCTTCAGCCACTTGCGCCGGACCACCTTGGCCCGCACCTTGATGACCGACTTCTCCAGCAGCTTGGAGAAGGTGCCGTCGTGGTTGCGGTCGACCAGCTTGTCAAACTCGCCGGCGACGATCGCGTCCTCGATCTCGCAGTCGTCGCCGTCCCGGCTGCCGGGCACGTCGATAAAGAGGTGGAAGGGGATCTCGACCGTGCAGTGACGCACGTCGCCACAGACGCGGTTCAGGCCGCCCTTGCGGTCCCATTCCTTCGCCGTCTTGTACGTGATGTTCTTGATCAGGCGGCCGTTGATGATGACCTTGTCGCAAACGGCGGCGCAGTCGTCGATCTCGATCAGCTTGTGAATCTCATCGATCTTGAAGGCCGGTGGGGTCAGCGGGATCTCGCTTACAACCAGCACTTGTGCCGTGTTCGTGCTGACCACCACGGGGGTCTGAATCACGTAGCCGTTTTCCTTCAACCCGTCGCGACCTCCTTTGGACCGTGCCGGTACACCCCATCTTATGCCCCGGCGCCCGGTCAGGTCACATAACGCGGGTTTTGGTCAACCGGGTGCGGCGGCGGGACGGGTCCGCACAGCGTGCTTGCACAATCCGTCCTCCGTGCGGAAGGGTTTTCCGTTCCGGGGCCGAAACTCAAAGACCAGGGATGGCGCACGTGCAGCGTTTCCCAACCACGTCATCATGGGAGCAGACGAGCGCATGTGGTCTGAGCTCACCTTCGGGCATCCTACGGGAAGAAGTCTGCGTCCGCGCCGGATACATCTGAAACCGTGACGAGAGATGGCCCTCCAGTATCGGCCCTGTGCCACGTCCGCGTGTCCGGAGGGACTGCCTCTCGTCTTGCTTTTATCAGACCGGCTGCGCGCAACAGGGCCCTGCGGGCCCGCCCGGGGCGGCACGGCCGTTCCGGCGGCGGGCCCGGGCAACCAGGGGAAGGACGAGCGCCGTGCTCGCCTGACATAATCCTTGTTGAGAAGGAGGAGGTACCGTGTCACGCGAAGAGAGGATCGCCGCTGAACTGCTCGGGAAACTGGGTGGCCGGGAGAACGTCGCTTCCATGGAGTGCTGCATGACCCGCCTCCGGATCGACCTGCGCGACCAGGCCAAGGCGGACCTCAAAGCCGTGCGGAAGGTCGAGGGCGTCAAGGGGGTCGTCCAGACCGGCGGGCAGGTGCAGGTGATCTTCGGTCCGGGCCTGGCCCAGAAGGTGGCCGAGGCCGCGGCCACCGCCACCGGCGTCTCGGTCGGTGAGGCGCCGCCGGTGCCGGGCGAGGCGGCCCGCCTGGGGTCCAAGGACCTGCTGCGCAAGATCGCCAACGTCTTCGTGCCCCTGATCCCCGGCATCATCGCCGTCGGCATGATGATCGCCCTCAACAACGTGCTGCAGAAGGCCAACATCATCACGCCGGAGACCACGATCGCCGGCTACAGCGTGGTCGGCATCCTGAACCTGCTCGGCGGTACCTTCCTCGGGCTCCTGTCGATCCTGGTCGGCCACAACGCCGCGCGGGAGTGGGGCGGCCCGCCCGTGATCGGCGCGGTCGGCGCGGCCATCCTGCTGGGCGGCGGCAACGGCGCCGCGCTGACGGCCCTGAACATGGTACCCGGCCGCGGCGGCCTCATCGGCGCGCTGATCGCCGGCGCCTTCCTCGGATGGCTCTACCGCCGGATCCAGCGGGTGATGCCCGAGACCATCAACATCATCGTCACGCCGTTCCTGACCCTGCTCGTCGGTGGCCTGATCGTCGTCTTCGTCCTGCAGCCGGTCGGCGGCGTGCTGGCCGACTGGATCACCGCTGCGGCGACCTGGCTGATCGGCGTGGGCGGCCCGATCGCCGGTTTCCTGCTCGCCGGCACGTTCCTGCCGCTGGTGATGCTGGGCATCCACCAGGGGCTCACGCCCATCCACATGCAGCTCATCGAGACCCTCGGCAACACGCCGCTGCTGCCCATTCTGGCCATGGCCGGCGCCGGTCAGGTGGGCGCCGCGATCGCGGTCTACGTGAAGACCCGGGACGCCGACCTGCGGCGGGTGATCATCGCCGCCTTGCCGGTGGGCTTCCTGGGCATCGGCGAGCCGCTGATCTACGGCGTGACCCTGCCGCTCTTCCGGCCCTTCATCGGCGCGTGTATCGGCGCCGGCTTCGGCGGCGCGGTGATCGCGATGGCAAAGGTCGGCGCCCTGGCGATGGGCGTCTCCGGCATCCTGCTGACCCTGCTGGTGGACAAGGTCGCCATGTACCTGCTCGGCCTGGTGGTCTCCTACATCGCCGGCTTCATCGCGACCTGGCTGCTGGGGTTCGACGAGTCGCGGATCGCCGAAGCCGAGTCGTTCACCTTCGGAGACTGATTGGGGGACGGCGTCATGCCCGACTGGGGAGTCTCTGTCTACCTCGGCGCACCGGACGTGCCCGAGCGGCTGCCCGGGTACCTGGATGCGGTGTCGGCGAGAGGGGGCAGGGAGGTCTTCACCTCCCTGCACATCCCCGAGGTCCCGCTGGCGGATGCCCTGGCGCAGCTCCGCCACCTGACGGCCGAGGCCGGGCGCCGGGGGATGGCGGTCGTGGCCGACATCGCCCCCGGCGCGCTGCGGCAGATGGGCGCCGGGCCGGAGGACCTCTCTGCCCTTCAGGAGATGGGCCTCTCCGGCCTGCGGCTGGACTACGGTTTCGATCCTGAGGAGATCGCTGCCTTCACCCGGAATCCGCAGGGGCTGCGCATCGTGCTGAACGCCTCCACCGTGGATCCCGCGTTCCTGGAGCGGGTGATGGCGGCCGGCGCCGATCCTGAGCGGCTGGAGGCCTGCCACAACTACTACCCCCGTCCGGAGACGGGCCTCTCCCGCGACTCGTTCCTCCGCAGCTCCGGCTATTTCAAGGCCCACGGGCTGCGGGTGGCGGCGTTCATCGCCGGCAGCGGCGAGAAGCGCGGCCCCATCGGGGAAGGGCTGCCGACCCTGGAGGAGCACCGCCGCGCCGAGGCCGGTCTCGCCGCGGCGGAGCTGCTCGGCTCCGGGGTGGTGGACACCGTGCTCTTCGGCGATCCCTGGGCCACGGAGGCGGAGCTCGACCGGGTCGGCGAGGTGGTGGCCGCGGGCGGCCGGCTGCTGCGGGTGCGCCTGGTGCCCGGCCTGGACGAGTTCCAGCGCGCAATCGTGCTGGACAGGCCCCACCGGAACCGCGCGGACGCCGCGGCGCTGGTCATCCGCTGCGCCCTGTCCCGTTCGTACGCGGCCCAGGGCCCGGCCGTCGCGCCCTTCAACACGGCGGCCCGCCCGACGGGCGCGGTCACCATCGACAACCAGGGTTACCTGCGCTACTCCGGCGAGCTGCAGGTGGCCCTGGCGGACCTGCCGGCCGATCCGCGGGTCAACGTGGTGGGGCACGTGGTGCCGGAGGATCTGCCTCTGCTCCGCCTGATCGGCCCCGACGATCCCTTCACGTTCCGTGCGGTGAACTGAGGGGTGCTTCCTGCAGCCCCTGGCGAGGCGGCGTTCCCGCTTGCCAGGGGCTGCAGGTTCGTCTATACTGAAAGAAACTCCATACTGGAACAGCGGCAGGTGCTCCCGGTCCGCCGGGCCGGGAGTTAAAAGGGAAGCCGGTGCAAGTCCGGCACGGTCCCGCCACTGTAACGGGGAGCCGCCCCCATCTCATGCCACTGGCCGTCAGGCTGGGAAGGCCGGGGGAGGGCGTTGATCCGAAGTCAGGAGACCTGCCTGTCGCTGCAACGTCGCTCAGCCTTCGGGTGAAAGGGGGGGACGTTACGCGTCGCTATATGCCGTGCTGTCGCGGTTCCCCCTCTGGGTAAGTCCAGAGGGGGTTTTCGTTATCGTGGGCGCCTGGGCCCCTGTGGGCACGGCGGGCGCCCGGCTGCTCCTGACCGGTGATCTGCACGAAGCTCATGCAGGAGGTACACCATGATGAACAAGAATCGGCTCGGATGGCTTCTGATCCCTGTGCTTCTGCTGACCCTGCTCGTCGGGTGCGCCGGCAAGTCGCCCGGGGGCGGGTCCGGCCCCGCCGGGCCCTCGTCCGGCCCGCAGGCCGGCGGTTCGCCGTCCGACGCGCCGCCGTCCGCCGGGGAGGAACCGACGGGCGAGCAAACCGCCTATCCCATCACCCTGATCGACGGCGCCGGGCGGGAGGTCAGCCTCGCGGCCGAGCCCCAGCGCATCCTCTCCCTGGGCCCCTCGGCTACCGAGGTGGTCTTCGCCCTGGGCCGCGGCGACCGGCTGGTCGGCCGCACCGACTGGTGCAGCTTCCCCGATGCGGCCCTGGAGGTGCCGTCGGTGGGCTCCCTCTTCCCGCCGGACTACGAGCGGATCCTGGCGACCGAGCCGGACCTGGTCGTGATGATCGAGGGCTCGGTGGACGTGCGGGAGCGGCTCGAGCAGGAGTACGGCCTCACCGTGTTTGTCTACGCCCCGGCGACCTTTGAACAGCTCTTCGCCCAGATGGTCACGCTCGGCGAGGCCCTGAACGCCCGGGAGGCGGCCGAGGCGATGGTAGCCGAGATCCGGGGCGAGGTGGAGGCGATCGAGGCGAAGACGGCGTCGGTGACCGAGCGCCCTGTGGTCTTCTACGAGGTGTGGCCGGATCCGCTTTCGACCGCCGGCCCCGGCTCCTTCATCGATGACATGATCCGGATCGCTGGCGGCATCAACGCAGCCGGTGACGCCGACAGCGCCTGGCCGCCCTTCTCCGTGGAGGAGTTGCTGGCCGCGGACCCCGATGTCATCGTGACGGGCTCGCCGGAGATGGCACAGGACGTCCTCTCCCGCCCGGGCTGGGAGTCGATCAAGGCGGTCAGGGAGGGCCGGGTTGTCGGCGTGCCCAACGAGGACATCGTGGTCCGGCCCGGGCCGAGGCTGGTTGAGGGGCTGCGCTGGTTCGCCGAAACCCTGCATCCCGGCCTGTTCGGCCAATGACGGGCCGGAGAGCCCGCGGCCGCAGGGTCATGGCCCTCGTGACTGTGGCCCTGCTGGCCGCGGTGGTGGCAGCCGGGGTGCTGGGGTCGGTGCGCATCCCGCCTGCCGATGTGGTGAAGATCCTGCTGAACGGGCTGGGGGCTGACATCCCGGGCTCCTGGCCCCGCACCTGGGAGGCGATCCTGTGGGACGTGCGCTTCCCCCGGGTGGCGATGGGGGCCCTGGTGGGTATGGGGCTCAGCGTGGCCGGGGTCGCGTTCCAGGGGCTGTTCCGCAATCCGCTGGCGGATCCGTCCGTGATCGGCGCCTCGGCCGGCGCGTCGCTGGGCGCCGCGGTGGCCATCGCCTTCTTCGACGGCCTGGGCCTGCTGCCCGGCCTCTGGCGGCTGGGGCCGGTCCCGCTTTTCGCCTTCGGCGGCGGCATCGCCGCCGTGGTCCTGGCCTTCCGCCTGGCGACGCTGGGGCGGCGGACCTCCACGGTCAGCCTGCTGCTGGCGGGCATGGTGGTGAGCACCATCGCCACGTCCCTGGTCTCGCTGATCATGTTCTTCACCGACTCCCAGGCGCGCGACGCCATCGTCTTCTGGCTGATGGGCGGCCTCTCCGGGGCCAACTGGCGGAAGGCGGTCTGGCTGCTTCCCTACCTGGCAGCGGGGCTGGGCCTGCTGCTCTGGAACGTGCGGGAGCTGAACGCCTTCCTGCTGGGTGAGGAGGCGGCGCTCTCGATGGGCGTCGACGTCGAGCGGCTGAAGCGGCGCATCCTGGGCGCCGGGTCGCTGCTCACCGCCGCGTCGGTGGCCTTCTGCGGGATCATCAGCTTCGTGGGGCTGATCGTGCCGCACCTGGTGCGGCTGCTGGTGGGGCCCGACCATCGCTGGCTCATGCCGATCTCGGCGGTCACCGGCGCCCTGGTGCTGGTGACGGCGGACACCGTGGCCCGGTCGCTGCCCTGGGTCAGCGAGCTGCCGGTCGGCCTGGTGATGTCGCTCCTGGGCGGGCCGGTCTTCCTGGTCATCCTGCGGCGGCAGCTGCTGCCCAGGTCGTGAGAGGAGGTGGACGCGCATGCTGCGGGTCGAGTCCGTGACCGCCGGCTACGGCGGGGCGCCGGTCCTGAAGGGGCTGGATCTCCGCGTGGACAGGGGCGAGTGCCTGGCCGTGGTGGGCCCCAACGGCAGCGGCAAGTCCACCCTGGTCCGGGCCGCGACCGGGGCGCTCGTGCCGACGGAGGGCCGGATCCTGTTGGAGGGCCGGGATCTGCGCGGGCTCCAACCCCGGGAGGTGGCCCGGGTGCTGGCCGTGGTGGCCCAGGACACGGCGGTGGGGTTCGACTTCACCGTCGAGGAGGTCGTCGCCCTGGGACGGACGCCCCACCTGGCGCCCCTGCGGGGCGAGACGCCGCTCGACCGGGCGGCGGTGCAGGAGGCCATGCGGCAGACCGGCACGGCACCGCTGGCCGACCGGCTGATCACGGCGCTCTCGGGCGGGGAGCGGCAGCGGGTGATGGTGGCCCGGGCCCTGGCGCAGGAGCCGCGGCTGCTCATCCTGGACGAGCCCACGGCGCACCTGGACATCGCCCACCAGGTGGAGATCCTGGACCTGGTCCGGCGGCTCAACCGTACGGAAGGGCTGACGGTGATGGCGATCCTGCACGACCTGAACCTCGCCGCGCTCTACGCCGACCGGCTGGTGATGCTGAAAGACGGCCGCTGCTGGGCCGACGGGCCGCCGGCGGAGGTGCTCACCGAGGCCAACATCCTCGCCGTGTACGGCAGCCGGGTGAAGATCGTGCGCCATCCCGCCACCGGCCAGCCGCAGGTCATGCTGCTCCCGCGGGAGGCTGCGGTGCCGGCCCGTCCGCTGGAGCCGGCCAGCGCCGGCAGCGACTAGTCCCGGGGAGATCTTGCGGGCGAGGTGGCGCTGTCATGGCACGTTCGTTGATGTTCCTGGGCACCGCATCCAGCGTGGGCAAGTCGACCCTGACCGCGGCCTTCTGCCGCATCCTCCGCCAGGAGGGCTTCCGGGTGGCGCCGTTCAAGGCGCAGAACATGTCCTGCGCCGCGACGGAGATCGAGGGCGGGCTGCGCATCAGCGTGGTGCAGGCCCTTCAGGCGCAGGCGGCGGGGGTGGCCCCCCGGGTGGAGATGAACCCGGTGCTGCTGCTGCCCCGGACGGAGTTCCGCTCCGAGGTGATCGTCAACGGCCGGTCGCTGGGCGAGATGGCCTGGCAGCAGTACACGGCCGATCTGCACACTGTGGCCCTGCAGGCGGTGCGGGAGGCAATTGCCCGGCTGGAGGCAGAGTTCGAGGTGATTGTGGCCGAGGGGGCCGGCTCGCCGGTGGAGGTGAACCTGCGGGACCGTGACCTGGCCAACATGAAGACCGCGGAACTGCTGGACGCCGACGTGCTGCTGGTGGCCGACATCGACCGGGGCGGGGTGTTCGCCTCGATCGTGGGCACCCTGGAGCTGCTGCCCCCGGCCGAGCGGGCCCGGGTGAAGGGGCTGGTGATCAACCGCTTCCGGGGCGACGCCTCGCTCTTCGAGGACGGCGTGCGCTGGCTGGAGGAGCGCACCGGCCTGCCGGTGATCGGCGTGATTCCCTACCTGGCCGACCTGGGCCTCGATGAGGAGGACTCGGCGGGCCTGACCGATGTGAGCGCCCCGGCGCCGTCCGCTGCGGCGCGGGAGGGGGCCCTGGACCGGCTGGCCGACCACGTGCGCCGGCACGCCCGGGTGGACCAGGTGCTGGAGCTGCTTGCCCGGCAACGGTGACGGGCGGGCGCTCCGGTGCGGCGAGGTGCCGGACGCAGGGAACGACCCATGCGGGTTCTGGGCACAACAGCGTGCCGGTTTGGGAGGGCAACTGCATAGAGGAAACAGCGGCAGGTGCTCCCGACCCTGCGGTCGGGAGTTAAAAGGGAAGCCGGTGCAAGTCCGGCACGGTCCCGCCACTGTGACGGGGAGTCGCCCCTCGGGATGTGCCACTGGCCCGAAGGCCGGGAAGGCGGAGGGGCGGCGAGGATCCGGAGTCAGGAAACCTGCCTGCCGCGCTGGCGCTGCTCGACCCTCGGGTGAAAGGGTGAGGCGTTCGCATGGCTGTCCATGCGTTCGATCTGTCATTTCTTTCCCTCGGGCTGAGCCGGGGGTTTTCTTTATCGGTCTCTCGGTCACAGCGCGGTGCCTGAGAGGCCGGGCACAACGGCGTGCCCCTGGAACACCTGACGACGACCAGCGGAATCGGAGCACCAAAGCATCGGAGCACAGTAGCCTGCCGGACTGGCACCGGCGAAAGCAGGGCGCAACGAGGCGCCGTCGAGTACGGGCACAACGGCGTGCCCACCAAGCGATTGCTACTGGGAAGAGGAGGTCTGCTCGTGCTGCTGGCGAGGACAAACACCCTGGTGAGGCTCGGAACCCTGCTGGCCCTCAGCGTGCTGGGCGCCTACATCAAGTTGGGGCCGAGCTCCATCGCCTTCGACGCGATGGCCGGCTTCGTGGCTGCGCTCCTCATGGGCCCCGCGGCCGGCGCCCTGATCTGCGGTCTGGGGCATGTGGCCGTGGCGGCCGTCACCGGCTTTCCGCTCACCCTGCCGTTTCATCTGGCCACCGCCGCGGCCATGGCCGGCGTGGGCTGCCTGGGCGGGCTTGCAGCCCGGCGCTTCGGTCTGGTGGCCGGCGCGGCGGCGCTGGTGGTGGCCAACGGCATCCTGGCACCGGCCCTGCTGGCTCTGCTGCCAAACCCGCTGGGGCTTGGTCTGTTCGCGGCCCTGGCCCTCCCGCTCACCGTCGCTGCGGGAGCCAACGCAGCCGTCGCGCTGCTGGTGGTGCTGGGCCTGAGGCGGGCGGGGTTCGAGGGATGAGGTGGCGGGACCTGACCCTGGTGGACCTGCCGTGCGGCGGCCGGCTGGTCATCGCCTGCGATGCCGCCGGCGGCATCGGGCCGAAGGAGCGCGACGTGATTCGGGTGGCCGGGTACGTCATCGGGCGGTTCACTGCCCGGGTGGCCCTCATGGATCTGCTCGCCGCCGGCGCGCAGCCGCTCCACCTGGTGAACAACACCTGCGTGGAGCCTGATCCCACCGGGCGGGAGATCCTGCAGGGCATCTGCGACGAGGCGGCCCTGGCGGGCCTTTCCGCCGACCAGATCAACGGCTCCTTCGAGAAGAACATTCCGACGGTCCAGACGGGCCTGGGGGTGACCGCCATCGGTTACCTGGCCCCGGGCCGGTCGCTGCGCACGGCGCGGCCGGGCGACCTGGTCGTCGCCATCGGGCGGCCGAAGGTCGGGGCCGAGGTACGGCTGGATGACCCCGAACTGCCCGATCTTCCCCTGGTCCGGCGGCTCGCCGGCGACCCGCTGGTGCACGACCTGTTGCCCGTGGGCTCCCGTGGGATCCGCGCCGAGGCGGAGGATCTCGCCGCCAGCGCGGGGCTGGAGGTGGAGTGGGCCCCGGCTGAAGCGGGTTTCCCCCTCGGGAAGTCGGCGGGTCCGGTCACCTGTCTGCTGGTCGCGGCGGCGCCGTCGGCCCTGCAGGGGCTGGCCCTCACGCTCACCCAGCCGTGGGCGGTCGTCGCGCAGCTTCGATAGGACGATGGTTGGCGGATCTGCTTACCAGCCCTCAGCGGCATCTTCATTTAAGTAGAACAGTGGACTTACGGAGGTACATCCCATGAAGAAGCGTTCGCTGGCAGCCCTCATGCTTTCCCTTCTGCTCGTGGTCGGCATCCTGACAGGCTGCGCAGGCCGCCAGACGGCGGTGAGCCCGGACAGCCCGCCCGCAGCCCCGGCGGCTGAGTCGAGCGACCAGCCCGCAGACCGGGCGGCCGGCACGGGGAGCGCCGGGCAGGCCGAACCCCGGCAGACGGCCTACCCCCTCACGATTACCGACGGCGCCGGCCGGCAGGTGACCATCGCCGCCGAGCCGAGGCGGGTGATCTCCGTCGCCCCCTCCAACACGGAACTGATGTTCGCGCTCGGCAAGGGCGACCTGCTGGTCGGGCGCTCCGACTGGGACGACTATCCCCCCGAGGCGCAGGAGATCGAGTCCATCGGCGGTTTCTACTCGCCCGACTACGAGAAGATCATCTCGCTGGAGCCCGACCTGCTCCTCCTGACCAGCGGCTCCGTGGAGGCGCGGGAGAAGCTGGAGAACGATTATGGGCTCACCACCTTCGTGCTGAACCCCTCCAACTTTGAGGAGCTGTACGAGGGGATCCTCGCCCTGGGCCAGGTGGTGAACGCCCAGGAGGCCGCGGAGGCGCTCGTGGCGGACATGCAGCGTGAGGTGGAGGCCATCGCCGGGAAGGTCGCGCTGGCGGAGAACAGGCCCGTGGTGTTCTACCAGGTCTGGCACGATCCCATCACCACCGCCGGCCCGGGCTCCTTCATCGACGACATGATCCGCATCGCCGGCGGCACCAACGCCGCATCCTTCGCCGGCGAGCCCTGGCCGGTTATCTCGCTGGAGGAACTGGTATCCGCAGACCCCGACATCATCGTCACCGCGTCGGAGGCCGCGGCCCGGGAGGTCCGGGAGCGGCCTGGCTGGGAGTCGATCGCGGCGGTGAAGGAAGGCCGGGTGCTGGGGCTGCCGGATGAGAACATCGTGGTGCGCCCCGGCCCCCGCCTGATTCAGGGGCTCCAGTGGTTCGCCCGGAATCTCCACCCGGAGCTCTTCGAGCAGTGACCGGGCCGATGGGGCGCTTTCCCGAAGGGAGCGAGGCGATGCGCATGGCGGGTGTGATTCTGGTGCTGGGCGGCGCGCGGAGCGGCAAGAGCCGCTGGGCGGAGCATTTGGCTTCGCCGTTCCGGCGGGTGGTCTATCTGGCCACCGGCCGGGCGGGCGATGCGGAGATGGCCGACCGCATCGCCCGGCACCGGGCGAGCCGTCCGGCCCACTGGCGCACGGTGGAGGAAGAGCTCAGGCCGGCGGCCGCCCTGGCGCAGGCCCTGCACGAGGCGCCGGCGGATGCGGTGCTGCTGGACTGCGTGACCCTGCTCATCTCCAACCACCTGCTGCAGGGGGAGGAGGGGTTCGAAGCCCGGGCCCGGCAGGAGCTGGCGCAGCTGCTCAGCCTGACCCGTGAGCGCGGCGCGCTGCTCATCGCTGTGTCCAACGAGGTCGGGGCGGGGCTGGTGCCCGAGCACCGGCTCGGGCGGCTCTTCCGCGACGCCCAGGGGCGGCTGAATCAGTGGCTGGCGCGGGAGGCGGACCAGGTCTACGCCTGCGTGGCCGGTATCGCCGTCGATCTGAGGCGGATCGGTACGGTGATCCCGGAGTGAGCGTGGCGGAAACGTTTCCCGCGGCGCCCTGGTACCTGCCGCTGGCGGCCCTCGCGGTGGACGCGGCGGTGGGCGATCCCGCCCGGCTGCCCCATCCGGTGGCGCTCATGGGCCGGGTGATTGCGTGGGCCGAGCCGCGACTGCGGCGGACGCGGCTGCCGCTGCGGGCGGCCGGGGTGCTGCTGGCCCTCCTGCTGCCGGTCGCGGCCTGGGGCCTCACCTGGGGGCTTATCCGGCTGGCCGCGGCCCTGCATCCCTGGCTCGGTGTGGCCGCCGAGGTCTGGCTCCTCAGCACCTGCCTGGCGGCCCGCTCTCTGGCCGATCACGCACTGGCGGTCTACCGCCCGCTGAAGGCCGGGGACCTCAGCGAGGCGCGGCGCCGGGTGGCGCACATCGTCGGCAGGGACACGGCCGGGCTGGACGCCGCCGAGGTCACCCGGGCGACGGTGGAGACGGTGGCCGAGTCCACCTGCGACGGCGTGATCGCGCCGCTCTTCTGGGGGCTGGTCGGCGGCGCGCCGCTGGCGATGGCCTACAAGGCCGCCAACACCCTGGATTCGATGGTTGGCCACCGGAACGAGCGCTACCTGGAGTTCGGCTGGGCCTCCGCCCGGCTGGATGATCTGGTCAACCTGGCGCCTGCCCGGCTCAGCGCCCTGCTGCTGGCCCTGGCCGGCCTGAGCCCGAAGGCCCTCCGCATCGCCCTGCGGGACGCGCCGCGCCACCCCAGCCCCAACAGCGGCTGGCCGGAGGCGGCGATGGCGGCCCTGCTGAGGGTGCAGCTGGGCGGCCTCAACCACTACGGCGGGAGGCCGGAGCGGCGGGCCCACATGGGCGATCCGCTGGAGATGCTGCAGCCGGGTCACATTGTGCAGGCGGTGCGGTGGATGTGGCTGGCGACCCTGCTCGGGACGGGCCTCGGGGCGCTGACGCTCTGGTTCTTGGCGTGAGGGGGTGACCGGGTGCGCATCGCGCTCTCCTTTCTGACCCGGATTCCCATGGGCCGACTTGAGACCCCGGACTACATGCGGGATCTCGGCCGCGCGGCGGGGTTCTTCCCCCTGGTGGGCCTGCTGGTGGGGGCCCTCTGCCTGATCGCCTGGCTTGCGGGCAGGCTGCTCTTCGGGCCTGCCGTGGCGGGCGTCGCGGCCGTGGCCGCGGGCCTCGGCGCGACCGGTGCGATCCACCTGGACGGCCTGATGGACGCCGCCGACGGGCTGCTCTCCGCCCGGAGCCGCGAGCGGATGCTGGAGATCATGAAAGATTCCCGGGTCGGCGTGATGGGCGCAGCGGCGGGAGCCCTGGCCCTGATGCTGCGGTGGGCCCTGCTGCTGGAGCTGACACCGCCGCGGGCAGCAGCCGCCCTGCTGGTGGCCCCGGCCGTGGGGCGGATGGTGATCCCCCTGGCGGCGGTGCGCTGGCCGCCCGCCCGTGCCGAAGGGATGGGCGCTGCCTTCGGCCGGCACGTGGGCGGGGCGCAGCTGGCCGGGGCGCTTCTGGGCGGCCTCACGCTGGCTGTCGGGGTGCCGGGGCTCCTGGCGTGGTGGGGGCAGAGCCCGGCAGCCCCGCCGGGCCTGACGGCAGCCGTGACGGTCTCCGCCCTGCGGGGGCTGGGCGCGTGGCTCGCCGCCCTCGGGGTCGGTCTGGCCGGCGGGCGGTGGCTCTCGCGGCGACTCGGCGGCCTGACCGGCGACATTTACGGAGCCTTGTGCGAGCTGGCGGAACTGGCGGCGATCGCCTGCTTCGCTCTGCAGACAGGGAGGTGGACAGGATGATGACCCTGCACGGCGGCGACCTGGCTGTGGCGCGGGCCCGCTGGGGCGAGCCGCCCGGGGGTTTCTGCGACTTCAGCGCCAACATCAACCCGCTGGGCCCGCCCGCGGGCGCGGTGGCCGCGGCGCAGGCGGCCCTCGCCGGAATCGCGCACTACCCCGAGCCATTCGCCCGCCGGCTGCGGGCCGCCCTGGCCCGGCGTCACCAGGTGGACGAGTCGATGGTGCTGGTGGGAAACGGCGCGGCGGAGGTGCTGTACCTGCTGCTCCGCCTGGCGTCAGGCTTCCGGGTGGCACTGCCCGAACCCGGCTTTGCGGAGTACGCGCGCGCCGCCCGGGCTGCAGGGGCCGAGCTGCTGCCCGTCGCGCACGACCGCACCGATCCGCCGCCCCAGCTGCGGCGGGGGGACTGGTGGATCATCTGCAACCCCCACAATCCCACCGGCCACCTGTTCACGCCGGAGCAGCTCCTGCGGGCGGCGGAGCGGACGGAGGCGACCCTGCTCATCGACGAGGCCTTCATCGACCTCACAGCCGCGGGCGAGGCCGGCTCCGTGATCGCCCGTGTGCCCCACCGCTGCAACCTGGTCGTGGTGCGGTCGCTCACGAAGTTTTTCGCCCTGCCCGGACTGCGGGTCGGGTATGCGGTGGCCCCGCGCTGGATGGTGGCCGAGTTGGACGCGGCGCGCGACCCCTGGAGCGTGAACAGTCTGGCGCAGGCCGCTGCGCTCGCGGCCCTGAGCGATGAGGCCTACGCCGCCCGCACCCGGCACTGGGTGGCCGTGGAACGGGCCTATCTCGCCGAGCAGCTGGCGAGCCTGCCGGGGTTTATCGTCTATCCGCCATCTGCCAACTTCGTGCTGGTGCGGGCGCCGCTGCCCGCCCACGAGATCCAGCGGCGGCTGGGACCCCGGGGTGTGCTGATACGCGACTGCCGCTCCTTTGCCGGGCTGACGGAGCATCACATGCGGCTTGCTGTGCGCACCCGGCCAGAGAACCGGCGGCTGATCGCCCTGCTGCGCAGCATCCTGGAGGAGGAGGCGCCGTGACCTGCACCCTCTTCCTGGTGCGCCACGGCGCGACGGCTGCCAACGCGGAAGGGCGGTACGTCGGATGGGAGGAGCACCCGCTCAGCGCAGACGGGCTCGCTCAGGCGGAAGCGGCTGCGCGTTACCTGAGCCGGTTTCGGCTCACCGGCATGCGCACCAGCGACCTCATGCGGTGCCGCCAGACCGCCGAGCGGATCGGGAGGGCCACGGGGCTCACGCCCGCGCCCGACCCAAGGCTGCGGGAACTGAACTTCGGGCGCTTCTCCGGCCTGACGTACGAGGAGATCGCCCGGCAGTGGCCCGAGGAGCTCGCCGCCTGGCTGGCCGACCCGGAACACGCGCCGCCCCCGGGCGGGGAGAGCCTGGCGTCGCTGCGGAGCCGGGCCCTGGCCGCCCTGCCCCGGCAGGACGGGGCCGTCGTGGTCACACACGGCGGTGTGATCCGCACGGTGCTTGCCCACCTGACCGGCAGGGGGCTCTGGGACTGGCGGGTTCCTCCCGGCGCGATGGTCCTGCTCCGGTGGGACGGCGAGCGGGCCGTGGATGAGCCGCGGGTCTGGCGGCCGGAAGCGGGGGAATGACGGGCACAACGGCGTGCCCGAACGGGCAGTGATCCGGTGCGGCGGCGCAACGGGGCGCCTGCCGCACCAGAGGCACAACGAGGTGCCGCGCTGCGGGTACAACGGCGTACCTGGATGAGCCATGCCGGGCACAGTGATGTGCCCGGCATGGCTCCATGCGCAGCGTCGTCACGACGCCGGGACCAGCACCGGCGGTGCTGAGATCAGTCACGCTCATGGCAGGAAATGGAATGACGTTCACCGAACACTTCGCTGTACGCCACCGCCAGACCCCAACCGCCCGCCGCCCGCCGCCCAGCGCGCACCGCCCACCGCCCACGGCGCACCGCCCACGGCGCACCGCCCACGGCGCACCGCCCACGGCGCATTGCCCACTGCTCACCGCCCACCGCGCACCGCCCACGGCCCACCGCCCACCGCTCACCGTCCACAGCCCACAGCCCACAGCCCACTGCTCACCGCTCACCGCTCAAAGGGGAGGTCGACCGCCTGTGATCGTCCGCAACCTCACCCGCGGCCTCGCCCTGGGCGACCGGATCCGCCGGGCCGACACCTTCCGGCTGCGCCTGCTCGGCCTCATGTTCCGCCCGGGGCTGGAGCCGGGCGAGGGGCTCTGGCTGGAGCCCTGCTGCCAGGTGCACACCCACTTCATGCGCTTCCCCCTGGACCTGCTCTTCCTGGACGCGGAAGGGCGGGTCCTGCGCGCGCTGGCGTCCTTTCCCCCGTGGCGCATCAGTCCGGCCGTTCCCGGAGCCCGGGCCGTTCTGGAACTGCCGGCCGGGGCGATGGGGGAGACCCGGCCGGGGGACCTGGTGAGGGCTTTCCCATAGCAGGAGTATTGGTTGCCCGCAGGGAATACTGTTACCGGCAATCCCCACAAGAGGTCTGCGAGTGGACCGGCGGGGACAGAGCGCACAGCGGGCCGAAGCCCGGGTGCAGGGGCTGTCCCCGTTTTGCACGCTCCCGAGGGGAGTAGCCCCCCTGGCTCGTTGGCCAGACTATGCAAGCGAAAGCGAGGTGTGGTGGTGAACGAGTCGCTGAAACGGACGCCCCTGTACGAGCTGCATCTGAAGCTGGGCGCGCGCATGGTGCCCTTCGGCGGCTGGGAGATGCCCGTGCAGTACTCCAGCGTCATCGAGGAGCATCGGGCCGTGCGTGAGGCGGCGGGCCTCTTCGACGTGTCGCACATGGGCGAGTTTGAGGTGAGGGGGCCCCAGGCCCTGGACCTCATCCAGCTCATCAGCACCAACGACGCCGCCAAACTGGCGGTCGGGCGGGTGCAGTACGCGCTCATGTGCTACGAGAACGGCACGGTGGTCGACGACATCCTCATCTACCGCCTGGACGAGCACCGCTACTGGCTGGTGGTCAACGCCGGCAACACCCGGAAGGACTGGGAGTGGATCAACACCGCCCGGGAGCGGGCAGGCCTGCACAACCTGGAGATCCTCGACCGGTCGGATGAGATCGCCCTGCTGGCCCTGCAGGGGCCGCTGGCTGAGGAGATCCTGCAGCCGCTGGCGACGGGCGTCGCGCTCTCGCAGATGGCCCCCTTCAGCCTGGCGCAGAACGTGACGGTGGCCGGCGTGCCCACCCTGGTCCTCTCCCGCACGGGGTACACCGGCGAGGACGGCTTTGAGATCTACGTCAAGGCGGAGAACGTCGCCCAGCTCTGGGAGGCCCTGCTGGAGGCGGGCGAGGAGAAGGGGCTCCTGCCCTGCGGCCTCGGCGCCCGCGACACGCTCCGGTTCGAGGCGAAGCTGCCGCTCTATGGCCACGAGATCAGCGATCAGCACAACCCGCTGGAGGCAGGCCTGGGGTTTGCCGTAAAGCTGAAGAAGGGCGTGGATTTCATCGGCCGGGAGGCCCTGCTGAAGGTGAAGGAGCAGGGGCTCACCCGCAAGCTGGTGGGCCTCGAGATGATCGACCGGGGGATTCCGCGGCAGGGATACCCGGTCGCCGTGGGCGGCGAGGTGGTCGGCGAGGTGACCACCGGCAGCTTCTCACCCACGCTGGAGAAGAACATCGCGCTGGCCTACGTGCCCGTTGCCCACAGCGAGGTGGGCACGGAAGTGGAGGTCATCATCCGGGGCCGGCCCCTGAAGGCGCGGGTCGTCGAGACCCCCTTCTACCGGTCGCCGCACAAACGATAACCGGCAAGGTTGAGAATTACGCACAGGGAGGACGCGGAACATGGCGAACGTACCGGCGGATCTCAAGTACTCGAAGGAGCACGAGTGGATCAGGGTCGAAGGCAACATCGGCATCGTGGGCATCACCTGGTTCGCCCAGGATCAGCTGGGCGACGTGGTCTTCGTCGAGCTGCCCGAGGTGGGGCGTGAACTGAAGCAGAACGAGCAGTTCGGCGTGGTGGAGTCGGTCAAGACCGTTTCGGACCTGTACTGCCCGGCCTCCGGCAAGGTGGTGGAGGTCAACACGAAGCTGGAGAGCTCGCCGGAGCTGATCAACCAGGACCCCTACGGCGAGGGCTGGATTCTGAAGCTGGAGCTCTCGAACCCGGCCGAACTGGACAACCTGCTGGATGCGGCGGCTTACGACGCGTTTACCAAGGAGGGCTAAATGCGATACGTCCCGATTACGCAGGCCGATAAGGCGGCCATGCTGCGGGAGATCGGCGTCAGTTCCACCGAGGAGCTCTTTGCTGCCAACATCCCGGCGGAGGTACGCCTGAACCGGCCGCTCAACCTGCCCCCGGCGCTCACCGAGATGGAGCTGCTCGCGCACCTCAGGGAGCTGGCTGCGCAGAACGCCCACACGGGGGAGTACGCCTGCTTCCTGGGCGGCGGCGCGTACGATCACTACGTGCCCGCCGTGGTGGACGCGGTCCTGCGCCGGGGTGAGTTCCTCACCGCCTATACCCCCTACCAGCCCGAGATCTCACAGGGCGTGCTGCAGGCCATCTACGAGTACCAGTCGCTGATGTGCGAGCTGACCGGCATGGACCTGTCCAACGCCTCCATGTACGACGGCGCCTCGGCGCTGGCCGAGGCCGCGGGCATGGTCGTCAACCAGACCGGACGGTCCAAGATGCTGATCGCCCGTTCCGTCAGCCCGCAGTACCGGCGGGTCGTGCAGACCTACCTGCACGGCATCGGCATCGAGCTGATCGAGGTGCCCCTGGACGGCGTGACGGTGGACCTCAACCGGCTGGAGGCCCTGATGACCGAGGAGGTCGGCGGCCTCCTGCTCCAGACGCCCAACTACCTGGGCTACCTGGAGAAGGTGCGGGAGATCGAGGCGCTGGTGCACGCGAAGAACGGGCTCTTCGTCGTCGCCGTCGACCCCATCTCCCTGGGCCTCCTGGAGGCCCCGGGCAGCTACGGCGCAGACATCGTCGTGGCGGAGGGCCAGGGGCTCGGCGTGCCGCTCTCCTACGGCGGGCCGTACCTGGGCATTCTGGCCACCCGCGACCGGTTTGCCCGCCGGATGCCCGGCCGCATCGCCGGCGCCACGGTGGACAACCGCGGCCAGCGGGGCTTCGTGCTGACGCTGCAGGCGCGCGAGCAGCACATCCGCCGTGAGAAGGCCACCTCCAACATCTGCACCAACCAGGCGCTCATCGCCCTGGCTGCGACCGTCTACCTCGCGCTGGTGGGCAAGGAGGGGCTCCGGGAGGTCGCAAACCTGTCGCTGCAGAAGGCGCACTACGCCGCGCAGCAGATCGCGCAGCTGGCCGGCTGGCGGCTGGCCGGGGACGCCCCCTTCTTCAAGGAGTTCACCGTGCTGGCCCCCGCCTCCGCCGACGCGGTCAGCCGGCGGCTCCTGGCGGACAGGATCCTGGGCGGCCTGGACGCCGGGGCGGACTATCCGGAACTGCTGGGCGGCGGTGCGGTCAGTGCGCTCACGTTTGCGGTGACCGAAAAGCGGACCCGGGCGGAGATCGACCGGCTCGTGGCCGCGCTCGGGGAGGTGAAGTAGGATGGGCCTCGTGCCGCTGCTCTTTGAGAAGTCGACGCCGGGCAAGCGGGCGGTCACCTTCCCCGCGCCGGATGTGCCGACGGTGGAGCTGAGCGAGGCGATTCCGGCGGACCTGATCCGCCAGACCCCCGCGGCCCTGCCGGAGCTCTCGGAGATTGAGGTCGTCCGCCACTTCACGCAGCTGAGCCGGCTGAACCACGGGGTGGACGTGGACTTCTACCCGCTGGGCTCCTGCACGATGAAGTACAACCCGAAGATCAACGAGGAGGCCGCCCGCATTCCGGGCTTCGCCCTCACGCACCCGCTCCAGCCCGCGGAGACGGTGCAGGGCAACCTGAAGCTGCTCCACACGCTGGAGAGCTGGCTCTGCGAGGTCACCGGGATGGACCGGATGACGTTCCAGCCGGCCGCCGGCGCGCACGGCGAGCTGACCGGCATCCTGCTCATCCGGGCGTACCACGAGTCCCGGGGCGAGGGCGAGCGGAATGAGGTCATCGTGCCCGACTCGGCCCACGGCACCAACCCGGCGACCGCGGCGATGGCGGGCTACCGGGTCGTGCCGGTGAAGTCGCTGCCCGACGGCTCCATCGACCCGGAGGACCTGCGGCAGGTCGTCGGGCCCAGGACGGCCGCCCTCATGATGACCAACCCGTCCACTCTCGGGCTCTTCGACCCGCACGTCAGGGAGATCACCGAGATCGTCCACCAGGCAGGCGGGCTCTGCTACTACGACGGCGCGAACCTGAACGCCATCATGGGCTACGCCCGGCCGGGCGACATGGGCTTCGACGTCGTCCACCTGAACCTGCACAAGACCTTCTCCACGCCGCACGGCGGCGGCGGCCCCGGCAGCGGTCCGGTGGGCGTCAAGTCCCACCTGGTGCCCTTCCTGCCGGTGCCGGTGGTGGAGAAGCAGGGCGACCGGTACGTGCTCGACTGGGACCGCCCGCAGTCCATCGGCAAGCTGCACGGCTTCTGGGGCAACTTCGGCGTCGTGGTGCGGGCCTACGCCTACGTGCTGGCCCACGGCCCGGCGCTGAAGGAGGTCTCGGAGCACGCGGTGCTCAACGCCAACTACGTGATGGCGCGGCTGAAGCCGTACTACGAGCCGTACGTCGACCGGTACTGCATGCACGAGTGCGTGCTCTCCGCCCGCACCCTGAAGCAGGAGACCGGCGTCAAGACGCTGGACGTCGCGAAGCGGCTGCTGGATGAGGGGCTCCACCCGCCCACGATCTACTTCCCGCTGATCGTGGAGGAGGCCCTGATGATCGAGCCGACGGAGACGGAGGACAAGGCCACGCTGGACCGGTTCATCGACGCGATGATCCGCATCCACGAGGAGGCCAGGTCCAATCCGGAGCACGTGAAGTCCGCGCCGCACAAGACCCCGGTCGGGCGGCTGGACGAGGCGCTGGCGGCCAGACGGCCAAACCTGCGCTACCGGGCAAACCCGAGCTGATCCGGAGCGGGTGGGGATGCCGCAGGGCACGCCCCACCCGCTTCTCCTCAGGGGGCGAAGGGCTGCCGGCGCGAGGGGGCCTGCAGATCCCCCGTCGGGCGGCGGGGCCCCCGGGCGCTGCGGAGTTCTGAAGTCACGGCGGTGGGGTCACATATGGCGCTGAAGGAGACAAAATGGCGACTGCTGGACACCGGGCACCGGCCCGGACCCGAGAACATGGCGATCGACGAGGCCATCGCGGCGGCCCACGGGCGGGGCGAGGTGCCGCCCACCCTGCGCTTCTACGGCTGGAACCCCCCGGCGGTCTCCATCGGCTACTTCCAGTCGATGCTGGAGGAGGTCGACCTGGACGCGGTCCGCGCCGGCGGCTACGGCTATGTGCGGCGGCCCACCGGCGGGCGGCTGATCTTCCACCACATGGAGCTGACATATAGTGTGGTGATCCGGGAAGAGCTGCTGCCCGGCGGGGTGGTGGAGACGTACCGGGAGATCTCGCAGGGGCTCCTGGCCGGGATGGCGGAGCTGGGCGCGCCGGCGGAGCTCTCCGGGGGCGACCGGGATCCGCGCCGCGCGGATCCCGACGGCTTTCACACCGCGTGCTTCGACACGGCTTCGGCTTACGAACTGCAGATCGGGGGCCGGAAGGTGGCCGGGTCGGCGCAGACCCGGCGCGACGGGGTGATCCTGCAGCACGGGTCGATCCTGCTGGATATCGACGTGCCGCTGCTCTTCCGGCTGATGCGGCTGCCGGAAGGCGTTTCGGCGGAGCGGCTCATGGCCCGGTTCCGGTCCAAGTCGATCACCCTCGCCGAGGCGCTGGGGAGGCCGGTGACCTGGGAGGAGGCCCGGGACGCCTTCACCAGAGGCTTTGCCCGCGGGCTGGGGCTGACGCTGACGCCGGAGCGGCTGACCGCGGCCGAGGAAAAAGAGGCGCGGGTCCTTGTCGGAACCAAGTACGGATGTGATAATTGGAACATGAGAAAATAGCGCAGGGGGCGGCACACTGAATGGAAGCGTTGAAGCGGTACGATCCGGAGGTCTACGCGGCGATTCAGAAGGAGGTCGAGCGGCAGCAGCGGAACATCGAGCTGATCGCCTCGGAGAACTTCGTGCCGACGGCGGTGCTCGAGGCGGCGGGCAGCGTGCTCACCAACAAGTACGCCGAGGGCTACCCGGGCCGGCGGTACTACGGCGGCTGCGAGTTCGTCGACATCGTGGAGAACATCGCCCGGGAGCGGCTGAAGGCGGCCTTCGGCGCAGAGCATGTGAACGTGCAGCCCCATTCGGGGGCCAACGCCAACACCGCGGTCTACTTCGCCTTCCTGAAGCCGGGCGACACGGTGCTGGGCATGAACCTGGCCCAGGGCGGCCACCTGACCCACGGGTCGCCGGTGAACTTCAGCGGCAAGACCTACAACTTCGTGCCCTACGGCCTCGATCCGGAAACCGAGCGGGTCAACATGGATGCCGTGGCGGAGCTGGCCCGGCAGCACAAGCCGAAGCTGATCGTCGCCGGCTACTCGGCCTACCCGCGGGTGCTGGACTTCAGGCGGTTCCGGGAGATCGCCGATGAGGTCGGCGCCATCCTGATGGTGGACATGGCGCACTTCGCCGGCCTCGCGGCCACGGGCTACTACCCGAACCCGGTGGAGCACGCCCACGTCGTCACCACCACGACCCACAAGACCCTGCGCGGCCCCCGGGGCGGCGCGATCCTCTGCAAGAAGGAGTTCGCCAAGGAGATCGACAAGGCGGTCTTCCCGGGGATGCAGGGCGGCCCCCTGATGCACATTATTGCGGCCAAGGCGGTGGCCTTTAAGCAGCTCTCCGACCCGGACTACAAGGCGTACTGCGGGCAGGTGGTGAAGAACGCCAAGGCCCTGGCGCAGGCGCTGGTGGAGCGGGGCTACCGGCTGGTCACCGGCGGCACGGACAACCACCTGATGCTGGTGGACCTGCGGCCCAAGGGCATCACCGGCCGCGACGCCGAGCACCTGCTGGACCGGGTGTCGATCACGGTCAACAAGAACGCGATCCCCAACGATCCCGAGAAGCCGATGGTGACCAGCGGCATCCGCATCGGCACCCCGGCCATGACCACCCGGGGGATGAAGGAGGCCGAGATGGTCCAGATCGCCGACCTCATCGACCGGGCCATCGCCCACCGGAACGATGAGGCGGAGCTGGACCGGATCCGGGCGGAGGTGCACGAGCTCACGGCCCGGTTCCCGCTGTACGCGTAACCAGTGCGGTGCGGCGCGCCGGAGGGGGATTTCCTTCCGGTGCGTCTTTTCTGTTATGCGTTGATGTTGTCGGGGTTTGCACTCGTACTACTCGATAGTCTGTGCGAGTGTGAACTTTGGGATATTAATGACTGTCAGACCCGTGGACGCGGGACTACCTGCGTTTACGGGTCTTGGCTATTCTTAGTTACCGCATGCAAGTTCGGGAGGACTTAGGCGTGAAAGCGCCGGATCATATAGGGGAGCGAATCAATAATACGTCGAAAGAGAAGAATATAGGAAGTCGATGTCTTGTTTCTCTACGAGGTGAGCAGAATGCAACACGTCATCAGAGTGCCTGCGACGTTAGACCTGCCGCAAGTTGCTAAGTTTTCTGTTTCGATGGCAGAGATTTCTGAGGCGGATAAGTACCTGATAGATTATTCCCGTTTGTCGACCGTCAGGCCGTTCGTTAGAGTCCAAAGTAGTGGTGTAAATTCCCCGGACCTTCCGGTGGGAGGGGCTGCTTGACATAAGTGGCCACCTTTGGGTTCCATGCGAAGTAGGAGCAATACATCGCAAAGGGGGAACCCGCAGGTGACCAACTTTAGGATCGCATTGGAGGAGCTTCTGCGCAAGTCCGGTGTGGACGACGTGGATTTCCTTCGGGAAGGAGTTCGGGTGCTGGCTCAGGGTCTCATGGAACTGGAAGTATCGCAGCAGATTGGCGCTGAGCGGTACGAACGGTCGTTTGAGCGCAGCAACTACCGCAACGGCTATCGGGAACGTCAGTGGGATACGCGGGTCGGGACGATCGATCTGCAGATCCCCAAACTCCGGAAGGGGTCCTACATGCCAAGCTGGCTCGAACCTCGCCGACGGGCCGAGAAGGCCTTGGTGGCTGTGGTTCAGGAGGCTTACATTCAGGGGGTCAGCACCCGGAAGGTAGATGAGTTGGTGCAGGCCCTGGGGATGACCGGCGTGAGCAAGAGCCAGGTCTCCCGGCTTTGCGCCGAGTTGGACGAGGTGGTTGAGGCCTTTCGCAACCGACCGTTGGAAGGGCGCTACCCTTACGTTTGGCTGGATGCCAAGTACGAGAAGGTTCGGGAGAACGGCAGGGTCTCCAGCATGGCCCTGGTAATCGCCATGGGTGTACGAGAGGATGGCGAACGGGAGATTCTGGGGCTAGACGTGGGTCCCAGCGAAGATGGGGCCTTCTGGACCGCGTTTTTGCGGCAGCTGGTCGCTCGGGGCCTCAAGGGCGTGCTTCTGGTGATCAGTGATAACCACGTCGGTCTGCGTGAAGCGATCCGAACCGTGTTCAGTGGCGCCAGCTGGCAGCGCTGCCGGGTTCACTTCATGCGGAATCTGCTCGGCTATGTGCCCAAGAACCTGCAGTCCATGGTGTCGGCTGCTGTGAGGACCATCTTCGCACAGCCGGACCAGCAGCAGGCAGCGAGGTCTCAGCTAGCCGTTGTGGTCGCGAACCTGCGGAAACAGTTCCCCCGGGCGGCCCAACTGCTGGAAGATGCCGAGGAGGACATTCTGGCTTACATGGCCTTCCCGACTGAGCACTGGCGGCGACTGCACTCCACGAACCCCCTGGAACGGCTCAACAGAGAGATCGGCCGGCGGACGGAGATCGTGGGCATCTTCCCCAACAGAGAAGCTCTGATCCGCCTGGCCGGAGCCGTCATGATCGAGCAACAGGAAGAGTGGATGACCGCCCCACGAAGATACTTCAGCCAGGCGTCCATGGCGAAACTGTATGCCCATGACCCGAGCCTCGGCCGTCCTGAACTTTTGCCGCTGAGTGCCGACTAGAGCAACTACAATGCTGGAACCCGATTTACACCACTTGACGGGACTTGATCCTCCTGTACGGGACATCATCCGCCGGTGCGTCTTTTCTGATCGCCTTCGGTGTTGGCTGCTTCGTCAGAGGGCATCCAGGGAGAGCCAGCTGGACCCGCGACCGAGAAGCCAGAGCGCGTGCCGCCCACAGCGAAGCAGAACAGAGCGGATGGCTGGCTGGCACATCCCCCGGCAGCTGCCGCGACGCGGCAGGTATGATTAACGCCGCGAAGAATTATCTCCACCATGAACTCCAGCGAGAGGAGGACCATGGTGCTTGCAATCACCAACGCGCGGATCATGACCGTATCCGACGGCGTGATCGAGTCCGGTACCGTGCTGGTCGACGACGGCGGCACGATTGCGGCGGTCGGCGCCGAGGTAGCCGTTCCCGATGAAGCGGAGGTCATCGATGCGGGCGGGCGCACACTGACCCCCGGCCTGGTGGACGCTTTCAGTCACCTGGGGCTCATCAACGAGGGGCTCGGCTGGGCGGGGAACGACGCCGAGGAGGCCACTGACCCCAACACCGCCCACGTGCGGGCGCTGGACGGCATTTACCCCTTCGACCGGGGCATCGCCGAGGCCCGCACCGGCGGCGTCACCACGGTACACGTGGTTCCGGGTGGCAGCAACGTCCTCGCCGGCCAGGCCCTGGCCATCAAGCTGCGCCGGGCGGCCGTGGCCGACGACCTGATCCTCCGCCACCCCACCGGTGTGGCCGCCAGCCTGGGCGAGCGGCCGAAGGCGACCTACGGCGGTGAGAAGCGGATGCCCGCCACCCGCATGGGCATCGCCGCGGTCCTGCGGGAGTCGCTGGTGAAGGCCCAGCAGTACAAGCCCGAGAAGGAGCGGGACCTGCGCTGCGAGGCGCTGCTGCCGGTCCTGCGGGGCGAGCTGCCGCTGCTGGTGCAGGCCCACCGGGCGGACGACATCATCACCGCCCTGCGGATCGGGCGGGAGTTCGGCATCCGCGTCGTGCTGCTGGGAGCCACCGAGGCCCACCTGGTCGCGGACCTGATCGCCGAGGCCGGCGCAGCCGTGGCGGCGGGGCCCTCGCTGGCGGGCCGGGGCCGGCAGGAGACCCGGGACGTCGGCTTCCACCTGCCGCTTACCCTGCACCGGCACGGCGTTCCGACTGCAATCGTCACCGGCCACCCGCAGCTGGATCAGCCCTACCTGAACATCGCCGCTGCCCTGGCGGTGCGGGAGGGCTTCACCACTGAGGAGGCGCTGCGGGCGGTCACCCTGACCCCGGCGGAGATTCTGGGCGTGGCCGACCGGGTGGGGAGCATCGCCGCCGGCAAGGACGCCGACCTGGTGCTCTGGGACGGCGACCCGCTGGAGCTCACCACCCGTGTGGCCTGGACGATGGTGGAGGGCCGGATAGTCTACGCGGACGACCAGGTTCACGGTGGGAATGCGGGTCCGCAGGACGGGCGGCGGCACGGGGAGGTGCGGTTCTGATGGCCAAGCTTGCGATTACCGGCGCGACGATCTACCCCATCGTCAGCCCGCCCATGGAGGGCGCGACGCTCCTGGTGGCGGACGGCAAGATCCTGGCCGTGGGGCGGGTGGAGATCCCGTCCGACGCGGAGATCATCGACGCCCGGGGGCTGCACCTGCTGCCCGGCTTCGTCGATCCCCACACCCACGTCGGCCTCTGGGGCGAGGGCGACGGGCCCCCGGCCTACGACGGCAACGAGTGGACCGGCAGCACCACCGCGCAGGTCCGGGCGCTGGATGCCGTCAACCCGTTCCACATCTCCTTCGCCGACGCCCGGGCTGCAGGGGTGACGACGGTGCAGACCCTGCCCGGATCCGGCAACCCCATCGGCGGCGAGATGGTGGTCATCAAGACCCGGGGCCGCACGGCCGACGAGATGGTGCTGCGCCAGCCGTCGGGCCTGAAGGGCGCCCTGGGCGAGAACCCCAAGCGGCTGCACGGCCAGCACCACAAGCGGATGCCGGCCAGCCGCATGGGGGTGGCGGCGGTCATCCGCCAGTACCTGGTCCGGGCGCGGGAGTACGACCCGCAGAAGGGGCGGGACCTGGGGCTGGAGCTGGCCCGCCGGGTGCTGGACCGGGAGATCCCGCTCCGGCTGCACGCCCACCGGGCGGATGACATCCTGACCGCCATCCGCATCGCCCGGGAATTCGACGTCGACCTCTCCATCGAGCACTGCACCGAGGGCTGGATGGTGGTGGATGCCCTGGCCGAGGCAGGCTACCCGGTCACGCTGGGGCCGATGCTCGGCGGCCGGTCCAAGGTGGAGACCGCCAACCTGACCTTCCGCAACCCGGGCATCCTGGAGAAGGCCGGGGTCCACGTCTCGCTGATGACCGACCACCCCTTCGTGCCCATCGCGCACCACCGCATCCAGGGGGCGCTGGCGGTCCGGGAGGGCATGAGCGAGGCCGGCGCCCTGCGGGCGATGACCCTGAACCCGGCCGAGATGCTTGGCGTCGCCGACCGGGTGGGGTCCCTGGAGCCGGGAAAGGACGCGGACTTCGTGCTGTGGAGCGACCACCCCTTCCGGGCGCGGGCCCGGGTGCTGGCGACCTACATCGAGGGGCGCGTGGTATACCAGGCGGAGTCGTAGAGAAACCAGTACAGACCAGCGAACCTGCGCGCTGGTCTGTACGTTATGGCTTATGGCGGCGCCTCGTTGAAAGGGAGGAGGTGTTCGCATGAGCGAGTTGCGAGAGTACCTTTTTTGGCTGGTGCTCCTCCTGACGCTCCTGACGAAACTCCTCTCCGCTAACTTCTAGCGGGTGAGGATCTCACCCGCCAGAGTAGCCTCCAACGGCGCCGCCGGGCCCGGTGTGCAAACACCGGGCCTTTCTATTCTGCGCCAGACTCGCCATGCCCAAACCAAGTGCACCGTCAGGGCAGACCGTGCGCGCACGTGCGGTGCAGCGTCGTCGGGTGGGCAGCGGGCACACCCGGCGACGCTGCGCGTAACCTCTCTGACGATTCACCGTTAAGATGGGTGGACGTACCAAACGGAGACGCCAGACGGGCGCGCCGGCCCGGGCAAGCTGAAAGAGGAGGTTCCGATCGTTGCGCCGACTTCTGATCACAGCAGTGCTCCTTGTCACCCTCGCCGCGACTTGTGTGGGTGACACCGCGCCTGTGGCGGCCATCGGGACGCACGTGCAGCCGCTGGACTCCACCACCGTCCGGCTGGCCGAGGAGCGCATCGAGATCCAGGTGCGCCGCGCAGAGGAGACCAGGGCCGGTATCAGCAGGTCGGGGCGGGGCGGGTACCGCATCTGGTTCCGCTTCGAGCCCGAGGCGGATGAGCAGATGCTGGTGGGATTCCCGCTCTGGTTCTACGACCCGGAAGGGAGGGTCCACGGCGCCCGCCTGGAGGACCTGCGGGTGGAGATCGACGGCCGGGAGGTGGATGTGGAGTACCGCCCGTCCGCACACGAGAAGCAGGACCGCGAGGGCGGTGCGCAGAACTGGGCGGTCTTTCCGGTGACGTTCCGGGCCGGCCGGCCGCTGGAGATGGTGGTCAGCTACACCATTGCCGTTGACCCCTATTGGGGCGACAGCAGCGGCCTGGCCCCCTTCTGGATCTCCTACGTGCTGCGCACCGGCGCCTACTGGGCCGGACCGATCGGGCGGGCCGAGGCGGTGCTCACCCTGGACAGGCCGATCCGGCGTGAAGACATCCGGGTGGAGGAACACCGGGGGATTGCCACCACACCCGGCTGGGCCCTGGAGGACGGGGCCCTCCGCTGGGTCTGGGAGGACGTGGAGCCGGACTTCGACCTGCACGTGGTATTGGAGAACGTGTACTGGCTCGACGCCGCACAGGAGATCAGGGCGCTGCTGGAGGCCGCAGACGGCGATCGGGAGACGATCATCCAGGCCTGGTGGAAAACCATGGATCTCGTGAATTCGGCAGGTCCGCCCCTGCGCGGCGGGGTCGCGCCGGCCGACGCCGCGGCCGACCTGATGCCGGCCCTGCTCAGGGCGGGCACATCGCTCCTGCAGGCGCGCCCGGGAGATGTCTTTGTGTCGGGCTGGCGCCCGTGGCTGCTCCCCGGCCTGGCCGGTCGCCCGTGGTCCGGGGAGGCACAGGATGCGATCGGCTCGTTCCTGGCCGTTGCGATGCCCGCCTCGTTTCGCTCGGAAGCGGAGGCTCGGGAGTGGGTGGCGACCAGCGCCGGGGAGGTGCTGACCGCCGGGCAGGTCGACGAATTGGTCGACCAGGCGCTCACCCGGGTCCAGGACTCGGGGGATACAGAGGGACCCCGGACGCCGGAGTCCGGCGCAGGTGAGGCTCCTTCAGCGGGGGTGCCCGAGTCCGGCCCCTGGGAATCCGGGGGCTGGATCATCGGTCTCGGCCTGCTCCTGGCGGCGGGCGGCGGCGTCCTCCGCGTGAGGCGGCGGCCCGGCGCCTGAAGGTATGGAGGGTCCGCCAGCTTCCCTGCGTCCATCTGGCACGAGCCCAACAGGAGGTGACGGCAATTGCGCCGGTTCTGGATCGCGCTGCTCCTCGTCCTTGGCCTCTCCGCAACCTGCCTGGGTGACAGCGCACCCCTGGCCCCCGTCGGGCCCCACGTCCAGCCGCTGGACTCCACCACCGTCCGGCTGGCGGAAGAGCGCATCGAGATTTTCCTGCGCCGCGACACACGGCACGATGCCCGTCTCAGCACCAGCGCGGTGGGCGAGTACCGCATCTGGTTCCGCTTCGAGCCCGAGGCGGACGAGGCGATGATGGTGGGTTTCCCGCTGTTCATCTTCGACCCCGAACAGGCGATCTTCGGCGCCCACATCGAGAACCTGCGGGTGGAGATCGACGGGCGGGAGGTGGCCACGGAGGTCCGCGAGTCCGCTGTGCACCAGGACGCCGATGCCGGTCCCGTGAAATGGGCGGTCTTCCCGGTCACCTTCCGGGCGGGCCAGCCGCTGGAGATGGTGGTCAGCTACACCATGAATGTGCTGCCGTACGGCAAGGGCTACGGCGCGCCGCTCTGGGTCGCCTACGTCCTGCGCACCGGCGCCCACTGGGCCGGGACGATCGGCCGGGCGGAGGCGGTACTGGCCATGGACCGGCCGATCCGGGCGGAGGACATCCGGTCGGAGGAGAACCCCTTCCGCATCACGACCCCCGGCTGGGTGCTGGAGGACGGCGCCCTTCGCTGGGTGTGGGAGGACGTGGAGCCGGACTTCGATATCCATGTGGTGCTGGAGAACCCCTACTGGCGCGACATGGGGGTGGAGATCCGGGAGATGCTGCAGGCAGGCATCGCCGACCCTGCGGCGCTGACCGCGGTAATCGAAGCCACCCGCAGCCTGGCCGAGGCCGGGAACATGGGCATGAACTCCTCCCTGCGGGACGGCAGCCTGCCCGGCGAGGCCGCTGACCGGCTGCTGCCGGATGTACTGGCCGCGGCCGAGTCGTTCCTGGCAGAGCATCCCGACGACGACGAGGTCCGGGTGCAGTACCTGCTCCTCTTGCGGGAGACGTCGCTGCCGCTGGTGTGGGAGTCGGCCGACTGGGTCTGGCGGGTGCGCAGCGAGGACCACCTCGCCCTCTTCCTGCGGGAGGCGGTCGCCCACGGCATGACCGACCGGCTGTACGTGCAGCGGTGGCGGCCGTGGGCGGAGGAGGAGCTGGCGGGCTACCCGTGGCGTCCCGAGACCCAGGACGCGATCGCCGCCTTCCTGACCGAGGTCATGCCCGGGACGTTCGCTTCGGAAGACGCGGCCCGTGCCTGGGTTGAGGCCAACGCCGGGGAGGCGCTGACGCCTGAGCGGGCTGACCGGCTGGCCGCGGAGGCGGTCCGGCGCGCGGCCACGGCCGGAAGCGGCGCGGCGCAGCCGCCTGCGGCCGATCCGGCCGACCGGCCTTCGCCGCCGGCCGGGGAGACCCCTGCGCCCGGGGCCGCGGAGCCCACCGATGCCGGGGCCCGGCGCGGCTGGGCACCCGCTGTCGAGGTTGCCGTCGGCGCGGTGCTGCTCCTGGCGCTGGGTACGGTGGTCGTCCGCCGGCGCCGCCGGAGCGACGGCGAGGCGCGGAAGGGATGAGGATGGAGGGGGCCGCGTGCACGGCTGGGTTGACCGCCCTGCCCTGGCCGGCACAGCCAGGCTCCGGCAGGGAGCCGCCCTCCGTGTACCGAATTGACTACAAATGACTTGGAATTGCAGGCTTGTTCGGTCAGAGTGCCGTTGAGCCGGGGATTGCGTATCCAGGGTCTGGCCTCACCGGAAAGGTACTCGGCAAAACAGCGTACCGCTGGCGTAGAGGAGCGCGCCTGAGCGTGCTCCTCTTTTTGCCCTCTCAGGCGCTGCCGGCCGGTGCGGATCAAACGAAGAAGCGCAGAATGGCGAACGTGATGCCCAGAGAACCCGCCAGCCAGAACGGCCAGACCACCGGCCACGGCACCCTTCGCGTCGCCCCCAGCCGGTCCGCGAGCAGCGTCCCCACATAGAGGGAGCCAAGCATCGCACCCGGCGGGAACCAGCCGATCGTGAGGAGGGTGAGCAGAGCACCCCAGGCCAGCGGGGCCCAGGGCGAGCGGATCCGCTGCCGCAGCGCCCACTCGCCGATGGCGATGAGCACGGCCCAACCGAAGAGGCCGGCCGCCAGGAACGTCAGCCCGAGCAGGGCCTTCCCGCTGTTCTCATCCAGCGGGGAAAAGGATTCGACCCGCAGCAGCCAGTCGACGAACAGGCCGGCGCTCGCGGCTCCGGCAGCCCAGAACGCGGCGGGCCGCAGGCGCAGCCTTTCCAGGGAGAACCCCATCCCATGGTTCAACATGTCGCATCACGCACACCCTTCGTCCAGCCGGAAGTCCCGGATGATGGTTCGTCCGGCGTCGTCGGTTTCAAACCACACGGTGCCCACTTTCACGATCAGGTTGATCTGACCGGCCAACCACACCACGAACGGCGCCTTGCCGTCGGCGTCGGGCTGCGCCGGTTCGATCGTCGGCACGCAGTACTCGTCGAATGCGGTGACGCTGGCCAACTCAACGCCCGTCACCTCGTAGGGCCACGGGGGGATGGCTTCCAGGAAGGCTCCGGCCACATCGGTCGAGGCGAAGTACCGGGGCAGCTCATCCTCCAGCCGGTACGCCGCCGCGATCTGCGCGGCGTGCAGCACCGCCTCCGGAGCCTCAGGGTACACCAGGTCGCTGCCCTCCGGCACAAACCGCTCCTCCACGATGGCCACGCTGCCTTGCTCCAGGTTCAGCGCGTACCGGCGGATCCGGGTGTGGCGCGCCGGGTCGCCCATGTCCCACTCCACCAGGAGGGCCCCGTCCTCGGTAAAGGACGCGCGGTGCGCCGGGGTGGTCTCCGCGTGCTTCAGCCCCCAGCCGTAGAGCCGGTCGTGGGCGAAGGTGCCCGACCGCCGGACGAAGGCCTGGATGCCTACGGCTGTCTGGCCGTCCTCAAACCGGCGCCACTCCAGCAGCACGGCGCGGGGCTGGCCAGGCAGGCTGTGCAGCGAGACCTTCCGCTCCCATCCGAAGGTCTCCCAGGTGAGGAGCTATTCACCCTGCGCGTCGTAGATCTCCACGGGGTCGGTGGTCCACGTATCGGTGAGGCCCCGGATCCACTCCGGCGCGCCGTCCCCGTCCAGGTCCGCCGGGACGGCGCCGGCCACGGGCGGGTCCTCCGCGCCGCCGGCCCCGGCCGGGTCGTCCGCAGCGTTGTCAGGCCCGGCCGGATCCTCCGGCATCTGGGGATCAGCCGTCTGTCCCGGGTTTTCGGTCCGGTCCGTGGGCGCAGCCGCGGAGGGGTCGGGCCCTCCGGCGCTGCAGCCGCTGACGAGCAGCGCGGCGATCAGGAGCCAGGGCAGGATCCGCGGGTGAACGCGGTGTCGCCGGTTCATCGCGCTGATCACCTCCTGCCCGGTACAACGGGACACCCGGCGCCGGGGTTACGGCCCCCTCATCAGGGATCACGCAGGCCTGCGGGCGAGCACCATCCAGTGGCAGGGGGCCGTCTGCCGCCAGCGGGAACCGCCGAAGCCAGCCTCGTGGAGCAGTTGGTCCAGGTCGCCGACCAGCGGGTAGTCCTCCTCGTCATCCCAGCGCTCGCCGATGGCCTCCCTGGCCGCGGCCAGCGCCGCCGGGGAGGCGAACAGGATGTCCACCAGGCAGAGCGCCCCGCCGGGTTTCAGCACCCGGGCAAGCTCTCTGCATGCCGCGAGGCGGCCTGCCGGCGGGACCTCGTGGAAGGCGAAGCTGGAGATGACCACGTCGAACTCGCCCGAGTCAAAGGGAATGGCGTTGAAGTCCCCGACCCGCAGGGTGAAGCCGGGGTGCTTCTCCCGGCAGGCGCCGAGCATGGCGGGCGACGGATCCACCCCAGAGACGCGGACGCCGCGCCCGCGGAGGCGGGCGGCGAAGGCGCCGGTCCCGATGCCCACGTCCAGCACCGACATCCCCGGGGCGACGGGCACCTGGTCGGCGGCGATCCGCAGGGTTTCGGCGTAGCCGGCCAGCGGGCCTGCCTCAGGACCGTCCTGTCCCGCCAGATCCAGATCGTAGGTGCGCGCCCAGCGGTCGAACAGGGCGCGGCCCTCTTCGGGGGTGCGCGGCATTTGCAAGGTTCCTCCTTCGGAGATCTGAGACGGGCGATGCAGATCCTTTCGCCGGCTCAGGTGCGGCACCGTGCGGGAATCCTCGGAGCAGAGCGGTCGAGGAAAACTCTCCGGTCGGCGGAACCGGCGAGCACCCCAGGCGCCTTCCGGACGGCTGTCCAGGCACACGGACACCCCTGCACGGCGCATGGGCGTCCCCCTTACGCCGATCTAAACGTCATAGATATGAAAGTTGCCCGAGCGAGGGAGGGATCGGGGTGCAGCTTACCGGTTTTCACCACCTCACGGCGATGACCGCCCGCATCCGCGAGAACCGGCGGTTCTACACCGAGGTGTTGGGTCTGAGGCTGGCCAAGCGCACCGTCAACCAGGACGACGTGCGTGCTTACCACCTGTACTACACCGACGGCGCCGGGAGCCCCGGCACCGATATCACGTTCTTTGACTGGGACATCCCTCCGGAGCGGCGAGGCACCCGCTCGATCGTGCGCACCATGTTCCGCGTGAACGGGCAGGAGTCCCTGGCCTGGTGGCAGCGCCGGCTGGCGGACGCCGGCGTTCCGGTCGGCGAGGTGATCGACTGGGCCGGGCGGCCGACGGTGCTCTTCGAGGATCCCGAGGGGCAGCGGCTGGCCCTGGTGGACGACGGCGGACAGGGGCCTGACCCGGTCATCTGGGAGCGGAGCCCGGTGCCGCCCGATCACCAGCTCCGGGGCCTGGGGCCCATCGTGCTCAGCGTGCCCGAACTGGGGCCCACCGCCGCGAGCCTGATCCAGGTGCTGGGGATGCGGCGGGAGCGGGAGCTGGCGTCGCCGGAGGATCCGAAGGACACCCTGCACGTCTTCAGCATGCATGAAGGCGGCCCGGCCGCCGAGCTGCACGTGCTGGTGCAGCCCCGTCTGCGCATGGCGCAGCAGGGGGCGGGCGGCGTCCACCACGTGGCCTTCCGCACCCCCAACGAGCGGGAGTACCAGGCGTGGCTGCGGCGGCTGAACCAGCTGGGCATCCGCAACAGCGGCCCGGTGGACCGGTTCTGGTTCAAGTCGCTCTACTTCCGGGAGCCCGGCGGCATCCTGTTTGAGATCGCCACCGACGGCCCGGGCTTTGCCATCGACGAGCCGCTGGAGGCGCTGGGCGAGAAGCTGATCCTGCCGCCCTTCCTGGAGCACCGGCGGGCGGAGATCGAGGCCAACCTGAAGCCGATCGACTGAGGGGGGCGGGCCTGTGCTGCGATACGATCAGTACATCCCGGCCGGCGCCCGCGACGGCGCCCCGCTCTTCGTGCTGCTGCACGGCCGCGGCAGCCACAAGGGCGACCTGATGGGCCTGCAGCCCTACCTGCCGCCCTCCGCCCTGGTGGTCACGCCCGAGGCGCCCTTTCCGGGTGCCCAGTGGGGCTATGGACCGGGCTGGGCCTGGTACCGCTTCCTGGGCGGTGCGAGACCGGAGCCCGAGTCGTTCCGGGAGAGCCAGCGGGCCCTGGCGGAGTTCCTGGCCGGGCTGCCCGGCCGGCTGCCGGTGAGGCCCGGTCCGGTCATCCTGGGCGGCTTCTCCCAGGGCGGCGTGATGAGCATGGCCTACGCCCTGCTCCATCCCGGCGCGGTGTCAACGGTGGTCAACTTCAGCGGCTTCCTGGCCGAGCATCCGGACGTGGAGGTCACCCCCGAACGGGTGAAGGGCACCCGCTTCTTCTGGGGCCACGGGGAGCTGGATCCGGCCATCCCCCACGCCCTCGCCCTCGAGGGGCAGAAGCGGCTGCGGGCTGCAGGCGCCGACCTCACCGCCCGCACCTACCCCATGGGCCATTCCATCTCGCCGGAGGAGCTGGTGGACGTGACCGCCTGGGTACAGCAGGGCCTGCACCCGGGCCCCGACAAGTGAACAGAACCGCGGCGCCGGCTGACGAATGGGCCACGCACCTTCCCCAGGTGTGTGGCCCATCGCCATTCCCCTTTGGAACAGGTGAACGGCCTTCTGCGTAGCACGAAAGTTCCATACGGCGCGAGGTGCGCCTACACGGCCCAATGCAGGTCCGCACGGAAATGTTTCATCTGTTGCTATGATTGACCCCCGAAATTACGCCTCAGTATGCTCATTGTAGGAATAATACATCCACTCGATATTTCGCGTTCCGGGAGGTGCGGGCCATGCGGCGGCGGGAACGGCTCGGGGAGTTCCTGGTGCGGCGGGGGGTCATCCGCCCGCAGCAGCTGCAGGCGGCCCTGGACCAGCAGGTCCGCACCGGCGCGCTGCTGGGGGAGACCCTGGTGGAGATGGGGTTCGTCGCCCGGGAGGCGCTCTTGCAGGAACTGGCGGCCTTCTACGGCGTTCCGTTCGTCTCCCTGCGGCTCAACCCGCCGGACCCGGCGGCCGCGCGGCTGGTGCCGGCCCGGCTGGCGCACCGGTACCGGCTGATTCCCACGGCGCGCACCGGCGACCGCCTGACGGTGGCCATGGCCAACCCGGCGGACATCGCCGCGGAGGACGAGGTCCGGGCCCTGACCCGGCTGGAAGTGGAGCCGGTGCTGGCGGACGCGGACGAGATCGCGGAGGCCGTCGGGCGGATCTTCGACCTGATGCACAACGCCGAGCTGGCCGTGCGGTACCGGACGGCCGCCGCCCGGGAGAAGCCTTCCCAGCCGGAGGCGGCCGTCTCCATCGATGACGGCCCGATCGTGGGCCTGGTCCAGAGCCTCCTGATCCAGGCCGTCCGGGCCGGGGCCAGCGATCTGCACCTGGAGCCCCAGGAAGGCGAGCTCAGGGTCCGGTACCGGGTGGACGGGGTGCTGCACGAGGCCATGTGCCAGCCGCTCTCGCTCCATCCGGCCGTGGTGGCCCGGGTGAAGGTGCTGGCCGGGATGGACATCGGGGAGCGGCGGCTGCCCCAGGACGGCCGTTTCAGCCTGTCGGTGGACGGCCGGTGCTACGACTTCCGGGTCTCCACCCTGCCCAGCATCCACGGGGAGAAAGTGGTGCTCCGGATCCTCGACAAGAGCGGGGGCGTGCGCCGGCTGGACGAGCTGGGTTTCACCACGGGGGATCAGCGGCGCATCCAGCGGCTGCTGGCGCAGCCCTACGGGCTGTTCCTGGTGGTCGGCCCCACGGGAAGCGGTAAGTCCACGACCCTCTCTGCCGCCCTGTCGCACCTGGATGCCACCGCGATGAACATTGTCACCGTCGAGGATCCGGTGGAGTACCGGCTGCCCGGCATCTGCCAGATGCAGGTGAACGTCCGGGCCGGGCTCACCTTCGCCGTCGCGCTCCGGCACATCCTGCGCCAGGACCCCGACGTGATCATGGTGGGCGAGATCCGCGACCGGGAGACCGCCGAGCTGGCGGTGCAGGCGGCGCTCACCGGCCACCTGGTGCTGAGCACCCTGCACACCAACGATGCGCCCGGCACGGTGGCCCGGCTGCTCGACATGGGGATCGAGCCCATCCTGCTGGCCTCGGCGCTCAGCGGCGTGCTGGCCCAGCGGCTGGTCCGCCTGCTCTGCCCGCACTGCCGGCAGCCCTACTTCCTGCCCCGGGAGCTGCGGGTGGCCGAGGGCTGGACGGTGGAGAAGGGCCAGCCGCTCTACCGGCCGCCGACCGGCAGCGACCGGCCGTGCCCGCACTGCCGGATGGGCTACGCCGGGCGCACCGTGATCTCGGAGCTCATGGTGGTGGACGATGCGATCCGCAGCCTGATCCTGCAGCGGGCCGACACGGGCCTGATCCGGGAGGCGGCCGTGGCCGGGGGGATGCGGCCGATGCGGGAGGACGGGCTCCGCCGGGTGCTGGCCGGCGAGACCAGCCTCGAGGAGGTCCTGCGGGTGACCCGCAGCAGCGGCGACGAGTCCTGGACGGCCCACACCCCCGAGCACGCCCTCATCCTGGGGGGATGACCGATGCGGACCTACGCCTACCGGGCCCGCAGCCTCACCACCGGCAGGCAGGTGCGGGGCACGGCCCGGGCGGGAAGCCCCGCCGACCTCATGGAGCAGCTCCGCCAGGCGGGTTACGTGCCACTCTCCATTCGGTCGTCGGGCTGGGCGGACCGCCTGAGCCGGCTGCTCAGGCAACTGGAACCCCTGCAGCCCAGGGACCGGGCGGTCTTCTACCGGCAGATGGCCACCATGCTGCAGGCGGGGCTGCCGGTCACCACCGCCCTGGAGGTGCTGACCCAGCAGGGCCGGGGCGGCGGCGGCGAGGCAGCCGCCGCCGTGCACCGGGAGCTGGTGCGGGGCGCGCAGCTGGCCGAGGCCATGGAGCAGAGCGGCGTCGCCTTTCCGGCGGTGCACATCAGCCTGGTGCGGGCCGGGGAGCTCTCGGGGCGGCTGGCCGAGGTCCTGGACCGGCTGGCCGGCGCCGAGGAGAAGGACGCCGCCCTGCGGGGCAAGGTACGCGCCGCCCTCCTCTATCCATCGGTGGTCCTGGCGGTGGCCCTGGCCGTGCTGACCTTCATGGTCCTGGTGGTGGTGCCCTCGTTCCTCTCGATCTTCGCCGACCTGCAGGCAGAGCTGCCGGCGCTCACGCAGGGGCTCCTGGCCTTCCTGACGGTCCTGCGGCGGCACGGGCACCTGGTGGTGCTGGCTCTGGCGGCGGTGGGTTTGGGCCTCCGGTTCCTCGGGCGCACGGCAGGGGGCCGGCGCCTGCGGGACCGGTGGCGGCTGCGGGTCCCGGTGCTCGGGAAGCTGCAGGGCCTCCTGCTCCTGGGGAGCCTCGGGCGCACCATGGCGATGCTGCTGGGGAGCGGGCTGCCGCTGCTGCAGGCCCTGGAGGCCGCGGGCGACGCCCTGGGGAACGCGCTGTACAGGAGCGTGCTGGCGGACGTGGGACAGGGGGTCAACCGGGGGGAGAGCCTGGCCGATTCGATGGCCCTCACGGGCGCGATCCCGGCGTTTGTGGTCGAGATGGTCCGGGTGGGGGAGCAGTCGGGCGCCCTGGAGGAGATGTTCGCCAAGGTCGCCGAGTCCTACGACCGGCAGGCCGACGAGATGGTGGCCAACCTGACGGCCCTGCTGGAGCCGGTGATGCTGCTGGTGGTCGGCGGCATGGTGGCGTTCATCCTCATATCGCTGTTCCTGCCGATTCTGACCCTGCTGAATGCCGTGGACACTGCTTTCTAGGACGGGAGGAATGCGGACATGCGCGCACGGTGGCGGCGGACGAGAAGGGACGAGGCGGGCTTCACCCTGATCGAGCTGGCGATTGCGCTGGCGGTTCTCGGGATCCTGGTCGCGATTGCGGTCCCGACGTATCTGAGCGTGCGCAACCGGGCCTACGACGCGGAGGCGAAGCAGCACCTGGGCGAGATTCGGACCCTCGCGTGGACTTATTACCTGGAGAAGGGCGATTGGACGGGTACGGACCTCTCAACGTTTGGCGTCCAGCACACGGCGACGCAGAACTGGGAGTTCAGCGTGTTGGACGGCGATAAAGAATCGATCGTGATCTGTGCAAAGCCCGTCTCCGGAGCGCCCTTCGAGAATCGTGTCTGGCGTCTGGAGCTGGACAGTGAGGGCTCCGCGACCCTCGAAGGACCCGATGCGACCTGCGACTAGCCGGGTTCTGCGCGGCCGCCGCGGCTCCATCCTCCTGGAGGTCCTGCTGGCCGGCCTGGTGCTGAGCCTGGCGGCGGCCGCGGTGCTGACGGCCATGCTGGGCGCAGGCAGGTCGACCCGCCGGGCCGGGGCGTACAGCGCGGCGGCGGCCCTGGGCCAGGCGGTGCTCGCGGAGATCCGGCTCTACCCCGCCGGCGACCAGCGGCTGGAGCCGGGGGAGTGGGACTGGTGTCCGCCGGACTGCCCCGAGCGGGTGGACCGGGTGGCGGTCGCGGTGTCGCAGCCGGGCCACCTGCCGGCCGGGGTGCGGCGGGTGACCGTGTCGGTCTACCGGGCCGGGATGGCCGAGCCGGTGCAGGTGGTGAGCTATGTGTATCCGTAAGCGAAGGGGCGATGCCGGGCTGACGCTGGTGGAGCTGCTTCTCGGGATCGGACTGGCCGGGCTGCTGGCCGCGGCGCTCGGCGGCGTCCTGGCCCGGGCACAGACGCTGGACATGCAGGTCCGGCAGCAGATGACGGTGCAGCAGTGGGGGTACATCGTGCAGGACCGGCTGGAGCGGGAACTGCCGCTGGCCGGCCTCCACCTGGACAGTGCGGCGGGGGAGGAGGCGTTCCCGCCGCTGCCGGCCGCGGCGGGGGAGGACTGGTCGCGCGCGGTGGCCATCCAGTACCGGCCGGAGCCCGGCAGACCGGTGCGCCGGGTGGCCTGGTACTGGGCGGAGGGCAGGCTGTGGGAAGCGGTGGACGGCGGGGAGCCGCGGCCCGTGACGGCCGGGGGCGTGCGCGTGGAGGACCTCTCGATCTCGTACTTCACGCATGAAAACGTACGGCTGGACCCGGCGAACCTGCAAGAGGCCCGCTGGCGGGCGCAGGTCCGGCGCATCGGCCTGCGCCTGACCCTAACCATGGAGAATGCCGCCGGCGCGCCCGCGCGCTACCCGGTGCGGCTGGCGGTGGTCATGCCGAACGCGTGCCGCTGAGGCGAAAGGGGTGACCGGGCGATGGGCCGGCTGACGGCGCAGCGGGGCGGCGTGGGCCCCGTTCTCCTGGTGGTCCTGGGCCTGCTGGTGCTCCTGGGCTGGGCGGTGGTCGGCGCCTCGGCCGGTCACGCGACCCGGGCGGCCCAACAGGCGCGGCGGGTCATGGCCGGAGAGCTGGCGCACGCGGGCGTGGCGGCCGCGCAGGCGCGCCTGGATGCCCGCGACCCGGCCATCCTGTCGGGTCCGGTGGCGTTCTCCGGGCAGGAGGCCACCGGCACCTACCGGGTCGCGGTCTCCCCCAGCGGCCGGGGCACCTTCATCGTGGAGAGCGTCGGCGATTCGGGCGGCGTAGAGAGAGCGATACGGGCAGAGCTGGCCCCGCCGCCCGAATCGTTCGTCGCGCTGGCCGGCGGCTCGGTCACCGTCAACTACGAAAACCTCATCGAGCTGGGGAGCACCCTGCGGATCCGGGGCGACATCAACGCCCACCGGGACGTCAGCCTCAAGATCGGCAACGGCGCCCTCAGCATCGGCTTCCTGGAAGTGGACGGCGATGTGAGGGCCGGGCGGGATGTGGAGATGGAGGCCGCGTCCACCGTGCTCCTGGCGACGGCGGGCGCCCGGGTGAAGGGCAGCGTGTCGGCCGGGCGCGACCTCCGCTTCGTCACCCGTGCGGGCCTCCTGCTGACGCACTCGTACATCACCGTCGACGGCCCGGTGACCTACGGCGGGACGAAGACGCACGAGAAGAAGGGCGGCCTGGGGACGCACGACCTGAACCTCAACGGCCCGGTGCGGCAGGGCGGCGGCGTCACGCCGCCCGCCGCGGAGCGGGCATCGGCCGACGTGGACTTCTACGAGGCGCTGGTGGCGGACCTGGAGAGGCAGGGCGCCCTCCGCACGGTGCCGGCGTCTCAGGCGTGTACGGTGAACCGCCCGACCCGGGTCCGGGGCAACCTGGACTGCTTCCGGCTGCGGGTGGAGGACGGCGCCGTGCTGGTGGTGGACGGCCGGCTGGACGCCTTCACCGCCGACATCTCCGGGCTGGTCTACGTGCGGGGCGGTGCGGCGCCGAATCCCAACGGCCACGTGAAGGTGAACACGCTCACGCTGCTGGAGCTGATCCATTCGCCCTTTCCGACCGGGGGAAGCGGCGTGCTGGCGGCCACCGGCAACATCGAGGCATCCGGTTCGAAGCTGGCGGCGCTGCTCTCCCTGGGCCCTGACCGGAAGGGGGTCCTGCAGATCCTGGCCCTCCGCACCGGCGACGGCGACGGGAACAACGACGTGAAGCTGGGCATCGGCGGCCTGGCCGACGCCCTGGGCGGCCGCTCGGCGGCGCCTCTCCTGCTGTACGCCGGCGGTGACGGCGACATCACGGTGCGGTACGCCAACATCGCCGATGCGATCGCGTTCCAGACCCTGCCGCTGATTCTGGTGGCCGGCGGCGACATCGCCATCGACGCCAGCGGGCTGGCCGACGCGCTGGGCACGCTCACCCTGGAGTCGGTGCCCGAGATCTGGCGGGAGGTGCCGCCCTTCCTGCAGGGGACCGGGCGGGCCCGGGTGGTCTCCTGGGAGTGGCTGAACTGAGCCGGGGAGGTGGAGACGGGTGGATCGGCGGTTGCGCTGGTGCGGCATCGATGTGGGCAGCCATTCCCTGCACCTGGCCTGCCTGAGGGCGGAAAACGGAGGGGAGCCCGCGTGGCTCACCGCCACGGCCCCGGCGCCGGGGCCGTGGACCGACGGGCGCCCGGCGGACGGCGGCCTGGCGGCTGCGGTCCGGTCGGCCGCCGGGTCCCTGCGCGGGGTCCGGTGGGGCACGCGCCTCCGCCCGACCCAGGCGGCGGTCTCCCTGCCCAGCCGCGCGCTGGTGGTGAAGGCCGTGAAGCTGCCGGCGCTGAAACCCGCTGAACTTCGGGCGGCGCTCTGCCTGGAAATCGAGCGGCTGCGGCCGGCGGTCCCGGCGGAGACGGTGGCCGACTGGCTGCCGCTGGCGGTGCCGGCAGCCTCCCGCGAGAGCGGGGACGCGCAGGGCTGCCTCCTGCTGACGGCGCGGCTGTCGGCGGTGAAGGCCGTGGCCGCGGCCGCGCGCGGGGCCCGGATGCGGCCCGCGGCGGTGGAGCCCGAGCCCGCCGTCCTCTTCCGGCTGCTCCGGCTGCTGGCCGCCCCAACCGACCGCGGCGAAGACCCGGCCCGGGTGCTGATCGACCTCGGGGCGGGGGGCACGCGGCTCGTGGTGGCCCGCAGCGATGCGCTCCTCCTCTTCCGGGAGATCCCGGTCGGGGGGAGGGACCTGACGGCGGCCCTGGCGGAGGCGCGGCAGGTGCACCCGGAGGAGGCGGAAGCGCTGAAGTGCACCGCGTATCAGGAGGCCGGCCCGATGACCGACTTCGGCGCGGCGTGGGAGCGGCTGGCCCGCGAGGTAGAGCGGTCGCTGCGGTACGTGGAGCGGCAGCACGGGCTGGAGGGGTACGGCGGGCTCCACCTGGTGGGCGGGGGCGCCCGCTGGCCCCTGCTGCGCCGGGAGCTGGAGCGGGTGGTGGGCGTTCCGGCGCAGCCGTCCGTCGCCCTGCCCGGCGGCCCGGTGCCGCCGGACATGGCCTGCGCCGCAGCCCTCTGTCTGTGGAAGGAGGGGACGCCGTGACCCGCATCAACCTGCTCAGGCCCCGCCTGCCCTCCAGGGAGCTGCGGGCGCTGCGGCTGCACGCCGCGATCGCGCCGCTGCTGGCCCTGCTGCTGGTCCTGAGCCTCGGGGCCGCTGTGCCCCTGCGGCAGGCGGAGCGGGCGGCCCGGGCGGACCTGTCGTCCGCGGAGGCCGAGCTCTCGGCCCTGGCCGCAGAGGTGGAGCGGTGGCAGGCGCTGCGGCAGGAGACCAGCCAGCTGCGCGCGCGCCTGGCCGCCCTGGATGCGGTGCTCCCCGAAGGCAGGCGGTTCAGTCCGCTGCTGGAGGAGGTCGCCGACGCCTTTGCCGGCCACTGCCGCGTGGAGCGGATCGCCCTGAGTCCCCAGGAGGGCCTCAGCCTGCAGGGCCGGGCCGGCAGCTACAGCGCGGCGGCGGACTGCGTGGAGCGGCTGCGGGCGCTCCCGGATCTCGCCGGGGTGGTGCTGCAGTCCGCGGAGTGGACCCACGCGTCGGACCCGGTGGTCTTCCACGTGGCCGGTGCGCTGTGGCCGGAGGGAGGAGGCGGGCAGCCGTGACGAGCCCCATGCTGCGGCGTCTGGAGCTTCTGCGTGGCGTGAACGCCGCGCTGGCCCTCTGTCTCGCGGCGGCGCTCATCCTGCTCGTCCGGCCTGCGTGGCAGGGGCGCGAGCGGGCCCTGGAGGACCTGGCCCGGGCGGAGGAGGCGGCCGCGCGCCAGCGGGAGATCGCCGCCTCCGCCCCGGCCGCTGAGGCGGAACGGGCCGGCGTGCTCGCCGAAGTGGCGGCCCGCGAAGCCGCGCTGGCGCCGGACGGCGGCGATATGGCGGCGGTTCGGGCCGTGGCCGAACTTGCCGGCGAGGAGGTGCACCTGAAGCTTCTCCTCCCGGGTGAGCCGCGTCCGGCGGCCGCGGCAGACCAGCCGGAGGCCGCGCGCTACTGCGAGCTTCCCCTCCGGCTGGAGGCCGAGGGCGCGCGCGAGCCGCTGGCGCACTTCCTGCGGGCGCTGGAGGACGAGGTGCCCGGTCTGTATCTGAACGCCGTGTCGCTCCACATCAGCGATTCGGCGGCGGGCCGCTGGAACCTTAGCGTGACCGGATGCCTGCTTCTGCGCGGGCCCTGTGACGGACTTTGGTGACAAGAAGCCCCGTGACAACGGACCGGCGAGTGTTTATACTGTTAACAAACCCATATGGGCGTCACCACTTCTAAAGGAGAGGGATGCACCATGAATCTGTCGGTCCGTAAGATGACGGTGGCCGGCGTGCTCGGCGCCGTCTCCGCTGTGATGGGTTTGGTTCCCGGTCTCGGCTTCATTCCCTTCCCCACCGGCCAGGCGATCACGATCATGCAGATTCCCGTCGTCCTGGCCGCGATCGCCGAAGGTCCCGTGGTCGGCCTGTTCGTCGGCATGATCTTCGGCCTCAGCTCCTTCCTGCGGGCGACGAACCCGGCGTTCGCGGATCCTCTGGTGGCGATCCTGCCCCGGCTGTTCATCGGCGTGTTCGCGGCGTACGCCTTCGCCGCCCTGCGGCGCCGGAACCTGACGCTCGCGCTGGGCGCCGCCGGCGTGGTGGGCACGCTCACCAACACCGGGCTGGTGCTGGGGATGATCCTGCTCCGGGGGTACTGGCCGCCGGAGGTGGTCTGGACGGTGGCGGCCACCCACGCCCCGCTGGAGCTGCTGGTGGGCACGTTCGCCGTCGTGACCGTGGGGCTGGCCCTGCACCGGGCAGGATTCATCCGGGTCGCGTACCAGAGCTCCGGGCGACATCTCTAGAGCGAATGGCGGCCGCCCTCCCCGCGGGAGGGCGGCTGTTTGGCTGTTTTCCGGCTGGCGGGCGCCAGTGGACTTCTCATGGAAAGGACGTGCGGGCAGTGGCGAATCCAGTGTGGCTGAGCGGGATTACGGACGTGCCGGGCATCCGGGTGGGGCATGCCCACGACCTGGAGGCGCTCACGGGGGTGACGGCGGTGCTGGCGCCGGCCGGCGCCGTGGTGGGGGTGGCCGTGGAAGGGTCGGCGCCGGGGACGCGGGAGACCGACCTCTGCCGCCCCGGCAACCTGGTGCAGCAGGCCCACGCCGTGCTGCTCTGCGGCGGCAGCGCCTTCGGCCTGGCGGCGGCCCACGGGGCGATGCGCTGGCTGGAGGAGCGGGGAATCGGCCTGCCGACGGGATATGCCACCGTGCCCATCGTGCCGGCAGCCGTGCTCTACGACCTGGGCATCGGCTCGGCGCAGGTGCGCCCTGACGAGGCCATGGGCTACGCCGCCTGCGAGGCGGCCACCGAGGGGCCGGTCGGGCAGGGCTGCGTCGGCGCCGGGGCGGGGTGCAGCGTCGGCAAGGCCCTGGGGATGGAGCGCGCCACCAAGAGCGGCATCGGCACCGCCTGCCTGAAGGTGGGCGAGGTGGCCGTCGGGGCGATTGTGGCCGTGAACGCCTTCGGCGATGTGCGCGACCCGGCCACGGGCCGCATCCTGGCCGGGCCCCGGGGGGAGGACGGCACGTACCTGGACACGACGGCCCTGCTGCTGCAGGGCGCGGCCGGCCGGCCGATCGGCGAGAATACCACCATCGGCGTCGTGGCGGTGGGCGGCACGCTGTCCAAGGAGGGCGCCAACAAGGTCGCCCGCATGGCCCACGACGGCCTGGCGCGCACCATCTCGCCCATCCACACCATGTTCGACGGGGACACGATCTTCTGCCTGGCCACCGGCGGCCCGGAGATCGACGTCACCGCGGCCGGCGCCGCCGCAGCGCTGGCGGTGGAGCAGGCGGTGCTCAACGCCCTGCGGCACGCCAAGGCCATGGGCGGGCTGCCCGCCGCGGCGGGCGACTAGCCGCCGCCGGTTCTGGACAGGGCGCCGGGGGCGTACTCTCCCCCAAAGGGGGATGGGACAATGGATGACGGCTTCGCGGCCAAGCTGCTTTCCAACTTCCTGATCGCCCTGGGCGTGACCCTGGGGGGCTCGCTCTCGGGCGCCGCCGCGTCGCTGCTTTCCGGCGGCCACCCGCTCGACCGGCTGCGCTACCTCTCCGAAGACCTGCGCCTCTGGGGCATTCTGGTGGCCGTCAGCGGTTCGTTTGAGCCGCTCCGCCACCTGGAGCAGGGCCTCCTGTTCGGACAGGGCCGCGCGCTGTTCCGCCAGGTCGTGGCCCTGGTGGTCGCGATGGCGGGCGCCAACGTGGGCTACTTCCTGATTCAGACGGTGGCGGGGCGGCGGCCGTGAGCCGGTGGCAGCGGGCGCTTCCCCTGCTGGCGTCCTTCGCCATGGGGTTCTCCGTGGCGATCTGGCTGCTGCCGGTCCTGGCGGGGCCGACGGTGCAGCGGCTCCGGCTGGAGCGGGACTTCTGCCTGGCCCAGGTGGAGACCCTGGAGGCGGAGGTGGCCAAGCTGCAGTCGGCGGAGCGGAGGCGGCCCGTCGTCTGCCAGGTCGCCCGGGTCCGGGCCGAGGTCGACGGGCCGGACGAGCGCGTGGGGCTGGAGGCCGCGAGGCGCATACAGAAAGAGCTGGCGGCCGAGCAGGTCGGCCGCCAGCTGGAGAATGTCTCCCCGGTGCTCCTGTACGGCCGCTACAACGGACGGCTGATGGAGATCGACGGGGTCACGTACCAGCTGTCGGTGCAGGCGCTCCTGATCGGCCCCGAGCTGATGCTGCTGGGCCGGGTCGAGCCGGTGGAGAAGGGAGCGCAGGAGGAGTAGGGTCAGAACCGGCACCGGGCGTGCGGGCGCAGGGTGCTGCGCCGCTCCATGGTGCCGTCGCGAAACCGCGGCAGGTGCTGCTGCAGCACGGCCAGGGCGTCGGCGAAGCCGGTGAGGGGGAAGTAGGGCGAGCCGTGCCGCTCCAGGTACCGGGCCAGGCTGCTCTTGGCAAAGACCCAGTCCGCGAAGCTGGCGCCGTAGATGTCGCTGTACCCGTCGCCGATGTAGACCACGCGGGCGCCGGCTTCCTTCAGGCGGCGGACCACGCCCGCCTTGCAGCAGCCGCACCGGTCGCAGGCGGGGTTGGCGTTGGGCCATTCCAGGCGGCCCCGCTCCACGTAGCGGTTGGCGAAGACCGGCAGGTGGCCGAGCCCCTCCCGGCCGAGGATGCGGTCGATGTAGAGCGTGAACCCGTCGCTCACCACGGCGAGGGGAATCCCTTCCCGCTCGGCCCAGGCGGCGAAGGCGTGGAACCCGGGGTCGATGGCCACCTGGTCGGCCAGGGCGGCCGCCTCATCCCGGTCGACGCGCGCGAAGGAGGCCATCCACAGCTCCCGCGTGCCGGCCTCGCCCCGCGCATACCGCTCCAGGAGGGGGAGCGGGTAGGGGGCCAGGGTGTCGCAGATCAGGTCGCCGACGTCGACGACGGAGATGGTGTAATCGAAGTCGGTCAGGATCACGAGGGGGGCGCCCAGGGCCCGGTTCCAGAAACGCTGTTCCAGATTGTTCGTCATAGAAGTGCGGTCGATTGCCCTCCTCCGGCGGGCGCAGTCGCCCACCTTTTCTTAAACGACAGATGTATTGTATCATGAGAAGTAAGCACAGCAGGAAAGGCTTTCCAGATGCCGTAAGGAGGGATGGGTAGGTGCGCCGGCTGCTGTACGTCCTCGCTGCCCTGCTTCTGGCGACGGGGTCCCTGGGGCTGGCCCTGCTGCCGCGGCTCGCCCCCGACTGGCTCGCGTTCGGGCTGCTGGGCGCCTGCTTCTCGGGAACCGGCGCGGCCGGCTGGGTGCTGGGCGGCGTCGCAGCGGGCGAGTGGCCCCGGCTGCGCGCCGGGTGGTTCCTGCTGCCCGCCGGCATCCTGGGGGTGGCCGTCAGCGCGCTGGAGGAGGCCCAGCTGCCCCTTCTCTGGGCCGCCGGTGAGGCGCTGACGGGGCTCGTGCTGCTCGTCCCCCTGTTCCCCCGCCGCGGCGACCCGGAGGCCGGATCGCGCCCGCGCGGTCCGGTCCAGGCTCCGCCCGTGGCCGGCCGCCAGGAAGGCCGCTGAGGGCATGAACGCGCCTGCTCCCCGGCCAGACTAAGGCCGAGGAGGCGATGGCATGGGCAAGACGGTGGTGGGTCTCTTCAGGCACAGCGGCGACGCTGACCTGGTGGCGGCCCATCTGCGGGAGACGTACGCTTTGGAGGCGGACCAACTGGACGTGATCGGCGAGGCGGAGCTGCGCGCGGATGGCGGATCCCGGTTCGGCGGGACGGACGCGTGGCTGCTGGCCGCCTTCACCGGGATCGGCCTGGACGACCCGGCCAGCCTGGACCCGGTGGCCAGGCGCTGGGGCGACCAGGTGCGGGCGGGTCACACCCTGGTGGTGGCCCGGTCCGAAGACCCCGACCAGGCGGTGGAAATCGCCGGCGAGATGCGCCGGGCCGGTGCGGACCGGGTGGACCTGCTCGGGGATGCGCCCTGACCGGCGCGTTAGCGCTCGTCCTTCGGCTCCTTCGCCTTTTCGATGTTCTGCCGGACCTCATCGGAGGCGGCCCGGGTCACCTCGGAGGTGATGGACTGGGTCGCCTTCTTGAATTCGCGGATGGCCTGGCCCATGCTGCGCCCCAGCTCGGGCAGCTTGTTGGGCCCGAAGACCACCAGCGCCACGATCATGATGACGAGAATCTCGGTGAATCCCAGGTTGCCGAACACGGCGATGTCTCCTTCTGTTCCTGCATGATCACTCTGCAGGTCTACTTTACCGCCCGGCGTCCGGCTTGTCCATAGTCCGCGGCGCCAGCCAGGATTCCCGCAGGCGCGCGATCCCCTCGGCATCCGGGAGGAAGTACGAAATCGGCCCCACGTACGCCGCGTAGCCCGGCAGGGTCTCCATGACCAGCGCCCCGGTCTGGTACGCGTGGATGGCCACCGTGGCCAGGCGGAGCTGTTCGGAGAGGGGCAGGTTGGTCTCCACGTGCTCGCCGGCGGTGCGCAGGAGCGCAGGCAGGCGCGGCAGGTTCGCCGGCTGCAGGGCCCGCCGGGCTGCGGCCCGCAGGAAACGCTGCTGCCGCCTGATGCGGCTGAGGTCGTCGCCGGCGGCATCGCTGCGGAAGCGGACGTACTGCTCGGCCCGGTCTCCGTCCAGCACCTGGTGGCCCGGCTGCAGGTCGATCACCAGGTTGTCGTCGGGGTCGACGTAGCGCATCGGCGCCTCAATGTACATCGGCACGCCGCCGATCAGGTCGACCAGCCGGCGGAACCCTGCCAGGTTGACCTTCACGTAGTGCGCGACGGGCAGGCCCAGCAGGTCCGAGACCGTGCGGGTCGCCAGGTCGGGCCCGCCCCAGGCATAGGCGGCGTTCAGCTTGGCCTCGCCCACGCCCTCCAGGATGACGCGGGTGTCCCGGGGGAGCGACAGCACGCGGAGCGGGCCGCCGCCCACCCGCACCAGCAGCATGGTGTCGGAGCGGCCGGGGTCGCCGGGCCGCTCATCCACCCCCATGACCAGCACATAGACCGGTTCGGTCCGGTCCGCCGCGTCGCCCTGCGCGGCGGAGCCGGGGCCGATCCCCATCTCCACACGTTCGCCCTCGGCGGCAGGCCCTTCGGGCGCACGCGGGGCCGTGAGCCATCGCCATCCCAGGGTGGCGGCCCACAGGATGCAGAGAAGCCCCAGGGCCGCGCCCGCGCGGAAGCGGCGCATCGACCGGCCTCCTTTTCAGTGGGATAATCTAGATATCCCCCGGGAGCCGGCCGCACACGCCGCTTCTCAGGCTGGAGATTTCTGGGCCTCAGTTCTCCTGCACGTGCAGGACTTTGTAACCGTGCCGCTCCAGGAGCTCCACCAGCGGGCGGGACGTGTGGGTCTCCACCCGGACGATGATCTGGTACTGGTCGAGGACGGAGGAGCGGAACGTGGCCAGGTTCCGGATGTCGATCCCGGCGTTGCGGATGATCTCGGCGATGCGCGCCAGCTGGCCGCGGCGGTCGGGCACCACCAGGGTCAGGCGGATGGTTCCGGAGTTCACGCCGAGCATGTCGGCGAAGGCCTTGAAGATGTCGTGCTCGTGGATCACGCCGACCAGCCGCTCGCCCAGGACGACCGGCAGCAGGGGGACGTCCCGCTGGAACATGATCTTCGCGGCGGTCTCGACCAGGTCGTCGGGACCCACCGTCACCGGGTCGGGCACCATGAAGTCCTTGACCGGGCGGGGCAGCGCTTTCTCCCGCCCTTCGCGCATACAGGCCTCGTAGATGTCGGTCAGCTGGATGATGCCCACCAGCCGGTCGCCCACCACCGGCAGGCAGTCATACCTCTTGGTCTGGATGATCTCGTAGGCCCGCTGCAGCGTGTCGTCCGGCGAAACCGTGGTCACGTCCTCAGCCATGACGTTGCGCACGATCATCGGAACCAGCCCCCTCTCGCCCATTCCGGGTATTGACGCACGATAGAGAATTGGACACCGCCCGCCGCTGTCCCTGTCGGCAGGGGGAAAAGGCGGGGGAAGGCCCGCAGCGGCGCGCAGACCTCGCCCGGGGAGCAGCGGGGATCGGCGCCGGCTGGCGGGATCGAACACGGGTTGCGGAGGTGCGCACATGCGGTTTGTGGTGGAGCCCGCGGCCGCGGGCCTGCGCCTGAGCCAGTACCTGTTCGACCGGCTGAAGCTCTCCCGCACCCTGGTGCGGAAGGCCAAGGCCAGCGGGGGCATCCTGGTGGACGGGCGGCCCGCCCGGACCAGCCTGGTGCTCGCCGGCGGCGAGGTGGTGGAGGTGCGGGTGGCGCAGGAGGGGCGCGTGGAGCCGGAGCCGGTGCCCATCCACGTGGTCTACGAGGACCCCTGCCTGCTGGTGGTGGACAAGCCGGCGGGCATGGTGGTCCATCCGGTGCGGGACTACGTGTCGGGCACGCTCGCCAACGGCGTGGCCTACCACCTGCTGCAGTCCGGCAGCGACCCCGTGGCGCGGCCGGTCCAGCGCATCGACCGGGAGACCTCGGGCCTGGTGCTGTTCGCGAAGGAGCCGGCGGTGGCGGGGAAGCTCGCGCGGGAGCTGGAGCGGCAGAAGTTCGAGCGGCGATACATCGCCCTGGTGGAGGGCGTGGTGGCCGCAGATGCCGGGACGGTGGACAGGCCGATCCGCCGGGTCTGGGGACATCCGGTCGCGCGGGAGGTGGCGGAGGGGCCGCGTACGCCCGAGCAGGAGCGGCTGCTGGCAGAGGCGGCCGCGCAGGGCCGCACACTGCGGGACGACTGGACGGCTGCGGGCCAGCCGGCCGTCACCCACTGGCGGGTGCTGCGCCGCTGGCCCGCGGCCACGATGCTGGAGCTCAGGCTGGAGACGGGGCGGACGCACCAGATCCGGGTGCACATGGCCTGGCTGGGCCACCCGTTGCTGGGGGACGAGCTCTACGGCGGGAGCCGCCGGCTCATCGGCCGGCAGGCCCTGCACGCGGCCGGCCTGGCCTTTGCCCACCCCGTGACGGGCGAGATGATGCGCTTCACGTCGCCCCTGCCGCCAGACCTGGCGGATCTGGTGGCCCGGCTGGATAGGGCATAGCGGGTGTGCTCGCAGGGCGAGGCACACCCTCTTCTTCAGTCGGCGACCGCCGTGTACCGCCCGCGGAAATAGCCCAGCGGCTTGCGGGTGCGGCTGCCGGGGTTCAGCCGCTCCACCTGTCCGATGAGGATCGTGTGGTCGCCTGCGTCGACCCGCTGCACGGTGCGGCACTCCAGCAGGGCCATGGCGCCGGGCAGGATGGGCGCCCCGTAGAAGCCCCGGGTGTAGTTGAGCCCGGCGAAGCGGTCGGTGCCCTTGGTGGCGAACCGGTTGGCCAGGTCCACCTGGTCGCCGCCGAGGATGTGGACGGCGTAGCCCTGCGCGCCCACGACCCCCTCGTAGCAGCCGGCGTTCTTGTCGATGCAGAACAGGACCAGCGGCGGGTCCAGGGAAACCGAGGTGAAGGAGTTCACCGTGAGCCCCACGGGCGTTCCGTCGGGCGCGGCCGCGGTGACGACGGTCACGCCGGTCAGGAACTGGCCCAGGGTGTCACGAAACGTCCGGCTGTCAAACGATGCCATGTCTGAGCCCCCCACGCTGTGATGGCGCGCGTCGCCTCGTGCGGGACGCCTTCCTGCCGGAGCGGCGTCTGTGTTTGTCGCACGAGTCTGACGTATGAGTTTAGACCCGCAAGGGGCGGGCGGCGATGCGGGCATCCGCGCAAGTGGATTCCATCCCATTCCCTGCCTGCGGTGATGGATTTCATGTCCTCTTGACTTCTCTGGCGGCCGCGACTAGAATAAACGTACGTCACGAACGCACGTTTGGCGATTATCTGTTCGATTATCGGCAGTCGTAATAATCAACCCGTAAAGCGGCGGAGGGATCGGCATGCAGTGGGTCTGCTGGGTGGAGATTCAGGGTCTCTACGCCGCTGCCGCCCGGGAGGCGGGACTGGTGGAAAAGGGGCGGCCGGTCGCGGTCCTGCGGGGAGGCAGGGTCTTCGACGGCTGCCGGGAGGCGTTTGCGGCCGGACTGCAGCCGGGCAGTCCCGCCCGCCAGGTGCTGCGCGACGTTCCCGGGGCAGCCGTGGTGGAGTGGGCGGATGTGGACGCCGCCGCCTGGGCCCGCGCCTTCTGGGACCGCTGCCTCGCCCACACGCCCTACGTCGAACCGGTGGAGCCGCACCAGGTGCTTTTGGGCCTGCCCCTGCCCGACGATCCGGGCGGCCCGCCGGGCGGCCGGGCGCAGGGCGCGGAAGGCGGCCGGGGGCAGGCGGCGGACCGGCGGCTGCAGGCGGAGCTGAAGGCGCTGGCGGAGGCGGCCGCGTCCTTCGGCTTTGCCGCCTTCGCCGGCGCCGGTTCCTCCCGCGTGGTGGCCCGTGCGGCGGCCCGGGCCCTGCGGGCGGAGTTCCTGGGGCGGCGGCCCGGCACGGCCCCGCAGCGGCTGGAGGGCGCGCAGGTGATCGCCCCCCGTCACGCGGGCGGACTTGTCATCGTTCCCCCCGGCGCCGAGGCCCGCTTCCTCGCCCCGCTGCCCGTCGGCCTTCTGCCCCTCCCGCCCGAGGTGCAGCGCCGCCTGCAGCAGCTGGGGATCACACGCATCGGCGAGGCGGCGCGGGTGAGCGAGGACGAGTGGGCGCGGCAGCTGGGGCCGCAGGGGCGGCAGGTCTCCCGCTGGAGCCGGGGCATCGACCCGGAGCCGGTGAAGCCCGCCTGGCCGCCCCGGCGGCTGGCGCGGCGGTCGGAGCTGGGCGGCGTGCGGGACCGGGACCCGCTGGAGCGGGAGCTGAGCCGGTCGGCCGCCCTGCTGGCCGCCCAGCTGGAGCGGCAGGGCGAGGGCTGCCAGCAGGTGGGGCTGATCCTGGAGCTGGCCGACGGCCGGGTGCTGCACGCCGAGCGGACCCTGCCCCGGCTGCGGCACACCGCTTACCCGATCCAGCAGGGGCTGCAGGCCCTGCTCGCCCAGGTGCTGGACGGCCTCGGGGAGCCGGTGGAGATCGCGGCGGTCACCGCCGAGGTGGGGCTGATCGGCCCCGTCGACTGGCGGCAGATGGAGCTGTGGGACGACCGGCTGCTCCGGGAGCGGCGGGAGCGGATCGAGGGGGCGCTGTCCCTGCTGCACCAGCGCTTCCCGGCGCGGGTGGTCGGCCTGGGGATGCGCACCCCGACCTCCTGGAAGGAGCAGATGCTCCAGTATACCGACCCCTACCGCTGGCCGCGAAAGGCGTGATGGCCGTGTCCCGCATCCTCAACCGGCCGGTGGAGGTGACCGCCGGCCCTGACGGCCGGCCCGCCGCCTTCCGCTTCGCCGGCGGGCGGGAGCGGGTGTGCGCGGTGCTGGACACCTGGATGGAGACCGGCCGCTGGTGGGAGCAGGAGCCCGCCCTGATCGCCTACCGGGTGGCCACCGAAAGCGGCGGCGTCTTCGAGCTGAACTTCATCCCGCAGGAGCGGCGCTGGCTGCTCTACAAGGCGTATGACTGAGCCGGGGAACCCTGCCCGGGCGTGCCGGCGACTTGACTGGGCGGTGCGCAGGGGATAGAATGAGTGTGCGTGACGAACGCATGTTCGATCTGTGAAAGATTCGGGAAGCCGAACCTGCAGGAAGGAGCGCACGCCCATGTCCTTCGTCCACCTGCACGTGCATTCGCCGTTTTCCTTCCTCGACGGCGCCTCCCGGCTGGACGACCTGATCGCCGAGGCAGCCCTGCACGGGATGCCGGCCCTGGCCCTCACCGACCACAACAACGTGTCGGGGGCGGTGCGCTTCCAGCGCAAGGCGCTGGAGGCGGGCATCCAGCCGATCCAGGGGGCAGAGCTCACCCTGGAGGGCGGCTACCACCTCACGCTGTTGGCCACCGGGCCCAGGGGCTACGCCAACCTGAACCGGCTGATCACCGCCGCCCACCTCGGGCAGGAGCCCCGCGCGACGCCGGGGGCGATGTTCGCCCTGGCCCCGGGCCACGACCGGCTGCAGCCGGCGTGCCCCCTGTCCGCCCTGAGCCACGACACCGACGGGCTGATCGCGCTCTCGGGCTGCCGGCGGGGCGAGATCCCCTCCCTGATCCTGCGGGGGCGCCTCGCCGAGGCGGAGGCGGCGGCGAGGCGCTACGCGGCCTGGTTCCCCGGCCGCTTCTACCTGGAGCTGCACGACGAGCGGCTGCCCGGCGAGCAGGCCCTAAACCGCGCCCTGCGGGACCTGGGCGAGGCGCTGGGCCTGCCGCTGGTGGTCACGTCCAACGTGCACCACCGCACGCGCGAGGAGTTTTTCGTGCACGACCTGCTCACCTGCGTGCGCACGCTCACCCGCATCGACCAGCCCCACCCGGAGCGGCCGCTCAACGACCAGCGCTACCTGAAGCCGCCGGAGGTCATGATCGAGCGCTTCCGCGACTTTCCGGAGGCGGTGAAGAACACCCTCGCCATCGCCGAGCAGTGCCGGCCGGTGCTGGACCTGGGCGCCCGGCTCCACCCCGAGTTCCAGACGCCCGACGGCTCGCACCCCGCGGCGTACCTCACCCACCTGGTCTACGACGGGGCGGCCCGCCGCTACGGGCGCATCACCGAGCGGATCCGCCGCCGGCTGGAGCACGAGCTGACCATCATCACCCGGCTGGGGTACGAGGACTACTTCCTGCTGGTCTGGGACGTGGTCCGCTTCGCCCGGGAGCGGGGGATCCGCTGCGCCGGCCGGGGATCGGCCGCCGACTCGGCGGTGGCCTACTGCCTCTTCATCACCGACGTGGATGCGATCGAGCGCGGGCTCTTGTTTGAGCGCTTCATGTCGCTGGAGCGGGCCCAGAAGCCCGACATCGACATCGACTTCGACGCCCGCCGGCGCGACGAGGTGGCCGCCTACGTCTACCGCAAGTACGGCGCCGACCACGTGGCCTCGGTCTGCACCTACAACACCTTCCAGGCCCGGTCGGCGGTGCGGGACCTGGGCAAGGCGATGGGCTTCCGGGAGGCGGAGCTGGATTATCTGGCCAAACGGATCCCCTGGCACGCCGGGGCCGACGAGATCCTCACCGTCATGGCCCGCTACCCCGAGCTGCGCCAGTCGGGCATTCCCTGGCACAAGTTCGAGCAGCTGGTGCAGGCGGCGGAGCGGATCGCCCGCTTCCCCCGCTTCATCGGCACCCACCTGGGCGGGCTGGTCATCTCCCGCCGGCCGCTTTTGGAGGTGACGCCGCTGCAGATGGCGGCGAAAGGCCAGGTGGTCTGCCAGTTCGACAAGGAGTACGTGGAGGACCTGGGGCTGGTGAAGCTGGACCTGCTCTCCCTGCGCACCTTCACCGCCATCGACGACGCGGTGCGGGCCATCGGCGACATCGACTACGAGCAGATCCCCCACGGCGATGCGGCCACCTACGAGATGCTGGGCGTGGGCGAATCCATCGGCGTCTTCCAGCTGGAGTCGCCGGCGCAGCGGGCCTTGCAGGCGCGGCTGAAGCCGGACCGGTTCGAGGACATCGTCGCCTCGGTGGCCATCATCCGGCCCGGGCCCATCAAGGGGAACATGGTGGAGCCGTTCCTGGCCCGCCGCCACGGGAAGGAGGAGGTCACCTACCTGCACCCCAAGCTGAAGCCGATCCTCGAGAAGACCTACGGCGTGGTGCTCTTCCAGGAGCAGGTGATCGAGATCGCCACCGCGGTGGCCGGCTTCACCCCCGGCGAGGCGGACCAGCTGCGCCGGGTGATGACCCACGCCCGCAACCGGGAGGACATGGAGGCCATCGGCAGGCTCTTCCGGCAGAAGGCGGCCGCGGCCGGGGTGGATCCGGCGGTGGCCGACACCATCTTCTCCTACATTCAGGGCTATGCCTCGTACGGCTTCTGCGAGGCCCACGCCGCGGCGTTTGCCAACACCGCCTACAAGACCGCCTACCTGGTGCGCCACTACCCGGCGGAGTACTTCGCCGCGCTCCTGTCGGCCCAGCCCATGGGCTACTACCCCATCAACACCCTGGCGGTGGAGGCCCGCCGGCGGGGGGTGGGGCTCCTGCCCGTGGACATCAACCGGTCGGAGGCGGCCTTCACCGTGGAGGAATGGACCCGGGAGGCCTGGGAGGCCTTCTGGGGGACGGAGCCCTTCGCCCCCGAGCACCCGGCGACGGGCAAGGCGATCCGCATCGGGCTCCGGGCGGTGAAGGGGGTGGGAGAGCCGGCGGCCGCGGCGATCCTCGCGGCCCGGGGCGACGGGGAGTTCCGGTCGCTGGCGGACCTGGTGCGGCGGACCGGGGGCGCCGTGCCGCGGGGGCCGCTGGAGGCGCTGGTGCTGGCCGGCGCCTTCGACCGGCTGCACCCCAACCGGCGGGCGGCGCTCTGGCAGGCGGCCCGCCTGCTGGAGGCCGAGCGGATCCGGCAGGAGCGGGGGGCGGCGCAGGCCAGCCTGCTGGATGCCGCGGTGGGCCACCCGTCCGGCCGCCCGGTCTGTCACGGGGGCGTGCGGACCGGTGCAGATGCATGGGCAGAGGCGCCGCAGCCGCCGATCGCCGACTTCAGCGCCGCGGAGCGCTATCTGAAAGAGTACGAGCTCACCGGGCTGATGGTGCGTACGCACTTCATGCGCTTCGTGCGGGAGCGGCTGGCCCGGGAGGGGTACCTCACCGCGCAGGAGGTGCGGCAGCGCCGGGCGGGGGAGCTGGTGAAGGTGGCCGGGCTGCCCGTCTGTCCGCACCGGCCGCCGACCCGCTCGGGCAGGATCGTCGTCTTCCTGTCGCTGGAGGACGAGACCGGGCTGATCGACCTCACGATCTTCGAAGACGTCTACCAGCGCTACGGCCACCTGATCTTCACCGACCCGCGGCCGCCGCTGGCCGCGCTCGGGCGGGTCGACCGGCGGGGCGGGCACGTGTCCGTCACCGTGAGCCGGATCCGGGCGCTGGAGGCCTGACGGCCGTTCCTGCGGTCCGCGCAGCGGCCGCCCCCAGAAAAAGGAGGGGCGGCCGCTGCGCGCGCGGAACCTTATCCCTGCATTCCGACGTCCAACTACGGTAGGTCACCCTGCGGCCACATCATCGCCTGTGCGATCGTAAGACGAGTAAACTTCGCAACGAGGAGGGCGGCCCGTGCGCAACTCATCGAAGAAGTCCACACGCAAGCGGTGGCACTGGTTGATCCCTCTCCTGCTGGTTTTTGCCCTTGCCGCCGCCATCCGGGCCGTGGCGCTCCATCGCCCGTTTGACTCGCCGGCGGCTGCCGACCCCGGCAAATCCGACGCCGCGGATCCCGGCAGCGGCGTGTCCGAGGAGTTGCCTCCTCTGCACACCCTGCCCTCCGACCTGCAGACCTTCCTGGTCATGGGCGTTGAAAGCTGGGAAGGGGAGTGGGGCAGATCGGACTCGATGGTGGTGGTTTCGTACCATCCGCGCGCGCAGCGCATCGCGATGCTCTCCATTCCCCGTGACCTGTGGACCTACATCCCGGGCCGCGGGTACGACAAGATCAACCACGCATACGCCTACGGCGGTCCCGCCCTGTCGGTGGACACGGTGGAGCGGCTGCTGGGGATGGACATCGACCACTGGATCTCCATCTCCTTCGACGGGTTCGTGGAGGTCATCGACGCCGTGGGCGGCGTCGAGGTGAATCCGCCCAAGCCGCTCTACTACCACGATCCCTCGGATCGCCGCTTCGGCCCGGACGGGCTGATCATCGACATCCAGGCCGGCCCGCAGGTGATGGACGGCCTCACCGCGCTGAAGTACGCCCGGTTCCGCGCGGACGAGGAGGGCGACATCGGCCGCATGCGGCGGCAGCAGGAGATCATCCAGGCGGCCATGAAGAAGGCGGCTTCGCCGGCCCTCTTCACCAAGGCCCCGCAGCTCATCTCGGCCCTTTACCACACCATCGGCACCGACATGACGGTGGGCGACATGGTGAAGCTGGCGGCCACCGGGCGGCAGGCCCTGAACAAGCCGCCGGTCACCGGCACGATCGAGGCGGACGAGTACTGGATTGACGGCATCTTCTACTTCGGCGCCGACCTGGTGAAGCTGCGGACGGCGGCCTACGAGCTGCTGGTGGGCGAGCCCCCGGATGAAGACTTCCTGGCGCAGGCCCGGGCGGACAACCAGGAGTACCAGTCCATCCTCCAGCGGGAGGTGGCCCGGTCCCAGGCCGAAGCGGCCGCCCGCGCCGAGGAGGAGGCCGAAGGGGAGGAAGGCGAAGCCGCCGGCGGCGGTGAAGGCCAGGGCGAAGACGGCGGTGAGGGGCAGGGCGGTGTCGCCGGTGGCGGAGAGGGCGCTGACGAAACCGGAGGCGGCGCCGACGGGACGGAGGACGGCTCCGACGAGCCCGGCGCCGGGCCGCCCGCCTACTGGGCCTCGGTCCACGTGGTGGACGCCACGGGGCGGGGCGGCGCCCGCAGGTACGTGAACCAGCTGGAGGCGGCCGGGCTGCAGGTCTGGGGCGTGCACGAGAGCCCGGCGGTGCTCTCGATGACGCTGGCGCTGGTGCGCAACCCGGACGTGGACGAGGCCGCCGTGCAGCAGGCGCTGGCCGGCGTGGTGCCCGGCGTCGTGGTCCGGATGGCCCCCGACCCCACCGCCGCGGTCGACATCGACCTGGTGATCGGCAGCAGCGCCATGGGGCTGGAGTAGACGAGAATACGCGTGCACAGGACCAGGGTCCCGCGCCCTGGTCCTTGTGTTTGGGCAGCCCGGAGACGCCGGGCCGGCCGCGGCCCGCATGTCGCCCGTTGACAGCGCGCCCTGAGACGGATACACTCAAATAGGAATTTTACTGGATCGGATCGGGGGAGGGCGCCGGATGCGGGTCGAGGAAGTGCTGCAGCGTCTGAAGGAGATGGGGTGCCGGCTCACGCCCCAGCGCCGGCTCATCGTCGAGGTCCTGCTGAGCGCGGGCGAGGACGCGCTCACCGCCGACGAGATCTACCAGCAGGTGCGCCAGACCTACCCGGAAATCGGGCTGGACACCGTCTACCGCAACCTGCGCCTGATGGCGAGGCTGAACGTGGTCTCGGAGGTCAAGCTGACGGGCCGGACCGCGCAGTACTCGCTGAACAGGGAGCTGCACAACCACAACCTCGTGTGCCTGGAGTGCGGGGCCGAGATCCCCCTGGGCCACTGCCCGATCAAGGAGCTGGAGGCGGTGGCGCTGGAGCAGCACGGCTTCGTCATCTCCGCCCACCGCATCGAACTGTTCGGCTACTGCCCCGCGTGCGCCGGCGGCGCAGACAATAAAATTCCTACTTGACAACCGCCGGGGCGGGAGGCAGAATGCCGGAGTGGGGGGCAGCACGGGCCGTGTTTCGCGGCAAGGAGGAGGACTGCGTGAGGATGCGCCGACGGGGATGGTTCGCGGTACTGGCGCTGACGATCGTGCTGGTTGGCGGCTGCGGCGGAGCGGACGGCGCGCGGAAAGCGTCGCCGGCTTTCGCGGATGACGGCCGGCTCCGGGTGGCCACCAGCATCTACCCGATCTACGAGTTTGCACGGGCCGTGGGGGGCGACCGGACCGACCTGGTCAACCTGGTTCCCCCGGGAACGGAGCCGCACGACTGGGAGCCCTCGGTGGGCGACATCCGCACCCTGAACGCGGCCCAGGTCTTCCTGTACAACGGGGCGGGTTTTGAGCACTGGGTCGACAAGGCGCTCGCCTCGCTGGACAACCCGGACCTGCGGGTGGTGGAGGCCAGCGAAGGGTTTGCCCTGCTGGAAGCCGCCGGGCACGGGCACGGCCACGAGGGCGAACTTGTACACGATGAACATGACGCTGACCACGCACACGAAGACGCCGACCACCACGCTCACGATCACGGGGACCTGGATCCCCACATCTGGCTCGATCCCACCGGAGCGGCCCACATCGTGGCGCGGATCCGCGACGCCCTCGCGGCCGCCGATCCCGGGAACGCGGAGGTGTACCGCAGCCGCGCCGAGGCCTACCTGGCGGAGCTAACGGCGCTGGACGAGGCGTTTGCCGCCGGCCTCGCCCGGTGCGAGCGGCGGGTCTTTTTCACCACCCACGCGGCGTTCGGCTACCTGGCGCATCGCTACGGCCTGGAGCAGCATGCCATCATGGGGCTGTCCGCGGAGGCCGAGCCGACCCCCAGGGCGCTGAAGGCGGTGGTGGAGGCGGCCCGGGAGCATGAGGCGGAGTACATCTTCTTCGAGACGCTGGTCAGCGACAAGGTCGCCCGGGTGGTCGCCGACGAGATCGGCGCCGAGGTCCTGGTGCTCAACCCCTTCGAGGGGCTGACGCCGGAGCAGATCGCCGCGGGCGAGGACTATCTGTCGGTCATGCGGCAGAACCTCACGAACCTGCAGAAAGCGCTGGGGTGCCGGTGATGGTGACGACGAATCCGGTGATCGAGGTGCGCGACGTCAGCTTCGGCTACGGGAAGGACCTGGTGCTGGACCGGGTGAGCCTGACGGTCGCGCGGGGCGAGTACCTGGGGCTCATCGGCCCCAACGGCTCGGGCAAGACGACCCTGCTCCGCCTGATCCTGGGGCTCCTGCCCCTCACCCGGGGCGAGATCCGGCTGTTCGGCACGCCCGTGCAGAGGTTCCGGGACCGCTGGCGGGTGGGCTATGTCGCGCAGAAGGCTGCTTCCTTCAACTCAGCCTTCCCGGCCACGGTGGAGGAGGTGGTCTTCACGGGCCTTGCGGCCCGGCGCGGGATCCTGAGGCGGTTCACGCCTTCGGACCGGCTGGCCGTGCGCCAGGCCCTGGACCGGGTGGGGCTGCTCCCCTTCAAGGACCGGCTGGTGGGCCGGCTCTCGGGCGGCCAGCAGCAGCGGGTCTTCATCGCCCGGGCCCTGGTCAGCCGGCCGGAGCTGCTGATCCTGGACGAGCCCACCGTGGGGGTCGACGCCTCCGCGGAAGGGCAGTTCTACCGGCTGATCCGCAGCCTGCGGGCGGAGATGGGGCTGACGGTCATCCTGGTCTCCCACGACATCGGCGCGATCTCGCATGAGGTCTCGGCGCTGGCGTGCCTGAACCGCCGGCTCTTCTACCACGGCTCGCCGGCGGACTTCGGCACGGAGGAGCAGCTGTGCGAGCTGTACGGCCACGAGGTGGTCCGCATCCAGCATCACCATCACCCGGGGGAGGGCGACCGCGCATGATCGAGATGCTGTCGCTGGCCTTCATGCAGCGGGCCCTGCTGGCCGGCCTGGTCGTGGCCGTGGTGGCGCCTTCCATCGGGCTGTTCCTGGTGCTCCGCCGGCTGGCGCTCTACGGCGACGCGCTCTCGCACGTGACGCTCACCGGCGTTGCCGCCGGCATGCTGACCCGGACCTACCCCGTGGCCACCGGCCTGCTCTTTGCCGTGGCCGCCTCGCTGGGCATGGACTGGCTCCGGCAGTCGTACCGCAAGTACAGCGAGATGGCGGTGGCCATCGTGCTGGCCGGGGCCCTGGCCCTGGCGGTCATCCTGCTGTCGCTGGCCGCGGGCAGCACGGGGGAGATGCTGGCTTACCTGTTCGGCTCCATCGTCACGGTGAGCCGGACCGATGTGGTGGTCGTCAGCGTGCTGGGCGCGGCGGTGCTGGGCTGCCTGCTGCTGCTGTACAAGGAGCTGCTGGCGACGACGTTCGACGAGGAGTACGCCCGGGTCGGCGGCCTGCCCGTGCGGGCGGTGAACCTCGTGTTCTACGTGCTGGTCGCGCTGACCGTGGGCCTCACCATGCGGGTGGTGGGGGCCTTGCTGGTCTCCTCGCTGATGGTGGTGCCGGTGGGGGCCGCCCTGCAGGTGGCCCGCTCCTTCCGGGGCGCCCTGGCGCTGTCGGTGGGTTTCGGGGTGGTCTCCGTGCTGGCGGGGCTGACCCTGGCCTACGTGCTGGACCTGGCCCCCGGCGGCACGGTGGTGTTCACCGCGGTGGTGATCCTGCTCCTGATTCTGGCGTACAAGCGGCTGCGCCGCATCGAATAGGGAAGAACGAAAGGAGCCACCCTCCGGTGCGGGGGTGGCTCCGCCGCGCGCCTCAGTCCTCGAAGGAGACGTCGCGGGTGTACTTGTTGGAAGGATCCCAGAGCATGAACGAATGAATGCCAAGGTCTTTCAGCGCCTGCACCTGGGCCATCACCTCGGCCGGGCCGTAGGGGATGCCGCCCAGCGAGAAGTCCTGGATCCAGGGACGGTGCTTTTCGATGGGCAGCCCCTCCGTCCGCTCCAGGGCCCGCTGCATGGAATTGTACACCGTCTCGTACGGGGCGGCGTTGGGGTTCTCCAGCCCGTAGGTCCAGGGCGCGTAGTGGGAGGGGTAGACCATCGGGGCGACGTAGTCGACGATCTCGGCGACCTGCCGGTAGTCCTGGCCGATCTGCATGTCGTCGCCCTCCGCCACCGAGGTGGTCAGGCCGAACAGGTCGGCCCCGACCACGACCCCCAGGGGCTTGAGCTCGGCCATCGCGTAGCGCAGGAAGTCGTTGATGGGCTTGGTGCGCTGCTCCGCCGTCGTATCGTGGCCGTTGTAGCCCTCCCGCAGGTGCTCGGAGTAGCGGATGTAGTCGAACTGGATCTCGTCGATTCCCGCGGCGATGGCCTCCTTGGCCACATCGACGTTGTACTTCCACACGTTCTCGTTGGCCGGATCCATGAAGGAGTAGGCGCCGCCGTCAAACCCCGGGATCGCCCACTCCGGCCGGGCTTTGTAGAGCCACTGGTCGTTCATGACGACGATGCGGCCGGCCACCCAGAAGCCCCGTTCGTGGGCCTCCGCGATGAACCCGGGGAGGTCGGCGATCTTGCGCATGTTCGCGCCGATCTCCTGGGCCAGGGGGATGTCCGACTCCCAGGAGAGGTAGCCGTCCTCGGCCTTCAGGTCCAGCACGATCGTGTTGATCCCGGCCGCCTTGGCCCAGTCCAGCAGCGGCCAGACCAGGTCGGGCGATCCCGCGTACCAGCCCGAGAGGTGAAGCCCCCGCACCGGGTTCGGCATCTCCCGTGCAGGCCTCACCGGATCGGCGGGCGCCTCGCCGGCCGGCTCTTCCCCGGTCCCGGGCTGACCGGCGCCTCCCGGAGCCGTGCTCCCGCCCGGTGCCGGATCCGGGCCGGGATCGGGCGCCGTCCCCGGGTCGGTGCCGCCGCCCGGATCGGCCGTGCCGGGATCGGTGAGGTCCTCCTCACCGCCTCCCGGTCCGGTCACGGAACCCACCGGCAGCTGGCCCGAGGGTCCGGGGCGAGCGGGGCTGCCGCCCAGCGGAGAGGAACAGCCGGTGACGACGAGCGAGGCGACCAGAACGGAATGAACAACGGCAGAAATCAGTGGTTTGCGCATGAGCCAGCCTCCGGTTTCGGTCCTTGATACTCCTTAGACGAAGCCCGGGGCGCTTTCGTTTACACGTTGTGAGATTGAGGGGGTAGCAGTTTTACACAGTGGACGGAGGGTCGTGCGCACCCTGGCCGTACGCCGGCTGCAGGGCCCACTGCGCGGACGGCTGGCGGCTGACCCCCTGCTGACGGGCCGCAAGCCGCCGGATGAGCCGCTCTGCTTCCGCCCACGAGTGTACGCGGTAGCAATCGTGGAAATGACGGTTATAGGGATAGTCCATCATGATGCGGATGGCCGGGTGGTTGGCCAGGTTCTTGGGCGCGTCGTCGAACATGAAGTCGCCCCGGACCAGGTCCTTGCGGTGGGTGATCACGATGTTGCCGCGGGGCACCATGGGCAGGTGCCGGCGCACCCACGCGATCTTGTCTCCGGCCGCCTGCCGGGGGCTGGCCGTGACCACCACCAGCTCGCAGATCGCCGCCAGTCGCTCCAGGGACTCCACGCATCCCTCGATCGGCTCCAGGTCCGCGAAAAAGCCCGGGCGGTTCAGGTAATGGTAGATGCGCTTGCCGCACTCCGGCTTGACGAACTTCTCCCAGTCCCACGAGGTGATGTCTTCCGGACGCAGGTTGTCGTGGTAGTCCCGGTTGTAGACGGCCAGCCATTTCTTCATGAGGTTGCAGCAGATGCCGTCCAGGTCGAACAGCAGGATCGGCCTGGCCACGCGTGCTTCACCTCCGCGGGGTCGTGCTTTGATGAGTATGCCCGGGAAGGTGACAGCAGCCTTCTGTCAACCTCTGGCATGCCGGCGCGCCAGCCGGAGCCGCCGCCGCTCCTCGCCCTGTTCGAACAGGCGGCGATCCTCGTCGGTCTCGATGGCCAAGGGCGGCACGCGCGTCGGCCGCCCGGTTTCCGGATCCAGCGCGACGAAGGTGGCAAACGCGGACGTGGTGTGGCGGCGTTCGCCCCGGGTCGGCGACTCCGCGTACACGTCGATGCCGATCTCCATGGAAGTGCGGCCGGTCCAGGTCACTCGGGCCTTCAGGATGCAGACCTCGCCGATGTGGACGGGCGTGTGGAAGTCGACGGAGTCAAACGACGCGGTGACGCACGGGTTGCCGGCGTGGCGCATCGCAGTGATGGAGGCCGCGATATCCATCAGGTGCAGCAGCCGTCCGCCCAGCATGTGGCCCAGCGGGTTGGCATCGTTGGGCATGACGATCTCCGTCATCTCACAGGCGCTGAGGCTGGCGGGCTTGGGCTGAAGCGAAGGCGGTGTCCGGTGCATCGGGGATGTTCACCTCATCCAGATAGAAGTGGTCCAAAAGGTCTAGAGGCTGCCCGTAGGGATCAGGCAGATCCGCCGCGAAGGGCGAGTGGGGAAATCCGAGATTGACCCAAAGTAACTATTCAGTAGAATTGAGAATACAGAACTGGTTCAGGGTCCAAGGATTTGGTTGGGATGGGATGGGGCATCCTGCAATACGGTGAAGGGGAGGAACACACATGGCAGAGGTTCTGGTGGTCACCGGCGCCGGGGGCATGGGAATGGCCATCGCCCGCCGCCTGGGGCCGGGCCGGCGCGTCCTGCTGGCCGACTACGCGGAGACCGTGCTGGAGCGGGCCGTCCAGCAGCTTCAGGCCGAAGGTTACGATGTACACGGCAGGCAGACCGATGTGTCGGACGCGGCAGCGGTGCGAAGCCTGGCCGACGCGGCGGCAGAGCTCGGCACGTTCCGCATCCTCGTCCACACCGCCGGCGTCTCGCCCGTGCAGGCGCCGCCCGAACGGGTGATCGCGGTGGACGTGGTGGGCACCGCGCTGGTGCTGGACGAGTTCCTGCGCCTCGCGGGCCCCGGGAGCGTAGCGGTCTGCGTCGCGAGCATGGCGGGGGCCATGGCCACACTGCCGCCGGAGGCCGAGCACCTTCTGGCGACCACGCCCACGGCGGAGCTGGCCGGGCTTCCGCTGCTCGATCCCGCCAGGCTGGACAGGGGCGCTGCGTACAGTATTGCCAAGCGGGCGAATCAGCTGCGGGTACAGTGGGCGTCGCTGCAGTGGGGGCGCAAGGGCGGGCGCGTCGTCTCGGTCAGCCCCGGCATCATCTCGACGCCCATGGGTCAGGAGGAGCTGAGCGGGCCTTCCGGCCCGATGATGCGGGCCATGATCGCCGCTTCGGGCACGGGTCGCGTGGGCACGCCGGACGACATCGCCGCTGCCGTGGAGTTCCTGGTCAGCCCCGCCGCCTCGTTCATCACGGGCACGGACCTGCTGGTGGACGGCGGCGCCGTGGCCGGCGTGCGCTTCGCCCGGGCCCGGGAGGAACAGCGCATGGTCGGCGACGACTGACGGCGGCTAACCTGAGGCGATCACGGCCGTCAGGGCATCGGCCGCGCCCCGCAGCCGGTCCACGTTGGTGTTGATCTGCGCCACCACGTCGGAGAGCGCATCGGCCACCTGCGCCACCTCTTCGGCGACGGAGGCGCTGGTGGCCGCCGCCTCCGCAGCGGTGCGGGTGCCCGCCGCGAGCTGTTCGGCCGTGGCCGCCATCTGCTCGGCGGAGGCGGAGTTCTCCTGCGCGATGGACGTCAGTTCGGCGAGGGCTTCGGCCAGCTGCCGGCTGTATCCGGCCAAGTGCTCCGCCTGCGCCGTGATGGCCGTCATCCGGTCCGCCGTGAGGCCCACGGTCACCGCCAGATCCTCCAGGTTCCCGCCGGTCGCGGAGGCGAGGGCCAGGCCGTCCGCAGCCAGCTCCCGGGCGCTGCTCATGGCCGACTGGGCCAGGGCGACGCCTTCCTGGACCTGTCGGATGAGCCGGCCGATCTCGGCCGCGGCCTGGCTGGAGTGCGCCGCCAGCTTCCCCACCTCGTCCGCCACCACGGCGAAGCCCCGGCCGGCGGCCCCGGCGCGCGCGGCCTCGATCGCGGCGTTGAGCGCGAGCATGCGGGTCTGCCCGGCGAACGCTTCAATGGTCGTGACCACCTGGTCGATCTGCGTCGAGTGGCCGGCCAGCTGGACCATGGCGTCGGCAGCGGCCTCGGTCGCCCGGGCGAGCTGGCCCATGGTCTCGGCCGACCGGCGGATGGAGCCGCGGCCGGTCTCCACCGCCTCCCTGGCGGCCTCCGCTTCCGCGGCGACCTCCCGGGCCAGTTCCGTGATCGCCGCGGCGGCCTCGCGCACGTCGCGGCTGAGGGCCAGCGCGCTGTCGGTGCGGGACACCTGGCTGTGCGCCCCTTCGGAGACGGTCGTGACGGATGTCGCGAGCTCCCCGAGCGCGGTGTGGCTCTCCCGCGCGGCCGTGCTGGACTCGCTGCTGGCCCGGGTCAGCCGTCCCACGGTCGGGCGCAGCCGGCTCTCGATCTGCCTGTCGGCCTCGCTGCCGGCCCGGGCCAGGTCGGCCACCGCCGCGGTCAGCTGGTGCGTGGTCTGGCGGGCCTCGGCGACCACCGCGTCGAGCCGGCGCAGGACGTCCTCCTGCGCGGCGGCCTCCGCGAGCGCCTCCAGCAGCTGCCGGGACCGCGCGGCCACCGCGTACGTCCCGATCCCGACCAGGGTGAGCATCACCCCGTTGACCAGGCCGATGCGCGCCACCGTCATCGAGGGCGGGACCTCCGGAGGGTGCAGGAGGAGCACCGCCGTCCACCCGGCCAGGGCGAGGAGGGTGCCGTAGGCCGAGACCCACCGCTCGACGTACAGGCCGGTGAGCACCGGCAGGAGGAACCAGATGCCCGTGTGCTGGTTGGAGCCCGGCACCAGGAAGGCGATGCCCACGAGCACCACGCCGAGCGTACCGATCTGCACGAACTTCTGCGCCCGGGGCCAGCGGCCGGACCGGACGAGCAGGGTGACGGCGCACAGGAGGACGGCCGAGCCCGCGGCCCAGAGGAGGAACGGACCCCGGGGAAGGCCGGTGCGCGAGGCCAGCGGCAGCATGGCGCCGACGACCAGCAGGAGACTGATCCAGAGGATGCGGTTGACCGTGCGGTTGGTTGCCTGCTCGTAGCTCACCAGCCGTGCTTTCAGACCCATAGAGGAGCCCCCTGTGCATGAATAACTAGATATTTCGACCTATACGCTCTCGAATGGTGGTGAATTGGCTTCGGCGGCGGCGAATTCCTTCTAACGCTGTGAAAGTTCATCTCGCTAACAGTGTTCAGGGCGCGAGAAGCCGGGCGCGCACACAACCTTGCGGCGGCTCGCGCGCCTGATATACAGTAATGAGTGGTAGCCATCAAACTTCCCTGCGGCATCCAGTCCGGCAGGGGAAAGAAGGTGGGCAGCCGTGGCAGAGACGATGCGAGCTTTGCGCAAAATGGAAGCTGGTCCTGGAGCGACATTGCAGGAAGTTCCGATCCCGACCATCGGCCCCCGCGACGTCCTGGTGAAGGTGCGGGCGGCCTCCATCTGCGGCACGGACTACCACATCTACACGTGGGATCCCTGGTCGGCGGGCCGGGTGAAGCCGCCCCTGACCATCGGCCACGAGCTGGCCGGTGAAGTGGTGGCCGTGGGCAGGGAGGTCACCGCCTGCAAGGTCGGCGACTACGTGTCGGCGGAGACCCACATCGTGTGCAACCGGTGCCCCCGCTGCCAGATGGGGGAGTACCACCTGTGCGAGAACACGCAGATTCTGGGTGTGGACACCGACGGCGTATTCGCGGAGTACGTCTCGGTGCCGGAACAGAACATCTGGGTGAACGACAAGGACATCCCGTTTGAGCTGCAGTCGATTCAGGAGCCGCTGGGCAACGCCGTGCACACGGCGCTGAGCGGCGAGCTCACCGCCCAATCCGTGCTGATCACCGGCTGCGGCCCCATCGGCATCATGTCGGTGCCCGTGGCCAAGATGGCCGGCGCCGAGATCGTGATCGCCATGGACATCAACGAGTACCGGCTGCAGATGGCCGGGGAGCTCGGCGCCGACGTGCTGATCAACCCCACGAAGCAGGATCCGGTGGAGGTCGTGCGCAGCTACACCCGCGGCTACGGCGCCGACGTGGTGCTGGAGATGTCGGGCAACCCCACGGCCATCCGCCAGGCGCTGCGGGCGGCGCGCAACGGCGCGCGCATCTCGCTGCTCGGGCTGCCGAGCCGTCCGCTGGAACTGGATCTCTCGGCCGACGTGATCATGCGGGGACTGGTGCTGCAGGGCATTACCGGCCGCCGGATGTGGCAGACGTGGTACCAGGTGCGGTCGCTCTACCGCGCCGGCCTGGCCGAGCGGCTGCGGCCGCTCATCACGCACCGGCTCCCGCTGGAGCGCATCGACACCGCCATGGAGCTCATGGGCTCGGGCCAGTGCGGCAAGGTCGTGCTGATGCCCGACCTGAAGGCCTGATTTCCCGCAGAGGAGGTCATCGCGGATGGCTCTGACGGACTTTCTTGTGGAGGAGCTCAACAGCCTGAAGCAGGCGGGGCTCTACCGGCCTCTGAAGGAGCTGCAGTCGCCCCAGCGCCCCCGCTCGGTCATCGACGGGCGGGAGGTCATCAACCTCTCCAGCAACAACTATCTGGGTCTCGCCGACGACCCCCGCCTGAAGCAGGCGATGATCGAGGCGACCGAGGCCTACGGCGCCGGCTCCGGCGCGGTGCGGACCATCATCGGGACGATGACGATCCACAACCAGCTGGAGGAGAAGCTGGCCGAGTTCAAGCACGTGGAGGCCGCCGTCGTCTTCCAGTCGGGGTTCACCTGCAACTCCGGCGTGATCCCGGTGCTGGTGGGCGAGGGCGACGCGGTCATCTCCGACGAGCTCAACCACGCCTCCATCATCGACGGCTGCCGGCTGTCGAAGGCGAAGATCCACCGCTACCGGCACGCCGACATGGACGACCTGGCGCGGGTCCTGAAGGAGACCGACGGGCAGTACCGGCGCCGGCTGATCATCACCGACGGCGTCTTCTCCATGGACGGCGACATCGCGCCCCTGCCGGACATCGTGGAGCTGGCCGAGAAGCACGGCTGCATGACCTACGTGGACGACGCCCACTCCTCCGGGGTGCTGGGGAAGAACGGCCGCGGGTCGGTGAACCACTTCGGCCTCGACGGCCGGGTGACGGTGCAGGTGGGCACGCTCTCCAAGGCCGTGGGTGTACTGGGCGGCTACGTCGCGGGTCCGCGGGCCCTGATCGAGCTGCTCTGGCACAAGGGCCGGCCGTTCCTCTTCTCCACCTCCCATCCGCCGGGCGTGGCGGCGGCCTGCCTGAAGGCCATCGAGATCATGGAGCAGGAGCCGGAGCGGATTGAGCGGCTGTGGGAGAACACCCGCTACTTCAAGCAGCGGCTGAACGACCTGGGCTTTGACACCGGCAAGTCCGAGACGCCGATCACCCCGGTGATCGCCGGCGACGAGGTGAAGGCGATGAAGCTCTCCGACCGGCTGCTGGAGGAGGGCGTCTTCGCCCAGGGCATCGCCTACCCGACGGTGCCGCGGGGCAAGGCCCGGGTGCGCACCATCGTCACCGCCGCCCACACGAAGGAGGATCTGGACGAGGCCCTGGCCGCCTTCGAGAAGGTGGGCCGGGAGCTGGGACTGATCTGAGCCGTGGGCCGTCGGCGGTGAGCGGTGCGAGGCCGCGAGCGGTGAGCGGCAAGAGCGTCCCCGGGACGCCGGTTGGGCGGCGTCCCGGGGACTTCTTTGCCCCGGGCCGGGGGATGAAACCGATCGATGGCGGGCGCCGCAGGGATGGACCCTTCTCGGTCCTCGTTCCCGGCCTCAAGACTTGCGGCGGACGCGTGGTTGGTATACCTTACAATCATCGCATGTCTTAACTAGACGACCGGGCCCCTTTACGACGCCAGCCATCGGGGGAAGATCTATGCTCACTGACCTCGCCGCAGGTTTCGGGAAAGTGCTGCTCTACTACAGCCTCTGTGCCACCGGGGCCCTGATTCTGCGGCGCACCGCACGGGTGCCCGCGGAGGTGTTCCGTAAGACCCTGCACCTCATCCTCCTGGGTTCCCTGTTCGTGTTCATGTACGCGTTCACGACGTGGACGGCCTCTGTTACCGCGGCGGCCGTGTTTGTGCTGGCCGTCTACCCGGCGCTTGCCCTGGGGGAGCGCATGCCGGGATATGCCCACCTGCTCACGGAGCGCAAGGCCGGGGAGATCAAGCGCAGCCTCGTCGTGGTGTTTGCTATGTACATCACCCTTGTCCTGGTGGGATGGGGCTGGCTGGGAGAGCGGTACCTGGTCGCGGCGTCGGTGCTGGCCTGGGGCCTGGGCGACGCGGCGGCGGCGCTGGTGGGCAAGCGCTTCGGGGCGCACTTCATCGAGGGAAGACTGGTGGAAGGGCGCAAGAGCCTGGAGGGCACCCTGGCGATGTTTGCGGTGTCGTTTGTCTCGGTGCTGGCCGTCCTGCTGGCCCACGCCCCCGGGGGCTGGCACGGGGCCGTGCCCATCGCCGCGGTGACGGCCGCGGTGTCAGCGGTCGTGGAACTGTACACCAGGAACGGCATGGACACGATCACCTGTCCGCTCGCCGCGGCGGCCGTGCTGATCCCCCTGGTGCAAGTGTGGGGGGTGTGAGGCGGTGAACGGGAAAAGCGGCGAGCGCACCCTCCTGGCCTCGGTGCTCCTCAGTTCACCCGGCCCGGTCGTCGTCGGCGCGGGGCTGCTGGTGGGCCGCTCGTCCACCCAGCTCGCAGATTTCATCCGCCGTACGGCCGAACTCGCGGCCATCGTGGTCTCATGGGCGGTGTACCGGGCGCTGCGCCGGCAAGGGGAACCCGATCCCGCCCGCAGGCACCGGCTGGAGCGCGCCGCGAACGGGTCCGTCGGCCTGGCGATGTGCCTCTCGGGGGCGGCCATGCTCGGGCTGGCGGCGATGGGCTCGGGCCCGGAGCGTGGCAACGTGATCCCGGGGCTGGTCATCGCCGTGCTGGGCGTGTTGACCAACGGCTGGTTCTGGCTCCGCTACCGCACGCTCGACCGGCGGGAGCCCAGCGCCATCCTGGCGGCACAGAGCCGGCTCTACCGGGCGAAGACCCTGGTGGACGGCTGCGTCACCGCGGCGCTGGCCACCCTGGCGCTGGCGCCGGCGTCCCCTGCCACCCAGTACGTGGACCTGGGAGGTTCGGCGGCGGTCTCAGCCTATATGGTGATGAGCGGGATCCAGGTGGTCCGCACCGCCGGCATCCCCGCCGGACGGCGGACCTGACGCCGCCGCCCCGGGGCGCCCGGGCGACGCGGCGCCGCCGCACGGCGATGCGCGGGGCGCTCACGCCCGGCGGCTGACCTTTCGGCTGGAGGTATCCCCATGCCCGATGGTGAATCAAGTGGAATGTCTTTGCGGGCGATGGCAGAGCCAGCCGTCGTCCGAGGCGGAGGTGGGTCGTGAACTACGCTGCGTATGTGAGGATGGTCGGCGGCGGGCTGGAGGAAGCGGGTTTCCGGCCGGAGGCCGTCCCGGAGGAGCTGCAGGATCGCCTGGCGCTGGTCGTCTCTCGGGCTGAGGCCTGGGGGCGCCTGCTGATCGCGCTCGCGGCGGAGCCGAACCGGGCCGGCCCGGGGGAAACGGAGGCGCTGGTGCGCGCCTGCGGGGCGTGGATGCGGGCCGGGCAGGGCGAGGCGGCGCGGCACATGATCCTCGTCTTCCCCTTCGACCGGGAGGTCGGGGAAGAGGAAGCCGAGGCCATCGTCGCCCTGCAGGAACGCGACCCCGACGACCGCTGGAGCGTCATCCCCTGGTGCGCCGACCTGGAAGTGGGGCTGGTGGACCAGCACACCGGGTTCCCGCCGGTGGACCCGGCCGTGGCCCGCATCCTGACCGAGGTGCCCGAGGAGCCGTCCCGTCCGTCCGTGCAGCACAGGCCATCGTACGAGGTCCGGCGCACCTGGCTGGGCCTGGACCGCTTCCCGGCCACCCGGGTGATCCTGGCCCTGACCGTCGCCTACTACCTCTGGACGGTGTGGATGAGCGGCGGCCTCCTCCGGCTGGTCAGCGGGCCGGACACCATTTCCCTGGTCCTCTGGGGGGCCAACTACAGCCTGCTGACGCTGGGGGCGCAGACCCAGCAGTGGCGGCTCGTCAGCCACCTGTTCCTGCACGGCGGGGCGATGCACCTGGCGTTCAACATGTGGGCCTTCTGGCACGTGGGCCGGTACTGCGAGCTGATTTTCGGCTCGGCCCGGATGCTGTTCATCTACTTCGTGGCCGGCGTGGCCGGGGGCGTGGCTTCGGTGGCCCTGCGCCCCGGGCTGGTGGTCAGCGTCGGGGCCTCGGGCGCCATCCTGGGCCTCATGGGCGCACTCATCTACTTCGCCACCACCGTCCGCAATCGGCGCGTGGACTGGCAGGGGCTGCTGGCGCCGGTGGCCATCAACCTGCTGTTCGGCTTCGTCTACGGGCGGGTGGACAACTACGCGCACATCGGCGGCCTCGTGGGCGGACTGCTGGCGGCCTTCATCGCCGGCGCGCCGGGCGAGCGCTACGGGTGGCGCCAGGTGGCCGCACCGGTGCTGGGCGGCCTGGTGCTCCTGCTGGTGACCGGCATCCTGCCCCTCCGGCACATCACGACCCTGCTGCCGTAGAGCCGGCTGCGCCCCTCCTCTTGCGTGCCTGTGCAAATTTCTGGTACGATAATGCAGGTCTAGTTGGGGAGGAGGCCGACACCCCATGGTGCGCATCCTGGTCATCCACGGCCCGAACCTGAACCTGCTGGGCACCCGCGAGCCCGAGGTCTACGGCTCCACCACCCTGTCAGAGATCGACGCCATGCTCTCGGAGCTAGGTGGTGAACTGGGGGTTGAGGTGGAGTCGTTTCAGTCCAACCACGAGGGCGCCATCATCGACGCCATTCACAGCGCCCGGGGCCGGTTCGGCGGCATCCTGCTGAACCCCGGGGCGTACACCCACTACTCCGTGGCCATCCGCGATGCCATCGCGGCCGTGGACCTGCCCGTGGTGGAGGTGCACCTCTCCAACATCTACAAGCGCGAGCCGTTCCGCCACCGCTCGGTGATCGCCCCGGTGGCCGCAGGGACCATCACGGGTTTCGGAGCCGAATCGTATCGGCTCGGGCTCCGGGCCCTGGTGCACCTGCTGCAGGGCGACCGCGCACAAAGGAGGAACTGAGGCATGACCCAAGCGCGCCTTGCGCGCCTCAGGGCCGCGTTGGAGGAGAAGGGCCTGGACGCCGTCCTGATCGCCAAACCCCACAACCGGGCCTATCTCAGCGGCTTCACGGGGAGCGCCGGCCTGCTGCTGATCTCCGGCGACAGGGCAGCGCTGATCACGGACTTCCGCTACGTCGAGCAGGCCGCGGCCCAGGCGCCGGACTTCGAGGTCGTAAGGGTGCAGAGCACGAACCAGGCCGCGCTCGCCCGGCTCGTGGACGAGTGGGGGCTGAAGCGGCTCGGGTTCGAGGGCGACTTCCTGACGGTGGACGAGCACCAGGATTACCAGCAGGCCGTCGCCGGGTGCCAGTGGACCTCGGTTTCGGGGCTCGTGGAAGAGCTGCGCATGATCAAGGACGAGAGCGAGATCGAGCGCATGCGCAAGGCCGCGGCGATCGCCGACGAGGCCTTCGCCCAGATCCTGCCGCTCATCAGGCCGGGGGTGCTGGAACGGGACCTGGCGACCGAACTGGAGTACCGCATGAAGAAGCTGGGCGCGGAGGGCGTGGCGTTTGAGACCATCGTCGCCTCGGGCGTCCGCTCGTCCCTGCCCCACGGCACGGCCAGCGACAAGCCGCTGGAGACCGGCGACCTGGTCACCTTCGACTTCGGCGCCGTTTACCAGGGATACTGCTCCGACATGACGCGCACCGTCATGGTGGGGGAACCTACAGATAAGCAGCGCGAGATCTACGGCATCGTGCTGGAGGCGCAGAAGCGGGGCGTGGCGGCCTGCCGCCCGGGCATCACGGGCAAGGAGCTGGACGAGGTCTGCCGCGCGTACATCGCCGAGAAGGGGTACGGTGACTATTTCGGCCACGGCACGGGGCACGGCGTCGGCCGGTTCATCCACGAGGGCCCGCGGATCAACCAGCGGGGCGGCGACGTGGTGCTGCAGCCCGGTATGGTGGTCACGGTGGAGCCGGGCATCTACCTGCCCGGCTGGGGAGGCGTCCGGATCGAGGACATGCTGCTGGTCACCGATTCGGGGGCTGAGTCCTTCACCCATTCGCCGAAGGAGCTCCTCATTCTCTGAGGTCCAGTGTGTATTCGCCCCCGGGGCGTAAAAATTCTGGCGCTTAGCGTTGAGCGGAGGGAACTGCACAGTGATTTCGGTTAACGATCTTCGGAACGGCATGACCATCGAGCTGGACGGCACCGTGTACCAGGTCATCGAGTTCCTGCATGTGAAGCCCGGCAAGGGTGCGGCGTTCGTGCGGACGAAGCTGAAGAACGTCCTCACCGGGACCACCATCGAGACCACCTTCCGCGCCGGCGAGAAGGTGGCCCAGGCCAACGTGGACCGCCGGGAGTACCAGTTCCTGTATGCGGACCAGGGCGTGTGGGTCTTCATGAACACCGAGACCTATGAGCAGGTGGAGCTGACCCGGGAGCAGATCGGCGACGCGCCCAACTTCCTGCTGGAGAACATGATGGTCCAGATCGCCTACTGGAACGGCCAGGTCATCGGCGTCGACCTGCCCAACACGGTGGAGCTGAAGGTGGTCGAGACCGAGCCCGGGTTCAAGGGCGACACGGCGACGGGCACCTACAAGCCGGCCAAGCTGGAGACCGGCTACGTGGTGCAGGTGCCGCTGTTCATCAACACCGGCGATGTCATCAAGGTCGACACCCGTACGGGCGAGTATCTGTCGAGGGCCTAAAGAGGGTGAGGTCTGCGCGGGGTGCGCGTGCGCGCACCCCGATTTGTTTTCCGGTCAACCCGGGCAGACTATCGCGCGGGACTGCCCGAGGAAGGAGGAGTTCTGTCATGCAAGACCTTCGTTCCCGCGTCGCTTATCTGCAGGGCCTCGCCGAGGGGCTCGACATCGACGTCGACAGCGCCCACGGCCGTGTGCTGGCCGGCGTGATCGATGTGCTCGGCGACATCGCGGAGGAGATCGAGGAACTCACCGAGTTCCAGGGCGACCTGGCCGAGTACGTGGAGGACATGGACGACGACCTGTCGTCGGTGGAGGACGAGGTGTACACGGACAGCGAGATCGTCTTCATTCCCGACGACGGCGAATCGGAAGGCGTGACCGTCGTGACCTGTGCTGAGTGCGGCCAGCCGGTCGGGGCCGCAGCCGGCCGGGTGGGGGAGGCCGAACTGGAGGTCACCTGCCCGGTCTGCGGGTGCAGGATGGAGGCCCACGAGGCGCGGGAATAGCGCACAGGCAGGCCGCGCGGGGCTGTCCCGCGAGCGAGACGCTCGCCGGGGCGGCCCCGCTTTATTGCCCGCGCGGTGGACACATAACGGGGGACAGGCCGGCATAGCATCTCTCAGCAGGGAGGGGGACGAGCGATGCTGCCGGAGGGATTCGAGCGTGAAATCCTGACCTGCGTGTCTCCCCGCCTGGGTGAGCTGCTCCGCCGGTCCGTCCCGGCCCTGCCGGGTCCGCTGGAGGAGATCCGCATCCGCCAGGACCGGCCGCTGCAGCTGATCTTCCCCGGCGGCGACGCCTTCGTGGCCCCGGACGGCCGGCTGACCGCGGACCCCGGGGAGGCGTTCCGGCCCGACGGCGAGGACCTGCAGCGTTCTTTCCAGCTCATGGCCCAGGGATCGGTCTACGCCTGGGAGGAGGAGGTGCGGGGCGGCTTTCTGACCCTGGAAGGGGGCCACCGCGTCGGGCTCTGCGGCCGGGCCGTGACGGAGGCCGGCCGCATCCGCACGCTGAAGCAGGTGGCCAGCCTCAATATCCGCATCGCCCGGGAGGTGCCGGGCGCCGCAGACGGCCTGCTGCCGCACCTGGTGCGCGGCGGCCGCTTCCTCTCCACCCTGCTCATCTCCCCGCCCCAGGCGGGCAAGACCACCCTGCTCAGGGACCTGGTCCGCCAGCTCTCCGCGGGCGTGCCCCGGCTGGGGCTCCGGGGCCTGAAGGTCGCCCTGGTCGACGAGCGCTCGGAGGTGGCCGGCTGCGTGCGCGGGGTGCCCCAGCGGGACGTGGGGCCCCGGACCGACGTGCTGGACGGGTGCCCGAAGGCAGAAGGGCTGATGCTGATGATCCGGGCGCTCTCGCCGCAGGTGGTCGCGGCGGACGAGATCGGCCGTCCGGAGGACGCGGCCGCGGTGATGGAGGCCCTGCACGCGGGGGTGGCGGTGCTGGCCACCGCCCACGGGTCCGGGCTGGCCGACGTGCGCAGGCGGCCCGCCCTGGCAGAGCTGCTGAAAGCCGGTGCCTTTGAGCGGGCGGTGCTCCTCAGCCGCAGGCGCGGGCCCGGCACCGTGGAGGCCGTCCTGGATCCCGCCCGGGAGGTGGTGGCATGACGCTGAAGCTGGTCGGCGCCGCGCTCACGGTGCTGGCGCCCTCGTGGATCGGCTTTCAGATCGCGGCCCGCTACGGGCGCCGTCCGGCGGAGCTGCGGGCCTTCCAGAACGGGCTCTCCGTGCTGGTGACCGAGGTGGAGTACGGGGCCACACCGATGCCGGCGGCCCTGCGCAGCGCCGCCCGGGCGGCCGGGCCGGTGGCCGGGGCGATCCTCGCCGACGGGGCCCGGCGCCTGGAGGCGGGGGGCGGCATCACGCCCGGCGAGGCCCTGGCCGCGGCCCTGGAGGCGCACCGGGAGGGCACCTGCCTCACGCCGGCGGACGAGGAGATCCTGGCCGCGCTGTTTCCGGTGCTGGGGGCCTCGGACCGGCAGGACCAGGTGCGCCACCTGCGGCTCGCCCTCGACCGGCTGGCCGCCGCCGAGGCCGGGGCGGCGGAGGAGCGGCGCCGCTACGAGCGGATGTACCGCTACGTGGGGGTGCTCACGGGCCTGGCCCTGGTGCTGATACTCATCTAGTTGGAGGGTGAGCCTGGTGGACGTGCAGCTCCTGTTCCGCATCGCCGGGGTCGGCATCATCGTGGCGGTGATGGCCACCGTGCTGAAGCAGGCCGGCAAGGACGAGCAGGGCCAGATGGTGACGCTGGTGGGCGTGCTCGTGGTCCTCATGATGGTGGTCACGCTGCTGGGCAAGTTCTTCAACCTGGTGAAGGCCACGTTCGGCATGTACTGACGGCCCGGCGGGGAGGCCGCGGGCGGCGCGGGGGGAAACGCCTGTGGAGATCGTGCAGATCGTCGGACTCGGCCTGCTGGCGGGCATGCTGATCAGCCTGCTCAGGCAGCACAGACCGGAGCTGGCCATGCAGCTTTCGATCGCGGCAGGCGTGATGCTCTTCGTGCTCATGATGGCCAAGGTGCTCCGGGTGGTGGAGGTCATCCAGTCGCTCGCCTCCCGGGCGGACCTGGAGCAGGCCCATATCGACACGGTGCTCAAGATCATCGGCATCGCGTACATCGCCGACTTCGGGGCGCAGGTGCTCGCCGACGCCGGGGAGAAGGCCGTGGCCACCAAGGTGGAGATGGCGGGCAAGATTCTCATCATGCTCCTGGCGGTGCCGATCCTCCTCGGGGTGCTGGACGCGATCCTGAATCTGCTGGGCTAGGGGTGCGGAGTGTGAAGCACGCGCGGTGGTGGTGGGTGGTCCTGCTCCTGCTCTGGGTGGCGGGTCCGGCGCCCCCGGCTGCGGCCGCCGGTGCGGCGCCCGCGGCGGGCCAGGGGCTGGCGGATCCGCAGGGGCTGCTGTGGGAACAGGCCGCCGCCCTGGAGACCGGCGCCATCGAGCGCTTCCTGGAAGAGGTGAACCGGACCTGGGAGGGCTACGGGCCCCAGATCAGCCTGAGCGACTTCCTGCGGCTCTACAGCGGGGACGAGCCCCCGTCGCTTTCGGTCGGCGCCATCCTCCGGGGGCTGCTCCGCTACCTGGTCCGGGAGGTGCTGGCCAACGCGGACCTGCTGCTGAAGCTGGTGGTGCTGGCCGTCGCCGCGGCCATCCTCGGGCAGATGCAGGAGGCCTTCAACGCGGACGCGGCGGGCAAGGCGGCCTACTGGGTCATCTACCTGGTGCTGGTGGGGCTGGCGCTCACGGGCTTCGGCCTGGCCGTGGCGACGGCCAGGCAGGTGATGGAGAGCCTAAACGCCTTCATGCTCGCGATGCTGCCGACCCTGCTGACCGTCCTGATCGCCCTGGGCGGCGCCGCCACGGCCGCCATCTTCCAGCCGCTCATGGTCACCCTGCTGAACCTCACCAGCAGCATCATGGTCACGGTGGTCTTCCCCCTGGCCTTCCTGGCGGCGGTGCTGGACATCGTCTCGGGGCTGCACGAGAAGTACCGGCTCTCGAACCTGGCGGACCTGCTGCGGCAGGGCGCCACCGTGACACTGGGGCTCACCGGTACGGTCTTCCTGGGCACCGTGGCTGCGAAAGGGGCTGCAGGCGCCGTGGCCGACGGCCTCTCCGTGAAGGCGGCGAAGTTCGTCACCGGGTCTTTCGTCCCCGTCATCGGCAAGACCCTGGCGGACGCCACCGACCTGATCGTGGGCTCCTCGCTGCTGCTGAAGAACGCGCTGGGCATGCTCGGGGCCACGGCCATCTTCTTCATCGTCGCCTTCCCGCTGCTGAAGATCCTGAGCATCTCCTGGGTCTACCAGGTGGCCGGCGCCCTGGTGCAGCCGGCGGGGGCGGGCGAGATCGCCCGCATGCTGACGACGATGGCCCGGTCGCTGCACATGCTGTTCGCCGCCGTGGGCATGGTGGCGCTGATGTTCTTCATCTCCATCGTGGTGATCGTGGGTTCTGCCAACGTGGCGGTGATGGTGAGGTGAGGCCGTGGCCGCGCTGACCGCGTGGGTGCGGGGCCTGGTGCTCCTGGTGGTGCTGGCCTCGCTGCTGGAGATGCTCCTGCCCATGGGCGGCATGAAGCGCTTCGTGCGGCTGACCATGGGGCTGCTGATCATGCTGGGCATCGTGCGGCCGGTCGTCGCCCTCCTGGGCGGGCAGATCGACGTGGATCCGGGCGCCTGGGTCCAGCCGGCGGCGGCGCTGCCCAGCGTGGACGAGATCATGCAGGAGGCGGAGCGCTTCCAGGCGCGCTCCCGGGCGATGCTGCTGGAGGAGGTGGAGGAGCGGATCCGGCGTGCCGCGGAGGACGCGGCCCGGTCCGTGGAGGGCGTGGCCGGGGCGACCGCCGCAGTGGCGCTCGCCGGGGGGCCGCAGCTGGAGGCGGTGCAGGTGGAGCAGGTGACCGTCACCCTCCTGCTCGGGTCCCGGTTCGGCCAGGTGCGCCCGGTGGCGCCGGTCCGGATCGGCGGGGAGGAGCAGGCCGCGGGGAACGGTTCCGGCCCGCGCCTCCGGCCGCCGACGCCGGCGGAGCTGCCGCTGGCGGAGGCGGTGCGGCGGCAGGTGGCCGAGCAGCTGGGCATCGCGGATGTGGGGCAGGTAACCGTGTGGATCGAGAGCGCCGAAGCGCCGGGGAGGTAGTGGCATGGGAGAGCAGAAGACGCCGGGGAAGGGCCCCGGCGGGCCGCTGGGCTGGCTGGGGATGGGGCTGACGAAGGAGCAGGCGAAGCTGGTGCCGCTGATCGCGGTGCTCCTCTTCATCGGCATTCTCATGCTCCAGTCGGGGGAGTTGTTCGGGGTGGACTCGGGGAGTTCGCCGGCCGACCCGGCCCCGGGCGCTTCGCTGGTGGGACCGGTGCAGGAGGAGGATGAGCTGACCCGGCTGGAGCGGCAGAAGGCCGCGGAGCTGGAGAGCATGCTGAGCCAGATCGAGGGCGCGGGGCGGGTGCGGGTCATGGTGACCCTGGCCGCCGGCCCGTCGATCCAGGTGGTCAAGAACACGACGGTCGACCAGTCGACCACGACGGAGGAGGCGGCCGACAGCTCGACGCGCCGGACCGAGTCGATCAACACCCGGGAGGACCATGTGTTCACCCGGAGCGGCTCGGCGGAGCAGCCGGTGATCGCCCAGACCAGCGCTCCCGAGATCGCGGGGGTGCTGATCGTGGCCGAGGGCGCGCGGGACGTGCGCATCCGGGCACGCCTCCTGGACGCCGCGATGGTCGCGCTGAACATCCCCGCCAATCGCATTCAGGTGGTGCCGGCAGATGGGAGGTAGCGCTGTGTTTGTGGTCAAGCGGGGTTCGGACCTGATCAGGTTCGCGGTCTTCCTGCTGGTGGTCGCGTCGCTGGTCTGGTATGTGGTGAGCCGGTTCGGGGAGTGGCGCTCGGCGGACGCCCGCAGCGGCCCGCCGATGCTGGCGGACGGCCCGGGACCCGTCCTGGGGCCGGAGCGTGACGACGCCGCGGCGGAGGCGATGCTCCCTGCGGAGGCGCCGGCCCTGGCGGAGGCCGCCGACGGGGCGGACTACTTCGCCGAGTACCGCATCGAACGGGAGCGGACCCGGGGCGCGCTGGGGGACCGGCTGCGGGAGGTGATGGCTTCGGAGGGCGCCTCGCCGGAGGTGCGCCAGGAGGCGGCGGCGCAGTACCTGGAGCTGGGCCGGCGGGCGGCCCTGGAGAGCCAGGCCGAGTCGCTGGTCAGGGCCCGGGGCTTCCGGGACGTCATCGTGCACCTGGCCGAGGGATCGGCGCAGGTGGTGGTGAAGACCGAGAGCCTTTCGCAGCAGCAGGTGGCCCAGATCATCGACACGGTGAGCCGCATCACCGGCGTGCGGGCGACGGCGATCACCGTCATGGCGCGGGCCGACTGACGCGGCAGCGGCGCGGCGAACCGTTGGCCGCGGGACGGGTCATGTTCTAGAATAAGTGCGTATGAACAGGGGCACCGCCGCCGTGCGGCCGGTGCGCCCGCTGTGTGCAGGAGGAACCGTATGCGCACTTCGTTCTTGCAGCAGCTGCTGGAGTGGCTCCGTGGGGAGCCGTGGGTGCTCGCGGTCTGGGTCGACAGCCGCCTGACCGCCCCGGGCTCCGGTGACGTGGATGAGGTGGCCCTCCACCTGGCGGTGGAGGGACCCTTCGCGCAGGCGGCCGGCGCCTGGGCGGCTTCGCTGCCGGATCTGGCGTACACCGGCCCCGAGCCCCACGGGTGGACCCTGATCACGGCCGACGGCGTGGAGTGGCGCCTCTGCCTCCACGGCGCGGGGGACGATGTGGGCGCCAGCCACCTGCAGCCGGTGTTCGACCGCCGGGCGCCTTCGCCCCCGGCCGGGCCCGCGGCGCGGGAAGGGGACCGCGTTTCCGCCCCGGCCCAGCCAGACCTGGCGGCGATGGCGGGCGGCTTCTGGCGCGACCTGTACCGGGCCGGCCGGGCCATCCGGGCCGAACGCCCGCTGACCGCGCACCACTGGCTGTTTGCCTGCGGCGGCCACCTGGTCGACCTGTACCGCGCGGCCCTCGCGCCGGACTCCGGCGGGCGGGGATGGATCGGCGCCGACGAGGTCCCCGGGCTGCTGAGGGCCCTGGAGCCGGTGCGCGAGGCCCTCAGCGCGCCGGTGGAGTGCCGGGCCCAGCGGCGGGCCGCACACCGGCTGGCCGAGACCTTCGAGGGGCTGGTGCTCCCGCTCTGCCGGCGGGTCGGCGCGGCCTACCCGATGGCCCTGCGCACCCTGGCCTTCCGGAGCCTGGAGCCGCCGGGTCAGTCGGCGGATGCTTCGGGACCGGGCAGCGGGACCGGCTCGGGGAGCGGGACGAAGGTGTAGCCCGCCTCCCGGAGGGCGCGGATCAGCGCGGGCAGGACGTCGAGGGTCTGCCTGCGCTCGTGGATCAGGATGATGGCCCCCGGCCGCACCTGGGCCATCACGTTGGCGACGATCTGGTCGGGCGCCTCGGCCAGGGCCCAGTCCCGCGAGTCCACGTTCCACAGCACGGTGGCCAGCCCGTGCCGGGCTGCGGTGTCGCGGATCTGCCGGTTGTGCTCGCCGTACGGCGGGCGGAAGAAGCGGACGGGGGCCCCCGCGGCGTCCTCCAGGGCCGCCTTCGAGTGGACGATCTGCGCCGCCGCCTCCTCGGGCGGGAGCTGGGGGAGCCGGGGATGGGAGACGGTGTGGGTGCCGAGCTGGTGCCCCTGCCCGATCACCTCGGCCGCCAGGGGGAGCTGCCGGCTGCCGGTGACCCAGAAGAACACGGCGGGCACGTCCTCGGCGGCGAGCACCTCCAGAAACTGCCCGGTGAGGCCGCTGGGGCCGTCGTCGATGGTGAGCACGACCTGCCGCGCCTCGGTGGGCAGCCGGTAGACGGGATCGGGGGAAACGCTGCCGGCGTGCGGTTCGGCGCCGTGCCCGGGCGGTTCCCCGGGCGGCGCAGGCGCCGCCTCCGGCGCGTCGGCAGGCACGTCCGGGGCCGGCGAAGGGACGGGCGGCCCGCCCGCCGCCGGCGGCTGGACAGGCGGTCCGGTCGCTGCCGCCGCGGGGCTGTCCGGAATCGGCTGCACGGCCCCGGCCCGGGCCAGCAGCGTGATGATCAGCAGCGCCTTCGCCAAGTGGGAGAGGAACGCACCCATGCGCTTCCACCTTCCGCCGCCTTCCTTATTCACGAAATATAACGAAAAGGCAGTCGGAAAGGTTGCGCAAGGACAGGCGCCGGACATGTCGGTGACAGCCCCTGGCAATCTGTGCTACTATGAGCATGGCGGGCGACCAGCCGTTCCCGTGGCTGTATGCCGATGGCAGCGGACTGGTATACTACATAATGTGCGGCGGAGGCGAGGTGCGGATGACCCTGGAGGATAAGCCGAACAAGGAAGGCGAACCGCAGGTCGAGTCCTCGATACGCATCGCGGATGACGTCGTGGGCGTCATCGCCGGAATCGCCGCGCTCGAAGTGGACGGGGTCGCCGGCATGAGCGGCGGCTTCGCCGCCGAGGTCGGCGAGCGCATGACCGGAAAGAAGAACCCCTCGAAAGGGGTGAAGGTCCAGCTCGGGGAAAAGGAAGTGGCGATCGACCTCTACATCGTGGTGGAGTTCGGCGTGCGCATCCCCGAGGTGGCGCAGAAGGTCCAGCAGGCCGTGAAGCGGGCCGTGGAGTCGATGACCGGGTTGGAGTGCGTCGAGATCAACATCCACGTCCAGGGCGTGTCGTTCAAGGAGCCCGAGGACGACTATCGCGTGCGGTAAGGGGTGCTGCCCGTGGGGATCATCGACCGCGTTGTGCTCTCGATCTATACGTTCTCGTTGGCAATCATCTCGGGCCTGATGATTCTGGTGGCTATCGCCCCTGAGTGGCTCCAGGTGCACGTCTGGCTGCAGGAGCTGCTCCTGACCGGCCGCGGCCGCGTGATTCTGGGGTTGGTCGGCGGTGCGTTCTTCGTGGTCTCCGTCCGGCTGATCGTCTTTGCGTTCTCCCGTCAGGGGGGCGGCCGGCCGGTGGTTTACGAGTCGTCCATGGGCGAGGTGCACGTCTCTCTGGGCGCCGTGGAGTCGCTGGTGAAGAAGACGGCCCGCTCGGTCAAGGGCGTCCGCGACATGAAGGCGGTCATCACCCACGGCGAGGACGGCCTGCACGCCCACCTGATCGGAACCGTCTCGCCCGAGGTCTCCATCCCCGAAGTTTCCGAGGAGATCCAGTCCACCGTGCGGCAGTACGTTCGGCGCGTGGTCGGCGTGGAGATGGCCGAGGTGCGCATCGACATCGAGAACATCGCCACCGACGGCCGCACGCGCCGGCTGGATTGATTGGGGGGCCATTCAGTGAAGTGGGAATGGCTCAAGGAGGTCGCGGCGGAGCACCGGTACAAGATCATCGGCGGGGCGGGCGGCTTCCTCTTCGCCCTGCTGGTGGTCTGGTTCGGCTGGTGGGCCCTGTTTATTCTGTTTTGCACCGGGATAGGTTACTGGATAGGCAAGCGCATGGACGAGGGGCCGGAGTCGCTGGTGCAGATCTTCGAGCGTCTGCTGCCGCCGGGCCGGCGGTGACGATGCAGGAGGAGACGGGAGTTGAGCAGGAGAAAGGCAAGAGAACTGGCCCTTCAGGCGCTGTTTCAGATGGATATCGCCGGGACCGACCCGGAGACGGCGGCGGACCAGGCGCTCACCCGGGAGGTGGAGCCCGACTGGGTCCCGGGTCGGCTGCCGGAGGAGTCTGCGGCATTCGCCCGCCAGCTGATCCAGGGCGCGTGGCGGCACCGGGAGGAGAGCGACGCGCTGATCGCCCGCTGGGCCCGCGGCTGGTCGGTGGAGCGGATGGCGGCGGTGGACCGGGCGATTCTCCGGATGGCGGTATATGAGATCGTGCATCGCGATGACGTGCCCGACAGCGTGGCCGTTGACGAGGCGGTGGAGCTGGCCAAGGCCTTCTCCACGGCGGATTCGTCGCGCTTTGTCAACGGGATTCTGGGCTCCGTCATCCGCGGTTTGAAGGGTGCTGCCAGTGCAGACGAGACTGTTTCTCGGGATTGACACCAGCTACTACACGTGTTCGGTGGCGCTGGTGGATGAGGCCGGGCGGCTGCTGGAGGATCAGCGCCGCCTTTTGCCCGTTGCGGAAGGCCAGCGGGGGGTTGCCCCCCACGAGGCCGTGTGGGCGCACCTGAACGCCCTGCCCGAACTGGCCGGGCCGCTGCTCCGGGAGCACGGGCGCGCCGTGGCGGCGGTGGCCGCTTCCGTGAAGCCCCGGCCCGTCGAGGGGTCGTACCTGCCCCCCTTCCGGGTGGGAGAGGGGTTCGGCCGGACGCTGGCCGCGGCGCTGGGGGTGCCGTTCTACGCCACGACGCACCAGGAGATGCACATCCAGGCGGGCCTCTGGTCGTCGGCCGACCCGCCCCGGGGCGAGCAGTTTCTGGCGGTGCACCTCTCGGGCGGCACGACCGAGCTGATCCGGGTGACCCGGCGGCCGGGCGGGTTCGATGAGGAGCTGCTCGGCGGCACCCAGGACCTGCACGCGGGGCAGTTCGTCGACCGGGTCGGCGTCGCGCTGGGGCTTCCTTTCCCCGCCGGGCCGCACCTGGAGCGGCTGGCGGCGGAGGGCGAGCCCGACCGGGTGCGGCTGCCGTCCGCGGTCCGGGGCTACACCCTCTCCTTCTCCGGCCCGGAGACCGCGGCCCAGCGGCTGGTGGGCCGCGCGGCGCCGGCGGACCTGGCCCTGGCTGTCCTGCACACGGTGGCCAAGAGCGTGGAGAAGTGGCTGCTGCACGCCATGGAGCAGACGGGACTCCGGGAGGTGCTCATCGTCGGCGGCGTGGCGGCCAACCAGATCGTGCGGGGCCGCCTGCGCAGGCGGCTGGAGCACCCCGCCGTGGGCGCGCGCCTGGCCTTTGCCGAGCCCCGGTTCAGCACCGACAACGCGGTGGGCACTGCCCTGCTGGCGCGGGCGTGCCACGGCGTGAGGGCATAGAGGCACACACCAAACGGGAAACGGAGGCGATCACGTGACCGCAGGGATCATCGACGGCAAGCGGATTGCGGCCCAGGTGCGGGAGGAGGTGGCCCGGGAGGTCGCCGCCCTGAAGGCGGAGGGGCTCACGCCCGGCCTGGCGGTGGTGCTGGTGGGCGACGATCCGGCCAGCCAGGTCTACACCGCCAACAAGGAGCGGACCGCCCGGGAGCTGGGCATGCACTCGGTGCTCCACCGGCTGCCCGCTACCAGCACCCAGGAGGAAGTGGCCGATCTGGTCATGCAGCTGAACCGGGATCCGAACATCCACGGCATTCTGGTGCAGTCGCCGCTGCCCAAGGGACTCGACATGGACGCGGTCATCCGGCTCATCGATCCGCGGAAGGACGTGGACGGCTTCCATCCGGAGAACGTGGGCCGGCTCTGGACGGGGCAGGACGGGCTGGTGCCCTGCACCCCGGCGGGGGTCATGCGGCTGCTGGACGCCTACGGCGTGGACCCGAAGGGGAAGCACGCGGTCGTGGTCGGCCGTTCCAACATCGTCGGCAAGCCGATGGCCGCCCTGCTGCTGGCGCGGCACGCGACCGTCACCATCTGCCACTCCCGCACGCCGGACCTGGCGGAGACCTGCCGCCGCGCCGACATCCTGGTGGCGGCCGTGGGCAAGCTGCAGATGATCACCGCGGCGTACATCAAGCCCGGCGCGGTCGTCATCGACGTGGGCATCAACCCCGTGCCGGGCTACAAGAAGCGCATCCGGGGCGACGTCGACTTCGACAGCGCTTCCGAGGTCGCCGGCCTCATCACGCCGGTGCCCGGCGGGGTGGGCCCGATGACCATCGCGATGCTGATGGCCAACACGGTGAAGGCCGCGCGGATGCAGACCGGCCGGTAACGGCCTGTGCCGCCGCAGCCCGACGTCCCGGCCGGGCGATCCAGATCCGCCTGCCGGGTGATCGAGGCGCCCCTTCCGGGCGCATGAGGAGGCGATGGGTTGGAATCCTTCGCGACGCCGCTCAGCGGGCGCCGGCTGCTCACGGTCAGGGAACTGACCCGCTACGTGAAGGGGCTGCTCGATGCGGATCCGCTTCTGCAGTCGGTCTGGGTGCAGGGGGAGATCTCCAACTTCAAGTGGCACCACTCGGGCCACATCTACTTCACCCTGAAGGACGAGGTCGCCCAGATCAAGGTGGTGATGTTCCGCTCCTATGCGAACCGGCTGCGCTTCCGGCCCGAGAACGGTATGCAGGTCATCGTCCAGGGGAACGTGACGGTCTTCGAGCGCGACGGCGTGTATCAGCTTTACGCCGCTGCCATGGAGCCGTACGGCCTGGGGGCGCTGCACCTGGAGTTCGAGCAGCTGAAGCGCAGGCTGGCCGCGGAGGGGCTGTTCGACGAGGCGCGGAAGCGCCCGCTGCCCCGGCTGCCCCGCGCGGTCGGGCTGGTGACCGCGCCCACCGGGGCGGCGATCCGGGACATGATCACGGTCTCCCGCCGGCGCTTTCCCGGCATCCGGCTGGTGCTGGCGCCGGCCCTGGTGCAGGGGCCGGGCGCGGCGGAGAGCCTCATCCGGGCGCTCGGCCTGGTGGCCCGGGTCCCCGAGGTCGACGTGGTCATCATCGGCCGGGGCGGCGGCTCGCTGGAGGACCTGTGGGCGTTCAACGACGAGGGGCTTGCCCGGGCGATCCGGGCGTGCCCCGTGCCCGTGGTCTCGGCGGTGGGCCACGAAACCGACTACACCATCGCCGATTTCGCGGCCGACCTGCGGGCGCCCACGCCTTCCGCCGCGGCGGAGATCGTGGTTCCGTCCCGCTCTGAGCTGCAGGGTCTGGTGGACGGGCTGCGGATCCGCCTGGCGACGGCGGCCCGTCGTGCGGTGGAGCGGCGGCGCATCCGGCTGCGGGCGCTGGCCGAGCGGCCGGTGCTGCAGCGCCCCGAAGGCCGGCTCCTGCAGGACCGGCAGCGGCTGGATAACCTCGCACGGCGGCTCGAATACCTGGGCGGAAACCTGCTGGCCGCCCGGCGGCGGGAGCTGGCCGGCCTGGCCGGCCGGCTGGAGGCCCTCTCGCCGCTGGCGGTGCTGGCGCGGGGCTACGCGATCGCCCGCACCGAGGACGGCCGCGTGGTGAAGGAGGCGGCCGGGCTCCAGGCAGGCGACCGGCTGGATGTGCTCCTCTACAGAGGATCTGTGCGGTGCCAGGTGGAAGAGATACACCCTGAGGCGGGGGAGGCGGCGAAATGACGCGGGAGCTCACTTTCGAGCAGGCCATTCAGCGGCTGGAAGAGGTCGTGAAGGAGCTGGAGAGCGGGGACCTGCCGCTGGAGCGCGGGCTCGAGCTCTTCCAGGAAGGGGTCGCCCTCACGCGCCACTGCACGGCTCTTCTGGATCGGGCGGAGGCCCGGATCGAGCAGCTGCTGGAGCGCGACGGCGAGGTCGAGGCCCTTCCTTTTGAGCCGGAATGATGTAGGGGGACGAAAGGTTGAAGCGCGAGTTTCAGCAGTACATGGCCACGAGGCGGGAGCAGGTGGAGGCGGCGCTGGACCGGTACACCGCCCGGCTCGACGCCCCGCCCCGGCTGGTGGAGGCCATGCGTTACAGCCTGCTGGCCGGCGGCAAGCGGCTCAGGCCCATCCTGGTCATCGCCGCGTCCGAACTGTTCGGGTTGGAGGCGGCGGACGTGATGCCGGGCGCCTGTGCCCTGGAGATGATCCACACCTATTCCCTGATCCACGACGACCTGCCCTGCATGGACGACGACGACCTGCGCCGGGGCAGGCCCACCTGCCACAAGGTCTACGGCGAGGCCATGGCTGTGCTCGCGGGAGATGCGCTGCTGACGCACGCCTTCGCCCTGATGGCCGAACAGGGCGATGTCGCGCGCGTGGGGCCGGCGCGGGCGATGCGGGCCACAGGCGAACTCGCCCGGGCCGCCGGGGCGGCGGGCATGGTCGGCGGGCAGGTGGAGGACCTGGAGTGGGAGGGCCGCCAGGCGGATGAGGCGCAGCTGCGGCGGATCCACTCCCTGAAGACCGGCGCGCTGTTCCGGGCCGCCGTGCGCATGGGCGGCATCCTCGCCGGCGCCGGCGAGGCCGAGCTGGAACGGCTGGGGCGCTACGCGGGGCACTTCGGCCTCGCGTTCCAGATCTGGGACGACGTGCTGGACGTCGCCGGCGACGCCGCCCTCACCGGCAAGGGCGTGGGACGCGACGCGAGGCTGGACAAGTCGACCTACGTCTCCCTGCACGGCCTGGAGGGCGCGCGCCAGCGCGCCTACCGCGCGGTGCGAGAGGCGCTCAGCGAACTGGAGCCGTTCGGCCAGGCAGGCTGGGTGCTGCGGGCGCTGGCAGAATCTGTGGTTGACCGTGTCGCCTGACGGGTGCTATGATTCTTATCTGCAGAAGGGCGTTCACTCACGTTATGGGTGGCGCAGTATCCTAGTCAGTACTACCTTTTCCGAAGGCGGGCCTAAAAATCCGCAAAGGGCACATCGATGACGTCCCTGGTGCTGGCCGCCGATGCCCAATCGGGGGCTGGTGCTGGGGATTCAGCCAACCGGACCGCAGCGGTCCGGCGCTGCCGGAATGAGGGCGACCCGCAATGGCATGCGGGCCCCGTCCCTCTTTCCGTGGAGGCCTGCACAGGCGGCGGTCGCGCCAACAGGAGCGATGCGGCTGCGGTGCAGTGAACACCTGCATGCGGTACCGAAACATGGCGAGGTGCTGTGTGTAGCGTAGCCTGCCTTGAGTGGGCGTGGCGGATGCGGCAGTGGGCCTGCGGGCCCGAAACCCCCCGTCGGACGCCGGCCAGCAGATGGCGGGGGCGATGGCCGCTGAAACCACGCCTGCAAAAGAGGCTAGGAAAAGGTGTGTTGTCGAAGAAAATTCCTAGGCTGTTCGCAAGAGGTCTGGCAAGGATTGTAGTGCGGTCTAAGTGGCAATCCAGCCCTGCCGGTGGTGACACGGCAGCTTGGCCATAAAGGGAAACCGCCGTGGCGGCGACGCTGCGGAGGCCATGGGGAAAGCCTGCTGGACCTAAGCCGCAAGATTTACTTGCCAGGCTGCCACCCATAATCTTCTGTATACGAAAGGGCGGGTACCCCATTGGGGATCCGCCTTTTTCCCGCGCGCACGCTGGCGTTGTGGCCCAATAGGTGGTATGGTAGTATCGGAATAACCACGTGGTTTGGGGATCCGGCGCGGCCCCTCAGGGTGCGCCACCCATAGTTTGTACTTCAGGAGCGTCTGTCAAACATGGCGAAAGAGCCTCCTCCATCACCTGGATGGCGACGCGCTGTCCGGGTCGGCGTACTCTCTTTTCTACTGGCCGTCGTCGTCAACTGGGGTTCAAACCTGGCGCTGCACCGGGTCCATGCCATCATCGCCTTTCTGGTGGTCCTGCTGCTGATCGTCGTCAACATCGTCTTTGACATTTTGGGCACCAGCGTGACCGCCGCGGAGCTTCCGCCGTTCAACGCCATGGCGTCGAAGAAGGTGCCGGGTGCGCGGCAGGCGCTCTGGCTGGTGCGGAACGCGGACGCGGTGGCCAATTTCTGCAACGACGTGGTCGGCGACGTGGCCGGCGCCGTGACGGGCGCCGCGGGCGCGACGGTGGCGCTGCGGCTCTCCCTGGTGATGCAGGGCCAGAGCTGGACGGAGCAGGTTCTGAACCTGGTGATCGTCGGCGTGATTTCGGGCCTCACGGTGGGCGGCAAGGCGGCGGGGAAGACGTTTGCCATCGAGAAGGCCACGACGGCCGTCATGGCGGCGGGGCGGATGATCTACTGGGTAGAGCAGATCACGGGCCGCTCCTTCACGGCCGGCCGGTCCGTGAGCAACGGGCGAAGGAGGAACTCGTAGCGATGCACCTGCGGGACCTTACGGGTCCGGAGCAGCTGAAACGGCTGACTCCCGCAGAACTGGCCGAGCTGGCGGCCGAGATTCGGCGCGTCATTCTGGAGACCGTGGCAGCCAACGGCGGTCATCTCGCCCCCAACCTGGGTGTCGTCGAGCTGACCCTGGCGTTGCACATCGTATTCGACAGCCCGCGCGACAAGATTCTGTGGGATGTATCGCACCAGAGCTACGTGCACAAGCTGCTCACCGGCCGCCTGCACCAGTTCCATACCCTGCGCCAGTACGGCGGCATCGCCGGCTTCACCGACCCGCGCGAGTCGGTGCACGACCACTTCCACTGGGGCCATGCCTCCACGTCGATCTCCGCGGCGGTGGGGCTGGCCAAGGCGCGCGATCTCGCCGGGGAAAACTACGAGGTGGTCGCGGTCATCGGCGACGGGGCGCTCACCGGCGGCATGGCCTTCGAGGCGCTGGACCACGCGGGCCACGACAAGACCAAGCTGATCGTCGTGCTCAACGACAACTCGATGTCCATCGCCCCCAACGTCGGCGGCATCTCCAACTACCTGGCGCGCATCCGCACGGGCCCTTCGTACCAGCGGGTCAAGCACGACGTGGCCGAGGCGCTGCGCCAGATCCCCCTCATCGGTCCGCAGGCGCTGGAGCTGGTCGACCGGCTGAAGGAGGGCGTGAAACACCTGCTGGTGCACAACATGTTCTTCGAGGACCTGGGCTTCACGTATCTGGGGCCGGTGGACGGGCACAACCTCACGGCGCTGGTGGACGTGATGCGCCAGGCGCGGGCCTACCCGGGTCCGACGGTGGTGCACGTGGTGACCACCAAGGGCAAGGGCGTGCCGTACGCGGAGGAGCTGCCGGACAAGTTCCACGGCGGCGGCCCGTTCGACGTGGCCACGGGGCGGACCGGCCCGGGCGCGGTCACGTACAGCGAGGTGTTCGGGCGAACGGTCTGCAAGCTGGCGCAGGCGGACGACCGCGTCTGCGCGATCACCGCGGCGATGCCGGATGGCACCGGGCTCAGCGGGTTCGCCCGGCAGTTCCCCAACCGCTACTTCGACGTGGGCATCGCGGAACAGCACGCCGTGACCTTCGCCGCCGGCCTCGCCAAGGGCGGCATGCGGCCGGTCTTCGCCGTCTACTCCACCTTCCTGCAGCGGGCCTACGACCAGGTGATCCACGACGTCGCGCTGCAGAAGCTGCCGGTGACGCTGGCCATCGACCGGGGCGGGCTGGTGGAGGACGGCGCGACGCACCAGGGCGTCTTCGACGTCGCCTATCTGCGGGCGATCCCCAACATGCTGGTGATGGCGCCCAAGGACGAGAACGAGCTGCAGCACATGCTCTACACCGCGCTCTGCCACGACGGCCCCGCAGCGCTGCGCTACCCCCGGGGGAAGGCGCAGGGGGTGCCGCTGGACGACACCTTCCGGGCGCTGCCCATCGGCCGGGGCGAGGTGCTGCGGGAGGGCACGGACGTGGTCCTGGTCGGCCTCGGCACCATGGCGCCGGTCTGCCTGGAGGCGGCGCGGCTCCTGGCCGGGAAGTCGATCTCGGCGATGGTGATCAACCCCCGGTTCGTCAAGCCGCTGGACGCCGAACTGCTGCTCACGGCCGGCCGGCAGGTGGGCGCCGTGGTCACGGTGGAGGAAGCCTGCCTGGCGGGCGGCTTCGGCTCCGCCGTCCTGGAGCTCTACGCGGAGCACGGGGTGGACGCCCGCGTCACCCGCATGGGCATCCCGGACGAATTTGTCGACCACGGCAAGCCGGCCTACCACCTGGACCGGTACGGCCTCACGCCCGAGGGCGTGGCGCGCCGTGCGGAGCAACTGCTGCTGCAGATGCGCTCAGACCTGGCGGCCCAGCCGGCCCGGCGCAGGCGGGCCGTGCGCCGGCTGAGCGAGGTCAAGGCCGCGGGCAACGAGGAGTCCTGAGGAGCGGTCATATGGCAGGAGAACGGCTCGACGTGGCCCTGGTGACCCGGGGCCACTTTGCTTCCCGGGAACGGGCGCAGGAGGCCGTCGCCGCCGGCATGGTCCGGGTGAACGGCCAGGTGATCACGAAACCGGCCCGCAGGGTGGGCCCGGACGACCGGATCGAGGTGGCCGGCGACCCCATCGGCTACGTGGGGCGGGGCGGGCTGAAGCTTCAGGGCGCTCTGGACCGCTTCGGCATCGACCCGGCCGGGCGGGTCTGCCTGGACGTGGGCGCCTCCACCGGCGGCTTCACCGACTGCCTGCTGCGGCGGGGAGCCCGGCGCGTCTACGCCGTGGACGTGGGCCGGGACCAGCTGCACCCGAGCCTGCGGGCGGACAGCCGGATGGTCGCGATGGAGGAGACCGACATCCGCGCGGTGGAAGCGCTGCCGGAGCCGGTGGCCCTGGCGGCGGTGGACGTCTCGTTCATCTCGCTGACGCTGGTGCTCCCCGCGGTGGTCCGGCTTCTCGCGCCGGACGGCCAGATCGTCGCCCTGATCAAGCCGCAGTTCGAGGTGGGGCCGGGGGGCGTCGGCAAGGGCGGCATCGTGCGGGACCCGGCGCAGCACCGGCGTGCGGTGGACCGGGTGCTGGCGGCGGCGGAGGCGCTGGGCCTGGCCTGCCGGCAGGTGATCGAATCGCCCATTCTCGGCACGGAGGGCAACCGGGAGTTCCTCGCGTGGCTGGTGCGGCCTGCGGATTTGGGTCCGACGGGAGGAACGGCGGCGCCGGACCGGGAATGATGAGGGTGGGGAGGTGCATGGTTTGGAGGTCGAATGCGCACACTGCGGCAATACGAAGCTGGCGCAGATTCCCGGGCAGTGGACGCCGCTGGCCCTGAATGAGAAGAACCAGCCTTATCCGGGACCTGCGGTGCCGGTGGTCATGCTGGGCTGTCCGAAATGCGGCTACATCCAGATGTTCAGCCCGCAGGCGGTCAAGCCGAAGCCGTTTCCCGCGCGCCCCGAACAGCAGCAGACGCCCAATCAGGGTTCGCAGGCGCAGTAAGGTTGCAAGGTTGCGCGACGAGGCCCTCCCGGTCCATGCGGCCGGGAGGGCCTCTGCGCGGCCGCTAGATGCCGCCCGGAAACGGCGTGGTGGCCACCGTGGTGTTGGGGATGAACGAGTTGAACCCGGAGGCCTTCGTGGCCGGGAAACCCTTGCCGAACTTGCCGAACGGCTTGCCGTAGAAGGGCTTGCCGTAGAACGGCTTGCCGATGAACCCGTAAAACATCACGATCCCCCCGGGTCAGCCTATGCGGGACCGGCGCGGGCGGTTACGGCGCCTGGGGCGCGGAGGCGGTCAGCAGGGGGGCGGCGGCGGCCGCGGCCTGCAGCGGGTCGAAGTAGCCGATGCCGGGCAGGTACCCGCTGGGGCCCGTGACGGCGCTGGTGCCGGGGGCGGACTGGGCGAGCGGCACGGCTCCCGGTGCGGGCTGCGCCGGCACGACCAGGGCCGCCCGGATCGCGAAGGGGTTGGGAAAGCCCCAGGGCAGCGGGCAGGGCGGCGGCGTCGGCAGCGGATGCGGACCGCCGGGCAGGGCGGGCGGCGCCACCGCAGTCACCGGCACCGTGGCCACGCCGGGGACGGGCGTTCCCCGGCCGCCCTGGACGCCGGCGGCGCCGAGCAGGGCGGGGCCGGGCACGGGCAGGATCGGGGGCGGCCAGGGAAGGGGCGCCAGGGCAGGGCCCGGGACGGGGGCGGCCGCGGGCGCGGGGTATGTACGGGCGGTCGGCCTCCCGGGCTCCGGCAGCGGCGCGGCGGACGCAGGTGCGGGCTGGGCGTGCATGGGAAGCCTCCTTTCGGCGGCGTACACGGGTGGATGCCGTGCACCAGTCTACGCAGAGCCGCCCGCCGGTGCTACCGCGGGCCCCCGGGGGACCTGGCAGCGGCAAGAGGAAGGATGAGGAAGGAAGCGAATACTACTCAAAGATGTCTGCCCGCAGGGGAGGCCGTGCCTGCATGCGGAAAGTCGCGCTCGTCATCAACGTGGACAAGCCGATGGCCGTGACGACCGGTGAAAGGATCCTGCAGCGGTTCGAAGCCAGTGGCACTGCCGTGATGCTTCACCCCGCGGCGGCGCAGCGGCTGGGACGTCCCGACCTGGAGGTGCCCCAGGGGCCGCGCTGGGCCGAGGCGGAGATGACCATCGTTCTGGGCGGCGACGGCACCCTCATCCGGGCGGTGCAGCAGGTCGCGCCGTACGGCGTTCCGGTGCTGGGCATCAACACGGGCCACCTGGGATTCCTGACGGCTTTCGAGGGCGGCGATGCCCTGTCGGAGCTGGACCGGGTCCTGGCGGGGGATGTGCTCCTGGAGGAGCGGCTGATGCTGGAAGCGACGGTGCTGCGGGACGGGCAGCCGCTGTCGGTGATGCCCGCGCTGAACGACGCCGTCATCTCCAAGGGCCCGCGCGCCCGCATGGTCCACCTGGAGGTCGCGGTGGGCGAGACCCAGGTGGCCCGCTATCCCGCGGACGGCGTCATCGTCGCGACGCCCACCGGCTCCACCGCCTACTCGCTCTCGGCCGGCGGCCCCATCGTCGAGCCTACGGTGGACTGTCTCATGATCACGCCGATCTGCCCCCACACCATGAGCGCCCGCTCGATCGTGGTGGGGGCGGACGTCGCGGTTGCCATCCGCGTCGTGGCCAGCCCCGGCGAGGTGGGCCTTTCCGCCGACGGCTCGGACCCGTTTCCGCTGATCCCGGGCGACGTGGTGCGGGTCGTGCGAGCGCCCTACACGGCCCGTCTGGTCCGGCTTCCCGGCTACTGCTTCTACGATGTGCTCAGGCAGAAGCTCTCCGGCACGTAGCGGATGCATGCGTGTATATACAGGAAAAGCGGATGAATATGCAGGGATTGACGGGGCCCTCATCGAATTGGCAGGGAAATGGCCGCCGCTTCAGCGTCGGTGCGGTCCATCCCTAGGGCGAGGTGACACGTGTGAAGGCACGTCGACAGGCCAAGATTCTGGAACTGGTCAGGACGCGGGTGATTGAAACGCAGGAGGAGCTGGCGGCGGCGCTGGCCGCGGAGGGCATTCCGGTCACCCAGGCGACGATCTCACGGGATATCAAGGAACTGCAGCTGAACAAGGTCCCGACGCCGGACGGCCGCTACCGCTACGCGCTGCCCGAGGAACCGGGCGCGGGGGCGTGGGACAAGCGGCGCCGCATCTTCCGGGAGGCGGTGCTGACCATCGACCACAGCGGGAACCTGGTCGTCATCAAGTCGCTCCCCGGCACGGCGCAGGGCGTGGCCGCGGCCATCGACCACCTGGGCTGGCCGGAGATGATCGGCTCGGTGGCCGGTGACGACACCGTGATCGTCGTGGTGAAGCCGGCGGAGGCGGCCGCGGAGATCGAGGAGCGGCTGAGAGGCCTGATGCGCTGACGAGGAGGGGCGGCGAGTGCTGGTCGAAATCGCGATCGAACAGTTCGCCCTGATAGACCAGGTGCGCCTGCAGTTCACGGAAGGCATGAACGTGCTGACCGGCGAGACAGGCGCCGGCAAGTCGATTATCCTGGATGCGGTGCAGGCCGTGCTCGGCGGCCGCACATCGCCCGACGTGGTGCGGACCGGTGAGGAGAAGGCCGTCGTGGAGGCCGTCTTCGACCTGGCCGACGCCCCGGAGACGCTGGAGGTCCTGCAGCGGATGGGGGTGCCGGTGGACGAGGACGGCCTGCTGGTCGTGCGGAGGGAGATCGCCCGCAAGGGCCGCGGCCTCATCCGGATGAATGGGCGGACGGTCACCGCGGGCATGCTGCGGGAGGCGGCCCAGGGGCTGGTGGACCTGCACGGCCAGCACGAGCACCAGTCGCTGCTGCAGACCGAGAAGCACCTGGACCTCCTGGACCAGTACGGCGGGTCGCTGCTGCAGGACGCGGCGAAGCCGCTGGAGCTCCTGGACCGGTACGCCGGCCTCGACCTGGCGGAGATCCGGGCGCGGCTGGGCGAGGTCGTGGCGCAGATCCAGGCGGTGCAGGCGGAGCTCCGGGAGCTGCTCGGCGACGAGCGGGACCGCGCCCGGCGGGAGGATCTGCTGCGCTTCCAGGTGGAGGAGCTGAGGGCCGCACAGCTGCGGCCCGGCGAGGAGGAGGAGCTGGAGGCCGAGCACCGGCTGCTGGCCAACGCCGAGCGGCTGCAGCGGGTGGCCGGCCAGTCCTACGCCCTGCTCTACGACGGCCAGGGGGGCCAGGCCAGCGCCGTGGACCTGCTGGGGCAGGTGAAGGCCGAGCTCGAGGACGCGCTGCGGCTGGACCCCGGTCTGGCGGAGGCCCTGGAGATGGTGGCCTCGGCGCTGGTGCACGCCCAGGAGGCGAGCCACCTGCTGGCGGATTACCGGGAGCGGGTGGACCTGGATCCGGAGCGACTGGCGCGGGTGGAGGCGCGCCTGGACCAGATCCGGACCCTGAAGCGCAAGTACGGCGACACCGTCGAGGAGATGCTGGAGTACCTGGCGCAGACCGAGCAGGAGCTCTCGCGCCTGGAGCACAGCCAGGAGCTGATCGACGAGCTGAAGGCGCGGGAGGCCGCGCTGGGCCGGGAGGCCGAGTCGCTGGCCTCGGCGCTGAGCGAGGCGAGGCAGGCGGCAGCCGCCCGGCTGGGTGAGCAGGTGGCCGGGGAACTGGCTGACCTGGGCATGCCGGCCGCCCGGTTCGTGGTGGCGGTGGAGCGGCCGCCGGAGCCCAGCTACCGCGACGTCACGGCCCGCGGATGGGACCGGGTGGAGTTCCTCTTTTCGCCCAACCCCGGCGAGCCCGTGAAGCCGCTGGCGCGCATCGTCTCGGGCGGCGAGATGAGCCGCATCATGCTGGCGCTGAAGGCGATCCTCGCGCGCGTGGACAACATTCCGAGCCTCGTGTTCGACGAGGTCGACACCGGCATCTCCGGCCGGGCGGCGCAGGCGGTGGGCGAAAAGCTCGCGCGCATCGCCGCGGACCGGCAGGTGCTCTGCGTCACGCACCTGCCGCAGGTGGCCGCGATGGCGGACCGCCACTTTCACATCGAAAAGGAGACGGCGGAAGGCCGCACGACCACGCACTGCCGCGTGCTCAGCGATGAGGGCCGCGCGGAGGAGATCGCCCGCATGATCGGCGGCGCTGAGCTGACGGAGCACACCATGGCCGCGGCGCGGGACCTTCTGCGCGCGGCCGGGCAGTGGAAGGCGGCGCGCCGCGCGCAGGCGGCTTCGGTATGAGCCGGTGTTGCCGGTTTCCGGTCGGCAAGGTGACCGACGGCGATAACGGCAGGAAGCGGCGGCCGCAGCGCCGTCCGCATCCGATCACCGGAACCCGCTTCAGAAGCGAAGCGCGGGGCGCGACAGCGCGCAGCGTCGGCGCGGCCAGGTTGCATAATCGGGCGTTTACGCGGGTAACTTAATGTGCACAGAGGCGGCGAGGTCAACTACGCCGCCAGTTCTCTTAGAGAAGTGGGAGAAACATGGGAGAAGGGGTCCGCCCTGGGGAAGAGAAGCTTCAGGGAGGGACGCCCCGATGTCAACCCGGGAGAGGTGGCGGAGGGCCGCCGGCCTTCTGCTGGTCGTCCTGATCCTTTCCATCTGTGCGACCCCGGAGTTCCGAACCTTCGTCTCGCTGCCCGACCACCTGCGCCTTCCCCAGGGCCACGCCCACGAACTCTCGCTGGGCATCCCCTTCAGCACGGCCGTTCCCACGGCGGGCCAGGGGCTCGCGGTGGAGCGCGGCGAACCGCTTCAGCTGGCTGCTGAGCAGACGGGCCGGTACACGCTGGACGTGAAGCTGTTCGGGCTGATCCCCATCCGGCGGATGACGGTGGACGTCGTCCCGGAGATCCGGGTGGTGCCCGGCGGCCATTCCATCGGCGTGCGGCTGCAGAGCCACGGCGTGCAGGTGGTGGGCTTTGCGTCCATCCAGGATGAGGAGGGGCGCGTGCACCAGCCGGGACGGGCAGCCGGGCTCCAGGTGGGCGACACCATCGTCGCCATCGACGGCCGGCCGGTCCGGGGCGAGGACCACGCGGTCCACCTGTTTCAGGAGGCCGGGCGGCGGGGCCGTGAGATCAGCCTGACCATCCAGCGGGGCGACGAGCGGCTCGAGCGCACCGTGAAGCCGGTGAAAGAGAAGGACACCGGCCGCTGGCGGGTCGGGCTCTACATCCGCGACGGCGCCTCGGGCGTGGGAACGCTGACCTTCTACCATCCGCCCACCCGCAAGTTCGGCGCACTCGGCCACGTGATCGCCGAGGGCGAGAGCCGGCGCCCGTTTGCATTCGCCCAGGGACAGATCACCGCGGCCGACGTGGTGAAGATCCAGAAGGGAAAGCGGGCGGCGCCGGGAGAGAAGATCACCAGCCACCCGGAGGCCGGCGGGCGGCTGGGCACGATTGAGAAGAACACGCCGTTCGGCATCTTCGGGCGGCTGCACGTCCCGCTGAAGAACCCCCTCTACGAGGAGCCGCTGCCCGTGGCGATGGCCAGCCAGGTCAAGGAGGGGCCGGCGGAGATCCTCACCGTCGTCGACGGCCAGAAGATCGAGCGGTTTCAGGTCGAGATCGTGCGGCTGATCCGGCAGCCGACCGCCGAGGGGAAGAACATGATCGTCCAGGTCACCGATCCCCGCCTGCTGGAAGCGACCGGCGGCATCGTGCAGGGGATGTCGGGCAGTCCCATCATCCAGGACGGCCGGGTGGTCGGGGCTGTGACCCACGTCTTTGTGAACGACCCGACGCGCGGGTACGGCGTGCTCATCGAATGGATGCTGCAGGAAGCCGGCATCCTCCAGGCTGAGAAAGATGACGACGCCAGTCTCCGGGAGGTACACCCCTCCCGGAGCTTGCGCGCGGGAGGGGCGCGGGTGCGGCCCGGCGAAGAGGCCATTGTCCGCTGGTAACGGTTGTGTAACAACGATGTGTGTATAGTTATAAGATATCGGGCCTCCGCTTGTCGTTGTGGGGGCACTTCCCCGGGGAAGTCTGGCTAAGGGTTGGGGGTTGAATCAAAATGTCATCGGACAAAATTCGGATCCTGGTCTGCGACGACAACCGCGACTTCTGCGCGCTGCTGAACGAGTACTTTGCTCTGCAGCCGGACATGGAAGTGGTGGGCGTGGTGCACAACGGCCTGGACGCGCTGTCGGCCATTCAGGAGCGGCGGCCGGATGTGGTTCTGCTGGACATCATCATGCCGTACATGGACGGCATCGGGGTGCTGGAGCAGCTGGCCCGGCGGGAGCTGGAGCCCAGGCCCAGGATCCTGATGCTGTCGGCGTTCGGGCAGGAGGCCATCGTGCGCCGGCTGCTCGCGATGGGCGCGGACTACTACGTGGTCAAGCCGGTGGACCTGGACCTGCTGGCCGCGCGGGTGCGTCAGCTGGTCGCCGGCGATGCGGCCGCCCCGCGCGCGCTGCGGGCGCCGGCCGCCGCGCCGGCCCGCGGCCGCACCCTGGAGGAGGTGCACGAACTTCTGCAGGCGCTGGGGATTCCGCCGCACCTGAAGGGCTACCGGTACCTGGGGGATGCGATCCTGCTGGTGCTGGACCAGCCCGAACTGCTGGGCGCGGTGACCAAGGGGCTTTACCCGGCCGTCGCCCGCCACAACGGGACGACCGCCAGCCGGGTGGAGCGGGCCATCCGCCATGCCATCGGCATGGCCTGGGAGCGGGGGCTGGAACGGCTGCAGCAGCTGTTCCGGCACAGCGGAGGGCAGCGGCGCACGAAGCCCAGCAACTCCGAGTTCATCGCCGTGGTGGTGGACCGGCTGCGGGCGGGTTCCGTGGCCAGCTGAGTCCGCGCCGCTGTATGCAGGGAACTGCGTTCCTTCGGACGAAATGGTCTGCAGGAGACTGCAGCAGGGGTGTGGCGGATGCTGAACGTGGTGATCATCGGCGCGGGGAAGGGCGGAGCGTCGCTGCTGCAAGCGCTGCTGAAGATGTCGCGGCGGGTGCGCGTGCTGGGGGTCGCCGACCAGCGGCCTGACGCCCCGGGCATGGCGCTGGCGGCGTCCAGGGGCATCCCCACCACGACGGATTTCACCGGGCTCGTCTGCCTGCCCGAGGTGGATATCATCGTCGACGCGACCGGCCAGCCCGGCATCGACGAGGAGATCCGGCGCCTCAAGTGGCCCCGGGCCGTGATCATCGAGGGGCTGGCCATGAACCTGATCCTCAGCTTTGTGGAGCAGAGCCAGCGGCTGCTCCGGGCCCTGGAGGAGAAGGAGCTGGAGCGGGACGTGATGCTCGACTCCACCCATGACGCGATCGTGGCCGTCAACGCGGAGGGCGTCGTCACCCTCCTCAACCGCTCCGCAGAAAGGCTGCTGGGCGTAAGCCGCGCCCAGGTGCTGGGCCGCAGGGCTGAGGAGGTCATTCCCAACACCCGGCTGCACGTGGTCCTGGCGACGGGACAGGCGGAGCTGAACCAGCAGCAGGAGGTGGGCGCCACCACCATCATCACGAACCGGGTGCCCGTGCGGAGCAAGGACGGGCGGGTGGTCGGGGCTGTCGCCGTCTTCCGCGACATCACCGAGGTGAAGGCGCTGGCCGAGGAGATCACCGGGCTGCGGGAGATGAAGGTGCTGCTGGAGGCGATCTTCAACTCCACGCAGGATGCCATCTCGGTGGTGGACGAAAACGGCATCGGCTGGATGGTCAACCCGGCCTACACCGCCCTGACGGGCCTGAGGCCGGAGGAGGTCATCGGCAAGCCGGCGACGGTGGACATCGACCCGTCCCAGGAGTCGATGCACCTGCAGGTGCTGCGCACCGGCCAGCCGGTGCGGAACGTGCCCCTCCGGGTCGGCCCCCGCAAGCGGGAGGTCGTGGTGAACGTGGCGCCCATCCTGGTCGACGGCCAGATCAAGGGCTCGGTGGGCGTGATCCGGGACGTCTCCGAGATCGCCCGGCTCTCGGCGGAGCTGGAGCAGCACCGGAAGCTCATCCGCCGGCTGACCTCCACGTATACCTTCGACGAGATCATCGCCGACAGTCCGGTGATGCAGCAGGCGGTGGAGCAGGCGCGCAGGGCGGCCGAGACCCCGGCCACCGTCCTTCTCCGGGGGGAGAGCGGCACGGGCAAGGAGCTGTTCGCCCACGCCATCCACAACGCGTCCAGCCGCCGGCGGGGACAGTTCATCCGGGTGAACTGCGCCGCCATCGCCGAGTCGCTCCTGGAGTCTGAGCTGTTCGGCTACGCCGAGGGCGCCTTTACCGGGGCCCGCAAGGGCGGCAAGCGGGGGCTGTTCGAGGAGGCGCACGGCGGCACGCTGTTCCTGGACGAGGTGGGCGAGCTGCCCCTGGGGCTGCAGGCGAAGCTGCTCCGGGTCCTGCAGGAGAAGGAGATCGTGCGGGTGGGCGAGGCGAAGCCGGTCAAGGTGGACGTGCGGGTGATCGCCGCGACCAACGCCCGGCTGGAGGACATGATCGCCAAGGGCACCTTCCGGGAGGACCTGTACTACCGGCTGAACGTCATCCCCATCCTCATCCCCCCGCTCCGGCACCGGCAGGAGGACATTCCCAAGCTGGTTGCGCACTTAATTGAGAAGTTGAACAAGGAGTACGGCCGCAACGTGCGGGACATCGCCCCGGACGCGCTGCAGGTTCTCCGGGAGTACCACTGGCCGGGCAACGTCCGGGAGCTGGAGAACATCATCGGCCGGGCGATGATCGCGATGACGGTGACCGACACGGTCATCGAGCGGCGCTTCCTGCCGCCGCTGGGCACCGCGCCGGTTCCGGAAGCCCGGGAGGCGCAGGAGGGGGAGGCCAGGTCTGCGGTGCGGCCGCTGTTCGAGGTGGTGGCCGAGGCGGAGAAGGCCGCGCTGCTGCAGGCCCTGAAGGAGACCAAGGGCAACAAGACCGAGGCCGCGCGCCGGCTGGAGATCGCGCCGCGTACGCTGTACTACAAGCTCGAGCGATATGGTCTGCTGTGAGTCCGGGCGGGGCCTCGTGGCCCCGCCCGGCGCGCGCGGCGTCCACGGCGATTGCAGAAAGTTGCAGGCATCATTCTGCAGACAATTGCAGGATCCTGCGCAAGCAGCGGCGGAAGAAAGAAATAGGGGGGCCGGTCTGCCTGCTGTCCGTGCGGGTTCCGGCGATCCCGCAGAAGGCAGCGGCTGTGGCATGAAACTTGCGATGGTTGTGGATAGCGACGGGCAGCGGCTTCGTCCGGCTCCGGTCATGGGGGGCGGCCATCGTGGGTGTCTTCGAGCGCATGGTTCGCGACGGACACGAGCAGGTGGTGTTCTGTTACGACAAGGCCACGGGGCTCAGGGCGATCATCGCGATCCACGACACGGCGCTGGGCCCGGCCCTGGGCGGCTGCCGCATGTGGCCCTACGCCACCGAGGAGGAGGCCCTGGAGGATGCGCTGCGTCTGGCGCGCGGCATGACGTATAAGTCCGCGGCTTCGGGGCAGAACCACGGTGGGGGCAAGATTGTCATCTGGGGCGATCCGGCCACCGAGAAGTCGGAGCCCCTGTTCCGTGCCCTGGGCCGTTTCGTCGGAACGCTCAGGGGCCGCATCATCACCGGGACGGACGTCGGCACCGACAAGGCGGACTTCGTCTGGGCCCGGCAGGAGTCGCCCTGGTTCGTCGGCCTGCCGGAGGAGGAGGGCGGCTCCGGCGACACGGCAGTGCTCACCGCCTACGGGGTCTGGCAGGGCATGCGGGCCTGCGCCCGGTTCCTGTGGGGCGAGAGCACCCTGCGGAACCGGCGGGTGGCCCTGCAGGGCCTGGGCAAGGTCGGGAGCCGGCTCCTGGCGCACCTGCTGGCCGACGGCGCACAGGTGGTGGTCACGGACCTGCGCCGGGAGCGGGTGGAGGAGGTCTGCGCCGCCCACCCCGAGGTGGCGGGCGTGGAGCCGGAGGCCATCTACGACCAGCCCTGCGACATCTTCTCCCCCAGCGCCCTGGGCGGCGTGCTCAACGACGAGACGATCCCGCGGCTCCGCTGCGCGGCGGTGGCCGGTTCGGCCAACAACCAGCTGGCCGAGCCCCGCCACGGCGACCTGCTGCACGAGGCGGGGATTCTGTACGCGCCGGACTACGTCATCAACGCCGGGGGCCTGATCCAGGTCGCCGACGAGATCCTGGGGTTCAACCCGGAGCGGGCGCGCCGCAAGACCGCCGCGATCCACGATCTGCTCCTGCAGATCTTTGCCATCAGCCGCGACGAGCGGATTCCCACGTACCGCGCGGCCGACCGCCTGGCGGAGCAGCGCATCGAGCGCGTCGGCCGGCTGCGGGGCATCTACATCCCGGAGTGAGAGGCAGGTGAAGCAGGGTGCCCGGTGAGGTCTTCCGCATTCTCGCCATCAACCCGACGGCGACCACGACACGCATCGCGCTGTTCGACGACGAAGAGGAAACGCTCGCGGCGGACCTGGCGCACGACCCTGCCGAGCTGGCCCGCTTCGAACGGGTGTGGGACCAGTACCTGTACCGCAAGGACCGCATCACCGCCCACCTGCAGGCCGCGGGCATCCCGCTGGACAGCCTGCACGCGGTGGTCGGCCGGGGCGGGCTTCTGAAGCCCGTGCCCGGCGGGGTCTACGCGGTGAACGGCGCCATGCTGGACGACCTGCGGGTCGGCGTGCAGGGCGAGCATGCGTCCAACCTCGGGGGAATCCTGGCGTACGGCATCGCCCATGCGCTCTCGATCCCGGCCTATGTCGTCGATCCTGTTTCCACGGATGAGATGCGCCCCGAGGCGCACATCACGGGCGTGCCCGAGCTCAGGCGCACGAGCCTGGCCCACGCCCTCAACATGCGCTGGATGGCCCGCAAGGCGGCCGCGGCCCTGGGCAAGACATACGATGAGAGCAATCTGGTGATGGCGCACCTCGGGGCCGGCATCTCGGTGGCCGCCCACCGGCAGGGGCGCATGGTCGATGCGACCAATGCCCTGGAGGACGGTCCCTTCGGGCCCGAGCGGGCCGGCCGCCTGCCGGCCGGCGACCTGGTGCGCCTGTGTTTCTCCGGCCGCTACACCGAGCGGGAGCTGATCCGCAGGCTGACGTCCGGCGGCGGACTGATGGCGCACCTGGGCACCCGCGACTGGCGGGAGGTCGAGGCGCGCATAGCCGGCGGGGACCCGGACGCGCGCCTGGTCTACGAGGCCATGGCGTACCAGGTGGCCAAGGAGATCGGCGCGATGGCGGTGGCGCTGCGCGCCAGGGCCGACGCCATCGTGCTGACGGGCGATCTGGCCCGCTCGGCGCTGCTCACGGGCTGGATTGCGGCGCGGGTGGAGTGGATCGCCCCCGTGCTGCGCTTCCCGGGCAGCGAGGAGATGCGGGCGCTGGCGGCCGGGGCCCTGCGTGTTCTTCGGGGTGAGGAGGAGGCCAGAACATACGCATGATCACAGCACTGGACCAGTTGATTCCGGCCGCCCGGCGCGCGGTGGGCGACGACCCGCCGACGATGGCGGTGGCGCAGGCAGATGATCCACACGTCGAGGAAGCCGTGTCCGAGGCCGAACGGCTGGGCCTGGTGAGGGCCCTGCGCATCACCCGGGAGGACCCGGCCGAGGCCGCACGGGAGGCGGTGGCGGCGGTGCGCCGGGGAGACGCCCGGCTCCTGATGAAGGGCCTGCTGCAGACGGCGGAGCTGCTCCGGGCCGTCATGGCACGGGACACCGGGCTCAGGACCGGCCGCTCGCTCTCCCACGCCTGCGTCCTGCAGGTTCCCGGGCTCCCCCGGCTGCTGCACATCAGCGACATCGCCCTCAACATCGCGCCGGACCTCAGCCGCAAGGCGGACATCGTGCGCAACCAGGTGGCGGTGGCGCGGGCGCTGGGGCTTCAGCGGCCGAAGGTGGCGGTCATCGCCGCGGTCGAGAACGTGAACCCCGACATGCCCGCCACGGTCGACGCCCGGGCCCTGCAGGAGATGGCAGAGCGGGGGGAGCTGGGCGACTGCGTGGTGCAGGGGCCGCTCGCCCTGGACCTGGCGCTGTCGGCCGAGGCCGGCGCCGTAAAGGGCGTCGCCGGTCCGGTGGTGGGGGCGGCGGACGTGCTCATCATGCCGAACCTGGAGACGGGCAACGTCCTCTACAAGGCGCTCATCCACCTGGCCGGGGCCTCCTCGGCGGGCATCGTGGTCGGGGCGCGGTGCCCCATCGTCCTGCTGTCCCGGTCCGACCCCGCCGCTTTCAAGCTGAACTCGATTGCACTGGCGGTTCTCGCCGCCTCTGCATAGCGGCTCACCCCGCGACTCCCACGAGCATGGGTCAAGCACCATCACAAAGGAGGTCATCGCATGGGCATCTTTGAGCAGATGGCGCAGTACGGGCACGAGCAGCTGGTCTTCTGCTACGACAAGTCCACCGGGCTCCGGGCGATCATCGCCATCCACGACACGACGCTGGGGCCGGCGCTGGGCGGACTCCGCATGTGGCCGTATGAGCGGGAGGAGGATGCCGTAACCGACGTGCTCCGGCTTTCCCGGGGCATGACCTACAAGAACTCCGCCATGGGGCTCAACCTGGGCGGCGGCAAGGCCGTGCTGTGGGGGGATCCGCGCACCGACAAGAGCGAGGAGCTGTTCCGGGCGTTCGGCAAGTTCGTCGAGAGCCTGGGCGGCCGGTACATCACGGCGGAAGACGTCGGCACCACGGTCGAGGACATGAACTTCGTCCTGATGGAGACGGACCACGCCTGCGGCCGGGCGGAGGTCTCGGGCGATCCGTCGCCGGTCACCGCCTACGGCGTGTTCATGGGCATCAAGGCCACGGTCAAGCACGTGTTCGGAACGGAGGACCTGAAGGGCAGGAAGGTGGCGGTCCAGGGGCTGGGCAAGGTCGGCTTCCACCTCTGCGAGCACCTGCATGAGGCCGGCGCCCAGCTGATCGTCACCGACATCGATCAGGAGGCCGTGGAGCGGGCGAAGAAGCAGTTCGGCGCCACCGCAGTGGCCCCGGACGAGATCTACGGCGTGGAGTGCGACATCTTCGCCCCCTGCGCGCTGGGCGCGGTCCTCAACGACGAGACCATCCCGCAGCTGAAGTGCCGGATCGTCGCCGGCGCGGCCAACAACCAGCTGAAGGAGCCGCGGCACGCCGACATGCTGAAGGAGCGGGGCATCCTGTACGCGCCGGACTTCGTCATCAACGGCGGCGGCGTGATCAACGTGGCCGAGGAGTACCATCCGCAGGGCTACAGCCGCGAGCGGGCGCTGAAGCGGGTGTCCACCATCTACGACAAGCTGCTGCGCGTCTTCAAGATCGCGGAGGAGCGGAACATCACCACCGCCGCGGCGGCCGACGTGATGGCCGAGGAGCGCATGCAGAAGATCCACACGCTCAACCGGATCTACCTGGCCGAGTAAGCCTGGGCGGGCCGGAGGGGGCGAGGCTTCCCCTCCGGCCTCCGCACGGCGACCCGGAGGCAGCGAAAGGACGAGGAACGGACTTGCACGATCGCCTGCTGATCATCAACCCGGGCTCGACCTCGACGAAGATCGCCGTGTTCGACGATGATACCCCGCTGTTCACCGAGACCCTGCGCCACAGCGCAGGGGATCTGGCGCGCTTCCGGAACGTGGCGGCGCAGTTCGCTTTCCGCCGGGACCTGATCCTGGAGGCGCTCGCCAGCCACGGCGTGCCGCTTTCGTCCCTCACCGCCGTGGTGGGGCGCGGCGGCCTCCTGCGGCCGGTGCCGGGGGGCACCTACCGGGTGAACGCGGCCATGATGAAGGAGCTGGCCGAGGCGCGCTACGGCGAGCACGCCTCCAACCTGGGCGCTCTGCTGGCCCATGAGATCGCGCAGGCGGCCGGCGGCGTGCCGGCCTTCATCGTCGATCCCGTGGTGGTGGACGAACTGGAGCCCGTCGCCCGGCTCACCGGGCTGCCGGAGATGAACCGGCGGTCGACGTTCCACGCCCTGAACCAGAAGGCCGTGGCCCGGCGCGCGGCGGCCGACCTGGGGCGGCCCTACACCGACGTCAACCTGGTGGTCGTCCACCTGGGCGGCGGCATCTCCATCGGCGCGCACCGGCGCGGGCGGGTGATCGACGTGAACAACGCCCTGGACGGCGAGGGGCCGATGTCGCCCGAGCGCGCGGGCACCCTGCCCAGCCTGGCGCTGGTCCACCTGGCCTTCTCCTGGAAGCATACGCTCCGGGAGATCGGGCGCATGCTGGTGGGCCAGGGGGGACTGGTCGCCCACCTGGGCACCAACGACGCCCGGAAGGTGGAGGAGCGGATCGCCGCCGGCGACGAGGCGGCCCGCAACGTCTACGAGGCGATGGCCTACCAGGTGGCCAAAGAAGTCGGCCGGGCGGCGGTGGCCCTGGAGGGCCGGGTGGACCGCATCGTGCTCACCGGCGGGCTGGCCCATTCCAGCCTGCTGACGGGCTGGATTGCGGAGCAGGTGGCGTGGATCGCCCCGGTGGCGGTCTACCCCGGCGAGGACGAGATGGCCGCGCTGGCCGCCGGGGCCCTGCGGGTGCTGCGGGGCGAGGAGCCGGCCGGCACGTATGAGGAGGCAGGCGAGTGAGGCTGATCAGGCAGGAGGAGATCTACCGCGGCCGGGTCTTCACCGTCCGGCGCGACGTGGTGGAGATGGACGGAAGGGCGCGCACCTGGGACGTGGTGGCGCACCCCGGCGCGGTGGTGGTGCTGCCCGTGGACGGCGACGACCTGCTGTTCGTGCGGCAGTACCGGCACGCGGCCGGAGAGACGCTTCTGGAGCTGGTCGCGGGCACGTGCGAGCCGGGCGAGGACCCGGCGGTCACCGCCCAGCGGGAGCTGCAGGAGGAGGCGGGATTCCGGGCGGGCCGCCTGACCAAGCTGGCGGAGTTCTTCAGCGCGCCGGGCTTCTGCTCGGAGCTCCTCCATCTCTTCGTGGCGGAGGAGCTGACGCCCGGACGGCTGCCCATGGACGACGACGAGCAGATCGAACTCGTGCGGCTGAGCCTGGATGAGGCTGTGGACATGGCCCTGGCCGGCGAACTGCGGGATGCGAAGACGCTGGCGGGGGTGCTGCTCTATGCCCGGCACCGGGGACGCTGACCGGCTGCAGATCGTCTACGCCGATCTGCACGTGCACCTGGGCTGGGCCGGCGATCCCGGCGGCGCGGTCAAGATTGCCGCCGCGCGGGACCTGACGCTGGCCAACATCCTGGCGGAGGCCAGGGACCGCAAGGGGCTCGGCCTGGTCGGGGTGATCGATGCCGCCACCAGCGGCGCCCTGGAGGACCTGGAGCGGCTGCTGGAAGGCGGGCGCGTGCAGGAGCGCCCCGGCGGCGGCCTGGCTTACGGCGGGCTGACGCTGATCCCGGGCGCCGAGGTCGAGGTGGTGCACCGGGGCAGGCCGGTCCACCTGCTCTGCTACTTCCGGGGTGTGGAAGGGCTCCGCGCCTTCGCCCGGTGGCAGGCGGACCGGGTGAGGAACACCCGGCTCTCCACGCAGCGGCACCACGGGACCACCGCAGCGGATGTGGTCGAGGCGGCGGCCGCGCGCGGCGGCGTGGTGATCCCCGCCCACATCTTCACGCCGCACAAGGCCGTCCTGGCCGCGGCGCCCGCAGTGTCGGAGGTGATCCCGCCCGACCTGTGGGCGGCGGTGCCCGCGGTGGAGCTGGGCCTCTCGGCGGACACCGCGCTGGCCGACGAGCTGCCCGAGCTGAGCCGCTTTCCCTTTGTCACCAACTCCGACGCCCACTCCCTCGGCCGCATCGGTCGGGAGTACAATCAGCTCCTGCTCCGGGAGCCCTCCTTCGACGAGTGGCTGCGGGCCCTGCGGGAGGAAGGCGGGCGGCGGATCCTGGCCAACTTTGGCCTGGACCCCCGCCTGGGGAAGTACCACCGGACCTTCTGCCTGGACTGCGGGCGGAAGGTGGAGGGGGATCCCCCGGTGCTGCGGTGCCCGGCCGACCCCGCGCACCGGGTGGTGCTGGGGGTGCTGGACCGCATCCGGCATTACGCCGCCTGGCAGGAAGGGCGCTTTGCCCGTGCGGCCCGGCCGCGGCCGCCGTACGTGCACCAGGTGCCGCTCAGTTTCGTCCCCGGGCTGGGACGGCGCGGGCTGGAGCGGCTGCTCGCCGCCTTCGGCACGGAGATGGCGGTGCTGCACGAGGCCGCCGACGATGAGCTGGCGGAGGTGGTGGGGCCGAAGCTCGCCCGGCTGGTGGTCCTGGCCCGGGAAGGCCGGCTGGCCATCGAGTCCGGCGCCGGGGGCATCTACGGGCGGGTCAGCTTCGTCGAGTGATCGCCGCCGGGCGACCCGGCGGCCGGAGCCGAGCGACATAATTGCCCCGCCTGTCCCATAGACTCCGGGTGAGTCTTGCGGGCAGGGGTGGGGCAGCATGCAGGTGTACGAGGCGTGGCGTGAGAACCTGGAGGATCTTCTCCTGGAGCGGGGCGGGCTGGTGCTGCTGCACAGCGTCCTGTTCGTCGTCGGGCTGCTCTTCGGGGCGCTGGCCCTGCGGAGCCTGGAGGTGGAGACCCAGCTGGAGCTGGCCCGGCAGCTCTCGGGCGCCCTGCAGGCGCTCAGGGACGGCCATGACCCGGCCGCCGGGGCGCTGGTGCGCGCGGCCCTGTTCCGGCACGCCCGCACCCTGCTGCTGATGTGGGTGCTGGCGATCTCGCTGATCGGGAGCGTGGCCGTCATGGCCCTGCCGCTGGTGCGGGGGTTCACCTCCGGTTTCGCCGTGGCCTACCTGACGGCCGAGATGGGTTCCCGGGGGGTGCTGCTGGCGGCGGTCGGGCACCTGCCCCAGACGGTGCTGGAGGTTCCCGGGACCATCCTGGCTGCGTCGGCCTCGGTGGGCTTCGCCGTGCAGGTGATCACCTCGTGGCGGGTGCGGCGGCGGCTGTCGGGGTACTACGCGGCGCTGGCCCGGTACTCCGGCACGCTCCTCTCCGCCGGGGCCCTTCTGGCCGCGGCCGCGCTGGTGGAGGGGTACGTGACGCCGCACCTGGTGCGGATGGTCATGGACCTGCTGTGATGTCCCACTCTTCCCAATTGGGGGCCGCCTCGGTCTTGTCCGGATTGCGCACACATGGGATAATTTCGTAGAGAATCTAGCTTCCATGGTTTCGCCTGTGAAACCAGGGGTTGACTACTGGCGCTGCGCGCCGAACGCGGAAGGAGCGAGAGCAGTGAAGGTTGGCGTAGTGCGCGAGTTGAAAGCCTACGAGAACCGGGTGGCCATGACCCCCGCCGGTGTGATGGCCATGGTCAGGGCCGGTCACGAGGTGTTCGTGGAGCACGACGCGGGGCTGGGCTCCGGCTTCGATGACGCCGAGTACGTGGCGGCGGGCGCAAAGATCCTGCCGACCAACGAAGAGGTCTGGGCCGCCGCCGACATGATCGTGAAGGTGAAGGAGCCGCTGCCGCCCGAGTACGAGCTCATGCGGGACGGGCAGATCATCTTCACCTACCTGCACCTGGCCGCCGAACCGGAGCTGACCCGGCAGCTCCTCGACCGGGGCAGCATCGCCATCGCCTATGAAACGGTGCAGCTGGCCGACCGGTCGCTGCCGCTGCTCACGCCCATGTCCGAGGTGGCGGGGCGGATGTCCGTCCAGATCGGCGCCCACTTCCTGGAGAAGGCCCACGGCGGCCGCGGCGTGCTCCTGGGCGGCGTGCCCGGCGTCGCGCCCGGACGGGTGGCGATCATCGGCGGCGGCACGGTGGGCACCAACGCGGCGAAGATCGCTGTCGGCATGGGCGCCCGCGTGACGATCCTGGACATCAGCGCCGACCGGCTCCGTTACCTGGACGACATCTTCGGGTCCCGGATCGAGACCCGGATCTCCAACGAGTACGAAATCGCCCAGGCGGTGGCCAGGGCCGACCTGGTCATCGGCGCCGTGCTGATCCCCGGCGCCAAGGCCCCCAAGCTGGTCACCGCGGAGATGGTGCAGCAGATGGCGCCCGGTTCCGTCATCGTCGACGTGGCGGTGGACCAGGGCGGTTCGGTGGAGACCATCGACCGGGTGACGACGCACCAGGATCCGACCTACGAGCGCTACGGCGTGGTGCACTACGCGGTGGCCAACATCCCCGGCGCGGTGCCGCGCACCTCGACCCTGGCGCTGACCAACGCCACGCTGCCCTACGCGCTGAAGATCGCCAACCTCGGCTGGAAGGAGGCCCTGCGGCGGGATCCGGCCCTGGCCAAGGGCGCCAACGTCGTCAGCGGCCACGTCACCTATCCGGCCGTGGCGCAGGCGCACGGGCTCGCGTACCGCGAGCTGGAAAGCCTGCTCTGATTCCGCACAGTCTGCCAGGCCCCGCATCGTTGCGATGCGGGGTTTTTCGCGCCGGCGGGAGGGTCATAACCGGGGGCCGGTCGTCATAAAGTGACGGTGCGGGAGGCGTGTCGGGAGGGGGCTCGCAGAGAGGCCGCAGGAGGGGATGGGCAGATTTCCGTGGAATTGACAAAAAAGGTCAGGTTCGACGCATAATCCGCCCCGATATGCGAGAGAATGATTACCACTAATGGCGCGAAGGGGATGCAACATGAACAACTTGATCCATGAGTTCATCAACTACCTCAGCGTGGAGCGGGGCCTTGCGACCAACACGCTGGAATCGTATGGCCGTGACCTGCGCCAGTACTACCAGTATCTCGGGGAGGATCAAGTCGACCTGGACGCCGTCTCTCGCACGACCATCATCAACTACCTCATGTACCTGCAGAAGCAGGGAAAGGCCACCGCGACCATCGCCCGGCGGCTGGCGGCGCTGAAGGCCTTCTACCAGTTCCTCGTCAGGGAGAAGCGCATCAAGACCGACCCCACCGCCAACCTCGAGTCGCCGAAGCTGGAGAAGCGGCTGCCGCGGGTGCTGACGGTCAGCGAGGTGGAGCGGCTGCTGGCGCAGCCGGATTCGTCCCAGCCGGCGGGGCTCAGGGACCGGGCGATGCTGGAGCTGCTGTACGCCACGGGCATCCGGGTGTCGGAGCTGGTCTCGCTGAACGTCGAGGACGTGAACCTGGAGACGGGTTACATACGCTGCACCGGCAAGGGGTCGAAGGAGCGCATCGTGCCGCTGGGGTCCCTGGCCATCCAGTGGGTGCAGGAGTACCTGCAGAGCGGCCGGCCGAAGCTGGTGAAGGACCGGGACGAAAAGGCGCTGTTCGTCAACCATCACGGCAACCGGCTGACGCGCCAGGGCTTCTGGAAGATCGTGAAGAAGTACGCCGAGGACGCCCGCATCGACAAGGAGATCACCCCGCATACCCTGCGCCACTCCTTCGCCACCCACCTGCTGGAGAACGGCGCGGACCTGCGGTCGGTGCAGGAGATGCTGGGCCACGCCGATATATCGACCACGCAGATCTACACCCACGTCACCAAGGGCCGGTTGAAAGAGGTCTACGCACGGGCGCATCCCCGGGCCTAGGCGGCCGCCGGGGCGCAGAGACGGGCACAGGCCGGCGCGATCGGCGGGCCTCCGGAAGGAGGCCCGCTTTTCCCTGCCCTTTCCAGGTGGTATAGTGGGAGGAGAGACTCCAGGCAAAGGAGACAGGTACATGGCAGCAGTCCGACGAGTCGTGTTGATCGTCATCGACAGCGTGGGGATCGGCGCGATGCCCGACGCGGCCGAGTGGGGCGACGCCGGGTCGAACACCCTGGGCAACCTGGCCAGGCGGCGCGGGGGCCTTCCCCTGCCCAACCTGGGCCGGCTGGGGATCGGCAACCTGACGGAGGTCGAAGGCACGCCGCCGGCGGCCCGTCCGGCCGGCGCCTATGGCCGCATGGCGATCGCCTCGCAGGGCAAGGACACGATGACGGGCCACTGGGAGATGGTGGGCATCCGGCCCGAGACCCCGTTCCGGACGTATCCCGAGGGCTTCCCCGAGGATCTGATCGCCGAGTTCTGCCGCCGCGCCGGGCTGGAGGGCGTGCTGGGCAACAAGGTGGCCTCCGGCACGGAGATCATCAAGGAACTGGGCGAGGAGCACCTGCGCACCGGCTGGCCTATCGTGTACACCAGCGCCGACTCCGTCTTCCAGGTGGCCGCGCACGAGGAGCGGTTCGGGCTGGAGCGGCTCTACGAGGTCTGCCAGATCGCCCGGGACCTGCTGCGGCCGCCGCACCGGGTCGGCCGGGTCATCGCCAGGCCCTTCGTGGGCACCGACCGGACCAACTTCACCCGCACGGCCAACCGGCACGACTACGCGCTGGAGCCGCCGCGGATGCTGCTGGACGAGGTGAAGGACGCGGGGCTCTCGGTGCTCGCGGTGGGGAAGATCAGCGACATCTTCTCGGGCCACGGGGTCACCCGGAGCCTGCCCACCAAGTCCAACGCCGACGGCATCGGCAAGATTCACGAGTGCATCGACCGACAGGAGCCCGGCCTCGTCTTCGCCAACCTGGTCGACTTCGACATGCTCTACGGCCACCGGCGGGATGTGGAGGGGTACGCGAAGGCGCTCATCGAGTTTGACGACGCCCTGCCGGGCATCATGGCGAAGCTGGGCCCCGACGACGTGCTGGTGGTCACGGCCGACCACGGCAACGACCCGACGCATACGGGCACCGACCACACCCGGGAGTACGTGCCGGTGCTGATCTGGGGCCAGCGGATCCGGCCGGGGGTGAACGTCGGGACCCGCGCCACCCTCGCCGACCTGGGCGCCACCGTGGCAGACCTGCTGGGGGTGCCGGGCACGGGGTACGGCGAGAGCTTTGCGAGGGAGATCCTGGTGCAGGGGACTTCCGCGTAAAGGCCTCTGCGTGCAGATACTGGCGAAGAGATATCGATCCAGGTGACACTGGGCAGGTGGCGGGAGCGCCCCGGGCGGGGCGCTCCTTGCCGCGTCCGGAGGCGATGTGCGGGCGCCGGTGCAGTGCCGCAGGAGGTCGTCGTCACCCGGGCGGTGCCGGAACCGGGGAGGACAGCGTCTGCGGAAAGGCGCCCTTCGCCGGAGATTGTGCGAAGAGCGCGATGAGTAGGGGGAAAACGGTCAATAGGGTGAGAAATCGATCAGCGCGCCGGCCGGCATACCCTGGCAACCGGATAGGATGCCCATACGGGTATTGGTATAATGAGATCGAGTACGGGGCAGAGGAGGGCCGTAGCGGATGAAAGCAAACGTCTGCGGTGTCGACCGGGTTATTCGGATTGGAGCGGGCGTTGTGGCGGCCGTCGCAGGGTTCAGCCTTGGAGGAACGCTCAGCTACGTGCTTTACGCGGTGGCGGCGCTGATGCTGGTGACCGGCGCCCTGGGTTGGTGCGGGCTCTATGCGCTTCTGCGGGTGAGCACTTGCGGCGCGCAGAAGACCGGCTCGTAGGGAGTGTCCGCAGCACGGTGGAATCGGGTGTTCACGCAGGGCAATCCCGCGCGGCAGGGATTGCCCATCTTTGCGCGGACATCGGCGCGCTGTACCCGGGCTGCGCCCCGTCCCGTGCCCTTCTTCGGCGCTGTCGCGATCTCGGGCACGCCGCAGCACCGCTCCGACGTCATCCGGTACGACTGTCCGGGACTTGTGAGCCGCCTGCAGCCTCGCGGCAGGCCAGGTTTCGGCACGGACCACGTGCGGATCATCGGCTTGCGCCAGCACCGGCGTAACCGCGGACACCGCCCCTGCGTTATATCGGTCGGGAGGTGGCGCGGCATGAACCGGACTGCGCGGGGCAAGGCTGCGGTGGCCGGCGTGCTCGTCTTGCTGTTCTGGGTAGCGGCGTGCAGCCCACCGGGCTGGGTGGCGCCGCAGGGTGACGAGGGTCGCGGTGAGCGCGTGGCGGATCTGGAGGCGGAGTTGCAGCGCTACCGGGAGCAGGTGGAACAGCTGAGCGCCCGCGCGGACGAGCTCGCCGCAGAGCTGGATGCGCTGAAGCGCCAGGAGGAGCGTCGGCTGGCCCGGGCCCGGGAGGGGCTGGATTTCACCCACGGGCAGCACCCCGGGCAGGTGGTGACGGTCTACTACTGGGACGATCTCAACGGACCGGACACCCTCCAGCCGGTGGAGGTGCTGGTTCCCGCCGAGCAGCACCCGCTGCGGGCGGCCGTCGAGGCCTGGGTGCGGGGTGCGCCTGCGTACGGTCTGCACAGCGGCCTGGGGAGCTATCCGGAGCTTCTCGGCTTCAGCGTGGAGGACGGGGTGGCGTATCTGGACTTCGATGCACGCTTTGGCGACTTTCCCGGCGGTTCCGCCTGGGAGCGCGCGCTGAAGATCAGCCTCACGTACACCGTCACGGAGATCGAGGGCATCGAGGCCGTGGTGGTGACGGTGAACGGAAAACCGGCCATGCTGCACGGCGATATCTGGGACACGCCGCGGCAGCGCTGGCCGCTGGACGAACGGGAGAGGATGGCCGACCTCATCCGGTACGACGGCCCGGGACGTCCGCTTGAGTAAAATGGGCACTGTAAGCACCGAGGTGATCCTCCCCTCGCAGCCGCCGCCGTCGAGTTGGCCCGCTGAGTCGATGAGGCGAAACTTCCCGGACGACTCCGTCGTCAACCTTGGCGGAGGTGAAGAGATGACGCCGAGGCACGTGTTGAGGCGGACCTTCACCGGCGTGCTGGCCATCCTGCTGACCGGGTGCGCAGCGCTCTCTCCCGCGCCCGGCAGCCGCCCCGGACCGGACGGCGGCGCGGTGCCGGCGGACGGGCCGGAGACGCCGGTTCCGCAGGCCACGGACCCGGAGGGGCCGGCCGGGGGAACATCTCCCGGAGGCGACGGCCCCGCCGCCGGAGGGGATGGACCGGCAGACGCCGGCAGCAGCCCGGCCACGCCCGCCGGCACGGAGGCGGAAGGCCGGGACGGGGCCGGCGAGGAGCTGACCATGCTGGACTGCCTGCGACGGTTCGGCCTGGCCGAACTGGGCACAGCCGTGGAGCAACTGGTGCAGGGGCTGCCCGACGACGAGCGGTGGCGGTGCGTCGCCCGCACGGCCCGGTTCGATCCCACGTACCGGGCTTGGGTGGCCTATGAACTCCTGATTTCCGGCCTGGAGCGGATCGACACCGCGCTCCCCGGCTACCAGGCCTTTGCCCGCACGACGGAACTGCACTTCGAGGATGCCCGCACCGTGCCGGCGCCGGAGGGCTGGGCGCTGCTCGACGCACTGCCTTCACCCAGCGGCCGGTACGTCGCCGCGCGCCTGGCGGACGGCGGCGTGGGCTGGTGGGCCGTGGACGGCAGCGGGCAGGAGCGGTACGACGTCGACGGGTACGACCTGATCTGGCACCCGGAGGAGGACCAGCTGGCGTTCCTCAGCGACGGCAGCCGGCTGCACCTGGTGCGCCCGGCCGGCCCGGTCGTCCACCAGGTCTTCGAGGCGCCGGCCGGAGCCCCGGTCCGGTTCCCGTACTGGGCGCTGCAGGAGTGGTGGCCCGCCGGCTCGGACCGTGCCTATCCCCCCGGCACGGTGATGGTCCTGGCCGACCCGGAAGGCGAACCGGAAGGGCTGGCCCTGCGCCCGGACGCCGGCCGGTGGGAGCGCTTCCCGGCCAAGCAGATCTTCGCGCCGGGCAGGGAGGTCGTCTTCCCGGCCTGGCTCACCCAGCCCTGGAACGCCCGGTCCGGCGACTACCTCCACGTGGACCCGGAATGGGCGTGGGTGGCGCATCCCAACCGCGGCGGGTCGCCGTACCAGCTCTACCGGGTGCCCGAGGATGCCGAGCCCGTCTTCCTCACCTGGAGCCCCGAGGCGCGCTTCCTGGCCGTCGTGGAGCGCCGGAACGGGCAGCTCACCGCACAGGTGGTGCGGGCCTCCGGCGACTACCGGGGGGAGCATGTCAGCCTCCCGCTGGAGAATGGGCACTTCGCCATCTGGGACGACGGGGTCACGACCTTCACTGCGGCGGGTCGCACGGTGGCCGCGAAAAACCACCTGACGGGCGCCGAGCGCACCTGGCAGGTGGAGAGAGACGTCCGCAGTATCCGGCTCGGACGGCATGAGCTCTGGGTCGTGCTGGCCGAGCGGGTGGTGGTGGTGCCGTTCGCGGAGCTGGCTGCCGTCTCAGCGGCGCCAGGTGCGGAGCATAAAGCCGACGCCGCCCAGAAATAGCGCCAGCGGCAGCCCCAGGGCCACCGTCCACGCGGCGGCGGCCGGCACCTGCAGCCACGGCCGGCCCGCTGCTGCCCAGAGCGGCAGGGCCGTGGAGACGGTGAGTCCAAGGGTCCGGGCCAGCGAGAACCAGGCGTTCGACTGCACGGCCGCCGAGCCCCCCTGCTCCACGCGGGGGGCGCCGGCGGCTTCAGGCTCCTCGGGCTCCTGGTCGGCGGTCGCGGCCGCCGCGCCGAAGCCGCCCATCAGCCCGAGCAGCAGGCCCAGTTCGGTCCACCCCAGCAGCGCCAGGGCCGCGGAGGCGGAGAGCCCCGCGGACAGGCTGCCCACCGCCACGGAGAGGGCCACCAGCAGGGCGGAGGGCACCAGCAGGGAGGTGAACTTCGCCGCCACCAGCTTCGCCGTCGGCACGGCCGCCAGCCGGTACAGTGCGATCGTCACCCGCTCGTGCGAGAAGACCTTGGCCACCCAGTGGCCGAAAGCGTTGAACCAGGCGAGCAGGGAGAGCCCGCCGACCGAGCCCACGAGCCCGGCCATGGGCGCGCCGCCGGCAGCCCGGCCGGCGAACCAGACGCCGACGACCCCGGCGAGGAAGATGAGGAGCTGCGTCCGGGCCATCCTGGAGCGGGCCAGCTGCAGCCACTCCCGGGAGAGCACCGCGCGCAGGACGCCGTCCCCCAGCGGCAGCCAGTACGACCGCCCGGAACGCACGGTGTCCTGCTCGCCGAGTTCCAGAACCCGGTACAGGCCGTCCCGGTAGTGGCTTTCCACCCACTGGGGGCGGACCAGGAGGGCCAGCGCCAGCACCAGCCCGGGGAGACCGGCGACGGCCGCCAGTGCCGTCAGCACGGCCCGGCGGGAGGTGCGCATGACCAGGGCGAGCTCGGTCGCGGTGCCCCCCTGGCTGAGGTAGATCATCGCCGCGGTGATCATGGCGATGGTGAGCACCCCGAAGAAGGTATTGCCGTGGCGCATCGACTGCGGATGGTAGCGGCTCCAGAAGGTGAGGAGCAGCAGCCCGGCCAGGTGGGCGAGCATCCCCACGGCCAGGCCGGTGAGCCACAGCGCCGCCAGCGCGTACCACCGCCCCGGCGGAGGGACGATGGCCGAGTAGGCCCAGGCCCAGAGCAGGGTGGTCCAGGCCCGGGTCGGCACGGCCTCGATCACCCGCCCCAGCAGGAACGCCAGCGGCCGGGCCGGGGTGATCTGGAAGAGCGGGACCAGCAGCCCCTGGTAGAGCTGGGTCTGCCCCCGGGAGAAGCCGTACATGATGCCGAACCAGGTCATCTGCGCGCCCATGAGGGTGAGCGCGCCCAGCAGTCCGGCCTGCGACGCCTCCGGCGCCACCGCGGGCGCCCGGCGCACGACGAAGAAGACCAGGAGCCCCTGGAGGGCGACCCAGATGACCCCCGCTTTCATGCGGGAGAAGCGGAACAGCCGGTTCCAGCTGGCCTGCCACCCCGAGCGGGCGACGGCCAGCGAGAGCGAGACGATGCCGTTCACCGCAGTTCACCTTCCGGCGTTTCGGCCTCCTCCGGCAGCTCGTCGCCGGTGAGGGCCAGGAACGTCTCCTCCAGGTTGGCGCCGGGGATGCCGGCCTGCCGGGCCAGCTCGGCCGCGGTGCCCTCGGCGATCAGCCGGCCCCGGTGGATGAGCCCGATGCGGTCCGACAGCTCCTCGGCAATGGAGAGAATGTGGGTGGTCAGGACCACGGCCACGCCGTCCCGGGCCCAGGCGCGGATCAGGTCCTTCACCTCGCGGGCGGCCCGGGCGTCGAGGCCGTTGGTGACCTCGTCCAGGAGCAGCACCCGGGGGCGGTGCAGCAAGGCCGTGGCGATGGCCATCTTCCGCTTCATCCCCAGCGAGAAGTCCCGGATCAGCCGGTCCGCCTGGGCCGTGAGGCCCATCATCTCCAGGAGCTCCTCGGCGCGGGCCCTGCCCTCGCGGCGGCTCATCCCGTACAGGTCGGCCATGAACCAGAGAAACTCCCGGGCGGTCAGCAGTTCGTGGAGGATCGGCGTGTCGGGCACGTAGCCGATGGTCCGCTTGGCCGGGCCGGGGTCCTGCCACACGTCGCGCCCGTGGATGAGCACGCGCCCCGACGTGGGGGGCAGGAGGCCCACCATCATCTTCATGGTGGTCGTCTTGCCCGCACCGTTGGCGCCGAGGAAGCCGAAGATCTCGCCGGGCATGACGGCGAGGTTCAGCCCCTGCACGGCCGGGTGGCCGTTGTAGGACTTCGTCAGGTTTTCCAGCAGGATTGCGGGCGGGGCAGCCACGGTCGTCCTCACTCCGGTTTCACATGCTTGCTACTATAGTTTCGGACGACAGCCGCCAGCGGCAGGATTCGGCCCGCATTTCCGGGTTTACGGCCGAGGCGCGCAAGTGCGGATGCGCCCAGGGCAGACTAGCAGCAGAGACTCTTGGAGGAGGCATGACCCATGTGGAGAACCTGCATGCGCTGCTGGGCCGCCCTGCTGTGCGCCGTCCTCGCGCTGTCGGCGGCCGCGCCTCAGGCGAGGGGCATGGAGCGCTGGCCACCGGCGTCCGACGTGGAGGACGGCGACCACGTGCTGCGGGGCCGGCTGGCGGACGACCTGTATGAGGCCGTAGAGGCGACCGCCGCCGCCGAGGCGGCCGGTGAGGACGCGGTGAAGATCTCGTCGCCGTCGGCGGTGCTGATGGAGCCGCTGAGCGGACGGGTGATCTACCAGAAGAACGCGCACGAGCGGCGCAACCCGGCCAGCGTGACCAAGATCATGACGCTCATCATCGCCTTCGATGCCCTGCGGGAAGGCAAGGTGAACCTGAAGGACCCGGTCACGATCTCGGAGGAAGCCAAGCGGCAGCCGGGCACCACGATCTTCGCCGACGTGGGCGAGACCTTTGCGCTGGAGGAGCTCCTGCTCTCGGTGGCGGTGGGCTCGGCCAACGACGCCGCGGTGGCCGTCGCCGAGCACGTGGCCGGCTCGGTGGAGGCCTTCGTCAAGCTGATGAACGCCAAGGCGCAGGAGCTGGGGATGAACGACACGCACTTCGTGAACCCCACCGGGCTCCCGGCGGAGGGGCACCTCAGCACCGCCTACGACATCGCCCTGATGAGCCGGCACGCCGTGCTCCATTACCCCGAACTGGTGAAGCTGACGGCCATCTACGGCGCGGAGCTGAACGTGCCCTGGCGGAAGAACGGGCCCAAGTTCCAGCTGTGGAACAACAACAAGCTGCTCACCTGGTACCCGGGGGCGGACGGCCTGAAGACCGGGTGGACCCAGGCAGCCGGCTACTGTCTCGCTGCCACGGCCGTGCAGAACGGCACCCGGATGATCGCCGTGGTCATGGGCGCCGAGAGCGCCAAGACCCGCAACATCGAGGTCGCCCGGCTCCTGGACTATGGCTTCGCCAACTACACGGCGGTGGAGATCGCCCCGGCCGGAAAGAAGTTCGGCCCCGTGAAGGTCGCCCGGGGCTCCGTGGCGGCCATCGAGCCGGTGCCGCGCTCGGCGTTCGGGGTGAGCGTGCCCAAGGGGTCCCAGGACAAGGTGAAGTGGGAGGTGAAGCTGCCCCGGCAGGTCGCGGCGCCCCTGGAGAAGGGGCAGGCCGTGGGTGAGATCGTGGCCACGCTGGACGGCCAGGAGGTCGGCCGCATGGAGCTGGTCGCCCCCGAAGCGGTGGGGAAGGCCAACCTGTGGCAGTCCGTCGTGCACACGGTCCGGAACATCTTCAGCTTCGACTGAATGGGCAGCGGCAGGCCCGCCGGCGTGCAGGAGCCGGCGGGCGTTTTGCGCGCATTGGGTCGAATCTTGTCGACCGAAAGATGCCATCGCAGGCAGGAACTGGCGGCAAACGGGAAGAAATTGCCTGCACCATGCGCGGCCACCTGCGGGCCGTGCAGAGCAGGAAGGAGCGTGGCCGGCCATGTCATCTCTGGAGTACGAACTGGTGGGGCAGAGCCTCATCGTGCGGCTCTCCGGCGAGCTGGACCTCGTGGCGGCCGCCCGGTTCAAGGAAACGGTCGAGGAGCTGATGGACCGGCGACCCGTCCGGCACCTGTACGTCAACCTGGCGCGCGTGACGTTTGTGGACAGCGCCTTTCTCGGCGCCCTGTTCGGGCGGTACCGGCGGGTCAGCCGGGAGGGGGGCCGGGTGGGCGTTATCGGCGTGCCGCCGCAGGTGCGTTCGGCGCTGGAGCTCTCCGGCGTCTTCCGCACGATGGAGGAGTTTCGTTCCGAGCAGGAGGCGCTCTCCGCCGGTTAGGCGGGGGCAGTGCACGAGAGGGGGCTGTGTGATGGTCACGCAGAACCGGGTGATCCTGGAGCTGGCGGCGATTCCCGAGAACGTCGGCGTCGCCCGGCTCATGGCCGCAATGGTGGCCGCCCAGGCGGATTTCACCGTCGCCGAGGTCGACGAGGTCAAGCTGGCGGTCTCTGAGGCCGTGACCAACGCGATCGTCCACGGCTACCGGGGGGACAGCCGGCAGATGGTCCGCATGGAGGCGGCCCTGGAGGACGGCGAGCTGGTGATCACGGTGACCGACAGCGGCCGGGGCATCGAGGACGTCGCCCTGGCCATGCAGCCGGCCGTGACGACCGACCCGGAGCGGATGGGCCTGGGTTTCTCCTTCATGGAGGCCCACATGGACCAGGTCGAGGTGACGTCGCAGGTCGGGCAGGGCACCCGCGTCGTGATGCGGAAGCGGCCTGCGCCTCGGGACGTCGCCTCCCTGAAGGGCAGCTGATCGGGCCATGGCACAGGAGAGCACCCTGGAAGAGCGGGGCTGGCCCGATGACGAGGTCAGGCGGCTGGTGGCCCGGGCCCGGGCGGGGGACAGGGAGGCGCGGGACCGGCTGGTGGAGGGGAACCTCCGGCTGGTGCGGTCGCTGGTCTCCCGCTTCAGCGCCTCCGGCGCCGATCCCGAGGACCTGTTTCAGATCGGCTGCATTGGCCTCCTGAAGGCCATTGACCGGTTCGACCTGAGCTATGACGTGCGGTTCAGCACCTACGCGGTACCCCTGATCATGGGCGAGATCCGCCGCCACCTGCGGGACGACGGCCCGATGCGCGTCAGCCGCAGCCTGAAGCAGCTGGCGCAGCAGGCCCGGCGCGTGCGGGAGCGGCTGGCGGCCGAGATGGAGCGCGATCCCACGGTCGCCGAGGTGGCCGAGGAACTGGGCGTCTCCCCGGAGGAGGTGGTCGAGGCGCTGGACGGCGTGCGCCCGCCGGCTTCGATTCACCAGACGGTGCACGAGGGCGACGGTGACCCGATCTACCTGCTGGACCAGCTGGCCGCCGACGACGGGCAGCGGGAGGGCGTCTGGCTGGACCGCGTGGCCCTGCGGGAGGGGCTGAACCAGCTGGACGAGCGGGAGCGCACGGTGATCCTGCTCCGGTTCTTCCGCGACAAGACCCAGACCGAAGTCGCGTCGATCCTGGGGTGCAGCCAGGTTCAGGTCTCGCGCCTGGAGCGGCGCGCACTGGAGCGGATCCGGAACTACGTGAACGCCGCCACCTGACGGGGCCCGTGGGTTACGGCACGGGCGGTTGGGGAATCGTAGTCCCTGAGGTGGGAGCGACATGCGTACGGTTACCCCGGAAAGCCGGGTGTGGTGGGGCATCGTGCTGGCGGCGATGCTGTTGGCCGCGGGCGCGCTCAGCACCTGGTACTGGTACTCCTCCCGTCCGCAGCCCCCACCGGCGGGGGCGACGCTGGTGGGCCCGGGGGCGGGCGGGCCCGCATAGCGGGGCGGCGAAGCGTGGGATGCTAGGGGTCCCGGGGGCCGCACCGGCAGCGGCCCGCCCACGGCTCGGCTGACGGGACCGCCTCCGGAGGCCCCCGGTGCCGTTTCCGACCCCCTCGCCCGGGAGGGATGCATCTGAAGCCGCCCGTTCGCGTCATTCTCCTGACCGATGGCGACCACGCCGCGCGGCGCGTGGCGGAGAAGGCGGCGCAGCGGCTGGGGCTCCGCTGCATCTCGGCCTCCGCCGGCAATCCCACGCCGCTGAGCGGTCCGGAGCTGGTGGCCCTGATCAAGCAGGCCGTGCACGACCCCGTGCTGGTCATGGTCGACGACAAGGGGGACCCCGGCACGGGTCCGGGCGAGGAGGCCCTCCGGTACATCTGTGAGCATCCCGACATCCGCGTGCTCGGCGCCGTGGCGGTGGCCTCCAACACCCGGCAGGGGCGGGGGGTGGAGGTGGATCTCTCCGTCGACCGCCACGGGCGCGTTCTCGCGGGGCCCGTGGACAAGGACGGCGCGCCCCGCCGGAAGGGGCGGCTGCGCGGCGACACGGTGGACATGCTGAACCGGCTGTCGGTCCCGGTCATCGTAGGGGTGGGCGACCCCGGCAAGATGGACGGGGCCGATGACCTGGAGGCGGGATGCGAGATCACCACCCGGGCGATCACGGAGATCCTGGAGCGATCCTGATGCCGCAGCGATCGCCGCTTCGGCGCGATCCCAGGCCCGGGCGCACTCGGCGCGCCCGGGCCTCTGTCTGCACGGGAACCCCGCCGTCGGCGCCTCGGCCCGGCGTTGACAGTGTACGGAATGGGATGCTATTGTGGGGAAAATTTAAGGGGCGGTGATCACGACCGGCCGACGTCCCGGGAGGGAGTTCTGTACGATGCACTTCTACGGTACCGCGTCCCGCAACGAGAAGGGGCGTCTCACCATCGGCGGCGTAGACGTGGCGGATCTGGCGAGGGAGTTCGGCACGCCGCTGTACATCATGGACGAGGAGCTGATCCGGCAGAACTGCCGGGAGTACGTGGAGAGCTTCCGGCAGCACTACCCCGACTTCGATGTGGCGTACGCCTCCAAGGCGTTCCTGTGTACGGCCATGGCCGCGCTCGTGGCGCAGGAGGGCCTGTCGCTGGATGTCGTCTCCGGCGGGGAAATCGCCACCGCCCTGCAGGCCGGGTTCCCCATGGCCCGCACCTACTTCCACGGGAACAACAAGACGGCCGACGAGATCCGGCTGGCGCTGGACGCCGGGGTCGGCCGCTTCGTGGTGGATTCGCTGCACGAGCTGCACCTTCTGAGCCGCCTGGCCGGCGAGCGGAACGAGACGGTGCGGATCCTGCTCCGGGTGACCCCCGGGGTCGAGGCGCACACGCACGAGTACATCAGCACGGGTCAGCTGGACTCGAAGTTCGGCATCCCCATCGAGGGTGGCCTGGCCCTGGCGGCGGCGCGGGAGGCCCTGCGCACCCCGGGCGTCGAGCTGACGGGCTTCCACTGCCACATCGGGTCGCAGATCTTCGACCTGGCGGGCTACCGGGTCGCCGCCGAGCGGATGCTGGCTTTCGCTGCGGCCGTCCGGGCGGAGACCGGCTTCACGCTGTCGGAACTCAGCCTGGGCGGCGGGCTGGGCGTCCGGTACGTGGAAGGGGACCGGCCCGTCCGGCCGGCGCAGCTGGTGGCGGTCCTGGCTGAGGCCGTGCGCACGGGGGCCGCCGGATACGGCCTGCCGCTGCCGAGGCTGATCGTCGAGCCCGGCCGGTCCATCGTCGCCGAGGCGGGCACTACCCTCTACACGGTGGGCACCATCAAGGAGATCCCCGGCGTGCGCACCTACCTTTCCGTGGACGGCGGCATGGGCGACAACATCCGGCCCGCGCTGTACCAGGCCCGCTACGAATGTGTGGTCGCCAACAAGCTGGACAGCGAGCCCGGCAGAATCGTCACCGTCGTCGGCCGGTACTGCGAGTCGGGTGATGTGCTGCTGACCGACGTCCCGGTCGCGGCCGACGTCGCGCCCGGCGACCTGCTCGCCGTCTTTGCCACCGGAGCCTACAACTACAGCATGGCCTCCCGGTACAACCGCTTCCCGACGCCGCCCGTGGTGTTCGTCCGCGGCGGGCGGGCGGACCTGGTGGTGCGGCGGGAGTCGTTTGCCGAGATGGCGGCCTGCGACCTGCTGCCCCCGCGCCTGCAGGCCGGCGCCCGCGGGCAGTAGGGGCGCCGGAACCGCTGCTGCGAGCCTGCTACATTCTTGCCCGCGCGTGCATGGGGCGCGCCCTGCTTCACGGGCATGAGCAGGGGCGCCCCTTGTGCCTTGTCTCCCGTTCCGGCGCAGGAAACGGGAACCAAACGGCCCGGTTTGTCTGTCTAAGTAATGATAGGTCCGCACAATGAGGTGAGCCAGATTGAGGCGGAAGGTTATTGCCATCGTTGTGGTGCTCGCGGTGCTGGGCGGAGGAGTCTGGTTTGGCTACCAGCGGTTCTTCGGCCAGCGTGCCGCCGTTGATGTCATGGCCGAGGGGCCGGAGGGCGCTCCCGTGGTGCAGGTCGAGCCCGTCTCCCGGCGCATGCTGGTGCAGGAGGTCTTCTCCCCGGGCACGGTGCAGGCCGGCAACCTGCAGGAGTACAAGGCCCCGCTGAACAGCCCGCGGGTGACGATCCTGGTGGAGGCCGGGCAGACGGTGGAGGAGGGACAGCTGCTGGCCGAGCTGGACGCCACCGAGCTGCAGGAGGAGGTCAAGACGAAGGAGCGCGATCTGCTCCAGGCGCAGCGGGACCTGCAGGAGCTGCTGCGGCAGATGGAGAGCGCGCCCCTCATGCTGGAGCGGAACCTCCAGGAGGCCCGGCGCCAGCTCATCGAGGCCCAGAACAACCTGGCCCGGGTGAAGGCCGGCGGCGGCGAGAGCACCGCCGTGAAGCAGCTGCAGGAGCAGATCGCCCAGCTGAAGAGCCAGGTGGCGGCCGCACAGCAGCCGGTGGAGGAGGCCCGGAAGAACCTGGCGGCCGCGGAAGCCGCGTACATGGCCAACCCCGCCGACGCCCAGGCGGCGCAGCAGTACCGCGCGGCGGAGGAGGCCTACCGTGAGGCCATGCGGAAGAGCCAGGAGACCGTGCAGGAGACCGCCGAGAAGCTGGCGGAGGCCGAGGCGGAGCTGGCCGCGCTGCTGGAGGGCGGCCAGGGCGAGGCGGACCACGAACTGAGCGTCAGGCTGGCCGAGATCCAGGTCAGCCTCGCCGAGGTGGCGGTCAGGGAGGCCGAGGCGGCGCTGCAGCGCGGCCCGGACATGGGCCAGGTCGAACTGGCCCAGGCGCGGGTGGAAGCCGCGCAGGCCACGCTGGATAAGCTGCGCGCCAACCTGGAATCGACCCGCATCGTCGCCACCGCGCCGGGGACCGTGCTGAGCGTCCACGTGAAGGACGGCGACCCGGTGCAGCAGGGCGCGCCGATCGTCCGGGTGGGCGACATGGAGCGGATGGAGCTGATCGGCCAGGTGGAGGCCGTGGACCTGGACAGCCTCGAGCCCGGCCAGCCGATCATGGTCACCTCGGCGCTGCTGCCGCTGGCCAGCTTTGAGGGCGTGGTGACCCGCATCAGCCAGCAGACGGCGCAGAGCAACGACTTCTACGGCGGTCCGTACTACATGGGCGACAGCGTGACGTTCGAGGTGCGGGGCGAGGTCATGAACGTCGACGGCCGCCTGAAGAGCGGCATGCAGGTGGAGATGCGCATCCAGACCGCACAGCGGGACGACGTGATCGTGGTGCCGCTGCTCGCCGTGCGGGAGGAGGCCGGCCAGGCTTTCGTGCTGGTGGTCAGGGACTATACCGTGGAGATGCGGCCCATCCAGACGGGCCTGGTCACCAACCGGGAGGTCGAGGTGCTTTCGGGGCTGGAGGAGGGTGAGATGATCATCACCTCCCCGTTTGGGCTGGTCCAGACGCTGCAGGACGGCGACCAGGTGCAGATCCAGGTCATGCCGGGCATGGGGCCGGACATGGGGCCCGGCATGGGCCCCGGGGGCCGGCCGATGCCCGGGCGGGTCCGGGTGGTGCCGCTGGGTCTCCTGATGGGGGGCGCGGCGCGATGAACCTGCTGGAAACCTTCAGCGTCGCGCTTTCCGCCCTCTGGGCCAACAAGCTGCGCTCGGCGCTGACCATGCTCGGCCTGATCATCGGCGTCGGTTCCGTGATCGCCATCATCGCCATCGGCCGGGGTACCCAGAAGGCGATCGCGGAGGAGCTGGACGCCCTGAACGGCGGCGTCTTCCAGCTCATGGCGGCGCCGAGCTGGTCGCCCGACGGACAGCAGACCGCGAGGCTGCGCATGTTCACCGAGGATGACATCGCCCTCCTCAAGGAGGCGCTGCCGGAGATCGACGTCATCGACCCGCAGGTGGGGATGGGCGCGATGATCACCTTCCACCGGGAGACCGGCTGGGACTGGCTCCGCGGCGCGGGCACCGACACGGCGTCGCTGATGAACATCGAGCTCGCCTCCGGCCGCTGGTTCACCGAGGAGGAGATCGTCCGCGGCGACCGGGTGGCGGTGGTCGCCGCCAACCGGTTGACGTACTTGCTGGGGGAGGGGGTCGACCCCCTGGGGATCGAGCTGATGATCAACGGCTACCCCTTCCGGGTGATCGGCGTCATCGCGCCCAACACGGGCATGCTCTCGCAGCTTCTGGGCGGCCAGGGCGGCGACTTTTACGTTCCCCGCAGCTACATCACCCGCGTCACGGGCCAGAACAGCTACGACCACCTGACCGTGCGGGTGCGTGACGGCTACGATCCTGTCGAGGTGAAGGACCTGGCGGTGAAGGTGATGGAGCGGGTGTACCCGGGCACGGGGTACCAGGCCCACATCTGGACCGACTTCATGAGCGGGTTCGACCAGGTCATTTCGATCGTGACCGGGGTGATGGCCGCGATCGCCGGGATCTCCCTGGTCGTCGGCGGCGTGGGCATCATGAACATCATGATGGTCTCGGTGACGGAGCGGACCCGGGAGATCGGGCTCCGGAAGGCCATCGGCGCCCGCCGCCGGGACATCCTGATGCAGTTCCTGGTGGAGGCGCTGACCCTCTGCCTGATCGGCGGCGGCATCGGCATCCTGCTGGCTGCGGGTCCGGTGATGATCGCGGGCAACTACCTGGACACGCCGCTCAGCCTGGATCTGTACGCGATCGCGCTGGCGCTGGGCTTCTCGGCCGCGGTGGGCCTGATCTTCGGGGTGTACCCGGCCGTGAAGGCCGCGCGGATGGATCCCATCGAGGCGCTGCGTTTCGAGTAGGCGTCCCGGGCGGCCGGTTTCAGGCGGTTCTGTGCGGAGACGCGGAAGGGGCGGTGCACGACCTGCACCGCCCCGTATTCTTTGGCTCACGATCCCGCCCCGCCGCCACCCCCTGCACGGCCGGCGATCGCCGCCTTGGCCGCCCTGGCCCGCGCCAGGGCCTCGTCCGCGGTCGGGGCCAGCACGTTCAAGTGGCCCATCTTCCGGTGCGGCCGGGCCTCCCGCTTGCCGTACAGGTGCAGCTTCACGTGCGGGTCGGAGAGGGCTGCGCCCACGTGCAGCGGGAAGTCCTCGCCCATCACGTTCACCATGCAGACGGGGCTGAGCAGGTCCACGGCGCCCAGCGGCAGGCCGCACACCGCCCGGATGTGCTGTTCGAACTGGGACGTGGCGCACGCATCCTGCGTGTAGTGGCCCGAGTTGTGGGGCCGCGGGGCCAGTTCGTTCACCAGCAGGCTGCCGTCGGGGAGGCAGAACATCTCCACGCCCAGCAGCCCCACCAGCCCGAGGCCCTCGGCGATGCGCACCGCCAGGTCCCGGGCGGCGGCCTGCGTCGCCGCATCGACCCGGGCCGGGACGATGGAGTACGCCAGGATGTTCCGTTCGTGGATGTTCTCCGCGACCGGGAACGCCTGCACCTGCCCGGACTCGTTCCGGGCGACGATGACCGACAGCTCGCAGGCGAAGGGGATCAGCCGCTCCAGCACCAGCGGGCGGCCGGCAAGCGCCGCGATGGCCTGCTCCGCATCCTCCGGCGTCCGGATCAGCGCCTGCCCCTTGCCGTCGTAGCCCATGGTGGCGGTCTTCAGCACCGCGGGCAGGCCGATGGCCGCCAGCGCGGCCGGGAAGGCCTCCGCCGACGGCACCGGGCGCCACGGCGCGACGGGAATGCCCAGCCGCTCCAGGGCCTGTTTCTCGTGCATGCGGTTCTGGCAGGTGCGGAGGATCCCGACCCGGGGGTGGACCGGCCGACGTCCGGCCAGCCGCTCCAGCACCCGCGCGTCGATGTTCTCCCACTCGTAGGTGATGACGCTGGCCACCTCGGCCAGCGGCGCCAGGGCGTCAGGATCGTTCAGGGCGCCGACGATCACCCGGTCGGCCACCGGGGCGGCGGGACAGTCGGGGTCCGGGTCGGCCACCGCGACGCGGTAGCCCATCGCCCGGGCGGCCAGGGCGGACATGCGGGCCAGCTGTCCCCCGCCGACGATGCCGACCACCTCACCGGGCAGGATCATGGCTGGCTCTCCTCCACCTGCTGCCGCATGAAGGCCCGGTACTCCTCCAGCGTCGCCGCGAGCTCCGGGCTCTGCAGGGCCAGGATCTGCGCCGCCAGCAGCCCGGCGTTCTTCGCCCCGGCCTTGCCGATGGCCATCGTCGCCACCGGGACGCCGCCGGGCATCTGCACGATGGAGAGCAGCGAGTCCAGCCCGTTCAGGGCCGAGGACTTGACCGGCACGCCGATCACCGGCAGGATGGTCTTCGAGGCGGTCATGCCCGGCAGGTGCGCCGCGCCGCCGGCGCCGGCGATGATCACCCGGATGCCCCGCGCCGCCGCAGACTCGGCGTAGGCGAACATGGCGTCCGGCGTGCGGTGGGCCGAGACGACCTTCATCTCGTAGGGTACGCCCAGTTCGTCCAGCACGTTGGCCGCTTCCTGCATGGTCTCCAGGTCGGAGCGGCTGCCCATGATGATGCCCACGAGCGGTCCGGCTTTCTCTTTCTGCGCCATCGCATGCTGACCCCCTGTTCTTCAGTCCCTGCGCAGTGGGTGAAAGACGACCGTACAACGAGACAGCGGCCCGAGTGGGCCGCTGCCAGCCATCTGGTGGGCGGTACTGGGATCGAACCAGTGACCCCTTGCGTGTGAAGCAAGTGCTCTCCCGCTGAGCTAACCGCCCAGTGCCTGCTCATTATACCGCAAGCCCGTTCGGCGTGCAAGGCCAAATGGCAGTTTCTGCAGGGTTTGTGACCGCAGCAGCCGAATAGGTGACGATCAGGATCAAGCGCATCCCTCGCGCTCCCGGGAGATCAGGTACGATCATGCAGATCATCGTTCCGCACACCAACACCGACCTCGATGCGATCGGGGCTGCCATCGGCGCCCAGGTGCTGTACCCCAGGGCCCAGATCGTGCTGCCGGGCACGGCCAACCCGATGGCGGCGGAGTTCATCTCGCTGCACCGGTACAACCTGCGGGTCCACCGGGTGAAGGACATCGACCTTTCGCAGGTGCGGCGGGCGATCGTCGTGGACACCGCCGACGCCGCCCGCCTGGGCCCCCTGCGGGCCCTCCTGCCGCAGGTGGAGCTGCACCTCTACGACCATCACCCGGCCGAGGCCGACGACCTGCAGGGCCGCCTGGAGGTGCGCGCACCCGTGGGGGCGACCTGCACCCTCCTCGCGGAGCTGATCGAGGAGGCCGGGGCGCCGCTCACCCCGTTCCAGGCCACCGCCCTGCTGGTGGGCATCTACGCCGACACCGGGTCGCTGAGCCTGCTCGGCACCACTGACCGTGACGCCCGGGCGGCAGGCTTTCTGCTCTCCCGCGGCGCCAGCCTGCAGGCGGCGGCCCGCTTCATGGAGGTCTCGCTCTCGCCCGCCCAGCAGACCCTGCTGCAGCAGCTGCAGAACAGGGGCCGCTGGGTGAACGTGCGGGGCGCCCGCATCCGGCTGCTGGTGGCCGAGGTGCCGGAGTACGTGGGCGGCCTCAACCTGGTGGTGCACCGGCTGATGGAGCTGGAGCCCGTGCCGGCCCTGTTTGCGGCGGTCCGCATGGACGACCGGGTGCACCTGGTGGGCCGCTCGTCGGTGCCCTGGGTCGACGCCGCCCGGGTGATGAGCCGGTTCGGCGGGGGCGGCCATGCCGCGGCGGCGTCCGCCGTCGTCAAGGGCCAGTCGGTGCAGGAGGTGGCCCTCAAGCTGGAGGAGGCCCTGCCCGAGGGCGTCGAGCGGCCGCTCATGGCGCGGGATGTGATGTCGGCCCCCGTAAAGACTATCCTGGCCGGGAAGCCCATCCGGGACGCCGAGCGGCTCATGCTGCGCCACGGGCACACCGGCCTGCCGGTGGTGGACGAGACCGGCCGCGTGGTGGGCGTCGTGTCCCTGCGCGACGTGGAGAAGGCCCGCCGCCACGGACTGGAGCACGCGCCGGTGAAGTCCGTGATGAAGTCCCGGGTCATCGCCGTGCATCCCGATTCGCCCATCGATGAGGTGCAGGAGCTGATGATCGAGCGGGACATCGGCCGGGTTCCGGTGGTGGCCGACGGGAACCTGGTGGGGATCATCACCCGGTCGGACATTCTCGGGCTGATCTACGGCGCGCCGGCGCCCCGCTGGCACCGGCGGCTGTACGCGGCCCCGGAGATGCCCAAGGACCTGCGGGATGAGGCCGTGCGGATGGCCCTGGAAGCGGTCGAGGCCGCCCCGGCGGGGATCCGCGCGCTCCTGCGCACCGCGGGCCGGGTCGCGGAGCAGGAGGGGGTGGCGGTCTACGCCGTCGGCGGATTCGTGCGCGACCTGCTCCTCGGCCGGCCGAACCTCGACTTTGACATCGTGGTGGAGGGCGACGGCATCGCGTTTGCCCACACCCTGGCCCGGGAGCTGGGCGGCCGTGTCCAGGAGGTGCCCCGGTTCGGCACTGCCCACATCTACCTGGACCCGCAGGATCCCGACCTGCCGTCCCGCATCGACGTGGCCACCGCACGGCGGGAGTTCTACGAGCACGCCGCCGCCCTGCCCCGGGTGGAGCACGCCGACCTGCACGAGGACCTGTACCGGCGCGACTTCTCCATCAACGCCCTGGCGATCCGCCTGGGCTCCGCCGGCCCCTCGGGGCTGATCGACTTCTTCGGCGGGCTGCAGGACCTGGCGGCGGGGCAGGTGCGCATCCTGCACACGCTGAGCTTCGTGGAGGACCCGACCCGGCTGATCCGCGCGGTGCGCTTTGCCCACCGCTACGGCTTCCGGCTGGAGCCCGAGACGGAGAAGTGCGCCCGCGCGGCCATCGCCCAGGGCTTCCTGGGCCGGGTGAGCCGGGAGCGGCTGCGCAACGAACTGCTGCTCCTGCTGCAGGAGCCCGGCTGCGGCGGCGCGCTGCAGATGCTGGCTGATCTCGGGGGGCTGGAGGCGATCCTGCCGGGGGTGGCCCTGACCCCGGAGCTCCTGGCCCTGGTGGATGCGGTGGACGGGTTGCCCGAGGCGGAGCCTGAGCTCAGCGCCCGCAGCAAGCCCTGGCTGGTGAAGCTGCTGGTGCTCATCCACCGGCTTCCCCTGACCCGGGGCGCGGCCCTGGTGAAGCGGCTGCGGCTGAAGCGGGCGGAGTCGCAGTGCTGCCTCCAGGTGCTGGCGGGCTGGCGCATCGCCCACGACCTGGTGAGCGCCCCCCGGCCCGATCCGGCGGCCATCGTCGCCCGCCTGCGCGGCTGGCCCCCGGAAGGGCTGCTGCTGCTCCACCTGCTGGGCGGGGGCGACCGGGTGGCCCGGTTCTGGCGGGAGTGGCGCCACATCAGGCTCGCGATCACCGGGGCTGACGTGCAGGCGCTGGGCGTGGCCCCAGGCCCGCGTGTCGGCCGGATTCTGCAGCGGGTGCTGGCTGCCCGCCTTTCGGGTCTGGCCCCCGACCGGGAGGCCCAGCTGGAGCTCGCCCGCCGCTACGCTGCCCAACAGGAGGAGTGAACCGCTTGGCACTGCCCAGTCTTCAGCAGATCGTGATGCTGATCCCCGGCGTGGTCATGGGGTTTGCGTTTCACGAGTTCGGCCACGCGCTGGTCGCCACCTGGTTCGGCGACGACACGCCGCGCCTGCAGGGCCGGCTCACCCTGAACCCGCTGGCGCACCTGGATTTCTTCGGCACCCTGCTGCTCCTGCTGGGCGGCTTCGGCTGGGCGAAGCCGGTGATGGTGAACCCCGCCCGGCTCCGGCCGCGGGTCCTGGGGGACATCGCGGTCTCCCTGGCCGGGGTGGCCATGAACTTCATCCTGGCCCTGATCTTCGTCGTGCTCACCGCGCTGGCGGAGACCGGGCGACTGGGATGGCACCACCCCGTGCTGACCCAGACCCTCTTTGCTGTCGCGACCATCAACGTGTTCCTGGTGGCGTTCAACCTGCTGCCCATCCCCCCGCTGGACGGCTTCCGGGTGGTGGTGTACGCGTTCCCGCCGGGGGCGCACGAGCTGGTCGGCACCCTGTACCGCTTCGGCCCCCTGATCCTCATCTTCCTCTTCATGACGGACCTGGTCGACCTGACGCCGGTCTACGACGCCGTCTTCCGGGCCGTGATCTGGGTGGTGGCGCCGCTGCTGCAGCTGCTGTGACATTGCCAGGAATGCCAAAATGCATGTAAGATAAAGGGGTTGTACGAACTACGGGTCCGCGCCGCCGGGAGAGAGGGGGGAACGGGTGTGGAACGCTCCACCAGGTCCGAGCCGTACGTGGTTCACCTGGCCAACTTCGAAGGTCCCCTCGATCTGCTGCTGCACCTGATCCGCCGGGAAGAGATGAACATCTACGACATCCCCATCGCCCGGATCACGGAGCAGTACCTGGCCGCCATTCAGGACCTAGCGGATCTCGACCTCGACCGGGCCAGCGAGTTCCTGGTGATGGCGGCGACGCTGCTGCGCATCAAGTCGCAGATGCTGCTGCCCAAGCCGCCGCGCATCACGGCGGAGGAAGAGGAGCCGGCGGAGGAGGAGGATCCGCGCGCCGCCCTGGTGCGTCAGCTGGTCGCCTACAGCCGGTTCAAGGAGGCGGCGGAGCTGCTGCGGGAGCGGGAGCGGGAGATGCTCCGGGTCTACACGCGCGGCCTCTTCGTCGAGGAGCCCGCCGGCCCGCCGGCGCTGGAGGGCATCGACCTGGCCGACCTGGTCAGGGCGTTCCAGGAGATCCTGAAGGAAGAGTGGAACTGGCGGGAGGTGCCCCGGGAGGAGATCCCGCTCCGGGAGAAGATCCGGGAGATCCGCTTCCGCCTGGCCCGCGCCGCCGGCGGCGTCCGGTTCCGGGACCTCTTCTCCCGGGGCGGCAGCCGCCTGGAGGTGGTCGTCACCTTCCTGGCCCTGCTGGAGCTCATGCGCCAGCGGCAGGTGCGGGTGGTGCAGCGGGAGCTCTTCGGGGAGATCCTGGTCCTGCCGGCGGACCCGCCGCACCATGAGGCCGAGGGAGGCCATGAGGACGGATGATCTGGAACCATGGCAAGATGATCCTGGAGGCGCTGCTGCTGGCTTCGCCGGAGCCGCTCACGATCAAGCGCATCGCCGAGGTGATCGGCCTCGACGAAAAGGACGCCGCCCTGCTCATGGCCGACCTGCAGAAGGACTACGAGGCGCCGGGCCGCGGGCTGGCCATCCGGGAGCTGGCGGGCGGTTACGTGCTGACCACCCGGCCGGAGGCGGCCGAGTACGTGGAGCGGCTGCTGCAGCCCCGGTCGCGGGGGCTCTCCCACGCCGCACTGGAGACGCTGGCCATCATCGCCTACCGTCAGCCCATCACCAAAGCGGAAATTGAGGCCGTGCGGGGGGTGAAGGTCGACCGGGCCCTGGAGACGCTGCTGGAGCGGCGGCTGGTCGCCGACATCGGGCGCAAGGAGGCCCCGGGCCGGCCGATCCTCTACGGCACCACCCCCGAGTTTCTGAAGTACTTCGGGCTGAAGGCGCTCAGCGAGCTGCCGCCGGTGGAGATCGACACGTCGGAGCCGGGCCTGATCCTGCCCACCGGGGCGGCGGCCGGCGCCGGAGCGGAGGACGGGGAGCCGCCCCGGGAGGTGCAGCCGTCGCTGTTCGGAGGGGAGGTGCACCCGGGGCAGGGGGCGCCGTCCGGGGGCAGCGGGGGGCCGGACCACGGGGAGCCGGGGGAGGAGGAATAGCGGTTGGGTTTCACGGGACACGCCTTCGTGGACTGGGATGACACGATCGCGGAAAACATCCGCTACTTCCGGGAGGTCGAGGCGCAGACCAGCCGGCTCGTCGCCGACCGCACCGGGTTTGATTGCGCGGAGGTCCAGCGGCGCGGGGCCGAGCTGGACGTGGTGGTCGCCCGGCAGATGGGCCTGGTGAAGGAATCGCTGGCCGCGGCCTGGGTGGCCTGCTACCGGGAGTTCGCCAGCCGGGCGGGGCGGCCGGCGGATCCGGAGGTGGAGGCCGAACTGCGCCGGCTGTGCGCCATCCCCTACGAGACCCGGCAGGAGCTGCTGCCCGGGGCGGCGGAGACGCTGCGCTGGCTGTACGAGTCGGGGTTCGAGGTGACGATCTGGACCGCGGGGGAACTGCACATCCAGCAGCGGAAGATCCGGGAGTCGGGGCTCGTGGGCTGGATCCACCGGCAGGCGGTGGTGCTGGAGAAGACGCCCGAGCGGCTGAGGGCGTACATCGGCGACCGCGACCCGGGCCGCTGCTTCGTCGTGGGCAACTCCCGGCACTCCGACATCCGCCCCGCGCTGGCGCTGGGCATCACGGCGTATCACGTGGACGTGGAGACGTGGGCCTACGACCACCTGGAGGTGGACGAGGAGGATCCCAACTACCACCGGCTGGCGCACATCGGCGAACTGCCGCGCCTTCTGGCGCAGCGCTTCCGCCTGGCGGTGTGAGCGCCGGCCGGCGGTATGGCGCCTGCGCAGATTGGTAAGACTCACCTCGGCAGCGCGGGCAAGTGTGCCGGGGGTGGATGAATATGGGCTGGCTGATCGCCGCGGGCTGCCTGGCTGCGGCGATTCTGCTTCTGGGGCTGGTGCCGGTGAGACTGCACCTGCGGCTCAACCAGGCCGGTCTGCAGGCGCAGGTGTTCGTGGAGCTGCGGGTGGGCTGGCTGCGGCTCACGCGGGCGGTGGCCCTCGGGGAGCGGGCGCGCCGGAGGGCCGAGCGCGTCCGGCGCAGGCTGGGCCTGGGCAGGCAGGACCTGCGCGAGCTGCTGGCGGCTTCGCTCCCCGGGCTGCGCTACCTGGGCCGGGCCACCCGGTGCGCCCGGTTCCGCGTGCGCGTGGAGGTGGGCGGCTTCGACCCGTGCGACTCGGCCCTGCTCGCGGGCTTCGGCTGGAGCGCCGTCTACGGGCTGCTCGCGCAGCTGGGCCGGTGGGTCGTGCTGGAGCCCGGCGGGGTCGCGGTGGCCGTGGTCCCCAGCTTCCATCGGCCGGTCCTGCGCACCGACGTGGACTGCATACTGCAGGTGCGGCTGGGAAAGGCTACTTGGGCAGCGGGCATGGTGCTGCGGGAAGCCGTGCGGCGCAGGGCGCGGCTTACCCGAATCCTGCAGCGTCAGCGGAGGAAAGGGGACAGGAGCGGTGGCCGAGCACCCGATTCAGGGCCTGATGAAGACGGCCATGGAAAGCCTGAAGAGCATGGTGGACGTGAACACCGTCATCGGTGACCCGGTGGAGACGCAGGACGGCACCGTCATCGTGCCGGTCTCCCGCGTGACCTTCGGCTTTGCGGCAGGCGGCTCGGAGTTCGGCCAGGCGCAGGAGGGGGAGCCCGGGCACGACCATCCGTTCGGCGGCGGCAGCGGGGCCGGGGTGTCGGTCAGCCCGGTGGGCTTCCTGGTGGTGGGCAGGGACCAGGTCCGGATGCTGCCGGTGGACGGCGGGCAGCCGGTCCACCGCATCATCGACCTGGCGCCGCAGCTCATCGACAAGCTGAAGGCCGTGATGCGCAGCCGTGCGGACGACGGGCACGTCGAGCCCGGGGGCGAGGGCGCCATCGGGGCCGACGGGACGCCGAACACTACCCTCACCTAGCCTTTTCCGGGGCCGGGCGGCACTGCGCCCGGCCCCGGCGCGCGGCGGGCGGAATAGGCCGGATGGCGGAGGCTTACGCTAGGAACGGGGGGTGGACGTCCTGCGTGCCATGTGGAAGGGGACCATCAGCTTCGGGCTGGTGACGATCCCCGTGAAGCTGTACGCCGCGACGGAGTCGAAGGACCTGCGCTTCAACCTGCTCCACGAGCCGTGCCAGACGCCCATACAGTACCGGAAGTACTGCCCGAACTGCGACCGGGAAGTGGAGAGCGGTGAGATCGTAAAGGGCTACGAGTTCGACCGGGGGCGTTACGTCACGCTGCGGGACGAGGATTTCGAATCGATCCCGCTGGCCGCCCGGCGAACGCTGGAGATCGTGGCCTTCGTGCGGCTGGAGGAGATCGATCCGGTCTACTTCGACCGGACCTACTACCTGGAGCCCGGCGAGGGCGGCGCCAAGGCCTACGCCCTGCTGCGCCACGCGATGGAGGTGACGGGGCGGGTCGCCGTCGCCCGGGTGGTCCTGCGCGCCAAGGAGTCGCTGGCCGCGCTCCGGGTGTTCCGGGACGGCGTGCTGGCGATGGAGACGATGCACTTTCCGGACGAGGTCCGGTCGGTCGCGGGCCTTACCGGCATCGCACAGCCGGAGCTGCGCCCGCAGGAGATCGAGATGGCCACGGGCCTCATCGAGTCGCTGACCATGCCGTTTGCGCCGGAGCGTTTTGAGAACGAGTACCGCAAGGCGCTGTTGGCGCTGATCCAGGACAAGATCGCCGGAGCGCCGCCCGCGGCGCCCGGTCCGGCACCGGAGCAGGGGCGGGTCGTCGACCTGATGGAGGCCCTGCGCGCGTCGATCCGGGCCGCGGAGGCGCAGCGGGCGGGCGGGGGACCGTCGGCCGCCGGGCCCGGGCCTGCTGACGGTGCGCCGGCTGGACCGGAGGGTCCGGCGCGGCGTGCCATTCCCGGGCTGCCCGGCCGGACCGCGCCGTCCCCGCCGGACCGGGGCGCTGCGGCCGTCCCGGGGGTCCCGGACGCCGGGGGCGCTCCCGGCGCCCCGTCCACCGCCCCGGCGCCCGGGGTGCCGTCCGCCGTCTCGCCGCCCGGGGTGCCGCCCGCCGGCCCGGCGCCTGCCGCCCCGCCCGGCGTACCGCCGGCCCGCGGGGCGCAGCAGGTGGACGTCCGGCCCGGCGATGCGGGGCCCGGGGGGCCGTAGGCGGTGGACTGTCCCTTTCCGCCGATGCTGCTGGAGCGGGCCGACGCCCCCTTTGCCGACGCCGGCTGGCTCTACCAGGTCAAGTGGGACGGCGTGCGGAACCTGACGCTCGTGGAGGGGAAGCGGGTGCGGCACTGGAGCCGCAGGCTGCGGGACCGGACGGCCCGCTTCCCCGAGTTCGACGGGCTGGCGGCCGCCCTGGGCGGAAGACGGGCGGTCCTGGACGGCGAGATCATCGTGCTCAGGGACGGCCGGCCCAGCTTTCCGGCCGTCCTGGAACGGGACCTGGCTTCCGGGCCGGGGGAGAGCCGCACCGGCCGCCGTGCGACCCTGGTGCTGTTCGACCTGCTGGAATGGGACGGCGAAGCGCTCTGCCACCGGCCGCTGGAGGAGCGGCTGGCCCTGCTGGAGCAGGTGGTGCCGCCCGACGAGGCGTGGCAGGTGGTTGCCTCCTTCCCCGGAACCGAGGGTCCGGCGCTCTTCGCCGCCGCCGTCGCCCAGGGGCTCGAGGGGGTGGTGGCCAAGCGGCTGGGCAGCCGGTACGTGCCGGGGAGCCGCAGCCGGGACTGGCTGAAGGTGAAGCGGCGGTCCGAGATGCTGGCCGTGGTCGTCGGCTACACGGCCCCGGCCGGCCGGCCGGGCGGCCTGCTGCTGGGCGCCTATGACGAGGGGCGGCTCCGGTACATCGGCCGGGCGGGCTCGGGCCTCAGCGGCGCCGACCTGGCGGCCATCAGGCAACATCTGCCTCCGGCGGGCTGTCCCTTTCCTGAGGTTCCCCGGCTGCGGGAGCGCTTCGGCGGCGATCCGGGGCCGGTGGTCTGGGTGGAGCCCCGGCTGACGGTGCGGGTGGCCTTCACGGAATGGACGGAGGAAGGCCGGCTGCGGGACCCGGTGGTGGTCGGGTTCAGCGCGGAACCCCCTGCGGCGGCGGTGATGCCGTGAGTGACGCTCGAAGGAGGGAGACCCTATGACGGAGCAGGAGGGGCAGATGGAGCACGGCCCGGCGGAGCCGCTGTCTCAGGATCCGGGGGCAGCGGCCCGGGTGCACGGGGGGTACGCGCCGCCCCGGGATTTCGTCGTCGCCTGGTTTGCCGATGAGGGCGCGGCGCGCGGCTGCGCCCGCAGTCTGACGGCCCGCGGCGTGGAGGTCGCGCTGACCGGCCTCGCCGGGGCCCCCGACGACGACGCCCACGGCCGGGACGCAGGCGACGCCGGTTCCCCGCAGGAACGGGGCATGGGGAGCGGCGCCGTGGTCGGCGCCACGGTGGGGGCCACCGCAGGACTCCTGGCGGCGTCGTATCTGGTTCCGCCTGCGGGCGGTTCCATGGCCACGGGCGCCATGCTGACCACGCTGGCGGGAGCCGGCCTGGGCAGCTTCCTCGGCGGCCTGGCGGACCAGGCGCCGGAACCGGCCGGTAGCGATGGCGGCCCGACCGCAGCCCCTGGCCGGGCGGAAGTGCGGCTGGAGGCCCGGGTGGAGGCGGCGCGGGCGGATGAGGTCCTGGCTGTGATCGCCGCCTGGGGGCCCCGGGAAGTGAGGCGGGTGCCGGCCGGGGGTGCAGCGCCAGGTGCCGGGGATGAGGCCGCGGGCGGCGCGGAGGCCACCGGGGATGAGGCCGGGGGAACCTGGGAAGTGACGGACGCCCGGTGAGCAGAACGCAGAAACGGTGGGTGCGGGTGGCGGGCCGGGAACTGGCCGTGACCAACCTGGAAAAGCCCATGTGGCCCGGCGACGGGCTGACCAAGGGCGACCTGATCGCCTACTACGTGTCTGTGGCCCCGTACCTCTTGCCGCATCTGCGGGGCAGGCCCATCGTGCTGACCCGGTACCCGCACGGCATCGGCGGGGAGTGGTTCTACCAGAAGGATGCCCCGCCCGGCCTGCCCGACTGGGTTCCCACCTGGGAGGACCGGGCCGAGGACGGGCGCGTCCTGCGCTACCTGCGCATCGAGGAGCCCGCCGCCCTGGCCTACGTGGCGAACCTCGGGGCCATTGAGATCCACCCCTGGCTGTCGTCCTGCGCCGCCCCCGAGCAACCGGACTGGGCGGTGATCGACCTGGATCCCGCGGAAGGGGCCACCTTCGCGGACGTGCTGCTCGTCGCCCGGCTGGTGCGGCGAATCCTGGAGGAGGTGGGGGTGCAGGGCTTTCCCAAGCTCTCGGGGGCCACGGGCATCCACATCTTCTGCCGGGCGGAACCGGGCATGACCTACGCCGAGACGGCGGCCTTCTGTGAACTGGTGGGCCAGGTCCTGCTCCGGGCCTACCCGGAGAAGGTCACGCTGGAGCGCACGGTCGCCAGGAGGGCCGGCAAGGTCTACGTGGACTACCTGCAGAACCGGCGGGGCCAGACCATCACCAGCGTCTACGGGGTGCGGCCGCTGCCGGGCGCGCCGGTCTCGGCGCCGGTCACCTGGGAGGAGATCGAGGGGGAGCCGCCCCGCTTCACGATGCGCTCGCTGCCCGCCCGGCTGGAAGCGGTGGGCGACCTGTTCGCCCCCATGCTCAGCGCCCCGCAGGACCTGCGGGGCGCGGCGGAGCGGCTCAGGCGGTTTCTGGAAGGCGAATGAAAGGGCCGGTGCGTCCGCACCGGCTCCACGCATTTCGGGAGGGGGGTATCAGATCAGCGAACGGGCCTGCGCCTTCTCCAGGTACTCGCGCATGCCGTGCATGAAGTAGTCCACGAGCCCCTTGGCGAGGGAGGGCAGGAGCTTCTGCGCGCCGCGGAACTCGATGTCCCCCTCCCAGGTGACCAGGGTGCCCTCGCCGTCGGGATGGAAAAACAGGTCAGCCTCTGCTTCAGCCGTGCCGTTGTGGGTTTCGGCCGCGATGCGCAGGTGGAACCGCTCGTTCGGAACCCGGTCGGTGATCTCCAGGGTCCCGTGGTAGATCAGGGCGAACCCGCCGATGCCTACTTTCAGGGTCGCAGCCCAGCGGTCAGGGGCGATCTCTTCCAGTGACTGCAGGCCGATGGTGGCGTTGAGGAGCGCTTCCTTGTTGGTGAAGAGCTTGTACATGATCTCAGGCGGCGCCTTGAAGCGAAACTGACCGGCAACCCGCATCGTGCATGACCTCCTTCCGCCGCGCCGTGGGCGGGCGCTGCGGCCCGCCTCGTGCTCGTCCTGCTGCTCGGTGGTGTGCGAGACGGGGGCTGTGGGCATCGGCCGAAAGCACCTGTTGTCTGATTCGGCGCGGAAGCCGTACGTTCCTGCGGTATCCAGACGGCCAGGATCCCGGCGCGCAGCCGCCGGGGCGCCGCGGTCTCCGGTTCGACCGCACGTCGAGACGGCCCTGCAGGCATCCACAGCCAGCAACCCCCGAATGACGGCCGCGTGCCACGACCGGTATAATCTAACGCGAACATTACGCCTGTAAATATGTCGGGGGTGGACCTGTGGACCGGCGGGGGTGGAGGCTCTGGATCGCGCTGCTGATGATGGGCTTGCTGGTGGCGGGGACCCCGGCGGCGGGCTCGCCCCGCCTGCCGGCGGGTGCGCTGCCCGCCCCCGCGGCCCTGCAGTCTGCAGAACGGTGGGTGCTGCCCGACCTGGCCGGCGACGGCTGGGTGGTGCTGACGCCCGAGGAGCCGCCGGCCGAGTTGCCGCCCGGGGAAGAGCCAGGACCGGTCGTGGTGGCCTACTACGCCGAGGACTGGCAGGGCGACACGCGCGCGCTCGCCGCGCTGCGCGAGGCCGGCGCACACGTGGACCGGGTCGTGAACTTTGCCCTGCAGCTGCACGCGGACGGCTCCATCACCACCCGGTCGTACCCCGAGCTCGCCGAGGCCGCCGAGGCGCTGGGCATCCCCGTCTACGGCCTGGTCCACAACATGGAGAACGGCATGTTCAGCGCGGAAATCGCCCGGTCGGTTCTCTCCGATCCGGCGCGGCGGAGCCGGGCGGTGGCCGACATGCTTGCGATCGCGCAGGCGCATGGCCTGGCGGGCATCGACATCGACATCGAGAATGTGCCGGGCGACCTGCGGCCCCACTACACCGCCCTGGCGACCGAGGCGGCCGCGGTCCTGAAGCCCCACGGCATCCGCCTCACGCTCTCTGTGCCGGCGAAGACCTGGGATGACCGGACGTCCAACTGGGGCGGGGCCTTCGACTACGCCGCGCTGGGCGAGGCGGCCGACCAGGTGGCGATCATGGCCTACGACGAGCACACCTACGGCCTGCCGGCCGGTCCCGTGGCCTCCCTGCCCTGGGTGGAGCGGGTGGCCGCTTACGCCGTGACGCAGATTCCGCCGGAGAAGATCCTGCTGGGCATCCCCGCGTACGGGTATGCCTGGGTCTCAGGGACCCGGCACGTGGTGAAGGGCTTGTCCACCGCCGGGGCGTACCAGCTCGCCGCCCGGCACGGGGCCGAGGTCCGGTGGGATGCCGAAGCGCAGGTGCCCTACTTCACGTACACCGAGGGCGGCGTCTCCCACGTCGTCTACTTCGAGAACGGCCAGTCCGCCGCGGCGAAGCTGGAGGTGGTGACCCGGTACGGGCTCGGGGGCATCGCCATCTGGCGGCTGGGCCTCAACGAACCGGCCCTCTGGGAAGCCGTCGCGGACGCATTCCAGGCGCGCTAGAGCTTCAAGGCGGCGAGGGAGGCCTGCAGTTCCTCCGCCATCGTCCGGAGCTCGTCTGCGGCGGCGGCGACCTCTTCCACCGACGCCGTCAGCTGTTCCAGGAAGCCGGACACCTCCTGGGCGGCCCGCTCGTTGGCGCGGGCCGTCTCGTCTACCTGTTCCATGGCGCCCGAGACCTGCGCGGTGGAAGCGTCCATCTCCTCGGTGGCGGCGGTGTACTCCTCAGAGAGCGCCGCGACCGTCTGGAACGCCTCCGCCAGCCGGTCGATGCCGGTCTCGATGGACCGCACGCTGCGGGCGATCTCCTGCACGTCCGCGGCCGCAGCCTGCACGCCGCCGAGGATCTCCCGGAGGGCCTCGCCTGCGGCGGCGGCCCGGGCGCTGCCATCCTCCACCTGCTGCATGGCCGTCTCCATGGCGGCCGCGGCCTCCGCGGTGCCCGACTGGATGCTGCCGATGCGGGCCGCGATGTCCCCCGCCGCGGCGGCGGAACGCTCGGCAAGGCTGCGGATCTCCTCGGCCACCACGGCGAAGCCCCGGCCCTGCTCACCGGCCCGGGCGGCCTCGATGGCTGCGTTGAGGGCGAGGAGGTTCGTCTGGCCCGCGATGGCGCCGATGACCGCCGTGATCTCGCCGATCTGGGCGGACAGCGCCTCCAGGTTGCGCATGCGGCCGGCGGAGTCCGCCACCGCCGCCTGAATCCGGTGCATGGCGGCCAGGGACTCCTCCACGACCCGTGCGCCTTCCCGGGCCACCTGCTCCGTGCGCGTCGTCTGCGCGGAGATCTCGCCGGCCCGGGCGGCGACGGCCGCGGCCGCCCGCGCCGAATCGGCAAGCAGATCGCCGGCGCGCGCCATCTCCACGGCGGTCGTCTGGGCGCCCTGGGCGATCTGGTGGCTGGTCTGCTGGAACTCCCCCATGATCTGGCGCACGTCGCCCGCCGCGGCGGTGAGCGCCGTCGCGCGGGATGAGATCTGCGCGGCCATTTCCGCCGCGTTCTGGGCCCCGCTGGCCGACTGGGCCGCCGCAGCGGCCAGCCCCCGGGCCGAGTCCATCACCGAGGCGGTCACGTCCTGCACGCGGGCGACCAGCGCGCGGAACCGCTCCACCATCCGCTGCATCGAGCGGGCCATATCACCCAGTTCGTCGTGGCCGGCCCGGATGGCCCCGTGGCGGAGGTCGCCCGCGGCGATGCGCTCCGCGGCGGCCGCCACATCGTGCACGGTGCGGGCCACCCCGCCGGACACGCGGAGCGCGGCGATGAGCCCCAGCGCCGCTGCAACGGCGCTGACGGCGAGGACGATGGACACCGACTGGTCTGCCCGGCTGCGGGCCAGCAGAGTCTGGTCGCCCACCAGAAGATCGGTCTGCTCCTTCACGGCGGCCGCAGCCGCAACGACGTCGGCGCGCAGCGGCTTGAGCTGCTGCGACAGAATCCAGCTGGCTTCCTCCTGGCCGTAGTGCGCCCGCTTCAGCAGGTTGCGGGAGACGGTTTCGTAGGCCTGTACCCGGGCGCGCAGTTCGTCCACGAGTTCCGCCGTCTCTCCGGCCGCGAGCGCGGCGAGTTCGTCCAGCGCAGAAGCCACCTGCGCCGAGGCCGTCTCGAACTCCTCAGCGTAGGCGGCTTCCCCGGTCAGGAGGTAGCTGGCGATCGCGCGGGCCTCGTCCTGGACGCCCGTTTCAATCTCGCGGGCCCGCATGGCACTGGCGTCGACCCGGTGGACCACGTCATCGTAGCGGGCCGTGGTGTCGTGCAGGCTGGTGACGCCGGCGTAGGCCACCACGCCGAGCAGGACCACGACGCTGCCGAATCCTGCCATGAGCCTGTGACGTACTGTGATTCGCATAGGCTGCCTCCGAAGATGAGAGTATCGCGGTGGGCTGCTGGAACCGATCGAAAGCCGCCGGTGCAGAGCGGGTCAACCATCGCGCACTTCATCCATTATACAGAACTTGGGCGTTTTTTCCAATCAGTCAATGAACCCATAGACCCATATAGGTGCGCGTGGGGATCCGTTCACTCGCCGTCTTCGTGTTGCGCATGGCCGGGCAGCAGGGGCTCCGGCGACAGCATCTCGCTCAGGGTGACCAGCCGGTAGCCCCGGCTCTGCAGCAGGTCGATGGCCTGCTCCAGCACCTTCACGGTGTTGGGCTTCGGGTGCATGAGGATCAGGTCGCCCGCCTTGGCCTTGCGGAACGTCTCCAGGATGCGCTCGGGCGTGGCATACTGTTCGTTCCAGTCCACCGTGTCGAGGCTGTAGAGGACCGTGCGCAGGTTGAGGTCGGCCGCTGTCTGCAGGATCGCCTGATCGACCTCCGCCTTGTGCGGCGCGTAGTACTTCACCGTCTGGCCGGTGATCTCCTCGATGACCTTGACCGACTGCGCGATGTCGTCTTTCAGCCGGCCCGCCCGGGCCAGGGCCTTGGGCCCGTGGGTCAGGTTGTGGCCGTGGGTGGCCACCTCGTGGCCGTCGGCGGCGATGAGCCGGGTCAGGTTGGCGTTCTGCTCGGCCCAGCGGCCCGAGAGGAAAAAGGTCGCCCGGGCATCCTTGCGCTTCAGGATCGGCAGCATGCGCGCCAGCTCGTCGGTGCCCCAGTCGACGTTGATGAGAAGGGCCACCGCCTGCTTCTCGCTGTTGCCCTGGCGGATGGCGCTCAGGGGCAGGTCGGCCATGCGGGTGGGCGCGGGCTCCACCCGCACGGCCGGCTCCACGGCCGTTCCCGGCGGCGCCGTGGCCAGCCGGAGCCACGTGCCCTCCACGTCGAGCTCGTACCCGTTGAGCTCGGGCACGGTGTAGGGGATGCCCTCCGCGGACTCGAACCGGCGCGCGGACACCGGCAGTGCGCGGTAGCCGGTGGCCAGCTCCTCCAGCCGCTCCCTGGCCTCGCGCTCGGACATCCCTGAGAAGTCGAACCCCAGCAGGGTCACGCCCTGAGCGACCCGCAGCCCGCCCCTGTCCGCGGCGCGCCCGGGCAGGCCCCAGGGGAGGGCCAGGACGGCCAGGAGCAGCGCCGCCAGGCCGGCCGCCCACCAGCGGTTGACCCGCACGACGATGAACTGCGCCCGAGAGGACCGGTACATCGTTACCACCCCACATCTGGCTTCGCTTCACGGTATGTCCTGCATGTCCGCACTATGCGAAACCGCCCGCAAAGGCGTGGTTCGGCGCAGGGAAACCGGTCCCCGGCGCCGAAAGGTGTCACATGCCCCACCAGGGTCGTTCAGGAGGGATCGTTACGTGAAGATGATCGTGGCCGTGGTGCGCGACGAGTACGCCGGACCGCTGACGGACGCGCTCACCCGCAAGGGGCTGGGTGCGACCAAGCTGTCCTCCACTGGCGGCTTCCTGAAGGCTGGCAACACCACCTTCCTCATCGGCGTCCGGGACGATCAGCTGGAGGAAGCGCTCGATGCCATCCGCGGCGTCTGTCCCGGTGTGCAGGTGGGTCAGGGAAGTCCGAAAGCCGGCAAGACCACGACGCAGCACACCGCGACGGTTTTCATCCTCGGCGTGGAGCGCATGCTGCGGGTGTAGCGCCAGGCAGACTGCGGGGCGTCCCCGGCGGATGGGGGACGCCCCTTTGCGCGCCCTTGTCCGCGGACGAGGGCTGAATTTGTCCCACCCGGCATATGCATCGCGGGCGGGGGGGTTGCAGCCGCATGATGAACCTGGTCTGGCTCGGTCTCATCCTGGCCGGTGTGGCCGTGGCGGCCGCAAGCGGCAGGGCCTCGGAGGTGACCGACGCGGCGTTTGCAGGGGGGAAGCTGGCCGTCGAGACGGCCATCGGACTCGCGGGACTGATGGCCCTGTGGATGGGCATCATGAAGATCGCGGAACGGAGCGGACTGATGGAGGGGCTGGCGATGCTGCTCAGGCCCGTGGTGCGCTGGCTGTTCCCGAGCGTGCCCCGCGATCATCCGGCGATCGGCGCCATGTTAATGAACATCTCGGCCAACATGCTCGGGCTGGGTTCCGCCGCCACCCCCTTCGGGCTGAAAGCCATGCAGGAGCTCCAGAAACTGAACAAGGACCCGGAGACCGCCTCCGAAGCCATGTGCACGTTCCTGGCGCTGAACACCGCATCCATCACGCTGGTGCCCGGCACCATCATCGCGCTGCGGGCCACGTACGGGTCGGTGAACCCGGCGGAGATTGTGGTGGCGACGCTGATCGCCTCGGTGGCCGCGGGCGTGTTCTCGGTCGGGCTGGACTGGGCGGTGCGCACGGCGCTGCGCGCACGGAGGAGGTAGGCGCGATGTCGCTCTTGAACTCGCTCTCGCTCTGGGCCGTGCCGGGGATGCTCGCGCTGATCCCGCTCTGGGGGGCCATCCGCCGGGTGCCGGTGTACGATGCGTTCATCGAGGGCGCGGAAGAGGGGCTCTCGATCGCGGTGAAGATCATCCCCTTTCTGGTGGGGATGCTCATGGCCCTGTCCATCTTCCGCGCCTCCGGCGCGATGGAGCTCCTGGCGGAGGCCCTGAGCGGCATCACCGGGGCGCTGGGCTTCCCCCCGGAAGTGCTCCCGCTGATGATCGTGCGGCCGCTGTCGGGCGCAGGCGCGCTGGCGGTGACCGCAGACCTGCTCAAGACCCACGGGCCCGACTCGTTCATCGGGCGGCTGGCCTCCATCATGCAGGGCTCGACGGACACCACCTTCTACGTGCTGACGGTGTACTTCGGCTCCGTGGGGGTCCGGCGGGTGCGGTACGCGGCCGCCGTGGGGCTGGCGGCCGATCTGATTGGTTTTCTGGCCGCGCTTTACGTGTGCCAGTGGTTTTTTCGGTGAGCTTATGGTAAAAATAGAGCGGATCGAACCCATCGGAGGAGGCACTCGCAGCACATGAGCGCAGAACAGAGGTTGCAGGAACTGGGCATCACCATTCCGGAGGCGCCGAAGCCGGTCGCGGCTTACGTCCCCTTTGTCCGCAGCGGTGACCTGGTCTTCACCAGCGGCCAGATCGCGGTGGAGGGCGGTCAGCTGAAGTACAAGGGCAAGGTCGGCAAGGATCTGACGCCCGAGGAGGGCTACCAGGCGGCGCGCCTGTGCGCGATCAACACCCTGGCCGTGCTGAAGGCGGCCGTGGGCTCGCTGGACAAGGTGGCGCAGATCGTGAAGGTGGTCGTCTTCGTCAACAGCGCCGACGGCTTCACGGGACAGCCGGCGGTGGCCAACGGGGCTTCGGAGCTGTACCAGCAGGTCTTCGGCGACGCCGGCCTCCACGCTCGTTCCGCCGTGGGCGTATCGGAGCTGCCCATGGACACCGCGGTCGAAGTCGAGGTTATCGCCCGCATCTCCGAATAGGCGGCGCGCACCGGCGGCAGGCTGCTCGAGAGCAGCCTGTTCTTTCATCCGTCGCCCAGGAGCCGGGTGACGTCAACGATGTACCGTCCGGGGGCGACGCATTCCAGCCGCACCCGGGGGTCGTCCAGCGCGAACTCCTTCGGCGGGCTGCCCTCCCGCAGCAGGCGGGCGGCGGCAGACTCGGCCAGGTCGGAGAGCTGGAGGAAGCGGTTGGTGCGGATGCCCCAGATGACGGGGCCCTCCGGGGGGACCGCCACGGGGGTCAGCAGCGCCTGGCGGGCGCCGTTCCGGCCGATGCTGGCCGCCTCCAGGTCGACCTGGCAGAGGTGCGTGCGGCCTGTGGCGGCCAGCCGGGCGCCTGCGCCGATGGTGATCCGCAGGTGGTACTCATCCCGCCCCAGGGAGCGGCGGACGCTGCCGGCCGCGGTGGCGATCCAGGTCTCGAAGAACGTGCCCAGGTTCAGCTGGACCGGACGGCGGGCGGTGAGCTCCATCCCGAGTTTCACGGCAGGCTTCCCTCCCCGGACGCGGCGGAACCGCGGCGGCCATCCTGATGAAGTACCCCATCCTATGACTCGCGGCAGAGCATGGTGAGGTGTATCCCATGGCAGATCAGCACCGCAAACCGGGGCGCAGCGCCAGCCCCGGCGGCAGGCGGGAAGGGAAGGCCGGGACCCGGGCCCTCGGCGTGTCCGGCGGCCGTTTCGCTTCGGTGGACGAGCAGCTGCGCTACCGGCTGGAAAGGGGGCTGCTCTCCCGCCGGCCCCGGCGCAAGCTGAAGCCCGCGGCGGGCGGAGGCCCGAAGCCGGGCGCAGGCCGCCCGTTCACCGCGGCGGAGGCCGAGGTAGCCGAGCGGCTGCAGAAGGTGATGGCCCGCGCCGGCGTGGCGTCGCGCCGGCACAGCGAGGCCCTGATTCAGGCCGGCCGGGTGACCGTAAACGGGCGTGTGGTCACGGAACTCGGTACGAAAGTGGTGCCGGGCCGGGATGTGATCGAGGTGGACGGCCGTCCGCTCGGGCGGCCGGAGAAGAAGGTTTACGTGCTGCTCAACAAGCCGAAGGGCTACGTGACGACCCTGTACGACCCGCAGGGGCGGCCGAAGGTGACCGACCTGCTGGAAGGCGAGGTGGCCGAACGGGTGTACCCGGTCGGGCGGCTCGACTACGACACCGAGGGGCTCCTGCTCCTCACCAACGACGGCGACCTGGCCCATGGCCTCATGCACCCGGCGCGCATGGTGAAGAAGACCTACATCGCCAAGGTGCGCGGGGTGCCCGGCCCGGGCAAGATCCGGGCCCTGCGGGAGGGCATCGAGCTGGACGACGGGCCGACGGCGCCGGCGGACGTGAAGGTGCTGGAGGTGCGGGCGCCCAACAGCGCCACCATCGCGCTGCGCATCCACGAGGGGCGCAACCGGCAGGTGCGCCGGATGTTCGCGGCGCTGGGCCATGAGGTGATCCACCTGCGGCGCACCACCCTGGGGCCCCTGAAGCTGGGCGACCTTCCCGTGGGCGAGTGGCGCTACCTGACGAGCCAGGAGGTGGCCGACCTGTACAAGGCGGCAGGCCTCAGGCTGGGCGGCAAGCCCCGGGGCAGGAAGGCGGGGCGCCGCTGAACCGGCCCGTGAACGGCTTCCCCGTCCCACAAGAGGAAATGGCAGGGCGCTCCCCGAATGTGGATAGCGGGAGCGCTTTCCTGCGTCATCCGCAAAGAGGAGGTAACGCGTTGGCCTACACCTTGCAGACGTTCATCCACCGCAAGGTCTTCGGCAACTACCTGTCCAAGTGCCGGCCGCTCACGTACCGCAAGGACGACTGGCTGCAGCTCACCCGCGGGCGGGAGCGCAGCGTGCGGCTGATCATCCGCGCAATGCTGGGCGTGCCCAGCGCGCACCTCGGTCCGAACGAGCACGCCATGTGGTGTTTCCAGCTGCCGAGGGGTTCGCTGATCACCGTCTACCTGCACCGGGGGACGGTGGCGGAGATCAGCACCTACGAGGCGGACCGGGCCGAGCTGGAGGAGGCCGTGGACTATCTGCTGGAAGAGGTCGCCGCCAGGCTCCGGCAGCTCTGAACGCGCCGGGGCCGCCCGCCTTCATGGGAGGAGGATCGATTTGCACTGGTGGGAGGAGACGGAGGCGCGCATCCACCGGACGGCATCGGCTGCGACGCTGGGCCAGGCGCTCTGGCAGCGGCTCGTCCAGGCGGGCATCGAGCCGGATGCGGCCTACCTGACCGGCTACGATCTGGCCGCGCTGCAGCTGCTCTGCGCCGATCTGGTCAAGCTGGTGGACAGCCTCCTGCAGGTGGCCGACGGCGACACGCCGGCCTTTCGGCGGCACGCCCTGGCGCTCCTGCGCTGGACCCGCACCGCGGAGTCCTGGACCCGGGAGACGGCCGGGGCGTTCAACCGGCTGCTGGACAGCCTGGACCTGGAGCCCGCGACGCTGGCCGACCGGGAGGAGGTTGAGGCGGATCTGCCGGCCGGCGCGCGCTCTCCCGAGGAGGAGGCGAAGCTGGACGGCCGCTACCGCCACTGGCACCTGCTGTACGAGCGGCTGGACCTGAAGCTGGCCAGCATGGGGCTGGACGCCCAGGTGCAGCGGGGGCTGGCCAGGGCGCTGGCGCGCCTTTACGAGGAGGCGGTGGTGACCTTCCGCCTGCTTTCAGGGTTGAGCCGGGACAGCGCGCCGCGCTACGGCAGGACGGCGGACCTGCTGCTGCAGGTCAACACCACCTGGCATTTCGACCTGGGCCCGTACCTCCTGGGGCCGGGCCAGGCGCGCCCGGACGGGCGGAGCACGCTGGGGCTGGCCACCTGGCTGCTGCTGGCGTCCCGGGATCCGGACATGCACATCCCTTAATGCGCAATTCTCTTAACCTTGACAGAAAGCGCCCGGCGGGTTATCATCAAGAGAGGTCCGCCCTCTGTGTGCGAGCCATTGGTTGTACGATAGATGTGCTGTTACCCAGGCCAGTTGGTAACCACGGGCATCTGCCCCGTGTTTTGCTATAGAAATGTCTCCTAAGGGACTGCTGTACCTGCTGTACCTTAGGGTTTGTCATGACAGGCAAAACCGATCTGGTCGACAACCCGCGCGCCGGCCGCAGGGACGGCGTGTGCTGTATATGGCGAGCACGGAGTACGGACCGGTCTGTGGTCCGTTTTTCGTTTTCCTCAGACGGCGAAACTTGAACACGCAGACGGACAGGAGGTGAAGGCAATTCTCTATGCACTTGTTGGTGTCATCGCGCTGATCATCGGCGCCGCCATCGGCGCGGTCGCCGGGTACCAGTGGTTTCAGCGTGAGTCCCGGATGAGGCTGAACTCCGCCGACGCGCGTGCCCGCCAGATCCTGGACGAGGCCCTGCGCGAGGCGGAAGCTAAGAAGAAGGAAGCGATCCTCGAAGCCAAGGAAGAGGTTCACAGGCTCCGGACCGAGGCCGAGCGGGAACTCAAGGAGCGGCGCGCGGAGCTCCAGCGGCTGGAGCGCCGGGTACTGCAGAAGGAGGAGCAGCTCGACCGGAAGGTGGAGCAGCTGGAGCGGAAGGAAGAGTCTCTGAGCCGCAAGGAACGGGAGCTCGACCGCAAGAACCAGCAGGCGCAGGAGCTGGTGAACAGGCAGCTGGCCGAGCTGGAGCGTATCTCGCAGCTGACGATGGAGGAGGCGCGCCAGCTGTTCCTGAAGCAGGTGGAACAGGAGGCCCGCGCCGACGCCGCGAAGCTGATGCGGGAGATCGACGCCGAGGCCCGGGAGAACGCCGAGAAGCGGGCCCGGGAGCTGGTCGGCCTCGCCGTGCAGCGGGTGGCCGCCGACCATTCGTCGGAGCTGACCGTCACGGTGGTCTCGCTGCCCAACGACGAGATGAAGGGCCGCATCATCGGCCGGGAAGGGCGGAACATCCGCACCCTGGAGACGCTCACCGGAGTGGATCTCATCATCGACGATACCCCCGAGGCGGTGGTGCTCTCCGGGTTCGACCCGGTGCGGCGTGAGGTCGCGAAGATCGCCCTGCAGAAGCTGATCCAGGACGGCCGCATCCACCCGGCCCGCATCGAGGAGATGGTGGAGAAGGCGCAGAAGGAAGTGGAGGCCCGCATCCGCGAGGAGGGCGACGCCGCCTGCTTCGAACTGGGCATCCACAACCTGCACCCGGAGCTGGTGAAGCTCCTGGGGCGGCTGAAGTTCCGCACATCCTACGGCCAGAACGTGCTGAAGCACTCCGTCGAGGTGGCTCACCTGGCGGGCATCATGGCTGCCGAGCTCGGCGTCAACGTGGAGGTCGCCAAGCGGGCCGGCCTCCTGCACGACATCGGCAAGGCGGTGGACCACGAGATTGAAGGTTCGCACGTGGCCATCGGCGTGAGCCTGCTCCGCAAGTACAAGGAGCACCCCGACGTCATCCATGCGATGGAATGCCACCACGGCGACGTGGAGCCGCGCTCGGTGGAGGCCCACCTGGTGACCGCGGCGGACGCCATCTCGGCGGCCCGGCCCGGCGCCCGGCGGGAGACGCTGGAGACGTACATCAAGCGGTTGGAGAAGCTGGAGGCGCTGGCGGACAGCTTCGACGGCGTCGAGAAGTCCTACGCCATCCAGGCGGGGCGCGAGATCCGGGTGATGGTGAAGCCCGAGAAGATCGACGACTATGCAGCGCTGAAGCTCACCAAGGAGATCGCGCGGAAGATCGAGGACGAACTGGAGTACCCCGGCCAGATCCGGGTCGTGGTGGTCCGGGAGACGCGCGCGGTGGAGTACGCCCGCTGAGGCCGAACCTTTCCCACGCCTCAGACGTCATACATGAGGGAGCGCGCACTGCGCCGACACTCGCCAAGAGGTGTCGGCGCAGCGTTCCTCGGGCAGCAGCTCGTTCGGGGACACTCGCTTCCCCGGTGAAGGAGGCATGATGGGGTGATCAAGCGCAGGGGGGACGAGCCCTCGGCTCGCACCATTCAGCTGCTGATCAGCTATGCCATTCGCTACCCCGAAATCGCCACGGTGCGGTACGATCCGGAGCGCCAGGCCCTGCGTCTCTCCTTCCTGGTGAAGGGCCCGCTGACGGATGACGAGTTCTCGGCAGCCGCAGGCCGCATTCGGGAGACGCTGGAGGTCTACCACAAGATGAACCAGCGGGTGGCAGACCTCATCGACGTCCGGCAGACGGCGTTCGGCGAGCTGAACACCATCGCCGTCGAACGGGACGTGCAGAGCCTCAGCCCCGAGGAGCTCTACACCGTGGTGGCGGTGATGCGGAGCCTCTTCCCGCAGCGGCTCCTCACGGAACCCGCGGAGTACTTCGGCGAGGAGGAGCTGATGGCGCAGGACGAGCTGATCGAGGAGGTCATGGCCTCGCTCAGCAACCAGCGGCAGCAGCCCAACCTCATCGCCATCCGGGAGAACGGCAGACTGATGATCTTCCACAAGTAGCCGCGCGGCACGCTGCTGCGCGCACACGGCGGGCCGGCCGCCGCCTCGCAGGAGGCGCGGGCCGGCCCGCTGGCTACTTCAATAGATGGGCGCCGGCGAGTCGCCACGCCATAACTTTCTTGTGGGAGTTGCGAACTTTTGTGCTGCCGCATGCGTATAGATTGGTGAGCGCACGATGCAGATTCCAGTCACGCCCAGACCTGACCGGTCGGGTATAATAGACATATCGCGACCGTGGGAAAAGTGGGCGAAAGACTGGAGGCGCTGCGCTTTGCGCATTCTGTTTTTTGGTGACGTGTACGGGCGAGTGGGGCGGGAGGTGGTAGCGCGGCGGCTGTCCCCGCTGGTGAAGGAGACCGGCGCGGATGCGGTGATCGTCAACGGTGAGAACGCCGCAGGCGGCAAGGGCATCAGCCCGCAGATCTGCCGGGAACTGTTCTCGCTGGGGGTCGACGTGATCACGCTCGGGAATCACGCCTTCGACAAGCGGGAGATTGCCACGTACATCGATGAAGAGCCGCGCCTGATCCGGCCGCTGAACTATCCGCCCGGAACCCCCGGGGCCGGCTCGCACATCATCCGCCGCGGCGGGGATGCCGTGCTGGCCGTGGTGCAGGTCCAGGGGAGGGTGTACTCTCCCCAGCTGCTGGAGGACCCGTTCCGGGCGGTGGAGGAGGAAGTGGAGCGGCTCAGGCAGGCAACGCCGGCGATCCTTGTCGACTGTCATGCGGAAGCCACGTCTGAGAAGCAGGCGCTGGGTTGGTTCCTGGACGGTCGGGTAAGTGCCGTCATCGGTACGCACACCCACGTGCAGACCGCGGATGAGGTCATTCTGCCGGGGGGTACGGCCTACGTGACGGACGTGGGCATGTGCGGTCCCTGGGTATCGGTGATCGGCGCCGACCGCGAGCTGGTGCTGGAGCGCTTCCTGACGCAGCGGCCCGTACGGCTGGAGGCCGCCAGGGGCCCTGCGATTCTGTCGGCGGTGGTCGTGGACGTGGACGAGTCCACCGGCAGGGCGACCAGCATCCAGCGGATATTGGAAAGAGAAGTGGCGACAGAACCACTTGCTAGTCTCTTTGGAAGATGGTAGGATATTAGCAACTCATCAACCACCAAATACCAGTGGAGGGGACATTGGTTATGGAAGTGCTAAAGGTATCGGCGAAGTCGAGCCCGAACGCGGTGGCGGGCGCTCTCGCGGGCTGTCTGCGTGAGCGTGGCTCGGCCGAGATCCAGGCAATTGGTGCAGGAGCGCTCAACCAGGCGGTCAAGGCGGTGGCGATCGCCCGCGGGTTTGTGGCACCCAGCGGCGTTGATCTGATCTGCATCCCGGCGTTTACCGATCTGAAGATTGATGGCGAGGAGCGCACCGCCATCAAGCTGATTGTCGAGCCGCGCTAAGCCGATTTACCGGAGGCCGTAACCGAGGGTGAGTGAGTGAGAGGCACATAAGCCGCCCGGCCCGAGAGGGCCGGGCGGTACTGCTTCCGGGGCGATTTCCCGCCGGGGGGAGGGGTTTCGCCCAGGAAGATGGAAACACTCCTAACGGCAACTCGCGCAGGAGGGAACGCACATGGGGCACCTGGAGGAGGCAGCAGCGCTGCACCGCCGCTGCCCGGTGGTTGACGGGCACGCGGATTCGATTCTGATGGTCCTGGCCGGCGAACGGACCCTGACGCAACGGTCGGAGAAGGGGCACATCGACTGGCCCCGGGCCCGTGAGGGCGGCCTGACCTGCACGGTCCAGGCTGTCTGGGTCGACCCGGTCTACTATCCGGTGGCGCCGCGCCGGGCGCACGAGGGCATCGACGGGCTGCTGACCCAGATCGCCGGGGCCGAGGGCGTGCGGCTCGTCCTCCGGGCCGACGACGTGAGCGCGGCCCACGCGGCGGGCGAGGTGGCGGTCCTGATCAACATCGAGGGGGCGGAGGCGCTGCAGGGCTCGCTGGCCCTGCTCCGCAACTACTACCGCCTCGGCGTGCGGATGATGGGGCTCGTCTGGAACCACCGCAACGAGGTCGCCGAGGGCGTGGGCGAACCCGAGTCCGGGGGCGGCCTGACGCGCTTTGGCCGGGAGGTCGTGCGCGAGATGAACCGGCTGGGCATGCTGATCGATCTGGCGCACATCACACCGGCGGGCTTCTTCCAGGTGCTGGAGCTGTCGGAGGACCCGGTCCTGTTCACCCACGGCAACTGCCACGCGCTGTATCCCCATCCTCGCAACCTCACCGACGAGCAGATCCGGGCCCTGGCCGACCGGGGCGGCGTCTTCGGCGTATCGTTCGTGGCCAGCTTCATGGGGAAGGAGACCGCCACGGTGGAGACGGTCGCCGACCACATCGACCACGCATGCCAGCTGCTGGGCAACGCCGACCACGTGGGCCTGGGGTCGGACTTCGACGGGGCGTCGACGCCGCCCGGGCTGGAGGACGTGACCTGTCTGCCCCGCCTGACCGCGGCACTCATGCGCAGGGGGTACGGCGAGGAGGACCTGGCGAAGATCCTGGGCGGCAATTACCTGCGGGTGTTCCGGCAGGTGCTGGGGTAGCCTTTCCCGCGCGAGACCACTCACCGGAGGAGGCATGAAGATGAAGGTCGAGGTTTCCGGTCAGTCCCTTACCGAGATCACAGTGGACGTGCTGATTCTGCCTCTCACGGAGGGAACGGCGGCCCCCGCTGAGGTGAACGAGGCCCTGGGCGGGCTGTGCGCGCAGGTGGTGGGCGCGGACTTCAGGGGCGAGATGGGCCAGACCGCCCTGCTGTACACCGGCGGCCGGATGCCGGCGCGCAAGGTGCTGCTCCTGGGGCTCGGCAAGGCGGCGAAGGTGAACAACCGGTCGCTGCGGCGCGCCGCCGGTATCGGGGCCCGGAAGGCCCGGGAGAGCGGCGCCCGTTCGATCGCCTTCGCCCAGCCGAGCGCCGTGGACATGGAAGCCGGGGCTGCGGCCCGCTTCATGACGGAGGGGGCGCTGCACGGCCTGTACCGGCTGCCTGACTGGAAGAGCGAGAAGAAGGAGAAGCCGGAGGTCGAGGCGGTCTACATGCTGGGCGGCGATGAGATCGCCGCCGCCGTCGAGCACGGGCGGGCGGTTGCCGAGGCCGTCAACCTCGCCCGCGCCCTGGCCTGGACGCCGGGCAACCACCTGACGGCGACGAAGCTCGCCGAGCGGGCGGCCGAGATGTGCCGGGAAAACGGCATCGAGGTGGAGATCTACGATCGGAAGGGCTGCGAGGAACTGGGCCTGGGCCTCCTGCTGGCGGTCAACCGGGGCTCCCGGGAGGAGCCGCGCTTCATCGTGATGCGGTACAAGGGGGCCGGCGGCCAGGGGCCGTGGCTGGGCCTGGTGGGCAAGGGGCTCACCTTCGATTCGGGCGGCATCTCCATCAAGCCGACCGAAGGCATGTGGAACATGAAGATGGACATGGGCGGCGCCGCGGCCGTGATCGGCGCGATGCAGGCCATCGCCCGCCTGAAGATCAAGGCCGATGTGATGGCGGTCATCCCCTCCACCGACAATATGCCGGACGGCGGCTCGTACAAGCCGGGCGACGTGATCGCGGGGCTGTCGGGCAAGACGGTGGAGATCCGGTCCACCGATGCGGAAGGGCGCCTGATCCTCGCCGACGGCCTGGCGTACGCGGCGAAGCAGGGCTGCCAGAAGATCATCACGGCCTCGACGCTCACCGGCGCGTGCAACATCGCGCTGGGGCCGATCCGGTTCGGCATGGTGGCCAACGACGACGCCTGGGAGGAGGAGGTCTTCCAGGCGGCGGAGGCGGCCGGCGAGCGGGGCTGGAAGCTGCCCCACGACGAGGAGTACTACGAGCTGATCAAGTCCCCGATCGCGGACATGATCAACGGCACGAAGAACCGGGCGGCGGGCACCGTGGCGGGCGGCCTCTTCCTCATGCGGCATGTGGGCGACACCCCCTGCGTGCACATGGACATCGCCGCCGTCGCCTGGAAGCAGAGCGGCGACGCGTACGAGGATGAGGGCGCCACCGGTGCCGGGACCCGCACCTTCGTCGAGGCGGCGCGCCGCTTCGCCGAGGGCCGGCGGTAGATGGTGCGGGTTCCGATGCCGCCGCCGGCCGGGCGCGCCGACCTGCACAACCACACCCGCGCTTCCGACGGGACGCTCAGCCCGGCGGAACAGGTGAAATGGGCGGCCAGCCAGGGGCTGGCCGCCGTGGGCATCACCGACCACGACACCATCGCCGGGTGGGCGGAGGCCCGGGCCGCGGCGGAAGAGGCCGGGATCGAGTTCGTCCCCGGGGTCGAGCTCTCCACCGAGGTGGGGAAGACGGAGGTGCACATCCTGGCCTACTACTTCGACCCGGAGGAACCGGCGATGGCCGAGCTGCTCCGGCGGATGCGGGGCGGCCGGCGGAAGCGGGTCGAGGCGGCGGTGGCGAGGCTGCACGAGCTGGGGTACAAGGACGTGTCGCTGGAGCGCATCCTCGCCCGGGGCGGGGAGTCGGTCGGCCGGCCGCACATCGCGGCGGAGCTGGTGGACCTGGGCGTGGTGCGCACCATCGCCGAGGCGTTCGAGCGCTTCCTCGCCCAGGGCCGTCCGGCGTACGTGCCCCGGCCCAAGCTGGAGCCGGCCGAGGCCATCGCCGTCGTGAAAGCGGCCGGCGGGGTGCCGGTGCTGGCGCATCCGGGGCTGATCGGCGACGACCGGTGGGTGCGGGAGGCGATCGCCGCCGGCGTCATGGGCATCGAGGCGTACCACACCGACCACAGCGAGCTGCAGCGCCAGTTCTACGCGCGCTGGGGCCTCGACGCCGGCCTGGTCGTGACCGGCGGCACCGACAGCCACGGTCCGCAGGGCACCCGCACAGTGGTGCCGGGATCGGTGAACGTCGGTCTGGAGGTCGTGGAGCAGCTGAAGGCGCTCTCCCCCTGGTACCGGAAAACGGGCGGGTCGCTGGCATAATGTCTCTCCGCAGGCGGTAAACTACCCTGGAGCACACCGTTCCAGGGGGGGCGAACGTGGGGTACGACGAGGTGCAGGCCTTGCGCGAGCGCATCCGCGTGCTGGAGGAGCGGGTGCGGGGGCTCCGCACGAGCCGCCGGATCCTGATGAACCTGCTGGCCGCACAGGAGCGCGAGCGGCGGGCGCTCATCGCCCGCCTGGAGGCGGAGAACGGCCGCCTGCAGCGGAAGAGCGCCCGGTTCGCCCGGGCGGTGCTGGAGCGGAACATCCGCATCGTGCGCCTGGAGGAATCGCTGCGCCGGCGGACCGACGCCTCCTCCGGCTAGAGGAACGGTCCATGCCCGTCTGCTGCGGCCGGCAGACACAGCAGGGCGCCCCCGGGGCCATCCCGGGGGCGCCGCCCTTTATGTCTTTCGACGTTTCGTTTGCTTCACAACGCCGAAGCGAATCTGCCTGTCGGGACGAGGGGGTTCGGGGCGGGATTCCCAGTCAAAGAAGGGATCGCCGACGAAGGCCGGGGGTTCATCCCGCCAGCCGTGAGGAACGACTTCCTTCAGGCTCAGGACGGAGCCGCCGTTCCGGGACTGCTTGCGCTTCACGGTCACCAGCTCCACCTCCTGTTCGCTCCTTCTGAGGTCATTGTACCAAGCCCCGTGCATCAAGTGAAGGTTCCAGGTGAAACCAGCTTGCGGTGTTAGTCTTCACTTTCCCTGAACGGTTCATGCTGCCGTCACGTCCTTTGGAATAAGCACAGGAACGGCTACGGTCAGGAGGCAGCGAGATGGAGCAGATGGCACAGGTGGCGGCACGCATCCGCGCCAACATGGAGAAGGTGCTGGTAGGCAAGGGCGAGGTCATCGAACTGGTGCTGGTGGCCCTGGCGGCCGGCGGGCACGTGCTCATCGAGGACGTGCCGGGAACGGGCAAGACGCTGCTGGCGAAATCGCTGGCGCGGTCGCTGGATCTGTCGTTCCGGCGCATTCAGTTCACCCCGGACCTGCTGCCTTCCGACGTGACTGGCCTCTCCTACTTCAACCAGAAGACCGGCGAGTTCGAGTTCCGCCCGGGCCCGGTGTTCGCCCAGGTGCTGCTCGCCGACGAGATCAACCGGGCGACCCCCCGCACCCAGTCTGCCCTGCTGGAGTGCATGGAGGAGCGGCAGGTGACGGTGGAGGGCGTGACCCGGCCGCTGGCGCGCCCCTTCCTGGTCCTGGCGACGCAGAACCCGGTGGAGCAGGAGGGCACGTTCCCCCTGCCCGAGGCGCAGCTGGACCGCTTCCTCCTCAGGCTGCCGGCCGGGTACCCGACGGCGGACGAGGAGATGGCGATGCTGGACCGGTTCCGGAGCGGCGACCCCTTCCAGGAGCTGGCGCCCGTGGCCGGCGCGGAGGAGATCCTCGCGCTGCAGCAGGCCGTGCCGCAGGTGCACGTGGCGCGGCCGGTGCAGCAGTACATCGTGGACCTGGCGCGCGCCACCCGCAGCGCGGAGGGGATCGAACTGGGGGTGAGCCCCCGGGGTACCCTGGCGCTCCTGCGCGCAGCGCAGGCCCTGGCGGCGGTGCGCGGGCGGGACTACGTCCTGCCCGATGACGTGCAGCACCTGGCCCGGCCGGTGCTGGCCCACCGGCTGGTGGCCTCGACCCGGCTCCGGCTGCGGGGGCGGGGCGCGCAAGAGGCGCTCGACGCCATCCTGGCCGCCACCCCCGTGCCCGCGGAACCCCTGCCGAAGGGGGCGGTGTAGGTGCGTCCCGGCGGGTCAGAGCTCCGCTGGCTGGCGGCGGCCGCCCTGCTGCTGGCGGCGCTGAAGCTGCAGAGCGCCGTGCTGCTCCTCGCCGCGTGCCTGGTTGCCCTGGTGCTGGGAGTGGTGGCCCTCTGGAGCCGGTTCGGGCTTAGCCGGCTGACCTACGAGCGCCGCTTCGCGGAGACGCGCTGCTTTGCCGGCGAGGCGGTCACACTGGTGACCGCCGTGACCAACCGGAAGGTGCTGCCCCTCACCTACGTCGTCGTGGACGAATCGGTCCCCGTGGCCCTGCAGGTGGAAGCCCGCCGCCTGCATTTTCAGAGCCGGAGCCGGGAGCGGCTGCGGCTGCGCTTCAGCCTGGGCGGATACCAGCGGGTGGAGCGCCGCTTCACGCTCCGGGCCGTGCGGCGCGGCGCCTACCGTCTGGGTCCGGCGGTGGTCAGCACCGGGGACCCGTTCGGCTGGGCGGAGCAGCGCATGGAGGTCGGCCCGTCGGACCTGCTCCTGGTCTACCCGCGGGTGCTGCCGCTGGAGGAGGTCGGGCTGCCGGCCCGGCGGCCCTTCGGTGACCTGGCCTCCCGCGACCGGCTCTTCGCGGATCCGCTCCGGTTCGCCGGGGTGCGGGAGTACCGGCCGGGGGACCCGCTCAACCAGGTCCACTGGAAGGCCACCGCCGCGGCCGGAGAGCTCCAGGTGAAGCTGCTGGACCCCTCGGCCAGCCTGGGCCTCGCCGTCTTCCTGAACACGTGGTCGTACACCCACTTCTGGGAGGGCGACGACGCGGACGCGCTGGAAGCGGGGGTGACGCTGGCCGCCTCCGTCGTGAACTGGGCCCACGAGCACGGCCTTCCGGTCGGCCTCTACGCCAACGGCCTGGTCTACGAGTGGGGCTTCAGCCTCCGCCTGCCGCCTGCCCGGGGCGATGCCGTCCTGGTGCAGGCCCTGGAGGGGCTGGCGCGGCTGCAGACGGGTTCGCCGCAGCCGCTCTGGGAACTGATGGCGGCAGAAGTGCCTGCCCTGCCCTACGGCACGTCGCTGGTGGTCATCACCCGGCAGGTGGGCGCCGACCTGGGCGGTGCCATTCTGCGCGCCCATCGCTCCGGGCGGCCGGTGACGCTGGTGCTCACCGGCGCTGACCCGGTGGACCTGCCGGACCTGCCGGGCGTGCGGGTTTACCGCACAGGCGGAGAGGAGGGGCTGCACGGTGCGGTTCTGGCCCAGTAGGGGGATGTGGCTCCGCTGGCTTCTCGCCGGCCTGGTCGAGATGGCGGCGGTGCTGCCCTGGATGCTGCTCCTCTACGCCGCAGATGGCGGCGAGGCGTGGCTGGAGGCGGTGCCCGGCGCCTGGCTGCCGCTGGCTGTCTTCCTCGTCGCCGCCCTGTGGACTTCGGGCAGCCGCGCCGAGTCGCGCCTGTCCCGGATCGGCGCCCTGCTGGCCGGCACGTTCCTCGCCTACCTGCTGGCCTACGCCGTTCTGCCCGCCCCGCTGCAGTCCGGGCTGCTGCGGCCGAACCCGGCGCTGGCCTTCGTGCCGCCCGGCGCCTACCTGTGGTACGCGGGCGCCCGTTCTGCGCTGGAAGGGCTGGAGTACGGCCGCCTCTTCGGGCGCGCCTGGGTTCCCTTCGGCGCGCAGTTGGTCGGCATCATCCTGCTGCTCGTGCTGGGGGAGGGCGGGTCGGGCCCGGTGCAGCTGATGCTGGCGTGGGCCGTGGTGCTCCTCTTCGGGGCCGGCCTGTCGCTCCTCATCCTCACGCGGGAGCGGGCCCTGCTGGGCGATGCCGACGCGGACGAACAGGTCGCCGAGCCCGTCTCGCCCGCCGTGACCGGGTTCGTGCTCGCCCTGGTCGCGGGCACGGTGGCCGCTTCCTCGGTCCTGACCGTCGACCGGGTGGCCGCGGCCCTGCGCGGGGTCGGCCGGGCGCTGGCGCCGGCGTACCTTCTGTTTGCCGAGGCGGTGGCCGCCGTCGCCATGGCGATCGCGCGGCTGGTGGAGCCGCTGTTCCAGGTCTTGCGAGGCCTGGCCGCACGGGTGGAGCCGGGTCAGCAGGGCGGTGGGGAGGAGCTGGAGCTGGGGCGGCCGGATCTGCCCGCGCCCTCAGGCCCCGGCCTGGACCTGGAACCCCTGCTGCGGGCCGGGCTGATCCTTCTGGTGCTGGCTGTGCTGGCCCTGTGGCTGTGGCGTGCCAGTGGCGTGCGCCGGCGCACGGCGGAGGTGGACGAGGAACGGACCAGCCTGGGGTTCTGGGCATCCCTCTGGCAGGATCTGCGGTCGCTGCTGCAGGCCCGGCGGGGCACGAAGGGGGAGGGGCAGGCGGCAGGCGAGGAGCCGGTGCCGGCCGGAAGCGCCCGCGACCTGTACCGGCGGCTGCAGCGGTGGGGAGCGGCGAAAGGGCGCCCGCGCCGGCCGTCAGAGACCCCGAACGCGTACAGGTCGGCCCTTTCGGCCGCGCAGCCGCACGCCGCAGAGGCCGTGGCCGCCGTGACGGCCGTGTACAACCAGGAGCGCTACGGGTCCGGCCCGCCGGAGGCGGAGGCCGTCGACGCAGCCGCGGCGCTCATGAAGGCAAAATGCGGTGAAGACTTCTCTCTGTAGGCCCCTTAACCTATAATGAATGGGAAGGCTACCGCGGCCTTCCCATTCTTCGTGTGAATCGGACTGCCCCGGGCAGCGAGAGCCGACCGGGAGGGGGAGTTACATGCTGCTTCAGCACCTGTGCACGTTCTGCCGCGTGGTGGAGGAAGGGTCGTTCACCCGCGCCGCGCAGATGTTGAACCTGACGCAGCCTTCCGTGACGAAGCAGGTGGGCGCCCTGGAAGACTACCTGCAGGTGCAGCTGTTCACCCGCCAGGGAAAGCGGGTGCACCTGACCCCCGTGGGCGAGCTGGTCTACGACTATGCCCGTCAGGTCATCCACCTGGTGGCCCAGTGCGAGGCGGCGGTGCAGGAGTACCGCTCGCCGGGCAGCGGGAGTGTGACGGTGGGGTGCGTGCATACCATCGGTCTGTTCACCCTGCCGGACCTGCTGGCAGCCTATGTGCGGCAGCACCCGCGGGTGAAGATCAACGTCAAGACCGGCAACAACCGCGAGACGGTGCAGATGCTGCTGCACGGCGAGGTGGACGTGGGCCTGGTGACCACGCCGCAGGTGCACGAGCGCATCGACGTGGTGCCGCTGTTTGAGGATCCGCTGGTGGTGGTGGCCGGGCCGAGCTTTGCCGCGGACCTGCCGCCGGTGATCAGCGACGCCGAGCTGGCGCAGCTGCCGTTCATCGGCTACGTGCGGGGGGCGCGGTTCCGGATGACCACGGACCAGGTGCTGGAGGAGATGGGCATCCAGCCCAAGGTCGTGATGGAGTTCGACAACCACGAGGCCATCAAGACCATGGTGGCCCTGGGCTTCGGCATTGCCCTGGAACCGGTCTCGGCCGTGCAGCGGGAGCTGATCTCCGGCCAGCTGGTGCGGCTGAACGTGCCGGGACTGCCCCGTTCCAGCCGCACGACGTCGCTCATCCTGCGGCGGGGCGAACGGCGCAGCGACGCCGTGAGGGCCTTCCTGGCGCTGCTGGAGGAGCGCTACGGCGTCATCATCCCGGAGTGATCGGGGGGGCCTCCGGGTCCGCCGCCCGGCCGGGGATGGGGAAACCGGCGCCCACGGGGTTGCCCCCTGTGGCGACGTTGTGCCGGAGGAAGTGGATCAGGTCGCGGAACTGCCAGGACCGGTGGTGAAGCCCGTCGTCGAACTGGTAGAGGCGGGTCCTGCCGTTCGGGTCGGTGACCTCCAGCTCGAACAGGGTGTGGGCGTCGCGGCCGGTGGGACCGTTCAGCACTTCGGCGTCCCAGTTGACCTGCGCATAGCGAGCCTTCAGCTGCGCACGGTCGGGCTCGGAGAGCCGGCCGTGCGCACCTGCCACGGCCCGGCTCCGGTAGTGCCAGTTTCCGTCGCCGTCCACGGAAAGCTCGAAAAGGGGTACGCCGGTGACCGCCCCGCGGGCCCTGAGCGTCAAGTGCACGTCTGTCAGACCTCCTGTCGCGCGAAGATCGCGTCATGTAGTCTTCGCCGCCGGCGGCGGTGTTATGTCGCGCCGCGCAGGGAAGACTACGGCAGGAGGAGGTGTGCATATGCCGGGCAACAAGATCGGCAAGCTAAAAGCGGGGCAGGGGTTGCGGCGGATTCTCGCCCAACGGAGGGGCGGCTGGCGCGACGCAGAAGCCAAGTCCAGCTACGAGGTCGGATCCGAGCTGGAGCCCGGTGCGGGAAGCCCGGGAAGGCCAAGTCGGGCAGGCCGCTGGGGCGATCCGCACCGCTGAGGCAAAACAAATGTAAAACAGGGGTTGCATTTTCCGCCGAAAAGGCGTACCCTGTCATTGGTTAGCGGCTTGGTGAGCGGTGCGCTGGTTTGCCGAACTACGGGCGAATTCCTCGCGTCTCCCTCCCGAACGCGAATCCAAAAATCCTGAGACGATGGGAGAGAGAATGCGAATGACGAAGACCCTGTACTTCGGCAACCTTCCGTGGGCCGTCACGCCGGAGGACCTTCACAACGCCGTGTCGCAGCATGCAGAGGTGCTCGGCGCCCGCATCGCGACCGACCGGGAGACCGGCCGCAGCCGCGGCTTCGGTTTCGTTGAGGTCCCGGCCGACCAGGCCCAGGCCGTCATCGACGCCCTGAACGGCGCCGAGTGGGCTGGCCGTGCGCTCACCGTGAACGAGGCCCAGCCTCGTCCGGAGCGCGGCAATCGCCGCTAGACAGCGGAGCAGAGAAGGGCGCCCGGTGCATGAGCACCGGGCGCTTTCATCTGTTTTGGGTCCCCTTGCCAGGGCGTTCGTCAAGGGATAGAATGGCGGTTGTCAGAACAGCGACGCAAGTCAGCTGTCGGTTGCGGCTGTTCGTCTCGGATGATCCGTACTCGGCGGTTCACAGCCGTGGCGGGTCCTTTCGGCGGCTGTTGATCGGGCTGCGCCGCCGCGGTAGAATGGCGATTGGTTGTCGGAATGGTGGGAGAAATGCGCGGTCAGGATGCACAGGTGACGATGGAGGGGGCCCAAATGTCGGTGGAAACGGTGTCGCCGCAGAAAGCGGAACCCAGGCGCTCTACCCGGAGGGTGCTCACGGTGCTGGGGGTCGCCGCCGCGCTGGTCGCGCTGGCGGCGGGGAGCCTGGTCTTCAGCGTGTACCTGCACCCTCCGCTGCGTTTCGGCTTCTCGCCGGTAGCCCGGACGGGAGAGGCCGGCGAGTGGACGACCGCGGCGTGGCAGCTGCTCAACGATGGACGCTTTGCCGTGCGGATCCGGGAGGTCCGGTTCGACCTGTACCCGGACCAGCCGGCGATCCCCGTGTGGGTGATGGGCGGCATCAGCCCCCACGGCCGGCTGGTGGCCGGGAGCCTGTCGGACAACCCGACCGACGACGGCATTATCCTGGTCCCCATCGGCGATTTCGTCATTCCGCCCGGGCACCGGTACCGGATGGAGGTCACGCCGGAATCCAGAACGTTCGGCACCCCCGACCACTACGGGCTGATCGCCCGCTATTCCTTCCGGGAGAGCGGGAAGAGCCCCATGGGCCGGCTCACCGTTCGCTACACGTACTTGGGGCTGCCGCTTACCCTGCAGGGCGAGTTCCGGGATGACGACTGAGCAGCCTGATGCGGCGGAGAAAGGAGATCAACCATGCGCGCCTTGCTGGTTCAGCAGTACAAGTACGGCGGCAGGAAGCACTACAGCTATCCCGTGCACCTCATCGAAGAGCGGCCGGACGTCATCATCGTCCACGGCCCGTACGGCCGGCCCCTCACCCATCCCGGGCGGGGGTGGGTGGACTGGCCCGTGCCCAACGAGTCCATCGAGTTTCACTTCACCGCCCGGCCATACACGATTAGTGCCGGCTGGAACGGCGACGGCTCCTTCCGGCACTACTACTGCAATGTGAACACGCCCGCCACGCTCCAGGACGGTGTGCTCTCCAGCGTCGATCTGGACCTCGACCTGCTGGTGACGGCGGACCTCTCCTGGCGGGTGGAGGATGAAGACGAGTTCGAGGCGCACCGCCGGGAGTGGGAGTACCCCGCTGAGATCGTGGAGCTGGCCACGACCGCGCTGGCGGAGCTGATCCGGATGGTTGAGGAGCGGAGCTTCCCCTTCGACAGAGCGGCTCTCCGCCTGCGGGCGCAGCTGTCCCGGTAGCGGGCCTGGTCCGAGCGGGGCCGGTCACAGGCTGAGGGCGATGCGCTTGGCCACCGCCATCGCCTGGCCGCCGGCCATGACCAGGCTCTGGTAGGCGGGCGGGGTGCAGACGTCGCCCGCCGCGAAGACGCCCGGGACCGAGGTCTGGCCGTACCGATCGGTGACGATGTAGCCCTGGGGGTCCAGCTCCACCTGTCCCGCCACCAGCTGGCTGTTGGGCTGGTTGCCGATGTAGATGCAGACGGCGTCGACCTCCAGCTCCCACCGCCGCTCCCCCTGAACGACCTCCAGCGTGACGGCCTCGCGCCGGGGCAGGAAGCGGGCGACTCTGGCCCCCTCGTGGTGGGCCACCTTCTCGCTGGCCAGCACGGGGGCCGACAGGTCCGGGCGGGCCCTGAGCGGACTCCGGCTCAGGAGATGGACCCGGCGGGCGACGGGCAGGAGGAGGCCGGCATTCTCGACCGCCCGGTCGCCGCCGCCGATCACGGCCACGCGCCGCCCGCGGAACCAGGGGAGGTCATGCGACGGGCGGCGGACCCATCCGCCCGCGTAGAGCTCCTGCTCGCCCTCCACCTCGAGCCGGCGGGCCCTGAGGCCGGTCGCGATGACCAGGGCGCGGCCCTCCACCGGTCCCTCGGAGGTGGTACAGGTGCGCGTCGCCGCCGACACGGCGGTGACCGGCAGCCCCAGCCGCACCGCCGCGCCGGCTTCCGCCGCCTGGCGGAGCAGCCGTTCCGTCAGGGCCTGCCCGCTGGGCAGGTCGAGGCCGGGGTAGTCGAAGATCCGCCCGCCGATCTGGTTGAGCTGGCCGCCGGCCCGGTGCTCCCGCTCCAGCACCAGCGGCTCCAGCCCCAGGCGTCGGGCCCAGATCGCCGTCGCCAGCCCCGCCATCCCGGCTCCGACGATGACCACGTCCCAGCGGCGATCGCCTGCCATCCTCGGCACACCCCCTCCCGGCGCCCACTTGGGCGCCGGTTTCTGTGCGTTAGTCAAAGAGCTTCCGGAACTCGCCGTACCCTTCCTTCTCGAGGTCCTCCTTCGGGATGAACCGCAGGGCCGCGGAGTTGATGCAGTACCGGAGCCCCGTCGGCGTCGGGCCGTCGGGGAACACGTGGCCCAGGTGGGAGTCGGCGCCCCGGCTGCGCACCTCGGTGCGGACCATGCCGTGGCTGAGGTCCAGCCGCTCCACGATGTTCTCCGGCACCAGCGGCCGGGTGAAGCTGGGCCAGCCGCAGCCGGCGTCGAACTTGTCCCTGGAGCTGAAGAGCGGCTCGCCGGACACCACGTCGACGTAGATGCCCTCCTCGAAGTGGTTCCCGTACTCGCCGGTGAAGGGCCGCTCCGTGGCGCCCAGCTGCGTCACCTCGTACTGGATGGGCGTGAGCCGCTGTCGCAGTTCCGCGTCCCGCTTCGGGTCCCGCCAGTGGCGGCGGATGAAGTCGTCCCGGCCCGAGGCGGCGCGGTAGCGCTGGTAGTGGGTCGGGTTCTTGCGGTGGAAGTCCTGGTGGTACTCCTCGGCGGGGTAGAAGGGGCCGGCGGGGAGGATCAGCGTGGCGATGGGCTTGTCAAACCGCCCGCTGGCCTCCAGGTCCGCCTTGGACTTCTCCGCCAGGCGGCGCTGCTCCTCGTTGTGGTAGAAGATCGCCGTGCGGTACTGCGGCCCCCTGTCGTGGAACTGCCCCCCTGGATCGGTGGGGTCGATCTGCCGCCAGAAGAGGTCGAGCAGCCGCTGGTACGGGAACACCTCCGGGTCGAAGGTGATCTGCACCGCCTCGAAGTGGCCGGTGGTGCCGGCGCAGACTTCCTCGTAGGTGGGGTTCTCCTTGTGGCCCCCGGTGTATCCAGAGACCACCTTGTGGATGCCGGGCTGCTCCTCGAAGGGGCTGACCATGCACCAGAAACAGCCGCCGGCGAAGGTGGCCAGTTCAAGACCCACGTCGACATCCCTCCCTGCTCTTCTGGACGAAGCCTGCGGTCTGTGCGGTACTGCAGGTCAGTCTGCCCAAAGGTACGGGCGGCCCGCACGGATTCGCCGGCCGGGGCCCCGCGGCGGATTCCCTTTTGGGCAGCCGCCGACTTGTGGTACACTACACTAGATGCACATTCCGTAGATCACTGCCCCAAAGGGGGATCCATACATGACGCTCAAGGACCATAGGGCAGAAGACCTTAACGCTATTCTCGACCGCGTGGAACAGATGATGAAGGAAGGCACGCTGGAGGAGCTGCCGATGGCCGCGCCCGGCGCAGGCGACGACCTCACGCCCGGCGGCTTCGACCACCTGGAGCCGGGCGGCGTGGCCCGGATGGAGATCGACCCCGAGGCCGGCCGGCGCATCCACGGCAAGCCGGAGCCCCGGGTGCACATCGAGACCTTCGGCTGCCAGATGAACGAGCACGACAGCGAGATCATGTACGGCATCCTCGCCCAGATGGGCTACGTGAAGGCCCGGGGACCCGAGGACGCCGACCTGCTCCTCTTCAACACCTGCGCCGTGCGGGAGTCGGCGGTGGAGCACGCCTTCGGCCGCATCGGCCAGCTCAAGCCGCTGAAGTACACCAACCCCGACCTGATCATCGGGGTGTGCGGCTGCGTGCCCCAGGTGGAGGGACAGGTGGAGCGCATGAAGCGCATCTTCCCCTACCTGGACCTGATCTTCGGCACCCACAACATCCACCGGCTGCCCGAGCTGGTGGAGCGGGCCCGCAGCGAGCGGGAGACCGTGGTGGACGTGTGGGAGTCCATGGGCGACGACTTCCCGGACATCCTGCCGGCGGCCCGGGAGGGCGACCTGAAGGCCTGGGTCACGATCATGTACGGCTGCGACAAGCACTGCACGTACTGCATCGTCCCCACCACCCGCGGCAAGGAGCGCAGCCGGCCCTACGAGGTCATCCTGGCCGAGGTGCAGGAGCTGGGCCGGCAGGGGTTCAAGGAGATCACGCTGCTGGGTCAGAACGTGAACGCCTACGGCAAGGACCTCTACGGCCGCCACGGCGAGGGGGCCTTCGACTTCGGCGACCTGATCGAGCTCATCGACCGGAACAGCCCCGGCATCGAGCGCATCCGCTTCACCACCAACCACCCCAAGGATTTCACCCGGAAGATGGTGGAGCAGATCGCCCGCGCCGAGAAGGTGTGCGAGTGGTTCCACCTGCCGGTGCAGTCGGGCGCCGACAGCGTGCTCCGGCGCATGAAGCGTTCCTACAACCGGAAGCAGTACCTCCGCCTGGTGGGCTGGATCCGGGAGCTGATCCCCGACGCCGTGATCACCACGGACATCATCGTCGGCTTCCCCGGCGAGACCGAGGAGGAGTTTCGGGAGACGCTGAGCCTGGTGGAGGAGGTCCAGTTCGACGCCGCCTTCATGTTCATGTACTCCGAGCGGGCCGGCACCCCGGCCGCGGAGATGGAGGACCGGCTCAGCGTGCCCGAGAAGAAGGAGCGGCTGCAGCGGCTGATGGAGGTGCAGAACCGCGTCGCCCGGGCCCGGAACGAGGCCCGGGTCGGCAAGGTGTACGACATCCTGGTGGAGGGGCTGGACAAGGGCAAGCCCGACGTGGTCTTCGGGCGCACCCGGGGGAACATCCTGGTCACCTTCCCCGGCGACGAGTCGCTGCGCGGGCAGATCGTGCCCGTGCGCATCACCCGCGCCGGCACCTGGACGCTGGAGGGCGAGCTGGTCGAGAGTCCGGTTTCTCTGGCCTAGTCAGCACGATGGGGGGAGATGCCGTGTCGGTTGCGACACGCCGCGATGTGTGGATGCTCGCCCGGGAGCTGGCCGAGGCCATCGCGGAGACGCCGGAGCTGCAGGAGTACCGGCGGACCGAGGACGCGGTGCTGGCCGATCCCGAGGCGGTGGCGCTGATTCGGGAGTACGAGGCCGCCAAGCGCGCCGTGAAGCTTTCCCGCGGCCGCCCGCCCGCGGAGCAGCAGGCGCTGGTGGAGCGGTTTCTGGCCGTCGAGGAGCGGTTCAACGCGCACCCGGCCATCCAGGCCTACTGGAACGCCCGGGTGGCCCTGGACGCCTTCATGGAGAAGCTGAACGCGGTGATCACCTACCCGATCACCGGGGAGACGGCGCCGAAGGCGCGGGGCGGCTGTGGCTCAGGCGGCTGCGGCTGCGGGGGATAAGGGATGAGGTATCCGGAGGGGGGCGGCCGCCCCCCTCCGGATTTCGATGAAGGAACCGCGCCGTCAGGTGCCGAACAACAGCCGGAAGGACCGCGCGGGCCGAGCGGGACAAGCCGCGCGGATTGAGGAGGACTTGCGGCAAGTGGACCCAGCCAAGGCAACACCGATGTTCGCCCAGTACCTGCAGGTCAAGGAGCAGTACCCGGACTGCATCCTGTTCTACCGGCTGGGCGACTTTTACGAGACCTTCCTGGACGACGCGGAACTCGTGGCCCGGGAGCTGGAGCTTGTGCTCACCGGGCGGGACGCCGGCAAGGAGCTGGGGCGGGTGCCCATGGCCGGCATCCCCTACCACGCGGCGGAGGGCTACATTGCCCGCCTGATCGAGAAGGGCTACAAGGTCGCCATCTGCGACCAGCTGGAGGACCCGAAGAAGGCCAAGGGGCTCGTGAAGCGGGACGTCACCCGCGTGGTGACCCCCGGCACCCTGGTGGAGCCGCGCCTCTTGCCGGAGAAGGCCAACAACTTCCTGGCGGCCATCTCGTGGTCCCGGGCGGGGTTCGGGCTCGCCGTCGTCGACCTCTCCACCGGCGAGTTCGCCGCCGCGCAGCTGAACGGGGCGGACAGCCTCCGGCTCCTGCTGGAGGAGATCGGCCGGCTGGAGCCCCGGGAGGTCATCATGGAGCCGGGGCTGGCGGCGGAGCCCTCGGTCACCGGCCCGCTGAAGGCCGCGGGCATTGCCATCTCGGTGTTCGAGGGGCGCCACTTCCAGCACGCCGCCGCTTACCGGCGGCTCACCCAGCACTTCGGCACGGCCAACCTCAGCGGCTTCGGCTGCGAGCACCTGGAGCTGGCCACCTCCGCGGCCGGCGCGGCGCTGGCCTACCTGGAGGAGATGCACAAGTCGAGCCTGGGCCACGTGAGCGGCCTCGCCGTGTACTACCCCGGCGACTACATGGTGCTGGACCCCGCCACGCGCCGGAACCTGGAGCTGACCCGGTCGCTCAGGGACGGGGGACGGCGGGGCACCCTGCTCTGGGTGGTGGACCGCACCGTGACGGCCATGGGCGCCCGCCTGCTGAAGAGCTGGCTGGAGCGGCCGCTGCTGGACCTGGGCCAGATCCGGGCGCGCCACGAAGCGGTGGGCGAGCTCCTGGAGCGGCCCGTCATGCGGGCGGACCTCAGGGCTCTGCTGCAGGAGGTGCACGACCTGGAGCGGCTCGCCGGCCGCGTGGCCGTAGGGACGGCCAACGCCCGGGACCTGGTGGCGCTGAAGGCGTCGCTGGTAGCGCTGCCGTCGATCCGGGTGGCCCTGGAGGAGGTCACGTCGCCCCGGCTGGTGGAGCTGCGGGACCAGCTGGACATGCTGGACGACGTGCGGGACCTGATCGAGCACGCCATCGCCGACGAGCCGCCGGCCGCGCTGACGGAAGGCGGCATCCTGAAGGACGGCTACCACCCCGAGGTGGACGAGCTGCGGCGCATCGCCCGGGACGGCAAGGCGTGGATCGCCCAGGTGGAGGCCCGGGAGCGGGAGCGCACGGGGATCAAGTCGCTGAAGATCGGCTACAACAAGGTCTTCGGCTACTACCTGTCGGTCACGAAGCCCAACCTGCCCCTGGTGCCGCCCGACTACATCCGCAAGCAGACCCTCGCCAACGAGGAGCGGTTCATCACGCCGGAGCTGAAAGAGCTGGAGGAGAAGGTGCTCCATGCGGCCGAGCGGGTGATGGGCCTGGAGTACGAGCTGTTCGTGGAGATCCGGGAGCGGGTGGCTGCCGAGGTGACCCGCATCCAGCGTTCCGCCCGGGCGGTGGCCGAACTGGACGTCCTGGCCTCCTTCGCGGAGGTGGCGTCGCTTTACGGCTACTGCCGGCCGCTGGTGGACCACTCCACCGTGCTGGAGCTGAAGGGCTCCCGCCACCCGGTGCTGGAAAGGGTGATGGAGGAAGGGGCGTTCGTGCCCAACGACCTCATGGTGGACACCGGCGAGAACCGGATCCTGCTGATCACCGGGCCGAACATGGGCGGCAAGTCCACGGTGATGCGGCAGGCCGCCCTGGCGGTGATCCTGGCGCAGGCGGGCTCCTTCGTGCCCGCGGACTCGGCGCGCATCGGCCTGGTCGACCGGGTCTTCACCCGGGTCGGCGCCTCCGACGACCTGGCCACCGGCCGGTCCACCTTCATGGTGGAGATGACGGAGGTGGCCAATATTCTCCACAGCGCGACCGAGCGGTCGCTGGTGGTGCTGGATGAGGTCGGCCGGGGGACGGCCACCTTCGACGGCCTCTCCATCGCCTGGGCGATCACCGAGCACATCCACCAGGCCATCGGCTGCCGGACGCTGTTCGCCACCCACTACCACGAGCTCTGCGAGCTGGAGGGGCTCCTCTCCGGCGTCAAGAACTACTCGGTCGCGGTGATGGAGAAGGGGGAGGAGATCATCTTCCTCCGCAAGCTGGTCCGGGGCGGGGCCGATCGCTCTTACGGCATTCAGGTGGGCCGCCTGGCGGGCTTGCCGGCCTCTGTGGTGGAGCGGGCGCGGGAGATCCTCGCCACGCTCGAGGAGCAGGAGGGCGAGCGCAAGTCGCGCCGGGAGGCCGCGGCGCAGCGGCTCCGGCGGCAGCCCGCGGTGCAGCTCACCTTCTTCGAGCCGAAGAAGGACCCGGTCGTGGAGGAACTCCTGGCGCTCAACGTGCTGGCGCTCACGCCGATCGAGGCGCTGAACACGCTGTACCAGCTGCAGGCCAAGGCGAAAGAGAACCGCTGACGCGCAGCCGCCCCCCGGTGCGTTCCGGGGGGCGGTGCTCCTGCCCGGGCAGGCGGACCCCGGCGCTGCATCTGCTTCTACGCCGCACGGGCGCGCCGGGCGCACAGGATCTCACGGGTCAGGGTGAGGATCTGGAGCACCGGTGTCACGCGGAACGCGCTGCGCCGCCGGCCCGCTGCCTAGCCTCCCTGCTGGAAAAACCGCTTGATGATCGCGATATGCCCGTAATGGGAGGCCAGGTGGAACGGCAGGAGGTGCAGGAAGAAGGTGAGCGGCTGGGGCCGTCCCCCGGGACGGAAGGGGAAGGTGCGCTCCAGGTCGGCCGGGGTGAGCTGCTCCAGCAGCGCCTGAAGCTCCGCCCTGGCCCGTTCCAGCTTGCCCGTGAGCGATTCGGCGGTCTCGCCCGGATCCGCGGGCGGGATCGGCGCGCCGGGAGCGGGCGTATACCGGTCCAGCAGGACGGCCCGGCGCAGCTCCTCCGAAACCGGGCGGCCGGTAAACTGCTCGACCACCACCAGCTCGGTCGCCGCGACGTGCAGTACCAGGGTGGCGATGCTGTTGGCCAGGCCGGGGGGCACGAAGGCCAGCTGCTCCGGGGTGAGGTCCCGGATGGCCCCTTTCAGGATCCGGAGACCGAACGCAAGCTGCTCGGAACAGGCGCGCGCTTCAGGGATCATCGGTTCTACCTCCTTCTTTTTCAAGTCGATATTCGAGGGCACAGGTCAGAATCCTCCGGCACTCCGGTCCGCGGCGTCGCGCCGGGGCCGCAGCGGGCGGCATGGCGGGCCGGAGCGCGGGAGATACTGACTTCCGGACAGGCGCTGCGCCGGCCACGGCAGCGCCTGAGCGAAGCGGACGAGGAGGAGAGAACGTGGACCTGATTCCGTGGCATCCCTTGCGCGAGCTGGAGCGGGTGCGCACGCCGCTGGAGCGCCTTTTCACCGACCCCTTCTTCGGGACGGGAGTGCCCTTCGGCGGCGCGATGACCGCCTTTCCGGTGGAGGTGGTCGAGCAGGGGGACGACATCCTGGTGCGCTGCGAGCTGGCAGGCATCGACCCCCAGGACGTGGACGTGCGCATCACCGACCAGGGCGTCACCATCCGGGGCGAACGGAAGGCCGAGGAGGTCGACCGGCAGCGGGGCACGTACCGGTCGGAGCGGTTCTACGGCGCCTTCATCCGCACGATCGGGTTCCCCGTTCCGGTGGACAGCGAGCAGGCCACGGCCACGTTCCGGCACGGCCTGTTGGAGGTGCGCGCGCCGAAGCGCAATCCCGACGCCGGGCCGGATGGGCGCCGGCTCAACATCACGCCGCTGCACTGACATCCGGGGCTGGGTCCAGCCCCAATCTTTTTATGTGTAGGACCATTTCCCCGCACCTGCCAGGCCTTTTCCGGCGTCACACCAGTAAAGGGGAAAAGGAGGAGGGCCCTGTCCGGACGGGCGGGGACCTGTCAGACCGGGGGGAACGACGGCGGCATGGAGCGAGTGCGCGGGCGGAGGGCCCTGGGCTACCTGTGTATCTTCGGCGCGGCTTCGCTGTGGGGGACCATCGGGATCGTCAGCCGGGACCTGTACGGCAGCGGTCTGGCGGCGCAGAGCGTCGTCACGCTGCGGGCCGCGTCGGCAGCCCTGCTGATCGTGGCCGTGCTGGCCGCGCTCCGGCCGGGCGCGCTGCGGGTCAGGCTCAGGGACCTGCCGCTGTTTGCCGCTTACGGACTGGTCAGCGTCGCCGCCTTCTACCTGCTGTACTTCCTCACCATCCAGTACCTCTCCGTGGCGGCCGCGGCGGTGCTGATGTACAGCGCGCCCGCCTTCGTGACACTGGCTGCTGCCCTGACCCTGGGCGAACGGCTGACCCGGCCCAAGCTCCTGGCGCTGGTCCTGACGCTGGCGGGCTGCGCCCTCGTCGCCCGGGCCTACGAGCCTGCGACCTTCCGGGGTCAGCTCATCGGGGTGCTCACCGGCCTCGGGTCCGGGTTCACCTACGGCATGTACTCGATCTTCGGCAAGCACGCCCTGAAGCGGTACAACCCGTGGACGGTGCAGGCTTACTCCCTCGTGGCCGGGGCGGTGCCCCTGGCGCTGCTGTTCGGGCGTGACGCGGTCCAGGCTCTGGCCCGCACCCCGGAAGTGGTTCCCTCGCTGGCGTACCTGGTGCTGGTCACGACCGTGGGGGCGTACACGCTCTACCTGACCGGGCTGCGGTCGGTGGAGGCGAGCCACGCCAGCATCATCTCCACCGTGGAGCCGGTGGTGGCGGCCGTAGTGGGGTTCTTGTTCCTGCACGAGCCGCTGGAGGTCCCCCAGATCGTCGGGATCGCGCTGGTCCTGGGCAGCGCCGTGATGCTCAACGCCCAGCCCGCGGAGGATGCGCCGGCGGCTCACTCTGCACAGCCGGCTGTACATGCGGCGGAGCCGGGTCCGGCGGCGGCGCCTGCCGAGGCGGCTGGTGCGGCAACGGCTGTGCGGCCGGTGGCAGCGCGTACAGAGTCTGCTCGCCGCACCCCAGGGAGCGCCCCGTGAGCGCGGCGATGACGGTGCCGTGGCAGACGACGATGACGCCGTCGGGTTGGGCGTTCCGCCTGAGCACGTCCAGCACCCGTCGGCGCACCTGCGAAAGCGGCTCCCAGCTGCGCGACGCTCCCTCCGGCCACTCGCCGCCGCAGCGGGCCATCTCCTCCGCCGCGTCGGCCACGACTTTGCTGGAGTCGTAGGTCTGGGTGAGGTCCGGCAGCCACTCGTGCAGGTCAAACTCCACCGCCAGCGGCAGGTCGAGCCTCCGGCTGAGGATGGCCGCCGTCTGCAGCGCCCGCGTCATCGGCGAGGAGAGGATCAGGCGGGCGGAGGTGCCCTTCAGCCGGGCAGCCGCCGCCTCGGCCTCTTCCACGCCCCGGGGCGAGAGCGGAACCCAGTCCCGCATGCCGCCCCGCAGCCTGCGCGCCTCCGCCAGGTCGTAGCTGGCGCTGCCGTGCCGAACCAGGATGAACGCGCCCACAGCCCATCCTCCTCTGCGTACCCGGAATCCGTCATGCTCTGGCATTTCGCCGTCCGCAGTCCGTCATCCTGCGCGAAGCCACCGCCGGCCTCCGGACCCGGCGCCGAACCTGCCCGGCATCTCTTCCGGGGCCTCTCCGCGAAGTGCCCCTCGCCTGACGAAATCCGTCAACGGAAAGGCTTGCCTCTGCATAGGAGACATGCCACAATGTGACGGAGGGGAGATTCCCTGGAGGAGTGAACAATCGCTGTGTTTACCTGGTGGCAATGGCTTCTCATCGTACTGGCTGCTCTCGGTCTGGCCTTCTTGATTCTCTGGCAAACACCCTGGTTCAAGATCCGCAAATACGCCATCGACATGAAGCGGCTCTATGACAAGCACAAGCTCCAGGAGAAGGCTGAGCAGGCGCAGGCGCTCGGCCAGAACCCCAACGTGAATCCGGTTCTCCTGCGCAAACCGCTGCGGGAGATCATCTCCACCTACGAGGCCTTGATTGCGGACATGAACAAGCTGAAGGTCCCGCCCAAGGCCCAGCGGCTGCATGAGATGTCGCTCACCGCCGCGAAGGAGTCGCTCGCCATGTATCAGATGGCGGCGGCCGGCGGCTTCCGGCAGAAGGCGATCCTGAGCCGGCAGAAGAAGGTCATGCAGCTGCAGGAAGAGATTGAGGCGGAGATGGAGAAGCTGTACGGCAAGCCCAAGCAGCCCAGGAAGTCGTGATCCTGACGGGCGGCGCCTCCGGCCTGGAGGGCGCCGCCGCACTGTCAGCGCGTCCTGACGGGCCTGAGGTCGGAGGTGGGAGATTGGCCCGGATTCACCTGCTCGACGAGCAGACGGCCAACCAGATCGCCGCGGGCGAGGTGGTGGAGCGGCCCGCCAGCGTCGTGAAGGAGCTGGTGGAGAACGCCCTGGACGCCGGGGCGAAGCGGATCGTGGTGGAGGTGAGCGGCGGCGGGCGGGAGCTCGTGCGGGTGAGCGACGACGGCATCGGCATGCTCCCCGAGGACGCCCGGCTGGCCCTGCAACGGCACGCGACCTCCAAGATCCGCACGGCCGAGGACCTGCACGCCATCACGACCCTGGGGTTCCGGGGGGAGGCGCTCCCTTCCATCGCCGCCGTCTCCGAGTTCGAGCTGATCACCCGGCCCCATGACCGGCTGGCCGGCTACCGGATCGTCGTGCAGGGTGGGCAGGTCGTGTCCGAGGGGGAGCACGGCTGCCCCGCCGGCACCCGGGTGACGGTGCGGAACCTGTTCTACAACGTCCCCGCCCGGCTGAAGTATCTGAAGACCAACGCGACGGAGATGGCCCAGATCGGCGACATCCTGACGCGGCTGGCCCTGGCCAACCCCGGGGTCGCCTTCCGCTTCCACAGTGGCCCGGCCCAGGTCTTCGCCACCCCGGGCACCGGCGACCTCATTGGCGCGGTCACGGCGCTCCTGGGCCGGGAGGTGGCGAAGGAGCTGATCCCCGTCGACTACCGGAATGACGCGGCCCAGGTCCGGGGCTTCGTGGGCCGGCCCGCCATCGCCCGGGCCGGGCGGACGCACCAGTACTTCTTCGTCAACCGCCGGGCCGTGCGCACCATCGCCGCCCGCTACGCGCTGGAGGAGGCGTACGCCCATCTCCTGCCCGGCGGCCGCTACCCGGTCTGCGTCCTGTTCATCGAGGTGGATGCGCGGGAGGTGGACGTGAACGTCCACCCGACCAAGGCCGAGGTGCGGTTTCAGCGGGACCGGGAGGTGCGGGCGGCCGTCTACCAGGCGGCACGCCAGAGCCTGGGCGCTGCCCTGCTCATCCCCGGCACCGAGGTCTCGCCGGACGGCGAGGTGCGGGTGCCCGACCGGGCCGGGGAGAAGGCGGCCCTGCAGCGGGGCTGGGTGCCCCCGGGCGCCGGGCGGCCCGGTGAGGGGGGCGGTCGGGCCGCACCTCCTCCCTGGGGGGTATCCGCCGCCGGCGCGGACGCGCAGAATACCGCCCGGGAAGCGGCACGGACGTACCAGCCGCGCGGTGGCCCCTCCCCGGGAGGTCCCCAGCCGGGCAGCCCGTCTTTGGGCAGCCTGCCGCCGGGCGGCCTGCAGGCTGTGCTGGCGGACCGGGCCGGCAACGAGGTGGCCGCAGCTGGCGCGCCGGTGGCCGACCTGGCGGAGGCCGGCTTCGTGCCCCGCCCTACCGACCCCGCCGGGCTGATCCGGTCGCTCAGGCCCCTGGGCCAGGTGCACCGGTCCTACATCGCCTGCGACGGGCCGGAAGGGCTCTACCTGATCGACCAGCACGCCGCCCATGAGCGCATCTTCTTCGAGCGGCTCTACGCGGCGGCGCACGAGCAGGCGGCCAGCGTGCAGCGGCTGCTCTTCCCCTTGACGCTGGACCTCACCCCGGCGCAGATGGCCATCTGGCGGGAGAACGCCGCCATCTTCGCCGAGAGCGGTTTCGAGGCGGAGCCCTTCGGCGGGAACACGCTGCTGATCCACGGGGTGCCCGCCGGACTGGGGACAGACCACGTGGCCCGGCTGGTCTCCGACTTCCTGGACCGGCTGCAGGAGGACCAGGTCGCGCCGGGCACGCCGGTGACCGACCGGCGGCGGCGGGTGCTGGCCGCCATGGCGGCCTGCAAGGCGGCCATCAAGGCCCGGGATGCGCTGCAGCCCGAGGACATCGCGGCGCTCATCCAGGATCTGGCGGCCTGCGCAGCGCCCGAGACCTGCCCGCACGGGCGGCCGACCATCATCTGCGTGTCTGTATCTGAACTGGAGAAGAGGTTCAAGCGGTGAAGCTGCCACTTCTGGTGCTGGTGGGCCCCACGGCGGTGGGCAAGACCGCCCTCTCGGTGGCGGTGGCCCGGGCCGTGGGGGCCGAGATCATCTCCGGCGACTCGATGCAGGTCTACCGGGGCATGGACATCGGCACCGCCAAGATCCGGCCGGAGGAGGCGGGCGGCGTGCCCCACCACCTCATCGACATCAAGGAGCCGGACGAGGACTTCTCGGTGGCCGAGTTCCAGGCCCGGGTGGACGAACTGATCCCGCAGATCTGCGCCCGGGGGCGGCTGCCCATGCTGGTGGGAGGCACCGGCCTCTACGTCCGGGCCGTGGTGGAGAAGTACACCTTCACCCCGATGGAGGCAGATCACGAACTGAGGGCGCGCCTCCGGCAGGAGGAGGAGCGGCACGGTCCGGGCTATCTCCACGCCCGGCTGCAGCAGGTGGACCCCGTGTCGGCCGCACGGCTGCACCCCAACGACCTGTTCCGCATCATCCGGGCCCTGGAGGTGTACGCGCAGACGGGCGTGCCCATCTCTGCCACGCAGACCGCGGCGGATGCAGAGCCCCGGTACGATGACCTGATGATCGGCCTGACGATGGACCGGGCGCAGCTCTACGCCCGCATCGACGAGCGCGTCGACGCCATGCTGGCCGCGGGGTGGCTGGAGGAGGTGCGCCGGCTGCTCAGCCGTTACCCTCCGCACGTGCGCGCCCTGCAGGCGCTGGGGTACCGGGAGCTGGTGCTTTACCTGCGCGGTCTGCTCACCTGGGACGAGGCGGTGGCCCTGATCAAGCGCAACACCCGGCGCTTCGCCAAGCGGCAGTTCACCTGGTTCCGGCGGGAACGGCGCCTCCGGTGGCTGGATGTGACCGACCCGGAGGCCCGGAACCGGGCGGCCGGGGAAATCGTCAGACTGGTAAGGGAGAAATGGCCCTGTAGAGAGAGGAAGGGGCGGATCGAGTGACGAGGGCGTCAGCCAGCCTGCAGGATGGATTCCTCAACCTGCTTCGTAAGGAGAACATCCCGGTAACGATCTATCTCGTCAACGGATACCAGCTGAAGGGACAGATTCGCGGGTTCGACAACTTCACGGTGGCCGTGGAGCTCGACGGCAAGGTCCAGCTCGTGTACAAGCACGCGCTTTCGACCATCACGCCGATGCGGCCGCTGCCCGCCACGGTGGCGCAGATCATGCGGGGAGACGCCGAAGAGGAGCCTGAGAGCGCAGAGTGAGGGGGACCGCCAGCCAGGCGGTCCCCGTTGTTTTCTCACCCCTCACGGCCCGTTCGTGTCCCACCGCCAGGACCGGCCGGCTGCTGCCGCCACGGCGTCCTCCAGGTCGGCGCGGGTGATCGCCATCAGCTCCGCCCGGGTCGCGTCCGGCCGGTCGACCAGCCGCAGGGCCTGGCAGCGGATCGCACGCTCGATCAGGTTGCGCACGGCCCGGGCATTCCCGTGCTCGCCGGCGGTCAGCCAGCCGCGGCCCCGGAGGATCTGCCGCAGGGCGGCCCGCCCGTCCGGGGTGAGCTGGTAGTCCCGGCGGTGCAGCATCATCTCGGCGATGGCCACCAGCTCCTCCGGCGTGTAGTCGGGGAAGTGGATCGTCAGCGCGAAGCGGGACCGCAGGCCGGGGTTCTGCCGCAGGAACCAGGCCATCTCGTCGGGGTAGCCGGCCAGGATCAGCACCAGCTCGCCGCGGTGCTCCTCCATGGCCCGCACCAGGAAATCGATGGCCTCCTTGCCGAAGTCCCGCTCGCCGCCCCGGGCGAGCGAATAGGCCTCGTCGATGAAAAGCACCCCGCCCAGGGCGCGCCGGACCACATCGCGGGTGCGCTGGGCCGTGTGTCCGATGTACTCGCCCACCAGGTCCGCTCGCTCCGCCTCGACCATGTGGCCTTTCGGGAGTACGCCCATCTCCTTGAAGAGCCGCCCCAGCAGGCGGGCCACGGTCGTCTTGCCGGTGCCGGGGTTGCCGGTGAAGATCATGTGCAGGCTGCTGGGCTGGCTGGCCAGGCCGGCCCGCGCGCGGCGCAGCTGGATCGCAATGTAGGCCTGCAGTTCGCGGACCAGCTGCTTGACCGGCTCCAGGCCGACCAGCCCGTCCAGCTCCGCGATGACCGCCCGGACCCGACGCTCCCGATCCTCGCCGGCGTCCGCGGGCCTGGGCTGCGCCCGGGGCGCCGCGCGCCGCCGCCGAAGGTCGATCGCCATCTGCAGGGCGTCGGCCGGGGTGATGCGGCCCTCACGGAGCCAGTTGCTGATTTCCTCCATCCGCTGTGGCTGTCGCACCCTGGCCATCGCAATCCACCTCGTGCAAGCATACGCACCCGTCCTGCCGTCCAGCATGAGGGGGAACGGAACTGCCGAAAAGTGGGAGGGCATACCGGAAGTGGGCGCGCTGTCGGACCAGTTACAGCCGCTGGCAATTGTGATATACTATTGGCAAGAGGGGTGGCCACTCCGTTCCCAGAGCGGAGTGGCTCCGTATGCGCGGAAAAATCCGGCAGAGGCCGCCGGTGAACATCTCCTTGCGAAAGGTCGTGATGCCATGGTACGTGCACGTCCGCCATCCGAGATCGAGCACATGCGGTCGCGGATCGCCAGCCGGCTGCGCGTGCTGGAAGAGCTTCTGAACACCCAGATGGAGGAGTACTTCTCCAGCCCGGGCAGCGAAGGTCTCGCCTACAGCGTGCGCCCGCACCTGCGCCGCTACGTGGAGGTGGCGAGCCAGCTGCTGGAGCGCATGGGGGAGCAGGGCGACGACGCGGCCCTGGACGTCGTGTTCATGGATATGCCGGTGACCCTCGTGGACGAGACCGACGGCACCGAGGAGGTCTACACCGTGGTCCTTCCGGATGAAGGCGATCCGGAGAAGGGACACATCTCCTGTCTATCGCCCCTGGGGCTCGCACTGCTGCTGAAGCGCGTGAACGAGCGGGTGGTGATCGATGCGCCCGGGGGCCGGTTCACCTACCGGATTGCGGCGGTGGGAACCAGACCATGAAGGGTTGAGGAGCGGCGGGGAGCACCCCGCCTTTTCGTATTTTTGTGCTATGGCGCACCGGGTCACCTGCGGCGGTCGGCTCGGCCTAGTACCTGAATCAGGCAGAGAGCCGAGGGACAAAATGGTCTCGCGGACCACGCATGCGCCGGCGCGGCCACGCGGGGGCGGCCCTGTCGGTGCGTGTGCCGCGCGAAAAGCCGGCGGCGCCGTCTGGGCGTCCGCCTTTCAGCCATGGAACGGCCGCCGGTTCGAGCATCTTGCCTGTGCGCCCGGTGGTCGAAGGGACTAGCCGGGAAAAGCCAATAGGTGCTTTCGCAAGCGGGTACCAGAGGCGGATAGCGACTACAGCAGCGAAACAAGTATGCTCGAGGCAGGACAATCAGAAGGAGGTGCACCCTTTCTTGGTCTGGTTGCAGCTGCTCGTCGTACTTGTATTCCTCTATCTGGGCGTCCGCCTCGGCAGCGCCGGTATCGGTCTTGCCAGCGGCGTCGGCCTCGCAGTGCTGGTCTTCGTATTCAAACTGGAACCGACCTCGCCCCCGATCGACGTCATGCTGATGATCCTGGCGGTCGTCTGTGCCGCTTCGGCGATGCAGGCGGCCGGCGGCCTGGACTACCTCGTCCGGCTGGCTGAGCGCATGCTCCGCAGCAACCCGAAGTACATCACGTTCCTCGGCCCGTTCGTGACCTACACGTTCACCTTCTTCGCGGGCACCGGTCACGTGGCGTACTCGGTTCTGCCGGTTATCGCCGAGGTGGCCCGCGAGACCAAGATCCGCCCCGAACGGCCGCTTTCGATCTCGGTCATCGCCTCGCAGTTCGCCATTACCGGCGGCCCGATCTCGGCGGCCATGGTGGCCATGCTGGGTCTGACCGAGGCCATGGGGATGACGCTCCCCAAGCTCATGCTGATCACCGCGCCGTCCACTTTCCTGGCCTGTATGATCACGGCGTTCATCTGTAACTTCATGGGCAAGGAGCTGGAGGACGATCCCGAGTATCAGCGGCGGGTCAAGGCCGGCCTGATCGAGCCGGTGAAGCCCAAGTCCCGCGAGGAGCTCATGGCCTACAAGGCCCCGCCCGGCGCCGTACCCTCGGTCATCATCTTCCTGGTCGCCGCCATCGCGGTGGTCATCCTGGGCGCCGTGCCCTCGCTGCGGCCGACCTTCGCCAGCGGTGCGAGCCTGCAGATGTGGCACGCCATCTGTATCGTGATGCTGGTCGCTGCCACGGTGATCCTCTGGGTGACCAAGGCCGACGTGGGCTCGCTGGTGAAGGGTTCCGTCTTCCAGGCGGGCGCCAACGCCCTCATCGCCATCTTCGGCATCGCCTGGGCCGGCGACACCTGGTTCAGCGGCAACCAGGCGGTCATCAACGCCCAGCTGGGCGGCGTCGTGCAGTCGGCTCCGTGGCTCCTGGCCATCGTGCTGTTCTTCTTCTCGGTGCTGGTCAACTCCCAGGCCGCGACCACCCGGGCCATCATGCCGCTGGGCATCGCCCTGGGCATCCCGGTTCCCTTCCTGGCGGCCATGTTCCCCGCCGTGAACGGCTACTTCTTCCTCCCCAACTACGGCCCGATCATCGCCGCCATCAACTTCGACTCCACCGGCACCACCCGGATCGGCAAGTACGTGCTGAACCACAGCTTCATGATCCCGGGCCTGATTGCCGTGACGCTCAGCGTGATCTTCGGCTTCATCATGCAGGCCATCGTCTTCTGATCTGCTGCGAAGCCTGCCGGCCCTTCCCCCAGCGGGAAGGGCCGGTTTTTCTGCGCATTTCTTTGTTCTGGCAGTGAACTTTTTGCCCCGCTCAGGCGTCGGACCGGCGGGTGATGCAGATGAAGGACAACGCCTTTCTGGAAGTGTGCAGCGTGGCCAAGGGCTTCGGCGGGCGGCCGGTGCTCACCGACCTGAGCTTCACCGTGGCCCGGGGCGAAATCGTCGGCTTCATCGGGCCCAACGGTTCGGGCAAGACGACTACGGTGCGGCTCCTCAACGGCGTGCTGGACCCCGACGCCGGCGAGATCCGCGTGGGCGGGTACGACCCCCGGGCGGACGGCGAGGCGGTGCGGCGCATGTCGGGGGTGCTGACCGAGTCGGCCGGGCTCTACCTGAGCATGACCGGCCGGCAGAACCTGCGATTCTTCGCCGAACTGTACGGCGTGGACGACCCGGGCCGTCCCGACGCCCTGCTGGCGGCGTTCGGCCTGGACGACGCCGCCGACCGCAAGGTGGGCGCCTACTCGACCGGCATGAAGAAGCGGCTGGGGCTGGCGAAGGCGATGCTGCACCGGCCGGAGATCCTGTTCCTGGACGAGCCCACCAACGGCCTCGATCCCGAGGGCATCCGGATGGTCCTGGCGTACATCCGCGACCTGAACGAGCGGGAAGGCACCACGGTGATCATCTGCTCCCACCTGCTCCAGCAGCTGGAGATCGTCTGCCACCGCTTTCTTTTCCTGCTGGGCGGCCGGGTTGTGGAGCAGGGCACCCTGGAGGAACTGGAGGCGCGGTACTTCCCGGCGGTGACGCTGGAGGTGGAGACGGATCTGCCGTTGACCGGCAGCGAGTACCGCGGGATGCCCGCCAGGCGGGTCGGCCCGGGGCGGATCGCGTTCACGGTACCGGGACGGGAGGCGGTTCCCGGGCTCCTGCGCAGCCTGGCGCAGGAGGCGGCCGTCTACAGCGCCGCGCCCGTCCGTCAGGACCTGGAGGCCCTCTACTTCAAGATCACGGGAGGTGCGGCGCGTGAATAGGAGAGCCGTGCTGGCCATCGCGCGGAAGGATATTCAGGCGATCACCGCCAACCTTCAGGTCTGGCTGCCGATGCTGGTCGTGCCGCTGATCCTGGGGGTGGTCGTGCCGGTCGGGATGGTGCTGGCCTTCCGGTTCGGCGCCGGGGCGATGGCGCCGTCCGACGTGGAGCTCGTCATCGGCTGGGTGGAGAAGCTGCCCCCGGGGGAGCTGGCGACCGTGCTGGCCGGGCTCCCGGAGCTCAGCCAGCGGCTGATCTACGTGGGCGCAAACTACTTCCTGGCGCCGTTCTTCCTCCTGATCCCGCTCATGGCCGCCTCGGTGATCTCCGCCGACTCGTTCGCCGGCGAGAAGGAGCGGGGCACGCTGGAGACGCTGCTGTTCGCCCCGGTCGACATGCGGTCGCTGTTCGCCGGGAAGGTGCTGGCGCCCTTCGTTCCGGCGATCGGGCTCTCGCTGACCACGCTGCTCCTGTGCACGGCGGCGGTGAACGCCGCGGCCTGGCCGCTGTTCGGCCGCCTGATCTTCCCACAGGCGAACTGGATCCCCCTGGTCCTTCTGGTCATCCCGGGGGTGGCGCTGCTGGCGATCCTGCTGAACGTGTTCATCAGCGCGCGGGTTGCGACGTTCCAGGCGGCGTACCAGCTGGGCAGCATGGTGGTGCTGCCGCTGCTCCTGCTGGTCGCGGGGCAGGTGACGGGCGTGCTGGTGTTCAGTCTGCCGGTGGTCCTGGCCGTCGGGGCGGGCCTGCTCCTGCTGGACGGGCTGCTGCTGCGGCAGGTGCTGCGCCGCCTGAACCGGCAGCAGCTCTTCGCCAGCCAGGTCCGCTGAGGCCGGCCGCATACCACGGACGGGCGGGTGAGGCCCTTGGATGAAGCCGATCTGATCCGGAAAGCGCGGCGGGGCGACGCGGCCGCGCTGGCGCTCCTGCTGCAGCAGAACTACCTGCCGGTGAAGAAGTACCTGGTGACGGTTACCTTTGACCGCGCCCTGGCGGAGGACCTGACCCAGGAGACGATGATCCGGGCGGTGGAGCGCATCGGCCAGTTCGAGGGCCGCTCCCGCTTCAGCACCTGGCTGATCTCCATCGCTACCCGGCTCTACCTGGACTGGCTCCGGCGGGAAAAGCGGGAGCGTCGGGCGGCGGTGCGGGCGGCGGGGGAGCAGCCGCTCTGGCACAAGGCCCCGTCGGCCTATGTGCAGGGCCTGATGGCGGCGCTGCAGGCGCTTCCCCGGGACGTCGCCCTGCCTGTGGTGCTGAAGCACTACTACGGCTACACGTATGAGGAGATCGCCCGGTGGATGGAGATCCCGGTGGGAACGGTGAAGTCCCGCATCCACGGCGGGGTGCGGGCCTTGCGAAGGGGGCTGGGGCAGGATGACGCGTAACTCGGAGCCCTGGGAGCGGACCCTGCGGGAGGGACTGGATGCGCTGGCTGGCGCGGTGGACGATGAACGACCGCCCGAGATCGGGGCGATGATCCTGCTGGTCCGGGATGTGCAGCGGCAGCAGAGAGAGGCGCTGCGCCGCGACCTGCTGCGCTTCCTGGCGGTCGCGGGGCTCATCCTCTGCGGCTGGCTGTGGGCGTCGCTGCGGTTCCCGGCGTACTTCCTGGCCGCCCAGGCGGTGCTGGCCGTGGCGGTGGCGGCCGGCGCGGCGCTGGTGCACGCCGGGGGGAGGAGGGTCAGCCATGAATGATCCGACACAGGTGCCTTGGTATGGATGGGTGCTGATCGCCCTGCTGCTGGGCGCCCAGGGGACGCTGCTCTTCCTGGACGCGCGGCGCCGGGGCGCCAGGGCCTGGTTCTGGGGGCTGCTGGGGCTGATCCAGTTCCCGATGCCCACCCTGTTCTACTGGCTGCTGGTGGTGCGGCCCCGGAGGCGGCAATGATAAAATGTACGGTATGCTGTGCATTGCTGCTTATTGGAGGTTGCGCCCTTGAACATCTGGAACCAACTCATCCCCGACTGTCCCGCGGCCATCGCCAGGGCCGCTGACGCCGCCCTGGAGCGCGTCCGGCCCGTGTGGGCCGGGATCGACGAGCTTGTGCTCCGCAACCAGGCCCGGGTGCTGGCCGCCTTCCAGGAGGCGGGCGTCTCGGAGGTGCATTTCGCGGAATCCACGGGCTACGGGTACAACGATATCGGCCGTGAGAAGCTGGACGAGGTCTTCGCCCGCGCCTTCGGGGCGGAGGCCGGTCTGGTGCGCGTCCAGTTCGCCTCGGGCACCCACGCCATCGCGACCGGGCTCTTTGCGGCCCTGCGCCCCGGCGACCGCTTGATCGCCGCCGCCGGGGCGCCCTACGACACGCTGCAGCAGGTGATCCGCGGCCGGGCCGGCAGCCTGGCGGAGTGGGGCGTGGCGTACGAGGAGGTGCCCCTGCGGCCGGACCAGACGGTGGACGTGGAGGCCGTCGCGAGGGCGGTGCAGAAGCCGGACGCCCGCTGTCTGTTCATCCAGCGGTCGCGCGGGTATTCGCTGCGGGCGCCCCTGACGATGGCCGAGATCGGGGAGATCATCCGCGCCGCCCGGGAAGCCAACCCGGGCATCACCGTGCTGGTGGACAACTGCTACGGCGAGTTCGTGGAGGCGCAGGAGCCGCCGCAGGTGGGGGCGGATCTCACGTGCGGGTCGCTGATCAAGAATCCCGGCGGGGGCATTGCCCCCACAGGCGGGTACATCGTCGGCCGGGCCGACCTGGTGGAGCGGGCGGCCGCGCAGCTGTTCGCGCCCGGCATCGGCGCCGAGGTGGGGGCGAACGCCGGGGCCAACCGCCTGCTGTACCAGGGGCTCTTCCTCGCGCCGCACGTGACCGGCGAGGCCCTGAAGGGCGCGCAGTTCACGGCCGCCTTCTTCGAGATCCTGGGCTTTGCCGTACGGCCCGCCTACGATGCGCCGCGCTCCGACCTGGTGCAGGCGGTGGAGCTGGGCACGCCGGAGGCGCTGATCGCCTTCTGCCAGGCGGTGCAGAAGGCCAGCCCGGTGGACGCCCACGTGCGGCCCGAGCCGTGGGCCATGCCAGGCTACGACGACCCGGTGATCATGGCCGCCGGCACCTTCATCCAGGGTTCATCGATCGAGCTTTCCGCTGACGGGCCGGTGCGTCCGCCGTACGTCGCATATTTTCAGGGGGGTCTCACGCGGGAGCACGTCATGCTGGCCGCCCTCCGGGCCGCGAACGATCTGGCGGCCGCCGGCATTCTGAAGGTGTAGAGGGAGTGGTGACATGACCGGGCAGTGGATCGCGTTCCTGATCGCCGTCGTCGTCATGCTGGTGGGCGTGGTGGGCACGTTCATCCCGGCGCTGCCGGGGCTGCCGGTGGTGTTCCTGGCCATGCTGGGCTACGGCGTGCTGGAGGGGTTTCGCGAGATCACGCCCGGCTTCCTTGTTGTGGCCCTGCTCGTGGTGGCCGCGACGCAGGTGGCGGAGCATTACGCGCGGGCCTGGGGCGCCAGGCGCTTCGGCGCCGGACGGGCCGGCGCGTGGGGCGCCGTGATCGGTTCCATCGTCGGGCTCTTCTTCATGCCGCTGGGGCTCCTGCTCGGGCCCTTCCTGGGGGCCGCGCTCTTCGAGCTGTTCGCGGGCCGCTCCGGCGGGGAGGCGGTCAGGGCGGGGTTCGGCGGGCTGGTCGGCGTGCTCGGTTCCGTGGTGGTGAACGTCGTCGTGGCGCTCGGGCTGACGGTGGCCTTCATCGTGAAGGTGCTGGTGTAGGCACGGCGCCGGGCGGCCGCGCCTCTGCGCGCCCGGCCGCCGATCCGGCCGAGGAAACGAAAGCGGCCCTGTGTGAGCGTCTGGCTCACACAGGGCCGCTTCGCTTGCCTGTTCAGACCATCCGGCGGACCAGGCCGACCACCTTGCCGAGGATCTGACAGTCCGGCACGATGATCGGGTCCATGAACCGGTTCTCCGGCTGCAGCCGGATGTGATCCTGCTCCTTGAAGAACCGCTTGACCGTGGCCTCGTCCTCGATGAGCGCGACGACGATGTCGCCGTTGTTGGCGTGCTGCTGTCGGTGCACCAGGACGTAGTCGCCGTCGAGAATGCCCGCGTCGATCATCGAGTCGCCCTGCACGGTGAGGAAGAAGAGCTCGGACTCGTCGGCCCGGACGAAGTCGGCCGGCAGCGGGAAGTGGTCTTCAATCGCCTCCTGGGCCAGGATGGGCTGGCCCGCGGTCACCCGGCCCACCATGGGCACCGCAATGGTGCGCTTCAGCTGCGTGTGGCTGCCATCGAGCACCTCGATGGCCCTGGGCTTGGTGGGATCCCGGCGGATGTACCCCTTCTCCTCCAGCCGGGTCATGTGCCCGTGAACGGTGGAACTGGAGCTGAGGCCGATGGCCTCGCCAATCTCCCGCACCGACGGCGGGTAACCCTTGGTGCGGATCTCATCCTTGATAAACTGCAGGATCTGGCGCTGGCGCTCCGTCAAGGGTTCCGGCATGCAGCGACACCCCCTGTAGTGAGGGCGGGAGCCCGTCCCGTCAGAGCTGCCCCACCCCGATCTCTCCGGCGCGCGGTCCGGTTGGGTAGATTGTACCACATGTCCGCCGTTCTGCAAACGCCTGTTCGAAAAATGCGCAGACGGCCTTGACGGGAACATCCATTCGTGGTAGGCTGAAGACGAACACAAGTTCCGAAGGAACCAAAGAGCCGTTCGGTGCAGGGAGGGATGGCGATGGCGGCGCACAGCGCCCAGTCACGGGTCCGGGTGGTTCGGCGGCGCACGCCCAAGGCGGTCCGCAGGGCCCGCACGCTTGCCGTGTTGTTCGTGGTGACCGTCGCCGCAGCCGTACTGCTGTTCCCCCGCCTCGTGCACACGCAGCCCAGCGAGCCGCCCGCGGGCGTTCACCACACCGTCGCGCCCGGCGATACGCTGTGGGACATCGCCGTCGCGCACGCGGGCAACCGTGACGTGCGCGAGCTCATCTACGAGATCCAGCAGCTGAACGGACTTTCCTCCGCGGAGATCTATCCCGGCCAGGTGCTGTTCGTCCCGACCGACATGCGCTGAGGGGAGGGGGACGGAGATGGGGGTTGTCGTCCAGAGCTTCGAGGGCCGGATGCCCGGTGACCTGTATGCGCGGCTGCTGCGGCTGCGCAGGCGCCATCGGGCGGTGCTGCAGGCCGCGGCCGCCGGCGACTTTTCCGACGAGGCGCAGCTGCACGCCCTGAGCCGGCGGCTGGGCCGCATGCTGGCCGAGACGGCCCGCAAGCCGGTGGAGGAGCGGGGCGGTCTGCGGATGCTCGAGATCTCGCTGGCCGTTGACCGGATGTTTCCGGAGCTCAGGGCCTGGAACCAGCAGGCGGCGTTCCGCTACCCCGCGAGTCGCCGTGCTGCCCGGCCCGGCTCGGCTTGATCCCCGCGCATCGGGCGATATCGGGTCTGCACCTGAGCGTGCAGACCCGTTACTGTCTGGCACTTCCGATCCACGCAGGATTGACCTTATTGGGTGACACTTTGTTATAATCGGGAGTACGTGGGCCGCGGTCACGCAGGTATCCACGTCACCATCGGAAGCGACTGTATTCACGGGGTGAGGCGTTTGGCCAAGCACTGTCCGGCGTGCGGGAACGAGCTCCGGGCCGAATGGCGGTTCTGCAGCGCCTGCGGCTGGGACCTGCGGGCGGCGGAAGCCGCCCGGAAGGCCGCTGAACTGGGGAAGCGTCCCGCCTGGAAGCGCTGGGTCTCGGGCGTATCGCTCGGCATCATGGCGGTTCTGGTCCTGTTCATGCTGCTGGTGCCCCGTACCGACGCCAGCGCGGTGCCGGAGGTGGGCTCGCCGGCGCCGGACTTCGAGATTCCGGCGCTGGACGGCGGCACCGTCAGGCTCTCCGACCTCAGAGGCCAGCCGGTGATCCTCAACTTCTGGGCGACCTGGTGCCCGCCGTGCCGCAAGGAGATGCCCGACTTCCAGGAGGTCTACGACCGGTACCGGGCCGACGGACTGCAGTTCTTCGCGATCAACGTCGGCGAGTCCCGGGTGGCCGTGCGCGACTTTGCCGACCGTCTCGGGCTCCATCTGCCGATCCTGATCGATGCGGACGAGGAGGCCCAGAGCGCCTACAACATCCTGCCGCTCCCGGCCACGTTCTTCATCGACCGGGAAGGCGTCGTGCGCGCGGTCTACCAGTACCAAATGTCGCGGGCGCAGATCGAGTTTGAGGTGCAGCGGTTGATGGCCCGCTGATGAGGAGAGTCGATGGCTATGGCTTCGCCGAACCTGTTCCTGGCCTTCGGCGCAGGGGTGCTCTCCTTCGTGTCGCCCTGCGTCCTGCCGATCTACCCGTCGTTCCTCAGTTACGTCACCGGCGTTTCGGTGGACCAGCTTTCCGAAGGCAGCCGGGCTGTGCGCGCGCGTGTGCTGAAGCACAGCCTGGCGTTCTTCGCGGGCTTCTCAGTGATCTACATCGCCCTCGGCCTCACCGCCAGCGCGCTCGGCTCCTTCTTCTACAGCAGCCGCTCCTGGCTCCCGATCGTGGGCGGGATCTTCATCATCGTCATGGGGCTGCAGCTCCTGGGCATCCTGCGGCTGCCGTTCCTGATGCGCGACACCCGCCGGCAGCTCGCGAGCCGGCCTGAGGGCTACCTGGGCTCCGCCCTGGTCGGCCTGACGTTCGCCGCGGGATGGACGCCCTGCATCGGGCCCATCCTGGGCGCCGTGCTCGCGCTGGCCGCGACCAGCCCGGGGTACGGCGGGCTGCTGCTCCTGGCCTACTCGGTGGGCTTTGCCCTGCCGTTCATCGGCATGGCGTACGCCCTGGGGTCCGTGCGCAGGCTCGCCCGGTACTCGCTGCTCATCGAGCGGGTGGGGGGCGCGGTCATGGTCGTGATGGGGCTGCTGCTGGCCACCGGCGGCCTGGAGCGCATGTCCGCCTGGCTGCTGGAGGTCACCGGGTTCACGGGATTCTGAGGGGGACCCTGGCGCAGGTTCTGGCAGGGGATGTAGGGGGATGAGCTGGCAAGGGGGGAGTTTCGTTCTGGCCGCAGTACACGCAGCCAACTGTCCGGACTGCCAGCGCCCGCTGCCGGCCGGGGCCCAGTTCTGCCCGCACTGCGGGCTGGCGCTGGGAGACCGGCCCCGGGCGCAGGGGCCCAGGGGGCCGAACCCCTGGCTGGTCTGGCTCGACCGGACCTGGGATTTCTTCGCCTCGACGAAGGTGGCGTCGTGGATCATCATCGTCATCGCCGTCGTGTCGATCCTCGGCACCGTGATCGAGCAGGAATCGATGTACCAGGACTGGCGGCCTCCGCATCTGTATTACCCCGACCGGTACGGGGAGTTCTGGGGCAACCTCTTCCTGCGGCTGGGGCTGACGCACACCTATTCCTCGTGGTGGTACGCCACGCTGATCCTGATGCTGGTCGTCAGCCTCATCATCTGCTCGCTGCACCGGCTGGTGCCGCTGCACCGGATGCTGACCCGGCCGCAGGTCTGGAAACTGCCGCACTTCCTGCGCAGGCAGCAGGTCGTCCTGGAGGTCCCGGGGAGCCTGGCCGAGGCAGAGGCGAAGCTGAAGCGGGCGGGCTACCGCATCTGGCGGGACCGGGAGTGTCTTTACGCCGAGAAGGGCAGGCTGAGCCGCTACGGGCCCTATATCCTGCACATCGGCCTCCTGGTGGTCTGCTTTGCCGCATTCGCCAAGGCGCTGCCGGGCTGGGACGAGGTCCGGGACGTCTGGATTCCGGACGGGCAGACCGTCAAGGTGCCCGGCGAGAACTTCGCCATCACCAACCACAAGTTCACGATGGAGTTCTACGACAACGGTATGCCGTCGCTGTACGCGACCGACGCCTCCATCATCGTGGACGGTCAGGAGGTCCTGCGCCGGACCATCGAGGTGAACAAGCCGCTCTCGTACGGCGGCTGGGAGATCTACCAGGCGTCGTGGCGGGAGGAGCCCGGCGTGGCGCACCTGCGGATGGTCGAGGCCGATACCGGGAAGGTGCTCACCACGATCCCGTTTGACCTGCGGGATCCGGCGCCCGAGTACCCCATCGAGGGGACCGGCCTGAAGCTGGTCGTGCGCACCTACCTGCACGACTTCATCCTGGATCCCGAGACCAACGAGCCGACCAACGCCTCGTATGAGGTGCGCAATCCGGTGCTGTTCGCCGAAGTGGTGGAGACGGACGTGGGGGAATCGGTCGGTCTCATCGCCCTGGCCCTGGCCCGGGGGCAGGAGCCCGTATTCCAGGGGCCCTACTATCTGGAGCTGGAGCGGGTCGACAGCCGGTGGTACACCGCCCTGAAGCTGCACCACGACAAGACCGTGCCCTACATGTACGCCGGACTCGCCGTCGTGTTCATCGGCATGGTGGTCACGTTCTTCATCTTCCACTGGCAGGTGTGGGTCCGGGAGGAAAACGGGCAGATCCTGGTCGGCGCCAGGGCGTACAAGAACCGGTTTGCACTGACTCGGGAGATGAAGCGACTCTTCACCGCACCCCAGGGGGAGGGGCTGAGCTGAGATGAACCCGTTTCTGCTGGACGCCGCGCAGTGGCTGCTGTTCGGCGCCTTTGCCTCGTATCTGGCCGCGTTTCTGCTGTACGTCTCGGGCACGCTGGGCCGCAGGATCTCCGGTGGCACCCGGTTCAGCCGGACGCCGGCCCACGGCACCGTGGCGAACTTCATCGGCGTGGTCCTGCACGGCCTGGCCATCGTGGCCCGCTGGCAGGGGTCGGGCTTCTGGCCCACCTCCAACATGTACGAGTTCATCGGCTTCATGGCGTTCTCGAGCATGGTGGCGTTCCTGGTGCTCCACCGGATGTACCAGCTTTACGTGCTCGGCGCCCTGGTCACCCCCGTGACCATCGCGCTGCTGGCTTACTCCTATGTGTTCCCGCCCGAAGTCCAGCCGCTGATCCCGGCCCTGCAGTCCATCTGGCTGCCGCTGCACGTCAGCCTGGCCGCGCTGGGCGAAGGCTTCTTCGCGGTGGCGTTCGGCGCCGCCATGCTCTACCTGCTGCGGGTGCGCGGGCTGGAGCTGGCTGAGGCGAGGGCAGCGAGCGAAGCGGCGGGCCTGGAGGGCGGCGCCGTTCCCGGACAGGCTGCGCCTCACGCGCCGAGCGGGGTCAGCCGCTGGGAGCGCATTATCGGCGTACGGGCGATGGAGGTCGTGTTCTACCTCATCCTCGTGGTCGTCGGCTTCACCGTGCTGGCCCTGGTGCTGCGCTACGCCGGGTTTGCCTGGGTGTTCAACAACGGCATGACCACCTACCACCTGCCGCCCATCATCGGACCGTACGGCGCCGTGGTGGGGGAGAAGGGGTCCTTCCTGGGGATCCCCCTTCCGCTGTTCGTCGTGCCCTTTGGGTGGAGAGGTAAGCACCTGAACACCCTGCTCTACTCGCTGGTCATCGGCGCGCTGCTCTACTGGTTCATCCGCCGGTTCATCGCCAAGGGCCGCATCGGCGACGCCCTGGCGGTGCGGGTGGGCGGCGACCCGGATCTGCTGGACGAGATCAGCTACCGCGCGGTGGCCATCGGCTACCCGATCTTCACCCTCGGTGGCCTGATCTTCGCCATGATCTGGGCGAAGGAAGCCTGGGGCCGCTACTGGATGTGGGATCCCAAGGAGACCTGGGCGCTGATCGCCTGGCTCGTGTACTCGGCCTACCTGCATTTCCGGATCACCGCCGGCTGGGAGGGCCGCCGGTCGGCCTGGATCGCGGTGATCGGCTTCGGGGTGGTGCTCTTCACGCTGGTCGGCGTGAACCTGCTGATCGTCGGCCTGCACTCCTACGCCGGCGGCGACTGACGAGCGCAGTGGCGAAAGATAGCAAGCGGGATCCGCCTGTTCGACGGGCGGATCCCGCTCGCTTTATCGGGGCTGCAGGACGATCTCCTGCTGCACGGGCGTCGCCTGGGCGTACGCCTCGTGGAACTCGTCCTGGCTGCGGTACGGCCGATCGGGGAGGACCCGCGCCGGCCAGCGCAGGACGATGCGCTCGGGGGCAAACGGCCACGGGTCCACCTCGAAGGTCCGGGCGTCCGTGCCCCGCAGGTAGAGCGCCACATCCTCGCCGCCGGGCTCAGTGGGCACCGCGCAGAGAAACCGGTGGGGGGTGCTCTCCGGGCTCAGCATGCAGCAGAAGAGCGAGAGCATGTCCCAGAGCTGGAACCAGCGGTAGTGCGTCCAGAGCACGGCGGGATCCGGGCGGAGGGCGGCGGTGAGTTCGGCCTGCACGGCGTCCTGCTCCGCCAGGAAGCGGTCCACGGCCTCCCGCCACTGGGGCGCGACCGGCCGTGCGGCGATGTGGGGCAGGTAGCCGTAGCGGTTCCGGTAAAGGCCGGCGCTGTGCAGGGAAGTGAGCAGCCCGGCGTAGGGATCGGCCCGCCGGGCCCGGCGCACCGTACGGGTGTGGGCAGCGACGTGAACATCCTGGGGAATGTCCAGGAACGAATAGGGGCGTCCGGTCTCCGGATTGACTTCCGGCCGGGCGTCCACCTCGGCCCAGCCGGCGTCGTGCAGGGCCGCGGCGAGCCGGACGGACTCCAGCGGCGCCACCGGGGTGCAGAAGCCGCCCCAGCCGTCGACCAGTTCGGCGCTCAGGCGCGCGTGTACCACCTGCTCCGTGAGCCAGAGTTGCCCGTGTTCCGCCCGCACGATCATCGTCGCATACCTCGCTTTCGTCATGCAGAAACTAGCGCCGGAGCGCGGCCGCCGGCCGGCGGCCGACATACGTGGATTTCGGCGCTGAGGCGGCCCTTCCCTGTTCGCCAGGGAGGTGGCAGGAGGAGGATGCAGGTATGACGGTACACGGCGATCTGGAGCGCGCCATCGCCATGGCGCAGGCGGCCAAAGGCAACTACTTGCTGTTCGCCTCCCAGTCGCAGGATGAAAGGGCGAACCAGATATTCAAGCAGATGGCGGAGGACATGGAGCGCCACGTGATGATCCTGGAGTCGCGCCTGCAGTACCTGGGGCAGTACAACGCCCTGGTGAAGCACGCACAGGGCCGGCAGGGGGGCGGCCAGGGCGAGCGCGGCCAGCAGCCGGGGCAGCAGGCGGGACACCAGGCGCAGGGCAACCCGCACCAGGGGCACGGAGTCCAGCAGCAGGGTCAGGACACGGCGCACGCGCCGGGGCAGAACCAGGGACAGGGCTGGATGCAGAACCAGGCCCAGAGTATTGGCCAGTACCAGGGGTACAACCCGTGGCAAGGCCCGGGGCAGGGCCAGGGCCCGGGACAGGGACAAGGACAAGGACAGGGACAGGGACAGGGACAGGGACAGGGACAGGCACAGGGACAAGGGCAGGGGCAGCAGGCGGCGGGCTGGGCCGCCGGCCAGACCGGGGGACAGGGCCAGTGGCAGCAGCAGCAGTGGGCCAACGGTCAGGGGGGCGGACAGGGCGGCGGCCAGAATCCGGACGGCGGGCAGAGTACGGCGCAGGAGAACCCCGCGGTGCAGACCACCGGGGCCGGCGCAGACCTGCAGGGGCAGGGGCCGTGCGGGAGTGTGCAGCAGGCCCAGGGTGGCCAGCAGAGTCAGCAGGCTCAGGGCGGCCAGCAAGGCCAGCAGGGCCGGCAAGGCCAGCAGGGCCAGCAGGGACAGCAGGCGCAGGGCAGGCAGCCCCAGGGCGGCCAGGGACAGGGCGGCCAGCCGCAGGCGCAGCAGTAGGCAACGGGGCGGGTGGTGGCGGAGGCCGGCGTGGGCCCTCGCCGCGGGGGAGGAGGCCGGCGGCACGGCGGCGAATGGTTACGCCGGTGAAAAGCGTTGGATACTGCCCAGCACGAGGAACAGCACGAGCGCAGGCGGGCGGCGGCGTTGGCCGGCCGCCTGCTGGAGTGGTACGGGGCGAATGCGCGGGACCTGCCGTGGCGCCGCACCCGTGACCCGTACCACATCTGGGTCTCCGAGATCATGCTGCAGCAGACTCGCGTCGAGACGGTCATCCCCTACTTCGAGCGGTGGATCGCCCAGTTCCCCACGCCTGAGGCGCTGGCGGCAGCACCGGAAGAGCAGGTGCTGAAGGCCTGGGAGGGACTGGGCTACTATGCGCGCGCCCGCAACCTACAAGCCGCCGTGCGGGAGGTGGTGGCCCGCTACGGCGGGGAGGTGCCCGCGGATCCCGGGGCACTCTCCAGGCTGAAGGGCGTGGGGCCGTACACCGCCGGGGCGATCCTTTCCATCGCCTTCAACCTGCCCGTGCCCGCCGTCGACGGCAACGTGCTGCGGGTCATGGCCCGACTGTACGCGATCGCCGACGACGTCTCCCGCCCCGCGACCCGCCGCGCCATCGAGGCGCTGGTGCGCGCCCTGATGCCGCCGGATCGGGCCGGGGATTTCAACCAGGCCCTCATGGACTTCGGGGCGGTGATCTGCACGCCCCGCAGTCCCAAGTGCCTGCTCTGCCCCGTCCGGGAGTTCTGTGAGGGCCGAAAGGCCGGGAAGGAAGCCCGGCTCCCGGTGAAGGGGCGGGCGAAGGCCCCCCGGCCCGTGGAACGGGTCGCGGCCATCATCGAGCGGGACGGCCGGGTCCTGATCGTCCGCCGGCCCGCCGGGGGGCTGCTGGCGGGCCTGTGGGAGCTTCCCGGCGGCGATGTGCCGGCAGAAGCGAGCCCGGAGGAGGCGCTCCGGGCCCTCCTGCGGGATGCGCTGGGCGCGGAGATCTCCGTAGGGGAGCACGTGGCCGACGAAACGCACGTGTTCACGCACCTGGTCTGGCACCTGCGCTGCTTCCGCGCGTGGCTGGCGCCGGGGGCCGAGGTGGCGGAGGGGGAAGGGGTGCGCTGGGTCAGGCCCGGGGAACTGGCCGCCTACGCGTTCCCGTCCATCTACCACCGGATCTTCGCCCGGGTGTTCCCCCAGAGATCGTGAAGGCATGCGCCGCGCGTACCCTTGGCCAGGTCACCTGGGACGGCATTACCCGCAATCGCCAGCGGGTCAGAACGAGCCCGGATGGTTGGTACATTCTGCCAGCTCTGCGTGTTGGGGTATATCGGAGGCGCGAAGCTTGGGCACGCGCCGTTGCGCCCTCGCCGCACGATGGACGCGCCACCCCGGCGGGACGCCTGGCCCTGCGCGATCGGACGGGCGTCCGCATGAACGGTGAGCCGCCGGCGTAGGTATGAACGGACTGGACATACAGTCGGGGCATACCGGGGGTGTCGTGCGTGAGCGAGGAGATGAGGCGGCTGCTGGTGGAAGCGGCCCAGACGGAGCAGCGGGTGCTGATCGACCCGTCGGAGGACGAGCTGCGCGCCGCGGCGGAGCGGCTGCGGGCCGAAGGGAAGCTGTACTGCACGCGGTGCCGCAAGCTGATCCAGGACGACGGGTTTGTCACACGGCGGATCAGCTTCGGACCGCGCCTGCAGGCGGTGGTGAACCTGCATCCGGAATGTGACGAGCAGGCGCGCGCATCCGGAGCGGCCGATCCCGCGCCGGCGGAGGGCGGCGGCACAGAAGACGGGGAGAGCGCTACATAACACCGGACGCCGGACGCCAGCCCCGGGGACAGGGGAGGCGTCCGGCGGCATGTTTGCAGGCCGTCCGACGGAAACACAACGTCCGATAATATACGTTATGTGAAGACAGAAGGGGCGAAATCCGGAGGGGGGCCCTTGAGCTGGCCGCGGTTGCCAGCCGCCCGGCCTGACCGACTGGTCACGTACGGCGCCGATTATGGTTCCCGGAAACGGTCAGGGGTTTCCGGCGCCGGCGAAGGGCGCGGAGCCCCTCCGCGGCAATATGCGGCCTGTTGGGCTCCGGCATCGCGGAAGCGCCGCCGAGGGGACTTCGCGGACGTAACCGAATCGGGGCGCGTATCGTTTATGCGGGTGGGCCGCGCGGGCGACCTCAACCAGGCCGCTCGTCTGGGGCGGACCCTGTTCGGCGGGCGCAAATCGCGCAGCCGTTTCGCCGCTGCCGGCCTGGATTTCAAACGGTAGACGTGAACGGGAGGTGACACCATGCGCGATCTCCTTGTGCTCGCGCTGACGCTCGCCACCGCGGCGCTCATCGCAGCGGCAGTGGTCCAGGGCGTGCGGATGCGCAGACGGTCCCGTACCGCCTGGGGGTGGCTCGGCGCCGCCCTCCTCCTCGTCGGCCTGGTCGGCCCACGGCTGGGCCCCAGCGGGTTGGACCGCTTCTCGGGCGACGCGCGACGCCACGCCGAGCTGGCCCTGGCGCATGCCGCCGCCTCGCTGTCGTCTCCGCCGGGCCCTCACCTCCTGGGCGGGCCCCTGCGGGTCGCTGCTCTGCAGCCGCTGCCGCCGGAGACGACGGACCATCTGGGCACCGGCCCCTGCGCGTATGAGGTCGTCTTGCGATCCTACGGGCCGTTCTGGATCCCGGCCCGAACCGTCAGGGCCCGGTGCGGGACGCTTCAGGTGCAGCCCTGATCTGCTCGCCTGGCCGCGGCCAGGCGGCTGCAGAGGTCGACAACGGCTGAATCGCACAGCCGGGTTGGGCTCACACTGGACAGAGGGTCGATTCGCTGCGGGAATGCGCGTTCCCTTCGAACCGCTGTCCCAAGATTCTGCTTGCCAATGGCCCGCAGGACCCTTATCATGGAAGAACGCCCCAACCGACCGAGAAAAGGAGCGGATATGATGGCTGTGCGCATTACCCCGTACATCGTGCTTGACGGCAACGCCCAGGAGGCCATCCAGTTCTACGCCGAGGTGCTCGGCGGCAAGATTGAAGGCATCATCCGATTCGGCGACAATCCGTTTCCCGGCATGCCCGAAGAGGCGGAAAGCCGCGTGATGCACGCCCACCTCACGGTCGGCGACTCGGCGCTGATGTTCTCGGACACCTACCCGGGGCAGGAGCACACGGTCGGAAATCAGGTGACCATCGCCCTTGTCGTGGACACGGTTGAGGAGGCTGAGCGCATCTACGCCGCCCTCGCCGAGGGCGCCCGGAAGATCGAGATGGAGCTGCAGGAGACCGACTGGAGTCCCGCCTACGCCTCGCTCATCGACCGGTTCGGCGTGCCTTTCCAGATTAACACCCTCACGGAACACTAGCCCGAACGCGCAGTCGGGCCCGCCGGGGTGGCCGGCGGGCCCGACCGCGCAGAGGACCACCCTTCCCGGTGGTCCCGCGGTGCCCCATCTATTTACCCTCGGCCTCCGGGCGCTCCGGCGGGAACGCCCGGCGGGTGCGGAAGCTGAGCCGGTAGCCGTCGGTCAGCAGGTGCACCTTCAGCCCGCCCGGCCGGTCGTCGCTGGGCGTGCCCCGCTCCCAGGGGTCCAGGACCGTCACGGTCGCCTCACCCAGCACCTTCGCCTCCCCGTCGCTCACCAGCACCGCCGTGCGGGTGTCGAGCCCGATCCCCATCATCGCCGCCGCCTCGGGCGCCGACATCGCCCGCACCAGGCGGCTGAAGCGGCGGGCCCCGCTGAACCCGGCGTCGATGAGCAGCGCGGGCAGAAGGCCCAGCCCGACGGTGATGCCGTCGTCGGCCTCGTGGGGGAACAGGCGGCTTCCCAGGATCGCCCCCCCGGCGTCGATGCCGACCAGCAAGCGCCCGGCCTGGACGTGCTCCCGCAGGGCTGTCGCCGCGGCCGTGGCCTGCAGGACGTGCAGGCCGCGGGCGGGGCTGTCGCCGCACAGCACGATGGCGTCGTACTCGCGCAGGCGGGCGACCCATTCGGGGTCGGCGGCCTTCTCGGTGTGCCCGGCATGGGCGCTGACTTGGCGGTGAAAGTCCGCTACGGGCGAGGCAGCACCAGCCCGTTAGCCAAAGGCAAGGGTGTCCGTCGTGAGGCGGAATCTGAAGGAAGCCCGAGGCAAAGCCACGACCCGAGGAACACGAACCCCATAGGAGGCTGTGCCGCTCGGGTGAGCTGGCCGAACACAGCAAAACCCGAAGCTGCCAAAGGGCGGTGCGGTAGATGGGGCGGGTGCGGGGTGAAGGTCAGCGTTCTTACCCGGGGAGATCTGCCGGGAACGCCAGCAACGCTGGTAACCTGCGTCGGGAGACGCAGCTGAACCGGCAGAAGTCAGCAGGGGCCATAGTACCGGCAGGGGGACGCCCCAACCGGGAAGGGCCGAACGTCAGGAAAGGGGTGAACCCGTTGCGTTCGAGCAGCCCGCGACAAACGCAGAAGACCCCGAACGGGACCTGCTCGCCGGAGGTAGCGGTGAAGCCGCAAGGGACGGCGAGAGGGCGGAGTGGGCATCCGGCACAAGACGGAACGTCACCCCGCGGGGAGCACAGCAACCTGATGGAGCAGGTGGTGGCCAGGGAGAACATGCTGGCCGCCCTGAAACGGGTGGAGCGGAACGGAGGCGCTCCCGGCGTGGACGGTGTCCCCACCGGACGGCTGCGGGACCAGATCCGCGCGGAGTGGGAGCGCATCCGTGAGGAACTGCTCCGGGGGACCTACAGACCGCAGCCAGTCCGCCGGATCGAAATCCCGAAACCGGGCGGCGGCAAGCGGATGTTGGGTATTCCCACCGTGATGGACCGCCTGATCCAGCAGGCACTCCTGCAAGTACTGACGCCAATCTTTGACCCGACATTCTCCGAATCCAGCTACGGCTTCCGGCCGGGGCGGCGGGGTCATGACGCGGTCAGGAAGGCACGTCAGTACGTGGAGGAAGGGTACGACTGGGTCGTGGACATGGACCTGGAGAAGTTCTTCGACCGGGTCAACCACGACGTGTTGATGGCCCGCGTGGCACGGCGGGTAACGGACAAGCGAGTGCTGCGGCTGATCCGGCGGTACTTACAGGCTGGGGTCATGCTGAACGGGGTGGTTGTGGCGACGGAGGAAGGGACGCCGCAGGGCGGTCCGCTGAGCCCGCTGCTGGCGAACATCCTGCTGAATGACCTCGACAAGGAGCTGGAGCGCCGCGGGCACCACTTCGTCCGGTACGCCGATGACTGCAACATCTACGTCCGCAGCAAACGGGCGGGAGAACGGGTCTACAGGAACGTGCGCCACTTCCTGCAGGAGCGGTTACGGCTGAAGGTCAACGAGGAGAAGAGCGCAGTAGACCGGCCGTGGAAGCGGCAGTTCCTCGGATTCAGCTTTTACAAGAACCGGGGAGTGCGCATCCGGCTGGCGCCGAAAAGCCTGAAGCGAGTGAAGGACAAGCTTCGCACACTGACGGACCGCAACCGCAGCCAGAGCATGGAAGAACGAATCCGGCGCCTGAACGCTTATTTGCGGGGCTGGATCGGGTATTACGCGCTCTCGGACGCGAAGTCAGTCTTCGAGACGCTCGAAGGATGGCTGAAGCGACGGCTGCGAGCATGCGTATGGAAGCAGTGGAAGCGTGTACGCACGCGCTTTCGGGAGTTGCGCGCCCTCGGTTTGCCCGAATGGGTAGTCTACCAACTCGCCAACAGCCGCAAAGGCCCGTGGCGAATGGCAGGTGGCCCATTAAACAACGCCCTGGGCAACGCCTACTGGCGTGCCCAGGGGTTGCTCAGCCTGACCGAATGCTACGAAGCGACTCGTCAATCCTGGCGAACCGCCGGATGCGGACCCGCATGTCCGGTGGTGTGAGAGGACGGGGGCTAGCCGCCCCCTCCTACTCGATCGGCTGTCCAGCATCAGCGGTTCCACGTGCTTCATGCCGAAGCGGGTGAAGGCCCGTGCCGCCGCGGCTGCGGCCTCTTCCGTGCTGCCGCCGGCTGCCGCAGGCACCACGGCCACCCGGGCGGACCGGCCGCCGCCGAGGTGCACGGCTGCCACCACGGCCTCATCCGGGACCGGCATTCCCCCCATCAGGATCACCGGACCCGCGGGAAACTCGGCGGTGGATACATCCAGATCACGTTCAGGACGCCCCTCGGGACGCCCGTTCTTGTTGCGCGGGTTGGCAGAGCGATGGCGGGCGAACCAAGCGCGCAGGCCCCCCTGCGGCACGACGATGGACTTCAGCAGGCTCGTCGAGAGTTCCGATGTAATGGAACCCAGGCGTTCCAGGTTCACCGCGCACTCACCTCCTGTGGGCTGCCACTCGCTCTAAGTCTATTGCGGCGGTCGGCGCAGATTCCCCTCAGATCCATTCGATCTCGGCCTCGTCGCCGTCGGCAATGGGGGTGATGAACTCCGCCTCACGGCCGTTGAGGCGCATGATCAACTGCCGCTTGCCGGGCGGGGGCGTGGCCGACACGCCGGCTGCCACCAGCAGGCTGGCGAAGATGGGCGCATCGTCTGTGGCGGTGATCACGATCTGGTCGCCCTCCCGGATCGGGTCGGAGGGGCTCGCGGGAACCCCGTTGCGCACCACCCGCAGGCCGCCGGCGGGCACCGGACAGACCTCGCCGTTGAGGCGAACCCGGATCTCCCGGGCGCCGCCCAGCCGCTCGATGAGCTGGCCGGCGGTGAGCGGCGGGTGGTCACGGACATCGAAGCTGTCGCCGTCGCGTACAGGGGCCTCCAGCGCCGCCGGATCCGCCGGCACGCCGTTGACCAGCACAGTGTGGCGCGGCCAGACGAGGGAACCGGGGCTTCCATTCAGTGTATACCGAATGACCTGCCCTGTCGACACATCCGGGTACCCGAGGGCGCTGAGCGCATCCTCCACGGTGCGCAGCGGCCGCACCACCACCACGTCGTTGTCCGCGAGCTCCCGGTCAGGCGGCGCGGGCTCGCCGTTCACCGTCACCAGCGGGGCCAGGGTGCGGGGCTCGCCGTTCAGCGTGACGGTGAGCTGTACCGCGGCCTCCGGCGCGACCTCGGCCACCGTGGCCCGCCCCGGTTCCCCCGGGGTGCCGGGCTCCACGTCGACCCGGTCGTGGTGCTGCACAGGCGTTTCCAGCCCAGCCGGTTCGCCGTTGAGAAGGATGCGGGCCGGGCGGCCGAAGGTCCCGGGCACCATGCGCAGCTCGCCGTTGACCGTGATGGTCAGCCCCTTGCCGATGCTTCCCTGCAGCTCACGGATGGATACCCCGGCGGCCAGCAGCGCATCCGCCACCGTCACCCGGCCCGGGCGGAACAGCCGCACCCCGCCGCCGTTGACGTAGACGTAGGAGAAGCCCAGCGTGGAGTGGTCCCGCGCGGCCACGGCGATACCGATGGGCGTGATGGCATCGGGCCCTTTGAGCAGGTTCCGGGCCCCCTCCACCCCCGCAATCGCGTCCCGGCCCCGCACCGCCACGCGCTGGGCCGGCAGCCCCAGCTCGGCCGCCAGGTATCCGGGCAGGCCCGGGGTCAGCGAGCCGCCGCCCACCAGCAAGACCGCCTGGGGCGGCTGGCCGCCGTTGAGGGCCAGGATCCGGTGGGCGATCTGCTGCGCCAGGCGCCGGGCGGCCGGCTCCATGGCCTCCACCAGTTCGGCGCGCGACTTCACCAGCGTCTGGCCGAGGATGTCGTTGAAGCGAACGGAATCCGACGTGCCGGTCTTGCGCTTGACCGCCTCGCCGACCTTGAAGTCCAGCAGAAACGCTTCGGAGAGCGCCTCGGTAACCTCGTCGCCGGCGATGGGCACCATATCGTAGGCCAGGACGGCGCCGCGGGCGGTGAGGGCGATGTCGGACGTGCCCGCGCCGATGTCCACCAGCGCCAGGTTGAGGTGACGCATCGACTCGGGCACGGCCACGCTCAGGGCCGCGATCGGCTCCAGGGTGAGGGCGACCATTTCGAGATGGCAAGTCTCGAGCACCGACTGCAGCGAATCGACCACGCCCCTGGGCAGGAACGTGGCGATGACCTCGATCTGCGCGGCGGTGCCGCGCTGCCCGACGAGATTGCCCAGCGGGAAGCCGTCCAGGAGGCAGCGGGTCACCGAATGGCCGACGTAATGGTAATCCTGCGGCCGCTCGCCCTCCCGCAGCACCTCGCTCAGCGCTTCCTGCGCAGACTGCACCGCCTCCAGCTCCAGGCTGAACACCTCGTCGGCGGTCAGCTGTGTCAGCCCGGACAGTTGCCTCTCGGCGTGGCCGCGCACCGTTCGCAGCGCCCGGCCGGCCGCCGCCACCGCCACCTCGCGCAGGGGTTCGCCGGTGCGCTTCTCGAGGCGCGCGACGATGCGCGAAACCACGCCCGCCACGGCGGCGACGTCGTGAATCTGGCCGTCGAGCATGGCGCGGGTGTCGTGCTCCATGACCTCTGCCGCGATGATCTTCAGCCCCCTGGGGCCCGGCACCGTCACGAGCCCGGCCACCTTGCGGGTGCCGATGTCGAGTGTAAGAAGCGGGCGAGTTGACAACTTCAGGACCTCCTCGCACCACGCAATTCCGGGGGTAGGCAAAACTGGATATAGATTCGACAAGTTGCCCCGTCGCTCCTTCGTCGTTGGCTGGCGGGCACTGCCGATGCCGCGGATTGGTAGACATAACGGAGGCCACGGCGGCCAACACTAACGGCGTAAAACCGCAGGAGGTGGTGCTCCGTGGCTCAGTTCACGCGCACCCGCCGAGTTTTACCGCATGAGCTCCTGGACCGCTTCAAGTGGGAGGTCGCCGAGCAGGCGGGCCTCACCGAACAGATTGTGCAGCATGGCTGGCCCCAGATGAGCTCACGCGCCTGTGGCCACATCGGGGGCCGGATCGGCGGCCGCATGGTGAAGGTCATGCTGAAGTACGCCGAGCAGGCCCTCGCCGAAGGCTCCGCTACCCTGAAGTAGCGGGGCGCCTCACCAGGCGGGGGGCGCGCACCCCGCCGATGACATATCGAACAGGCCGGCGTCTCTGCCGGCCTGTTCCGCTTCAGGCGCCCAGCGCCTGGTTATAGGTCTGCAGGGCCTCCTCGGCGCGGCCGAGCCGCTCCAGGCACGCACCGATAGACCACAGATACTGCTTGTTGTTGGGCTCGGTGGCCACGGCGAGCCGGTAAGCGGCCAGGGCCTGGTCGTAACGCCCCAGCGCGAAGTAGCACGCGGCCTGGTTGGCCAGGGCCGCCGTGTCGTCCGGCGCCCGCTTCAGGGCCTCCTCAAAGCAGGCCAGCGCCTCCCGGTACTGCCCGGCCTTCAGGAGCAGGTGGCCCTTGTTGTTGAGCAGGGTCGGATCGCCGGGCGCCTTTTGCAGGGCGGCGTCCAGCAGACGGGTGGCTTCGGCCGCCATGCCGCCCTCGAAGAGCGCAGCGGCCAGGTTTCCGAGGGTCAGCGGGGAATCGGGTTCCAGGGCGCTGGCCTGCCGGTACGACTCGATGGCCTCGCGCGTGCGGCCCGCCCGCAGCAGGGTGTAGCCCACATTGTTCAGGAGCGTCGGGTCAGAAGGCCGCAGCCGCACGGCGCGCAGCAGGGCCCGCAGGGCCTCGGCGGTCTGGCCGGTCTTCTGCAGGGCCAGCCCCAGGTTGGCCCACACGGCGCCGTCGGTCCGCAGCAGGCGCGCGGCCCGGCGGTACGCTTCGGCGGCCTCCTGCAGCCTGCCCAGCTCGTTCAGGCAGAGGCCGCGGAGGTTCCACAGGGCGCCGCTGCGGGGCCGGCCGGCCAGCGCGCCGTCGATGAACACCAGGGCCTCCTCGGTTCGCCCGAGGGCCAGCAGCGTCCTGCCCTTGGTGATCCAGAGCTCCGGCAGGCTGGGGTTTGCCCGCAGCCCGGCATCCAGGTGCGCGACGGCCGCGTCGGGCATGCCGCTTTTCAGCAGCGCTTCCGCCAGCCAGCGCCGCAGGTGGGGGTCGTCGGGATCGCGCTTGACCGCCGGGGCCAGATGGTCCACCGCCTCCTGCGCAGCGGACTCGCCGCCGGCCTGCAGCAGCATGACGGCGAGGCGCGCTCTCACGTCCAGCCGGTCGGGCTGCGCGTCTGCCAGGGCCCGGCAACGGGTCAGGGCCCGTCCGACGCGCCCGGTGACCAGCGAGAGCGCAACTGCCGCCCAGCCCAGCGGCGGACGCTCGTGCCAGGGCAGGGTGGACAGGTCTGTCAGCAGACCGATACCGCCGATCCGTGCGGACTTCGAGGCAGCAGCTTCCGTCATTGCCGTTTCCTCCCGGAAATGAGCCTGCTGCCCCCTATATTTGACCCGCCGCACCGCCATTCCTGCCCAGGGTTTCCATAAATCGGTCGACAATGATGACGGTTCTTGTCAGTTCTTGTCAGTGACGATGTCGATCAACCGCTCTGTCCGGTAGCCCGCTTTCGTGAGTTCCGCCAGCACCAGCCGGGCCGCATCCACCCCGCCGGCCGCATCCAGCGGGACCAGGATGACCGCGCCCGGGCGGAGCGCCCGCAGGGCGTGCGCGGCCAGTTCCTCGGGGCTCGCGGCCTCACCGGGGGGCGTCAGGGCGTTGGACCAGAGGACGAGACGCATCCCTTCCTCCTCCGCCATGCGGCTGAGCCGGCGGTCGAACCGCCCCAGCGGCGGGCGGAAGAGCACCGGCGGTTCGTCTGCCGCCGCCGCCACCGCCTGCCTGGCCCGGCGCAGCGCAGCGCGCGCCTCCCCCGGCGTCAGGCTCCGCATGTCCACCTCCCGGTAGCCGAGGCTGCCGATGTCGTGACCGGCCGCGCGGATGCGCTGCAGGTCCTCCGGACGGCGCTCGGCCCCTTCCCCCGTGACAAAGAAGGTAGCCCGGGCGCCGTACTGCTGCAGATCCTGAAGCAGCGCCGCCAGCGCCGCCGGCGGGGGCAGATGGTGGAACGTCAGGGCGGCTGCCTGCGGCGCGGCGGTCCGCAGGTCGACGGATCCTGCGCCCGCCCGGGTCGGAGCGTCCTGGCGCCGCTGGGCGGCGTCGTAGACCGTCAGACTCGTTGCGGAGGGCCACCCTCCGTAGCGCTCGGTGACGCCGGCCGGCTCGGGCGGATGCGGTCTCTCACCTCGCGCAGCCGGCTGCGCCGGGGAGGGCACCGCTTCTTCGCGCAGGGCGGACACCGTCATGCGGCCCGCCAGCCCGTCCACGTCGAGCCCGTAGTGGCGCTGCGCAGCGATCACCGCGGCCTCGGTGAGGGGGCCGAAGATGCCGTCCACGGGGCCGGGATTGAAGCCGCGCTGGCGGAGAAGCGCCTGCAGCTCGGCTACGGCGGGGCCGGTGTCGCCGTAGCGCAGGGCGCGCACGTTGACCACCTCGGTCAGCGGAGCGGCAGAAGGGGCGCGGTAAGCCATCGCGCCGGCCGGCAGCGCGATGAGCAGCGCCAGCGCGGCCAGCCATGCGGAGCACCTCACGGGGCTTTCCTCCCTTCCAGGTTCTCTCAGCCTGGAAGTCTGCCCCGTCGGCTCGTTTCGTAAACCGGTCCGCCGGGTCACCGGCGGCTGACGGCCATGGCTGCGATCCCCGCCACGGCCCCGGCAGCCGCCCCGAGCCCGAGCCCCCGCGCCAGCCCGAGGAGGCCGGGGAGGTCCCGGAAGATGCCGATCAGCACCGTTACGGCGGCCATCAGCGCGATGCCGGCCGCCAGGCCGTGCAGGAATCCGCCCCGGCCCGCCACCCAGGTTGCCCGGAGGCCGGCCACCGCGGCGGCAACGCCCTGCACGATCAGCGTCCGTGCGGCCTCCGCCTGGGGTTCGGGCGGAAAGCGGAAATCCAGCACCCCCAGCACCAGGGAGCTCGCCACCATCAGGAGCAGGCCCCACAGCACGCCGGAGGCCAGCCCACCCCAGTCGAACAAGGGCTCTCCACCTTCTGTCCCGCGCACGCTCCTCATCACTCCCCTCCCACGGCTTGACCCATCTATATGGGTGCCGGTTGAGGGGTATGCAAAGGCCCCGCCGGCCGGCGGGGCTTCGATGCGATCTGATCAGCGCCGGGTCACGCCGGCAAGCCAGGGCTGCACCTTCTCGTCCCACTTCCTGAGGACGACCAGCCACGGGCCCAGCACCACGTAGGCCGTGAGCGGCATCAGGATCACGGCCCAGGGGTTCCAGCCGGCGGCGAACAGCAGCGCGGCCAGCGCCAGCACCGGACCGACCACCGGCCAGAACTGGAACCCCGCCCCCTTGGGCCGCTTCTTGAAGTCCGGGTACGGGATGGAGGACGTCATCAGGTATCCCAGGATCACCATCACGGCCGGGATGACGTGGGGCGGCGGCGGGGCGGTGGTCTCCTGGAGGAAGTAGAAGGCCATGGTGGAGAGCAGGGTGCCCGCCGCGGTGATGGGCACGCCCAGGAAGTAGCCGTCGTTGCTGAGGATGTTGAAGCGCGCCAGCCGCAGCGCTCCGCACAGGGGGAAGAAGAGCGTGACCGCCATACCCGGGAAACCCAGGTCGCGCAGGCTCATCTGGTAGAGCAGCACGGCGGGCGCCACCCCGAAGGCCACCACGTCGGCCAGCGAGTCGAGCTCACGGCCGAAAGCGCCGTCAGCCTTCATCAGCCGGGCCAGCCGGCCGTCAAGCCCGTCCGCGATCAGCGAACCCACCACCATCAGCGACGCGGCCCGCCACTGGCCGTCCATGGTCAGGAGGAGACTCCCGATGCCGAAGGAAAGGTTGGCCAGGGTGAACAGGTGGGGCAGGCTGGAGAGGCCCTTCTGCCCCCTCTCCCTGAACCACTTCCCGCCGCGGACGGCGCGAACGCGCCACCGCGGCCGCTGCCGGTATCTGGCCATACGTCCGATCACTGCGGAAGCCTCCCTACTACCGTTTGACCGCCAACCACACGATCCCCGGGTTTCACGCAGATCTCGCTACCCGGGGGAAGCCAGAGCTGCGTACAGGAGCCGAAGCGGATCAGCCCGAACCGCTGACCGCGGTCCAGCCGGTCGCCCACGGCGGGCCAGGTCACGATCCGGCGGGCGACGAGACCGGCCACCTGGCTCACCAGCACCCGCTGGCCGTCCGCCGTCACGAGGCCCAGGTAGGCGCGCTCGTTGACCTCGCCCACGGCGTCGTCCCACGCCGCCAGGAACTTGCCCGGCACATGCCGGCGGTACGCGACCTGCCCGGCCACCGGCGACCGGTTGATGTGTACGTCGAACACCGACAGGAAGATGGAGATCATGACCGCGGGCCCGCCTACGAAGTGCGGCTCCTCCACCTCACGGACGAACATCACACGGCCGTCGGCGGGGGAGACCACCAGCCGGTCCTCCTGCGGAACCGGCCGCTCGGGGTCGCGGAAAAACCACATGATGAACACGGCGAGCAGCGCGAACACCAGCGCCAGGCCCCAGTGCAGCAGCCAGGCCAGCGCGGCCAGCACGAGCGCTGCGCCGACGAAGGGCCAGCCTTCACGAGCGATCATCGGTCGTCTCATGCCCAACACTACTCTCTCTATAAGAATGACATGATGGCGGCGGCGTTCGGCAAATCCGCCTCAGAAAGACAGCTCCCACCCGCGAAGCCGTTCCATCTGGTCGTAGCGGGTGAGGTCGAGGTGCACGGGGGTCACCGAGATGTACCCCTCCTCCACCGCGGCCACGTCGGACTCCCGGTCGTTGGTGACCTCGGCCAGCTCGCCGGCCAGCCAGTAGTACTCCCGGCCGCGCGGGTGCACCCGGCGCACCCACTGGTCGCGGTAGACTCGCCGCCCGACCTTCGTCACCCGCACCCCCTTGATCTCGTCCCGGGGCAGGGCGGGCACGTTCACGTTGAGCAGCGTGCCCTCCGGCAGCCCCTCCTCCAGGACCCTGAGGGCCAGCTGGGCGGTGAAGTCTGCGGCGGCGGCGTAGTCCTGGGAGGTCAGCGAGTCCAGGGACACGGCGATGGCGGGGATGCCCAGGATGGGCCCTTCCAGCGCCGCGGCCACGGTGCCGGAATAAAAGATGTCGGTGCCCAGGTTGGCACCCCGGTTGATGCCCGAGATCACCAGGTCGGGCCGCCGGGGCAGAATGGCCTCGATGGCCAGCTTGGCGGAGTCCGCCGGCGTGCCCGTCACCGAGATGCACGGCGCCACCGCGCCGGGGATGTCGACCCGCACCGGAAACAGCGGGCGGTACATGGTGATGGCGTGCCCGCTGGCCGACCGCTCCCGGTCGGGCGCCACCGCCCAGACCTGCAGGCCGGGGATCTGCTCCATGCGGGCGCGCAGGGCGTTGATGCCGGGAGCGAAAATCCCGTCGTCGTTGGTCAGGAGCACCAGCGCCATCCGTCTACTCCTTCCGTCGGTCAGGTGTACTCCGGTAGTCTCTCCGGTCGCGCCTAAGCCTCGTCAGGCAGATTGAGCCACGCCCAGGCCCGCCGGAGCACCTCCTCGGTGCTGCCCCGGAAGACCGCGGGGCCGGGCAGCGACCGCAGGAACTGCGTGCCGTAGCGGGTCACCCGCGGCGAGAGCCGGTTGTCCAGCACAATGACCACGCCGCGGTCGTTCCGCGTTCGAATCAGCCTTCCGAAACCCTGCTTGAAGCGGATGACCGCCTGGGGCAGGCTGAGGTGGACGAAGCTGGAAAGGCCGCGCCGCTCCAGGTCCTCGATGCGCGCTTCCATCACCGGGTCATCCGGCGGGTTGAACGGCAGCCGCACCAGGATGACGGCGGAGAGCTCGTCGCCGGGGATGTCGACGCCCTCCCAGAAGGAAGCCGACCCGAAGAGCACGGTGCGCCCGCCGGCCCGGAACTCGGCCACCAGCCGGCTGCGCGCGCCGTCGAGCCCCTGCCCCAGGAGCACCAGCCCCTCGCCCTCCAGCTCCTCCTTCAGTGCATTGTAGACCTGCCGGAGCTGCCGGTGGCTGGTGAACAGCACCAGCGTGCGTCCGCCGGCCTGCAGGAGGAAGCGGCGGAGGAACGCCGCCGTCGCCTCGGTGAAGCCGCTCCCCTCTTTCGGGCTGGGGAGATCCTCGGGCACCAGCAGCAGCGCCTGCTGCCGGTAATTAAACGGCGACGAGAGCACGCCTTCCCGCAGCCGGTCGGGCGGAAGGTGCGCCAGCCCGAGCCGGTGCTTCAGGTGGTCGAAGCTGCCGCCCACGGCCAGGGTCGCCGAGGTCATGATGACCGACCGGAGCCGGCCGAACAGCTCCGCCCGGAGCACGTCGCCGACGTTGACCGGCGCGGACCGGAGCGCGACGCGCAGCCGCTCGCCCCGCTGGGCGGACTCGATCCAGGTCACGTCGCCCTCGGCGGGCTCCAGGAGCACGCTGTCGATCGCTTTGGTACTTTGAATAAGAATACCATTCTGCTTCTGGATGTCAACCAACAGCCCGTCCGCGTCCGTCAGCGGCGGGTCCCGCAGCTCCACCGCCTCGCCCAGGATGGCCAGGCCGGCGGCCAGGGTGCGGAGTCGTTGCACGGCGTTGGCCCGCGCCTGTTCCAGGGCGTCCCACAGCGGTCCGCTCCGGACGGCGTCGGTAAGCCGCAGGGCCCGGGTCCCGCCCTCCGCATCGCTGCCGCCCCGGGCTTCCACCAGCTCCGCGCAGAGCCGGAAGAGCTCGTCGGCCGCAGCCCGGCAGTGCTGGATGAGCGCCACCAGCTTGTCGATCAGGTCCTCGTGCGGAAGCCCCACGGGCGGACGGGCGGGGATCACTTCCCCCTTCCGCAGCCTGCGCCTGAGCTGAGGCAGCAGCCCCTGCCCGGGCGCCCGGTAGAGGAACAGCAGGGCGCCGGTGATGTCCCAGCTCTCCAGGTTGACCCCGAGGTTCTGGGTGGCCACCGCCTCCAGGTGGTGGGCCTCGTCGATGACCAGCTGCCGGAAGGGCGGGAGGATCTGGTTGCCCGTTGCGATGTCGGCGAAGAGCAGCGCGTGGTTCACGACGAGCACCTGGGCGTCCCTCGCCCTCCGCCGGGCGCGGAAGGCGAAGCAGTGGTGGCGGAACCACTTGCACTTGGGGCCCAGGCAGGTCTCGGTCTCCGACTGCACGGTGCGCCAGAAGCGCTCCTCTTCGCCGGTCAGGTTCAGCTCCGAGCGGTCGCCGGTCTGCGTGTGGGCCAGCCAGCCGGCCAGCCGGATCATGAACCGACGCTCCTCGAGGGAGGTCAGGAAGTCGGCCCCGACGGCCGCTTCCTCCCACTTGCGCAGGCAGACGTAGTTGCTCCGCCCCTTCACCAGCGCCGCCTCCACCCCCTCCAGGGGCGTACCGGCCAGGGCCGACTGCAGGAAGGGGATGTCCTTCTCCCACAGCTGCTCCTGCAGGGTGATGGTATGGGTGGAGATGGCGACCTTTTCGCCGTTGGCCCTGGCCCACGCAAAGGCCGGCACCAGGTAGGCCAGGGACTTGCCGGTGCCGGTGCCGGCTTCCATGAGCAGGTGGGCGCCGTCGTTGAAGGCGCGGGTGACGGCTTCCGCCAGCTCCAGCTGCTGCGGCCGGTGCTCGTACTGGGGAAAGGCCTCGCTGATCACGCCGCCGCGGCCGAGCACCGAGAGGACCAGGTCGGGATCGATGGGGGCCGGCTCCCCTGGCTGTTCCTCCTGCTCCGGCCGGTGCAGGGGGCCGGAGAAGGGGCGGATCCACTCGGTGAGCGGGCTCGGCCGTTCGCCCCGCGCCTCCCGCGCGGAGAGCTCCGCCCGGAAGAGCGGAGCGAGGGACCAGCCTGCGGGCTCGCCCACGGCCAGCGCAAACTGGAGCAGGCCCATGTCCATCCGGCCGAGCCGGTCGAGGAGCGCGAGGAAGAGGCGGCCGCACGCCCGCGCGTCGTCCTCGGCCCGGTGGTGGCGTTCCAGGGGAAGGTTCAGCAGCCCGGCCAGCGTGGCCAGCCGGTGGTTCCGGGCCAGGGGCAGGACGATGCGGGAGAGCTCCGCCGTGTCGTAGCTCCAGTTGGGCAGGCTGCGGCCGGTCTGGGCGAAGGCGGCTTCCAGGAACGCCACGTCAAACGGCGCGTTGTGGGCCACCAGCGGCAGGTCGCCGATGAGCTCCGCCAGCGCGGGCACAACCTCCGCAATGCGGGGCTTGCCCGCCACCATGCCGGGGTGAATGCCGGTCAGGCTCTGGATGCGCGGGGGAATCGGGCACTCGGGGTCGATGAGCTGGGAGAGGCACGCGGTCTCACGGCCGTCCTCAAAACGGACGGCCGCCACTTCGATCAGCCGGTCGTGCCCGGGCGAGGTTCCGGTGGTTTCCACATCTATCGCGACGAAGGAGCGCAGCCCCATGCGGGCTGTACCCCCTTTCTTCACGCATACCCATCCTTTAGTCTTTCGAGTTCGCCCTGCACAACTCCTTTGCTGTGCCCCGCGCGCCGCTCGGCCGGCCCCGCAGCGGATCTGCCGTTCACTCCAGGCGCTCCCAGAGCCAGCCCGCGGCCGCGCCTGAGGCGGTGAAGGGCAGCGCCATCCACAGCGCCGCGGGCCAGACCCTGGGCAGCGCGCCCTCCCAGCCGCCCCAGCCGGGCAGGTGGCCCGAGACCAGGGCCGCCATGTAGCAGGCGGCCAGCACCGCGCCGGCGATGGCGCCTGCGGCCGCAGGGGGCAGACCGTAGAGGTGGACGATGGCCCGCCCCGCGGCCACCGCCCCTGCGGCCAGCAGCACGAAGAGCAGCAGGAGCCGCCAGAAGGCCGGGGTCACGGCGAACGCCTGAAAGGAGCGCCAGAAGGCGTGCGGCCGCTCGACCGCCGCGGCCGCCGCCAGGACGCCGCCGAAGGTGAGCAGGCTGCCGGTGATGGTGCACGACAGGAAACGGGCCCACCGGGGCATGGACAGACACCTCCCCGATGAGGCTATGCCCGGCGGTCGCGATACAGTACGGGCGCCGGCAGAAACTGGCCGCCCCGGCGCGCGGGGTGTATAATTGCGTTAGTTGCTGAGGCGGGAGGCCTGAAACATGCGTGCCGACGTGTATCCGACGGTCGTGAACATCCCCCCTGCGGAGGAGCTGGCCGGCCGCGCCGCGGTGGTGATCGACGTCCTGCGCGCGACCACCACCATCTGCACCGCCCTGGCCAACGGGGCCGACACGGTGGTCCCCATCCTGACGCCGGAGGAAGCCTTCCAGGTGGCGCGCGACAACCCCGACCGGCAGTTCCTGCTGGGCGGGGAGCGCAAGGCGGTGGTGATTCCCGGCTTCCACTGTGGCAACTCGCCGCTGGAGTACACCGAGGCGCGGGTGAAGGGGCGGCCGATCCTCTTCACCACCACCAACGGCACCCGGGCGATCCGGCGCGCCGCCGGGGCCGAACGGGTCTACATCGCCAGCCTGCTCAACGCCCCCGCCGTCGCGCAGGAGCTCCGGCGGCTGGAGATGGACGTCGCGATCTGCTGCGCCGGCACCCACGATCAGTTCTCGCTGGAGGACACGGTGTGCGCCGGCGCCATCCTCGAGTTCCTGGCCGGGCCGGACCAGCCGGTGGAGACCAACGACATGGGCCTGGTCGCCCGGGAGCTGTTCCGCCGCTACGACGGGCGGCTCGCCGATCTGCTCCACCTCTCCGCCCACGGGCGCAACCTGGTCAGGCTCGGCCTGCAGGACGACATCGTCTTCTGCGCGCAGCTGGGCACCATGACCCTCCTGCCCGTCTATACGGACGGCCAGGTCGTACTGCTGAACTGACAGGACAGGCCGGTGCGGGGAAGCGCACCGGCCTGTCGCCGTTCTCACTTGGTGAACGGCAGATCGACGTCCACCGCCTCACCGATGATCTTGTACACGTCGCTGAGCAGCGTGCCCAGCCGCTGCTCGGCCATCAGGTAATCGCGGATGTCCAGGTCCTGCACCAGCACGCTGTAGAGCCGCTCCAGCCCCTCCTTCTGCTCCGGGGTGAGCTCCTTTCCCTGGAGCACCTGGGTCTGCAGCTCCATCTGGCGCTTGTGGAAATCGGCGATCATCTTCTCTGCGGCCGGCTTGCCCTTGATCTTCTCCCGGGCGGCCTGAAAGCTGCGGTACTCCTGGCTCTCCTTGAGCGCGCGCGCCAGGCTGTGGGCATGGTCGTAGACGTTGACCACGGTCGCGCCACCTCCCAGCGGTTCATTTTCGCCCGCGGCCGCCCATTCCCTTCCTGGCGGCCGTCGTTTACTCCCACTGGTAGACGTAGATGTTCGACGTGAAGCCGCCCCGCGCGCGCTGCCGCGCAGGGGTCAGCGAGAGCCGGGAGACCAGCAGCTTGGTCCCGTCCGGCGAGAAGTGCGGGTGGAAGAACATGCCCCGGGCATCGTCGGGCAGAACGCGCCGGGCGGACTGCGCGGCGAGGTCCAGGACGTAGATGCCGCTGTCCCCGCGGGGATTGCGGTAGGCGACCAGCTTCCCGCCGGGATGCAGTCCGGGCATGATGCCGCCGCCGCTGGTGAGCTTCTCGGGCTCCCCGCCGCCGGCGGGCAGGCGGTACAGCTCGTACTCCACGCCGGCCCCGGTGCGCGGACCGCCTCCGAACAGCAGCCACCGGCCGTCCTGCGTGACGGCCAGGCCGCCGGAGATGAGCTCCCACCCTTCCGGCGCCCGGAAGACCTCCGTCCTCCGCCCGGTGGACGGCTCAAGGCGCAGGATCCGGTCGTTGGTCGTGTAGTAGAGGTACGCACCGGTGGGGTCCCACGCCAGGTAGCCGATGGCGCCCGGCTCGTCGGCCAGCGTCTGCGGCGTCTCCGGCTGGCCGCCGCCGCGCGGGAGCGGCAGGACCATGACCTGCGCCCCGCTGTCCCGGGTCGAGAGCCGCACAAACGCCAGGGCCCGGCCGTCGGGCCTCCACACCGGGCCGGCGTCCCACGCCCCCGGCTGCGTGGTGAGCACCCGCACCGGCCGGCCCTGAGGCGTGGTGAGCAGGATCTGCCCATCCCGCATGAAGGCGATCTCCTGGCCGTCGGGCGACCACGCGGCGAAGCCGTCCATCGCCGCCGTCTGGGTGAGCGGCGTCAGCCGGGCCGCCCACTCCGCCTCAGGCAGGGCGTCGTCTGCCCCGCCGGGGACTGCAGCGGCCACGCTTCTCGGCACCGCGGTGAAACCGCTCCGCACAATCCCCCCCAGCAGCAGCGCCAGGCCGAGGAGGAGCAGGAACGCGTAGGCGCGGGCCCCGGGCGCCGCCCGGCCGGAATGGCTGGTGTACATCGGTCCTCGCCCCCCTGTCCCTCACTGGATATTCAGCGGGCCGGGGGGCTAGTACACCCGGCATGACCCAGGGGTGGACGGGCGTATGGAACAGCAGGAGGATGTGCGATGGGGTATGTGCTCTTTCTCGCCGGGACCGCCGGGCTGGTGGCCGCGGTGCTCTGGCTGGGCGCCGACCGGTCCGACCGGCTCAGCCACACGCTGGTCCGCCCTGCGGTCATGGCCCTGCTGAGCCTCCTGCTCCTGGTGCTGCTGGCCGAGGCTGAACACTGGGCCTACGGCCTGGCGGCGGCGGCCGCGGCGGTCGGCCTCTGGGAGAGCTACACGGGCGCGTACCAGCTTATGTCCGCACCCATCAGCCGGACCGGCCCCGTGGCGCAGGTGCGCACCACGGGCCGCTGGCTGCTCAATACCCTGGCCAACCTGGTGCTGCTCAACCTCTCCGCGCAGCTGGCCTTCCCGCACACGTTCGAGTGGCGGGACCTCCCGGCCACGGCGCTGGACGTGGCCTACTTCACCCTCCTCACCTTCGCCTCGGGCGGATACGGCGACGTGATCCCGGGAAGCCCGCTGGGCAAACTGCTGGCCATGCTCACCAGCCTGAGCGGGCTGCTCTTCGCGACGATTCTGTTCGCGGCGCTGTTTCACCGGCTGCGGGCGGAGTGAAGCCTGACCGGCGCACCTGGGCTGTCGGCACAGGACCGCGGGCGGCCGGAAAAGCGAACCGGCCGGGCGTGACCCGGCCGGTGGAGCGGCTCAGCGGACAAACGGGTCCGAGAGCTGCGTCACACGGTCCATGACCTCCTGCGGCAGCGCGACGTCGCAGGCCGAGACGTTCTGCAGCACCTGCTCGGGGCGGCTGGCTCCGACGATCGCGGCGGTCACGCCGGGGCGGGCCATCACCCAGGCCAGGGTGAGCTGCGCCAGGGTGACGCCGGCCTCACGGGCGATCTCCTCCATCGCCTCCGCCAGGTCGAAGTTGGCGTCGGTGAACCACCGCTCGGCAAAGCGCGGCCCCTGCTTCGCCGCCCTGGAATCGGGAGGCGGCGCCTGGCCCCGGCGGTACTTGCCGGTGAAAAGGCCGCCGGCCAGGGGGAAGTAGACGATCTGGCCCACCCCCTCCGCCAGGCAGGCGGGGATGACCTCCTGCTCGATGCGCCGGTTGACCGGCGAGTACTCGGGCTGGTTGGAGATGAAGCGGGTCCAGCCGAACCGGTCCGCCACGGCGTTGGCCTTGACGATCTGCCAGCCGGCGAAGTTGGAGCAGCCGATGTAGCGCACCTTGCCGGAGCGCACCAGGTCCTCCAGCGCCCGCATCGTCTCCTCGATGGGGGTCTCGGGATCCCACTGGTGCATCTGGTAGAGGTCGATGTAGTCGGTCTGCAGCCGGCGCAGCGAGGCGTCCACCGCGTCCATGATGTGCTTGCGGGAGGTGCCGCGGTCGTTGGGCCCGTCGCCGGTGGGGTACCAGCACTTGGTGGCGATGAGGGCCTTCGACCGCCGGTCCTTCAGCGCGAGGCCGATCATCCGCTCGGACTCGCCCTGCCCGTACATGTCGGCGGTGTCGATCAGGTTGATGCCCGCGTCCAGCGCCGCGTGGACGATCCTGACAGCCGTCGCCTCGTCGCAGCGGGTGCCGAATGCGTTGGTGCCCAGGGCCATCTGCGAAACCTTCAGCCCGCTCCTGCCCAGATTGCGGTATTCCATGACGCGTCTCACCTCTGCCGTATGCCTTCGGCAGGAAGGGGAAACCTCCTGCCGGCGGGGCGCCGGAAGGCCGTGCGCCCGGGCGCGGCCGGACCTGCAGGAAGAACCCGCACAGGCCCAGGACGCCGGGGATGCCGGGGCCACGGGACGGGGTGTGCGGGAGCCGGCTGCGAGCGTTGCCGTGCAGGCGCTCCGCTAGCCCCTCACCAGCCGGGCAGCCGCCTCGCGGGTGCGGGCCATGATCTCCCGGCCGTCCATGGTGGTCAGCTGGCCGTCCTGGTAGACGATGCGCCCGTCCACGATGGTCATCACGACGTCGCTGGGCAGCGCCGAGTAGGCGATCAGCGCGTACACGTCGTGGTTGGGGGTCAGGTGCGGCCGCTCAGTGTCGATCAGGATGATGTCCGCCCTCTTGCCGGGCTCGAGGGAGCCGATCTCGGCCTCCATGCCGAGCACGCGGGCGGCTTCGACCGTGGCCATGGCCACGGCGTCCCAGGCGGTGAAGACGGCCGGATCCCCTTCCAGCTCCTTCGCCTGGATGGCGCCGATGCGCATCTCGGAACCCAGGATGTGCAGCATGTTCTCGGAGGAGGCGCCGTCGGTGCCGAACCCCACCGCGACGCCCTGCCGCCGCATCTTCGCGACCGGCGTGCGGCCCGAGGCCAGTTTCAGGTTGGAAACCGGGCAGTGGCAGACGCCGGTGCCGGTCTCGGCGAGGATCGCGATGTCGTCATCGTCGGCGTGGACGCAGTGCGCGGCCACCACGTGCCGCCCCTTCATCAGGCCGAGGTCGTACACGTGCCGGATGGGGGTCTTGCCCCACTGCCTGCGGGCCTCCTCCACCTCGCCCGCGGTCTCGGAGAGGTGGATGTGGATGCCGACGCCCAGCTCGTCCGCCAGCTCCGCACAGGCCAGGAGCGTGTCGGGCGGGCAGGTGTACGGCGCGTGGGGGCCGACCATGAACGTGATGCGGCCGCCGGCCTTGCCGTTCCAGCGGTGGAAGGCCTCCCGGCTCTCCTCCAGCCGGGAGACCGCCTCCGACGGTCCCCCGACGGCGATAATGCCCCGGGCCACGATGCCGCGGATGCCGGTCGCCTCGATGGCCCGCGCCACCGGGTCCGCGGGGAAGTACATGTCGAGAAAGGTGGTGATGCCGCCCGAGAGCATCTCGTAAGCCGCCAGCGCCGTGCCCCAGAACACGTCGTCCGGGGTCATCTTCGCCTCCGCCGGCCAGATCTTCGTCTGCAGCCACTCCATCAGCCGCATGTCGTCGGCGTAGCCCCTGAGGAGGGTCATCGCGGCGTGGCAGTGGGTGTTGACGATGCCGGGCATGACGATGCGGCCCGCGGCGTCGATGCGCCGGGCCCCGGGGAACTCCGGTGCGCCGTCCTTCGGGCCGGCGTAGACGATCCGGCCCGCCTCGGCCAGGACCACGCCGTTTTCGTAGACCGCTTCCTTTCCGGTCATGGGAAGAACCGTTCCGCCCTCGATCAAGAGCCGCTCCATGGATGACTCCTCCTCGTCCGTCGCTCGCGGGCTTGCCAGGCCCGTCCAATTTCAGGACTAGTTTATCTGACCCGCCACAGCCGGGCAAGACCGCCGCGAAGGCGCGGCGCGGCTGCGGATTCGGGGATGCTGATAGGCAGACGCCGGGGCCGGGACGGCGACAGGCAGGAACGCCTGCGGTTCAGGCGGAATAGTACAGGGAAGCCCGAAGCGAACGGGAGTGTGAAACGAACTTGAACTCTGCCGAAGCAGCCAACCCACACAGCGCAAGCAGCATCATCATCATCCCGGCCCTGGAGCCGCCGCCCGCCCTGGTGAAGTACGTGCAGGCGCTGATGGCGCGCGGCTTTCAGCGGATCGTCGTCGTGGACGACGGCAGCAGCGCCGCCTGCCGCGCGATCTTCGACAGCCTGGCCGCGCTGAAGGGCTGCGTGGTCCTGCGCCACGAGGTGAACCGCGGCAAGGGCGCGGCGCTGAAGACGGCCCTGCGCCACTGCTTGCAGCAGGGATGGCAGCGGCTGTATCGCCGCGTGATCATGGTGGACGCGGACGGGCAGCACGCCGTGGAGGACGTCTGCGGCATGGCCAGGGCCTCCCACGAGAATCCCGAGGCCTACGTGCTCGGCATCCGCGACTTCAACCAGAAGATCGTCCCGGCCCGCAGCCGCTTCGGCAACCGCCTGACCAGCGGCGCCTTCCACCTCTTCTACGGCCGCTACCTGCGGGACACCCAGACGGGGCTCCGGGCCCTGCCCATCAGCCTCTGGGAGTGGGCGACCGAGATCGCGGGCGACCGCTTTGAGTACGAGACCAACTGCCTGGTCCAGGCGATGAAGCTGGGCATCCCCATGGCGGAGATGCCCATTCAGACCCTCTACTTCAACAAGAACGAGGGGACCCACTACCGCACCCTGCGCGACTCCTGGCCGATCTTCAAGATCCTGATCAGCCACCTGGGGGCCTATGCGCTCGCAGGGGCGCTGGCCTCGCTGGCGGCGCTGGCCGTCTTCGCGTGGGTGGATCTGGTCTGGCTGAAGGCGCTGGCGCCGGCCGCGCGCCTTTTCGCCGCGAGCACGGTGAGCGCTGCGGCGGGCTCGCTGGTGCGGCTGGTGCTGCACTGGCTGCTGCGGGTCCGCACCGAGCGGAACATGACCGACGCCACCGCCAAGTACTACCTGCTGGTGGCCGCCCAGATGCTGGCCTCCTACCTGGTGGTCCTCGCAACGCACGTCCTCACCCGCTGGACCGCCGTCTGGATCAAGCTCGTGGCCGACATCGTCCTTGCGGTGGTGGGCTACCAGATTCACCCCCGGTGGCTGTTCAAGTCCCACCGCGGAATCGAGGGAGCATGAGATGTCCTTCTACGGAAAGCTGTTCCGGTTCTGCCGGGCGGCGCTGCGGCTCGTAGCCCCGCGCTACACCGTCGTCCATCCGGAGCGGCTGGTGGAGCCCGCGGTCTACCTGTGCCGGCACGCCGACATCTATGGGATCGTGCTCAACCTCCTGTGGCTCCCCGTGCCTGTGCGCACGTGGGGGCTGCATCAGTTCGGCGACCGAAAGGCCTGCTATGTTCACCTGCGGGACATCACCTTCGGCGCCCGCTACGGCTGGCCCCGCTGGAAGGCCAACCTCCTCGCCTGGCTGGCCGCCTTCGGCCTCGCCGCCCTCTACCGCTCGGCGGGGTGCATCCCCGTCTACCGGGGATCCGCCCAGATCATCACCACCTTCCGGGAGAGCACGGAGGCGCTGAAGCGGGGCGAGAGCCTCCTGATCTTCCCGGACAAGGACTACGCCAGCACCGACAGCGAGGTGTCGGAGCTGTACGAGGGCTTCCTCAGCGTCGACCGGTTCTACCACCGGGCGACGCGCCGTCACATCCCCTTCGTGCCGCTGTACATCGACCGGCAGGCCCGCACCATCACGGTCTGTGAGCCGCTGGCCTTCACCGACGACCGGGACCGTAAGGCCCAGACGCCGGAGCTGATCCGGCAGCTCCAGGAGCGGCTGGGCGGACGGGGCTGCTGAGGCCGGGTCGGGCGATCACGGGCAAGGCGCCTGGGTGAGGCACAGCTCCGGGCCGGGGCGGCCGATGAGGTATCCCTGTGCGTAGTCGACGCCGTACGCCCGCACCAGGCGCAGGCTCTCCTCGGAGTCGACGAACTCCGCGACGGTGCGCTTGCCCAGCTCCCGGCAGACGTTCGCCAGAGCCCGCACCAGGTGCTGGTCGGCGGTGTCGTGGGGCAGGTTGCGGATGAAGGCCCCGTCGATCTTCACGTAGTCCACCGGCAGCCGCTTCAGGAAGTAGAGCGAAGCGAAGCCGGCGCCCACGTCGTCCAGGGCGAAGCGGCAGCCCAGGGCCTTCATCTCGCCTATGAACCGCTCCGCCTGCTCCAGGTCGCGGATGGCCGCGGTCTCGGTGATCTCCAGCACCAGGCTCGCCGGATCCACGCCCCGGTCGGCGAGGCCGCGGCGGATGAGGCCGGGCAGCTCGGGGTCGGTGAGCGTCCTTCCCGAAAGGTTGACCTCCAGCACCTGGCTGCGCCCCGCCCTGCGCAGGGCGGCCAGCTGCTGCAGCGCCCGGTCCAGCACCCAGCGGTCGATCTGCTGGATCAGGTCGAACCGCTCCGCGACCCCCAGGAACTCGCCGGGGGAGATGAGCTCGCCCCCTTCCCCCACCATGCGCAGCAGCGCCTCATGGTGGGTGACGGCGTTCCGCCTGAGGTCCAGGATCGGCTGGTAATGGAGCACGAACTGGTCCTGCGCCAGCGCGTCGCTGATGCGCCTCCGCCACAGCAGCCGCGCCTCCATCTCCTGCTGCCAGCGGCTGTCGGGGGTGAACAGGGCCCAGTTGTCGCGCCCGCTCTCCTTCGCTTCCGACAGCGCCATGTCCGCCTTGCTCAGCAGCTCCGTGACCGTTTCGCCGTGGTCGGGGAAGAGCACGACGCCGACGCTGGCCGTGAGCGCGACCGGGGTCTCGCCTCCGGCGAACCGGGCCCGGCGGATCGCGGCGAGCAGCCGGTCGGCCAGCCGGGCCGCCTGGCGGCCATCGGTGTGCGGCAGCACGATCGCGAACTCGTCGCCGCCCAGCCTGGCTGCGGTGTCGCCGGGGCGCAGGGTGCTGCGCAGGAGGGCCGCCACCTGCTGCAGGACCTCGTCGCCCGCCGGGTGGCCGAGGGTATCGTTGATGTGTTTGAACATATCCAGGTCGATGAAGAAGAGCGCCCCGGCCGTGCCCGCGCGGCGGGATTCGGCGAGGGCCTCCTCCAGCACCTGCTGAAACCGCCGGCGGTTGGCCAGCTCGGTCAGGGAGTCGACGAGGGCCAGGCGCACCAGTTCCGCCTCGTACCGCTTGCGGTCGGTGACGTCCTGCAGCTGCAGGATGTAGGTGGTCTCCCCCCGCCGGTCGCCCATGGCGGCGGAGCTCAGTTCCACCCAGATCGTCTGTCCGTCCCGGTGGCGCAGCGCCACACAGGTCGCGGCCGTCTGCAGCGCGGCCAGGTCGGGCAGCGCGGCGGCATCGAGCAGGAAGGCGGACAGAGGCCGGCCGATCACTTGCCCGGCCTCGCACCCCAGCATGGCGCAGAGCGCGCGGTTGGCCTGCTGGATGACCCCCTGCCCGTCTGTGAGCGCCACACCGATGGGGGCGTTTTCGAACGCCAGACGGAACCGCTCCTCGCTCTCCCGCAGCCGCCGCTCGGTCTCCTTGCGCTCCGTCAGGTCCTGCGCCACGGCGAGGAAGAGGGTCTCATCCTCCACCGTCACCCGGGCGATGCCGATCTGGACGGGGAAGACCTCGCCCGACTTGCGCCGGGCGGTGAGTTCCTGCCGCTCGGCCATGGTGCGCTGCTTCACCGGGCCCCGGCCGAAATCGGCAACGAAGCGCCGGTGACGCGCCGCAGTGCCCGGCGGGAGGAGGATGTCCAGGGGTTTGCCCAGGACCTCGTCCCGGGTGTAGCCGAAGATCTTCTCGGCCATCTCGTTGAAGAGCACGATGCGCTGGTCGGCGTCGATGGCGATGGTGGCGGCAGGGGTGATCGCCAGCATGCTGGCCAGGCGCGCCTCCGACCGGGCCAAGGCGCGCTGGACTTCCACCGCCGGATCGGCGCCGCGCTCGTGGCTGCGCATAGGATAACCCCCCTCGATTGCGAGCCCTTACCATTGACGTTACCAATGGACCTTGGCGGTGCATATGGCACCAAAGGTGCATGGCCAAACGTCGGGACAGGGCCGATCGGGGGGGTACTTTGTGCCGCTCTGCCAGCTACTGCACCAGGGCCGCAGCCCACGCATGGCTGGCCTCCAGTTCGTCGGGGGGCACCGCGCGCGGGTCGTGCTCCAGCACGATCACCGCGTCCGGGTGCGCCTTCACCACCAGGCGGGCGATGTCGGCAGAAGGGGTCACCCCGGGCCAGCGGTCGCGGGTGTGGCTCCCGTTGGTGGGAATCCGGCTCCGGAACCGCCCCTCGGCATCCCACCGCGCGGTATGCAGGTGGACATACCGGGTCCAGGGCAGCCAGCGCTCGGCCAGGCTCACCGGGTCCTGCCCGTGGGTGCGGGCCAGGAGCCCCAGGCGGCCGGTGTCGATGCAGAGCGAGAGCTCGGGGAACTCCGCAAACAGCCGGCTGTACAGCTCGCCGTCGAAGAAGTACGGGTTCGGCCCGTCGATCTCGAGCACGACCCGGATGCGCTCCCGCTCCTGCAGCTCGGCCAGCCGGTCGAAGCAGTGGCGGCTCCACTCGTAGAGGTCCGCCTCGCGGGGCCAGGCCTCCGGCGGGAGCGGCTCGGCGTCTTTGAACTTCCAGCCGAGGGCGGCGTAGTCGACGCCGGGCATCTGCAGGGCCGGCCAGGGAAAGTGGAACAGGATATACCGGGCGCCCAGCCGGTGCACCGCCCGGGCGGCGCTCCAGGCGATCTCCAGGGCCTCGGAACGCACGGCCCGGTCGGGGTCGAGGAACCGGCACCAGGCCGGCCCCCCCTCCCGGTGGGTAGGATGGTGCGCGCCGATGACCCACTCGTAGAACTCGGCCTCGGCCACGGCGCCCAGCACGTCCGGGAGCGTGTCGCAGAGGCCGATCTCCGCCCCCTGCCAGTGGGGCCGCTCCAGCGACTCGCCGTAGCTGTTCACGCCCGAACCGGCGATGGCGCCGAAGGCGCCGTGCAGCGGTACGAAAAGCTGCGCCATGGACCTACACCTGCCACGACCGGACGTACCGCTCCTGTTCCGGGGTCAGCCGGTCGATCTCGACGCCCAGCGCCCGGAGCCGGGTCTCCGCGACGCGCCGGTCGATCTCCGGCGGCACCTGGATCACCCGCTTCTCCAGCCTCCCCCGGTTCTCCAGGAGCCAGAGGTGGGTCAGGATCTGCACGCCGAAGGAGAGGTCCATGACCTCCGCCGGGTGGCCGTCGCCCGCGGCCAGGTTGGCCAGGCGCCCCTCGCCGATGAGGTAGAGGCGGCGGCCGTCCGGCGCCGTGTACTGGTCGACGTTGGGCCGCACCCGGACCGGCTTGCCGCCGAAGGCCTCCAGGTCGGGCTTCCAGATCTCGACGTCGAAGTGGCCTGCGTTGGCCAGGATGGCGCCGTCCCGCATCACCTCGAAGTGCTCCCGCCGGATCACCTTCTCGCAGCCCGTGACCGTGACGAAGATGTCGCCCAGAGCCGCGGCGCGGGCCATCGGCATGACCTCCAACCCGTCCATCAGGGCCTCATTGGCCAGCACCGGGTCGACCTCGCAGACGATCACCCGCGCGCCGAGCCCCTTGGCCCGCATGGCGACACCCTTTCCGCACCAGCCGTAGCCGGCCACCACGACCCGCTTGCCGGCGATGGAGAGGTTGGTGTTGCGCATGATCGACTCCATCGTCGACTGGCCGGTGCCGTACCGGTTGTCGAACAGGTGCTTCATCCGGGCGTGGTTCACGGCCACCATGGGGAAGCGGAGCACGCCTTCGGCCTCCATGGCCTTCAGCCGCTGCACGCCCGTCGAGGTCTCCTCCGACCCGCCGATCAGGTCGGCGGCCAGGTCCTGCCGGCTGGTGTGCAGCAGGTAGGTGAGGTCGCCGCCGTCGTCCAGCAGCAGGGTGGGGCGCGCCGCCTCCAGGGTGCGCACCAGGTGCTGGGTGTACTCCTCACCCGTCGCTCCATGCCAGGCGTGAACCGTCACGCCCCGTTCTGCAGCCGCGGCCGCGACGTCGTCCTGCGTCGACAGCGGGTTGGAGCCGGTGAGGAACACCTCCGCGCCGGCCGCCGCGAAGACCAGCGCCATGTAGGCCGTCTTGGCCTCCAGGTGGATGGACATCGCCACCCGCTGGCCGGCCAGGGGCCGGCTCGCGGCCAGCTCCCGCTCCAGCTGGTTCAGGATCGGCATGTGCGCCTTCACCCAGTCGATCTTCTGGTGCCCGCTCGGCGCCAGGGCCGGGTCCCGCAGGGTCGAGACCGAAACCTTGCTCTGCACGCCGGTCACCTCCTACACCTTCAGGGCCGAGTTGTTCTGGCTGCAGGCGCACCCCCGGTGCACGGGAATCTGCTTCAGGGTGGTGAAGAGCAGCTTCTTCAGGTTCTCGCCGTTGGCGGCCATGACCTCCAGCACCTCTTCGTGGGTCAGGGGATTGGGCGAGATGCCGGCGCCGAAGTTGGTCACCATCGAGACGGTGGCGTAGCAGAGCCCGGCCTCCCGGGCCAGCACCGACTCCGGCACGTTGGTCATGCCCACCACGTCGCCGCCCAGCTGGCCGTACATCCGGATCTCCGCCGCGGTCTCAAAGCGAGGGCCCTCGGTGCAGACGTAGGTGCCCGTCGGGTGCGCGGTGACACCCACCTCCTGCGCCGCGGCGATGAGCACCTTCCGGAGCTCGGGGCAGTACGGCTCGGTGACGTCGGTGTGCACCACCCCGGCCTCGCCGCCCTCGAAGAACGTGGAGACCCGGCCCTTGGTGAAGTCCAGGAACTGATCCACCACCACGAAGTCGCCGGGCTTCATGTCCCGGTTGCAGGAACCCACCGCGGTCGTGGCGACCACCCGCTCCACCCCGAGCATCTTCAGGGCGTAGATGTTGGCCCGGTAGTTGATGAGGTGCGGGGGCACGGAATGGTCGACCCCGTGCCGGGCCATGAAGGCCACCTCCTCCCCCTCGTAGGTGCCGATGCGCACCTTGGCCTGCCCGTACGGGGTGGTGATGACCTCCTCCCTGATGTTCTCGAGGATGCGGGGGTCGTAGACCCCGGTGCCGCCGATGATCGCCAGACGAACCTTCTTCTGCGTCATATGCGCACACCCACCTTTCTGGTGACATAAGCTGGTCTTACAGGGGCGGAAACATCCGGGAGCCCCGACGGATGCGCAGCGAGGTGGGGCTCGGATGACGGAGCACGGGACACACGGTGAAGGAGGAATGGAACAGCAGTACCACCGGCGGTGGCGCGGCGGCGGGCTCGGGCGGCTCCTCATGGTCGCCACCGGCGACGTCGACCTGGACGGCGCGCCCGAGATCGTCGCCTGTGCCGGACGGGAACTGAAGGTCTACCGCTGGACGGGGGACACCTACGTCCTCGCGGCGGAGGCCCCGCTGCCCAAGGACGCGCTCTCCCTGGCTGTCGGCCAGGTGGACCCGAGCGGCCCCGGCACCGTGGCGGTGGGCACCCGCGACAACGTCCTGCTGTACGCGCTGACGCCCAGCGGGCTGGTGGCCCTGTGTCAGACCCTGCTCTACCCAAACGCCTACTTCCGCTCGCTCAGCCTCGACGACGTCAACGACGACGGCCGGGCTGAGGTCATCGCCGGCGCCTCCGGGGCGCAGACGATCTACCTCTACCAGGTCATGGCCGTGGGGCGGGAAAGCCGGCTGGAGGAGCTGGGCCGCCTTTACGTGGGCGGGCTGGTGGCCGCGCGGCCGACCCCGGGGGGCGAGCTGGTGGCGGCCACCAAGGACGGCTGGGTGGATGTCTACGTGCCCTGCGCACTCCTGCCCCGGGAGACCCAGACGGTCTACACGGTGCGGCGGGGCGACAGCCTGTGGCGGCTGGCGAAGAAGTTTGCCACCTCGCCCGGGGCCATCGCCAAGGCCAACAAGCTCACGGAGCCCTATCAGCTCACGCCCGGGCAGGTGCTCATCATCCCCGGCCGGCGCAGCCAGAAGGGCGACCCGTGAGCGGCGCGGGGAGCACGACATAGCATGTGGCGCTGGTGACCTGCGGTCACCAGCGCCGTCGCGCGCGGACGGAACCTCAGCCCTGGGGGAAGACCCAGCGGTCGACGGACCGCTCGTAGGAGGGCCCGACCTCGCCGAACCACAGCTTGATCTCCCGCTCGGCGTTCTCGGGGCCGTCGGAGCCGTGGACGACGTTGAACGAAACGTCGCAGGCGAAATCGGCCCGGATCGTGCCCGGCTCGGCGTTGGCCGGGTTGGTCGCTCCCATGGTCTTGCGGATGGTGGCGATGGCGTTGGGCCCCTCCCAGACCATCGCCATGACGGGGCCCGAGGTGATGAACTCGATCAGGTTCGGGAAGAAAGGCTTGTCCTTCAACTCGGCATAGTGCTGCTCCGCCAGTTCCCGCGAGACCCGCATGAGCTTGGCGGCGACCAGCTTCAGGCCGCGCCGCTCAAGCCGGCTGATGACCTCCCCCACCAGGCCCCGCTGGACGCCGTCGGGCTTCACCATGACAAAGCTGCGCTCCATACGCGTCTATACCCCTTTCACGACGTGGGACGCTCCCCAGAAGTTGCCTTAGTGATTGTACCGAAAGGGGGAATCTTTGGCAAGGAGGGCGCAGCGCGCGATCGCAGAATGGCCTGTGCGGCCCCGTGGGCAGACTTGCGAGGGAAAGCGGCGCCGGCCCCGGCAGGACCCGGCGGTGCAGCACGCCGCCCGCGACAGACGGGGCGCCGCCTGTGGCAGCGCCCCGCAGCTGTCCCTGTCGATTATCGCTCGCAGGCGATGGCGTGCTGAGAGAGGATCCGATCCACATCCTTCGGGGGCCAGCCGGCCAGATAGGCGGGCGCTCCGGTCTCGATGTTCTCCCGGATCCGCTTGACCATCGCCTTGGCGCTGATTCCCCTGAGGCTGACGCGCAACATCCTGCGGCCGCTGGCATCGAAGACGGCCACGTGGCCCGCGTCGGACACGTCGATGTAGAACAGCCGGCCCGACGGGCTGCGCACCTCAGTGCGGGTGATCTGCTCCTTCATATCGGCATCCCCCCAATTCAATGTTATTGTCGCAGAAGTTGCCCGCGGTGTGCAAGGTCAGTTTGCCCCGCGGCTGGCAGCAGATGGGAGCCGCCCTTCCATTTGGACAACCCTCGGGAGGTACCGCCGTGTCACACCTCGATGCAGCCCGGTTTCAGATGGCCTACTCGCTTTTCTTTCACATGATCTTTGCCGCCCTCGGGGTCGGCATGCCGGCCCTGCTGGCCGCGGCGGAGCTCCTCCGGCTGCGCACCGGGGACAGGGGGTACGAAAGCCTGGCCAGGACGTGGGCGCGGGCCACCGCTGTGCTCTTCGCGATCGGCGCCGTGAGCGGGACCGGCATCGCCTTCGAGCTGGGCCTGCTCTGGCCCGAGTTCATGCACTTCGCCGGCAGCACGGTCGGCCCGGCCTTCACGCTGGAAGGCTACGCGTTCTTCACCGAGGCGATCTTCATCGGCCTGTACCTCTACGGCCGGGAGCGGATGCACCCCGTCGCCCACGCCCTCACCGCCGTCGCGGTGGCGGTGAGCGGCGCCGCCTCTTCGTTCCTGGTGACGGCGGCCAACGCCTGGATGCAGAACCCGGTCGGCATCGACACGCTCCGGACCCAGCCTGAGGCGCTCAGCCCCTGGGTCGTCTTCACCAACCCCCACTGGCCCGTCATGGCCGTCCATTCGACCCTGGCGTGCTACGCCGCCACCGGCTTTGCCGTGGCCGGGGTGTACGCCTGGGGCATGCTGCGCGGGCGCACCGACGCGCTGCGGCAGAAGGCGCTCCGGATCGCCATGGCCATGGGGCTGCTGGCGGCCGTGACGATGCCTTTCACCGGCGACCTGTCGGCCAAGGTCGTCGCGCGGCACCAGCCGGAGAAGCTGGCGGCCATGGAGGCGCTGTTCGTCACCCGCACCCGGGCGCCGCTGCTGATCGGCGGGCTGCCGGATCCCGCTACAGGGCGGGTGTGCTGCGCCCTGGAGGTGCCGGGGCTGCTCTCTTACCTGGCCCACGGCAGCTTCGAGGCGGAGGTGATGGGGCTCGACCAGGTCCCCCGGGAAGAGTGGCCCAACCTGCCGCTGGTCCATCTCTCGTTTCAGCTCATGGTGGGCGCGGGCATGGGCATGGTTCTGGTGGGCCTATACTATGCCTGGGTCCGCTGGCGCAGGCCCGAACAGCTGGCGCAGAACCGGCGGCTCCTCTGGCTGCTGGTGATCGCATCGCCGCTGGGGTACCTGGCGCTGGAAGCGGGATGGATCGTGGCCGAGGTCGGGCGGCAGCCCTGGACCATCTGGAAGGCGATGCTGACCGCGGATGCCGTGACCCCGTCGGGAAACATGGCGCTTTCGATGGCGGGGTTCTCAGCACTTTACGCGGGCCTTGCGGTGGCCCTGGTCCTGCTGCTTTCCCGCCTGCGCCACGAGTGACCGGAGGAGGTGACCGAGCGCCATGCAGACCTGGCTGGGACTGGACCCCGTGGTGGCCGCGGCAGGGGTGATGCTGCTGGCCCTCATGGCCTATGCGGTGCTGGGCGGCGCCGACTTCGGAGGCGGCATCTGGGACCTGCTGGCGGCGGGCCCCCGGCAGGATGAACACCGGAAGGCCATTGCCCGGGCGATGGGGCCGGTGTGGGAGGCCAATCACGTCTGGCTGATCTTCGTCATCGTGATCCTCTTCACGGTGTTTCCCACCGGTTACCGCGCCCTGGGGATCGCCTTCTTCGGTCTGTTCCACCTGGTGTTGATCGGCATCGTCCTCCGGGGCGCGGCGTTTGCCTTCCGGGCCGGCGCATCCTCCGACTCCCGGCAGTGGCGGCTCTGGAGCCCCGTCTTCGGGGCATCCTCGGCGGTTACCCCCTTCCTCCTGGGCCTGGCGGCCGCGGCGGTCTCCGGCGGCGGGATCCGGGTCGGGCCGGGCGGAGCCGTCCGGGTGGACGCCAGCCGCACGTGGTTCAGCCCGGCCGCGCTGCTGACGGGCCTGCTGACCACCGCGATGTGCGCCTACCTGGCGGCGGTGTTCCTGACGGTGGAGACCCGCGGCGAGGTGCAGGAGGACTTCCGCCGCCGCACCCTGTGGTCGGGCGCCGTCCTGGCGGTCCTGGCGGCCGCACTGCTGGCCCTCCTGCCGCCATCGATGCCGCACCTCTGGGCGCACCTGACCCGGCCATCCTCCGGGCCGCTGCTCCTGGCGGGCGCTGGGCTGGCAGGGCTTTCGGCCGCAGCCGTCTACACGCGCCGATACCTGTCGGCCCGGGTCCTGGCCGTGGGCCAGGTGGTGGTGCTCCTGACCGGCTGGGCCCTCGGTCAGTGGCCCTATCTCCTCTATCCCGACATCACGTTCCACGCCGCCGCCGCCCCCGGGCCGTCCGCGCTGTTCCTGCTGCAGACCCTGCCTTACGGCCTGCTGGTCCTGCTCCCTTCCCTCTGGCTGCTCTTCCGGGTCTTCAAGGCCGCGGTGAGGTAGGGTCCAGGCCCGAACAGGCCCCTGGTTACTTGGGGCCAGCGCTCCGGTGCAGCCGTGCCGCAGGTGGGGACGGCCGGAGCCTTTTCGGACCGGTGCGGATGGGTAGTGTTCGCCGCCCTGAGCGTAGCGGATAATGGTGGCTGAGGAGGTGTGATCCATGGATATTTCCACTCGTGTGCAGCAACTGGAGCCCGAACTCGTCAAGATGCGGCGCGACCTTCACGCGCACGCGGAGAGCGGCTGGACGGAGTTCCGCACCGCCACCCTGGTGGTCGAACGCCTGACCGCGCTGGGCTACGAGGTCAAGTACGGTCCCGAGGTCCACAACCCGGAGCACATGGCAGGCCTGCCCTCGCGGGCCGACCTGGACCGGCACCTGGAGCGTGCCATCGCCCAGGGCGCGAACCCGGAGATCGCACGCAAGATGGCCGGCGGGTACACCGGCGTCGTCGGCATCCTGCGCTGCGGCGAGGGTCCCACGATCGCCCTGCGCTTCGATATGGACGCCCTGGACATCACGGAGAGCACGGATGCCGACCACAGACCCCAGCAGGAAGGCTTCGCCTCGAAGAACGCAGGCGCCATGCACGCGTGCGGCCACGACGGCCACACGGCGATCGGGCTGGGGGTGGCGACCCTGCTCGCGGAGATGAAGGATCAGCTGCGCGGCACGATCAAGCTGCTCTTCCAGCCGGCTGAGGAGGGCGTCCGCGGCGCCCGGGCGATGGTGGAGGCCGGCGTCTGTGACGACGTGGACTACCTGCTGGGCGCCCACCTGGGCTTCAGCGCAAGAGAGGTCGGCACCATCATCACGGGGGCCGGCGGCTTCCTGGCCACGTCGAAGATGGACGCCATCTTCACCGGTGTTCCCTCCCACGCGGGCGCGGCGCCCGAGGCCGGCCGCAACGCCCTGCTGGCCGCGGCTGCGGCGGCCCTCAACCTGCACGCCATCGCGCGCCACTCGGCCGGCGCGTCCCGCATCAACGTCGGCGTCCTGCAGGCCGGGTCCGGGCGCAATGTCACGCCCGCCCAGGCCATCATGAAGCTGGAGACGCGCGGGGAGACGACAGAGATCGACGCCTACATGAAGGAGAACGCCGAGCGGATCATCCGGGCGGCGGCCGACATGTACGACGTGAAGGTCGAGATCAAGCCCATGGGAAGCGCCGCCGGCGGCACCAGCGACCCGGAGCTGGCCGAGATCATCGGGCAGGCCGCGGCCGAGACCGCCGGGGTCACCAAGATTCAGCCCACCGGCGATCTCGGCGGCAGTGAGGACTTCGCCTGGATGATGGACCGGGTGCAGAAGCGGGGCGGCAAGGCCGCGTACATGATGATCGGCAGCAAGATCGCTGCCCCGCACCACGACTCCCGGTTCGACTTCGACGAAAGGGCGCTGCCCATCGGTGTCGAGCTGATGGCCCGGACGGTGCTGCGGCTCGCCCGCGCTTAGCCCCGGGGCTCAGGCGGCGCACCCCCGCCCACCGTGCCGGGGGCGCCGCCTTCTGGGGCATCCACATTTGGGAGGAGGCCGTGCGGCGGACCGGTGCCTGTGTGCCAGGAACTCTGACGGCCCAAAGGACCAGGGAACCTGCGACAGGTCCAGCCGTATGCCTCATTCAGAGTCTAGCCGACCACTTGCTACACTTACGGCAAGGTGCAACGTTCGCTTGCCCTCGCAGGTGGAATTTCGGGGAAGAGGTGACCGCTGTTGAGCGAACGCAGCCGCATTGTCGATACCTTTCTCACGCTGGTGACGACGGACACGCAGACCCGCAAGGAAGGCCGCATGGCCGACCTGCTCCAGGCGCGTCTGGAGGCGATGGGCTTCACCGTACAGCGCGACAACGCCGGGGAGCGCATCGGCGGCGAAACGGGCAACCTCATCGCCAAGCGCAAGGGCAACCGCGGGAGCGCGCCGCTCTGCCTCTGCGCCCACATGGACCGGGTCTCCCCCGGCATCGGCATCAAGCCGCAGATCAAGGACGGCGTGATCACCAGCGACGGCACCACGATCCTGGGCGCAGACGACGCCGCGGGGCTGGCCGCCATTCTGGAGGGCATCCAGCGGGCGATCGAACAGGGCGTGGACATGCCTGACCTCGAGGTGGTGTTCACCATCGCCGAGGAGGGCGGCCTGAACGGCTCCAAGAACATGGACTTTTCGCTGCTGACGGCCCGGGAGGCGTACATCATCGACTCGTCGACGCCTGTCGGCACGATCATCACCAAGGCGCCGGCCCAGACCAAGGTCACCTACAAGGTGATCGGCAAGGCCGCCCACGGCGGCGTCGAGCCCGAGAAGGGCATCAGCGCCCTCGTGGTTGCGGCCCATGCCCTGACCCGCATGAAGCTCGGCCGCATCGACGAGGAGACCACGGCCAACCTGGGCCTCGCGCAGGGCGGCTCCGCCACCAACATCGTCATGGAAACCTTTGAGATGCGGGGCGACGTGCGCTCGCTGGTCACCGAGAAGATGGAGGCGCAGATCCGCCACATGACCGAGGTCTTTGAGCGCACCGCCGCCGAGTTCGGCGCCCGGGTGGAGGCCGACATCCAGTTCGCTTACGGCCCGGTCAACCTCGGCGAGAATGACATCGTCGTGCAGCGGGCTTCGGCGGCCATCCGCCGGGCGGGGCTGACCCCCTCGCTGCGGGCGACAGGCGGCGGCAGCGACGCGAACGTGTTCAATACCCGGGGCGTCATGGCCTGCAACCTGGGCACCGGGTACCGCGGGGCGCACAGCCTCCAGGAGCGCATCGAGATCGCAGAGCTGGAGCGCATCGGCGATGTGGTCTTTGCGCTGATCCAGGAGTACGCTTCGGCCTGAGGTGGAAGGTGATCACGGCGAGGGCCGGTCTTGCCTTGCCGATCACATAGTCCCGACGCAGCAAAGGAGTGTGGTGCACGCATGCTGCCATGGATTGGAGTCCTCATCGTCATCCTGACCATCTACGCGATCCTGAAGAAGTACGAAACCCGGATGGTCCTGTTCACTGCCGGCCTCGTGATGGCGATCATCTCCCTGCAGCCGATGAAGGCGTTCGCCCAGTTCCAGACTTCCATGACCAACGCGGGCCTGATCAGCGCGATCTGTTCGGTGATGGGCTTCGCCTACGTCATGAAGCTGACCAAGTGTGACCAGCACCTGGTGCACGCCGTGGCCAACACGGTCTCCAAGGCCCGGGCCATCCTGATCCCGGCGACCACCATGGCCACCTGGCTGATCAACATCGCCCTGCCCAGCGCCGCCGGCTGTAGCGCGGCCGTGGGTGCGGTCATGATCCCCGTCCTGATGGCCGCGGGCGTCCACCCGGCCGTGGCCGCCGCCGCCGTCCTGGCAGGCACCTTCGGCTCCGTCCTGAGCCCGGGCAGCGCCCACATCAACATGGTGGCCGAGATGTCGGGCCGTTCGGTGGTCGAGACCATCGCCGTCGTCACCCCCGCCGCCGTCGTATGCGGTCTCATCGGCGCGATCGTCCTGACGATCCTGGCCTTCATCCGCAAGGAGGACCGCGGTCACAAGTCCGACGTCCTGGCCGGCTCGGAGCAGTTCCGGCCCAATCCCCTCTACGCCATCGTTCCGATCATCCCCCTGGTGCTGCTGATCCTGGGCGCCACTGTTCCGGCCATGAAGAGCTGGGGCCTGACGGTGCCGGCGTGTATGGTGATCGGCGCCATGATCGCCCTGGCGGTCACCCGGACCAACCCCGCCGAACTCACCAAGTCGTTCTTTGACGGCATGGGCAAGGCGTACGCCGACGTCATCGGCATCATCATCGCCGCCGGCGTCTTCGCAGCCGGCCTCACCCAGGTGGGTCTGATCGACCTGCTGCTGGACGCCGCCACCGGCGCCAAGGGCGCGATCGGCGCCGCCGGCACGTGGGGTCCGATGCTCGTCGCCATCCTCAGCGGTTCCGGCGACGCCGCCACCATCGCCTTCAACGAGGCGGTCACGCCGCACGCAGCCACCTTCGGCCTCACGATCGAGCGGCTCGGCACCCTCGCCTCCCTCGCCGGCGCGCTCGGCCGCTCCATGAGCCCCGTGGCGGGCGCCGCGATCATCGTGTCCGGCATCGCCAACGTCAACCCGATGGAGGTTGCCAAGCGCAACGCGCCCGGCATGATCATCGCCAGCATCGTGGCCTTCATCATGCAGGGCATCTAAAGCGATCCGCCGTACGCGCGGCGGGGTCCTGCGCACCGGCCGCAGGACCCCGCCGGTCTATCACTGCCCAGAGGAGGAGTCTCCCGTGCCTGTTCAGCCTGCACGTATCGAGCGAGACCTGAACGCCTTCGCGGCCTTCGGCAAGTCCGGCCCCACCGCCGTCACCCGGCTGGCCCTGACGCCGGAGGACCGCGCGGCGCGGGCCCACTTTATTGCGCTCTGCCGCGCCGAGGGCCTTGAGGTGCGCATTGACCGCTTCGGAAACATCGCCGCCGTCCTGGGCGAGTGGGACCGGCCCGCCCTGCTCATGGGTTCCCACCTGGACAGCGTGCCCAACGCGGGCCGCTTCGACGGCGTGGTCGGCGTGGTCGCCGCGCTGGAGGTCATCCGGGCGCTGAAGGAGGACGGCCAACTGCCGCGGGTGCCGGTCGGGGTCGTCAACTTCACGTCGGAAGAGTCCTCCCGCTGGGGGCGGGCCACGCTGGGCTCGAAGGCCCTGGCGGGCGTGATCCCCGAGGATGAGCTGATGGCCTACGCAGACCGCGACGGCATCACCTTCGGCCAGGCCTTGCAGGAGAACGCCGGGTACGATCTTGTCGACGGTCCCCGGGACTTCGGTCCCATTGCCGGCTTCTTCGAGATGCACATCGAACAGGGGCCCGAGCTGCTCTACGCCGAAAAGCCGGTCGGCGTGGTCAGCCACATCGCGGCGCCCTCCCGCTACAAGGTGTTCGTCAAGGGCACGGCCGCCCATTCCGGCGCAACCCTGATGGGCCGGCGGAAGGACGGCCTCGTGGCCGCCTCAGAGCTCGTGCTGGGGCTGGAGCGTCTTGCCAAGGAGGTCGGCGACGCGGTGGTGGCCACGGCGACGATCTTCAGCGTGAAGCCGGTCTCCATCAACGTCATCCCCGGCGAGGTGGAGCTGGGGGTCGATATCCGCGGCATCGAGAAGGAGAGCATCGGCCGGGTCACCGACGGCTTCCGGAAGCTGGTGGCGGACGTGTCGGCCAGGCGGGGGATCGAGATCGAGATCGAGACCCTCTCCGAGGAAGCGCCGGTCACGCTGGACGCCGGCATGGTGGAACGGCTCTGCCAGGCGTGCGAGCAGAAGGGCATTCCCTACCTGCGCACCGTGAGCCGCGCGGGGCACGACGCCATGTACGTGGCCCGCATCGCGCCGACGGCAATGCTCTTCGTCCCCAGCAAGGACGGCCTGAGCCACAACCCCGCGGAATTCACGTCGCTGGAGGAGATCGCGCTGGGGACCGAGGTGCTGGCGGAAGCCGTGCGCTCGTTCCGCTAGTCCCTCTCCCCTTTCACGAGCCATCACCCCTGTGGGCTGAGCACCGCCCGCCCGGCGGCGCTCAGCCCACCTGCGTCACAGCGCGGCGCATGTTGCGTCTTGCGGCCGACCGTAGAGGCCCGCGGTCCGGCGCGCGGCGGTCCGGCCGGATCAAACCGGCCGGACCGCAAGGTTTTCCGCTCAAATGCTACCGCTCGTAGAAGGGCGGCGGCTCGATGCCCAGCATGCGCAGGTAGGTGTAGCCCTGCCCCCGGTGGTGGATCTCGTTCTCCAGGGCGTAGATGAAACGGCTCAGGTTGGTCTGCGGCGTGGGGTCGAAGAAGGGGTCGCTCTCCTCCGCCAGCAGCCGCTCCACGGTGATCTTCGGCCACAGCTCAAGCGTCCGCCTGCGCACGGCGGCGCAGGCATCCAGCAGCGCCTGCTTGGTGTTCAGCCCCTTGTGGGGATTGAAGACCCACTCCCCCGTGGCCACCCCGCGCACGTATCCGTCCTCGATGTCCAGGATCTCCTTCACCATGTCGGCGAAGGGCCTCATCGCTTCAGCGGCCTTGAAGCGGAACAGCGCTTCCTCGGGAAACGCCTCGATCGTGCGGAGGGTCAGCCGGCGGTTGCCCTCCATCATCTCCAGCAGGGACGCGGGCGTGAGCAGTTCGCCCATGTGATCCACCTCCCAGCACTTGGGCGCGTCCTCGCGCCGCCGGGAAGATTTCCACATCTGCCGCCCGCAATCCTCCGTCCGGGTACGCCTGCGCCCCGGCGGCAACACCGGCCTCCCGGTCCGCGCCGCGCCCCCGCAGCGGCCGCGCGCAAAGGCGGCGGCGTCCCACGGGGGGACCCGCCGCCTGCGATGTGCGGTTACTCGATGATCGGCTCCAGATCGCCCAGCTGGAACTTGTCGTGGACCGCCCGCACGGCCTCCATGGCCCGGGAAGCGCGCACCAGGCAGGAGATCTTGATCTCGGAGCCGGTGATCAGCTCGATGTTGATGTCCTTCTCGGCCAGCGCCTCGAACATCTTCGCCGCGACGCCGTAGTTGGAGGCGACGCCGGAGCCCACGATGGACACCTTCGCCACGTCCGTATCGTACACGACCCGGGCGCCGGGGAACTCCGGCAGGATCCGGTTGCAGACCTCCAGTGCGGTGTCGAGATCGTCGCGGGCACAGGTGAAGGAGATGTCCGCGGTGGGTCCGTTGCCACAGCCGGTGCCGGCCGACTGCACGATCATGTCGAGGTTGATGCGGGCGTCGCCCAGCGCCTTGAACGCCTTGAAGGCCACACCAGGCTTGTCGGGCAGTCCCAGCAGCGTGATGTGGGCCACCTTGGAATCGAGCGCCACGCCCGAGACGATGCGGTTGTTCCGCGGGCTCAACTTCGCCACCACCTTCGTGCCCCGCTCTTCGCCGCCCTCATCGGGCAGCGGGGCGAGGGAACTGAGTACTTCAAACTCCACCCCGTACTGCTTGGCCAGCTCCACGGAGCGCAGCTGCATCACCTGTGCGCCCGCCGCGGCCAGCTCCAGGATCTCGTCGTACGAGATCTCGTCCAGCCGCCTGGCCGTCGGCACCAGGCGGGGATCGGCCGAGTAGACGCCGTCGACGTCCGTGAAGATCTGACACTCGTCTGCGTTCAGATAGGCCGCCAGGGCGATGGCCGAGGCGTCGGACCCGCCCCGCCCCAGCGTCGTGATGTCGCCGTGTTCGTCGAGGCCCTGGAAGCCGGCGACGATGACCACCTTGCCCTCGGCCAGCTCACGCCGGATGCGGGTGGTATCGATGTTCTTGATCTTCGCGGCCCGATGGTGATCGTCGGTCTGAAAGCCAGCCTGGGGGCCCGTAAGCGAGACTGCCTGCACCCCCAGCTCGTGCAGGGCCATGGTGAGCAGCGCAATGGAGATCTGCTCGCCGGTGGCCAGCAGCACGTCCATCTCCCTGGCCGACGGCCGGTCCGTGATGGCCCGTGCGCGTTCGATGAGCTCATCCGTCATGTCTCCCGGGGCGCTGACCACGACGACCATGTCATTTCCCTGCTTCTTCTTCCAGGCGATGCGCCTGGCCACCCGGCGGTACTTTTCGGGTGTGGCGACCGAAGAGCCGCCAAACTTCTGCACGACAATACCCAAGAGCGCCCCTCCTCTTCTGACGACTCGCGTGTGATTCCGAGGTCAGGGGCTAGTGAGGTGGGCTCCGCGCTGCACTCGAGTGGTCAGAACAGCCTGTTTGCCTGCTTTCCCCGAGTTGTCCATGGATCCCACCTCCTCTGTATCAGGTGCAGGTATAATGTCCTTAATTATACACCTGTCCCCCGTGACCGTCTACGGCTGAAGGGTGGGTTCTTCCTCCAACTCCCGCAGGAAACGGCCGATCGGCTCCTCAATCAGATGGAAGTCCACCAGGAAGGCGTCGTGGCCCCAGGGGGAATCCATCTCCAGGTACTCCGCCCGCCCGCCGGCCGCCTGCACCAGCGCGACGGTCTCCCGCTGCAGGTACGTCGGAAAGAGCAGGTCCGAGCGGATGCCCACCGCCAGCACCCTGGCCCGGATGCGCCTGTGGGCCTCCTCGTAGGAGCCCCGGCCCCGGCCGAGGTCCATCAGGTCCATCGCCCGCGTGAGGTAGAGATACGAGTTGGCGTCGAACCGCTCCACCAGCTTCTGCCCCTGATGGTGCAGGTACGACTCGACCTGGTAGGCGACCGCGAATCCCTGCTGCAGCGGGTCTGCTCCGCTCCGCATGTCCCGGCCGAACTGCGCCCACATCGACTCGTCGGAGCGGTAGGTGATCATGCCCAGCATCCGGGCCGTGGCCAACCCCCGGACGGGCCCCGGCGTGCCGTAGTACTGCCCGCCCCGGAAGTCGGGGTCGTTCAGGATCGCCTGCCGCTGCACCTCGTTGAAGGCGATGCCCTGCGGGTGGAACCGGCCCGCCCCGCCGATGGGGATAATGCCCCGCATCCGGTCGGGGTATGTGGCAGCCCACTCCAGCGCCTGCATGGCCCCCAGCGACCCGCCGACCACGGCCAGCAGCCGCCGCACGCCGAGCAGGTCCAGCAGCCGGGCCTGCGCCCGCACCATGTCACGGACCGTGACGATCGGGAAGTCCAGGCCATACGGTCGTCCGGTTTCGGGGTTGACGGACGAGGGGCCCGTCGACCCCTGGCAGCCGCCCAGGACGTTGCTGCAGATCACGCAGTACCGGTCCGTGTCCAGGGCCTTGCCCGGCCCCACCGCGTCGTCCCACCACCCCGGCTTGGGGTCGTCCGGCCGGTAGCGGCCGGCGACGTGGCTGTCCCCGGTCAGGGCGTGACAGACCAGAATGGCGTTGTCCCCCTCCGGGTTCAGCCGGCCGAACACCTCGTAACACAGGGTCACATCGGTCAGGGTCTGCCCGCTCTCCAGAATCAGCGGGAACTCCGGCGTCGCCACCCGCGCGTACTGCCGCCGCGACAGCAAGGTCGGAACCGGTGCCGCGTTCACGCCCCCACCCCCTCGATTTCACTCACCTCTATGGATGCCTCAGGGCTCGCCATGCCCGGTGCAACGCCGGTCGATCGCCCCACGACTCGCACGCCGGCGGCAGAGGTCTGGGCCAAGTCCGGCTGACAGCGGCGGCAGAGGCCGAACCAGGAAGGCCGCCCCCGATAAGGGAGCGGCCTGCAATGCACGAATCTCTCCGTCCGTCCGCTCTCTTATCTTCCGGCGGCCAGCTGCCGCCGGTGGAATTGGCACCTTCAGACGCCGCCGAGCGTCCTGGGTTGCCGGGTTTCATCGGGCCAGTTCCCTCCACCTCTCTGGATAAGAGCCCGCCGGAAGCACCCTTCCGGTGGGATGCATGCGGTATGCAGTTGTGGCAGCTTTGGCACCGATACTACCACGGCGCCAGGACCTCTGTCAATATTTCCTCCTGCGGAAGTGACGTGCGTCACGTAAGATTCCGGCTTCATGGGTATCATTGGCCACAGCGACCCGACAAAGGTGGTGTGAGCGCATGACCCTGAAGGAAGTCGACGTGCGGCCTCTTCCGCCCGCGCAGCGGCACCCGCTCATCTTCCAGACTTTCGCGTCCCTGGCCCCCGGCGAGGCGATGCGGCTCGTCAACGACCACGATCCGAAGCCGCTGTACTACCAGTTCGCCGCGGAACTCACCGGTCAGTTCGACTGGGAGTACGAGGAGCAGGGGCCCGCGGTCTGGAAGGTGCGGATCACGAAAAAGTAGCAGGCCTGCGTGGAAACCGGCGGGAGGGGGGCTGCGCCCCCCTCCCGGCTTAGATGATGATGCAGATCAGCCCGCCGGAGCCCTCGTTGATGATCCGGCTGAGCGTCTCCTGGAGCTTGAACTGTGCGTCCTCGGGCATGCGGTGGAGCTTCGCCCGGATGCCCTCCTGCACCAGCTCGTGCAGCGACTTGCCGAAGATGTCGAACTCCCAGAGCTGGCGCGGGTCGTCCTCGAACCGCTCCAGCAGGTACTGCACCAGCTCCTCGCCCTGCTTGGCCGTGCCGATGATCGGCGTGACCTCGGCCGAGATGTCGGCCCGGATGAAGTGCAGGCTGGGCGCCGTGGCCTGCAGCTTGACGCCGTACATGATGCCCTGCCGCACCAGCTCGGGCTCCTCGAAGGTGATGTCCTCGATGGCCGGCGTGACGACGCCGTATCCGGTGGCCTTCACCTCCTCCAGGGCGTCCTTGATCTTGTCGTACTCCCGCTTGGCCTGGGCGTACTCCCGGAGGAGCCGGACCATGGTGTGCTTGCCCTCCAGCGGCACGCCGGTGATCTCCTCCAGCACCTGATAGTAGAGATCGTCCCGGGCCTCGGTCTGCACGTGGGCGACGCCGGATCCCATGTCGATCGACTGCAGGTTGACGGCGGCCATGAACTCGTACGAGCTCAGGCGTTCCACCGCCGCGTCGACGTCCCGGATCTTCTGGATGCCCTGCAGCGCCTCGGCGATGGCCTCTTCAAACTGCACACGGACCGGGTGGGCGCTGTCCAGCTCCTCCACCCACCGCGGCAGGGCGATGTTGGCCTCCCGGACCGGGAACTCAAAGAGCGCCTGTTCCAGGATGAGGTGCACGTCATCCTGGCTCAGCTCGCTGGCGTCCACAGGGATGACCGGGGCGTTGTACTTGACCTCCAGTTCACCGGCCAGCTCCATCGTCTCCTGGGCGTACGGCCGGGTGGTGTTCAGCACGATGACAAACGGCTTCCCCAGGGCCTGCAGCTCGGACACGACGCGCTCCTCGGCCTCGATGTACTTGCCCCGGGCCAGGTCGGTGATCGTGCCGTCGGTCGTCACCAGCAGACCGATGGTGGAGTGCTCTGCGATGACCTTCCGGGTGCCGATCTCCGCGGCGTCGTGGAAGGGGATCTCGCCCTCGAACCACGGCGTGCGCACCATGCGGGGCGAGCCGTCCTCGGCCTGGTAACCCAGCGCGCCCTCCACCGCGTAGCCCACCGAGTCGACCAGCCGCACGCGCACCGTCAGCCCCTCGCCCAGCGTGATCTCGATCGCCTCGTCGGGCACGAACTTGGGCTCCACCGTCATGATGGTCCGGCCGTTCCCGGACTGCGGCAGCTCGTCGCGGATGCGGGCCTGCTCGTACTCATCCTCGATGTTGGGCAGAATCACCTGCTCGGCAAGTCGGCGGATGAAGGTGGACTTTCCGGTCCGGACCGGGCCCACCACACCGATGTAGATGTCCCCTCCGGTCCGCCTCGCGACGTCCTCAAAGATGTCAATCCTCTCCACTCCAGCACCCTCCCTAGGTCGCCGCGACGCCAGCGGCCGCCCTTTCGCCGCGGCATGAGTTCTCAGAATGTGGCTCGGGTCCCGTGTCCTACCGCTAATGCTATGAGGGGTCCGGGGAGGGTATGTCTACCAGCCCATCATCCGGTAGAGTCCAAGCAGGGTGAGCAGAACGCCGTGCAGGGCGGTCCAGCGGCCGTGCAGGCGCAGCGGCAGGTGCCGCGCCAGGAGGGCGCCTGCGGTCAGCAGCGTGAACGAGGCCGCTGCGGCCGCGAGCGGCAGGCCCACCGGGGAGAAACCGGTCATCGCCGCGCCCAGCCCCGCGGCCACCGAATCGAGCGCCAGGGCCACCCCCAGCAGCACCGCCTCAGCCGGGTTAATGTGCCCGGAGCGGTCCAGGTCCGCCGCAGAGGGCTCCCGCAGGATCTCCACCACAATCCCCACGGAGCCGAACCGGAGCCGCCAGACTCTGTGCACCGCCGCGGGAGCCCGCCGCCCGGGCGGTGCGCCGGGCCGCGCCCGGAGCGTCTGCGCCGTGATCCAGAGGCCGGTGAGGGCCAGGATGGCGGCGCCGACCCGCTGCGCCACCCCCGGCGGGAGGCGTGCAGCCAGGAGCGCGCCGGCCCCCATGGCCGTAGCCAGCAGAAGGCCCGTCGCCAGGCTGACGATGGCGGCCGCACCCCAGGGGACGCGGATGCCCCGCAGGCCGTAGAGCAGGCCGACCATCAGCGCGTCCAGGCTGAGCGCGGCGGCCAGAAGCACCAGTGAGACGGAATCCAAGTCCCGCGCACCCCCTCGGAACCGGGTCTGAGGGCATCCTACGCCGGGCGGGGGAGCGGGGTGCGTAAGGCCCCCGGCAGGGAGCCGGCCGGGCACGGGAAAGGCCTGCGGCAGGACGGATCCTGCTGCAGGCCTTCATGTCTTCGCTTCGGGCGGCTCCAGCTTCGCCTCCGCCACCTCTTCCAGTTCGTGCGCCCGGGGCCGGGCCATCAGCTGCTTCATCGCGGAAAGAGGCGGCAGATCCTCGTAGAGCACCCGGTAGATGGCTTCGGTGATGGGCATGCGCACGCCGAGCCGGCGGGCGAGCTGCCGGGCGGCTCGGGTGGTGACGACACCCTCCACCGTCAGACCCGTTTCAGCCAGGAACGCGGCGATGGACTGCCCCCGCCCGATGGCCAGCCCGGCCCGCCGGTTGCGGGAGCTGTCGCCCGTGCAGGACAGCACCAGGTCCCCCATGCCCGAGAGCCCGGCGAAGGTCAGGGGGTTGGCCCCCATCGCCCGGCCGAGCCGGGCCATCTCCACCAGGCCCCGGGTGATCAGCGCCGCACGGGCGTTGTCGCCCATCCCCAGCCCGTCGGAGATGCCGGCGCCCAGGGCGATGACGTTCTTCAGCGCCCCGGCCAGCTCCACACCGACCAGGTCGGGATTGGTGTAGATGCGGAACCGGTCGGTGATCAGGATCTCCTGTACCCGGTCGGCCAGGGCCAGGTCGGGGCAGGCGGCCACCGCCCCCGTGGGCAGTCCGGCCGCCACCTCGTGTGCAAAACTGGGTCCCGAGAGTGCGACGACGCGCGCCGCGTGCCCGGGCAGCTCTTCCCCCACCACCTGGTGGACCAGCAGGTGCGTCTCCGGTTCGATCGACTTGGTGACGGTCACCACGATGGCGTCCGGGCGGAGGTGCGGGCGCACGAGCCGGCAGACGGCCCGCAGCCCGGCGCTGGACGGACTCAGGATGACCAGGTCGGCGCCCTTCACCGCGGCCTCCGGCGTATCGCAGGCCGCGACGTTCTCCGGCAGCCGCAGACCGGGCAGGGCCGGATGGCCCCGGTCCCAGTTCCGAGCCCAGCCCGGCGCGCGGCGCCAGAGCCTGACCCGGTTGCCGCCCGCCGACGCGGGCACGGCCAGCGCCGTTCCCCAGGCGCCGGCCGGCAGGATGCCAATCTCTACGGACACCGACGACCCGCCCCCTCGCTTACGCCCGTGGCTAAAATCCGCATCTCTACTCCGCGCGCGGCCGCGCCCTGGCCCCCAGCCGGTTCTCCGTGCCGGCCGCGATGCGCTTCATGTTCTCCCAGTGGCGGACGTAGATCACCACGGCGAGGGCGACCACCAGCGCGCGGTGCGGCAGCGGCGTGCTGGTCAGGAACAGCTGCAGGACCACCACCGCCGTGGCGGTGAGCGATCCCAGCGACACCCAGCGGGTGGGGACGACGGCCAGGGCGCCGGCGACGATGCCGATGAGCACCGCCAGCGGATAGTGCAGCAGCATCACGCCGCCGCTGGTGGCTACGCTCTTGCCCCCGCGGAACCGCAGCCACACCGGGTACGAATGGCCCAGGGAAGCCAGCAGCCCGGCGGCGGCGAACCCCCATTCGCCGGCCCAGCGCTGTCCCAGGTAGGCCGCCAGCAGCCCCTTGCCGATGTCGCAGATGACGGTGAACAGCGCGGCGCACGGGCCCAGCGTGCGCAGCACGTTGGTGCCGCCGGTGGCGCCGCTGCCGTAGCGGCGCACGTCGATGCCCCGCAGCTTGCCCATCAGAAAGCCGACGGGAATCGACCCCAGTAAGTAGCCCACAATCGCGACAGTGACCAGCTCCGCCACGGCCCGCCTCCTCCTTCTCCTGACCCGGCGCGGATGGGTCCGGAATCGGGTCAGCGATCACTAATTCGCCGTCCGTGGGGTTATTCCTGGTGCTAAGATGAGGTTCTATACGCAGGATTCACGCAGGCGCGCATTCCCTACTCGGTGGAGCGCTTGCGCGCGGCACGGCGGATCTCCCGCGTCTCGCCGCCGGCCAGCACCCGCCGCACGCGCACGGCCCGCTCGGTGAGCTTCACCTTCTCCCGCGTGCGGAAGTAGAGGTTGATCGGCGTGCCCTCAAACCGGTAGGTCTGGCGCAGCTGGTTCTCCAGGTACCGCTGGTAGGAGAAGTGGACCAGTTCGCTGTCATTCACGAAGAAGACGAACCCCGGCGGGCTCACGTGCGGCTGGGTGGCGAAGAAGATCTTCAGCCGGCGCCCCTTGTCCGAGGGGGGCGGGTTCAGCATGACGGCCTCCCGCACCACGTCATTGAGCTCCCGGGTGGGAATGCGCCGGGCGTGGTTCTCCGCGGCCTCCTTGATCAGCGGCAGCAGCCGGTGCACGCGGGCGCGGGTCTTGGCGGAGACGAAGTGGATCATCGCGTAGTCCATGAACGCCAGGCGCTGCCGGACCTCCTCGGTCATCTTCGCCATGGTCCGGTCGTCCTTCTCGATCAGGTCCCACTTGTTGACCACAACGATGCAGGCCTTGCCGTTTTCGTGGGCATAGCCGGCGATGCGCTGATCCTGTTCCGTCACGCCGTCCTGGGCGTCGATGACCATGAGCACCACCTGCGCCCGCTCCACGGCCCGCAGCGCGCGCAGGACCGAGTACCGCTCGACCGGCTGGTCGACCTTCGCCCGGCGCCGCATGCCGGCGGTGTCGATCAGCAGGAAGCGGTCCTCGCCCCGCTCCACCAGCACGTCAATCGCATCCCGGGTGGTGCCGGGGACGTCGGAGACGATCACCCGCTCCTCGCCCAGGATGGCGTTGACCAGCGAGGACTTGCCCACGTTGGGGCGGCCGATCACCGCCACGCGGATGGGGCCGTCCTCCTCCGGCTCGGGCTCCGGAAGCTCGGGAAGGGCCGCGACCACGGCGTCCAGCAGGTCGCCGGTGCCCAGCCCGTGCTCGGCCGAAACGGTGATCAGCGGCTCCAGCCCCAGCGACCAGAACTCCAGCGCCTCGTCCTCGCGCTTGAGGTTCTCCACCTTGTTCACCGCGACGACCACCGGCTTGCGGACCCGGCGCAGCCGCTCGGCCACCTCCAGGTCGGGGGCCGTCACGCCGTCGGTCACGTCCACCACGAAGATGATGGCGTCCGCCTCCCGGATGGCCAGTTCGGCCTGGCGGGTGACGTGCGCCTCAATCGTGTCGCCTTCCTTGTCCAGCTGAATGCCGCCCGTGTCCACCAGGGTCAGCGCGCGGCCGTTCCACTCCGTGTCCGCGTAAAGCCGGTCGCGGGTCACCCCTGGCTGATCCTCCACGATGGCCTGCCGGCTCTGGGTGAGCCGGTTGAACAGCGTCGACTTGCCCACGTTGGGCCTTCCCACGATGGCTACGATGGGTTTCATTGACTCTTTCCTCCTGTCTCTCCCACCCTGCACATTATCCAGGATCGCCCAATCGCGGTCAAGACGTGGGCAGATTCGGCCCCGCGGCCGTCCGGGACTCCACCGCGCCGAGCTGGAGCAGCTCCGTCAGGCCCAGAGCCAGCACGCCCGCGACCAGGGCCGTGCCGTGGAATCCCCCGCCGCCCATGCGGTACACGATGTCCGGGTGGTGTGCGGCCACGAAGTGCACGTAATGGTACACGTCGGCACCCAGGGAGCCCCACACGGCCGCCGCGAAGGCCGCAGCGCGCGTGTGGCCGATGACACAGCCCAGCGTGCCCGCGACCGCCGCGTACAGGTACTGCGCGTCCAGGTAGAAGAGGTTCAGTTCGGTGGGCAGGCCCGGCGGGAACCAGAGGCTGATCAGGGCCAGGCTCGCCGCGGCGGTGGCCGCCCCGCCGACGGCCAGCACCGGCTCCCACCATCGCCGCATGGCCTTCAGCAGGTAGAGCGACAGGCCGAGGGGCACCAGTCCCGTGCCCAGGTTGAGCGTCAGCCGGGGCGCCAGGTCCAGCTCCACCGGTGACCCGGCCAGCATGGCGGCGAGAACGATCAGCGCGCCGCGCACGCTGAGGCCCGTGCGGCGCAGCGGAGCCTCCAGGAAGCCGGCGGCGGCCAGCACCGTCAGGAGAACCAGCAGAATCGGACCCACGGGCATCACGCGGCGAACCCTCCCGGCCAGGCAAGCCCCCAGCAAAGACTGGCGGGCTTTCCATATTCATTGCGTTAGCTTTGGCCGGGGCTGGCCTCGCTATACAGAACCCGCCGACCGACAGCCGCCGGCGCGGGGCATAATCGCCACGGGGTTCTGCCAACCTATGGCTGTCATCACCCTGTGGGAGGGTCCCGCACGATGCAACTCGACACAGCGGCATGGGTCTACCTGGTGGCCGTGGGACTTCACCTCCTCTTCTTCCTTCTTTTCCTGCGCCTGTTCTGGTGGAAACGTTACGCCGACACTCGCTATTGGAAGCGGCGCCCGACGCTCTCGCTGGAGCGGCTCACCGCCCGGGCCCGCGCGCTGGGGCAGCCCCTGCCCCGCTTCTCCCTCATCGTGCCGGCCCGCAACGAGGCCGACGTCATCGAGCGCACCGTCGATCACCTGGCTGCGCTCACCTACCCGGCGCACCTGTACGAGGTGCTGGTGGTGACCGACGAGAAGGAGGCGCTGGCCGCGGAGCAGAACCGCGCGGCCGCGGTGGCCGCGGCCGCCCGGGCACTGCGCAGCGGGACCGAACCGCCCGGCCCCGAGACCCGGGCCGGCGGCCTCATCATGGCGCTCGTGGCCGCGATGGCGCTCGAGGGGATCAGCGAGGTCTCCCGGCGGCTGGGGCCCAACGAGGGGCTGCGGTACCTGAGGCGCATCCCGGCGCCGCTGCTCCGGCCCCTCATCTGGGATGCCGCCTGCCGGCTGCTTCGAAAGCGCGCGCGGGGGACGGAGCACCAGTTGATCCGGTCGCTCCGGAACCGGCTCCCCGGCCTGGGGCCGGAGCCCCTGCAGCGCGCCTACGCCGCGCTGCTCTCTCTGGCCATTCCCTGTGCGGTCGCCTTTGCCTCCCTCCGCGGCGAGGACGGGGCCGCGCTGGGCCGCCGCCTGGCGACGCTGGCCGCCCAGGCCCACCATTCGCTGACGCGGGAGCTCATCCAGTCGCTCTGCGCCGCGCTCGCGGCCCACCTGACCGGCCGGCTGGAGGCGCTGGCGGAGGATCCCGGCCTGGAGGAGCGGCTGGCGGCGGCGTACCGGGAGGTCTACCCCACCACCCAGGACATCATGGAGCGGAAGGTGGTCGAGTACCGCCGGCGGAGGGGCGCTCCGCCGGTTCGGCACGTGGTGGTGCCCCCGGACTTCGACGGCGAGCTGGGCGGCCGCTGCCTGGGGGTGACGGTGCCCTCCACCAAGGGCCGCGCCCTCAACTGGGCCCTGGGATTCATCGACGGCCGGTCGACCTGGTGCGGCTTCTACGACGCCGAAAGCCGCCCGGACCGGCGGGTGCTGCTCTATCTGGCGCACCGGGTGCTGGAGGCGCGGGCGACCGGCGCACCGCTCCCCCGCATCTTCCAGGGGCCCGTGTTCCAGGTCCGCAACTGGTACGACATGGGGGCCTTCTGCAAGCTCGCCTCCCTCTTCACGGCGCTCAGCCACGAGTGGCACCTGCCGGTGGTCTACCGCACGATTCCCTTCGTCGGCGGCACCAACGTCTTCGTCGAGACGAAGCTGCTGTTTCAGATCGGCGGCTTCGACTCCTCTACCCTGACCGAGGACCTGGAACTCGGCACCCGGGCCTGGCTGAAGGCCCGGGCTTGGCCGGAATACCTGCCGTATCCCTCCAGTGAACAGACGCCGCCGACGTTCATGGGCTTCTTCCGGCAGCGGCTGCGGTGGGCCAGCGGCCACATCCAGGTGATGCGCAAGATCAGAGCCGAGGGCAGCGGCTCGCCCGAGGCCCGGCGGCTGCTCCGGTCGCTCTGGTTCAAGGGCCAGGGGCAGTGGATCTTCTACCAGGCAGCCACCCTGGTGCCCCTGACCGTGCTGGTGCTGTGGGCGCTGGGGCTGGTCGATCCCACCGTCCTGCCGCCGGCCTGGCGCTACGGCCTGCACATGGTCTCCACCGTGTACATCGGCTTCGCCATCTACATCTTCCTGCGCTACATGCGCTACGTCGACCCGGCCAGCCGGCCGATGATGTGGCTCGGCCAGCTGGGCGCCGTGGGGCAGATTCTCGTGCTGCCCCTGGCCGGCTTTCTCTTCCCCGTGCCCTACTTCAGCGCCATGGTGCTGTCCGCTGTAGGCAAGGGGCCGAGCCACTGGGTGAAAACGCCGCGTACGAGGGAGTGATGCGGGTGCGCAGAACCGGACTCCGGCCCGCGGGCGTGCGGACCCAGGCTGCGGCCCGCACGCCCGCGGCTGTTCGCCGGCGCCTGATGCTCTTTCTCCTCTCCCTTCCGCTGCTGGCGGCCTGCTCCGCACGGCCGCTGCCGGTGCGGCCCGCCCAGGCGGTGGAGGCCGCCCTGGGGCACCCGGAGGTTGCGGCCTGGTACGAGGCCCATTCCGCCCCCCGGGTGCTGGAGGGGCTGAACCCCGCCGCGGCCCGGGGCCTGCAGCGCTTCCGGCCTGACGCCCTGGTCGACCTGGCCCCCGAAGGGCTGGTCGTGCGGTTCACATCGGCGCTGGGGCCTTCCCCCCGCCGGGTGGACGTGCTGATCGACCAGGACGACGGCCGCGTGCTGGCGGTACGGCTGGGCGGCGTGGGCTGGCGGGGCTGGCGCTAGCCCCTTTCCCCGCCACGGCGGTGCTGCAGGAACCACTGGTACAGCTCGGGATCGGCGTAGGTCGGCGTCCAGGCGTCGTGGGCGACCCCGGGGTAGACCGTGAACCGGACTTCCGCGCCCACCGCCTGCAGGGCGGCGACCATCTGCGCCGACATGGCGACAGGCACCTTGTCGTCCAGCTCCCCGTGGAAGACCCAGAAGGGCAGCCGGGCGTGCTCCGGCCGCACGACCAGCGGATTGCCCCAGCCGCATACCGGCGCGGCGGCCGCGAAGCGGTGCGGGGTCGCCAGGGCCAGGGCGGCCGCGCCATAAACCAGGAGCGGCACGGGCAGGACCAGCCACCGCAAGCGGAGACGGCCCCGCTACCCCTTCCTTTCCTGCAGACCGTTCCGCTCGGCATCCGGGCGTTCCATCGGAATTTTCCCTCCCTGAGAGAAGACGCCGGGGGAGGGCTTACGGTTCCGACCGGCTGGCCAGCGCGGCCAGGTCCACACCCCGCAGGCGGCACCACTCGCCCGCGAAGCCCGTCACGACCACGGGCACATGGTGCATCGCCGCCACGCTGCGCGCGCCCGCCAGCAGCATCGCGGTCCGCAGATCGGCCAGCAGCTGCCTGAGGTACGCCCTGACCCCTTCTGCGCCCTCCCGCCGCTGCCGCAGCAGGACCGGCCCGGCCACCGCCACGGCCCGCGCCCCCAGCGCCAGCGCCTTGGCCGCCTCCGAGCCGTAACGGATGCCGCCGCTGGCCACCAGGTCCAGGCCCGGCAGCCCGAGCGCCGCCACCTCGGCCAGCGCGCAGACGGTGGGGATGCCCCAGTGCTCCAGCCCGGGGTCCGCCTCGGCGATGGCGGCCCTGCGGTCCTCAATCCAGGCGAAGTTCGTCCCGCTGCGCCCGGAGACGTCGATCGCGCGCACCCCGGCCTGGTGCAGCAGGAGGGCCGTCTCGCGCGACAAGCCGAAGCCGCACTCCTTGACGATCACCGGCACCGGCAGTTCCTCGGCGATGCGGGCGATGGCCTCCAGCCGCCCGCGGAAGTCCCGGTCGCCCTCGGGCATGCGCAGTTCCTGCGGGGCGTTGAGGTGGAGCTGAAGCAGGTCCGCCTCCACCATCTCCACCGCGGCCCGTGCCTGCTCCACCGTGGCGTCGCTTCCCAGGTTGGCCAGGATGATGCCTCTTGGATTGACCCTGCGCACCACCCGGTAGCTCTCCACCACATCGGGATCCCGCAGGCCGGCCGTCTGCGAGCCCACGGCCAGGGCGACCCCCAGGTCGGCCGCGGCCTCGGCGAGGTCGCGGTTGATCGCTGTCACGCCCGCCGCGCCGCCGGTCATCGCGTTGATCAGCACCGGCTGCTGCAGGGCGACGCCGGCGACCGAGGTGCGGAGATCGATCTCGTCCAGCGCCAGCTCCGGGAGGCTCTGATTCACCAGGTGCACGTCCTCCCATCCCGCGCCGGCCCGGTGCGGACCGGCGGCCGCAGCCTGCTCGTGCCAGGCGGCGGCCAGGGTCACGTGGTCCAGCTTGCGCTGCTGTCTCGTGTGCTGCTGCTCGCTCATCTCAGCTCCTCCAGCCATGCACTTGCTCAGGAAGGGTCGGCCGAACCGGCGCGCCGTCCGGAACCGGAACGGCGCCTTGCCGGGTCCGCTGCTCCTGCCCGGGCTGCGTTCCCCTGTCCGGCCCCCGCCGCGGCGCGGGAGCCGCTGCGCGGGGAGCGGCTTCGCGCGGGCGGGAACTCGAAGCCCACCTGGCCGTCTGCCTTCAGTACCAGGAAGGCGGAGAAGGCGCGGCCGGTGCGCGGGGAGACGAAGCCCGTGATCAGGGGCGTCCTGCCCCGGGCGAGGAGCGCCTCGGCGGCGCCGGCGTCGATGACCTTGCCGCAGAGGTAGCCCGGCACCCGCAGCGTGCACCCGTCCGTCGCGCACGTCCACCCCCGGCTTCCCCGGACCACCGCGCCGCCGCACCGGGGACAGGGGGTGGCCAGCTTCGCCGGCGGCTGACGTCCTTCCGGACCGTCCTGCGCGCCGGCCGCCGCCCCGCCCTCCGCAGCCCGAATCCGCTCGACCAGCCGGGCGGTGAGCGCGCGGATCTCCTGCATGAACCGCGCGTCGTCGTAGTCGCCCGCCTGAATCCCGGCGATGCGGTGCTCCCACTCGCCCGTGAGCTCCGGGCTCAGCAGCACCTCGACCCCCGCCCTCTCGGCCAGTTCCACCAGCCGCCGGCCCTTCGGCGTGGGCACCAGGCTCTTCTTCTCCGTCCTAATGTACCCCATCTCCTTGAGCCGCTCGATGATCGCCGCCCGGGTGGCCGGCGTCCCCAGCCCGTGGCCCTTCATGGCCTCCTTCAGCGCCTCGTCCGTGATCTCCCGCCCCGCGCTCTCCATGGCGGAGAGCAGCGTGGCCTCGGTGAAGCGCCTGGGCGGACGGGTCGCCTTCTCCAGGCTCTCCACCGACCGGACGGCAACCGCTTCGCCGGCCTGAAGCGGCGGCAGCGGCTGCCGGGGCTCCTCCTCGTCCTGTTCCTTCCGCCGCGGCCGGGCAGGCTCGGGCTCCACCTGCCGCCAGCCGGGCTCCACCAGCTGCCTGCCCCGGGTGCGAAACCGGTCCGGCAGTTCACCGGCGCAGGTGATGACCTCCTGTTCGAGGAAGCGGGCGTCGGGGTAAAACTGCGCGAGAAAACGGCGGACGATGAGATCGTAGATCTTCGCCGGGACACCCGTCAGGCTCCGCGGGACCTCCGTGGTGGGGATGATCGCATGGTGATCGGTGACCTTCGCGTCATCCACCACCCGCCGGTTGCCCCAGGTCACCCGGCCCGGATCGGCCCCGGCCGCCAGCGTTCCCAGGGCGGGCACGGCCGAGAGCGCCCGCACGAGCATCGGCAGCTGCGGCACCAGCGCCCGGGAGAGGTAGCGGGAGTCGGTGCGGGGGTAGGTGATGTGTCTGGCCTCGTAGAGCGACTGCGCGGCCTTCAGGGTGGCCGCCGCCGTCAGCCCGTAGCGGCGGTTGGCCTCCCGCTGCAGGCTGGTCAGGTCGAAGAGCTGCGGCGGCCGCTCCACCACCGGCTGTTCCTGCACCGATTCCACCCGCCCGGTCCGGCCGCGCACGCGCTGCGCCACCGCTTCCGCCGCGGCTGCGCCGGCCAGCCGGTCGCCCTCGGGGCCGAACCACTTGCCCGTGTACTCCCGACCGTCCGCCGTCCGGAACGCGGCGGTGACCTCCCAGTACGGCTCGGGGCGGAACGCCTCGATCTCCCGCTCCCGCCGCACCACCATCGCCAGCGTGGGGGTCTGCACGCGGCCCGCCGAGAGCAGTTCGCCCCACTTCACCGTGAACGCCCGCGTGGCGTTGATGCCCACCAGCCAGTCGCCCTCGGCCCGGCACCGGGCCGACCGGTAGAGCCGGTCGTAGTGGGACTGGGGCTTCATGTCGGCGAAGGCCGCCCGGATGGCCGCCGGGGTGAGGGCAGAGACCCAGAGCCGCTTCACGGGCTTCTCGAGCCCCGCAGCCTGGCAGATGTACCGGAAGATCAGCTCACCCTCCCGCCCTGCGTCGCAGGCGTTGACCAGGTAAGGCGCCTGCTTTCCCAGGCGGGCCAGCGTGCGGAACTGGGAGCGGGTTTTCGGGAGCACCTCCAGGCCGAACGCCTCCGGCATGATGGGCAGCGTCTCCAACGCCCACCGCTTCCACCGCGGGTCGTAGGCCTCTGGGGGCTGCAGCTCCACCAGGTGGCCGATCGCCCAGGACAGCAGGTACTCCGCCGATTCCAGGTAGCCTTCCCGCCGGGCAAAGCCGCCCAGGGCCTGGGCGATGGCCATGGCCGCCGACGGCTTCTCCGCGATGATCAGGGGCTTGCCCGCCATACCTCTCCTCCTCGGAATACATGTTCGGCCCGGGTTCGGCGTTTTCCTTCCTCGGCAGACAAATCCTGCCAGACTTCCGAGCAGCGGCAATAGAGAAGTCCGGCCCCCTGCAGGGAGCCGGACGAAAAGGCACGGCAAGCTATTCGGACTGGGGTTCCTCGGCCGCCCCGGACGCTTCCTCAGCCGGTGCCTGGGCCTGCGCGTCGGGCTCGGAGACCTCGGTAGCCTCGGACGCCGCCTCGGCCTCCCCGCCTTCGGCCGCGACGGGGTCCTTGTACGGGGTGGTCACCTGAGCGGCAATCGCCTCGGCCGCCAGCTCCTCCACCGCGGCCCGCAGCGAGAGGCTGATCCGGCGGTTCTGCGCATCGACGCTGATGACCTTGACCTTCACCACGTCTCCGATGGAGACGACCTCGCCCGGGTTGTTGATGCGCCGGTCGGCCATCTGGCTGATGTGGATCAGGCCGTCGACGCCGGGCTCAAGCTCCACGAAGGCGCCGAAGGTGGTCAGGCGGGCGACGGTGCCCTCGACGATGGCGCCCTCCGGGTACTTCTCTTCCACCGTATCCCACGGATCGGGAAGCACCTGCTTCAGACCCAGGGAGACCTTGCCCTTCTCGCGGTCCAGGCGCAGCACCTTGACCTTGATCTGCTCGCCTTCCTTGACGACCTGCGACGGGTGCTTGATGCGGCCGTAGGACATCTCGGAGATGTGCAGCAGCCCGTCGACCCCGCCGAGGTCGATGAAGGCGCCGAAGTCCGTGATGGACTTGACCTTACCCTCCAGCACGTCGCCCTCCTGGACGGTCGCCCAGAAGCGCTCCCGCGCGGCCGCGCGCTCCTGCTCCAGCACCTGCTTGCGGGAGAGGATGACGCGCCCCTTGTAAGGATCCAGTTCCACGATTTTGACGCGGATCCTCTGGCCCACAAACTTGGAGAGATCGGCAACGTAGCCCCGGTCCACCTGCGAAGCGGGCAGGAAGGCACGCAGTCCCAGGTCGACCACGAGGCCTCCCTTGACGGCCTCGGTGACCTCGGCCTCGATGACCTCGCCGGCCTCAAATTTCCGCTCGATCTCAGCCCAGGCCAGCTGCTCATCGGCACGGCGCTTGCTGATGCGCAGGCCGCCCTCGCCCTTGGCATCGACGCTGAGGACCACCACCTGCACTTCGTCACCAACCTTGAGCCCGGCCTCCTCGGCACTGCGGAGCGGACGGTGGGAAAGCTCGTTCAGCGGGATGATTCCCTCCGACTTGTAGCCGACGTCGACCATGATCGAATCCTCGCTGACGCGCACGACCTGCCCCTTCACGATGTCGCCGGGCTTGGGTACCCTGAGGGCAGCCTCCAGCTCAGCGCGGGCTTCGATGTCCTCCATGGTCTCGACTTTCTCCCTACCCTGGTTGTCAAACTCCTGCACGATCGTAGACCTCCTCGATGGCTCGGACCAGGTGCGGCACCGGCGCGACCGACGCGAACCATACATTACCAGATTCTCATGAAGAAACCAGCCCCGGGCGGCGGATTACCAGAAAGAAAGTGCTTGACCGGCCGGCGGTCCTTCGTCCGCGCGCCGCGCTTGGGGCGGCGCATCCACCAGCTCGGCGATCGCCTCCGCAATGGCCTGGCTGGCCGCCTCCAGTGTCGGCCCGTTCAGCCTCTGGCCCCGGAAGCGCTCCAGATCCACCGGCGGTCCGAAGCGAACCCGAATAGGACGAAACGGTTTATAGCTGCCGGTGATGCCGACGGGGATCACCGGTACGCCGGACTTGAGGGCGATATACGCCGTTCCAGGCTCGGGCTTCTGCAGTTCCCCGGTCCGGGAGCGGGTGCCCTCGGGAAATATGCCAAAGCAGCAGCCGGCCTCCAGCAGGGAAAGGGCGTGCTTCAGGGCCGCCCTGTCCGCGCTTCCCCGCTTCACGGGAAATGCGCCCAGTCCCCGGATGATGAAGCCGAGCAGCTGCGAACGGAACAGCTCCTCTTTCGCCATGAAGCAGACCGGTCGTGGACAGGCCAGGCCGATGATGATGGGGTCCTGTGCGTTGATATGGTTGCCGCAGAGAATGACGCCGCCGCTGCGGGGAATATGCTCCTGGCCCTCCGCCCGGATGCGGTAGAGCAGGCGGTAGCCGGTGCCCAGGACGACCCTTGCAAAGCCGTAGAGCCACATGGCTAAATCCTCCGGCAGTGCTGCAGAATTTCCTCGACGACCTCGTCGACGCGCTTGCCGGTCGTGTCGATGACGATCGACTCCGGCAGCCGCACCAGCGAGTGGACACCCTTGTTCATATCCTGCGCATCTCGCCGCGCGATCTCCGCCTCGACCTCCGCCAGCTCGGCGGGATGGCCTTCCGCCCGCAGCTGGGCCAAGCGGCGCCGGGCCCGCTCCTGCAGGGTGGCGGTGATGAAGAACTTCCGGTCGGCGTCGGGCAGCACATACGAGCCGATATCGCGGCCGTCCATCACCACGCCCCCGGTCCGTGCCAGGGCCCGCTGGGCCTCAATCAGCCGCTGCCGGAGCCGCGGCACCGCCGACACCTGCGAGACGATCGCCGACACGGCCGGCGTGCGGATCTCGGCGGTGACGTCCTCGCCGTCCAGCAGCACCCGGTTGCCGCCGTCCGACGCCCGCTCCAGCTGGACGTCGGTCGTCTCGGCCATGGCGGCCAGGGCGGCAGCGTCCGTCTCCGGAATTCCCAGGCGCAGGGCCTTCAGGGCGAGAGCCCGGTACATCGCACCTGTGTCGATATAGAGATACCCGAGCCGATTCGCGACGATCCGCGCCAGGGTGCTCTTCCCGGCCCCGGCCGGGCCGTCCATGGCGATCACGAGTTCTCGGGTCCCGTCACGCAACGCCAAAGTTCACACTCCAACTCGTCGATATGCCATGCCCATCGTGCAGAACGGGCTCGAACCCTTACGGTATGCAGTTGTACATCGCGCCCGAGACTTCCTTCCCTAAGATTAGCAGACTGGAAATGCCACGTCAAACTGGCAAATTGCGAGATACGTGCAAAAGAGAGCGCAGCCGCGCTCCCTCCACCGTGCCTATTGGGCGCTGGTCGACCTCCCCAGGCTGCGGCTCCAGTCGGTCACCTCGTGCACCGGCGTGCCTTCCAGCGCCGCCAGCAGGCCCAGGCGGCCCATGCCCAGCGTCTGCGCCAGGGCCAGGACCACCAGCCCGAGCACCACCAGCCGCATGAGCACCCGCTCCACCTCATCGGCCAGGCGGCGGTGCCGCGCCTGGAAGGCCTCCACCGCTTCGCGGTCCCGCGCTTCCCGCCAGTCGGGGCGGGCGTCCGGCCGCTCCACTGCGGTCACCTCCTGCGGCGTGATCCCCTTTCATGGTCGTTATTTTATGTGGAGGTGACCGATGTTATACATTTTCGTCTTCCCCGTACGGCGCCGGATCCTCCCGCAGCGGTTGCCTGCGGCCCAGGGAAGTCCGCCGCTGCAGGCTGCCGCGCCCGGGGACAGGCGGCTCCGGCAGGCGGGCGATGAGCGGCTCCAGGGCCTCCCGGACCGTCTCCGGCCCGAACCCCCGGCGCGCGAGGTAGCCCGCCAGGCGCCGGGCCGCGGTGGCGCGGTCGACGCCGTTCATGCGGCGCAGCCGGCTCTCCGCCACGGCCCGGGCGTGCTCCACGGCCTCGTGGCTGCCCCGTGCGGCCTCCACCACCTCGGCCGCGACCTGCCGGTCCACGCCCTTCCGGAGGAGGTCGGCCAGAAGCCGCCGGCTGCCGTGGTCCGGACGGCTGCGCACGTAGCTCTCGGCGTACGCCCGGTCGTCCAGCCAGCCGGCCGCGGCGAGCCGCTCCACGGCGCGCTCGACGGTCTCCGGCGGATACCGGCGGCCGAGGCGCCGCGCCACCTCCAGGCGGGTGCGGGGCGCAGCCGCCAGCAGCCGCAGGCCGGCCTCCCACGCCTGCCGGTCCAGGTCGGCCGCGTAGGCCGCGGCCAGCGTCTCCCCGTCCACCTCCTGCCCCACCTTCAGGCCGCACCGGAGAACGGTCTCGACGTGCAGCCCCAGGACGAACTCGCCGTCCACGAACACCGAGCGCCGGTCCGGGTCCCGCTGCCCGGCCAGGGCGGTGATGCGCCCGGAGACCGCCTGCAGGGCCTCCGGGTCGACCTGCCGCTGCGACGCCCTGCGCGCGCGGCGGCCCCCGCCGGCGCGCGAGCCGCCGGAGCCGGTCCGGCCAGGCCGCCCGCTAGGCATCGGCGTCGGCGACTCCATCGTCCGCGGACTTCAGCGGCAAGGGGCCCACGTGCAGCCGTTCCTTGATCTTCTGTTCGATCTCGGCAGCCACCTCCGGGTGCTGCCGCAGCCAGTCCCGCGCGTTCTCCTTGCCCTGGCCGATCCGCACGTCTCCGTAGGAGTACCAGGCGCCGCTCTTGACGATGACCGGCGGGTTCAGCTCCACGCCGATGTCGATCAGGCTGCCTTCTTTCGAGATGCCCTGCCCGTAGAGGATATCGAACTCGGCCTGCTTGAAGGGAGGCGCCACCTTGTTCTTCACGACCTTGACCCGGGTGCGGGAGCCGACCACCTCCTGGCCGTTCTTCAGCGTCTCGGCCTTGCGCACCTCCAGGCGGACCGACGAGTAGAACTTCAGGGCGCGGCCGCCCGGCGTCGTCTCGGGGTTCCCGAACATCACGCCGACCTTCTCGCGGATCTGGTTGATGAAGATGACCACGGCCCTCGACTTGGAGATGGCGCCGGTCAGCTTGCGCAGCGCCTGGGACATCAGCCGGGCCTGCAGGCCGACGAAGGAGTCGCCCATCTCGCCCTCGATCTCGGCCTTGGGCACCAGCGCCGCGACCGAGTCGACCACCACGACGTCCACGGCGCCCGAACGCACCAGGGTCTCGGTGATCTCCAGCGCCTGCTCGCCCGTGTCCGGCTGGGAGATGAGCAGGTTTTCGATGTCGACCCCGAGGGCCTGGGCGTAGACCGGGTCCAGCGCGTGCTCCGCGTCCACGAACGCCGCCACGCCGCCCATCTTCTGGGCCTCGGCGATGACGTGCAGCGCGACCGTCGTCTTGCCCGACGACTCCGGCCCGTAGATCTCCGTGATCCGGCCGCGCGGCAGGCCGCCGACCCCCAGGGCCGCATCCAGCGCCACCGAACCGGTCGGAATCACCTCGACGTTCAGCCTGGCCATCTGCTCGCCAAGCCGCATGATCGAACCCTTGCCAAACTGCTTCTCGATCTGCGCGAGCGCCATGTCTATGGCCTTCTGCTTTCCCGGATCCAACGGCATAAGCCCCGCATCCTCCCAGCCAGTATTTTCCAGACCCTTCAGCCCCAGTATAGGCCAGCCGCCGCCGCCTGACAAGCCCGAAGGGGCTATTCGGCGCGCATCAGTTCGGCCGTCTCGACCACGGTGTAGCGGGGGCCGGCCGGCAGCAGCTCGCTGCGCATCAGGACCACCTGCTCCACCTGCCACTCTCCGTAGGCCACCGGCGGGCGGGTCAGCAACTCCCGCAGCGGCGCTGCCACATCCGCCCCGTCCCGCACACGCCCCAGGGTCAGGTGCGGGTGAAAGGGCCGGAGCTCCCGCGCGAACCCGACGCCGGCCAGTTCATCCTCCAGCCGCCGGGCCAGGGCGACGAGCTGCTCCCGTCCCTCGCCGGTGCCCGCCCACAGCACCCGGGGGTTCCGCAGGCCGGGGAAAGCGCCCAGCCCGGCTACGGCCAGCCGGAACGGGGCCGTTCCGGCGGCTGCGCGGCGCAGGGCCCCTGCGGCCTTCTCCACCTCTTCCTGCCCGAGTTCGCCGAAGAAGCGGAGCGTGAAATGAAACTGGTCCGCGCGCACCCACTTCACCGCCCGGGCCTCGGCGCCCAGGGCCCGCCGGAGTTCGTCGCGCGCGGATTCCAGCGCCCGGCGGACCGCCGGCGACGAAACCTCAACCGCCGCAAAACAGCGCAAGCTGGTCACCTGCCTCACCCGCAAGTTCGACGCCCGCCATCCCGATTCCTTCAGGTTGAATGCGAAATCCGGAACATCCGTTCGAACGCCGGCAAGGGTGGGGTCACATCGATAGTATGGCGTTGAACTTTACCGCCGGATATCCCGTGTTGATCTACGAGACCCAACACACGGGGGGAGTGGCGGAATGCAGACGCCGCTGAGGCCACTGGGGATCAGCCCGTCCGCCCTGGAGGCCGAGCTGGAGGCACGCCGCACCAGCCACCGGGCACAGGTGGACATCCTGAAGGCCCGCCTCGCGGACGTGGCGGCCCGCGGGGCGCAGCTTCGGCAGCGCCGGGCGGAACTGGCAGCCGAGCGGGAGCGGCTGGAACAGGAGATCCAGCAGATTCTGGAGGAGTTCGACCGGGCCGAAAGCGAGTTCGAAGTCCGCCGCCGGGAGGTCGCCGAGCGCCACCGCCGCGAGCTGGCCGACCGGGAGGCGGAACTGGATGCCGTCCGGCGGGAGCGGGACAACTGGATCGCCCTGGAGCGGCAGATCGCGGAGGGGATCCTGGCCGCGGTCCAGCCCTTCCTCCAGCTGCAGGCGTACCTGCGGGAGCAGGAAGGGGGTCGGGGCTGATGCGAGAGCCCACCGACCGCCCGCTGCGCCGGCAGCTGCTGGGCATCCCCCCGCAGGAGGCGGAGCGGCAGCTGCGGGAGCAGGCTGAACGCTTCGCGCTGGAGCTCAGGCACCTCCGGGAGGCCATCGAGCAGGCGAAGGCAGAGGAGGCCAGCCTGACGGCCGATTGCGAGGCCCTGGAGGCCCAGGTGCAGGAGGCCGCCAGAAAGCTGGCGCGGCTGCAGAAGGGGCTCGAGCGCAGCCGCGCCATGGCGCCGATTCAGGCCCTGGTGCTCGCGCGGGAGATCGCCGACCTGGAGGACGAGCACGCGGCCCGGCTGGCAGAGCTGGCGGCCGAACAGGAGCGGCTCCGGACCGAGATCGCCGAGCGGCGCGCGTCCCTGCAGCAGTGGGTGACGGCGCTGCTGCGTTCCGTGGCGGAGCGGGGCGCGGAATAGGGCGGAAAAAACGACCGCCGCACGGATGCGGCGGTCTTCCCGTTTTCAGGCCGGCTTCACTCGTGTTCCTTCTCCACGCCCATGTCCTCCTGCAGGTCATCCCGGACCGTCACCGGCGCCAGGCGCACCCCCGTGCGGTGCGCCCCGCGGGCGATGACGAACGATGCCGCCGAAGTCGTCCAGAAGACGAACGGAACGACCAGCAGCAGCTTCAGCGTGAGCCCGTGTGTGAAAGAGAAGTAGAGGGTGCCGGCCAGGACCATCATCACCGTGGCGAAGGTGATGGCCATGGTGACCGCGTGCAGGCGGTTGTACACATCAGGCATCCGGACGAGCCCCAGCGTCCCCAGCACCGCCGCCGCGGTCCCCAGCAGGAGCAACACGCTGATGAGAATCTCCATGGCCAATGACCCCCCCCCTCTGAAGGTACTTGCCCAGCGCAACGGTCGAGACGTAGTTGATGGCGGCGAGGACCACGGCATACGCCAGGTACTGCGGGTCGTTCAGCAGGATCGCACCGACGATCAACGCCTGGATGAGCACCGTGCCGAAGGCATCGATCGCCGCGATCCGGTCCGCGACGGTAGGCCCGGCGAACGTGCGGTAGGCGGCGAAACCCAGGGAGACGACCATGCCCACCAGGCTGATCCAGAGGACGGCCTGCAGCATCACTGCAACACCTCCATGATCAGCTCCTCAATGCGCCGGATCGGGGCAAGCGCCGCCTCGGCATCGGAGGCATCGATGACGTGCAGATAGAGCACGTCCCACTCATCGGACACCTCGACGGTGTAAGAGCCGGGGGTCACGGTGATCAGGTTGGCCAGCAGGGCTACCTGCCCGGGCTGCCGGACCCGCAGGGGGAACTTCAGCACGCCGGGCGTGATCGTGCTCAGGTCCCGGCGCAGCATCAGGCGCGCCATCTCGGCGTTGCCCCGCAGCCAGTGCCGCGTGTAGTACAGGAACAGGTGGGCGGCGCTCACCAGCCAGCGGAAGATGCCGCCTGGCCGCCTCACGTAGGGGTTGATGAGCCCGTGGACCGGCGCCGGGAAGATCAGCAGGATCACCAGGCCCACGACCAGCCCGCCGACGAAGCTGCCGAGGGTGTAGGACTCCTGCAGGATCATCCAGAGAAACGCGAACAGCACTACGAGGATTCCGGTGCGAACTCGGGCGTCCACGGCGCTCACCTCCCCAGGACGGCTTCAACGTAGATGTTGGGATGCATAAGCTGGTCTGCCGTCGCCAGCGCGAACTCCATCATGTAGCCGCCGCCCAGGCCCATCGCGACGGAAAGCGCCAGCAGGATCACGGCGGGGGTCAGGGCCGCGAAGTAGTCCCGCCTGGTGCGCTGGATCCGCTGACCGGAGGGCCGTCCCCAGTAGGCCTTGCGGAAGATCTTGATCATGGAGAACAGGGTGAAGAACGAGACCAGCAGCGACACCGCTGCGATGCCCCAGGCCCCCTTCTCCACCGCCGCCCGGAGCAGGGCGAACTTGGCGAAGAAGCCCGAGAAGGGCGGCACGCCGGCCAGCGAGATGGCGGTGGCGAAGAACGTGTAGGCCAGTCCGGGGTAGGAGGCCAGCAGGCCGGAGTAGTGCTTGAAGTCCGTCTGACCCGTGATCCGGCTGGTCGCCCCGGAGAGCAGGAACAGGCCGGACTTGACGATGATGTGGTGTGCGATGTAGAACACCGCTCCGGCAAGCCCCAGGACCGTATACAGGCCCAGGCCCATGATCATGTATCCGATCTGGCTGATGATGTGGTAGCTCAGGATGGCCTTGAAGTCGTACTGGGAGATCGCGCCCATCACGCCGAGGAACATCGTGAGGCCGCCGATGACCAGCAGCAGCGAGTGGGTCAGGCCGCTGTCGTGGATGAAGATCAGGGTGAACACCCGGATGAGGCCGTACACCCCCACCTTGGTCAGCATCGACGCGAACAGCGGGGCGATGCCGTTGGGCACGTAGTAGTACGAGCGGGGCAGCCACCAGTAGAAGGGAAAGAGCGCGCCCTTCGCGGCGAACACGACCAGGAACAGCATCCCCGACAGGGTGATGTAGGGGTTGCCGGGCTCGGACGCCGCCTTGGCGGCGATGTCCGCCATGTTCAGCGACGAGGTGACGCCGTAGAGCAGGGCCACGCCGAACAGGAAGAGGCTCGAGGCCACCGTGTTCAGCAGCAGGTACTTCAGGCCCTCCCGCACCTGCGGGCCCGTGCTCCCCAGAGCCATCAGGAAATAGGACGAGATCAGCATCACCTCGAAGGCGACGTACAGGTTGAAGATGTCGCCGGTGGCGAAGCTGAGGTTGACGCCGGCCATCATGAAGAAGAGCACAGGGTAGAAGAAGGTCCGTTCACTGTCCGGGTTCATGTCCCGGAAAATGTAGAGGATGGACGTAAAGAGCACGACGGCCGCGAGGATCATCATCATCCCGCTGAACAGGTCCGCCGTCAGCGTGATGCCGAAGGGCACCGGCCACCCGCCGGCCGTCTGGACCTGAATGCCGGAGGTCCAGATGGTGTACGTAAGCAGAACCGAGAGCACAATCCCCGCAATCGACGACAGGAGGGCTACCGCCCGCTGGAGGGCCACCCGCCTGTGCAGGAGCAGCTGGACAATGCCGGTGCCGAAGCAGAGCAGTGCGGGGTAGGCGACGAGGTTACTCATGCTCCACCCCCCGCAGCAGCAGCAGATCGTCGGTATCGCACTCCTGGACCGTCCGGTACGACAGGACGAAGGCGAAGGCGGTCGTCGCCAGGCCGATGACGATCGACGTCAGGATCAGGGCCTGCGGCACGGGGTCGACATACGAGATGCCGTCCACGATAATGCCGCCGCTGCCCTCCGCCGCGACCTGCACTTCGCTTCCGCCCAGGAAGGGCGCACGCCCCGTCTTCAGCCGGCCGGAGGTGAGGAGCATGAAGTTGGTGGCGTAGTTGATCAGCATGGTTCCCAGCACGATCCGGATCATGTTCCGCTCCAGGAGCAGGTAGGTGCCCACACCCAGGAGCAGGCCGATGACCAGTGCAGCAAGCAGTTCCACCGGCTACGACACCTCCCTGTCAGGGCTGGGGGCTGCGCCTTCCGCCGCGGATGGGCGGCGGCGTACCGGATCCGTGGCGATGCTGAGCAGGACGGTCTTCATCGTGCCCACGACCACGAGAAAGACGCCGATGTCAAAGAGCACCGCCGTGGACCAGTGCAGCTCGCCCAGAAGGGGCAGCACGATCACCCCTGCGCTGTGCTCCATGAAGGCATGTCCCGCCAGGGCCGGACCCAGCACGGTCGCGAACGAGATCAGCAGGCCGCCGCCCAGCAGGTACTGGGGAGGGAGCGGAAAGATGGCCTGCGCGGCGTCCGTGCCGAACGCCACCCCCTGCATGGCGATTGCCGCCGCGATCAGGAGACCGGCGATGAAGCCGCCGCCCGGCTCGTGGTGGCCCCGCAGCAGGATCCAGACGGCGAGGAGCTTCAGGCCGTACAGCGACGTGTGGACGACAACCCGGACGATCGGGTTCTGTTCGATCTGCGCGCGGACCATCTAGCTCCTCCCCCCTTTCGCCTGGTGGTCCTTCCGCAGCCGGATCAGCATGTACACCGCGAGTCCGGCCACGGTGAGCACCGTGATCTCCCCCATCGTGTCAAACCCGCGGAAATCCACGAGGATCACGTTGACGACGTTGTTCCCGCCGCCCAATCGGTAGCTGTTCTCCACCAGCCACTCCGCCACCCTTGGCGGGAACAGGCGGGCCCCGTTGGCGAGAAGCGTGACCACCGTGCCCAGCGCGCCGACGCCGATCGCCACCAGCAGGTTGGTGTTCAGCCTGCCCGGCCTGCGCGGGTGGACCGTGATCTGCCGCAGGTGCGGGAAGACCAGCAGGAAGAGCACGGTGGTGATCACCTCGACGACTGCCTGCGTGAGGGCCAGGTCCGGCGCCCGGAGGAGGGCGAAGAGCAGCGACAGCGGCAGGCCCACCAGCGAAATGGCCATGACGGCCGCCAGGCGGCTGGTGACGCGGGCGGTGGCGACCGCACCGGCGACGATGATCGCCATCAGCAGAAGCTCCCAGGGCCCGACGGGCGACAGCGTGAGCTGCGGGATTCCGGCGCGCCGGACCAGCATGGTCCCGAAGAAGAGCAGCACCAGGGCGCCCAGGGTGTATGCGAGGTAGTCGCGCAGGTAACCGGTCATCTGCCGGTTGGTGATCCACTTCGCCGCCTTCTCCACCACCTGGTTCTTCCACCAGAGGAGGTCGTACAGGGCGTTCAGATGGTACCGCTGCGGGGTGAACCGCCGGAAGACGGCCAGGACGCGGGGCAGCCCCGCGTAGGCGAGCACGCCGCCGCCCAGGGCGATGGCCGTCATCAGCAGGGCGGGGGTGAAGCCGTGCCAGAGCGCGATGTGCGGCAGGTCCGCCGGCCCCTGCAGCACCGCCGCCACGGCGGGGGTGACAATCGCCGACTCGACGAGCCCCGGGAAGATGCCGACGGCGACGATGATGACCGCCAGGAGCAGCGGAGGCACCAGGATGGACGGCGACCCTTCCTCCGGCACGTCCGGGGTCTCGTGGGGCTCGCCGAACCAGATCTTGTGCCCGAGGATGAGGCAGTAGAGGGTCGTGAGCAGGGAGGCGCCCGTCGCGACCAGCGCCCCCGCCGCGCCCATGGAAGAGCCGTGGACCGCGGTCAGGAACATCTCCTTGGAGAGGAAGCCGTTGAGCAGCGGTACCCCGGCCATGGAGGCGGCGCCCACCATCGCCAGTCCCGCGGACACGGGCATGGCCCTCCGCAGCCCCGAGAGGAGCGGGATCTCACGGGTGCCGGTCTGGTGGTCGACGATGCCGACGACCATGAACAGAAGCGCCTTGAACGTGGAGTGGTTGAGCAGGTGAAACGCGGCCGCCTGGGTGGCTTCCGGGGTCCCCAGGCCGAACAGCCACATGATGAGACCCAGCTGCGAGATGGTGGACAGCGCGAGGACGGCCTTCAGGTCGGTCTTCTGCACGGCGAGGAAGGATCCCACCACCATCGTCACCATGCCGACCGCGGCCACGACGGGCACCCAGAGCGGGTGCGTGTGGAAGATCGGCCAGAGGCGGCCGATCAGGTAGAGCCCGGCCTTGACCATGGTGGCCGAGTGCAGGTAGGCAGAGACCGGCGTGGGGGCCGCCATCGCGTCGGGAAGCCAGATATGGAAGGGAAACTGAGCAGACTTGGTGAAGGCGCCGATCAGCAGCAGGACCAGCGCCACGGTGACCAGCGGGTGCCCCAGCAGCTCGGCCTGTTTCTCGAGCAGCGCCGACAGCTCAAAGGTGCCGCCCACCGTGCCGAGAATCGCCAGGCCGCCCAGCATGCAGAGGCCGCCCCCGAAGGTGATCAGGATCGCCTTCAGGGCGCCGTACTGGGCGTCGTCGCGGGTGTTCCAGAAGCCGATCAGCAGGAAGGAGCTGATCGAGGTCAACTCCCAGAACACGTACATGAGCATCAGGTTGCCGGCGTACACCACGCCGAGCATCGCACCCATGAAGAGCAGCAGGTAGGCGTAGAACTTGCCCAGGTCCTCGCGGGAGCCCAGGTAGGGAATGCTATAGAGGACGACGAGCGTGCCGATCCCGGCGATGAGCAGGGCAAACAGCCGGCCCCACCCGTCAACGTGTATGGAGAGGTCGATCCCCAGGTGCGGCACCCACGGGATGACCACCGACACATTCGGGGTCAGGACGACGAGGATGAAGGTCGCAGCCGCCGCAGCCACTGCCGCCACGCCGAGCCGCCAGCGAAGCCAGCGGTAGAGCGCGGGCATGAAGAAGGCAGCGACCAGTGGAAGCGCGATCGATACCAGGGCTTGCGCCAAAGCAACACCTCCCTGAGTTGTGCTGAGTTTCTGCGCAAGGGAGTCACCCGGGTCCGGCGCAGAGGGGTGCAGCGTGCGGAACCGTGACGGCGATCGGGCAGCGCGTTCGCCGAGTCACATCTATGCGCAAAGAAAAAGATCCAGGTCCCGCTGGAAAGGGGCTCTGGAGCCTGAACGGGTGGAGTCGCTGCCTTCCATCCCCTCGCTTCGCCGTGGTCTACTTCTGGTACCTCACCCAATAACGATACCAAAAGGCTAAGTCTGTGTCCAGCATGTCGTCCAAAAACGTTAACCTGGATTTTTGCCCCCGAAAAGCAAGCCAGGAAGGACTTTTCGCCGGGATTACGAACCCTTAATCAACAGCCGTTGCTAGGGGGATGCAGGGTGATTTTCGTCCGAGAGCTCTCACCCGAAGAGCGCGCGGAACTGGAGCGAACCGCCCGCCGCCGTCACCGCGTGGTGAGCAGCCGGCGTGCCGCCATCGTCCTCGCCTCCGCGCAGGGCCTGACGGCGCCGCAGATCGCCCAGCGCTACCGCTGTTCGGTCGATCATGTGCGGCATGTCATTCACAACTTCAACGAGCACGGTCTCGACTCGCTGCAGCCCGCATACTGCGGCGGCCGCCCACGGGTCTTCGACGCCGCACAGCGGGACCGGATCGTCAGCCTGGCCCTCACACCGCCGCAGACAGCCGGATTCCCATGGCCCTGCTGGTCGCTCTCCCGGCTTCAGGAGGCGCTCATCCGGCTGCACGTCGTCGAGGGGATCAGCAAGGAGACCATCCGGCTCGTGCTGGAGGAGGCCGGCGTGCGCTGCCGCCGCGGACGGCCCTGGACCCGGGCCCGCCGCCGTGCGGCGGAAAGCGGGGCACAGTCCCCTGCTCCGGATCCGGGAACGGTCCGCCACTGACGCGCGGGATCACCAGCTACCCCGCACCACCGGGGCATGCTGGTGATCCTTTTCGTCTGCCCGCCCGGCCTGGCAGGGGCACACCAGCCTCTCCAGGCCGTACTCCGCCCGCGCGGCGCAGCGCGGGTTCCCGCAGCGCCGGTCCCAGGCGACGGTTCCCCGGGGCGGGGGCGGGAAACGGGCTGCCCTGGGGCGGTGCGGAGCGTCGCTTTTGGTGCCCTGGCCGCCGGCGTGCGTGCGGACCGGCCGCCCTTCGGCCGATCGCACGCCTGGATCGGTCCCCGGGTCCGGTGCGCCCGGCGCCGCCGCAGCCAGGCCAAGCGCGGCTGCGGCGAGAACCAGGCTTTGGAGAAACGTCCTGCGGCTCATCCGCTGGTCGTCAGAGCGGGTGTGTTCGTACATCATCCGGTGGAGTACCCCCGCAATGGCTGTGGGATGTGAGTGGTGGGCTGTGGGAAGTGGCGTTGAGCGGTGAGTGGTGGGCAGTGGGTAGTGGGATCTGGCGGTGAGCTGTGCGCGGTGGGTCGTGGGTAGTGCGATCTGGTGGTGAGCTGTGCGCGGTGGGTCGTGGGTGGTGCGATCTGGCGGTGAGCTGTGCGCGGTGGGTCGTGGGTGGTGCGATCTGGCGGCGAGCTGTGCGCGGTGGGCAGAGGGAAGCGGCGGTACGCAGGTGCAGCCGCCAGGCGCAGGCGGGACCCAGCCGGTCCGGAGAGCTGACAGAGGACAAGCGGGGAGAACGACCGCGCGTGCGCCATCAGGTTCGGATCCTGCGCGGGGAGCGGGACACCCTGCGAGAAGGCGCAGCCCGCTTTGCGCAGAAGGACGGGCGGGTAGCCGCCAGGAACGTAGCGCCTGACCAACTGCGTGGTGCTGTGGAGCGTGGGCTGCAGGTGGCGGGAACGGGGCGTCCGCTGCCGGCTGGGCACTGACCGGCTGCATGCCGCCACGGCGCCCCCGCCGCCCACCTCCCACGGCTCACCGCTCACAGTTCTCCTAGTCTCTCCCCGCAGGGCGGTGCGCATGAAAGACAAGGCGCCGGGGGTTTCCCGCCGCCCGCCCTGCGCAAGCCGCCGCTGATCCTCCGGGGGGCCGGCGCGCTCAGTCGCCCTCCAGCGGCCGGCCCTCGCCGCCGGTGATGATCCACTCCCGGACCTCGGCGTCCTCCATCCCGGAGGAGACGAGGGGATCGGCGGCCGCCACCGCCTCCGCCTCCGCCAGCGACGCCGCCCGGATGATGGTCATGCCGCCGGTCCTGTCGGCAAAGGGGCCGCACAGCACCAGCCGCCCCTGATCCGCAAGGCGCTTCAGGTGCGCCCGGTGGGCCTGCATCAACTCGTCGGTGATGACGCACCCCGGTCTGCGGGTCAGCCGGATCATGTAGCACGTCTCCACGTCCATCCCTCCCCCGCCATCGTAGCCACGATCCGGTGGCGGCGAACAGGGACAAAACGGCCCCCGACCGTCCGAAAACGGTCAGGGGCCGCAGACTGTCCTCGCTAGCGCGGCTTCGCCGGTTCGATGTTCACCTGGTACCCGCGGATGGTCGCCCCCTGCATGGCCTGCATCACCTGGCCGGCGACGTCCTTCGGGACCTCCACGAAGGTGAACCGGTCGTAGATGTTGATCAGGCCGATCGACGAACCGGGGATGTTGGCCTCCTGCGCGATGGTGCGCACGATGTCGGCCGGCTGGATCATCTGGGCGCGCCCGACGTTCAGGAAGAACCGGACCATCCCGGCCTCCGCGCCGGTGTCGCCGAACTCGGTCTGCACCGGCTGCGCAGGCTTGCCCTCGCCCGACACCAGCTTCAGTGCGGCGGCCACGAGGTCGCTGGGATCGTACTCCGCCAGCAGGTCCTCGGCCAGCTGCTTGAACTCGCCCAGCTTATCCTCCTCCAGGATCTTCAGCAGCCGCTCCTTCAGCTGCTCCCGCTGCGCCTCGGCCACGTCGCTCAGCGACGGCACCGGCCGGCGCTGCAGGCGGGTCTTGATCACCCGCTCGATCAGCCTGAGCTGCGGGAACTCGCGCGGCGTCACCAGCGTGATCGCCGTGCCGGTGCGTCCGGCCCGGCCCGTGCGGCCAATGCGGTGGACATAGCTCTCCGGGTCCTGGGGGATGTCATAGTTGAACACGTGGGTCACATCGGAGATGTCCAGCCCGCGGGCCGCGACGTCGGTCGCGACCAGCAGCTCGACGTGCCCTTCCTTGAACCGGCTCATCACCCGGTTCCGCTGCGCCTGGTTCATGTCGCCGTGGATGCCCTCGGCCTGGTAGCCCCGCGCCTGCAGGGCCTCCACCAGCTCGTCGACGCCCTTCTTCGTGCGGCAGAAACAGATGCCCCGCTCCACGTTCTCGATGTCGAGGATGCGCGTGAGGGCCTCGGTCTTGAAAGATGGGCGCACCTCGCAGAAGTACTGGTCGATCTGCGGAACGGTGAGCTGCTGCGGCGTCACCGAGATCATGATCGGCTCGCGCATGTAGCGCCCGGCCAGCCGCCGGATCTCGGGCGGCATGGTGGCGGAGAAGAGCAGCGTCTGCCGTTCCTCCGGCGTGGCCTGCAGGATCTTCTCGATGTCGTCGATGAAGCCCATGTCCAGCATCTCGTCCGCCTCGTCCAGGACGACGATGCGCACCCGGGAAAGGTCCAGGGTGCCCCGCCCCAGGTGGTCGAGAATGCGGCCGGGCGTGCCGATCACCACGTCGACCCCGAACCGGAGCGACCGGATCTGCCGCTCGATGGACTGGCCGCCGTAGATGGCGATGGTCTTCACGCGCGCGTGCCGGCCGATCTTGGTGATCTCCTCGGCCACCTGAATGGCCAGCTCGCGGGTTGGCGTGAGCACCAGGGCCTGCACGACCCGCTGCCCGGGAACCAGCCGTTCGACGATGGGCACGCCGAAGGCGGCGGTCTTGCCCGTCCCGGTCTGCGCCTGCCCGATGACGTCCTTGCCCTGCAGCAGGGACGGGATCGCCTGCGCCTGAATGGGCGAAGGCTCTTCGAATCCCATGTCGTCCAGTGCCTTCAGCACTTTCTCCGACAGGTGAAGATCGCGAAAGGTCAACTTCGTTTCCGTCATCACAAATCTCTCCTCAATTCCCCGGGCCCGTACACAATGTTCGTTTCATTTTACCGCATTCTCCCACAGTCGTGAAGGGCCAAGTTCAGTTGCTCACATTCGGGGAGCGCTGTCTTGTTGACGCCGCCGGCCCCCGCACAGATACGCCCCCAGGCGGCGGAGGGGCCCGAAGGCCCCTCCACGGCATCTTTCCCTGTTTGGCGTCCGCACAATCGTCACGAGGAGGCCCCCGCGCCATCCCCCGCATCCGGCTGCGGCGGCGCGCTCTTCAGCCGCAGCAGATCGTCGGCGAACATGCGGGCCGAGCCCAGGTTGGTGGCCACCGGGATGTCCCGCACGTCACAGAGCCGCAGGAGCCCCTGCACGTCGGGCTCATGGGGCATGGGCGTAAGCGGGTCCCGCAGGAAGATCACCATGTCGATCTCGCCGGTGGCCACGCGGGAGCCGATCTGCTGGTCGCCGTCCAGCGGCCCGGAAAGGAAGCAGTGAACCGGCAGGCCGGTCTCCTCCCGGATCATCCGCCCGGTCGTGCCCGTGGCGAACAGCTCGTGCCCCTCGAAAGCCGACTTGTTCTCCCTCACGAACTTCAGCATGTCCTGCTTGCGGTTGTCGTGTGCGATCAGGGCGATGCGCAAGGTCCCCCTCCTCTCCGACGCGGACTCCGCCCCCCACCACGGCGATGGGGGGCGGCGACGATGTTACAGGCCCTTTGCGGCGATGTACGCAGCCAGGTCGACCATGCGGTTGGAGTAGCCCCACTCGTTGTCGTACCACGCCACCACCTTGACGAGGTTCCCTTCCAGCACCAGCGTGGACGGGGCGTCGACGATGGAGGAGTGCGGATTGCCCTTGAAGTCCGTGGAGACCAGCGGCGCCTCCTCGTAGGCGAGAACGCCCTTCATGGGCCCCTCGGCCGCAGCCTTCAGCGCAGCGTTGACCTCCTCGGCCGTGGTCGGGGTGGCCAGCTCCGCCGTGAAGTCCACCACCGAGACGACCGGGGTGGGCACCCGCATGGCAAAGCCGGTCAGCTTGCCCTTGAGCTCCGGGATGACCAGTGCAACCGCCTTGGCCGCGCCCGTGCTGGTGGGGATGATGGACAGGGCGGCGGCCCGGGCCCGGCGCAGGTCCTTGTGCGGGAAGTCGAGGATGACCTGGTCGTTGGTGTAGGCATGGATGGTGTTCATCATGCCCTTCACGACGCCGAACTTGTCGTGAAGCACCTTGACCACCGGCGCCAGGCAGTTGGTGGTGCAGGAGGCGTTGGAGATGACGTGGTGCTTCGCCGGGTCGTACTTGTCGTGGTTCACGCCCATCACGATGGTGATGTCCTCGTTCTTCGCCGGCGCGGAGATGATCACCTTCTTGGCGCCGCCGGAGGTGATGTGCACCTCGGCCTGCTCCTTATCCCGGAAGCGGCCCGTGCACTCCATGACGATGTCGACGCCGTGCTCCTTCCACGGAATCTGCGCGGGGTCCTTCTGGGAGTAGACCCGGATCTCCTTGCCGTTTACGATCAGGGAATTCTCGGTGGCGGAGACCTCAGCGTCCAGGATGCCGTAGTTGGAGTCATACTTCAGCAGGTGCGCCGAGGTGGCCGGCGGCGTGAGATCGTTGATGGCCACGACCTCCACGTCGGGGCGGTTCAGCGCGATGCGGAGCACCCGCCGGCCGATGGAACCAAAACCGTTAATGCCGATGCGAAGCGTCATACCCGTCTCCTCCTTCATGGTCTGGTCTCCCTATTTCAACGTCGGCGTGCGGAACAGCTCTTCGATGACCAGCGCGGCCCCGCCGAGCGGGCCCGCGTCCTCGCCCAGGGTGGTACGTACGATCTTCACCTTGTCACGCAGGGCAGGCAGCGTGCGCTCCAGGGCGGCCTCCCGCAGCGGCTCGATCAGGAAGTCGCCGGCTCGGCTGGTGCCGCCGCCGATGATCACCATCGCGGGATTGAGCAGGTTGATCATGGACCCGATGCCGATCCCCAGGTACCGGCCGGCCTCGGATAGTATCTCCTGCGCGACGCGGTCGCCCGCGTAGGCGGCCTCGATCACCGTGGTGGCGATGACCCTCGAGGGATCGCCCTGGGCCAGCTCCCGGATCAGCGTCTCCTCGCCCTGCGCCAGCCGCTGCGCCGCCCGCCGGGCGATCGCCACCGCGCTGCCCACGGTCTCCAGGCAGCCGTCGCTGCCGCACCGGCACCGGAGCCCCCGCTCCTTCACGATGATGTGGCCGATCTCGCCAGCCCCCTTGTGGGCGCCGCCGTACAGCTTGCCGTCGATGATGATGCCCGCGCCCAGCCCGATGCCTACCCGGATGAACGCGAGGTTGTCCACGCCCTGGGCCGCGCCGAAGGAACGCTCACCCCAGGCCATGGCCCGGGCGTCGTTCTCAATCCACACCGGCAGGCCCGTGCGCTCCTCCAGCATCTGCACCACGGGCAGGTCGCGCACCTTGTAGTGGGGCGAGTAGCGCCAGATGCCCTCCTCGGTGTCGATGACCCCGGTGATGCCGATCCCGATGCCGGCGACGGGCGTCGACGGGGTGATCTCCCCCGCCCGGGCCAGAAGCTGCCGGATCGCACGCTCCAGCTGCCCGATCTCGACCATGGGGTCGTGCGACTCCACCCGCTGCTTCACGCGATGCACCACGTTCCCCGCCAGGTCGGACAGCACCGCCCGCACGTGGCCCGCGCCCAGTTCGGCACCGACGACCCACCGGGCCCGGGGGTTGAACCGGAGCAGAATCGGCGGCCGGCCGCCCGACGACTCCCCGGTGCCGATCTCCTCCACCCAGCCCTCTTCCAGCAGTTCTGCGACCACGGCGGAGACGGTCGGCCGGGTGAGCCCCGTGCGCTCAGCCAGATCCGCCCGCGACAGGGCGCCGGCGGACCGAACCAGGCGCAGTACCCGCTGCTTGTTGATGGCCCGAATCAGTTCCGGCCCAACCAGCACGGCACGTCATCCTTTCGTAAAGCCGGTTAACGAAGTCGGCTCAGAGAGAGCCGCTTTCCAGCGGCTTCTGTCTCCATTTTGCCGCAATCTGCCGGTTGTGTCAAGCTCCTTCACAAAAGGGCGTTAACAAAGAGCGGGGCGGGGCGCAGCGCCGCGGGCCGCCCCGCCCCGCGCCTCATCCCAGATCGCCCAGCAGGTAGCGCCGCACCATCGCCAGCGCGTGCACTGCGGCGCGCTCGCGGATCCCCTCCCGGTCGCCGTGCAGCCGCACGGTCTCCGACCAGACGCCGGCAGGCAAGGCCGCGCCCCCGGCCGCACCGCCGTCCCGGCCCCGTCCGGCGAGCGCGAAGCAGACGGTGCCCACCGGCTTCGCCGGCGTTCCCCCGTCGGGGCCGGCAATGCCGGAGATCGCCACGGCCACGTCCGCGCCCGCCTGCTGCAGCGCCCCTTCCGCCATGGCCCGGGCGACGGGCTCGCTCACGGCGCCGTGCGCGTCCAGAAGATGCGCCGGAACGCCGAGGAAGCGCATCTTCGCCTCGTTGGCGTACGTGACGAACCCCATGCCGAAGTACCGCGACGAGCCGGGCACATCCGTGATGTACCGGGCCACCAGCCCGCCGGTGCACGATTCGGCGGTGCTCAGCGTCATCCCCCGCTCTGCCAGCAGACGGCCCACCACATGCGGCAGGGTCTCCTCGTCCACGCCGTACAGGAAGCGGCCGAAACGGGCCCGGATCTCCGCCTCCACCGGGGCGATCCGGGCGTATCCCTCCGCCTCCTCCGCCGCGCGGGTCGCCAGCCGCAGGTGGACCTCCCCGGTCTTGGCGTAGGGCGCGAGGGTCGGGTCGGTCTGGCTCTGAAGCAGGTCCTTCAGCCCGTCGGCCAGGGCCGACTCGCCGATGCCCACGAACCGCAGGGTGCGGGTGATCAGCCGGAGCGGCCGGCTGCCGCTGCGGCCGGTGAGGTAGGGCACCACGTGCGCGGCGAACATCGGGCGCATCTCTCCGGGCGGGCCGGGCAGCAGGATGATCGCCTTGTTCCCCTCCACCGGGATGATCAGCCCCGGCGCCGTGCCCCGGTCATTCGGCAGCACCGTCGCGCCCCGGGGCACCATGCACTGCCGCCGGTTGTTCTCCGTCATCTTCCGGCCGCGCGCGGCGAACCACGCCTCCAGCTCGTCCACCAGCCGCGGGTCCAGCGCCAGCGGCCGCCCGGCCACCTCGGCCGCGACCTCCCGCGTGAGGTCGTCGTCGGTGGGACCCAGCCCGCCGCAGGCGATGACCACATCCGCCCGGCGGATGGCCTGCTCGAAGACCGCCCGCAGGCGTGCGGCGTTGTCGCCCACGACCACCTGGTGGTAGACGTCGACGCCCAGCCGGGCCAGCTCCCGGCTCAGGAACTGGGCGTTGGTGTTCAGGATCTCGCCCAGGAGCAGTTCCGTGCCCACAAAGACCAGCTCAGCGTTCACCGATGATCCTCCTCCGCCCGGGAGGTTTCGCCGGGCCACGGCCCCACTCCTGCGGCCTGCGCGCGGCGAAGCGCCGGGCATGGCGACCCTCCGGGCAGGTGCATACTAAGCGCACCGCCGGGCAAGGGGGGGTGCAGGTGCGCTACGGTGTGTCGACCCGCAGCGGCAGTACACCACACCGTCTCAGGCGGCGCCGTCTGGCCCGGCAGGCGCAGAGGCTGTCGGCCTGGTTCCAGGCCCTGGGTCTGACCCAGGAAGCCGCGCTCGCCGGCCGGATGCCCGCGTCGCCCCGCGCGGAGGCGCAGCTGTTCGAGCTCGTTCAGCAGAAACCCCAGCTTCCCCTGCCGGCCGACCTCGGCCAGGTGGAGGCGATGCTGAACCTCTACTTCGGTCACTGCCAGGATCTGACCTTCCGCCGGCTCGTCGTGAGCCCCGGAGCCATAAGCGGGATGGTCGTCTACCTCACGTCTGTCGTGGACGACCAGCTGCTGGAACGCAGCCTGGATGCGCTGCAGAACCCGGACGGGCCGGCGCCGCCCCGCGGCACGGCAGACGATGCCCTGCGGTGGATCGAGAGAAGCCAGGTGACGGTCCCCGACACCAGTGAGGTCCTGCGCGTCCACCAGGCCGCGCTGGGCATCGCCGCGGGGAAGGCCGTGCTGTTCCTCCAGGGGGCCACCCGCGCACTCGCTTTCGACGTGGCCGGCGGTCCGGAGCGGGCCATCAGTGAATCCAAGACCCAGCGGGTGGTGCGCGGCCCCCGGGAGGGGTTCGTCGAGTCCCTGAACGTCAACATCACCCTGATCCGCCGCCGGATTCGCGACCCCCGGCTCCGCATCGACATGGTCACCGTGGGAGAGCTCACCCGCACGCGGGTGGCCGTGGCCTACCTGGCTACCATCTGCAAGCAGCCGCTGGTCGACGAGGCGCTGCGGCGCATCAGCCGGGTGAAGGTCGACGGGGTGTTGGACAGCGGTCAGCTCATGGAGTTCATCGAGGACACGCCCTGGACCATCTTCCCGCTCATCCGGGCGACCGAACGGCCGGACGCCGTCGCCGGCGGGCTCCTGGAGGGCCGCCTGGCGATCCTCGTCGACGGCAGCCCGTGGGTGCTCCTCGCGCCGTCGACCTTCAGTGATCTCATCCACTCCCCCGAGGACTATTATGAGCGCTTCCTGGCCGTGGCCCTGGTACGGGGGCTCCGCTTCTTCTTCGCGATCGTTGCGCTTTTCGCGCCCTCGCTCTACGTGGCCCTGACCACTTTCCACCGGGAGATGATCCCGACCAACCTGCTGCTCTCGATCATGGCCGCCCGCGAGGGCGTGCCGTTTCCCGCCGTGCTGGAGGCGATGCTCATGGAACTGGGCTTCGAGATCATCCGGGAGGCTGGCGTGCGGATGCCCTCGCAGCTGGGGCAGTCGGTCTCCATCGTCGGCGCCCTGATTCTCGGGGAGTCCGCGGTGCAGGCCGGCATCGTGTCCGCCCCCGTGATCATCACGGTGGCGGTGACCGCGCTGGCGATCCTCATGCTGCCGGACTTCTCCACCACGGTGGCGCTGCGGGTGCTCCGGTTCCCCCTCCTGCTGCTGGCAGGCACCTTCGGCGCTTACGGCCTCGCACTCGGCGCGGCGGCGCTTCTCATCCACCTGCTCAGCCTGCGCTCCTTCGGCACGCCGTACCTGGCGCCCTTCGGGCCGCTGATCCCCGCCGACCTGGGCGACACCTTCGTCCGGTTCCCGCACTGGTTGGCGCGAACGCGCCCGGCCGCGGTGGAGCAGCTGAACGCCCGGAGGTCGGCAGCGGGGCAGAGGCCCCAGCCGCAGCCCGGATCCGGCCGGGAAGGGCACCCATGAGGCGCGCGGCTGCGCTCCTGCTGCTCCTGCCGCTTCTGACGGGGTGCTGGAGCCGGATGGAGCTCAACGACCTGGCCCTGGTGATCGCAGTCGGCATAGATCTGGTGGACGAAGGCGTGTACGAGTTCACCCTCGGGGTGGCCGGCCCCGGCGCTGCAGGAGGCGGCAAGGGCCAGCAGGGGGATTCGACGATGCCGGGCAGGATCGTCGTCTCCCAGCGCGGGCGCAGCTTCGCGGCCGTCATACGGGAGATCGAACTCCGCCTCCCCCGGCGGATCAACCTGACCCACACCCTCGTGGTGGTCGTCGGCGAACGGTTGGCGGAACACGGGCTGGGAAACACCCTGGACTTCATCCTGCGTATGCCGGAGTTCCGGCTTCAGGGGCTGATCCTCCTGGTGCGGGGCGGTCCCGTCAGGGCCGTCCTGGAAACGGATCCGCTCATGGAGACGCTGCAGAGCAAGGCCCTGATGGAGATCGCCCAGGCACAGATCGGCCTGGAGATGCGGCTGTGGGAGTTCTTCTCCGCCCGGGCCACGTCCTACCAGGCACCCCTGCTGCCGGTGGTGGAGTTGCTGGAGAACACGGACACCGGTTCCGTCCCGGAGCCATATGTCGTTCGGCTGGGCGGAGCGGCCGTCCTCCGCGGCGACCGGGTGGTGGAATATCTGGACGCCAAGGAAGTACGGGCGATCAAGTGGCTGCGGGGCCGCGGGCGTGACGGAGTGCTGACCGTGCCCTGTGGCGACGAGCCCGGGCAACAGGACGTGTCGTTCCGCATCGTGCGGGCCCGGCAGCGAATCCGCATGCACATGCAGGGCAGCACGCCCGCCTTCTCCGTCCACCTTCAGGGCGCGCTGCGGGTTTCGGAAATGGAGTGCTTCCGCCCCATCCAGGAGCCGGAAGTCCACGAACAGCTGGTGCGGCGCGCCGAGGCTGAGCTGCGGGATCTGGTCACGCATGTGATCGAGAAGCTGCAGGCCGCCGAGGCCGACCCCCTGTTCTTCGGCGAACATATGCGGGCCTTGCATCCCCACATGTGGCACACCATCGGGGAGGAACGGTGGGGCGAGACCTGGCGTGAGGTCCCCGTCCGCGTATCCGTCGACCTGCGCCTGCAGACGACCGGACTCATGGGCAACCCGCTGCGCAGCTGAGGAGGGGTTCACGTGGGACAACCCGCCCGCATCAGCCGTCAACAGTTGACCGTCCTCGTGTTCACGCTGCACTTCGCAGCAGCGGTGATGGTCCTGCCCGCCAGCCTGGCCAAGGCAGGGAAAAGCGGCGGCTGGTTTGCGCCGCTGATTTCCTACCTCGTGGCGGCCCTCCCGGTGGCGCTGCTGCTCGGGCTTCTCCTGCGCCGCCATCCGGGCCAGGGCTTCGGGCAGGTTTCCTGCCAGGTGCTGGGCCCTCTCCCCGGGCGCGCGCTCGCTGCGGTCCTGGGGCTGTTCAGCCTGGGCCTGGCAGCCCTCTGCCTGCGCGACGTCGTGGAGGTCATCCCTGTCGCCATCCTGCCGTCGACGCCGCCCCTGGCCCTGGCCCTGCCGTTTGTGCTCGTGGCGGCGTACGGCGCCTACTGCGGCGCCGAGGTGCTCGCCCGGCTCTCCGTCCTGTTCATGACGGCCACCGCCGTGGTCGTCCTGCTCACGCTGGCCACGCTGACGCGCCTGGCCCACCCTTATCGGCTCCTGCCCCTGTGGGACCACACCCCGCTGCAGCTCTTCGCCGCGGCCTGGCCCTCCACCGGCTGGTTCGCCGAGTCGTGGACGTTCCTCTCCCTTGCGGCCCTGGTGGAGCAGCCTCGCTTCGCCGGAAGGGGGCTCGCCGTCGGTGCGCTGCTGGCTACGGTTCATCTCGTGTTCTTCACCGCGCTGGCGACCGCCGTGTTCGGCCACCAGCTGGTCGCCGACTTCACCTTTCCCGTCTACTCGCTCTTCCAGCAGATTACCCTCGGCGAGTTTGTCGAGCGGTTGGACGTGATTCTGATCTCCATCTGGCTGCTGGGCATGATAGTGAAGACTGCCGTACATCTGTGGCTGGCGGCCAGTGCGGCGGCCTCTGCCCTCCGCCTGGCCGGCGAACGGTCGCCCCTGATCGTCCTCGGCGCCGCCGCGGTCGTCTGGATGTCGCTCATCCCGAACCTGCCGTGGTTGTTCACCTTTTCCACCGTGCTGTGGACGCCGCTTTCTCTCAGCCTGGGGCTGGGGGTGCCTTTCCTGCTCCTGGCAGCCTCCTGGGTCAGGGCCAGGCGGCGCCGGCAGCCGAACATGCCAGCATAAGTCCGAATCTCAGCGACGGAGGAGGCGGTCACGTGCAGAACTCCACTCGTCAGCGGCCGGTGCGCCGCCTGGCCCGGACGTTTCACCGGGGTTCCGGCTCGCACGCCCCGGGGCCTGCCGGCGGCCCGCCCGGCGGCAACCCGCAGCAGGGCGTGAACCCGCGGACCGGCGGTCAGCAGGGCGGCAGCACGCAGGCCTCCGCCCCGCAGGACCCCGGCCTGCAGGGAGCCATGCCGCAGGGCCAGGGTCAGCCCGGCGGCCCGCCCCAGCCAAACCCGCCGCAGGCCCCCCAACCGTCGGGGAGCCCGCAGCAGGCGGACCCCCGGGCGGCCGGCCCGCAGGCCGGGAACAGCCAGGCGGTCGGCCCCCAGCCCCAGAACCTGCCGGGCAGCAACCAGCAGCCCTGGCTGCCCGGGCTCTACGGCGACACCGCCGCGTCCATGCTCACCGCGCTGCACGCCGCGAAGCAGGAACTGGCGGCGGAGCTGGAGGCGAACCTGAAGCAGCTCAAGGCCGTGCTGGAGGAGACCCAGCGGATCCAGAAGCAGATGGAGGCGGTGCTGAAGGAAGCGCGCGCCGAGATCAACCTGCGCCAGCGCACCACGGCACAGACGCAGCCGCAGCCCCGCCAGCAGCAGCATGCAGCCGCCGGTCCGGGTGCGCAGGGCAGCCCGGCGCAGGCGCAGCAGGGTTCCCAGGGCCTGCAGGGCGCCCAAGGGCCGCAGGGTGCTCAGGGTCCTCAGGGTGCCCAGAGCCCGCAGGGTTCCCGCGCTCCGCAGACTTCCCCGGCCCCGCAGAACGCTCAGCCTCCGCAGGGTGCCCCGGCCGCGCAGGGCGCTCAGGCCCTGCAGGCCCCTCCAGGCGGCCCCGGAGCCGGCCCACAGGACGCCGGGCAGCCGTGGAACGCCGGCCGGCCATCGCCGGGGATGGATGGCGCCCACCCGGAGAACGGCTCGCCGTTTCCTCCCCCCTGGGAGCCGCCGGACTTCCGGGAGGAAGGGGGCTGGACGCCCTGGCAGCCGCCCGTGTAGGACGGGCAGCCCGCGCGGGAAGCGGCGCCCCGCGGCGCCGCTTCCCCGTCTTCACGACACGTATTCCTGTACGGTTTCCGGCAGGAGGGGCCCCTGCACCGGCGGCAGGGGCGGGGCGTCGGCCAGCAGCCGCCGGATCTCCTCGCCCTCGATGACCTCCGCATCCACGAGGATGTTCGCCACCCTCTCCAGGACGCTCCGCCGCTCCGACAGGAACCAGATGACCAGCTCCCGCTGGTCGGCGATGATCTGCTGCACCATCGCCCCCTCCAGCCCCCGGTCCAGCGTCTGTGCGTCCACGATGCCCAGCGGGCTCAGCCCTGCGTGCACGATGTGCCGGGCCAGCCCCACCGCCTGTTCGAAGTCGTTGGCGGCGCCCGTCGACGCCTCCCCGAACACGAGCTCCTCCGCCAGGAAGCCCGCCAGGGCCACCTGGATGCGGGCCTCCAGCTGCGAGCGCGTGTAGAGGTACTGGTCGTCCGCCGGACTGGTGCGGACGTAGCCCAGCGCCCGCCCGCGCGGGGTCACGGTGACCGTCGCCACGGAGCCCGGATCCACCCACTCGCCCACCAGGGCGTGGCCGGCCTCGTGGACGGCGATCCGCCGCTTCTCCGCCGGGGTGGGCGTGCGGTCCACTTTCTCGCCGAGCATCACCTTGTCCACGGCTTCCACGAAGTGGCGGTGCCGCACCTCGGTGAGCCCTTCCCGGAGCGCCAGAATCGCGGCCTCGTTGGTCAGCGACTCCAGGTGCGCCCCGGAGAACCCGAAGGTCTGCCGGGCGATGGCCTCCAGATCGACGTCTTCGGCCAGCGGCTTCTTCCGGGTGTGCAGTTTCAGGATCGCCAGCCGGGCTTCCTTGTCCGGCAGGTCCACGTTCACCGTGCGGTCAAACCGGCCCGGGCGGAGCAGCGCAGGGTCCATCATGTCCACCCGGTTGGTGGCGCCCATGACCAGCACCTGGACCTCCTCGTCCACCGCGATGCCGTCCATCTCCGTGAGCAGCTGGTTCAGCGTCTGATCGTACTCCATGTGGGTGCTGTGGGAGCCCCGCCTGGCGCCCAGGACCTCCATCTCGTCGATGAAGATGATCGCCGAGCGTTTCCGCTCCTTCCGGGCGGCCTCCCTCGCCCTTCGGAACAGTTCACGCACGCGCTGCGCGCCCACGCCCGCGTACATCTCCACGAACTCGGAGCCCGCGGCGGCCAGGAACACGGAGTTCGTGTGGTGTGCGGCGGCCTTGGCCAGCAAGGTCTTGCCGGTGCCGGGCGGCCCGGTGAGCAGGATGCCCTTCAGGGGCCGGATGCCCATGCGGGCGATCTGCTCCCGGTTGGTGATGAACTCAATGGCCTCCAGCAGCTCCTTCTTGGCCGCGGCCTGCCCGCCGATGTCCTCAAACCGGACTTCGGGCACCGTGGTGGTGGCGGGGCTCCGCATCGCCGACCCGGAGGGGTTGCGGAGGCTGACCGACTGGTACATCAGCCAGGCCACGGCCGCCAGGAAGACCACCGGCAGCACGTTGACCCCGCTGATCCCCAGGTAGGCCAGCACCGCCGCGGCCGCGCCGAGGAGGATCTCCTTCACCGGAAAGCTCTTCACAGCCCCATCCCTCCTCCCGCGGGCACGGCCGGCGGCCACGCCGGGCGCTCCACGACCCGGTAGACACAGGCGTCCCCCAGGCGCACGGTCAGGTAGACCCGCCGGTCGTCCACCGACAGGTCCGTCTCGGCCCCGAAAGCTGCCGCCTCCGCGGCAATGCGGTCCGCCATGGCGGAAAAGGCGCCGGTGGCCACCGCCTCGTGCACGTACAGGTTCAGCCGCTCCGCCAGTTGCTGCAGCTCTGCGCTGGGCGTACCGGCCACGGTCAGCTTGTACGGGCTGTCCCTCAGGATCTGCCGCACCTGCCGGTCCACCTCGGTGTACACCTCCCGCAGGTTGGAACCGGGGGCAGGGCGGACCTCGATTTCCGGAACCGCCCCCACCTGAACCACCTGGTAGGAGGCCAGCCCCTCCAGACCGGAGAGGGCAGTCATCAGCGGCTGGTCGATCGTCTGGCTGCGCACCAGCCGGCCCGCGCCGAACAGCCCGGCGAGCGTGACGGCCAGAGTAACGAGCACCACCGGCCATCTGAGCCGCGGCAGATTCACAACGCATCCCCCCTACCCAAGCGCGGACAATGGCAGCCACGAAGACATCCTTCGTGGCCGTTCTCGTTTCTTGCGCAAAAGGTCTAATGGTAAAGAGCATCTTCAGTATAACATGCGGCGGCCCGCTGCCCGGCTGGTACATTCTGCGGTACCATGGCGCCGCTGGGTTTCAAAGCTGGAATGTTCTGCCTGCTGACTTTTTCATCACCTCGTCTCGGACTTGTCACACGGTTGTAACACAGGCGCGCTACACTGAAACTGTGTTGAACCCCCCTCTGTGTCAATTGCCCTCCTCATCTCCGGCGGTCCGATCGGACCGCCCCTTTTTTGTGCGCAGGACTTTCCCGCGTGCTTATTGAACTCAACCGTGGTGCACACCGGCTGTGCAGAGGAGGTGGTGCAGCTCATGAATGGCAAGCAGCGTGAATGGATTGAAACTTTTCGGTCGCAGCAGTCGCTGTATCAGGAGTTCGGGCAGTGCGTGCGGCAGATGCTGAGCCGTCTCCTGGCCGAGGCCAACATCCCCGTCAACAGCATCACCTACCGGGTCAAGAGCGTCGACGCGCTGGCGGAGAAGCTGACCCGCCCGGGCAAGGATTACGAGCACCTGACCGAGGTGACCGACCTGGTGGGCGTGCGCGTGGTCACCAACTTCGCCGACGACGTCGACCGCGTGGTGCGGGTCATCGACCGCCATCTGGACGTTGACCTGGACCACTCGGAGGACAAGCGCCCCCATGACCCGCACTGGTTCGGGTATTCGGCTGTCCACCGGGTCTGCTGCCTGCCCCCGGAGATGGTCGCGAAACCGGAGTACGCCCGGTTCGCCGGCCTGCGCTGCGAGATCCAGGTGCGGTCCATTCTCCAGCACGCCTGGGCCGAGATCGAGCACGACCTGGGCTACAAGGTCGCCGGCGGCATTCCCAGCAGCCTGCGGCGCCGCTTCTCCATGCTGGCCGGCCTGCTGGAGCTGGCAGACGACCAGTTCATGCGGCTGCGGGACGAGCTCAGCCTCTACTCGACGCGCGTGGTCGCCCAGATGCACGACAACCCCGAGGCCGTCGCGCTGGACCCGATCTCGCTGGAGACCTTCATCCGGCGCTCGCCGCTGATCCAGGCGCTGGACGAGGAGATCTCCCAGATGCGCGGCCGGCCCCTCATGGGCCCGACCAAGGCGGTCCTGGAGGCCCGGGTGGAGGAGCTGCAGCACCTGGGCATTGCGAACCTGAAGGACCTGGCCGACGCCCTCGAGCAGTCGGAGACGCTGGTGCGGTCGCTGGCGCGCCAGATCTACCGCGACGACCGGCGCCGCGGCCTGCCCATGTCCCGGGGCAGCTGCCTGAGCCTGCTGGTGCAGGTGCTGATCGGCCGGCTCGAGAGCCTGGAGGAGATCCGCGAGCTCCTGGACCGGTTCAACATCGGCGCCCCCGCGGCCCGGGACGAGCGGGCGCTGCTCCTGAAGTCCATGGCGCAGGGGATGCCGGCGAAGGTGTAGGTCCCGGCTCTCGATTTGGGAAAAAAACGGCGAGCGGCACTCCGCTCGCCGTCTCTGTTATTCCGTCCGGCGCCCCCGGAGTCACGCAGCGATGCGGGAGACCGCCAGCCGCTGGATGTACGCCTTCATGAAGGACTCGGTGAAGGCCAGCAGCTCCCGGTCCACCTTTTCCGGGGTGTCCGTGTACCAGTGGTAGTTGGGAAGGGAGCCGTCCTCCAGGAAGGCCAGGAAGCTGATGGCCTGGTAGCCGTGCGCGGCGGGAATCATGGCGTCGGTGGGCAGGAGCAGGTTGGGGCGGGCCTTCACCTGGCCCGGGTGCTCCGCCGCCATGGTGCGGGCGAGCTCCACCAGATCCTTCCCGAACCGGTGGTAGAGCGTCATCCCCTCCCCCTCCAGGTAGGTCAGGGTGCCGCCGCCCAGGTTGTCCAGGTTGATGAAGTAGGTCGTGTCCGGATCGTACCGGTGCGCCCGCAGGAACGCCTTCATGCCCCGGGTGCCCACCTCCTCCGCGCCGGTGAGCACGAAGTGGAACCGGACGCCGGGCAGCGGGTGCGCGGCGAAGTGCTCCGCGAGGGCCAGCGTGAGCGCAGCGCCTGTGGTGTTGTCGTTGGCGCCGTTGATGTACCCGCCGCTGAAGGCGCATGCCAGCAGGAAGGCGATGTGCAGGGCCAGCAGCGCACCGCCCAGGCCCAGGATCCACAGCGTCCACCCGGCGCCGGGCAGCACAGCCCGGAGCACCAGCCCGAGGAACATCAGCCCCAGCGAACCGTAGGCCGAGTTGAGGTAGGTCTGGACGTAAGGGGCCATGCGGGGGTGGAAAAGCCAGGTGGCATGCTGGGTGTCCAGATGGCCGGAGACCACCACCGTCAGGCGCTCGCCGCCCTGCTCCGGCGCCCGGGCGATCACGTTCTGCGAGGTCACCTTGGGGGTGTAGGCGTCCAGGTCCGGCCCCTTGCCGGACATCTCACCCATCAGCGGAATCAGCAGCAGCACGGCGAGCAAGAGTGCGATCCACGGCTGCCACCACACCGCGATCGCCCCTGCGGCCAGGTAGCCGGCCATGATGACGGCCGGGCCGATGTAGAGCGTGTCCCTGGGCGCCCGGAACCGCTGGATCTCCACGCTGTAGCCCATGTCCCTGAGCCAGCCCGCCGCCTCTTCGGCGGCCGCCGCCTCCTCCGCGCTGCCCACCGCCCGGTGGGGGTACCGGGTGAGCCGCTCCAGGTAGGTCCATGCCTTGCTCATGCTGCCATCTCCCTTCGCAGCCGTCACGATCCATACCGCCACTGCCAGATTGCTTCGGCGCGGCGCGAGGGCACTCCTCTTCGCCGACAGAAGCCCCCGGCGGCGGCGTCAGGGGAGGTGCCCGCGAAGGCCGGACCGGGAGCCTAGCGCACGAGATCCGCCAGCTTCGCCCCCGTGGCCCGGATCAGATCCGGCCCGCTCAGCACCAGCTGCAGCCCCCGCTGTCCGGCGCTCACCGCCAGCCGGTCGAGGATCCCGGCCGTCTCATCCAGGTAGTAAGGGTACTGCTTCTTCATCCCCAGAGGCGACACGCCGCCCCGCACGTACCCGGTCAGCGCCTGGATCTCCTTCACGGGGACCATCTCCACCTTCTTGTTGCCGCTCACGGCCGCCAGCCGCTTCAGGTCCAGTTCGCCGCTGCCGGGGATGGAGGCCACCAGCACGCCGGTCCGGTCACCCCGCACCACCAGGGTCTTGAAGACCTGCTCGGGCGGCAGGCCGATCTTGCGGGCCACGCTGACGGCATCCATCTCGTCCTCGCTCCACTCGTACGCGGCCAGTTCGTAGGGGATGTGCAGCTGATCGAGTATGCGGGCGGCGATGGTCTTCACGGCGCTCGTCTCCTTTCTCAGGATGTGGCAAGCCCGGCGCGGCAGCGCGCCGGGCACTTCTTTCTGCGGCTACTGATGGCGGGCGGGCTGGAAGACGGGCAGGATGAGATCCTGCTCCTGCGCGACCCCGTCGATGGTGAGCGGCTCGGTCGTCTCCCCCAGCAGGTCGTAGTCCTGCACCCCGGTGATGCGCACCTGCACCATGTCGCCGGGCCTCAGCTGCGCCCCGGCCGGTGCCCGGAACACCACGACCCCGTCGATGCCGGGCGACTGCCGGTAGCAGCGGCCCACGAACCAGCCCCGGCCCCGGGGCGAGCGGCCCTCCACCAGCACCTCCAGCTCCCGGCCGACCTGCATCTGGTTCCGCCTGCGGGCGATCTCCTGCTGCACCGCCATGGCCCGGTCACGCCGCTCCAGGCGCACCGCCACGGGCAGCTGCTCCATCTGCCCCGACTTGGTGCCCTCCTCCTGTGAGTACGCGAAGACCCCCACGTGGTCGAACTCGCACGCCCGGAGGAAGTCCAGCAGGATCCCGAAGTCCTCCTCGGTTTCCCCCGGATGGCCGGCGATAAAGGTGGAGCGGAGGCAGATGTCCGGAATCCGCTCCCGCAGCTTCTGCACCAGCCTGAGGTACCCCTCCGCGTTGGCCGGCCGGTTCATGATCCGCAGCAGCCGGTTGGAGCCGTGCTGCAGCGGCAGGTCGAGGTAGTTCAGCACCTTGGGCTCGGTGGCGATGACCTCGATGAGCTCATCGGTAATCCGGGTCGGATAGGAGTAATGGATGCGGATCCAGCGGATGCCGTCCACCGCCGCGAGCTTGCGCAGCAGCGCGGCGAGCATGGGCCTGCGGTAGAGGTCCATGCCGTAGTAGGTCGTGTCCTGGGAGATGACGACGAGTTCCCGCACGCCCATCCGGGCGAGCCGCTGCGCCTCGTCGACGACGGACTCCATGGGGCGCGACCGGTGCCGCCCGCGCATGAGCGGAATCGAGCAGAAGGCGCAGGCGCAGTCGCAGCCCTCGGCGATCTTGATGTAGGCGGTGTAGCCCGGCGTGGCCAGCACCCGCTCGAAGTTCCAGTCGGTGATGGAGTCGGGGTCGGAGATCTGCTGCACCCGCTGCCCCGCCAGGATGCCGGCCACCACCTCGCCGATGCGGGGGTAGTCGGCGGTGCCCACCAGCGCGTCGATCTCGGGGATCTCCCGGGCCAGCTCCTCGCCGTACCGGGGCACCATGCAGCCCGCGACGACCAGGGCCTGGCACTTGCCGTGGACCTTCTGCTGGGCGGCCTCCAGGATCGCGTCGATGGACTCCTGCTTGGCTTCCTCAATGAACCCACAGGTATTGACGACGAGGACGTCGGCCTCCTCGGCGCGGTTGGTGATCTTGTAGCCCGTGTTCTGCAGCAGGCCGATCATCGACTCGGTGTCCACCAGGTTCTTGGCGCAGCCGAGGGAGATGAAGCCGACCTTCACCGGTCGGCCGGCGATCTGGGCGCCGGGCAGGGCGGTCGTCGTGCGGTCGGTCAAGTCGTGTCGCCTCCTATGTGAAAGAGGCCGCCGGTAGGTTGCGGTGGCCTCGGGCATCGGTCGCCGTGACGTACCTAATTTTACAGAGCCGGGCGGGGGTTGTCTACCGCGCGAGCGGTGAGCGGTGAGCTGTGGGCGGTGGGTTGTGGGCGGCGGGACGAGGGTGCGCCAGCCTCCTGGCCGAAGGGGCAGCGGCGGCCGCCCTTGCGGCCCTCCTGTCGCTCCGGCACGAGTGTGCACCGAGGCGCGTGGCCCTGGTCTTCACCGGCGGAAACATCGCGCCGGAGGTGCTGGCCCGGGTGCTGCGGACGGATGGGACCGGTAGTCCCGCCCCTTCGCGCTAGCCCTCACCCTTGACCCGGATGGGCTCAACCCGCACGCAGACGGTCCCGGCGAAATACATGCGCACGCCCTCGCAGTAGCCGAACGCAGGCCCCCAGGCGGCGAAATCCTCGTCCGGCTTGCAGCCCACCGCGCTGGCCTCCACGACGCCGCCGTGGGAGATCACCAGCGCCCGGCCGCTTTCGGGCAGCCGGGCGGTGAGTTCCCGGTGAAACGCCGCCAGCCTGCGCACAAACCGCGCGACCGCCCCCTCCGGAAGACCTCGCGCCGCCGCTGCGATGCAGGCGACTCCCGCATCCCACGGCACCTCGTCCTCGAAGCCGGGGGCGAGACTCGACAGCCAGTCCACCTGTTCGTCGACCGCAAAGCCCATGGCGATGGCGGTCTCGTAGGCGCGGGGAAGGGCGCTGGTCACCACCAGGTCGAAGGGCCCCATGCCCTCGCCCACCGCCCGCGCCAGGTCGACCCCGGCCTGCGAGAGGTGCTGGCCGGGCTTGACGCGCAGGGTGTGCCGCCGGTGCTCGATGATCCGCAAGCCCGTCCCTCCCACTACGCTTCAGCCTCCCTCCCGGCATCGGCGGGGCCCGGATAGCTCACCTCATCGCCCCACCCGAGTACCGTCTCCCCGAAGGGCGGGACGCTGAGCAGCCCGGCCGTCCAGAGGAAGGCGCGGTCCCGCTCTGAAAGCTGGTCCAGCCGCATCCAGCACACGTCCACGAGGACCTGGGGCTGCCCGGCGCACTCCGGGTCGTGGCCCAGACTCGGTTCCTGGTCGCCGATGTCGATGAGGAACGTGTAATGCAGGTCGTCCGGGCCGTAGGTGACCACGCTGGTTTCCCGGATCACCTTACCCCGCACCCGGCACTCCTCCTCCAGTTCCCGGACAGCGGCATCCGCGGGAGATTCCCCCTCCGCAATCGCCCCGCCGGGGAGGCACCACCACGCCTTTCCCCCCTGCCGGTGCCGAACCATGAGGATCTCCCGGCCGCGGACCACGATCGCCTGCGCTCGGGACATGCCCGGACCTCCCTTCGCGTGTCGCCTGCTTCGCCCGGCCATCACCAGGCCTTTACCTCCAGGGTGGGCAGCGTCCCGGCGCCCCCCTGGACCCGTCACTGCACCTTCGGGAACAGGGTGAACCGCAGCTGCCCGGGGTCCTCGGGGACCCGGTAGACCGGCGCGCCTTTGCCCCGGTTCGCCTGCAGAAATGCCTTCACGTATTGGTACATGGCCTCCGAGTAGTCGTGCCCCGTGCCCCGGTCCAGGACGAAGGCGCCGTGGCCGCCGGCCTCGCCGTAGAGGGCGGTCAGGGCCTCGGCGCGCGGCAGGACCGCCTCCCCCCACAGCGCCGTGATGATCCGCCGCTCCTCGTCGCCGTAGGAGTCGCGGTAAGGCAGCGTGTTGTTGGGGTCGTCCTCGCCCATGAAGACCAGGCGGGCCACCCGGTTGTGCGCGGCCAGGTCGAACGGGCGGCCTGCGATGGCCTCGTAGTCGGCCGTGCCGATCGGGTACGGGAGCGGCTCGCCGCCGTGTTCGGCCATCGGCAGCAGCATGTTGTCCAGGGCCGCCCCGGCCACCACCGCCTTCACCCGCTCCGGCTGCAGCGCCGCGAACCGGTCAGCGAAGGTTCCCGAGGCCGAGAAGCCCACCACGAAAGCCTGCTCCTCCACCCCGAATCCGTAGGCGTTCAGGTAGCCCACGGCGTGCTCGATCATCGCCGCCACCTGCCGGTCCAGGCGGGTCAGGCTCTCCGGGCTGAACCCCGCCTGCCGGAACGGCCGCTCCAGCGACGCCGCCAGGCCGGGGTCCTGCAGCATCAGGTGAAGCCGCGCCGCGTCCCGGTCCAGGGCGTGGGTGAAGAAGGTGTTCTCCTCGCCGCCATACCGGTAGGTGATCACGGGGCGCGGGACCGCGGGCATGAGCAGCGGCGCCCACAGCTCCTCCGCCAGCCGCATGGAGAGCTGCTGCCCGCGCTCCACCTCGGCCCGGGTGCGGGCCAGGGTCTCCGCGACGCTGTTGCTGGGGCCGGTGTTGTTCATCTCCACGATCAGGTGCCGCGGCTGCCCCTCGTTGGCTTCCCGGTGCGCGTCGCCGGGCAGGACCAGGAAGTAGGGCCAGTGGAAGCCCCGCTCCGGCATGGCGGGCACCAGCACGATCTGCCGCCGGCCCGTGGGGACCAGCTCCGGCAGGCCGCCGGTCGTAAAGCCGACCCGCAGCACCTCGCCCGTGCGCGTGACCATCTTCAGGACGTACTCGGTACCCAGCGCGAGGACCGGCCGGCCCTCGGCCGTCGCCTGGTCGTCCGCGATGCGCAGCTCATCCCAGGCCAGCGTGAACTGACGGGAAACGTAGCGCTCGCCGGCCGACTCCAGCCCGATCGCCTCCACGTCCGCCGCCGCGACACCGAGGCTCGCCAGGTCGATGACAGGGCAGAAGGGATCCACCGGCGCCGCGAGGCGGACGGAAGCCGGCCGCGGCTGCACGGCTGCCGTGCGGGTCGCGGGATCCCACGCCACCGCCATGCCCATGGCCTGGGCGATGTCGGTGAGGCGCACGTAGGCCCGGTCCTCCAGCAGGAGGTTGTCGGCCTGCACCTCCCGGCCGCCCACGGTCACCGTGAAGCCGTTGCGGAGCACCCGGATTGTCTCCCACTTGCCGAAGGCCGCCCCGGCCGTTCCGCTCAGGAGGAGCAGGACGGCCACGGTCGCCCCGGCGCGCGCCAGTCCCTTCACGTCGGAGGCCCCCTTTCCTGCTGCGGGTGAACCGCACCGCACAGCCGTCGCCGCCAGCGCACCACACCCCTTTTCTGCGCCCCGGCCGCTGAACCCTGCCCCGGTCCGCACCGCAGCCCTACCCCAGGACCCCGCGCCGCCACAGCCGATCCACCCAGCGCCACCCGGCCAGGACCGCTCCGACGCCCGGCAGGGCCAGGGCGGCGATCCCGCGCGGGTCCGTGCGACAGAGCCAGATCCCCGCCGCGGCGATCAGCAGGAGACCGAGCAGGCCGACGACGCCGCCGGCGCGGGTGGGCACCTGCTCGAAGGCAGCCGCCAACTGCTCCGTGTCGGCGCGGAGCCCGCCTGCACGCGGGGCCGCATCGAAGGCGGCCGCGCCCACCAGCCAGGTCACCCCGACCAGGGCCAGCGCCCCGCTGACCGCGGCGAGCCCGGCGGCAACCGCGGGCCCGCGCCCGCCCGCAGCCGCCCAGGTGAAGGTTGTCAGCGCCGCCACCGGCACCACGGGCAGCGTGGCCAGCCACTTGCCCAGCAGCAGCTGGCCGGGGCTCACGCCCGCCAGCACCGGCAACGCCGCGCGCTCACCGTCGGACGAGAAGAGCGCGGCCGCCTGCTCGCCGTAGTTGAACAGGGCCGCGATGACGCCGATGCCGATGTACAGCGCGCCGGCGCGTGCCGGCGGCGCGTCCCCCAGTCCCGGCGCGAAGACGAACGCTGCTGCCGCCACCGCCGCGCAGATCCCCAGCCGGACCAGGCTGAACCAGTTGCGCATGGCGCCCAGCCACGCCTGGGCCTGCAGGGCGCCGGCGGGTCCGCCGGTCAGGGCCGGCCACCGCGAGCGCAGGGGCCGGCTCCGCCGGTCGAGGGCCTCCCGCACGGCGAGCCACGCCGCGCGGAACGCGTCCCGACCGGTTGGCCGCCCGCGCCGAGGCGCCGCGCCCGGCTCGCCAACCACGACGGCCAGCCCCGGCAGGGAAAGCAGGGCGATCAGCGCCAGTTCCCCCCAGGCCGCGCCGGCGTCCGGCGGCACGGCAGCCCAGCGCCCCGCGGCCACCTGCCCCAGCCCCACCGTAAACAGGTACAGGACGGACCAGACGAGGACGAGCACGAGGACCAGCGCCAGGGCCGGGATCAGCACCAGCACCCCGGGCCACCGGCGGGCGAGCCCCACCAGGGCGCCCACGGCCGTGAGGTGACCCAGGCCGCCCGCGGCCAGGGAAGCGGCAACCAGGGCCGCGAGCAGGAGGGCCGCACGCCCGGGGGGGAGACCCGCCCGGTCCAGGGCCAGAAACAACCCGCCGGCGATCAGCAACTGGGTCCACAGCCGGCCGGAAAGGGCGCCGACGACCTGGGCCAGCAGTAGCGCCCGGGACGGGGCGGGCGAGAGGCAGGCCAGCGTCACCAGCGGGCCGGTGAAAAGCCGCTCCCGTCCCCGCAGGAGCTCGGTAAGCAGCGCCACCAGCCAGCCCTCTCCGAGCGCCACCAGCACCGCCACACCCGGCGACAGGGTCAGATGGGCGGCCTCCAGCCGCCATACGGCCGCGCCGGCCATCCCGGCCTGCAGCAGGGCCCGCCACAGCCCGGATTTGATGCGGCTGAAGCGCCAGCCGTCGTTCAAAGCCGCCCGGAACGCGGCGCAGATCAGCGCCTTCAGGGGAACCGTGATGCGCAGGTCGCTCATGCCGTCACCCCCGCCCGCTCGGCCGTCAGCGCCAGGAACAGCTCCTCCAGGTCCGCATGCGGCAGCCCGGCCGCGGCCCGCAGCGCCGCCAGGTCGCCCACCGCCCGGATCTCGCCCTCGTGGATGACGGCGATCCGGTGGGCCAGCTCCGCCGCCACCTCCAGGATGTGCGTCGTCAGCAGCACCGCGCATCCCCTCTCCGCCGCGCGGCGGATGAAGTCCTTCACCTCCCGGCTCGCCCTCGGGTCGAGGCCGTTGGTCACCTCGTCGAGCAGCAACACCCGGGGCCGGTGCACCAGTGCGGCGGCAATGGCGATCTTGCGCTTCATGCCCAGGGAGAAGGACCGGATCTGGTAATCGCCCCACCGCTCAAGCCCCACCTGCGCCAGCAGTTCCCCGGCGCGAGCCCGGCCCTGCGCCTCCGGCAGGCCGTAGAGGCCGGCCATCAACCAGAGGAACTCCCGGGCCGTGAGGGATTCGTGCAGCAGCGGCACGTCGGGCACGTAGCCCAGCAGCCGCCGCACGGGGGCTCCCTCCGCCCACAGGTCCCGCCCTTCCACCAGCACCCGGCCGGCACTGGGCCGCATCAGGCCGGTGGCCATGCGGATCGTGGTGGACTTCCCGGCGCCGTTGGAGCCGAGGAAGGCGAGGATCTCGCCGTAGTGCACCGTCAGGTCGACGCCGCGCACGGCCGTGAAGCCGCCGAACCGCTTGACGAGACCCTGAAGCCGGAGTGCGGGCGCCCCGGACTCCGGGCGGGGCGCCGCAGCGGTCTGCACCGCCGCCCGGTCGACCAGAGCCGCGCCGCCACGCGCGGGGGGCCCGGCGGCGCCCTCCCCCGGCCCGCCCTCCTGCCGCCGGATGGCGGCCAGGAACCGCTCCGGTTCATCCAGGCTGAGCACGATGCGGGTGAACTGGCAGATCCCGTGGCCCGGGACCTTCATCGCGTACGGGCGGGCGAGGTGCAGGGCGACCAGCCGGCGGTGGTCGGCCACCAGGTAGAGCGTGTCGGTGCGGCTCCCGTACAGGACGCCGGCGTGGTCCGTGCCCCGCAGTTCCGGATTGGCCATCTGCGCCGACACCACGTCCGCCCGGTCCACGGCGAGCCGGTGCCGTCCCATGCGCAGCAGCAGGCGCCGGTCATCCAGCGTGTGGAACGTCCGCAGGCTGGCCGTGACCCACCAGTACACGACACCGGCGATGGAAAGGCCGCCCAGGCACACCCAGAGGCCCCAGGGCCGGGGCAGGAGAAACAGGGCCAGGACAAACGAGAGCAGATCCGCCAGGGCCAGCACGAACAGGCTGGCCAGCCTGTTCCGGAGCGCCTGCCCGGTGCGCGTATAGGTGAACCGCTCCACGGGGACCCCTCCTGTACTACGCTTGTAGTAATTTGGTCAAGCAGGTGCCCGCCTCAGAACAGGCGAGCCACCGCAGCAAACAGCAGCGTGTAGGCCAGCCCCATCGCCAGGTGCCCCCAGCGGGCCGACGCCGCCCAGCGGCTGCCGGGACGCGCGGCGCCGAGACCGAGGGGCGGCACGACGTGCGGAGCCGCGCCGTCTGCATCGGCCAGGTAGGCCAGCCGCTGCACAACGCCCGATGAGGCGGAAGCGGAGGCAAACGCGCCGCCCCGCAGCGGCCTGCCCGCGCCGTACCGGCCCAGCGCCCACCTGCCCAGGGCCAGCGCGTAGGCGCGCCGGTCGCCGGTCCAGTCCGCGGCCTGCCGGTCGGCGGCCATCTCCACTTCCAGGGCATACTGCTCGGCTGCCCGCCGGACCAGCGGGTGCCAGCCCAGCAGCGCCCGCACGATCCCACAGGCCCAGAGCCGCAGCGGATCCCGCCGTGCGATGTGGGCGAGCTCGTGGGCGACGATCGCCCGGAAGTCCGCCTCCGGCAGGGCGACGACCGACGGCGTGAGGACCAGGGCGGTCCGCAGGATGCCCACGGTCGCGGGATCCAGCCGGTCGGCGGGGTCGTAGAGAACCGCAAACGGCCGCCGCAGCCCGAACGCGCGGGCGAGGGAGCGGACCCGGTCCGCCACGCCGGCCGGCGCGGCAGTGAGGCGGCGGCGCAGTGCCCCGTACGCGCCGCAGTGCAGCGCGAGGGCGAGGGCCGCGGCCAGGGCCAGGACCAGCGCAGCCCACCGCCAAAGCGGCGAGAGCAGCAGCGTGACCACGGGGACCCCCAGCAGGACCGCGTGCCAGCCCAGCCGCACGGCCGGGTCGGCGTAGCGGCCGACGAAGCGGAGAGTGGTCTGTGTGTCGACCAGGAACAGCGTGATGAACCCCAGCCAGACCGCCAGCGGGACCAGGCACGCCGCGGCCGGCTCTGCCAGCAGCGCCGCCGGCTGCGCCATCAGCCCTCTCCCCCTTCCTCCAGCCGCTCCACCAGCCGCCTGAGTTCCGCCACGTCCTCCGGAGTCAGCCGCTCGCTGCCCAGGATGAAGCTGATCGCCGGGACCACCCGGCCCCCGAAGAACCGCCGGCTCCACTCCTGCAGCGTGGACTCCGCCATCGCCTCCCGCGGCAGCGCCGCCCGGTAGAGGTAGGCCCTGCCCTCCTTCCTGCGGGTCAGCAGCCCCTTGGCGGTCAGGCGGGTCATCACCGTCATCACGGTGGTGTAGGCGATCTCCCGGTCCCGCAGCAGCGCCTGGTGAACGTCCTCCACCTGGACCTCGCCCTTCTCCCAGACAAGGCGCATCACGTCCGCCTCCAGGGGGCCCAGGTCGAATCCGGTGGTGCCCGGCATGCGCATCCCCCCCTCTGTCTCCAGTATATACGACAGTGGTAGTAGTTCAACCGCTCACGCGATTCCGGGTTGGCATGATGCCCATTCCCTGCCCAGCTGCCCACAACGCACAAAATTGCGATCTTCAGCCGTTGAACAGGAGAACGCCGCCCGGGCACGAAGTTGAACCGCGGTTGGACAAGGTGCTGGATGGGAGAGTTGCGGATATGCGGATCGTCGTCGGAATGTCCGGCGCCAGCGGCGCGCTGATCGGCATCCGGCTGCTGGAAGCGCTCGCGCAGCAGCCCGGGTGCGAGACCCACCTGGTGATCACCGCCGGAGCAGAGCGCACCATCTTGGAGGAGACGGATTACACCGTGGACCAGGTGAAGCGACTGGCCGCGGTGGTGCACGACGTCCGGGACGTGGGCGCCAGCATCGCCAGCGGCAGCTTCCGGACGGCGGGCATGGTGGTCGCGCCGTGCAGCATGAAAACCCTGGCCGGCATCGTCACCGGCTACTCCGACAACCTGCTCCTCCGGGCCGCCGACGTGATGCTGAAGGAGCGGCGGCCGCTGATCCTGGTCACGCGCGAGGCCCCGCTCAGCGGCATCCACCTGGAGAACATGCTCAAGGCCCACGCCAACGGCTGCACGATCCTGCCGCCCGTGCCGGCGTTCTACAACCGCCCGCAGACCATCGAGGACGTGCTGGACCACGTGGTCGGCCGGATCCTGGGGATGTTCGGGCTGAAGCACGAGAGGTACCGCCCGTGGCACGGGGGGTAACCCGGAACCCCGGGTGTGGGGGCTGACCGCCCAGTGCGGCCGGCCCCTTTTTGCTGCCCGTGGTTGACACGGCATTACGTACGCCGTATTCTACAATTAGACAGATGTCTAATCGTCTTTGCGAGGTGAGGCAGCATGGCACCGCGCGGCGCTCACCCGGAACACGCCGACCAGGCCCGGCTCGACGCCCTGCGGGAACGGCTGCCGGAGGTCGCCGGGCTGTCGGAGCTCTTCCGCGTCCTGGCCGACGAAACCCGCACCAAGATCCTCTACCTGCTCGCCGCCGAGGAGCTCTGCGTCCACGACCTGGCGCAGATCCTCGACCTCACCCTGCCCACCGTTTCCCACCACCTCCGGCTGATGCGGCTGATGCGGCTCGTCAAGAGCCGGCGCGACGGCAAGCACGTCTACTACTCCCTCTCCGACGACCACGTGCTGCAGTTGATCCAGACCGCGCAGGAACACTATCAGGAGGAGTAATCCAGATGGCACACAAGGTCAGCTGCAGCCTCCAGGGGCTCGACTGCGCCAACTGCGCCGCCAGGATCCAGGATGCGCTCCACCGGAGCGGCATGCCCGAGGCTGTGGTCAGCTTCGCCACGGGCCAGCTTCTCGTCCCGGCCGACCAGCTCGACCGGGCCCGGGAGGTCATCCGGCAGGTGGAGCCCGGCGTCACGGTCCTGGCGCCGGCCGGGGAGGCCGCGCCCGCGCACGGCCAGGACGACGAGGCGCCGGGCTGGCGCCGCATCGGCGAGATGGCCGCGGCGGCGGCCTTGCTGGTGGCCGGCGCCGTATTCCACGACGCCCTTCACGCCGCCCCCTGGGCGGAGTACGCCCTCTTCCTCGCCGCCTACGTGCTGGTCGGGCGGGGCGTGCTGCTGGCCGCCCTGCGCAACATCCGGCAGGGGCAGGTCTTCGACGAGAACTTCCTCATGACCGTGGCCACGCTCGGGGCGTTCGCGATTCACGAGCTACCCGAGGCCGTGGCCGTCATGCTCTTCTACGCGGTGGGCGAGTACTTCCAGGACCGGGCGGTCGCGGGCTCCCGCCGCTCCATCCGGGCGCTGCTGGCCGTCCGCCCGGACCAGGCCCGCGTCCTGCGGGACGGCGAGCTGGTCCAGGTGGCGCCCGAGGCGGTCGCCGTCGGGGAGGAGATCGTCGTCCGGCCCGGGGAACGGATCCCGCTGGACGGGGTCGTGACCGAGGGCACGACCTACGTCGACACCTCGGCGCTCACCGGCGAGTCGGCGCCCCGGCATGCGGGGGAGGGCGACGCCGTGCTGGCGGGCACCGTGAACCTCCGGGGCCTCATCACCGTGCGGGTCACCCGGCCCTTCGGCGAGTCCTCCATCGCCCGGGTGCTCCAGCTGGTGGAGCAGTCCGCGGCGCGGAAGGCGCCCACCGAGCGGGCCATCACCGCGTTCGCCCGCTGGTACACGCCGGCGGTGGTCGCGCTCGCCGCCCTCGTGGCGCTGGTCCCGCCGCTGCTGCTGCCCGGGGCCGCGTTCGCCGAATGGCTCCACCGGGCGCTGGTGCTGCTGGTGATCTCCTGCCCCTGCGCCCTGGTCGTGTCGGTCCCGCTCACCTACTTCGGCGGCATCGGGGCCGCCTCCCGGGCTGGCGTGCTGGTGAAAGGCGGCAACTACCTGGACGCCCTGGCGAGGCTGGACACCGTGGTCTGGGACAAGACCGGCACGCTCACCGAGGGGCGGTTCGCGGTCGTGTCGGTGGCGGCCGCCGAGGGCATCGAGGCCGCCCACGTGCTGCACATGGCCGCACACGCCGAGGTGCACTCCTCGCACCCCATCGCCGCCGCGATCCTGGAGGCGCACGCGGAGGCGCACGCCCATCCCGTCGACGCCGGCGCGGTGACCGACTATGAGGAGGTCGCCGGGCACGGCGTGCGGGCCCGGATCGACGGCCGGCTGGTGCTGGCGGGTAACGAGCGGCTGCTGGCCCGGGAGGGCGTCACGCTCCCGGAGACCCACGCCGATGCGGCCTCCACCGTCGTCCACGTGGCGGTGGACGGCGCCTGGGCGGGCCGGATCGCCATTGCGGACCGGGCAAAGCCCACCGCCGCCGACGCGGTGGCGCGGCTGCGGGCGCTGGGCGTCCGTCGCCAGGTGATGCTCTCCGGCGACGACCACCGGGTGGCTGATACAGTGGCCCGGAGCCTGGGGCTGGATGAGGCGCGTGCCAACCTCCTTCCCGAGGACAAGGTGGCCGCCGTCGAGGAGATCGACGCCGCGCGCCGCAGCGCGGGCCGCTCCGGCACGCTGGCCTTCGTCGGCGACGGCATCAACGACGCGCCGGTGCTCTCGCGGGCAGACGTGGGCGTGGCCATGGGGGGCCTGGGCGCCGACGCGGCCATCGAGGCGGCGGACGTGGTCATCATGGACGACGACCCGGCCAAACTGGCCGTCGGCGTGGCCGTGGGGCGCAGGACGCGGCGGATCGTGGCCCAGAACATCGCCTTCGCCCTGGGCGTGAAGGCCCTGGTGATGCTGCTGGGCACGGTCGGCCTGGCCAACATGTGGGCCGCTGTCTTCGCCGACGTCGGCGTCTCCCTGCTGGCGGTGCTGAATGCCACCCGGGTCATGCGCGTCGGTGCGCGCGATCCCCGCGCGGCCTGACGCCCGGATCCCCTCCTTCGCATCCGGTGGAGCGGCGCCTGCATCCCTGCGGACAGGGGCACAGGCGCCGCTTCTGTGTGCAACACCGGGTAATTCCAGCCATGACCGCCCCCTCCGCCTGGCGGTCTAACCTATTAGAACGACGGAACCGCCGGGGCCGGGGGGCCGGCGGCGGCGCCCTGCCCCGGCTGGCGCTGCTGACCCGGTGGGGGCTGGGCGGGAAGGTCGGCCGGGCCCGGCGCGCGCGGGGCCGCCCGGCACCCCCGTCCACCGGGCTTCAGCCCGCGACCTCCCGGTACAGCGCCTCGTACTGCGGCACGACCCGCTCGGCGCAGAACTCGGTCCGCACCCGTTGCACCGCGGCCTCGCCCAGCCGCCGGCGCAGTTCCCCATCCTCCAGGATCTGCAGGGCCCGACGGGCCATGCCCTCCACGTCGCCCACCTGGCAGAGGAAACCGGTCTCCCCCTCCACCACGACCTCGGGCAGGCCCCCGGTGCGGCTCACAACCACAGGCACGCCGCAGGCCATCGCCTCCAGCGCGGCGAGACCGAACGACTCCTGCTCACTGGGGAGCAGGAACACGTCGGCTACCGAGAGCAGCGGCATGACCTCCTCCTGGTTCCCCAGGACCAGGATGCGCTCGCGCACCCCCAGCCGCTCCGCCAGCGTGAGCGTCGGCGCCATCTCGGGACCGTCGCCCACCAGGATCAGCCGGCTGGGCACCTCCCGCGCCACCCGGGCGAAGACCTCCACCACGTCCCAGGGGCGCTTCACCCGCCGGAAGTTGGACATGTGCAGGAGCAGCCGCTCCCCCTCGGGGGCCAGCCGCCGGCGGAGCCCGGGCGCTTCCTGCCGCCGCCACCGGGCGCAGTCCAGGAAGTTCGGAATGACCCGGACGGTCCGGTCGATGGGCAGCAGGGTCACCGTATCCGTCCGCAGCGACTCCGACACGGCCGTCACCGCGTCGGACCGGTTGATGGAGAACGCGATGATCTCCGTGAAGGAAGGGTCGGCGCCCATCAGCGTGATGTCGGTGCCGTGCAGGGTGGTCACCACCCGGGGACCCCCGGGGCCGATGATCTCCCGCGCCAGGTAAGCCGCCGTCGCGTGGGGCACGGCGTAATGGGCGTGGATGACGTCCAGCCCCTCCATCCGGTGCACCTCGACCAGCTTGTTGGCCAGGGCCAGCACGTAAGGGGGCTCCCCGAACAGGGGATACGTCGGGGTCTGCACCTGGTGAAAGCGGATGCGCTCCTCGAACTGGCTCAGGCGGAAGGGCACGGCCGAGGAGACCAGGTGGATCTCGTGCCCGCGCCGGGCCAGCTGCACCGCCAGCTCCGTGCCCACGATGCCGCTGCCGCCGACGCTGGGGTAACAGACTACGCCGATGCGCATGCGCCACGCCTCCGTTCGGCAGCACAAAGGGCTGCAGGGTTTGACACCCGGACCGCTGAATATGTAGGCGTCAGACGCCGCGGATTCCCGTCCGGGAGGTCATCTGCATGAATCTGGAACAGCTTCTTGACCAGCTCCGCAGCGATCCTGCCATCGGGCCGAACATCGTCCACTGGCAGACGCTGCCGCCAACGCCGGCCCGTTACGCCGACTGGCCGGCGGCGCTCGACCCGCGCCTCGTCGCCGTCCTGAAGGAGCGGGGAATCCACCGGCTGTACACGCACCAGGCGGAGGCCATCGAGGCGGCGCTGGCCGGCCAGAACACGGTGGTGGTCACGCCGACCGCCTCGGGCAAGTCCATGTGCTATAACCTGCCCGTGCTGCACACGATTCTGCACGAGCCCGCGGCCCGGGCGCTCTACCTTTTCCCCACCAAGGCCCTGGCCCAGGACCAGGTGGCCGAGGTGAAATCGCTGGCGGACCGGCTCGGCGCGGAGATCAAGTCCTACGTTTACGACGGCGACACGCCGCCCCAGGTGCGCCAGGTCTGCCGCCAGGCGGGCCACATCGTCATCACCAACCCCGACATGCTCCACACCGGGGTGCTGCCGCACCACACCAAGTGGGTGAAACTCTTCGAGAACCTGCGCTACGTCGTCATCGATGAGCTGCACCAGTACCGCGGCGTCTTCGGCTCCCACCTGGCCAACCTGCTGCGCCGCCTGCGCCGCATCTGTGATTTCTACGGCAGCCGCCCCGTCTTCCTCTGTTCCTCCGCCACCATCGCCAACCCGAAGGAACTGGCCGAGCGGCTCATCGAGCAGCCGGTCCGGCTCATCGACCGGAACGGCGCGCCCCGCGGCGAGAAGCACTTCGTCTTCCTCAACCCGCCCGTGGTGGGCCGCGACGGCGTCCGGGAGCCGGTCGTGAAGGCCTCGGCCCGGGTGGCGGGCAAGCTGCTGCAGAACGACATCCAGACCATCGTCTTCGCCCGCAGCCGGAACAACGTGGAGGTGCTCACCACGTACCTGAAGGAGCGGGTCGGGCCGAACAAGTCCCACCGGGTGATGGGCTACCGCGGCGGCTACCGGCCCCTGGAGCGCCGGCAGATCGAGGCCGGCCTCCGGGAGGGGAAGATCCTCGGCGTCGTCTCCACCAACGCCCTGGAGCTGGGCATCGACATCGGGCAGCTGGAGGCCTGTGTGATGACCGGCTACCCCGGCACGGTGGCGTCGGCCTGGCAGCAGGCGGGGCGGGCCGGGCGGCGGGCCTCCACGTCGCTGACGGTGCTGGTGGGCTCGGCCTCTCCCCTGGATCAGTACATCCTGGAGCACCCGGAGTTCTTCTTCGAGCGCGCGCCGGAGCAGGCCCTCATCAACCCCGACAACCTGCTGATCCTGGTCAGCCACCTGAAATGCGCCGCCTTCGAGCTGCCCTTCGTCGAAGGCGAGCGGTTCGGCGTGGACACCACCGGCGAGATCCTGGACTACCTGGAAGAGGAGGGCATCCTCCGCAAGGTCGGCGGAAAGTACCACTGGTCTGCGGAGAACTTCCCGGCCGAGAGTATCAGCCTGCGCAGCGTCGATGCGGAGAACGTCGTCATCATCGACCAGACCGAGCCCGGCAGGACCCGCGTCCTGGGGGAGATCGACCAGCTGGGCGCCATGACGATGGTCCACACCAACGCGATCTACCTGCACCAGGCGGAGCAGTACCACGTGGACAAGCTGGACTGGGACGAGAAGAAGGCCTACGTCCACAAGGTGGACGTGGAGTACTACACCGACGCCAACCTGGCCGTCACCCTGAAGCCGCTGGACGTGCTGAAGGAAAAGGAGGAGCTGGGGCTCCGCGTCCGCTTCGGCGAGGTGATGACGGCCGCCAAGGCCACCATCTTCAAGAAGATCCGGCTGCACACCCACGAGAATCTGGGCTGGGGCGAGATCCACCTGCCCGAGTACCAGATGCACACCGCGGCCTACTGGCTCTCGCTGCCCGAACCGATGTGCGAGGGCTTCACCCAGGACGAACTGCAGTCGGCGCTCGCGGGCCTGGGCCACCTGCTCCGGGGGCTGGCGCCGCTGTTCCTGATGTGCGACCCGGCCGACCTGCGGTCGGTGGTGCAGGTGCGCTCTCCCTTCGAGGAGGCGCCGACCATCTACCTCTACGATGCCTACCCGGCCGGGATCGGCCTGGGCGAGAAATGCTACGACCTGCACAGCGACCTGCTGGCCACGGCCTACGAGCGGGTGCGGGCCTGCGGCTGCGAGGTGGGCTGCCCCGGCTGCGTGGGCCCTGCAGCGGAGACCGGGAACCTCACCGGGGCCAAGGCTGGGGTCATCAAGATCCTGGAACGGGCCCTGGCGCACCGGAACCTGCAGTAGCCGAGCACACGTCGGTCCGGACCCGGCAGCGCACGGCCGGAGGAAAGCCCGAGCCGCGGGCGTCCACGATGCGGCAACCTGCACAGGAGGCGGCTTCCCATGACAGTGGAACGAGTAACCATCGAGTACTGTACGAAGTGACGCTTTGACGAGCGGGCCGCCAGGCTGGCGGCCGAGCTGCAGGCCGCGTTTCCGGCGGCCGCGGTCGAGCTCATCCCGTCCTCCGGCGGCGTGTTCGAGGTGGCCGCCGACGGCAGGCTTCTGTTCTCGAAGAAGCAGCTGCGCCGGTTCCCGGAACCGGGCGAGGTGCAGCAGTTGATCCGGTCACAGTAACACGGGAGGGAATGCAGCGTGAACCTGCGGGAGCGGCTGCGCCTGTTGAAGGCCGCCGGAGCCGCCCGGGCCGCCCGGGAGCAGGCGGCTGCCCCTGCCGCGCCGGCGGTGGCGCCGCCGCCCGCCGCGCCGCAGCCGGCGTCGCTGTGCGAGGGGCTGGAAGGGGAGCTGGTGGCCACGGAAGCCGGTCCCGCCTTCCGCCTGGAGCACCGCTACCCCCTCGCCTGGCGGCGCGGGCCGCTGCCCCTGGGGTGGGCGCTCCGGCTCCCCGCCGGAGTGTGGTCGCTGGTGGGAAGCGTGCCGCCGGCCTTCGACCCGCGCAGGGCGGTCTTCATCGACACCGAGACCACCGGGCTCGCCGGCGGCACCGGCACCTACGCCTTCCTGGTGGGGCTGGGCTTCTACGAGGGCGACGAGTTCGTCGTGCGGCAGTACTTCCTGCGGGACTACCCCGAGGAGGACGCCATGCTGACCGCCATCGCGACCGACCTGGCGCCGTTTGCGTACCTGGTCTCCTTCAACGGCAAGTCCTTTGACTGGCCGCTGCTGGAGACCCGGTTCCGCATGGCCCGGCGCCGGCCGCCGATGAGCGGCGCACCGCACCTGGACCTGCTCCACCCGGCCCGCCGGATCTGGCGCGCCCGGCTCGGCGGGTGCAGCCTGCAGGATCTGGAGCGGGCGATCCTGGGCGTCGTGCGGAAGGGCGACGTGCCGGGCTCCCGGATCCCCGCCCTGTACTTCGACTATCTGCGCTCCGGGGACGCCGCTCCGCTGGTCCAGGTGGTGGAGCACAACCGGCTGGACATCCTCTCGCTGGCCGTTCTGGCCGGCTGGATGGGCCAGATGGTGGCGGATCCGCTGGGCCCCACGCCGGACGGCGAACTGCTCTGCGGCGACGACCTCTTTCAGCTCGGCCGCCTCTTCGAAGACCGGGGGCGGCTGGGCGAGGCGCTCACCTGCTACGAGGGGGCGCGCCAGCGGGGCGTCTCCGCCGTCACCGAGACGGCCCTCTTCCGCCGCCTTTCCTTCGCCTACAAGCGGGCCCGCGCCCACCCGCAGGCCGTGGCCATCTGGGAGCAGATGATCGCCGGCGGCGGCCTCGCCCTCTTCCCCTACATCGAGCTGGCGAAGTACCACGAGCACGTCACCCGCCGCTACGACCTGGCAGAGAGCCTGACCGTGAGGGCGCTGGCGGTGGTCGAACGGCGCCGCAGCCTGGGCGGGGCGGGTGCGCAGCGCGAGTACCTGGAGGTGCAGCACCGGCTCCGGCGGCTTCGCCGCAAGTTGGGCAGCCAGTCCTCATAACGCAGAGCCCCCCGGACATACTCTTGTCCGGGGGGTTGTACCATGCTGTTGATCGACCGGGCATGGCTGGTGCGCAGAGGCGCCGTCGTGGCGTCGCTCTGCCTCGCGCTGTTTACCATCTCGCTGCTGCGGAGCGCTGCACTTCAACCGGCGTCGGCCACCCCGTGGCAGGCCGGCCGCCCGCTCACCCGGGCCGATTCTCCCGACGACCGGGTGGCCCTCACCTTCGATGTCACGTGGCAGAAGGAGGAGCTCAGCAAGATCCTGGACATCCTCGATCAGGCCGGGGTCAAGGCCACCTTCTTCGTGGGCGGCACGTTCCTGCAGCTGTACCCCGACATGGTGAAGGAGATCGCCCGCCGGGGCCACGAGGTGGGTACGCTCGGCCAGCAGATCCGCGACCTGTCGGGCCTGCCGGAGACCGAGATCATCTCCAATCTGCTGGGCAGCCAGTCGGCACTGGCGAAGATCCTGGGCGGGCCCGTGCGCTACTTCCGGCCGCCCAACGGCCGGGCCACGCCCGAGGTGCTGCACGCCGCAAACCAGGCCCGGCTGGTCACGGTTACCTACGCCCTGGACAGCCAGGATCACCTGGGCCTCCCGGCCGACCAGATCGTCCGCCGGGTGGTGCGGAAGGCCCAGCGGGGCGACATCATCCGGCTCACCGCCTCCGATTTCGCCCCTCAGACCGCGGAGGCCCTGCCCCGCATCCTCGAGGGGCTCCGGCGCCGGGGTTTCAAGCCGGTGCGGGTCTCGGACCTGGTGCCGCTGGACGACGGGTAGGCTCACTCCCGCTCGTCGGCCGGGGGCAGCATCTCCTCCTCCACGCCGATCGTGCGGCCCTCCACGTCGATGAAATCGCCGCGGTCGCCGGTGCGCCGGGGCTGCGGCCGCCGGCCGATGCTTCCCCCGAACCGGATGGTGCGGCCGAAGGCGTGCTCCTCCACGTGAATGCGGTCCCGGAACCAGGGCAGGCGCGCCAGCACCGGCGCGGCGAAGAAGGCGACCGCGCCCAGGCCCAGCACGGCCAGGACCGCCGCCAGGAGGAAGCCCAGCACCGGGAGCACGATGGTGACGAGCACGAAGATGCCGAGGGCCACAGCGATGACGGCTGGCAGCGTCCGCATCCCCATCCCCCTTCCTGGCGGGCTCGCACGAGGCGACCCTGCCATACTCAACATTCACCGTACACAAGACCGCGCCCTTCCGCAAGGGGCGCGGTCGCAGTGTGTCCGGGAAGGACCTCACGCATCAGCACAAGCCGGGCTGGTACGAGCAGCTGGGATCCTGCGCCAGGGGGAGGCCGTACACCTCGTACGCCCGGGCGCGGCAGCCGCCGCAGACCATCCGGTAGCCGCACTCGCCGCACTTCCCGCCGAGCAGGTCGCGGTCCCGCAGCTGCTGAAGCAGGGGGGCGGATTCCCAGATCGTCTGGAAGCTCTGCTGCAAGACGTTTCCGACGGAGAGGGGCAGGTGCCGGCAGGGCTGGACCTGGCCGTCGCAGGTGATGAAACACCCGTGGGTGCCCGCCGAACAGCCCTCGCCGGCCGTGGTGCGCGTCATCTCCCGCTGCCGCCGGACGGCCGCAGGACCGCCCTGCTCCCGCAGCACGCGCTGGTACTGGGGGGCGCAGGTGGCCTGGACCGCCGTCGTCGTCCGCTCGAAGCTCGCGAACAGCCAGCCCAGCAGCGCCTCCATCTCCTCCGGTGTCAGCTGCTCCTGCTTCGCCAGCCGCACGCCGCAGCCCGCGGGCATGAACGCGCAGAGATGGACGCCGGCCGCCCCCCGCTCCTCCGCCAGCCGGACCATGGCGGGAATCTGCTCCTTGTCGTGCGCGCCGACGGTGAACTTCAGGTACACCGGCAGGCCGGCTTCCTTGAGGTTTTCAATGCCCCGCCACGCCTGGTCCCACGCGCCAGGGATGCCCCGGAACTCGTCGTGGGTCTCCGCCGTCGCGCCGTCCAGCGCGACGGCCACGGCGACCACGCCGCTCTCCTTGAGGCGCCGGGCCGCCTCCGGCGTCACCAGGGTGGCGTTGGTCTCCAGCACGACCAGGGCCCCGCGCCGGTGCGCGTGCGCGGCGATGGTCCACAGGTCGGGCCGCACCAGCGGCTCACCCCCGCTGAAGATAAAGGTTGGCCTGCAGCAGCCCGCGATGTCGTCGATGATGCGGAGGATCTGCTCGGTGGAAAGATCGCTTCCGGTGAGCGCGGGATAGCTCACCTTCCGGCAGTGCCGGCATGCCAGGTTGCAGTCCTGCGTCAGCTCCCAGACGATGTGGCGCGGCATCGCGCCGGACTGCGGTTTCTCCTCGACCGCCAGCGGTGCCGTGCGGACATACGGGCCTTCACACCAGGCTCCTGTCATGCGGGCATCCCCCCAAACTGCCTATACAAACATTTTAATGTATGTACGGATGATCCGTACTCGCAAACGGTATCGTGTTTGCATAGGAAGAAGGGGCTATTGACGCCCCGGACGCCCCGCGGAGCCGGCCGTGACCGGCATCACGGCGGCTCCGGCACCCGGCCCGCGATCACGCCTGCAAGGGCTGGCCGCCGCCCAGGTAGGCCGCCCGCACCGCCGGATGGTTCTGCAGCTCCCGCGCCTGCCCGTGGAGCACCACCCGGCCCGTCTCCAGCACATAGGCCCGGTGGGCGATGGAGAGCGCCATGGCGGCGTTCTGCTCCACCAGCAGGATCGTCGTGCCGGCCTGGTTCAGCTCCGCGATGATCCCGAAGATCTCCTGCACCAGGCGGGGCGACAGGCCCATGGAGGGCTCGTCGAGCAGCAGCAGCCTGGGCCGGAGCATGAGGGCGCGCCCCAGGGCCAGCATCTGCTGCTCGCCGCCGGAGAGCGTGGCCGCCGACTGGCGCCTCCGCTCACGGAGCCGCGGGAACCGCTCGAAGACCGCCTCCAGGTCCTCCCGGAACCGCCTCGGATCGGCGATGTAGGCCCCGAGCTCCAGGTTCTCCTGCACCGTCATCTCCGTGAAAATCTTCCGGCCCTCCGGCACATGGCCGATGCCCAGGGCGACGATCCTGTGCGCGGGCGTGCGGGTGATCTCCTGCCCCCGGAACAGGATCCTGCCCGACCGGGCGCGCACCAGCCCCGAGATCGCCCGCAGCGTGGTGGACTTCCCCGCGCCGTTGGCGCCGATGAGGGTGACGATCTCCCCCTCCGCGACGTCCAGGGAGACGCCGTGCAGGGCCTCGATGTCCCCGTAGGCGACCCGCAGATCCTGAACCTGCAGCATCACACCACCCCCTTGCCCAGGTAGGCTTCCAGCACCCGGGGGTGCTGCTGAATCTCGGCCGGCGCGCCCCGGGCGATGACCTCGCCGAAGTCCAGGACCACCAGCCGCTGGCAGAGGTTCATCACCAGCCCCATCTGGTGTTCGATGAGGAGGACGGTGAGCCCGAAGTCCGCCGCCACGCCCCGGATCAACTCGACCAGGGCGTCCACCTCCGCGGGGTTCATGCCTGCGGCGGGCTCATCCAGCAGCAGCACCTTCGGATGCGTGGCCAGGGCCCGGGCGATCTCCAGCCGCCGCTGGGCGCCGTACGGCAGCGACCCGGCCTGATCCTGCACCCGGTCGGCCAGGTTCATCCGGACCAGCAGGGCCAGCGCTTCCTCCCGCATCTCCCGCTCCCGCCGCCCGAACCGCGGCGTGCGGAAGAGGGCATCCGCCAGGCGGTAGCCGCAGCGGGGGTGCATGGCCGTCAGCACGTTGTCCAGCACCGACATCTCCCGGAACAGCCGGATGTTCTGGAAGGTGCGCGCGATGCCCAGCTGGTTGATGCGGTACGGCGGAAGGCCGTTCAGCACCCGGCCCTCCAGCACGACCTCGCCCTCGGTGGGCGGGAACACCCCGGTGATGACGTTGAAGACCGTGGTCTTCCCGGCTCCGTTGGGGCCGATCAGCCCCACCACCTCACCCCGCTCCAGAGCCAGATCGAGGCCGCTCAGGGCCCGCAGGCCGCCGAAGTGGCGGGAGACCCGCCGGCACTCAAGCAGCGCCATGTCCCGCACCTCCCCGCGAAGCGGCTGCCCGGAACAGCCGGTCCAGGCTGAACTCCCGGCCGCCCATAATTCCCCGGGGCCGGGCGATCATCACCGCGATCAGGATCAGGGCGTAGACGACGCCCCGCAGGTCCAGGAACTGCTGGCCCAGCACGTCGCGCAGCCCCTCCAGCAGGAAGACCCAGCCCACCGCGGTGACCACGGTGCCGGTAAGCGAGCCCAGCCCGCCCAGCACCACCACCAGCAGCACGTCAAACGACTTCAGGAAGTCGAAGCTGCTGGGGTGCAGGAAGCTGTACAGGTGGGCGTAGAGCCCGCCGGCCAGCCCGGCCATGGCACAGCCCAGCACGAAAACCAGTGTCTTGAAGTGCGTCGTGTGAATGCCCATGATGTCGGCGGCCACCTCGTCCTCCCGCACGGCGATGCAGCTCCGTCCGTGGCTGGAGGTGATGAGGTTGCGTGCCGCCAGGATGCTCAGCACGGCCAGCCAGAAGACCCAGTGGAAGGTGGTGAGGCGCGGGATGCCGGCCATTCCCCTCGCGCCGCCCAGCACCGGAGAGAGCTTGTCCGCGTTGTCGAGCACGACCTTCACGATGATGCCGAAGCCCAGCGTCGCGATGCCCAGGTAGTCGGAGCGCAGCCGCAGGATCGGCAGGCCGATGGCGAGGGCCACGAGTCCGGCCGCAGCCGCGCCCGCGGCCAGCGCCAGGGCGAACGTAAGCGGCGTTCCCCCCAGCGTGCGGGTGATGTACGCCGCCACGTAGGCGCCCAGCCCGTAGAAGCCCGCGTGGCCCAGGGAGAACTGGCCGGCGAAGCCGTAGATCAGGCTCAGCCCCACCGCCTGAATCGCCGTGATCAGGGCAAGGTCCATGATCTGGCCCCAGTAGATCCCGATGACGCCCGCCTGCCTCAGCAGGGCCAGCGCCAGGTAGAGCAGCGTCACCGCGGCGGCGGGGATCAGCGTCTGTTTCCGCATCGGTGCCACCTCCCTATACCTTTTCCGGGGCGGTCCTGCCCAGCAGGCCGGTGGGCCGGAAGAGCAGGACCAGGATCAGCAGCGCGAAGGCGATGGCGTCCCGGAAGTCGGTGGTGAGGTAGGCGGCGGTGAGCACCTCGACCTGCCCCATGACCAGCGCGCCCAGCAGCGCACCGGGAATGGACCCGATGCCGCCGAGGACCGCGGCGGTGAACGCCTTCAGGCCGGGCATGATGCCCATGAACGGGTGAATCTGCGGGTACGCCATGGCGAAGAGGGCGCCGGCTGCCGCCGCGAGGGCTGAGCCCAGCGCGAAGGTGAAGCCGATGATGCGGTCGACATCGATGCCCATCAGCCGGGCAGCGTCCATGTCCAGCGAGACCGCCCGCATGGCCTTCCCGGTCTTCGTGCGGTACACCACCACCTGGAGCAAGGCCACCAGCACCAGCACGGTGACCAGGACCAGGACCTGCACGTTGCTCACGCCGACGCCGGCGATCTCCCAGCGCCGCTCCGGCAGAACCCGGGGCACGTTGCGGTAGTCGGAGCCGAAGACGAAACCGAGACTCGTGAAGTACTCGATGAACAGGGACACGCCGATGGCGGTGATGAGCGCCGCGATGCGGGGCGCCCCCTTGGCCCGCAGCGGCCGGTAGGCCAGCCGCTCGATGCCCATGCCCAGCAGCGCGCAGACGAGCATGGCCACCAGGATGGCGACGGGCCAGGGCAGCCCCCAGGACGTGAATCCGAAGTAGGCGACGAACGCGCCGACCATGAACACGTCGCCATGCGCGAAGTTGATCAGCTTGATGATGCCGTAGACCATCGTGTACCCGACCGCGATGAGCGCGTAGACGAAGCCCAGCTGCAGTCCGTTCAGCGTCTGTTCCAAAAGGTGTTCCATCTGCTCGCCCCGTTCTCCTGAAACGCATCCAGGGCCAGCCCGCTCAGACTGGCCCTGGTCCTCTGCGAAGCCTAGTCCACGTTGGTGATGTACTTGTAGCTCCCGTCCGCCTGCACCTGCAGCAGCACCGCGGACTTGATCGGGTTGCCCCACTCGTCGAAGGCCAGCTGTCCGCCCACGGCGGGGAAGTTCTGCGTGGACTGCAGGGCGGCACGGATGGCCTCGCCGTCGGTGCTGCCCGCACGCTCGATGGCGCCCAGGAGCAGCTTGGCCGCATCGTAGCCCAGCGCAGCGAAGGAGTCAGGCTTCTCCCCGTAGCGCTCCTGGAACTTGGTGGCGAAGTTCTGCACGGCCTCACGCTGGTCCTGATCGGAGTAATGGGCGGTGAAGTACCCGCCGGCCAGCGTCTCGAAGTCGAGGTCGGGCGAGTCCCACCCGTCGCCGCCGAGCATGGGCACGTCGATGCCCTTGTCCTGCGCCGCCTTGGCGATCAGCGAGACCCGGCCGTAGTAGTCCGGCAGGTAGAGCACGTCAGGATTGAGCGCGGCGACGTTGGTCATGATGGCCGAGAAGTCGGTGTCGTCGGTGCTGTACGACTGCCAGGCGATGACCTCGCCGCCGCCCGCCTCAAAGGTCTCGCGGAACGCCTCGGCCAGGCCGATGGTGTAGTCGTTGCCCTTATCGTAGAACACCGCGGCCCGCTTCACGCCCAGCTGCTCCACGGCGAAGTTCGCAGCCGCCTGCCCCTGGAACGGGTCGATGAAGCAGGCCCGGAACACGAACGGCTTGCGCGTGCCGTCGTCGTTCACAGTCACCTTGGGCGCCGTGGCCGTGGCCGTGATCATGGGGATCTTGTAGGTGTCGGTGAGCGCGCTCACCGCGATGGCCGGGCCGGAAGTCACCGGGCCGATGATGGCCGCCACGCCGTCCTGCGTCATCATCTTGGTGGCCAGGTTGACCGCCTCGGTTGCGTCGCTGCGGTCGTCACCGGCGATGAGCTCCACGGTCAGGTCACCGACCTTGTAGCCCGCCTCCTCCAACGCCAGTTCCACACCCCGCTTCGCCGACTCGCCGTAGGTCTTGTTGGCACCCGACAGGGGGCCGATCCAGCCGATCTTCACCTTCCTGCTGCCGCCCCCGGAACCGCCGGAAGGGGCACCACCACCGCAAGCCGCAAGCGCAAACAGAGACACCGCCAGGAAACCCGCCAGAATCCGTTTCACGTGTGCTGCCCCTCCTTCTGCTTACGTCGGGTGGTCGATTGTTAATGTTCCTTACATTTCGCCACCCTGACTGTTGGGTATTGAGGAACCCATATTCTCCGGTGGAAGGCGAATTCCTTTCGGCTGGTACAAAAGAATTGCGGTAAAGCATGGGCCGCGCGCTCTTGGCCGCGCGAAAAGCGGTACGCCGCCCGCATCCGCGGGGCGTACCGCCTCAGGTAAGACGATGTTGCGGTCAGCGGCTCTCCCGGGTCCCGGCCGCCTCGAGCAGCTCGGCGATCACCGGCGGCAGCTGGAAGGCCGCGCGGTGAATGGCCGGCGTATACCACCGGGTCGGCCAGGGAGGCGTGCGGAGCCCCTCCCGCAGCGGGTTGTGCTGCTTGGAGCCCAGCATGAAGCAGTGCAGTCCGCTGGGGTACGTGGGGACCACCGCCAGGTAGGGCATGGTGATCGGGAAGATCGTGGAGACCACGCCGTACACATCGCGGATGAGCGCCTTGTGGAAGAACGGCGAGAGCACCTGGGCCACAAACAGCCCGTCTGCCTTCAGGGCGCGGAAGACGTTCTCATAGAACGCCCGGTTGAACAGCCCCGTCGCGGGCCCCACCGGGTCCGACGAATCCACGATGATGACGTCGTACTCGTCGGCGCGGTCGGCGACCCAGGCCAGGCCGTCGCCCACCACCAGGTTGACCTTGGGGTGATCCATGCCGCAGGCGGTCTCGGGCAGGTACTTCCTGCACGCCTCGATGACCGCCCGGTCGATCTCCACCATGTCCACCTTCTGCACCGAATCGTGCCGGCAGACCTCGCGCGCGGTGCCGCCGTCGCCGCCCCCGATGATCAGGACGCGCTCGGGGTTCGGGTGCGTGAACAGCGGGACGTGCGCGATCATCTCGTGGTAGATGAACTCATCGCCGACGGTCGTCTGGACCGCGTCGTCCAGCACCAGGGCGCGGCCGAAGTCTTCCATCTCGACCAGGCGCATCATCTGGTACGGTGTCTGCTCCTCGTGGAGCACCTCCTTCACCCGCCACCGGGTCTGGTAACTGGGGGTCTGCTCCTCGATCAGCCAATCTCCACGGTTCATTCCCATCCTCCTCGTGTGCCACCAACCAGCGGGTTGGCTCCCGTTTCGGCTGCTGTGATTCATGCACTCATATATTGTACCGAAACGAATCAACCCTGTCACGTTCTCCACCAACCCGCACAGACAGGCAAGGTTGGCGGCGCGAACCTGCGCTCAACGTTTGCGGATGTGGCTGATGAGGTGGCGGATCTCCGGCACGATCAGCCGCTCCGCAGCCAGCCGCACCGCACCCCGGGAGCCCGGCACGCAGAAGAGCATCACACGGCCCAGGGCGCCCGCGGCCGCCCGGGACATGACGGCGGCCGAGCCGATCTCCTCATAAGAGAGCATGCGGAACAGTTCGCCGAAGCCCTCCAGCTCCTTGGTGAAGAGCGGGCGGCAGGCCTCGATGGTGACGTCGCGCGGCGTCATGCCCGTACCGCCGTTCACGACGATGAAATCCACCCGCTCGGCAAACTGCAGGACGGTCCGCCGGATGGCTTCCGTTTCGTCCGGCACCAGTGCGTATGCCTCCACGCGGTGACCGGCGCCTGTCAGCAGCTCCCGCAGCAGCTTGCCCGACTCGTCCGTCTCCTCGGTGCGCGTGTCGCTCACGGTGAGGATGCCGGCGGAGAGCTGGGCGACCTCTCTGGCCGCGGCCTCCTTGTGGTCATGAACGCCCACAGCCGTCAACTCCTTCACGTCGGCGGGGCTTTTCCCGTCCGACTTCTTTTGCTAAAGTGATAATGTCAACCTGTTTATCTGCAAACGCACGGGAGGTATGCGCCGATGGCATCGCTTGTCCGCCAGGCCCTGGACCTCGCCCGTTTCACGGGATCGAGCCCGAAAGGGCTCTACTGGGCCTTCCGCCATCCGAACCCCAATGCTCCGCCCCAGACCTATCACCTCTGCCGCCGCTCCGGCAACGGTTGGAAACTTCTCCTGGCAGCCAGCGCGGCCACCGGCGAGGTCCTCTCCTTCTACGTGGAGACGCAGGAGGACCAGCAGGCGGTGGCGGATGCCCTGCGCTGGCTGGGCATCCGGGGCGAGATCGCGCCCGGCGAACCGCCGGTGCTGCGGCTGGCCGCCGGGCAGGAGCTGCCGTCCACGCTGGTCGGCGGGGAGAAGCCCAGAAAGCGGGGCGCCTGAGGCGGGCTCGGGGTCCCTACGCGCCCTCCTGCGCCCAGCGCCGCACCAGGTGGAGCCCCACCTCCACGGCCTTCTCCATCCACTGGGCCGACGCCCACTCCGTGCGGCTGTGGTAGTTCATGCCGCCGGTGAAAAGGTTCGGGCACGGCAGCCCCATCTCCGTCAGCACGGCGCCGTCCGTGCCGCCGCGGATCGGCTTGAGCACCGGCTCCAGGCCCGCGTCCCGCACGGCCCGCAGGGCCAGTTCCAGCACACGGGGGTCCCTGGCGACCCCCGTCTTCATGTTCCGGTAGCCGCCGGTCTGCTTGAGGGCGGTGCGGGCCCCGGGGTACCGCTGCTCCAGTCCGGCCAGCAGCCCCTCCACGATGGCCTGCTTGTGTGCCAGCCCCTCATCGGTGAAGTCGCGCAGCAGGAGCTTCAGCGTGACCTCCTCCACGGACCCGCTGATGCTGTTCACGTGGATGAAGCCCTCATACCCCTGGGTGGTCTCGGGGCGCATCGTCGGCGGAATGGCCATGCAGAACTCCGCGGCCAGGCTGACCGCGTTGATCATGAGGCCCCTGGCCGTGCCGGTATGCGCGTTCCGCCCGCCGATGGTGATCTCCAGGTTCCGGGCGTTGAAGTTCTCGCTCTCCACCTCGCCCAGCGCGCTGCCGTCGAACGTGTAGGCGGCCGTGGCGTTGAACGCGGCCACGTCGAAGCGGCGCACGCCCTTGCCGGTCTCCTCGTCGGGGGTAAAGCCGATGCGGATCGGCCCGCGGGGGAGGTCCGGATCCCGGATGAGCCGGCTGACGATCTCCATGATGATCGCCACCCCGGCCTTGTCGTCCGCGCCCAACAGCGTGGAGCCGTCCGAGGTGATGATGTCGTGGCCGATGCAGCGTGCAAGCGCCGGGTGGTCTTCCGGCCGGATCACCGGCCCCGCGGGCAGGCGGATCTCACCGCCGTCGTAATTCCGGTGCACCAGCGGCTTCACGCCCCGGCCGGGCGTGCCCGGGTACGTGTCGAAGTGGGCCAGGAACCCGATGGCGGGCGCCCCCGGCCGGTTGCCGGGCAGCGTCGCGGTGACGATGGCGTGCTCGTCAACCTTCACGTCCGAGAGCCCCAGCGCCTTCAGCTCCCGCTCCAGCAGCCGGGCCATGTCCCACTGCTCCGGGGTGCTGGGCACCCCCTCCCCGTCGCCTGACGGCGAGTCCACCTGAACGTACCGCAGGAACTTCGCAACCACACCTTCGCTCAGCAGCTGACCCTGGTCTGGAAGATCCATTGCGGAAGCCTCCTTCAGTATCGCGTCTCGTTCATGATTCGCCTTCGTGACCGTTCCATCCCTGCCTGCAGGGGTGCCGGCCTGCGCCCCCGCTGCCGGGAGTCCGGCCGGGGTGCGGGGGTTAGGCCGGCTGTTCGAGCACCTTCCTGAGCGCCTTCAGCACGCGGTTGGGCAGCACCCGGGTGATGAGGTTCGTCCCCTCACGGACCAGCGCCAGCACATCGCCCTCGCCCGGCCACGCCTCCTGCACGACCTCGCGGGGCACGACCTTGGCGATCTGCTCGACCGCCAGCAGCGCGAGCCCCAGGTCGTCGATCTCACCGATCAGCGGAATCGGATCGGGGATCAGGTCGATGGGCGAGACGAAGTACGCGACGGTGGCGCCGGCGATGATCTTGGCCGGGGCCGGCACCCGGGGATCGCGGGCGAGCCGGACCAGCATCACGAAGAAATCGGGCACCGCCAGGAGCCACGGGATGAGCGGCTGGGCCCACTGGGGGGCCTTGGCGGCCGCATACCGCCGCACCTGTTCGCGCAGCTTCTGGTAGAAGCCCTGGTGTTCGGGGATCGACTGCTCCTCATCGCTGGCGACCGGCACCAGCGCCCCGGGCGGGAGGGCCCCCAGCCCGGTGGTGTCGATAGGGAAAGCCATCACGTCGGCCAGCTCCACCACGATTCCGTCCCGGTCCACGTGCAGGCCCTTCAGGCGGAAGCTGACCGGCACGTGCTCCAGTACTTCGCCGAGGTCCAGCCGGTACACGCCGTCCCGGTACTCCCCGGGCAGCGCCTCGAAGGCCTTCTGCAGGGCCTTCTCCTTGACGAAGGCGGGCAGGAGCCCCAGGTTCGTCCAGCTTACCCCCAGCTTTACCAGGCTGCCCGCGGCGGCGAGCACGCTGAACCGCAGGTCGACCGGCACCGCCATCCGCACGGCGTCGACCGGCACCTTCAGCCGCACCAGAATGGCGCCGCTCTCCAGCTCCACCCGCAGGTCCTGAACGGCCCCGGCGGCGAATCCCGCGAGGGCCTCCTCCACGTCGGTCACGCTCAGCGTCAGAGTCACCCCAGTGGCCCGCAGCACGTCAATCCCTCCACTCCCCCAGGCCGTCTCTGGTCGTCAGTGCCCAGGAGGTCCGCTCACCCGCGCCGTCCCGCCACTGCACCTTCCAGGCCCACCATCCCCGGCCCGTGTCCCGGAAGGGGCTGCCCCGCCTCACCCGGGTGAGCTGCACCACCTCGCCGCCGCGGCGGCGCACCTCGTCGGCCAGCAGCTCCCGGTCCCTCCGGGTGCGGATGGTGGTGACGACCAGGATGGCGGTCAGGGCCAGCAGAATTACGACCAGGTAGTTCATTATGCGTCACTCCAGACTGTTAGATTCGCCCGCGCCGACAATGGTTCGGCAGGCCAGGGAGCGCCGTCCAGCGAAATGGGCAATGAAAAGGCTCGACAGGGAGAGAGGAACGTGCACACGCAGCCTTCGCCGCTGAACGGGGTCGCGCTGGTGCTCTACCAGCCGCAGGACGTGGTCAATGTGGCGGCCATCATCCGGGTCATGTCCAACTTCGGCCTCTCCGACCTGCGGCTCGTGGAGCCCGCCGCCTTCGATCCCTACCGCATCGCCGGCATCGCCCATCACACCGAGCCGCTGATCCAGCGCACCCGCCGGTTCCCCACGCTGGAGGCCGCCCTCGCCGACTGCGGCCTGACGCTGGGGACCACCGGAAGGCCCCGGGAGACCGAGCGGCGGGTGTACGCTCCCCGCGAGGCGGCGCCGGAGGTGCTGGAGCGCGCCCGCGCCCAGCGGGTCGCCATCCTCTTCGGTCCGGAGCAGGACGGGCTCCCCAACGCGGCCCTGGACCGGTGCCACGGGGTCATCACGATCCCGACGCACCCCTTCAACCGTTCCCTGAACCTGGCGCAGGCCGCCCTGGTGATCGCCTACGAGCTGTGGATGGCCGCTGTGCAGTTGGACGCTCCCGGACCCGCCGCCCCCGTCACGGCCGGGTCGGCCGGCCAGCCCGCCCCGGCCGGCCCGGCTGTCCCGCTGGCCACCGGGGCGGAGCGGGAGGCGCTGTTCGGCGCCATCGACGGGCTGCTGCAGTCCCTCTACCCCGGCAGCAGCGGTGCCCGCCGCGCACAGGCGGCCGCCCGCCTGCGCGCCCTGCTCATGCGCGCCCAGCCCACGGGCGAGGAGGCGCGGGCCCTCACCAACCTGCTGCGCCACGCGGCCCGGGCCGGCAGGCGCTCCTAGAACATGTTCCCGCTCCGCCCCCGGTCCCCCTGCCTGCCGGGGGGAGGCATGTGCGGGCCCGGGATGGACATACCCTCCTACCAGGGGAGGGTTCTTGCATGTCCACGCTTTCAGTCAGGGTGAGGAACCCGTTCGTGCTGAGGGGATCGCTGGAGGTCGTGCTGGAAGTGGCCCGCATGGACCTGGCCAACGCCGAGATCGAGCAGATCCGGGGCCTGCTGCTCTCGATCCCCAACTCCGTGCGCCCCACGGAGCTGGAGATCCCCCTGCCCGGCGCCCGCGCCGCCCTCCTGGCGGTCCGCTACTTCAACCAGTCCCGCACCCGGCACTGGCTGCGGGAGGAGATGGTAAGCGCCCTCATGGACCTGGAGCGGGCCCTGGAACGCCACCTGCGGGACACGGCCGAAGGGGTGTGACGGCCGGCGCAGGCGCATGCGGCCATGACCCCGGCGGGCCCGGGCACGCGCGGACATACCCTCCCGGCATGAGGAGGGTATGTCCGCACGCATATCGGCCGGGGGCCGGGCTACTGCTCCCGTTGCGCGAGCAGCGCCAGAATCCGCTCCAGGGTCTGTTTCCGCACCCGCTCCATGCCCTCGAAGTCCATGTGGGGAACGTAGCAGCGCTCCAGCTCGTCGTGCCAGGCCTTGGCCTGCCCCAGGAGGTACATCTCCCGCTGGACGGCCGCCTTGTAGGCCGCCTCCGCGCCGGCGGCCGCCTCCGCGTAGGCCGACAGCCTGCCCCGGTCCAGGAAATCTCCGGTGTCGATCACCTGGTCGCCGGGCTGCGGGGCGTATTCGTGGGGCCAGAACGAGGTGATCACCCCCGTGCTCCGGGCCCGCAGGCGCAGGTGGTCGACCCGCTCGGGGTACATGGTGCAGTGGAAGACGTCCAGGTCGACGCCCCGGGCCACCGCGGCGTCGGCCACCCGCTCCGCGATCGTCTTCTTCCCGGTGCCCGGCGGCCCCGTGAGGATGACACGCCGCTGCAGGCCGTCGAACAGCGAACCGAGGAACGTGCGCGCCCCGGCGTACGTGATGGCGGAGGCGAAGAGCCGCCGTGCTCGCCCGAGACGGGCGGGGGGCGCTGCGCCCCCCTCGCCGCCGTCCGCGGGCCCCGCCGCGAGCACCTGCGCGATGAGGGCCTCGGCGGCAGCGTAGACCCGCGTCCGGTCCAGGCACTCCCGGTGGTAGGCCGACCACTCCTCCAGCCAGGCCAGTGCGGCCCGGCGGGCGTCGGCCGCCCGCTGGAACCAGAGCTTGTAGCCCCGGGTCAGGCGGATGATCTCCGCCTTCACAGCGGGCGAGCGCAGCGCCGCCTCGTTCCAGAACTGCCCCAGGTTGATGATCTCCTCCACGGCGCCGGGGAACTGGGGGTCCATCACGTGCGGGGCGGTACCGTCCATCACTGCCGCATCGGCAGCGGGGACGTAGATGGCGTCGATGCCGTCGTTGTCCGCGGAGCAGTGGAAGTACTCCACGTCGTATCCGCGGGACACCAGGTCCGCGGCGATGCGCCGCATGAACGTGGACTTGCCGGTGCCCGGACCGCCCTTCAGGATGAACACCTTGTCGGCGTCGGCCGGCGCGATCTGGTCGTACCGGGAGTAGAACCCCCGCGGGGTGTTGGCCCCGGCGAAGTAGTGAGTCACGGAGCCCGGCTGCGTCATGGTCTCCACACTCCTCTCAGCCACAGGCTGATTCGTAACGGCCTAGCCTATGCGGAAAATGCGACCGCCAGACCTGCCGCTGCAGATCTGGCGGTTGGTTTTCCGCGCCGCTACCGGACGGCCGCTGCGACCTCCTCGATCATCTGGGAGACCGAGACGAGCCCGCCGCCGGAGAGGTACCAGTAGTTGGGGTCGAGGTAGATGATCCTCCCGTTCTGGGCGGCGTTGGTCTGCCGGATCAGGTCGTTGTCCAGCGTGTCCTTGGCCGACTGGCCGCCGCCGGAGACGACCGCAGCCCGGTCGATGACGAAGATGTAGTCGGGGTTCTTCTCCTTCACGTACTCAAAGGAGACCTGCTGGCCGTGCGTGCTCACCTCGATGGTCGGGTCGGCGGCGGGAAAGCCCAGCACGTCGTGGATCAGGGCGTAGCGGGAACCCGGGCCGTAGGCGCTGATGGACTTGTCGTTGGACAGCAGGATCAGCGCCTTCTCGCTGCCGCCGGCGACCTTGGCGCGGACCGCGGCGATCTGGTCTTCGATCTTCTTCAGCTCGGCCGCCACCTGCTCCTCCTTCTGGAAGATGGCGCCGATGCGCTCCATGTTCTGCTTGAAGGACTCCATGTACTGGCTCGTGTCCACGGCCAGGTAGATGGTGGGCGCCAGCTCCGACAGCGCCTCGTAGTGGGTGGAGGTACGGGCCGAGATGATGATCAGGTCGGGGTCGAGGGCGCTCAGGGCCTCGAAGTCGGGCTCCTGGAGCGTGCCGACGTTGGTGTACCGGCTGTGGGTGTACTGGCTGAGATAAGGAGGAACGTTCCCCTGGGGCAGGCCCGCGACTTCGACGCCCAACAGGTCCAGCGTGTCCAGGATGCCGAAGTCGAAGACGACGACCTTCTCGGGGTTCACCGGAACGGGGGTCTCACCCAGCTGGTGGGTGATCAAGATCGTGTCCTGGGTCTCGGGGCGCGGCTCGGCCGTCTGGACGGGGCTGGTGCTGCCGCCGGCGCTGCCGTTGGCATCCGTGCTTGCGACGCCGGCGCACCCGGCCACAGCAAGGGTCAGGGCGAGCAGCGTGCTGACCAGGGAAACCGTGCGCTTCATCAGAGACCACCTCATGCGTTGTTGTAGGGATTTCGGTTCTGCGTTCTGGTGCCTAGAGCCCCGCGGCCTGCTCCCCGGTGAAGTAGATGCACACCCGGCAGCCGCCCACGGTCTCGATGGGGATCTCCATCTCGTAGATCTCGCCCAGCACGTCGGAACGGATCAGTTCGTCGGGCGTGCCCGCGGCCGCCACCCGGCCGTCCTTCAGGGCGACGATCTGGTCGGAGTACGCCGAGGCGAAGTTGACGTCGTGCAGCACCAGCACGACCGTCTTGCCCAGGTCGTCCGCCATCCCGCGCATGATGCGCATGATCTGCACCGCGTGCTTCATGTCCAGGTTGTTCAGGGGCTCATCCAGCAGGACGTACTCCGTGTCCTGCGCGAGCACCATGGCGATGAACGCCCGCTGCCGCTGGCCGCCGCTCAGCTGATCCAGGTACTTGCCGGCGATGTCGTGAAGCTCCAGGTAATTCAGCGCTTCGTCGACGATCTCCCGGTCCTCCCGGGTCAGCCGCCCGTGGCTGTACGGGAACCGGCCGAACTCCACCAGCTCGCGCACCGTCAGCCGGATGTTCAGGTGGTGGGTCTGCTTCAGGATCGCCAGCCGGCGGGCCAGCTCGTCGGAGCGCCACTGGCCGATCTCCCGCCCGTCGATCAGGATCTGCCCGCTGTCCTTGGGCAGCAGCCGCGACATCAGCGAAAGCAGGGTGCTCTTGCCCGCGCCGTTGGGGCCGATGAGCGTGGTCACCTGGCCCTTGGCGATGTCCAGCGAGACGTCCCGGAGAACCTGCTTGGGCCCGAAGGACTTGGAAACGCCACGCACCTTTACCATGCCGTTCTCTCCTTCAATACCAGGTAGAGGAAATAGATGCCGCCGATGAAGTTCACGATCACGCTGACCGGTGTGGTGTAGACGAACACCCGCTCCATGATGAGCTGGGCGCCGACCAGAAACACCACGCTCACCGAAACCGCCGCGGCGATCAGCGGGCCGCGCCGGTAGGTGTCGAGCATGTGGTAGCTCACGTTGGCCACCAGCAGCCCCAGGAAGGTGATCGGGCCTACCAGCGCCGTGGATGCCGCCACCAGGACGGCCACCAGCACCAGCATCCGCCTGATCACGGGCCCGTAGTCCACGCCGAGGTTGACGGCGTGATCGCGGCCCAGCGCGATGGCGTCCAGCGTGCGCACGTACCGCAGACCGTAGAGCATCGCCGGGATCATCAGCCCGCCGCCCAGGAAGAGCAGGTTCGTGTTGACCCGGCTCACGCTGGCAAACAGGCGGGCCTGCAGGCCGCTGTACTCGTTGGGGTCGATGAGCACCTGCAGGAAGGTCGTGAGGCTCCCAAACAGCGTGCCCATCACGATCCCCATCAGCAGCAGGAAGTGGAGGTTGGTGCCATCTTTGCGGAACAGCACCTGGTAGAGCAGGAGGGCAAAGCCGATCATCAGCGTCACGGTGATGAGGAAGTTGATCTGCTGGTCGACGAACTGCAGCGTCGTGGACCCCCAGAAGAAGACCATGATGGTCTGGAACAGCTGGTACACCGAGTCCATGCCGATGATCGACGGGGTCAGGATCCGATTGTTGGTGATGGTCTGGAAGACCACCGTGGAGTAGGCGATGGCCGCGCCGGTGAGCGCGATGGCCAGCACCTTGTGGGTCCGGAGCCGGAGGATGTAGGCGATGTTGCCCCGCAGCGGGACGAACAGGTAGAGGCAGACCACCGTCAGCGCCAGCAGGAAGAGAATGCCGAGGATGATGAGGTTCCGCTTATGCTTCACTGGCTCGCTGTCCCTTCCATAGCAAGTAGAGGAACATCCCGCTGCCGATGACCCCCACCGTCAGCCCGATCGGCACCTCGTACGGGTAGATGAGCAGCCTTCCCACGATGTCGCAGGCCAGCAGGAAGACCGCCCCCACCAGAGCCGTGAGCGGCAGGTTGCGCCGCAGGTGGTCGCCCTGGAAGATGGAGACGAGATTGGGGATGATCAGGCCCAGGAAGGGCAGCATCCCTACGGTGAGAATGACCAGCGCGGACACCAGGGAGACGAGGGCCAGGCCGATGTTGACCACCTGCCGGTAGTTCACCCCGAGGTTGGTGGCGAAGTCCTCCCCCATGCCGGCGATGGTGAACCGGTTGGCGTAGACGTAGGCGGCGATCACCGCCGGCACGGCCAGGTAGAGGAGCTCGTACCGCCCCTTGATCACCAGGGCAAAGTTCCCCTGGAGCCACGTGGTGACGGCCTGGAGCAGGTCGTACCGGTACGCGAAGAACGTCGTGACGGAGCTCACAATACTGCCGAACATCAGGCCCACCAGCGGGATGAAGACGGCGTCCTTCAGCTTCACCCGCTCGAGGATCGTCATGAAGACGTACGTGCCGAGCAGGGCGAAGACCAGGGCGAGGAGCATCTTCTGCATCATCGTGGCCGACCCGAAGAGAATCATCGCCACGAGGATGCCCAGCCGGGCCGAGTCGTCGGTCCCCGCGGTGGTGGGCGACACGAACTTGTTGCGGGAGAGCTGCTGCATGATCAGCCCCGAAACGCCCATGCCGACCCCGGCGAGGATGATTGCCACCGTACGGGGCACCCGGCTGGTCCAGAGGACCATCCACTGGTCGTCGGTCAGCGTGAAGAGCTGAAGGAGGCTGAGCTCCGACACGCCGATGAACAGCGAGGCGATGACGAGCACGACGAGCAATACGGTGAGCAGCGGAATCAGCAGCGATCGCTTCACGGTGTACCCACATCCATCCCGGCTTCGTCCCCTTGCGTGATAGCGAGAATCATTCTCACCGACCCGATGATACCCCATCCCGGCCGGCGGTGAAATGGACCTTCCTGAAAACGACATGGAACTTTCTCATCCCCACGTATCCCCGGCGAGGGCCGGCTCCAGAAGCAGCAGCGTCAGCTGTTCGGCCAGCTCTTCGTAGGCCGACGCATCGTCCTTCCCGGACCACGGGACGGCGAGGCACCTGACCTCCTCCGGCCCCTCCGTCGCGGCGGCCGCGCGGCTCCCCCGCACGGCCTCCGCCCACGCGGCCGCCAGGCCGCTCCGGTCCCCCTCCTCCACCAGGAAGAGGGCCGTGGCGCTCCCATAACCGGTCACTTCTGCCAGCGAGCGCGCGTGAACCTCGCTGAGGCCGCGCACCCCCGCGGCGGGCGTGAACCCGGCCGCGATGTAGAGCAGGTCGCCGAGGCCCGGATGGCGGGAGCCCAGCACCCGGTAGCCGTGAGGAGACACCCCCACCACCACGAACGGCCGGCCCGGGAACCGGTTGTGCACCAGGGACTTCAGGTGGCACAGCCTGCGCTCCATGAGGGTCACCCAGTGGTCCGCCACGGTCTCCAGGCCGAGCGCCTGCCCCAGCGCGCGCACCCCCCGGCTCCAGGAGGTTCCCGGAAGACCGCCGTCCTCGCCTTCCGGGCCCGCAGCGCCGCCCCGGGGGACCGCGCACTGCACGGGCCGGCCGGGTTCATCCGCAGGCGCCGAGAGCCCGAAAATCGCGAGGTCGCCGGCCGGCGCGTCCAGGCGCGGACGGCCCTGCACCTGCCGGACGAAGGCGCTGGGCGCGAGCCCCAGCTCCCGCTTGAACACCCGGCTGAAGTAGAACTCGTCGGCGTAGCCCACCGCGTGGGCTACTTCGGCCACTGACCGGAAGTCGCCGGCCAGGAGCCGCAGGGCTCTGCGCAGCCGCAGCGCCGACAGGTACTTGTGCGGCGTCAGGCCCGTGAGCAGCCGGAACGCCTGGTAGAACCGGTGCGGGCTGACACCCGACGTCCGGGCGATCACCTCGATGCTGTATTCCCGCTCACAGTGGGCGGTCATCTGCCTGCGCACCTGCTCGGCGTAGCTGAGCAGCGAGCCCGGCCCGCGCCGCTGCTGGGCGCCGCTCAGATAGGCGGCCATCAGCTCGTACAGGTGTGCCTGGGCGCGGAAGAACCGGATGAGGGCAGCCGGGCCCGATTCCCGGGCGGACGCGGAACCGGGGGCCCCGTTTGCGCCGGCGGCGGCCAGCGCCTGCAGGGCCAGCTCGACCCCGGGCACGCGCACGGGAACCGGCGGGACCGACCGCGCCAGGCCGCCAGTCCGCCCCTCGCCCTTCGCCTGGAAGTGAAGCAGGCGCACCTCTGCCGCGTGATCGCCGAGGCTGGTGACCCACACCTGCTCGGCCGGGCAGAGCAGCAGCACTTCACCCGGCCCGAGCCTGCAGTTCCACCGGCCGCGCACGCCGTCACCCACCGCCAGCAGGCTGCCGGTCTCGCACCACAGGAACCGGCCGCTCTGGGCCGACGGCACCTCAACCGTGCGCCGTGCACCCAGCGCCAGCCGCTGCTCGCCCAGGTAGCGCAGGCCGGGGGGCCCGAGGGCATCCGCCACCCCGCATCTCCCCTCATCGGGTAAACGTCATACACATTATACGTGATAACGGTTATCATTATCAAGCGAGCCGCGCGGAGCCGCAACGGCAGGCAAAGGCCCGGGCGAGCCTTGCACTCGCCCGGGCCGGCGTCTCTTATGCCCGTTACAGTTGTACAGCGATGGCCGCTACATCCCCGCCAGGGCCACCCGCAGCAGTTCGGTCACCGGTCCGGGCAGGACGCCCGTCACCAGGGTGCCCACGGTGGCGATCACCAGCACGACCTGGGCCGCGGTGCGGGTCGGCGGATGCGGCTCCGCCCCCTCCTCGGGCTGCGGCGCCTCCTTCGTGCGGGTGAAGGCGGTGCCGATGACCTTCAGATAGACGTAGGCGGAAATCCCGGTGGAGAGGATGAGACCGGTCAGCACGATCCAGGCGCTGCCCCGCACGGCGGCAATCGCCAGCAGGAACTTGCCGACGAAGCCGCCGGCGGGCGGGATGCCCACCAGGCCGAAGAAGAGCAGGGCCAGGCAGGCGCCGACCCAGGGGTTCCGGTAGAAGAGCCCCTTCAGATTGGCAATCTGCGAGCCGTCCACCCCGTCCGCCTCCAGGATGCGTACCACGGCGAAGATGCCCATGGTGGCGAAGCCGTAAGCGGCCAGGTAGTACGCGGCGGCGGAGAGCCCGTCGAGCCCCAGGCCCGGGATGGCCATGATCAGGTAGCCGGCGTTGGCGATGCCCGAATAGGCCATCAGCCGCTTCAGATCGCTCTGCCAGATGCCCGCGGTCGCGCCCAGCATCATCGAGGCGAAGGCCAGGATGGAGACGGGCAGCAGGAAGGACGGCTGGTAGGCCTCGGGCACGGCGGCGACCAGGAGGCGGGCCATGGCGGCGAAGGCGGCCGCCTTGGTGCCGATGGACATGAACGCCGTCACGGGCGTGGGCGCGCCCTGGTAGACGTCAGGCGCCCAGATGTGGAACGGCACCAGCGCCATCTTGAAGGCGAGGCCGACGATGGACAGCCCCACGCCCACCTTGTAGTACAGGCCCACCGACCAGGCGCCCTCGCTGGTGAAGGATCGGGCGGCCTCGGCGATGCCGGCCAGCGACATGGTGCCGGTGGCGCCGTAGATCAGGGCGAAGCCGAAGATCAGGAAGGCGGCCGCCACCGAACCCAGGATGAAGTACTTGAAGGCCGCCTCCCGGGCCGCCATGCGCTTCGGCGCGAACGCGATCATCACGTACAGCGCCAGCGACAGCAGTTCGATGCCCAGGAAGATGACCATCAGGTTGCCGGCGCCGCCCAGCATCACCATGCCCATGGCCGCCCAGAGCAGCAGGGCCAGGTATCCGGACTTGTCCTCCTGCGCCCGGCCGTAGGAGAGCAGGACCGCCAGCAGGGCTGCGGTGAGCAGCACCCCGCCGTAGACGGCGGCGAACCGGTCCATCACCAGCATGCCGGCGAACCCCGCCGGGGCGTCGACCCCGGTCCAGAGCGGCACCAGGTACCAGCCGGCCACCAGCACGGCGGCGGCGGCGAAGCCATGCATCGCCCCGTGAATGGTCTCGTACTTGAACAGCAGGTCGAACAGCAGGACCAGCAGCGCCCCGGCGGCCAGCGCCAGGAGCGGCGCCGCTATCGTGAAGTTGAGATCGACAGGCACGCGAGCCCCTCCTTACATGACCACCGGGTGCTTAGACGTAGAGCACGTAGTAGACGACCAGCAGCAGGACGCCGGTGAAGACCGTCAGCGCGTACGAGCGGATCAGCCCGTTCTGCCAGCGGCGCAGCACGTCGCCCAGCCCCCGGGCCGCCGCGCCCAGGCCGTTGACCACGCCGTCGATGCCCCGCGGGTCGAACAGGTTGCCGACGAACTCCGCCAGCGCCCGGGCGGGCTGCACGAAGAGGACGTCGTACAGCGTGTCCACGTAGAACATGTGGTACAGGATGCCCGGCTTGTGCAGCGGATCCAGCTCGACCGCCCGCCGCGCCCCGTCAGGCCGGTAGAGGTACCACGAGACCAGGGCGCCCACCACGGCCACGGCCACCGAGAGGCCCGCCACCACGGGGTTGATGGACTCGTGGTGCAGCTGCAGCGTCGGGAAGGCGGGCTCGAGCGCGGAGAACTGGTAGTGGCCGAAGAAGAGCCAGCCGGAGACCACCGACAGCACGGCCAGGATGCCCACCGTCCACTTCATCGCAGCCGGCGTGGCGTGCTCGTGCCCGTGCCCGTGGGCGTGCGCCTCCTGGGCGGCGGCTGCCGCCTGCTGCGCCCGGCTCCGCTTCTTGCCGACCGGCTTCACCTGCGGCGCGTAGGCGTCGCCCAGGAAGACCAGGCTGAAGAGCCGCACGTTGTAGAACGCCGTCAGCCCGGCAGCCAGAACGGCGATGATGAACAGGGCCCACTGCCCCTGCGCGTACGCCGCGAGCAGGATCTCGTCCTTCGAGAAGAATCCGGCGAACGGCGGGATGCCGATCAGGGCCAGGGCGGCCGCACCGAAGGCGAGGCCGGCGAACTTGTCGCGGTACCAGAGGCCGCCCATGTGCCGGATGTCCTGGTCGCCGTTGAAGTGGTGCACCACGATGCCGGCGGCGAGGAACAGGCACGCCTTGAAGAAGGCATGGGTGAAGAAGTGGAAGTCAGCGGCCACATAGGCGCCGAGGCCGTTGGCCAGGAACATGTAGCCGATCTGCGAGAGGGTCGAGAACGCCAGCACCCGCTTGATGTCGAACTGCCCGGCCGCGACCAGGGCGCCGAACAGGGCGCCGAGGCCGCCGATCCACGCGACGGTCATGGCCGCGCCGCTGGCCACCTCGTAGATCGGGTGGGCACGGGAGACCAGGTAGACGCCGGCCGTCACCATGGTGGCGGCGTGGATCAGGGCAGACACAGGCGTCGGGCCCTCCATGGCGTAGGGCAGCCAGGTGTGCAGCGGCAGCTGCGCGGACTTGGCCACCGCGCCGATCAGCAGCAGGAGGCCGATCAGATTCAGGGCCGCGACGCTGTACTGGCCCCCGGCGATGGCGCCGAACACATCATCGAACTTGAACGAGCCGAAGTTGGCGTAGATGAAGGCGATGCCCGCGAACAGCCCCGCCTCGCCGATGATGTTCATGACGAACGCCTTGATGGAGGCGTGCTGGGCGCCGGGGCGGGTGAAGTAGAAGCCGATCAGCATGTACGAGGCCAGGCCCACGCAGCCCCAGCCGATGGCCATGCCGACGAAGTTGTCCGAGAGCACCAGCAGCGTCATGGCGAAGATGAAGAAGTTCATCTTGGCCATGAAGCGGCCGTAGGACTCATCCTCCCCCATGTACGCGGTGGAGTAGATGTGGATCAGGAGGCCGGCGCCGGTCACCACGAGGGCCCACCAGAGCGACAGCCCGTCGGCCACGAGTCCCAGGTCGAGCAGGCTGCCCCAGGAGGTCAGGCCGGAGCGGATCGGTTCGGCGCCGCCGGCGCCCCAATACTGCAGGGCAACGGCCACCACCATCGCAAAGGAGACGGCGACGGAGCCACAGGCCACCCAGGACACCGCGGTCTTGGACCAGGTGTTCCGGAAGTAGCCCACGATCGCCGCGCTCAGGAGCGGGACGACGACGATGGCCGGCAGCATCCAGGCGAGGTCCATGGTCACACTTCCTTCCCGGGTGGATTAGAGCTTCAGTTCGTTCACTTGGTCCACGTCTGCCTCTGCGCGGCGCCGGAACAGCAGGACGGTCAACGCCAGGCCAATCGCCACCTCCGCCGCCGCCACGGTGATCACGAGGAAGGCCATGATCTGTCCCTCGTAGCCGCCGTGCGCCCGTCCGAAGGCGACGAACAGCAGGTTGGCGGCGTTGAGCATCAGCTCGATCGACATGAGCATGGCCAGCGGGCTGCGCCGCACCAACACGCCGATGCCGCCGAGGGCGAACAGGACGGCGGAGAGGGCGACGTACGCACTCAACGAGAACGCAGGCATGTCCGGCTCTCCCCCTCCCTTACGCCCGGTGGCGGCCGACGAGGATCGTGACCCCGATCACGGCCACCATCAGGATGAATGCCAGCACTTCAAACGGGAACACGTTCGCGGTGAGCAGCTCGTGGCCGAAGGCCTTCACCTGGCCGAAATCCGCGGGCACCTGCGCCCACTCCACCCGGCCCTCGCCGCCGAAGAGGCCGACGATCGCCAGCATGAGCAGCAGGCCGCCGCCGACCGCGAACCCGAGCAGCTTCGCCGAGGTCAGTTGGCCCAGATCCTTCTCCACGGGGTCCCTGCGGACGGTAAGCAGCGCGATGACGAACAGGAACAGGATCATGATGGCGCCGCCGTAGACGATGAGCTGGATCACGGCCAGGAACTCGCTCTGCAGGCTGAGGTACAGGGCCGCCAGCCCCAGGAAGCTGAAGATCGTCGAGACCACCTGGTAGACGGGGGGCTTGGCCAGAATCACCCCGAGGACGCCGGCGATGGCCATGAGCCCTGCGATCACAAACAGCACGTTCATGTGTTCACCGCCTTCCGCCGGAAGGGGGGATAGACGTTCAGGGGCACCTTGAAGCCGGACGGATTCCGGTTCACCAGCTGCTCCTTCTGCAGGATCAGCGACTCACGGGTGAAGTCGGCCAGCTCAAACTCCTGCGTCAGGTGCAGGCACTCGGTCGGGCAGGCTTCCTCGCACATGCCGCAGAAGATGCAGCGCAGAAGGTCCACCTGGTACTTGTACCCGTAGCGCTCGCCGGGGCTGTGCGGGTTGTCGGGGTCGTTCTCCGCCGCCAGCACGGTGATGGCCGCAGCCGGGCAGGCCACCTGGCAGAGCTCGCAGCCCACGCACATCTCGAGGCCATTCTCGTAGGTGCGGAGCTCGTGCCGGCCCCGGAAGCGCGGCGCCCGGGGCCGCTTCACGTACGGATAGTCGATGGTGACCGGCTTGCGGAAGAGGACCTTCAGGGTCGTCGCCATGCCCTTGGCGATCGCCGCAATTCCGTTCAAAGCAGAACACCTCCCCTGCCTGCGGGCTACGCCCGCAGGGCGACGTAGATGGCCGTGCCCACCAGGTTGAGGGCGGCCACCGGGAGCAGCACCTTCCAGCCGAAGACCATCAGCCGGTCGTACCGGAAGCGCGGGAAGGTGCACTTGATCCAGTACAGCACAAACAGCAGGAAGCAGACCTTGATCAGGAACCACACGAAGCCCGGGATCATCGTCAGGCCGAACCACGGGTTGTACCCGCCGAGGAAGAAGGTCGTGGTCAGCACGGCGGAGTTCACCGCGTGGGTCAGCTCGGTCAGGAAGAAGAGGCCGAACCGCATGCCGCCGTAGTCGGTGTGGTAGCCGGCCACCAGCTCCGTCTCGCTCTCGGGCAGGTCGAACGGGGTCCAGCCCGCCTCGGCCAGGCTTGCGATATAGAAGACGATGAAGCCCAGGAACTGCGGGAAGAGGTTGATCATGTTCCGCTGGGCGTCGACGATGTCGAACATGCTCACCGAGCCCGTCCACAGGATGACGCCCAGGAGCGACATCGCCATCGCCAGCTCGTAGGAGATCATCTGCGCGGTGGCCCGCATGGAGCCCAGCAGGCCGTACTTGTTCTGCGAGGCCCAGCCACCCAGGGCGGTGCCGTACACGCCCATGGCCGCGATGGCCAGGATCACCAGCACGCCGGCGTTCGGATCGGCCATCGACGCCCACCACGAGCCGCGGGGCGCCCAGGGGATGACCACCCACACGCCCAGGGCGCAGAAGAAGGCGATGATCGGCGCCAGCCGGTAGATGATCGGGTCGGCCTGCTCGGGGACGATGTCCTCCTTGAAGAGCATCTTGATCACGTCGGCGATGGGCTGCAGCACGCCCCACGGGCCGACCTTGACCGGACCGACCCGGTAGGCGAAGTAGGCCAGGAACTTCCGCATGAACAGCAGGAAGACGGCGACGGTCAGGGTCACGGCGAGTGCGAGGACGACCGCCTTCACGACCAGCACGAGCAGTTCCATCCAGATGTTCATGTCAGTCCGCCACCTCCACGGCCAGCTTCGCCACGGTCACGGCCACCGGGGCGGAGCCTGCGGTGAGCCGGTTGACCGGCGCCTCGCTCAGGCCCCGGATCGCCTGCACCGTGCCGGCGACCACCCGCTTGCTGATCTCCACCGGCAGGGCCAGCTTCTCGTCGCCGGCCGCCAGCTCCACCATATCGCCCTTGGCCAGCCCCAGGCGGGCAGCGTCGTCGGGGTTGAAGAGCGCCGCGGGCTTGGGCTGCACGTGGTTGAACTCGTCGTCAAACCGGGCCGTGGAGCCGCCGGCGTACAGCCGGTCGACCGGCACCAGCCACAGGGCGCTTTCGCCGGCCGCCCCGGCAGGCGCCTCCGGCACCGCCGCGTTCTGGATCAGCGAGACGGGCGCGCCCTTCAGCACGGTCCCGTCCTCCATCTTCGCGACCACCCGGGCGATCTCGGCCGCGGTCTGCGCGGGCGAGGCCGCCAGCTTGATGCCCAGCGCCGCCGCCAGGCCGACCAGGATGTCGCCGTCGGGCTGCGCCTGCCCCTCGGGGCGCTTGGAGATCTTGAAGGTCTGCACCGTGCCGTCCAGCGCGGTGAAGGAACCGGTCTTCTCGCCGAGGGCCGCCGCGGGCAGCACGACGTCGGCGAGGGCCACGGTGTCGTTCAGGAACAGGTCGGTGGCGACCACGAAGGCCTTCTGCAGGGCCGCCTCGACCAGCTTGCGGTCCGGGTAGGTGTTCATCAGGTTGGCGCCGGCCAGGTAGAGGGCGGCAATCCGGCCCTCGGCCGCGGCCCGCAGGATGCCCTCGGTGTCAAGGCCCGCCTCGGTGGGCAGCTGCTTGGCGCCCCACGCCTGGGCCACGGCCTCCCGGCTCCGCTTCTCGGAGACGCTGGCGAAGCCCGGCAGGTACCCGGGCAGGACGCCCATGGCCTCGGCGCCCCGGCTGTTGTGCTGTGCGCCCGGGACCAGCACGGAGACCAGGCTGCCGGCGGACTTCATGGCCCCCAGCAGCTCCAGCAGCGCCTGGCCGGTCCCGGCATGCTCGCCGCCCCAGACCACGGCGACCCGCCTGCCGCTCCTGATCAGGTGGGCCAGCTGCCTGACGGCCTCGGGATCCGCCGCGGACGCGGGGACCTTCTGGCCAGCCACGGCTGCCGCCAAGGCCCGCAGCACGCCTGCGGTCTCACCCGGCCGGAGCTGGATGCGGGCGTGCCGGCCGCGGTAAGTGGGCATGACGGCGCCGATCAGCGCGATCTTCGCCTCCTTGCGGTCGGCCTTCCGCCGGATGCGCAGGTCCATGACCGGCGCGGTCTCGGCCGGGTCAGTGTCGACGATGAGGATCACATCGGCCGCCGAGAGGTCGGTCTGCCGGCCGGTATACGCCCCGACGGAGGCGGCGATCCGGCCGTCGACCCGGTGGTCGATGTTGTTGGTCTTCAGGACGAGCCGAGCGAACTTGGAGAGCAGGTACGCCTCCTCGTTGGCCAGCTTGCCGCCGCCGATCACGCCGAAGCCCTGGCCGCCCTTTTCGGCGGCGACGGCCTTGAACCGCTCGGCGATGACCTGCAGCGCCTCCGTCCAGCTCACGGGCACGAACTCGCCCTCCCGCTTGACCAGCGGGCGGGTAATGCGCTCCCTGTTCTGGAGATACTTGTAGTTGAACCGGCCCCGGTCGCAAAGCCACCCGTTGTCGATGGCGTCATTCTCGCGGGAGGTGACCCGCAGCAGCTCGCCGTGCCGGTACTCCAGGCGGACGTTGCAGCCCACCGGGCAGTGGGTGCAGATCGCGTCGGCCCGGGCGAGGTCCCACGGACGGGCCTTGAACCGGTAGAGGTCGGAGGTCAGCGCGCCCACCGGACAGAGCTCGATGGTGTTGCCGCTGAAGTACGAGTTGTACTCCTGGCCGTCCATCGTGGTGACCGTGTTCAGGTGGCCGCGCTCCTCGAGGATTAGCGTGCCCTCCGTGGCGATCTCGTTGTCAAAGCGGACACACCGGCGGCACAGGATGCACCGCTCGTTGTCCAGGATGATGAAGTTGCCCAGCTCCACCGCCTTGTCCTTGCGGATCTTGGGATCCAGCAGCCGGCTGGTGGTCTGGCCGTAGGCGAAGGTCAGGTCCTGCAGGTCGCACTCGCCGCCCTTGTCACAGACCGGGCAGTCCAGGGGGTGGTTGAGGAGCAGGAACTCCAGCACGCCCCGGCGCAGGTCGCTGACCCGCTGCGTCTGCGTGTGCACCACCATGCCGTCGGTCACCCGCGTCGTGCAGGCGGGCTGCGGCTTGGGGATCTTCTCGATCTCGACCAGGCACATGCGGCAGACGCCCACCGGGTCGAGCTTCGGATGGTAGCAGAAAACCGGGATGTCGATCCCGACCTGCTTGGCCGCCTCCACCAGCAGCGTTCCCTTCGGAACCCGCGCGGTGCGACCATCAATCGTCACGGTGACAAGCTGCTGCTCGCTCACGCCGGCCGCACCTCCTTCACGCGGTTGATGTACCGGTCAAGCTCCTCGGGGAACAGCTTCAGCAGCGAGGCGGGGAAGGCCACCGCGGCGTCGGAGAGGACGCAGATGGTCGTGCCGGCCATCTGGGTCTGCATGTCCGCGATCATCTTCAGGTCGCCCTCGGTGCCGCCGCCTTCCTTGATGCGGGCGAAGACCCGCTCCAGCCAGTGGGTGCCCTCCCGGCACGGCGTGCACTGGCCGCAGGACTCGTGGGAGTAGAACCGCGCCCAGTAGAGGGCCACGTCCACCAGGTCCACCGTGTCGTCGTAGACGATGACCGCCGCGGTGCCCAGCAGCGAACCCGCTGCCGCCACCGACTCGAAGTCCATGGGCACGTCCAGGTGCTCGGGCGTCAGCATGGGCGTCGAGGAGCCGCCGGGCTGCACCGCCTTCAGCTTCCGGCCGGGCCGGAGGCCGCCGGCGATCTCGATGACGTCCCGGAGCTTCACGCCCATGGGCAGCTCGTAGTTGCCCGGGCGCTGCACGCAGCCCGAAACCGTGAAGATCTTCGGCCCGCAGGACTTGGGGTTGTCGGGGTTGGCCGTGATCTTCGTATACCACTCCCAGCCGTTCTTGATGATGTGCGGCACGTTGGAGATGGTCTCCACGTTGTTGATGATGGTCGGGCAGCCGTAGAGGCCCACCACCGCCGGGAACGGGGGCTTCACCCGCGGCTCGCCGCGGCGCCCCTCCAGGGAGTTCAGCAGGGCCGACTCCTCGCCGCAGATGTAGGCGCTGGCGCCCCGGTGCACGGTGATCTCCTGGCTGAAACCGGTGCCCAGGATGTTCTGGCCCACGTAGCCCTTCCTGCGGGCGTCCTCGATGGCCTTCATCAGGATCTCGGCGCCCCGCTTGAACTCGCCGCGGATGTAGATGAACGACTGCGAGATGCGGTTGGCATAGGCGGTGATGATGATCCCCTCGATGAGCTGGTGGGGATTGGCGTAGATCAGGGTGCGGTTGTTGCAGGTGCCGGGCTCAGACTCGTCCGCGTTGACGGTGAGGTACCGGGGCCGGCCGTCGTTGGGCAGGAAGCCCCACTTCACGCCCGCCGGGAAGCCGGCGCCGCCGCGGCCGCGCAGGTTGGCCTTCTTGACCTCCTCCACGATCTCCTGGGGCTCCATGGAGGTAAGGGCCTTGCGGAGCGCCTGGTACCCGCCCTGCGCCTCGTACACATCGATGTTGGTCAGGTCGACCTTCCCGATGCCCTTCGTGAGCACAGGTTCGAACTGCATTACTTCTCTGCCTCCTTAGTTACTCGCCCTTCGCCGGTCCGGAGCCCTCTTCGGCGGACTCGGCTGCAGCGGCACCGGCCGCGGCATCGGGGGCAGACTGGTCAGCGGACTTGGGCGCGGCGTCTGCCACGGCATAGGCGGCGGGCTTGTCGCCGGAGATGGCCGCGGCGTTCTCCGCAGAGGCTTCGGGGTCAGCCCCGCCGGCAGAACCGGCGGCGCCCTCCGCCGGCGCGTCGCCGGAACGGTCGCGGGCCAGCACGGAGGGACCTTCAGGCGCAGGGCCGGACGGCCCGGCTGCTGCCGCAGGGGCGGCTTCCACGCCGGACCCGGCGGCGGCGCCGGAGGCAGGCTCGCCGGCCGGGCCGGGGGACGGGCTCTCCGTGAAGCCCGGCCACTCGTCCTGGCTCTCGCCGTTCATCAGCGGCAGCTTCTCCAGGAACCGGTCCGGACCCTCGCCGGAACGCAGGGCGGCCACCAGGGCGTCAAACTTCTCGGGCGTCACCTTCACCACGTACTCGGTGTCGACGTGGATGACGGGCGCCAGGTCGCAGGCCGCCAGGCACTCGCCGGTCACCTCCAGGGTGATCAGGCCGTCCGGCGTGGTCTCGCCGACCTTGATGCCGAGCGTCTCCTCCATGTGCTTCACCAGCTTGTCGCCGCCGGCCAGCAGGTGGCAGGCCATGTTGCCGCACACCGTGATCAGGTACTTGCCGACGGGCTGGCGCTTGAACATGGTGTAGAACGAGCAGACCGAGTGCACATACGACGGCGTGACGCCGCAGATCTCGGCCACGGCCTCGATGTCGGACTGGGCGACGAAGCGGCCCTCCCGCTCGCGCATGGCGAGGTGCAGGAGCGGCAGGATGGCCGACTGTTCCCGGCCCTCGGGGTAGCGGCGGAGAATCGCCTCCACCTCGTCCTTGCAGGTCTCGGGCCAGCGGGGCGGGTGCACCTCCACGACCAGGGCCTTCTTCTCCTGCTCAGCCATTCAGCGGTCCACCTCCCCGAAGATGGGATCGATGGTGGCGATGGCGCCGACCATGTCGGAGAGCAGGTAGCCCTCCAGCAGCACGGGCAGCGAGTAGACGGCGTAGAACGAGGGCGGACGGACCCGCACCCGCATCGGCTTGTTGCCGCCGTCGGAGACCACGTAGAACCCGATCTCGCCCCGCGGCGACTCCAGCGCCACGTACACCTCGCCGGCCGGCACATCGAAGCCGTAATGCACCAGCTTGAAGTGGTGAATCAGGGCTTCCATGGAGTGCTTGACCTCCTGCTTGGGCGGCAGGACCAGCTTCCGGTCGTCGATGATGTGCCGGTCGTCCCACGGGAGGTTGTCCAGCGCCTGCCGGACGATCTTCAGCGACTCGAACATCTCGTCGAAGGTGATCGCGACCCGGGACCAGGAGTCGCCGTCGGTGTACACGGGCACGTCGAAGTCGTAGTTTTCGTAACCCAGATACGGGTAGTACTTGCGCACGTCGTAGTCCGAGCCGGTCACCCGCAGGTTGCGGCCGGTGAGGCCGTAGCGCAGGGCCTGCTCGTAGGTGATGACGCTCACGCCCTTGGCCCGGTCCACGAAGATCGGGTTGTTGAGCATGACGTCCTTCAGTTCCTGAATGCGGCTGGGTGCGATCTTCAGGAAGTCCTCGACCATCTCCTTGAAGTTGTGCGGCAGGTCGTAGGCCAGGCCGCCCACCCGCATGTAGCTGGGGTTCATGCGCTGGCCAGTGGTGTGCTCGAAGATGTCGAGGATGCGGTCGCGCAGCTCAAACGCCCAGAAGATGGGCGTGCCGATGTTGCCGTAGTCGAGGCCGCCGGTACCCAGGCCCACCAGGTGGGAGGCGATGCGGTTCAGCTCCAGGAGGATGACGCGGGTCACCCGGGCCTTCTCGGGGATGCGGTCCTCGATGCCCAGGAGCTTCTCCACGGCCATGACGTAGCCGGTGTTGTTGGCGATCGGCGACAGGTAGTCCATCCGGTCCATGACCGTGGTCGCCTGGTTCCAGGTGAGGTGCTCGGCCGTCTTCTCGATGCCGGTGTGCAGGAAGCCGGTCTCGGGCTCCGCCTTGACCACGGTCTCGCCCTCCAGCTCCAGCTTCACCCGCAGGACACCGTGCGTCGCAGGGTGATGCGGGCCGATGGAGAGGGTCATGCGCTCGGGGCGCTGCTCCTCCAGGTGCAGGTCTTCTGCCATGCTCACCCTACTCTCCTTCCTTGGCGGGCTCCGACTCGACGAAGGGGTGGTACCGGTTCTCGTCGGCGGGCAGCTCGAGGTTGATGAGGGCGCGCGGGCCGCGCAGCGGGTAGTCGCGCCGCAGCGGGTGGCCCTCCCAGTCATCGGGGTTCAGGATGCGGGTCAGGTTCGGATGGTTTACGATGTTCAGGCCGAACTGGTCCCAGATCTCCCGCTCCGCGGCGTTGGCCATCTCCCAGATGTGGCTCAGGGTGTGGACGGGCTCCTTCTCCGTCAGCTTCACCCGCACCCGGATCATCCCGAGCCCCTTCTCGCCCCGGGGATCCTTCTCGGGCATCTCCCGCAGGTGGTAGACCAGCTCGAAGCGCGGCTCCCGCTTGGGGTAGTAGTCGGCCGCGGTGATGTCGACCAGCATGTGAAAGCCCCGCGCCTTCAGCCACCGGGCGACCGGCTCGTGCACGTCGCTGGCCACGTAGACCTGGGGGATCAGGTCGTTGGTCGGGGGAATCTGCTCGACCTTGCCGGGAAAGGCCTCCATCAGGGCGGGGATGACCTCGTTGTTCACGCGCTCGCGGGCGGCAGCCACCCGCTCATGCATCGCATTAGCCACGGACGATGATGCCTCCCCTCGGGTCATCCTTGCGGATGCGGTCACGCAGCTTCTGCACCGCGTAGATCACCGCTTCGGGCGTCGGCGGGCAGCCGGGAACGTAGATGTCCACCGGGAGCATGTTGTCGACGCCCTGCATGATCGCGTAGTTGTCGAAGATGCCGCCGGTGGAGGCGCACGCGCCGAACGCGACGACCCACTTGGGCTCCAGCATCTGGCTGTACACCCGCTTGATGACGGGGGCCATCTTGTTGGAGACGCGGCCGGAAACGAACATCAGGTCCGCCTGGCGGGGAGAGGCACGGAAAGCCTCGGAGCCGAACCGGGCAATGTCGTACCGCGGGCCCGAGGCCAGGTTCATCATCTCGATCGCACAGCAGGCCAGACCGAACGTGAGCGGCCAGATGGAGTTGGACTGCGCCCAGCGCAGGAAAGAGTCAACCGTGGTGGTCAGGAAGCCACCCTGGTCCTTGAACACGCCGTCCGCGCTCATTGCCAGTTGAAGCCTCCCTTCTTCCAGACGTAGGCGTACCCGATGGCCAGAACCGCCATGAAGGTTATCATCTCCACGAGTCCAAAGACGCCCAGATCACGCAGGTTCACGGCCCAGGGGTAGAACGACGCCGCCTCGACGTCGAAGATCACGAACAGCATGGCCACGAGGTAGAACTTCACCGGGAAGCGCCCTGCGAACGGAGCCGTCGGATGCCCGGATTCGTACGGCTGCAGCTTGTACGGTTCGGGCCTCTTCCGCCCGAAACTGGTGCCCAGGACGCTCATGGCCGCGGCAAACACCAGCGCGACCAGCAGGTAGATGAGCAGGGGCAGGTAGGGATGCATGCGCCAGCCTCCTTCTGGTGACAATAAAAACAAAAGGATCTAACGCGGGAGCTTGTGAACCCCGGCACGAAGTCGGTCCAGATCGAGGTCGTGGCCTGGTACAGGTCAAAAGTAGGACCGACTCTTCCTAGACAGTATACCAAAGTGCCATATCAAATGTCATCCGCTATGTGAATCCGTTCCCAAGTAAAAAACGGGCGTGGCGCCCGCCGTGACCGCAGGGGCTCGCCATCCGACCGGAACACACACATTCCTGAACCATCGCGTACATGATCCATCTTACCGTTAATGCCCAATAACATTCAAGTTCAATCGTCCCTCCAAGTCAACCAGCGCGACGAGCCCCTGATAAAGCCGGTCCACCCAGGTCGCCCGCGGCATCGGCTCGGCGGCCACCAGTTCCACCCGCCGCCGGCCCTCCCCCGGCGTACTGACCCACGCCCGTCCGACCACCTGCCCTTGCTGCAGCGGCGCCCGCAGCGAACCCTGCAGTTCCACCTCCACCTTCGGCACCGCGCCCGTCTTCCGGGGCACCACCACGGCCAGGTCCTCGCGGAAGGCCACCGGCACGGCCCGCCGCTTGCCGCCCCGCACCGGCAGGTGCAGCACCACCTCGTCCGCCCGGCCGAGCCTCGCCAGGGCGAAGTTCCGGAACCCCCATTCCAGCAGGGTCGCCGACTCCCGCCACCGGTTGGAGGCATTCAGCACCACCGAGATCAGCTTCTGCTCGTCGCGGGTGGCGCTGGCGATCAGGCAGGGGCCGGCTGCCCCCGTGGTGCCAGTCTTCACCCCGTCTGCGCCGGGCAGGCCGCCCCGCAGGAGCCGGTTGGTGTTGTAGAGGACCACCTTGCGTCCCAGCTCCTCGTAGGTCAGTTCCTTCTCGGGGGTCGCCACGATCTGGGCGAACAGCGGGTTCTGCAGGGCCGCCCGGGTGATGACGGCCAGATCGTAGGCGGTGCTGAGATGGTCGGGGTGGGTGAGCCCGTGGGGGTTGACGAAGTGGCTGTTCCTGGCGCCGAGCTGCCGGGCCCGGTCGTTCATCAGCACGGCGAAATCCTCCACCGATCCGGCGATGGCCTCGGCGATGGCCACCGCGGCGTCGTTGCCTGAACGGAGCAGCAGCCCGTACACCAGGTCGTGGAGGGTATGCACCTCGCCCTCCCGCAGGTACATGGAGCTGCCCGGCGTATGCGCCGCCCGGCGCGAGATGGTCACCTTGGCGTCCAGGTCGCCCCGTTCCAGGGCGATCAGGCCCGTCAGCACCTTCGTCGTGCTGGCGGGATGCAGCCGCGCGTGCGCGTTGTGTTCCCAGAGCACCTCGCCGGTGGCGGCGTCCATCAGGATGGCGCCGTGGGCCCAGAGCTGAGGCGGCGCCTCCACCACGTCGCGGTAGTGCTCCACCAGCGGGACCCGGGCCATGGCCGACTGTGCGAGCGGCACGGGGGCCGCTGCGGCCTGTGCGCCCCAGCACATCAGCTGAAGCAGCGCCGCGACGGCCCGCAGCATGCGCTTCACGACGCAACACCTCCACGGGGTATTATGGGAAGTCGGCGCCGCCGCTATCCGCGCATCCTTCCGTTCACCGTTCTCGCCAGTCGCTGCCCCGGCGACGCGAAAGATCCGGCCGCGCAGGCCGGATCTGCACATGGTGCCATTTAGTCTTGCGTTTCCGTGCGGAACTGCAGAATGTACGGGCCGCCTTCCAGCCCGGGATCGAAGGGCTCACCGTTGATCACCAGATCGACGCCCTGCAGGTGACCGATGTTGATCTCGATCTCGCGGCCTTCGAACTCGACGGGCTCCGTCGGTTTCCCGTCATAGACCGTCGCACCGTCCACCGTCCAGGCCATCCAGACGGGCGGCCCGGTGAAACCCTCCAGCCGGACCTTGATCGGGCTCGCGGAGACGGTGAACAGGTACGTCTGGTTTCTCGGGCCCAGCGGCCCCGTCATGTTCACCTGAAGCGCCGGGGGCTGCGGCGGTTCGGACGCCGGCCCGGGTTTCGCGTCCGGCTCCGGGTCAGGCTGCGGGTCCGGCTCAGGTTCCGGGTCCGTCACGGCGGACCCGGGCTCCTGCGCGGCCGGATCGGGCGGCGAGGGCGGGGCGGCGGCCTGCCGGCCCCAGAGCCAGTAGCCGGCGGCCGCAACGGGCAGGATGAGGATCAGGGCCACCATCAGGCGCCGGACGAAGTACACACCGGGCCCCGGTCCGCCGCGGCGGCGTTTGGAACGGCTCCGACCGGACCGGCGGGGCAGCGATACGAAGGCCGGCTGGCGGGGCTCGGCGTGGGGACGGGCGGCAGCGACGGCGGCTTCCGGCTCGGCGCCGGAACCTTCGGCCGCCCGGCCGTCGGAGGGAGCATCCTCCGCGGCCGGCCGGGCCTTGCGCGCCTTGTACTCCTCAACCAGGGCATCGCCGTCCAGGCCGAGGAAGTTGCCGTAGCTCCGGAGAAAGCCCTTCACGTAGACCTCCCCGGGAATGAGGACCGTCCGCCCCGTCTCCAGCGCTTCCAGGTACTTCTTGCGGATGCGGGTCTCCTCTTCCACTTCCTCCAGCGTGATCCCCTTGGCCAACCGGGCCGCCTTCAGGCGCCGGCCGATCTCCTCCATATCATCAACCTCCCGTGCGGAGACGACCCCGGGTGGTATTCTCTGACTCCAGTTGCACCCATCTTCTCCAGCAACGGGCGAAATCCCTCCCGCCCTGTCACAGCTTTGTGAATAGGAGCGCCAGGCGGAAGGATCACGGCTCCGGCACGACAACCCCGCCGGCCGCGGCGATCCGCTCCAGCCCCTGGCGGTGGCTCTCCTCGTCGTAGGAGTCGACGAACCGCTCGTCGACCGTGACGCGGAAGCCCGCCGCCACCGCGGACTCCGTCGCCGCCAGCACGCACACCGGGGTGATGAGGCCGGTGACGATGGCCTCCTCCACCCCCTGTTCCTTCAGGTACTCGAGCACCTCGGCCCCCGTGCGGCCCACCAGCGCCGCGGGGCCCTTCATGACGCAGCCGTCCACCAGGCGGTAGGTGGGCTTCTGGATCAGGATCAGGTCGTCGCCCAGCCGCTCAAACGCCGCCGCGATGACGGCCGTGGGCTGCCACCCCGGCGTGCCGTACTCGCAGTGGGGCGGGTAGATCTTCAGCTCCTCCCGATAGGCCTCGTAGGCTCTGTCCATGTAGGCTTCGAAGCGGTCCTGCCCCAGCGTCTCCTGCAGCATGCGCCGGTAGGTCACCAGGTGTTCGGGGTGGTGCAGCGGCGGGTGGGTATCCACCGTAGCCACCACCAGCCCGCCCGCGCCGTGCACCTCGGCGATGAGGTCGGCGATGCGCTGCATCTTCGGGTCCGACCGCCCGAAGCTGGTCAGACTGCCCTGCTCGTCGTTGAAATCGACCTGGGTGTCGATCACAAAAAGCGCTCGCTTGGCCATCGGGGCCCTCCTTTCTGTCTCCGGCCGGCCGCGCGGCTCCGCTTACGGATGCAGGCGGTTCAGCAGGCGCGGGAAGGGGATGGTCTCGCGCACGTGGTCGAGGCCGCAGATCCAGGCCACGGTCCGCTCAACGCCCAGGCCGAAACCGGAGTGCGGGACCGAGCCGAACCGGCGCAGGTCGTAGTACCAGCCGTAGGTCTCCATGTCCAGGCCGTGCTCCTCGAAGCGGCGCTTCAGCAGCTCCGGGTCGTGAATGCGCTCGGAGCCGCCGATGATCTCGCCGTAGCCCTCGGGAGCCAGCAGGTCCGCGCCCAGGACGACCTCGGGGTTCTCGGGGTCAGGCTGCATGTAGAAAGCCTTGACCTTCACCGGGAACTTCTCGACGAAGACCGGCTTCTCAAACTGCTGCGTGAGCACCGTCTCATGGGGGGCGCCGAAGTCCTCGCCCCACTCGATGGGCTCCCAGTCATCCCCGGGCCGGTGCAGCTTCTTCAGCATCTCCACGGCCTCGGTGTACGTGATCCGCGGGAAGGGAGGCTCCACCTTCTCCAGCAGTGCGGTGTCGCGGCCCAGGGTCTTCAGCTCCGAAGCCCGGCGCTCCAGCACCCGCTTGACGACGTAGCTGACCATCTCCTCCTGCAGCTTCAGGTTGTCCTCGTGGGTGAAGTAGGCGGCCTCCGGCTCCACCATCCAGAACTCGATCAGGTGGCGGCGGGTCTTGGACTTCTCGGCCCGGAAGGTGGGACCGAAGGTGTAGACCCGGCCCAGCGCCATGGCGGTCGCCTCGACGTGAAGCTGGCCCGACTGGCTGAGGTAGGCCGGCTCATCATTGACGTACGTCGTCTCAAACAGGTTCGCGCCGCCCTCGGCCGCCGTGCCCATCAGGATGGGCGACTCGGTCAGGACGAAGCCGTTGTCCTGCAGGAACTGGTGGATCGCCATGGTGATCTCGTTGCGGATGCGCAGGATCGCCACCTGGCGGGAGGAGCGCACCCAGAGGTGCCGGTGGTCCATCAGGAACTCCGTCCCGTGCTCCTTCTTGGTGATGGGATACTCCTCGGCGATCTGCACAATCTGCAGGTCCTGCACGCCGATCTCGTACCCGCCGGGCGCGCGCTCGTCCTTGCGCACGGTCCCCCGGATGACGATCGAGGACTCCTGCGTCAGCCGCTTGCCGGCCTCGAAGATCTCGGGCGGCACGTCCCGGATGAACAGCACCGCCTGACAGACGCCCGTCCCGTCGCGGAAGATGATGAACTGGATCTTGCCCGAACTCCGGTAGTTCTGCACCCAGCCGCGCAGCTCCACCGTCTGGCCTTCGTACTGCGGCAGCTCACGAACGGTTACCCATTTCATGACAGCTGTTCCTCCTGCATGGCATCAACGTCACTCCTGATGATACCACGCGTGACGCAGATCTGGAAAATGATTTGGGAACGCACGGCAGCCACGCCCCCTGTGGACCCCTCACTCCAGCGTCAGCGTGGCGATGCCCAGCGCGCCTTCGCCCGCGTGCGCCGCCAGGGCCGGCCCGGCCTCGGCCACCAGCGCCTCTGCGCAGCGGAACCGGCCGCCGATCTCCTGCAGCAGGCTGTGCGCCGCCGCCTCGGCGTTGGTGTGTACCACGGCCAGGTGCACTTCCCGCCCGCCTGCCCCTGCCTCGGCGAGGGCCACCATCTGCTCCACCGCCTGGCGCCAGCCCCGCACGGTGCGCACCACGTCGATCCGGGACTGCCCGACGTAGAGCACCGGCTTGATGGCCAGCAGGCCGGCCACCAGCGACTGGCTCAGCGATACCCGGCCGGACCGGCGAAGCTGGGTCAGCTGCGGGATCGCTGCGAACAGCGCGGCCCTCTCCCTCAGCCGCGCCACCATCTGCCGGAGCTCCGTCAGGGTCGCACCCTGCCTAGCGGCCCGCGCGGCCGCCAGCACCTGCAGGCCCATGCCCATCGATGTGGAGCCCGAGTCCACCACCGTCACCGCACCGGCGGGCAGGGCCGCGGCCGCCATGCGTGCCGCGTTGATCAGCCCCGATTTGGTCTCCATGATGTGAATCGACAGCACCGGCTCACCGCCGCGGCTGAGGCTGCGGTAGAGCTCCTCGAACTCGGCAGGGGACGGCGTCGAGGTGGTGGGCGGCGGCTCAGACGACAGCAGCTCGTAGAACCGGCCGGCCTCCTCCACGCCGCCGGTGAAGACCGTCGATCCGAAGTGGACGGGCACGGGGACCACCGTGATGGACAGCGCCTCGCACAGGTCTGGCGGGATTCCTGCGCTGCTGTCGGTGACGATGCGAATCAAAACCGGACCCCCAATTCGCTGCCAGGTCTTGCCGGCAGGTTTCCTCCTGCTTCGACAGCGATGCGGTTCTTCCTGCAGTGTGCCTCCCGCGCCGGTCGTTCACACAGCCAGACCCGGCAGCCGCCGATCCGTCCGCCCGGGAATTTGCCGCGTCCTGCAAATGAATGGAGTCAAAACTAGAAGATAGGTTATAATCAAGACAACATATGGAGTCGCGGAGGAGGGATGCCCATGTCCCACCTGCACGAACCGGAACGGCGGCGTTCGGCCCGGCGCGAGTGGCGCCGGCGGGAGGCCCGGCGCAGGCGCTACGCCCGCAGGCGGGCCGTGGCGCTGCTGACGCTGGCCGGACTGCTCGTGGGGCTGGGCTTCGGCGTGCGGTGGGCCGTCATCCGCATTCGCCAGGCGGTGGCGCCCCCGGCGGACGCCCCCGCCGCGACCGAACCGGGCGACGCGCACCCCGACATCCTGCCGTTCACGCCCGCCCAGGTGCTCACGGTACCAGATCTCACCGGCGACGGCGTCCCCGAGCGGGTCGCGGTCTCGCCCAGCGAGGCCGGCCGGATGCAGCTGGCGCTCTACACGGAATCCGGCAAGGATGCCGCGCTGCTGGGGCAGACGGTCACCGTGCCCGAAGGGACCGTCGAAGTGACAGACCTTCCCCGTGCGCAGGGCGTGGTGGTCTGGCGCGGCACGCTGCCCGGCGGGGGCGACCCCGCGGCGGTCTCCGTGGGCGGGGAGCCCGCCCTGGAAGCCCGGGGCGGCGAGCCCTTCTTCCGGGCCTGGCAGCCCGACCCCGACCACGGATTGGTGCCCGCCGACTACTACGCGGCGCTGGCGCCCCTCACCCCGCCCGAACCCACGGTGATCCTCGTGGACAAGGGGCTGAACGTGCTCTGGTATTACGAGGACGGCGAGCTGGTCCAGACCGCCCGGGTCTCCACCGGAAGCCACATCGACGGCCCGGCCCCGTCCGCCCTCAACTGGGAGGAAAACCGGCTGACCCCCACCGGCCGGTTCACGGTCATCCACATGGCGCCGGGAGTGCCGTATTATAAGGAGGGCATCGACGCCCTGGACCCCGCCAACCCCCTGGGCACACGCTGGATCGGCTTCAGCGTGTTCGAGGGCGACGGCGGACAGCTCTGGGCCATCCACGGCACCAACGCCCCCGAGGCGCTGGGCCGGTGGAACTCCGAGGGATCGGTGGTCATGAGCAATGGCGAGGTGGAGCAGCTCTACGACCGGGTAGAGCTGGGCACGCCGGTCATCATCGTGAACAGCCTGGAAGGTTCGTAGGCTCGGCCTCACGCACCGGCGACCGCCTGCACGAGGCGGTCGCCGGTGCGCGTCGGTTCACTCGCCGCCGGGCTGAGCCTCCGGTCCGCCCGGGCCGTCTCCGTCCTGCGCCGGGCCCGAGGTTCTGCCCGGGCCGGGTCCGCTCTGCGCGCCCCCGGCTCCCGCGCCCGGCGGCCTGCGCCGGCCCTGGGCTGCCCGCACGATGAGCCAGATCAGCAGGGCGATGATGCCGCCCAGGAGGACCAGGAAGAGCAGACCGGGGATCAGCGCCACGAGCCAGATCAGCAGCTCCTGGGCCGCGGCGATGGTGGCGTTCCACGAGAAGAGGAAGGCGTCGCGCATGCGCTCACCCAGGGTCTGGGGGCTCCGCGACGGTGCGGGCACACCGGGCTCGTACAGGCTGATGGAGATGGTGCTGAAGGCCACCTGGTTGGCGAGGAAGTTGTAGCGGCCCTTCAGCGACTCCAGGTCGGCGGTCACCCGGGCGATCTCCCGCTCCAGCTCGATCATCTCCGTGACCGAGCCGCTGCGCTCGTACAGCTTGTTCAGCTGGGCCAGGTGCGCCTCCGCGGTCTCGATGCGCGCCTCCAGGTCCAGGTACTCCTCCGTGACATCGTTGGTCCACTGGTGCAGGCTGTGCACCTCGCCCAGACTGCGCAGCAGATCCAGCAGCGAGCCGTAGGCGCCGGCCGGCACCCGCACCCGCATCGTCACGCGGCGGCCCTGTTCGCGGGTCCCCGACATCTGGTTGTCCTGGACGTACCCGCCCGCCCTCTCCAGGGCGTCGCGAATGGCCCCGAGCGCCTCATCCACGTCCTTGACGCTGAGCTCGACCTCAGCGTTCTGGATGATCTTCCGGTCCAGCGCGGGCGCAACGGTTCCGCCGGTAAGGCTGCCGCTGTCGGCTGCGCCGGATCCCTCGCCGGGAGACGGTGCCGGGCTCTCCGCCGCCGGAGCGCTGGGCGCGACGCCCGCGGCGCCCCGCCCACCCGGGCTGCCGCCGGACCGGGACGCATCGTTCTGTGCTGCGCCGCATCCGCTGAGGGTCAGGGCCAGGACCAACAGGAGCGCGATCCAGATGCTTCTCTTTCTCATCGGCGGGCAACCCCTCTCTGTGCATATGCCTCCGCCAGATAGACGCTTCAGGCCCGGCCGCCGTTTCTCCGGCCCCTGCGCCCCCCCCCGGCTGGCCTTTCCCGGGCACGAGAAAAGTGGTGCGCGATCCGCGCACCACCTCCGCGCCCGGCGCCTGCACGGCGCTCGCCGCCTGCACCGGCTTCATCGCCTGCACGGCCGTCGGCTCCTGCACGGCCTTCGACACCTGCTCCGGCGTCAGCGCCGACACCCCGTCAGCTCCTGCACCGACGCCAGCGCCTATACCGGCGTCACCGGCCGCTTCTTGGCCGGCCAGTTCTGCTGTCGGGTCTCGTAGAAGGCGAACCGGGCCAGCAGTTCCTCCCGGATCCGCTCGAAGGGGACGATCGCGTCGACGATCAGCTCCGACGCCAGCCGGTAGATGTCGATGTCCCGCTGGTACTCCGCCCGCAGCCTGGCCACGTAGGTCGGCCGCTCCTCGGGCGGCAGTTCGGCGATCTTATTGGCGTAAACGGCGTTGACCGCGGCCTCCGGCCCCATGACCGCGATGGACGCCGTCGGCAAGGCCAGAGTGCAGTCCGGCTCAAAGGCGGGCCCGGCCATGGCGTAGAGACCGGCGCCGTAGGCCTTGCGCACCACCAGGCAGATCTTCGGCACCGACGCCTCGCTGACCGCGGCGATGAACTTGGCCCCGTGCCGGATGATGCCCTGCCGCTCCACCTTCGTCCCGATCATGAACCCGGGCACGTCTGCCAGGAACAGCAGCGGGATCTCGAACGCGTCGCAGAGCCAGATGAACCGGGCGGCCTTGTCGGCCGAGTCGACGAAGAGCACGCCGCCCTTCACCCGGGGCTGGTTGGCCACGATCCCCACGACGCGGCCGCCGATGCGGGCGAAGCCCGTGATCAGCTCAGGGGCGAAACGCTTCTTGATCTCAAACCAGGAGCCCTCGTCGATGATCCGGTCGATCAGCTCGTACATGTCGAAGGCGGCGTTCTGGTTGACCGGGACGATCTCCTCCAGCGAACGCCCGGGCTTCGGGTCCGCCGGCGCCGCCGCGGCCGGCCGCTCGCCCGTGCGCTGCGGGAAGTAGCTGAGGTAGCGGCGGGCGAGCTGGATGGCCTCCTCCTCCGTCTCGCAGAGCACGTCGCCGCAGCCGGAGACCGCGGTGTGCATCTCCGCGCCGCCCATCTCCTCCAGCGTCACCTTCTCGCCGATCACCATCTCGGCCATGCGGGGCGAACCCAGGTACATGGAGGCGTTGCCCTTCACCATGAAGACCACGTCGCAGAAGGCCGGAATGTACGCGCCGCCGGCCGCGCTGGGGCCGAACAGCAGGCAGATCTGCGGCACCAGCCCGCTCAGCCGCACCTCGTTGTAGAAGATGCGGCCGGCGTGCCGGCGGCCCGGGAACATCTCCACCTGGTCGGTGATGCGCGCGCCCGCAGAATCCACCAGGTAGAAGATCGGAATCCGCAGGCGCTCGGCCGTCTCCTGGATCCGCAGGATCTTCTCCACCGTGCGGGCCCCCCACGATCCCGCCTTGACGGTGGAGTCGTTGGCCATGACCGCCACCGGACGGCCGTCGATCCGCCCCAGACCGGTGATGACGCCGTCTGCCGGCAGGTCCTCGGCCATGCAGTTCGCGAACAGGCCGTCCTCCACGAAGGAACCCTCGTCCAGAAGCAGCCGGATCCGCTCCCGGGCGAACAGCTTGCCCCGGGCCTTGGCCTGCTCGTGGTACTTGGGTGCGCCTCCCTGCTTGATCCGCGCCTCCCGCGCCCTCAGCTCCGCATCCAGGCTCATCGCCCTCTCCCCCTCTGCCGATTCTGCTGTGTGCCCGCCGGCGCCCGGTTCGGGATCCTGCCGGGCTAGCGCAGCGCCCGCAGGGCCCGCTCGATGGCCTCGATCCCCTCCGTCTCCGCGGCCAGGGCGCGATCCAGGCAGCCGGCCACCTCGACGCGCCGCTCCGCCAGCGCCTCCCCGGGGTAGGGCACGAGCGCCTCCGCCTCCCCCAGGGCCCCGGCCGCGCGCCGGTAGGCCTCCGCCGCCCGGCCCAGCGACGCCGCCTCCGGATACCGGCCGGCCAGCTCCGCCAGGTACGCGGCGGCATCCGTGCGGGCCGCGTGCAGCACACGGAGGTTGTAGCTGTGGCCCCGGCCAGGTTCGGGCCCGTGCAGCGGCAGGCTGGTCGTGGCCAGCGTCGTCCGCCAGAACCGGTAGGCCTGCCGCCCGTGCTGCAGCCACAGGTCGCGCGCCGGCGGCGCCCAGAAGTGGTCGACGGCGAACCGGAGCGAGGCGACCTCCGCCGCCCGCCGGTCGAAATCCGGACGCATGTCCAGCAGCGTGATCACCTCGGCCCGGGTGAACGCCGCATGGGCCGCGGGCGGCCAGTCCGCCACGTCCATCCACCGGGGCACATCCGGCGCTTCCGGGGTCAGGCAGGCCCACCGGTCCCCGTCGACCCCCACCACCAGGCCGTACTCCTCGGACGCGAGCAGATCGTAGACGATCGCCGGCCGCCCGCCCTCCACGGCCCGCGCTACCCGCCCGATCACCTCCGCGCGCACGTCCGCGTAGTCCGGGTCGGACGGGCGGGCGGCCACCCGCTTGAACCAGACCCCCAGCCGCTCCCAGAGCGGGATGACCTCGTGGAAGTTCAGGGTGTGCGGGGCCGAAGGCGACACCACCAGGTCCAGCGTCAGCCGGAAGGCGTGACCGGTGACGCCGGCGAGGTAGGCGGGTTCCAGCCGGCGCCCCGCGTGGGCCAGCAGTCCGCCCAGCGCGCCCAGCAGCGTGATCCGGTGCTCCATCAAGGCGACGTCGTTCAGCAGCAACGTTCTCCCTCCGCTTGTGCAGCGCTCTCATTCACCCCGGAACGCCGGTGGGCGCCGTTCAGCAAAGGCCCGCAGCCCCTCCAGCCGGTCCCGGGTCGGCACAATCGACCGGTACTCCTGCCACTCGGCGGCCAGGGCCGCCGCCAGGCCGGGGCCGGCGTCGATGGCCCGCTTGGCGGCCCGCACGGCCAGCGGCGCCTGCCTGGCGATCTCCTCCGCCAGGGCCCGGGCGGCCTCCAGCAGCTCGGCCCGCGGGACCACCCGGTTCACCAGGCCGAGCGCCAGGGCTTCGTCCGCGCGCAGGCGCCGGGCGGTGAAGATCAGCTCTTTGGCCCGCGCCGGCCCGACCAGCGCGGGCAGCCGTGCGCAGCCGCCGGCGCCGGGGATGATGCCCCAGCCCACCTCGGTGAGGCCCATCTGGGCGTCGTCCGCAGCCAGCCGGATGTCGCAGGCGAGCGCCAGCTCCAGCCCGCCGCCGAAGGCCATGCCGTGGATGGCGGCGATGACCGGCATCGGCAGCTGGGCGACGCTGTTCACGGCCGAGCGCAGGGCGTGCACCGTCTCCAGCACCGCCGGCTCGTCCATCCCCTGCCGCTCCTTCAGGTCGGCGCCGCTGCAGAAGGACTTCGCCTCCCCGCCGTGCACGATCACCGCCCGCACGGAGGGATCCGCCGCGAGCTGATGGGCTGCCGCCTGCAGATCCTGCACGACCTGCCGGGAGAGCGCGTTGTGCCGCCCGGGGTTGTGGAGGGCCAGCCATACGATTGCCCCTTCCCGGGTCAAACGCACTTTCTCCATCCTCACCCCTCCTCCTCACGGCCGACGGGCCGCCGCGGCGTCAGCCCGAACCCCCGGAAGGCCCGCAGCGCGCCCAGGGTGACCTCCACCCGGCCGCCATCCCCGTCACCTGGCGGGGCCGGCCAGCCGCCGTCGGGCTCCTGCAGACCGGAGAGGTGCTGCAGCAGCTCCACCGCCAGGCCCAGGTGGCGCGCCGCCAGCCCCAGTTCGACGAAGGTGGCAAGCCACAGGCCCAGGTCGGCCGCCGACAGCACCCGGCCCCGCAGGTGCGCGTACACCGCATCCGCCGGCTGTCCGCCCGGGCCGGTCTCCGGGAGCCGGCCCCACAGCGCCGCCGCGAGGACGAGCGCCGGGCTGTCCGCCCGGTCCAGGTCCCCGTCCAGCGCGGTCCGCAGCCATCTGGCGCCGCGCACGATGGGATCGGGGTGGTCGGACTCCATCACCAGCAGCGTGTACGCCGCCCGCGCCGTGAGGATCGCCTGCGCCGGCCGGTCCGGGGCTGCCCCGGACTCCAGCCATGACCCGTCCACCTGCTGGGACCGGCGCAGGAAGGAGACGGCCCGCCCGGCCATCGGCGACCCGGCCAGGGGCGGGATGTCCCGCAGCCAGGACAGGACGGCGCAGGTCGCCGCCACGGAGGACTCGCCGGGGGCGGCCAGCCCGAAACCGGCCGCGGCGCCGGCCGGGAAGCCGCCGTCGGGGTTCTGCATCCCCTCCAGCGCCCTCACCACTGCGCGGTCCGGCTGCTCCCTGCCCAGGATCCCCTCCAGGCGTGCTGCATCCACAGCGTTCCCGTGGGCCAGGACGAAAGCCCTGGCCCGTGCCGCGTCGATCTGCGGAAGTGCCACAAAGAGTTACTCCTCTACCGTGATCTCCATGCGCAGCAGGGCGGCGGCGAAGGTCTTGCCCAGGTTGTCGCTGCGCAGCGACCGGGGAGCGCCGCCGCCCAGTGCGCCGTGTACCACGAATTTCAACGCCTGGACGTTGGGCACCTCCCACCGCTCGACCGGGCCGGTGGCAACCGGCCGGAAGTACTCGGCCACCCGTTCCTTGGTGACGTGCTTGCGGATGATCTCCCAGGCCGCGTCGTCGTTGGCGAACAGGGAAATGTCCGAGGCGTCGCCCTTGTCGCCCGAGCGGGCGTGGCAGATGTCGATCAGCCGGATCCGCCTGGCCACCGGCTACACCTCCTCCACCTGGATCTGTACATAGGGTTCGATCAGCTCCCGCGGGATGAGGGTCGACCACAGACCCATCAGCTCCCGGGGCTGCGGCGTGCCCGCGACGGCAGAGGCCGTGGGCGGGCCGGAGAGGAGCAGCGGCGGGAACTCCCGGGCCAGGATCTCGCAGTCCTTCTTGTTCCGGGTGCGGATGGCGATGCGCAGCCGCACCTCGTTGACCTGGTCCTCGTCCGCCGGCTCGGGGGCGAGGGCGCCCCACAGGGAGTTGATGCCGATGTACTCCTCGTGGATCTCCTCGGGCCGGACCCCCTGCATCTCCAGCCGGGCCCGGATAATCTGCGCCGCCCGCTTGGCCTTGCTGTAGGCCTTCGGCCAACTGAACGAGATGTAGCCTTCCCCCATCCAGCCGTCCGCGTACCCCAGCAGGGCCTTGAGCGTCGGCGGCGCCGGCCGGCCCTTGGTGCCGCTCACCCGGACACGGTTCTCGCCCACCTGCTCGATCCGCGTGGTGGTCAGGTCGCAGATCACATCCGGGGTGATATAGGTGGTGGGGTCGTGGATCTCGTAGAGGAATTGCTCCTTCACGCTCTTCAGGTCCACCCGGCCGCCGGTGCCCGGCGGCTTGGTGAGCACGAAGGACCCGTCCTCGCTGACCTCGGCGACGGGGAAGCCGATGCGGTGCAGATCGGGGATGTCCTCCCAGCCCACCTGGTAGTTGCCGCCGCTCACCTGGCCGGAGCACTCCATCAGGTGGCCGAGGACGATCCCCTGGGCCAGCCGGTCCCAGTCGTCCCGGGCCCAGCCGAACTCGTGGATCAGCGGCCCCAGGAACTGGGCGGTGTCGGTGGTGCGGCCGGTGATCACCACGTCTGCCCCGGTGGCCAGGGCGTCGGCCACCACCTGCGCCCCCAGGTAGACCGAGGCGAAGAGCACCCGGTCCCGGATGTCCCCCAGGGCCTGACCCGTCTCCCTGTCTGCGAAGGTGACCCCCTGCGCCGCCAGCTCGTCCAGCCGGTCGTAGATATCGTCGCCCGTGACGCAGGCCACCTTCAGCCGGAGCCCCAGCTCCCGGGCGACGTCGGCCACCGCCCGGGCTGCGCCCCGGGGGTTGATGCCGCCGGCGTTGGTGATCAGCCGGATGCCCCTCTCCTTCGCGATGGGCAGGAGGTTGCGCATCATGGGGACCACGTCGCGGGTGTAGCCCGCGGTGGGGTCCTTGCGCCGCCCCTTCTCCAGGATGGCCAGCGTCAGCTCAGCCAGCGTGTCGAAGCTGATGTACTTCACGTCGCCGTAGCGGGCCACGTCCAGCACCGGCAGGAGCGAATCGCCGTAGAACCCCTGCCCGGCGCCGATGCGAACGGTGCGCAAAGGCTTCCCCTCCCCTCAGCCGAGCTCGACCACCACGTCGCCCTCGTTGACGAAGTCGCCCTCGCCCACCTTCACCGCCGTCACGGTGCCGCCCACCTCGGCGGTGATAGGGATCTCCATCTTCATCGACTCGAGGATCACCACGTCCTGGCCGGGGCTCACCGCATCGCCCGGCTTCACCAGCACCTTCCAGACCGTCCCCGCCATGCTCGCCCTGATCACTGCTTTTCCTCCTCCTTTGCCTGTCTTGCGTGCTGCGCCATCCGCGCCGGATTCGGCGCTGCTCCGCCTCGTAGCCGGATGTCGTCGCCCGGTACGGGTCGCCTCGGGCAGGCCGAGCCGCTCCCGCACGGCCGCCTCCAGCCGGGAGACCCGCTCGCCCAGCCGCCAGACGCCACGCCCTAACACCCCACTTGCCGGGCGATCACCAGCCGCTGGATCTCGCTGGTGCCCTCGCCGATCTCGGTCAGCTTCGCGTCCCGCCAGAAGCGGGAGACCGGCAGATCCTCCATGTAGCCCGCGCCGCCGTGGATCTGGATTGCCTGGTTCGCGGCCCGCACCGCCGTCTCGGAGGCGAAGAGCTTCGCCATCGCCGCCTCCTTGGTGAACGGGCGCCCCTGGTCCTTCAGCCAGGCCGCCTTCAGCACCATGTTCCGGGCCAGCTCGATCTCCATCGCCATGTCCGCCAGCTTGAACTGGATGGCCTGGAACCTGGAGATGGACTGGCCGAACTGCACCCGCTGCCGGGCGTAGGCCAGGGCCGCGTCGAAAGCCGCCTGGGCGATGCCCACCGCCATCGCGCCGATGGAGATCCGCCCGCCGTCCAGCGTCACCATGAACTGCCGGAAGCCCTCCCCCTCACGGCCCAGCAGGGCGTCGGCCGGCAGCCGCACGTTCTCGAAGAACAGCGGCCGCGTGTCGGACGAGCGCAGGCCCATCTTGTCGTACGCCGGCCCGATGGTGAACCCCGGGGTCGGGTTGGGCACGATGAAGGCGCTGATCCCCCGGTGCCCCTGCCCGGGCTGGGTGACGGCGGTGCACACGATGTAGCCGCAGTAGTTGGCGTTGGTGATGAAGATCTTGGCGCCGTTCAGCACCCACCCGTTGCCGTCCCGGACCGCCGTGGTCTTGGTGGCGGCCGAGTCGGACCCGGCGCCGGGCTCGGTCAGGCCGAAGGAGGCCAGGTACTCGCCCCGGGCCGCCCCCGGCAGCCAGCGCTCCTTCTGTTCCTCGGTGCCGAAGTAGTAGACCGGCCCCATGCCGATGGAGCAGTGCGCCGCCAGGGTGATGCCCAGCGACCCGTCCACCCGGCTGATCTCCTCCACCGCCAGGGCATAGGCCACCGTATCCCCGCCCGTCCCCCCGTACTTCTCCGGGAAGGGGATGCCCATCAGCCCCAGCTCGCCCATCTTGCGCACCAGCTCGACCGGGAACCTGCCGGTCTTGTCCCGTTCCGCCGCGCCGGGGGCGACCTCGCCCTCGGCGAACTCGCGCGCCAGGTTGCGGATCATCTGCTGTTCCTGGCTCAGGTCGAAGTTCAGGCTCATCCCACCGCCCCTTCCTTTCCCCCACGCAGTGGTGGCGACAGAACCGTTGGCCTTGTGTTTACTGTTCGCTTATTCGCACTCTCCGCAACGGATTCCTGCCGCATGTGACAAAATATGCGCTGTCGGCAGAAAAACGTCACATCACATGACCGGGGGCCGGTCCGCATAAGGTCTCTTGGAAGTGAGTGCACGGGAGGGAGTCGCATGGCAGTCATTCAGCCGCCTGGCCTGGCCGTCGCCAGGCTGACGGAACTGAGACCGGCCCGGTCCCACCGCTACCACGACGGCAAGCCGATGGAAGGGTTCTGCCTCATCACCTCCGACTCGGGGTTCAGCCGGGTGACGCTGCACGTGGAGAATGGACAGACCCTGACCGACCGCTCGGGCAGCGGTGGGTTCTACTACGAGGGCTGGCTGGTGGGTCCGGCAGGCGTGGTGAGCCTGGGCGCGTTCAACCTGGGGCCCGACGGCCGGGGGAGCGCCACCCGGGTCGTCGCCGCGTCGCAGGTCCAGCCCGGGCGGGCGGAGCAGGTGCGGGTCACGGTGGAGCCTTTCGGCGGCAGCCGGGCCGGGGCCATCGCCGTGCTGGAGGGGAAACTGATCTGGCTCGACGCGCCGTCCCCCGCCCTGCAGCCGGGAGCGGCCGCGCCGTTCACGCCCTTCGGCCCGCCAGCCAGCCAACTGCCCGGTCAGCCTGCCGGCAGCTTCGCCGGACCTGCCGACGGGCCCGCAGGCGGCGCGGGCAGCACCGGTTCGGTAAGCCCATTCACCGGCGACTTCGCGGGGTCCGCCGCGGCCCCGTCCGCCGGGTTCACCGCGCCCGATCCGGCTAACCAGGCGGCAACGGGTGTGGCCGTCCTGCCGCCGCAGGACGCGCCCGGCGCCTCCGCCGCCGGTGGCTCCCCCGCCGCCCCGGCCGGCCAGCCAGAAGGCGGCGCCGCACCCGGGCAGGCCCCGCCGGCGGACCGCGCAGCCGGGGGCGGAGCGCCCGCCGCCCAGACGGAGGCGGAGCCCCCGGCGGCGGAGTCCGGCGAACCCAGCCCCGGCGGCCCGGGGCAGGAAGCGGACGCGCAGGCGCCGGCTGCCGGTGCGGCCGCGCCGCAGCCTGTCCCGCGCCACGTCAATCCCCTGTCGGTGCAGGTCCAGCTGGTGCAGCGCCACCCGATGACGCCGCGGGCAACCGGGACCGCCACGCTCAACCTGCGCCGCGGCCACCTCACGCTCGCCCTGCGGGGGCTGCCCAGCCCGACCGCGCTGGGGCGGGACCAGAAGAGCGGACGTCCGTTCAACGCGTACCGCGTCTGGCTGATCAATCAGAAGACCCACATGCGCACGCCGGTCGGCTACTGCGAGCGGGTCTGGGGCGAGAACTTCCGGTTCGAGGCCGACGGTCTGCCACTGAACCGCAGCGACACCATCCTGATCACCGCCGAAGACCGCTCCGTCGCCACGTCCACCGGCCATCCGGCCCCGCAGGTGCTGATCGGCTCCTACGATCCCCGAATCTGACCGCCATATGGAAGTGACTGCACGCAGGGGAATGGGCAGGCGGCATTGAATCACCCCACGGGGTGATTCACAGTGAAACGGAGCCTGCCCATCCTGCTGCTTCTGCTGCTGCTCGCCGGCTGCGCCGGACGGGCGTCGGAGCCTGCGGCGCCGACACCGCCGGAATCCACAGAACAGCCGCCGGCGCCCCCTGATTCCGCCCCCCCGGAGCCCGGGCCGCCGAACGAACCGGATCCGGAACCGACGCTCGCGTCGCCCCCGCTGACCACCGAACCCGTCTGGCTGCTCGCACCGTCAGCCGATGCCCTCTGGGCGGGGCCGGTGTCCGTCGTGGTCGAGAACTCGCCCAGCGCACGGCCCCAGGCCGGGCTGGCCGAGGCCGACCTGGTGGTCGAGACCCTGACCGAAGCCGAGATCACGCGGTTCTTCACCCTGTACTGGTCCGCACCGGCAGGAAAGATCGGCCCCGTCCGCAGCGCCCGCCAGGGGTTCGTCGACATGGCCGACGCCTACAACACGCCCTTCGCCCACTCCGGCGGCAGCGTCGAAGCCCTGGCCATGCTCAGGGCCGCGTGGGGCCCCCGCAACCTGGATGAGATCTACACCGCAGGGGGCTACTTCTTCCGCACCGCCGACCGGGAGCCCCCGCACAACCTCTACACCGGCACCGATCTGCTCGGGCAGGCGATCGTCGACCGCGGCATCCAGATGACGCCCGTGCCCACCACGGCGCGCGCCGAGGCCGTCCCCGCCGTCGGCGGGACCACGGCGGTGGACATCTACTGGCACCGGCTGAACCAGGCCCGCTGGGTGTGGGAGGACGGCCGCTACGTGCGCTACACCGACGGCGTCCGCCACCTGGGCGAGGACGGAGCGCCCCTCACCGCGGTGAACCTGCTCTTCCTGGAGGTGGGCGGCGTCAACCGGGGCGTGGACCTCGGCTGGACCCTCTACCTCTGGGACGGCGGCCCGGCGACGGTGCTGGTGGCCGGCCACCGGTACGAAGGCACGTGGCGGCTGGAACCCGGCGGGTTCGTGCTCTACCCGGCGGAGGGCGGGGAGCTGCCGCTCCTGGCCCCCGGCCCCACCTGGGCCCATCTGATCACCGACGAGTCCGATTTCACCCTGGAATAGGCGCCATCATCCCGGGCCGCCGGCGTATACTCCTGTGACGCGACCTGGCGGACGGAGGGATGGAGCCCATGCCGCGACTCAAACCGTTCCGGCCGGAGGAGCTGACCGCCATCCTGCAGCGGATGGTCAGCGACCTGCCCGGCACGATCGGCGTCCACGTGACCGACCTGATGACCGGCCGTTCGGCCGGCGTCAACCCGATGACGGAGTTCTACGCCGCGAGCACCATCAAGGTCCCCATCGCCATGGCCGTCCTCTGGCTGGCGGACCGGGGAAGGCTCAGCCTGGACGAGACCATCGCCTACCGGCCTGAGGACTACCAGGCGGGCACCGGCATTCTGCAGGCGACGATCCGCCCCGGCGACGAGGTGCCCATCCGGCGGCTGCTGGAGCTGATGATCACCGTCTCGGACAACATCGCCCGCAACATGCTGGAGCGGTTCATCGGCAGCGGAACCATCCGGAACTACATGCTCTCGCTGGGCGTCGCCCCGGCTTACGACCCGCTGGAGACGCCCGTCACCCCCTACGGGATGAACCAGGTGCTCATCGCCCTGGATACCGGCCGCTCCGGTCTCTCACCGGCGTCGACCCGCATGCTCCTGCGCTGGATGGAAGAGGCGGTGTTCCGCCGGCGCATCCCCCGCTACCTGCCGGAGTCCGCGGTGGCGGCCACCAAGGTCGGCAGCCGCGAAGACGAGTTCCACGACATCGGCCTCGTCTACGCCCCCGACCGTTCCTTCGCCATTTCGGTGTTCACGAAGGGGATGACGGAGGCGCAGGCCGAGGAGGCCATCGCCCGGATCGCCGAGGCGGTGTACGAGTACATGGATTCGCTCACCCGGCCGGGGTAGCCCGCGGTTCCGGGGTCCGGTCCCGAATCGGCATCTCCGCCCTCTCCCGGTCACTGCCGGGAGAGGGCGGCTCTGTGGCAGGGCTCTTGGGCGGAACAGGGCTGGCGGCTCACACCGCCAGCCCCGCCAGCATGACGCCGATGGTACGGCTCCAGATGGGCCAGAACTGGGTCATGGGCAGGGGATTCACCCCGCGCCCGACCTCGATGGTGAAGCCCGGGCGCCGCCAGTCCTGGATGAACCAGTCCTTGTACCCGGCCCAGCTCTGCAGATAGCGCACCGGCCGGTAGCCCGAGATGTCCGCGAACAGGTGAACGATCTGCTCCGACTCCGGCGGCTCCAGCCCCTCATAGCCCCAGTAGATCTCCTCGCCCTGGCTGTGCCAGGCGATGACCAGCCGGAAGTCGTGGGCGCGGGTGAACTCGGCCAGCGCGATCGCCTCGGGCTCGGTCAGGGGCCCTGTGCCCGAGTAGTTGCGGGGGGCCGGGCTGCGCGGCCCCCGGGCCGCTTCCCGCTCCCAGTCCGCGGGAAACTGGTTGTTCAGATCCACGCCGCGGGCGTTGGCCGCCCACGTGCGGAAGTTGGTGGAGCCGCCGTTGGCCTGGATCAGCAGGTCGTAGTACGGGTTGTCGCGGCTGACCCCTTCCAGGGAGATCTCCACGCCGTCGGGGTTGACCATGGGCACAATGTAGAGGGAGGTCTGCTCCCACAGCGCGGGCACGTCGAAGTTCCCGATGCGCTCCCCCCGCTCCCGGGCGCGGGCGTAGACCTCGATGAACTTCATCATCAGCACCGCGGTGATCCATTCCTCGCCGTGGATCGCCGCGTTGTAGTGGACCTCCTTCGGCCCCGTGCCCAGCCGCACCACCGGGATCTCCCTGCCCAGCACGCTGCGGCCAATGCTGCTGACCCCGATGAAGGGGTAGCGCTGCCGGAGCCGCTCCAGGTCGGCCATCATCTCGTCGTAGCCGTAGTCCTCCCTGGGCACGACGATCGCCTGCCCGCTGTTCACCGCCGGGATGACCAGCCGCTGCCCGATGCGCAGCCGGTAGGGGTCGATGCCCGGGTTCGCCTGCATCAGCGCCGCCACCGTGGTGCCGAAGGCCTGAGCGATGGCCCAGAGCGTATCCCCGGGCTGCACGATGTACTGCTGCGGAGGCCGCGGGGGGATGTAGAGCACCATCCCGGGCCAGATGATGTTCGGGTCCTCGACCTGGGGGTTGGCGGCCGCCAGCGCCTCGACGCTGACGCGGTGCCGCTGCGCGATGCGGTAGAAGGTATCTCCCGGCTGGACGACGTACTGGCCCGCGCCCGGCACCGTCAGCCGCTGGCCCACGTAGATCAGGTTCGGGTTCTGCAGCTGCGGATTGGCGGCGAGGAGCTGGGGCAGGCTGATGCCGAAGCGGCTGGCGATGGCCCAGAGCGTGTCGCCGGGCTGGACCATGTAGGACACACTCAGTCCCCTCCTCTCGGGTGTCGCTTAGATACTATGCGACCGGCGGGTGGGGGGTCCCATCCCGGCACGAACCCATTTGACACGGTCACGGAACAGTGCTAAATAGTATGTTCATAAGAAGTTGTCGGGCGCATCACCGAAAGGATGGGATCGCATGCGGCGCCGTATTGGAATTGGGGACCTTGCTGCCACCGGCATTCTGACCGCTCTGGCGCTGATGATCCCCATCGTGTTCACGTTCCTGCGGATCACGATTCCGCCCTTCTTCACCGCCACGCTGATGTCGCACGTGCCCAGCATGCTGGCGATGCTCATGGGGCCGTTCGCCGCCGTCGGCGTCGGGCTGGGGTCAGCGCTGGGCTTCACGGTCTTCGTCGGACCCGCCATCGGCGCCCGGGCACTGTCGCACGCCCTGTTTGCCTGGGTGGGCAACATCGCCTGGAACCGGGGCCTGCCGCTCTGGCTGGTGCTGCTGATCGCCCTTCCCGTCCACGCCGTGTTCGAGATGGCGGTGGTCTGGCTCCTGGGCGGCAACCTGGCCATGGCCCTGACCACCCTGATCGGCACGGCCATCCACCACTGCATGGACGGCGTGGTCGCGCTCGGCCTCGTTGCGGCGCTGCGGCGGAGCGGCGTCCGCTGGTTCGAACAGACGGCGCACTAGCTGACAGAAGGAGCGTCCCCGCCCGTTTGGGCGGGGACGCTTCTTCTTGCCATCTATCCGAGAAGGACGGCGGCGATGGCCAGGAGCGAGAATGCGACGCTGAGGTACCCGTTGACGTTGAAGAACGCCGTGTCGACCCGGCTCATGTCCTTCGGAGAGATGATGCTGTGCTCGTAGTGCAGCAGCCCGGCCACCAGGGCCCAGGCGGCCAGGTAGATCCAGGTGGCCGCCGGCCACGCCGAAGGCGACCACAGCGGCGCGGGCAGCAGCCCCATCGCCGCGCCCAGCGCTCCGGCCAGGATCACCACCCCGAAGTGCAGCGCCCGGGCGATCCGCAGCGCCGGGGCGAGCCCGAAGCGGGCCGGAATGGAGTGCACCCCGTTGGTGCGGTCCGCCTCCATGTCCTGCGTGCCGTAGATGATGTCGAAGCCGGCGTTCCAGAGGGTGATCAGCGCGACCAGGATCAGGATCTCGGTTCCCACGGCGCCGCGCACCGCCACGTAGGCCCCGAACGCCCCCCATGAGACGCTCAGGCCGAGCCACAGATGGCATAGCCAGGTGAACCGCTTGGTGAACGGGTAGATGGTGAACGTGAGCACGGCCAGCGGGAACAGCTTCATGGCCAGAGGGTGCAGGTTGACCGCCGCCACCAGGAGCAGAACCAGCGCGACGGCCACGTAAGCCCACACCTCACCCCGCCCGATCTTCCCGGCCGGGATGTGGCGCATGGCCGTGCGCGGCGTCTTCCGGTCGATCTCCGCGTCGAAGAGGCGGTTCATGCCCATCGCGGCCGTGCGGGCCCCGATCATGGCCACCGTGATCCAGAACAGCTGCCGCCACGACGGCCACCCGTCCGCCGCCAGGAAGGCCCCGAGATAGGCAAAGGGCAGGTTCAGCACAGTGTGCTCGAACTTGACCAGCTCAGCGAACGTCCTGACCTTCTTCAGGCTGGATACCACCATGTGCGCCGCCCCTCCCCGCGGCTAGAAGCCGTACTCCTTCCAGCGGGCGGTGACCCGCTCCTTGATCTCAGGCGCCATCTCGATCTCCTCGGGCCAGGGGCGGGGGTGCCCCTCCTCGGGCCACTTGCGGGTGGCGTCGATGCCCATCTTGGAGCCGTACCGCCAGACGGGCGCGGCATGGTCCAGGTCGTCCACGGGGCCCTCGGCGAAGAAGATGTCCCGCTTGGGGTCAATGTTGCCCGATACGTACCAGAAGACTTCGCTGTAGTTGTTGAGGTCGATGTGCTCGTCCACCACGACGATGCACTTGGCCAGCATCATCAGTCCCAGGCCCCAGAGGCCGTGCACGACCTTGCGGGCGTGGCCCGGGTACCGCTTCTTGATCTTGACCAGCACGCAGTTGTGGAACGTGCCCTCCACCGGCATGTTGTAGTCGATGATCTCGGGCATGAAGATCTGCAGCAGCGGCAGGAAGATGCGCTCGGTGGCCTTGCCCAGGTAGGCGTCCTCCTGCGGCGGCTTGCCCACCACCGTGGCCGGGTAGATGGCGTCCCGCCGGTGGGTGATGGCGGTCACGTGGAAGACGGGATAGGGATCCACCGGGCTGTAGAAGCCGGTATGGTCGCCAAAGGGCCCCTCCGGACGCAGGGGCTCCGACGTGTCCACGTAACCCTCCAGGATGAAATCGGCGTGGGCCGGGACTTCGAGGTCGATGGTCTTGCACTTGACCAGCTCCACCGGCTCGCCCCGGAGGAACCCGGCGAACATCAGCTCCGGGATCACCGGAGGCAGCGGCGCGCTCCCGCTGTAGATCGTGGCCGGATCGCCGCCCAGCGCGACGGCCACAGGCATGCGGGTGCCCCGGTACGCATCGAAGTGGCGCTGGCCGTCCTTGTGCTTGTGCCAGTGCATCCCGGTGGTGCGCCTGTCGTAGACCTGCATCCGGTACATGCCGATGTTGCGGCCGCCGGTCACGGGGTCGCGGGTGATCACGTTGGTCAGGGTGATGAACGGCCCGCCGTCCTTGGGCCAGGTGGTGAGAACCGGCAGCTTGTAGAGGTCGACGTCGTCGCCGGTCAGCACCACCTCCTGGCAGGGCGCGCGGCTGACCATGCGGGGCGCGGTGGCCTTCGCCACGTCCAGCAGCTTCAGCCCCTGGCCCAGCTTGTCGAACAGGCCCCCGCCCGGGCCCGGCAGTTTCATGAGCTCGCGGATGCGGTCGCCGATCTCGTCCAGGTGGTTCACACCCAGCGCCAGGCAGATGCGCTCCATGGAGCCCAGGGTGTTGGTCAGCACTGGGAACTGCGAGCCCTCGACGTTCTCGAACAGCAGCGCCGGGCCGCCGCCGGGCATCTTCGACACCCGGTCGGTGATCTCGGCGATCTCCAGGTAGGGGCTCACCGGCGCCTTGATGCGCTTCAGCCAGCCCCGCCGTTCACACGCGGCGATAAACTCGTGGAGGTCGCGGAAGGCCACTGGGCTTCAACTCCTCGCCTGAACCTTGGCACAAGTCGCCCTCCAATGTAGCCAGGGCCGGCGGCGGCGTCAACGCCTGGGGTTCAGGCTGTCCGTTCCCGGACACGGGTTGGCCGCGCAGGCGGATCATCTCCAACGCACAGCCAGGCTGCCGGGCAACGGCGTGAAGCCGTCCCCCGGCAGCCTGGGCGGCAGCGGGTCCGCCGGGGCCACCGGCCCCGTACATTGCTCCTTACTCCTCCCCCGTCGAGGCCACTTCCTGGCGCGCCCCGGTGTCGCCGAACAGCTCCTGCCACTGGGGCATGGTCAGGAACACCTCCCGGGGCTTCGACCCCTGGTGCGGGCCGATGAAACCCCGCTCCTCCATCATATCGATCAGCCGGGCGGCCTTCGTGTAGTTGCACCGCAGGCGCCGCTGCAGCAGCGAGACCGACGCCTGGCCGTGCTCCACCACGATGCGGCACGCTTCGGGGAACGCCTCCTCCAGGGCAGAGGTCGGCTCCCGGTCGCCCGATCCGTGGCCGCGGCGGGAGGTGACCTCCACCTCCACTTCCCTGGCCGTGTAGGTGGGCTGCCCCTGGGCCTTCACAAACTTGACGATCTGATCGATCTCCCGCTCGTGGATGAAGGCCCCCTGCACCCGGATGGCCTTCGAGTGCCCGGCCGGGTGGTACAGCATGTCGCCCTTGCCCAGCAGCCGCTCCGCACCGGCGTAGTCGAGAATCACCCGGGAGTCCACCTGGGACGACACGGCGAAGGCGATGCGCGACGGGATGTTGGCCTTGATCAGGCCGGTGATGACGTCGACCCGCGGCGACTGGGTGGCGATGACCAGGTGGATGCCGCAGGCCCGGGCCATCTGTGCGAGCCGGCAGATGCTGTCCTCCACGTCGACGGGCGCGACCATCATGAGGTCGGCCAGCTCGTCCACGAAGATGACGACGTAGGGCATCGGCTGCCGCGGGTGGTCGGGATCGGGGCCGGGATCGTCGCGCACCAGCTGGTTGTACTGCGTGATGTTGCGCACGCCCAGCGCGGCGAAGAGCTCGTACCGGCTCTCCATCTCCTTGACGGCGCCCTTCAGGTAGCCGGCGGCCTGCTTCGCATCGGTGATCACCGGCGCCATGAGGTGCGGAATGCCGTTGTAGATGGACAACTCGACCATCTTCGGGTCGATCATCATCATCTTGACCTCATCGGGCCGTGCCTTGAACAGCAGGGAGCAGATGATGGTGTTCATGCAGACCGACTTGCCGGATCCGGTGGAGCCGGCGATCAGGAGGTGGGGCATCTTGGCCAGGTCCCCGACGACCGGGTTGCCCGCCTGGTCCTTGCCGAAGGCGACCGAGAGCTTGGCCGTCGCGTTCAGCCACGCGGGCGTCTCCATCACCTCCCGCAGGTGGACGGGGAGCCGCACCTTGTTGGGCACCTCGATCCCGACGGCGGACTTGCCCGGGATCGGCGCCTCGATGCGGATCTCTTCCGCCGCCAGCGCGAGGGCCAGATCGTCGGCCAGCGAGGTGAACTTGTTCACGCGCACGCCGGGACCCGGCTGCAGTTCGTACCGGGTCACCGAAGGGCCGGGGCTGATCTCAATCACCCGGGCTTCCACGCCGAACGAGGCCAGGGTGCGCTCCAGCAGCTGCGCCCGGGCCAGGTGGTCCTGATGGCTCTGCTGCCCCTTGTGCTGCGGTTTCGACAGCAGCGAGACAGGCGGGAGCTGGTACGACTGGCCCAGCCGGTCGGGGTCGATGGCCAGCTGGCCCTTCTCGCCCTCCACCAGCGGCACGGCCTGGACCGCTGCTCCCGCGGCGGCATCGCGGCCGGCGGCCGGGCCGGCCCCCGAACCCTTCCCGGCGGTCCCGGCTGCACCGGCTGGGCCCCCGGCGGCCGCGGCGGGGCCGGGCACGGCGGCTCCCGCCCCGCCGTCCGCATCCCCGGAAGCGATCCCCGGCGGTTCCGGCACCCTCACGCCCTCGTCGGCCTGCCGGATCAGGGGCGCGCCGTGCGCCGCCCCGGCCAGATGCCCTTCGGCCGCTTCACCAGGCTCCTGCTTCAGGTCGCCGATCGTGTTCAGCTCCTCGCTCGCCGCCAGCCGCCTGCGGCGGGGCTTTTCTTCCGCCAGCGCCTCTGCCTCCCCCGGCTGCGGTTTGACCAGTTCCACGAAGTCGTCCGCCACCTCCCGCGCGCCGCGGGCGCCGGCGACGAAGCGGGCTTTCAGCCACTCCAGCACCGCGCCCAGCGAGAGGCCCGTGTTGAGCACCAGCCCGATCAAGGCCGCCGTGGCCACGAACACCCAGCGCCCCGCCTCGCCAAACGCGCGCGTGAGCGGAACGGCCAGCGCGAGCCCGACCAGCCCGCCGCCCAGGCCCCGCCGGGCGTTCTCCAGGTCGCCGCCGCCCGGCACGTGGCCCTGCGTCACCAGCTGGACGACCAGTTCAAAGGCCAGCAGGAGCAGCACGAACCCCCAGGCCTGCCGCCCCCACTGAAACGGACGTCGGTGGTAGCGCAGATAGATCAGGTAGAGCCCGACCCAGACCAGCAGGGTCGATAGCACCCAGGCGCCCAGCTCGCCCGCCAGGGCCCTGAGGCCGAGGCTGAGCAGGTCGCCCAGCGCCCCTCCTCCCTTGCCGGCCAGCGAAAGCAGGAACCACGCCCCCGTGGCGGTGAGCAGCAGGCCGCGGACCTCCTGGTGGAGGCCCGTCCCACCGGGGTTCTCCTTGCCCGCTTTCCCGGCCGACCGTCGCTGCGCCACACTCGACCCCTCCGAATCTCCAAAGGTTGGATAACATGGTTTCATTATACCACACACCAAAGGGCCGGTGCGCATCGCTGCGACCGGCCCGGCTGTACGCTACCCGTTTTCCGCCGCTTTCTGACACTCTGCGCAGACGCCGTAGAACTTGGCGACGTGCTCGGTGATCTGGAATCCCGTCTTCTCGTAAATGGTCGCCTCCAGCTTCACCAGGAGGTCGTCCTCGAACTCCGTGATCTTCCCGCACCGCTGGCAGACGAGGTGATGGTGATGCTGGTTGTCCTCGTCGCGCACCTCGTACCGGGCACGGCCGTCGCCGAAGTCCACCTTCTTCAGGACCTCGATCTCCTCCAGCAGCTCCAGCGTGCGGTACACGGTGGCGATGCCGTTGCTCGGGTGCGTCTCCCGCAGCATGGCAAAGACATCGTCGGCGGAGAGGTGGCGCCCTCTGTTCATCAGGAAGATGGCGATGATTGCCCAGCGCTGGGGCGTCAGCTTATGGCCGCGCTCCAGCAGTCTGGCATAAATGTCCTTAAGCATCAGGGCCATTCAGCTCACCTCTTTCTCCAGCCCTTCCCCTGCTCAGTTCGGGCGAAGCACGCTGGATTCCTTCTCCCTGCCGTTCTATTTCCCATGGTAAACGAGAATCATTCTAAATACAAGGCCCACCCGCGAGAAAGACCAGGCCCGCTGACCTGGTCTTGTCGGCTAGCCCGGACCCAGCATGACCTTCGCACCGGGCTGGAAGCGGGCATCGAGATAGTCCTGCGCCTGTCCCGAGATCAGGCGCACCACGGTGCCCCAGCCATCCGCCCCCGGCGCCACCTGCACGAGCCGGCCGTCCACGACCGCCTCCCGCAGCGGTGGCGCCGCGGGGGTCAGGCCCTCCAGGACCCACTCCGCCGGAACCACCGACCAGAGCACGCACGGCCCGCACTCCGTCACTGGACCACCTCCTGCCGGTCCTGCTTCCGTTCGGCGATGAGCCGGTTGAGCCGGGCCACCGCGTCCGAAAGCCCGCCCACTTCGTCGATGAGCCCTTCCCGGACCGCGTCCGGCCCCACCACCACCGTCCCCACATCCCGGGCCAGCTCGCCGGTGCGGAACATCAGCTCCCGGAACCGCTCCTCGCTGATCCGGGAGTTGTTGACCACGAAACGGATGACCCGGTCCTGCATCTTGTCCATGTACTCGTAGGTCTGGGGAACCCCGATCACCAGGCCGGTCAGCCGGATGGGGTGGATGGTCATCGTGGCGGTGGAGGCGATGAAGGAGTACGTGGTGCTGACCGCAATCGGCACACCGATGGAGTGCCCGCCGCCCAGCACCAGCGAGACCGAGGGTTTCGACAGGCTGGCGATCATCTCCGCGATGGCCAGGCCGGCCTCCACGTCGCCGCCCACCGTGTTCAGCACCAGGAGCAGCCCTTCGATCTCCGGGCTCTGCTCGACGGCCACCAGCTGCGGGATGATGTGCTCGTACTTGGTGGTCTTGTTGTGGGGCGGCAGGGTCACGTGGCCCTCGACCTGTCCGATGATGGTCAGCAGGTGGATGTTGGGCGAGACCTTCGGCAGCCGCGTGGTGCCGATGGCCTCCAGGTTCTCCAGTGCGGGGTTCCTGGACAGGCCGTTGAGCGCCGGAGAGGGCGCCGGCGGCTGCTCCGGCCCGGGCGCTGAGGGGTCGGGGCCCGGCGACACGCCGGGGATGTGCGGCGGCCGGGGGCCTTGGTCGTTGAAGAACATCGGTCACACTCCTCCGGGGGTAGTATCCGCCTTCCGGCCAGACGGCATCCGCCGCCCCGCGCCGGCGCCCGGCGCGAGCCGCAGGGGCCCGCCGCGGCCTACCAGAGGGTGCCCGTTGCCCGCGCCACGTCGTTCAGGTCCCGGATGACGGCGCTCAGCTCGACGTCCTTCTGCCGGGCAAGGTCCCTGAGCCGCGAACCGGATGCCGTGCTGATGCCCTCCTTGCCGAAGTGCTTGGCCAGGACGGTGCGGGCCTCCGGCATCTGGGCGATGATCTCCGACGGGGTCCACTCGCGGAAGTTGGGCATGCGCAAGCCCCCCTCCTGAAATGCAGATTGGGGCGAGGTCCGCCTCGCCCCAATAGAATGCCCGGTTTTCGTCAACCACAGACGCCCGGACGGACGACGGGGTGACCGCCCCGTAGGGCCACCGCCGCGCCCGGCCTGCCCCTCCGCTAGATCTCGATGATGATCGGCAGGATCATCGGGCGGCGGTGGGTCTTCTCGTAGAGGTACTTGGACAGCACGTCCCGGATGGAGCTCTTCAGGACCGCCCACTCGGGCACGCCCCGCTTGATCTGCTCGGCCAGCGTCCGCCTGACCCGTTCCTTCGCCTCGTCCAGCAGCCCTTCCGACTCCCGGACGTAGACAAACCCCCGGCTGACCATGTCGGGCCCGCCGACGATGATGCCCTCTTCCCGGTCCACCGCGACGACCACGATGAGAATGCCTTCCTGGGCCAGCTGTTTGCGGTCCCGCAGCACGATGTTGCCCACATCGCCGACCCCCAGGCCGTCCACCAGCACCTGGCCCGAGGTCACCTTGCCGGCGATCTGGGCGGAGTTGCGGGTGAACTCGAAGACCGTGCCGTTTTCGCCGATCAGGATGTTCTCGCTGGGGATGCCGCACGCCTCGGCCAGCTGCTTGTGCTTCAGCAGCATGCGGTACTCGCCGTGAATCGGCACGAAGAACTTGGGCCGGGTCAGGTTGATCATCAGCTTCTGTTCTTCCTGGCTGCCGTGGCCGGAGACGTGCACGCCTGCGCTGCGGTCGTAGATCACCTCGGCCCCGCGCCGGTAGAGGTTGTTGATCGTCCGGGCGACGGACTTCTCATTCCCCGGAATGGCGGTGGCCGCGAAGAGCACGGTGTCGCCGGGGAAGAGCTCGATGGACTTGTGGTCGTTGACCGCCATGCGGCTCAGGGCGGCCATGGGCTCGCCCTGCGAACCCGTGGTCAGGATCACCTGGTTCTGCAGCGGCACCCGGCGCAGCTCATCGACCGACACGATGGTGCCCTCGGGCACGTTCAGGTATCCCAGCTCCAGCGCGATCTTCACGGTGTTCTCCATGGAACGGCCGACGACGGCGACCTTCTTGCCCATCTCGGCGGCCAGTTCGATGGCCTGCTGCAGCCGGTGCACGTTGGAGGCGAAGGTGGCCATGAGGATGCGGCCCTTGGCCTCCCGGAAGACCCGCTCCATGTTCGGGCGGACGGACCGCTCCGACGGGGTGTACCCCGGCCGCTCGGCGTTGGTGGAGTCGGACAGCAGCGCCAGGACGCCCTTCCTCCCCAGCTCGGTGAGCCGTCGGTAGTCGGCGAATTCCCCGTCGATGGGCGTCTGGTCGAACTTGAAGTCTCCGGTGTGCAGAATCGTTCCCACGGGTGTGCTGACGGCGATCGCACAAGCGTCGGGAATCGAGTGGTTGACCCGGATGAACTCGCAGGTGAACGGGCCGAGCTTCACCTGATCGCCGGCCCGGACCGCCCTCGACTCGGCCGGCAGCTTCATCCCCATCTCCGCCAGCTTGCCCTCGATCAGGCCCAGGGTCAGGCGGGTCGCATAGACCGGAATCTCCATGTTGCGCAGGAGATAGGAGACGGCGCCGATGTGGTCTTCGTGACCGTGCGTGATCAGGATCCCGCGGACCTTGTCCCGGTTCTCCAGGAGGTAGGTGAAATCCGGAATCACGATATCGATGCCCAGCATCTCCTCCTCCGGGAACGCAAGACCGGCATCGATGACGATGATGTCGTCGCCGTACTGGATGACCATGCAGTTCTTGCCGATCTCGCCCAGCCCTCCCAGAGGGATGACATACAGTTTCTCAGTTTTCCCGCGGTGACGCGCCAAACGCAATAGTTCCCCCTTTAGTGGACCCCTCCGGGGGTCCGTTCTGTGATGATTGCACAGCAAAACAAACCCCCGTCATCCTGGCAATAAAAGCCCTACCGCGGCGCCCTGCGCCGAGGCTGAGAGGGGTGCAGGAGGAAGAGCAACCGCAGGGGTTGAGGCAGCCGTGGCCGCAACGCACCACCGCCGTCCCGGTGCGAGGGGCCGTGCTCACCAGCCGCCCTTCTCTTCTCCTGTTTCGCCGTTCAACAGACCTTCCTTCGGATTATACCCAAAAGCCTATGCGCTTACAAGCGAAGGTGCCATAAATGGCAGACGAGCCGACCGCACCACCGTGGCGCGGTCGGCTCGATGAGGTTGCCGGCTAAGAGGTTCGCTGCTGCAAGAACTCCACTCCTGCTCCACCCCCACGTGGATCTCCTGCCCTCCAGAGCGGAACCAGACGCCGCCCCGCCCACGGAGGTTCTCAGACGTCGGGATCTCCGGCATCCCGAGCAGCCCTGTGTAGAACCCCCTGGCTTCGGCCTCGCACCCCGGCGGCGCGGCGATCAGGATGTGGTGCAGCCCGAGGATCACGCTCGTCACCCCCGATGCGCGGCCTTGAACCCGACCACGATCGCCTTGTGCAGCACGAACCCGTCCCCGGTGATGCCGAACCGGTCCCGCGCGGCAGCGGGCGCCGCGGCCAGCCGGGACCGCACCTCCCGTGCGGCATCCGGCGGCGTGGACGCTCGGGAGAGCCAGTCCTCCCGGTCCACCCAGGTCGTGAACCGGTGGGCCACGCGAAACGCCAGGCCGGCCTGTTCCACGAAGCGCCGCCACTCCGCGATGCGGTGCGCCCGGTGGTGGCTCGGATCTCGCAGCCGCTCCAGCTCGTTGATGAACCGATCGAGTTCCGGCTCCTCAGGGGCCACGTTGTCCACCACCACAAGCCGGCCGCCGGGGCGCAGCACCCGGGCGGCCTCCCGGCAGAAGCGATCCACCGCGGGAAAGTGGTGCGCGGCGATGCGGCACGTCACCACGTCGAAGCTGGCCGCCGGGAAGGGGAGCGCTTCCGCGTCTGCCTCCATGAACGTCACGTTGCCGATCCCCCGCCGCTCCGCCTGCTCCCGTGCGACCGCCAGCATCTCGGGCGTGAGGTCGACGCCCACCACCCGGCGCGCGCAGGGCGCCAGCGCGAGGGCGGTGTGGCCTGTGGCCGTGGCCACGTCCAGCACCTCCTCCGCGCCGGTGAGCCCGGCCACCTCCGGCAGCAGGGCCAGGTCGGCCCCCGCCGCGTGAATGGCACTGGTGAGATACCGGGAAGCCGCCTCGCCGAACTGCCGGCGCACCTGCTGCTTGACCAGGCCGTCCTGTGCGTTCGTCATCCAGTCGCCCACCTCCGCCACTACGTTAGCACGCAGCGGCCGGTCTGCATACTGCCGGATCGGCATAGGGGTATGCATCGGTCCCCCATCTCGGACCGGTCACTGCACCCGCCCCAGTGGCCTGTGTGCGGCCAGATCCAGCACGACCTCGTACTGCCCGGCAAGCGGACGGTAACCGAGTCTCCGGTTCACCGCCAGCATGGGGGCGTTCAGAGAGTCGTTTCCCGTGCGCATGTATGGGGCCCCGTGCCTGCGCGCAGCCCGGATGGCCAACAGCTTCAGCGCCAGAGCGATGCGGCGCCCGCGGTAGGCGCGGTCGACGAGGGTGTGATTGGTATACACGTGATCCTGGTGCGCCACCAGCTGCGTGACCCCAACCAACTGCTCGCCGTCGGCGGCCACGAATACCCAGTCCGGGCGGGCGCCCTCCCCTTCGATGAGCACCCGACGCCAGGTATCGAAGGTCATGAAGGACTGCGCCTCGTAACCGGGGATATCGATCATGGTCGCCTCATAAAGCCGATAGAGGGCCTGCAGCGCCTGGGGGGCTTCAGCCAGGGTGAAGAAGCGGATCCCCCTCTGGACTACCCCCTCCACCACGCCGTCGAACGCGGCTTCGTCGAAACCGACCAAGTCCAGGGCGGAGTCGAAGGCGTGCCGCTTCACGGCGTACCCCCGACGCTGCACCCATGCCAGAGACTCTGCGTCGGTATCGGACACCTCGCCTACCAACCGGCGGCCCCCCTGGTCATCACAGAATCGCTCGATCGCCTTCAGCAGGGCACTCCCGGCGCCCTGGCGGCGGGACGCCGGGTGCGTGGCCACGTTAACGTAGAACTTGCCTGCCGCGGTGTTGGGAAAGCGATAGGCTTCGGCGAAACCCAGCAGCCGCCCTCCCTCGTCCCTGGCGGCCACCAGGTGCGCGATGGATCCCTCAGGCCACCGGGCCCGCTCTCCGGCGAGCTCGGCCGAGGTGGTCCGGAAAGGGCGGACAGCGTTCAGGATCGCGGCGATGGGGGCGTAATCCGCGGGTTGAGTGCAGATCAGCGGCTGAATGTCCATATTCTGTGTCAACTCCTCGTGAGATCGTCACGGCGATATTAGACGCTCCCGAGGTGGCGAGAGTTTCGACGCAATTCCTTCCAGACGATGAGGACATCTGGTACATCCCGCTCCATCGGCGAGGGCGGAACACGCTTCACGGCGCGAACGGTGCGCAGGGTCCGGAGCATTTGACGCTTAGTGAAAAGTTATGTATAATTTGGGTTCGTATGGGCCGCCCGGAGAGGCGGCTTGCAGCATCATGGCCGGAGGTGTTTCGGTGGTCGAGGGTTTGCGGCGGAGGGTGTTTGGTCTGGTGGGGCCCCGTCTGATCAAGACAGGGATTGCGGTCAGCCTGGCCTGCGGGCTGATGTCCCTCGTGGATCCGACGAAGGGGCTGGTGGGAGCTGGCGTTTCGGCCGCGCTGATGATCGCGCCGGACGAGCACGTGGGCCGGCAGTGGGCCCGCAACCAGTTCCTGGCTGCATTCCTCGGGGTCCTCACGGGCGCCGTGGCCGGCTGGCTGCTGGGCTACGCACCGTGGTTCACCGGCCCGGTGGTGATGGTGGTCATCCTCCTCTACACCCGACTCGGCTACCCGGCTGCGGCCATCGGCGGGGTGACCAACGCCCTCTTCATCCTGGAGCACGCCGACCGGGGCTTCCTGTTCGCCGCGTTCCGGTTCACGTCTTCGGTAGTGGGGCTCGTCATCGGCTGGCTGGTGAACCGGTACGTGCTGCCCTACACGCCCCCGGCGGCTCAGCAGCCTGAGGCGCCTGCAGGGACGGCAGCGCCGGCGCAGACGGCCGGAGCGGACGAGCCGGATGAGCAGATCGAGGAAGCGGTCTAGGGTGACGGGCAGCGCCGAGTGCGCTGCCCGCAGCGCTATATGGGAGGGACCGGCCGTGACCCAGATGCGGTACTATCGACCGGATGACGACCCCGCCCTACAGCACCTCCTCCGGCAGATCTGGGGCGGGAATTCGCGGGCGCTGCGATACTACCGCTTCGGCCCGAGCACTTCGACTGGTACCCTGCATGCTGCGGCCGGCGCCGGCGAGCTCCGGCAGCGGGGCCCTGTCGACCAGCGCCTCGGCTTCCTTCATCACATGGGTGGTCAGGAAGACCGTCACGCCCATCCGGTTGGCCTCCCGAATGCTGTTCCACGGCGCGGGCCGCCTGAACCGGCCGGGGGTGCGGCGCCGATGCCGCACCGAAAAGATCGGCGATGAGCAGGAGAAGCGCAAGAACCCCGCATCGCCCCCGACATCGACCCCTGCCCCCTGGCGGAGATCGTTGTAAGGGCCGCGCGAGTCAACCTGCTGCCTCTCCTGCAACGGCCTCTCTTGCTTCGGGTCCGGGCCTGACGGCCACCTGATCACAAGAAAAAAGACGGTCTCGCCACTTTCGGCGGGACCGCCTTCCTTGAGCTCTGTGACACACAGCCAGGTTATCTAGCTTGTTCTCTCAGCGGGGGCGTCACACCGCCGACCGCCCGGTGCACACGGCGCACGGGCACGGCGCACCACTCACGGCTTACGGCTCACAGTACACTGCTCACTGCTCACAGCCCACAGTTCACCGCTCACCGCTCACTGCTCACTGCTCACAGCTCACCGCTCACCGCTCACCGCTCACCGCTCACCGCTCACTGCTCACCGCTCACAGCCCACCGCTCACGGCTCACAGCTCACCGCTCACTGCTCACTGCTCACAGCCCACAGCTCACCGCTCACTGCTCACTGCTCACTGCTCACAGCCCACAGCTCACCGCTCACTGCTCACAGCCCACAGCTCACCGCTCACTGCTCACCGCCCGCCGCCCGTTACAGCACATCCGCCTGCGCCAGCACCTGCCGCAGGGCCTCCTCCTGCTCCTCCGTGGCGTCCACCAACGGCAGGCGCACGGGGCCCACCGGGAAGCCGGTCAGCTTCAGCGCCGCCTTCACCAGGATCGGGTTGGTGACCGCGAACAGCCCCCGGAAGACCGGCAGCAGCCGGCGGTGCCAGGCGGCCGCCTGCGCGGTGTCTCCCTTCAGGAAGGCGTCGATCAGCTCCCGCATCTGCGGGCCCACCACGTGCGCGGCGACGCTGATGATGCCGTAAGCCCCCACCGTGAGGTACGGCAGCAGGTTGGCGTCCTCGCCCGACCAGACCCGGAAGCCCTCGGGCGCGTCCGCCAGGATGTCGGCCAGCTGCCCCACGTCGGCGCACTCCTTGATGCCGATGATGTTCGGCACATCGCGGGCGAGCCGCAGGGTGGTCGCGGGCAGCATGTTGACCGAGGTGCGGGACGGGACGTTGTACGGGATGCACGGCAGGTCCACCGCCTCGGCCACCGTCCGGAAGTGCCGGTAGAGCCCTTCCTGCGGGGGCTTGTTGTAGTACGGCGTGACCAGCATCAGCCCGTGGACGCCCGTCCGCGCGGCCTCCCGGGAAAAGCGAACTGTCTCCGCTGTGTTGTACGACCCGGTCCCGGCGATCACCGACACCCGGTCGCCCACCGCGTCCACGATGGTTTCAAACAGGCGAAGCTTCTCCTCCTTCGACAGCGTGGGCGATTCCCCGGTGGTGCCGGAGACCACCAGGCCCTCGGACCCCGCTGCCACCAGGTGTTTCGCCAGCTCCGCCGCCCGCTTGTAGTCCACCGCACCGTCGGGAGTCATCGGAGTCACCATGGCGGTCAGGAGCCGTCCAAAGGTAGGCACGGGAATCCCTCCTCAAGTGATAAGAGACGTTCGCCGAATGACACTTTCACAGAATGCGCCGTGCGCCGCCGGCGTCCCCCGTCGTTCCTGCCGGCGGGCACTTCACCCCCGGCCCAGTTCGAAGGCGTCGTGCAGGGCCTGCACCGCCCGCTGCACGTCGGCGGCGGGCACCAGGCACGAGATGGTCACGTGGGAGTCGGCGGTCTGCCAGATGGGCACCTCGGCGGCGTAGAGCGCTTCGGCCACCGTGGCCATCACCCCGGGGCGGCCCCGCATGCCGGAGCCCACCACGGTCACCTTGGCGCAGCCGTGCCGCACCTGCAAATCCACCAGGCCCAGTTCCGTCAGGATCATCTCGGCCTGCGCGGCCCGCGCCTCCGGAATCGTGAAGGCGCTCGACTCCAGGGAGACCGAGATCAGATCCACCGAGATGCCGGCGTTGGCGAGCCGCCGGAAGAGCCGGGGCGTCGCCCAGTCCCGCCCGGTCTTGACGACCACCTGGGCGAGCCCGACCACGTGGGTCACGGCCGTGACGATGCGGTCGGAGAACGGCTCGCTCCAGATGACGCCGGCCTCGGCGCTGTACGTGATGAGCGTTCCCGGCCCGTCGCTGAAGGTGGAGCGCACTCGGATCGGCACCCGGTGCTGCATCGCGATCTCGACCGCCCGGGGGTGCACCACCTTCGCCCCGTAGTGGGCCATCTGGGCGATCTCGTCGTAGGTGGTGACTGAGAGGGTCCGGGCCTCCGCCACCAGGCGGGGATCCGCGGTCTTCACGCCGTCGACGTCGGTGTAGATCTCCACCACCTCCGCCCGCAGGGCCCCGCCCAGGGCCGCGGCGGTGGTGTCGGACCCGCCCCGGCCGAGCGTGGTGACCTCGCCGGCGGCGTTCACCCCCTGGAAGCCGGCCACCACCACGACCAGCCCCTCGCGCAGCCGGCTGAGCACCGGGGCCGGGTCCACCTTCACGATCTGGGCCGAACCGTACTGATCATCGGTCTGAATGCCCGCCTGGCCGCCGGTGAGGGCCACGGCGGGGAGGCCCGCGGCGGTGAGCGTCGCGGCCATGAGTACGCTGGAGATGATCTCGCCGCAGGAGAGCAGCAGGTCCATGTCGCGGGGCGCCAGCTCCGGCGCCGCCGAGCGCGCCAGCTCAATCAGCGTGTCGGTGGCGTAGGGGTCGCCCTGGCGCCCCATGGCCGAGACGACGACGACCGTCGCATAGCCGTCATCCACGGCCTGCCGCACGCGGCGGACGACTGCCTCGCGCCCCTCCGGCGTGGCGACGGAGGTGCCGCCGAACTTCTGAACGATGATCCGCATGCCGAGCCGCCGTCACTCCTTTCCGGTATGAAGCGAACCCGGCACGGGCGCAGCCTAGATCAGCTGCATCTCCAGGAGCTTCTCTGCGATCTGTACCGCGTTGGTGGCCGCGCCCTTGCGCAGGTTGTCGCTGACGATCCAGAGCCACAGCCCCTTTTCATTGGTCAGGTCCTCGCGAATGCGGCCCACCAGCGTATCGTCGGTGCCGGCTGCGTCGATGGCCGTGGGGAAGACAAACTGCATCGGGTCGTCGACCACCCGCACGCCGGGGAAGCGGCTGAGGGCCTCCCGCGCCTCGGCAGGGGTCACCTTCCGCTCGAACTCCACCAGCACCGACTCGGAATGGCCGACGAAGACCGGCACACGCGTACAGGTCATGGTGACCGGCAGATCCGGGAGGCCCATGATCTTGCGCGTCTCCGCCGAAAGCTTCAGCTCTTCGGTCGTGTACAGGTTCTCCGTGAAGGTCTCGGCGTACGGCAGCACGTTGAACGCGATCTGCCGCTTGTAGACGGTATGCGGCAGCTCCCCCTCGTGCCCCTCGGCCCAGAGCCGGGTCTGCTGCTCCAGCTCCTCGATGGCCTCCTTGCCGGTGCCCGACACCGCCTGCATGGTGGTGACGATCACCCGGGTCATCGGCGACAGGTCGTGCAGCGGCTTCAGGGCCATCACCAGGCCGATGGTGGTGCAGTTGGGGCTGGAGATGATGCCCTTGTGCCAGCGCAGGTCCTCGGGGTTGACCTCGGGCACGACCAGGGGCACGTTGGGGTCCATCCGCCAGGTCGAGGACTTGTCGATGACGACCGCGCCCGCGCGGGCGGCCGCCGGCGCGAGCTCCCGGGAGAGCGAGCCGGTCGCGGCGAAGAAGACCAGATCCATGCCGGCAAACGCCTCAGGGGTGGCTTCCTGGACGGTGATGCGCTCCCCCCGGAAGGTGACGGCGGAACCGGCACTCCGGCTGCTCGCCAGGGGCAGCAGCTTGCCGACCGGGAAGTTGCGGGCCTCCAGCAGGGCGAGGAGCTCCTGGCCGACGGCGCCGGTGGCGCCGACCACAGCGACGTTCTTCATGCGGATCCTTCCTTTCCTCGGATTCCTGTGCCCGTCCGCCAGGGGCCCGCCCGGCCCGGCTATGCCTCCTTCGGCCCCAGGAGCAGCGGCTGCACCTGCCTGCCCTCCATCGCCGCGAGGATGGTGGGCACCAGGTAGTTCTCGATGTCGGCGTCAATCGAGGTGGGCTTGCCAACCGGATTGTCCTGGCGGAAGGGCACGAAATAGATGTTCCTGGCCACCAGCAGGGTGCCAAGGTTGCGAGCGTTCATGCCCAGGCCGTCGTTGGTGGTGACGGCCAGGACCACAGGCCGGTGGTTGCGCATCTGGGCCTTGGCGGCCATGCACACCGGCGTGTCGTTGATGGCGTTGGCCAGCTTGGCCATGGTGTTGCCCGTGCAGGGCATGATCACGAGACAGTCCAGCTTCACCTGCGGCCCGAAGGGCTCCACCTCGGGGATCGTCATCAGCGGCAGGCGGCCGGTGATCTGCTCGATCTGGGTGATCCAGTCATCAGGTTTCCCGAACCGGGTCTCGGTCGTCCGCACGTTGGCGGAGATGATCGGGATGATCTCCGCCCCCTCGTCCCGCAGCACCCGGAGCTGCGTCATCGCCCGGGCCAGATTGCAGTGAGAGGCGGACATCGCCACCCCGATCAGCCTGCCGGCGAGCTGCTGCACGCTCATCGCTCTCCCTCCATGGCGTCGGTCCGTCGGAGGTGGCGAACGACGAGCTCGGCGATGATGCGCCCCGCGGTCACCGGGGCGACGATGCCCGGCAGCCCGGGCGCCAGCCGGGCGGTGAGCCCCAGCTCCCGCGCGGCCTCGAAGTCGGTGCCGCCCGGCGCGGAAGCGACGTCGATGATCACCGCGTGGCGGGGGGCGCGGCTCAGCACTTCCCGCGTCAGGACCGGAGCCGGCACCGTGTTGAAGATGATGTCCGCCTCCGCCACGGCATCGGGCATCCGGGCCCATTCCACCGGCCGGTGGCCGGCTGCCCAGATACGGGCCTGGTCCAGCTCGCTGCGGGCGGCCACGGAGACGTCGCTCATCAGTCCCCTGAGCAGCAGGGCGATGGCCCGGCCGGTCCGGCCGAAACCCAGGACCAGCGAGCGGCTGCCGAAAATCGTGAAGCGGGTGGACTCCATCGCCATCTGGATGGCCCCCTCGGCCGAGGGGATGGAGTTCCAAGTCGCGAAGTGGTCCGACTCCCGGTACTCGATCAGCGGCAGCCCGGCCTCCTCGCACAGCCTGTTCAGGTGCGGGTTGCTGAGGCCGACGAACACCGGTGCGCCGCGGGCGACACGGCGCAGACCGTCCAGGTCGATCACGCAGGGCGGCACATCGCCCTCGGTGTACACGGTGCCATCCGGGCTGACCCCCTGCACAGGCAGGATGACGACCTGCGCGCCCGTGAGGGCGTCGGCGCCGGAGGTGCAGACCTCCACGCCGGCAAACCGGTCCTCCCACTCCAGGCCCGCCACGCGGACCCGTGCGCCGGCCCGGAGCAGGAAGTGCACCGCCTCCGCCATGCGCCGGTCCCCGCCGAGGACGGCGATCTGCTTGCCGTACACGCTCATCCAGCCAGTCCTCCAATCCTACCGAACCTCATCCCATTCTATGGATGCGGCTCAGGCAGGGTGCGGCGGGGCAGGCCGGCCGCAGGCAGGGCGCCGCCCACGGCGTCGGGGCAGGTCGCCCGGAAGCGGGGTGCGATCAGCCCCGGGGGAAAGCGACCTCCTCCAGGTCGAAGGCGACCCGTTTCTCCCGGAGCACCCAGCGGCAGGTCATCAGCACGCCGGGCACGTAAGCCTCCCGGGTCGGGGCGTCGTGCCGGATGGTCAGGGTCTGCCCCGGCCCGCCGAAGATGACCTCCTGGTGCGCCACCAGGCCGGGCAGCCGCACGCTGTGGACCGGCACCTCCGGGGCCGAGAGATCGCCCCGGCCGCGCTCCAGGCGCGCTTTCGTGCGCAGTGCGGTGCCCGACGGCGCGTCCAGCTTGGTCTTGTGGTGCATCTCGATGATCTCCACGTCCGGGAAGAACCGGTGCGCCTCCTCGGCGAAGCGCATGAGCAGCATCATGCCCACCGCGTAGTTGGCGATGAAGGCGCCGCCCAGCCCGCGTTTTCGACAGGACTCCGCCCACGCCTCGGTCTCACCGGGATGGAAGCCGGTCGTCCCCACCACCGGGGCGATGCCGGCCTCAATCGCCGCGGGGATGGTGCGCCGTGCCGCCTCGGCGAGGGAGAAGTCGATCAGCACGTCTGCCCGGCCGCCGGCGGCCAGGAAGGCCTCCACCGAGTCGTGGACCACCGGTCCGGGCCGCCCGCCCAGGTTCACCCGCTCGGCGAGCGGGCGGCCGGCGCCCTGCCGGGCGATCGCGCCCACAAGCTCAAACCCCGGCTCCTGCGTGAGCGCCCGGGCCAGCACCTGCCCCACCTTGCCCGTTGCGCCTGCGAGCACTGCGCGAATTGGCTGCAACCTTCTCACCTCTGCATCGGAATGGCTGAATAGGTAATACAAAACGGCTTGCGAACAAGGCCCAACCGGGGCTTGATCGCGAGCCGCTCCATTTGGCTACGGTATGATGACCGGCCCGTACAGTGGTTATACAATACCGCTGCCGGTACGCCCTGTCAATACGTCTCCCGCAATGCCACATGGACGGTGATCGACCCCAGTTGCGTCTCCAGGGGGATCACCAGCCGTTTGATGGAAAGCGTGGAGATGGCCGTGCCCTTGCCGACCACGACCGAAGGGGGCGCAATCTTGCACGGGTAACCCGCGGCCTCGAGCTCGCCGGAGGCGAGGCCGGTGATCACGTTACCCAGTTCGGCTACGGCGGATTCGCACATCTCGTCAAAGACGGGGATCTCCTCCCCCGTCATCGCGGAGACCAGCTTGCGCCCGGTCTCCTCGCTCATCCCATAGAGCACCAGGCCCTGTGCGCGGCCGACCACGCCGATGAGGACCGTGACCTCATCGGACTCCAGCGGCGAGTCCTCCAGGCGCACCTGGCCCTGCACGACCTCCATGCCCGTCTCCGTCTGCAGCACCTGTCCGGCCGATACCAGGAAGGGGTTGACAAACTCAGCCTTCACCTACGTGTTCCATCCCTTCTGCACTGATCGCCGCACCCCGCGGACGCCGCTACTTTTCCGCCCGGTAGAAGAACGGGGAGGCGCTGGCGAAGCCCAGTTCCCTGGCCTTGAGAAGACTTTCCGTTCCGCCGACGAAGAGAATGCCTCCGGGTTTCAGTGCGGCGTGGAACTTGCGGTAGAGCTCATCCTTGGCCTCTTCGGTAAAGTAGATCACCACGTTCCGGCAAAGGATGAGGTCCAGATCCCTGGGGAACGGGTCCGACAGCAGGTTGTGCTGCTCAAACCGCACCCGTGCCTTCAGCCGGTCGCTGACGGCGAAGCCGTCTTCCACCGGCGTGAAGTACTTCGCCCTGCGGGCCGGCGAGACGTTCTTGATGTCCTTCTCCTGGTAGATGCCTGCCCGGGCGACCCTGAGAATTTCCGCGTCCAGGTCGGTGGCCCAGATCTGGTGCCGCCCGTACGGATCGATCTCGTCGAGCAGCATCGCCACCGAGTAAGGCTCCGCGCCGTTGGCGCAGCCTGCGCTCCAGATTCGCAGCACAGGATTTCTTTTCAACAACTCCGGCAGAATGACCTGCTTCAGTTCCTCAAACTTATCGGGGTTGCGCAGCCACTCGGACACGTTAATCGTCAGAAAATCCTGGAACTCCTTCACCCGCGCAGGCGCCGTCTGAAGCAGGCGGGCATAGGCGGCCAGGTCGCTGACGCCGGCCCGCCGCATGATGGTCTGAAGCCGGCGCTCCATCTGCGTACCCTTATAACAGTCCAGGTCGATCCCGGTCAGCTGGAGCACCGTCCGCCGAAACACCGGGTAGCCCGGCAGGTTCACGATTAACCCTCTCCCACAGCGCGCGTAATCGCGTCAGCAATACGATGTACGGGCAGGACCTCCTGGGCCGCCCCCATCTCCACCACGACCCGCGGCATCCCGTAGACGACGCAGGTCGAGGCGTCCTCGGCAATGGTCCATCCACCGGCCTTCCGCAGCCGGGCCATCCCCTTGGCCCCGTCGTACCCCATGCCGGTGAGGATCACGCCGACCAGCCGCTCTTTCCAGACCGGCACCACAGATTCGAAGGTCACGTCGACCGCAGGGCGCACGCCGTGCACGGGCGGCCCCTGGTCCAGTGCGATCCGCCCGTCGGCGTCCACCGTCATGTGATAGCCGCCCGGCGCCACCAGCACCAGCCCGGCCCGCACCCGGTCCCCGGCCTCCGCCTCCTTGACGACGATAGGCGACAGCTCATCCAGCCGCTGGGCCAGCGACCGCGTGAATCCGGGCGGCATGTGCTGGACCACCAGCACGCCGGCCGGCAGGTCGGCCGGAAGCCGGGGGATGATCTGGTGCAGCGCGCCCGGTCCGCCGGTCGAACAGCCGATGACCACCAGCCGGCGCGGGGGCTGCTCTCCCGCAGCCATCTGCCGCCGCAGGCCCGAGAGTGCCTGCATCTTCTCTCTCGCCGAGAAGGCGGGCGCCGCCGGCGCCGTACTCCGCACGCGCGGCGTCGCCGTGGCCGCCGCCTTCACCTTGGCCACCAGCTCGTCCCGGGTCACGTGCATGTTCAGCGAAATGGAGCCCGACGGCTTGGCCACGAAGTCGACCGCGCCCAGGGCCAGAGCCCGGATGGTGGCCTCCGCCCCCTCCCGGGTGTGGCTCGAAACCATCACCACCGGCGTCGGGCGCCGAGCCATGATCTCCCTGAGGGTGCCGAAGCCGTCGAGCCGGGGCATTTCGATGTCGAGGGTGACCACGTCCGGCTGCAGCTCCAGCACCTTCTCCAGGCCGTCCTGCCCGTCGCGGGCCGTGCCGACGACGGTGATCAGGGGATCGGACTCCAGAAGCTCGGTCAGCACTTTCCGCATGAAGGCGGAGTCGTCGACCACCAGGACGCGGATCGGACGCTGCATGCGATCGCGCATCTCCTTACTGGCCCACGAACTTCCTGACGGTCGACAGGATTTTCTCGGGCTCAAAGGGCTTGACGACAAAGTCCTTCGCGCCCGCCTTGATCGCCTCGATGACCATCGTCTGCTGCCCGAGAGCCGAGACCATGACCACCTTCGCGTCGGGATCCAGGTTCTTGATCTCCCGGGTCGCCGTGATGCCGTCCATAACCGGCATGGTAATATCCATCAGCACAAGATCGGGCTTGTAGCTCTGATACATGGCGATGGCCTCCTGGCCGTTCTCGGCCTCGGCCACCTCGAACCCATGCTCAGTGAGCAGCTTCGAGCAACGCATACGCATAAAGGCAGCGTCGTCGACCAGAAGAATCTTGGGCATTCGGTTCCCTCCTGCGCGTTTTGAGACCCATTACAACTCACGTTCGCCGCGCCCCACTGTGCTGACGAGTACGCGACCCGTGTCGACGAACAGCTGGAGCGTGCGTCCGTGCGTCCCGCCCGTATCCTCGGCAGCCAGCCTGATCTGATGCCTGGCCAGGGCCGCCCGCACCGCTTCGATGTTCCGGGCGCCGATGTCCAGCCTCGGGTTCGACCCGGCCAGCCTCAGCATGCGGGCTCCCCCCGCCGCCTTGGCGACCAGACGGGACAGAGAGGCACCGGCGTCAACGAGCGCTGCCAGAGCCGCCTCAACCCCGGTGTCCGCAAACTTGCCGGGAGGCGCCTCGCGCCCCCTGCCCATGCTGCTGTCGGGCAGCACGACGTGTACCATGGCCCCGATCCGCACGACCGGATCGTAAAGGGCCAGCCCCACACAGGATCCCAAACCATAGCAGACCAGCACCTGATCAGGCTGATGAGCAACTTTCAACTCCCCGAGCCCCACCGCTTCCATCTGGTGACCGATCATCGGGTCGCCTCGAGCGTGGTGATGAGCCGGGCCATGGACTCGGTGTTGGGCATGAGCAGGAAGTGGCCCGGCACGGCGCCGTTGAAGGCGGTGGCGATCACCAGCGCCTCATCGCCGCTGACCAGCAGGTCGGTGGCGACGGTCTCCAGAATGGCCCCGGCCATGTCCTCGACCAGGAGCGGGGGCGTCGGCCGCACTTCCAGGCCGGAGCGGTCGGCGATGGCGTTGATGAAGGCGGATCCGCAGATGTTGCCGACCTCCTGCAGGGCAGACCGGCCCAGTTCGTCCAGTTCCCGGCAGGTGCCCGGCGCATGGCCGAGCAGCAGATCCACCATCGCCCGCGCCTCCTTCGGCTGGAAGAGCACGATCACATGGCCTTGAAGCTCGCCCTCGATGCCGACGTACACTGCCGTCACCACAGCGCCCGGGCCGCCGGCCACGCCCGGAAGCGCCCTCAGGGGCAGGAAGGAAAGTTGCGGCGCATCGAGCCTGATCTCGCCTGTCGTCATCTGGGAAAGCGATCTTGAACTTTCCGCCAGTGCCTGGGTGACCAGGTCCTCCAGGGCCTTCCACTGGCCGGGCTGCAGCTTCATCTGCCCTCCCCCTACTGCGCTGCCATCTCCAGCCGGCCCGCCTCACCCTGGACCGAGTTGACCAGGCTGGATACGTCAAGAATGATTGCCACGTCACCGTCGCCCATGATGGTCGCCCCCGAAATGCCGGGGATCTCGCCGATGAACCGGCCCAGGGGCTTGATCACCACGTCGCCCTCACCGATGAGGGAGTCGACCACCAAGCCGATCTGCCGGCCCATCACGGCGACGATCACGACGAAGATCTCCTCGGGCTCCTCCGTGCCCTCGGGCCGCTTCAGGCCGAAGGTCTCCGCCAGCCTGAGCAGGGGGATGACCTCGCCCCGCTTGACGATGACCTCCCGCTGGCGCACGGTCTGGATCGCGCTGGTGGGGATCCGGTCGGTCTCGACCACGGATCCCAGCGGGATGCAGTACGTCGTGCCCACCAGCTCCACCTGCAGCGCCCGGATGATGGCCAGCGTGAGCGGCAGCTTCACCCGGAACTCCGTACCCTGGCCCACGGTGCTGCGGATCTCCACCGAGCCGTTGATCCGCTCGATGTTCTTCTGCACCACGTCGAGCCCTACGCCGCGCCCGGAGATGTCGGACACCTGCTTGGCCGTGGAGAACCCGGGCGCCCAGATGAGGTTGATGGCCTCCGGGTCGGACAGCCGCCGGGCCGCCTCCTCGGAGAGGATGCCCTTGCGCACGGCGCTGGCCCGGATCTTCTCCGGATCCACGCCCCGGCCGTCGTCGCGCACCGAGATGATGATGTGGTTCTCCTCGTGGAACGCTTCCAGGATCACCGTGCCGGCCGCCGGCTTGCCCGCTGCCAACCGCTCCTCCGCCGGCTCGATGCCGTGGTCGACGGCGTTGCGGAGCAGGTGCATCAGCGGGTCGCCGATCTCCTCGATGACGGAGCGGTCCAGTTCGGTCTCCTCGCCCCGCACGATGAAGTGGATCTCCTTGCCAGCCTTCTGGGCGATGTCGCGGATCATCCGCGGGAACTTCCGGAAGAGGTTCTCCACCGGAATCATCCGGGCCCGCTGAATCTCCTCCTGCAGGTTGCTCGTCAGCCGGCCCAGCTGCGCCAGCGCCGAGGACATGACCTGCGAGAGCTCATCGCCTTCCCGCTCCACCTCCAGCCGGCTCAGCACCTGCTGCAGGCGGGTCCGTTCGATGACCAGCTCGCCCACGGTGTTCATGAGGTTGTCCAGCACATCGACGTCCACCCGCACCGTGCGCAGGCCGCTGCGGGTCGTGCGCATGGATGCGGCGCCGTTGTCGGCGGGGGGCGCCGCCCCGTTTGCCGGGGCAGCGACGGCCATGGCCGCGGCGGCGACCTCGTCAGCCGGGGACGGTCCCGCCGGCGCTGCGGCGGCCGTCGCCGCGGGGGCCGGCGGCTGATAGGGCCCCAGCGCCCGGACGGCGATCTCGGGGACCTCCTGCAGGACCTCCCGCACCCGCTGCAGGCTCTCGCCGGTCACGAAGAGGAGCTTCAGGTCGGTGCCGACCTTGTCGTTCTCCACTTCCTCCTGGGTGGGCACCGAGAGGAGGATCTCGCCGATGTCGCCCACCGCCAGCAGCGCCTGAAACGCCCGTACCGCAGGCATTGCGGCCTCCGGCGACAGGTCCACCTGCGCCTGCAGCACCTGCAGTCCCCTGTCCCGGGCCTCCTTCACCCTGGCCTCCTGCTCCGCGGTGAGGGCGGGGAGTTCCACCGCGCCTTCCGCCGGGACAGGCGCCGCGGGCGCCGGCGCAGCCTCCGCCCCTTCCAGCGCCGCCAGTTCACGCATGAGCGCGCCGGTGTCCACGGCGGCTGCCTCGCCGGTCGCGATCTCGTCCTTGAAGATCTTCAGCGCGTCCAGGCACCGGAACAGCGTGTCCACGAGCGGCGTGGTCACGCTGGCCTTGCCCTTCCGCAGCCGGTCCAGCACGTTCTCCATGGCATGGGTCAGCTCGGCCATCCGCTGATGCCCCAGCGTGGCGGAAGAGCCCTTGAGCGTGTGCGCCGCCCGGAAGATGTCCTGGATGATCTCCGGGTCCGGATCCGCCGCCTCGCTCTCCAGGCGGAGGATACCGGCCTCCATGGTCTGGAGCAGCTCCTCCGCCTCGTCGAGAAAGACCCGGATGTCCTCTGCGGTGATGTCAAAACCAGCGCCCATCTGTGGCTATCCCTCCCGGTCTACTGAGCGACGGGTGTCCTGCGCTCCTCGCGCACCAGGATCCGCCGGAGGTCCAGCAGGGTGATCAGGCGGTCCTTCAGCTTGGCCACGCCGAGCACATGCTCCCGGTCAATCTGGGAGAGCAGCGAGGACGGGGGCTCCACGGCCTCCGCCGGCACCCTGGCCACCTCCTCCACCGAGTCCACGACCATGCCCACCTGATCGCCGTCGACCTCACCGATGGCGATGCGCGTCGCCTTCGTCGCCGCCCTCATGGGCAGACCGAGCCGGCGGCGGAGGTCGATGACGGGGATGACCCGGCCGCGGAGGTTGATCACGCCCAGCACGTAGTCCGGGGTCCGGGGCACGTAGGTCACCCGCTGAAGGGGCACCACCTCGCGCACGACGGCAATGTCGGCTCCATAATACTCGTTGTCCAGCTGAAAGACAACGATCTGGTTGATCGCCTGCTGTTCACGCAGCTCCTGGACCACCTGCAACCCTCCTCACACCTGACCGCGTCCACTAGTGCAGCGCCGTTTCCAGCACCCGGGCCGGGTCCAGCACCACCACCAGGCGGTTCTCCCCGAGCTGCAGGATGCCCTCCACCACGGCCTCACCCAGCCCGCCGAGACCCGAGAGCAGCGGCGAAGGGGGCGACAGCTTCCCCTCGGCCACGCTCTCCACGGCCACGACGTCATCCACGATGAGCCCCGCGCTCTGCCCGGACAGCTCCAGGACGATGATCCGCCGGTCCGCCTCGGCGCGCCCGCATGTCAGGCCGAAACGCCGGCTCAGATCGACGACCGGCAGCACTTCGCCGCGTACGGAAATGACCCCTTCCACATACGGCGGGGCCTCGGGTACCGGTGTCGGCGCCGCCCAGGTGAGGATCTCCCTCACCCCCGAAATCGGCAGGGCGTATTCCTGTCCACCGAGGGTAAAGATGACCACCTTCTCCTCTGCCGCCGATACCCGTTCCATGGCTGTACCTCCGTTCGCGCGGCCCGACCGCGAATAACACTAGCATGACTAAAATATGTAAGCCTTGCTTCAACACACTGGGAGTGAAATCCTGCTACAAGCGCGAGGAGTTTCCCTCTGCCTGCCCGGTCCCCGCCCGCGCCCACCTGCGGCGGATGAGCGCCACCGAAAGCCGGTCGATCTCCTGGCTGATGGGCAGGAGACCGGTGAGCTGGCGCGGCGTCAGCGCGCCCTGCATCTCCTGGTGAAGCTGCTGCCGCAGCTCCTCGATGCGTGTCCGCGTCTCCCGCTCAAGCTCCGTGCCAACCTCCATACAGGCTCCCCTCCTACACCCGGCCCGTCGAACCGATGCCGCCGACCCGCTGCCCCCCCGGCTGGTCACCGGCGACGGTCAGATAGTTGACGAAGATTCCCTGCGCCACCCGCTCGCCCCGGGCGATGGTCACCGGCTCCGTGCCCAGGTTGACGAGCGCGACGAGGATGTGCCCCTCGTTGTCGGGGTTGTCCGCGTAATCGGCATCGATGACGCCGATGCCGTTGGCCAGGGCGAGCCGGCGCTTCACCGCCAGGCTCGACCGCACGGCCAGCAGCAGGACCTCCCCCTCGCCCATGTATGCCTTCAGCCCCGTGGGAACCAGGGCCACCTGCCCGGGTTGCACGGTGACCTCCTCGGCCGCCTCCAGGTCGTACCCCGCCGAGTGGCGGGTCTTGCGCTGGGGCAGCCGCACCCGGCCCTCATACGCGCGCACCGGCGCAAATCGGCGCTCAGTCATACAGAACCTCCCCGTAGCGTGCAAAGTCGTGCTGCATGGTGCAGGGCACCACGGCGGCCATCACGCGGCACTCCTCCACGAAGAGCCGGTGCGCCAGCTCGTTCACCTGCTCGAGGGTGACCGCATCCACGTGCGCGATCACCTCGTCGGGGCTGTACACGTACCCCCGGGTCAGCTCTCCCCGCCCCAGCCGGCTCATCCGGCTGGACGTGGACTCCAGCCCCAGCATCAGCTGTCCCTTCAGCTGCTCGCGCGCCTCGTCCAGCTCCGCCTGGGTCACGCCCTGCGTGCCCAGCTCCGTCAGCAGGCCGACGACCAGCTCCAGGGTCGCATCCACCATGCGGGGCGAGACGCCGGCGTAGACCCCGAAGGAGCCGGCGTTCCGGTACGCGGAGTGATGCGAGTACACCGAGTAGGCCAGTCCCCGCTTCTCCCGCACCTCCTGGAAGAGGCGGCTGGAGCTCGACCCGCCCACGATGGCGTTCAGGACGTAAAGGGCGTAGATGTTGGGATCGGTGAGCGGCAGCGCGGCGGTGCCCAGCACCAGGTGCGCCTGCTCGATCTGCTTCTGCCGGACCACGACCGCGGGGGCCTGCGGCTCCGGAGGGGCCCCGGGCACCGGCCGCTCCCCGGTCGCGGGCGCCACGTCCCCGAACCGCTCGGCCACCATCTCCACCACCCGCTCGTGCTCCAGGTGGCCCGCGGCGGCCACCACCATGTTGCCCGGCACGTAGTGGCGGGCCTTGTAGGCGAGGATCTCGTCGCGGGTCATCGCCTGCACCCGCTCCGCCGTGCCCACGATCGGCCGCCCGAGGGCGTGGCCGCGCCAGAGCGCCCCGGCGAACAGGTCGTGCACCAGGTCGTCGGGGACGTCGTCGTACATCTTGATCTCCTCGCAGATGACGTCCTTCTCCCTGGCGAGGTCGTCGGGGTCGAAGCGGGAGCTGAGGAGCATGTCGGCCAGGACGTCGAGGGCGACCGGCAGGTGCTCATCCAGCACCCGCGCGTAGTAGCAGGTGTACTCCTTCGCCGTGAACGCGTTCAGGGCGCCGCCCCGGCCGTCGATCGCCCGGGCGATCTCCAGCGCGGTGCGCCGCTCCGTCCCCTTGAAGAGCATGTGCTCGATCAGATGCGAAACGCCCATCTCCGCGGGCGTCTCGTAGAGGCTGCCCGTGCCGACCCACACGCCCACCGCCGCAGACCGCACGTGTCCCATGGACTCGGTGACCACCCGCAGGCCGTTGGGCAGCGTCGTCTTCCGATAAAAGGCCACTCGCCTACCCTCCCGCAAAGGCACAGAGGGGGGCCGAAGCCCCCCTCGCGTCCTACGGAGCGACGGGCTCTACCGACCCTGCCTGCCGTGACCGGGCCTGCCCCCGCCCGGCCGGCCGCCCCCCGCCTTCTGGGGGCCCGGCTTGCCCGGGCCGGGTTTCCCCTGACCCTGGCGGGCAGCTTCAGGGGACACCGGCCGCCCGGACGGCTGGGAAGACCCCTGCTTGGGCATGGCGTCCCTGATGGAGAGGTTGATGCGCCCGAGCCGGTCGATCTCGGTGACCTTCACGGTCACCTCGTCGCCGATGTTGACCACGTCCTCGACCCGGTTGACCCGCTTGTCCGACAGCTCGCTGATGTGCACCAGCCCCTCCTTGCCCGGGAGGATTTCGACGAACGCACCGAACTGCATGAGGCGGGTCACCCGGCCGGTGTAGACCATGCCGGGCTCGGGGTCCTTCACCAGGTTCTCGATCATCTGCCGGGCCCTCTCGCCCGCCTCCAGGTTGACGGCGGCGATGTAGATCGTGCCGTCGTCCATGATGTCGATCTCGACCTTGGTGTGGCCCACCTTGGTCTCCTCGATGATCTTGTTGATGGTCGAGCCGCCCTTGCCGATGACGTCCCGGATCTTGTCAGGATGGATCTTCATCGTGATGATGCGCGGGGCGTAGGGCGAGAGCTCCTTGCGCGGCTCGGGGATGCAGGCCAGCATCTTCTCCATGATGAACATCCGGCCCTCGCGCGCCTGGGTCAGGGCTTTCTCCAGGATCTCGCGGCTGGTGCCGGAGATCTTCATGTCCATCTGCAGGGCGGTGACGCCCTTCTTCGTGCCGGCCACCTTGAAGTCCATGTCGCCCAGGGCGTCCTCGATGCCCTGGATGTCGGTCAGCACCGCGTACCGGCCGGTCTCGGGATCCTCCACCAGGCCCATGGCCACGCCCGCGACCGGCGCCTTGATGGGCACGCCGGCCGCCATCAGGGCCAGGGTCGAGCCGCAGACCGAGGCCATCGACGACGACCCGTTGGACTCCAGGACCTCGGACACGACCCGGATGGTGTACGGGAACTCCTCCTCGGACGGGATCACCGGCTCCAGGGCCCGCTCGGCCAGGGCGCCGTGCCCGATCTCCCGGCGGCCCGGACCGCGCAGGGGACGGGTCTCGCCGACGGAGTACGGCGGGAAGTTGTAGTGGTGCATGAACCGCTTGGTCTCTTCCAGCGTCAGGTCGTCCAGCTTCTGCATGTCGCCCAGGGTGCCCAGGGTGCAGATCGAGAGCACCTGGGTCTGGCCGCGCTGGAACAGGCCGGAGCCGTGGGGCCGGGGAAGGAGGTCGACCGCGCACTCGATGGGCCGGATCTCGGCGAGGCCTCGCCCGTCGGGACGGATGCCTTCCTCGATGATGGCCCGGCGCACCTCCTCCTTCAGCACCTTCTTCAGGAGGTAGGCGATGTGCTTCTCCGAGTCGGGGAACTGCTCGGCCAGCTCGGCCTGGACGGCCTCGCCCACCGCGGCGACGGCCTCTTCCCGGGCCAGCTTGTCCGGGTTGCGCACCGCCTCCCGCAGCCGCACGGTCGCGGCCTCCCGCACCGCCTGCTCCAGCTCGGGCGGCGGCGTGAAGAGCTGCACCTCCCGCTTCGGCTTGCCCACCTCGGCCTGCATGCGCTTGATGGTGGGGATGATGGTGTTCCGGATCACCTCGTGGCCGAAGAGGATAGCCTCGAGCATGGTCTCCTCGGGCACCTCTTTGGCCCCGGCCTCCACCATGAGCACGGCCTGCTCCGTGGCGGCCACGACCAGGTGCATCTCGGAGCGTTCCTGCTGGTCTGCCGTGGGGTTGATGACGAACTCGCCGTCCACCAGCCCCACGATCACGCCCCCGATCGGCCCCTCGAAGGGGATGTCGGAGATGGTGAGGGCCGCCGACGCCCCGATCATGCCCATGATCTCCACGGGATGGTCGGGGTCCACCGACAACACGGTGCAGATCACCTGCACGTCGTTGCGGAAGCCCTCAGGAAAGAGCGGCCGGATCGGCCGGTCCGTCAGCCGGGCCCAGAGGATCGCCTTGCTGGTGGGCCGGCCCTCACGCCGGAACCAGTTGCCGGGGATGCGGCCCACCGAGTACATGCGCTCCTCGTAGTCCACGGTCAGCGGAAAGAAGTCAATGCCTTCTCTGGGGGCGGCGCTGGCTACAGCCGTGCACAGCACCACGCTCTCCCCGTACTTCACCAGCACCGACCCGCCGGCTTGTTTGGCCAGGCGGCCGGTCTCGAGGGTCATCGTGCGGCCCCCGAGTTCCATCGAAAACGATGCGGTCACGTTGGTCCTCCTTCTGTGCCCAGGACCGTCTGGTGCACCGGGCGCGTCCCTCGCCGGCCGCACCTGCGGCCGCGCGCGCCCGTCGCCGCTACCCAGCGGCTTCTCCCTTTGGCACTTTTTCTCCTAACCCATCTGGTTTCCACACTTTGACTAGCATCTCCTTCCTACGGAAGGAAATATGAGTGGTAGGCGCGCGGAGCTGCCACCGCCGGCTGCCCGGGGCGCCGTCGCGCGCCAAAGAGCCTGCCCGTCTCGCCGAGGGCGAGCGCGCAGGCTCTCTTTCCGCCCCGCTCGCGTGCACGGGTTCTTTCCCCGCCTACCGGGCGTTCCGGAACAGGGCCTCGGTCCATTCACGCAGGGGCGCCACCCACCGCTCCACGATCGCGCTGGGTTCGGCCCCGGTGACCGCGTCGTGGATCTTCAGGCCCAGCAACGTGAGCCCGCCGGCGGCGACGATGAGCATCGCCGCCACCGCCGCCACCTGCCCCAGCACCCACCGCCACTGGGGCGTGCGCCGCCGTGCCTCGCCAGGCGCCGCGCCGGCAGCCACAGAGGGAAGGTCCGCCGCCGCGGCCTGCAGCACCCGGTCCACCGCCGCGGGCACCGGACTCAGGTCCAGACTCGCCGGCAGGCTGCGCAGCCGCTGCAGGAGCGTCTCGACCTCGTGCACCTCCGCGCTGCAGTGGGGGCAGCGCTCCGCATGGGCGGCCAGGGCGGGGGGCAGGGTCAGCACCCCCTCGATCATGGCCGCGTCCACCTGCTGGCGCACCCGGTCGCAGGCGCCGCCGATCACGTAAGGTCTCACTGCACACCCTCCTTTTCGGATGAGGCGAGGGCCGTGCGCAGTCTCGCCATGCTGGCATGCAGCCGTGACTTCACCGTTCCCTCGGGCACCGCCATCACCTGGGCGATCTGAGGGATGGTGAGGTCCTGGAAGAAGCGGAGCACCACCGTGGTCCGCTGTTCCGGCGAGAGCAGCTGCAGCGCCTCCAGCAGCTCCCAGTCCGTCTCGGGCGCGGCGTAGCTGCCGGGCGTGTCCGCGGCAGCCAGGCCGGTCGGAACGGACCGACAGCGCCTCCGGCCGAGGTCGTAACAGGTGTTGATCAGGATGCGGTTCAACCAGGCCGGCCCCGCCGCGGGGTCGGCCAGGGAGTCGAAATACCGGAAGGCCTTCAGCCCGGCCTCCTGCAGGGCATCGGCGGCGTCGTGGGGGTTGCCGAGGATGCCCAGGGCCGTGCGGTAAAGGCGGGGCGCCATCTGGGAAAACAGGGCCGCAAAGGCCTCCCGGCGCTCGGCGTCCGTTCTGGCCACAGGTACACCACCTCTACCTACAAGACCGGCCGCCGGCCCCAAATCGTTCGGAAAACAGCGAGACCGAACCCCTTGGATTCGGTCTCGCGCTTCTTTGCTCGCTTCAGCGGATGACGGTCCGGATGTTCAGCCGCTCGATCAGCTTGGCGTACCGCTCCGGGGAGATCTTGTTCAGGTAGACGAGCAGTGCGCGACGCTGGCCGACCATCTTCAGCAGACCCCGGCGGGAGTGGTGATCCTTCTTGTGTACCCGCAGGTGCTCGGTGAGCTCGTTGATCCGGTGGGTCAGCAGCGCCACCTGGACCTCGGGCGACCCGGTGTCGGTCTCATGGGTCTTGAACTCGTTGATGATCCTCTGCTTCTCTTCCTGAGACAGCGGCACGGAAATTCAACCTCCTCCTGATCTGGGAAACGCCGGTGACCCAGTAAACCGCCGGAGTCAGCGGCAGACCGAGTCGCCGGTTGTTCGACGACGATAAGTGTATCACACCCCGGGCGGGCGGGCAAGCGCATCGTCGGGCGAATCGGGGTTCGGAAGCCGCGCCGACGCGTAGAGCGCGGCCACCTCTTCCGCCGTCAGCGGGCGGGCTGCGCCCCGGGGCAGGTCCCCCAGGCGCAGCGGGCCCATCGCGATGCGCTTGAGGTAGACGACCCGCTTGCCCCGGGCGGCGAACATCCGCCGCACCTGATGGTACTTGCCTTCATGGATCGTCACGAGCCCCTCCTGCAGCCCGGTGATCTCCAGGCGCGCCGGAAGGGTCACATAGCCATCCTGCAGGGCGATGCCCCGGGCGAAGGCCTCCTGATCCGCCGGCTCCAGGGGCTGGTCCACCCGGGCCAGGTACTGCTTGGGCTGGTGCCAGCGCGGCGCGAGCAGCCGGTGGGCCAGCGCGCCGTCGGTGGTCAGCAGCAGGAGCCCCTCGGTGTCCTTGTCCAGCCGGCCCACGGGCACCAGATCCCCGCGGCGCAGCTCCTCCGGCAGCACGTCCATCACCGTGGCCTGCCGGGAATCGGCCGTCGCGGTGATCACCCCGGACGGCTTGTGCAGCAGCACGTGAAAGTGCTGCTGAAAGCGCACCGGCCCGCCGTCCACCGCCACCGCCTGCGCCCTGGGGTCCACCTGGGCGCCGGGGTCGGTGACCACGGCCCCGTCCACGGTCACCCGTCCGGCCTTCAGCAGGGCCCGGATCTCCTTGCGGCTCCCGAACCCCATGTGCGCCAGCAGCCGGTCCAGCCGCACCCTGCCCATCACGGCCGGGCCTCCGTCCAGCGGGCCAGGAACGCGCGCGCCGCCCGCTCGTCCTCGCGGAGCTGCGCCACCAGGGCCTCCAGGCTCGGGAACGTGCGCTCCGGCCGCATGGGCGCCAGCAACTCCACCTGGACCTCCTGCCCGTACAGGTCGCCGCTGAAGTCAAACAGATGGGCCTCGCACCGCAACTGCGTGCCGCCGACCGTCGGGCGCATCCCCAGGTTCAGCATGGCCCCGTACACCGGACCGGTGCGGGGAGCGACGGTGGCCGGGGGCTGCAGCTTTCTCGGCTCCCCCAGCACCGTGACCCGGGCGGTGTAGACGCCGTTCGGCGGCAGGAGCCTTCCCGAGTCCAGCTGAATGTTGGCCGTCGGGTAGCCGAGCAGCCGGCCCCGCTTGTCGCCGTGGACCACAATCCCCCGGAACGCATACGGCCGGCCCAGCAGCTGGGCTGCGGCCTGGATGCGCCCCTTGGCCACGGCGAACCGCACCTCCGTGGAGGAGACGTTCTCGCCGTCCACCCGCACGGGCTGGAAGATGTGCACCGGAATGCCCAGGGGCGCGCAGAGCTGGCGCATGGTCTCGGCCGTCCCCTTGCCCCCCCGGCCGAACGTGTTGTTGAAGCCGACCATCACCTGCTGGGCCCGCAGCCGGCCCACCAGCACCTGGTGAACAAACGCCTCCGGCGTGAGGTTCGCGAAATCCTGGTCAAAGGGCAGCGCCAGGTGGACGTCGACGCCCATCTGGGCCATCAGTTCGGCGCGCTCCTCCAGGGTCATCAGCATCGGGGGCGCCACCTCCGGGCGCAGCACCTGCATCGGCAGGGGGTGAAAACCGACGGCCACGGACTGCCCCCCCACCCGGCGGGCCTCCGCAACCAGCGCCCGCAGGATGGCCTGGTGGGCCAGGTGCACGCCGTCCCACTTTCCGATAGCGATGATGTTGCCCGTACCCCGGACCGGGACGTCCTCGATGCGTGTTACCAGTTCCATGTCTCTACCTCATGATGGCATTATGAAAACACTTTCCGGAGCCGCAGACCTCCCCTGACGGCTTCCGCCAGCGCGAGCAGGTCGCCGTCCTCCGTCACGACCGCCACGACGGAGCCATCCGGATGCGCGACCCGAACCCGGGGGGCCACGCCGTGAAGCACCCGTGCGGCCACCTGCCCGGCGACCTTCACCCGGGGCATGTCCCCCAGGGCCGCGGCCGGCGGCAGAAGCGGCGCCTTCCCGGCGGCCAGCTCCTCCAGGGTGGCGGCGTCGGCCAGCCGGAACTGCCCCGAGCGCGTCCGCACCAGGTAGGAGAGGTGCGCGCCCACCCGCAGGAGCTGACCCAGGTCGTGGGCCAGGGTGCGCACGTAGGTGCCCTTCGAGCACACCACATCCACGTAGGCGACCGGCCTGGGCCCGGGCCGGAAATCCAGCAGCTGCAGCCGGTGGATGAACACCTGCCGGGGCTCCCGCTGCACCTCGACGCCCTCGCGGGCCAGCTCATACAGCCGCCGGCCGCCCACCTTCACCGCACTGACCATCGGGGGCACCTGCTCGATGGGACCGTGAAAGCGCGTGAGGGCGTAGGCGATGTCGCCGCGGGTCAGGTGCGAGGCGTCGGCCTCCGCCACCACCTCGCCAAAACTGTCCTGGGTGTCGGTCGCCGCCCCGAAGGTGATCTCCGCGCGGTATGCCTTGTCGGCCCCGGCGATGTACTCCGCCAGGCGGGTGGCCCGCCCGACGCATACCGGCAGGACCCCGGCCACGCCGGGATCCAGCGTCCCCGTATGGCCGACCTTCTTCACGCCCAAGGTCCGGCGGACGAACGCCACCACGTCATGCGACGTCATCCCCGGCGGCTTCAGGAGGTTGAGCACTCCGTCGGCCGGGGGACGCGCACCGCTGTCCTGCCGCGCCATCGTCACAGCACCGCCCTCACCGCGGACACGACCTGCGCCACCGCGTCCTCGATCGGCACGTTGTGCAAGGTGCAGCCGGCGGCGCGCGCGTGGCCGCCGCCGCCGAAGCGCTGGGCCACCGCACCCACGTCGACGGTGCGGCGGGAGCGGAGGTTCACGCGCACCGCGCCCTCCGCCGTCTCCTTGAACAGGATGCCGACCTCGACCCCGGCGACCGAGCGGGCGTAGTTCACGATGCCCTCCACGTCATGGTCCGTCGCCCCGGCCTCGGCCAGCAGCCTGCGGGTGACCACCATCCACGCGATGCGTCCGCCCTGGTCCAGCTGCAGGGTCTGCAGGGCGCGGGCCAGCAGGGCCAGGCGGGAGAGCGGCTCTGTCTCAAAGATCGCCTGGGCCACGTCATAGGGACGGGCGCCCAGCTCGATCAGCTCGGCGGCCACCCGGTGCGTGCCCGGCCCCGTGGAGTCGTACCGGAAACCGCCCGTGTCGGTCACGAGGGACGTATACAGGCACAAGGCCGTCTCGGCGTCGATGGGCGCGCCGATCTCCCGCAGGATGCGGAACGCCAGCTCACCCACCGCTGCGGCCGAGAAGTCCAGATAGTTGTAGTCGGCGAACGACGTGTTGGTCACGTGGTGATCCACATTCAGCGTCGTGCGGCCGCGCCGCACCGCGGGCAGGGCTTCGCCCACCCGCTCCAGGTCGCCGCAGTCCAGGAAGCAGGAAAGGTCCCATTCCCCCTCCACCTCCTGCCACGGCACGCGGTACACGTCCCAGCCGGGCAGGAAGTGAAACATGGGCGGGATGGGATCCGCCCCCACCAGGATGGCCTCCTTGCCCATCTGCCGGAGGGCGCGGATCATGCCCAGCGTCGACCCGATGGAGTCGCCGTCGGGCTGGACGTGCATGAAAAAGAGGATACGCTGCGCCTGGGCGATCATCCGGCTCGCCGCCCTGAGGTCGACCTGCAGGTTACTCACCCTCTTCCCGGCCGCTCCGCTGCTGTTCCTCTCGCACCTGGACCAGCAGCTGCGCGATGCGCTGCCCGTGCTCGATCGACTCGTCCAGGGCGAAGTGCAGCTCGGGCATGTACCGGAGCTGCAGCCGTTTCGCCAGTTCGCTGCGCAGGAACCCCGTGGCGGACGCGAGCCCGGCCATGGTGTCCTTCTTCTGCTGCTCGTTGCCCAGCACGGAGACGTACACCTTCGCGTGCCGGATGTCACGCGAGACCTCCACCTTGACGATCGAGGCGAACCCGATGCGCGGGTCCTTCACCTCGTCGCGCAGGAGCTGGGCCAGTTCGTCGCGCATCTGCTCGCCCACACGGACGGCGCGCGAGTTCCCTGCCATGGGGAACACACCTCCCGCAGGACCCCTTCAACGGGGCCCTCTTGTCAAGCGAAGGCCGGTGGCGCTGCCACCGGCCTTCGCCGGATTCGTCACCGGGCTAGCCGGCCTTGACCTCCTGAAGCTCGTAAGCCTCGAGAATGTCGCCGCGCTTGAAGTCGTTGAAGTTGGTGAGGGTAATGCCGCATTCGTAACCCTCGGCCACTTCCTTGACCTCGTCCTTGAACCGGCGCAGCGCGTTGATCTCGCCGTCCCACACGACCACGCCGTCGCGGATGAGCCGGTACCGGGCGCTGCGGGTGACCTTGCCCTGGATGACCATGCATCCGGCGGCCACGCCGACCTTGGGCACCTTGAAGGTCTCCCGCACCTCGGCCTTGCCCAGGATGACCTCTTCGATCTTGGGCTTGAGCATGCCCTTCATGGCGGCCTCGATATCGTTGACGATGTCGTAGATGACGCTGTACGTGCGGATATCGATGCCGTGCTCGTCCGCCGCGCGCGAGGCCCGGTCGTCAGGACGCACGTTGAAGCCGATGATGATGGCCTTGGAGGCGACCGCCAGCATGACGTCGGACTCCGAGATGGCGCCGACACCCGTGTGGATGATCTTGACCTGGACCTCTTCGTTCCGCAGCTTCTCCAGCTGGCCGCGGATGGCCTCGACGGAGCCGTGCACGTCGCCCTTGACGATGACGTTCAGGTCCTTCATCTCGCCCTGGGCGACCTGGCTCATGAAGTCGTCCAGCGAGATGGCCTTCTGGGCCTGCCGCTCCGCCTGGGCCTTGGCAATGCGCTTCTCCGCGATGCTGCGGGCCGTCTTCTCGTCCGGCGTCACGCGGAACACGTCGCCGGCCTGCGGCACGGAGTCGAAGCCCAGCACCCGCACCGGCGTGGACGGGCCGGCCGACTTCAGCTTGCGGCCGCGGTGGTCGAACATCGCGCGCACCCGGCCCCAGGCGCTGCCGGCCACGAACACGTCGCCGGTGTTGAGCGTGCCCGCCTGCACCAGCACGGTGGCCACCGGGCCCCGCGACTTGTCCAGTGCGGCCTCCAGGATGGTGCCCGCCGCCGGCTTGTCGGGATTCGCCTTCAGCTCGGATACCTCTGCCAATACCAGGATATTCTCCAGCAGCAGGTCCAGGTTGGTCTTCTGCTTGGCGGACACCGGTACCATAATGGTGTCGCCGCCCCACTCCTCAGGCACCAGCCCGTACTGGGTGAGGTCCTGCATGACCCGCTGCGGGTTGGCCGTCTCCTTGTCGATCTTGTTGATCGCGACCAGGATGGGCACGTTGGCGGCCTTGGCGTGGTTGATCGACTCCACCGTCTGCGGCATGACCGAATCATCCGCCGCGACGACCAGCACGGCGATGTCGGTCACGTTCGCGCCGCGGGCGCGCATGGCCGTGAAGGCCTCGTGGCCCGGGGTGTCGAGGAAGGTGATCTTCCGGCCGTTCAGCTCCACCTCGTAGGCGCCGATGTGCTGCGTGATGCCGCCGGCCTCGCCGGCCGCCACCTTCGCCTGCCGGATCGCGTCCAGCAGCGAGGTCTTGCCGTGGTCCACGTGGCCCATGATGGTGACCACCGGGTGCCGCGGCTTCTTCAGCTCCTCCGGCTCGTCGGGATCCTCGACCCGGTCGTAGATCTCCGTGATGTCTTCCTTCTGCTCGACCGTCGCCTCGACGCCGAACTCCGAAGCCACCAGCACGCAGGTGTCGACGTCCAGCTCCTGGTTGATGGTCGCCATGATGCCGAAACCGGTGAGCAGCGTCTTGATGACCTCTGCCGCCGTCACCCCCATCGCGTGGGCCAGGTCCTTCACCGACATGGGCCCCGTCACGGTGATGGGCTTCAGGTTGCGCCGCTCGGCAGAGGCGCTCTTCCGCCTGACCCGCTGCGCGAACAGCTTCTCCTCAGCGGGCTGGGAGGATGCGTGCTCCCGGCGATCGTACACGGCGCCGCGCCGCTTGTCGCCGCCCTGCCCGGTGCGCGGCTTGCCCTCGCTGGACTTCGCCTGCTCGGCCACCTTGGGATCCAGCTTCGGGATGGCCAGGGGCGCGCCCCGGCGGCCAGGCCGCTGCGGCAGCCCGAGGCCCCCGGGTCTGCCGGCCCCGGGCTTGGGCTTCTGCGGCAGGCCGAGCCCGCCCGCAGGGCGTGCGCCCGGCCGGGGCCCGGCCGGCTTGACGGGCAGTCCGATGCCCGAGCCCGCGGGCCGCGCCGCCTCAGCCGGCTTGTCGCCCGGCTTCGAAGGCAGACCGATCCCCGGCTTCGCGGACGCCGCGGGCCTGGCCGGCACGCCGGAGCCCGCGGAGGCGGCCTTCGCAGGCTGGCCGGGTCCGGCCGGAACCGGCCGGCTCGGTCCGGACGGCTGCGCGGACGCCGCCGGCGGCTCCTCGCGGCGCTCCGCAGCCGGCGCCTGCCGCTTCGCCGCAGCCGCGGCGTCGGATCCGGCCTCGGGTTCACGGGCCGGCTTCGCCGCGGCGCTGGCCGCAGGCGCTTCCGCTGCAGGCGCGGCGCTGGTGGCCGCCTTCTGCTCCGCCTGCGCCCGCCCGGCAGCCTCTTCAGGCGGGCCTGCATCGGCCCCTGCGGGCTTGGCCCCGGCGCGCGCGGCTGGCGCGGCGGGCGCTTCCGCGCGAGCGCGATCCGTCACAGGGGCAGCGGCGGCTGCGGCCGGCGCCTTTTCCGCCGGACGCCGCTCCGCTGCGGGCGGCACCTCCGCAGCCGGGCGGCCTGACGCAGCGGGCCTCGCGCCGCCGGGCCGCAGCTCAGCCGCCGGCCGTTCGGCCAGCGGGCGTTCGGCCAGCGGGCGCTCCGCCAGCGGCCGCCGTTCGGTGAGCGGACGGCGGTCCCGCTTCTCGGCGACGGGCCGCTTCGGGCGGGTGCCGGCGCCGAAGAAGTCCTCGAGCAGCGAAGCCTTCGCCGGATTCGCCTCGCGCGTCGGCTTCTGCTGGGCCGCCGGCTTCGCGGCCTTCGCGGCAGACTTGGCAGCACCGCCCCCTTCCTGGGCGCCGGTGCGCCTGACCGCGTCGGTCACCTTCTCAGCTGTCTTCTGGTCGATGGTGCTCATATGGTTTTTCACATCCACGTTCAAAGATTGAAGGACCTCCAGTATGCGTTTGGAGTCCACTCCCAACTCTCTAGCGAGTTCGAATACGCGAAGCCTGGGCTCCAACGGATCACCCCCGTCCTGTCACCGGCGCCAGGCCTTCCCGCTGGAGGATCCCGAGGATCCCCCGGGTGAAATCGCGGGACCGGACGACCACGACCGCACGCGCGGCCTTCCCGATCGCCTTGCCCAGGGTTTCCCGGGTGCCCACGACGTAACACGGGGCCCCGGCTTCCGCAGCCAGGTGGGCAAACTTGGCGCGGGTTCGTTCGCTGGCGTCCCCGGCGACCAGCACCAGGTGGGCGTGTCCGCGCCGCAGCGCCTGTTCGGCGGCCAGATCTCCGGAGACCAGCTGCCCTGCCCGCTGGCAGAGCCCGAGCATCGAGTGCAGCGGCGGCGAGATCACGTCGCCTTCACCGTCCCCATCTGCGCCTCGAGCTGGGCCCAGACCTCGTCGGAGATCGGCTGCTCCAGCGACCGTTCCAGGCGCTTGCCTTTCACCGCCTTGGCCAGACACTCGCTGTCCGGGCAGAGGTAAGCGCCGCGCCCGGGGCGCTTGCCGGAGGGAGAGGTGTCGAGCTCGATGGCGCCTTCGGGCGTGCGCACGACCCGGATCAGTTCCTTCTTGGGGCGCATCTGCCCGCAGCCGACACACATGCGCTGGGGAACCTTCTTCACCTTGGGCTGCCGCCCTCTGGCCATCGTCACCACCTCCCTTCATGGCCCGACCGGACACGGGGCGTGCCCGGAATTAACCGACGTCGTCCTCGCCTCCATCCTCCCAGCCGCCGGACTGCGCCTGCGACTCGGACTTGATGTCGATCTTCCAGCCGGTCAGCTTGGCCGCCAGCCGGGCGTTCTGCCCTTCCTTGCCGATGGCCAGCGAAAGCTGGTAGTCCGGCACAATCACCCGCGCCGTCCGGGTCGCCTCGTCGCAGATCACCTGCGTGACCTTGGCCGGCGAGAGCGCCTTGGCCACGAACACCTCGGGATCGGGGGACCACTCCACCACGTCGATCTTCTCGCCCTGCAGCTCATCGACGATGTTCTGCACCCGCTGCCCCTTCTGCCCCACGCAGGCCCCGACGGGGTCGACGTTCGGCTCCCGGGCCATCACCGCGATCTTCGAGCGGGAGCCGGCTTCGCGCGCGATGCCCTTGATCTCGACCGTGCCGTCGTGAATCTCGGGCACTTCCAGTTCGAACAGCCGCTTCAGGAGGCCTGGGTGGGTCCGGGAGACCGCGATGGCCGGCCCCTTCGTGGTGCGCTTGACTTCAATCACATAGGCCTTGATCCGCTGGTTCTCCACGTACCGCTCACCGGGAATCTGCTCGTTGGAGATGAGCACGGCCTCCACGCCCCGGGCCAGCTCCAGGTAGACCGTCCGGGTCTTGGGGTCCTGGCGCTGGACCAGGCCGGTGACGATCTCGCCCTCACGGCTGGAGTATTCCTCGTAGATCATGCCGCGCTCGGCCTCGCGGATGCGCTGCACCACCACCTGTTTGGCGGTCTGCGCGGCGATGCGGCCGAAGTCGCGCGGGGTGACCTCCACCTCGAACACGTCGCCCAGCTGCAAGTTCGGGTTCTTCATCCGAGCCTCCTCGAGACTGACCTGCAGCCGCGGGTCGGTCACCTCTTCCACGATCTCCTTCTGTGCGTACACCCGGTACTCGCCGGTCTTGTCATCGAAGAAGACCCGCACGTTCTGCGCCGCCCCGAAGTTGCGGCGGTAGGCGGAAATCAGCGCCGCCTCAATCGCCTCGATCAGGACCTCCCGCGAGATGCCCCGTTCACGCACCAGGTCATCCAGCGCCTCGAGAATCTCGGCTTTCATCCCTCAAGTCCCCTCTCAAACTCCTATAACTCAACGTAAAGGCGGGCGCTTGCCACCTGTTTGCGGTCGATGGCGATGGTCTGCCCCGCCGCCTTCCCCTCGGTCAGGGTCAGGGTCACCCGGCCGTCCACCAGCCCCTGCAACTCACCCACAAACGACTTCTGCCCGTCCACGGGGGCGTAGGTGGTGACCACCACCTTGTGCCCCGCGTAGCGGGCGAAGTCTGCCTCGCGCTTTAAGGGCCGGTCCAGCCCGGGCGAAGAGACCTCGAAGAAATCGTACGGTGGATTGGGAAGGATTTCGTCCAACCGGGCGTCGACCACTCGGCTCAGCGCCTCGCAGTCGTCGAACCCAACCCCGCCCTCCTTGTCGATATAGACCCGAAGGTAGCGATACGCTCCTTCCTTGACCAGCTCGACGCCCACCAACTCCAGCCCCAGCGCCGCCGCGTGGGGGGCCGCCAGTTGCTCCACCATCTCCTCGAGACGCTTTCCGCTCTTCGCCAAACAGGACCAGACCTCCGATCACACCGGGCCATGCAGCCCGGCGACATGCCTTCAACACTACTACTCTGTCCCGATCGCAGGCACCAAATGAGCCGGCTCGCACCGGCTCGTGGCGAACCCGCACTGCAGGGAACCGTCGGACGTTGAAAAGAGTGGGTTGACACCCACTCCTTAGGACACGGAACAGCTACCTCGTTGCTCATAATAGCACACAATGCCGCCCGTGACAAGGGATGACGGGCCTACTTTCGCCCAAGTCGGTCATCAATCGTCAGCGGGGGAATGCGCCGCTTGAGTTCACCGACGAACTCGGCGGGAGAACGGAGGTAGACCGCCGGAACCGGGACGAAGGTGATCCTCTTCCCCGGATTGCGCTGCCGGAAGGTGTCCAGCATCTCCCGTGCCACGGGGTGGACCCCCTTCTCCGGCAGCTCCCGGCCGACGTCGACCCCCCGCAGCACCAGCCAGATGACGGGGAAAAGCGGGTTCCGCCCGCCCCGCACCACCATGCCCAGCTTGTCCAGGGGAATCACCGTGATCCGCCCGGCGTCCCGCACCCGGATCTCGCGCGGGGTGAGCTCCAGGCTGAACGCCCAGCCCGACGACACGAACCAGGAGAGCACGCCGACGAACACGCCGTAGAGCACGAAGAACACCGTGCCCAGGGGACCTGTGAAGATCGGACTCAGGAGCACGACCACCGCGGCGGCGCCGATGAGCAGCGCTCCGTAGAGGATCTTCTGCACCAGTGTCAGGCCGAACTGCATACCTGCCGCCTTCTTCGTCTCTGCTGTCATCCGCTGCGGCGGCCCGGTGCCGTACGGGCCGCCGCCACACCTCCATCACCTGCGAGTATTGTGCGTTCGGTAGACTTCGTAGAGCCCGGCGGCCAGTTCGTCGATGACCGCCCGCTCCCTGAGGGCCCGGCTCCACCGCCGGGGCACGGCCCCGGGGCCGTACGCCGCGCCGGCCAGACCGCCGGCCACCGCGCCGACGGTGTCGGCATCATCCCCTAGATTCACCGCGGCGACGATGCATTCCTCCAGGGAGTCCGTCCGGAGCAGCGCCCAGAACGCGGCCTCCAGCGTCTCGATTACGTAGCCTCCGGACCGGATCTGTTCCACAGGCCGGTCGGCCAGGCCGTCGAGCCGCCGGGCCAGGTCGGCGAGCGCCGCCTGCACCTCCGGTTCAGCCCCCGGCAGCGGCGCCAGGCCGGCCGCCAGGGCCTCCGTCGGTGAGGCCCCGTCCAGCAGCGCATTGGCGGCGCGGTGGTAGACGGCGATCGCCGCGTCGGACTCGGGGTGCGGGTGGGTCATCCGCCCGATGCGGATGGCCTGGGCCGGGTCCGGCCCGTAGGCCAGCGCGGCGGGAAGTGTCCGCATCAGCGCGCCGTTGCCGGCCGCCCACTGGCCCAGCTCCGCCTGCACGTGGGCCGTGGCCGCCGCCCATGACCCGAGCCGCAGGTAGGCGGCGATGGCCGTGCGGCAGGTGTTCCCCACGTCCGGCGGGTCGGACTGGAACCAGGCGACGAAATGGCGCCCCACCGCATCGACCGGGTCGCCGGGATTCTCCAGGATCCCCCGGCCGACTGCCACCGCCATGGCCGTGTCGTCCGTCCACGCACCGGCCGGGAACCCGAAGGGGCCGCCGCCCACGATCTCCCGGTGCCCGCCGGGGTAGCGGGCCCGGATCGCCTCCCGGCTCATGAACTCCACCGTGCAGCCCAGGGCGTCGGCCACCGCCTGGCCGAGCAGCGCGCCCAGGCCGCGGCCGGCGCGCGTGAGGCTGAGCTTGCGCTGCGCCTCGAACCCCTCCCGGTCCAGCCACGTCAGCCTCCCCTGGATGACGTGCCAGGCGGGAAGGCTCATCAGCCGGAGGAACGGGAAATAGGCGTCGCCCAGCCCCCGCTCCGCCGCCACCAGCACCGCGGCCTCGATGCAGAGCAGGTCCCCCGGCGCCATGCCGGAAGGCAGGCCGGCCTCGATCTGGTCGAAGGGCCGCGGCTGCCAGGCAGCGTGCGGGTTCCGGTAGCCGATGTCGACCATGCGGACGAAGGTGCGGTCCAGCTCCATGGCCTCGGCAGGGCTCAGCCCGTCGTACAGCGCGAGGGCGGCCCGCCAGTCGGGGGGCTCATCCCACCCGGTCCGGGAGGACTCCAGGGCCTGCAGGATCCGCTGTTCCCAGTCCAACTAGCGGCGCCCTCCCTTCAGCTCGGCAAAGGGTCCGAGCACGATGACGCCTGCGCCGAGCACCATGGCCACGCCGTACACCCGCTCTGACAGCTTGTGCCACCGGTTGTACTCCACCCGCACGGGATCGGTCTCGGCATACGTCTGAATGGGCTGGGGCGGCTGCGCCCGTTCCATCTGCGGGAAGATGTAGAGCCAGGTGGTCAGCGCCAGCCCCAGGCAGCCCAGGAGGAGCACGAGCCGCGCCTTGTTGACGCCGCCCTTCAGCCGGGGCAGCAGGGTCAGCAGCGCGGCCGCCCCCAGCAGCAGCCCGGCGTTGTTGAGCAGGTAGATGATGTCGCCCGCCAGGTCGCCGGCCGACTGCCGGTCGGGGCCGAAGGCCTCGAAGATCTTGGGGGCGGACAGGGCGAAGCCGGCCGCTGCGCCGACCCAGAGTCCCATCAACAGTTGGGTCGCGGCCTCCAGGACTCTCATCCTCCGCATACCTCCTCCAGGACATGCGCCACGCCGTCTTGGTCGCAGGGCGGAGCCACCCGGTCCGCCGCCGCCCGAACGTGGGGCGCGGCGTTGCCCATCGCCACCCCCAGCCCCACGTAGCGCAGCATCGTCAGGTCGTTATCCGAGTCGCCGAACGCGATCATCGCCTCAGGAGGAATGTCCAGACGCTCGCCGAGGACCTTGAGGCCGCTCGCCTTGGAGATGCCGGCCGCGGTTACCTCCAGGTTGTCCGCCCCTGAGGAGGTGACCTCCACCCCCTGCACTTCCCGGCGGATCTCCGCCGCGACGGCCGGCAGCATGTCCGGATCGCCGAACATCATCAGCTTCAGCACCGGCGGCCGGTCGGGCGCCGCCGCCCACCGGGAGAGGCGGGGCACCAGGCGGGTCCGGTTCTCGCCCCAGAGCCGCGCGACAGCCCGCGCCGCCTGCAGCGCCTGCACCCCGGTGCGCAGCCAGGCGTAGGCGTTCTTCAGATGTGCGACCGGCTGGTCCAGCACCATCCCCTCCGGGGTGTAGCAGTGCATGAGGAGGCCGGCCCGCCTCCCCAGGGCCAGGGTCTTCAACAAAGCGTCGGTGGGAATGCCGCACTGGTGAAGTATCCGTCCGCCGTCGTCCAGCACGCCGGCGCCGTTGCAGCAGACCACGGGCCCGCCGCCGATCTCCCGGCTGATGCGCAGCGCGGACTGAGGCGTGCGCCCCGTGGCGATGACCGTGATCGCGCCGCGCCGCCGAGCGGCCGCCAGGGCCGCGAGCGTGCGGGGGGACACCTGGTGACGAGCGCAGAACAGCGTGCCGTCCACGTCGAGGGCAATCAACCGGTACTGCAAGCGAACACCCCGCCACGACGAGACACTCTGCACAATGCTAACCCTTTCCTGCCGGCGGCGCAATCCCCGCCCGCTACACACGTTCGAGCTCCGCGACCAGCGCCGCCCGCAGGGCTGCCATATCGCCCCGCCACCCCGCCTTCACCAGCGACGTCATGAACTCCCGGTGGCTGCGGCCGCGCCGGTAGTCGGGCTCCCGGGACGGGTGGGGCAGGTACCGGGCGATCTCGTCCAGATCCGGGTCCACCAGCAGCGAGCCCTGATACAGGGCCACCTGCCGGTTCGCGTACAGGCTGGAGCCCAGCACCTTCAGGTCGTCCACCGCCACGTCGCCCATCCCCCGCACCGCCGCGCCCCGCAGCCCCTGGCTCCGCAGGGCGCGGGCCACCGCCTCGGCGACGGGGCCGATCCACTGGGTGGCAAACTGCCGCCTGGGCGCCTCGTACGCCGCGGTGATCACCAGGCATCCCGGGGTGAGCACCACGGCCCCGCCCCCGCCGCGGCGGCGGTACACCGGCACGCCGTCGGCGGCGCAGCGTGCGAGGTCCACGTCGGTCTCGGGCGTGCCGGCGCCCAGCACGGCCTCCGTGCGCTCGGGCTCCCACAGCCAGATGAAGGGGCCCTCCCGTTGAAACCGCTCCAGGGCAACGGCGTCGTAAGGCAGGGGTTGGATCTGCATGATGGTCCTCCTGCATGGTGTGTGCCTCGCGCGCCCGGGGCAGCGAGGTGAGCGGTGACTGCCCTTCAGAACCCGAACACCAGCTGGTTGCCCTCGGGCAGGCCCTGCAGGCACCCGTGGTTCTCCAGCAGCTCCATGACAGCCTTGTTGAGCCGGGCGCGGTTCTTCAGGTCTTCCTTCGAATGGAACTCGCCCTGCGCCCGGGCCTCCACGATGGCCTGCGCGGCGCTGTCGCCCAGACCGGGCAGCGCGTTGAACGGGCAGAGCAGGGTGTTCTCCCCGTCGATCAGGTACCGGGTGGCCTCCGAGCGGTAGAGATCGACCCGCTTGAACCGGATGCCCCGCAGGAAGGCCTCCTCCACCAGCTCGTACTCGGTGAGGGAGTCCTTCTCCTTGGGGGTGGCGTCCTTGCCCTTGGCCTCGATTTCCTGCACGTACCGCCGCACGGCCTCGGGCCCCTGCACCAGCAGGTTGGCGTCGACCGACCCGGCCCGCACGCTCAGGTAGGCGGCGTAGAAGAGCAGCGGCTCGTGCACCTTGAACCAGGCGATGCGCAGGCAGGAGAGCACGTACGCGGCGGCGTGGGCCTTGGGGAACATGTACTTGATCTGCTTGCAGGACCAGATGTACCAGTCAGGCACGTTGCACGCCCGCATGGTCTCTTCCATCTCGGGGGTGAGCCCCCGGCCCTTGCGCACCGACTCCATGATCTTGAAGGCCGTGGCGGGCTCGACGCCCCAGTAGATCAGCTGCACCATGATGTCGTCGCGGCAGCCGATGACTTCCTGGAAGGGGATGCCCTGCTTCACCAGCTCCTGGGCATTGTTGGTCCACACGTCCGTGCCGTGGGAGAGGCCGGAGATGCGCACCAGGTCCGAGAAGTTGCGGGGACTGGTCTCCATGAGCATCTGCCGCACGAAGCGCGTGCCCATCTCGGGCAGGACGATGGTGCCCAGGTCGAACTGGAGCTTGCCATCTTCGATGCCCAGCACCCGGTTGCCCCCGGGGCTGAACAGGGCCAGCACCTGCGGGTCGTCCACCGGCACCTTCCTGACGTCGAAGTCGGGGTTGCCCGTCTTCTCCCGGTACAGGTCCTGCAGCATCTTCAGCATGGTCGGGTCGTCGTGGCCGAGGATGTCCAGCTTCATCAAGGCCTGCTCGAAGGAGTGGTAGTCGAAGTGGGTCGTCTTCACGCCGGACTTCCGGTCGTCGGCCGGGTACTGAACCGGCGTGACCTCCTCGATGTCCATCCCCACCGGGCAGACCACCATGCCCCCGGGGTGCTGGCCGGTGGTGCGCTTCACGCCGGCCAGCCCCTGGGCGAGATACCCGATGTGCGCCTCCCGCACCCCGGTGATGTTGTTCTCCTCCAGCCAGCCCCGGACCATGCCGTAGGCCGTCTTCTCGGCAATGGTGCCCACCGTGCCCGCCTTGAAGACGTACTTCTCGCCGCCCAGCAGCTCCTCGGAGTACTTCTGGATGCGGCCCTGCACCTCGCCGGAGAAGTTCAGGTCGATGTCGGGCACCTTGTCGCCCTTGAAGCCCAGGAAGGTCTCGAAGGGGATGTCCTGCCCGTCCCGGTCCAGGTCCGTGCCGCAGCGGGGGCAGGGCTTGCGCGGCAGGTCGAAGCCCGATCCGGTCTTGCCGTCGTCGTGCCACTCCAGGTACTTGCACTGGGGGCAGATGTAGTGGGGCGGCAGGGCGTTGACCTCGGTGATGTCCATCGCCCAGGCGACGAAGGACGAGCCCACCGAGCCGCGGGAGCCCACCAGGTAGCCCAGCTCCAGCGACTTCTTCACCAGCAGGTGCGAAATGTAGTAGGACACGGCGAAGCCGTTGCCGATGATCGCGTCCAGCTCGCGCTGCAGCCGCTGGGCGATCTTCTCGGGCACCGGGTCGCCGTAGACCCGCTTTACCTTCTCCCACGAGAGCCGCCGGGTCTCCTCCTCCGACCCTTCCAGCACCGGCGGGAACAGCTTGTCCGGAACCGGCTTCACCGGCTCGATCAGCTCCGCGATCTGGTTCGGGTTCGCGATGACCACCTCGTAGGCGGCCTCCTCGCCCAGGTAGGCGAACTCGTCCAGCATCTCCCGGGTGGTGCGCAGGTAGAAGGGCGCGTCGTACTCGTCGCGGAAGCCGATGCCGCCCTTCAGGATGCGGCGGAAGATCTGCTGGTGGGGGTCCAGGAAGTGCGCATCCGACACCGCGCAGACCGGCTTGCCCAGCTTCTTCCCCAGCTCGTAGATCCGCCGGTTGAGGGAGAGCAGCTGTTCCTCGGAGTTGACCTGGCCGGACTCCAGCAGGAAGGAGAGGCAGTCCCGGGGCAGGATCTCCAGGTAGTCATACCAGGAGGCCAGCTGCTCCAGCTCGTCGTCCGGCACGCCCCGGAGCAGCGCATCGAACAGGTGGCCGCCGTAGGTGGCCGAGCCGATCAGGAGCCCCTCCCGGTACTTCTCCAGTTCGGTGCGCGGCACGCGCGGGGTGCGGTTGAAGTACTCGATGTGCGAGAGGCTGATCAGCTTGTAGAGGTTCTTCATGCCGGCCTGGGTCCTGACCAGACAGGTGGCGTGGTACGGCCGGAGCTGCTCGGCGTTGATGCCCTTGCTCAGGGAGTTGAGGTCCGCGACGGTCGCCACGCCCTCGGCGCGCTCCAGCAGCTTCACCAGCACCAGCGCGGCGGTCCGCGCATCGGCGTCGGCCCGGTGGTGGTCCACCAGGGGCACCTGCAGCTCCTTGGTGAGCGCCGCCAGGCTGTGGCTCCGCATGTGGGGCATCACCGCGCGGGCCAGCGTCAGCGTGTCCAGCACGGGATTGTCAAACGCCTCGCCCAGGTACTTCTGCCGGTGGTAGCGCAGGAACGAGTAGTCGAACTGCGCGTTGTGCGCCACGACCACCGCGTCGCCCACGAAGTCGAAGAACTCCCGCAGGGCCACCGCCGGCTCCGGGGCGTCTTCCAGCATCTCGGGCGTGATGTTGGTGAGCTTCTGCACTTCGGGCGGGACCGGCTTGGTGGGGCGCACGAAGCGCTGGAACGTCTCCAGGATCTCTCCGCCCCGGCAGCGCACGGCGCCCAGCTCGATGATGTCGTCGCCGATGGGCGAGAAGCCCGTCGTCTCGATATCCAGCACCACGAACTCCGCCTCGGTGAGCGGCAGGTCCGCGGGCGGCCGCTGCACTACCGCCGCCCCGTCGTCGACCAGGAAGAGCTCACAGCCGTAGATGATCCGGAAGTCTTCAGGCACCTTCACGCCGCTGGCAGCGGGGAACGCCTGCACGACGCCGTGGTCGGTGATGGCCACCGCCTTGTGGCCCCACCTGACCGCCGTCTTCACCAGCTCCGCCGGATCGATCAGGGCGTCCATGGCCGACATGGTGGTGTGCGCGTGCAGCTCCACCCGCTTCAGCGGCCCTTCATAGGTGTCCTCACGGGCCGGCCGCCTGCCCACCACGACGTCGTCGGCCAGCATCGTCAGCTCGCCGGAGAACTTGTCCAGCTGCACGTTGCCCCGGATCTTCACCCACGTCCCGTTCTTCAGGGTCGCCAGGTAGTCGGGTTCCTTCTGCGGATCCCGGAAGAGCTTCACCGGCAGCGTGTCGCCGAGATCCCCGGATTCGGCCCGCAGCAGGTCGCACACCCCGAAGGAGATGAGCTGCCGGCCGCTTTTCAGGTCGCGGCTCTCGAGGCCGATGACCTCCCCCTCGATGACCACCCGGTTCTCCTCTTCGGTGATGGTCCGGATGGGCCGGACCGGCGCGTCCGCCGGGATGGCCCGGCCCCTGAGCAGCCCCTCCGACGGCGGGGGCGCCGCCGCGGCCTCCTTCTTGCCGAAGGCCGACTGCCGCTGCATCCACTGCTCGAAGTACGCATCGGCAAAGCCCGGGTCTTCGATGGGCGGTTCGGGCAGGGGCACCCCTTCCTCGACCTCGGCGAAGGGGTCCTCGGGCACCGCAGCGGCGGCCTCCGCCTGCTCAGTCCGCGGGGCCGGGCGCGCCGTCACCCGCACCTGCAGCGCACAGCCGGTCTCCCGCCGGACCAGCCGCTCCAGGACGGGGATCACCCCGCGCTGCTCCACCACCTCCGCCTGAGCGGCGGTGGGCAGCTCGAGGACCAGGTTCCGGGCTTCCACCCGCCAGACGGCCTTCTCCAGGATCCCGTTGACCAGCGGCAGGGCCTGCTTCAGCTGGATCAGAATCTCGGACCACGCCTCCCCCACACGCTCGGCCGGATCTGCCTGGGGGTCGGGCTCCCGCACCGGCACCACCGTCACCGAGGCGGCCAGGCCCCCCAGACACTGCTCGGCCACAGCGTCCGCCAGCACCCGGCGGTCGTCCAGGGCCAGCCGCACCGGGCTGGCCAGGTGGACGGCGACGCTGCGCCTGCGCCGGTTCACCTCCACGCGCACCGGACGGGCGCCCTGGAGAAAGGCCTGAACCTGCGGGGGCAGCTGGGCGAGATCGATGAGCGCGAGCCAGTCGGACTGCGATGACATGTGGGCGGCTCACCTCGTAGCGCAAAGATTTGCGCCGCAACACCCCTGAGGGGGGCGCGGCGGCCACGAGAAACCGACGAGCGCCCTGGTGGACCCAGTGCGCCCGCGGGCCTTCTCTAAATGTCTTCTTCAGTCACCGAGATGACCCCTTCCCGGGCCATCAAATCGCCGATGAGGGCGGTCATGTCCGCGTTGCGCCCGTCCGGCTTCACCGTGAAGCGGATCTCGATGGTGCCCGGCAGGGGACCGGAGCGCATCGCGACGTTCTTGATGGTGTAGCCCCAGCGGCCGCAGGTGGAGGCGACGACGCCCAGCTGACCGGGCGAGTCGGTCACCTGGACCACCAGCGACCGGTACGCCGTGTGGGAGAAGAAGCGGTTCTCCACCTCCGACAACGTCTTCAGGGTCAGCATCACCAGGATGACGGCCACGAAGGTCTGCACGTAGAAGCCGGCGCCCACCGCCAGGCCCATGGCCGACACGACCCAGAGCGAGGCCGCGGTGGTAAGGCCGCGAACCGTCGCCCCCTCCCGCATGATCGTGCCGGCGCCCAGGAAGCCGATGCCGCTGACCACCTGTGCCGCGATGCGCCCGGGGTCGCCGTTGCCGAAGCCCGATGCGAGCACGATGTCGTACATGCCGAGCGAGACCTTCATGAGGAGGGCCGACCCCACACAGACCAGCACGTGCGTGCGCAGGCCGGCGGGCCGGTTGTGGGCCTCACGCTCCAGCCCGACCACGCCGCCGGCCAGCGCGGCGACGAGCAGGGGGATCAGGTTGTCGATCAGCTGCTGACCGAACGTATAGAGGTTCACCTGAATGAAGTGCAGATCGAGCAATGTCATTATCCCTTCTGTACGTATTTCAGGATTTCGTAGTACATCTTCAGCCGGGCCGCGGCGCCTTTGACCAGGCCCAGCTTCTCCTCCTTCATCCGGTGGCTCATCTCTTCCAGCACGACCTCGACCACGCGGCAGCCGTGCTGCTTCACGTACTTGGTGAGCGCGACCTCGATGCCGAACCGGGCCTGGTCGGCGTCGGGCTCCTCCGCGAACATGTCCGCCAGGAGTTCCCGCCTTACCGCCCGCTGGCCCGACAGGTATGGGGCGACCAGCTGCGCCAGGTCGGTCGCGACCCGGCCGTCGCCGAAGACGCCAATGCTCATGTCGGCCTCTCCGGCCAGGACCGGCTGCAGCAGGTCCCGCAGGTGGCCGGGGCTGAGGCCGATCAAGTCCGCGTCCAGAAAGAGCAGCACCGGGGCCGTCGTCGCGTCGAAGCCCGTCTTCATCGCGGCCGCCTTGCCCCGGTTTTCCGTATGTTCGATGACGGTCGCTCCCGCTGCTCGGGCCCGGATGGCTGTTTCGTCCGTCGAGCCGTCGCTCACCACGATGACCTCGGTGATCTCCGGCACCTGCGTACAGGCGGAGACCACAGATCCGATGGTCGCCTCTTCATTGTAAGCGGGGATCACCGCCGCGACTCTCATAAGCCAGTTGACCTCCGATTGGAGCAGACCGGGTTCAAAGCCTGCGCGGCCATGGGAACCGGTTTTCCTGGGGTAAAGTATTCCGTACACCGAGACCTATTTCCTCCTCCGATCGGTACCGGTTGCTAGACTGCCCCGTCACAGGCGGCCCTACCCACATGATGCGGGGCAGTCCCCCCTCTTGGTAAGACTGCCCCCGGCAAGGCCAACCCGTCAAACCGCGCGACCGGACGGTCACTCGACCACCAGCCGGCCACGCATGCCCCTCAGGTAGTGCCCGTCCACATGGCACTCGTAGCTGTACATGCCGGGCTTCTCCACCGTGAAGGTGCCCTCCGCGCTGCGCCCCGGCTCCACAGGCCCGATGACCACGTTCAGCTCCGGAATGCGGAACTCGTGCGGCACCCGCCCCCGGTTCTCCAGCCGGACGGCGATCGGCCTGCCCGCCTTCGCCCGCAGCTCATCCGGGCTGAAGCGGTACTCCCGCGCCGCCACGGTGAACCGCTGAACCGGCCCGGGAGCGCGGCCCATGGCCTGGACGGCCTCGTCCAGGGCGTCGCGGATCACCGCCACCTCCCGGGCGACATCCTCCTCCGACAGGATGCCGCTGAGGAGCAGCCCCCGGATGGCGCTGCCGGCATTGGCCATGCGCGCAGCCAGGCCCGGATCCTCTGCGCGGACGGCGGGCAGCACCGTGTCCAGGGCTTCGGCGAACCGGTCGAACGCCCGGCGGAACCGTTCCAGGTCGTCGGAGCCCGCGGCCGCCACCAGGTCGGGCGCCGCGGCCCGCACGGCCTCCACCTGCTGCCGGAACGAGGGCGCACCGGCGTCAGCCGCCAGGGCCCGACCCGTCAGAACGGCCAGCAGCGCCACCGCGGTCATCGCTGCCATGGCCCTTCGCAACCCCTGCTTCACATGCCTTCCTCCCCGACATGTCGGTCTGCGGTGCCCGGTCACAGTATCTCCCGCCGCGGCGGAAAGGAATCGGTACTTCCGCCGGCGCCGGGGCGTAATATGCGGCAAAAACCCCGGAACGGGGGTCCCGGGGGTGTGCGCGTGGTTCGTCTGGCACAGGCCGTATTCAAGGGAGGCGGCGTAAAGGGCATCGCCCTGGTGGGCGGACTTGCGGTCGCGGAGGAGCTGGGCTGGCGCTGGCGTGCGGTGGCCGGCACCTCCGCCGGCGCGCTGGTGGCCGCCCTGGTCGCCGCGGGTTACCGGGCCGGCGCGCTCAGGGAGATCATCCACGGACTCGACCTGCGCAGCTTCGGCGACGCCTCCGGGTTCAAGGTCGCCAGCCTGCTGCTCCATGAAGGCATCTTCAAGGGGGAGAAGCTGCTGGCCGAGGTGGACCGGCTGCTGTCCCAGCGGCTCGGGCGGCCGCGGGTGACGTTCCGCGACCTGCCGATCGCCTGCCAGATCGTGGCGACCGACCTGACCCACCGGCGCATGCTGGTGTTTCCCCACGACCTGGGCCGCCCGCCCTACTCGCTGGACGATCCCTACGACTTCCCGGTGGCCGACGCCGTCCGCGCCTCCACGGCCATCCCTTTCTTCTTTCAACCGTACCGGCTGGAGCTGCCGGGCGGGGTCCGGGCGACCCTGGTGGACGGCGGCCTGCTCTCCAACTTCCCGGTGCATCTCTTCCAGCCCGTGGGCGGCCCGGCCTGCGTGCCCACGTTCGGCTTCGACCTGCGCGGCGGAGACGGCGAGCCGCAGCCGACCAACACGCCCCTCGAGCTGGTCCAGGCCATGGTGAACACGATCCTCAGCGCCCGGGACCTGAGCGATCTGGAGAACCAGGACTACGTCCGCACGATCCCCATCGACACCTCGCCCTACCGCACCACGCAGTTCGACATTGACGCCGAGGGGAAGGAAGACCTCTACAGGCGCGGAAGAGCAGCCGCGGAGGCCTTCTTCGCCGACCCGGCCACCCAGATCTGGCTGCAGCAGTTCGCCGTCCGCCGTGCACTGCGGCCCATGCGTTCCGCTCTCAGAATATAATCTGTCAGCGAAAAGGAATATCAGAATCGTCTGTGTAATCATTATTGCCACATATATCGTTACAGTCTTGGGGTAGGGCGGTGACACCAGCGGCAAAGGGGGGTTGAACGGATGTCGGAGAAGGAGCGCCTGGAGGCTCTGGAGGCCGAGATGGAGGCCGTTGAGGAGCTGCCCGCGGAGGAGTCCCCGTTCCTCGTGAAGCGGCAGTTCCTGATCAACTGGATCCTGAGCTAGCCTGAGCGGTCAACATCATCCTCCCTGGGAAAGGAGGGATACGGATGTCCGAGAAGGAGCGCCTGGAGGCTCTGGAGGCCGAGATGGAGGCCGTTGAGGAGCTGCCCGCGGAGGAGTCCCCGTTCCTCGTGAAGCGGCAGTTCCTGATCAACTGGATCCTGAGCTAAGTGAGAACTGAACCGAACAGAGCGGCACCGCCCTACCCCGTCTTCATTATGCAGGAGGCGCCATGAGGCTGACGATTGCCTGTTGGGAAGCCGCGGTGCAGGTCGAGGGTGCGGACGACGCCGTGTCCGCACACCTCGCCGCAGACTTCGGCCCGTTTCTGACGCCCCCGTCCCTCCCTTCTGACGACCGGCCGGCAGAAATGGTACGGCTCCGCCTGTCCGCCGCGGATGGCGGCGACTGGAGCCATCTGCTGCCCGCCGGGGCCGAGCTGATCCTCACCGATCCGGCCGTGCCCATGAGCCAATGGTATGCCGGCGACCGGGAGTTTCTGCTCTGGCCGGGCCGCTGCGCGGTCGTGCGGTCGCCTGAGCGCCTGGAGACGGACATCTGCTGCCGGAGCGGGGTCGATCCGTACCCGCTGGTCCGTTCGGAGGTCACCCAGGCGCTGCGGCGGGCGCTCAACCGCTCCGGCCGCTGGGTGGTGCACGCGGGGCTGCTCTGGAGCCCCGAAAGCGGACAGGCCCTCCTCGTGCCGGCGCACAAGGGGGCCGGGAAGACCTCCGCATGCCTGCTGGGCGCGGCGGCGGGCATGCAGATCGTCACGGACGAGATGACGGTGCTCCGGCCGGAAAGCCTGACCGCAAGCGGGCTTCCCAGGCGCATGGGGCTCACCGGGGACACCGTCGCACGCTTCTTCCCCGATTCCGATCCCGAACAGTGGCCGCTGTTCGTCTCACCGCTGGACGGCCGGCAGAAGCGGCTGGTCCGCCCGCCGAGCCTGGTCTCCGGCGATCCGCCCGCCGTCACCCTGACGGGCATCCTGATACCCGGCATCTGGCGGAGCGGCCGGGCGTCCATCGAGCCCGTTCCGCCGGCCGAGGCCCGCCTGACCCTCTACCAGGCGGCTGCCGCCAACGCCGCGCCTCCCGAGGCGATCTACGCCCGTGCGGGCGAGTGGGCGCGTCAGCTTCCCGCCTGGCGCTACCTCATGGGTCAGGACACGGCACAGAACCGGTCCGCGCTGGCGGCGTGGCTCGACACCCTGGCCGCCGCCTGACGGCCACCCGCAACCAGAGGAGGAACCGTTCATGCCCGAACTCACCCTGCCGCTTGAAGAAGCCGCCGCGGCGGCGCTGCCCCGCCTGGAGCACGAGGCGATCGCCGTCCTGGCGTACGGGTCAGCCGTGGAGGACCTGGCCACGCCAGCGTCGGACCTGGACCTCCTGGCCGTCACCCGCTCGGTGCGCAGCCTCCAGATCATCGAGGACGGGCCGGTGCCCGTCCACGTCGAGTACCTCCCCCTCTCCGAACTGGAGTCGGAGCTGGAGAACCTGGACTGGTTGTTCCGCATGCGCCTCTACGACGTCCAGTTCACCGCCGCCCGCCTGCGCCGCGCCGTGGTGCTCGCGGACCCTGAAGGCGTCGGCCGGTCGCTGGTGGAGCGGGCGCAAAGCTACCGGCCGTCGGAGCTGACCCTGAACAAGTTCCGGGCTCAGGCCCGCTCGCTCTACCACGACGCCGTCGGCGCCTACCGGGCAGGCCACTACGATCACGCCGTGCTGCTTGGGCGCCTGGCCGCCCAAATCATGACGGTCCACGATCTGCTGTGCGCCGGCGAGCTCAACGTCGGCCTCAAGTGGCAGCACCGGTGGGCGGAGCGGCACCTCCGGGAGGCGGCGCCCGAGCGCTGGGTGCTGTACCGAAGGGCCCTGGGCCTGGGCGATGCGGAGTCGGAGCCCGCGGCGCGGGTGACGCTGCGGGCGTGCCACGCCCTCATTGCGGGGAGGCGGGAGCCGTGACCCTGCGGCCGGACCCCTGGGTGGTGCCGGTGGAGACCGCCGAGGGCGTGTTCGCCTACCACCAGGTCACGGGGCGGCTCCACAAGCTGAGCCCGGCCGGTGCGCTTCTCCTCCGGAGCCTCGCCGCCCCGGACCCGGAGGCGGCCTTTGCAGCCCTGCTCGGCGTGTCCCCTGAGGACGCGCGGCGCCAGTTCACGGCGCTCGGCGACCAGCTGGCAGCCAGGGGTCTCTGCGAGCGGACCTGAACCGCCCCTGCGAAGGAGGGTCTTCCATGCGGCTGTCGATCCACGGCATTCCCTGCGAAGTGGGCGGCGACCCGGCCTTCGTGGAGGCGGTGGCCAGGGAGCACCGGCCGTATCTCGCCGAGCGCGTGGAGCCGCCGGAGGTCTCCATCCGGGGCGCGCTGGGCGACCTGCCGGACCTGCCCGAAGGGGCGGTGCTCGCCGACCGGGCCGGCGACTTCGACCGCTGGTCCAAGGGCGATGAGGACTGGTACTGTTCGCCGGGCGCCGTCTGGCATCGGCGGCCGGATGGCGACCGGGTGTGCCTGACGGGAGCCGCGCGGGATCCGGGCGCCCTGCTGGAGCTCGCCCGGGTGCTGCTGGAGTCGGCGGTGGCGGACCGGCTGGAGCGCCGGGGATTCGTCCCGCTGCACGCCGCGGCCGTCGCCCTGGACGGAAGCGGGCTGCTCTTTCTCGGTGAATCCGGCCACGGCAAGAGCACGCTGGCCGCCGCGCTCTGCCGGCAGTACGGCGCCGCCTTCATCGGCGATGACACCGTCTTCCTGGACCCCGACGGGCTGCTTTATGGGTACCTGCCGCACGTGGCCGTGTACGCGCCCGACGCGCCGGATGCGTTCACCTACACGGGCGGCGTCCGCCGCAGGCTGATCCCCCCCGGGGAGGTCGGGGCGGTGGCGGACAGGCCCGTTCCCCCGGCGGCGGTTTTCCTGCTCCGCCGCGTGCGGGCCGACCGCTCGCGGGTCCACCCCGTCGGTGCACGCACGGCCTTTGCGCTGCTCGCACCGGCCGCAGCCGACGGGGTCAAGCCTTTCTTCCAGCCCGAGGGCGTCCGGGCCGGACGCATCTCCCGAAGGCTGTCCGCCCTGCACGGGCTGCTGGAAAGGGCGCCGGCCTACCTCCTGCAGGCCGGCCAGAATCCGGCGGAGGTGAGCCAGACCGTTCTGCAGGCGCTGGCGCGGCCAGGGGACCGCGCAGGCGCCGCAGCATCCAAGTAAAGGAGGGATTCGCCCATGGCCAGGGTTCTGCTGATCAATCCCAAGACGAACAGGACCGTGACCATCGGAGGGCGCGTCGTGGATGCGTATGCCACGCACCCGCCCATCGGACTCGCGTACATCGCCGCCGTGCTCCTCCGGCACGGCCATGAGGTCCGCATCGAGGACGTGGGCCTCACGCTCGCCCCCAACGCGGAGGTGATCGCCCTGGCCGAGGCGTACCGGCCGGACATCGTGGGCTTCACCGCCTACGCGCTCAACTACAACAACGCCCTGCAGCTCTGCCGGGAGCTGAAGCAGGTCCTGCCGGACGCCAAGTACGTCATGGGCGGTCCCCAGGCCTCCTTCCTGCCGAAGGAGACCCTCAACGACAGCCCGATGGACGCCGTGGTGCTGTTCGAGGGCGAATACACCATGCTGGAACTGGTGGAGCACTTCGCCCACGGAAGGGGCCGCCTGGAGGACATCCTCGGCATCGCCTACGGCCGGGGCGACGACTTCCGCATCAACCCCCTGCGCCCCTTCATCGACCGGCTCGACGACCTCCCCCTCCCGGCGCGCCACCTCCTGAACCTGCTGGATTACCCTGTACCCGGAACCGTCATCACGGGCCGGGGCTGCGAGGCCAACTGCATCTTCTGCAACGCCAACGCCCTCTCCGGCCGGGCCGCCCGCCACCGCGACCCCGACCTGGTCTTCGCCGAGATCAAGGAGCTGGTGGAAACCTACGGGTTGAAGAAGCTGGACCTCATCGACGACACGGTGACCTGCGACCGGGCGAAGATCACCCGCATCTGCCAGCTCATCAAGGAGCACAACCTGGACATCGTCTGGGCGTGCGAGTCCCGGGTGGACGAGGTCGACGAGGAGCTGCTCAGGATCATGTACGACGGCGGCTGCCGGCAGATCCACTACGGCGTGGAGTCGGGCAACGAAGAGGTGATCCGCCGCATCGGCAAGGGCATCAACCTGACGCAGGTGCGCCAGGCGGTGCAGGCGGCGGTGAAGGTGGGCATGAAGGTGGTCTGCTCATTCATCGTCGGCCACCCGCGCGACACCCGCGAGACGGTGATGGAGACCATCCTCTTCGCCCGGGAGCTGCGCAGCATGGGCACCGAGAAGGCCAAGGTCATCACGCCGTTCGGCATCCTGACGCCCTACCCCGGATCCAAGATCCAGATCGCCGCCGAGCGCCTGGGGCTGAAGATCCTCCATCGGGACTGGGACCGCTACACCCTGGACCAGGTGGTCATCGAGCACAAGAACCTCACCGCGGAGGAGCTGAAGCGCTTCTGGTCACTGGCCATGCGGGAGTACGACCACGCGCCGGCCACGCAGGTGCGCTTCGCGGCCGGTGATTGGGCATGATCGCCGAGCAGGTCAGCACCCGCACCCTGGAGCCGGGGGTGACGCTCTGCACGGCCCGCCTCCCTTACGCCGCCACAGTCAGCGTGGGCGTCTGGGTCGGCGCCGGATCCCGCCACGAACCGGCGCACATGGCCGGCGGCCACCACTTCCTGGAGCACATGCTCTTCCGCGGCACCAGCCGGTCGGACGGCCCCGCCCTGGCCCGGCGCATGGACGAGCTGGGCGGCCGGGCCAACGCCTTCACCACGAAGGAGGCCACCTGCTACTACATGGATTTGCTGCCGGAGGACCTTCCCGAGGGCCTCTCCCTCCTGGTGGAGATGGTCACCACCCCCACCCTGGAGGAATCCGCGGTCGAGATCGAGCGGAAGATCATCCGGCAGGAGATGCGCACCGCCGCCGACAACCCTGCGGACCAGGCGCGCGAGCTCTGCCTGAAGGCGTGCTGGGGCGAGCACCCGCTCGCCCGGCCCATCCTGGGCTACCCCGAGACCGTCGATGCGCTGGATGCCGCGGCCCTCCGGCGCCTGCACCGGCTGGGCTACACACCGGAAAACACCGTGGTGGCCGTGGCAGGGGCGCTCGACGAGGAGGCCGTGGCCGACCTGGCGGCCAGGGCGTTCCGGGAGGTCCCGTCGTCAGCGGGGCGGACCGGCCGGGGCGAGCCGCCGGCCTTCTGCCCGTCCCTGGCCGTGGAGGAGCGGCCGCTGGGGCAGGCCCATCTCTGCCTGGCGGCCCCGGGGGTGGCCGCCACCTCTGCCGACCTGCCCGCGGTCACGCTGCTGGCCGCCGTCCTGGCGGGCGGCACCGGCTCCCGGCTCTTCCAGGAGATGCGGGAGAAGCGGGGCTGGGCGTACCGGCTGGACAGCGCCGCACTGGTCAACACGGATGCGGGCCTCCTGCCGGTCTACATGGCCGTTGACCCGAAGCACGCACCCGAAGCGGTGGCGCTGGTCCGGCTCGCGTTCCTGCAGCTGGCCGGGGGGGACATACGGCCCGAGGAGGTGGAACGCGCGCGGAAGCGGGCGATCCGGCGGGTCATCATGGGGGCCGAAACGCCCAGGGCACATATGTTCAGGCTGGGGCGCCGGGGCCTGGGCCTCGGGCGGAGCGAACCGCCGGAGAGGCTGGCGGCCGAGCTGGCACGGCTCACCCCGGCGGACCTGCGGGAGTGCGCCGCACGGCTGCTCAGCCCGGATCGGCTGGCGCTGGGCGCCGTGGGCCCCGTCCGGGAGGAGCCCCTGGCCGAAATCCTTCTGGGAGGTTGACCATGCAGCAGACGAGTGGGATCAACGGGTTCGTGGTGGGTCTGCTCAACGGGGGCGGCGCGATCCTCGCCGTGGCCGCCGCGCTGCTCGCACTGCGCGCGGTGGCCGTGGCGCCCCTGCCGGAGAACATGGATCCCGACTACCTCACCTACACCAACCCCCTGCTGATGCTGGTGGTCGTGGCCCTGGAGGAGCTGGTCTTCCGCGGCTTCCTGGTCGGCTGGGTGTCCAGCAAGACCTCGGTTCCGGTGGGCGTCCTGCTCTCCGTCGCCCTGTTCTACCTGGCCCACATTCCCAACGGGCAGCAGACGGTGCTGACCTTCGTCAACTTCGTCCTTTTTTCCCTGGCGGCCTGCGTCTTCTACCTCCGGCTCGGCCTCTGGGCCGCGATCGGCTTCCACTACGGCTGGAACCTGGTGCAGTGGACCCTCCTGGGGTTCCCGATGTACGGCACCTTCGGAGGGCGCTTCTTCACCCTGCAGCCGGTTGCGGCGGACTGGCTCACCGGCGCGAGCTACGGCCCTGAGAGCAGCCTGATCACCACGCTGGTGCTCGCCGCGGGCCTGGCGCTGTGGTTCCGGAAATGGTGGTGAATGCAATGCCCGCGCGTGCCGGCCGGCTCCGCCCGATCCTGCGGCCCCTGGTGCTCACCTACATGGCCGGCCACATCGTCAGCGTCTTCGGCGACATCTCGCTGTTCCTGGCCATCAACTGGCTGGTGTATGAGAAGACGGGCAGCGCCACCGCCGTCTCGGTGGCGGCGATGCTGGAGGCGCTTCCGATCCTGCTGCTCGGCGCGCCGGCCGGCGCCCTGGTCGACCGGTACGACCGGCGCGTCCTGCTCATCATCTGCGACCTGACGCGCCTGGGCGCCGTGCTCACCGTCGCGCTGCTGCACGAGCGGCTCGGGCTTTACGCGCTCTATGCCCTCATCCTCACCGAGAACCTGGCCAGCACGGTCTTCATGCCTGCCCGCAGCGCCATGCTGCCCAGTTTGCTCCCGCGCGAGTCCATCGCCCTGGCCAACTCGGTGATGGGCTTCACCCGGCAGGGGGTCCAGATCGCCGCTTTCGGGCTGGGGGGACTGCTGCTGCCGGTGCTGGGGTTCCGGGGCGTCGCGCTCATCGACGCCGGCACCTTCGCCTTCTCCCTCTTCACGCTGCTGGTGCTCCTGCGAAAGGCGGGACCCCAGCGGCGGTACAACCGGGGCCGCTCCTACGGCCGCACGTTGCTGGAGGGGTTCCAGTTCGCCTGGCAGACCCGCTGGGTGCGCATGCTGCTCCTCACCTTCGCCGCCGCCAGCTTCGCCACCGCGCCGGTCTTCACCCTGACCCCGGTGTACGCGGAGCGGGTGCTGGGCGGCGGCGCGTCGACTTACGGCCTGCTCCAGGCCTGCCTGATGGGCGGGCTGCTGGCGGGCAACCTGGCGGGAGGCCTGCTCGAGCGGGCCGGCCTCGGCCGGCTGCTGATCGGCGGCATCACCGGGATGGGCGCCGGCCTGCTGCTGGCCGCCGACTCTCAGGCGCTCTGGGCCGGGGCGGCGATGTACGGCATCGTCGGCGCCGCCATGGCCATGATCAACATCGCCGCCTTCTCCCTCCTGCAGACCCGGGTGCCTCCCCGCCAGCAGGGCCGCACCTTCAGCCTGCTGACCAGCGTCTCCGCCGGTGCCACCCCGTTCACGCTGGTGGTGACCGGGCCGCTGACCGACCTGCTCGGCCTGCGGCCGATCTTCTGGGCGGCGGGGTTCCTGCTCTTCCTGCTGGGCGCCGGCGCCTTCCTGGAGCGCACGCTCCCCAACGTGGATCGGGCCCGCCTCACCGGCGAGCAGTACTCTGCGGGAGAAGCGTGAGGAGGGAACCGCCGGCGCCGCACGCTCGTCACTCTGATACACCGGCGCTGCGCAGGGGGAGCCGCAGGTTGTGCGGCCGCTACCTGTGCGAGCGCATGCATGACAGGGGAGGTCGGTGGCGTGCGGCGCCGGCGGACCGGTGCGCTGGTCGTGGCGGTGGTGGTCGTGCTCCTGATTTCCTGGGGCGAACTGACGCGCCCCCGGATCAGCTGTGACAGCCTTCCCGTTTTCGACGTCCTGGTGGACGGGGCCGACCCCGAGGCCACCGGCTTTGCACGGCTGGGCGCCTGTGCGATGGTCGCCGACGGCTCGCCCTCCACCACGCCGATGCCGGGCGTACACGAAAACCTGGCTGGGGCGCTGCCGCAGCCAGGTTTGTCATGTTCAGGTTGCTCCGCCTCAGTACGCCCGGGCGAACCACACGGTGTGCTTGGCCTCGCCGCCGCAGTGGATGCAGACCTGCTTACGCGCCGGCGGGTCAAAGGGGATGTTGCGGGAGGTGAACTTGGTCTCCTCCTTCACCTTCGCCTCGCACTCGTCGGAACCGCACCAGCCGGCCAGCACGAAGCCCGGGAGCTCTCCGGTCTCCTCGCAGCGGGCGATGTGGGACTTCAGCTCCTCCAGCGTGTTGATGTGCAGGTGCGAGTGGGCGTCGCGGAAGGCCCTGGCCTTCTCGTACATGTTGCGCTGGATCTCCTCCAGCAGGCTCTGCGCCCGCGCCACCGCCTCGTCCAGCGGGACCGGGATCTTCTCGCCCGTGTCGCGCCGCACCATGAGGCACTGGTTGTTGTCGACGTCCCGCGGCCCGATCTCGATGCGCAGGGGGACGCCGCGCATCTCCCACTCGTTGAACTTCCAACCCGGGGTCTCCTCCCGCAGGTCGGACTTCACCCGCACCCCGGCCGCCTTCAGCGCGTCGAAGAGCGGGTCGAACCGGGCCATCACCTTGTCCCGGAGCTTGGGCGGGCCGACGGGGATCATGATCACCTGGATGGGCGCAAGGCGCGGCGGCAGGGCCAGGCCCCGGTCGTCGCCGTGGACCATGATCAGGGCGCCGATCAGCCGGGTCGAGACGCCCCACGAGGTGGTGTGGACGTACTTCAGCTGGTTGTCCCGGTCGAGGAACTTGATCTCAAAGCCCCTGGCGAAGTTCGTGCCCAGGTAGTGGGACGTGCCCGCCTGCAGCGCCTTGCCGTCCTTCATCATCGCCTCGATGGAGTAGGTGTCCACCGCGCCGGCGAACTTCTCCGACGGGGTCTTCTGGCCCACGTAGAGCGGAATCGCCATCTCTGTCTCGACGAAATCCCGGTAGAGCTCCAGGATCCGCAGGGTCTCCTCCCGGGCCTCCTCCTCGGTGGCGTGGGCGGTGTGCCCCTCCTGCCAGAGGAACTCGGAGGTGCGCAGGAACGGCAGGGTGCGCTTCTCCCAGCGGAACACGTTGGCCCACTGGTTGATCAGCACCGGCAGGTCGCGGTAGGACTGGATCCACTGGGCGTACATGTGGCCGATGATCGTCTCGGAGGTGGGCCTGAGCGCCAGCCGCTCCTCCAGCTTCTCACCGCCGGCCTCCGTCACCCAGGGCAGCTCGGGGTTGAACCCCTCCACGTGCTCCTTCTCCTTCTGGAAGAAGGACTCGGGGATCAGCATCGGAAAGTAGGCGTTGCGGTGGCCGGTCTCCTTGAACCGCCTGTCGAGCCCGGCCTGAATCCGCTCCCACAGCTCATAGCCGTCGGGCTTGAACACGATGCAGCCCCGCACCGGCGAATAGTCCATCAGGTCGGCCTTGCGGATCACGTCGATGTACCAGCGGGAGAAGTCCTCCGACTGGGGCGTGATCTCCTTGACGAAACCCTTCTCTTCCTTCATTCCCGGCTCTCTCCTTCGCACGACTCTTGGGGGAGGAGGGCGGCGGCCCGCCGGCACGCTGCAGAAAGCCCCCGTCCCTCGCAGGGACGGGGGCGTCGCTCCCGTGGTACCACCCTCATTGACCGGGCCTCGCCCGGTCCGCTCTTGCCCCGGTAACGGCGGGAAACCCGGCACGGCTTAGGCCCACGGGGGCGGTCGCCGGCGGCTCCAGGGTGGGTGGCCCTCGCCGACGCTGTACCGGCCTCGCACCTGATCGGCCGGCTCTCTGGGACAGGTCCTGCGGGGCGGGCCCTTTCAACGCCTTTCGCTAGGCCATAGACTACCAGTTGATGGTGCAGTTGTCAACTGCGCCGACATGTGACCTTGCCGCCCCGGTGCTGCCGGCGGGTCCCCGCCGCAACCCAACGGCGCGTGCCTCGTTATACCCAACAGGGGGGACGGCCAGTGCGCATCTCGGAAATCGACCTGGAGACCTTGGGCAACCAGCAGATCGCCCGGCTGGTCATGGACGCCCGGCTCTACCGGGGGGAAACGGGCGACATCATCTTCGTGTTCGGCGGGGTCAGCATGGAAAGGGTACAGCAGGCGGCAGGGCTCTTCCACGCGGGCAAGGCGCCCCTGCTCTTCCTCAGCGGGGGAACGAAGTTCGGCCAGCGCAACCGACCGGAAGCCGTGGCCATGCGCGAGCAGGCGCTGGCCCTGGGCGTCCCACCGGAGGCGATCCTGATCGAGACCGAGTCGAACCACACCATCGAAAACGTGCTCTGCTCGCTGGCGCCGCTGCACCGGCAGGTGGGCCTGCACCGCATCCGGAGGCTGATCGCCGTCACCGTGCCCTGGCACATGCGCCGGTCGCTGCTGGCCCTGCGGACGTACATGCCCCGCTGGATCGAGCTGGTCCCCTGCCCCGTGGACCTTCCGTGGTTTGACCCGGATCGCTGGTGGGAGCACCGGGAGGCCGGCTGGCGGGTGCCCAGGGAGGCGCGCAAGCTGGTGGCCTACGTGCGAGAGGGGTGCTTGCTCGACGAGGACGTCGACCTCTGAGCGAAGATGGGCAACTGCCTGGCCTCCAGCCTGATTCCTGTTGCTGCATGTCCCCGTAGCGCAGCCGCCCGTTCTGTGGTATCGCGGTGCCCATGACCCACCAGGCTCGGCAGGACGCGCAGACCCGCTTCGCACTGTGGCTCCTCATCATCCTGGCCGCGGCCGCCGGTGCCTGGTACTGGTCGAACAACCTCTCCCCCACGGCACGGGCCCGGCAGGCGGCCCATGACTTCTGGGTCGCGGTGGTCGCCGGCGACGAGGGTGCAGTGGCCGCGATGCTGGCGGACGAGGCGGACTTCACCGCCGCCGAGGTGATCGCCGCCAACCGGGGGCTGGCCGCGCCGGCACGCCCCAACGGCCTTGTGCACCCTGCGCTGACGCCGAACCGGACGGGCACCGAGTTCATCGTCACCGTTGACCTGGTCGAGCCCCCCGCCTCCGTGCCCCAACGGCTCCGCGTGCTTGCGCTGAAGCGGGTGAACGGCGCCTGGAAGGTGACTCGCCAGGGAACCGACGGCGTCTCGTACTGACCCGCCAGCCGCGGACCGCGCTCCGGACCGGCGGCGGGCGCCCACCGGAAGGGGATCACGCGCTAAGCCGCAGCCCGTGTGGCTGCGGCCTTTCTTGTTGCTTTCTGGCCCGTTACGGCTCCGCATGCCGGCGGTAGCCGGCAGGCACCTGCCCGGAGGCCTTGATCTCGGCAGCCTTCTGCTCCACCAGCTCGACCAGGGCCTCCACCATCTCCTCCTCGGTGGTCTTGCGCACCCGCTCGCCGCCGACGTAGAGCATGCCCACGCCCTTGCCGCCGAACAGCGCCACGTCGGCCTCGGCCGCCTCGCCGGGCCCGTTGACGACGCAGCCCATCACCGCCACGTTCAGCGGCACGTCGATGTGCTGCAGCCGCCGCTCCACCTCGTTGGCCACCTTGACCAGGTCGATCTGCACCCGGCCGCAGGAGGGGCAGGAGATGATGTTGATCCCCCGGGTGCGCAGCCCCAGGGCCTTCAGAATCTCGTAGCCCACCCGCACCTCCTCGACGCAGTCGGTGGAGAGCGAGACCCGGATGGTGTCGCCGATGCCCTCGGCCAGGATCGTGCCGATGCCCACCGCCGACTTGATCGTGCCGGCAAAGGGCGTGCCCGCTTCGGTGACGCCCACGTGCAGCGGGTAGTCCACCCTCTCGGCCAGCTTCCGGTACGCCTCGATCATCTGGTCAACCCGGGAGGACTTGATCGAGATCACGATGTCGTGGAATCCCAGCTCCTCCAGGATGGCGACGTGCTTCAGCGCCGACTCCACCATGCCATCCGCCGTGGGGTAGCCGTACTTCTCCAGGAACTCCTCCTCCAGCGACCCGGCGTTGACGCCGATGCGGATCGGTACGCCCCGCTCCCGGCAGGCCCGGACGACCTCCTCCACCTTCCAGCGGGCGCCGATGTTGCCGGGGTTGATGCGCAGCTTGTCGATCCCGGCCTCCAGCACCTTCAGGGCGATCCGGTAGTCGAAGTGGACGTCGGCCACCAGCGGGATGCTGCAGCCCTTGCGGATCTCCTTGAAGCACTCGGCGGCCTCCAGCGTCGGCGCGGCCACCCGCACGATGTCGCAGCCCGCCTCCTCCAGCGCCCGGATCTGCCGGAGGACCTCCGGCACGTTGCGGGTGTCGCACTTGGTCATCGACTGCACAGAGATGGGCGCGCCGCCGCCGATCTGCACGCGCCCCACCTGTACGGCCCGCGTCTTACGCCGCTTCATCATGTCCAGCACTTGCTCCCTTTCCGCATCGAATGGCCTACTGCCCCAGGATCACGGCCCGCAGATCGCCATAGGTGACCACCAGGATCAGCCCCATCAGCAGCAGGAACCCCACGAAGTGCACCATGTTGACCCGCTCCGGATCCAGCTTCCGCCCCCGCACGGCCTCGACCGCCATGAACAGCAGGTGTGAGCCGTCCAGGGCCGGGATCGGCAGCAGGTTGAACAGGCCGAGGTTGATCGACAGGAAGGCGGTCAGCCACAGCAGATTGGTCAGGCCTTCCGAGGCCTGCGTCGCGATCTCGTGGGTGATCCGCACCGGCCCGGACAGCTCGATCTCCGCGCGCCCGACCACCGCCTGCACCAGCGACTCGACCCACGCCTTCGAGTACTGGTAGGTGATCACCGGGCCCTGCGCCAGGGCGTGGATCAGCGGGACGTCGCGGATCATCTGCTGGACGCCGATCATCCAGCGGCCATCCATGTACACCGGTGTGACCACGGTGCGCATCTCCTGGCCGCCCCGTTCGAACCGGACCTCCAGCGGCGCCCCCTCCGACTCCCCGACGTGGGTCAGGATGTCGGACCAGCTGGCGACGGGCTTTCCGGCGATCGAGAGCACCCGGTCGCCCGTCTGCAGACCGGCCACCGCCGCCGGGCAGGGCTGGCCCGCGCAGACGTCGAGCACGTCGCCGAAGATCGGTTCGGTCACCGGCACGCCCCGCGCCCACACCCACACCGAGAGCAGGAGCGACGCCAGCAGAAAGTTCATCAGCGGCCCGGCGAAGATCGTCAGCGCCCGGGCGTAGATGGGCTTGCTGTTGAACCCCCTGGGGTCCTCCGGTTCGCTGGGGTCCATGCCGGCCATGCGCACGAAGCCCCCGAGGGGAATCGCACGCAGGTTGTACCGCGTCTCGCCCCGGTCAAAGCCCAGAACCGCCGGGCCGAAGCCCAGCGCGAACTCGTGCACGCGGATGTCGAAGAACTTGGCCACCGCGAAGTGACCCAGTTCGTGCATGAATATCATCAACCCGAAAACGGGTATCGCCCAAAGCCAATCCACCAGGGTCATGCCCTCACCACCTGTTCCTGGGCCCCTGCCCACACCATGCTGCCAGCGGCCCGGATCGCCGCCGGCCCCGTCCGCAGAACCCCCTCACCGCGCCGCGCCCACCGGAGACCGCTGCCCGCCCCGGATCCAGCCTGCGCCTCCGTACGGCCCCCACCGGGCAGGTTCATCCCGTGATCCCCTGCTCCCTCGCCGCGGCCCGCGCCCAGCGGTCTGCGGCGAGTATCGCCGCCAGGTCGGGCCGCTGAACCGGGTCGTGGCGATCCATCACCCCGGCGACGACCTGGAAGATGCCGGTGAAGGGAATCTCGCCGGCCAGGAACCGCTCAACCGCCACCTCGTTGGCGGCGTTCAGCACGGCCGGCATCGTCCCTCCCATTGTAGCGGCCCGCCGCGCGTAGCACAAGGAAGGAAAGGTCTCCTCATCGGGCCGCTCGAAGGTGAGGGACCCCAGCGCGATCAGGTCGAGGGGCTGCACAAACCCCGGGCAGCGCTCCGGGTAGCAGAGGGCATACTGGATAGGCAGGCGCATGTCGGTGGGGCCGAGCTGCGCGATCACGTTGCCGTCGACGAACTCCACCGCGGAGTGCAGAATCGACTCGGGGTGGATGATCACCTCGATGCGCTCCATCGGCACCCCGAACAGCCAGCGGGCCTCGATCATCTCCAGCGCCTTGTTCATCAGCGTCGCACTGTCGATGGTGATCTTCGCCCCCATGGACCAGCGCGGGTGGCGCAGGGCCTCCTCCCGCGTCACGCCGCTCAGGTCCTTCCGCCCGCGGAACGGACCGCCGGATGCGGTGAGCAGGATGCGGCGCACCTGCCCGGGGTCGGCGCCGGAGAGCGACTGGAAGATCGCCGAGTGCTCCGAGTCCACCGGGAGGAGCTTTACGCCGCGCGCCCGGGCCGCCGCCATCACCAGCTCGCCGGCCGCGACGAGCGTCTCCTTGTTCGCCAGCGCAATGTCCTTGCCGGCCTCAATGGCTGCGAGCGTCGGCTCCACCCCCATGGCGCCCACCACGGAGGTCAGCACCAGGCTGCTCTCCGGATGGGTCGCCGCCCGGATCAGCCCCTCCTGTCCCCAGGTGATCTCCGGCCTGTAGCCGCCGGACTCCGACTGCAGGCGCTGCCGCAGGGCGGCCGCAGCTTCCGCATCCGCGACAGAGAGCAGGGCCGGCCGGTACCGCCGGGCCTGCTCAGCCAGCCGCTCCACCTGCCAGCCGGCGGCGAGGGCCACCACGCGGAAACGCCCGGGGTGGTGATCGATCACGTCCAGCGCCTGCGTGCCGACGGAGCCGGTGGAGCCGAGGATCGCAATCCCTCTCGTCATCTATGAACATTACTCCTTCGCAGTGGTGTCAGCGCCTGGGCTTCGCGTCCGTGAAGATGGGCAGCAGGCCCGAAGTGATCATCGCCTTCAGCAGGATGGTGATCAGCGGGCCGAAGACCACGCCCAGGGCGCCGAAGAACTTGATGCCCAGGTAGATCGAGAGGAGGACGGCCAGCGGGTGCAGGCCCACCTGGTCGCCCACCACTTTCGACTCCGTCATCTGCCGCAGGGCGCTGACCGTGGCATACACGATCAGCAGCTTGACGGCGAACCACAAGCGGCCCGTGAACGCGGCGTACAGGATCCACGGGACGTAGAGCGCGCCCGGGCCGACGATGGGCATCACGTCCAGCAGGCCGACGGCCAGGCCGGCCAGCACGACGTAATCCGCGCCGATGATGGCAAAGCCGATCATGGACACCACGGCGGTCATCAGGATCAGCATCGCCTGCGCCCTGGCCCAGCCAATGGCGTTGTGCCAGACCTCCATCCGCACCTGGCGCAGCTTGTCCCGCCACTGCTCCGGGAAGAGCGAGAGCAGGAACGCCCCGATCTCCTGCCGGTCGCGGGCCATGAAGAAGGTCGCCACAAACGTGATGATCACGTTGATCAGGAAGCCCGGCACCGAGGTCACGAAGCCCAGCCGCCTGGCCAGCGTCTCCAGGTAGCCGCCCAGGTTGGACTGCAGCTTGCTGAGGTTCTCACTGACCTGCACCTGGACCGACTCCGGCAGGTTGCCGACCAGCTCCTCCAGGTAGAGCAGGACCTGTCCGGAGAGGTCGAGACCCGCCGCATACAGGTACGGAAGATTGCCGATCAGCGCCCGGATCTCGCCCACCAGGTAGGCGATGCCCACGGTGAGCAGGGCGGCGATCACGCCCACGATGAGGATCAGCAGGATGGCCACGGCCAGCGAGCGAGGGATGCGGGCGCGGCGCACCAGCCACGTCACCGGCGGATCCATCAGCTCCGCGATGAGCCAGGCCAGCACAAACGGAAGCACGACAGGCAGACCATAGGTCAGCAGGGCCCAGGAGATCACGAGGAAGGCCGCAAGGCCCAGTACGGAAAACAACCACGGCCTGTCCAACGGGGTTCACCTCCCCCATGCCCACCCCGGCTTATGATACTTTGAATACCAAGGTCGCAATGTAATAGACGAACGGCAGCACGAAAAGGGCGCTGTCAAACCGGTCGAGCACGCCGCCGTGGCCAGGCAGCAGCCGGCCGGCGTCCTTCACCCCCGCGTTCCGCTTCAGCGCCGATTCCACCAGGTCGCCCGCCGCGGCGACCAGCGCGATCGCCGCGCCCAGCGCCGCGCCCTGCCACCGGGGCAGGAGAATCGCCGGTCCCCAGAGCAGCCCCGCCACCGCCGCGCCGGCGATTCCGCCGAGCAAGCCTTCCACCGACTTCTGGGGCGAGATCTTCGGCGCCAGTTTGTGCCGGCCCCACATCACGCCCACGAAATAGGCGAGCGTGTCTGCGGCCCACGTACACAGGAAGGCCATGCCGGCCCACGCAAGGCCGGCATCCCAGCCTGCGCCGCCCCCGAGCCGGCGGAGCAGCACGAGGTAGCCGAGCAGGCCGACGTAGCCCACGCCGGCCAGCGTAAAGAGCCCGTCCACCGCCGAGAACGACTCCGGCCGGAAGAGCGTCCAGGCCAGGATCACCAGCGTCACCACCGCGGTCACCGCCCCGGCGGCGACGCCGTGGGGCGGCAGGAGCCCAGCGGCCAGCACGACGGCCGCTGTGGCCGCGAGTCCCAGCGGCAGGGATGGCCGGAAACCCACGGCCCGCACCAGCCGCACATACTCGTAGAAGGCAATGAGGCCCATCCCCGCCACCAGCACGAGGAAGGGCCACTGCCCGACATAGAGGAGGCCCAGGAATACCGGTATGCCTACAAGGCCCGTCAGTGTACGAACGAGCACGACGTCACCTGCTTTGCTGTGGCCAGCCGCCGCGTCTCTGTGCCCCTTTCGGGCTCACAGGGCGCCGAAACGCCGCTCACGCCGGGCATAATCCCGCAGGGCCTGTTCCAGATGCTCCCGCGTGAAATCGGGCCAGTACACATCGGTCACCCAGATCTCGGCATAGGCCGACTGCCACAACAGAAAGTTCGAAAGACGCATCTCGCCGGCGGTTCGGATGATCAGGTCCGGATCGGGCAGCTCGGCCGTGTAGAGGTGCCGCCTCACGGCCTCGGCATCGATCGCCTCCGGCTCCAGCCCGCCGGCCTTCACCTCGGCCGCCAGGCTGCGGAACGCATCCACCAGCTCGGCCTGGCCGCCGTAGTTGACTGCCAGGTTCAGGATCAGCCGGTCGTTGTTCCGCGTGAGTTCCACTGCCCGAGCGATCTCCTGCTGCTGGGCTTTGGGCAGCTCCTGAATGCGCCCGATGGCCTTGATCCGCACACCGTTCTGGTGCAGGGTTTCGGCCTCCAGACGGCAGTACTCCAGGAGCAGGTTCATCAGCGTATCGACTTCATCCTTCGGGCGCTTCCAGTTCTCGGTGGAGAACGCGTAGCACGTCAGGATCTTGATGCCCAGGTCGGGGGCGGCCTTCACCACCCCGCGCAGGGCCTCCACCCCGGCGCGGTGTCCCATCGTGCGGGGCAGGCCGCGCTGAACCGCCCACCGCCCGTTGCCATCCATAATAATCGCCACGTGACGGGGGCGATAGTCCTCCTCCCGCGATGCCGTGCTCGGGGGCGCCACCCGCTTGAGTCCAACGCGTTCGCGCAAGTCGTCCAACACGCCCCTCCACGACCTCCCTACCCCGCCGGCTGCTCCCGGCGCGCGTATTCCCGGTGCGCCAGCACGAAGGCCAGTCCAGCAGGGGTCTCACGCTGTGCGACGACCCGCAGCTCCCCGATCCCGACCGGGCGGTTGGGAGGGGCGGTTACCGACCACGTGTAGGGTACGCCGCGGTCGATCAGAATCGCCTCAGCCTCCGACCAGCGGAGACCGACCAGATCCCACCGCCATGAACCGCCTTCCACCGGTCAGACCTCCATGATCTCCTTCTCTTTCGCGGCCATGATCTGATCGATCTCTTTGATATACTTGTCGGTCAGCTTCTGGACCTCGTCCTGGGCCCGCTTGGCCTCGTCCTCGGAGATCGTCTTGTCCTTCTCCATCTTCTTGATCTGGTCGTTCGCGTCCCGGCGGATGTTGCGGATCGCCACCCGCTGCTCCTCGGTCCGCTTGTTCACGGCCTTGACCATCTCCCGCCGCCGCTCCTCGGTCATGGGCGGGATGCTGAGGCGGATCACCTGACCGTCGTTGGTCGGGTTCAGGCCCAGATCGGAGACGTTGATCGCCTTCTCGATCGCCTTGATCAGCGAACGGTCCCAGGGCTTGATAACCAGCGTTCGGGGATCGGGCACCTCAATCGTCGCGACGTTGTTCACCGGAACGGGCGAGCCGTAAGCATCCACGCGCACCTTGTCGAGCAGGGCCGGCGTGGCGCGTCCCGCACGCATTCCAGCCAGGTCCTGGCGGAACACCTCCACCGCCTTCTTCATCCGTTCCTCTGCATCCTTAATAACTTCCTTGGTCACTGGTTATTCCCCCCTGACGTAGGTTTGACCAACGTCCTCACCGAGGACGACCTTGACGATGTGGTCAGGACCCATCATGTCGAACACGACGATGGGGATGCGGTTGTCCATGCAGAGCGCGGTGGCCGTGGCGTCCATCACCTGCAGGTTTTTCGCCAGGACCTCCTGGTACGTGACCTCGTCGTACTTGACCGCATGTCTGTTGGTGCGGGGATCGGAGTCGTACACGCCCTGCACGCCTTGCTTGCCCATCAGGATGGCCTCCGCCTCGATCTCCGCAGCCCGCAGCGCGGCGGTGGTGTCCGTGGTGAAATACGGATTGCCCGTGCCGGCGGCGAAGATAACCACACGGCCCTTCTCGAGGTGACGGATCGCCCTGCGCCGGATGAAGGGCTCCGCGACCTGCCGCATCTCCACGGCGGACATCACCCGGGTATCCACCTGCAGCTTCTCGATCGCGTCCTGCAAGGCGAGCGAGTTCATTACGGTCGCGAGCATGCCCATGTAGTCCGCAGAAGCCCGGTCCATGCCCATCTGCTGACCCAGACGGCCCCGCCAGAAGTTACCGGCGCCGACGACGATGGCGATCTCGACCCCCATGTCGTGCACCGCCTTGATCTGGCGGGCCAGGGCGGAGAGCACCTGCGGGTCCAGGCCGAACCCCTTCGGTCCGGCCAGCGCCTCGCCGCTGAGCTTCAGCACAACCCTGCGGTACTTCGGTGTCTGCATCCTCAGGCCTCCAGTTCGGGTGCCGGCCGAGTTGAGCCGACCAAAAACCGTTTCTACGTCTTGCAAAGCGTTTCCTCCAGCAACTGCCGCAATTCCCGGAGAAGACGCCCCCCCTGCTCAAAGGCGGGAGGCCGCCACGCCTCCCGCCTGCCTTCGCCGGGCTTACTTCAGACCAGCCTGCCGCATGACCTCTTCCTGGAAGTCGTCCTGCCGCTTCTCAATGCCCTCGCCCTTCTCGTAGCGGACGAAGCGCTTCACCGTGATCTCGCCGCCGACCTTTCCGGAGACCTCCTTCACCAGGTCGCCGACGGTCTTCTTGGCGTCCTTGACCCACTCCTGCTCCAGCAGGCAGACCTCCTGGTAGAACTTGTTGATGCGGCCGGCCACCATCTTCTCCGCGATCTCCGGCTTCTTGCCCTCGTTGATGGCCTGGGCCTTCAGGATCTCCTTCTCGTGCTCGATCACGTGCGCGGGCACGTCCTCCCGCTTCACGTACTGGGCACGCATGGAGGCGATCTGCAGCGCCAGCTCGTGGCAGAGCGACTCCACCTCGGGGTGGGCCGCCAGCTCCGGCGTCGCCGTCGCCAGCTCGATCAGCACGCCGACCCGGCCCTCGCCGTGGATGTACGCGTGCACCCGGCCCGCCTCGGCCACCTCATAGCGCTCGAACCGGCGCACCTGGATGTTCTCGCCGATCTTGGCGATGGCTTCCTTCACCGTGTCGCCCAGGGCCTCGTTCAGCGCCTCCATGGAGGCGGGCTTCGTCTTCAGGATGACCTCCGCCACGTGGTTGCACAGGTTGATGAACGGCTCGCCCTTGGCCACGAAGTCGGTCTCGCAGTTGATCTCGACCAGCACGCCGTGGCGGGCGCCTTCCTCCACGATGGCGTGGACGCGCCCGTCGGCGGCGACGCGGCCGGCCTTCTTCGCGGCGGAGGCCAGGCCCTTCTCCCGCAGCCAGTCCACGGCCTTGTCGAAGTCGCCCCCCGTCTCAACCAGCGCCTTCTTGCAGTCCATCATGCCGGCTCCGGTCCGGGCGCGCAGCTCTGCAACCATTTTTGCGGTAATCTCGGCCATGCTCGAAATACCCCCTGTTGGTTAGGTTCCCATCACTCGGAAAGGCGGGCTCCAGTTTCTGGTATGCACAGTCATGCCGAATCGGGGGAAGCAGGCCTTCCCCCCATTGGGCGGTGCGTCGTGAGTGGTGAGAGGTGAGAGGAGTTGTGGGCGGTGAGTAGTGGGTTGTGAGCAATGGTGAGGTGGATGGTGAGATGAATGGTGAGATGGATGGGGAGATGAATGGGGAGATGAATGGGGAGATGAATGGGGAGATGGATGGGGAGATGGATGGGGAGATGGATGGTGAGATGAATGGTGAGATGAATGGTGAGATGAATGGGGAGATGGATGGGGAGATGAATGGTGAGATGAATGGGGAGATGGATGGGGAGATGGATGGGGAGATGGATGGGGAGATGGATGGGGAGATGGATAGGGGAGATGGATGGGGAGATGGGTAGTGAGGCGAGTGGTGAGGTGCCCGGCGCTCATCGCCGGAGGCTCACGGCTCACGGCTCACCGCAGACCGCCCACCGCTCCGCACCGGGGAGCTCACGGCCCGCCGCGCAGTGCCACGGGCTCAGGGCTCACCGAACACTGCCCACTGCTCACAGCCGACCGCTCATCGCCGGACGCTGCCGGCGCACAGCCCCCCGGCCATCGCGCGGCTCACCACTCACGGCCCGCTGCTCACAGCTCACTGCTGACAGCCCACTGCTGACAGCCCGCTGCCCACAGCCCACTGCTCACAGCTCACTGCTCACAGCTCAGTATGCATATCGCAGGAAGAGCGGGGCTCCGAGGCGTCAATCCCATCATCGTGGGATAGCCTTCCTCGAGTCCGCCCCGCTCATGCTCCCGTGCAGTTACTCCGCCTCTTCCTCCATCATGTCGGTCTCGAGGTCCTCGACCGCCTCGGTTTCCTCGGCGGCGACTTCCTCCTCTTCCTCGACCGTGGCGGAGGTATCCACACCCTGGCGGCCCTCAATGACGGCGTCGGCGATCTTGCTGGTCAGCAGCTTCACCGCCCGGATGGCGTCGTCGTTGCCCGGAATGACGTAGTCGATCTCATCCGGATCGCAGTTGGTGTCGACGATGGCGACGATCGGAATCCCCAGCTTGCGCAGCTCGGAGACCGCGATGCGCTCCCGGCGGGGGTCGATGACGAACGCCATGTCCGGCAGGCTCTTCATGCCCTTGATGCCGCCCAGGTTCTTCTGCAGCTTCTCCTTCTCGTGCTGGAGCTGCGCCTGCTCCTTCTTGGTCAGCTTGCTCCAGTACTCCGTGCCTTCGATCTCCTCGAGTTCGTTGAGGCGGGCGATGCGCTTCTTGATCGTCTCGAAGTTGGTCAGCATGCCGCCCAGCCAGCGCTGGTTGACGTAGAACATCCCGCAGCGCTCGGCCTCTTCACGCACCGCGTCCTGCGCCTGCTTCTTGGTGCCGATGAAGAGGATCTTGCCGCCGTCCGCAGCCATCTGCCGCACAGCGTTGTAGGCGGCCTCGACCATGCGCACGGTCTTCTGGAGATCGATGATGTAGATGCCGTTCCGTTCGGTGAAGATGTACTCCTTCATCTTGGGGTTCCACCGGCGGGTCTGGTGGCCGAAGTGGACGCCCGCTTCCAGGAGCTGCTTCATGGAGATCACAGACACGGGACCATTCACCTCCACAGATTTTGCAACCTCCGTCCGCCTCATCCCGCTGCGGAACTGCCCGGGGCAGCATCGCCGCAGCGATCTGCGAACGTGTGTAGTCACACACCAACCGATATCTTAGCACAAACAGGGGGCGCTGGCAAAGGGTTTTCCGCGACTACAGCCCGTACCACGCCTTGATCTGCTCCGGTGTCGCGCCCCGGGCCACCAGGGCCGCCAGGCTGCGCAGGAGCACCACCGCATCCGGGGCGTACCGCGGCTCGCCCCGGGGATCGCGGCGCGTCAGGCAGCCCATCTGCGCGGCAAACCGCTCGCGGAACCACCTCAGTTCAGCCCGGGTCAGGCCCGTTTGCTCCAGCAGCTCCGGCTCCGTCAGCCACCGCGCCACCGTCCATCCACGCTCCCGCTCCAGATCATCTCAACCGTACAGACGGACGGGAGCCCCGCCGGGTTCACCCGCGGCCTTCACTGCACCCGGATCCGCACCGGCACCGCGACTCCGGGCGCCACCTGCAGGACCAGCCGCTGGCCGCCGAGGGCCTCCGGCAGGTGGTCCCGCGCAAGCGCGGCCGCCCGCCCGCCGACCCGGGCGGCCACCGCGTCCACCTGCGCGCGGTCTGCCGCCGCCTCCAGCGCGGACTGCGCCGCCTGTTCCGCCGCCCGTTCCACCTGCTCCCTCACCGCTTCCGGCAGTTCCACCGTAAGCCCCGCCACCTCCAGGCGCAGGCCGCTCAGCCGGCTCCGGGCCGCCTCCTGCACCCGCGCCGGCCACTGCGCCTGCACATCAGCCAGGGCAGCAGCCAGCTCCCGCCGGACGGCCGTCTCCACCTCGGCAGCCACCTGTTCCGCCAGCGGCCCCGCAGCCACCGTCACGGTGATGCCGGCGGTGGTCAGGTATCCAATCCCCATCGCCAGCGCGGCGAGCATAGCCCCCGCGCCGGCCAGGACGCCCCGCCAGAAGGGTCCGCTGCGCGGGGGCGCCCCGGTCACGGTGCTTCCCATCCTGCATTCCTCCCTCCGGGCTGACCGGATGCCGGCCCGGAAAGACGGACGGCCCCGGCCACCCAAATGGGTATGCCGGGGCCCGGGGTGTACATGCTTCAGACCTTCACGTCAAGCCGGCTGGTGCCCGGCGGCGGCTCTGCTGGTTCGCTGCGGGTCTGCCGCTGGCGGCTGCGCCGGCCCTCGCCGCCCGACCCCTGGGGCGCGCGGCCGCCGGAACGCTGCCCGTCGGCGGTGATCACCGGGTGTTCGACTTCGGTGCGCCGCCGCACCTGTTTCTGGCTGCGTTCACCCTCCTGCTGCACCTGCGCGCCCAGCACCTGCTGGAAGGCGTGTGGAAACTGCTCGCTCTGGTGCACCGTACGCCCCGCTTCGGCCAGGCGCGGCAGCATCGTCAGGGAGTCTATGGGTCTCACCGCCATCGTCAGACACCTCCCAACGCCGCGGCCGCTTCACCCCGGCAGGCCTGCGCCCGCTGCCCTAATAGGCCGGGATCAGCGTGATCTCCCCTTCCTCGCCGAGGACAAAGCAGCTGTTGGTCGACTGGTCCACCACCACATGCCGCTCCGCACCGATCGTGATCCGCACCCCCGGGTAAACCGCCTCGAAGCCTTTCACGCACGCGCCGGGTTCCGGCTGCAGCTGCGACTCCAGCGCGGCGGCCCGCGCCGCCAGCTGCATCCGCTCCGCACTCGTCAGCCGCCGGCTTTTCTCGGCGAACTCCCGCGAGAGACGCCCCGTCTCCGCTGCCGAGCCGGCCTTGCTCAGGTAGGTGGCCGTCCGGGTGGCCTGGCCGAACCGGTCCTCCACCCGCGCGAGCTGCTCCCGGATCTGTTCCAGCTCGGCGCGTACCGCGGGCGGCACGCCCACCTGCAAGTCGGTGGGGGCGCCCATCGCCGAACCGAGGTACTGGGCGCTGATCTCCCGGCGGGCCCGGATGCGCCCGCCGATGATGGAGCCTCGCCCCCCGGTCACGATGACGCTGTCCCCCGAAACCTGGGAGCCCAGGATGCCGTCGGAGACCTCCACGTCGCCGCCGGCCTCCACCTCTGCGGACTCGATGAAACGGCAGCGCACCTTCCCGCCGGCCTTGACCCGGCCCCGGCCGCCGCCGACGATGCCGTAACGCACGATCACGTCGCCGCCGGCCTCCACGCTGCCCCCCATAATCCCTCCGTGGACCTCGACGTTCTTCCCGGCTTTCACCGTGAACCCCTGCGTCACATCGCCCCGCACGATGACCGTGCCGACAAAGTCGATGTTGCCGGAGCCGTAGCCGACATCCCCCGGCACGGTGAAGATGGGAGACACGGTGACCTCACCGCTGGCCGAGATGGAGGCGTGGCCCTCCACCGTGGCGATCACCGACTGGCCGTCCGGGGAGAGGCGGGTGCCCGCGCCCGCCCGCAGCTGGACGTCTCGCCCCTCGCGGGCCTTCACGGGCCGGCCGAACACGTCCATCCCCGGCTCGCCGCGGGTGGGAGGCTTGCGGGTAGCCAGCACCGTATCCTTGGCCACGTTCCTGACCAGGTTCAGGTCGAAGAAGTCCGCCCGGCCGTCCTGGGTGAGGCGCGGGTATCCGGCCGGCGTCTGCAGCATGGGGTGATGGATGATCGCCCCATCCTCGCCATCCACCGGCCGGCGGCCCTCGGCCACCACGACGCCCTCGCGCTCGGTGCGGAACCCCTGCGCCGCCATCTCGACCAGGCGGTCGATGGCCTCATGGTTGATGCCGAAGACGATCTTCCGTTTGGCCAGCTCTTCCAGCACCTGTTCCCGGGTGATGTGCCTGCCGCCGGGTTCAGGAGGCACGACCTTCGCCTCGACCCACATCGCGTTGGCAGCCACCGTCAGCACCAGCTCCGCGTCCCGCGGCGCAATCCCCCCGGCGCCCATGCCCTCCAGCGATTCGTTCACGCCTCCTTCACCCCCGCTTACTCCAGACCTTTCCGCAGCCTGCGGCGATGCTCGGCGAAGATGAACCGGACGATCTGCTCCCGGTCACGCTCATCGATCTGCGTAAACCGAACCCCCATCCTCGGTTCAGGCGCCTCACCCGAGCCGGGGACCACCGCGACCGGCACGTGGCGCACCACCTCCACCTCGGCGGGAATCAGCCGGTCCGGCAGGTGAATCACCACGTCCAGCCGCGTGCCCACGGGATAGCTTTCGCGCGTGACGATCTGGGCGCCGCCGCCGCTGATGTTCACCGTGCGGCCCGGCACCAGCTCCGGCTCCGCGTCACCGTCCGGTTTGCGGCCGCTGGGCACATATTCGATGGGCAGGCTGACGTCCAGCCGGAAGTAGCTGCGCAGCTGCTGCCGCCGAATCTCGGCCGGTTCCGGCTTCGTGAGGACCAGTGCCGGCGTCGCGCCCTCCACCCGCTGCAGAACCTGGGCAGGGAACCGCACGCGCTCGCCGTCGTGAAGATACTCCACCACCACCTCATCCCCGGGCATCACGGGGATCAAGGCGGAACCGAACATCGGGTGAGCCACCCGAATGCTGGATTCCTCCACTGCTTCTAAATAGGTAGAGTAACGCCCTTTCCACCATCCGGTCGGAACGTAGATCGTCAGTCGCTGGTTGATGGTTGGTAATCGCACCGACCCCGGCCCTCCTCGAGCTGCGTTCGGACTATTCAACTGGCTCACGGCTGCCCCGCAGCGGCGTGTGGCAGGCGCGCTTGAAGTCAACCACCTTCTGGATGATCTCGTCCACAGTCTCCTGCACGATGAGCTTGTGACCGGTAGTCAGGGTCACGACCGTGTCCGGCGTCGCTTCGACAGTCTCAATCAGATCCGCATTGACCACGAACTCCCCACCCTGAGACCTGAACCGCCGCAGTTTGATCACGCCGCTTCGCCCTCCTTGCCCGTGAGACGGTCCGCGCATACGTCTGCTGTCGCGTTAATGTTCGTCCCTGGTTGCGTTTTTCCCTCCTGAACGGTAAGGGTAGCGAAAAAACCCCACGCGCTCCACGCGTGGGGCTTCCGCGGCGGACGGATCAGCTCCGGAGCTTGCGCAGCTCCTCGATCAGCCGGTCGTTCAGCACCTTAATATGCGTACCCTTCATGCCGAGGGACCGGGACTCGATGACACCGGCCGACTCGAACTTCCGCAGGGCGTTGACGATGACCGAGCGGGTGATGCCCACGCGGTCGGCGATCTTGGAGGCCACCAGCAGCCCCTCGTTGCCGTCCAGCTCGTCGAAGATGTGCTGCACCGCCTCCAGCTCGGAGTACGACAGCGTCGCCAGGGCGATCTGCACGGCGGCCTTCTTGCGGGCCTCCTCCTCGAGCTCGCCGGCGTGCGCCCGCAGGATCTCGACGCCCGCGACCGTGGCGGCCAGCTCGCCCAGGATCAGGTCCTCATCCGTCAGTTCCGCGGTCTTGACCAGCACCAGCGTGCCCAGGCGTTCGCCGCCGCCGTTGACCGGCACGATCGTCACCCGGCCACCCCGCATCTGGACCTCCTTGCCCTCCTGCAGGACGGTGAGCGCGCTCTCCTCCGTGTTCGCCGTGGTCTCGTCGATCTTCATCAGCGAGCTGTTGTAGTCCTCGGTGAACGTGATGTTCTGGTAGTCGTCCGCGTCACCGGCGGTCAGCCCGAGACCGAGAATCTTCCCCTTCCGGGAAGCGACGTACACATCCGCACCGATCAGGTCGGCCAGAACCCCGGCCAACTCGTTGAAGTTCACCTGGGTACCTGCGCTCTTCTGAAGCAGGCGATTGATCCGACGCGTCTTCTCCAGCAGTGTCTTCATGGAAATCTGCCTCCGTTTCCGTCTGTCGTTCGTATGTGATGAGCTGTGCGCCGTGGCCCAAGCCACCCCCTACGGCCACAGCGACGGCCCTCCCCTTGGCGTAAGCTGATGCACCAACTACTCATGCTCTTCGCTAATGATACCCATCTTCTCCGCTGTTTCAATCGCCTCCACGCTGAGATTGTCCGAATAAGTGTAACTGGGCGTCATGGCCGGTGACGGCCGGGAAGCCCAAACGTGATCGCTCATGATCCCGGGCCCGGCGGCGAGGCCCGCCGCTGACGGGGGTGGGCCCGCAGGTACTCGCTGCGCAGCCGGTGCGTGGTCACATGCGTGTAGATCTGCGTCGTCGACAGGCTGGCATGGCCCAGCATCTCCTGGACCGCCCTGAGGTCCGCCCCGTGGTTCAGCATGTGGGTCGCAAAGGTGTGGCGGATCTTGTGCGGGCTGACGTGCCGGCTCAGGGCCAGCTGGCGGATGTACCGGTCGAGCAGCCGGCGCACGGAGCGGTCGCTGAGGCGGCCGCCCAGCTTGTTCAGGAACAGCGGCTGCTGCGATTCGGGAACGGACTGCTCCCCGGCCGGCGCCCGGGCCCGCAGAACGGGCCACCCGTCCCTGAGGTAATGGCCCAGAGCCTGGAGCGCCTCGCTGCCCACCGGCACGGCCCGCTCCTTCCGTCCCTTGCCCCAGACGATCACCCAGCCCTCGCTGTAGTCGATGTCGCCCCGGTTGAGCGCCACCAGCTCGCCGACCCGCAGGCCGGTCGCATAGAGGAGCTCCAGGAGCGCCCGGTCCCGCAGCCCCAGCGGCGTGCCGGTATCAGGCTGTGATAACAGCCCCCCGATCTCTTCCTCGTCCAGGAAGACGGGGAGCCGCCGCTCCAGTTTGGGGGTGTGCACACCTGCCACTGGGTTGGTCGCGAGGAGATCAGAGACGACAAGATATTTAAAGAAGGAACGGAGACACGAGAGCTTGCGGGCAATGGTGCGCCGGCTGAACTCCTGCCGCTGCAGAAAGGCCAGGTACGACCGGATGGTCAGGTGGGTGACGGCGCGCAGCTCGTCCAGCCCCACCGGCCGCGGCGGCGCCTGCTGCGCAGCGAAGTCGTGCTTGCGGGTCCGGCCCGAGGCCCGCCCGCCGACGACGGGCGCGCTCTTGCCCCCGCTGCCCAGCCAGGCGTAGAACTGGGCCAGATCGAGACGGTAACTGCGCAGCGTGTGCTCGGAAGCCGATTTCTCCACAGACAGGCTGGCGAGAAAACCGGCGACTTCCGGACCGAGGGTCTCTGCCGTCGGCGGGGCCGTCACCGTCTCCACCTCCTGCCGGGACTTTGTTAACACGGCTTACCCAATCGGTCTCTATCCTAGCACACAGCGTGCCCAGAAGGCAAGACCACAATTCAGAAAATATCTCTATCCATCCACAATTGGCGCTCGCCGATTTTGGCGTGCGACACGGGTCTTGCTCCCGATTTCACGAGAAATCGCGTGCCTTCCAGTTGCACCCACAAATATGACAGTTTGATTACAATCTTTCACGATGCAAACCACTCACGGCACGAAGAAGGGCGGCCGGCACCGCCCGCCGCCCCGCGCAACCGGCTGGCAGTCCGGTGCCCACGCCCGGGCGCGGCCCTGGCCGCGCCGGGCTTCAGCTGCGCAGCTCCATCCCCAGGTTCGCCTGCGCCCAGTCGGCCAGTGCGTTCAAGGCCCGCTCGGCCAGCGCCCGCTTGCGCGCACGCTTGTCCCGGATCTTGGGCCCCTCCAGCGGCGGCATCAGCCCGAAAGCGATGTTCATGGGCTGGAAGTGGTCGGGGTCGGCGTGGGTGATGTAGTGCAGCAGGGCGCCGATGGCCGTCTCCTGCGGAAAGACGACGGGCTCCTGCCCGAGGGCCCGGCGCGCGGCGTTGATGCCGGCCACCAGGCCACCGGCCGCGGACTCCACGTAGCCCTCCACCCCGGTCATCTGCCCCGCGAAAAACAGGCCGGGGCGCTGCCGCGATTCGCCGGTGGGGTAGAGCAGCCGCGGCGACTTCATGAAGGTATTGCGGTGAATGACCCCGTAGCGCTCGAACTCGGCGTTCTCGAGCCCCGGAATCATGCGGAAGACCCGCTTCTGCTCGCCCCACTTCAGGCTGGTCTGAAAGCCCACCATGTTGTAGAGCGTCCCGGCGGCGTTGTCCTGCCTGAGCTGCACGACGGCCCAGGGCCTCCGCCCCGTGCGCGGGTCGATGAGCCCCACCGGCTTCATCGGCCCGTACCGGAGCGCGTCCGGCCCGCGGCGGGCGATCTCCTCCACCGGCAGGCAGCCCTCGAAGAAGCAGACCTGCGCATCCTCGGGGTTGTGGGGCACGGCCTTCTCCGCCGTCACCAGGGCCTGGTAGAACGCCTCGTACTCTTCCTTGGTGAGCGGGCAGTTCAGGTAGTCGTCGCCCTCCCCCTTGCCGTAGCGGCTGGCCCGGAAGACCTTCTCCATGTTCACCGTCTCGATGTTCACGATCGGCGCCGCCGCATCGTAGAAGGCGAGCGACTCCTCGCCGGTAAAGCGGCGGATGGCCTCGGCCAGCGGCGCGGACGTCAGCGGGCCGGAGGCGATGACCACGATGCCATCGGGCGGGATCTCACGCACCTCTTCCCGCACGACGGTGATGTTGGGATGCGAGGTCAGCGCGGCCGTGACGCCCGCGGCGAACTCCTCACGGCTCACCGCCAGCGCGCCGCCAGCCGGCACCGCATGGGCCAGGGCCTCGCGCAGGATCAGGCTGCCCAGCCGCCGCATCTCCTCCTTCAGCAGGCCGACGGCGTTCTCGAGGCCTGCGCCCCGCAGCGAGTTGGAGCAGACCAGCTCGGCGAACAGCCCGGTGCGGTGCACCGCCGTGGACACACGGGGCCGCATCTCGTACAGGGTCACCCGGACGCCGCGCTCAGCGGCCTGCCAGGCCGCCTCCGAGCCGGCAAGCCCAGCGCCGATCACGGTCACATGAGGCTGATCCACTCAGGCATGCACCTCTTCCATGCTCTCCACCGGCTCCGCGTACCCGCACTCCGGCCGCTTGCACACGTGGCTGAGGCCGAGTTCCTTGGTCCGCTTCTCGACCATGTAGGGCGCGCCGCACTCGGGGCAGGGCCGGTTGACGGGCTTCTCCCACGAGACGAAGCTGCAGTCGGGGTAGTTGGTGCAGCCGTAGAACCGGCGGCCGCCCTTCTTGGACTTCCGCTCCACGATGCGGCCCGTCCCGCAGGCCGGGCAGGTGACGCCGGTCTCCTCCAGAATCGGCTTGGTGAACCGGCACTCGGGGAAGCCCGGGCACGCCAGGAACTTGCCGAACCGGCCGTGCTTCACGACCATCATCCGGCCGCACTTCTCGCAGGGCACGTCGGAGACCTCTTCCGGCAGCTCGAAGCCGCCGACCTTCTCCTCGGCCTGCTTCAGGGTCTCCTCGAAGGGGCCGTAGAACCGGCGGAGGAGCTCCCGCCAGTCCACCCGCCCTTCCTCCACTTCATCCAGCTTGCCCTCCAGCTGGGCGGTGAACTCGACGTCGATGATCTCCGGGAAGTACTCCTTCAGGATGTCCGTCACCAGCACGCCGAGTTCGGTGGGATAGAAGCGCTTATCCCGCTTTTCGACGTATCCGCGGGTCTGAATGGTTCCGATGATGGGCGCGTACGTGGACGGCCGGCCGATGCCCCGCTCCTCCAGGGCCTTCACCAGCATGGCCTCGGAGTACCGGGGCGGCGGCTGGGTGAAGTGCTGCCGCGACTCCAGCCCCTGCAGGGCGACGGCCTGGCCCTCCGTCAGTTCCGGCAGCAGTCCGCCGTTCTCTTCCCGCTGCCCTTCCTCGTCCTCACCTTCAATGTAAACCTTCATGAATCCCGGGAAGCGGATGCTCTGGCCGCTGGCCCGGAACACGTGCTCCCCGGCCACCAGGTCCACCGAGACCGTGTCCACCACAGCGGGCGCCATCTGGCTGGCCACGAACCGCTCCCAGATCAGCCGGTACAGGCGGTACTGGTCGGGCGTGAGGTAGGGTTTCACGGCGTCGGGCGTGCGGCGGACGTCGGTCGGGCGGATGGCCTCGTGGGCCCCCTGCTCGCCGGCGCGCCGCTCGGCCTCCCGCCGCTGCCGGGCAACGAACCCCTTCCCGTAGCTGCGCTCGATGAACTCGGCCGCGGCGACCGCCGCCTCGTCGGCGATGCGGGTGGAGTCGGTGCGGATGTAGGTCACCAGGCCGGTATGGCCTTCCTCGCCGAGCGGCAGCCCCTCGTAGAGCTGCTGCGCGACGGCCATCGTGCGCCGCACGGTGAAGCCCAGCTTGCGGGAGGCCTCCTGCTGCAGGCTCGACGTGGTGAACGGGAAGGCCGGGTAGCGCTTCTTCTCCCGGCGCTTCACGCTGCGCACCTCCAGCGTGATACCGGCCCGCGAGAGGTCCAGCACCTCCGTCAGCGGGTCGTCCGGGGTCCCCTCCCCGGTCATCGCGGCAGCATCCGGGGACAGGCGGTCTCCCGCCCCGGACAGGCCCGTCCGGGCTACCCGGTCCACCACGTTCCAGACCTGCTCCCGCGTCTTCAGCTCGGCCTTCTGGTCGTTCAGGCCCCAGTACTTGGCGGTGAACGCCTGGCCGGAAGGCGTCTGCAGCCGGGCGGCCAGCGTCCAGTACTCCTCCGGCCGGAACGCCTGGATCTCGCGCTCCCGGTCGACGATGAGCCGCACGGCCACCGACTGGACCCGGCCCGCGGACAGGCCCCGCCGCACCTTGCGCCAGAGCAGCGGGCTCAGCTTGTACCCCACCAGCCGGTCGAGCACCCGGCGCGCCTGCTGCGCTTCCACGCGGTGGAGGTCGATGGGACGGGGCTGTTTGATGGCGCGCTGGATCGCGTCCTTGGTGATCTCGTGAAACTCGATGCGCAGCGGCTCATCCAGCGGCAGCTTCAGCACGTGGGCCAGGTGCCACGAAATCGCTTCGCCTTCCCGGTCGGGGTCAGTGGCCAGGTAGACCCGTTCGGCCTTGCGCGCGCTGTCGCGCAGCTCCTTCAAGATGTCGCCCTTGCCGCGTATCGTGATGTACTTGGGTTCAAAGTCGTTCTCCACCGAGACCCCCAACTGGCTCTTGGGCAGGTCGCGCACGTGGCCCATCGAGGCCTTCACCGTGTACTTCCGCCCCAGAAACTTCTCGATGGTCTTGGCCTTGGCCGGGGACTCGACGATGATCAGGTTCTTGGGCAACCCGTCCACACCCCCGTGTGACATGCCGCGACACGACGCTCGTGATCCATAGACTATTCCTTCCGCGAGTGGTCTATCCAATCCGAATGTATTGCCCATCGGGCAGGCGCCGAACCGCGCTGCGAATCTCCAGCATCGTCAGGCAGGCCTGCACCTCGGGGACCGGGAGACCGCTGCTGGCCGACAGATCGTCCGGCCACCAGGGGGCGCTGCCCATCCAGCCCAGCACCCGCTGCTCCAGCTCCGTGAGTCCCCTGGGCGTAAAGTGCAGCGGCCCTTCCGCCGAGGGGAGGAAGCCCATGTCCTCCAGCACCTGTTGAGCGCTCACGGCCAGCCCTGCGCCGTCCCGGACGTACTTGAACAGACCCCGGGAAACGGGGCTGGTGATGGGCCCGGGCACCACGAACAGATCCCGGTTCTGTTCCGTGGCGTGCGCCGCGGTGATCAGGGTCCCCGATCGCTCCCCCGCCTCCACCAGGATCACGCCGTGGCTCAGCCCGCTGATGATGCGGTTGCGCTCGGGGAAGTTTTCGGGGCGCGGCGCCGTGCCCGGCGGCTGCTCGGAGAGGATGGCGCCGGACTCCCGCATCTTCCGGTACAGAGACGCCGATTCTTGAGGATAGCAGACATCGGCGCCCCCGCCAAGTACGGCGATGGAGGTCCCGCCCGCGCTCAGGGCCCCGCGGTGGGCCGCGGTGTCGATGCCGCGGGCCATGCCGCTGACCACCACCGCCCCCAGCTGGGCGAGCTCACGGCCCAGCTGCTCCGCGACGGCCAGCCCGTAGGCGGTGGGCCGGCGCGTGCCGACGATGGCCACCACCGGCCGCCCGTCCCCGTCGTCAGGCTCCCACGGCCCGTACTGGTAGAGCACCGGCGGCGGCAGCGGGATCTCCTTCAGGCGCGGGGGATAATCCGGCATCCCGTAACAGCGTACGCGCATGCCGACGCGGCGGGCACGCTCCAGCTCCCGCTCGGCCTCCCGCCGCACATCGGCTCGCTTCCGCACGTCCAGAACCGCCTGAACGACCTCCGGCCGGAACCCCCGCACGGCGGCCAGTTCGGCCGCGCCCAGCTGCCAGGCCTCCTCGGGGTTGGGGTACGTCCGCATCAGCTCGGCCAGGCGCCGCCGGCCCACGCCGGGGGCGCGCTGGTAGATCAGCCAGACCAGGGCACCCTCCATGCCGCTCTCCCCCACTCGGCCGGCGGCTGACGCCTGCCGGCCCGCGTTCCGTGCCATTCACACGAAAAGCCCGGCCGCACGGCTACCGGGCCCGCTTCGGCAAGTCCTGTGCGCCCAGGACCAGCAGCAGTACCTGGGCCAGCCCCTTGGTCAGCGGGGCGGTGTAGATGTACTCGTCCAGGCGATGACCATTGCCTCCCAGGGTTACGCCCACGGTGACCGCCGGGATGCCCATCGAAAGCGGGATGTTGCCGTCGGTGGACGACGGGTAGGTGCGCGTCTGCAGTCCCAGCTCCCGGTGGACCTTGCGCACCAGGTCGCAGAGGGGATGGGCATCGGGGATCGACCCCGTGGGCCGCACGCCCGTGAGCTCCAGCACGGCCCTGACGCCGCTCTCCCGCTCCTCCGCCCGCACGATGCGCTGCACCCGCTCCTCCAGCCGGAACAGCTCGCCCTGGTCCAGCGACCGCAGGTCGATGAGCGCCTCGGCCCGGGCGGCGATGGTGTTGATGGAGGTTCCGCCGGAGATGACGCCGACGTTGTACGTCGTCTTTGGATAGGACGGCACGCGCAGTTCGCTGATGCGGGCGATGATGCGCCCCAGGCTGTGGATGGCGCTCGGCGCGCCGAAGGCGCCCCACGAGTGGCCGCCGCTGGTGGTCACCACCAGGCGGAACCGGCGGCTTCCCACCCCTTCGCGCACCATCCCGCCCAGGCTGCCGTCCAGCGCAATCACGTAGTCGATCTCATCCTGCAGAGCCTCGACGACGGCCCGCATGCCCTCCAGGTTGCCGAGGCCCTCCTCGCCGCAGGTGGCGGCGAAGATCACGTCGCCTGCCAGTTCCACCCCGTGCTTCACCAGCAGGCGCGCGGCGTGCAGCATCGTGGCCACGCTGGAGGCGTTGTCGCCCACACCGGGGGCCCGGAGGATCTCGCCCTCCCGGCGCACCGTGACGTCGGTGCCGGCGGGGAACACCGTGTCCAGATGGGCAGCCAGCAGCAGGTTGGGCCCCCCGCCCCGCCCCCGCAGCCGGCCGATGACGTTGCCAGCCGGGTCCCGGCGGATCTCGGGCAGACCGACCTCACCCATCCGGCGCTCCACGTACGCGGCGCGCTCGGCTTCCTGAAACGTAGGGGCCGGAATCTCACAGACGGCGATGACCTCCCGCACCAGTTCGGAAAGGGCCTGCTCGGCTTCGGCGACGAGACGGCAGGCGGTCGGGTGTTCGAGGATCATGCGACATCGCCCCTTTTGCGGTTCAATCTCCGATTATAGCGGACGATCCAACGTTTGGAAAGAGTTGCTGCAATCCCCTCAGTCCACCCGTTTGCGGATCAGAACCTCCCACTCGCCCTCTCCCACCTGCCGCACGGCAAGCACTTCGTCGCCGTACATCTCGGCGCTCCGCGGGACGTTGCGGGAGGCGGGCTCGTAGTCGAGCCGCACCAGCAGGATCTCGCCGATGCGCATCTCCTCCAGGGCGATCTTGGTCTTGGCGAAGGTGATCGGGCAGACGTCGCCGCGCAGATCGATCACGTGGTCCGGCTGAGGCAGGATTCCTGGTTCCGTAGACGGCATGTCATGTTCCCTCCTGGTCCGGCCGGCGCCGGTCCGTAGAGCGGGGAGGCCGACGAACGCGCCTCCCCGACGGTCTGCACCTATTCTTCGCCTCCTTCGGCGGCGCCCCCTGCCAGGTTATACTGCGGATCCACGGTGCCCTCGTCCGACTTCGCCCGCGCGGCATGCGCCTTGTCGATCGCCGTCAGCCTGTTCGGCAGGCCCCGCATCGGGTTCTGCCTCCGCTGCCGTTCCTGCGCTTCGAGCGCTGCGGCATCCTGCCGCCATCCCGTGCCCCGCCGGTCGGCCATGGGTCCCTCGTGGACGGGGTACCCATCCTGCTGCGCCACGGTCGTCCCTCCTCTGCGCGAGTTTACCGCTGATCGCGGCACGCCCATAGCATGCCCGGGATGCGCCGGCGAAACCATGCCGGCTCGCGGCGACCGGGCCGGGCGCTCACGCCCACTGCCGGACCGGCTCACCGCCGACGCCGCGGTACTGCAGGGCCTCCGCCAGATGCCGCAGCAGGATGGCGTCGGCGCCGTCGAGGTCGGCCAGGGTGCGCGCGACGCGCAGGACCCGGTCGTGGCCTCGGAGAGAGAGACCGAAGCGGTCGATCGCCTCCCGCAGTAGCTTTTCACCCCCTGGCGGCACGCGGCAGAATCGCCGGATCAAGGCGGGCCCCATCTCGGCGTTGCAGCTGCAACCGTGGGCGGCCAGCCGGCGCCGCTGCCGCTCCCTGGCCTGCTGCACGCGCGCCGCCACCACTGCAGAAGGCTCCCCGTTCGCCTGCGCCCGGTACTCGGAATAGGTCACCGGGTGCAGAAACACCTGCAGATCGAAGCGGTCGCGCAGGGGGCCGGACAGGCGGTTGCGGTAGAGGTGGACGGCCGTGGCCGTGCAGGTGCACGCGTGCACGGGGTCGCCCAGGTGGCCGCACGGGCAGGGGTTGGCTGCGGCCACCAGCGTGGGCCGTGCGGGGAAGGTCAGGTGGCTGTGCGCCCGCGCGAGGCGCACCACGCCTTCCTCCAGCGGCTGCCGCAGCCCTTCGAGCACGTCGCGGCGGAACTCGGGCAGCTCGTCCAGGAAGAGCACGCCCCGGTGCGCCAGGGTGACCTCTCCGGGCCTCAGCGGCTGGCCACCGCCCAGCAGGGCCGCCCGGGAGGTGGAGTGGTGCGGGGCCCGGAAGGGGCGGCGGCGCATCAGCCCGCTCCCCGGGAGCTCCCCCGCCACGCTGTAGATGCGGCTGACCTCCAGGGACTCGGCCTCATCGAGCGGCGGCATGATCGTGGGCAGGCACCGGGCCAGCAGGCTCTTGCCCGCCCCGGGCGGGCCGACCATCAGCAGGTTGTGGCCCCCGGCCGCCGCCACCTCCAGCGCCCGCCGGGCCACCAGCTGCCCGCGCACCAGGGCGAGGTCGACGTCCCACTCTGCCCGGGCCTCGGCTGGCGGCGCCGGTTCCGCCGCCGCCAGCGCCTGCTCCCCCCGCAGGTGGAGGACCAGGTCGCCGAGCCGCCGGGCGGCCAGCACCGCACCGCCGGCGAGACAGGCCGCCGCCTCGCGGGCGCTCTCGACGGGCAGGACCAGCCGGCGGCCGGGGGCCATGGCCAGCGCCATGGCGAGGGCGCCCCGCACCGGGCGCAGTTCGCCGTCCAGGGCCAGCTCGCCCGCGACGGCGATCTCCTGCAGGCCGGCCGGGTCAAAGGCGCCGGCCGCCGCGAGCACCCCCAGGGCAATGGCCAGGTCAAACCCGGCTCCCTCCTTGCGGGTGTGCGCCGGCGCCAGGTTGACCGTGATCCGCTGCAGCGGGAAGGGCCATCCGCCGTTGCGGATGGCGGCGCGCACCCGCTCACGGGCCTCCCGCACCGCCGCGTCGGGCAGCCCGACAATCTCAAAGGAGGGGATGCCCGGGCTGACGTCGACCTCCACCGCCACCGGCAGCGCCTCAATGCCCTGCAGGGCAAAGCTCCACACCCGCACAAACACCCGCCGCGCCCCCCGCCAACATGTGTTCGTCTCGCTGTCCTCCATGATGCCACAGCGGGCGCGGTCTGTCAATATATGCTATCCCTGCCAGTCTCTACACGGAAGCAAGAACCGACCCCAAGCCTGCAGAGCGGCTCAGGGTCAGCCTCATGCCATAAACGCTCCCCGGATCACCTCGCACCGGTACCGGCCGTCGGGGCCGGGCTCCACCTCGACCACATCAAACCGGCACGGGGGCGGCTCGCCGCCCAGGCGCGCGAGATACAGGGAAGCCAGACGGATCAGCTTCCGCTGCTTCTGCGGGGTGACCGCCTCCCCCGGCGTCCCGAACCTCCGGCCCCGCCGGGTCTTCACCTCCACGAACACCAGTACGCTCCCGTCCCGGGCGATCAGGTCGATCTCCCCGGAACGGAAGCGCACGTTGCGGGCCACGATGCGGTACCCGAGCGAGGTCAGGAACGCGGCCGCGGCCTGCTCGCCGGCCTCGCCGACGCGCCGGTTCACCTAGCCCTCCGTGAACAGCAGCGCGGCCCCGGCAGGCGTGCCGTCCGAGGGCTTGCGGTGGATCGGACAGGGCCCGTAGCGCTCCAGCGCCAGCCGGTGCTCGGCGGTGCCGTAGCCCTTGTGCTGGGCAAAGCCGTAGGCCGGATACTTGGCGTCCATTTCCACCATGTACTCGTCCCTGACCACCTTCGCCACCACCGCCGCCGCGGCGATCGAACAGGACAGCGTCTCGCCCCCCACCACGGGCACCTGCGGCTGCGACACGTTGGGCAGGTGGACACCGTCGATCAGCAGGTAGTCGGGCGTGACCGGCAGATCGGCGACGGCCTTCATGAGGGCTTTGTAGGTCGCCACCACCACGCTCGCCTCGTCGATGCCCTCCGGCTGGACCAGGCCGACCCCCACGGCCACGGCCACCTCCCGGATGCGCTTGTACAGCTCCATGCGCCGGCGGTGCGAAAGGCGCTTCGCCTCCTCGATTCCCGGAAGCTCCACCTCGCCGGGCAGGATGACAGCGGCCGCCACCACCGGTCCGGCCAGCGGTCCGCGGCCCACCTCGTCCAGCCCCGCGACGTGGCGGTAGCCCATGGACCAGAGCTGCCGCTCGTAGCTGTACATCCGCTGGAGCACGGCACGCTGCCGCTCCCGCTCCCGCAGGTAGGTCTGACACTGCCGCACCAGTCGCTGTGCCCCCTCCCGGGGATCGTCCTTCAGTGCTGCAATGACCTCAGGGTAAATCTCAGGGCCCTGCTCTGCGATCAGTGCTTGTAGGCGCTTCAAGCTCATCCGTTTCAGGATGATCTGTCTCACCGGTACACCCCCACCCTTATCGCGGCCAGGTTGCGGTCCCACCCGATCCACACCCTTTAGGCCTTCAGCACAGTCAAGCAAATATCGCATGTCAGTTTCGCCGGGGTGTGAGAAAAATCCTCCTGTAGAGCGGAAAGAACGAATGATCTATTAGGATTTCAACGTATACACACAATAAGGATCATTCATCCACCGGCGCGCCCTCCGATCCGGCCTGTCCGTCCTCCGGCCACTGCAGCGTCACGCGCCCGAGCCGCCCCTCCCGGAACTCCCGCAGCAACAGTTGGGCGGCCGCGTCCAGGTCGACCTGTTCGCCGGCCCGGATCAGGCCCCGGTTGCGGCCGATGGCCTCCAGGTTCACCTCCGCCGCCGGGTCGAGCCGGGTGAGCCCGTAGCGCGCTTCGAGCGCCGGCCCCAGCGGTTCCCAGATGAGCGCGAGCAGGGCGCCCGCCACCTCCCGCTGATCGAAGACCTCATCCTTGATCGCCCCGGTGGCCGCCAGCAAGATCCCGTCCCGCTGGTCTTCGAACTTGGGGACGAGGATCCCCGGCATGTCCAGCAGCTCCACGTCGGCGCCGATGCGGACCCACTGCTTCCCGCGGGTGACTCCGGGCCGGTCGCCGACCGGCGCGCGCCGGGCGCCCACCAGCCGGTTGATGGCGGACGACTTGCCCACGTTGGGGATGCCGACGGCCATGACGCGGGCGGGGCGCGGCTTGCGGCCCTTGGCCGTCCAGGCCCGCAGCACCGGGGCGAAGGCGCGGCGGATGGCAGCCAGCACCTCTTTCGCACCGGTGCCCCGGACGGCGTCCAACGCGACGGCGGGCCGATCCGGCTCGTTCAGCCGCTGCACCCAGGCGCGGGTCGCGGCGGGATCTGCCAGATCGGCCTTGTTCAGGATAAGCACCTGGGGCTTATGCGCCACCAGCGCCATCAGGTCCGGGTTCCGGCTGGCCAGCGGGCACCGGGCATCGACGATCTCCAGCACCACGTCCACCAGCGGCGCGTTCTCCTGCAGGATGCGGCGCGCTTTCGCCATGTGCCCCGGGAACCACTGAATCACCGGCACGGCGTTCCCTCCCTCACCAGCGCCCCTCCGGTGCCGGCGGCGCGAGGGCGCTGATCTCGGTAAGCGGCCAGATCCGCGCGACGGCCAGGCCCCGGATGTGGCTGAGCGGCACCTCGCCGAAATAGCGGCTGTCCTCGCTGTTGGACCGGTTGTCCCCCAGCACGAAGACCGCATCCGGCGGGACCACCACGGGGCCGTAGTCTCCGGCGCTCAGCCTGACGGTGGGCGGCTCGGGGAACGGCTCGCCGTTGACGTACACCTCACCGCCGCGCATCTCCACCGTGTCCCCGGCCACCGCCACGACCCGCTTGATGAAGTCGCGGTCGGGCTGGCGCGGATACTTGAAGACGATGATGTCGCCCGGCCGGGGGTCGCGCAGCTTGTAAATGAACTTGTTGACAAGAACCCGCTCCTGATCGTACAGGGTGTTGGTCATCGAGTTCCCCGAGACCTGGTAGACCTCCACGACAAAGGTGCGGATCACCAGCGCGAAGAGCAGGGCCAGGACCAGGGTCTCCAACACTTCCCGCAGGGGCGACTTCCGCTTGACGGCCGGTCTCTCGTCCGAGACGTCTGCCATCCAGCCTCTCCTCCCCGCTCCGCTCCACTGACCGGAAACGGGGCTACCTCCCCGCAACCGGTGAACGGCCCATAGTGCAACGCTCCGCTCAACCCGGCAGGGGATCGAGCGGAGCGACAAGATGACGATCCTGATTCTAAGCCTGCTCCTGCTTGACGAACCGCCGCTCCCGGATGCGGGCTGCCTTGCCGGTCCGCTCCCGCAGGTAGTAGAGCTTGGCCCGCCGGACCACGCCGCGCCGGACGACCTCGATCGAAGCCAGCCGCGGGCTGTGGACGGGGAAGGTGCGCTCGACGCCGACGCCGTAGGAGACGCGCCGGACCGTGAAGGTCTCATTGACCCCCGAGCCCTGCCGCTTGATGACGACGCCCTCGAAGGCCTGGACGCGCTCCCGGTTGCCCTCGACGACCTTCACGTTCACCCGGACGGTGTCGCCGGGCCGGAAGGCGGGAATGTCATCGCGCAGGTACTCGCGCTCGATCTCGCGGATAACGTTGGACATGATTTCACCCCTTATACGAGACGTTCGTACCGGTGCTTCCGAGCGTGCAAGCATTCCGGCAGCGGACCGTCCGTGATCACACGCAAACCATTATACCAGGGCGGGTAAGCCGTGGCAATATCAACGCCGGCCGGATCGCCAGGCTTCCACCAGCAGCCGCTCCTCCGGCGTGAGGTCAGCGGTCTCCAGCAGGTCCGGCCGCCGCTCGAAGGTGCGGCGCAGGGCCTGCTCCCGCCGCCACCGGGCGATGGCGCCGTGGTTGCCCGACGTCAGGACCTCCGGCACCCGCATCCCCTCGAACTCAACGGGGCGCGTGTACTGCGGGCCCTCCAGGAGCCCCGAGGTGTGCGATTCGGCCACGCTGGATTCCAGATCGCCCAGCACACCCGGGATCAGCCGGGACACCGCCTCCACCACCACCAGCGCCGCCACCTCGCCGCCCATCAGCACGTAATCGCCGATGGAGATCTCGTCGGTGGCCAGGTGCCGGATGCGCTCGTCGAACCCCTCATAGCGCCCGCAGATGAGGATCAGGTGATCCTCCTGCGCCAGTTCCTCCGCATACCGCTGGTCAAACCGGCGCCCCTGCGGGTCCATGAGGATGACGCGCGGCGGCCGCGCGCCCACCGGGGCGCGCCCCGCGGCCCAGCGCACCGCGGCGTACACCGGCTCCGGCTTCATCAGCAGCCCGGCGCCGCCGCCGTAGGGGTAGTCGTCGGTCTGCTGGTGCTTGCTGAAGGCGAAATCCCGGATGTTGACCACCCGCAGGTCCAGGATCCCCGCCTCGCTGGCCCGGCCGAGGATCGACTCCCGGAAGACCGGCGCGACGATGGCCGGGTGAATGGTCAGGATCTGGATCAGCATCGGGCTAGTCCTCCAGCAGGCCGGGGATCGGCTCGATGACCATGCGGCCGGCCTCCAGGTCGATCTCCTTGACGAACCGGCGCACCGCCGGGACCATGTACCGCTTGCCCGGCGCTGTCTCCACCACGTAGAGGTCATGTACCGGGGTGTTGTGGTCCACCTCGACCACCCGGCCCAGACGCCTGCCGTCCGGGTCCACGACATCGATGCCGATGATATCGAAGTCGTAGTAGTAGCCCTCGGGCAGGGGATGGACCTCGGCGCGCGGCACCAGGAGATTCGCCCCGCGCAGCCGCTCCGCCTGGTTGCGGTCGGTGATCCCTTCCAGTTCCAGGATGACCAGGTTCTTCACGAAGCCGCGGAACCGGACCCCGACCGCGCGGTCCGGGCCGTCGATCAGCACCCGCCGCAGCGTGACGAACCGCTCCGGGAAGTCGGTGGTCGGATAGACCCGCACCGCGCCCCTCACCCCGTGCGGGGCGGTCACCTGCCCGATCCGGATCAGCTCCGGCCTGGACTGCCCGGCCACTACGCCTCACCCCGAATCGCAATCACCTTTCCGTCTTCCACGACGATCTCGGCCGCCATCAGGGCATCCAGGCTGTCGCCCACGTTGACGGTGGCGGTCGCCTGCACGGTGCCCTGCACCACCTCGGTCCCCAGCGGCAGGGCCTGCACGCGGTTGATCTCCTCCTGCAGCTGCGCCTTCTTCTCGGCGCGCACCGCGCGCTCCTGCTCCACCAGCTGCAGCAGCTGCATCTGCTGCTGCGGGCTGATCGTCGCGGTCAGCTGGGCGCGCTTGACCTGGCTTTCCAGCTCGGCCATCTCGTTGTCCAGCTGCTTGATCGCCGCTTGCAGCTCCGCCGTCAGGCGGGCCTTCAGACTCTCGGTCACCCGGGCCTTGATCGTCACCGGTCGCAAGATCTGCAGACTCATGACATGAACTCCACCATTACCCGGCGGCCATCCTTCACGGCAGCCGCCTTGACCACCGTCCGGATCGCCCTGGCCACCCGGCCGCGCCGCCCGATCACCTTGCCCATGTCGCTGTCGGCCACACGGACCTCAAACGTGACGGCGCGGGGAGTTTCGACCGCCGTGATTTTTACCTGGTCGGGATGCTCGACGAGCCCCGTCACCAGGATCTCCACCAGCCGCTTCAGCATGCGTCAGCGCCCCCTGTTCTCGGGGGGTCGGGTCGGCCCCCTTACTTCCTCGCCTCGTCGAACTTCTTCAGCACCCCGGTCTTGGAGAGCAGCGCCCGGGTCGTCTCCGTGGGGGTGGCGCCCTTCAGCAGCCAGTTCAGGGCCTTCTCCTCATCGATCTTCAGGATGGCGGGGTTCTTGGTGGGGTCGTAGTAGCCGATCTCCTCGACAAACCGGCCGTCCCGCGGCGAGGTCGCCTCGGTGACCACCAGCCGGTAGGAGGGAGACTTCTTCATCCCCATGCGCTTCAGGCGAATCTTCAGAGCCATCTCGGTTCATCCTCCTCGAAAACGATAAAATATCTATGTGTGCACACCTCCGCCCCGCAGGTGCGCCCCGGGGCGTGGAGATGGGGCACCGCTTCAGAACTACCGCCGGCCAAACAGACCGCTGAACCCGCCGCCGGGCAGCCGGGGCATCTTCCCGCCCCGCTTCATCATTTTCTCCATACCGCCCAGCTGCTTCATCATCTTCCGGACCTGCTCAAACTGCTTGATCAGCCGGTGCACCTCGGCAATGGGCCGGCCGGAGCCCTTCGCAATCCGCTCCCGCCGCCGCACGTTGATGATGTCCGGGTTGCGCCGCTCCTTGGGCGTCATCGAAAGGATGATCGCCTCGACGTGCTTCAGCTCCTTCTCGTCGATGTCGATGTCCTTGAGCTGCGCCCCGACGCCAGGGAGCATCTTCACGATATCCTTCAGGGGACCCATGCGCTGCAAGGCCCGGAGCTGCTCCAGGAAATCCTCGAAGTCGAACTGGGCCTTCAGCATCTTTCTGGCCATTTCTTCGGCCTGCTTCCGGTCCACCTGCTCCTGGGCCTTCTCGATGAGCGTCAGCACATCGCCCATGCCCAGAATCCGCGAGGCCATCCGGTCGGGGTGGAAGGGCTCCAGGGCGTCCAGCTTCTCGCCCACGCCGATGAACTTGATCGGCCGGCCGGTCACCTCCCGCACCGAGAGCGCGGCGCCGCCGCGGGTGTCGCCGTCCAGCTTGGTGAGGATGACGCCGTCGACCCCGAGCTTTCCGTGGAAGTGCTCGGCGGTGGTCACCGCGTCCTGGCCGATCATCGCGTCCAGGACCAGCAGCGTGTCGTGGGGCTGGATGCGCGCCTTGATCTGCTGGAGCTCCTCCATGAGCGCCTCGTCGATGGTCAGGCGGCCGGCGGTGTCGACGATGACGACGTCCCGCCGCTCCCGCGCCGCGTGCTGAACGGCCCGCTCCGCGATCTCCACGGGGCTGACCTGGTCGCCCTCCGAGTAGACGGGCACGCCCACCTGGCCGGCCAGGACCTCCAGCTGCTTGATGGCCGCCGGCCGGTAGACGTCGGCCGCCACCAGGAGGGGCTTCTTCCCCTCCTTCTTCAGCTTCAGGGCGAGCTTTGCGGCGTGGGTCGTCTTGCCCGAGCCCTGCAGGCCGCAGAGCATGATGATGGTCGGCGGCCGGTCGGCCATGTTCAGGCCGACGTTCTCGCCGCCCATCAGGGCGACCAGTTCCTCGTAGACGATCTTGACCACCATCTGGGCAGGGTTCAGGGTCTCCAGGACCTCCTGCCCGACCGCGCGCTCCTTCACCCGGTTGATGAACGACTTGACGACCCTGAAGTTGACGTCGGCCTCCAGGAGGGCCAGGCGCACCTCCCGCAGCGCCTCATTGACATCGGACTCGGTCAGCTTCCCCTTGCCCCGGAGCCGCTTGAAGGCCTCCTGCAGGCGTTCCTGTAGGGATTCAAACACAGGCTGGTCACCCTCTCTATATGGAAGGTGTCAGACACTGGCGTGCGGTCACGCCTCCGCCCGCAGGGCCGCAAGCACGCGGCGGGCGGCGTCGAGGTCGGCGCGGTCAAGCGCCTCTTCCAGTTCGTCCAGGAGCGCCTTGCGCCGGCGGTGTTCGGCGATGAAACCGAGCCGGTCCTCATACTCCTGCAGCGCCGCCTCCGACCGGCGGATCAGCTCGTGCACCGCCTGCCGGCTCACCCCGTCGGCGTCCGCGATCTCCGCCAGCGAGTGATCCTCCAGGTAATAGGCCCGAATCAGCGCCTGCTGGCGCTCGGTGAGCAGCGGGCCATAGAAGTCGAAGAGCATGGCGATCCGCGGCACGTCCTTCATCCGACCAGCGCTCCCTCCGGCGTGCTCGGGTTGTCAAGGAAAACCCCTTGACAGCGCCATCGCCTGCTTCAGTATAGGCGGCTCATCATGGGCTGTCAAGGGGATGATGCTGACACCCTGGCAAATCGGTTCCGGAGCGACTTCTCATGGGTGGTCAGGACTTCGGCTCCCGGCGGGAACCCGCTTCAAGCCGTCTCACCCTGCCCTCCAGGCGCGCGGCCCATACGACCACCGCCACCATACAGATCAACGCAAGCCAACCACCCATCGTGTTGACGGTGTGCGCAATCCAAGTGGCCACGCCGCGATAGATGTCGGACAGGGTTCCCATTCGTACACCTCCCCCCCTTCCGCTCCAAACACGACCTCCATTCCTGACACGCGCGTCTCCTCATCCTCCATCGGATTGCCGCGTCCAACGATGGGCGTCCCGCGCCTGATACTTGGCCATCACCCGGCGGAACGCCTCCTCCAGGTCGATGTTCATCTGATTGGCCAGCACCGCGACGACGAAGAGGATGTCGCCCAGCTCCAGGGCCACGTCGCCGGTGTCCTCCGTGGGCTTCTTCGTCTTGGGCCCCCAGCGGTGGTTGATCTCCCGGGCCAGCTCGCCCACCTCCTCGGTGAGCCGGGCGAGGTTGGCCAGAGGGTCCCAGTAGCCGAAGGGCGCGATCCAGCGGTCCACCTCCCGCTGCAGTTCCCGGAGCTCCAAACCGTCACCCCCTAGAGCAGAAGCCAGGCCAGCGTGGCCAGCAGACCGACCCCGCCGGTGGCCGCAGCCGCGGCGGCGCCCCGGAGCAGGTTCACCCGGCCCCGCAGGTAGCGGTCGAGCTGCGAGGTCTCCAGACTGGTGCCCACCGCCTCGCGGAAGCGGCGCATGACCGTGGGGTAGCGGGAGAGGGGCACCGGCCGCTCCGGCAGGTCCAGGGCGTCGGGGTCCGCGGCGGACCGGCGCAGGAAAGCGGAAAGGGTGGCCGCCCACTCCTGCATCTCCGGCGAGAGCGCCTCCCCGGGCAGGGCTTGCTCCGGGTTGAGCCGGGTGAGCCGCTCGGCGAACCGCACCTGCGCCATCAGGAGCGCGTCCGCCTCGTCGCCCCGGTTCGACTGCCGCACCCACTCTGCGTACGCAGCCAGCCGGAAGCCGGCCGTCACCAGCGGCAGCGGTTCCCCCGGCACCGGGTGCAGGTCGGCGTCGGCCACGAGACAGGGGTACTCGGTGAAGACCTGTTTCCAGATGGCGGCGGCCTCCTCCGGCTTCCCCCGGCCCCACAGCTCCCGGGCACGGGCCAGCGCCGCGCTCAGGTGCAGCGCATACGCCCGGTATCCCACCGACTTGCCGTCGGCGGGCGTCCGGGCAGCCACCGGATCGGCCACGACCTGGGCAACCAGCCGGGCAGCCAGCGCCTCGGCGTCCTGGTACCGGCCCTCGTCCAGCGCCGCCCGCACTGCGGGCGCGGCGGTCTCAAAATGCTGCCGCAGCCGCGCCTGCCGCTCGGGCGTGGCCACCACGCGGCACTGGCCGTGCTCGTCCACCGCCAGCTCACAGCCCAGGCGCCGGAGGTCCCGCTGCACCCGCAGGAACAACCCTCCCACCAGGCTCAGGTAGATGAGCTGGTGGCGGCGCTGCCGTTCCGGGGCAAACTCCTTGTACTCCCGCTGGAAGGCGGTCCAGCCCATCTCCACCTGCTCCAGGGCCCGGTCCAGGGACTGGTCGAGCCCCATCAGCTGGGCGGCGGTCTCCCGCCCGACCAGCGGCTCCAGGGCCGAGGCCACGGCGCTGCCGATGATGCGTGCGCCCTTCTGCACCAGCGGCTGCGAACGGAGCCGGTCGACCAGTTCTGCGTACTGCTTCAGGTTATGCGCGTGGTCGGTGAGCGCCTGCGCCACGGGCCGCCCGGCGGCGGCGATCTGATCCGCCAGGGCCCGGAGCGCCTGGGGCGGCAGGCTGTAGCGCGTGGCCAGGCCCGGATGGGGCAGGGCGCGCGCCAGCTCCGTGACGATCTGGTTGTACTCCGAAAGGTCGGGAGGCGTGAGGCCTGCGGCCAGCTCCCGTGCGACGGCCGCCGGGTTCATCAGGGCCAGCCGCCGGCGGAGCGCCTTCACCTGGGCCTTGCGCCCGGCCTTGCGGGGCTCTCCCCGGCGGATGAGTTCAATCTCCTTGAAGCGACGCGCGAGCGGCTTCGCGAACGCCCAGTTGGCCTGCTGCGCGCGCTGCTGCGCCCGGTGGATCAGGTCGGTGCAAAGCCGCTCGGGCAGCTCATGGCGCATCTCCGCCACCAGGTCGTCCCACTCCCGCCGGGCGCCGATCCACTGGCCCACAGCCGGGAAGATCAACTCCTGCATGTCTGCACCTCCCCGCTACAGGTCGATCCCCAGGGCATCCAGGCCGCTCCAGTCCAACTGGGCAAAGGTCTGCAGATGCGCCAGCCACCCCTCGTGCGAGACCGACTCCAGCGGCAGCACCCGGCTCCAGGCCGTCCGCAGCTCCTCCCAGCCGGGGCCGGCTGAGAGCACCGCGGGGCCGGCGGGGTCGGCCGCCACCTGTCCTTCGCGCAGGAAGTCCTCAAAGCCGCCGTCCGAGAAGAGCACGCCCCCCTCGGGCAGCGCGACCGCCGCCGCCCGCAGCGGCGGGACGTGTTGGAAGAACAGCGCGTCCAGCCGGGCCATGCCGTTCCACCTCCCTGGTCCAGCAGATTCGGCGTGTGAACCAACGCGTATATACTGTGTGACGTTCCAGGCACCGCCCAGTCCTTCAACAAGTCACCAATAGGAGGACGCGTGCGGGGGACTCTGGGGTTCATGAGGCCCCCGCCAGGGAACCTTCGTCCCCGGAGATGCGTCGGAGGGATTGCGGGGCGCCGGCGCTTTGCCGGCGCAGGCCAGGGCCGCGGGCCTTCATTCCAGGGCCTTCAGGATCTCGACGGCCTCCAGCGTGTACTGCGGTCCGCATCCCGGGTAGCGGCTGGACCAGGTGCCGTCCGCGCGGCGCCGCTTCAGCAGCTCTTCCCGGTAAGCCCTCACGGCCTCCGTCCGGGCATCGAGCCCGGCCAGGCGCCAGAGGATGAGGGCCCAGGTGAGGTCCATCACGTCGAACCACGGCTCTTTCCTGAACCTGTGCAGGAACCCCAGCGAATCGCGCAGGTATCGCTGCGCGGCGGCTGCCTGGTCCCGCATGTGGCAGACCGCCGCCACCGCGTACGTCGTGGCGAGGTAGCCGGGGTAACTGCCGTCTTCCCGGCGGTTTGCCTCCAGCCAGCCGACCGCCTTCTCCGTGGCGGGGTCCGTCACGAGGCCCAGGGCGCACAGGCAGGCCGCGTTGTTGGCCGTTTCCCACAGATCGACATGCAGATCGCCCGGGCGGTTCCACTCCGGCGGATTCGCCCCGTACTGGGCCGGGTCCTCCGTCCACCGGCCGTCGGGCTGCTGGGTGCGGCGCAGGTAATCCAGCGTCGCCGCGCATTCCGCCGAACCGCCGAGGCCGCTCCAGATCATGCGCATGAGGGTGACGCTGGTGCTGCCCATGTTCGACACCGGGGAGCTGAACTCCCTGCTGCGCCAGCCCCCGTCGGGGTTCTGGCGCCCGGCCCAGCCGGGGGGCGGCGGCTGGGCGGAACCCAGCAAGCGCTGTGCGCGCCACCGTTCCCAGGCGGTGCCGTGCCGGATCACATCGTCCAGGGCCATCGCATCGAGTCGGTCCATCTGCGCCCGTTCACCTCACACGAGTGGATTGCATACACAAAGACGATCCGAACGTGTGTGCCGTTCCACCATTTTTCCGCGCGCGTGTGAGACGCCCTATTGACCCTCACGCAACGTGAGGGTTTATGCTCGGAAGCAGGAGGTGAGCAGATGGCCCTGACGGTGAAGGCTGTAGCCGACCTGGCCGACATCAGCGTCCGCACCCTGCACCACTACGACGAGATCGGGCTCCTGAGGCCGGCCGGGCAGTCGGCGGCGGGGTATCGGCTCTACTCCCGGGAGGACCTGGAGCGGCTGCAGCAGATCCTGTTCTTCCGTGAGCTGGGCTTCAGCCTGAAGGAGATCGGGGCGATCATCGACAGCCCCGACTTCGACCGGCGGCAGGCCCTGCTGGCCCACCGGGAGGCGCTGCTGCAGCGCAAGGCCCGCATCGAGCGGCTGATCGCCACGGTCGACCGCACACTGGACACCATGGACAGGGAGGATGCCCCGATGTTGACCAGGGAAGAGATGAAGGAGCTGTTCGACGGGTTTGATCCCAGCGAGTACGAGGAGGAGGCCAGGCAGCGCTGGGGCGGTTCCCGGGAGTTTGAGGAGTCGACCCGGCGGACCCGGAAGTACACCAAGGCGGACTGGCAGAAGATCACGGCAGAGGCCGGCGAGATGTACGGCAACATCGCCCGCCGGATGGACCGGGACCCCGGCGATGCCGAGGTGCAGATGTGGGTCGGCCGCTGGCACGAGCACATCAACAAGTGGTACTACACCTGCTCCCTGGAGGTCTTCCGGGGGCTGGGCGAGATGTACGTGCAGGACGAGCGCTTCACCCGGAACATCGACAAGATCAGGCCGGGCCTGGCCGCCTACCTGCGGGATGCCATGCGGATCTACTGCGACCAGCGGGGAGGAAAATAGCGCACGGAACGCACCTTCGGGTCAGTCTGCCCCCGCAGGTGCGTTCCGCCACTCGTGCACCACGATCTGACAGGAAAGCGGGCCGCTCGGCCTGCAGCGCCCCCAGCAGCCATCCGAACAGCCCGCCCAGCACCGTACCGCCGAGGAACGAGAAAGAGGTGGTGTTCACCTGGTGGCCGGCGAAGTACAGGTACAGCCAGGCCATCCGCTCATCCAGCCAGGAGAGGCGGAACACCGGCCGCCTGTCAACCCAGGCGGCCGGTGTGCGCGGTCTAGCCCAGATCCTGTGCCAGCAGGCCGGCCACGGCCGCGGCGGCCTCGTCCGCGTCCGGGCCCATGGCCCGCACCGTGACCTCCGCCCCCTGCTCCAGGCCCAGGGCCAGGACGGAGATCAGGCTCTTCAGGCTCACGGCCTTCTCGGCCGTGACCAGTTCCACCTGCGACTGGAAGCGGGCGGCCTCCTTCACCAGGATCGAGGCCGGCCGCGCGTGCAGGCCCGACTTGGATCCAACCACCACTTTCCGCTCCACGCTCACGTCATCACCCCCAACTGCGCGCGCCACGCCGTGATGAAATCTGCCACGCCATCCTCGTCGTGGTGCCCCACCACGACCTGAGCCGCCCGCTGCACCTCGGGCGGCGCGTTCCCGACGGCCCCCCCGAAACCCGCCCAGCGGATCATGCTCAGGTCGTTGTGGGCGTTGCCGATCGCCGCCACCGCGGCCCGCTCGACCTGGAGGTGCTCAGCCAGGAACTGGAGGGCGGACGCCTTCGTCACGCCCGGAGCCGTCATCTCCAGGGAACCGGGCTCCGAGGTGGTCAGCTCCAGTTCCGCCCCCCACCGCGCCCGCACCGCGTCCGCCAGGCGCTCCACCTGCGGCGGCTCCGCCATGACGACGAGCTTGGTCGGCTCGCCGGACAGGGCTGCGGCCAGATCCCCCGTCTCCACATAGGGCACCCCGTGCGACCGGGAAAACGAGACCGTTTCCGCGGTGGCCCGCTCCACCAGCAGGACGCCGTCGACATATACCTTGAGGTAGACCCCCTCCCCGGCGGCCCAGCGGGCGACGGCGCGGGCCACGGCCAGGGGCACGGTCTGCCGCAGCAGGACCGGACCGCCGGCGGCCGGCCGGATCTCGGCGCCGTTGCAGCCGACGATCCACAGGCCGCCCGCCTCCCACAGACGGGCGTACTGGCCGGCAGAACCGGCGGTCCGCCCCGAGCAGAGCGCGACAGCGATCCCGTCGCGGAGGCAGCGGGCCACGGCTGTGCGGTTGGCCGGCGAGACCGTCAGGTCCGAGCGGAGGAGCGTACCGTCCAGGTCCAGGGCCAGGAGCGCTCGCCGCGCCATGCCTATCCCAGCACCTTCCGGACCTCGCCCATCAGTGCCTCCGCCTCGCCGGGCCGGGTCAGGCCGGTCTCGGGGTCGACGATCGCCGTGTACACGTGCGGGATGACCACCTGGCACCCGGCGTCGAGAACCGCCTCCACCACCCGGGCCAGGTTGTGGACGGTGAGGCCGCCGGTCGGCTCGAACACGGGGATGCCGGCCGCCGCCGCTGCCCTGGCCATCGCCCGCACCTCATCGAGCCGCGTGTCGCCCTTGACGGGGAAGAACTTCACCGAATCGACGCCCACCTCCGCAAGCATCGCGGCGGCAGCTTCACAGGGCACCTCGGCCGCCGGGGCGGACTGGCTCCGGGGGCCGGTGGCGATCAGCACCTTTCCGGGGGTTCCCGAGGGGGAGATCAGGCCGTTGACCACGTTCTGCTCCAGCCCCCGGGCCCGCAGCGCGCCCACCGTGTAGGCCGCTGCGGGGAAGACCTGGTTGACGTGACCGGGGTCGGTCCTGAGGGCCGCCTCGACCACCCGCTCCCACTGCTGCGGATCGCCGGCGCCGAGCCCCACCGACACCACCGGAACCACCTCCAGCAGCGCCCTGACCTGCGCCACCGCGGCGTCCACCGTGGCGTAATCGGCCAGCATCACGCCCACCAGTGCGTGGCCCCCTGTGGCCTCCCAGACCTGGCGGGCGTTGTCCGCGTCCTTGGCCAGCAGGTTCAACGCGACCCGTTCCCGGTACAGCGGCAGCCGCTTCATGCTCGCACCTCCTCCAGAATCTCCCTGACGCGTGCCAGGATGATCTCTTCCTGTCCCGGCCGCAGCGGCCGCGGGTCGATGCTGATGATGCCCAGGTTCAGCCGGTGGTTCCGGGTGTAGATGGCCGGGTCGCCGTCCTCCAGCTTCCGCACCAGCTCCGCGGCCGTGATGCCCGCACCGGGCAGCACCTCCACGCTCGCCCGGTAGATCTCCCGGCCGGCCTCGTCCTGGATCAGCCGGGCCCGCAGACCGGGAATGCGGTTCAGTTCGCCCGCCAGCCACTCCATCCGCTCCCGGTCCCGCCGTGCGGCCGCGGCGGCGTCCCGCTTCTCGTACAGGTCCAGGGCGGTGAGCAGACCGGCGATGGCCTCCTTGCTCACCTTCATGGCCCGGCCGATGCCGGCGTACTGCATGGCGCAGGCCGCAACCAGGTCCCGCCGACCGCAGACGAAGCCGGACGTGGGCCCGCCGATGGCCTTGCCGCCGCTGTAGATGACCAGGTCGGCGCCCATCCCGATGTACCGGCGCAGGTCCTCCTCCGCCGCCGCGTCCACCACCACCGGCACGCCACGCCGCCGCCCGATGGCGATCAGTTCCTCGAGGGCGACCATGCCCTTCTGCACCGCATGGTGCGACTTGCAGTAGAAGAGCGCCGCGGTGCGGTCGGAGATGGCGCCTTCCACGTGATCCGCCGTCACCAGGTTGGCATGGCCCGCTTCCACGGGCCGCCCCCCGCCCAGCCGGATCATCTGCGTGACCGGGGCGCCGAAATGCACGCTGTGCCCCTTGGGCAGGACCACCTCGTTGGGACGGCCGAGGCTGTCGGGCAGGGCCTCGATGGCCGCCGGATCGGCGCCGGCCACGCAGGCCGCGGTGGCGATGGCGATGCCGGCCGCGGCCCCGATGGTCGGCACCGCCGCTTCGGCCCCGGTGGCCCGAGCGATCCGGGCTCCGGCCGCGGCCAGCAGCTCGTCCATGACCACGTACTCCTGCGCGCCCCGGGCCAGGGCTTCGGCCACCTCCGGCGCCACCGCCGTGGCGCCCAGCGCGGTCATCTTGCCGCTGGCGTTGATGACCTGCCGCAGCCCCCACTCGGCAAAGCTGCTCACTTGGCTTTCCTCCTTTTTCTCCTGCCATCATCGGGCGAAGCGGGAGCCGCCTCCCGCTTCGCCTCCGCTATCGACTGGTGCTACGAAGCCACCGGAATCAGCCCGCCGAGGATCATGGCGCCCAGGATCGCCCCGCCTGCCACCGGCTTCTTGAACCAGTAGGAGATGGCGGCGCCCACGAAGGCCCCGACGCCGGCCGGGATGCTGTACTGAATGGCCGAGAGGATGATCAGCGGCCCGAGGTACTGGCCCGTCGCGTTGCCGGCGCCCATCATCACGTCGGTGCCGAGGCTGCCCATCCCTTCAGGCATCAGCTTCCGGATCAGCATGATGCCCGTGCCCAGGACCAGACCGATGACCAGGCCGAGGCCCAGCGAGGTGGCAAAGGACTCAAACGGCCAGCGGATTCCGGAGGCGAGCATCACGGCGGGAATGCCGATGCCGACGCCGGTCATGATGGACCCGCCCAGGTCAAGCACGCCGACCAGGGGACCTTCCAGCACCCGGGCGATCAGGAAGCCGGCTGCGAACCCGGCCGCCGCCGCGTAGTCGCCGGTGCTGAGTCCGGACTGCAGCATCTGGACGACGTAGATATCGTTGAACGCGCCGGAGCCGGTGGTGATGAACAGGTGCGTACCGGCGACCACGGACGCTGCCGTCAGGCCGAGCAGGAGCGGGAAGGCCATGGGGCTCATCAGAAAGTCATTGATCTTGTTCTTGGCCACGGATATCCCCCTCTCTAGAACAGACCGATCAGCTTCAGGTGGAAGCCGCGGAAGTAAGCGATCAGGATGAAGAGGACGGCGACGATGGCGATCATCGTGTTGGTGGACTTGGTGTAGCCCCGCTCCTCCGCGGCCTTGCCGATCAGAATGCCGAGCACGATGCCGGGAACGGCGTTGCCCATGATCATGTGGGCAAGACCGCCCAGGATGGTGGCCCATGCGCCGGTGATCCGGCCGGCGTCAAGGGCCGCAAGCCAGAAGATCACGGGCATGACCGGGTTCATCATCAGGCTGGAGGCCGGCCCCAGCACCTCACTGGCCACCACGGCCATGGACTGCGGGATGAACGCGGAGACGGAATTGAGCACGGTGACAACCACGGCGCCGACGATGGCGCCCGCCGCAGCCATCGCCGCGGGACGGTAGAGCGTCTCCTCGACACTGCGGTTCCGGAGCAGAAGCAGGCCAGCGGACCAGTTCGGGATGATGCGGTGAATCACGTCCTGCGTCAGGGCGCCGGCGCCGACGACCGACGCGGCGGAGTTGAAGAAGAAGCCCAAACCGAAAGAGAAGTGCGCGACCGGATCACCCTTGCAGGCGTTCAGTTCACCCAGCGTGCGGAAAGCGCCCATCGACTGTACTTCCGGAGCGTAGAACATGCGGGCTGCACCCGCTGCCACAGCGGCGCCCAGCAGCGATCCGATGATCAGGGACTTGAGGATGACGATGCCGAGCAAACGGTTCGACCTCCTTTAGCACTGGTGTCGGGCCAACTGGTGCCGGAAACTGCAGCGCCTCAGCGGCTCACCTCCTGCGCGTGAGGGGTTGTGAACTCTACCCAGCGCACCTCGACCTTGAGGTTGGCCTCCAGGCGGTACCGGTGCCGGGTGCGGGGCCACAGGATAAAGAGAAAGCGCTCCGTCCAGGTGTCGACCGAACATGCGGTCACTTCCAGGTCCAGGGGGGCCATGAACAGGATCGGGCCCCGGCGCTCCTGCATGACGCGCTGGCGCATCTTGGCCAGGATCTGATTGAGTGCCTCTTCCTGGGTCTCGCCGACCCCGTCGAGCGTCAGGCTGACGACGTCGCTGTGAAACCGGCTGTAGGTCGTCATGCTTTCCCCTCAGCCAGCAGCTTGCGGTACTCCTCCACGAGACGGCGGCCCAGCTCCTCCACGTCCATGAAGCCGAAGCCCAGGACACGGGCGCCGTTGCGCAGGGCGGTCACACCGGCATCGACGGACCTCAGGTGGTGCTCCGCCTTGTACCCGTACTTGTTGGCGGCCGTCAGGGCGCCGGCACCGCCGCTGCCGCAGAAGCTGATGCCGAAGCTGGCGTTCTCCTTGTGCATGACGTCGCCGACCTTCATGTCCGCAGCCATGCCGGGGATCACGATCGCGACCCCCCCGGCTGCCTCGACGCCCTTGGCGACCTTCTGACCCTTGCCCAGCCGGTCGCCGATAACGACCTTGATCACATCGCTCACGAACTAGCCACCTCCTGTGTTTTCCTGCCCGGCCCGTTCCCGGGCCGCGGCGTAGTGAAGCGCCACCAGGCCGATTTCGGTCTGGTCGACCTCCAACCCCCGCGCATCGTAGAGCGGCTGGAGCAGCTCACGGGCCATCCGGCGGTAGGCGGCGGGCACCTGCTCAAACAGCGCGGCGTCGATGTCGGCCACCCGCTCGCCCTGCTCCAGCCGCCGGCACAAGGCCGCCAGGTGGGCCGCGAGGGCCAGCTCCGCCTGCTCGTCCATGGGGATGCCGGCCGCGCCCGCGATCTCCACGGCCCGCGCCATCAGTTGGGCGGTCTGCCGGTACTCCTCAGCCGAGAGATTCAAGGAAGAGGCTACCTGATCCAGCGGTTTCACCTGCGTATCATCCCTCCCCCTCGACCAGCGTGCCGCCGCGGATCGTCGCAGACACCTCCAGGTTCAGGCGGGCCGTTTCCACAACGCCCTCCGAGTCTGTCACCGGGAACGCGCCCTCCGTCACCCGGATCAGCGTAATGTCCGCCGCACGGCCGGCCTCGAGCCGGCCCAGCTCCGCCTCCCTGCGCAGCGCAGCGGCCGCGCGGCTGGTGGCCGCCGCGATCACCTCGGGAAGCGGCATGCCGATGTGCAGCAGCTTCGTCATCGTGTGCACCAGGCTGAAGACCGGCCCGGTTTCATTGCCCCGCCACAGGTCGGAGCTGATCGTCGCCGGCCGGAAACCGTCGGCCAGGAACCGCCGGGCTGTGGCAAAGCTGAAGCTGGACTGGCCGTGGCCGACGTCGAACAGCACGCCCCGCTCCAGGGCGGCGCGCGCCTCCGGCAGCATGCGGCCGTCACGGTAGATCCCGCCCGCCTTGCCGTGGAACGCGTGGGTCACGATGTCCCCGGCCTCCAGCAGCGGGAGCACCTCTTCCAGGCGCGGCGGCGCGTTGCCGATGTGCACCATGAGCGGTACCCCGGCCCTGTGGGCGGTCTCGGCGGCCAGCCGGATGGGGGCGACCCCCTGGCTGCCCACCACCGAGGCGCTCGCCCTGGCCTTGATGCCCACCAGGAAGTCGGGATGGGCCCGGATCGCGGCGAGCGTCTCCTCCGGAGACAGCATCGCCGGGTCGCTCAGTTCCCCCCGTTCCCGCGCCAGCCCGTCCACCGCCAGGTTCAGGAAGGCCAGCACCCGGGTGCGGGCACCGGCCACCTGGGCCCGGAACCGCTCGAGATTCTGTGCCCCTGCGCTCCCTGCGTCCACGACCGTGGTCACGCCCTGCGCCACGCCGATCTGGTCGGGCGGGAGCCCGAGGACCGTTTCCCCTTCGAAGCAGTGGACGTGCAGGTCGATCAGCCCCGGCACGACCAGCAGGCCGCGCGCGTCGATCTCCATGTCCGCCCGGACCGGCAGGTCGCCTTCGGCCACCGCCTGAATGCGGCCTTCCGACACCACGACCGTGCCGACCATGTCCACCTGTGCAGCCGGGTCGATGATCCGGCCGCCGCGAATGCAGATTGTCCCGTTCATCTCCCATCGTCCTCCTTGTCCGCCCGGATGACGTAGCGCAGAACCGGCACGACCTCCTCCGGCGGAATCGTCACGCCGTGCCAGCGCCCCAGGATCTGCAGGCCCCGCTCCACCGCCCGGAACACGGAAGGGTGCTCCCGCCGGATGCGGTCCAGATCCGGCTCGGCGACCACCTGCCCGGCCCGGTAGCGGGGCAGCGCCATCTGGAGGTGAATGGCCAGACCCGCGTGCGTGGCCGGATCCACCTGAATGCCCAGGAGCGCCAGCTCACGGATGACCGGCTCGGCCAGCTCCAGAGGCGGACGCTGCTCCACGAGGTACTCTTCCAGCGCCCTGCGGAGGCCGTCCCGGTCACGAACCTCCACGTGCGGCTCGATCACCGCGAGCACGCCGTCGACCAGCGGGTGCCCCTCCGCCGCGGCGGGGCGGCGAGGATCCGCCCCCGCCAGCGCCCGCGCCGCGCTGCGCACCCGCTCAACCTCCTGCGGTGTGAGCAGCGGCGAGACGCGCACCTGCGGCACCGGCAGGGGTGGCAGCGGCACCGTGGTGATGACCAGATCCACCTGGTGCTGCCACTTCGCATCCCCCGTCTCCAGGGCGGAGACCACGCCGACGATCTGCAGGTGCTCGAACTGGCGCATCAGGCGGGCAGCCAGAAGGTGCGCCGAGCCGAGCCCGGTGCTGCAGACGACCAGGACCCGTACGCCGGCCGGCTCGCCCCGGCGCTCCAGCGCCGCGGCGACGTGCACGGTGAGAAACCCGATCTCGTCGTCCGACAGGTCGCGCTCCAGCCGGTCCCGCACCGAGCGCAGCGCCCGCGCGACGGCGCTGTACACCGGCGCCATCTGTTCCTGAATCTCGGCTCTGAGCGGATTGATCGCTCCCAGCGCAAACCGCTGCCGGGCGAGCAGACCCTGCAGGTGCCAGGCCAGGCCCCGCCGCAGCACGGGGTCGTCGGTGAGGTCCACCTCCAGCAGTTCGCTCACCTGGCGGATCAGCTGCTCCGCGAGCGCCCGGGCCGCCGGGTCCTCAGGCGCCTGCGGCGGCATCTCGCTCAGGGGCATCAGCGGCTGCGCCCGTCCGCCGAGCAGGTGCAAGGTCATGTACCCGCGCTCCGGGTCCGGAATGGGGTGGCCCGACAGCGCCTCCAGTTCCGCGGCCATGGCCTCGGCGACGGGCCACTCCGGCAGCTGCTTCAGTTCGGCCAGCCGGTCCGGGGGCATGGTGATCTCCTGCCCCGCGCCCAGCCGGTGCAGGGCCACCGACAGGTGGACCACCAGCGAGACGAAACTCTCCTCGGTGAACTTGCGCTGCAGGCGCTGTTCGGCGAGGCGCACCACGCCGCTCAGCGCCTCCCAGCCCACGGCTGCGCCCGACGGCCAGGCGGCCGCCGCAGGCGGCACGGCTCCGGTCCCCCGGCTCAGCCTCAGCAGCTCCTCCGGCCCCACCGTCGCCACGAGGAACCGGACCAGCGTCTCCCGCCGGTCCCGCTCCGACCCGGCGATCCGGATCCGTCCCCGCACCCGCTCCAGGCGCAGGCCATACTGGCCGAGGCGGGGTTCGATCTTCTCCAGATCCCGCTGGATCGTCGTGCGGCTGCACGCCAGGATGTCGCCGAGCTCCGCGATGGTCAGCCCCTCGTCGCAGGCCAGCAGTTCCACAACCAGCCGGTTCTGCCGATCCGCCCAGTGCAGGGGCGGGGGCTCACCGACAGACCGAAGCAGCTTGATGATCGCCTCGCGCCGGTCGGGTTCGCCTTCGATCCAGAGGCCGGCCCGCGGCCGGGCCACCAGCCGGAGCCCGGTTCCTTTCAGCGCGGTACGCAGGTAATCTAGGTCGTACCGGACCGTCCGGACCGCGACGCCAAACCGCGTCGCGATCTCCCGCGCCGTCGCGGGCGCCCCGCCGCGCTGCAGCAGGTACAGCAGGATGTCGCGCTGTCTGGCGTTGACGCCGGCGATCATGGCAGACACCCCCCGGTCAATGGTGCAAGGGTGTGCACGCATGCAGGCCTTTCGAGGAACTGTTGACGATTAGCCTATTCGGAAGCAATACTGCCAATCCCTTCGCGTTTTGCGACCCAATTGCGTCACATTATATCGTGCAAAGGTGCACATCTTGTCGCCGTCCGGTCGTGCCAAAAGAGAGAGGACGCCTCTCTGGCTGAGGCGTCCTCGAAGGGATCGGACATCCGCCGGCGCGCTCATTCGCTGAAGAGCGCCTCGACAAACTGCTGCGGGTCGAACGGCTGCAGGTCGTCCAGCCGTTCGCCCACGCCGATGAACTTGACCGGCACCTGCTCGGTGTCCGCAATGGCCACGACCACGCCGCCCTTGGCGGTGCCGTCCAGCTTGGTCAGGGCGATGCCGGTGACCGGGACGGTCTCCTTGAAGAGCTTCGTCTGCTGGATGGCATTCTGCCCCGTCGTGGCATCGAGCACCAGCAGCGTCTCGTGCGGGGCGCCGGGCACCTCCCGGCCCAGCACCCGGGCGATCTTGCCCAGCTCGGCCATCAGGTGGCCCTTGTTGTGGAGCCGGCCGGCCGTGTCCACGATGAGCACGTCGGCCCCGCGCTCACGGGCGACCTTCACGCCGTCGAACGCCACCGCGGCGGGATCCGACCCCTCCGGCCCGGCCACCACGTCGACCCCGGCCCGCTCGCCCCAGACCTTCAGCTGGTCGATGGCCGCCGCCCGGAACGTGTCCGCCGCGGCCAGGACCACCTTCATCCCCCGGTCCTCCCGGAGGTGCCGGGCCAGCTTGCCGATGGTGGTCGTCTTGCCCACGCCGTTGACCCCCACCACCAGGATGACGGTAAGCCCGCCCGCGTTCAGGTTCAGGGGCGCGGCGCCGCTGCCGAGCCGCTGGGCCACCAGCTCCTTGAGCAGCGGCAGCAGCTCGTCGCCGTTCTTCAGGCCCCGCTGCCGCGCCTGCCGGCGCAGCTCCTCCACCAGCCGGGTGGAGGTGGTCACGCCCACGTCGCCCCGGATCAGGGCCTCCTCCAGTTCGTCGAAGAGCTCGTCGTCGATCTTGCGGAAGACGCTCATCACCGTGTTCACCTGGCCGATGAGCGCCTCTTTCGTCTTCTGCAGACCTGCCTTCAACCGGTCGAAGAATGACACAGGGCTCTCTCCTTCACCAAGAATCCGCCGCTCACGGCAAGAGCCAGTTCAGGACCGACTCCAAAGCGAGCAGGATCACCACCAGCAGGCCGAGGAGCAGGCCGTAGACCCAGCCAGGCAGCCGCCGGCCTTCGTCCTCCTCCGCGGGCCGTCCGGACTCGTCAAGCCGCAGGTGCTCCTTCTCCACTCAGCTCGCCTCCGTTTCCAGATCGACCAGCCGGACCGAGACCACCCGCGATACGCCGGTGCCCTCCATGGTGACGCCGTAGAGGGTGTCCGCCACCTCCATGGTGCCCCGCTGGTGGGTGATGCAGATGAACTGGCTCTCCTTGGACGCGTTCTTCAGGTAGCGGCTGAACCGCTCCACGTTGGCCTCATCCAGCGCCGCCTCGACCTCGTCCAGCACGACGAAGGGCGAGGGGCGCACCCGGAGCAGTGCGAACAGCAGCGCGATCGCCGTCATCGCCCGCTCGCCGCCCGAAAGCAGGCTGAGGGGCTGCGCCTTCTTGCCCGGCGGCTGGGCGACGATTTCGATGCCCGTCTCCAGCAGGTCGTTCTCGTCCACCAGCCTGAGGTCAGCCTTGCCGCCCTCGAAGAGCTCGGTGAAGACCTGCTGAAAGGCCTGCCGGATCTCCTGAAACGACTCGTAGAAGTGCGTCCGGATGCGCTTGTCCAGCTCGCCGATCGCCCGGTAGAGCGAGGCCTTCGCCTCCTGCAGGTCGGCTTCCTGCGCCCGCAGGAAGTCCAGCCGTTCCCGCGCGGCCCGGTAGTCCTCGATGGCCTGCAGGTTCACGGGCCCCAGCTCCCGGATCTGCTCGCGCAGCGCGGCGATCCGCGCCCGGGCGAACTCGGTCTCGCTCTCGGACACGGCCCGGGGCAGCGCCTCGGCGGCCGTGAGCTCATACTGCTCGGCCAGCCGGGTCACCAGCCCCTCCTGCTCCTGCGCGAGCCGGGCCTCCTCCACCTCGCCCTCCTGCCGCCGGTTCTGGGCGTCGGTCAGGGCGCGGCGCAGGCCGCGCAGCTCCCGCTCCCGGGCGTTCACCTGCTCCATGGCGGCCAGCTTGCGGGCCTGGGCGCCGTCGCGCTCGGCGGACAGGGCGGCGCGCGCCGCCGCGGCCTCCTCCGCCTCGGCTCGGGCGGCGGCCAGCTCCGCGGCCGTCGCCTCCAGCCGCTCAGAGAGCGCAGCCCGCTCCGCTTCCCGCGCGGCCCGCTCGCGCGCCAGCGCCTCCCGCTCACTCTCCAGCCGCCGCCGCTGCGCCTGCAGCGACCGGAGCTGCTCGTGCAGCCCGGCCAGCCGGACCTGCGCCTCGGTCACCGCCCGCCGCCGGCCGGCCAGGGCCTCGTCCCGCTTCTGCCCCTCATCGGTCAGGCGGCGCACCTCCGCCTCGAGGGACTCCCGCTCCGCCGCCAGCGCCGCGAGCTCCCCGCGCAGCCGGTCCGCGCCCTCCCGGGCCGCGCGGATCTCGGCCTCAATCACCGCCGCCTCCTGGGCGTGGGTCTCCAGGACCTGCGCCCAGCGCCGGGCCTCGTCCGCCAGCCGCTGCTCGTCGCTCCCGGCCTGTGCCAGGCGGCTCTCCAGCGTGCGCAGCCGCGCCTCCGCGGCCTCGATGCGCCCCAGCACGGCCGAACGGCGCTCGCCAGCCTCCTCGTGCGCCTGCCGCACTTCACCGAGCTGCGCCCGCAGCGCTGCGATGCGGACCGTGAGCTCGTCCCGCTCCCGCTCCCGGGAGAGCAGCCCGCTGCTCCGTCCGGAAACGGCGCCGCCCGTGATGGCGCCGCCCGCCGCCAGCACCTCGCCGTCCAGCGTCACGATGCGGAAGCGCTGCCCCGTCTTCCGGCCCAGGGCCAGCGCTGCGTCCAGCGTCTCGGCGATGAGCGTCCGGCCCAGCAGCGAGGCGATGGCCGGACGGAATCGCTCGTCAAACCGCACCAGGTCCAGGGCTACACCCAGTATGCCCGGGGCCCCGCGAAACTCCCGCTCCTCTTCGGGCCGGTAGCCCTGCGGCCGGATGGTGTTCAGCGGCAGGAACGTCGCCCGGCCGCTGCCGGAGCGCTTCAGGTGCTCGATGGCCCGCTTGGCCCCCTCGTCGGTGGACGTGATGAGGTGCTGCACGGCGCCGCCCAGGGCGACCTCGATCGCCTTCTCGTAGCGGGGTTCGGTGCGCACGACCTCCGCGACGGCCCCCAGCACGTCCGCCGCCCAGGGGGCCCCCTTCTCGCGCCCCTGCAGGACCGTGCGAGGTCCCCGCTGATAGCCTTCGAAGCCGCTGATCAGTTCTTCGATGGTGGCAAGGCGCGAGGATGCGGCCTGAATCTGCTCTCGCAGCTCGGCGTGGCGGGCTTGCAGCTGCCTCAGCTCGTCCTCGGCCGCCTGGCGCTGCGCGGTCAGCGTCCCCAGCTCTGCCCGCTGGGCCTCCACCTGCTGCGCCAGCTCCGCCCGCGCGGCGGCCAGTTCCGCCGCGCGGGCCCGGACCGCGGCGGCGTCGGCCTCCGCCCGCTTCCGCTCCTCGCCCAGCCGGGCCAGCCGCCTGGCGGCTTCCTCGGCCGCCCGCTCGGCTGCCTGCACCCCGTTGCGCTTCTCCGCCTCCAGCTGCAGGATGGCGATGATGCGGTCCTTCCTGGCCTCCACCTCGGCCTGGGCGGCCTCGCTGGCGGCCTCGGCCGACCGGCAGTCCGCCTCCATCGCTGCGAGGGCCTCCGCCAAGCGCGCGCCCTCCTGCTCCACGGCCGCCTCCTGCCGGCGGAGGTCCGCCAGCTCGGCGTCCACCTGCCGCACCTTCGCCGCGAGCCCCTCCAGCTCCCGGGCGACGCGGCCCAGGTCGGCCTCCAGCCGCTCCCGCTGCTGGGCCGCCAGGGCGACGCGCCCTTCTGCCCGCTCCTGGCGGCCCGCCGCTTCGGTCAAGCGCACGGAGAGCACGTTCAGCTCCTCATCCAGCGCGGCCACCAGCTGCCGGGCGACCTCCGCCGCCTCCTCGGCCGCCTGCATCCGCTGCTCGAGCTCGGCCGCCTTCTTCGCCAGATCGGCGTTGGCGGCCCGCTGCGCCTCCAGCCGGGCGACCACCGTCCGGAGCTGGTGCGCCAGCAGCCCCACGTCCAGCCGGGTGAGCTCGGCGTCCAGCTCCTGGTAGAGCGTGGCCTTCTCCGCCTGCTGGGCCAGCGCGTCCATGTTGCTGGTGAGCTCGCCGATGATGTCGGTGATGCGCACCAGGTTCTGCTCGGTCTCCTCCAGCCGCCGCTGCGCCTCCCGCTTCCGCGCCTTGTAGCGGGAGATGCCGGCGGCCTCCTCGAACAGCGCACGCCGGTCCTCGGGCTTGGAAGAGAGGATCTCGTCGATGCGCCCCTGTCCGATGATCGAGTAGTTCTCCTTGCCGATGCCGGTGTCGAGGAAGAGGTCCTGCACGTCCTTCAGCCGGCAGGGCACCTGGTTGATGAAGTACTCGCCCTCGCCGGAGCGGTCGACCCGGCGGGTGACCATGACCTCGGTGAAGTCCAGGGGCAGCGCGCCGTCGCTGTTGTCCAGCACCAGCGACACCTCGGCGAAGCCCATGGCCCGCTTGCCGTCGCTGCCCGCGAAGATGACGTCGGCCATCGAACCGCCCCGCAGGGCCCGGGCCGACTGCTCGCCCAGCACCCAGCGGATCGCGTCCGAGACGTTGGACTTGCCGGAGCCGTTGGGCCCGACCACGGCGGTGATGCCGGGGGTGAACTCCAGCTCGGTCTTCTCGGCGAAAGACTTGAACCCCAGAATCTCCAATCGCTTGAGATACAATCTGCGCTGCCTCCTACGCAAAGCCGGAAGGACCTGTGGGCCCCTTCCCGGTGCGCCGGACCCAGCGGTGTCCGGCGATGCCGCGACGGTTGGTATTCGACGCCAGGAGAGGACTCTCCTTTGCAGGGCAAAGAACAACGCGCCACTCCCGGTCCGCCGCGCGGCTGGGAGTGGCGCACGTTCTCCGCATGCGCCAGCTGCATTCGTGCGTCTCTACCTGGGTTCCACGATGAACCGGATCGCGGTCCGCTCTTCCCCCTCGATGGCGATCTCCGCAAAGGCCGGAATGGTGATGAGGTCGATTCCGTTGGGCGCAACGTACCCCCTTGCGATGGCGATCGCCTTCACCGCCTGGTTCACGGCACCCGCTCCCACGGCCTGGACCTCAGCGCTGCCCTTCTCACGCAGAACAGCAGCCAGAGCGCCTGCTACCGACTTCGGGTTCGAAGATGCTGAGACCTTTAGTGCTTCCATCCAGAAATCCCCCCCAACAAACCAGAACAGCGCTGCACATATAGTTAGATACCCTGACTGTCCATTCTATACCAAACTGCTTTTTCCCTCTGTCGTCATAAAGATTCGTCTAGGAATTTAGCGACCTGTTCAACAACGCGCCGCGCGGCCGATCCGAAACCGTCCGGGGCAGCTCATCCCGAACGGTGTTCCGGCATCAGGGCATGGCGCGCCGCCTCCTGCTCGGCCTCCTTCTTGTTCCGTCCCCAGCCGGTGCCCAGCAGCCGGCCTTCAAAATAGACCCCCACCTGGAAGCGCCGCAGGTGCGCCGGCCCCTCCTCCACCAGCAGCCGGTACTGCGGGGCCGCCGCGCCCTGCTTCTGCAGCTGCTCCTGGAGCCGCGTCTTGTAGTCCACCCGCACCAGGCCCTGGCGCGCGGCCTCCACCAGCGGCCCGAGCTCCCGCAGCACGAACCGCCGGGCGACCTCCAGTCCGCCGTCGAGGTACAGCGCCCCCACCAGCGCCTCGAAGGCGTCGGAGAGCGTGGAATCCCGGTCGCGCCCGGACACCGCCTCCCCCCGGCCGAACCGCATGTGCTTGCCCAGCTCCAGGGCGCGGGCGCGGCTGGCCAGCGACGGCTCGCAGACGACCGCCGCGCGGATCTTGGTCAGTTCGCCCTCCGGCAGGTCGGCATACCGCTCGTAGAGGTGCGCGGCGATCACCATGCCCACGACGCTGTCGCCCAGAAACTCCAGCCGCTCGTTGGCGCGGGCCCGGGGATGCTCATTGGCGTACGTGGTGTGCGTCAGCGCTTCCAGGAGGAGCGCCTCATCGCGAAACTGGTGGCCCACCACCTCGGCACACCAGGCGCGCCTGTCTGGGTCCAGCACGGACACGGCCATCCCTCCTCAGAGAGGAAAAGCCCCGCACCGGCGCTACATCACGAGCGTCGTTACGGGACTTCGGGTGTTCTCGCAATCCCTGGCGAGTCTACTTGTGCTCTTTGATGTAGTTCACCGCTGCGCCGACAGTGGTGAGCTTCTCCGCATCCTCGTCGGGCACCTCGAGCTCGAACTCCTCCTCGAGGGCCATGATCAGCTCGACGATGTCGAGGGAGTCGGCGCCGAGGTCCTCGATGAACGAGGCCTCCATCGTCACCTCTTCCTCTTCCACCGAGAGCTGGTCTACGATAATCGCCTTGACCTTCTCGAAAATGGGATCCGTGGACATGGGCAGGTTCACCTCCTCTCAGGGATCGGCACCTCACCACGAATATTCTAGTACATGGTCAGGCCGCCATCGACCGCCAGCGTCTGCCCGGTGATGTAGGCTGCACCGGGACCGGCCAGGAAAACCACCGCCGCGGCGACGTCTTCGGGCCTGCCAAAGCGCTCCAGAGGAATCTGCCGGAGGAAGGCGTTCCGCTGATCCTCGCTGAGCTCCAGCAGCATGCCGGCGTCGATCGCGCCGGGGGCGATGCAGTTGACCGTGATGTTCCGGCTGCCCAGCTCCCGGGCGGCGGCCCGGGTGAGCCCCACCAGCCCCGCCTTGGCGGCGGAGTAGTTGGCCTGTCCGGCGTTGCCCGCCAGCCCCGCCACGGAGCCGATGTTGATGATGCGCCCGTACCGGGCCTTCATCATCGGCTTGGCCACGGCCTTGATGCAGAGGAAGGCGCCCTTCAGGTTGGTGTCGAGCACGTCGTCCCAGTCGGACTCCTTCATCCGCAGGATCAGCGTGTCCCGGTTGACCCCGGCGTTGTTGACCAGGATGTCGACCCGGCCGAAGCGGTCCAGCGCCGCCTTCACCAGGGATTCCGCCCCTTCGGGCGTGCCGACGTCCGCCTGCACCGCCAGGGCCTCGCCCCCCAGGGCGGTGATCTGGTCGACCAGCTCGGCGGCCTTCCCGGCGCTCCGGGCGTAGTTGACCACCACCCGTGCGCCCTCCCGGGCCAGGGCGAGGCTGATCTCACGCCCCAGCCCGCCGGTGGCACCGGTAACAATTGCCACCCGCGTAGATACGATCATCTTAGCAAACCCTCCCCAGGGAATCAAGCACTCGGCCCAGCGACGCGGGGTCTTCCACATGCAGCGCCCGCACGCCCTTGTCGATCTTCCGGAGGAAGCCGGTGAGCGTCCGGGAGGGGCCTACCTCCACAAAGGTGTCGACGCCGTCGGCGATCATGCGCCGGATTGACGCCTCCCACAGCACCGGGCGCGAGACCTGCTCGATCAGGAGCCGGCGGATCTCCTCCGGACGGGTGACGTAGTCCGCCGTGACGTTGGAGACCACCGGGATCTGCGCCTGCCGGAGGTTCACGTGCCGCAGGGCCTCCGCCAGCCGCTCGCCGGCCGGCGTCAGCAGCCGGGAGTGGAAGGGCGCGGTGACCGAGAGCCGCACGGCCCGGCCGCCCGCCTCCACGGCCAGCTGCATGCACCGCTCCAGGGCCTCGGTGTGCCCGGCCACCACGATCTGGCCCGGGCAGTTGTAGTTGGCGCCCTCCGCGTGCCGCCCCGTCTCCCGGGCGGCCCGGGCGCAGATCTCGTCCACCTGGTCCGCGCCGAGCCCCAGGAGCGCGGCCATCCCGCCGGTGCCCAGCGGCACCGCTTCCTGCATGAAGGTCCCCCGCCGCCGCACCAGCGGCACCGCCTCCTCAAAGGTCAGCACCCCGGCGGCCACCAGCGCGCTGTACTCGCCGAGGGAGAGGCCCGCCGCCACGTCGGGCCGCAGCCCTTCCCGGGTCAGCAGCTCCAGGCACGCGACCGAGAGGGCCAGGATGGCCGGCTGCTGGTTCGCCGTCTTCTTCAGCTCCTCCTCCGGCCCTTCCCAGCACAGCTTCCGCAGGTCGAACCCCACCAGTTCGTTCATCTGCTCGAACCGGCGGGCCACCTCGGGAAACTGCCGGGCGAGTTCCAGCCCCATCCCGACGTACTGGGCGCCCTGTCCCGGGAAGAGGAATGCCACTTTCGCCATGCAGTCCGTCCTCACTTCGTGGTTTCTCGGGTCCAATGATTGACCGGAATCCACCATCTTTAGTCAACCTCGTGGAAGATGATGCCCAGCGCCCCGGGACCCGCGTGGCACGCCACCACGGCCCCCAGCTGGCCCACCAGGTACTCCTCCACCTCGTACGCCTGCTTCACCTCTTCGCCCCAGGCACGGGCCTGCTCCGGGGCCTGCGCGTGCACCACCGCGAGCCGGATGCGCCGGCCGGGCGGCACCCGCTGCTCCATGATCTCCCGGGCCCGGGCCAGCACCCGCGACCGCCCGCGCACCTTGTCCGCGGGGGCGACCACACCCTCCTTGTCCACCTGGAGGATCAGCTTGATGCCCAGGAGCCCGCCCAGCAGCGCCTGGGCCTTGCCGATGCGGCCGTTGCGCTGCAGAAACTCCAGCGTGTCGATGGTGAACAGGATGTTCATCTTGTCGCAGGTCCGGTTCGCCCAGGCGACGATCTCCTCCCGGCTCCTGCCCTCCCGCGCCATGCGGGCGGCGCCCAGCACCACCAGGCCGAGCCCGAGCGAGACCGACCGGGTGTCCACGATGCTGATGCCGGCCTCCGGCAGCATCTGCGCGGCGATCTCCGCCGAGTTGACGGTGCCGGACATCTTGGAGGAGATGTGGATCGAGACGATCTCGTCGCCCGCCTCGTGGATGCGCCGGTACACCTCCAGGAAGTCGCCCGGCGCGGGCTGGGCGGTGCTGGGATGGTGCGGGCTCTGCTTCAGCTTGGCCCAGAAGCCGTCGGAGTCCAGGGTCACGCCGTCCAGGTAGGCCTCGTCCCCGAAGCGGACGGTGAGCGGGATCACCTCAATCCCCAGTTCCTGGCACAGCTCCTTCGGCAGGTCGGCGGTGCTGTCGGTCACAATGCGAATCCCCATCTGCCGTCCCCCCCTTTGCCTTATCGCCCCCAGCGCAGGGCCAGGGCGCCCCAAACCAATCCGGCCCCGAACGAAACGCAGACCACCAGGTCGCCGTCCCGCACCCTCCCTTCGGCCAGCGCCTCGGTCAGGGCCACCGGGATCGACGCCGAAGAGGTGTTGCCGTAGCGGTCCAGGTTGACCACCACCTTCTCCGGTGCCAGCCCCAGCCGCTTGACGGCGCTGTCGATGATGCGGATGTTGGCCTGGTGCGGCACCAGCAGGTCGATGTCCCCCACGCCGAGGCCGGCCTTTTCCACTACCTGCACCGTCGCCTCGTTCATCACCCGCACCGCGAACTTGAACACCTCGGGACCGTTCATGTGGATGTAGTGCAGCCCCTGTGCCACCGTCTCCGGTGAGGCGGGACGGCGGGACCCGCCTGCGGGCGTGTACAGGTGGCACGCGCCCGCACCCTCGGCCCCCAGCACGGAGGCGAGGATGCCGCGGCCCTCGCGGACGGGCTGCAGCACCGCTGCGCCGGCCGCGTCCCCGAAGAGGACGCAGGTCGCGCGATCCTGCCAGTTGAGCATCTTGGAGAGCAGCTCGACCCCGATGACCAGGGCGCAGTCGTAGAGCCCCGTGGCGATGGCCTGCTGGGCCATCACCACACCGTAGATCCAGCCCGGACAGGCGGCGGAGAGGTCGAACGCCGCGGCCCGGTGGGCGCCCAGGGCGGCCTGCACGATGGCCGCCGTCGCGGGCATGGGCATGTCCGGGGTGACCGTCGCGCAGATGATCAGGTCGACCTGGTCGGGCGTCACCCCCGCCTGCTCCATGGCCTGGCGGGCAGCCCGGACCGCGTAGTCCGAGCTGGCCTCCTCGGCGCCGGCGATGCGCCGCTCCCGGATGCCGGTGCGGGTCCGGATCCACTCGTCGGAGGTCTCCACCATCCGCTCCAGGTCGAAGTTGGTGAGGACCCGATCGGGCACCGCCATGCCGAGGCCGGTGATGCCCACGGGGCGCAGACTCATGCCGGGGATTCCCCCTCTTCCTTCGGATTGGGTGCCGGCAGGCCGGCAATCGCCTCAGCCAGCCGGTCGATGACCCGCCCTTCGAGGGCGAGCTTCATCACGCGGATGCCGCTGCGGATGGCCCGGGCGTTGGAGGAGCCGTGGCACTTCACCACCGGGGCCTTCAGCCCCAGCAGCAGGGCCCCGCCGTACTCCGTGTAGTCGAACCGTCTGGCCATCTGCTTCAGCCCGGGCTTGGCCAGAGCGGCGCCGATGCTCGTCAGCGGCGAGGCGGTGAGCGCCTCCTTCATGGCCTGGAACAGGGCCATGGCCACACCCTCGTAGGTCTTCAGCAGCACGTTGCCAGGGAACCCGTCGGCCACCACCACGTCGGCGCCGCCGAAGGGGATGTCCCGCGCCTCGATGTTGCCGATGAAGTGGATGGACTCCAGCTTCTGCAGGAGCGGGTATGTGGCCTTGACCACCGCGTTGCCCTTCTCCGCCTCGGTGCCGTTGCTCAGCAGGGCGACCCGGGGGCGGCTGAGGCCCAGGATCTCCCGGGCGTAGATGTCGCCCATGAGGGCAAACTGCACCAGCCATTCCGGCCGGGCGTCTGGCGTGGCGCCCACGTCCAGCATGAAGACCGGCTGCTTCACGGTGGGCATGATGGTCCCGAGCGCGGGCCGGTCGATGCCCTTCATCCGCCCGATGCCGAGGGTGCCCACCACCACCAGCGCCCCGGTGGAGCCGGCGCTCAGCAGGGCGTCGGCCTGCCCCTCCTTCACCATCCGGGCCGCCACCGTCAGGGAGGCGTCCTTCTTGGACCGCACGGCCCGGGTGGGCTCCTCGTCCGGCGTGATGACCTGGGTCGTGTGCACGACCTCGACGTTCCCCGGCAGGCCGCCGTGCTTCTCCGCCTCGGCCCGGATGCGGGGCTCGTCGCCCAGCAGCACGAAGCGGAGGTCCGGCCACTCCCGGGCCGCCTCGAGGGTCCCTGCAACCTCCGGGGCGGGTGCGGTGTCGCTGCCCATGGCGTCTACGGCGATGCGGAAGCCCATGCTTATACGCCTCCTCCGATTTTGGCCGGATCCACTGCAAAGACGGAGAACTTCCCGCGGAAGACGTTCTCGGTGCCCACGCGCGTCTCGACCAGGACCACGTGCTGGTTGCGCCGGCGGCGGATCACCTCTCCCTTGGCCACCAGCTTCTCACCCACGGTGACCGGCCGCTTGAACTTCACGTTGGCCAGGCCGGTCAGCACCACGTCGGCGTCGATCAGCGCAATCGCCAGCGACTCCGCCTGGGCGAAGATGTACTGGCCCCGGACCACCCGGCTCCGCTCGAAGACCATGTCCTCGGTGGTCTCCAGGATGGAGATGCCGCGCTCGCCCAGGACGATGTCGATCAGCTCGCCGACGATCTCCTTGGAGCCCATGGACTTCACGATGCCGTAGGTGCGCTCGGCCACCGACTTGGTGCGCTCCCGCAGCTCCGGGATCCCCAGCGCCAGCCGGTCGAGCCGGATGGTCTGGATGCTCACGCCGAAGATTTGCGCCAGTTCCTCGTCGCTGAGGAACGGGTTCTCGCGGATCTTCTCCCTGAGCGCAGCCTGCCGGTCCCGCTTCTTCAATCCGGGCGTCACAGAGAACCACCTCGCCATTCTCCTGCGATGGGTGGCACCGGACCGCGCCACCCGGTCATAACAGCTGCTGTGGACATCCGCTTCTAAAACGAGGTTTTATGATCTGGTGACAATTATAGCGGGCGGGGAAAGGGCTGGCAATAGCGATCTCACGCGGGCTGCGGAAATGGGTCGCTCGTGCAGGCGCCGGACGCAGCGCAGGGGGCTGCCCCGGGAGTTGGCTCCCGGGGCAGCCCCCGTTCCGATGCGTGTGGCCTGTGCCCGGACGCTTCACATCCCTGTCCCTGCGCGCTCAGCCGGCGGCAACCAACCGGCGCCTGGCTGCGTCTCTGTCCACTGGGCGCAGGGTGGTGGCGGTGTTCACCAGACGCATGGCGGCGCTGCGTACCAGGCGCAGACCGGCGGCGCTGCCTACCAGGCGCAGGCCGGCGGCGCTGCTTACCAGGCGCAGGCCGGCGGCGCTGCTTACCAGGCGCAGGCCCGCGGCGCTGCCTACCAGGCGCAGGGTCCCGGCGGCTCAACTGCGGCGAACTTCCACTTCCACTGGGCGCCAAGTGGAAATCCGTCGCACTTCGTGCCCCGGGCCCGGATCCTTCATGCCTCAACGTCCTGGCACCGCTCTGCGCGGCCGCTCAACTGCGACGAACTTCCACTTCCACTGGGAGCCAAGTGGAAATCCGTCGCACTTCGTGCCCCGGGCCCGGATCCTTCATCCCTCAACGTCCTGGCACCGCTCTGCGCGGCCGCTCAACTGCGACGAACTCCCACTTCCACTGGGCGCCAAGTGGAAATCCGTCGCACTTCGTGCCCCGAGCCCGGATCCTTCATCCCTCAACGTCCTGGCACCGCACTGCGTGGCCGCCCAACTGCGACAAACTTCCACTTGCACTGGGAGCCAAGTGCAACTCCGTCGCACTTCGTACCCCGGGCCCGGATCCTTCATCCCTCAACGTCCTGGCACCGCGCTGCGCGGCCGCTCCACTGCGACGAACTTCCACTTCCACTGGGAGCCAAGTGGAAATCCGTCGCACTTCGTGCCCCGGGCCCGGATCCTTCATCCCTCAACGTCCTGGCACCGCGCTGCGCGGCCGCTCCACTGCGACGAACTTCCACTTCCACTGGGAACGAAGTGGAAATCCGTCGCACTTCGTACCCCGGGCCCGGATCCTTCATCCCTCAACGTCCTGGCACCGCGCTGCGCGGCCGCTCAACTGCGACGAACTTCCACTTCCACTGGGCGCTAAGTGGAAATCCGTCGCACTTCGTGCCCCGAGCCCGGATCCTTCATCCCTCAACATCCTGGCACCGCGCTGCGCGGCCGCTCCACTGCGACGGCCGTCCGTCTGTGGAGGTCGCCAATCGGTCACCCCCTGGCTAATGTCAGCCATCTGCTACACCCTGGCCGATGTCACCCATCGGCCACCCCCTGGCCGATCTCGCCCATCGGCCATCCCCTGGTGGATGTCATCCATCAACCCTACCCCGGCTGAAGTCGTGGGCACGAGCTGAGTTCCAGAAGGAGGAGCAGGACATGCACCGTTACCGCATCCTCGCCCCGCAGACGGCCGCGGATCAGGCGTGGCTCAGAGACCTCTGGACCGCGGAATGGGGCGGCGAGACCATGATCACCAGAGGCCGGGCGCACCGGCTCGCCGACCTGCAGGCCCTTATCGCCTGGGAGGGCCCGACGCCCGTGGGCGCAGCGACGTTCCATGTTGAAGGGCCGGACTGCGAGCTGACGAGCCTCAACGCCACCCGTCCTGGCGGCGGGGTGGGCTCCGCGCTCCTGCAGGCGGTGGAGGACGCCGCCCGGGAGGCCGGCTGCCGGCGGGTGTGGCTCATCACCTCCAACGACAACCTGGACGCCCTTCGGTTCTACCAGCGAAGGGGTTACCGGCTCGTGGCCGTGTACCCCGGCCCATCGACGCGGCCAGGCGGCTGAAGCCGACCATCCCGCTCGTGGGGGCGCACGGCATCCCGATCCACGAGGAACTGGAACTGGAGAAGCAGCTGACCGGGCCGGCTTCATAAGGGCCCGGAACTCAGCAAGAGGCGTTCCGAGGTAAGGCGCACCCAGGTGAGGCCCGCATGGGCGAGGCTGGCAGAGGTGTGGCTGACATGGGCAAGGCCGGCAGGACGAGCCTGGCATGGGTGTGGCTGACATGGGTGTGGCTCACATGGGCAAGGCCGGCAGGGCGAGGCTGGCATAGGCGTGGCTGGCATGGGCAAGGCCGGCAGGACGAGGCTGACATGGGCAAGGCCGGTTGGGCGAGGCTGGCAGAGGTGTGGCTGGCATGAGCAAGGCCGGCAGGACGAGGCGGAGCGAAAGCGGCGAAGGGGCGGTTGCGACAACCGCCCCTTCGCCGCCTGACCCTACCGCAGCGGCGCGTTCACCGCAGCCACCGGACAGGGGAACGGGCTACTTCTTCGGGAACAGTGATGGCGCCCACTTGCTGGGATCCACTTCCTTGAACTTCGCCCGCTGGAACTGGGCCTTCAGGTCGTACGGCACCGTGCAGTCGAAGATGGTCTTGCAGGAGATGCCCACGTCCCGGATCGACGGGCTGAAGTTGGGCCGCTGCGACGGATCCAGCGGGTGGCAGCGCACGCCCGGGATGAAGACCGTGCTGACGTCGCCCTGGTAGCGGGTAGTCAAGGCCCACAGCACGTCGTTGCTGTCGAACGGGTCCACGTCCTCATCCACGATGAACACGTGCTTCAGCTCGGAGAAGGCCGAGAAGGCGAGCAGGGCGGCCTGGCGCTGCCGGCCCTCGTCGGACGGCACGCTCTTCTTGAACTGCAACACGGCCATGTACTTGCCGCCGCCGGCGGGGTGGGCGTAGACGTTCAGCAGCTTGCCCGGCATCGCCCGCTCCACCATGGCCAGGATGCTGGCCTCGGTGGGGATGCCCGCCATGTTGACGTGCTCCTCGCTGGGGCCGATCACCGTCTGCAGGATCGGGTTCTTGCGGTGGGTGACGGCCTTGACCTTGATGACCGGCAGCTCGGGCTTGGCCGGACCGGTGTAGCCCGGGAACTCCGGCATGGCCTTGCCGGTGTTGGTGTTCTGGTCCTCCCGCACCCGGACGTTGGGCAGCAGCTCGCCCTCGATCACGAACTCGGCGTTGGCGATGGCCTTCTCGTTGACCGTGAGCGCCTGGACCAGCTCCACCGGCCGCTGCCGGATGCCGCCCGCAATCGCCAGCTCGTTGAAGCCCAGCGGCGTGGTGGGCGGCTCGAAGCAGGCCCCGATCTCGATGGCCGGATCCACGCCGATGCTGATGGTGATGGGCAGGGGCTTGCCCGCCGCCTCCGCCTTCTGCCGGAACACCTCCAGGTGGCGGTTGCCCGGCACGAAGTACATCGACAGTTCGTCCTTGCTCTGGACGCAGAGCCGGTGGATCGTGATGTCGGACTCGCCGGTCTCCGGATCGGAGGCGTAGCACATGCCCATGGTGATGTACGGGCCGGCGTCCTCCTCGGTATTGGTGGGCGCCGGGATGATCTTCCGGATGTCGAAGCCGGGATCGGTGGCCTTGTAGACGACTTCCTGACAGGGAGCCTGTTCGTGGGGAACGACGATGGGATCCACCGGGTTCTTCACGGCCTCATTGAACAGGAATCCGAGACGGTCGGGCGTGGTCCCGAGCATCAGCGCCACCCGCTCGCGGCTGGCCAGCAGGCCGATCAGCACCTTGACGCCCGGGTAGCCCTTCACGTTGTTGAAGATCATCGCCGGGCCGATGCGGGTGGGTCTCCTGACAGTGCCGCCGGCGCCGACATAGCGGTAGATGCCGGAAATTTCTGCGTGCGGGTCAACCGGTTCATCCGTGTACAGCAGCTGGCCGGGCACCGACTCCAGCAGCGCCAGCGCGGAACGCAGGTCGTGCACCTGGTTGGCCTGTGCGGTAGCCACAGCGATTCCCCCTCGTGCAGGATGTTGGCGGTCGCCGGTCGCGATGTGTGAACCTTGCCGCAGGCTCGCGTTCAGGGTACCACTCCCTTTTTCCCAGCGACAATGCGCCGTTCGGGCGAGAAGGCCGGGGAATCGCACCGGCTGTCCCCTTGAAGGACTAGGCCATTGTGGCGAGTTTCTGCGCATGCCTACATCTGATAACATAATGCAGAGAAGATATTGACCGTCTGATACCTGCCACTTGGCTGATCCGCAGCGCCCTGTCGAAAAGGAGGGTAGGACAGGTATGGGACAGAGCCAGGCACTCCTCTACTCGAACCTTTTCGCGCAGCTTCAGTGCACCCAGGATCAACTGGCGGAACAGACCGGCATCTGCCTGGTGCTCGTCGACGAGCAGGCCAACGAGATCACGCTCCCGTCGGGCCTGCCGCTGGTATGCTTCATGCACGAGCACCCGCGCTACCGCTGTACAGAGTGTCACGTGAGACTCATCAACCAGATCCCGGCCAACCAGGATTACGCAGTCGACCGCTGCCCCTACGGCCTTTACCACGCTGCCCTGAGGACATCCATCGAATACGAGGACGGCCCCGTCTACCTGCTGCTGGGCCGAACGCCAGACCGCGCACTCATCGATCGGCATATGCCGCTGCTCAGGGCTGTCTACGTCCTGCCGTTTGAGACCCCTGTGCTCCGCGGTCCCCGGGATGAGAGGGAAACCAGCGCAGCGTGGGAGCCGCCTTCCCCCTGGCCCGCGCTGACCGCGCAGGAGTCACGGGTGCTGGCATGCATCGTGGAAGGGATGTCCAACAAGGAAATCGCCCAGTACCTGCGGATCAGCTACAGCACCGTGAAGACGCACGTGGCGAACATCCTCCGCAAGCTCAACGTATCCAACCGGACCGAGGCCAGCGTGCTGGCCCTGAAGCGGGGCTTCGGCCATGCTGAACCGGTCGACTGAACCCGGCAGGCGCGGCAGCAGGCAGTCGGTCTTCCACGTCTGGTTCAAGTCCTTCAGCCTGCTGCTGGTCCTGTTCTTCGCCCTGTTCATCGCCATCACCAAGTTCCTCATCTTCACGCGGGCTGACCGGACCACCCTCAGCCTGCTCGACCGGGCGCTGACCATCACGTGGGAAGAGTACAACCAGTTCTTCCAGCGGAATACCCACACCCTCCAGCTCCTGGAGGGGGAACTCGACCTCGACGCCCGGCGCGAGTCGCTGGCCCGCCTGCAGGCGCAGGATCCGGCCATCGACTTCTGGATCGTCACCGGTCCGGACGGGACGATCCTCGCGTCGAGCGCGGAAGGCGACGCGAGGGCCCTGGAACCGCTGGTCACGCAGCTGGGGCCGGTCTGGCAGACGGGCACGCCCGTGAACGCCAGCGAGGTCATCTCGATCGACGACCTGCGCGCCTTCAGCCCCGCGCTCGGGGAGAAGGCGCTGATCCGCGACGCCGTTCCGGCAGCCCAGGCAGCCGATGTTCTGTGTCAGGTGGCTGCCGTGCCCTACCGCCAGGACGACGGCCAGATCGGCGGGGTCGTGCTGGTGGGCCATGTCGTGAACAACGACAACAGCATGGCCGAACGGCTTCATGTGACGATTCCCGACTCCTACTCCACCATCAGCCTCAGCGGCGTGCGCATCGCCGGCAACATTTCCAGCGAACTGTTCCCCTCGTACGTGGGCGAGACCCAGCTTCCGCAGCACATCGAGACCATCTCGAGAGGCGAGCGCTACTACGGCCGGCACCGGCTGGCTGCAGACCTGGACCACCTCGTCGTGTCGGACCCCATTCGCAACTCGGCGGGACAGGTGGTCGGCGCCCTCACCATCGGCCACCCGCTGGAGGGGCTGGCCAGTCTGAAAGAGGACATGGCCCTGTGGATCTACCTCTCCGCCCTGCTGTGCTGGACGGTGGCCCTGGTGGCCAGCCTGTTCGCCGGCCGGTACTGGGCAATGCCGCTGAAGCGGCTGTCGACGATCGCCAAGCGCATCTCCCGGGCGGACGGGATCACGGAAGAACACGTGGCCATGTTCGACCACCTTCCGCCTGGCAACACCGTGGAGATGGACGATCTCCAGACGTGCCTGAGACAAATGGCCTCCGCCCTCTACGAGAAAACGCAGGAGGTGCGGCGCTACCTCAGCGCCCTGCAGATCGAGCGCAACGAGCTGAAGCGGATGGCGGCCAAATTGCGGGAGGTCAACGCCACGCTGGAAATCCGCGTGGAGGAAAGGACGCGGGAACTGCGGGCCACGCTGAAGGACCTGGCCGCGTCCAGCGTGATGAAGTCCAAACTGCTGGCCAACACCAGCCACGAGCTGCGGACGCCGCTCAACTCCATCATCGGCTTCTCCGACATGCTGACCCGGGGCGTGTACGGACCGCTGACCGATGCCCAGGCCGACCGCGTCCGCATCATCGGCGACAGCGCCCGCTACCTGCGCAAGCTGATCGACGACCTGCTGGAGATGTCCCTGGTCCACCAGGGCAAACTGGTCCTGGAACCCCGGTGGGTCGAGATCGACAGCCTCGTCGAATCGGTGGTGAGCATGTTCCGGGACCAGGAGGACAAGGTGACCATCTCCACCGAGATCGAGCCCGGCCTGCCGGCCATATGGGTAGACCCCGTCCGCATCAAGCAGGTGCTCTACAACCTGCTGACCAACGCGATCAAGTTCACGCCGGAAGCCGGGGAGGTGCGGTGCGTGGTCCGCCGCGAGGGGGGCGAACTGCTCATCCAGGTGCAGGACAACGGCGTCGGCATCAGCGAAGAGGAGCAGCCTTACGTGTTCGACGAGTTCTTCCAGGCGGAGAACCAGGGCTTCCGGAAAGAGGCCGGGTTCGGACTGGGACTTCCGCTCTCCAAGGAGCTGGTCCAGCTGCACGGAGGCCGCATCACGCTGTACAGCCGCCCGGGTGAGGGAACGACGATCAGCGTCTACCTCCCTCTCACGGAGCCGGCCGCAAGCGAAGCCGTTCAATAGCAAAGGGGGTGCGTGTGGTGGCGTCTGCCAGCCACATTCTCGTCGTGGAGGACGATCGGAACAGTGCAACCATGCTCGTGGATCTGCTCACATCCTGCGGCTATGCGGTCACCTGCGAGGCGACCGGGCCGGCCGCGGTGGAGCGCATCAGGAACGATCCCCCCGACCTCGTTCTGCTGGACCTGCGGCTGCCCGGGCAGAACGGTTTCATGGTGGCCGAGGCCATCCGCCGCAACCCCGCCACCGCACAGATCCCGATCATCGTGGTCAGCGCCTTCACGGACCGGCAGAACCGGCTTCGTGCCTTCCAGTCCGGCGTGAACCTGGTGATGAGCAAGCCCGTCGACACCGACGAACTGCCGCTGGCGATCGCCAATCTGCTGTCGCTCACCCACGGCCAGGCACACTGAGACGCATTTCCGGAAGAACGGGCGCCTCATGCAACCGCCCGGCGGTTGCATGAGGCGCTTTCCCCTCGTCCCCGCATCGACAAAGTGGGTTAGACCGGACGGCTGAGAGGCCCCCGGCCATCCCTGCGGCCTCGTCCGGTAGGCCAATTCCAGAATATGTTGCGGGCGTGCTACGCTGAGTATGGCAGGACGCACCGGTCGCAGTTCCGTTCCTGCCGAACCTTGCCGCAACCCAGCTCCTGGTCCCCGGCCAGATGCTCTCACATGAGGAGTGGATAGGATGGCTACGGCAACTGGCTCTCAGCCTGCGAAGAAGTCGTTCTTCAGCATGTACAAGCGGGAGATCGGAGCCGTTCTCGGGGTCCTCGTCGCCGCCATCGTCCTGTTGTCGCCCATCGAGGGGCTGAGCCCCGAAGGCAGGAAGTGCCTGGCCATCAGCTTGTTCGGCGTGGTCTGGTGGGCGATGGGCGTCCTGCAGCCTGGCTACACGGCGTTCCTGATGCTGGTCGCCTGGGTGCTCTTCGACACGGCGCCGGCGGAAGTCGTGTTCCAGATGTGGACCTCCCCGCTGGTCTACCTGGTCATCGGCGGCTACCTGATTGCCGCGGCCGTGAACGAGTCCGGGCTCGGCCGCCGGATCTCGTACGCGTTCATGGTCCGCTTCGTCTCCTCCTACCGCAGCGTCATCATCTCCGCCTACGTGATGGGCCTCCTGCTCAGCTTCCTGATCCCGCACCCCTTCCCCCGGTCGTTCCTGATCATGTCCCTCATGGTGGGGCTGATCAAGTCGGCAAACCTGCCGGCCAAGGATGCCGCGAACATCGGCCTGGCCGTGTTTGCGGGCTCGGCGCCGACGTCGATGTGGATTCTGACCGGCGACAGCCTGCTGAACGTCGTGGCCGGCACCGTGGGCGGGACCACCCTGAGCTGGCTGGGATGGTTCAAGTACATGAGCGTGCCCGGTCTCGCGGCTTCGGCCCTCACGTGCCTGACCCAGCTGCTGGTGTTTAAGCCCACGGTCCCATTCAAGGTGGACAAGGAGCAGCTGCGCGAGGAGGCCAGCAAGCTCGGCCCGATGAGCGCCAAGGAGAAGCGGACGCTGTTCTGGGTCGGCCTCGCGGTGCTGTTCTGGGCGACCGACGCCTTCCACGGCATCCATCCGGGCTGGATTGCCGCCCTGGCCGCTGTCGGCCTGGCCCTGCCCCGCATCGGCAACGTCATCACCCCGGCCACCTGGTCGTCGGTGCCGATGGGAACTCTGTTCTTCCTGATTGCGGCGATGGGCATCGGCAAGGTGGGCGAGTACACCGGCATGAACACCTGGGTCGCCAACCTCGTTCTGCCCGAAACGGCGCCGACCAACCCGTTCATCTTCGCGGCGCTGGTCACCGCGGTCGCCGTCTGTATCCACATGGTCCTGGGCAGCGTCCTGGCGGTGCTCAGCATCGTGGCGCCCACGATGATCACGTTCGCGCAGGCGGCGGGGTGGGACCCGCTGGTCGGCTCGCTCCTCTCCTACATCGCCATTCTGGGCCACTGGATCCTGCCGATGCACTCCATGAACGTCCTCGTGGGTGTGGGCGAATCCGGCGGGATGTACGACGACATGGACGCGGCAAGACTCGGTATCCCCGTCACGTTAGTGGTGTTCATCGTCAACATCCTGGTGGCCATCCCGTGGTGGATGCTGACCGGTCTGATCTAGACCCGGTCACCGTCCGGAAGCAGACGTCCCCGGGTCCGCCGGCAGGCGGACCCGGGGACGCGCCGCGACCCGGACGAACAGAGGCAGGATCCGCTCCTGCCTCTGCCTGATGCGCGATGGGATGATTGCGTACCGGCTGCCGCCCGGTTACTGGGCGGCCTCAGCCTCCTGCTGGATCACCGGCCGGCCCTGGTAGTAGCCGCAGTTGGGGCAGACCCGGTGAGGCAGCCTGGGCGACTTGCAGTTCGGGCACGGGCTCAGGTTCGGCGCCTCCAGGCGGTAGGTCTGGGCGCGCCGGGAATCCCGACGGGACTTGGACACCTTTCTCTTCGGAACCGCCATGCTGAATAACACCCCTTTAAGAATGGAAATCCGGCTTCCGGAGCAGCTCTTTCAGCACTGCCAGCCGGGGATCAACGCTCTCTTCCGCGCCGTCGCAGCCGCACGGCCCCTCGTTGAGGTCCTTGCCGCACCGGGGGCAGAGCCCCTTGCAGGCCTCGCTGCAGAGCGGCTTCATGGGCAGCGCCAGCAGGATGTGATCGCGGGCCACATCCGTCAGGTCCACCTCATCGCCGCTGTAGAACGAGACCGTCCGGCCGGACTCCTCGTTGTCCGCGTCCGCCGGCCCGCCCTCGCCGGGCTCCCGCTCCACGAACTCCTCGTCGAAGGCCACGGACAGCGGCTCTGTGTACTCCCGGAGGCACCGGCTGCAGACGAGCCGGGCCTGCCCCCGCAGTTCCGCCTTCAGCAGCAGGCGGTCCCCCAGGTTCCAGATCTCCGCCGTGCCGGTGAACGGGCGGTCAAACCTGACCGCCGCGCCGCCGAACTCGACCGACTCCAGGCTGACCGCGAGATCGGCCCGCTTCTGGGCGCCGACCTCCTGTTTGATGTCGGCCACATCGATGCGCACGGGAAACCACCTCAATCTCGGCCCCGCGGCCGGGCGTTCGGCGCGGGCACAAGCAGTATTATATCGACCGGAGCCTTTCCTTGTCAACGATTGCAAACCCATGAAAGGTCAGGTGGCGGCGCCCCCTCCGCATACTCTCTGCGAAACGGCGGCACGCTATCCGCCCGAGGCCGCCCGCAGCCACTCCAGCGCGTCGCGCACGTGGTCGACCGGCACCACCTGCACGCGCGTCGCCACGGCGGCGGCCTCTTCGTAGTTGCTGCGGGGGACGAACATGAGATCCGCCCCGGCGGCTTCCGCGGTGTACACCTTCTGCTGCACGCCCCCGATGCGCCCCACCCGTCCGTCCGGTTCGATGGTCCCGGTTCCGGCCACGACCAGGTCGGTCAGCCCGCCGGGGGTCAGCTGATCAATAATCTGCAGGGTGAACATCAGGCCGGCGGAGGGCCCGAAGATCGAGCCGGACCGGATCTCCACCGGCACGGCGTCGTCGTCGAACTCGAGCTCGTCCCGGATGGTGATGCCGAACACCGCCGTCCCCTCCCGGCCGGCCTCCTGCGACGCCCGGGTGGGCAGCGTCAGCGGCAGCTCCTCCCCGCCCCGCAGGACGGTCACCTCCACCGCCTCGCCCCCGGGAATCCCGGCCAGGAGGCTGCGCAGCGAGTCGGCGCCGGTCACCGGTTCGCCGCCCAGGGCGACGATGACGTCGCCCGCGTGCAGGATGCCGCGCACCGGGCTGTCGGCCAGCACGCCCACGACCCGGGCGCCGACAGAACGCACCCCCTCGCCGAAGCCCAGCTGCTGGAAGGCCACGGCGCGGGCGGTGCGCTGGCTGTCGCTCATCAGCTGCCGGTTCCAGTCCAGGTACTCGGCATAGCTCTCGAAGGCGCCCAGGTACTGCTCCTTGGTCTCCAGCACGGCCCGCCGGTCCACCTGGGCGTACAGGTACCAGAACAGGTTGGCGGGCTGCGTGTTGACGACCAGCAGGTACAGATGGCCCCTGTGCACGTCGCCGTTCTCCACCGCCACCAGCCGGCTGGTGTCGATCGCGGCTCCCGGGGCGGTCACGTAGTACTGCGTGGGCGTGTAGACCAGGATCGCGCCCACAACAGCAATGAGGCTCGACAGCACAAACAGCCGTCGAACCCACGCGTCAAGCTGGCGAAACCACAGGACGACCACCCGCAATGGGCTCCCCCCCTGGCCGGCTAGAGCTGGTTCTGCAGCTCCTCCCGGGCCTTGCGCACGGCGGCGACGGCCCGCTGCGTGTCCGCAGCCAGCCGCTCGAGCTCAGGCTGTGTGCGGGCAAACAGCTCATCCGCCCACTCCAGGGCGTTCTGGCGGATCTCGCGCGCCACGCGCTTGGCCTGGTCGATCAGCTCGTCGGCCTGCGACTGGGCCTCCTTGGTGACCGCAGCCTCGCTGGTCAGCTGCGCAGCGAGGGCCTTGGCCTCCCGCAGGATCTCCTCCGCCTGTTCCCGCGCCTCCGCGAGGATCGTCTCCCGGTCGCGGGCGACGCGGTTCGCTTCGCGGATTTCCTGGGGCACCACTTCGCGGAGTTCGTCCACCAGGGACAGCAGCTCATCCGGGTCCAGCAGGATCTTGCCGGTGAGGGGCACCCGGGTGGCCTGTTGGACCATCTCTTCCAGGCGGTCGATGAGGGCCATGATCTCCACGGCGCAAACCTCCCCGCGTCAGGGTTGAATGTGGCCGAACTTTTCCCGGAGCCGTTTCGCGGTGAACGGCGGCACCAGCCCCTCCGTCGGGCGGCCGAAGTAAGCCAGTTCCCGCACGATGCTCGAGGAGAGGTGTGCGTACTCGATGCGGCTCATGAAAAAGCAGGTCTCGATGTTCTCATCCAGCTGCCGGTTTACGGCGCCCATCTGCCATTCGTACTCGAAGTCCTGAATGGGCCGGAGTCCTTTTACGATGACCCGGCAGCCCTGCTGCCGGGCAAAGTCCACCAGGAGGCCGCCGGCGGCGGCCACGGTGACGTTGGGGATGTGCTTGGTGGCCTCCCGCAGCATCTCCAGCCGCTCCTCCACCGTAAAGAGCGGCGCCTTGCGCGGGTTGGTGAGCACGGCCACGACCACTTCGTCAAACGTACGGGCGGCGCGCTCGATGATGTCGATGTGTCCGAGCGTCACGGGATCGAAGCTCCCGGGACAGATGGCCTTGGTCACGAATTCTGCCCCCCGGCGTCTCGGGCCACAGCCCGATAAATCGATATCACGGTCTCACCGAACACTACTTCCCTGAACCTGTACAGACCTCCTGCCGCGGCGGGAACCGGGTCTTTGGCGTGGTGCTCGCAGATCACCCAGCCGCCTTCCGCCAGGACCCCGCGGGCATCGATCAGCTCGAGCACCTCGGGCACCAGCTGCTGGCCGTAGGGCGGGTCGACGAAAATCAGGTCGAACCGGCGGCCGCGGTTGCCCAGGTCGGCCAGCGCCGCCCGGGCATCCCGGCGGATCAGCTCCGCCCGCGCACCGAGTCCTGTCGTCTGCAGGTTTTCCGCGACCACCCTGAGGTGGGCGGTGTGGAGTTCGACAAAAACGCAGGTGCGGGCGCCGCGGCTCAGCGCCTCGATGCCCACACTGCCCGATCCGGCGAAGAGGTCGAGGAAATCGGCGTCCACCACGCGCGGCCCGATGATGTTGAACAGCGATTCTTTCACCCGGTCGCTGGTGGGCCTGACGGCGCGGTTCTTCACCGTCTTCAGCGGACGCCCTTTCGCCGATCCTGTGATCACACGCACAGCGACTCACCTTCCGCTCATTTTCCCCGAAATGGCCCCGATCATCCTGTATAGCGGCGTGCAGCGCGGGCATCCTAACGATCAGTGAGAGCCGATGCCGAGTTGAGCGGTAATCACCCCACAGGATGGGCTCTTTCTCCGTTCCGTTTCCTCTCCCACTTCTCCTCTCTGAGCGGCCGCATGGCCGCTCCTTTTCTGCTCCTTACGGGAGAATCCAGACCGTGCGCGGCTGGATGCCGAAGGTGTTGGCCCTGCTCGGGGAGACCCAGTCGAACAGATCGATCTTGTCCCCCTTGACCGCGCCGCCGGTGTCCAGCGCCACGGCGTACCCATACCCCTCCACGTACAGCAGCGTGCCCAGCGCGATCTCGTCCGGGTCCACGGCGACGGCCCCGTGGCGCACGGTGACTCCCGTGCGGGTCGTCCAGCCCACGCCCGGCTCGCCCACCGTGTACTTGGTGGCCCGCATCGGGCGGGCTTCCACGTAGACGATCTCACGGCCGTCCATATACGCGGTCGGCAGGCCGGCCGTATCCAGCAGCACGCGGCCCACCAGGACCGCCGCCTCGGCCCGGGTCACCTGGCTGCCGGGCCGCAGCGTGCCGTCCCCGAATCCCCGGACCAGCCCCAGGTCGATGGCCAGGGCCATCGCCTTGCGGTGTGCATAGGCGATCTGCCCGTGGTCGCTGAACTGCCGCAGCGTGGACGTCACCTCGTCCCACGGCCGCTGCTCGGCCGTCCAGCGCTTTCCGGTGACCCGGATGAGGGCGCTGGCCACCTCCTGCCGGGTGATGGCCCCCTCCGGGTCGAAGTACTCGTCGGGATCGAGGTCCGTCGTGTCCGTCACCGGCTCGAGAATGGCCAGCCGGTAGGCCAGTTCCACGTACGGGGCGTACCAGGTCCAGCACTGCGCATCCCGGAAGATCCCGGCGCAGTGACCGGCCGGGTCCAGCCGCCGCGCGGTCAGCAGCATCTTCAGAAACTCGGCCCGGGACACGGGGGCATCGGGGCGGAACTGCCCCTGCGGATCGCCGTGGATCACCCCGGCCTCCACCAGCCGCGCCACCTCGGGGTACGCCCAGTGCTCCGGCGACAGATCGGCGAAAAGGGGCGCCTCGGCGTCGTCTGCCATCGTTTCGCCGGTGTCGGCCTCATCCGCCAAGGGCTCGTCCGCCTCGGCGTCGTCTGTCATCGTCTCGCCGGTGTCGGCATCGTCCGCCAGGGGCTCGTCCGCCCCGGTGGCGCCTTCCGTGGTCTCGTCCGCCGCGGTTGCGCCCGCCGCCGGCTCGGAATCCGCGTCGGGAAGCTGCTGCAGTGGGGTTTGCGTTGAGGGCTTCACGACCGGCACCGTCTCCTCAGCCCCCAGGGCGAGAGCGGGCGCCGCACTGCTGCTGACCAGCAGCAGCGTGGTCGCGACAGCGGTGATCCATCTCCTGGACATGGCTTCCTCCTTCATCCTGGGTCGGATGAAGGAGGAATTCCACATGCAACCCCATGATCCTTCTAGAGTTGTATTATCGCACCACTCGGCAGTAGAACAGCCGCTCCACGATGGGCCGGCGACCGGAGCGGCCCGCGCCGTTGCCGAAGATCGCGTAGCGCTGCTCGAACAGCTCCACCGGCCCGCGCCGCTCCAGCGCGGCCCAGATCACCTCGTCCGGGATGATTCCTTCATTGTTATAGGAGAGCACGATGTGGCGCGCCCGGGCCCGTTCGATCAGCCGGGTCAGGTGCACCCCCGCCGTGGTCCGCCGGGAGTAGGCGGACTTCAGGTCGTCCCGGGCGAACTTGCGGGTCTTGCCGTACAGGCGCGGCTTCTCCCACCGGGCGATGTTCTCCAGCACGTGGTAGTTGTCGATGTACTGCCGCCCGTTGTACGGCGGATCCAGGTAGAGCACGTCCGCCTCCATCGCGTCGATCAGGTGGTCGGCGTCACCGCACCAGACCCGGTTCACCTCCGACTCCACCACCTGCGGCAGGCCCAGCTCCAGCGGCTTGTAGACGGTCGCGTCCACCAGGTGCGTGCCGTCCTCGGCGTAGGGCGCCGCGCCCAGGTGTTTCAGGAAGGCGTCGTACTGGCCGCAGGTGTTGGCCACCTTGTCGGCGGCGTAGATCAGGCTGGTGAGCAGCACCGCCTCCTCCTGCTCGCCGATCACCTGCTCCGCCCGCCAGCGGGCGATGCGCTCCCGGATCGCGTCGATGCGGCCGGCGTTCTCGGGTGTGAAGTAGGTGCCGCCGTACTCGCGCCAGCAGTAGCCCTGCTCCGGCGGCAGCGCGTTCAGCCGCTCGAGCAGGTCGGCGATCCGGTCCCAGCGGACCTCGCCGGGGCGGCCGCCCAGAAAGCAGCGGGCCGCGATGTAGTTGTGGTAGAGATTGTCGGCCGCCGTGACCGCCAGGCCCTTGGCCGCGAAGTAGTAGGCCACCGCCGCCGAGCCGGTGAACGGGTCCGCGAGGGACCGGGCCTCCGGCGCCCGCTCCGCCACCACCCGCCCGATGAACGGCAGCAGGTTCTGCTTGCTGCCGATGTACTTGCGGTTCTGCACCCACAGCGGCTTCACCGCGCCCCTCCTCCGCCCCTCATTCCTTCCGCAGCACCAGGATGTTCTGGTGGACCATCGACGGGATGAACTCGTACCGGTAACCGTAGACGTGGAGCTTCTTGGACACGTCGTACCAGATCAGGTTGGCCTTCAGCACGAGCCCCAGCGACTCCAGCAGCGCGGCCAGCTCGGCCGACAGCATGTGGTAGCGGCCCGAGTGGTACATGTCGCCGATAAAGACCACCATGTACCGCTTCTGCCTGAGGAGCCGCCGGGCCGCCGCGAACACGGTCCGCATCGTGTCCAGCCACTCTTCCTTGCCGGCCATCCCGGTGACCTCGGTCTCCGCCCCGTCCGGCGTGAAGGGAGAGAGCTTGGACCGGCGAGGCTCCACGGCCGGGCCACCGGCCCGCTTGAACTTCCCCTTCGACCGGCGCCGCCGGTCCATGTTCCAGTAGGGCACATCCGTCAGCACCAGGTCGAAGGATGCCTCGTCGAACCCGTCCAGGACCGAGCGGCTGTCGCCGCAGACGGCCTCCTGCGCCTCCAGCCCCTCCAGGCGGCAGACCTCCCGGTAGATTTCGATCCAGCGGGGGTTGATCTCCACGCCGACCGCCCGCCTGCCGGAGATGCTCGCCCCGATCAGGGTGCCGCCCACGCCCATGAACGGATCCAGGACCCGTTCGCCGGCCTTGGTGAACGTGCGGATCAGGTCTGCGCACAGCTCCGGCGGCTTCTGGCCGCCGTGCTGGCTGCGCAGCGCAAACTGAAAGGAAGGCGGGTAGCTCTTGTTGATGACCGACCGGGTGGCGAAGACCCACTCCTTCCCCGTCAGGTCGTTCAGCCGGTTGTCGGTGTGGTAGATGCCCCGCTCCCCCATGTCGATGTGGTGGGGCTTCAGCCCCTTCTCCCCCGTGGTCGTCGCGGCCACCCCCCCTGAAGCCCGTGCTGCCTACTACTATATCCGAACCAATGCACAGGGTAAAGAAATCCGGGCGCCGTGCCGCAGAGCCGGGCGACCGGAAGGTATGGGCAGCCATTGCGCAGGAGAAAATAGCCGCAGGTGCTGTGACCCACCGAATCAGGAGGGAAAGATGTGCAGGCACGGGATGATCTGAGCCCCTTTACCGACCTGGCTCTGGAAGCCACCACCGCCCTGCGCGGGGACGCGAAACGGGAGCTGCCCGGCGTCGTGATGCACGAGCAGCGGTACGACGTGGCCACCGTCTCCTGGGTGCAGGTGCTGGAGGGCGTTGGTGAGCAGACCATCGGCAAGCCGGCCGGCAACTACGTGACCATCGACGCGCCCCAGCTCCGCCGGCGGAACCGGGAGCTGCAGGAGCAGGTGGGTAAGATCCTGGTGGAGCAGCTGGGCAAGCTGTTCACCCTGAAGGAGAACGACACGGTCCTGGTGGTGGGCCTGGGGAACTGGAACGCGACGCCCGACGCCCTGGGGCCGCGGGTCGTCGAGAAGCTGATGGTCACCCGCCACCTGCGCGAGTTCGTGCCCGCAGACGTGGCCGGCGGCCTCAGGGCCGTGGCGGCGATCGCCCCCGGCGTGCTGGGCACCACGGGCATCGAGACAGCCGAGGTGATCCTGGGCATCGTGGAGCGGATCAAACCGGCGGTGGTGATCTGCATCGACGCCCTGGCCGCGCGGTCTGTGGAACGCATCGGCACCACCATCCAGATCGCCGACACGGGCATCGCCCCCGGCGGAGGCATCGGCAACAAGCGGCAGGCCCTCAACCGGGAGACCCTCGGCGTCGAGGTGATCGCCATCGGCGTGCCGACGGTCGTGCACGCGACGACGATCGTCCAGGACGCCTTCGAGGCCGTGGCCCAGAGCTTCGCGGGCACCAAGCCCTTCTTCCAGCTGTTCAACTCCCGGGAGGAGCGGCAGAAGCTGCTCAGCGAGGTGCTGTCACCGACGGTGGGCGAGCTGGTCGTGACCCCCAAGGAGATCGACGAGCTCACCGAGGACATGGCCAAGCTGATCGCCGGCAGCCTGAATGCCGTGCTTCACACCAGCATCACCGCCCAGGACCTGCTCCGCTACATCAACTAAGAAGGAGGCAGGAACGGTCCCCCGCTCCTGCCTCCGGTACCCCTAGAACTGACCGGTGGTGCCCGTGGTGCCGCCAGCCAGCTGCTGCTCGGCCAGGGCGATCATCTTCTTCACCATGTACCCGCCGACCGAGCCGTTCACCCGGCTGGGCAGGTCGCCCTTGTACTGCTGCGCGTAGTTGTGGATGCCCAGCTCCGCAGCGGCCTGCTGCTTCAGCTGCTCCATGGCAGCCCGGGCCCGGGCAACGACGAGCTGGTTGCTGCTGCCGCCGCCGCTCTGCGAACCCGTCTGACCGGTGGTACCCGTTCCGAACACGTTGGCCATGCTGACTGCTCCTCCTTCACCGTGCTGCGAAAGCGTCGTTACCGGATCGTGGTGGTCGTGGTGGTGCCGCCGCCAGCCAGCTGCTGCTCAGCCAGGGCGATCATCTTCTTCACCATGTACCCGCCGACCGAGCCGTTCACCCGGCTGGGCAGGTCGCCCTTGTACTGCTGGGCGTAGTTCTGGATGCCGAGCTCCGCCGCGGTCTCGTTCTTCATCTGCTCCAGCGCGGCGCGGGCCTGGGAGACCAGAATGGAGTTGCTGCTCTGATTGTTGGCCATGAAACTCTCCTCCTTGTGCATGATCAGGTGGTTGATGAAACCGGATACCGGACGCTACCGGATCGTCGTGGTGCCGGTGCCGCCCGCCAGCTGCTGCTCGGCCAGGGCGATCATCTTCTTCACCATGTACCCGCCGACCGAGCCGTTCACCCGGCTGGGCAGGTCGCCCTTGTACTGCTGGGCGTAGTTCTGGATGCCGAGCTCCGCCGCGGTCTCGTTCTTCATCTGCTCGAGTGCGGCACGGGCCTGTGCAACGAGAATCGAGTTATTGTTCCCTGGCATCGTTCTTAGCCTCCTGTTATGTCGTTGCCTGTAATCTGCATCGAACCGGTCAACCTCATGCAAGGAATCTGTTGCCAGAGGCGCGCCGTCGCGCTGCTGCCGGCCTGATCGCATCGACCGTCAGCCGCGGTCGCACGGGGAAGGGGGAACCCCTGCGCACGCGCAGACGCCGCAGCGGCGGGCTTTCCCGCCGCTGCGGCGTCTCATCCGCGCGCCTCTTCAGCCGCCGCGCCGTGCTGCGGCGCGACCATGTGGCGCCAGTCTTTCCACTCGTTCCCTTTGACGGGCGCTCCTGTGGTCCCGGTCACGAGAAGGGCTCGCGCCCTGCACGCCGGCGCGACCCTGCACCTGGCCCTGGCGCTACGGATTCCACAGATTGCACATGCCGCCCCGGCCCATCCGGTTCCTGCCCCATCCGTTGCCGGGGCGGAACCAGCCGTCAGCCGGGTCATCGGCGTCAACCCCGCCAGCGGCTGCAGCGCCGGCCCCACCACCGCTGCCCGTGCCGCCCGGCCAGGCCCGGCCGCCGTTCACGGGGCCCGGATTGCCCAACGGGCACGTCCAGTCCCCGAGGTCAACGTCTGCCAGGAGCGACAGCAGTTCTTCTGCAGCCTCCGCGGGGATGCGCGTGCCCGCGAACCGCTGCACCTGGTGCACGAAAGCGACCAAGTTGCCCTGGGTCAGCTTCGCTTTCAGGTTCTGAAGCTGGCCCGGATGCATCTGGTCCGCCCACTTGTCCAGCACCTGGAGGATCTGCGCCTCCCGCGCGTCGGTGAGCATGACCTGCGCCGCTGCGCTGTCGGAAGCCGCGGCGCCGGCATCATCAGCCGCCATCACCACAGGGGCCGCGACCGCGATCGCCAGAGCGAGTGCGGCCGCAAGGACGATCCTCCGGAACGCAGGGAAGGGCAGTCGTTTGCAAGCCATGGGCGGATCCCCTCCTGTGATCCTTAGTCACTAAAAGGTTTCGATGCATACATTTTCGTTCTTGGGGGTACCTGGCAGATCTTACCCAACTCCCTGCACACCTCGGGGTAGGTTAACATAACATAGCCACCGGCGGCCGCCTCCGGGGCGTGCCGACCATCGTGCGAGGGAGAGATGCACGTGGCAAGCAGGAGCGTTCTGCGCCAGCTGCGGCAGCTGTTCCGCCTCGTCCGCCGGCTCGACCGGGCGGGCGTCTCCGAGAACCTCATCCTGGCAGTGGTCTTCTTCGCTCTCTCGCGCGACGACCAGGGGTCCCTTTCCGGGCTGTTCGGGGAGGATGACCGCTGGGACGACGACGATGACGACTAGACGGCAGAGGGGCGGGGTCTCCCCCGCCCCTATTCATTCATCCGGGCCTGCCAGAGCGCCCGCATCTCCTCCGACCGGGCCAGCAGTTCGTCCAGGGTCCCGCGGTCGATCACCCGCCCGTCCTTCAGCAGGATGATCTGGTCGGCCCGGCGCAGGGCAACCTCCCGGTGGCTGACCACCAGGCAGGTGACGTCCGGCTTCCGGAACAGCCGCTCCCACAGCTTCTGCTCCGTTTCGACGTCCAGGGCGCTGGAGAGGTCGTCGAGGATGAGCAGCTCAGGCTTCCGCAGGAACATGCGGGCCGCGGCCGTGCGCTGGATCTGCCCGCCGGAAAGCCGCACACCCCGCGCGCCGACGCGGGTCTCCAGCCCGTCCTCCATCGCGGCCAGGTCCCGCTCCAGCACCGCGTCGTACACCGCCGCCGCCACCTCCGCCTCCGTGGCATCCAGGCCCATCCGGATGTTCTCGGCCACCGTGCCGCTGAACAGCACGGGCACCTGCGGCGTCGCGGCGCAGCGCGGGGGCACCATGAACGCGCCCGGATCCTGCACCGGCTCGCCGTTCCAGTAGACCGTCCCCACCTGGGCGGGCAGGAGGCCGGTCAGCACCCGCAGGAGCGTCGTCTTGCCGGAGCCCACCCGGCCGGCGATCACCGTGAAGCTGCCCCGGGGAATCGTGAGGCTCACGCCCTCGATGCCCCGGCCGCTGTCCGGGTAGCGGTAGGTCAGCCCCTCCGCCCGCAGCTCCCGCAAGGGCGCAGCCGGCGGGGGCGGCGGCTCGGCCGGCGCCGGCACCGGCCCCCGCAGGCGGATCTCCGACCGCTTGAGCAGACGCGCCGGCGGCGCCCCCTGCATCAGGGTCAGCATCCGGTCCTTCGCCACGCCCGTCTGCCGGTACAGCGCGAGCCAGCGTCCGGCGAAGTGGGTGAAGTCCGCGACATAGCCCAGGTAGTACACGAACAGGGCGAACTCGCCCACGCTGAACTGGCCGCTGGCCATGGTGCGGGCCCCCAGGAGCAGGATGAGGCCGGTGCCCACCGACGAGGCGTTCAGGGCGATGGACTCCAGCACCTGCGTGAGCAGCCGGTCGGCCACCATCGCCTCCCGGCGCTCGTCGTTCAGCCGGCGCAGGTAGTCGATCACCCGCGCCTCGGCCCCGGCCACCTGCACCGCCTGCACCGAGCCGAACAGTTCGGCGATCAGCCCGGTGACCCGGGCCGTGGCCTCCCGGCTCCGGCGCCGGTTGTGCAGGATCCGCCGGCCCACCGCCCGGGTCACCACCAGCACCAGGGCGAGGGGCAGAAAGACCAGCACCGTCAGGCGCGCGTCGATGCGGAGCAGCATCGACAGGGCCACCACGGCGAAGGTGGTCTGACCCACCACGTCCACCAGGAAGTCCGCCGTCTCCTCGGCCTGGAGCACGTCGTCCCGCAGCCGGTTCAGGGCCTCGCCCGGCGATTCGGGCAGGGCCGCGGCCCCGGGCAGCTCCAGGATGCGCTCCAGGATGTTGTAGCGCAGCAGGTTCGCCATGGACTCCCGGCCCGTGACCGAGGCCAGGAAGCCCGCGGCCAGGGCGGCGAAGCGCGCCAGCGCCGCGGCCACCAGCAAGGCGACGATGGACCACGGGTCGAGCCCCACCGGCGCCGCCCCGGTGAGCCGGTCGAAGAATGCCTGGGTGAGGAGGCCGGGCAGCACCGGCAGCAGGTAGGCCGCGGTGAAGAACACGACGGTGGCCAGGTAGACCCAGGGGCGGTAGGTGATCAGGCCCCAGACAAAGCGCCAGGTGGACATCAGACCAGCACCTCCTCCAGCCCCGCCCGGAGCAGGCGGGAAAAGCGGGAGTCCGGATCAGCCGCCAGCTCCGCCCTCGGGCCGTGCTCCACCGCGCGCCCGTCCTCCAGGATCAGGATGGTGTCGGCCCGCTCCACGGTCGCCAGCCGGTGGGCGATGATGATCCCCGTGCGCCCCTCCAGCAGCCGGTCCACGGCCCGCTCGACCAGCGCCTCGGTGGCGGGGTCCAGCCGGGACGAGGCCTCGTCCAGGATCACCAGGCCCGGATCGGCCAGGAAGACCCGGGCCATGGCCAGGAGCTGCGCCTCGCCCGCGGACAGGCCGCCGCCGCCCGACTCCAGCGGCGTGTCCAGCCCCTGGGGCAGCGCCTGCAGCCACGGCCCCAGGCCCAGCTGCTCCAGCACGGCCAGCAGCTGCTCGTCGCTGATGTCCCGGGAGAAGAAGGTCAGGTTGTCGCGCACCGTTCCGGCGAACAGCTGCACATCCTGGGTCACGAACCCCACACGCGCCCGGACGCCGGCCACGGTCGCCTCCCGCAAGTCGACGCCGCCCAGGCGCACCGCGCCCTCGTCCGGGTCGTAGAAGCGCAGCAGCAGCCGGGCCAGGGTCGACTTGCCGCTGCCGGTGCGGCCCAGGAGCCCCACCACCTCCCCGGGCTGCACCCGCAGATCCAGGTCCTTCAGCACCGGAGCCCCGGGCTCATAGGCAAAGGAGACCCCCACTAGCTCCACGGAGAGGGGGCCCGGCGGCAGCGGCTGCCCCGGACCGTCCGGCACCCGGGTGCGCTGGGCGAACAGCTCCTCCACCCGGTCCACCGCCGCCCCGGCCCGCTGGAGCTCCTGCAGATGGGCGCGGATCTGCTCGATGGGGCGGCGGAGCAGCTCCGTGTAGTGGAACAGCAGGTACACCGTGCCCACGGTCACCAGGCCCCGGCTGTAGAGCCAGGCCCCGACCCCGAGGGAGAGCGCCGCGCCCAGCGCGAACGTCACAATGGACGAGCCCCACATGAGGCAGAACATCATGCTGGCCGCCAGGTTGTTCCGGTAGAAGTCCTGCACCAGCAGCAGGAAGCGGTGCAGCGCGTGGCTCCTGGCCCCGCTGGCCCGGATCGCCTCCGTGCCCGAGAGCACCTCGCCCAGGTAGCCGTAGAACTCGGCGGATGCCTGACGCTGCCGGGTCCAGACGGGGACGGAGAGCTCCTGGATCTTCCCCAGCAGCCACACCGTGAAGCCGGCAAAGAGCGTGAGCGCCGCGCCGGCCCGCCAGTCCTCCAGGAACAGGAGCACCAGGATGCCCGCCATGAGCACGAGGTTGGCCAGGACGCCGATGAACAGCTGCGAGAAGAACTGCGACAGGGCCGTGACGTCGCCGTCGATGCGCTCCACCATCTCCCCCGGCGTCCGGCGCTTGTGAAAGCCGAGGTCCAGCCGCAGACAGTGTTCGGCCAGGTCTGCCCGCAGTTCGTTGGTGGCCCGCCACGAGACCACCTCGCTCAGGTACCGTGCGAGCACCGTCACCACCTGCACGGCGAAGGCCACGCCGATGAACAGAAGGGCCAGGACCACCAGGGAAGGTCCGCCGGAGACCTCCCCGGCCGCCGTGTCCAGGAACCGGCGCAGAATCTGCGGGTTGATCAGCTGCAGTCCGATGCCGATGACCAACAGCAGCGCGAGCCATGCCATCTGTGTCCACTGGGGCCTGAGGTAGTGCACCAGCAGCTGCAGGTACCGGCGGACCGGGATGTTCATGACAACACTCCCCCTGCCTGGTCACTAACGGAGAGAATTCGCCGGACCTTTTCAATTACCTGTCTTGTGCGCTGATTTGCGCCCAGAGGTAGATGCGGCTGGTAGAACCCCCGCCGGAACGGTAGAATGACTCTAGTCCGTTTCGAGGAGGCGGTTCTGAAGTATGAGCAAGCTGCGTGTGGCCGTGGTCGGCTACGGGAACGTGGGCCGCTGTGCCGTGGAAGCCGTGCAGGCCGCACCCGACATGGAGCTGGCCGGCGTGGTCCGCCGGAAGGTGCTGGCCGCCACCCCGCCGGAGCTGACCGGGGTGAAGGTGGTCTCGGACATTGCGGAGCTGGACGGCGTGCAGGGGGCGGTGCTCTGCGTGCCGACCCGGTCGGTGCCCCGGTATGCGGAGGAGATCCTGGCCAGGGGAATTCACACCGTGGACAGCTACGACATCCACGGCGACCTGGCCGACCTGCGCCGCCGGCTCGACCCCGTTGCCCGGGAGCACGGAGCCGTCGCGGTGATCTCGGCCGGCTGGGATCCGGGCACCGACTCGATGATCCGGGGCATGCTGGAGTTCATGGCGCCCAGGGGCATCACCTACACCAACTTCGGCCCGGGCATGTCGATGGGCCACTCGGTGGCGGTAAAGGCGATCCCCGGCGTGCGGGACGCGCTGTCGATGACCATCCCGGCCGGCATGGGCGTGCACCGGCGCGCGGTCTACGTCGAGCTGGAGCCGGGCGCCGACTTCGCGGCGGTGGAGCAGGCGATCAAGGCCGACCCGTACTTCGTCCGGGACGAAACCCGGGTGACGCAGGTGGAGTCGGTCAGCCAGCTGGTGGACGTCGGCCACGGCGTCGTCATGGAGCGCAAGGGCGTCTCCGGGGCCACCCACAACCAGCAGTTCCGGTTCGAGATGCGCATCAACAACCCGGCCCTCACGGCCCAGGTGATGGTCGCCGCGCTTCGGGCCGCGGCCCGGCAGAAGCCCGGGTGCTATACCATGATCGAGATTCCGGTCGTCGACTTCCTGCCGGGCGACCGGGAGACGTGGATCCGGAAGCTGGTGTAACCGGCCGCCGGAAAGCCGGGCGGGGCGCGCCCCAGCGCCGCCGCCGACGAAGCGCCGTCCTGAAAGGACACGAGAGCGGTCTCGCCACAGCGGGCGAGACCGCCTTCGCTTCATGGGGAATGGCGCACGCTCCGCCTATGCGGGCTGCACCTGCACCGCCTGATCCTCCGGGATCTCCCGGTCCCGCTCCGCCTGCAGCAGCAGCCGGAAGCGGCTCACCTCCGCGGAGGCGGCCTCCGCGATGCCCGCGAGCTCCGAGGCCGAGGCCGCCAGCTCCTCGGTGGCCGCGGCGTTGGACTCGGCGATGCTGGAGAGGCGACGGGCGTGCTCGCCGATCTGCTGCATGGTGGCCCCCTGCTCCTCGATGGCCGCGGCGATGCGCGCCAGCAGTTCGTGGCTCTCCCGGGCCGCCTGCTCGATGCGGTCCATCTCGCTGCTCACCGCCGCCACGCTCTCCGCCGCCCGCTGGGCCTCCTCCACCGCCTGCTTCACCAGGAGGTCGATCTCCCGGGCCGACTTGCTGGAGTTGTCAGCGAGGTGGCCCACCTCCTGGGCGACCACCGCAAAGCCCTTGCCGTGCTCGCCCGCCCTGGCCGCCTCGATCGCGGCGTTCAGCGAGAGCAGGTTCGTCTGGGATGCGATCTCCTCGATGACGCTGGTGAACTTGCTGATCTGCTCGCTGCTGGCGGCGATGGCCTGCACAATCGAGACCATCTTCTCCATCGCCGCGCGGCTGCTCCGGACGATGTTCACCGTCTCGCTGGACTTCCCGCTGGCCGACTCCGCGTCGTCGGCCAGGCTGGCGATCGTGGCCCCCGACTCCTGGACGGCACGGGTCACTTCCTCCACGGTGATCATCTGCTCCTCGGCGCCGGACGCGATCTGCGCCGCCGCCTTGCTGTTCTCCTCTGCGGCGGAGGCCACGTGCGTCGCGTGATTCTGCAGGTTCCGGAGCGTTTCGGACAGCGCCGCGAGCGCCTCGTTGTACTGGCTGGCCAGCACGGCCAGATCGCCGCGGGCCTCGTGGCTCAGGGTCCGGGTAAGGTCGCCGTCCGCCAGCGCCCGCACCGAGTCCACCATCTCCTTCAGCAGGGCCGCCAGGCGGGCCGCGGCCGTGGCCGCCTTCTCCTGGGCCTCCCGGAATCGCCCCTCGCCCGTGATGGGCCGCTGGTGCACGTCCAGCTGCCCGTCCGCCAGCGCGTCCAGCTGCGCGTTCAGCGCCGCGATCGTCGACTCAATCGACTCGGCCATGCGGTTGGCCGACTCCTTGATGCGGCCCAGCTCGCCCGGCAGGGTCACGGTGATGCGGCGGCCGAACTCGCCCCGCATCAGCCCGTCCAGCATCTGGCTGGTGTCGGACAGGGCGATCTCCACCCCGTCCAGGGCCAGGTTGATGGAGCGCGCGATCTGGGCGTAGCGGGAGCGGCCGGGCAGGTCGATGCGGGCCGTCAGGTCGCCGCGCTCAAACGCCTGCGCCACCTTGGCCAGCGCTTCGAGCGGCTCGGTCTGCCACCGGTAGAGCAGCATGGCCACGAGCGCGCCCCCGATGCCGCCCACGCCGGCGATGAGCCACAGCACCACGGGCGGGAGGCCGATGGTGCCGGAGACCGCCATGCCCACCGCGATGAGGGCCGGCCACGCCAGCATCAGCGCCAGCTGCCCGGAGACACCCAGGCGCTCTCCCCAGCTCTCCCTGCGGCGCAGGCTGCCCAGCGTGTCCAGCAGCCCTTCCTCGCCGCTGTTCATCCGCCGGTACAGCTCCTCCGCCTCCCGGATCTCCTCGCGGGTGGGCTTGCGCCGCACCGAGCGGTAGCCGACGATCTTCCCGTCGACCACCACCGGGGAGACGAAGGCCTTGACCCAGTAATGGTCGCCGTTCTTACAGCGGTTCTTGACGATGCCCACCCAGCGCTGACCGGCCTGGATCGTATCCCACATGTCCTTGAAGGCCGCGCGGGGCATGTCGGGGTGGCGCACGATGTTGTGGGGCTTGCCGATCAGTTCCTCGGCTGTGTAGCCGGAAACGGCGCAGAAAGAGGCGTTGGCAGTGGTGATGATCCCGCGCAGGTCCGTCTCCGAGATCAAACGCTCTTCGGCGGGGTAGTCGTGTTCCACCTGGGTTACCGGGATGTTCCGCTTCATCGATCTGCCCTCCTTCCGAAACGGTGATCAGAGTGTACACTGTTCAAACGTCAAAATGTTACTAAGTCGTTACCGGAAGGTTGCCACAGGCCCACATGACCCGACAATAACGCTTTCTGCCCATGTTGGGTGAGCCCGACACCTGAAAAAATGCAGCCCGCTATAGGGTGTTGAACGAATCGACGTCTAGCGACTTGAAAAAAGGGACCGGAGGATCTGCGTTCACCCTCCGGTCCTCGCCCTATGGTCCCTTATCCTCCTCATGACTCAGCCCATCATGGCCACCAGACCCGTCATGGCCAGCACAGCGCCGCCCAGGGAAGCCAGGAGGCCGCTGGCGAGCCGGGAGACCGCCGGGAACTGGTCGCTCTCGCCCCGCACGTAGGCGGCCACCGTCGTCTGCTCCCCCAGCAGCGCGTGGCCGGCCCCGGCCAGCACCAGCGATCCGCCCATGGCCAGCAGCTGCCAGGCGGGCCATAAGTGCGGCGCAACCATGCGCAAAGCAAGCGTGATCGCGAGCCCCACGAATCCGGCCACCATCCCCCACCGGAGCCACCGGTCGTGGGCCTGCCCCCACCGATACAAGCGTGCCCTCCACCAAAGCCGCTGGGTCAAGCCCTATCCCCCCAAGAAGGGCCGTTTATGACCATCATAACAGGGGCTTCTGTTGCATGGCAAGGGCGAACAAACGAATTTATTTTGTTTGTGTGGTCACAAGCTGCGGGGGGGCGTCAAAGCTCTTGCAGCCGCAGCCTCAGGCCGCGCAGACTGCACAGGCTGCAACCCAGCCAGGGTTGCCCGGCTATGCGGTAAAAAGAACACGCCCTGCCTGGCCCGGCAGGGGTTCGCCTGACGATCAAGAAATGTTGATCGGACAGCGACAACTGGGAAAGGATGGGTCTGTGCTCGCTGAGGAGGGGTGGTCCATGCTCCCGCATCACACCGCTTCCACCGCAGGCAAACAGTCCGTTGATGTCGCGCGACAGGCATTCCTCGCCGGAGAAACGAGCGAACTTCCCGGCCTCCGCCCGGAGGTGCGATCCGCCTGGGTCCGCTCCAGAGCGGCCGGGGTCGACCCGGAGCTGAAGCAGGTTCCCGTACTCCTGGAGGGGCCGGAGTTGCACGAATACCAACGAACCCACGACATCTACCGCGCCGGACGCCAGGCCGCCCGGGCTGCGGCAGCCCTGCTCGAGAACACCGGATGCGCCATCGTCCTGACCGATGCAGCGGGGCTCGTGCTCTACACCGGCGGTGACCGGTCCATGCTCCGCCACGCCGAACGGGTCGGTAGCCTGCCGGGGGCCTCGTGGCGGGAGGACCTGGTCGGCAACAACGCGGTCGGGACTTCGCTGGTCGTCCGGCGGCCCGTCCAGTTCTGCGCAGCGGAGCACTGGTCGGCGGGCTGGATCGACTGGGCCTGTTTCGCCGCCCCCATTCACGCCTCTTCGGGCGGGACCGTGCTGGGGACGGTCGCCCTGGTGACGCGCAGCAGTCAGGTCGACGAGGCGATGCTCCCCTGGGTGACCGAGGTGGCCGGGACCCTCGCCGCACAGGTCGGTCAGATGCACGCCGCCCGGGTCGCCCTGCTGCAGGCCAGAGCAGCCCAGCTGCAGCACTGGTTCCCGGACAGCGGCCTGCTGGCCGTGACGCATCAGGGACGCGTGGTCTGGACGGCCGGACCCGTGCCCCCCGGCCTGCCGGAGCTCCTGGCCCGGGAGCGGTTCCCGGCCAAGTGGGGCGACCGGCCGGAAGAGCGGGAGTTCGCACTCGCCGACGGCACCCGGTGCCTGGCGATTCCGCTGCACCAGGGCGCCGAAGTGCTGGGCCACCTGGTCATCGTACCGGCCCGATCCGAACCGGACCTCGCACCGCACACGCCGCCTGGCCTGCACAAGATCATCGCCTGGCGCGACGGCCGGGCCGTGCTTTTCGATCCGCGGGACGTGCTGGCCCTCTCCGCCGAGGACGGCCGCGTCCACATCCTCACCGACTCCGGCCGGTGGCCCACGCCGTACCGCTCCGTCCGCGAGGTCGCCCGGCAGCTCCCCGACGGTACCTTCTTCCAGACCGACCGGGGCACCCTGGTCAACCTGAGCCGCGTGCGGGAGATCCACCCGATGTTCAACCGCACCGCCACCCTGATCATGGCCGACCGCCACCGCACAGCCATCCCCGTCTCGCGCCGCCGCACGGCGGCGCTGCGGCGCCTCCTCCGGTTCTGACCGTTCAGACCGGCTTTCGTACCGCTCACCGCACCGCCGGGCCCGGTAAGGGCCCGGCCATTCTATTCCGTACCTTGCGGCAGATACCATGGAATCTGGAGCCAGTCTCATGCGAAGGAGGTACGAGCCGTGAACATCCCGAGGTCAACCCTGCTCCAGATGTACCGGGACATGGTGACGATCCGCCGGTACGAGGAGACGATGGCCGAGGCCTACCTGGAAGGCAAGCAGCCCGTGTTCAACATCGCGGCCGGGCCCGTGCCGGGTGAGATGCACCTCGCGGCGGGCCAGGAACCGGTGGCCGTCGGCGTCTGTGCCCACCTGAACAAGGACGACGCCATCGCCGGCACACACCGCCCCCATCACTTCGCGATCGCCAAGGGCGTGGACCTGAAGCGCATGACCGCGGAGATCTTCGGCAAGGTCACCGGACTGGGTCGGGGCAAGGGCGGCCACATGCACCTGTTCGACACCGACGCCCACTTCTCGTGCAGCGGGATCGTCGGGGCGGGCATCCCCCAGGCGACGGGCATGGCCCTGGCCTTCAAGAAGCGGAATGAACCGCGGGTGGCCGTCGCCTTCTTCGGCGAGGGCGCCGCCAACCAGGGCTCCTTCCACGAATCGCTGAACCTGGCGGCGCTCTGGAAGCTGCCGGTGATCTTCGTGGTGGAGGACAACGCCTACGCCATCTCCGTGCCCAAGAAGGTATCCACTGCCATCGCCTCCAACGCCGACCGGGCAGCGGCGTACGGCATTCCGGGGATCTACGTCGGCGAGAACGATGCGATCGCCGTGTACGAGGCGGCCGGCGAGGCCGTCGCCCGGGCCCGGCGGGGCGAAGGGCCTACCCTCATCGAGGTGAAGACCGACCGGTACTTCGGCCACTTCCAGGGCGATCCCGAGGTCTACCGCCCCAAGGATGAGGTGGCCACCCTCCGCAGGAACGACCCCATCGACCGGATGCGGAAGTATCTGAAGGAAAACGGCATCTGCACCGACGAGGAGATCGCCGCCCTGGAGGCCGAGGCGCAGCGGCGGGTCGACGAGGCCTTCGCCTTCGCCCGCGAGTCGCCCTATCCGGACCCGTCTGAGGCGCTGCTACACGTCTTTGCCGAATAGGAAAGGGGGAAGCTCACATGACCGTTCAGACTGCGCGCAAGCTCACCATGGCCCGGGCGATCTCCGAGGCCATCGCTCAGGAGATGGAGCGGGATCCCAGCGTCTTCGTCATGGGTGAGGATATCGGCGTCTACGGCGGCATCTTCAGCGCGACGACCGGACTGCTGGAGAAGTTCGGGCCCGAACGGGTGATGGACACCCCCATCTCGGAGACCGCCTTCGTGGGCGCCGCGCTGGGGGCCGCGGCGGAAGGGATGCGCCCCATCGCCGAGATCATGTTCATCGACTTCGCCGGCGTCTGCCTCGACCAGATCTTCAACCACATCGCCAAGAACACGTACATGTCCGGCGGAAGCGTCAAGATGCCGCTGGTCCTGATGGCCGGCGCCGGGGGCGGATACTGCGACGCGGCGCAGCACTCCCAGTGCCTCTGGGGCATGTTCGCGCACCTGCCCGGCCTGAAGGTCGTGGTGCCCAGCACCCCCTACGACGCCAAGGGGCTGATGATCTCGGCCATCCGCGACGACAGCCCCGTGCTCTACATCTTCCACAAGGGGCTCATGGGCCTGGGCTGGATGACCCTGGTGAAGGACGCCACCGGTCCCGTGCCGGAGGAGCCCTACACGGTTCCCATCGGCAAGGCCGACATCAAGCGGGAGGGGACCGACGTCACCATCGTATCGGTCTCCATGGGCGTCTACCAGTCGCTGCTGGCCGCCGAGGAGCTGGCGAAGGAGGGCATCTCGGCGGAGGTCCTCGACCTGCGCTCCCTGGTGCCCCTGGACCGGGACGCCATCGTCGAGTCCGTGAAGAAGACCCACCGGCTGCTGGTGGTGGACGAGGACTACCTGAGCTACGGCATGACGGGCGAGGTGGCGGCCACGGTGGCCGAGCGGGCCCTGGAGTACCTGGACGCGCCCGTGAAGCGGCTGGCCGTGCCCGACGTGCCCATTCCCTTCTCCCGGCCGCTGGAGCAGGCCGTGCTGCCCGATGCGCCCAAGATCGTCGCCGCCGTCAGGGAGCTGATGGCATCGTGAGGAATCGAGGCGAAGCGGCATGACCATGGAGTTTCGTCTGCCGGCCGTGGCAGAACCCGAGGCCGCAGGATTCGTCGTCAACTGGTTCAAGGACGAGGGACAGCCCGTGAAGAAGGGTGAACTGCTCCTGGAGGTGCAGTTCGAGAAGGTGACCAGCGCCATCGAGGCGCCGGTGGACGGGGTGCTCACGAAGATCCTCACCCCCCAGGGGGAGCCGGTGCGGGTCGGGCAGCCGCTGTGCCTGATCGCCCCGGCTGAGGCTGCGGCGGCGGGAACGGCTGCTGAGGCAACGGCCGCGGCAGCGGCGACGACCGAGGCGGCCGCGACGGCCGGAAGCGACCCGGTCCAGCCCGCCCCGGCCGTACCCCGCCCCGAAGCCCCCCGGGCGACGCCGGCCGCCCGGCGGCTGGCCCGGGAGCTCGGCGTCGACATCCGCGAGGTCACCGGCTCGGGCCCGGGGGGCCGGATCAGCGAGGCCGACGTCCGCCGGTTTGCTGAGGCGCGGTCCGCGGCGCCGGCGTCTACCCCCTCCCGCCAGCCGGCGGCTGCGGCACCGGCCGGCACCGCTGCATCCCCGGCGCCGCCGGTTTCCGGGCAGCTGGAGAAGCTCTCCCCCGCCCAGCAGGTGGTCGGCGAGCGGATGCTGCTCAGCCTGCGGGAGACGGCCCAGTTCACCCTGGTCCGGGAAGTGGAGGTCACCGCCCTGGTGGCGCTGCGGGCGCGCCTGAAGCGGGCAGCCTCGCCGGTGACGCTGAACGACCTGATTCACCGGGCCGTGGTGATCGCCCTGCAGCAGCACCCGTACATGCAGGCGCGGCTGGAGGAGGGCGGTGCGCCGTCCCGGAACGCCCGCCTGCGGGTGCCGGACGGCGTCAACCTGGGCTTTGCGGTGGCCCGGGACCGCGATCTGCTGGTGCCGGTGATCCGCAGCGCCCACACGCTGGACCTGGCCGGGCTGGCCGCCGAGCGGATGCGGCTGACGGAGGCGGTCCGGGCCGGAAAGGCCTCCCCGCTGGAGCTGCAGGGCGGGACCTTCACCGTGAGCAACCTGGGAGGCCACGGCATCGACCACTTCACCCCCATCCTGAACCCGCCTGAGCCGGCCATCCTCGGGGTCGGGCGCACGGTGGAGCGCCCGGTGTTCCGGGGCCGGGCCATCGAGCCCGCCCAGTTCCTGACGCTGAGCCTCACCATCGACCACCGGGTGATCAACGGCGCCGACGGGGCGGCGTTCCTCGCGACCCTGGCGGAGCTGCTGGAGGCGCCCGAGGAGTGGGCGATGGGTGGGTAGCCCGACCGGCGGCGGCCGGGCGGCCGCGGAAGCCGTCCCGGCGGTGGGGATCATCGCGAACCCGTACTCGGGCAAGGACATCCGCCGGCTGGTCGCCTACGGCGCCACCGTGGACAATCTGAGCAAGGTGCGCATCCTGCAGCGTGTGCTGGTGGGACTGCGCGAGGCAGGGGTCCGGCTGGTCCGCTACATGCCGGACCCCTTCGCCCTCCTGCCCGCCGCCTATGAAGGCCTGCGCCCTGCCGACCGGGAAGGGGTGGTGCTGGAGCCGGTGTTGGCGGAGATCGCCGGCGAAGCCGCCGACACCGTTCGGGCGGCCGTCCGCATGGTGGCGCTGGGCACGCGGGTGATCATCACCCTGGGCGGCGACGGGACCAACCGGCTTGCGGCCTCGGTGGCCGGCTCGGTGCCGCTGATGCCGCTCTCCACCGGCACCAACAACGCCTTCCCCACCTGGGTGGAACCGACCATCGCCGGCCTGGCGGCGGGACGGGTGGCGATGGGGGCGGCGGAGGGCCTCCGGCGGGAGAAACGGCTGCGGGTGGAAGTGGGCGGCCGCGCGGAGATCGCCCTGGTGGATGTGGCCCTCCTGCGGGGCGACCACACGGGCGCCGGCGCCATCTGGGAGCCGGAGAGGCTGCGGGAGCTGGTCGCCACCCAGGGGCTGCCGCACGCCATCGGCCTCTCGGCCGTGGTAGGGCAGGTCTGCCCGCTGGACCGGTCAGAGCCCGGCGCGGTGCACGTCGTGTTCGGGCCAGGTTCAGCCGTGCGGGCGCCAATTGCGCCGGGCCGTTTTGAGACGCTCTCGGTCGCGGCGCACCGGCGGGTGGACTTCGGCGCCGCCGTGGTGATGGGACCAGGACCGGGGGTTGTCGCGGTGGACGGCGAACGGCTGCTGACGGTGCCGCCGGGCGTGCGCCCGGTGGTGCGGGTGGAGCCCGACGGGCCGGTTGTGATTGATCCGGTGGCGGTGTTGGCGCGGTAGAGCCGCCCGGTTATGTAGACCGGGCGGCTCTTTCGTATTGCGTTCACGTGGACGCCAGAGTTGTTCAGTTTGGCCGGGACCTGGGGGAATCTGGGCACACTGCTGGCAGTGTCAGGTTCGAGGCTACATCGTGCGGCTGTTGTTGTTGCCCAGATTATTTGTCAACATGTGCTGAGCATGGTGCGCTTGTGTAGGACAGAGAATATTGAAGATAGAATCATCAGGAGAGGGGCTGTCCTCTCCGTTTTCGTACGACAGGGGACAAGTATGAGAGCCTGCCCAGGCCTGTGACTTGGCGGTCCACCTGGGCAGGCTCTCCCCACAGGGCGGAGTGCACCTGTGTATGTGTATCTTACTTCCCCTGGGTCAGAACGTCCAGACCTATCTTCGCAAATATGGCACTTGCGGGCCGGACCTGCCCCTGCACTGCCCAGGCTGCGGTGGTCGAATGCGGCGGCATGGGCGGTACTGGCGCTGGGTCTTTACTGCGCACCAGAAGGCGTACATCCCGATCTACCGCTGGTGGTGTCCAGGGTGCCGTAAGACGTGCGCCATCTTGCCTGACTTTCTGAAACCGTACGCCCGATTCATCACGCTGGTGCGAGAAGCCGTGGTTCGCGGGCGGGTGCGGCGGGGGCTGCCCTGGAGCACCCTGGCCCGGCGACTGAGCAGCCCGACGGTCAGCTGGCTCTCGGAGAAGACGCTCAGACGCTGGCTTGTCAGGGCGAGAGCGCTGGCCGGAGAGTGGAGCCAGTACCTTGCCGAACGGGTTCTGCGCTTCTGGCCGGACACAGACCTCGATGCCCTCACCCCCCGGCGGGAAGGTCCGGACGCCGCGCTCCACTTCCTGCTGGATGTGGGGGACTGGTACCGCCGTCAGATGGGGCGGCGACCGGAGGAACACGGCGGAGTGTTTGCTGCGCTGAACCGGCTGGGTGAAGGCACGGCTTCCCTCTAGCACACCACAGAGTCTGTCCGTCGCCTTCCCGCAGGCTGGCGTGCCACAATGGCGCCAACCTGGCAAGGGAGGGACTCACCATGGACGAACAGCAGCGCGACGATGCGTATTCCGGTCAAATCGACCAGTGATTCCGGTTCAAGCCGACCACCGGTTCTGATCCAAGTCGACCGCCGTTTCCGATTTCATCCGGCCAGCGCGGTGGCACTGAGGGGATGGAGCGAAGTGGCGATGGCTGGGCAGCGCTAGCCCATGGTTAACTCGGATGTCTGGAGGTTCGCTATCTTCCGCATGGATTCCCCCTTCAGGTTCAGTTTGTGCGCACCATGTACCAGGCGGTCCAGGATCGCATCGGCTACGGTAGCGTCGCCGATCACACTGTGCCACGTTTCGATCGGCAACTGCGAGGCAATCACTGTCGACCGTGCCTGTGTACGATCATCGATGACTTCGAGAAGGTCTCGGGATTCCGCCACAGAGATGGGAGCGAGACCCCAGTCGTCCAGAATTAACACATCCGTCCGGGACAGGGTGTTGAGGATGCGGCGAAGGGAGCCGTCAACCCGCGCGGTAGCCAGCTCGGCAAGGAGTCGCGGCACCCGGTAGTAGCGAACGGTGTAGCCGTGCCGGCCGATTCGTCCATGTTGAACAGCATGCGGTCCCGCAGAAGCGTTCAACTCCCCACTTACGGCACCAACCCGGTCCCGCCCGCCCGCCTGGCGGAGGCAGTCGATCGCGCCATGGCTGACTTTCCCGGGGAGTACAGCATCGCGCTGGAGGACCTGTCCACCGGACAGCGGTGGCTGTACAACGCCGACAGGCTCTATCACCCGGCCAGCACGGTGAAGCTGCCTGTGGCTCTGTACGCCCTGGAACAGTACCGGGCGGGGAAGATCGGCTGGCAGGATCTCATCGAGTACACCGAGGCCGACTTCGAAACCCCCGGCGCGGGGGCGTTTGAGACGGCTGAGTTCGGCGAGCTCTACCCCGTCGATGACCTGGTCAACCGGTCGCTGACGTACAGCAACAACGTGGCCGTCAACATGCTGGGGCGGCACTTCGGGTGGGGGAACATCGAAGTCTGGACGGGCACCATCGGCGGCCGACTCACCCACGAGAACAGGCTGCCGCGCGCCAGTGCGCTGACCGTGCTGCAGTGGTGGCGCTACCTTTACTTCCTCGCTCAGGAAGACCCTGAGCGGGCCATCCTGGTCCTCAAACCGTTCATGGACGTGCCCTATCGGGGTCGGATCACCGCAGGCCTCCCCGACGGTGTGCCTCACCTGCACAAGTTCGGTTCCTACGACGGCAACTACCACGACTCGGGCATTGTCTACGCAACCCGGCCCTACATCCTGGTGGTGCTCACCGCCGGTGCGCCGCTGGCCGAAGCAGATGCGGCCATCGCCCGGGTCTCTGCCGAGATCTACCGGGCGATGACCGCACCGCAGTCGGTATCCCCATCCCTGCTCCGAACGACGGAGGCGCTGGTCAGTTGCGTCGGGCCGGTCGAACTCTAGCGTGCCACCGCGAACCACGCCTTGGTCGCCTTATGGGTCGGTAGTCCCAGCAAGGCCTTCGACGACCATGGCGATCCCCTGTCCGACCCCGATGCACATGGTGGCCAGGCCATAGCGCACCCTCCGCCGTGCCAGTTCGTGCACCAGCGTAGTCAGGATCCGCGCCCCGCTGCATCCCAGCGGGTGCCCGAGGGCGATCGCCCCTCCGTTCACGTTGACCCTGGCGGGATCAAGCCCGAGTTCCCGGATGCAGGCCACCGCCTGGGCTGCAAACGCCTCATTCAGCTCGATCAGGTCGAGCTGACTCACGCTGAGGCCTGCTCGCTGCAGTGCCTTTCGCGTGGCAGGAACCGGTCCGATGCCCATGACCGACGGGTCGACGCCGGCCACCGCCGTGGACAGGATCGTGGCCATGGGGGTCAGCCCAAGCGCCTCGGCCCGCCGGGCCGACATCACCAGCACTGCCGCAGCCCCGTCGTTGATGCCGCTGGAGTTGCCGGCGGTCACGGTTCCGCCCTTCCGAAAGGCCGGGGCGAGCCGCGCCAGCTTCTCCAGGGTCGTGTCCGGGCGCGGGTGTTCGTCGCGGGTGACGAGCTGCGTCGTGCCGTCCCTGGCCGGCACGGGAACGGGAACCAGCTCGGCGTCAAAACGCCCTTCCTTCACTGCGGCTGCGCAGCGCATCTGGCTCTCCAGCGCGAACCGGTCCTGGTCCTCGCGGGTGACGTTCCACTGCTCGGCGACCCGTTCGGCGGTCTCGCCCAGGCTGATGGGCGGGTACATCTCCGCCATGCGGGGGTTCACGAACCGCCACCCGAGGGTGGTGTCGTACACCTCCACCTGGCGCACCCAGGGAGCGGCTGCCTTGGCCATGACGAAGGGCGCCCGGGTCATCGACTCGGTGCCCCCGGCGATGAAGATCTCGCCCTCGCCGCTCCGCACGGCCCGAGCCGCCTGGGCCACCGCCTCCAGGCCCGAGCCGCACAGCCGGTTCACGGTCGCGCCGGGAACGGTCACGGGCAGGCCGGCCAGAAGCACGGCCATGCGGGCGACGTTCCGGTTGTCCTCGCCGGCCTGATTGGCGCACCCGAAGTACACGTCGTCGATGCTTTCCGGCGACACCGCCGGGTTCCGCTCCAGGAGCGCCCGGACCACCACGGCCGCCAGGTCGTCGGGACGCACATCACGGAGAGCCCCGCCGTACCGACCAATAGGCGTGCGCACCGCGTCCACGATGACCGCTTCCGCCACAGGCCCTCGCCTCCTTCGAAAACTCACCCGCCCCAGCCGCCTGATCCCCAGCGTGGTCAGCGCCGCAGCCGCAGAGACCCAGACGGGTGCCACATGGTCAGCAGCAGGATGACCTGCCCCAGCGGCAGGAGCCCGCGGCGGCGGCAATGACCGCGGCAGCCGTGATGGACAGCGACTGTGCGATGACCCCCCAGCGCCCTGTCGACACCTACCGACACGGCCGTCCTACACGGCCTGCTCCGCGTCCTGCGGCAGCGCGTACCTCCCCACCGGCGAGAGCAGCAGCACCAGGGCGGCCAGCACGCAGATCGCCCCTGCGGTCCCGAAGGCCGGCCGAGCCCCGGCGCGCTCGGTCACGGCGCCGAGCAGGACGGCGGACAGAGGGAACGAGAGGGTGAGCACCATGCGAAAGGCGGCGTTCACCCTGCCCATGAAGGCGTTGGGGATCACCTTCTGCCGGATGGTGAAGGTCGAAATGTTGCCGAGCGTTCCAGCCAGCGCCTGCACCGCCAGCCCGGCCACGGCGATCGTCCAATGGCCGCTCAGGGCCGCGATGCCAACCCCCAATGCCTCGGCCAGGTTCCAGGCGACCACCGCTCTGCCGATCGGGAAACGCCTGATCAAGACGGGGGCAGCCAGCGATCCGCCCACGGCCGTCAGCCCGATCACGCTGAAGGCCAGGCCTACCTGATCCGCGTCAAGCCCCCACTCCTGCCCCAGGTGGTAGGTCGCCGTGGTGGTGAGCGCGCCGAGGGCCAGGTTGCTGATGCAGAGCCCCAGCGCCAGGTTGCGGATCAGCCCGTCCCGCCAGAGGAACCGGAAGCCTTCGGCCACATCGCCGAACACGGCCCGCACCGTCGCCCGCCCCGCCTGGGTGGCAGAGCCGAGATCGACGGGCAGCAAGGTGACGACCACGGTCGTTCCCAGCAGGGACACGGCGGTGAAGAGGAGCGAACCCGGAGCGCTCATCCAGTTGATCAGTGCGCCCCCGACGGCCGATCCGAAGACCATGGAGAGGTTCAGGATGGTGAAGTGGATCGAGTTGGCCAGCGCCAGCTCGGCTCCCCGGGCCAGGCGGGGGATGACGCCGAAGTCGCCCACCAGATTGTAGGCCAGGGAGAAGCAGTTCAGCAGAAACCCCGTGACGAACAGGTGCCAGATCTGAAGCTGCCCTGTGAAGTGCAGCAGCGGGATGGCGCCCACCAGGGCGGCCTGGGCGATGTTGCTCACGATCATCGTCCTGCGGCGGTCGAACCGGTCGATCAGCACGCCCATGAACGGGCCCGCCACGAGAAAGGGCAGCATCTCCACGGCCCAGACGGCGTTCATGTACATGGCCGAGCCGGTCATGGTCATGACGAGCCACGGAATGGCCAGCAGATAGACGCGGTGGCCGATCTGTGCAATGCCGTTCGCCAGAAACCAGAGTGCGAGCCAGCGGTTCCCGATCAACAGGCCTATCGAACCCAGCCTCGAGCCCATCGCGGTGCGCCCCATGGTCCGATCCTGCCCTCCCCGGACGTGTATGCCAGCCATGCGGTCGTCGCTCCGGTCAGCCCCCATCAACGCCGGTAAATATACTTTACTTACAATTGTCCTAAGTTTGGTTAACTTGTCAAGGCTGCCGGGAGAAAGCCCATCACCACGGCGCCGGCCAGCTCTCCCTCCCGCACGGCGCGGGGGTGGCGGTGCTCGGGCAGCCCGGGCCTGAGCACGGGGCAGGGCACGGCGGACCCTGTCGAACACCGCTGCGCACAAACCGTACAAGCACCGGCCGCCGCCAATCGGCGGCACCGGTGCTTGTCCCTGTGCGCGAACGGCCAGTCCTTCGCAAGACCGAGCGCTGCTAGACGGAAAAGGCAGCCGCGATCAGGCTGAGTGAGACCGATAGGGAGAGCGACACCAGGTAGAGGACCACACCCGCGGCCACCACCTCCCGAACCTTTCGTCCGTGGATGACAGCCAGACCGACAGTCGCCAAGATAATGCTCCAGATCATGAAAACATCCAGGGTAGACAGGAGACTGTAGGCGAGACTCTGAGGCGCCAAGTTCGGGAACAGCACGACAGGGCTGAAGATCAGCGGCGTTTGCAGATGAAACAGGATCATGCCTCCGACTCCCAACGCCTGAGCCACGACCTGTGGAAGCCGTGCGAAGCAAGCCAGTGTGAAGTAGCTGCGAAAGCTGCCGGACGGACCCGACGAACCGATGAACAGGCCCAGCGCACCGTACACCAGGGCCATGAGCGCTCCCGCAATCAGTGGCCCCAGAATGCCTCCAATGATGGGGGCGACCTTGGTCATGGTGAACATGAAGGCTCGCATCTGCTCCGCCTGAGCCGTCGCCGCCTGCGCCAGACCCTGCTCAAACACCGACATGCTGTTCTGCATCATCCAGGCGGCTACGCCGGTTGCGAGCAGCGCCGACACAAGATAAGCCGGAAACCATGTTCCCTGCTTCAGGACCCGGTGAAAGGCGCGTTCCGGATCAACAAACACAGTCAGGATGTCTATCCATCCAACGGCACGAGGCAGTGCCTCAACAGTACGGGAAGTCTCTTGCATGTCTACACCTCTTGACTTGCTCTAGAAGTGTAAGTCGGCTTCACGCAGCCGCTTGAGACCCAGTCGAGTCAGCACTGCCACCAGCAGAATCCACATTCCTGTCAGAATAGCTCCGAGCAGCGCTGAGTGGCCAGGCGTCAGGTTCCCTGCAGCAAGGATGACGATCGACCCTGCGTACATGAAGAGGCCTTGAACCACAACAAGCACAATCAAAGCCAGCGGGTGCACCAGAGCGTCCTGCCGCTCTGGCTGGGCAGAACTGCAGAACACCAGTGAAACGGCGACTGTGGCAGGAGCCAGCAGCACCGACGTCATCGTGCTGACCAGCAGGGCCAGTCCCGTGGGAACATGCAGTTGTGATGATGCGGCTCCGGAGAACAGCACCGTCAGTGGAAGCGTGATGAGCAGCAGGAGTGCGTTTTTCCCAAGCACATACCCGCGAAGTTCGGAGGGATGTTGCTTGAGCCATACGAGAAGAGGGCCATCGTGCGACAGCGACGGCAGACCAACCAGCGTGTTCGCCATGGAGGTCTGAATGGCCGAGAACACGAACGCCAGGAAAACGAGATCGGTTCCCGGCTGGGACCGAAACGACCTTCCAAGCAACGAAGGCAGCAGCATCACGAAGACGAACAGCACAGATATGATGAGGGGGACCAGCTTCCTTCTGTCCCTGACCAGGACAAGCAGGTCTTTCCAGACATGGTGGCGGACGGCAGCCGGGAACAGGCGCGCCACCGTGGTTGCAGCCGAGGACCCGTACTTCCGCCCCGGCGGTGCAAACACCGGCACGTAACGGGCATATCCGAGACCGGCCATTCGGACGAACGCGCCGGCCGCGGCGAGCATCAGCACCAGGAGCCCCGTTCCCGCCCCAAGCGTGACCACGATCTCTTCGCTGTCAACCACCCCGGCCACCCAGGTCCAGGGAGCCCAGGCCGGCATGGCGGACACCACGGGCAAGGAGGAAAAATCAGCGAACAGCCCGGCGTATACACCCACAAACAGCAGGCCCATCCCGCCCGAGAGCAGTACAGCCGAGAGCACCCGGATCAGTCTGATCTGTCCCACCGCGAGCAGCCAGCAGACCGCTGTCATGGCAACAGCAGCAGCCAGAACCAGGGTGCCGGCGAAAAGGGCCACCCCGATGAACGTCTGAACGCTCAGTCCTTTCCATACCAACAGGTAGGCCAGAACGGGCATCAGCGGGAAAGCGCCAAGGTACCCTACGTTAATCAAACTTTCATAAAATCGAAGTGCAGTAATCTGGGTCAGGGTCACACCGTGAAGGCGAAGAAACGGCGTGGGGCCTTCGTGGAGCATGCGTCGGAAATACCCCTGAAGGTTGGTCACACAGATGACAACGAACAGGTAACCCATGAGCTGCGCAAACTCGGCTGCACGTCCTGCAACAGCGGTGCCAGCCTTTGAGACGGTGATGTAGGAGCTGACAAACAGACACGCCACGCCGAACAGGTAGGGGAAATACACCCACGACGGCGTCTTCCGGCCATTGGGGGCCCATATGAGCTCAGACCGATATGTCTGCAGGAGATGGTACCAGATCGCCCGGATGCTCATGGCCTTCCTCCCGCACTAAGCTGGAATGTGATCAGGCTCATGAACGTTTCTTCAAGGTTGCCGCCGGTTCGCAGCACCTCGGTGAGCTCAGTCTCGAGCAGCAATCTCCCCTTGTGGATGATGAGAACCCGGTCCGCCACCTCCTGCGCTGACGGCAGCAGGTGGGTCGACATGAGCACGGCCCCGCCGCCGGCCGTCACCTTCCTGAGCAGATCCTTCAGGAACCGAATGCCCACGGGGTCGAGGCCGGACGTCGGCTCGTCCAGGATCAGGAGAGACGGGTTGTGCAGCAGCGCCGCGGCCAGCATGAGCCGCTTCTTCATCCCCAGGGAGTAAGTGCTGGCCAGGTAGTCCTCGTGGCCCTTAAGACCGAACTCCTCAAGCCGCTGCTGAACGGCCTCAGGGGAGAGCTTGATGCGACGGAGTTCAGCCACAAACGTCAGGAACTCCCGGCCGGTGAGGTGCGAGTACACATTGGGTGAATCGGGGACGTACCCGGTCTGCTGGTAGATGATCTCCGGATGCACGTCCACGTCGTGCCCGTCGATGTGGATCGCGCCTTGGTCGCGCCGGAGCAGCCCCAAGATCATCCGGAGGGTCGTGGTCTTCCCGGCACCGTTCGGACCGAGGAAAGCGGTGATGCTACCCCGGGGGACATGGAAAGACAGATCCTGAACTGCCACCTTGTCTCCGTAGCTCTTGCGCAGATGATGCACTTCAAGCATCGACGACACCACCCAAATCCTTATGCATTCTTAAAGGTCAGCATCGGGAAGCGGCGTGATCCGCGCTTCCCGATGCCCGACAGCGTCCGTCAGTCGAGAACCCCAGCGGCGTCCATGAGCCCCCAGCCCGCTCCGCTCACGGCGAGCCCGCTGCCTGCGATACCCAAGAGCGCCCCTGCGGCGTTGGCCGCGCTCATCGCGCCCACGGCAAGGACGGGGGCAGCGGGAAGGAGGCAGACCGCCGTGATGGCGACGGCCGCCCCAACGCCAAGGAGAATCGCTCCGGCACCACCGATGGCGGTGTTCCAGGCGTTGCTGCCCACAAGAGCGGCCATATCAGCGCTGGACAGAGCTACCTCGTGTGCGGGAAGGCTGGCACCGACGACAGCGAAGCCAATGGCCAGCACACCCAGCACCAGGAAGACCGGAAGCAACCGATTGCGCATAAGGTTCACTCCCCAACAATTCCAGGTTACTCACACTTGAGCTCGCAGACTCCGGTAAGGATGAGAGCTCCGCCACCCACAATGCCGGCGGTTCCACCGACAACGGCGGCGGCCTTGGCCAGCCCCGCACCGACGGCCGGCGCTGACGGCGGGAGCAGCACCATGGCTGCTACACCGGCCACGACGGCCAGTCCGCCGATGATGATGTATCCTGCTGCTTTTGCCGTGTCGCCGGCGCCGACCATTCCCGCCATCGCACCCAGAGACAGAATGCCGATCCCGAGTTCGACGGAGTTGACGATGGAGAAGTACACCAGTCCCAGGGCCAGCGCAAGCGCAAGCGGCAGCCAGAGACCCCTGCCAAACCTGCTGACGGCAGTGCTCAGCATGTTCTCACCTCCTTTCGCCGTTGTCTGTGTCCATCCCCAACGCGGGGGATGGCCCCAGATCTGGTTGGAGAAGAAGGACTTCTCCTTTCCAGTGTCTGGCCAGGGAATGGCGAGTAAACTTCAGATGTCCGAGAGCGGGATCTGCGACATGTACGCTGTCAGGTGTGACTTCTGTCAGAACGACAAAGTGTTTCCGGGCCGGCAGAAACAACACCGCGGGGATGGGGAGTCTGTCCACATCCGCAGGGTCCACTCGATAGCCGGCCGCATCAAACCCAAAGGTCCTGGCCGCCTGCATCAGTCCCAGCATTGACGTGCCTTCAGGGGTGGTGCCACTCAACTTGGCCAGTTCCTCTTCAGTGGCTTCCACTCCCAACAGGGACAGGGCGTACATCAGTGCAGCGGGACCGCAGGTGTTGTCATACTGCTGAATGGGAACTTCGCCTCTCCCCAGGAACTCGGCTCCAAGTGACATCGCGGCTCTCTCCTCAGGGCTGGCGAGGAACCACGTCCTGACCCTCTGCGACACGGACGCCGCGCCTACCGGAAGCGAAATGAGTATTAGCAGGAGGGCAGTCCCGGCGAGCCACCTTGCGCTGACTCGGATCTGCATGCTTCTCTCCAAATTCACTTAATTCGATGTACTGCATATCTTATATATGGTTTATGTTATTGTCAATAGTCGTTCTTGTACAGATACACCTGTTCATCTAGGGTTGTATCAAGATCTGCGTCGATCAACAGATGCCTAATTCAAAAGCCGGTCTCATCCCGGAATCCCCTATATGCGGAGGCACCGGCCCCGCCGAATGGCAGGCGCCGGTGCCCTTTCCGCTTGCATTCACTTGTCCTCGGGCCGGATCACCCGCAGGTGCGCAGCCCGCTCCCGTGGCGCGTCCTGTGCGGAATCCGGCACGTCGACGACGACCAGGGATTCCCGGGAGCTCCCCCCGAGAATCTCGATTCCGAACACCTGAGTCCCGGAGTAGTCCCAGTCGATGTTCACCATCGTGAATCCCTGTTCCGAGAGGTAGTAGGGGTCAGTGCTCACGGGCGTCTGCATCCGCTCCCGCCCGGGCATGTAGACGTACCAGGTCCGGGACTGCACGTCGTAGGTCAGTTCGACTTCCCCGGCCAGGATGCTGTAGAAAGGCGCATCTGGCGCTTGGGAATCGGCTGCGTCGTCCTCGCTTCGGAACACCGTTACGTGTTCATCACGATACACACATGTCTGCCGGCTCAACTTCTGCCCCTCCGTTCGTGCATCGCCGTTTGGGAGCCTGACCCCAGATTACCACATCCAGAGGCAACGGAGGGCACCGCAGGTTCCGTCGCGCGGCGGCAGGCGATCTGCGCGTGGCTCACTCCGCTCCGTCCGTCGGCTGATCCTGCCGTTCAGGCCCGTCATCGACAGACCAGGTCTCCACCCAGTACCCGGGCAGGGTCCGGTACCGGCCGATCCGCAGGGTCAGCTCCCGGTTCCGGGGGATCCGGTAGAAGTCCCTTGATCGCTGGTAATCCAGGTAGACGGTATAGGTCTTTCCAGGTTCCCCGCAGTCCCTAACCTCCAGCGCATACGCGAGGGTTGTCGCCGGCCCGCCGATCGGGTGGCCGCCGAGCCGCCCTCCGGCGTGTGTGACACCCTTGCGCAGCACAACGACTCGTACTTCTCTTAGGAACTTGTACAATTCTGTACCCCTCTTTAACTTCTGATCATGATGTTCTACGTGATTATTATATCCTATACAGAAGCCCGCGACGTTTCCCATGTGGCGGGCTCGGCATCCGTCCACTCACCCTGATCCCTTGTATCCCCTCCAGCCAGGCTTCCCTCCGCCCTCACCGGCAGATCGGGCACGATCCCCGGGGCCATGATGCGCTGCCCTCAGGGCCGTGCCGCTCCCGGTTCCCGACCGTCCTCAAGGCCACTCCGGGCAGGGGTCTGCAGCATGGTGACGGAATTCTATATTCGGTCCATCAAGAGGGGGTAGTCGCTGCTGTGAAACGAATCGCAATGGTCTGCGTCACCGAACAGACAGGCCGCCTGCTGGCCGACCAGCTCACGGCGGTTCTCGGCGAAGGCGTGACCATCGAGATCATCGCGACCCAGGACGTCCCGCTGCCCTCCCGCCTGGAAGCGGACCTGATCCTGCTCACCTCGCGCCCGCTCGCACCTGCCGTGAACAGCCGGGTGGCGCCGGGGACCCCCATCCTCGTCACGAACCGTACGCTCTGGCGGCGGGACTGGCAGGCGATCATGGCCCTGCCGGCCCGCACGCGGGTGCTCATGGTCCACGAAACCCTGGAGACCGCTCACAATGCCATCGCCCTGCTGTACGAGCTGGGCGTCAAGCACCTGGAGCTGATCCCGTACGCCCCGGGTGCGGAGACCGTACCGGATGTCGATCTGGCCATTACGTTCGGGCACCCGCATCTGGTGCCTCCGGGCGTCCACCGGGTCAAGGACACCGGCCCTCGCCCCCTTGACCCGCAGACCATCCTGGACGTAATGACCCGGCTTGACCTGCTGACCGAGGAATCCAGCCTGCGGCTCCAGGGGTGGATGGGCAAGACGATGGCCCGGAGCCATGGCCTCACCGCCACCATCGCCTGGGTGGGCGAGCTGAGGCAGCAGTTGGAGACCGTGCTGGACTTCAGCGGCGATGCCATCGTCGCCTGCGATTCCGCGGGGCGGGTCACCGTCTTCAACCGGCGGGCTGAAGAGCTACTGGGTCTTCGCGGCGCTGAGATCGTCGGCCAGCCGGCGGCTGAAGTGCTGCCCGCCCTGGCGCTCGAGGCTGTGCTAGCAGGCAGGCCGCCCCTTCCCAACCAGCCGGTCCAGGTCATGGGGCAGTCCCTGCTCGTCACCTACGTGCCGCTGCGGCGCCATGGCCGGCTCGTGGGGGCCGCCGCCCTCTGCCGGCCGGGACAGGGGGCGGTCTCCGATCAGGCCCTGCCGCTTCACCCCCGCGAGCGAGGCCACGTCGCACGCTACAGCTTCGCCGACATGGTTGGTCACTCCGAGGTCCTTCAGCGAGTGATCTCCCTGGCCCGCCAGATGGCACGCTCGGACTCCACCATCCTCATCGGCGGCGAGACCGGCACAGGCAAGGAGGTCCTGGCGCAGGCGATTCACAACGCCTCGCCCCGACAGCGGGGCCCGTTCGTGGCCGTCAACTGCGCCGCTCTGCCCGAGTCGCTGCTGGAGAGCGAGTTGTTCGGCTATGAGGAGGGATCCTTCACCGGCGCTGCCCGGGGCGGCCGCCGTGGCCTCTTCGAGCAGGCCCATACGGGGACGATTTTCCTGGATGAGATCGGCGATATCAGCCCGTCGGTCCAGGCACGCCTGCTGCGCGTGCTGGAGGAACGGCACCTGATGCGCGTGGGCGGCAGCCGGGTGATCCCCGTCGATGTGCGGGTGATCGCGGCCACCAACCGGGACCTGAAGGCGCTGTGCGACGAGGGCCGGTTCCGGGCCGATCTTTACTACAGGCTCAGCGTGCTGCCCATCCACCTGCCTCCTCTCCGCGAGCGGTTGGAGGATATCCCGGTGCTGGCGCAGCGCTTTCTGGCGCAACGCGGCTACCACCGCCCGCTTTCTCCGGAGGTCATCGCCGCCCTGACGAAACACAGCTGGCCGGGCAACGTGCGGGAACTCCGCAACTGCATGGAGTACATGGTGACGGTCGCCGCCGGCGAGGAGCTGACACCGGCCCATCTGCCGCCCGAGATGCAGAGAACCGCGGAGACGCCCCCGTGGCCGACGGCCGGAGCGTCGCCGGTCCGGGTACCCGCAACTCCCCCGGCCCGGTCGCCCGCAGTCTCTCAGGTGCGGGCGCTGGCAGCTTCTCCGGACCCCGCCCCCGAAGACGAAACCCGGATGATTCTGACCGCCATCGCCCAGGCAGAGGCCGCCGGCAGGCGGGTGGGCCGGGGCACTCTGACCGTCCAGCTTCGCACCGCCGGCCTGATGCTGACCGAGGCCGAAGTCCGCGCCCGCCTGACCCGGCTGGCGGCGGCCGGACTGGTCTCCCCCGGCCGCGGGCGGGCCGGCACACGCCTCACACCTGCAGGATACCAGTTCCTCCGGGAGCACGCACACTAAGAAGAAGCAGCCCGCGAAACAGGCGAAACCGTTGCAACAGGCACCGGTTTCGCCTGTTTCGCGTCTGATCATGCCCGCAGACACGCCTCGAGGAACTGGCACGATTATTGCTTCACGAAAAATGGGAACCGATAAGTCTGATCCGGGAGGTATCGATGGTGACAACTAACTGGCGTTCCGTAGTTGCAGGCGCATTGCTCGTCGCGCTGCTGGCAGCCTGTGGCGGCCCCGGCTCAACGCCCGCTGTTGGGCCGGACCCGGCGCCGCAGGCGCCTGACGAGCCGGTCACGCTGACCATCGCGGTGCACCAGGACATCCAGCACTGGGACCCGCACAATCACAACTACACCTTCACCGAGGCCGTCCACCAGAACGTCTTTGACTACCTGGTGCGGATGGACCCCGAGACGGGCGAGTTCGCCCCGGACCTGGCCACCTCGTGGAGGCTGGTCGAGCCCACGGTCTGGGAATTCCAGCTCCGTGAAAACGTGAAGTTCCACAACGGCCTGCCGTTCACCGCCGAGGACGTGAAGTTCACGGTCGAGCGGGTCGCCTTCGACACGAGCCTGAAGGAGCAGCGGACCATGGCCACCGTCAAGGAGGTCCAGATCGTAGACAGCCACACGGTCCGGATCGTGACGCACGAGCCCGACCCGGTGCTGCTCAACCGGCTGTCGCGCATCGGTTCCGGCATCATGTCCAAGGCGCACTGGGAGGCCGTCGGGGGGCTTGAGGGATGGCAGAAGGACCCCGTCGGCACGGGTCCGTTCAAGTTTGAGTCCTGGGTGAAGGACGAGTCCATCACTCTGGTCGCCTTCGACGAACACTGGCGCGGCCGGCCCCAGATCGACAAGGTGGTCTTCCGGGTGATTCCCGAGGTGGCCACCCGCGTGGCGGAGCTCCAGTCTGGCGGCGTCGACATCGCCCTGCGGATCGGCGTGGACAACGCCCAGACCGTCAGCGCTGATCCCGGCCTGACCACCGCCTCCGGGCTCACCAACCGGGTCTGGCTGCTCATGGTGAGGACCCAGAGCGACTATGTGACCGGCAATCCCCTGGTGCGAGAGGCGATCGAGCTGGCCATCGACCGGAACGCGCTGATCAGCGTGGCCGAGCCGGGTCTCGGGGTGCCCACCCGTACCCGGAACACCCCGGGCATCACCGGCGCTGACCCGAGCCTCTACAACCAGGATCTCTACAACCCTGCCCGGGCGAAGGAGCTCCTGGCGGAAGCCGGCTACCCCGACGGCGGCGTGCCGATCGGGCTGCTCGCCCGCAGCGGCGGCACGGACGCCATCATCGCCCAGGCGCTGGCCGGCATGCTGGAGGAGGTGGGCTTCCAGGTGAACCTGGAGATGCTGGACGCCACCGCCTTCACCAACCGGCTGAACGCGGCCACCACCCCCGAGATCTACCTGAACGCCTTCGGCAACTCCATGAAGGACGCCGAGATCGCCTACACCTTCCTGACCACCGCGATCGACATCGAGCGGATCGGCTATGCGCCTCAGGACCTCGTCGACCTGTACCAGGCGACCAAGTCCGAGATGGATGCAGCCCGGCGGGCCGAGATGTTCAGCCAGATCGCCCGGCGGGTGGCGGATGACCGGCCCCAGATCGCCCTCTTCCAGAGCGGGGAGGTCCACGGCATCCGCAAGGGCATCGAATGGAAGCCCACCCGGGACGAGATGCTCTGGGTCTACGACATCAAGGTGACGAGGTAGCGGCACCGGCAGAGGAGGTACCCCATGCTCCGGTACGTCGCGAAGCGACTGCTCCAGACCATTCCGACACTGTTCATCGTCACGTTCATCGTCTTCTTCCTGATGAACGTCGTGGGCGATCCTGCGCGCCTGCTGCTGCCCGAGGACGCCTCCGAAGAGGCCGTGGCGGCGCTCAGGGAGACCCTGGAACTCGACAGACCGATCCTCTACCGATACGGCAAGTACCTGGCCGGCCTGGCGCACGGCGACACCGGGACCTCGTTCCGCTACAACGAACCCGCCTCCCGGCTGGTGCTCGAGCGCCTGCCCGTCACGCTGAAACTGGCGGGCGCCTCCCTCACCCTGGGGGTGCTGATGGCGGTACCGCTCGGGGTGATCTCGGCCGTCCGGCGCAACACCTGGATCGACCTGCTCGCCACCGGAGCGGCCGTCATCGGGCGGTCCATGCCCAACTTCTGGCTCGGCATCATGCTGATCCTGCTGCTGGCCGTGCGCTGGAAGCTGCTGCCGGTGTCGGGCGCCGCAAGCTGGAAGCACTTCATCCTCCCGACGGTCACCATTGGCACCGGCCTGGCCGCCAGCCTGACCCGGCTGATGCGCTCCAGCATGCTGGAGGTCATCGGGCAGGACTACATCCGCACAGCCAGGGCCAAGGGGCTGGCCGAGCGCGTGGTGATCTTCAAACATGCGCTCCGCAATGCCCTGATTCCGGTGCTGACCGTCCTCGGGCTGCAGGTCGCGATCCTGATCGACGGCGCCTTCATCACGGAGCAGGTCTTCGCCATTCCCGGCATGGGCCAGCTCGGGGTGCGGTCGCTCCAGACCCTGGACTTCGCGGTCGTCCAGACCGTGGTGCTGCTGGGCACGATCGTGACGGTGGCCAGCAGCCTGGTGATCGACCTGCTCTACACCGTGATCGACCCACGCATCCGCTACTCCTAGAAAGGGGGTTCCCCATGGCAGCAATCCCGCGGCGCCTCCGCCGTAGCCCCGTCGGCCTGGTCGGCCTGGTGCTGGTCATGGCCGTCGTGGGGGTGGCCATCTTTGCTCCATGGCTGGCCCCCCACGACCCGAACCTGAAGAACCCGTCCCTGCGGCTGAAGCCGCCTGCATGGGCTGAGGGGAGCGTGCCGGGCTACCCGCTGGGCACCGATGTGCTGGGGCGCGACCAGCTCAGCCGGCTGATCTACGGCGCCCGGATCTCGGTCGCCGTGGGGGCGGCGGCCGTGGTCGTGGCCGGCGCCATCGGCATCACGATGGGCATGGTCGCCGGCTACATGGGAGGCTGGGTCGATGCCCTGCTGATGCGGTTCACCGACGGGTTCCTGGCCATCCCCTCCCTTCTGCTGACCATGATGGTGGCCGGCGTGGCGGGGCCGGGAATATGGACACTGATCATCGTCCTGGGCGCCACCCGCTGGGTCGAGTACTGCCGGGTGGTGCGCGGCGAAACGCTGGCCATTCGTGAGCGCGAGTACGTGCAGGCTGCCGTGGCCCTGGGCCAGAGAACGGCGCCGATCCTCTGGAAACACGTCCTGCCCAACGTCCGGGCCTCGATCATCGTGCTGGCCACGCTCAACGTGGCCAACGTGATCCTGGCCGAGGCCGGCCTCAGCTTCCTTGGGCTGGGCGTTCCGCCTGACGTGCCCACCTGGGGCCGCATGCTGGCCGAGGGGCGGCAGTACATGGCCTCCGCCTGGTGGCTTGCCACCTTCCCGGGGATCTGCATCTCCGTCACGGTCCTCGGCATCACCTTCCTGGGCGACTGGCTGCGAGATGTGCTCGATCCCCGGCTGCGGCGCTCTGCCTAATCTGATTCGGCGAAAGGAGTCCTCCCCTTGTCTCAACTCTACGCACTGGCCGAGATGACCTGGCCGGAGTTTCAGGCTGCCAGGGCCCATCTGGAGATCGCACTGGTTCCGCTGGGTGCCACCGAACAGCACGGACCCGGCGGCACCTTCGCCGTGGATACCGCCCGCACGGAGGCGTTCGTCCGGCAGCTGGCCGGACGGCTCCACCCGAAGGCGGTCTGCCTCCCGGCGTTCCCCTATTCCGTCTCCGTTGATCAGATGTGCTTTCCCGGAACCATTACCCTCTCGGCCGCAACCATGACGCGCGTGGTGGAACAGATCGCCGTCTCGCTCATCCGCCACGGCCTGAAGAAGATCTTCTTCGTCACCGGTCACGCCAACACCGGCCCGGTGCTGAACAACGTCGTGGCGAACCTGAAGGGCCGTTACCCCGAAGTGAAGGCCGGGTGGGTGTACCTCAGCAGTCTGGCGCCGGACCTCCGGACCACCCACCTCGACGGGCCCGGCGGCCATGCGGATGAGGCGGAGCTCTCCGAATGCCTCTACCTGGCGCCCGATACGGTCCGGATTGACGCCCTGGTCCCGGGCGACCCCGTACCGGGGGACCCGCCGCTCCGGCCGATCAAGCTGGCCCGGCCCTTCAGCGCCGTCAGCCGGAACGGAGCGCTGGGCAACCCGGTCAGCGCCAGCCGCCAGCTGGGCCAGATGTTGATCAGCGCCAGCCTGGAACGGCTCGAGGCCTACCTCAGGGAGCACTTCTAGGAGGGCAGACACCCGTGGAAAAACCCCGTTACATCCTCGCCGACATGACGTGGCCGGAGTTCCGCGAGGCGCTCGCCACCGTCGACCTTGCCCTGATTCCCACCGGCGCCACCGAACAGCACGGTCCCGGGGGCACCTTCGCCGTGGATACGGCCCGGGCCGACGGGTTCACCCGGCTGCTGGCCGAACGGCTCTACCCCCGGGCGGTGGCGGTGCCGGCGATTCCCTTCGGCTTCTCGCCGCACCACATGCCGTTCCCCGGAACGATCACGCTGGAGGCCGACACCTTCCAGGCGGTGGTGGAAGAGGTTGTGGGCAGCCTCCACCGGCATGGCCTGCGCAAGTTCTTCATCCTGAACGCCCATGGCGGAAACCGCGATGCCCTCGACCTGGCGATCGCGACCCTGAAGGATCGCTACCCGGAGATCCTGATCGGCTGGGTTCAGATCAGCGGTCTGGTGACCGACATCCGCGACCCCGACGGCAAGGAGTCGCCGCTCATGGGTCACGGCTGCGAGCGGGAACTCTCTCAGTCGCTCTACCTGGCGCCCTGGACGGTGCGCCCCGCTGCCATGGGCCCCTCCCCGCTCACGGACCGGGCGATGGCGCTCCACCATCCGGCGATCAAGGTGGGTAAGACGTTTGACGAGATCACCCGCGACGGCGGGCTCGGCAACTCGGCCAATGCCAGCTACGAGCTCGGCAGGCGGCTGATCGAGACCGCCCTCGACCGGTTGACGGACTGGCTGCAGGCAAACTTCTAGACCAGGAGGGATCCTGCGTGCGTGGCACCTCCCTTGCGAGGTGGGGCGGGGTCATGCTCATCGTGACCACCGCGCTGCTCTGGCCCGGCGCGGCCGCCCATGCCTCCAGCTCGGCCATCGCGACGGGTGCGTCCACCGCAGATGGACGCCCCGTCGCCTGGAAGAACCGGGACCACTGGTCCACCCCGGACGGGTGGAAGGTTTTCCCCTATCACTACCAGGCCGACGGCTCCAGCTTCGGCTCCGGCGACCGCTACACGGCCCGCTTCAACTACACGGGGATCACCGCACACGGCTCATCGGGCGTGGACCCGCACACCGGCATCACGATTCCGTGGGCCGGGGCCAACGACCGCGGCCTCGGGCTCGTCCAGGTGGCGGGCCACACGCTGACGTCGGAGTTCGCAAGGACCCACGGGTTCCCCGTCTCGCAGGACCTGGAGCGGGGGATGACCGGCGGCTTCCTGAACCACCTGATCCTCTCCCGCTGCGAACATGTCGACGAGGTGGAACAGCTCCTGCGCGACACGAATGATGGCGGCGGCTTCAACGGGAGCTTCGCCCGGAACACCTCCACCATCATCAGCGTCTTCGACCGGTGGGGCAACGCCGCCATCTTTGAGATCGACGGCGACTCCTTCACCCGGGACAACATCACCCGAGAATACTACCCCGACGAGAACGGCTTTTTCTCCGACCCCCACATCGACTGGAAGGACCTGCCCAACCCGGCCGACGGCACCTACAGCGGCTTCGACTGGCGGACGAACTTCAGCAAGGTCAACTGGACGAAGGAGAACGGCTTTCCTTATTTCGTAGACAACCACATCACCAGCGTGGTCGACAACGAGATCGTCAACGAGGGCGACACCCCTGACGGCATCCACGACTGGGAGGACTCCACCAGCGCCGTCCGGCGGCATACCCGGGTCGGCATCCGGATGGACGATCCCCACCCGATCGACTACCGGTACTTCATCCAGAAGAACGTGGGCTCCCGGGGCCTGGGCACGAAGTGGTACATGGAGACCCTGTCCCGCTCCATCGGCGACCTGCCGTCGGAGCCGAAGCCAACCGGCTGGCACGTGAACCGGAACGTCTCCACCTTTGGCGTCGTGCTGGTGGGCAACAAAATCGGCGACCCCTATGAGGGGAAGCTGACCACCATCTGGGTGGCCCTGGGGGAGCCGGCAGTCTCGGTGTTCGTGCCGATCTTCCCCTTCGCCGGCGCCCCGCCGGCCGAGCTGCCGGACATGTACGCAGTGACCAACGAGAAGCGGAAACTGGTCTACGACTATGACAGCGACGAGTCCTGCGGGCAGAGCTGCGGCCGGAACGGCAACTCCACGATCAACACCGATGCGCTGGTCGGCCCCGGCGGCTACTACGGCGAGGGCGGCATCCAGCAGTACGTCTTCGGGATCGAGAACTGGGCCTTTGCCCTGTACGATGCGTTTATGGCCGACCTCCGGCAGAGCGACCTGAGCGAGGCGGAGCTCCGCACCAGGCTGGCGGACTGGCAGCAGGAGATGGCCCGGACGATCAAGGCGCACTACATTGCCGGCACCATCCCCGAGTATCCCGCCCTCCAGATCTCCGAGGTACTGTACAACCCGATCACCCCCGGCACCACGGAGCCCGACGAGATGGTCGAGCTATACAACCCCAACCCGTTCCCGGTGGAGGCAGGCGGCTACCGGCTGGCGGACAACCGGGACACGTTCACCATTCCGGCCGGCAGCGTGATCGCTCCCGGCGGTTACCTGACCATCACCCGGGAAGATGGGGCCCTCTTCGCGGAGCGGCACGGCCGCCAGGCCGACGTCACCGGCATGAACCTGATCCTCGGCAACACCAGCGACATCGTCACCCTGTACGATCCGGCCGGCCGCAAGCTGGACGAGGTGGCCTGGGGCGGCTTCATCCCCGGCTGGGACCTGCAGGCGGGCTCCGGCTGGTCGCTCCACCGGGCCGGACCGGAGAGCACCCCGGCCAGCTGGGTGGTGGGAGATCCCACTCCGGGCAGCGGCGTGCCGTCAGACTCCCCGGCCGCAACCCTCCTCCTGAACCCGGCCCAACCTGACGGAGCCAACGGCTGGTATGTGAGCGGGGTGTCGGTGGACTGGTCGGCGGCGGCCTGGGGCGGCGGCAACCTGGTGACACAGGAGCGATGACCCCGATGGCGGCTTACCCCCTGATCGGCATCAGCGGCTGGATTCAGCGGAGCGAGACCCACGACCTGCGGGGCGTTCCCCTTCCCTACATCGAGGCGGTGGAGGCGGCGGGCGGACTCCCCGTCCTGCTGCCCCCCGGCGTCAGCCAGCAAGGGATCGATGCCTGGCTTGACCGGCTGGACGGCCTGGTTCTCTCGGGCGGGCTGGACATCGACCCCGCCCGCTACGGCGAGGAGCGGCATCCGGCCTGCGGCCCGTCCAGCTCGGAGCGGGATGACCACGACCTGTATCTGGCCCGCCGCGCGCTCGAGCTCGGCCTCCCGCTGCTGGCGATCTGCCGGGGGGCCCAGGTCCTGGCGGTCGCCGCCGGCGGCAGCCTGGTTCAGGACCTTCCCGCGCTGCATCCCGGCGCCCTGAACCACCGGCAGCCGGCCCTCCGGCGCCAGGCCGTCCACCCGGTGCAGGTTGTGCCGGGCTCCCTGCTCCACCGGCTGACCGGCGCGACGGAACTGCAGGTTAACTCGGTGCATCACCAGGCCGTCCGCGCGCTTCCCGCCCCGTTCCGGCCGGCCGCCCTGGCCCCGGATGGCGTGCTGGAGGCGTTCGAGCTTCCCTCTCACCCCTTCTGCCTGGCCCTGCAGTGGCACCCGGAGGATCTGGCCCCCACCCGGCCCGAGCAGGCGGCGCTGTTCAGCGCGTTGGTCGAGCGAGCACGCAGACCGTAACCATGAAGGGTCCGGCGCTATGGCCGGACCCTTCTCTTTGTCTCACCCCACCGCCACCCCGCCGCGGTTGAACCACTTCTGCAGGGCCGGGTACACGTCCCGCTTCTCGGTGATCGTCACGATCACGAACCGCGGGTCCTTGATCGCCGAGAAGGCGCTCATGAGCGAACTGTCGCAGCATCTGGTGCGGGCGGGCTACAGCCGCAAGGCTATGCTCAGCCGCAAGCGCAGGGCGACCTTCCGGCGCTTTGAAGCGGCCCACCGCAACGACTGCTGGCAGGGCGACGTGTGTCATCTCCTGAACCTGCCGCATCCGGACAGGCCCGGCAAGACCCGTAAGGTCTACCTCATCGCCTTCATCGACGACTACAGCCGCATCGTCTACGGGCAGATGTACTGGGAGGAGAAACTGCCCCGCCTGGAGGACTGCCTGAAACGCACCATCCTGCGCTACGGTCTCCCCCGGCGTATCTACGTGGACAACGGGGCGATCTATTCCGCCCGGCACCTGGCGCGCATCTGCGGCCGGCTGGGCATCCGCCTCACCCATTCCCGGCCGTATCGGCCGCAGGGGCGAGGGAAGATCGAGCGTTTCTTCCTTACCGTACAGAAGAGCTTTCTGCCGGAGGCACAGCAACTCATCGCCGCCGGCCAGCTTGCGACCCTGGAGCAGCTCAACGAGCTGTTCTGGGCCTGGCTGGAGGTGGCGTACCACAACCGGGTGCACGGCGTGACCAAGCAGACGCCGCGGCAGCGGTTTGAGGGCGACACGGAGCCGCTGCGGCGAATTGACCCCAGTGCACTCCGTGAGGTCTTCCTCTGGGAGGAGGAGCGTGTGGTGGACCAGACGGGCTGCTTTTCGCTCTACCGCAACCAATACGAGGTCGACCCGGCCCTGGCCCGCCGGAAGGTCACGCTTCGCTACGACCCGTACGACCTCAGCCAGATCCAGGTCTGGCACGAGGGGAAGCGCTTTGCCGACGCGGTCCCGCTAAAGCTGCACCGTACCCGGCACCGGTCGGTATCCCCCGCACCCGAACCAGCTGCAGCAGCACCCAAGACCGGCCTGAACTTCCTCACGCTGGCCAAGAAGCAGCATGACACCGAACGGCGGAGGCGGCTGGGTGAGACCGCCTACACCCGGCTGACGCAGCCGAAGGGGGGCCAGAACTGAGTGCTGGCCGAGTTCTTTGGCTTTCGCGTCCTGCCCTTCAGCAAGGAGATCCCGACCACCGACCTGTTTCCGTGTGCACAGCACCAGGAGCTGCTGGCCAGGCTCCAGTACTGCGTGCGCCACCGGGCGTTCGGCCTCATCACCGGTGAGGTGGGATCCGGCAAGACCACTGCGATCCGTACCCTCTACGACCTGCTGGATCGCAGCCGGAATCCGTTTGTCTACATCGCCGACTCCAAGCTCACGCCCACGGCCTTTTACCGCGACGTGCTCACCCAGCTCGGTGTCGCCGCACCCTACCACTTCCTGAGCCGAGAGGCCCGCCGGCTGTTTGAGCAGACCATCCTGGACGGCTACCGGCTGCACGGGCTGCAGCCCGTCATCGTCCTGGATGAAGCCCACCTGCTGCCGCACGCCATGCTGCAGGAGGTGCGGTTCCTGCTCAATTTCCACCTGGACTCGGCCTGCCCCATGACCTTTCTGCTGGTGGGCCAGTCCGAACTGCGCGGCATGCTCCGCCTGCGCACCTTCGAGGCTATCGCCCAGCGCGTTCAGGTGCGGTACCATCTGGGGCCGCTGAGCGAGGCAGAGAGCGTCGCCTACATTCGGCACCACCTGCGCAGGGCGGGCGTCGACCACGACATCTTCTCGGAACAGGCGCTGCAGAAGATCGCCGCCGAGTCCCGCGGGCTTCCCCGGGTCATTAACACACTCTGCACCAACTGCCTGCTGGACGCCTGCTCCCGTGAACAGCGCTTTGTGGACGAGGCCAATGTCGACCGGGTTCTCTTTGAGCTGCAGGATCTGCAGACCGCCAAGGGCAGCAGCCCGTGGTAATGGGGGGATGACTCGTGCTGGCCTCACTGCGAGTGACCGTGCTGCCTCAGTTTACGGTTGAGGTCTACTTCGATTGTGAGCCGGACTGCCGGACGCACCCACGTTACGTACTCGTGCTCCGGATGGAACGGCTGGTGCCGTCGAGCTGGAGTTCGCCAGCGCCCGAGATCTTCGTGCATTTCTCGCCAGGAGCCGCCAGGCACTCACGGAGTGCCGGAGGACGGCACGGATTCACCGCAGCCCAAGCAAACGGGTCGCATCCGGAACTGTACAAGCTACACTGTTCTAAGCTCAGCAGGGGCGGCCGGCTGGCCGGCCGCCCCTGATCCTGGCGACAAACCAACGCGTCAGTTGACGAACGACACTGTCGCCAGTCAAGTCACTGCCAAATAGCGCGGGCAACAACACAATAATCCCGAAGTCATTGTCAAGCAACCACGATGAGGTGATATACTAATAGACGCTGCGAGCTTCGGCTTACTTGAAGCAGGATGATTAGCCTAGCGAATGGCGTGCTTGATCTCGACGCCATTCATATCCGAAGCTCGCAGCGACTTCCGTTCTTGGACTGCAAAACAGGAGACCCGATCTGCGGGCCTCCTGTTTTCATTGGCGAACCCCAAACACCCCGCCATCATGCCCTTGACGGTCATCTTCCACTGAAGCGTGGCCGCCATCCACCCCCAGGTCACCGGGGCGTCCTTCGCAGGTCGGCGAAGAAGGCCGGTCCCACTTCGCCACGAGGGGCGCGTCCCGAATCACCACCGGCTCACGGGCCCTCGGGGGGACGAGCATCAGCCCCATGATCGCCCGGTGGTCGATGCGGCTCTCCGTCGTCACGTTGCCGTCCGCCCCCTCAGGCCGGCCGGCGATAATAAGAGTTGGCGCGGTAGAGGGGCGACGTCCCAGCCGCCGTGGAATTTCGTGGCGGCCTTTTTCTTCGTTTTTAGGCCGTTTGCACGGCGCTGGATGCTTCTGGAGCGGCGTGTCTGCTTAGGGCTTCCGACAGCATTGGGAGCTGGCGGTATCCCTTGATGCGCCGGAAGCCCTTCTCCGCTTCCAGGAGGCCCGCGGCAGTCCAGCGCAGCACCTGCTGGCCGTTCCGCCAGCGCTTGACGTTGCGGCTAGCCATCCGTACCTTCTCGAAGGCGGACTCGATGGGGTTCGTGGAACGGAGAGTCTTGCGCAGCGCCTCGGGCAGTTCCAGCCGCAGGACGGTCAGGGTCTCCTCGAGCCCCTCGCGCAGGCTGGCGGCGGCGCCCGGATACTTGTCGTCCAGGGTCTTGGCCAGGCTGGTGAGAGCAGTCCGGGCCTTCTCGTAGTCCGTCTCCCTCCAGGCTTGCTCCAGCTTGCGGCTGACCCACGCGCGAGCCTCGTCCGGCAGGTGGTCCAGCACGTTGCGCTTTTTGTGAACTTGGCATCGCTGCACGGTCGCCCTGGCACCCAGCACGTCCCGCACGGCAGCCCTGAGGGCCTTGGCCCCATCTATCACCACCAGGATGCCTCCGTCCACCCGCAGGCCGCGTTCCACCAGGTCTGTTAGCAGGGCGCGACAGACGGTTGCGTTCTCGGTAGCCCCTTCCCAGAGGCCGAGGATCTGCTTTTGCCCGTCGTCCGTGATCCCCAGTGCGACCACCACGGTGTGGTCTGCGACTTCGATCCCGTCCAGCATCAGCACCAGGTAGCGCTGATCACCAAGCGGCCTCGCCAGCAGCTCAGCCAGTGCCTTGCGTGTGGCCGCCACGAAGTGCCGGCTTACGCTGCTCTTGGACGTAGCCACGGCCGGCAGATCGTCGCCCACCGGCTCCAGGCCATGATGGTAGCGCCGAGTGGAGAGGCCATGAAGCATCCGTTCCAGGGCGGCCTGCGTCAGCAACTGCTCATCCTGGAAGGCTTCGTAGCTCGAGAGCCTGACCTCCTGTCCGTCCTTCGTCCGCACCCGAGGCCGCTGGATGGGTACCTTCCGTCCCCCCAGCACCACCCGCCCCTCCTCGGCACCGTGCCGAAAAGCCTTTCGATTGGGGTTGTGCTTGCCCTTGGGGCCGACGATGGCCGTCACCTCTGCCTCCATCATGGAGCGCAGTACGTCAAGCCCCACAGCGACGGCCAGGGCCAGCAGACCCTCCTTGGCTGCTCCCATGAGGGCATGCAGCGTCACCTGCACCTGCTGGGGCAACCAGGGCTGTTTGTCCACCTCCAGCATCTGGCGCTTCTTGGTCTTCCCGCGGTACAATGACATCAGTGGCGGCAACCTCCTTCCTACTGTCCACCCCCGTTATACCAAACGGGGCTTGAGGGCCGCCACTTTGAATTTCCACGATTTCCTGGACAACGCCCGGTAGAGGGGCTGTCCCAATGTTTCTGCTTGGGACAGCCCCCGTTTCCTGTTTGTGTTCGCGTGGACACCAGGGTTGTTCCGGTTGGCCGGTGATGTGGGAATGCTTTGCACTGCTTGCACTGTGGGTTCGGGGCTGCATCGCGCGGCCGCTGCGCTTCTAGACAGAGCCACGGCCTTTCAGCAGTGGATACCGGGTAGCGGTTGGTCTTGACCTCGCGCAGGTTCTGGCTTGAATGGAGCCACGGCTGTTCAGCCGTGGATACACGGCGACGACCTGGGAGGCTGGTGCGTCATCTCGCTTCAATGGAGCCACGGCTGTTCAGCCGTGGATACCATCAGTTCCGTGAGAGAGCCGATGCTCAGGCTTACCGCTTCAATGGAGCCACGGCTGTTCAGCCGTGGATACGCTTGCGAAGGAGCGCGCCGCATGGTCCGAGCAGTTGACGCTTCAATGGAGCCACGGCTGTTCAGCCGTGGATACTGGGGCTCAAAGAGTACTTGGCCGGCGCGTTGACCTCCGCTTCAATGGAGCCACGGCTGTTCAGCCGTGGATACATACGCTGGCCGCAGTTTGTGCGCTTCCGTACAGATAAGCTTCAATGGAGCCACGGCTGTTCAGCCGTGGATACCCTACCGGCGCCAGTCCATGACCGTCTCGGCCGACAAGCTTCAATGGAGCCACGGCTGTTCAGCCGTGGATACGGCTCATCACAGGTAAGGGCTTACGGCTCATCACAGGTGCTTCAATGGAGCCACGGCTGTTCAGCCGTGGATACGTCCTCGTTGCGGGTCAGCGGCAGTGGTCCTTGTCTGGCTTCAATGGAGCCACGGCTGTTCAGCCGTGGATACGGGATCGTGCGTCACCCAGCTCATCTGGCCTGACTCGCTTCAATGGAGCCACGGCTGTTCAGCCGTGGATACGCGGTGGCGCTCATTATTGCCTACACCGTCCTGCAGCTTCAATGGAGCCACGGCTGTTCAGCCGTGGATACCTCGCCGCGCAGCATGCAGCGGGCAAGATCGACGGTGCTTCAATGGAGCCACGGCTGTTCAGCCGTGGATACGTTCCCATGTTCAAGAATGTCGCGTGCCCCCGGTGCGCTTCAATGGAGCCACGGCTGTTCAGCCGTGGATACAGCGCCCACCTGGAGCCCTTGTGCCACAAGGCTTTCCGGACCCATTTTCGAGCGGTCCCAAGCAGCGCCCCAAAATCGACCTGATATTTCCTTCTCCGCCACCTCTCAAATCCCCTCCTGCCTTACAGCCACAAGGGTTTCGAGCGGTTCCGGGTGGTGCCGCATCACCCCGCCGCTCGAAACACACCCAGGGCACTGTACACCGGCAAGATGACGGCGCAGCCCGATCACATCTCCTCCACCCGCGCCCCCAGGCTGCGCAGGTCGTCGAAAAAGGCCGGGTACGACTTCGCCACGTGGTGCGCGTCCCGAATCACCACCGGCGCCCGGGCCCGCAGCGACACGATCGTCAGCCCCATGATCACCCGGTGGTCGATGCGGCTCTCCGCCGTCACGCCGCCCTCCACCCCCTCGGGCCGGCCGGTGATGATCAGCTTGTCCCGCTCCTCTTCCACCCGGGCGCCGAGCTTGTTCAGCTCGGCCCGGTAGTCGGAGATGCGGTCGCACTCCTTGTAGCGCAGATTCTCTACATTATAGAAAACCGTCTCCCCCTCCGCGAGCACGGCGGCGGCGGTGAGGGCCAGCACGGCGTCGGTGAAGGGATCCCCGTCGAACCGGCCGCCCCGGAGGGGCCTGCCCCCCCGGATCCGCACCTGCCGTCCGTCGTGGGCGATGTCCGCCCCCATCGCCGCCAGCACGTCGATCGCCTGCCGCTCCCCCTGCTCGTCCCGGAAGAGCCGGGGAATGGTCACGTCAGAGGGCACCACCGCGGCCGCAGCCATGAGGGCGGCCGCGCCCGGGTAGTCGCCGGGCACCGTGTACTCCCGGGGCTGGTACCGCTGTCCGCCGGGGATGTAAAGCCGGCGCAGGTCGTCGCTGGCCTCCACCCGGATCCCCGCCTCCCGCAGCACCTGCAGCGTCTGGCGGATGGGCGGGCGGGACTTCATGTCGCCCGTGACCTCGATGGTGACATCCTCGCCGATCAGGGGGGCGGCAAACAGGAGCGCCGACGTGTACTGGCTGGAGACGGCGCCGCTCACCCGCACGGTGCCGCCCCGCAGCCGGCCGCCGGGCCTCCGTGCCCAGGCCGCAGAGCCACCCGTGCGGATCGTGATCGGCAGCTTCCCGTCCCGGCTCTCCACCTCGGCCCCGAGCTGTGCCAGGGCGTCCAGCAGGTCGGCCTGGGGCCGCTTGCCCAGCGACTCGGCGTAGTCGGTGACGAACGTGACCTCATCCAGGGTGGCGGCGCAGACCGCCATCAGGAACCGCAGGACCGCCCCGGCGTTGCCGGGGTTCAGGACCCCAGGGCTGCGGGGACGGGCGCCGAAGCCCCGGACCCGCAGGTGCTCGCCCTCGGGGGTCAGCACCGCCCCCAGGTCGGTGAGGCAGCGCTTCAGGGCCGCGGCGTCCTCGCTCTCGGCCGGGTAGCGGATCAGCGACTCGCCCTCCGCCAGGGCGGCGGCGAGCAGGTAGCGGGTCGTGTAGTTCTTGGAGGACGGCGGGTTGACGACGCCCTCCAGCCGGCTGGCCGGGTATACCCTGACGTCCATCCCATCACTCCCTGTTGCCGGCTTCTCGACGTCACCGGTCCGGCGCCCCGTCGGGCGAAGCCCCGGGGGCGCACAGGCCGGTTGCTCTATTGTGACTCACGCACGACGGCCGACTGGGCCGGTCGCTCGCCGCCGGGCGGTGTGGGCCCGCTCGAAAACGGCGGCCAGCGCGCCGGCATCGCCGGCGTCGACCGCGGCCTCCAGTTCTGCCAGCGCCCCCCTGAACGCCGCCAGGGCCTCCCGCAGCGCGGGCCGGTTGTTGGCCCAGATCTCGTGCCACAGGCCCGACGGGCTGTCGGCGATGCGGGTGGCGTCCCGGAACCCCCCGGCCGCCAGGTCCAGCGTGCCGGGCTGCGCCTCGTCCAGATCCCGGGCCGCCGCCGCCAGGGCGGTGGCGACCAGCTGCGGCAGGTGAGACACCGCGGCGACCCGCCGGTCGTGCTCCGCGGGCGACATCTGCACCGGCTCGGCCCCCAGCGCGGCCACCAGTTCCCACACGCGCTCCAGCGGCGGCACCTCCCGGCGGCCTCGCCCCGCCGACAGCAGCGTCGTCGCCCGCTCCCCCGGCGTCAGCACCCAGCGGCAGCCGGGGATCAGGTCCGCAGAGGCGTGGGCGACGCCCGAGCGCTCCCGGCCGAACATCGGGTGGCCGCCCACGAAGGCGACCCCGTCCGGCAGGTGCCGCTCCCACGCCGCCACCACGGCCTCCTTCACCGAGGCGACGTCGGTGACGACCGTGCCCGGGCGGAACCATCGGGCGGCCCGGGGGGCCAGGTCGATCATCGCCTGCACCGGCATGGCCAGGATCACCAGGTCGGCCCGGGCCAGGGCGGCCCCGGGGTCGGCGACCATGCGGTCCACCGCCCCGAGCCGCACCGCCTCCGGCACCTGCCAGGCGCCCGCGTCCGCCTCCCCCGCGCCGCCCGTGCCCGGGCCCGCCGCTGCCCCTGCAGCGGCGCCGCCGGGCCGCCCGATGCCGATCACCTCATCGGCCAGGCCCCGCTGCCGCAGGGCCATGCCGATGGAGCCGCCGATCAGCCCGACGCCCCAGATGACGACCGTGCCAAATCCGTTAGACATGGACGGCCGCAGCGGCGGGCAGCCGCCGCCCCAGCACCTGCAGGATCGCGGCCACGTCGTGCATCATCTGGTGGAAGGCGGCCGGGCCGATGGTCTGGGCGGCGTCAGACTTGGCCTCGTCGGGCCGCTGGTGCACCTCCACCAGGATGCCGTCCGCGCCGGCGGCCGCGGCGGCCCGGGCCAGGGCTACCACGAAGTCCCGCTTGCCCACGCCGTGGCTGGGGTCCACCACCACCGGCAGGTGGGTGAGCGACTTGGCCACGACGACGGCCGAGAGGTCCAGCGTGTTGCGGGTGGCGGTCTCAAACGTCCGCACGCCCCGCTCGCAGAGGATCACCTGGTGGTTCCCCTCGCTCATCACATACTCGGCGGCCATCAGCCACTCCTCGATGGTGGCCGACATGCCCCGCTTCAGCAGCACCGGCTTGTTGGTCCGGCCGACGGCCCGCAGCAGGCTGAAGTTCTGCATGTTGCGGGCCCCGATCTGCAGCACGTCGGCGTACTCGGCGACCAGTTCCACATCCCGGGTGTCCATGACCTCCGTGACGACGGGCAGGCCGGTCACGGCCCGGGCCTCGGCCAGGTACCGGAGCCCCTCCTCGCCCAGCCCCTGGAAGGAGTACGGGCTGGTCCGGGGCTTGAAGGCGCCCGCCCGGAGCGCGTGCGCCCCGCCGTCCCGCACCAGGCGGGCCGACTCCAGCAGCAGCTCCCGGCCCTCCACCGAGCAGGGCCCGGCCACCACCCAGAAGTCGCTCCCCCCGACCGTGGCCCCGCCGATGCGGATGACCGTGTCCTCCGGATGGAAGTCCCGCGAAGCCAGCTTGTAAGGCTTCGAGATCGGGGTCACCCGCTCGACCCCCGGCAGGGCCTCCAGGTTCAGGTCGGCCAGCCGCCGCCGGTCCCCGCCGATCGCCCCGATGATCGTCCGCTCTTCCCCCTGGGAGAGGTGCACGCCGAATCCCGCCTGACGAACCCGCTCCACGATGTCGTGTACCTGCGCCTGCGTGGCGCCCTTCCGCATGACGATGATCACCGCTCAACACCTCGCCCTTCCTGCTGGTTTCACGGGAAATCAAAATCGGCTTCCATCCCGTGTAGGGACGGAAGCCGAAAGGCTTTCGTGGTACCACCCTGCTTGGCCCGCAGACTGCGGACCCACTCTTTCCGGGGACAATCATCCCCTCCGCCCTTGGTAACGGGGGCGTGCCGGTGTACCTACTCGACCGGCCCGGTCCGGCCGCTGCGGCCTTACCTGAGGCTGGTCTTTCAGCCTACGCTCACGGGTGTATTCGATCCCGCCTTCGGCGCCAGCTTGCACCCACCGCTGGCTCTCTGCAGCTCTCCGGCCTTGGGTCTACTTCTCCCGCTCATCGCTTTACGATATTGAAGCCAAGTTTACACCGGTACCACGGCGTCGTCAAGCCCCATTGCTCACAAGTTCGGCGAACCCATCCCCAGGATGGACGGCCGGGTTCCGGCCTTCAGCTCCTCGGCCAGGACCCGGACCCGCTCGATCAGCTCGTGTTCCGGCAGGTCCTCGCCGCAGTGGCGCACAAACGCCGATCCGACGATGGCCGCGTCGGCCACCGCAGTCACCTGCCGCACCTGCTCGGGCCGGGAGATCCCGAAGCCCACGGCCACCGGCGTGTCGGTGACCGCCTTGACGGCCTCCACCATGGCCGTCAGCTGTGGCGGCAGCCGGTCGCGCATCCCGGTGACCCCGGTGGACGAGACAGCGTAGATGAACCCCCGGGCGAGCTCCGCCGCCCGCCGGATCCGGTCGGGCGGCGAGGTCGGCGCCACGAACTGGATGAGGTCGAGCCCCGCGGCCTGCGTCGCGGCCTGGATCTCGTCGCCCTCCTCCATCGGGACGTCGGGCAGGATCAGGCCGTCGACGCCCGCGTCGGCGGCGCGGCGGCAGAAGCGCTCCACCCCCGGCCGCAGGACCAGGTTGCAGTAGGTCATGATCAGCAGCGGCATCTGCAGCCCGTCGGCCCGGAGCGTCGCGACCAGCTCCAGCACGTTGTCGGTGTTGGCCCCGGCCGCCAGGGCCCGCTGACTGGCCGCCTGGATGACCGGCCCGTCCGCCAGCGGGTCAGAAAACGGCAGGCCCAGCTCCACCATGTCGACCCCGGCCTCCGCCAGGGCGTGGACCAGTTTGCGGGTGGTCTCCAGCGACGGGTCGCCGGCGGCGAGATACGCGATCAGCCCCTTCTCGCCCCGGCTGCGCAGGGCCGCGAACCGCTCGGCGATGCGGGTCATGCCCCCTCACCCCCCAGGATGCGGGCGACCTCGGCCATGTCCTTGTCGCCCCGGCCGGAGAGGTTGATGATCACGATCTGGTCCGGGTCCATCTCCGCGGCCATCCGGACCCCGTGGTAGACGGCGTGGCTCGACTCCAGCGCCGGGATGATCCCCTCGGTCCGGCTGAGCCACTGCATCCCCTGCAGCGCCTCCTCGTCGGTGACCGCCACGTACTCGGCCCGGCCCGTGTCCCGCAGGTAGGCGTGCTCGGGGCCCACGCCGGGGTAGTCCAGGCCCGCGGAAATGGAGTGGGCCTCCAACACCTGGCCGTACTCGTCCTGCAGCAGGTAGCTGCGGGCGCCGTGGAAGACCCCCACCTGCCCGCCGCCGGTCATGGTGGCGCCGTGCTTCCCGCTGGCGAGCCCCAGGCCGCCGGCCTCCGTGCCCACCAGCCGCACGCTGTCGAAGGGCACGAAGGGGTGGAAGATGCCGATGGCGTTGGACCCCCCGCCCACGCAGGCGACGATCGCGTCGGGCAGCCGCCCCTCGGCCTCCTGGATCTGGCTCATGGTCTCGTAGCCGATCACCGCCTGGAAGTCCCGGACGATCATCGGGTAGGGGTGCGGCCCCACCGCCGACCCGATGATGTAGTGGGTCGTCTCCACGTTGGTCACCCAGTCCCGGATCGCCTCGTTGGTGGCGTCCTTCAGGGTGCGGGAGCCCGTGCGGGTGGGAATCACCCGGGCCCCCAGCAGCCGCATGCGGAAGACGTTCAGCTCCTGCCGCGCCACGTCCACCTCGCCCATGTGGACGTCGCACTCCAGGCCGAACAGGGCCGCCACCGTCGCCGCGGCCACGCCGTGCTGGCCGGCGCCTGTCTCGGCGATGATGCGCTTCTTGCCCATCCGCCGGGCGAGCAGGGCCTGCCCCAGGGCGTTATTGATCTTGTGCGCCCCGGTGTGGTTCAGGTCCTCCCGCTTCAGGTAGATCTTCGCCCCGCCGGCGTAGGCCGTGAGCCGCCCGGCGAAGTACAGCGGCGTCGGCCTGCCGACATACTGCTGCCGGTAGTAGGTGAGCTCCTCCAGAAACTCCGGGTCGTCCTTGTAGCGCCGGTACGCCTCCTCCAGCTCGATGCAGGCGGCCATCAGCGTCTCGGGCACGTACCGGCCCCCGAAGGGGCCGAAATGGCCCAGCGCATCAGGCAGCGCGCCGGTCATCGGGCCACCCCCTTTGCCGCCGACACAAAGGCGTAGATCTTGTTGATGTCCTTGACGCCGCCGTTCTCGACCCCGCTGGAGACGTCGACCCCGCCGGGCTGCGCCTTAGCGATGGCCTCCGCCACGTTCTCCGGCGTCAGCCCGCCGGCCAGGATCAGCCGGGGCCGGCCGGGGGTGAGCGGTTCATCGGGGCCCGCCATGGGCACGCCGGCCCGCTCCAGGGTCTGGGCGGCCCAGCGGACCAGGGTCGGATCCAGCATCTGGCCGGTGCCGCCCGCCTGCCCCTCCACGTAGGGCTCCAGCAGGATGCCCGCCGCGTTGCGGTAGGCCGGCAGCCGGGCCAGGTCGTCCGGCCCCTTGATGCGCACGGCCTTGATCACCGGCATCCCCAGCTGGTCGATCACCTCCGGCGGCTCCGAGCCGTGCATCTGCACCGCTCGCAGCCCGGAGAGGGTCACCGCCCGGCGGATCTCCTCCAGGGGGGCGTCGACGAAGACGCCCACCGTCATCGTCCCCGGCGGCAGGCCGCTGACGATCGCCTCCACCCGCTCGGGGGTCACCTGCCGCCGGCTGGGGGCGAAGACGAAGCCCACCGCGTCGGCGCCGGCCTCCACGGCGGCCACCACGTCCTTCATGAATTGCAAGCCGCAGATCTTCACCCACATGCGGCCATCGCTCCTTTCCTGATTCGGTTCTCTGGTTACCCCGGCGGGTCAGGCAGAAGGGCCTTGTCAGGCGGCCCCCCGCAGGGCCCGGAGGGCGGCAGCCACGTCGGGCTGGCGCATCAGCGACTCGCCCACCAGCACCGCCCGGGCGCCGGCTGCCCCGACCCGGCGCAGGTCGTCGTGGGTCCAGATGCCCGATTCGCTCACCAACAGCCGGTCGGGCGGCACCAGCGGGGCCAGCCGCTCCGTCACCTCCAGCGTGGTGTGGAACGTGCGCAGGTCCCGGTTGTTGATGCCGATCACGGGGGACCCGGATTCCACCGCCAGCGCCAGCTCCTCGGCGGTGTGGACCTCCATCAGGACGTCCATGCCCAGCTCCGCCGCCAGGGCGGCGAGCCGGTTCAGGTCCCCGGGCGTGCGGCGGCCCGCACACTCCCCGTGAAACGCCGCCACGATCAGCAGGATCGCGTCCGCCCCCGCCGCCCGGGCCTCGTAGACCTGGTACTCGTCGATGATGAACTCCTTGCGCAGCAGCGGCAGGTCCACCGCCTGCCGGATCGCCGTGAGGTACCCGAGCGACCCCTGGAACCAGCGCTCGTCGGTGAGCACCGAGAGGCTGGCGGCGCCGCCCTCGGCGTAGGCCCGGGCGATGGACACGGGGTCGAAGTCCGGCCGGATGAGCCCCCGGGACGGGCTGGCCTTCTTCACCTCGGCGATCACCCGGACCTCAGGTACGCCTGCGGGGCCCTCCGTGCCCTGAGCCGACGGCCCCGGCATTCCGGTCGCCCCCGGTTGCCCTGCGGGCCGGCCGAGCAGCGCACGGCGGAACCCCCTCGGGGGCGGCGCCTGGCGGGCGGCGGCAATGACCTCGCCCAGGGGCCGGGCGAGCCGGGCCGCCGCCACCTCCGCCTCCTTGGCGGCCAGGATCTGCGCCAGGATCATGGCCGCTTCCGGGGGAGCAGCCCCAGGGCGTCCTGCAGCCGGCGCAGCACCGGGGTGGCCACAGCCTCCGCCTTCTGGGCGCCCTTCTCCAGGATCTCCTCGATCACGCCCGGCTCGCACAGTTCCTGGTACCGCTTCTGGATCGGCTCCAGGGTCGCCACCACCGCCTCGGCCACGTCCTTCTTGAACTGGCCGTAGCCCGTGTAGCGGCCGGCGATCTCATCCAGCGACATCCCGGTGCAGAGCGAGAGGATGACCATCAGGTTCGAGACGCCGGGCTTCTTCTCCGGGTCGTAGCGCACCTCGCTCTCCGAATCAGTGACGGCCCGCTTGATCTTCTTCCGGATCACGTCCGGCGTGTCCAGCATGTGGATCGTCGCGGACTCGTCGGGGTCCGACTTGGACATCTTCTGCGTGGGGTTCTGCAGCGACATGATGCGCCCCCCCGCCTCCCGGGGCGGGATGTAGGGCTCGGGGACGACCACGATCTCCCGGCCGAACCGGTTGTTCAGCCGCACGGCGATGTCCCGGGCCAGCTCCAGGTGCTGCTTCTGGTCGTCGCCCACGGGCACGTGGGTCGTGTCGTACAGCAGGATGTCCGCGGCCATCAGGGCGGGGTAGGTGAACAGCCCGGCCGTGACCACCTCGGCCTTGGCCGCCTTGTCCTTGAACTGCGTCATGCGCTGCAGCTCGCCGTAGTAGCAGCTCACCTCCATCAGCCAGCCCATCTCCGCGTGGGCGGAGACGTGGGACTGGACGAAGATCGTGGCCACGTCCGGGTCGATGCCGGCCGCCACATAAAGCCGGGCCATGTCCAGGGTGTTCCTGCGCAGCTCGGCCGGATCCTTGGGGATGGTCAGCGCGTGCAGGTCGACCACGCAGAAGAAGCACTGGGCCTCGTGCTGCAGCTTCACGAAGTTGCGCATGGCCCCCAGGTAGTTGCCCAGGGTCACGCCGCTGGTGGGCTGCATGCCCGAGAAGACGGTCCTGATCGGCTTGGTGCTCATGTCGACGACCACTCCTTTGTACATCCGCTCGTAATCTTCCCAAGCGACTTGCCTGTCACCGACAACTCCGATGCCACTCGTTGCGTCAAATGCCTAGTATTCCCTCAACAACGAGTTCCGGAGGAGGGAATCCTTCGTTGAAGCGCCGACACTTCCTGCTCCGGGCCGCGTTCGCCTTCGTCGGCCTGGCCCTGGGGCTCGCCGGCTGGAGCCGGTTCGTCGAGACCCGGCGGGTTCGGTTCGAGGAGCGCACCATCTCCATCCCGGGCCTGCCCGGCCACCTGGAGGGATACACCATCGGCGTGCTCAGCGACCTGCACGTGGGGCCGACGACGCCGGCGGACTGGGTGCGGCACGTGGCCGAAGAGCTGGCCCAGCGAAGGCCCGACCTGGTCGTGGCGGTGGGCGACTTCATCGGCGGCCACGAGCACGTCGCGGCGGCCAACTGGTCCCTGGAGCCGGTGCGGGGGGCGCTGGCCGTCCTGGGCAACTGGGACTACTACAGCCCGCAGATCCGGCAGGCGCTCACCAACGTGCGGCTGCTGGAGAACCAGGGGGTCCTCGCCGCCGACGGCCTGTGGTTGGCCGGTGTCGACGAACCCCGCCTGGGCCGGCCCGACGTGGGCCGGGCGATGGCCGGCGCCCCGCCCGGGGCCGTCCGCATCCTGCTCTGCCACGAGCCCGACTACGCCGACACCCTGGTCCGCCCTGAGCACCGGGTAGCGCTGATGATCAGCGGCCACAGCCACGGCGGCCAGGTCCGCCTGCCCCTGGTCGGCCCGCTGCTCCTGCCCCCGGGAGGGCGGAAGTACCACACCGGGCTCTACCAGGCGCCCCACTGCCAGGTCTACACCACCCGCGGCGTGGGCACCGCCCACATCCCCGTCCGGCTGTTCTGCCCGCCGGAGGTGACGCTGATCCGGCTGGTGGCTACGCCGACTCCGCCCTGAGCCGGTGCGTGAACGCCCGCAGGCGCTCCAGCACCCGGCCCGCCTCCCCCGAGTCGATGGACTGCGCCGCCAGCTCGACCCCCTCCCGGAGGGTCCGCACCCGGTCGGCGGCCAGCAGGGCGGCGGCGGCGTTGAGCAGCACCACGTCCCGCCGGGGCCCCGGCTCGCCGCCGAGCACCGCCTCGGTGATGCGGGCGTTCTCCTCCCTGGTGCCGCCCCGGATGTACTCCCGGGGCGCCCGGCTGAGCCCCACGTCCTCCGGCACCACCCGGTAGGTGTGCACGAAGCCATCCCGCATCTCCGAGACCACCGTCGGGGCCGAGATCGAGATCTCGTCCACGCCGTCGGTGCCGTGCACCACCAGGGCGTGCCTGACGCCCAGGTTTCCCAGCACCCGGGCCAGCGGCTCGGTGAGGTTCGGGTCGTAGACCCCCATGAGCTGCGCCTGGGCCATCGCCGGGTTGGTCAGCGGCCCCAGCAGGTTGAAGATGTTGCGGAGCCCGATCTCCCGGCGCACCGGCGCCACGTGCTTCATGCTGGTGTGCAGCGCCGGGGCGTAGAGGAAGCCGATGCCCACCTCGTCGATGCACCGGCCGACCTGGGCCGGGGTCAGGTCCAGGTTCACGCCCAGCGCCTCCAGCACGTCCGCGGAGCCGGTAAGCGACGTGGCCGCCCGGTTGCCGTGCTTGGCCACCGCCACCCCCGCCCCCGCCACCACGAAGGCGGCGGTGGTGGAGATGTTGAACGTGTGGGAGCCGTCGCCGCCGGTGCCGCACGTGTCCACCACGAGCGGCCGGCTGTGGTGGATCCGGGTCGCCCGCTCCCGCATCACCCGGGCCGCCCCGGTGATCTCCTCCACCGTCTCGCCCTTGATCCGGAGGGCCATCAGGAAGGCCGCCACCTGGGCCGGGGTGGCCTCGCCGGTCATCATCAGGGTCATGGCCGCCTCCGCCTGGGCTTCGGTGAGATCCTTGCCCTCGGCCACCTGCCTGAGCAGGGCTTTCATGTCCATCTCCATGCCTTCCGCCCTCCCTTCTCACGCCGCCGCCGGCTGCACCAGCCGGAGGAAGTTCTGCAGCAGCTGCCGGCCGCACTCGGTCAGGATCGACTCCGGGTGGAACTGCACCCCGTAGACCGGGTGCACCCGGTGCTGCACCGCCATCACCAGGCCGTCCTCGGTCTCGGCCGTGACGAGCAGCTCATCCGGGAGGCTCGCCCGGTCGACCACCAGCGAGTGGTACCGGCCCGCCGTGAACGGGTTGGGCAGCCCGGCGAAGATCCCCTGGCCGGTGTGGAGCACCCGGCTGGTCTTGCCGTGCATCAGGGACGGCGCCTGCACCACCCGCCCGCCGTAAGCCTGGCCGATGGCCTGGTGGCCCAGGCAGACCCCGAGGATCGGGGTGGTCGCTCCCAGCCTCCGGATCAGCTCCAGCGAGATGCCGGCCTCGCCGGGGGTGCAGGGCCCGGGGCCGATGACCACCGCATACGGCTGCATGGCGGCCACCTGATCCACGGAGATCTGGTCATTCCGGACCACCGCCTGGGCCGCCCCCAGCTCCCCCAGGTACTGGACCAGGTTGTACGTGAAGGAGTCGTAGTTGTCGATCACGACGATCATCAGAGCCCCTCCTCTGCCAGTTCCAGCGCCCGGATCAGGGCCCGGGCCTTGTTGCGGGACTCGGTGAGCTCCGCCTCCGGGTCCGAGTCGGCCACGATGCCGGCTCCCGCCTGGATGAACACACGGTCGCCCTTCATCACCAGGGTCCGGATGGCGATGCAGGTGTCCATGGCGCCGCTCCAGGAGAAGTACCCCACCGCCCCACCGTAGATCCCCCGGCGCACGGGCTCCAGCTCGTCGATGATCTCCATCGCCCGCACCTTCGGCGCCCCGGTGAGGGTTCCGGCCGGGAAACAGGCGGTCAGCACGTCGCAGGCATCCTTCTCCTCGGCCACCTCGCCCCGGATGTCGCTGACGATGTGCATCACGTGCGAGTACCGCTCCACGTGCATGAGCTGATGCACCTGCACCGTCCCGTAGTTGCAGACCCGGCCCAGGTCGTTGCGGCCCAGGTCGACCAGCATCACGTGCTCGGCCCGCTCCTTCTCGTCGGCGAGCAGCTCGGCCTCCAGCCGCCGGTCCTCCTCCTCGGTGGCGCCCCGGGGCCGGGTCCCCGCCAGCGGCCGGGTGGTGGCCACGCCGTCCTCCACCCGCACCAGCAGCTCCGGCGAGGCGCCGATCACCTTCAGGTCGCCGAAGCTCAGGTAGAACATGTAGGGGCTCGGATTGAGCATCCGGAGCGCCCGGTAGATGTCCAGCGGACGGCTGCGCACCCGGGTCTCCCACCGCTGCGAGAGCACCACCTGGAACGCGTCGCCCGCCCGGATGTAGGCCTTGGCCCGCTCGACCGCCGCCGTGAAGTCCTCCGGCGTCTGGCAGGCCCGCACCTCCAGGGGGCGGGGCCGGGTCCACGGGAGCCCCGGCGGAAGGGGCACCGGCCCCCGCAGCCGCTCCACCGCCCGGTCCAGGAGGGCCTGGGCCCGCCGGTAGGCCACCTCGGGCTCGCCGCCCGGCATGGTGTTGGCGATCAGCAGCAGCCTGTGCTTCAGGTGGTCGAACACCACCACCAGCTCCGGCGCCATGAAGAGCGAATCGGGCAGGTGCAGCTCGTCCGGCGGCCCGTCCGGCAGCCGCTCGTACGCCCGCACGGCGTCGTAGGCCACGTAGCCCACCATCCCGCCCGCAAACCGGGGCAGCCCCGGCGGCTGGTAGACGGCGTAGCGGCGCAGCACCTGCCGCAGGTGGCCCAGCGGGTCGCCCTCCATCCGCTCGCCCCGCTCCCCCTCGGTCACCATGCCCACCGTGCGGTACTCCGCGGCCTCCTCGCCCCGGAGCAGCCGGCTCACGCCCGCCTTGTGGGCCAGGGTGAGGAGCGGCCGGCAGCCGAGGAAGGAGTAGCGGGCCACCTTCTCGCCGCCCTCCACGGATTCGAACAGGAAGGCGCACGGCTCGTCCAGGCAGAGCTTCATGAAGACCGAGATCGGCGTCTCCAGGTCAGCCAGGACCTCCCGGTGGACGGGGATCAGGTCGTACTCCCTGGCCAGGCTCAGGTAGGTCCCCAGGCTGGGGTGGTACATTGCGCTCACGCTCCTCGGGTTGACGGTTGCCAATGCAAAACGGCCTTCGTCCCTCCATAGGGACGAAGGCCGGAATAAACGGGCCTACGCGGTGCCACCCCAGTTCGCCTGCAAAGCAGGCGCGCTCTTTACGCAGGTACCATCATACCCTCTACCCGGTAACGGCGGAAGCCACCGGCCCGCCTACTGATGCGCCGCCCGGCGCACGTTCGGCCGACAGGCTCCCGGGACCATTCGCCAGACTCCTCCGTACCGGACCTCGCACCGCCGCCGGCTCGCTGAGACGGATCGGTCTGGGTACTCTCCCCGTTCATCGCCGCCAAGACGATCTGGTTTGACAGAGACATTAGCACGGGCGGCGGCCGGCTGTCAAGACCCGTTTTCCTACAGATCGTCCTCCTCCATCCGGATCTCCGGCACCCGCCGGGCGCGCTCGTACACCAGGATGGCGAGCATGGGCACCACGAGGCCGGAGGTCATCACGGAGATCTGCGTGGCGTACCCGGCGGCGTCGTAGAGCATCCCGCCCAGCAGAGGACCGAGCATGCGCCCGGCCGTCGCGCCGGAGAGGATGAGCCCCTGGAGCCTGCCCCGCAGGGCGGGGGGCGAGAGGCGGGCGACGGTGGCGGGGATGACCGGCCAGAGCAGCATCTCGCCCAAGGTGAGCAGCACCATCGAGGCGACGAAGACGGCGTAGCGGTCGGAGGTGAGCAGCACGCCGAACGCCAGGGCGTAGAGCACGACGCCGAGCAGCATCTGGGCGAGGGGCTGCCGCAGCCGCCGCACCACGGCGCTCACGAGCGGCTGGCCGGCGAAGATGAGCGCCCCGTTCAGCGTCCAGAGCACCGAGAAGGCCGAGATGTCGAACCCGAGTGCCTGCGTGCGGACCGAGTTTCCGGTCTGCCACTGGGTGTAGACGATCCAGAGGCAGACGTAGGCGACGAACAGCGCCCAGATGGGGGTCCACGGCACCCGCGGCTCCGGATCCGCCACGCCGGCCGGCCCGCCGTCCGCTTCCCGCGCCTCCCCGGCTGGCAGCCGCTCCTCCCGGATGAAGGCCGCGGCGAACGCCGCGTAGAGCAGGAACAGGACGGACGCGCCGCCGAAGGCCAGGACAAAGGAGCGGTCTGCGAGCACGCCGCCCAGCGCGGTGCCGGCCGCCACCCCGATGTTGGCGGCCACGTAGTTGAAGTTGAACGCCCGCCGCCCGTGGCCGGGCCAGACCCGGGCCAGCATCGCATTGACCGCCGAGAGCGGCAGCGAGACCGCAAAACCGTAGACCACCATGCACGCCACGTACACGGGCCACGAGGAGGTCAGCGCCAGCATGGCCGTGACGACGACCGTGGTCAGCAGGCCGCCCAGCATGGGAAGGCGGGGCCCGATCCGGTCGTAGAGCCACCCGCCCGCGAGCTGGCCCAGCATGGCGCCGGCGGAGTGCACGAGCAGCACCGTCCCGGCGACCGTCATCGACCGGCCCAGGTGCTCGTGGATGTAGATGGTGGTCAGGGGCCAGATGAAGGACGTCCCCGTGTGATTGAGAAAGCTGCCGAAGGACAGGAACCAGAGCATGCGGGGGTAGGCGCCGAAGAGGGCACGGAGCCGGGCAGGCAGTCTCACGCAGGTCCCCCCAGGTGACGTAACCGATGGGACACCCCCAGTCTAGCACCTGGCCGGGCCGTGGAGAAGTGGGAAGCCCCAGATCCCCTCCTCCCCGGCCGTGAGGACCCCGCGGAGGCCGGTTATCCCGCCGTCGGCGCCCGGCTCGCCCCCCGCTCCGCCCACACGGAGTCTGCGCCCGCGGCGGGGAGCGCGGCCCGGGCGGCTGCAACCGGCCCCGGGGCGTTACCGGTGGGGGCCGAGCGCCGTGAGCAGCCCCGTCCGGGCCAGGGCCCGCCGCACCGCCACGGCAACCAGCGCGGCCGCGGCCGCTTTCGCCAGGTCGAAGGGCACGAAGGGCAGCACCCAGCCGGTCATCACCGCCGCCAGCCCCTGGCCGCCGACCAGCCACGCCCAGCCGGCCCCGCCTGCGTAGATCACCGCCAGGCCGGCCAGCATGGCGCCCGCCGTCCGCACCAGACCGTTCCCGCGAACCGGCCCGCCCGGCGCACCCGACACCCGCGCCGCAGGCGCCAGGGCCCCCACCACCGCCGCGGCCAGCGGATAGCTCCACAGGTAGCCGGCAGTCGGCCCCGCCAGCACCTGCAGCCCGGCGTTGCCCCCGGCGAACACGGGCAGCCCCGCAGCCCCCAGCAGCAGATACAGCCCCATCGCCGCGGCCGCCCAGGCCGGACGGAGGAGGCCGCCGGTCAGCAGCACCACCAGCACCTGCAGCGTCACCGGCACGGCGGAGACGCCGGGCAGGAACAGCCGGAGCGGCGCGACGGCCCCGAGGAGCGCCGCCATCATCGCGGCCAGGACCAGATTCCGCAGTCGTGTCGCACGCATGGCGCGTCACCCTCCAATATGTCAACCTATATCGGAGTCTAGGTTAACATATCCTGAGGGCGGACGCAATCGTTCACCCCTCGATCGGCGTGCCGATCTCCCGGCCCTCCACCAGCGCGTCCAGTACGGCGGCGACCCCGTCCTCCATGTTGGACAGGGTCTCTCTCCGGGCGACAGCCCGCAGGCCGGGGTGCGCGTTCTCCACGGCCACGCCCAGGCCGGCCGCGGCCAGCAGATCGAGGTCGTTCAGGTAGTCGCCGATGGCCAGGCACCGCTCCCGGCCGATGCCCAGGTGCGCCAGCAGCGCCTGCAGCCCCGCCCCCTTGCCCCCGGTGGGCGGCAGCACCTCCAGGTACAGGTGGAATGACCGGACCAGCTTCACCGGCAGGTTCGCGGCCACGATCGCTTCCTCCGCCCGGTCCAACTGCTCCGGCTCGCCGATGGTCAGGATCTTGACGATATCGCCGCAGGTGGCCGGCGAGAGGTCGGGCTGCACGTCCACGGTGATGCCGTCCAGCCTCAGGTGCTCATCGATGGTGGGGTTCATCTCCCGCACAGCCGCCCGGCGCGTCCCGTGGACGATGATGTGAAGCCCCGCCGCCTCCAGCAGCGGCCACACGGCCGCCACCGCGCCCGGATCGAGGGGGTGGACGACCAGGTCACGGTCGCCGGCCGGGTCGTAGAGCAGCGACCCGTTGAGCAGCACCAGGGGCGTCCGCAGGTCCAGGTCGCGGAAGTAGCGCCGCGCCGACTGCACCCCGCGCCCGGTGGCAAAGGAGAACCGGCCGCCGGCGGCCTCGAAGCGCTTGATGGCCGCCTTCGTCCGGTCGGAGATCGTCTTGTCGTCGCGCAGCAGGGTTCCGTCCAGGTCTGAGATCACGAGGTCATACTGCAAACTGCAACCCATCCTTATCGTGTACTTAATCAAAGCTTAAACGATACCCCCGGCAGCCGCCATCGGGCGCGCGGCTCAGCCCGGGGTTCCACCGGCGAAGCTCTCCACGTACGCCCGGTCCTCCACCCGCATCACATGCCGGTTGAGGAACTGGGCGCCCGACACCAGCACGATCACGCCGCCCAGCAGGGCGAGAGCATCAGCCGCCTCCGGTCCAGCCGGTCGGCCAGCGCGCCGGCAAAGGGCGTGGTCACCAGGCTGGCGATGCCCTTCGCCATGCCCACCGCCGCCAGGGCCCAGGCGAGCTGCGGCTGCTGCCCGGCCTGCGGGTAGGCCACCGTCACCAGCCGCACGTTCAGGGCAGAGAGAGTGATCTCCGTGCCCAGTACGGAGACCGACTGGGAGGCCCAGAGGATCACGAAGGTCCGGAACCCGTTGGCCGGCGGCTGGCAGGCCACGCCCTTCCCTCCCTGCGCATGCGGTGCACTAGGACTTCGTCAGCCGCGAAGGTGATCCCTGCCGACCTCGCCCCGCGCCCGGAACGGCCTGGGCCGCCGCCGAAACAAGGCGCCCCGCGCCGAGCGTCCAACAAGTGAGGGCGTACGGAGGCATGCCCGCGTGGTGCCGTACGCAACCGCTCACGGCAGGAGGGGTCACGCGATGCAACGGGACGCATCACACAACCGGGCCCTGCTGGCCATCGGGCTGGCAGCGATCATGCTGGGCGCATCGGCCTGCGCAGCCCCCGATGCGGCTGCGCCTGCAGCAGCGGAGAAGCAGACTCCGGCATCGTCGGTGCAGGGACCGGACGCATCGGGTCACACAGGAGAGCGGGAGGCGTCCGTTCACCCGCCTGCGGTTCCGCCCGGCGGCGGGAAAGGCGAGGAGGAGATCATCCTCGGGCAGGCGGGGGAGCGGTACCAGATTGAACGCATCCGCGCCGCGGCCGAGTTCGGCCGGCCGGTACAGGAACTGGACCTCAACGGCGACGGCAAGGTCGAGGGGATCATCGGCGTGCTCGGGCAGTGGCACGGCGAAGAGGTCCTGATCGTGGACCACGACGGCAACCACCGCATGACCCTGAACGGTTCGCTGCCCCCCTCCGTCCTGGGGCGCGTGGACCTGGTCCCGGGCCCCGGCCTGCCCAACCCGGTGCTGGTGGTGCAGACGGGCAGCCCCGACCAGTGGCACCGCATGTGGTTCACCTGGATGGAGGGCGAACAGTTCGTCTCCCCGTGGGGCTGGCACCCGAAGACCAATCTGGCCTTCGGCCAGGGCTACGCGATCCAGCCAGACGGCACCGTGGAGATCACGGGCAGTCTGGCCGGCCACAGCTTTGTGCGCCAGTATCGGATCGAGCGGGCCGAGGGAGACTCCTTCACGCCTTACCAGGCCGTACTGCAGGACGAACAGGTCACGCCCGGACCGTATCCGACCACCGCGGCGGATCTGCTGACCGCGCTGTTCATCGCCCGGTGGTATGACCTCCACGATCAGATCGAACGGTACGTGCCCGATCCCGCCGTGCGCGCCGCCTTCATGGCGCAGGATGTCGGCCGGGTGCTGTACGCGCCGGTTCCGGTGCAGGTGGGCCGCCTGGTGGAAGGGGACTACGGCCCCCGGATCGAGCCCGGTGAGCCTGATTCTCAGGGGTACGTGGAGTTCCTGGCGTCGGTGCAGCAGTACGAGGGCGGCAGCTACTGGACCGGCCGGGCCGTGATCGGGACCGCGGAAGACGGAAGACTGGTGGTCACGGGCCTGGAGTTCCTGGATCAGGGCTGGAGCCTCTGATCCCTCACACCTCCCGGCCGCAGCGAGACCTCGCCCGAGACCACCCGGTGCACCCGGCCCGCGCCGTCCCGCACCAGGAGGGCGCCGTCCTCGTCCACCCCTTCGGCGACGCCCTCCAGGGACACCTGCCCGTCCAGGCCGAGCACGCGCACCGGCTGCCCCAGCGTGACGGAAAACGTCCGCCAGCGGTCGAGCACCTGGTCGAACCGGCCCCCGAGCAGGGCGTCGTAGGCCGCCTCGAACCGGGCCAGGATCGCCTGGACCAGGGCGGCCCTCCGCACCGGTCGGGCGCCCTCCAGCGCGAGCGAGGTGGCCGTCTCCCGGAAGGCAGGATCCATCTGCGCCCGGCCCAGGGTCACGTTGAGACCGATGCCCAGCACCACGAAGGCCACCCGGTCCATCTCGGCCTCCATCTCCGTCAGGATGCCGCAGAGCTTGCGCCCGCCCACCTGCACATCGTTGGGCCACTTGATCCCCGCGGCCACGCCGGCGGCCTCCCGCACCGCCTCGGTGACGGCCACCGCCGCCGCCAGCGTGATGCGGGGCGCCGCGTGGGGCGGCAGGTCGGGCCTCAGCACCAGCGACATCGCAATGGCCGCGCCGTGGGGCGTGCTCCAGGCCCGGCCCAGCCGCCCCTTGCCTGCGGTCTGTTCCTCGGCCAGCACCAGCAGCCCCTCCGGGGCGCCCTGCCGGGCCAGCGCCTTGGCGAGGTCATTGGTGGAGCCCACCGTCTCCCGGTACTCCACGGCCCGGCCCAGCCGGCGGGTGGTCAGGCCCGCCAGCACCTCCTCCGGGGTCAGCAGGTCGGGCCGGGCCACGAGCCGGTAGCCTTTGCGGGGGGCGGCCTCCACCTCATACCCCAGCGCCCGCAGGGCCTCGATGTGCTTCCAGATGGCGGTGCGGCTCACCCCGAGCTGCCGCGAGATCTCCGCGCCGCTCACCCACCCGTCGCCGGCGGCGGTCAGCAGGGCCAGGAGCTCCGGTGCGGTGCGTGACGTCATGGCCAACTCCCCCAGGCGATTCGTCTGGGGGAAGTTTACCCCAATCATCCTTTGGGCTTCAACCGGATCGGCGGCCGCGGGGCGCGCGTCCCCGCGGCCGCACGTGCGTCAGCCGCCGGACTGCGGCACGTGGAGCACCGCCACGCCCTCGCCGCCGGATCCCGGGCTGGCGCGCCGAAACCGCAGCTGCAGGACGCCGTCCCGGTACTGGGCCGCGGCCGCCGGCAGCACGGACGCCGGCAGCGTGACCATGCGCGCGCAGTAACCGAAGAAGCGCTCCCGCTGTATGTACAGCCCATCGGGCAGGCGATCGGGGAGAAACGCCTCGATCAGCAGCTCGGTGGGGCCCGCCAGGCTGACGGCCACCTGGTGCGGGCCGGTCAGCCCGGGCAGGATGGCCTCCACCACCACGTCGTGCGGGGTCACGTAGATGTCCAGCGGCGGTCCGGCCGCGGCCCGGGCCCGGCTTGCGGCTCTGCCCGCCGGCTGACCCTTCGGCCGGGGAGATCCGGCCCGGCCCAGCTCCCGCCAGAAGTCCTCGCCGAACGCGTCGCCCAGGGCTTCCAGCTGTTCGGCGATGCGCTGCACGACCTTACCGGGGTCGCTCACCGGAAACCGCCTCCTTCGGCTGCCACTGCAGGCGCACGGCCTCCGCCCGCACGCGCATGTCGACGGTCAGCACGCCGTCCTGCAGGGTGACGACCACGCCGCCGGCATCCACCGGCAGCGGCAGGTGCACGGTCCGGGAGAACGGCCCGTAAGTACACTCGTTGAGCGCCAGGTTCTCCCGGGGAAGCGGATGCCGGTAGGCCACCTCCCCCTCCAGCACCAGCTGCCGGTCGCCCACGATCGAGACCCGCAGGTCCGAAGGCCTCACCCCCGGCAGGGAGGCCAGCAGGATGAGGCGGTCGCCCCTGCGGACCAGATCGACCGGCGGCCCTGCGCGCTCAGCCGGCGGCTCCTGGTTGCTCGTCTTCATGTCTCTCGCTCCCTTCGCGGTCAGGCGGGGGCCAGATCTGGATCCGGGGCGGAGGCGGAGGCTTCGGCTCCTGGGTCCCGCCACCCTGCTCCGCCCGGGCCCGCCACCGGCTGACCACGCTGTTGCGCAGCCCCCGCGCGGCCGGGCCTGCCCCGGGCCGGGCACCCTCCGGCGGGTCCTGTCCTCCCCCGGTCTCGCTGGGCCGTGCGGGGTCGATCTCCAGCGGCCGGGCCGGGTCGACCTCGGGGGGGCGGGGAGCTTCCGGGGCACCCGGGGACGGGCCGGGGCCGAGCGTGAGGCTGTGCGTGATCCCGATGTTCAGCTGGCCCTCCAGCTGCTCCACGTCGATGTCGCCCAGGTGAAACGCCAGGGTCTGCACCTCCAGCCGCTCCACCTGCAGGTGCACGGGCGGCCGCGCGGCCATCTCCTCCAAGGCCCGCACGAGCCGGGCCAGCACCTGGACGGTCCTACCGAGCTGCGCCGCCAGCTCGTCCAGTGCGGGCAGCTTCCCCGGATCCCCGGGGCGCCGCGGACGGTCTGTGCCCATGCCGTCCCCCCTTCACCGCGGAGCCGGTGCGGACCTCCGCGCCCGGGTCGTCCCACCGGAACCGGAAGGTGGCCGGCGGGGTGCCTGCGGCCGCCTGCCTCCCGGGGACCTGCCCCGGTGAGGCGCTGCCGGCGCCCTGCCCATCCCGGCCGGATGCGCCGCCTGCGCCGTCCTCCGCCGGGCACGTGCACAGCACCCCCACGTTGATCCAGGACAGGCCGCCGTCCCCGGCGATGCCGACGAGCTGGCTGCTGCTTCCCCCTCCGCCGCCGCCTTCCCGCACCGACGCGACGCCGAAGTTCACGGAACCGCCGCTCTGCCCGCTGATCTGCACAAATCCCAGGTTGACGGCGCCGGCGCGGCAGACGGGCGGCCAGGGCAGCCATGCCAAACCGCTCACCCCCCGACCTGGAAGCCCGCCATGGTGGCGTAAGGGGTGTCCGCCCAGTCCGTGTCGGTCAGCACCCCGTACCAGATGGCGCTGTACGTGCCGTCGCCGCCGAGATCCGCCAGGGAGTTGCCCTTGCTGTTGCTGGTGAGGAAGCCCAGGTCCAGCACGCCCGTGGTCACCACGCCGCCGCTGCTCACGTTGGTGATCTCGTACCACCAGGCGTTGATCACCGGGGCGGCGCAGAGCGGGGCCGTGGCGGGCCAGAAGGGGGCATACCCGTACATCATGCCGGACCCCATCCGGCTCCGGTCCACCAGAAGGGCGCGTCGATCCCGTCGGCGTCGATCAGCACACCGAACCCCAGCGGTGCCGCCCCGTAGTCGCCCGTGATGGCGCTCCCGCCCACGTTGCCCTTGCCGGTCGTGCGGCTGCGCCGGATGTACGTCATCCCCGTCGAGACCACGCCGGAGACATTCATCACTTTCACCGCCCCGATGTTCAGCCGGTCCAACCTGCCCACCCCCCGGTGCTGCGGCTCCGCCGCTATCTCCACACTATGCGGCCGCGGCATATGGTGACAGAAGGGGGGTCGCTTTGACCATCGAGTTTCACATCCATATGATCAAGGTGAACGGAATCGACTCCTCGTCGGCGTTCACCATCGGCACCAACCTGCTCATCGGCTTCGGCAGCCAGAGCAAGTCCGTCAGCGGGGGCAGCGCGGTCACCGGCGATTACAGCAGCCTGCCCAGCCTCTTCAGCGCCATCGACGACCGGGATTACATCGACACCCCCGCCTGGCAGGTCGCCCAGACGGACTGACGCCAGGGGCTCGCTTCCGTCGAACCGTTGCACGGGCTGCGCGCGTCCATTGGATGAAGGCCCGGACTGCACCGGCCGCCGCGCAGGGCGGGCCGCAGGTGCAGGGCTTCCACCGGGCGGAAGGGAGTGCTGGGTACGTGCGAAACGCCAGACTGCTGCTGGTGCTGCTGCCGTTCATCCTGGGCCTGCTGGTGAACCGGTTCATCCCGCTCCTCGCCGGCGCGCTGCCGCTTCTGGCCTGGATCTTCCTGGCGTTGTGGGCGGGGTTTGGCCTCTGGATCTTCCGGAGTGAGGTCAACCGCGCCCTGGCGGTCGCGGCCGGTGCGGGCACGCCGATCGCGGTCTGGCTCCTGTACGTCGCCACGGCGGGCACGCGGCCCAGCATCTACCCGCAGCTCTACTTCTCCCTCGCCGTCCCAGCCGCGGCGCAGTTCCGGGACCTGCTCATCGACCCGATTCACACCGATGTCGGGAGCATCCTGCGCACCGCGGCGCTCCTGATGGCCGCCGCCTTCCTGGCCGGCTTCTTCTGGGGGTGGTTCCGGTCCCGTCAGAGCCGCAGGGTGGGCGCGGCCCTCTAGTGCCGCAGCGCCTCGGCACGAGAATGTGAACAGGCGGTCCCGCCGCACGGGCGGGGCCGTCTCGCCGTTTCCGCGGCAGCGCAGGGGCCGGCGGGACGGGCAGGCGCCCGACAGGGAAATCGGACGCAGGCGTGGAACTCCCCCTGAGGGGGTGTTCGCCGTGTCGCTGCCCTGCCAGGTCTACGGGCCGCCGTCTGCCCCGACGATCCTCTTCCTGCACGGCGGCGGCGTCAGCGGGTGGATGTGGGAGCCCGTCGTCCGCCGCCTGTGCGACCGATACCGCTGCCTGGTGCCCGACCTGCCCGGCCACGGGCGGCTGGCCCACGAGACGTTCACGTTCGCGGCCGCCGCGGCCGGTCTCGCCGATCTGATCGGCGCGGAAGCGGCGGGCGGGCCGGTGCATGTGGTCGGCCTGTCGCTGGGCGGGCAGACCGCCCTCCACCTGATCGCCGGCCACCCGCACCTGGTGGCCCGGGCCGTCGTCTCCGGGACCCTCACCCGCTCCCTGCCGGGTATCGGCCCCTACCGGGCCGTGCTCCGCCTCACCTTCCCCCTGGCGCGCCGGGAGTGGATGATCCGCCTCAACGCCCGGCAGCTCGGCATTCCGCCGGCGTACCTCGCGCAGTTCCGCGCCGACACCCTGCAGGCGACAGCCGCCGGCCTGGAGGCCGTGGTGGCCGAGAACATGTCCTTCCGCCTGCCGGACCGCCTGGCCGGGTCGCCCGTGGCGCTGCTGGCCCTGGTGGGCGGGCGTGAGCTGCGCCTGCTGCGGGCCTGTGCCCGCGACCTGGCCCGCACGCTGCCTCACGCCCGGGCGTACCTGGTGCCCGGCGCCGGCCACACCTGGTGCCTGCAGGATCCGGACCTGTTTGCCCGCGCCGTGGCGGCGCACGTGGCGGACGAACCGCTCCCGGCGGCACTCGTGCCCCTGTAATCCGCACGCAGGAACTGTCCGGGCGCACGCCCGGTGTGTTGGACCAGGGCAACATGTCCGACCAGAAGGAGGGAACCCCGATGCTGACGGAGTTCAAACGGTTCGCACTGAGGGGCAACGTGCTGGACCTGGCTGTGGGCGTCGTGATCGGGGCGTCGTTCAACCAGATCGTCAACTCGCTGGTCAACGACATCATCATGCCGCCGCTAGGATTCATCATCGGAAAGGTAGACTTCTCCAACCTGTACCTCAACCTGAGCCGGACCTCGTATGGCTCGCTGGCCGAGGCGCGCGAGGCCGGCGCCCCCATCATCGCCTACGGCCTGTTCCTCAACCAGGTCATCAACTTCCTCATCGTCGCCTTCGCGGTGTTCCTGCTGATCCGGCAGGTGAACCGGTGGCGGCCGACGCCCCCGCCGGAGCCCCCGAAGACCAGGGAGTGCCCCTACTGCCTCTCGGCCGTGCCGGTGAGGGCCGTCAAGTGCGCCCACTGCGCCTCCGACCTGCCCGCCGGGAGCTGAAACCGAAGGCCCTCCGTCCCCCATCGGGGCGGAGGGCCTGACGGCGTACTGGGAAGCTACGGCTCGATCTTGGTCCCCAGCACCTTCAGGAACTGCGCGATCCAGGCCGGGTGCGCCGGCCAGGCCGGGGCGGTGACCAGGTTGCCGTCGGTGTGCGCCTGGTCCACCTCCAGGTTGACGTACTCGGCGCCCGCCAGCTTCACCTCAGGCGCGCAGGCGTAGTAGGCGGAGCAGGCCTTGCCCTTCAGGACGTCGGCCGCCGCCAGCAGCTGGGCCCCGTGGCAGATGGCCGCGATGGGCTTGTTGGCCTCGCCGAAGTGGCGCACCATGGCGAGGACCCGCTCGTTGAGCCGCAGGTACTCCGGCGCCCGGCCGCCAGGGATCACCAGGGCGTCGTAGTCTTCGGGCTTCACCTCGTCAAAGTCGGCGTTCAGGGCAAAGTTGTGGCCGGGCTTCTCGCTGTAGGTCTGGTCGCCTTCGAAGTCGTGGATGGCCGTGCGCACTTTGTCGCCGGGCTTCTTGCCGGGGCAGACGGCGTGCACGGTGTGGCCCACCGCCTACAGGGCCTGGAACGGAACCATGACCTCGTAATCCTCGACGAAGTCGCCCACGATCATGAGGATCTTCTTCCCGCTCATCTCATCGACCCCTTTCACGAGTGATCCTCGGCACGGCTACTCTTTTCGCCGCCGGGGCGGCACCCCCCTGCCGAGTTCTCGGGAAATTGCCTCAAATCGCAGGCGGCATGGGCAGGCTGCGGATGAGCCTCGCCGGCTACCGCTCGCCGGGGATGGTGCAGGTGTAGTCCTCCGGCCGGACCCGCTCCGGCGCCGCCCCTTTCCGGCGGATGACGATGCGCCACCGGGCCGGACCGGTCTTCACGAACTCCTCGATGGCGTGCCCGGCCTCCCCGGCCCACCGGGGCAGCGACTCGGTCGCCTGGGTGCAGTCGAAGTCGATCACCAGGCGGCCGCCCGGCTCCACCTGGTTGATCTTCTGCTTGGCCGTCACCAGCGGGTAGGGGCAGGGCTCGCCAAGCACATCCAGGTACAGTTCCTTCACCATGCGCGCATCCTCCTCCCTCAGTCACCGTGGGCAAGGCCCGGGGCCGCGGCCCGCCGGGATTCAGCCAGGCGGGCCGGCAGGACCAGGAACAGGTAGGCGCCCAGCCAGGTGCCCAGGATGGTGAACAGCGTCGCCGTCCAGCCGTTCAGGGAGAACTGGGAGACGGCCACCAGCCCGTTGCCGATATTGCAGCCCCGGGCCAGCGTGGCGCCGAAGCCCATCCCCAGCCCGCCGACCATGTGCTGGAGCAGCCGGCCGGGTCCGGGCGCCCGCAGCCGGAACTCGCCTGCGGCCTTCGCGGCGATGAAACTGCCGACGGGGATCCCGAGCACCAGGAAGGTGTTCCAGTCCAGGGCCGAGACGTCGCCGGACGCCACCAGGAACCGCAGCAGGCCGGCCGTGGCGCCGGTGATGCCCAGGCCGGCCATCCGGCCGGTGCTGATCGAGGTCAGCCAGGCGATGACCGCCACCGCCCCCACCGCGGCGCCTGTCACCGGCCAGGGCCAGCCCCGGCCGAACACGGCCCGCCACAGCGCCGACCGGCGCGCATCCACCGGCGCCGGCCAGGCCGGGGCGGCGGCGCGCCGGGAGCGCGCCAGGAAGAGCAGGGCGGCAACCCAGAGCGCCGCCACCAGCACCCACGGGCTCACGCCCAGGGCGCCGTAGAGACTGGTCTCGCCGTTCAGGGTCGCCGTGGGCCCCTGGATCCGCTGGGTCAGCGGCGCCAGAGCCCCGGCCCCCCGGGAGGCGAGCGCCCCGATGCCGTAGAACACGGCAGCCACCAGCGATCCCACCAGCCCCTCGCCAATGCGGTAGTAGGTCCCCGAGGCGCAGCCGCCCGCCAGGATCAGCGAGACGCCGAAGATCAGCCCGCCGACAGACGCGGCCAGCCACTGGAACGGGTCCGGGCGGAACTGGATGATGCCCGCCGCGTGCAGGGCGAAGATGCCCGTCGACTGGATGGCCAGCGACAGCACGTAGGCCTTGAACAGCGTGGCGTCGCGGGTCAGGTAGAGATCCCGGAACCCGCTGGTCATGCAGAACCGCCCCCGCTGCAGCACGAAGCCGAACAGAACGCCGGTCAGTCCCCCTGCCAGGATGACCCCGATCACCGCAGACCCTCCCCCTAATTCCGAGTGTCCCGATCTGTTTTATACAGATTTTGTTGGAGTTGATTGTAGGTCCTTCCGGCTTCCGTGTCAATAGCTAACGGCCGACCGCGGCCATCTCTGGTCCCCACGCCGGTGCGCATTGGCGGGTGGAACCGCACGCTGGCCCCGCGCACCCGCAACGTGGAGGTCCGTTCCGACGCCAGCGGCCAGGTCCAGGTGGTGCAGACCAGCGCCGTCCGTCGCCGGTCCCCTTTCGCCCGGCCCCAGTCTTCCTGACGCGCGCCGGTGCTTCCCATGCAACACGAACAGCCGAGGGCTGCCGGTCTCCCCGGCAGCCCTCGGCTGTATGCGCAGGGCCAGCGCCCTAGTTCTGCGTCGTCTCCTTCACCACGCGGCCGTTCTCCTCGGTCTGCGCCGGCTCGTCGCCGAACAGCGCCCGCAGTTTCTCCTCCGCCCGGCTCTTCGCGGCCGAGGCCTTCAGGTTCCGCATGCGGGCGTCGATGGAGTTCTTGCCCAGCTCGGCGATGGCCTCCTCCTTGGCCAGCTTGCTCTGAATGAGCTCCTCCGCCTGCCGCAGCCCCTCGTTGATCTGGCCGGCGCCGGACTCGGTGGCGAAATTGGAGCGGAGCGTGTTCATCTCCCTCTTCAGGTCAGCCAGGTCGGCCTGGACCTTCAGCTGCTCGATCTGGCTCATTTTCTGGAACATCTCGGCCTGGAAGTTCTCGAACTCCTGGCGCGCGTGGTCCGCCTCAGCCTTGATGGAGTTATACGCCTCGAGCGCCGTGTTGTAGGCGGCCTCCAGGTGCTCCTCCTGGATCAGCAGCTGCAGGGCGAGCTCGCGGTCGTTCTGCCGCTTCGCCTCCTGGATCAGCCGGCGGCAATCCTCCAGTTCCTTCTCGGCGGACTTCAGCTTGGCCGCCGCGACCTTCTCCCGGGCGATGATGTTCGCCGTGGTGGTGTTGTAGCGGACCTTGGCGGCGTTCAGCTGGTTCTTCAGATCCTCCAGCATCGCCTTCGGGTTCTTCTCTTCCAGGCCGCCGATGAAGAGGGAGAAGAAGCCGCGGATCAACCGGCCCAAACGTGCGAAGAAGCCCATCTACCTCATCCTCCTTCTGTGCAGTAGAGTCCTTAACACCTAACGAAGGTTCATCAGCTTATACCGCTGCACCCGTTCTTCCAAAGCCTTCCGGTCGTCCAGCAGGTCCCGGAACTCGGACGGGAGCACGTCCTTGTCGTCGCACTCCAGGATCGCCAGGTCGGTCATGAACTCCACCTGCCCCGTGGAGGGCCGGATCCGCTCCAGCGCGCCTTCGATGTCCGCCTGGATGATCTCGGTCCGCCCGGCGTCCTCGGCCAGCTCCCAGGCCTTCAGCACCACCGACTCCAGCTCGGCGCCGGTGTAGCCTTCGGTCCGGTGGGCCGCCTCCTCCCAGTCGGGCTCTCCCGGCATGCCGTAGCGCTGCTGCACCGCCTGCAGGATCGCCACCCGCTCCGCCCATCCCGGGATGAGGAAGGGGATCTTCCGGTCGAAGCGGCCGGGCCGCTTCAGCGCCGGGTCGATCAGGTCGGGGCGGTTGGTCGCCGCCACGAAGACGATGCGGCCGCGGTTCTGCGGGTTGGACATGAAGTCCAGCATGCGGGCGAAGAGCCGCTGCTGCACCCCCGAGTCGCCGCCGCTCCCCCGCTGCAGCAGCTGGTCGATCTCGTCGATGAGCACCAGGCACGGCGCCAGCGACTGGATGCCCAGCAGCGCCTTCTCCAGGTTCTGCTCCGAGAGGCCCACATACGGCCCGAGGATCTTGCCGAAGTTGAGCTTGACCCCGTTGACGCCCGCCTCCGCCACCAGGGCGTAGAAGAAGGCGGACTTGCCGGTGCCCGAGGGACCGGTGAGCAGCACGCCCAGCGGGACCCGCCGGTAGTTGCCGGTGCGCAGGGGCGCGACGATGTTCTTCGCGGCAAAGAGCTTCGCCTCAGTGAGGCCGCCCAGGGCGGTGAAGTCGAAGCGGGGCTCGACGATCTCCAGCACGTCGCCGAACTCGGCCCGGATAAGCGACTCCTTGCGGTCCCGGGCGAAGTCGAGGGTGATGGGCTGCCCGGTGGCCTCGGCCCGCAGGCCGATGTCCTCGATCAGGACCCGGGAGAGCCCGGCGGTGGCGTTGGCCAGCTGATGGACGTCCACCGCCAGGTTCAGCTGCCGCTTCTCCACCATGGCCTCGATGTAGTTCAGCCGGTCCTCCAGGTCGGGCAGCGGCACCAGGATCTGTTCGATCTTGGTGGAGGCCAGGCGCAGGTGCGGGTGCAACTCGACCAGGGACCCGGCCAGCATCACCACCGGGCTGCCCATCCGGTTGAGCCGCACGTCGCCCGCCCACTTCTTCACGAAGGTGAGCGCCCGGAGCTCCTCCTGGTCCATGTGGGCCAGGTCCTCCGCCGGCAGCACGGTCTCCGCGTTCTCGATGAGGACCGCCGCGGGCTCCTTGTAGATGAGCTTGTCGAGCAGGGCGAACGCCTGGCCCGGGGCCACCGGCAGCTTGATGTCGTCCTCCGGCCGCACCCGCTCGCCGGTCAGGATGCGGATGAACTCCTCCCGCATCCCCGGCCGGGAGAAGGTGATGCCTTCCGCCCGGTTGTAGATGGCGACCACCCGCCGGGGCTTTCCCTTCGGGGCGTAGGCGGGGTTCTCCAGGAAGTCCTGAATCACCACGTCCCGCACCCGCCGGTTGTCGGGGCCGGCGTAGTCGTTCACGTTGAAGTGCAGCACGAACAGGTTGGCGATGGAGCTCCTGTACTTGAAGGTCAGGTCTTCCAGCCACGCCGGGCGCATCCGCCTGCCTCCCTACTCCCAGAGGTGTCGGTTCCGCTTCGAAAGAGTCTGTCAGGCCGGGAAAAGGTTCATCCGGTCTGCCGCCGGCCCCAGGTCCGCCGGGCCGCGCGGCCCGCAGCGATGCCGCTCACCACCGCCGCCACGATCCCCTGGGCGATGCCGATGAGCGGCGGGCCGTACCCCTGCTCACGCAGGGCGGGGATCCGCATCAGCAAGCCGATCGCCAACCACACGTCCAGGGTGCCCCCCAGCACCAGGCCCGCGAGCGTCCCCACGCCGACCGCCCATCCGCGGGACGAAAGCCGTCCGGCCAGCCGGCCCAAGCCGAGGCCGACGGCCGCCGCCACCGCCAGCACCGCCGCGAAGCCCAGCCAGTAATACGGGGCCGGGCTGGGGCCCAGGAAGAGGCCCGACCGGTTCATCACGGCGAACGTCAGGTTCTCGTCGGGCAGACCGGGGTACTCGGCCACGTACTCGCCGTCCTCCTGCCGGAACTCCAGGTTGCCGGCGAAGTCGTACCGGGTGCCCGGCGGCGCCGCGACCCGGATCTCCAGGGGGCCGAAGGAGGCCCACCCCCGGGCCGGCAGGAGCAGGTAGTGATACTGGAAGACTCGGTTGGCCCAGCGCGTCCGGTCCCAGGCGGCGGCGTGGTCGTAGGTGACGACCAGCTCGCCTTCCGCGTCTGCGGGCAGGTCGAGGGTGAAGAGGTAGAAGCGGAGCACCGGCTGGTGCCAGATGTCCGGCTCGTACGGCTCGCCGGTGACGGGATCCAGCCACACGTCCGCGGTGGTCCAGGCGTCGGCCATCGCCTTCAGGTCGTCGGGGGCGAACTGCCCCCACTCCATCCGCACCGGCACCGGCTGGCCCTGCCAGGTAGCCGTGAGCTCCGCCGCGTCGCCGGTGTCCTGCACCACGAAGGCGAAAGGCTGGCCGTCCAGCGCCGGTCCCCGGTTGGCCAGGGTGTACCGTGCGGTGACGGTGGCGCGGCTGAGGTCCTCGCTCAGGTCGAACCGGAGCACCTCACCCAGCACGTGCACCTGGTCGCTCGTCCCCGGCAGCAGGGGCCCGCCAGTGTCGCCCACGACCCGGGGCGGTCCGGCGTTGGCGCAGGCAGACGCCGGAACCAGCCACAGCAGCAGCGCGGTCACCAGGGGAACGATCGGGTGCCGACATCCTGTTTGACGCATCCTTTTCGGCCCCCCCTTCAACTTCTTAACCCCATCCCGCGATATTTATAAGGTCCTTGGCAAAATCAGCTCACCAGGATGAAGCCGAACTGCGCGCCCAGCCGCTCCTTGACGGCCTGCCGGAGCGCCCGGTGCGCAGGAAGGAGGAGCTGGGGATCCTCCTCCACCAGCCGCGCCGCTTCGGCCCGCGCCCGCTCCAGGATGGCCAGGTCGGCGACGGGGTTGGCCACCTTCAGGTCGGGCATGCCGTGCTGCCGGGTGCCGAAGAATTCGCCCGGCCCCCGCAGCTCCAGGTCCTTCTCGGCCAGGGCGAAGCCGTCGCTGTACTTCTGCAGGATCATCATCCGCTCCCGGGCCTCCTGCGTCTTCGGGTCGGCGATCAGCACGCAGTAGGACTGGTGGCTGCCGCGCCCCACCCGGCCCCGCAACTGGTGGAGCTGGGCCAGGCCGAACCGGTCGGCCCCCTCGATGATCATCATCGAGGCGTTGGGCACGTCGACGCCGACCTCGATGACCGTCGTGGTCACCAGCACCTGGATCTCCCCGGCGCGGAAGGCCTCCATCACCGCCTCCTTCTCCGCCGGCCGCATGCGGCCGTGGAGCAGCCCGATGCGCACGTCGGGGTACTGCTCCCGCAGCCGCTCGTACCACTCGGTGGCCGCCTGGGCCTGGAGCTTGTCCGACTCCTCCACCAGGGGGCACACCACGTACCCCTGCCGGCCGGCGGGCACCTCGGTGCGCATCAGGTGGTCGTAGACCTGGCGGCGGGCCGACTCGGGCCGCCAGTAGGTGCCCACGGGCCGCCGGCCCGGGGGCAGCTCGTCGATCACCGAGACGTCCAGGTCGCCGTAGAGGGTGAGCGCCAGCGTCCGGGGGATCGGCGTGGCGGTCATCACCAGCGTGTCGGGCATGACCTCGCCCTTCTGCTGCAGCCGCGCCCGCTGCCGTACGCCGAAGCGGTGCTGCTCGTCGGTGATCACCAGGCTCAGGTCCTTGAAGACCACCCGGTCCTCGATCAGCGCGTGGGTGCCGACGGCGATGTGGGCCGTGCCCATCTGCAGCAGGCCCAGGTTGGCCTCCCGCTCCTTCTTGGTGAGGCTGCCGGTCACCAGCACCACCTCGACGCCCAGCGGGCCGAAGATCCGGCGCAGATTCAGGTAGTGCTGCTCCGCCAGGATTTCGGTGGGGGCCATCAGCACGCCCTGGTGGCCGGAGTCCACGGCCTTGGCCAGGGCGGCGACGGCGACCATCGTCTTGCCGGAGCCCACATCGCCCTGGATGAGCCGGTTCATCGGCCGGGGGGACTCCATGTCGGCCGCCACCTGCCGGATCACCCGCTCCTGGGCGGCCGTCAGCCGGAAGGGCAGGCTCGCCCGCAGCCGGCGGCTGATCTCGCCGTCGGGCCCGTGGGCGATCCCCGCCTGCTCCACCACCGTCTGCCGGCGCACCAGGGCCAGCCCGACCTGGAGCACGAACAGCTCCTCGAAGGCGAGGGTGGTCCGGGCCCGCTCCTTCTGGGCCTCGGAGTCGGGGAAGTGGATGGCCCGCCACGCCTCCGCCAAGGGCATCAGCCCCTGCCGCTGCCGCACGGCCTCGGGCACGGTGTCGGGCATCAGGTGCGCGGCGGACTGGAGGGCAAAGTGCACCGCCCGCCGCACGTCCCGGGGGTTGAGGGAGCCGGTCAGGGGATAGACCGGCACAATCCGGCCGGCGTGAAGCGGGTCGGAGGAGGATTCCTCGTCAATGATCTCCCATTCGGGATTGGTGATCTGGATCTGCGCGCCCCGCCGTTCCACCGTCCCGGCGAAGACGACCTTCGTGCCCACGGGGAAGCGCTTGGCCTGCCAGGGCTGGTTGAACCAGACGCCTGCGGCGGTGCCGGAGCCGTCGGAGATGATGACCTTGGTCAGCTGCAGCCGCCCCCGGACCTTCTGGTCCTGCACCATCACCACCGTGCCCATCAGCGACTCCTGCTGCCCCGCCTGGGCCTGGGCGATGTGCTTGAACTGGGAGTAGTCCCGGTACGCCCGGGGAACCCGCTCGATGAGGTCGCGCACGGTGGATATCCCCTGTCTGGCCAGGTCCCTGGCCCGGGCCGGCCCGATGCCCTTCAGGTACTGGACCGGCATGTTCAGGGGATCGCCGTAATAGCTCTTGGCCTTGCTCCTGGAATCGCCGCCACTGGTGGGTGCCACCCATCTCACCTCACCGAGACCTGTTCGCTGTCGTGGCGAACGAATCCTGTAGACGACTGCCGCGGGTTGGTCCGGCCGACCGGCCCGCCCCGCGGCGCGACTCACGGGGGCCGACGCCGTGTACACCGAAGCGTCAGCCCCCGTGCGGGATCGCCCGCCGCGGCCGGCGGGCAGCCGGCGCGATGCGCCTACGCGCTCACCTGCCGGTAAGCCCAGTAGGAGTACACCGCCGGAACGACCACCATCACCGCGACCACGGCCATGGACACCCACATCCGCAGATAGGGCGGGAAGAACACCACCAGCGCGTGCAGCAGGCTGAGGACGACCCAGACCCGGCTGGCGAACTCGTGGGTGCGGGTCCAGACCTCCTCGCTGGCCAGGGTCCAGGGCGTGCGGATGCCGACGAAGTAGTTGTGCCGGAACCGGCGCATGACCACGCCCAGGAGGAAGAAGAGCGCGGACATCGCCAGGAACATCACCGCCATGGGCGAGATGGAGAGGCCCAGGGCCTCGGCCACGATCGCCAGGTGAAGCAGCAGGACGAAGGCGGGGATGGCCTGGCGGATGTAGCCGTAGATGCGGCCGAAGGCGGCGTAGTTCTTGCGATGGGGGTCCACGAGCGGCAGCAAGAGAAGCAGCAGGTAGAGCACTGCGGCAACACACGCATCCCCCCTCTGCACGTTTCCGCGGCCAACCCGGAGGCGCGCCTGCCTTCCCCGGCGGCTCCCGCCCCCGCGGGGTGGTGCCGCGGCCCTGCGGCGCCTTCGCGCGGCTCCGCTGGCCTCGGCCGGCCCCGGGGAATTCCCCGGGGCCGGCCCGCACCGCTTCATCCCCAAGTATACCATTTCTGCCAGACTTCCGTCTATAACCTGTCTAGTCTGCCAACTTTCTCCGCTGCGCAATCCCCCGGCAGCGTGGTCCCGGGGCGCCAGGACTGCCCGGGTCCGCTACGGATGGACCGCTGTCTCCGCCAGCTGCACCACCGACGCGAAGTCGGGGCCGTTGAGGCTGACGCGCACGTCGCCCGCCAGCCAGTCGCACTGGACCAGGGTGTATCCGCCGCCGACCGTGCGCCGGGTGCAGACGGCCTCCACGCCGCCCAGGTCGACCACCTCGGTGCCCTGCACCGCCTCCCCCGCGGGCGTGTAGATCGTGAGCGCCGGAACCGGCACCGGCTCGGGGTCGAGACTCCCGCCGTCGCCCCTGAGGAAGACCGCCCGGGCAGAGAGGGTGTACAACTGCCCCTGCCACGAGTACACCGCTTCCACGACCCGCATCTCGCCCTGGGATCCCGCCGGGACCGTGATCACCGCAGCCTCGCGCATCACGGCCCCCTCCTGCCGGACGGCGGGCACGTCGAACCCCGCCAGGGCCGCGGCTTCGGCCAGGTCGCTGACCGTCTGCCGCTCCTGCCCCAGCTCTCCGGGCTGCGGAGGCTCCGCCTGGTGCGCAGCGCCGGGCGCCTCGGGGTCGGCGGAGTCCCGCTGGGACGGGACCGCCCCGGTTCCGGGCTCGGGCAGCGTCACCACCTGTGCCGGCCTTCCTCCCGCCCTGCCTTCCCACAGGATCTTCCACAGGGCGATGACGCCGTTGGCGGCCACCGCCCGCACCGGCGGGAGCAGCAGGCTGACAAGCAGCACGGCGGCAGCAGCTCCGACGACAGCGGCGCGCCGGCTGCGCCGCCGTTCCTGACGGATGGCTTCGGCGATCTGCCCCCAGCGGTCCGGAGGCTGGTGCCCTTCCACCCCGTAGCGGAACGCGCCGCGAATCACCTGGTCGAACCGGGCATCATCCATGGGTCAGCCGCTCCTTTCCTTCCCCTCTCATCGGTTGGCTCAGCACGAGCTCCTTCAGCCGCTGTCGCGCCGCGTGAAGGCGCGACTTCACGGTGCCTACCGGCAGGCCGAGGATCTGCCCGATCTCCGGCAGCGAGAAGTCGTGGAAGTAGCGAAGCATCAGGATCTCGCGCGGCTGCTCGGGTAACAGGAGCAGGGCCCGCCACACGTCGGCATGGATCTCGGCATGATCCAGCCGTGCGTCCGCATGACCCCCGTGCGGCCCGTCGCCACAGGGCACCCAGCGGCGCTCCTGCTGCTGGAAACTGCGGCACCGGTTGATGACGATCCGGGTGAGCCAGGGCGCAACGGGGCGGGATACATCGAAGGTGCGGATGGACCGGAAAGCCCGGACGAAGGTCTCCTGGACCGCGTCCTCCGCCCGGTGCGGGTCCCCGAGCACGATCAGCGCCGTATGGTACATCTTCGAGTTGTACCGCCGGTAGAGCGCTTCCATGGCGGAAAGATCGCCGCGCTGCGCTGCCCGGATCAAGGCGATCTCATCCATGCCGGCATCACCTCTCACTCTTTATACCTTCCAAACCGGAACCCGGTTCGCCTCGCCGTCTGGAGCTTCCCGCGCCGCGGCGCTGTCTTCGGCTTCGCTCGTGGCGCCTACGGGCCATCCCGGCTGTTCGGCTTCGCTGGGGGTGCTCACCGGCTATCCTGGCTGTTCGCTTTCGCTGGTGATGCCCACCGGCCATCCACCGGCCATCCCGGGTGTTCGCTTTCGCTGGTGGTGCCGCCGGGCCATCCCGGCGGTTCGGCTTCGCTGGGGGTGCCCACCGGCTATCCTGGCTGTTCGCTTTCGCTGGTGGTGCCGGCGGGGCATCCCGGGTGTTCGGCTTCGTTGGGGGTGCCCACCGGCCATCCCGGGTGTTCGGACTCGCTGGGGGTGCCGCCGGCCCACCTGGCTGCTCGGCTTCGCTCGGGGTGCCCACCCACCATCCGGGCTGTTCGGACTCGCTGGGGGTGCCGCCGGGCCATCCCGGCTGTTCGGCTTCGCTGGTGGTGCCGCCGGGCCACCTGGCTGCTCGGCTTCGCTCGGGGTGCCCACCCGCTATCCCGGGTTTTCGGGTGCCCCCAGCCATCCCTGCTTGCGCAGTCTCCAGGTGGCAAGAGGAAACCCCTGCTCCCCGGTCCGCGGGGGCAGGGGCTTCCGCCGGCCAGGCTCACCGCCATCACCAGCGAAGGCGAACAACCGGTATACCCCGGAGGTAGGGGGTACGGGGGTACGGGGGCGGGCGCGACGGTCACCGGCGCCGGCTGGCGTAGCGCCTGGACTTCCCTCGCATGATGGCCGCCTGGACCCAGTTCCCCTCCGGTGCCAGGACCATGACCGGCTTCCGGACTGCGCCGTCTGTCGGCGGGACGGACACCGGAGGGGAAGCCAGGCTCCGCTCCACATCTCTCCGCGTGGTCAGCACGTCCGCCACGAACCGGTTCCAGTTGAACAGGCCTGTGGCGGGGCCATCCTCCGGGCGCCAGCCCAGGTGCGTCGGGTCGTAGGGGTGCTGGACGGGATCCCACCAGAAGCGGCCCGACACCCGCTCGATCCCGACCTCGAAGACCACCATGAGCCTCGCCACCAGCCAGACCAGCCGCCGGTAGCTCTCCTCCCAGGCAGGGGCGCCCCAGTTGTGCTCACAGATCATCACACCGATATCCCGGTGGTTGCGTCCGGCGGTGTGGTAGGCGATCTCGCCCACGGGCACCAGCTGCCGGATGGCCCGGTCGTCGACGACGAAATGGCAGGACAGGGGCTCCCCGGCCACCGGCCGCTCCAGCACGTCCCGCATGCCGGCTCCGTCGAGCCCCGGGCTGGCGGACCGGTGCACGACAATGCCCTCGACGCCGCGCCAGGGCCCCGCGCCGTCCCGGGCCCCCGGCCTGCCCGGCGCGCCGGGAGAGAGGAAGTCGCGCTGAATCTGATAGGGCTCCCCCTCCACAGGTTCCAGCAGCATCCCGGCCAGGGTACGTGCCACGGCCTCGCCGTATCCGGCGTCGGCGGGCCAGCCCGGGCGGCGGAGGGCGCCCACGTGGGCGATCCGGCCCTTGGCCTCCTCCGGCAGGAAAGGTACGAGGTTGGGCATACCGGGTGGCAGAGGAGCCCCTGAAGCCTGAATGTACAGCGCCTGCAGGTGGGCCAGGACGCCCTCCTCGGGCGAACGGAAGCTGACCCCGGCCTGGCCGGGCCGGCTCACGCCGAGCCCGGCGAAGTTGTACCGGCCCCGCTCCAGCAGACCGTCCATCCGAAAACCGTTGGTCTCCACCACCGCCTGGGCGTAGGCGACATCGCCGCGCACCCCCAGTTTCTCGGCCATGGCCAGGTAGAGCCCCGCCAGATCCGGTGCGTTCGGATTCTCCCGCCGCGTGTACGCTGTGAGCTGCTCCGGCCGGGCCAGGGCCTTTCCCAGAATCGGCGCGTTCCAGGTCACCGCCTTGCCACCTCGCCTGATTCGTTCGTGCTTCAATGTATGGGCGGTGGTTTCAGCAGTGCCCGCGATCGGGCCCGCCGGATCAGGATTCCGGCGGGCCTTCTGCCCTTTTCTTCGCTCTATCCGCCGTGGTGCGGGTCTTCAGCCGCATCAGGATCTGCGCCCGGGGCGAGACGAGTGAGCCGTCCGGCCAGACCACCATCGGCTCCGGCTGACCGGGGCTGCCAAGGAAGGTCACCTGCCCGCCTACCGGGATGTACACGGGTGAAGTCGTCGTCGCCGAGGCAGGTACATCTCCCCCGGGGGGGACCTGCGCCGGCCATGCCATCTGCGCCCCGGGAGGCACCCCTCCGGCAGGCGGCACCTGCCCTGCGTGTGGCACCTGCACGCCCTGGGGCGTCGACCCCCCGTGCGGCACCTGCCCTGCGTGGGGTACCTGCGCACCCTGGGGCATCTGCCCCCCGTGCGGCACCTGCCCCGTGAACGGCTGTGTGCCCTGCGCCCCTGGCCAACCCGCCCATGGCGGCCGCTGCTCCTGCCCACTCCCCAGTGGCGGAAGCTGTCCCTGGAGTGGCTGCACCGGAATCGGCGCCGTCGGCTGTACCCAGGCAGGCGTGACGGTGCGCGGCACGGGCTGGTTCGGATCCTTGGGCCAGGTGGCGAGGATGGACTTCGCCCACGTGGGTCTGGGTCGCTGGGGGCTGCCCGGGGATGGCGAAGGACTGGCCGCCCTGCCGGCTGAGGCGGGTCTTGCCGCCGGCTGAGGTTGCGGAGGCGAAGCCTCAGTGATGATCAGGAACTCCGTGATGCCCAGATCCGGCCGCGAGGCGGTCCGGGCCCGCGCGGACGCCTGGGAGCCATCGGGTGCCGTCTGCGGCGGCGCCCCGTCGCCTCCTGCCACAGGCGCGGCGCCCTGACCTGAACGGTCGCTGCCGGCGGTCGGCATGCCGGACCTCATCCCCTCGGCTGCTGGAGCCCGAAACACAAGCTCCTCGAGGACGGGTTCGCCGGCGGCCGCGGCACCGGGGGCTCCGGAAGCGGGAAGCGCCGGTTGTCGCTGGCCATCTCCGGGAGCTGCAGGGGCAAAGCCGTCGCCGGCCGGCGTGACCTCCTCCTCTGCCCCGCCATCGTGAATGTGCCGTTCGGGGACGCCGGGAACGTCATCGCTGGAAGTGTCGCCGGCGACAACGTTACCCTCCGCTGCGCCACCCTCGGGACTGCCACCGCGGGCAACGTAACCACCCGCCATGCCATCCTCGGAACGCCCGCCCCAGGAAACAAGACCACCCGCCATGCTATCCTCGGGACGCCCACCCCGGGCAACGTAACCACCTGAAATGTTATTCCCGGAAATATCCTCCCCGGTAACGTTACCTCCCGGAGCGTAGCCCTCGGGAGCATCATCTCTGATAACGTTGCCCTGGAGAACGTCGCCTTCCGGAGTATCACCCGTGGAAACATCAACCTCCGCAACCTCAGCCGTGGGAGTGGCACCCTCGGCGACATCACCATCGTCCTTGGGAGCATCACGCCCGGCAGCGTTTCGCCCGGAAACACCATCCTCGGGAGTATCCCCTGCGACAACGTTACCCTCGAAAACACCATCCTCGGGAGCATCCCTTACGGCAACGTTACCCTCAGAAACATCGTCCTCGGAAATATGCCGTTGGGCAACGTTACCTGCAGGAACATCATCCTCTGGAGTATCCCCGTGGGTAACGTTACCTTCAGATACATCATCCTCTGGAGTATCCCCTTGAGTAACGTTTCCCTTGGAAACATCGTCCTCGGGAATAACCCCTATGGCAACGTTGCCCTCGGAGACCTCGTCCCCGGAAGTATCACCCTCGGCAACGTTACCCTCAGAAGCATCGTCCTCGGAAGTATCACCCTCGGCAACGTTACCTTCAGAAACATCATCCTCGGGAGTATCCCCTTGGGCAACGCCCCCCTCCGCAACGTCGGCCCTGTGGAAGAGACCTTCCGGAACGGGACTTACAATAAAGGTGCCATCGGGCACGAGGCCCTCGCCGGCGGCGGTGTCCGGGGCAGAGTCCGCCCAGGCAGGATCCGCCTCGACCAGCCCCGCCGGAGCGTGACCGGCAGACAGCTGGCCGAAGTAGTCCAGGAGCCCCTCGGTGAGCCCGTGGGCCACCCGCAGCTGAAAGCCGCGCCGCATGAGCAGCAGCTCATCCGCCGGGCAGGTGGGGGTCGCCACCTCCACCACGAGACTGACCGGCCGGTGCCCCCGGATCACGGCAGCCAGGTCCGGCGGGAACCACGACCAGAGCGGGACGCCGCGGGACGGCAGGCCCGTGCGGGCGCCGATCCGCTTCAGCAGCCGCTCGGCCAGGCGGCGGCTGGCCAGGGCGTAGGGACTCGGCACCAGCGCCCGCACCCCGCGGATCTGGGTGGAGGGATGGCTTCCGGTCCGCAGGAAGATCAGCACCTCGGCCCCGTGCTGTTCGATCTGCCGGGCCCTGCCGGCCGCCGAGGCCGCGGACGGAGTGCCGGTGGTCACCAGCACGGATGCCCCCTGGGCCTGCAGCATCTCGGCCGTGTAGTTCGCGATGCTCAGCACCGCCTGCTCCCAGGGCGGGGAAGCTTCACCGTGGTCCAAGGCGTCCAGCGCCACCAGCCGCCCGCCTAGCGGCAGCAGCGGCGCTCTGTCGGCCATCGCATCTGCCCGCATGTCCACCCTCCCCTCCCCGCGCACACGCATGGGACGTTACCAGAGCCTATGCGGCCGCCGGAGTAACATTCCCCCTTCGTGGCGCACATAATGAACCAATCCTACAGCTGTCAGGAGGGACCACCGTGCCCGAGGAGCGTCTGCAGCCAGCTCAGCTGGAACCCATTTGCATTCGAACCACGCAGGTCTACGACTGGTGCTACCTGAATGGCACCACCACCGTTCTGCTTCCCGACATCGTGTTCCCGGCCGACACCTCCACCGTGGCCGGCATCGAAGCCGCCATCATCAGCGTGGAGTGCGCGGAGATCGACCGGGACCAGGATCCGAGCGGACTGGCGGCCGTCACGATCCGGCGGCTGGTCACCTTCGAACTGACCTTCGTCGATGCCAACGGCAACCCCGTGCCGGTCATCGTCAACGGCGTCGAGGTGACCTCGCAGACCCGCACCCGCTTCTTCGACGAGTTCATCCGCGTCTGCGCGCCGGAAGGCACCACGCTCACCTGCGAAATCACCGACGCCGCCGCCCGGGCCTTCATGACCGCCATCAACAGCACGCCGGCCGTGCAGGTCGAGCTCTTCGTCTGCCAGAACATCCAGGTGACGGCGGACGTCACGGTCAGCATCAACATCAACGACTACTGCGTGCCGGATGCCTGCCAGACCGGCCCGAAGCCGTTCCAGTGCCCTCCGCCCACGACCCCGCCGCCCGGCTGCGGCGTCGCACCCATGAGCCGGCCGCGGCTGGCCCGCGAAAAGGCCGAGTAACCGCCGCCCCGCGAGGTGAGCAAGACGGCCGTGGCAGGGAGCCTGGTCACGACGAGTCTGAAGGTCTACGGGATGCGGGATGCCGCGGCAGCCCAGCTGGCGTACGACACGCTGCGCCAGATCGACGGCGTCCAGCAGATCGCCCTGAATGTGCCGCTCCGCAGAATAAACGTTACTCACGCACCCCGGCGGGGGATTACTCAGGAGCTGGTCGCCGCGCTGCGCAGTCTGGGCTTCCACGCGCAGGAAAAGGGCTGAGCCCCCCCGCTCTAGCGGGCGTGCCCTGCTTTCCAACTTCACCGAGGGCCGGGCATTGTCCGGTCCTCGGTATCTGTTACTTACGGGTGGAGAGGAGACCGCCATGCGCGTTTCGGTCATCTACCCGCCCACGCTGAACTGGACCTTCCTCAAGCAGCGGCCACAGCAGCTCATGCGGCAGTTCGCCCGGCACGGCCACCCCACCTACTTCTGCAACCTCACGCAACGCCCCGGAAGTCCGCCGGAACCCGTCGCCCCCAACCTCTGGGTGATCCACGACCACGAGGCCTTCGTCGCCCGGAGCCTGCCCGAAGGGGCGCGCCTGGTCTGGTGCTCCTGGCCCAAACTTCACGACACGCTGGACCGCTACCGGCCGGACGCGGTGGTATTTGACGCCGTGGACGACTTCCCCGAGTGGCGCCCTTACGAGGGCCCTATGCTGCAGCGCGCCGATGCCGTGGTGACCACCGCCCGCAGCCTCTTTGCGCGGCTCTCCGGCCTGCACCCGCGGGTCGTCCTCGTCCCTAACGGCTGGGACGAAGATCTCGCCCGGGGACCGCTCCACCCCCGGCCCGCCGACCTGCCGCCGGCGCCGGTGGCCGGCTTCGTCGGCGCCTGGGCGCCCTGGGTGGACGGCAGGCTCCTGGAGGCCGTCGCCGCGCGCCTGCCCCGGTGGCACTTCGCCGTTATCGGCCCGCTGCACGGCCGGCGGCCGGCGCGGGGGGCGAACATCCACCACCTGGGGCACCGGCCCCACGCCCAGCTCGCCCGGTACCTGCACCACCTGGACGTCGGGCTCATCCCGTTCCAACTCACCGCGGTCACCCGGGCCGCCAACCCAGTCAAGCTGTGGGAATACCTGGGGGCCGGCCTGCCGGTCGTCTCCACGCCCATCCCCGAGGTGCTTTCGCTCGGCGGCCACGTGGCGGTGGCGTCGGACCCGGAAGGGTTTGCGCAGGCGATCGAGGCCGCCTGGCACGCCGACACGCCTGCGCGCCGGGAGGCGCGGCAGCAGCTCGCCCGGCAGAACAGCTGGGCGGCCCGCTTTGCGCGCATCCAGGCCGCCTTTCCGGATCTGCTGGGCAACGACGCTCAGTCGCCCTCTTGAACGCCCGGGGCGGGCCTGCCGGGGTCCGTCGGCATCTGCACTGCAGGGCTGCTCCTGGGTGCCATCACAAGGGAGGTCTCCCCCGTGCCGCTTCCGCTGGTGCTGATCGGCTGTCCCGTGCGCAACCGCGCCTGGGCGCTGCCCGCCTATCTGACCGCCCTGGAGGCGCTGGACTACCCGGCGGAACGGGTGCGGTTCGCCTTCGTGCTGAACGACTCCACCGACGACAGCGAGACGATTCTCCGCGCGTTCGCCCGGAAGCGCCCCACGTCACTGCTCCGCCACGACCTCAACTTCCCCCGGTGGCAGCGGGGCCATTACTCCTATGCCAACCTCGCCCTGCTCCGCAACCTCCTCATCGCCGAGACTCTGCGCTGCGAGGCCGACTACCTGTTCTCGGTGGACAGCGACGTCCTGCCCCCGCCCCACGCCTTGCGCCGCCTGCTGGCGGCGGAGAAGCCGCTCATCGGGGCGCGGGTCCCCAACGACCTGCACCTGTCCGGCCCGCACTGGCGCTGCAACTTCCTCTGTGCAGACGCCCGGGGCCGGCTCCGCCACCCCCGCACCTTTCCCCGGGACGCGGTGATCCCCGTGGACGTGGTGGGTGCAGCCGTGCTGATCGCCCGTGCCGTGCTGGAGAGCGGCTGCCGCTATGAACCGGCGCCCACCGGCGAGGATGAGGGGTTCTGCCGCCGTGCGAAGGCGGCCGGCTTCCAGCCCTGGGTCGACACCGGGCTGACCTGCCGGCACCTCATGATGGAGGAATCGTGAAGCCGTGGTGGGGAACTTGCGCACGGGGAGGGCGGTGCACGTTGCGAGCGGAATGTGCGGGGAACGGAAGTGGGCCGGTGTGCGTTCGGCGCGGAAGCGGCGGGGTAGACCTGAGTGAGCGCGCGAAATGTGCAGTCGGACCAGCCCGGGCCGCGTACATTCCGCGCGCAACGGGACGCAAGAATGGCGGGACATGGGCAGTATGGTGGGGGTACCTCTGTGTCCCGGGCGTGAACAGACAAGATGAGGGGGACTTGCGCGCGGAATGTGCAGTGCGCCGAGGCCGGCAGGTGTACATTCCGCGCGGAATCGGCGGCCCAGACCCGAGTGAGCGCGCAGAATGTGCAGTCGGATCACCCCGGGCCGTGCACATTCCGCGCGCAACGAGACGCCGAAATGGCGGGGTATGGGCGGTATGGTGGGGAGAACCTCTGTGTTCCGGGCGCGAACCGACCAGATGAGGGGGAACTTGCGCGCAGAATGTGCAGTGCGCCGAGGCGGGCAGGTGTACATTCCGCGCGAAAGCGGCTGGGCTAACCCCGGGCCTGCCGCTTCGGGAGACTCGGCAGACGTAGATCACGTTCCTTCACCCGGGAAAGGCGACACAAGAGGAAGCCCTGCGGCGACGGCCGCAGGGCGTTGCCTCTTCTGACAGAACCCCGGTGATCACGCACGGTTCGTCGGATCAGGGTACAGTCCGCTCGATCAGGTGTATGGCGTCCACGATCAGGTCCGCGCCGCCCGCGATCGGCTTCGAGAAGGTCAGGCGGAAGCGGCGGGTGCCGTTGGGCGAGAGGCCGGCGTCCAGGTTCAGCTGCAGGCAGCCGACCGGGGTCGCGCCGCCGACGGTGGGAATATCGGCCGCGGCAACGGTGAAGCTGAACCGGCGCAGCAGCCGTCCCTTGGGCTGGGGCTCGGGTTCCGGCAGGAACGCGCCGCCGCTCCGCTCCCGCTGCTGCTCCCACTGGAAGAACTGGCCGAAGCCCGGCTCATCGTAGAAGTCCAGCGTCACCACCAGCGGCGAGGTCGCCAGGCCGCCGACGGCTCCGACACGGAACTGGATCTCGAAGCTGCGGTTCGGGTAGGCGACACCATCCTGCAGGATATACCCCGTCCCCGGCCCGAGGCGGGCGGTCCAGAAGCCGCTGCAGGCGATATCGTCCGACACGGTGGCATCGCCGCTGGCAACCCATGGGATGAACGTGCCGGTCTCAAACTCACTGTTGCGGGTACGAAGCTTGAAAACCATCCAGGACCCTCCTTCAGGGTTGGGACCATGGGTTCCCTCACACAGTCTATGCCGGAGCGCGCCGAGTGGTTATGTCAACAGCCCCAGCACGCATCCAGGACCTCCCCCCACGCCTGCCGCCACCGCTCCAGGGCGTGGACCCTCGCCACCTCCAGGGCTCGCTCCGCCATCCGGGCCCGGGTGCCGGCATCCTGCCAGAGCCGCCGGACGGCCGCGGCGAGGCCCTCCGCCGTGGGCCGCAGGAGGAGCCCGTTGTACTCGTGGATGATGAGGTTGGACAGGCCGCCCACCCACCCGGCGATCACCGGACGGCCCGACGCCATGGCCTCGAGGCAGCTCAGGCTGGTCCCCTCGGAGGCCAGCGACGGGATGACCACCAGGTCCGCCGCCCGGTACTCCGCCGGCATCTCCGCCATGGGCCGGCTGCGGTACCGGATGGCCGGCCGCCTTGCGGAGGCTTCCTGCAGCCGGCGCACCGCCTCCACGGGCCCGGACCCCACGAAGTGGACCTCGATGCCCGGCTCCTCGGTCAGCAGGAGCGCCGCCTGCAGCATGGGCTCCAGCCCCTTCTGCGGCTCCAGCCGACACGGGACCAGCACCCGGAAGGCACCACCGGCGGCACGAATCGATCCGCCGCCGGCAAGGGGCGATGCGTCACCGGTGCGAACCGATCCGCCGCCGGACGGGGCCGCTGCGTCACCGGTGCGAACCGATCCGCCGCCGGACGGGGCCGCTGCGTCACCGGTGCGAACCGATCCGCCGCCGGCCAGGGCCGCTGCGTCACCGACACGAACCGATCCGCCGCCGGCCAGGGCCGCTTCGTCACCGGCACGAACCGATCCGCCGCCGGCAAGGGGCGATTCGCCGACGGCAGGGGCCGACCCATCACCGGCACGGGCCGATGCGGCGCCCGTGCGGGCCGGTTCCGGCGAGAACTGCGCCAGGTCGACGAAATTGGGGATGAACCGGAACCGCTCCTCCAGCTCCGGCCAGGTGGCCCTCACCCAGTTGATCACGTTGGTGTCGTTGGCGACCACGACGGAGAGGGCCTGCAGCGCCTGGCGCAGCCGGGGCGTGAAGTTCGGGTAGGGGCGCCGCACCACGCCGCCGTCGTCCCACCAGAGCGAGTGGGAGACGCCGATGCTGCCCGGCGGCGCTTCGGGGTACGCCATGGACCACAGGTGGAACAGGTGGTGGTCGAAGCTGCGGGCGGCCTCCCGGAAGCGCCGGTTGGTGACCGGCCAGGCGCCGCCCTGCACCACGGTCGGCGCCAGACCGCACACCACCCGCCCGTCGTGCACGACCCGGAAGTCGCAGGCCGCGGCCTGGAAGACCGTGACCTCCCACCCCCGTTCCTCCAGCAGCCGGCAGAGCTCGCTCAGGTGGCGCTCGGCCCCGCCCTGCACGGGCGGCTCGCCGCGGGGGCCGAGAAAGGCCGGCGCCAGCACCGCCACCCGCTTCACGGTCCATCCTCCTCCGCATCCGGAACGCCGGCGGCGGCGCGGTCGTGCCAGTACCGCAGCAGCCGCTCCAGCGACTGCGTGAGCGGCACCTCCGGCGCCCAGCCCGTCGCGGCGCAGATCCGCCGGGGATCCCCCACCAGGCGGTCGGCGCCGGCGGCCGTCTTCGGGGTCTCGGCCGCCCCGCCGGCCGGGGCAAACTGCGGCTCGCCCATCCCACTCAGCCGCCAGAGCTGCCGGGCCACCCATTCCAGCCGCACCCCGCGTCCGGAACAGATGTTGTAGACCGGTTCGGGGTCGTCCAGTTCCCCCAGCAGGGCCAGGGCGCGGGCGGCGTCCCCGGCGTCCAGGTAGTCCCGCACGGCCGCCAGGTTGCCCGTCCGGAGAGGGCGCGGGCGGCCCTCTGCCACCATCGCGGACAGCTGCCGGGCCCAGTTGGCCGGGGCGCTGTCACTCCGGGGGCTCACGCCGATCAGGTTGAACAGCCGGGCGCTGACCACCTCGGGGCCGTGTGCGCCCGCCAGGCTCCGGGCGGCCAGCTCCATCGCGGCCTTGCTGGCGGCGTACGGCGAGGCCGGCCGCAGGGGCGCCTCCTCCCGCCACCGCCCCCGGGGACCGGTGTTGGGGCCGTAGACGGCGCCGGTGCTGGCGAGGACGACCCGCGCGCCGGGCGCCGCCTCCGCCACGGCGGCGAGCAGCCGAAGGGTGCCGGCCACATTCACCTCGAACAGCCGGCCGGCCGACGGGCTGCGGGTAGTGCTGGCCTGCGCCGCCGCCAGGTGGAAGACGATCTCCGGCCGGCTGACCTGCACGGCCTGCCGGACGGCGGCCTCATCGCAGAGGTCGCAGACGACGGGCTGCCACGCCACCCCGTCCTCCCCCCGGACCAGCGGCCGGCGGGCGGCGCCGTACACCGCGTAACCCCGGCGGGTCAGACAGCGGGCCAGCTCCTGCCCGAGCATGCCGGTCACGCCCGTAATCAAGGCCCGGCGGGTCATCCCGTGTCCCCCCGCAGTTCGCGGCCCGGGCCCGCCTCGGTAAGGGAAGCCGGCCCGGCGCCGGACGGCCGCCCGGTGCCGGGCAGGGGTTCGGCGCTCGCCCGGAGACGCTTCTCCAGCTCCGGCCACCGGTCCAGCACGGCGGCGTACTGCTCGGGCGAGCCCAGGTCGAACCAGGGCGCGTCGGTCTCGTACTGCATCACGGGCCGGCCGTCCGCCAGCAGCCGGGCAATCCACTCCGGCATATCCAGCGGGCCCGTCCCCGTGAGGTAGGCCAGGGCCCGGGGATCCACGGCGTAGATGCCGAGCCCCAGCCGCTCGACCCGCTCCGGCTTCTCGTGATACGCCACCACCCGGTCGCCCACGGCCTCCAGCACGCCCATGCTCAGCCGCTCCCGGCGCAGCTGGGTCGCGACCGTCAGCCAGCCGCCCCGGTCCCGGTGGAAGGCGATGAAGTCCCGGAAGTCCAGCCCGGTGACGATGTCGGCGTTGACCACCAGGAACGGCTCATGCAGGTCCGGAATGAGCCGGAGGGGACCGGCGGTCCCCAGGGGCTCGGTCTCCTCCACGTAACGGACCGGCACCCCCACGCGCTCGCCATCCCCGAAATAGCTGCGGAAGACGTAGCCCATGTAGCGCACGGCCAGCGTGACCTCGGTCACGCCCCCCGCCACCAGCCGGTCCAGCAGCCAGGCCAGGATCGGCCGGTGGCCCAGGGGCAGCATGGGCTTCGGCAGGATGCGGGTGTAGGGGCGCAGCCGCAGGCCTTCCCCGCCCGCCATGATCACAGCCCGCATGCGCACTCCCCCGTCTGCTGCACAGTCCTCTGCCGCGCACGATGACGCGCCGTGCGACGGTCAGCTGCACGGTGGTCGGTTACACGATGGTCTGCTTCAGGATCTCCGGTGTGAACCTCTGCTCGATGAACGCCAGGGTCCGCCGCAGCCCCTCCTCCAGCTCCACCTGCGGCCGCCAGCCCAGCCGCTGCTCGGCCAGGGTGCGGTCGCAGAGCAGCCGCGCCACCTCGCTGGCACTGGGCCGCACCCGCTCGGCCGCCTCCACCACCGGCACCCGCCGGCCGGCCAGCCGCATGGCCATCTCGGCCAGCTCTCCCACCGAGATGTCGGCCCCGTAGCCGGCGTTCAGCACCATGCCTTCGATCCCCGGCACGCTGCCCGCGTGCAGGAAGGCCCGGGCCGTGTCGGTCACATAGGTGTAGTCCCGCCGGGGCCAGAGGCTGCCCAGCCGGATCTCCGGGGCCCACAGGGCCTGGGTGAGGATCGTCGGGATGAGGGCACGGGTGGACTGGCGCGGCCCGTAGGCGTTGAAGGGGCGCAGCGTCACCACCGGCAGGTTGTAGGAACAGTAGAAGCTCTCGACCAGCTTGTCGGCGCCGATCTTGCTGGCGGCGTAGGGCGACTGGCCCCGGAGGGGATGCGTCTCCGCGATGGGCACCGTATCGGGTGTGCCGTAGACCTCGCTGGTGGAGGTGTGCACCAGCCGCTCCACACCCAGGTCCCGGCAGGCCGTCAGCACGTTGAGGGTGCCGGAGACGTTCACGTCCACGTAGCTTCTGGGATCCAGGTAGGAGTAGGGGATCGAAATCAGGGCGCCCAGGTGCAGCACCCGATCGACGCCCTTCACCGCCCGGCGCACCGAGTCGGCGTCCCGCAGGTCGCCCCACACCACCTCCACCTCGGCCCGCTCCTGAGGCGGCAGCGCCTCCAGGTTGCCCAGGCGGCCATCGCCGTTGTAGTGCGCCAGCACCCGTACCCGGGCGCCCTCGGCCAGCAGGGCCTGCACCACGTGGCTGCCGATGAAGCCCGTGCCGCCGGTCACCAGGACCTTCTTGCTCTGCCACTCCCCCACGGCCGCTCCCCCCTCACAGCCCGTACTCCCGGCGCAGCCACTCGATGGTCGGCGGAAGGCCCTGCTCCAGGGTCACCTTCGGGTTGTGGTCCAGGTCCCGCATCGCCTTCCGGATGTCGGGCCGCTTGCTCACCGTGTTGTGCTTGTCTTCGGGCAGGTACGTGACCAGCCCCGGGTCGGCGCCGGTGAGCTGCAGGATGAGGTCGCTCAGCTCCCGCACGCTCCGGAAGTCCGTCCCGCCGATGTTGTACACCTCGCCGGGCTTGAAGCGGTCCGCGACCCGGGCCAGCGTCGGGATGAAATCGTCGATATACATGAACGTGCGGTAGTAGCCCTCGTACACGGTCCACGGCCGGCCGGTGAGGGCGCGGTACGCCATCAGGCAGACCACGCTCCGGTAGTTGTGGTAGCGCTCGCCCGGGCCGTAGGCGTTGAAGAAGCGCAGCCGGACCACCGGCACCTCGTAGCGGCGCTCGAAGTTCATGATCTGGATCTCGTTGACCCACTTGGTGAGGGCGTAATCGTTGTGCGGGATGATGGGCTGGCGCAGGGGCAGATCCTCGTCCAGCACCTCGGCCTTCGTCTCGCCGTAGACCTCGGAGGAGCTGGCGAAGATCAGCCTGAAGCCCTTGCGCCGCTGAAACTCCAGGATGTTGCGGGTGCCGATCACGTTGGTACGCCAGAGCGTGTCGTAATACTCCTCGCCGTTGATGCGCCCGAACTCGGCGGCGAGGTGGTACACGTAGTCGTAGGGCTGCTCGAACACCCGCTCCAGCTGCCGCCAGTTGGCCACGTCCGCCCGGAAGTACCGCTCGTCGGCCTCGTGGCGGGTGTCCACCTGCCATACCTCGTGGCCGTTCTGCTCCAGTTGCTGCACCAGCCGGCTCCCCAGGGTCCCCTTACTGCCCGTCACGAGTATCCTGGCCACGCTTCTCCTCCTCTGCTGCTGTGCGAATCGCCAGGGGGCGCTGGTAGATGAGGTCGTACGCCCCGCCGGGATCCCCCCACCGGAAGCCCAGCTCAGTGACCTTCTCCGGCCCGAGGGCCGGGTCGTACACGTAGACCTCCTTGCCGTCGGCCGCAAGCGCCTCCGCGAGCTCCCGCGCCCGGCTGAACCGGGTGTCTGGGAAGCCCGGCTTGAAGGTCAGCCCCATCACCAGCACCCGCCGGTGCGGGCCCGCCAGCCGGCGCAGCCGGGCCCGGTGGGCCTCGTCGGCCGCGACGGCCGCTTCCAGCAGGGGCGACTGCAGGGCCTCCTGCAGGAAGCCCATGTCCTTCGGCAGGCACTCGCCGCCGATGCCGAAGTCCACGTTGAGCAGCTCCACGTTGGGCTTGGTGTTCACGGCCCCGTGGAGCTGGGCCCAATCCAGCCCGTGTTCCAGGCAGTAGCCGAACAGCGCCTCAGCAAACGCGATGTTGAGGTACCGCAGCCCGTTCTCCACGATCTTGGACAGTTCCGCCACCCGCACGTCGTCCACCGGGTACAGCACCGGGACCAGCGGCCGGTAGAAGGCGATGGCCGCATCCCGGCAGGCGGGCGTGACCCCCGCCACCACCCGCGGCGCGTCGAAGACGGTCTCTTCCACGCCGAACAGGATTCGGTGCGGCACGTGTGCCAGGTGAAAGGTCTCCCCGGGCACGTACCCCCGCTCCCGGAACGCCTCGGCCAGCCGGGCGGTCCCCCCGACCGGCAGGGTCGACTCCACCGAGACCAGCGCCCCGGGCTTGGGAGACAGGCTGCGGACGGCGCTCAGGATGTGGCTCATCCCCGGCCCCGTCGAGGTGGTGAGGATCCAGACGTCCGGGGCGCCGGCCTCGTCCGGACCGGCGAAGACGCCGTCCACCCCGGCCGCCGCCAGCGCGGCCCGTCGGTCCGGGTTAATCTCCACGCCGACCGCCTGGACCCCCTTGCGGCGCAGGGAGGTCAGCAGATTGGTTCCGATGTTGCCCACGCCCACGACACAGACCTTCACGGCCAACGGTCACCCCCCTGGCGTCTCGGTCTGCATCAGGGTATGTGCGTCGACATAATAAGGTGACCGGTCGACACACCCCCGCCCGGCCCTCCATACACTGGAGCAGTGCAGACACCGCAGCTTCCGACAACCGCCGAAGGGGCGCCGCAGCCGCGCGCCAAACGCCCGCGCGGCGCCGCGCAGGCGGAAGCAGTTCAGTGACTGGAGGGGTCCGCTGTGCGGGTCGTCATCCCCGTGTTGCACCTCCACCGCGGCGGCGGCTGCCGGGTCATCGCCGAGGCAGCCAACCAGCTGGTCGAGCGGGGTCACGACGTCACCGTGGTCGTGCTCGAGGGCCTCCCCCTTGCCTATCCGCTCAAATCCCGGGTCAAACGGGTCAGCAAGATCACGCCGTCGGTGATCCCGGAGGCCGACGTGATCTTGCCCAACTTCTGGCCGACGGTCAGGCCCGCCGCCGAAAGCGGCAAGGGCCGGGTCGTCCGGTTCAGCACCGGGTTCGAGCCCATGTGGGTGCCCGAGAACAAAGCGGCCCTGGACACGTACCTCCAGGGCTTTCCGGTGATCACACTGGGGCCGCATCTGCGCAGGATCATCCGGGAGGCGACCGGACAGGACTGCTTCATCGCCCAGCCCGGCGTGGACGGCCGCGTCTTCCGTCCGCTGGACGGCGCGCCGAGAGACGATCGGACGGTGTTCTTCATCTACCGGTCGGAGGCGCACGGCTACCACTATAAGGGCAACGGCGACTTCGCGGCGGCCATGGAGCTCGTCCGCCGCCAGATGCCGGACGTGCGGGTGCTGGTGGCTGCCACGGAAGGCGACTCCCCCGGAACCCCGCCGCCCCCCTTTGCCTTTCCCTTCACCGAAATCCGGCCCGAGGACGACCGGGCGATGGCCGAGGCCTACAACCGTGCGGCCGTCTACGTGCTGGCCTCCTGGTTCGAAGCGCTCTCGCTGCCCCCGCTGGAGGCCATGGCCTGCGGCACGCCGGTGGTGCTCACCGACTGCGGCGGCGTGCGCGACTACGCCCGCCCGGGCGAGAACTGCCTGCTCAGCCCGCCGAAGCAGCCCGACCGCCTTGCCGGGTACATCCTGAGCGTGCTCAGGGAGCCTGACCTGCGGTCCCGGCTGGCGGAGGGCGGCCTGCGCACCGCGGCGGTGTGGACGTGGAAGCGCTTCGGCGACCAGCTGGAGGACGCCCTCCGGCAGATCATGCAGGGGCATGTCCAGCCGCAGGAGGCAAGGGACCCGTGAAGATCACCATTCCGGCGTTCAACCTGGAGCTGGGCGGGGGCACGCGCACCCTCGTCCGGGTGGCCGAAGGGCTGGCGGCCTACGGCCACGACGTCGCGTTCCTGATCCCGGAGCGGGGGGGCATCCAGTGGAAGGTCACCGTTCCGGTGATCTCGGTTCCCTGGATCGTCCCCGATGCGTTCCCCAAGTCCGACATCATCCTGACCAACTTCTGGAGCACCGTGCCGCCGGCCTGGGAGAGCGGCGCGGGGCAGGTGGTCCGGTTCAGCCTGGGCTACGAGCCGCTCTGGGTGAAGGACCCCCGGGCGAAGGAGACCTACCTGCTCCCCATCCCCACCCTGGCCATCTCCCAGTGGCTGGCCAGCCGCATCGAAGCCGTGGCCGGCCGGCGACCGCAGGTCATCCACCTCGGCATCGAGCAGGAGACCTTCGTGCCGCCGCCTCCCGACGCCCCGCCCCGGTCGGGCATCCTGTATATCTGGCGGGACAAGACCCTGGGGTACGGCTTCAAGGGCACCGACGACTTCGTCCAGGCCCTGGGCCCGGTCATGCAGCGCTACCCCCGCCTTCCCCTCACCATCGTCACGCCCGTGGCCTGCCGCGTCCATCTGCCGTACCCGCACCGGGTGGTGGTCGCGCCCACGGACGCGGAGCTGGCCGAGCTCTATCAGCAGGCGGCGGTCTTCGTCTCCACCTCCTGGTTCGAGGGCTTCTCCATGCCGCCGTTGGAGGCCATGAGCTGCGGCGCGGCCGTGGTCGCGACCAACTGCGGGGGCATTGGCGAGTACGCCCGGCACCAGGTCAACTGCCTGCTGGTGCCCCCCCGGACCCCGATGGCCCTTGCGCAGGCGATCCTCACTGTCCTGGGCGATCCGGCCCTGCGGCAGCGGCTGGGCGCCGCCGGCGTCGCCACCGCCCGCGACTGGAGCTGGCAGCGCACCTGGAAGGAGATGCACGAAGCGCTCACGGCCATTCACGAGGCGAGCAGAGGGGCCTGACCGGACACGGCCAAAAAAAGCAGGCCATCGAGGCGACAGAGCGCAACGCCCGGCCTCGATGGCTGCGCGTTCAACGAGTTGCCGCCTCGGCGGGGGCTGCGGCAGACCCAGGCGGCGGCGCCAGCCTGGCCTTGCTGCCGTCCACCCCGAGCCGGCCCACCACGTAGGCGCCCCACCGCCAGCGGTTGAGCGCGAAGGTCACCAGCGCCGCCGCGGTCGCGGCCAGCACGAAGAGCAGCAGAATCCCCGCCGGTTTCGGCAGGCCCGGAATCCGCACGACCCACCGGCGGAACAGCTCCAGGAAGAACCAGTGCAGCAGGTAGATCCCGAAAGAGGCCCGGTTGACGAGGTTCAGCACCGAGGGGACCCGCCGGGCCCGTCCCGCCAGCGGGAAGGCGAGGAGGATGACCCCCGCCGCGTACAGCACCACTTCAAATCGTTGCGAGGTCACGTCCGGCAGGAACCCGCTCAGGGCGTTCCAGAGCAGCAGCCCCGCGCCGCCCGCCAGGATCGCCGCCGAGAGCGGCCACCACCGGCGCAGCACCAGCTGAAACTGGTCCCTGTCCCGGCCGGAGTAGTATCCGAGCACGTAATAGAAGAACCAGGCGGGCAGCAGCCGGTACGCGTGGAAGCCGAGGTAGGGGATCGAGACCAGGCCCAGGTTGAGGGCCGCCAGGTACCCGATGTTCACCAGGCCCGCGGCCGGCACGCCCACCCACGCCGGCACCCGCTCCAGGATCGGCCGGAACAGCGGGTGGAACAGGTAGAACTGGAAGACGACCAGCACGAAGTACCCGTGGTACCCGCCCGCGACGTTGTACCGGATCCGGTCCACCAGGGGCGCCCCCCACTGGTAGTGCTGCCAGAAGGCGTAACCGACGGCGAAAACCAGGTAGGGCAGGATCAGGTACTTCACCCGCAGCCAGAGCGTCTCGAAGTACGGGCGCTGCGACTTGGAATAGCCGATCAGGAACGCGGACATGTAGGCGAACGTGGGCGTCGCGAACAGCAGCAGCAGCCGGGCGGTGTTGAGGCCGCGGTTCACCTCGGGGTCCCCGATCAGCATCGTGATCGAGTGCATCAGGACCACGGCCAGACACGACAGGGCCCGTATGATGATCAGCTCAGGAACGATGACTTTCTGCTTCACGAGGTCCTCCTGCACTAGCTCCCACCAATTCCCTCCGGAAGACGAACCCCCTGGCAGGACTTCCCCGCGGCCTGCCAGGGGGTGCCCTATCTCCATTCGACCCCGCGCCCCGCGGCTCCTGCCTGAACCGCTGACGCCCACGCTCACCAGTGGGGGCGGCTGCCGCTCACCAGGGCGAACGTGAAGTCGACCAGGACGTCGTCCTCCGTAATGGTGGTGCGGTAGGCCCGCTGCACCGCCGGCGGCGTCGTCCGGTGCATCTCCAGCAGCCGGGCCTTCAGCGCATCCGACAGGTCCGACCGCTCCAGCCAGCCCCGCACGCTCACCTGGGGCATCACATACCGCCGGAACCGGATGTCGACGAATCCGGCCCGCTCCAGCAGCTGGATCAGGTGCTCCGGCAGCAGCACCAGCCGCTCCTCCTTCAGGGAGAAGACCTCGGTGAAGTGGGCCACCGATTCCGGCGAAGGCGGAATGCCCTCTCCGATCACCAGCCGTCCGCCCGGGCGCAGCACCCGGTACAGTTCCCGCATCACCTGGTCGAGCCCCTGGGTCACGTGGTGCAGCACGGAGCGGGCCAGCACCCGGTCAAAGGACCGGTCCGGCAGGGGCACGGCCCGCAGGTCGGCGTGCACCAGGCGGAGCCCCGGCACCTTCCGCCGCGCCTGGACCAGCATCTCCTCCGAGTTGTCGAGCCCGACGTACCGCGCCACCCGCGGCGCCCCGGCGGCCGCCACCTGGCCGGTGCCGACCCCCGCCTCGAGCACATGGTGCTCCGGCCTGAGCTCGGCAAAGGAGAGAAAAGCGGACAGATAATCCGGGTTGGACGCCCACTGCTGCTGGTCGTACTCCGCGGCGCGGCGCTGCGAGAACTCGTTGAAAACCGGCGGCGTCCGTCCGGCCCGCCCGGCCGGCACCGGCAGCCCGGCGGCGCGCACGATCAGCCGGAAGCCGTCGTGGAAGTGGATGTCGGAGCGCTGCCCCCGGTAGACCCCCGGCCCCCGCAGCGCGTAGAAGCCCTGGTAGTTGTGCGTCCCGCTGTAGATGCCCCCGTTCTGCCCCTCCAGCACCGCCAGGTCGGGCGAGAGCAGCCGGTGCCGCGTCTGCCGGTACTCCCAGACCATCTCCGCCATCACCGGGTTCGGGGGCTCCCGGGTGAGCAGGTGACCGATGGGCAGCATGCCGTGGTCGGAGATGAACAGGACGGTCTCGGGCTGCAGCCGCGCGATCAGGCGGCCGAAGATGCGGTCGAGCTCGGCGTAGGCCCGGACCATGGTGCGCGGCGGCTGCTCGTGCATCAGGAAGTGGCCGGCGTAGTCCGCCTCCAGGAAGTAGACCCAGAGCACATCCACCGGGCGCCGCTCGTACAGGCGGAAAACCAGGTCCGCGTACCGCTCCAGGTGCGGCCGCAGCAGCTCCGGCATGTTGGTCCAGTAGCCCCGGGCCAGGATCTCCCTCAGTTCCCGGTCCGACAGCTCGGCAAAGGGTTTGGTGATTCCCAGATCCCTCAGCTTCGGGGGCTTCGGGATGCCGGCGACGTACTCCCGGTCGATCAGCGCGCGCAGCTCTGGCGGGTGCACGGACCGGTCAGTCTGGCTGTGAGGCGGGCGGGGAACGCCGGAGACGAAGAACCCGTTTACCTGGGGGGCAGGGAAGGTGTAGAGGGACTCCACGAAGCCGACGCTCAGCCCCCAGCGGTTGAGCCAGTCCCACAGGAACAGGTCCGTGTTCACCCTGGTGAGGTCGGCCGGCTCCTTGGACTTGGAGAGGCGCACGGCCTGGATGCCGTGCACCTCGGGGGGCAGGCCCGTGTAATAGGTGGTCCAGACGTCGCCGGAGCGGGTGAGCGAGTCGATGATGCCGTAGCTGCCCTCCCGGCACAGCCGGTCCAGCGTGGGCAGCCGCCGTCGGTGGGCCAGGATCAGGTGGGGATCGGCGGCATCGCACGCCAGCACGAGCAGTCTGGGCGCCCTCATGGCTTCGCCTCCCTCCGTCGCTCGGCAAAGGCCGCCTGCACGGCGGCCTCCGCCGCGTCCACGAACGCATCCCAGGTCCGGGTGCGGACCATCTGCAGGGCGGCGTCGGCGAAGCCCCTGGCACGGTTCCGGTCCCGCAGGGCCGCCAGCACCAGGTCGCCCAGCATCTTGGGATGGTTGGGAAGGCCCATGAAGCAGTTGATCCCCGGGGTGGCGTACTCCCGGATGCCGCCCGCGTCGGTGGCCACCACCGGCGTGCCGCAGGCCATGGCCTCCAGCACGCCGAGCTGCGCGCCGTCGCTGACGGAGGCGGTGACGAACACGTCCAGGCTGCGGTAGAACCGGGCGATCTCCTCGTCGGTGTGCGCCTCCACCACCTCCACCGGGATCGGCGCGTCCACCGGCAGCCCGTCGGGGTTGAGCAGGCACACCTGCACGTCCCGCTCCGCGTGCAGCACCCGCTGCATGGCGGTGAAGAAGCAGTCCGCACCCTTGAAGCCGTAGCCCAGGGCCGGGCTGCGGTAGATGAATCCGACCCGCCTCGGGCCCCCGGCGGGCCGCGCCCCCGGCTTGAAGACCGCCGTGTCGACCCCCGGCGGCACCGGGTGGCACGGCCGGCCGCTCTGCTGCTGCACCCGGGCCGCCACCGGCGCGGCGGTGGCCATGGAGCGGTAGGGCAGGCTGACGACGTGAAGGGCGGTGCGCGCGTCGTAGGCGACGTCCGGCTCGAAGCGGAAGTGCAGCGGAACGGTCACGTGGGAGGAGCGGCCCAGAGCCTTGGGAATCAGCCCCAAAGCCGCGGGGATGATCACGTCCGCCTGAGGGAACTTGTGCGGCTCGAAGGCGGGCATGCGGTGGATGGGCACCCTGACCGGATAGGCGACCGGCTGGCCTTCCAGCATGAGGAGGAACGTCTCATGCCCCCGGCGGGCCAGCCCCTCGGCCAGGCGGGCGACCGTGCGCCCGCGCCCGCCCTTGTGGATCCCGTAGGTGAGAATGCCGATGCGCAAGGGCCGCACCCCCTTCGTCGTGACGGTTGGTGTGGTCCCCGGGGCTCTTGCGGCACGGGGAGCCTGGGACGTGCCGGGGCCCGGGGCCGGAGCACTGGCGGGACCCGGGACCGGGACCGTGCCGGGGCCCGGGGTCGGAGCACTGGCGGGATCTGTAGCCGGGGAACCGGCGGGGCCTGGGACCGGGGCACTGCCCGGACCCGGGGCCGGGGAACTGGCGGAACCCGCGGCTGGGGCACTGCCAGGACCCGGGGCCGGAGCCGGCTCGGGAAACAGCGGGCCGCGGTAGGCCCGGCGCCCCGGGGGAACCGGGAGCCCGAGCACGCGCAGCAAGAGGCCGAAGAGGTCGTGGAAGTGCACGTCGGCCCTGACGCCGGACCTCACCCGGGGCGAGCGCACGGCGTAGAACGCCCGGTCCCGGTGGGTGCCCGTGCAGAGGCCCTGGTTGTAGCCCTGCACCACGGCGAGGTTGGGGCGGAGCAGCCGGGTCCCGGCGACCCGGTACTCCTCGGCCAGGTTCCGCATGAGCGGGGTGGACTGTGGCTGCGTCAGCAGCCGGGCGATCGGCGTCATGCCGTGGTCGGAGAGCAGCAGCACCGCCTCCGCGCCGGTCCGCTGGGCGAGGCGGGCGAACCCCCGGTCCATCTCGGCGTACACCTGCACCAGCGCCTCGGGCGGGTCGTCGTTGAACAGGAAATGGCCCAGCACATCGGTCTCCATGAAGTAGACCCAGAGCACGTCGCACGGGACCTTCGTCCACAGCCGCTCGACCAGGTCCAGGTACCAGTTCAGGTGCGGCCGGAGCAGGGCCGGCGCGTCGGCGAAGTACCCGTCCAGGAGCTTCAGCAGTTCGGCGTCCGTCAGCCCGGAGAAGGGCTTCTCAACGCCCAGGTCCTTCAGGGAAGGCGGCTTGGGCAGGCTGGCCATATACTCCCGGTCGATGAGCGGCTTCAGCGCCGGCGGCCAGACGGCCCGGTCGGTCTGCGCCAGGGTGGGCCGCGGCGAGCCCGAGACGAAGAAGCCCTTCACCTGCGGGGCGGGATAGGCGTGCAGGGGCTCCACGAAGCCCACGGTGAGGCCGTGGCGGTTCAGCCAGTCCCACAGGAACAGGTCGGTCTTGACCGCGGTCAGGTCGGCGGGCTGCTTCGCCAGCGCCAGCCGGCTGAATTGGACGCCGTGCTTCTCCGGGGGCAGCCCGGTGTAGTGGGTGGTCCAGATGTCGCAGGAGTGCACCGCCGACTCCACCACCCCGTAGCCCCCGCCCTGACAGAGGCTTCGGATGAAGGGCAGCCGGTGCAGGTTGTGCAGGATCACGTCGGGATCGAGCCCGTCACAGGCCAGTACCAGCAGGCGCGGGTTCCTCCGCTGCGTCACTGGGTTCCCCCTCCCCCGCCGGGCGGTTGCCCGCCCAGGAAAGCCCGCGCCTTCGCCAGCACGCGGTCGTTGTAGGCCAGGGCGTCGGGGCGGGCGCTCAGGTTCTCGCCATGCCAGCGGTAGCGCAGGAGCGGCTCGGCCACGTGGCCGAAGCGGTAGTCCCGGGCGAGCCGCAGCCACATGTCCCAGTCGTGGGCCTGGGGCAGCGACTCGTCGAAGAGGCCCGCCCGCAGGTAGACCTCCCGGCGGACCAGGGTCGTGGAGCCGTTGATCACGCACCCGCGCAGCAGCTTCTCGACCTGGTCGGCCCGGGAACGGAAGGTGGGCGAGGCCAGGTGCGAGACCGTCTTCCCCCGGGCGTCCACCACGAACCAGTTGGTGTAGATGAGCGCGCATTCGGGGTGGGCGTCCGCGTACGCCATCTGCTTCGCCAGCTTCTCGGGCAGGAAGGCGTCGTCCGCGCTCAGCCAGGCGATCCACTCGCCCCGCGCCTGCCGGATTCCCTCGTTCAGGGCCGACGGGGTCCCGCCGTTGCGCTTGCGGATGGTGCGGATGGCCCTGCCGTACCGCTCCAGCAGGAAAGGCGTCCGGTCGGTGGAGCCGTCGTCCACCACCAGCACCTCCAGGTCGCTGTAGGTCTGGTTCAGGGCGCTCTCCACCGCCTCGGCCAGGTAGCGGGCGGCGTTGTAGGCGGGAATCACCACCGTGACCTTGGGGTCCTCGGACACCGCTCACCCCTCCCCTCCGCGCAGACGCAGTGCTCCATCACACTATGTAAACTGGGGCCGGAGTGCCACCGCGCGCAAAGGCTGACCCGGCGGAGCCTGCTGCTCCGCCGGGTCAGCCTGGCACGGCAGGTGCGTGAAGCGCGCGTGCGCCGGCCGGCGCACCTGCCTCATCTTATTCGAGTGAGAACACGTAGTGGTAGAGCGGCTGGCCGCCGTACTGCATCTCCACCTCGTGGTCGGGGAACCGCTCCCGGAGTTGCTCGGCCACGGCCTCGGCCCGCTCCGCGTCGATCCCGTTGCCGTAGTAGACGGCGATCACCTCGCCGCCGGTCTCGGCCACCATCGCGTCCAGCAGGGCGGTCAGCACCGCCTCCGGCTCCTTCCCCACCTCGCGGATCTTGCCGTTCCACAGGCCGAGGATGTCGCCCTCCCGGATCTCCAGGTCCTCGTACACCGTGTCGCGGACGGCGTAGGTGACCTCGCCGGTCTGCACCCCGGCGATGGCCTGCTTCATGCTGCTGAACAGCCGCTCGCCGTCCTCCTCGTCGGGCATCCACGCCACCATCGCCGAGATCCCCTCAGGGACCGACCGGGTGGGCACGACGTAGACCTTCTTCTCGGTCAGCGCCACCACCTGTTCGGCCGCCAGGATGATGTTCTTGTTGTTGGGCAGCAGGAACACCTGGCGGCTCGGGCAGCGCTCCACGGCGTCCAGCAGGTCCTGGGTGGACGGGTTCATGGTCTGCCCGCCCTCGATGACCTGGCTCACCCCCAGGGAGCGGAAGATCTCGGCCATCCCCTCCCCCGCGGCCACGGCGACCACGGCCGTGGGCTGCTCCTCCTGCGGGCCGGGGGCGTCGGCGTGTGCGGCGCCCGCGGGGTTGCCCGCCTGTGCGGAGCCCCCGGGGTGGTCCGCCGCGCCCGCCAGCCCGGTCGAGGCGACGCCCGCCGGCGCGGGCTGGGCGTGGCGCAGCAGGTCCTCGTGCTGCTCCCGCATGTTGTGGATGACGATGTCGATCAGGTCGCCGTACTGAATCGCCAGCGACAGCACCGGGCCGGGATTGGAGGCGTGGACGTGCACTTTCGCCAGGTCCTCGCTGCCGACCACGTAGATCGAGTCGCCCCACTGCTCCAGCTCCCGGGCGATGTGGTCCATCGGGATCGGCGGGCCGTCCTTGTACCGCCGGATGAAGAACTCGCAGTCGTACGGGAACCGGATGTCGGAGATCTCCTCATCGACCTTGAAGGCCACCTGCGAGGCAGGCGAGACGTCGTGCCGGGCACGGGCCGGCTCCTCGTCCGGCCGGACCTCCGTCGGAACCGTCGGCACGTCGGAGGCCTCGCCGGAGAGCGCCTCGTAGTACCCGTGGTAGATGACGGTCAGCCCCTTGCCGCCCGAGTCGACGACGCCGGCCTTCTTCAGCACCGGCAGGAGCTCAGGCGTTTTCGCCAGGGCCGCCTCGGCGGCCTCCACCGCGGCCCGCATCACGGCCGCCGCGGACCGGTCCTTGCGGCTCGCCTGCTGCGCGGCTGCGGCGGCCTCCCGGGCGACGGTGAGAATCGTGCCCTCGACGGGCTTCATCACCGCCTTGTAGGCGGTGTCGACGCCCTCCTGCAGGGCCCGGGCCAGGTCGCGGCCGTCGATGGACACCTTGCCGTCGAGGTACTTGGCAAAACCGCGGAAGAGCTGTGACAGAATGACCCCCGAGTTACCCCGGGCACCCATCAGGGAGCCCTGGGCCAGGGCGGCGGCCACCTCGCCCACCGTGCGGTCGCCCGCCCGCTCCACCTCCCGGTTGGCCGAGGTGAGGGTCATCGACATGTTGGTGCCCGTGTCGCCGTCCGGTACGGGGAAGACGTTCAAGGCGTTTACCGCGTCCTTCTCGGCGTCGAGCCTGGCAGCTGCGCGGAGGATCATCTGTTTCAACGCCTTGCCGTCAATGGTCTGAATGCTCAACGATGAGTGCCTCCTCATCCGATCCCGCTGCCGCAGCGGGGCGGGTAATATGGACCTGCGGCGCCGGCTCAGGCTTGCCCAAGCTTGACGCCGCGGACATGGATGTGGACAGCCCGCACCTTCAGACCCGTGTAACTCTCTACGACGTAGCGCACCTTGTCGGTGACGTTCCGCCCGATCTCCGAGATGCGGGTGCCATACCCTACAACGATATAAAGATCGATCTCCACCGAATCGCCGTCGACTTCCACGGAAACGCCCCGGGCCAGGTTCTCACGGCCGAGGAGCTCCGAGATGCCGTCCTGGATGCGGGAGGAGGCCATGCCCACGATGCCGTAGCACTCGGTGGTCGCGATGCCGGCCAGGGTCGCAATGACGTCGTTGGAGACGTAGATGCGCCCCCGTTCGGTGATCAGCTCCTTTCCCACCGGGGCACCCCCCCTTCCAGCGGCGATATGTTCTTCCTGGGACGGCCGAATTCCTGCTGCACCCTCCGATTTGGCCGCCGCTCCCGCACTTGTCATGTCTGTACTCGTTGTGTTATGATATGGATCGTGCTTTGAACGAGGTAAGCGCGAGCTCCGCCTTGAGGAGGTGTCAGGCCTTGGCTCGTCGGTGCGAGGTTTGCAACAAGGGCGTGTCGCACGGCCACAACGTCAGCCACGCTGAGAACAAGACCAAGCGGACCTGGTCGCCCAACGTCCAGACCGTCCGGGCGGTGGTGAACGGCCGCGTCAAGCGCATCACCGTCTGCACCCGCTGCCTGCGCAGCGGCAAGGTTCAGCGGGCGATCTAATCTGTCCTGATGGCCAGCAAACCCGGCCGCAGCCTGCGGCCGGGTTTTCGCCATTGCGGCCGGGGCCCGCTACTGTTTCTCCTGCATGCCCGCTCTCACCTGGCGGACCTCCGCCTCGGAGAAGCGGTAGATCTCGTTGCAGAAGTGGCATGTGAGCTCCGCCCCGCGGTCCTCGTCGATCAGCGCGTCCAGCTCGCTTTCGTCGAGCAGGGCGATGGCGCCCAGGGCCCGCTCCCGGCTGCACCGGCACCTGAAGCGCAGGTCGCGCCGCTCGAGGATCTGGTAGTCGATCCCCTGCAGGACCGCGGCCAGGATTTGCTCCGGCGTCATCCCCTGCTCCACCGCCAGGCTGACGGAGCCGAGCTTGCCCAGGTTCTCCTCCAGCCGGTCCCGGTCGGCGTCCGGCGTGGCCGGCATGAGCTGCAGCATGTAACCGCCCGCGGCCACCACTGCGCCGCCCGGCCCGACCCGCACGCCCAGGCCCACGGCGGAGGGCGTCTGCTCCGAGCGGGTCAGGTAGTAGGCCAGATCCTCGGCGATCTCGCCGGAGACCAGCTCGGCCGAGCCGGTGTAGATGCCCTGCAGCGCGAGCTGCCGCGTGACGTAGAGCATGCCCCGGCCCACGGCCGCGCCCACGTTCAGTTTGCCCGGGGAGGCGGGCTCCAGGTCCACGTGGGGCTCGTTCACGTAGCCCCGCACGTTCCCCTGCTCGTCCGCGTCGCAGATGATGCCCCGCAGGGGGCCGTCGCCCGCCACCCGCAGGGTCAGGGACTCGTTGGGATCCTTCAGTGTCGCAGCCAGCAGCGCGGTGCCGGTCAGCGCGCGGCCCAGGGCGGCAGTCGCGGTGGGCCAGGTGTCGTGGCGGTGCCGGGCCTCCTCCGCCAGCGCCGTGGTCACCGCCGCGAACGCGCGCACGTTCCCGCCGGCGCCGATCGCCCGTACCAGGTAGTCGGCCATGATCGCTTCGACCTCCAAGCGGCAAGTCTTCCCTATTATAGCCAAGCGTTCACCCCGGCGGCAATCGACCGCCGGGGTGCCCCTGCCGTTGCGGACCGGTGCGGCCGGCTTGCGGGCTGCAGGCGGGCCCGGTGCGGCTTACGCGGCGTCCCTGCCTTCCCCCCGCTTGCCGGAAAACATCTTCATGATAGCCATCAACATTCGCCCCAAGGGTCGCGGCAGTCGGATGACGGTGATGCGCACACAGGTGCCCCCCTTCCCAGTCCCATGGCTCACCGGCCAATCAACGTGTAGCCGACGTAGGCGATCAGTCCGCCGATCACCGCGGCGTATACGAAGCCGGGCACGGCCGTGAGCACGATCGACACGCCCGCGAGGATCAGGAAGAACCCCACCAGCGCCCTGCGCGGCGGCCTCCGCCTGCCCAGCCTCAACCGCACGGCGACCCCTCCCCGTCCCGGCGAACCCGTTCTTCCCCCAACATACGTAGGCAGGGGGGAAAACTTGCCTCCGGAAACGGGGGGACCGGGGCAGGAAGTCAGGCCACGGCGATGGAGAGCATCCGGGCCAGGTCGATCAGCACCACCAGCTTCTCGCCCATCCGGGCCACGCCGTACACGTAGTCCTGCCCGGCCACCGTCAGGCTGTCGTCCGGCTGGCTGATGGCCTCCTGTTCGATGGTCGCCACCTGCTCCACCCCGTCCACCACCAGGGCGGCGGTCAGGCTGCCAACGGTCAGGATCATGATGCGGCTGTCGCCGTCCGGGGGCCGCACGGGCAGCCCCAGCCGCTTGCGCATGTCGATGACCGGCATGACCTCACCCCGCAGGTCGATCACGCCCTCCACGTAGTGGGGGGTGTTGGGGAGGCGCGTGACCGGCGTGAGGTAGCTCACCTCGCGCACGACCGCAATATCTGCACCGTACCACTGATCATCCAGGCGAAAGATCACGTACTGGCCAGATGCCGCCATGCTGCCACCTCCTTGGCATCAACCGGGGCTGTGCGCACCACGCAGGGCCGCGATGGCCGCCGCGTAGTCTTCCCTGCCGAACACCGCCGTCCCCGCGACCAGCACGGTGGCGCCCGCCTCCACGCACCGGGGGGCCGTGTGCGGGTCGACGCCGCCGTCCACCTGGATCTCGACCCGGTCGGCGAGGCCGGCCTCCTCCAGCATGGCCCTCGCCTGGCGGATCTTGGGCAGGCACGCCTCGATGAAGCGCTGGCCGCCAAAGCCGGGGTTGACGGTCATGATCAGGATCAGGTCCACCATGTCCAGCACGTGGGCCAGCACCGCCACGGGTGTGTGCGGGTTCAGCGCGACGCCGGCCTTCACGCCGGCCTCCCGGATCTGGCCCAGCACCCGGTGCAGGTGGTCGCAGGCCTCCGCGTGCACCGTGATCAGGTCGGCCCCCGCCTTCACGAAGTCCGCCACGTAGCGCTCGGGCTGGCGGATCATCAGGTGCGCGTCGAAGAACAGCTTCGACCGGGGCCGGAGTCTGGCAATCACCGGCGGACCGAAGGTCAGGTTCGGCACGAAATGGCCGTCCATCACGTCCAGGTGGGCCCAGTCCGCCCCCGCCTCCTCGATGGCGGCCAGCTCCGCCCCCAGCGCGGCGAAGTCGGCGGAGAGCAGCGACGGGGCCACCTTCACCCGTGCAGGATCTCGCAAGACCACTACCACCTTTTCATGGCTTCTACTTCTTCGAGGAACGCCAGGTAATTCGCATGGCGGCTCCCGGGAATCTCCCCGGCCTCCACCGCCGCCCGCACCGCACAGTCGGGCTCCTTCCGGTGCAGGCAGTCGCTGTACCGGCAGTCCCCCTGGCGCCGGACGAACTCCGGGAAGTAGTCCCTGAGCGTCCACTTGTCGATGTCCTGGAACTCCAGGTAGGTGAAACCCGGCGCGTCGGCCAGCAGGCCGCCGCCCGTCAGGGGGATCAGCTCCACGTGGCGCGTGGTGTGCCGCCCCTTCCGGGACTTGGCGGATATCGCCCCCACCCGCACGTCTTCCCGGTGGGGCTCCAGGGCCCGCACCAGGCGGGACTTGCCCACGCCGGAGTGACCGGCCAGGACCGACGTCCGGCCCGCCAGGTGGCGCCGGAGCTCGTCCAGCCCCAGCCCCTCGGCGGCCGAGATCGGCAGCACCCGGTAGCCCACCAGGTCGCGGTAGGCGCGCACGAAGGCGCTGACTTCCGCTTCCTCCACCAGGTCGATCTTGTTGAGCAGGATCAGCGGCTCCACCCCCGCCTGCTCCACGTGAACCAGCACCCGGTCGAGGAAGAGGTAGTCGGCCTCGGGCTCGACGAGGGTGAAGACCACCAGGCACTGGTCCACGTTGGCCACCGGCGGCCGCTCCAGGCAGTTGCGGCGGGGCAGCACCTTCTCGATGCGCCCCTCCCCGTCGGGCGCCAGCGTGACCTCCACCTCGTCGCCGGCCAGCACCTGCAGCCGGTCCAGCCGGAACTTGCCCCGGGGGCGGCACTCCACCTCACGGCCGTCCACCAGCACGTAGTAGATGTTCGAATGCGATCGGATCACCTGACCTACTGGCACACTTCGACCCCACCTCTGCCTCAGGGCAGCTCCACCCAGCCCGCCTCCACGCCGTTGACGTGGATGATCAGGTAGGCGCCGCTGCCGTAGAACTTGTCCGACACGGTCACCCGGTGGCCGCCTTCCAGCTCCTCATCCACCAGGACCCGCGGCTCCTCGGAACCCTCGATCTGGTCGATGAGCACCACCTGGAACCGGACCTTCTGGGTCGCCGGTCCCGGCACGACCAGCTCCTTGCTGAACTCGGTCCCCACCAGCTCCGGCCCGGAGGAGACCACCAGCTCCACCCGCTGCCCGGGCTCCACCTGGCTGCCCCCGGCCGGGACGGTGGCCAGCACCGTTCCCGCCGGCTGGGCGTCCGGCCGTTCCGTGACGGTGCCGGGCACCAGCCCCGCGTCGGTGATGGCCTTGCGGGCGTCCTCCACCGCCATGCCCGCCACATCCGGCACCTTGAGCGGACCCAGGGACACCGTGAGCGTCACCTTGGAACCGACCTTCAGCGGCGTGCGGGCAGGCGGCGCCTGGCCGATGACCTCGCCGGCGGGCCGGTTGGAGATCTGTTCCTTGAACTCGAGGACGTCAAACCGCTCGGTCTTCAGACGGGCAACGGCCTGGTCCACGTGCATGCCCACCACATCGGGCAGCTCCACGGTCTCCGGCCCCTTCGAGACGACCAGCTCGATCACGGCGCCTTCCTTCACCCAGGAGCCGGGCTCGGGCCGGGCCTCGATGATGTAGAGCTGCTCCAGGTCGCTGTGCCGCTCCGAGACGATGGTCCGCTGCAGCTTGGCTGCGGCCAGCATCTCCTCCGCCTGGGTGATATGGACGCCGACGATCGCGGGCACCTGCACCTCGGGCACGTCGAGGAACTTCCAGATCGCCCACGCCCCGGCGCCCAGGCCGCCCAGCAGGAGAAGCAGCACGGCCGACACGATGACGATGTTGCGGATGCGGACGCGCCGCGCGGCGGCCTCGGGATCCCGCTGCCGCTTCCCCCGGGGCCGTTCCCGCCGCTGGCCCGCGGACCGGACCCGGGCGGCCCGCACGTCCATCGTGGGAAAGTCGCCGCTCCGGATGTGCGTCCGCCCTTCCAGGTGAAGCTGAAGGAAGTCGGACAGGGCGTCCCGCATCTCGACCGCGCTGTCGAACCGGTCGTCGGGCTCCTTCTCCATCGCCCGCAGGATGATCTCGTCCATCTCCACCGGCACCTCGCTGTTGAGGTGTGACGGCGGGTCCACCCGCTCGCGCAGGTGCTTCAGGGCGACGGTGATGGGGCTCTCGCCGTGAAACGGAACGGTGCCCGTCACCATCTCGTAGAGGACAACGCCCAGCGAGTACAGGTCGGACTTGCTTGATGCCGGCTGGCCGTCGGCCTGCTCGGGGCTGAAGTAGTGGGCCGAACCCATCCACGAGCCGGTGCGGGTGAGCGTGTCGGTGGTGACCGCCCGGGCGATGCCGAAGTCGGCCACCTTCACGCGCCCGTCCCGCCCCAGCAGGATGTTATGGGGCTTGATGTCCCGGTGCACGATCCCCTGGGCGTGGGCGTGGGCGAGGGCGTCGGCGATGGCGATGCCGATGCGCGCCGCCTCCGTCACCGGCAGCGGCCCCTGCTCCTGGATGAGCGCCTTCAGGGTCTTGCCCGTGACCAGTTCCATCACGATGTAGTGGGTTCCGCCATCCTCCCCGACATCGTAGGTCTGCACGATGTTGGGATGGGAGAGGCTGGCGGCGTTCTGCGCCTCGCGCCGGAAGCGGCGGACGAACTCCTCATCCGCGCCGAACTGGCCCCGGAGGGTTTTCACCGCAACCTCCCGGCCCAGTTGAAGGTCCGTGGCCCGGAAGACCACGGCCATGCCGCCGCCGCCGATGCGCTCCTCGATTCTGTATCGACTGCCGAGAATTGTGCCGATCAAGGGACCTTATCCCTCCCACCTGGCGGCAAGCACAGTGATGTTGTCGTAGCCCCCGCGGCTGTTGGCGAGGTTCACCAGCCAGTCCGCCAGGGCGCTGGGATCCAGCCGGCGCGCAGCTTCGCGGATCTCCTCCAGGCTGACCAGGTTGGAGAGCCCGTCCGTACAGAGCAGCAGCAGGTCGCCCACGGACCACTCCAGCTCCCGCTGTTCCACCGGCAGGTCCGGGCGGACGCCGAGCGCGCGGGTGAGCACGTGCCGCTGCGGGTGGTGGGCCGCCTCCTCCTGGGTGAGGTGGCCGCTCTGCAGCAGCTCGCCGGGCACGTTGTGGTCCGAGGTGAGCTGGCGGGCCTCCGCCGGGCCCACGAGGTACGCCTTGCTGTCGCCCACGTGGCCGACGTAGAGGCGCGGGCCCATGGCGATCACGGCCGTGATCGTCGTGCCCATGTGCGCCAGCTCCTGGCGGGCCATCTGCTGTTCCAGGATGACGTGGTTCGCCTCGTGGATCGCCTCCACGAGCCCTTCGCCGACGGTGCCCTCCCGGGCCCACGTCTCCACCCGCGGCGGCACGAAGGCGCGCAGCGTCTGGATGGCCAGCCGCGAGGCGATCTCGCCGCCGTCGTAGCCGCCCATGCCGTCCGCCACCGCCAGGAGGGCGCCGCCGCCGGGCAGGGAGAGCGGTTCGATCAGGTAGGCATCCTGGTTGCTGGGCCGCACTCTGCCGGGATCGGTCCGCTCGCTGTACACCAGCCTCACGGTGATCTCATCTCCCCAAATGCATGCGCTGCGCACGGTTTCGCAGCTGGCCGCAGGCGGCGTCGATGTCACCGCCCATCTCCCGCCGCACCGTGGTGGCAATGCCGCTGGATTCCAGAATCTGCTTGAACCGGTTGATGCGCTCCGGGCCGGGCCGCCGGTACTGGGGCCGCTCGGCCACGGGGTTCAGCGGTATCAGGTTGACGTGCGCCAGCGTGCCCTTCAGCAGGCGGGCCAGCTGCCGCGCCTCTTCGGGACCGTCGTTCACGCCGTCGATGAGGATGTACTCGTACGTGACCCGCCGCCCGGTCTTCTGGGCGTACGCCCGGGCCGCCTCCAGCACCTCGTCGAGGGGCCAGATGCGGGCCACGGGCATGAGCTGGCGGCGCAGCTCATCGGTGGGGGCGTGCAGCGAAAGCGCCAGGGTGATGGGCAGCCCCTCCTCCGCCAGCCGGCGCATGCCGGGCACGATGCCGGACGTGGAGACGGTGATGTGCCGGTAGCCGATGTTCAGCCCCTCGGGCTCGTGCATCAGCCGGATGGCCTTCACCACGTGCTCGTAGTTCTCCAGCGGCTCGCCGGAGCCCATCAGCACGACGGAGCTCACCCGCCCGCCCCCGGGCAGTTCCCGCTGCATCGTCACAATCTGATCGACGATTTCGCCTGCCGTCAAGTTCCGCACCAGGCCGCCCACCGTGGAGGCGCAGAAGGTGCAGCCCATCCGGCAGCCCACCTGCGTCGTGATGCAGACCGAGTTGCCCCAGGACTGGCGCATGAGCACCGACTCCACCTGCGAGCCGTCGGCCAGGCGGAAGAGGTACTTCGTGGTGCCCGTGCGCCGGTCGTGCTGCTCCGTCTCCTTCTCCAGCAGACGGAGCAGGGTCGTCTCCGCCAGGTGCTGCCTGAGCCTCGCCGGCAGGTTGGTCATGGCGTCGAAGTCCTTGACCCCCTTCTGGTAGACCCACTGGAACAGCTGGCGGGCGCGGAACCGGGGCTCGCCCAGGTCGACCATCAGGTCGGCCATTTCGTCTATGGTCATGCCCGGCAGGGGCTGCCGGCCGAGTTGGGCGAACAGCAGCGCCGGGTCGGCAATCTTCATCGGCACGTAGCCGGATTCCTGCACTCGGGGTCCTCCTGTTCGAAAAGATTCCACTGGAGACAGGGCCTACCTTTCAGTTTACCCTCTGGGTGGTGGTTGGGCAAACGTTTCGCGCGTCGGTGGCCGCGGGTTCGTGGTGACTGTTGTCGGGACCCAGGGGCACCCGTCGAGTCGCCACCATCCGCTCTGTTCTGGTTCGCTGTTGGCCCGTCTGCCCGAACCGCCACCTTCGAACCGCGGTTTCCCGAACGCCTGCGGCTGGCGCGGTTGGCGTTGAAGTCAGGTCGTGGCCGCAGCGCCTCTTCCGGGTTCGCTGTCGCTCTCCGGGGCCCGGGTGGTTGCCCAGTTCTGCCCTATCTTAACGCACCTGGTCGGGGGTGAAAACCACCCCGGCAGGTGAACGTCAAGGGCAGGAAAGCAATCCGGCATCTCAGCGCTGGAGCAGGAACCGTCACTGCGGCTGGGCCCCACCGGCATTTCAGCGCTGGAGCCCAATCTGCCCGCGCACGAATGTCCCGTGGCGTGACTTCCATAGTGTCAGTACCGGTACAGCAGCCGCAGCGGCGCCGGCTGAAGAATCACCCGCGCGGGTGATCCCCATTGCTCTGGACAGCGAACCCCAGTTCGGTTATGATGGCAATGCCGTCCAGTTCCGGGAGGTGTTCCCATCATGCCGACGTCCGCTCCGGCCCTGGACTGTGCTGCCTCCTGCCAGTCCGACCTTCCCTCCGCTCCGGCGCCAGATCCGTTCCTGATGAAGCCGCACACTTGTCCCTCTGGAACTCACGCACCGGCTGCCCCCGGCTGCCAACCCGCCGGTCACCACGCCCCGGAGGGGCAACGGCGCTGCCCCGGCTGCGGGGGAACATCTGTGATCAGGCACGGCAGTTTCCGCATGGCCTCAGGCCGGCGGATCCAGCGCTACCTCTGTAAGTCCTGCCGGCGCACCTTCAGCCCCAACACCGGCACTCCGGCATATCGGATCCGCAAGCTGGAAGGCTGGCGCGAGATGGTCGAGCTGCTCGCGGACGACCTGTCGCTGCGCCGGATCGCGTCCCGACTGGGCATTGCCCTGTCCACGGCGTTCCGCTGGCGCCACCGGGCCCTGGCGGTCCTGAGCGCCCAGCACCGCGGGCCGCTCGGCGGTGATGTCAGGGTGCGGACCTTCCTGGTCAAGTACTCGGAAAAGGGCAGCCGGATCACCAACGGCCCGGGCAGCTGGGGTTACTGGAACATCGTGCGCAGGGGGCCTGGGCCGGAAAGGGATCCTCACTGCGGTCCGGCCCGCACCTCCCGGCCCCGCTTCCGGCTGTTGATTGAGGGCAGGCCGTTGCACGTCATGGTGGCCGAGACCGTGGGCGGATACGAGCTGAGCATCCTGGGACAGGGGCGGCAGACGCCGGAGATGCTGGAACTCGGCCTTTGCGAGATGGTGAGGCCCGGTTCCCGCTTAATCGTCTTCGGCGGGAACGAGTTCAAGGCGGCCTGCGAGTCGCTCGGATATGTGTACGAGGACGGGTATGCTGCGGCGGCCAGGCAGCCGAATCCGGCCCCGTCGGAACCAGCCGGCGGGGCCGGCACAGAGGCCGAGGCCGATCCGGCGAGTGCCGTGCGGGTCTGCAGCCAGTTTCCCAAACTGCCCTCGGGGTGGCTCGCGCAGTTCCGCGGGGTGGCCACGAAGTATCTCGATCGCTATCTGGCCTGGTTTCGGGATATTATCCGGATCGTCCACTACCCGGACGGCGCCGACATTGCGCCGGTGGATGGCCGCGCACTGCTGCGTGTGCCGGCCTGTTGATGGGCCGATGACAGTGCCGCGGCGTGCAGTGCGACCAGGGCAAGGTACCGGCAGGGTGGACACCGCCGTTCTCCCCAAGATGCAGGAGGCCCGTGAGTCTTGCGGGCTCACGGGCTCGGCGTGCCGGCAGACTGAATGAACCCACCGCGGTGACCTGCGCGGTCGGGGGCCTCACCGATGCCCTGTCGCAACAGTCACGGCGAACAGAGCGCATGGGACGGACATGGGTACAACCAGCCTCTTCGGCGCCAACAGTTACCGCGAACAGGTACCGCCAGCTTCCCGGCGACAACAGTGGCGGCGAACAAAGCGGATGGGGCGGATGTGACCCACCCGCTTCCCGGCGCCAACAGCTACGGCGAACAGAGCAGATAGCCCGCGCAGGAACACCCTACCCCCCCCCGAAACGGCAAGAATCCCCGCCACTTCCCTAGCAGGAGTGGCGGGGATCACGCATGTCCCGGCTATCAGGGGATGTGCAGCTCGCCGTTCTCGGTCAGGAAGGCCCGGTCCCTGTCGGATTCGCTCGGCGCGCACCCCTTCAGCACGAACCCCGAGTCGTCGGCGAACTCCATGGCGGTGCAGGTGTACAGGAACTGTCCCTTTGCGCCGAAGTTGTCCTCGCTGTCGATCAGGACCTGGATGCGGTCCCGCTGCAGCGCATCTACCGCGTAGGTGATCGGGTCGCCCTCGACGGTGTAGGCCACCGTCCGGAAGGCCGCGGCCCGGTTGGACACGTAGGCGTCCCAGAGGCATTCGCGGGCCTGCAGGTCGCGCCCCTCGCCGTGCCGGTTCTGGTCCTCGCCGCAGTACAGGAGCGGCATGTCCCTGGCCTCCCCGGCGGGAGCCGTCGGGTGTACCACGCCGGGCTCCATCCCCGCAGACCCGCCGCCGGAAGCCCCGCCGCTCCCGGACCCGATGGGCCGGGACGGCAAGGGTGTATCGGGCGCGGGCATCGGGGTGAGCTGGCCCGACGACACGGGCGCGTCGGGATCGACCACCGGGGCGTGGCGGCCTACCGCCGCGGCCGGATCGATGACGGCGGGGCCGTCCACGGATGCGGCGTTGCCGTCCGTGTCGACCAGGGTGATGCCCGCGGGCTCCGGGCTCATTCCCCCCGCAATCTCCCGGTTCAGGACATTCTCCGTGTGCGCCAGCTCCCCAGGCGAGGCGGCGCACCCGGCGATCAGGAGCGCAAGCAGGAGCGTTCCTGCGATCTGCGAACTCCGCGTCCGATTTCGCATCGCAACGACCCCCTTCTGCCCTCTTGGACGGGACAGGGGCCGCCGCCCGTTTCAGCCGCAGGCGCTATCCTTTTTTCACCATCCGGGCGATGAAGAACCCATCCGTCCCGTGCACGTGGGGCAGCAGCTGCACGTATCCCTCCGCCTGCCCCTCGCGGGAGATGGTCTGCGGCAGGTAGTCCCAGATGTTGTCGAACCGGAACTCGGGGTGGTCGGCGACAAAGGCCTCGACCAGTTCCTCGTTTTCGGCGGGCTGAATCGTGCAGGTGGAGTACACCAGCACCCCGCCGGGCTTCAGGGCCCTGGCCGCGGATTCCAGGATGGCCCGCTGAATCGGCACCAGGGATTCCACGTCCTCCGGCTGCTTCCGCCACCGGGCGTCGGGCCGGCGGGCGAGCGTGCCCAGGCCCGAACAGGGCAGATCGCAGAGGACGGCGTCGGCCCGCTCCGGCATAACCTCGCCCACCCGGCGGGCGTCCAGGCACAGGGCCTGCACGATGGTCGCCCCCAGACGCCGGGCATTCTGCTCAACGAGGTCCACCTTGTGCGGGTGGATGTCCAGGGCGATCACCTGGCCCTGGTTGTCCATGAGCTCGGCCAGGTGGGTCGCCTTGCCCCCCGGGGCCGCGGCCACGTCGATCACCGTCCAGCCCGGCTGCGGGCTGACCACGTGGGCGGCCAGCATGGACGACTCGTCCTGGACGGTGATGAGCCCCTCCTTCATCGCCTGCAGCCGGTCGAGCCACGAGGCCGACGTGAGGTCGTGAATGATCAGCCCCTGGGGCGAGTGGCGAGTGGGCTCGGTGCGCACCCCCTCCCGCGCCAGCGCCGCGGCCGCCTCCTCCCGGGTCGCCTTCAGCCGGTTGACCCGGACCGTGAGGGGCGGCGCCTGGTTCCCCGCCTCCAGCAGCCGGACGGCCTCGTCCCTGCCGAAGCGCGCCAGCCACTGGGCGACCAGCCAGTCAGGGTACGAGTGCTGCACCGCCAGCGCCCGGACCGGGTCTGACGTCTCGTCGGGCCACTCCAACTCGGGCAGCTTGCGGATCAGGTTGCGGAGCACGCCGTTGACGAACTTCGCTACCCCGGCGTGCCCGTACTGCTTGGCCAGCTCCACCGCCTGATCCACGGCGGCGGCGTGGGGAATGCGGTCCATGAAGAGGATCTGGTAGACAGCCTCCCGCAGGATGTTCCGCACCCAGGGGTCCATCTTCTCCAGCGGCCGCGCGGCCACCTGGCTGATGGCCCAGTCCAGGGTGGCACGGCGGCGGATGACCCCGTAGGCCAGCTCCGTGGCCAGAGCGCGCTCACGCCCCTCCAGCTTGCTGCCGGAGAGGTGATGATCGAGGGCCAGGTTGGCGTAGGCCGCCTTCACGTCGACATCGCGCAGGGCGCGCAGGGCCGCCTCGCGGCCGGTGCGCGGGGGCGCGGGCTTGGATCGTGGCATGAACTCGCCTCCAGCGCAGGGTTGTCACTCTCTGGAGAGTGTACCGCAACTGGCGGCATTGGGCAAAGGAGGGAAGCTCACCATGAGTTGGGGTACCCCAGCCCCACCTCGTGGTTCGCGGGGAGCGGCAGTGCGTGCGAGCCGTAGCCCAGGTCGTAGATGATGGAGCCGTCCGACTCCTGCGCCATCGCCCCCCGGTCGAGGACGTAGGCCAGGAGCTCGGAGGCAAACTCGTAGTGGAACTGATCCAGGGCCACGACCACCTGCGGGAAGTCGGCCACCTTCACCCGGGCGTCGACGATGGCGGTGCTGGCGTCGTACCGGATCACCGCCTCTCCGGCGGGCGCTCCGCCGATCTCGATCTTCAGGCGCTCCTCGTCCAGGTCTGCGGCCGTCACGCGGAATGAGACTGGGGGATGGTGCATGTTCACGCCCTCCTGCTGGAATGTAAGCCTAGCATTCCCGCGTGCGAGGGCGTTCACGCTGGGGGCGGAGCCGCTGGCTGGCCGCGCGAAGACAGCGGCGCACGTACCTGCGCCGCTGTCTGCGTCCGCTGTGCAGTTGCCGGGCGTCGTCGACCCATGCAGCAGAGCTCGGCCGGGGGCCGCCGGGTGCGCCCTTACCTTCCGCAGGTCCGGCACGGCTGACCCAGCCTGCGGCCGGCTAGTCGTCCGACGCCATGTTCCGGAGCACCAGCAGCCGCAGCAGGCTCATGATCGCCGTCGCTGCGCCGGCGACGTAGGTAAGCGCCGCCGCGTTGAGCACCTTCCGGGCGCCCACGACCTCCTGGCGGGTCATGTAGCCGCCGGTCTCCAGGATCTCCACCGCCCGGCTGGAGGCGTTGAACTCCACCGGCAGGGTGATCAGGTAGAACACCACGGCCCCCAGGAAGAGCAGGATGCCGATGTCCATCAGCATCTTGCCGGACGCGCCGCCGAAGATGAGGCCCAGGATCACCAGGAAGGGGCCGAGCCCGTCGCCCACCCGGGCGACCGGCCAGATCACGTTCCGCACCTGCAGCGGCACGTAGGCGTGCTCATGCTGGATGGCGTGTCCCACCTCGTGCGCAGCCACGCCGATGGCGGCAATCGAATTGCTGTAGTAGGTCGAATCCGAAAGCCGGACCACGCGCCGCTGGGGATCATAGTGGTCGCTGAGGAACCCGCCCACGCGCTCGACGGGCACATCGGTCAGCCCGTGCTTGTCGAGGATGTCCCGGGCCACCTGGGCCGCCGTCACCCCCGACCGCGTGCCGACCCGCGACCACTCGTTGAACGAACTCCGCACCCGCGCCTGTGCCCAGATGACCAGGATGATGGCGGGGAGCAGCAAGATCATCGTCGGATCGAACATCGGATAGAAGAAGTAAGGCAAACCAGGACCCTCCCATCCACGAACCAGGATGCCGGACACCCGGCCCGCCGCGTGCGTCCAGGTGACCAAGCTGTTCTCTATAAACTAAAGACTATGCGGATCCCCGCGCGGGTTCGCCCCGCGCGGCAAATCACAGCGAAAAACGCGTCCCCACCTGGGCGCCGCCGCCGTTGACGTACGACTGCGCGTCCATGCGCCCCTTCCCGTGCGGCTGGACCTCCCGCACCAGCAGGGCGCCGTCGCCCGCGGCCACGGTGAAGCCCTCCCGCTTCACCAGGGCCACCACGGTGCCCGGCTCGGCCCCCGGCTCAGGGTTCGGCACCACCGAGGCCCGCCATATCTTCAGCCTTCCCCGGGGACCATTCGTGTAAGCACCGGGCCAGGGGTTCAGGGCCCGGATCTGGTTGTACAGCTCCGCTGCCGGCCGGCGCCAGTCGATGACCTCGTCGGCCGGCTCCAGCTTGTGCGCGTAGGTCACGCCCTCGGCGGGCTGCGGGATGCGCGGGGCATCCCCGGCCTCCACCCGGCGCACGGTCTCCACCAGGAGCTCTGCCCCGACCCGGGCCAGCTCGTCGTGGATCTCGCCGCCGGTGGCCTCGGGGCCGATCGGCACCCGGGCCATCAGGCAGATGTCGCCAGTGTCCATGCCCTCGTCCATCCACATGGTGCAGACGCCGGTCTCGGTGTCGCCGGCCATGATGGCGCGCTGGATCGGCGCCGCGCCCCGCCAGCGGGGCAGCAGCGAGCCGTGCACGTTGATCGCCCCCAGAGGGCTGATCTCCAGCGCTTCCTTGGAGAGGATCTGCCCGTAGGCCACCACGACGGTGAGGTCCGAACCCAGTTCCTTCAGCTGTGCGATCACCTCGGGCCGGCGCAGCCGACGGGGCTGGAAAACAGGCAGGCCGTGTTCCAGGGCGACCTCCTTCACCGGGGAAGCCCGCAGCTTGCCGCCGCGGCCCGCCGGCTTATCCGGCTGGGTGACCACCCCGACGATCGGATAGCCCGCCGCCAGCAACGCCCGCAGGGAGACCGCCGCGAACTCCGGCGTACCCATGAAGAGGATTTTCAGCAAGGGCTACCCCTCCTTCGCGGTAGCCGAGCTGGTGCCCTTGCCGCCGGCCCGGGCAGCCGCCCGGCCGGACTCCCCGCCCTCGGCCCCGGCGCCCTGGGCCGCCCGGGCCTCCTCGGCCTCCTCCTCGCCTTCGGGCACGGGCCGCAGGTTGGCGCACTTGTCCGTGTAGAGGATGCCGTCCAGGTGGTCGATCTCGTGCTGGAAGATGCGGGCGAGCCAGCCCTCGGCGTCGATCCAGACCTTCTTGCCCGTGCGGTCCAGCGCCACCACCTGCACCTTCTCGTACCGCCACACGTCGCCGACCATGCCGGGGATGGACAGGCAGCCCTCGGTCCCCTCCACCCAGCCCTCGGCCTTGACGATCTCGGGGTTGATCAGCTGGTACAGCTGGCCCGACCCGTCCTGCGGGTCCACCACGATGACCCGCTTCGACACGCCCACCTGGGGGGCGGCCAGGCCCACGCCGGGGGCGGCGTACATCGTCTCCGTCATGTCGTCCAGCAGCTTGCGGATCGAAGCGTTGATCTTCGTCACCGGCTTGGCCTTCTTGCGCAGGATCGGATCCGGGTCCTTGACGATTACCAGTATGGCCATGTAGCGTGCCCTCCGTCAGAACTTCAGAACTACAGTATGCTCATGGGATCCACGTCCACCGCGAGGGACACCGACCGCGCCGCCCGCCATTTGCCCCGGGCGGCGGCGAAGCAGGCCTTCACCTCGCTCGCCATCGCCCGGATGTCCGGGCCCTTCAGCACCAGGTGGTGCCGGTGCTTCCCCCGGAGCTTCGCCAGCGGCGCCGGCGCCGGCCCCAGGATCTGCCCCCGGAACCCGCCGTCCACCAGCAGCCGGTGCACGTTCCGGGCGGTGGCGGCCACAGCCGCCTCGTCCTCGCCCGAGATCACCAGGTGGATCATGTGCGCAAACGGCGGGTAGTCCAGCTCCTGCCGGAACCGGATCTCCTCGGCGAAGAAGCGGTGGTAGTCGTGCTCCGCTGCCGCCTGCAGCGCGGCGTGGTCAGGCTGGTACGTCTGCACCACCACCCGGCCCGGGCGGTCGCCGCGCCCGGCCCGGCCCGCCACCTGCGTCACCAGCTGGAAGGTGCGCTCCGCGGCCCGGAAGTCCGGCAGGTTCAGACTGGTGTCGGCCAGCACGACCCCCACCAGGGTCACGCCGGGGAAGTCCAGCCCCTTGGTGATCATCTGCGTGCCCACCAGCACGTCGACCTCGTGGTCGGCGAAGCGCTTCAGGATCGCGGCGTGCGATCCCTTGCGCCGGGTGGTGTCCACGTCCATGCGGGCCACCCGCACGTGCGGATACAGCCGCTGCAGCTCCTGCTCCACCCGCTCGGTGCCGGCCCCCAGGTGCCGGATCGCCTTGGACCCGCAGTTGGGACAGACGGCAGGCACCGGCTGCGTGTAGTCGCAGTAGTGGCAGGCCAGGTGGTCGTCGCCCAGGTGGTAGGTCATGGCGACGGCGCAGTTTGCGCACTGGATCGCCTCGCCGCAGGAGCGGCACAGGATAAAGGTATTGTAACCCCTGCGGTTGAGGAACAGAATCGCCTGTTCCCCGGCCGCCAGGGTCTGGTCCAGGGCCTCCACCAGCGCCCGGGAGAAGATCGACCGGTTGCCGGCCCGCAGCTCCTCCCGCATGTCCACCAGGGTGACGGGCGGCAGCGGCCGGTGGTCGATGCGGTGCTCCAGCGACACCAGCCGGTAGGCGCCGGTCTCCGCCAGGTGGAACGACTCCAGGGCCGGGGTCGCGGAGCCGAGCACGAGCAGGGCGCCCTCCAGCCGGGCCCGCTCCGCCGCCACCTCCCGGGCGTGGTAGGCGGGCGGCGGTGACTCCTGCTTGTAAGACTGCTCGTGCTCCTCGTCGATGATGATCAGCCCCACGTTCTCGAAAGGGGCGAAAACCGCCGAGCGCGCCCCCACGACGATGGAAACCTCGCCGCGGCGGATGCGCTGCCACTCGTCGAACTTCTCCCCCGGCGACAGCGCCGAGTGCAGCACCGCCACGTCGCCGCCGAAGCGGGCGCGGAACCGCTGGATCATCTGCGGCGTGAGCGAGATCTCGGGCACGAGGCAGATCGCGTTCTTCCCCATCTCCCGCACAAGGGCGATTGCCCGGAGGTAAAGCTCCGTCTTGCCCGAGCCGGTCACGCCGTGGATCAGCACCGGCTGCCGGAAGGCCGGCGGGGCGATGAGCTCCTGGCGGATGGACTCCAGGGCCCGCTCCTGCTCGGGGGTGAGCACCGGGGGCGGCAGTGGGGCCACCGTCTCGCCGGCGAAGGGATCGCGCCGCCGGACGACCCGGCCCGCCGTGAGCCAGCCCTTCTCCAGGGCAGCCCGGATCGGCCCGGCGATGGACTCCCCCAGATCGGCCAGCACCTGCGCCCGCTCCGCCTCGCCGCCTGCGCGGGCCATGTAGGCGATCAGCTCCGCCTGCCGGGGCGCCCGCCGCCGGAGCTGCTCCACCAGGGCCTCCACGTCGTCCACGTTGAGCCGGTAGTTGGTGATGGTGAGCGTGCGCACCTCCTGCCGCCGGGCCTCGGTGGGCAGGAGCAGCCGCAGCGCGGCGGGGAAGGTGGAGAGGTAGCGGTCCGCGGTCCACCGGGCCAGCTGCACCAGCGGCGCCGGGATCGGCGGGATGTCGGGCAGCAGCCCGGCGATCTCCTTCAGCGTCACCCCCTCGGGCGCCCGGTCGGCGGGGCCCACGTAAAGCCCCACCATCCGGCGGGGGCCGAAGGGGACCCGCACCCACTGGCCGGGCGTCAGCCGCCCCGCCAGGCTGCGGGGAACCAGGTAGGTGAACAGCTTGTCTGTGCCCTCGGCGGTGACGTCCACCGCGACCTGGGCCAGTTCACCGCTCTCCATGGCCTCACGCACCGCCCTCCAGCAGGGCCGCCGCCCGGTCGAGGATGCGGTCGGCCACCTCCCGCTTGCGCATGAGGGGCAGCTCGTCCGCGGTGTCGGCCGTCACGAAGACGACCCGGTTGGTCTCGGTGCCGAAACCGGCCCCCTCCGCCGTGACGTCGTTGGCCACCACAAAATCGGCGTTCTTCTCCGCCAGTTTGCGGCGGGCGTTGGCGATGAGGTCGTCGGTCTCGGCGGCGAAGGCCACCGTCACCTGGCCGGGTCGCTTGCGCCGGCCCAGCTCGGCGATGATGTCCGGATTCCTTACCAGGGTGATGGTCAGCTCGTCGCCGCTCTTCTTGATCTTGCTGGAGGCCACGGTCGCCGGCCGGTAGTCGGCCGGGGCCGCGGCGGCCACCGTGATGTCGGCCTGCGGGAACTCGGCGAGACACGCCTCCAGCATCTCCTGGCACGACTCCACCGCGATCACCCTGACCCCGGGCGGCGCCTCCAGGCTGGTCGGGCCGCTGACCAGCACCACCTCGGCCCCGCGGTCCCGGGCGGCCTCCGCGATGGCGTAGCCCATGCGGCCGGTGGAGCGGTTGCCGATGAACCGGACGGGGTCGAAGGGTTCGCGGGTGGTGCCGGCCGTCACCAGCACCCGGCGGCCCCTCAGGTCGGCCCGGGGCGCGCCCTCCGGGTCCCCGTCGGGGCGGCGCGCACGGCCTTCCCGGGCTGCCAGCAGCGCCAGGGCCCGCTCGACGATCTGCTCGGGCTCGGGCAGCCGCCCCTTGCCGATCAGCCCCGAGGCGAGCCGGCCCTCCTCGGGCTCCATGATCTCCCAGCCCAGCTCGGCCAGGATGCGCAGGTTCCGCTGCGTCAGCGGGTTGGCGTACATCTCGGCCTCCATGGCCGGCGCCACCAGCACGGGGCACTGTACGCCCAGGGCGGTGACGGTGATCCAGTCGCCCGCGTGGCCGCCGGCCAGCCGGGCGATGGTGTTGGCGGTCGCCGGCGCCACGATGAGCAGGTCAGCCTTGTGGGTCAGCGTGACGTGGTCCACGTGGCCGTGCACCTGCTCGGCCATGAGGTCGACCTTGACCGGGTTGCCGGAGATGGCCTGGAACGTCAGGGGGGCGACGAGGCGGGTGGCCGCCTCGGTCATGAGCACGTGGACCTCCGCCCCCAGCTTCACCAGCCGGGAGCAGATCTCCACCGCCTTGTACGCGGCGATGCCGCCGCTCACCCCGAGGAGAACCGTCTTACCGTGAAGCATCGGCGACCCTTCCTTCCATAGTTCAAGGAGGGCGCCCGGGGCGGGCGCCCTCCGCGGGCGATACATCCGTTCCGCCGATCAGCCCAGGGGGGTGGACCGGCCGCGCTCGAAGAAGAGCTTGCCGGCGCCCAGCTCCTCCAGGGCGATGGTCACAGGTTTATTGGACTGCGATTCCACCAGCTTGGGCTTCCCGTCCTGCAGGTCCCGCGCACGGCGGGCGGCCAGGATGACCAAGGTGTACTTGGAATCGACGAGGTGCATCAGCTGGTCCAGAGACGGCTTGATCATTCGTCGGTCAGCACTCCCTTCTCAAGCAGCGTCTCAATCAAGGCGGCGCCGTTCCGGGCGGTGCGGGCCTTCTCCGCGATGATGATGGCCCGCAGCTCGGCCACCGCGCGCGCCAGGTCGTCGTTCACGATGACGTAATCGTATGTGAGCCCTTCCCGAATCCATTCCGGGGCCTCGGCCAGCCGCCGGGCCACCGCCTCGGGCGTCTCGGTGCCGCGGGCGGTGATGCGCTGGCGCAGGGCCTCCATGGACGGCGGGATGACGAAAACGGAGACGGCGTCGGGATAGTGCTGGCGCACCGCCCGGGCGCCGACCCGGTCGATGTCGAGGATGACGTCGTGACCCCGGGCGGTCATCTCCTCCACGTAGGCCCGGGGGGTGCCGTAGTAGTTGCCGTAGACCTCCGCCCACTCCAGGAACTCTCCGGCTGCGATGCGGCGCTCGAACTCTTCCTTAGAAATGAAGAAGTACTCAACGCCGTCGACCTCGCCGGGACGCATAGGACGGGTTGTACAGGATACCGAGAAGTGAATATCCGGGGTCTCCGCCAGCAGGGCCCGGCAGATGGTCCCCTTGCCGACGGCAGACGGCCCGGTGACGACGATGAGGAGTCCCCTGGGCTTCTTGGGCATCGTCTACGCCTCGCCCTCTTCTTCGTTCGCGGCCGCACTGCTCTCCCGGCCGGTCAGCCGGTGGGCGACGGTCTCGGGCTGGACCGCCGAGAGCACCACGTGGTCAGAATCGGTGATCACCACCGCCCGGGTGCGCCGGCCGTAGGTCGCGTCGATCAGCGTGCCGCGCTCCCTGGCCTCCGAGATGATGCGCTTGATCGGGGCGGACTCGGGACTGACAATCGCCACGATGCGGTTCGCGGAAACGATGTTGCCAAATCCGATGTTGACGAGTTTGATGTCACCCACAACCCGGGCCTCCCTCATACTTACCCTATTCGAGATTCTGCACCTGCTCCCGGATCTTCTCCAGCTCGCTCTTCGCCGCCACCACCGCCGCCGTGAGCTCGGCGTCGTTGGCCTTGGAGCCGATGGTGTTGATCTCACGCCCCAGCTCCTGCACCAGGAAGTCCAGCTTGCGCCCCACGGCCTCGTCGGACTGGAGGGCCTGCCGGAACTGGCCGATGTGGCTGGCCAGCCGCTGCAGTTCCTCCGTGACATCCGCCCGGTCGGCAAACAGCGCGACCTCCTGGGCCAGGCGCTGCGGATCCACCGGGTTGGTGGGCGGCAGCAGCTCCTCCAGGCGCCGGGTGAGCCGCTGGCGGTACTCCTCCACCACCTGCGGGGCGCGCTGCAGGGCGGCGGACCGGAAGGCCTCGATGCGGTCGAGCCGCTCGGCCAGGTCAGCCGCCAGAATGGCGCCTTCCCGCTCCCGCATGGTGATCAGCCCCGCCATCGCCTGCGTCAGCGCCGGCTCCAGCAGGGCCCAGATCTCGTCGTCGGTGAGCTCCCCCTCCTCCACGGAGAGGACCTCAGGCAGTTTCGCCAGCGTATCCAGCGAAAGCTCCTGATTGCTCCCGATCTCTTCTGCTAGCTGTCTCAAAGCATTATAATAGGCCAGCGCCAGATCCTTGTCAACCTTTACCGCCCGGGCCTCGGCCGACGGTTCCCAGGCGACGTAGACCTCGAACCGGCCCCGCGCGACCTTGCTCTGGATCAGCTTGCGCCCCCGGTCCTCCAGGGCGCTGAACTGGCGGGGCATGCGGAAGACCACCTCGCAGAACCGGTGGTTGACCGCCTTGATCTCCACCGTCACCCGGCCCGCGTCGCCGCTGGCCTCGCCCCGGCCGAATCCCGTCATGCTGCGCACCAAACGACTGTCAACCTCCCCCGCAGCGGGGCGGGCCCCGCCGACGTCTCTTTTCCAACAGCTGTATCTTTCGGTGTGTGCAGATCCCCTTCCTTCCCATTCTTGCCCGCCTCTCCCTGCCGAAAGACGCCCGGAACCCCCTCCGGCACGGGCCGGAGGGGGTTCCGTCGGTTCGGTCCGGATTCCGGCGTGCAGCCCCGGGCTCAGTCGGTGGCCCAGGTGCCCGGGTCCGTGGCGGAGCCGGTGCCCGGCCGGGCGGGCGTGCTGCCGCGGCCGTCCGTGCCCGGCGCGTTGGGCGCAGGCGCGCCCCCGGGGGTCGTGGGCCTCGGCTGCACCGGCGTGCCCATGCGGCCGGGGAACATGTTGCCCTGCTGGACGTTCCCGGGCTGGACGTTCCCGGGCTGGACCCCGCCCTGCCGCGGGTTGCCCTGCTGCGGGGCGCCCTGCCGCGGGTCGCCCGGCGTGCGGCCGCCCGGCAGCCTGCTGCTGCCTGGCTGGAGGGTGCCCCGCTGGAGGTTGTCCGGGCGGGCGTTGGCCCCCGGCCCCGCCGAGGTTGCCCGCTGGGCGATGGTGGCCAGCTCGGTCATGAACTCCGTGATCGGCCGGCCGGCGCGCACGGCCGCCGTGATCTCGGCCAGCCGGCTCCGGTCGTTTTCGTCGTTGACCACGCGGATGTCCGCCACCCGCGGGCAGGCGGTGCGCACCCGCTCCAGCGGGTCCACCGCGGGGGCCATGCCCATGCGGCTCCCCGCCGTGGCGCCGGAGCGGACCGCTGTGCCCGTGCCGGCCGCCGTCGCGGGCCCTCCGGGGGTGCCCATGTCGGCGGTCCACCCGCGCCGCGGGGGAGTGCCCGGCCCGGGGGGCGCTTCCACGCGGCCGCCGATCACACCGGTCGAAGGCCGGGTGTTACCCTGCCCGGGCGTGCCGGCGCCGGCGATGTTCGGCACCGCGTCGGCGCGGACGCCGGTCACGGGCGTGGTCTGCGACTCGCGGGGCAGCGCCACCAGGGCCACGTTCCCGATGATGACGCCGTTGGCGGTCACGTTCCGGTTGCCGCCGGACATGCCGGGCCAGAAGGCGTCGGCGCCGACGGTGTTGCCCAGGGCCGCGGCACAGACGTCTGCATCGCCGGTCGTGGTGAAGAGGTTGCTCTGGTTCACCGGGTTGAGATTCTGCGGCTGGGCCGTGCACCCGGCAGCCAACAGCGCGGCCGCCGCGGCCAGGCCGAGCCACGTGCGCGGCGAGCGTGTCACGTCCGATCTCCCTTCCTCATCAGGTCTTGCTCGACAGATCTTGCCAGCCATGTGCGCGAACGCGTCTGAGTCTCACGACCTGCGGATAGGTTGACCGGAAGTCGTCAAAGCTATGCTTCCTCTTCGATGTACGGGCGCAGCCGCACAGGCCGGCCGAAAAGGATCAGACGGCGGATCGCCACGAGGATTTCCCCTGCGCTGGCCAGCAGCAGGACCACGAGCCACTGCCACGCCTGCAGCGGCGCGGTGCCGAAAACCCCGGCCAGCGGCTGCCAGTAGATGGCCAGCAGCAGGGCGACGACCGAGGACGCGACCGCGGCCACCAGCCAGGGATTGGAAGACAGCGGCGTCTCCCAGATCGCCCGCCGCTCCGACCGGCAGTCGAAGACGTGGATGAGCTGCGCGCACACCAGCGTGGCCAGCGCCATGGTGCGGGCCGGGCGGAGCACGGCCGGATCCTCGAAGGGCGCCATGCCGGGCGTGCCCGGAAGCGTGAAGAAGGCGATGAGGAAGGCCGTCAGCGTGCCCAGGCCGATGAGCGTACCCCGACCGAGGATCTTGATGCCCAGCCGGCGGGCGAAGACGCCCTCGTCAGGCCGGCGGGGCGGGCGGCGCATCACATCCGGATCCGGCGGGTCGACCCCGAGCGCAAGCGCAGGCAGCCCATCTGTGACCAGGTTGACGAACAGGATCTGGATGGGCAGCAGCGGCAAGGGCAGCCGCATGATGGCCGCCAGGAACATGGTGAGCACCTCGCCGGTGTTGCAGGAGAGCAGGTAGCGGATGAACTTGCGGATGTTGTCGTAGATGCCCCGTCCTTCCTCCACCGCGGCCACGATGGTCGCGTAGTTGTCGTCGGCCAGGATCATCGCCGACGCCTCCTTGGTGACGTCGGTGCCCGTGCGGCCCATCGCAATGCCGATGTCGGCCTCCTTCACCGCCGGGGCGTCGTTCACCCCGTCGCCGGTCATGGCGACGACCTCGCCCAGGGCCTTCAGGGCCCGGACGATCTGCAGCTTGTGCTGGGGCGATACCCGCGCGAAGACCTGGCACTGCTGCACCGTCTCGATCAGCTGGGAGTCGGTGAGCTGGTCCAGCTCGCGCCCGGTCACGACCCGCCCTTCCGGCCCGGCGATGCCCAGCTCCCGCGCGACGGCCAGGGCCGTGGCCGGATGGTCGCCGGTGATCATCACCGTGCGGATGCCCGCCCGGCCGGCGGCCGCCACTGCCCGTTTCACCTCGGGCCGCGGCGGATCGATCATCCCCAGCAGGCCCAGGAAGACCAGGTCGCGCTCCAGCGTCGCCGAGACTTCGTCCGTCGTCAGTTCGGCCAGGCCGTCGGGCCCCTCGCCGTCGGCAAAGGGGCGGGGGCGGTAGGCCACGGCCAGCACCCGCAGGGCCTCGCCGGCCATGCGCAGGTTCTCGTCCAGGATGGCCCGGCGGTCGGCCTCGGTGAGGGGCACGATCCGCCCGTCCTTCAGCATGTGGGTGGAGAGGTCCAGGACCACGTCCGGCGCGCCCTTCACGTGCAGCACGTACCCGCCGCCGTCCCTGGTGAGCACGCTCATCCGCCGCCGCTCGGACTCGAAGGGCACCTCCAGGATCCGGCGGTACCGGTCGTGCAGCACCGCCGGGCGGTAGCCGCCCTTCTGCGCGGCCACCACCAGCGCGCCCTCGGTCGGGTCGCCCTGGATGGTGTAGTCTCCCTTTCCTGCGGCGGTCCTGGCGCCCCCGCCGCGGCGGGCGGGGGCGCCCTGCACCAGCCTGGCGTTGGAGCAAAGGGCTGCAGACTTCAGCGTCTGGGCCAGGTCGGGCTCCTCCTGCGGGCTCACCGGCCGGCCGTTCCGCAGGAACTCGCCGGAAGGGCGATAGCCGTCGCCCGTGACGGTGTAGCCGCGCCCGCCGGCCCAGGCCGCCCGCACCATCATCTCGTTCTTGGTCAGCGTGCCGGTCTTGTCCGAGCAGATGACGGTGGCGCAGCCCAGGGTCTCCACCGCCTGCAGCCTGCGCACGATGGCGTTGCGCCGGATCATCCGCTGCACGCCCAGGGCCAGGGCGACGGTCACGATGGCCGGGAGCCCCTCGGGAATGGCAGCGACCGCCAGCGAGACGCCGGCCATGAACAGCTGGGAGACCACCGGTCCGGTGAGGGCATCCTCCCGCAGGAGGCCGGCCGCCACCACGATGGCGCATACGGTCAGGCAGCCGGCCACCAGCCACCGCCCCAGCTGCGCCAGCCGCCGCTGCAGGGGCGTCTCCTCGTCCCCCACCTCCTGGATCAGGCCGGCGATGCGCCCCATCTCGGTCTCCATGCCGGTGGCCACCACCAGGGCCCGTCCCCGTCCGCGGGTGGCCGTCGTCCCCATGTACAGCATGTTGCGCCGGTCTCCCAGCGGCGAGTCGGCAGCGCCCACCCACGCCGCGGACTTGCGCACCGGCAGCGACTCGCCGGTCAGGGCCGACTCCTCGACCTCCAGCCCCGGCGCCTCCACCAGGCGGGCATCGGCGGGGATGCGGTCGCCGGCCTCCACCAGCAGCAGGTCGCCCGGCACCAGGTCCCGGGCCGGCACGGTCACCGCCTGCCCGCCGCGGATGACCCGCGCGGTGGGCGCGGCCAGCTCCTTCAGCGCCTCCAGCGACCGCTCCGCCCGGTACTCCTGCACGAAGCCGAGCACAGCGTTGAGCACGACGATGACGACGATGGTGATCGCGTCGGCGGTCTCGCCCATGCCGTAGGAGATGGCGGTGGCGATCAGCAGCACGATGACCATGAAGTCCTGGAACTGGGCGAGCAGGATGCGCCACCAGGGAACCCGGGGAGCCCCCTCCAGCAGGTTGGGGCCGAACTCCTCCAACCGCCGCCGGCTATCGGCGTCGGTCAGGCCGGCGGACGGATCCGTTGCGAGGGCGGCAGCGACTTCCTCCGCCCCCATCTGGTGCCACGGTCTGGACATGCGGGCTTCACCTCTGTCCAACCGTACGCACCAGCGCCCGGGGGTAGACCGGAATTGCCCCCGGTGCACACCGGAGGCTCGAGGGCTAGCTATACGTTCTGTTCGCCTTGACTGTGGGTGCTCCGGGAGGCCCCGGGCAGGTGGCGGGTGACCAACAGCACACACGAACAGGGGGGATGGGCGGGAACACGGGGAACCCGCCCAACCGCCACCGGAGCCACGGAGGGCAGGCATCGCCGGGGCCACGGGGGCAGGCGCCGCTGGGGCCACGGGGGCAGGCGCCGCTGGGGCCACGGGGGTGGACGCCGCTAGGGCCGCCGGGGCGGGCAGCGCTGCCCGCCCGGGGCGTGGGCGCTGCAAAGCCGGAGCCGTCGGTCAGTCCGCCGCGACCTCGTCCGCCGTGGGCGTCAGCAGCCGCCGGAACACCTCGGCCACGGGGATGATGTCGTTGATCTCCCCGATCCGCCCGCCGCAGAAGATCAGGCCGTTCTCCACCCGCCCCTGCTGGGCGTTGTTCAGCGCGTTCCAGATGCAGTGGGAGCGCCCCTCGTCCCGGTGCTGGCAGTACTTCAGGCAGTTGATGCAGCTGTAGGTGCCGCCGTTTTTCCGGGTGCGGGGCAGGGCCTCGAAGGGGATGTGCGGTACGATGGAACGGCTCGCGTAACCCGTGGGGCTCCAGTCGGTCACCTTCGAGCCCGTGGCCGCCACCCACCTGGCCTTCATCTCCGGCGACGCGGACGACTCTTCGGTCATGGCGAAGCGGATGCCCATCTGCACGCCGTCGGCGCCCATGGCGAGGGCGCGCAGCACGTCCTGCCGGGTGAGCAGCCCGCCGGCGGCGATGATCGGACCGGTGAAGCCGGCCTCCCGCAGGGCGGCCCGCACCGGCGGGAAGAGTTCCCACGTCGAGATCTCGGGGTCGTCCGGCCCCAGGTGACCGCCGGCCTGGCCGCTCTCCACGACGATGCCGGCGATGCCCGCGGTTCGCGCGGCGATGCGGGCCGCCTTCACCGACGAGATGATGCAGAAGCCCGGGATGCCCGCCTCGTGCAGCCGCTTGAACGGGCCGCGGGCAAAGCCGGCGCCGATGGCCACATAGTCCACCCGCTCGTCGATGCAGACGTCCAGCAGCCGGTCGAACAGGTAGCCGGCGTACATCAGGTTCACGCCGACCACCCCGTCGGTCAGGGCCTTCGCCGCGCGGATCTCCCTGCGCAGCTCCTCGGGCGGGATGCCCATCCCGCCGATGGTGCCGACCCCGCCGCACTCCGCCACCGCCGCCGCGAGCCGGTGCAGCGCGATGCGCACCGACATCCCGCCCTGCACGATGCAGTACCGGGCAGTCTTGTTGCCGACCTGCAGCGAAGGCAGGTTCATACCGTTCATCCCCTTTGGATCCACGTATTAGAAGCTGGTCTTCATTCTACCCGCCCCGCCGCGGCCCATCCTCTGCCCGCGGGTACATCTTCCGGTCTGCCTGCAGGCAGATTCGCGCGTGAGATCGGTCCAGCCACGGGCCCTCGCACCAGGCACCCGGTGAGTGAAGGCCTGACGGCTGCCCGCGCAGAACTTGCGAGGCCCCCGGGCGCGGCGAATGACAGGGCGCCGGGGGCCGTGGTAAGCTAAAGGTAGAAACAGTCTTGACGAAGGAGTCCCTCGATGGCCTTTGACAGCAAAGTCATGGCGGCCGTCGTGGCCGAGCTGAACCAGCGCCTGCTCGGCGGCCGCATCACCAAGATCTACCAACCCGAACCCGACGAGCTGACCCTGCTCTGCTACGCAAGCGGGGAAAACTACCGTCTCCTGCTCTCCGCCCACCCCCGCCACGCGCGGGTGCACCTGACCCAGGTCGAGAAGCGCAACCCACCGACCCCGCCCATGTTCTGCATGCTCATGCGCAAGTACACCGAGGGCGGCCGCATCACCGCCATCGAGCAGGCGGGGCGGGACCGCATCTGCCGCATCGCCATCCGCAACACCGACGAACTGGGCAACCCGGTCACCTATCTGCTCGTCGCCGAGGTGATGGGCAAGCACTCCAACATCGTCCTCATCAACCCCGAGGGGCGCATCGTGGACGCGATCCGCCGCGTCACCGAGGAGGTCAACCGGCACCGGGAGCTGCTGCCCGGCCTGCCCTACATCCCGCCGCCTGCCACGGGCAAGCTGGATCCGGGCGCGGTGACGGCCGACGACCTGACAGCCGCCGATCCCCAGACGCCGGCGTGGCAGGCCCTGCTGGACCGGGTGGACGGGCTGGGACCGCTCCTGGCCCGGGAGGCGGTCTGGCGCGCCGGGGCTCCGGCGGAGGCGCTGCTCCGGGATGTGGATCCCGCCAGGCTCGCCGCCGCCGCGCGGGAGCTGGCCGACGCCCGGGACTGGGCGCCCCGCCTCCTGTTCGACCCCGACGGCCGGCTGAAGGAGTTCCACGTCCTGCCGCTGCAGCACTGGCCCGGGCGGGCCGAGACGGGATTCGGGTCGGTCTCGGCCTGCGTCGACGCCTACTTCGGCCAGCGGGCCGAGGAGGAGCGCTTCCGGTCCCTGCGGGGCAGCCTCTCCCGGCTGGTGCGCGACGAGATCGCCCGGGTGCGCCGGAAGCTGCAGGCGCAGGAGGAGTCGCTGGCCCGGGCGGAATCCGCCGAAACGTACCGGCTGCAGGGCGAGCTCATCACCGCCAACCTGTGGCAGATCGCCAGGGGCATGACGGAGGTCCGGGTCGTGAACTACTACGATCCGGAAGGCAGCGAGATGGTGATTCCCCTGGACCCCGCGCTCAGCCCCGCCGAGAACGCGCAGGCGTACTACCGGCGCTACCAGCGGGCCCGCAGCGGACTGGCGGCCATCCAGGAGCAGCTGGCCCGGAGCCGGGCGGAGCTCGCCTACCTGGAGCAGGTCGAGGTGGCCCTGGAGCAGGCCGAGTCGTGGCCGGACCTGGAGGAAGTGCGCCGGGAACTGGCGGCCGAGGGCTACCTGCGGGACGGGCGCGCCCGCCGTGGGAACAGCGGCCGGCTGGGGGACGGCGCCCGGCGGGAGGACGGCACCGGGCGGGGGAACAGCCCCCGGCGGGGGAACGGCGCCCGGAACGGCGCAGAAGCCGGGCTGGACCCGACCGCGGGTGCCGGCAGGGGCGCAGCCGGCGGCAAGGCCCCGGGCGCGGGCAAGGCGGCCATCAAGCCCATCACGCTGCGCTCCTCCGACGGCCTGGAGATCTGGATCGGACGCAACAACCGGCAGAACGACTACCTCACCCTGAAGCTGGCCCATCCCCACGACCTCTGGTTCCACACCAAGGACATTCCCGGCTCTCACGTGATTCTCAGGGTGCCGCCCGGAAAGGAGGTGCCGGAGCGGTCGCTTCTGGAGGCCGCGGCGCTCGCGGCCTACCACTCGAAGGCCAGGCAGTCGTCGGGCGTGCCCGTGGACTACACAGCGCGCAAGCACGTGCGCAAGCCCAGCGGCGCCCGGCCGGGCATGGTCATCTACGACAACCACAAGACCTTGTGGGTGACGCCGGATCCCGAGGTGTTCCCCATCCTGCGACGGGGGTGGTCAGATGGGGCACAACGAGCTGGAGAGACTGATCCGGAAAGTGGCCGCGGCGATCGTCACCGAGACGGGCATCCCGAAGGTGCGCCCGGGTCGCCATGAGATCTGGCTGACCTTTGTGCGGCGCGACGGATCCACGGAAGAGCGGGTCATGCCCGGGCGCAAGGTCGTCCACTCGGTGGTGACCGGGCATGAGCTGGTTCACGCTGTCGCAGAGGCCATCGTCCTGACGGTGTTCGGCGAGCTGGTGCAAGTGGTGAAGGAGCTGCCCAACCTGAGGCTCCGGCTGCTGGAAAGGAGGGCGCAGGTCCACCTGCCGGGTGCGCCGCCCCTGGAGCAGGACGGACAGATCTGGCTGAAGGTCACCGTCCGGCGCAGCGAACCGGGGCTGCTGGAGCGGCTGTTCCGGCTCCGCGCCGACGCCGGCTAGCCACGGAAGGCCAGGAAGCAGAACGGGATCCGCACGGCCGGTCCGGCAGGAGACCGGTGGGCGGATCCCGTATTGGTCTGTGAAAAGATTCCATGTACACCGGGGAGGCGGGCCCATGTCGTCAACCGTGTTCCTGAACGGGCAGTTCGTTCCTTATGCGGAGGCGAAGATCCCGGTGGAGGACCGGGCGTTTCTGTTCGCCGACGGCATCTACGAGGTGGTCCGGGTCTACGGCGGCCGACCGTTCGACCTGGAGCCCCACCTGGCGCGGCTCTCCCGCAGCGCGCGGGAGCTGCGTCTGCACGAACCCGACGTCGAGGGGCTGACCCGGGTGATCCAGGAGCTCATCCGGCGGAACGGACTGGATGAGGGGACGGTCTACATCCAGATCAGCCGGGGCGTGCACGCCCCCAGGGCCCATGCCTTCCCGACCGTGCCGGTCGAGCCGACGGTGCTGGTGCTCACCCACCCGCTGCCGCCAGAGGCCCTGGCCGAGCTCGGGCGGCGCTGGCAGGAGGGGGTCACCGCCATCACCGTGCCCGAACAGCGGTGGGCCCGGTGCGACATCAAGAGCGTGTCGCTGCTGCCCAACGTGCTGGCCCGGCAGCAGGCGGCCGAGCAGGGGGCCTACGAGGCGCTCTTCGTGCGGGACGGGTTCGTCATCGAGGGCAGCAGCAGCAACCTGTTTGCCGTCATCGACGGCGCGGTCGTCACCTATCCGGCGTGCAACTACATCCTGAACGGCATCGCCCGGCAGCGGGCGATCCGGCACGCCCGGGAACTGGGGTACACCGTGCTGGAGCAGGGCATCCCGCTGACGGCACTGGATCGCTGCCAGGAGATGTTCGTCACCTCCACCACCGCGGAGGTGATGCCGGTCGTGGCCGTGGACGGCAAGCCTGTCGGCGACGGCCGGGTGGGGCCGGTGGTCCGGGCCCTGCAGCAGGCCTACCGGGCGGCGGTGGAGGCGCTGGGTTGAACGCGAATCGCAGACGTGAGCATGGCCTCGGGGGCGGCCGGCAGGCCGCCCCCGCTTGTCTCTGTGTCACGCGCCCGCAGCGGGCGCTCGCCCGGCACGCGCTGGACAGGGCGGTGCGCTCAGCGTCCCGCGGCCCCGGCCAGGAACCGGACGCAGGGCGCGATCACCTGCTCCAGGGCAGCGACGGAGGCCTTCCAGTCCCCAGGCACGTTGAACCCGTGGTCCAGCCCCGGGACCACCGCCCACTCGGCATCGGCCCGCTTGCGCGCGGCGCCGCACTCCGTCATGTGGTAGACGGGGTCGTTGGTGCCGATGACGATCAGCGTGCGCAGGTCGCCCACCGGCTCCGCGAGGAACGCGGGGACCGGGGTCAGGATCAGCAGCGACACCCGGTACCCGGAGAGGCTGCGGGCCAGCGGCAGGGCGATGGCCGACCCCAGCGACTTGGCGGCGATGCAGATCTCGCGGTAGCCGTTCCCCAGCACCCGGTCCACGGCTGCCCGGACGTCGGCCAGCATCGCGGGACCGTCGACCTCGCCGCCCACCAGCTGGAAGGCGTAGCTGGTGGAGAGGACGTCCCAGCCGGCCTGGATCGCCGCCTGCCGCAGGTAGAACAGGGCCGGGGCGTCGCAGCTGTAGTTGTTGCCGGGCAGCATCACCAGGAGCCGCTCGCTACCCCGCTCGGGTCCCATCAGCCGGTTGTGAATCGTGACGCCGGCGCCTGAGGGCGTCGGCACCGCTTCCGTACGCATGCTCGGATCCCCTCCTCGGCACACCTCACTCCGTACCGCCGTCTTCCTGGATCGAAGCCGCCTGCGCCCGGCCCGCCAGGGCCGACCGCAGCCAGGCCGGCAGCTGGGGCAGGGCCCGGTCCAGACCCGGGGCGGTCCCCTGCCTTCGCGCCTCCCACCAGGGGCGCAGGGCATCCCGGAACACCGGAAGGGCCGTCACGCCGGCCTCCGCCTGCGACGCCGCGAAGGCATCCGCTTCATCCGGGCGGCCCAGGTACTCCAGGTAGAAGCACGTCGACGTGCGGATCAGGGTCTCGACCCACCGGTAGGTCGGGTCGCCGCAGGACTGGGCAAAGCGCCCCGCCGGGGGGCAGTCCCTCTCCACGAAGGCACAGTTCCCCGGCACCTCGGGGTGCTGCCTTTGGATGTCGTCCAGCACCGGATGGCTCACCTCGTGCTGCGCCAGAACCAGCAGGTCCTCCTGCCGGAGCGGCTGCGTCCCCTGGGCGGGGCAGACGGCGTAGGCCTCCCGGACCGTGGCCGCCCCCACCCCCCTGAGCCCGGCGCCGTTCATGTTCCAGACCGGAACCAGGACGGCCTCGTAGGGGAACCGGCCCCAGAAGAGGCGCTGGAACGGCTCGATCTGCGCCTCCGCCAGCAGGTGCGACAGGGCCCGGACCACTTCCTCCCACTCGGGGGCCTGGTCCCGCAGCAGGTCGCCGATCCGCACGTCGCGCCAGACCGACCGGAGGGCTTCGGCCAGGCCCGGCCGGTCCACCCCGCCGAACCAGGCCTCTACGAAGGCCGGCACCCCGTCCGGACAGGTGGCGTCGAAATCCGGCGGCGGGCCCAGCTGCACCGTGTGCATCGCCAGGCCCAGCAGGTGGTGCCGGGCAAACGCTTCCCGCAGCCAGCGCACCCCGGGGTGTGCCGCGGCGCCCGCCAGGCGCTGCCGGGTGTCGGTGACCAGGGGATGCCCGTCCTCCCCGGCGGGCGGGCTGCCGGCGGGCGGGCTGCCGCCGGCCGTGAGCGCCGCAGACAGCGTGAGCAGGCGCGGGTCCAGTCGCACCTCCATTGCATGCACCCTCCTCAATCCTTATACGGGTCGTACTCGTCGGCCGCGGCCATGACGACGCAGACCGGCGCCAGCGTGTGGAGAATCCTCATCGTAGGCGCGTGCCAGCCCAGCACCTCCCGGAGGGGGCGGTAGACCTGCGGGGCCTCGTCGGCATCCGCGCCGACGAGAGCCACCCCTGCCCGGGCCAGCCGTTTCCGGACCGCGTCCATGTCCACCGCGCCGCCCGTCCGCACCCGGCGCCCCTTGTGCCGGCGCCACCGGCCCGCGGCCTGGGTGCGGGACATCACCCGGCCGGCGCCGTGGACCGTGCTGTACAGGGCAGCCCGGGACTCCTCGTGGTCCACGCCCTCCACCACCACGGCGACGTCGCCCATCGAACCGCCGATGAAGCCCAGCTGGCCCGGGAAAAGCGGGGTGGCCCCCTTGCGGATCACCCAGCCCTTCTGGCCGCCGTGCTCCTCGTACCAGGCGAAGTTGTGGTGGTTGTGCACGGTGAAGGTCGCCCTGGCACCCAGGATCCGCAGCACCTGGTCCACCACGTAATCCCGCCCGGCGTAGGCGTACCGGCCCGCGAGCCGCATGGCCGCGATGTAGGCCTGCCCCAGGGCAGAGTCGGCGGGAATCAGCGTAGGCGGCTGGTCCATCGATTCGCCGGGGGCGCCCGCATCGAAGGGGCGGCCGGCGGCCAGGTTCAGGAAGCCGCTCGCGGTGCGGTGGCCGAAGCCCCGGGAGCCGAAGTGCACCGCCACCCACACGGGGGCGTCGTCGGCAATCGGGTCGCCCAGCCGCCAGTCGGGCGGCACTTCCGCCATGATGTCCACGTAGTGGTTGCCGGCGCCCACCGTGCCCAGCTGGTCCCGGGCCATGGACTTCAGCCCGTGGAGCTGGGGCACGTCCCGCCACGTGGGGTCGTCGAACAGCTCGTGGTCCACCCGCTCCTGGTTCTTCCGGCCCAGGCCGAAGGCGACCCGCCGGTGGATCTCGGCCGCGATCCGGTCCCTGTCCGCCTGGATGTCGCCGTAGACGAGATCCGTCCGCACCGCCTTGTTGCCGCAGGCGATGTCGTAACCCACGCCCGAAGGCGAGATGAAGCGCTCATAGAAAAGCACCCCGCCGATCGGCTGGCTGTAGCCCTTGTGGCCGTCGGCCATCAGGGCCGCGCCGAGGGCCCGGCCCGCATCGGCGCAGCGCCGGAGCTGGGCCAGGGTGTCCTCATCGTGTACGCCGAACACGGGGAACCGGTCCCACAGTCGAAACGGCATCGCGTCAGACCCTCCCGCCTCCTGTTTCGCTCTCCTCGGACGGACTTCCTCTCCGCCCCGTCCGGCCGGCGCGCCGCGCGCAGACCGCCCCGCGCAGGGCGGGGCGGTCGGGTTCGCCGTCGCTCATCCGAAATAGGCCAGGTTCGGCCAGGGCGTGCGCATCGCCAGCAGCCGGGCGATCCGCAGCCGGGTGGGCGGATGGCTGCTGAGCAGGGCGGCCCATCCCTGGGGCTCGACCGGCGCCGGATATCCCAGGAGCCGCTGCCACCAGGTGGGACGGTTGAGCCGCTCCAGCCGCCGGAGGGCCCGGGCCATCAACTGCGGCGAGCCCACCAGGGCGGCCGCCCCGGCGTCCGCCAGGTACTCCCGCTCCCGGGAGATGCCCATGCGCAGGGCCAGGGCCGCCGCCGGGACGCCGGCCGCGATCAGCAGCGCCGCCAGCAGCTCCCCCGGTCCCACCGGAACGCCGAGAAGCCAGGCCAGGATCACGCCGAACCGTCCCAGCTCGGCCAGCACCGCCGCCGCGCCAGCCAGCCCGGCCGCCACCATGCTGAGCGGCAGGTCGCCGTGGCGGATGTGCGAGAGCTCATGCGCGATGATGGCCGCCACCTCATCGGCCGGCATGAGCCGCAGGAGCGGCCCCGTCAGACCGATGGCGCTGCTGCCGGCGGTGGCCACCGCCACGGCGTTGACCATCCCTCCCGGCAGCAGGTACAGGCGCGGCGTGGGCAGTCCGGCCCGCCGGGCCAGCGCATCCACGAGTTCGTAAAGGTCAGGGGCTTCGTACCACTGAATCGGGCGGCCTCCCATCTGGCGCAGGGAGGCCCGCTCGCGCCCGCGGTAGGCCGCGGTGCTGGTCAGCAGCGAGGCGGCGATGACCACCGCCGCACCCACGGGTCCGACCGTCGACCAGCCCACGAGGGCGGCAAGCCCGAACAGCGCAGCCATTGAGAGCGCCGTGCGCACCGTGAGCATGGGGCCACCACCACCTTTCTCCTTTATTGTGGAGCAAAGGTCAGGGAAAGTCAAGATGTGGCACTTTCCGGAGACCGCGCGGGTCCGGTAGGGAGGAGTGAAAGGCAACTCGTTGAAGCACATAGATTATTCGGTTGCTCTGAACCGAAGGCGGCTGGCATGTCCGGCCGGCCGGCGATTTCACGGTGCGCAGGCGGGGCATCTCCGACGACGCCTGTGCAGCGGATGGGAGGGTGTGCGTTGACGCAGAGCGTACCCGTGGAGCCCGAACCCATCAAGCGGGTCCGGGCCGCGCTGGAGGCCGCCGGGGTGCAGGGTGAGATCCGGATCTTCCCCGAGCACCTGACCACCGCCCAGGCGGCCGCGGATGCGCTCGGGGTGGAACTGGGCCGCATCGCCAAGTCCATCCTGATGTTCGCCGGCGGCGAGCCGGTGCTGGTGGTGGCCGCGGGCGACCGCCGTGTGGACCGGCAGAAGGTGAAAGCCCTGCTGGATCGGGGCAAGGTCACCCTGGCCGGACCGGATGAGGTCCTGACGGTGACGGGGTTCGTGGCGGGGGGCGTCGCCCCGGTGGGGCTGCTGCGGCCCGTGACCGTGCTGCTGGACGAGAGCCTGCAGCGCTTCCCGGACATCTGGGCGGGCGGCGGCGTGCCCGAAGCGCTGCTGCGGATCCGGGTGGAGGACCTGCCCCGGGCCACCGGCGGCGCCTTCGCCGACGTGGCGCAGGCGTAGCGCGGGTGCACTGTGGGCGCCGGCACGGGGCGCAGGGCCTGAGGAGCAGACAAACCCCATCTTGACTCCCGCCCGAGACTGCGGCACCATCTATGGAGGAACAGCCGCCTGCGTGATCCGGCTGTGTCCCTTGGAGGGTCTGTCACGGTCAGGGCAACCTGGCTGTGCACGACGCCAGGTCTGACCGCGTGGAGAAGAACAGGAGGGCGCACATGTACGAGTTCCAAGGCCGCGACTGGACCGAGCTGGCCAGGGCTTGGGGCATCTCGCTGGAACATGAGGATGATGAGCTCGCCGCCAGGGTCCGGCACTACATGCGCACGCACGTCTCGCCGACAGATGCCACGCCCGATCCCGCCATGGTTGCCGACCTGCGGCGCTTCGTGGCCAGCTTCTGTGAGAACGCCAAGGACCGCCACGATGCCGCGCTCTGGCAGGGCCTGCGGGACATCAAGCACGACCTGACCTTCGTCCAGTTCTGTGACGTGCTGCTGCGGCACATGTGGTGTTGCTGAGGGGATGTTTCCCCGCGCCCTGAGCTGTTCCCGCTCAGGTGAAGGTCGCTGATACGCCGGTGACACGGTGACCGGCGCATCAGTGGCCTTCATCGCGTCCGGGGGCCGCAGCGCCTCAGCGCCCGGCAACAGGAAATCACCCCGACGCCCGGCGTGCAGGGGGTCTCATCCGCCCCCTCACTGCTACAATGGAGTCGGGGTGACGTAAGCGATGGACAAACCTTTCCTCGTACTCAACCTGGACGACACCCTGACCTGGCAGCCGGCGCTGCTGGCGGCCCCGCACGAGTGGATCGACCTCCGCCACGTGACGGGGAAGAAGGCCTGCGCCACGCCGGAGGCCCTCTCGGCCATCGCCGCAGCCCTGAAGCCGCACCAGCACCTCCCCCTCTGCTACTGGGGCGCAGGCGAGTACCACTACGTCACGCTGCTCCGCCTCCAGGCCCTGCGCCACCCGGTGACGCTCCTGCTGTTCGACCACCACCACGACGCCGCACCGCTTCAGTCCGGCCTCATCACCTGCGGCAACTGGGTGCGCCATGCGCTGGAGCTGCCCTGGGTCCGGCGCGCGGTCTGGGTGGGCGGCAGACGGCCGGAGATGCAGCTCTACCTCCCCCACCCCCGCATCCTGCGGGTGACCGATCCCGGTCCGCCCGAGCCCTTCGCCCAGTGGGCGCAGGGCGCCATTCCCACCGCCGATGTCTACATCTCCATCGACAAGGACGTGCTCGCGCCGGATGACGGCGTCACCACCTGGGGCGCGGGCGACCTGCCGCTTGCCGAGCTGCTGGACTGGCTGCAGGTGCTGGCCCGGCACCGCCGCATCGTCGGCGCCGACGTCGGCGGCGAGTGGAGCCTCTCCCCTGCCCAGGTGTTTCCCGATCCGCAGGACCGGCGGGCGATCGGCCGCAATCAGCGGGCCAACATCGCCATCCGGGAGGTGCTGGCCCACGCCCTCTTCACCGGCCGCCCGGCGGCGCCGGGCCGCACAGGGTAGAGGAACGGGCGGCCCCGCCGAGGCCAGGGCCGCCCCAGCGCTGCATCCGCCTAGTCGGCTGCGCCCCCGGCGGGATCCGCCACCGGGATGTTCCCCAGCGCCCGCACCAGCAGCACCGCCGCTTCCGCACGGGTGGCGGTGCGCGCCGGGCGGAACGTGTAGCGTCCATCCGGCTCCGGGTATCCCACGATCAGCCCTGCCCGAACGGCCTCGGCCACGTGCCGGGGCCGCTGCCATGTTCCCGCATCGGCGAACCAGCGGCCGCTGATCTGCGCCGCGCCGTCGATCAGCGTGAGGGGCGTCGCCAGCGCCTCGGCTTCCCGCCCGAGCGCCCGCACCAGCAGGACCGCGATCTCCTCCCGCAGGATGGGCTGGTCGGGCTGGAACCGGCGCTCGGGGTAGTCCTCCGGCCGGACGATGCCCGCCGCCACCGCCGCGCCGAGGTAGCCCCCCTCTGCCACCCAGTGGCCAGCCACGTCGGTAAACCCTTCGGTCCGGCCGAGCAGCAGTTCAAGGCCCAGGCTGGCGACCAGCATCTTCAAAAAAGCCGCGCGCGAAAGCTCTGTATCGGGACGGAAGGTGCCGTCCCCGTATCCGGCGAGCACGCCGGCGTCCAGGAGCCGGGCAATCGCCGCCTCGGCCCAGTGGCCGTCCACGTCGATCTGCCCGCCCACCGGCCGGGCCAGGTAGAACTCGCCGCCCACCTGCCAGAGTTCGGCCCCGGTCATCGCCGTGACGAAGGCCACATCCACGTAGGTCTGTCCCAGCCGCTCCTGCACCGGCAGGGCCAGCTGAAGCCGCGCGCCCGCCGCGCTGGCGCTCACCCGTCCCAGGCTGTACTCCCCCGGCAGGGGATCGGCCGCCGGCAGGTCCGGCCCGGCCGCCGCCACCGGCTCCGGCCCGCGCCACCACGTCCGGCCGACCGCGTCGAGCCGCTCCGGCTCCAGCCCCCAGGAAAGCAACGCGGACTCGGGAACCAGCACCCCCCCGCCCGGATGGACCAGGGCGGGCGCTGTCTGCGGACGGCCGCGCACCACCAGGGGCGCGCTGCGGAACGGCTGGGCCTGGGGCCGGAAGGCCACCTCGTCGCCGGTCAGGAAACCCGGCCACTCCGCCTCCAGCCCGCCCGGCGTCACCAGCAGCAGGTCCGCCGGACCGCCCTGATAGCCCGCCGGAAGCTGAAACCGCAGCCGGGACGCGGACTCCCGCACGAGCCCCTGCACCGGGAGGCCGCCCAGGAAGACCCGCACCCCCTCCGGGAAGGCGTGACCCTCCAGCCGGATGGCATCAATTCCGCCGTCGCCGGGGCGGAACACGATCGTCCGGCGGGCCAGGACCGGCTGGGCCTCGGCCGCCGTCCGGAACGACCACGTGTACTGGAAAGGCTCCGGCCCTGCGCCCCGGTCGACCTCGCCGGCCAGGTACACCACGTAGCGCGTGTTGGGCTGAAGGGGCCGCACGGGGATCACGGCCACCGTGTCCTCCAGGTTCGGGTCACGGACCGGGTCGTAGGGCAGCACCTGCACGGGGCCGTCCGGACCGGTCAGGCGGTAATCCAGCAGCCGGAGGGAGACCGGCCGCCGGCCGAAGGTCAGGGTGATCGGATAGCCGACCGGCCCCGTCACCCCCGGATAGCGCGCCAGGGGGTCGGGGGACTCCAGCCCCTCCCACAGGGGCGGCACATCGGTGGCAGCCGGCTGCGGCCAGCGGACCACCTGGTCGGCCTCGGTGTAGGGCCCGAGGACCACCACGTTCACCGACAGCGCGGCGTTCCCGGCCACGGCGTAGCCCATCTCCCGCATCCCCGGGTGAATCAGCGGGATGCGGTGGTAGAGCGTGTCCATCCACCCCGCCACCGCGTCCTCCGCGCGGCGGGTGAAGTTGATCACCTCGGCGACCCCGCCGTCGTAGGCGTAGTAGCGGGCCCGGCCGCCCGGCGTCTCGGCGACGAAGCCGGGCGCCCCGGACACCTGCCGGTGCGCGTCCACCTCCACCTGGGCAGGGTTCCGGACGAGGTAGGCCGCCTGCAGGGCCGCCGAGGCGATGAGCCGGGCATCCAGCGTCACCGGGGCAACCCCGGCCAGGCTCCGGTAGCGGTTGACCGCCGCCCGGGCCGCCTGCTCCTCGGACCGGGCCTCCGGCAGGGCCGCCAGCGCCCCGGCCCGCACGGTGAAGGTGAACTCGGACATCACCGGCGCGTAGACATACCCCTTCCGGCCGGGCACGACGTGGATGACCATCCGTACCCGGTGCTCGCCCGGTGCGAGCGGCTCGGGCGGGTCGTAGTAGACCAGCCCCGACTCGTCCCATCGGGCCGCCACCGGCTGGCCGTCCAGCCACATCTCCACCGACGCGATCCGGTCGCCGGGCTCCAGGTTCAGCCGCTGCGCGATGCGGGGCGCGGCCCAGCCCACGGCGCCCTGGGGCACGGCCGGGTAGTAGGAGAACGCGAGGGCGGTTTCGGTCCAGAAAACGAGAAGGGCGATGGCCGCCAGTGCACGCCACGCCAGCCGTCGCCGCACGGTGACCACCTCCCGCAAACATAGACGGAGGAAATGGATGTAAAGTTGCGGCGGGCCTTCGGGCGGTGAGATGTGGGCGGTGGGACGGTAATGAGCAGTGAGCCGTGAGCGGTGAGATGTGAGCGGTGGGGGGGTAATGGGCGGTGGGCCGTGAGCGGTGAGATGTGGGCAGTGGGTGGGCAATGGGCGGTGGGCCGTGAGCTGTGAGATGTGGGCAGTGGGTGGGTAATCGGCGGTGTGCCGTGAGCGGTGAGATGTGGGCGCTGGGGGGGTAATCGGCCGTGGGCCGTGAGCGCTGAGATGTGAGCGGTGGGGGGTAATGGGCGGTGGGCCGTGAGTGGTGAGATGTGAGCGGTGGGGGGGTAATGGGCGGTGGGCCGTGAGCGGTGAGATGTGGGCAGCGGGTGGGTAATCGGCCGTGGGCCGTGTGCGGTGAGATGTGGGCAGCGGGTGGGTAATCGGCCGTGGGCCGTGTGCGGTGAGATGTGGGCAGCGGGTGGGTAATCGGCCGTGGGCCGTGTGCGGTGAGATGTGGGCAGCGGGTGGGTAATCGGCCGTGGGCCGTGTGCGGTGAGATGTGGGCAGCGGGTGGGTAATCGGCCGTGGGCCGTGTGCGGTGAGATGTGGGCAGCGGGTGGGTAATCGGCCGTGGGCCGTGAGCTGTGAGATGTGGGCAGTGGGTGGGTAATCGGCCGTGGGCCGTGTGCGGTGAGAGGTGGGCAGCGGGTGGGTAGGCCGTGGGCCGTGTGCGGTGAGATGTGGGCAGCGGGTGGGTAATCGGCCGTGGGCCGTGTGCGGTGAGATGTGGGCAGCGGGTGGGTAGGCGGTGGGCCGTGAGCGGTGAGATGTGGGCAGCGGGTGGGTAATCGGCCGTGGGCCGTGTGCGGTGAGATGTGAGGGGCGAACGGTGGAGGCGGGGCCTCAGCGGCAGGAGGTGGGCGGTCGGCGCGTGAGGTCTGATCCCGGGCGGATGTCGACCCATCGGCCCCCCGGGACGGAGCCGGGACAGCCATTCGGGACGGCGTAACCCCACGGACGGGGGCAGGGGCATCCGCTCCCGGACGTCCGCAGGGTATGTCCCTGTGGCCCTGTCTGGCAGGTCCACGCGCCGGTTCAGGGGCACGCGCGAACAGGGCGGTCCCGCTGCACCGGCGGGACCGCCCTTGTACCCTCTCAAACTGCTGTTTGAGACTTCATAACGCAACGCCCATCAGGAGAGCGCAGGCCACTCCCCTCTCACGCTGGCGGCCCAACGGGTGCGCCGCTCCACGGGAACCGCGGGCCGCTCGCACTGCCCAGCAGCGAGCCTTCACCGCTTCCGGCTCACGGCTCATCTCCACGGCTCCTAGCCAGACGCTCATCGTCACGGCTCACGGCTCGTCACCCACAGCCCGCGGCTCACCGCTCATGGACACGACTCAGAGCTTACGGCTCAACGCTCATGGTCACGGCTCAGTGCTCACGGCTCACCACTCATCGCCGCGGCTCAGAGCGTACCGCTCATCACCCACAGCTCAGTGCTCAGTGCTCAGTGCTCACGGCTCAGCGCTCGTCGTCCACGGCTCAGTGCTCACCGCCGGCCGCCCGCTGCCCGCCGCCATCCGCTCATCCGCCGCCGCTCACGGCTCACCACTCATCGCCACGGCTCAGAGCTTACTGCTCATCACCCACAGCTCAGTGCTCACGGCTCACCGCTCACGGCTCGTAACCCATCGCTCATCCGCCGCCGCTCACGGCTCACCACTCATCGCCACGGCTCAGAGCGTACCGCTCATCACCCACAGCTCAGTGCTCACTGCCCACGGCTCATGGGTCATCGCCCGCAGCTCACGGCTCACCGCGCATACCCACGGCTCAGAGCCCATGGCTCACCGCTCACCGCCCACGGCTCAGTGATCACCACCTGCCGCCCGCTGCCCGCCGCCATCCCCTCAATCGTCTCCGCCTGGCCGGGGCTGCCGCTCCCGGCGGGCGACGCCCGTGTCGTAGGCCGCCTGCTCCACCGCCTGCGCCACGGCCTCGACGACCCGCTTGTTGAACACAGAGGGGATGATATACTCCGCGTGCAGCTCCTCGTCCGAGACCACCGAGGCGATCGCCCGGGCTGCGGCCAGCTTCATGGCGTCGTTGATCTGCCGCGCCCGGCAGTTCAGGGCGCCGCGGAAGACGCCCGGGAAGCAGAGCAGGTTGTTCACCTGGTTCGGGTAGTCGGACCGGCCGGTGGCCAGCACGGCCACGTACGGGGCCGCCTCGTCGGGATCGATCTCGGGGACCGGGTTGGCCATGGCGAAGACGATGGGATCCCGGGCCATCTTCTTCACGTGCTCCACCGTCAGCACGCCCGGGGCCGACACGCCGATGAAGGCGTCTGCGCCCTCGATCGCGTCGTCCAGGGTGCCGCGGCGGTTCTCGGGGTTGGTGTGCTCGGCATACCACTGCCACATGGCGTTTTCGGGGTACTCCTTGCCCCGTTCGATGATGCCCACCCGGTCCACGCCGATGATGTTGGTGATGCCGGCCAGCATCAGCATCTTGGAGATGGCGATGCCGGCGGCGCCGATGCCGCAGACGACGACCCGCAGGTCGGTCAGCTCCTTGCCCACCACCCGGGCCGCGTTCATCAGGCCGGCCAGCACCACCACGGCGGTGCCGTGCTGGTCGTCGTGGAACACGGGGATGTCCAGCTCCTCCTTCAGCCGCTCCTCGATGTAGAAGCAGCGGGGCGAGGAGATGTCCTCCAGGTTGATGCCGCCGAAGGTCGGGGCCAGGGTCTTCACGATGCGGACGATCTCGTCGGGGTCCTTGGTGTCCAGGCAGATCGGGAAGGCGTCGACGCCGGCGAACTGCTTGAACAGCATCGCCTTGCCTTCCATCACGGGCAGGGCTGCGGCCGGTCCGATGTCCCCCAGTCCCAGGACGGCGGTCCCGTCGGTGACCACCGCCACCGTGTTCCGCTTGATGGTCAGCGTGAAGGCCTTGGACGGATCCTCGGCGATGGCCCGGCAGACGTCGGCCACGCCCGGGGTGTAGACCACGGAGAGGTCGTCCCGGGTCTTCACCTGCACCCGGGGCTTCACCTCGATCTTGCCGCCGAGGTGCGCCAGGAACACCCGGTCGGAGACGTTGACCACCTTGACGCCGGGCAGCGCCGCCAGGGCCTGGACGATGCGGTCTCCGTGCGCCCGGTTCTCCACCTGGATGGTGATGTCCCGCACCACCACGTCGCGCCGGGACTGAATGAGGTCCACCGCCACGATATCGCCACCGCTGGCGCCAATCGCGGTCGCGATGTAGGAGAAAATCGAGCCGGTGTTCTCAATCTCCAGCCGCACGATCAGCCGCATACTCGACAGTCGGTGAACCACGGGGGACCAGCCTCCTTTTCGGCCCCATGCAGAGCTGAATAAGACTAACGGTAATTATAGCAAGAACCTTGTCCTGACGGCAGGGCGATTGCAAACTATACCACGAGGCCACCGTAAGGTCAATTAGGAGTAGGTACTATGATTTAGCCACAATCGCCCCGATTCCTGCTGGTCATCCCCCCTGTTTGAAGAACTCCACGATCATCTGGAAGAGGCGCTCGGTGGCCGCGTTCCAGCCGGGGTTCGGGTGCCGGAAGACGAGGCTGGTCGTGCGGGCCATGGGCGGCATCCGGTCCACCTCCACCCGCACCAGCGTGCCCAGGGCCAGCTCCCGCTCCACCGCCGAGGCCGGCACCAGCGCACAGCCGAACCCGGCCTCCACCATGAGCGTGACGGCCTCGTGCGAGTCGAACTCCATGGTGACGTTGGGGTAGACCCCGCTCTGCTCCAGCATCGCGTCCACGAAGGTGCGGAAGCGGGACGGCGCCTGGAACGAGATCAGCTCGATCTCCCCCAGCTGCTCCAGCGGCAGCGGATCGGGCAGCTCCTTCCGGCGCTCGGGCGCACAGACCAGCACCACCGGGTCGTCCATCAGCGGCACGGAGCGGAGCCGGGTATGCGTCACCGGCGTCGGCAGGATCGCCAGTTCGATCTCGCCCTCCAGCAGCCGCTCGATGGTCTCCTGCGTGCGGTCCGCCTTCACGTGCACGCGCACGCCGGGATGCTCCTTCTTGAACGCAGCCAGGATGGGGGGCAGCAGCCGCAGGCCGACGGTGGTCACGGCGCCGATGGCGATGCGCCCCCGCTCCGGGTGCCCGAGATCCGCCACCTCCTCCTTCAGCCGGGTCGCGACCGCCACGATGCGCCGGGCCCGCTCGTAGACCAGCCGGCCCGCCGGCGTCAGGCGGATCTGCCGGCCCGAACGATCCAGGAGCTCCGTGCCCAGCTCGGCCTCCAGGGCCGCCACCTGGCGGGTCACCGCCGGCTGGCTCAGCCCCACCAGGGCGCCCGCCCGGGCGAAGCCGCCGGTCTCCACGACGCGGCAGAAGGTGATGAGGTGCTGCAGTAGCACTGGCGTGGCCTCCTTAGAAGTCCCGGTGCCGAATGCACCGGGGGTATTTGCGGTATGTCAAATATGCATGTTCATCATACCCGAACTAGTCGTATAGTTGGAAGTGGAAGCAAACAACCCACTGTCGGCAGCAACCATCAATCTGGGGCAGGCGACGGGGCCTGCCCCCGGACTATGCACTGTTGAGGAGGGGACCAGGTTGCTGAAGGAGGTTTGCTGGCAGATCGGCGGTGAACAGGGCTCCGGCCTTGACTCCACGGCCGAGGTATTCAACACGGTTGCCAGCCGCGCAGGGTACTACGTGTACGCGTACAAGACCTTTGCCTCCCGCATCAAAGGCGGACACACCGACTTCACCACCCGCCTGTCGGTGGACCGGGTTCTGGCGCCGGCCGCCGGCGTGAACCTGCTGGTGGTGCTGGATCAGGAGTCCATCGACCTGTGCGCGCGCAACGTGTACCCCGGCGCCATCATCCTGGCGGAGGAGTCCTTCGAACCCAAGTTGCCCGAGGGGATCGACGCCAAGCTGCTGACCATGCCATTCAATAAGATGGCACTGGCGCTGGGCAATACACTCATGAAGAACAACCTCGTCCTGGGCGCGTCGGCCGCCTTCCTGGGCCTGCCGCTGGAGGGCTTCAAGGCCTACGCGCAGCGCCGCTGGGGCAACCGGGGCGAGGAGTTCGTGGCTCTCATCCACCAGGCCATGGAGCAGGGCTACCAGTACGTGGTCGACCACTGGTCCGACCTGCGCCTGAACCTGGCCAAGCCCGACGGGCAGGAGAAGCTGCTCATGACCGGCAACGACGCGGCGGCCCTCGGGGCGCTCGCCGGCGGCTGCCGCCTGATGTTCTCCTATCCCATCACGCCGGCCTCCGAGATCGCCGAGAACCTGGTGAAGGCCTTCCCGAAGGTGGGCGGCGTCGCCGTGCAGATGGAGGATGAGCTCGCCTCGATCGTCGCCTGCGTCGGCGCCGGCTTCGGCGGCGCCCGCGCGATGACGGCCACCTCCGGCCCCGGCATCTCGCTCATGCAGGAGGCCATCGGCCTCGCCTCCATGACCGAGACCCCGGTGGTCGTGATCGACACCCAGCGCGGCGGCCCCTCCACGGGCATGCCGACCAAGCAGGAACAGTCCGATCTGCTCGCGCTGGCCTACGGCGGCCACGGCGAGGGCCCGCGCATCGTGCTGGCCCCCGGCTCGGTGGAGGAGCTCATCCCGATGACGGCCGAGGCCTTCAACCTGGCGGACAACTACCACTGCCCGGTGCTCATCGCCTCCGACCTGGCCCTGGCCCTCTTCCAGCAGACGGTGGAGCCTCAGGCGGTGGATCTGGCGAACCTGCCCAAGATCGACCGCGGGCCCATCGCCGACCCGGAGGCCCTGGCGGCCATGGGGCGGGACGTGTTCGAGCGGTACAGCAAGCAGGTGAACGAGAACGGCGTGTCGGCCCGCTCGCTGCCCGGCATGAAGAACGGCCAGTTCCTGGCCACCGGCGCCGAACACGGCCCGATGGGCAAGGTCACCGAGAACCCCGCCAACCGGGTCTACATGATGAACCGGCGGCTGCGCCGGCTCACCAAGGTCGACACCGAGGCGGTGCGCTACTTCGGCAGCCCGAACGCCGACCTGGTACTGCTCGCCTTCGGCACCACCCTGGGCGCGGCGAAGGAGGCCCAGCCGATCATCGAGGAGATGACCGGCAAGAAGGTGGGCGTGCTGCAGATCCGGCTGATCTACCCGGTGCCCGTGCCCGAGATTGCGAAGTACGTCGGCGACGGCAAGGCCCTTGTGGTGGAGTCCAACGCCACCGGCCAGTTCGCCTTCATGCTGAAGGGCGCCGGCTACGACCAGGAGAAGATCGCGAGCCTGCTCCGGTACGACGGCAACCTGTTCACCGTGAAGGACATCGTCGATGGCGCCCGTGCGGTGCTGGCTGGCGAGGCCAGGTACCTGGTCACCGGCGGCGGCCAGGGCGTGCGGCCCACCGAGGACCCGACCATCGTGCTGGCGGCGAAGGAGGCGTAAGCGAGATGGCAGTGACCATGGCGGATTTCCGGACTTCCGAGAAGTCCTGGTGGTGCCCGGGCTGCGGCGACTTCGGCGTGCTGGCGGCCCTGCAGAAGGCGCTGGTGGAACTGCAGATCGAACCGGAGAAGGCGGCGGTCGTCTCGGGCATCGGCTGCTCGGGCAAGATCGGTAACTATATCAACTCCTACAACCTGCACGTCGTCCACGGCCGGGCGCTGGCGGCTGCCCAGGGGCTGAAGCTGGCCAACCGGGAGCTGACGGTCATCGCCGCCGGCGGCGACGGCGACGGCTTCGCCATCGGCATGGGGCACTACATGCACGCCCTGCGCCGGAACGTGAACATCACCTATATCGTGATGGACAACATGATCTACGGCCTGACCAAGGGCCAGACCTCCCCCACCTCGGAGAGCGGCTTCAGCACCCGCTCCACCCCGGCCGGCAACATCGAGAAGCCGGTGAACCAGCTGCAGCTGGCCATCGCCTCCGGGTGCGGCTTCGTGGCCAGCGGCTTCTCGGCCAACCAGAAGCAGCTGGTGGAGATCATCAAGCGGGCGATCCAGCACCCGGGCTTCGCCCTGGTGAGCACGTACTCGCCTTGCGTGACCTTCAACCGGCTGAACACGTTTGACTTCTTCAAGCAGAACCTGGTGAACCTGGATGAGGACCCGAACTACGACCGGCACGACCGCTTCGCGGCGATGAAGAAGCTGATGGAGACGGAGGAGCTGGTCACGGGGATCATCTACGAGGACCCGAACTCGGTGCCGTACGAGGCGAAGGTGGCCGGCTACCGGGAGCAGGGGATCGTGAACCAGGACTGGTCGATGGATCCTGCGGTGTGGGAGCAGCTGGTGAGTCAGTACAAGTAGGAGTCAGCCCGGCGGTGCAATGCCGCCGGGCTAACTTTTCATCTGATACGGAGTCTGGCCCATAGAAATGACGGATTGGCGTGCGCCGGAGTGCTGAGGGCCTAGGAGCCTGTCCGAGTATGTAAAGCAATCGGCTGGGACTTTCGTCTTCCGGTGCGATTCGAAGTCATCCTTTCCCTATGCCGCCTTCCTGGCCGCGTACAGTTTGAGCAGGTTGTGTGCAGTGCACACGAGAAGCCACTCTCCGCGGACCTTCTCTAATCCGCGAAGATGAAGCTGCCGGAATTCGCGCACCGCCTTGATCTGGCCAAAGACCGGCTCTACACTCTGTTCCCGTTTCTGGTAACTATGGAAGTGGCGCTTCATCTGCAGTTTGCGTCGCATCTGTTCTCGTAGCGTGCGCGGACGAGGCCCCCGCGGCGGCTTGCGCTGCCTGCGCTCACGATGAGGCAGTTTGTCCGGGGGGATATATGGACTGATCTTTTTCGCCAACAGCCAGTTGACGTTATTCTCACTAAAGTAGCCGGCGCCAGCCGACACCTCGTCCGGTTCCTGACCGGTATTGGCACTCACTTGGGACACCATGGGGACCAGGTGGGGAGCGTCTGCGGCTTGATTGGTAACATCCGCTGCCACGATGACCTGGGTGTCACTGTTCACCGCAATCTGCGCGTTGTACCCCTGGATGAACTGCTTTTCCGATCCCCTCATGATGCGGGAGTCGGGATCCGTGAAGTTGCGCTGCGCTTTCGCCTCCGGCACTCCTTTGGCTCGTTTGCGGCGGTGAGAACCGCCAGACCCAGGCGGATCCGAGCCGTCATCTGGCTCAGTGGGCTCGGATGCCGCGTCAGGATTGGGTAATTCTCCAACGCCGGCACGCATCCGCGCTTCGGCCTCAAGGGCAGCCTTGGCAGCCTGAATCTTGGCCAGACGCGTCTCACGGTGGCGGAGTTCCTCGGGCAGTTCGTCACCACGACGGTCAGCGCCGTACTGGCGATCCTCGTCCGCATCGGCCCTTTCGGCCCGCTTCAGGAGCTCCCGGATCTCGGCCTTGAGCCGCTGCTCTTCTTCCTGCAGCCGCCGGTAGCTCATGGCCTTATGCCGCGAAGCGTTGGCCTTGATCTTGGTCCCATCCAGCGCAACATGGCCCAACTTGACCAAGCCTGCCTCCTGGCAGATCTGGACAACCTGTTGCAAGAGGTGGCTCAGGGCCTTCAGGTGGTGCTTTCGGAAGTCGCTGATGGTGCGGAAGTCGGGCTGGTTGTTGGCCGCCAACACCCGGAAGGCAACGTTCTCCTGCAGCGCACGTTCAATCTTGCGCGACGAGTAAATGCCCACGCAGTAAGCGTAGAGCAGGACCTTCACCATCATGGCCGGATGATAAGGCGGCTGCCCTCGAAGCTCCTTCTCGTAGGCCTGCTCAATCTCTGAAAGGTCAAGTTGGTCCACCACATCGCTCAAAAAATAGACCACATGGTCTTTGGGCAACCACTCGTCCAGCGAGGGCGGTAGCAACAAGATCTGATTCGGTTGATACGGTCTGTATGTCTTCTTGCTCATACCCTAAACATTGGATAATGGCCCATTGGACTCCTCCAAGGGCCATTATCCGGACAGACTCCTAGCGCGTAGTGGCTACCCAAGACTGTTCGAGGTTGTGCCAGCACTGTTCCAGCCTGGGAATCTGTCGGTTTCGACCGAGTATGCAGATTGGCCATTACAGTTCTGGCAAGGATATTTGAAATCAGTGTCGAAAAACCCTGACAGGTCACTGAGTCAGGGGTGGACAATGTAATGCCAAAGGTCATGTCTCTTCCAGTAGAGCAACTATGCCTTGACCTTTACAACTATCGGACGGGGCGACGTCCCAGCCGCCGTGGAATTTCGTGGCGGCCTTTTTCTTCGTTTTTAGGCCGTTTGCACGGCGCTGGATGCTTCTGGAGCGGCGTGTCTGCTTAGGGCTTCCGACAGCATTGGGAGCTGGCGGTATCCCTTGATGCGCCGGAAGCCCTTCTCCGCTTCCAGGAGGCCCGCGGCAGTCCAGCGCAGCACCTGCTGGCCGTTCCGCCAGCGCTTGACGTTGCGGCTAGCCATCCGTACCTTCTCGAAGGCGGACTCGATGGGGTTCGTGGAACGGAGAGTCTTGCGCAGCGCCTCGGGCAGTTCCAGCCGCAGGACGGTCAGGGTCTCCTCGAGCCCCTCGCGCAGGCTGGCGGCGGCGCCCGGATACTTGTCGTCCAGGGTCTTGGCCAGGCTGGTGAGAGCAGTCCGGGCCTTCTCGTAGTCCGTCTCCCTCCAGGCTTGCTCCAGCTTGCGGCTGACCCACGCGCGAGCCTCGTCCGGCAGGTGGTCCAGCACGTTGCGCTTTTTGTGAACTTGGCATCGCTGCACGGTCGCCCTGGCACCCAGCACGTCCCGCACGGCAGCCCTGAGGGCCTTGGCCCCATCTATCACCACCAGGATGCCCCCGTCCACCCGCAGGCCGCGTTCCACCAGGTCTGTTAGCAGGGCGCGACAGACGGTTGCGTTCTCGGTAGCCCCTTCCCAGAGGCCGAGGATCTGCTTTTGCCCGTCGTCCGTGATCCCCAGTGCGACCACCACGGTGTGGTCTGCGACTTCGATCCCGTCCAGCATCAGCACCAGGTAGCGCTGATCACCAAGCGGCCTCGCCAGCAGCTCAGCCAGTGCCTTGCGTGTGGCCGCCACGAAGTGCCGGCTTACGCTGCTCTTGGACGTAGCCACGGCCGGCAGATCGTCGCCCACCGGCTCCAGGCCATGATGGTAGCGCCGAGTGGAGAGGCCATGAAGCATCCGTTCCAGGGCGGCCTGCGTCAGCAACTGCTCATCCTGGAAGGCTTCGTAGCTCGAGAGCCTGACCTCCTGTCCGTCCTTCGTCCGCACCCGAGGCCGCTGGATGGGTACCTTCCGTCCCCCCAGCACCACCCGCCCCTCCTCGGCACCGTGCCGAAAAGCCTTTCGATTGGGGTTGTGCTTGCCCTTGGGGCCGACGATGGCCGTCACCTCTGCCTCCATCATGGAGCGCAGTACGTCAAGCCCCACAGCGACGGCCAGGGCCAGCAGACCCTCCTTGGCTGCTCCCATGAGGGCATGCAGCGTCACCTGCACCTGCTGGGGCAACCAGGGCTGTTTGTCCACCTCCAGCATCTGGCGCTTCTTGGTCTTCCCGCGGTACAATGACATCAGTGGCGGCAACCTCCTTCCTACTGTCCACCCCCGTTATACCAAACGGGGCTTGAGGGCCGCCACTTTGAATTTCCACGATTTCCGGGACAACGCCTGCGCTCCCGAGACTGAACCCTGACTAGGGTAGGTACCAGCCGAGTCGTTTGGTACACTCTGATGCTTGAGTAAGTTAGTGCAGGTGTTGGCCACTCTAGTGGCCAGTTGCTTCCCCGGGTGCGTTTATGAGGCGCACACTGGTGGTGTTGGCGTCATCGTCTTGGGAACAGTCTTCCTAGATGTAAGGGTTCACGTGAAAGTACTACAGGAAGGAGAACATGCTCGTAGGGAAGTAACGGTTATACTAGCTCAAGTTTCACGCGAACAACTCGACATTCGTGGTGTTAAAAGGGCGTATGGGTAGGGAGTGGCCCGGTTCAGGGTAATCTCAGCTCCAGCCAGGGGAGTACCCCGGCTGAACACCAACCGCAGCGTGTCGCCGAGGCACCGAATGGTTGCTCGGCACCGGGCCGCTACTCGTACCAAGAGTCGACTCCCCGCCTCGGCCAGTTTGGGCGAGTTCGTGCTCAGAAACCGCCAAGCCCAGCGCACCAGGTTGAAGGCGAACAAGACCAGCTGCGTGAAGGCGGCGTTGGCCTCATACTTCCGCATCCGAGGAGTACCAAAGTGGAACGTTCCCTTCCACTCCTGGAACCCGGCTTCGATGGTCTGCCGTCCATGGTAGAGCTTGACGACCTCTGTCGTGGTGAGCTCCTCAGGCTGGAGCGTAGTCAGGATGACGCTGCGGACCTCCCGGCCATCGGCGTCCCAGCGGCGCATGGCGACCAGTCGCACCGGATACGGTGCGAGCAAAGTGGGGCCAGGTACGGTAACGGCTTCGGAGGCAAACCGGTTCTTCTCGACTTCAACCCAGCCCTCCGCCGGCACGGCGTCGAAGAGGCGCTTGTAGGCGGGATTGCTTCCGGAGTAGGACTTGATGGTGAACTCGTATCCCAGCTCCAGCAGCCGCTGGATCACCTCCGGCGTGCCAAAGGCGCTGTCGGCTCGCAGCACGATCCGGAGGGGAGCCGGGTTCGTCCGATTCTCCTGCCGGTACTGCCGGAGTCGCTGGTTCACTTCACGGAGGTGCTGAACCTCCTCCTGGAACTCACGCTGCAGCTTCTGCTTCCGGCGGGCGCTGCCCTTGCCTGATACCGTCTGCAGTTGCTGATACAGCTGCCTGACCCGAGCCTTCTGCTGAGCCAGGCATGCCTCGACCCATTCGACTCGCCGCAGGGGACGACCAATCCGGGCTTCGATCCTGGGAATCAGTTCGAGCAGGCAGGCGCCGGAACGGCTGTTGGCCTTGCCGGACTTGAGAAGGCCGTCGATGGCAAAGCGCTGCTGCTTCCCGCTGAGGAAGGCGGCTGCGATCTGATAGCCTCGGGCCAACTTCCCCTGGATGTAGCCGAAGTCGGTACCGGTGTACTGCCTGGTCTCGCCCCGAACCTTCTGGCCGGTGAGGTCGATGTCCACGATGACCATTCCGGACCGGTCTGGGCCCGCCACCGCCGCAACCTCCTGCTGAAGCAGGGGAGCCTGGATCTCCGCCAGTGCATCGGAAAGTTGTTGAACGTTTTCCTCCGTTAGTTTGCTAAAGGTCGCACAGACGGTGGAGAAGTGAGCAAAGCGTTCCTGCCCCCAGGCTTGAGCTACGGCAGGGTCGGCGACCAGCGGCTCGGGATCGAAGTTCAGGTCCTTCATGTAGCGGCAGTTGCCGAGAATGGCAACCAACGCCTCGACTACCTTGTCGACCGGCGTATGGGTGTAGGTCTTCTGATTGATCCGCAGGTGCCGGTTCAACACGTCAACCAGGTTCAGCCTTTGCGCTACCCAACCAAGAGCGACAAGAAAACCATGCCGGGTGGTGGATTTGATGGCTTGCGCAGTGACTTCGGGCGTCGTACCATGAGACTGCATCAGTCGAACCTCCACATGGTGGTTTAAGAGGGGCAAATCCCACCATGTATCATTGGTTCAGACTGATGCTTTTTCAATGGGTTTCCATTGTACGGAGTGCGGGTTATTCACGCGAAACTTGAGCTAGTGAAGTTTCTGTCTATACTTAGTGGGCCTTATGTAGGGAGGTTGCAATGTCCAGTATAGCTTTTCCCAACGGTGACGATTTTCCTGAGGCTTCCACAAAGCACATAGAGGACGCTACAGCGTTATGGAAGGCGAAGAGGTTCGATGGGGCAGCTTATCACGCAGGGTATGTAGTAGAGTGCGTGCTAAAGACTATTGTTGTTCTTGAGACTGGCAGTCATCCGGGTAAGCGCCATAATCTCCAGAACCTCAGTAGCCGTGCCATCCATCTCGCTTCAATGTTGGGTTCGCGCACCGCTAGGTACGCAACTCCTCGTCACCTTCCTACCTATAGAGCGATCCTCTCTGGGTGGAGACCGGAAGTCCGCTATTGGCCAGCTGGACAGATTAGTTATGCTGATGCCCTCACGTGGATGCGGGCAGCCTGGAGGGTATACAATTCCACCATTATCCGTATGAAATTGGATGGGGTGGTCTAGTGCATAAGCACCTCGACGAGGTTAAGCGGGACGTTATACAGAAACTTGAAGAGTTGGTAAGAGGATACTCACCAGCTATTGAGAAGATTGTGCTAATTGAGGATATATATGGTTCATTACGTCTTGTGCTGTGGGCAGACAGATCCGCAGAGAATGAGCTGAGGGATATTGTTAACGAGACTTTGCAAGGGGTTGCTGCTCCGTACTGGTCAGGTGACATCTGGTTGGGCAACGAGCCCGGAAAGGCCAACCAACAAGTGTATTCAAAGGCCTGGCGAGATGCACAACCGCTGGATGAGCACGATCGGATTCGTTATCTTGGGCGCTACCGCACCCGTGATGTTTGGTTCAGAGTGCCAACGGAACCCTTATGGAAGGCAACAGCTGGACCTCCAATTGTTCTGTTTTACTCCTTTAAGGGAGGTATGGGCCGGAGTACGGCCGCGGCATCGTTCGCCATTCAGCGGGCGAGAAAGGGTGAGCGCGTAGTTGTAATCGATTTCGATCTCGACGCGCCTGGCATCGGTTCGTTGCTGGCAGCTGATGCCCGCGGAACTACGGCACAGTGGGGCGTTGTTGACTACCTTCTCGAGCGGCCGTTCGGTGAAGTTCCGCTATCTGATTATTACCACGCTTGCCGTAGGCCTGAAATTGTACAGTCAGGCGAGATCCTTGTAGTGCCAGCAGGAAGGCTAGATGACGATTATCCAGGTAAATTGGCTAGATTGGACTTTAGCTCAGATGCAGTAGCAGGCCGAGACTCAGTCATCAAGAACCTATTCGATCAGATTCGTAAGGAACTGCAACCTGACTGGGTTGTCGTCGACACCCGGACAGGCTTGGCGGACCAATCGCTTGCCTTGATGAGCGGGGCAGCCCATCTGCATGTGCTTTTTGGCAATGCATCCCAGCAGTCTTTGGCCGGACTCCGGCTTGTTCTGGAACGTTTCGGGAAAGAGCGCATCCTTGCAAACAAACAGCAACTGGATTGCTTGTTGGTACAGGCGATGGTGCCTGATGCCAACGCCTCAGCAGAGGATGCAAAGAGAGTGTTCGCGCAGGAAACAGAGATACTGTTTTCAGAGCTGTACTATGCCGCGGATCCTGAAGAAGGGTCCGAAGATGAAGACGATCTCTGGTATATTCGTGATATGGAAAACGAAAGCGCACCACACGTACCTATCCCCATCACCTACAAAGTTCGCCTAGCTCATTTCACTGACATAGCTGAGGTCGTAGACGTATTGGCGCAGGACAAAGAGTATCTGCATCTCGGAAGACGGATTGCACAACGGTTTGGCCGGACGGAGGAACAAAATGACGAGCACTAAGGAGAAAGAACGCCTGTTGGAACAGCTCTCGCGAATGGGCAGCGAGGGAAGGGCCGAGAGTGAAGATGCACAGAGATTTCCCCACAACTTCTATCCAGTGCCCAGCCACGCCCGGGCACTGGATCCGGATGTTGTCCTCATAGTAGGTCCTCGCGGTTCGGGCAAGACCGAAATGTTCAGAGCTGTAACCGAGTTCCAGTTGCTAGATGCAATAGCGCGATATGCAAAGAACATTCGCCTTCCTGCAAGGGGGAGCCAAGCGAGCTGGCGCAAGGGGTTCACTGTCGGTCGTGACTACCCCGAAGTGAGTGGATGGAACAAATTCCTGCAGGAGTACGGTGACCGAAGAGGGGCTGTTCAGGATGTCTGGCTTGCTTACCTAGTAAGGCTGGTGTGGGACGAACTGGATGACACAGCTAGGGGGAACATGACCGCCCTCAAAGCGCAACAGGCAGGTGATGTTATCGCGAACTACCAGGCACTGTTGCAAGAGGGCGCCGAGCCGGTGCTGGCTCTAGATCGACTGGACGAACGTTTGGAGCAAGATAACCGATACCTGTTTGTGGTTTACGACGAGCTGGACACTCTCGGAAGCAAGAGTCGAGAAGTGATGAGTCGTGCGGTGGACGGGCTGGTGGCGTTATGGGCCAGCTACGCCCGACGTTGGCATCGCATAAGGGGAAAGATTTTCCTTCGATCGGACATCTTTGAGCGGCATGTCCTCTCAGGAGGCCCAGATCTTGCGAAATTGGCAGCTAACCGGGTGGAGTTGACATGGCAGGATGTAGACCTTTACGCAATGCTGGTTAAGCGCGTCGCCAACCAGAGCGATGAACTACTGCAGTACTGTCAGCGTGCCCGCATCGCGTTTACGGAAGATCCCGCATTGGGCTACGTTCCTGTCATTCGGTCGATAGCGGATGCTCGCCCACTGACTGAAAGGTTAGTTGGTCCCTACATGGGAGCCAACATCAAGAAGGGTTACACGTACCGCTGGCTACTGGATCACATTCGAGACGGCCATCAAAAGGCACTCCCGAGGCCTTTGGTTCGACTGATCGAACGCGCCGCAGACATACAGATGAAGAAGAGCCTTCCCTCTGGTACGCGCTTGCTGGAGCCCTCATCTCTCCGCCAAGCATTAGACATCGTTTCTCTCGACCACGTGAGGTCTTGGTATGACGAGTCGCCTTGGCTAAGAATTGTCAAGAAGCACTTGGAAGGGCACCAGGTTCCATTTGAGCGGAGGGACCTGCAGCGTATCCTGCATGAAGCCATACAAGAACGAGATTTCTCTACACTCTCCGACTCACTCGGAACCGAGATATCAGGGCGCGAGCTGGTTGATTACATGATTGAACTTGGAATTCTTCGCGTGAAGACAGACGGTCGTATCGATGTTCCCGACCTGTTCCTGAAAGGGTTGGGGTTGAAGCGCAAAGGCGGCGTGCGCAAACAGTAGCGTAACCGTCGGAACATGACGGTGACTCACACACTCCGTCATTCCGGTTTGCTTAGTTGCGGGGTCCAACAAGGACAGATCATCGCAGATATCAGTACGGTGGGGAGCACAAGTGTTGTGCGGAACCTGGCCTTCGAGGTCCCGCTTTCTCATACCTTTCTTCAATTCTCGCTTCAATATCCTCCCCGCCGCGGTGTTCGGTAGCGCCGGCCGGACTCCACTTACTTAGGGATCTTGTACATCGCCAATCGCTTGCGGCGGTGTTCGTTTAGCTCTTCCGTCGTAAGGTTCGCTCCGGACTTACACGAACGCCTTCAGTCTCGCCCCACGAGGTCTGGTCGTTGTACTGCCTGAACTGCTCGTTGAATGAATGCGACCGCCGGTTGACGCATATGGTGCCTGTGGATCCGGGAATTGAGTAACCCGGTCCTAGTAGTACGCGCGAGAGGTTCGCGCCCGCGCTGGACCTTCTTACTTCTGCACACGCGCGAAAACCTGTACCTTGCTTATTTTCCCACCCACTCCTGCCAGTCGTCGCCGATCAGCCCCTGTGCGCGGGCCCCGGCCATCGCCTGCCGGCAGCTGCAGCTCCGATCGTGCCGCACCATCCCGGCCGCTCGTGCCAGGACTGGCAGCAGGTTGACCTCCGCGTCACCCACCACCGTCAGCGCCGCATCGCACAGTTCCAGCTCCCGCGCCAGGAAGGCCTCGGGCACCAGCCCGGATCCGAAGACGTCCGCTCCCCACATGCGGTACATGCGCCGCTCGGCCGGCGTCGCCTCCCGTGACCCGTCGAGTCCGACGTACGTGGCCCCCCGGAACGTCCGGGGGGTCATCGCGCGCGCCGCCGCATACAGCGCCGCCGACAGCTCCGGGCAGAACGGCGGGTCGAGCCGGATGAACCCGTAGCCCTTGCCCACGAAGAAGGTGGGGGGAAGGAGGCGGGTGAGGTCGATGACGTCGGCCGGGACCACCAAGTCGCCGGGCTCCAGCAGGGGACTCACGGGCTCTACCCTCGCCGCCGCCAGGACGGCCGAGGCCCCGGCCGCCTTGGCCGCGTAGATGAGGGCCCGGGGGTCGGTGTCAGCCGTGCGGATCAGGGCCAGGCCCCGCTGCTCCACCTGCCCGTACGGCGTCTCGTGCCGCGTGACCGGGCTGGCGTGCTCCGCCGTGAGGCTTCCGCTAGTGCTGGGGCCTGTGGTTCCCGCCCCGCTCTCCGTCGCCGCAGGCAGCATGTCCTCCGGCAGGATGTACAGCGTCTCACTCACCCTGGTTCGCCTCCTCCTCCAGCAGCCGCCGCATGATCCCGAACATCAGCTGCCCCACCTCCGGCCCGAACAGCCGCTGCTCCGGCCCGTCGAAGGGGACCCCGGTCGCGTAGTTGGAGACCCAGCAGAGCGACCCGTACACCATCCCCAGCTCCCGGGCGAGGAAGACCTCGGGGGCCAGCGTCATGCCCACCAGTTCGGCTCCCGCCTGGGCCAGGAGGGCGATCTCTGCCCGCGTCTCCAGACGGGCCCCCTCGGTGGCGGCGTAGACGGCCCCCGGCGCGGCCCGGTGGCCGCAGGCCGCGGCCGCCCGCACCAGCTTGGCCCGCAGGTCGGGATCGAACAGCTCGCTCACCGCCGCCGGCCCTGCCCGCAGCACCCCGCCGAAGCTGTCCGGCCGCCGGCGCGTCCAGTCGATCAGGTCCGACACCACCGCCAGGCTCCCCGGGGGCAGCGAGCGGACGAGCGACCCGGCGCTGTTCCAGCTCAGGATCCGGCGGGCGCCCAGGGCGCGGGCCGCCCAAACGTTGGCCCGGTAGTTGATGAAGGGCGGCGTCACGCCCAGCCGCCCCTCGCCCCCGTGCCGACTGAGGAAGGCGACCGGCCGGCCCGCCACCGCAAAGATGCGGAACGGGCCGGCGGGGCCGAAGGGGGTCTCCACCATCCGCTCCGTCCAGCCCGGGTCGAACGCCAGGTGATAGGCGGCCGTCCCGCCGATGATCACCGTGTCGACCGAAGCCGGCTGTCTGGGTTCTGTCATCGGCTCTCCCTCGCATCGCGGATCGTCCGTTAGCGCTTGTCCTCTTCACTATACCAAAGAGTGAGGATACGGAAAGACCCGCCGTCCCCTCCGGCGGGTCCTTTTTCGCGTTCTGCAACGACCTCACAGCCCTTCCCCGGGCGGGGCCACTCCCAGGCTGCTATAGCACTGCACCAGGTACGGGTGGGAGTCCTGCGTCTCCCTGCTGTAGGCATAGATCTTCAGGCTGACCGGCCCGGTCTGCAGCGGCTGCCCGTCCGGCGTCCTGGCGCCCTCCACGGTGAGGGTGAGCCATCCGGGTCTGCCCCAGGGTATGGCCTCAGTCGGGTCGCTCTGCGCAGGCGTTGTTGTTGCCCGCGCTATTTGGCAGTGACTTGACTGGCGACAGTGTCGTTCGTCAACTGACGCGTTGGTTTGTCGCCAGGATCGGGGGCAGCCGGCCAGCCGGCCGCCCCTGCTGAGCTTAGAACAGTGTAGCTTGTACAGTTCCGGATGCGACCCGTTTGCTTGGGCTGCGGTGAATCCGTGCCGTCCTCCGGCACTCCGTGAGTGCCTGGCGGCTCCTGGCGAGGAATGCACGAAGATCTCGGGCGCTGGGGAACTCCAGCTCGACGGCACCAGTCGTTCCATCCCGGAGCACGAGTACGTAACGTGGGTGCGTCCGGCAGTCCGGCTCACAATCGAAGTAGACCTCAACCGTATACTGAGGCAGCACGGTCGCTCGCAGTGAGGCCAGCACGAGTCATCCCTCCATTACCACGGGCTGCTGCCCTTGGCGGTCTGCAGATCCTGCAGCTCAAACAGAACCCGGTCGACATTCGCCTCGTCCACGAAGCGCTGCTCCCGGGAGCAGGCGTCCAGCAGACAACTGGTGCAGAGTGTGTTGATCACCCGGGGGAGACCCCGGGACTCCACCGCGATCTTCTGCAGCGCCTGCTCCGAGAAGATGGGGGATGTTGCGCCCGCATGGCGCAGGTGGTGCCGGATGTAAGCGATGCTCTCCTCCTCGCTCAGTGCCCCCAGGTGGTAGCGCACCTGAACGCGCTGGGCAATGGCCTCGAAGGTGCGCAGGCGGAGCATGCCCCGCAGTTCGGACTGCCCCACCAGCACGAAGGTCATGGGACAGGCGGAATCCAGGTGGAAGTTGAGCAGGAACCCCACCTCCTGGAGCATGGCGTGGGGCAGCAGGTGCGCCTCATCCAGGACGATGACGGGCTGCAGCCCGTGCAGCCGGTAACCGTCGAGGATGGTCTGCTCGAACAGCCGCCGGGTCTCTCGGCTCAGGAAGTGGTACGGTGCAGCCACACCGAGCTGGGTGAGTACGTCACGGTAGAAGGCCGTTGGCGTGAGCTTGGAGTCGGCGATGTAGACAAACGGGTTCCGGGTGCGGTCCAGCAGGTCGTACAGGGTACGAATGGCGGTGGACTTACCGGCGCCCACTTCGAGCCCGAAGGCCCGGTGGCGGACGCAATACTGAAGCCTGGCCACCAGTTCCTGGTGTTGCGGGCAGGGAAACAGCTCACTGGTTGCGATCTTCTTGCTGAAGGGCAGGACGCGAAAGCCGAAGAACTCGACCAGCACTTAGCTCTGGCCTCCCTTCGGTTGCGTCAGCCGGGTGTAGGCGGTCTGCCCCAACTGTATCCGTCGTTCGGCCTCATGCTGCTTCCTGACGAGCGTGAGGAAGTTCAGGCCGCTCTGCGTCGCCGCAGTTGCCGGTTCGGGTGCGGGCGGCACCGCCTGGTGACGGGTACGGTGAAGCGCCAGCGGCACTGCGTCGGCAAAACGCTTGCCCTCATGCCAGACCTGGACTTGGCTCAGGTCGTAGGGGTCGTAGCGGAGCGTGACCTTCCGGCGGGCCATGGCCGAGTCCACCTCGTAGTGGTTACGGTAGAGCGAGAAGCAGCCCGTCTGATCCACCATGCGCTCCTCCTCCCAGAGGAAGACCTCGCGGAGCGCGGTGGGGTCGATGCGCCGGAGTGGCTCCGTGTCGTGTTCAAACCGCTCGTGGGGCGTCTGCTTGGTCACGCCATGGACCCGCTGGTGGTAGGCCACCTCCAGCCAGGCCCAGAACAGTTCGTTGAGCTGCTCCAACGTGGTGAGCCGGCCTGCCGCGATGAGCTGCTGTGCCTCCGGGAGAAAGCTCCTCTGCACGGTGAGGAAGAACCGCTCGATCTTCCCGCGACCTTGCGGCCGGTACGGCCGGGAGTGGGTGAGGCGAATGGCCAGCCGGCCACAGATGCGGGAGAGGTGACGGGCGGAGTAGATCGCCCCATTGTCCACGTAGATGCGCCGGGGCAGGCCATAGCGCAGAATGGTGCGCTTCAGGCAGTCTTCCAGGCGGGGCAGCTTCTCCTCCCAGTACATCTGCCCGTACACGATGCGGCTGTAGTCGTCGATGAACGCGATGAGGTAGACCTTGCGGGTCCTGTCGGGCCTGTCCGGGTGTGGCAGGGCCAGAAAATGGCACACGTCGCCCTGCCAGCAGTCGTTGCGATGGGCGGCCTCAAAGCGCCGGAAGGTCGCCTGGCTCTTGCAGCTGAGCATGGCCTTGCGACTGTAGCCTGCCCGCACCAGGTGCTGTGCGAGCGTGCTGCGCCGAAGCAGCCCCGCCGGAACCACGCCAGCCTTCTCCAGCGTGTCGATGATCTGCTGCACGCTGCGCTCCGGCACCTCCCGCCTGGCCGCGATGGCCTGCTCCAGGATCTCGGGCGTGATGACCCGGCCTCGCTGCGCGTCGTCCCGCGCCTTCGGTTTCAGCCCGTCGAAGCCAGCTTGCCGGTAGGCCGCGATCCACCGCTCCAGGGTGCGGACGCTGACCCGGGTCTTGTCACTGTGCGGTATCTCGTGGCGCTGTCGCGCAATCTGCTGCAGAAGCCGCCGCCGCTCGAGCCGGGTCAGATCCCCCGCCACCACCGGTGCGATGAGCTGCCACCGGAACGCGGCAATCTCGTCTCGCTGCTGCTCGTCCATGTCGGTCGCCTCCCATGCCAGGTTGGGGCCATTGTGGCACGGCGACCTGTCAGAGGGCGACGGACAGACTCTGTGGTGGCGGGCTAGAGGGGGGCAGGGTCCCCGCCCAGGCGGTTCAGGGCTGCAAACACCCCGGCGTGTTCCTCCGGCCGCCGATCCAACTGGCAGCGGTACCAGTCCCCGACGTCGAGCAGGAAGTGGAGGGCGGCTTCCGAGCCTTCCCGCCGGGGTGTGAGCGCCTCGAGGATGGTCGCCGGCCCAGAAGCGCAAGATGCGCTCGGCGAGCATCTGGCTCCACTCCCCGGCCAGGTCTCTCGCCCTGCCAAGCCAGCGTCTGAGCGTCTTTTCCGAGAGTCAGCTTACCGCTGGGCTGCTCAGCCGCTGGGCCAGAGTACTCCAGGGCAGCCCCCGTCGGAGCCGGCCGCGGATCACGGCTTCTCGCACCAGCGTGATGAATCGGGCGTACGATTTCAGAAAGTCAGGCAAGATGGCGCACGTCTTACGGCACCCTGGACACCACCAGCGGTAGATCGGGATGTACGCCTTCTGGTGCGCAGTAAAGACCCAGCGCCAGTACCGCCCATGCCGCCGCATTCGACCACCGCAACCTGGGCAGTGCAGGGGCAGGTCCGGCCCGCAAGTGCCATATTTGCGAAGATAGGTCTGGACGTTCTGACCGAGGGGAAGTAAGATACACATACACAGGTGCACTCCGCCCTGTGGGGAGAGCCTGCCCAGGTGGACCGCCAAGTCACAGGCCTGGGCAGGCTCTCATATTTGTCCCCTGTCGTACCAAAACGGAGAGGACAGCCCCTCTCCTGATGATTCTATCTTCAATATTCTCTGTCCTACACAAGCGCACGATGCTCAGCACCTGTTGACAAATAGTCTGGGCAACAACATTTAGGCGCTCGATGAAGTATCGCTATGCGAGCGGATGCTCGCCTCATCTGGTTGGCCTTGCGCTTTACCAGTTGTATGACCTGCCCGCTCCCGTTTGCGACCGGCTTGCAGCAGGCCATGTTCCAAGAGAAGGCGAACCGTGTCCCGGCCGGACCACACCTCCACGCCCGACATCTGCTTATACTCCTCTGCCTTCGGGGTCAGATAGGAAGTGGTAACCAAGATCGCTCGGCATGGCTGATGCGGGAGAGCTGCGCCTATGAAATTGCGCAGCTCATTATTGGAGATGCTGGTCAAAACACTGTAGCGTTTACACTGAACTACGACTCGTTCTGACTCGTTGCTGGCGATTAGGTCTATTCCGTGGTCGCCGGTTCCACCGACGAGGTCAACCGCGTAGCCCATCCTTTCAAATAACCGACCTATGAGTTCCTCAAACTCCCGGCCAGACAGCCGATTGAGCGACTCTAGTGCTTTCATCTCAGACTTAGTAATATCGGGCCAGATCTTCCTTACCTTCCTCGGAATCTGAGCTCGCCAAAAAGCTCGATTCTCCTCGGCTCTTCTCATGTCATCCTCCTGTTCCCAACGTGCGAGCAGCCCATCTAACCACACGAACAGGAAGAACCCGCCTACTGCACCCAAGAGGAATGCGGGTAGCAGCCACCATGCCGAAATCACTCTCCTAGACCTCCTCCCGCACAAATATGGGGTAAATGCCTGTCCCAAACCCTCTTACCTTTTCAGGAGCAGACTCACATTGACAGTTGAGTATCCAAACGGCAAGCCGACCAGGTTCAACTGAATCCGCCGGCCACCCTGCACAATTTCGGCCGAAATAGTGTCGCAGCACGTTGCAGCCACATTCGACCAGGTACGTTGTGGTAATGGGTATACAAGCGTCGCCGTAATGTCCTCGGCATCGAAAGACCCCGCATAGGCCAGGATCTGATGAAAGTCCGCCCGGTGCACCGCCTTTTCCTCGTCAGTGAATCGCCGCCAGCCCACTTCGTTAAGCTCAGCGAAGTGGGCTTTGTACTTGGCGTCGATCACGTGAATCGTACGCCCGCGCCGCACCACAATGTCCGGAGCCAGGTGCCCGAGCGAGCGGCGCACGGGGTCCTGCCAGGCGATGGGCACCACGGTTTCGCCCAGCCGCCCGACTTTCACTTCTCCTCCGATCAGCTTCGCTTCGCGGCGGACAACTGCTTCTACATACGCCTCCCACAGCGTTTCCAACGACAGCGCCCAAGCCAAACCGTCCCTCTCCCGACCGCCGCCCAGCCCCCGCTCCTCCTCCACCCAGGCCATGGCCTCGATGCCAAGGCGCAGCGCTTCGTCGGCGAGCCGGCGTCGTCCCCAGTGATCTAGCTCGTGGCGCCTGGGGCGTTGTGGCTGAACGTCGGTCAGCGTGTCCAATAAGTTATGCGCAACGGTAGCCAACCCAGCTGCAACCGGGTCGCCACGGCCTACACGCACCAGGTCGGCATGTACGCGTTCCAAGACCCAACGCGCGTAACTCCGGAGGAGTGGATCGTGCCCCAGGTCAGGGAATCGACAAGGAACGCAGTGCCACTGTCCCCGGACCAGCGACTCCGCGATGTAGCGGTTCCAGAGGATACGCCCCCGCGGACTACCCAGAACCGTCTCACGCTGTTGGTATCCCCGCTGCAACCGGTGAAGCATCGCTTCCAGTCGGGCGAGCACAGGTCCGGCGAGCACCCAGGGAGGCACCTCCCGTCCGCTCCCCGGAACCATGGGGAGAGGTAGAAACTCCGGAAGGGCCGGCCACCCCGTCTCGGCAAGTACTCTGCCTACCCCCGACCAACCAAAGCGAGGGGAGACCAAGAGGCCGCCAACCACCCGCCCAGTCTGCGCAGAGCGAAGGGGTACGGCCCCCGTTTTCCCGCCGGGGGTGAGTCTGATGGAGAACCCGCCAATGCCAGCATGCGCCTCGGCCTTTATGTCGAGGGCGTGGAAGGCGGGTTGGTTGAAGCGTAGGAAAGCCTCCGCATACGATCCCCACCCACCATCCCGTTGTGGGGGAGCGAACAGTTGCGGGGAAAGGGTGATCGCAGGACCGTGATCCACAGCTTGGTAGAGCGGCGCCTGCTTGGGGGCTGTACTGCTAGTCCGCCCAGCGGCCATGTTCGATCACACCCTCAATCTGGTCACGTACAGCCTGCAGTTCGGCTGCAAAGGAGGCCACCATGCCCTCTCGTAAGTACTCGTCGAGAAGCGGCAAAAGTTCGTACTTGAACCGCCTCTTGAGCTCCTCATCGTCCTGGGCCAGGAAGTAGCTGTGGCCAGGCAGCAGGTCCAGTGCCTCATCGGGAGCGTGTTCCACAAACACATCCTGGAGTGCAGCGAATGCCCTGAAGGCCAACTCGAGTCCGGTCGCTTTCACTACGTCAGGATTCGGCCGAATCGTCATGAAAGCAAACCGGCGGCGCACTGCCAAATCCAGCGACGCGATGGACCGGTCGGCCGTATTCATCGTGCCTAGGACGTACAGATTGGGCGGGTAGGTAAAGGACTTCATACCGTTCACGGCGTGCGGGAGCTGCACCGTCCGAGGCCTGTCCCCCCCAATCTCTCCCGGCTCGAACAGGTAGATGGCCTCGCCCAACACCTTCCCCAGATCTGCACGGTTGATCTCATCGATGACGAGGAGGTACGGACCCTCCTTCGCGGCCTCCGCGGCCTCCAAGAGCCATCCGGGACGCACGATGAAGCGCAAGTTCTCGCCTTCTGGCCTTGGCGACAAGCCTACGACAAAGTCCTCGTACGTTACCGCAGGGTGAAACTGAACGGTCGCACCCCGACCACCGAAATACCGCTGTTTCACCAGTTCGGCCATGCGCGTCTTGCCTGTACCCGGCGGTCCCTGGAGAATGACAAAATGACGGCGAGTGAGTAGGTCATATACCTCCGCCTCGGTGGTCGGCGCGAAGAGGTCTGCCCGCATGGCGTCGATGAGCCGGTAATACTCCGCTTCATACTCCTTTAGAACCTTCCACCCGCGCTCATACGCGTATAGGTCAAAGAAGGCCTGGACCACGATACGTGCACGATCAGGCTCTTGCGGCACCTTGGCTATGGCGTATAGTTCACCGCCGTACCGCCGGAGCGCGGACTCGAACGCCCTAAGGTGCTCATGAACGAAGTCTGGAACCGGCACGCCAAGGGCAGTCGGATCGGGCTTCGCCCACATCCAGATCCCGTTGTCCATCAGGTACTTACGCAGCGCCCGTACACGCCGCCGGTGGCCCGGGCGGCTCAGTAACCCCTCATCAGGGGAAAGGCCAGCCGTCCCTACCACGAACGTGATGATGGATCCGGCATCCTCAGTGGGAAACCAGACAAGGCTCGCCCCGCCATAAGTGCCAGATGTCGGGTTTTCGGGGTGGATGAATCCGGCGAACGGGGCGTCGACTCCCATTGATACTCGAATGTTCGCTTTCCGCTCTTCTGACTTGTAATACCGTCCTCCAAACAGTGCTTCCAACAACGGGCGCAGACCACCAGGAGGTTGCGGGAGTCCCTGCGCGATAGCAAGAGCTAGTTGCGTCAACGCATCGGCCAATCTTATCTCCTCCAACCTTACTCATGTTAGAAATGTCAAACCATGTGTTCCGAGATCTAGCAGCAAGCGCCGATGTTTCACGGCAGCCATTTGCGTAAGTTCACGATTCCACCCAGAACATTCAACCACGTCGTACTGGACTGTGGGGCCTCTGTGCTCACAACGCAAGTAAATGGGAGCTAGGGGCGTCGTTCCAAGTCTAGGAGCCACCGCTTTCGCCGCGTAGACAAGCTTATGTTTGGCGAGAGAGCCCGCCGGTCCCATTTTCGATTCGACTATGAATACCGTCTCCTTCCCGGAACGTCGACCTACGAACAAGGCGTCAATCTCTACCTGCCCGGTCGAGTGCTGAAGGGTTTGAGCTCCGGGGTAAGGCACCACTTCGAAGCTGAACGTTCCTGCCCCCATCGCCGGCGCTGCCGTCGGCCACGGCTTGTCCAATCCTAGGAGCCTGTCCGGGTAACCGCACGTGAGATAGGGGCAGACTCCCAATGATTGGATATCAACGATCGTGCCTACTTCTTCATGCGCTGTCTGAAGGCAGATTTCGGGTCTATCCGGCCTGCCTGAACGCGTAGAGCTTCAAGAGGTTGTGGCAAAGGCACACGAGAACCCATTCCCCGTTGACTGCTTCCAGTCCACGGAGATGGAACTGCCGGAAACCACGAGCCTCCTTGATCTGCCCGAAGACCGGCTCAACGCTTTGCTCTCGCTTCCGGTAGCGCTCGGCGTGTCGCTTTAGCTGCAGTTTCCGCCGCATCCGATCCCGAAGCGTTGCTCCCTTGGGAATCGGGCCGCGTGGTGATTTCGCACGCCGACGTTCGCTGTGTCGCTGCTTCTCCGGAGGAATGTAGGGATTAATTCGCCGCTGCAACAGCCACTGAACATTTTGCTCACTGAAGTACCCTGCATCGGCAGAAACCTCCTCCGGCATCTCATCGACATTGGCTTCGACCTGTTCCATCATGGGGATCAAGTGTGGAGCATCTGCCGCCTGGTTTGTTACGGCAGCGGCTACGATGATCTGCGTATCGGCATCGACGACGGCTTGTGCGTTGTATCCCTGGATGAACTGCTTGTCAGAGCCTTTCATGATCCGGGAATCGGGATCCGTAAAGTTGCGCTGCGCTGTCGGAGCAGGTTCTGCCTTCCGCTGCTTCCGCCGACGGCCCCCCTTGGCCCCCTTGGGCTCGGGCCCTTCGGGAGGCTCATGTTCGTCAGCGCCGGCCCTCAGGCGCGCTTCGGCTTCCAGAGCAGCCTTGGCTTCTTGAATCTTGGCCAGCCGCCGCTCACGGAAGCGGAGTTCTTCGGGCAGTTCATCCCCACGACGATGTGGGCCGAAGCGGTGATCCTCGGCCTGGTCAGCTTGCTCGGCTTTCTGGAGCAGCTCTGCGATCTCTGCCTTCAGGCGTTGTTCTTCCTCCACCATCCGGCTATAGCTCATCGCCTTGTGCTTGGAGGCGTTGGCCTTGATCTTGGTGCCATCCAAGGCCACATGACCCAGGCGAACCAGTCCGGCCTTCTTGCAGATCTTGACCACTTGCAGGAACAGGTCGGAGAGGGCCTTTAGATGCCGCTTCCGGAAATCGCTGATCGTCCGGAAGTCGGGCTGGTTGTTGGCCGCAAGGACGCGGAAGGCTACGTCCTCCTGCAGCCGGCGTTCGATCTTGCGAGAGGAGTAGACGCCGTTGCAGTAGGCGTACAGCAGCACCTTGACCATCATCCGCGGATGGTACGGTGGGTAACCTCGTAGCTCTCGCTCGTACGTCTGTTCGATTTGGCTTAAATCGAGTGAGTCCACGACATCACTCAGGAAGTAAGCGAAATGGTCATGCGGAAGCCAGTCCTGCAGGGCAGGGGGCAGCAGCAACAGCTGATTGGGCTCATACGGTCGATACGTCTTCTTGCTCATGCTGAAGACATTGGACACCGAACCCTTTTGCTCCTACAGAACTGGCTTACTCAGACAGGCTCCTAGGGCGTAGCCCATCAACCCGGAAGCAAAGGCCAAATTGACCATGCATCGCTCCGTCAATCTCGGCAGGAGGTAATAGGGCAGTAGGTCCCGGGGGTCGCTTTGCGGATGATAGATCTCCGGATCTTTTTGTGTGTAAATTTCCTCATCGACTAGAAAGAAGTCCTCTACTCTCCCTGGCGTACCAATGACGGCGAATTGCGTCCCTGGTCCGTCGGTCGCCCTGCCGAGTCTTAGCACCATAGCTCCCGCTTCCCGGAGCTCAGGCGGCAGGTCATCGAGCGAGTCGATAGAGATGTACGCTGCCGTGTCGATCCGTCGGTTATCAAAGCCGTTCTCCAACAGGTACCGCCGAAAAGACGTCGGCCCAAACACCGACCACTCCCCTGACGGTAGGTACTTCAGTGCCGGCTCGAAGACCCTCATGCACGCCACCTCCGGGGACAGGTGGCCTCAACGTACTTCTCCAGTAGATGTAAGAACGCCGGATCATACCCCTCATCCACATGATCCACGTTCCATAACCCCGACTCCCGCACAGCCGGATTGACGGACCAGTGACCCAACCAGCCAGCTGACGGGGGATCAATAGGAGGTCGGCCCCGGTTAGAAAGCAGCCCGATGACGTTCGCTTCGATCACCTTTCGGTCGCTGTTTCGCCCTGGTGGATCCTCCACCGCAACCCAGAGAAACGGCATCGACCGGATGTACTGGCTCACCATCTGCTCGATTCGCCTCTCGGCCTCCCGCAGTTCTCCTTCCGGTGGTCGATGAGGATTCCCCCACTGAACCCCGGCCGCCGCATCTGCCAATCCGTGGTTTAGCAGCGCAGCGCCCACGTGCAGCCGGAAGATCGATCCCCGATGGTTGCCTCCTCCTCCACGGAGGGTGCCCCGGTGCTGACTGAGGCGCTTCCAGAGTGTGGTCTGGCTCCCCGGGGACACCGCATGGGTACCCACCCGTACTACCCGGTAGGTTCGACGATCTTCCCGGAACTCTCCGGGTTCAAAGAAAAAGTACACCCCCCTCTGGGGCAGATCCCGACCTGCCTGCCGATCACTCAGCAGCCTGGCTCCACCGACCCGGGCCTCTAACTCCTGCAGCAGCTCGTAGAAGCGATCGAGGTCTCTTCTCCTGCTCATCCTGTCGCCCCCAGATGACAGGCATCACACAATTCAATACCGAACGTTTTCGGCACTGACTTGCTGGAATCCTGTGTCATCTGGAGATGCGCGGCTCGGGCCAGCGGAGCGTACCGACGGCATCAGCAACCCGGGGCGCGCAACAGGCGCAGCAACCCGCTGCGCCCCTGTGCCCCAAGTTTGGCGTACCCATGGTGATACGGAATCCCGCACGGACCACAGCCGATTCTACGGCTGGCCCAACTTCCCCGCTGCCGCGGAACAGCCCGGCTGGGGGAGAAACCGTCACACATCCTCCTCCCCCGTCTCCGCCTCCCTGTTCGGATCCCCATACCTCGGCCGCTGCTCCAGGCGCAGCTTCTCTCAGTCCGCCTTGCGGTACGCCCGCAGTGTGAACGCGACCTGCTCGTCAAACCCGGACGGGCTCCGGGAGAAGATCAGCGGCCGGACCTCGACCCGCCACCCAGCCAGCGGGCCAGGATCTGCCAGGGCGGCCCGCTGCGCTGCCGTCTCGGCGAAGAACACCGCCACCCCACCCGGCTGCCCGATGAAGTGGTCGTGATGGACCGCCAGGCCCCGGCCCTCGTCGGCCACATACGCGTTCAGCAACCGGTTCGCCTCCGCGGGCGAAACCCCCTCCGGGGCCAATGCGTACACCAGGAAACAGCGCGGATTTCGGATACTGTCCACGTCCTTCCCCTCCCCTGCCACCGATCATAACCTGAACTCAAACACTATTTCAATATTATCTCCGCCAGCCCAGGATCCGTGCCGGCAGCGTCACCACCGCCCACACCAGCCTCAGCACGCCGTCCACCGCGATGCCCACGAGGCGGAACGGCACCAGCAACAGCCAGATCAGCGGGTAGAGCAGCAAGGCGAGCAGAGCCACGGGCGGGGCGATCAGCAGGAGCAGGATCCACAGCAAAAACGTGAACATTTCCATCCCTCCACCGCGTTGGACGTCGGGCCGGCAGCAAACCCCGCGGATCCGCCGTTTCCTTGCCAGTCACGCCGACGAAAACGGCGGCCTCCTGCAGGCCGCCTCGCACCAACACACAATCAGAACAGAACGCAGAGCGCCCCGGGCACCCCCGGACCAGCTGCCGCTACAGCGGCGCCTCCTGCTCCAGCCCGGCAGCCGCAAAGTCCTCCGCCAGCAGCGTCTGCAGCTGCTCGTTGGTCAGCCGGCGCAGGTCGGCCCGGGACAGCCGCTCGGACATCCGGGTGCGGGCCTCCTGCATCAGATTCCGCACCGAGCGGGCGTTGGCGAAGAACGGCTCCTGCCGGGCCGCCTCCAGCCTGGCCCGGGCGGCTTCCCGCGCCCCTGGACCCAGCAGGTATCCCTGCTTGGCGGCCATCCTCTCCAGGATCTGCAGAAGCTCGTCCATGGTGTAATCAGGGAACCGGATGTGGTAGTGGATCCGGTTCTTCAGCCCGGGGTTGGCGTTCCAGAGCCGCTCCATCTCCGTTTCGTAGCCGGCCAGGATGACCACCAGGTCCTCCCGGGCGTCCTCCATCGCCTTCACCAGGGCCGTGACCGCCTGGTAGCCGAAGTCGTTGCTGCCGGGGCCGCGGGGGATGAGCTCATACGCCTCGTCGATGAACAGCACGCCGCCCCGCGCCGCTTCCACCACGTCCTGCGTCTTCCGGTCGGTCTGCCCCACGTACTCGCCGACCAGGGTGGACCGGCTCGCCTCCACGAAGTGGCCGGTGCGCAGCAGCCCGATCCCGTACAGCAGCTTGCCGATGATCCGGGCCACCTCGGTCTTGCCCGTGCCGGGGTTGCCCAGGAAGGACATGTGCAGCACCAGCGGGGACGTCTTGAGCCCGCGGCGGCGGCGCTCCTGGGTGAGCCGCACGTCCGCGACCAGCCGCCGGACCGACTGCTTCACCTCGGCCAGGCCGATGAGCTGGTTCAGCTCCCTCATCCCCTCCTGGTAGGCCCGCTTCCGGGTGATGTCCGGCGGCGCGGGCCGCCGGGGAGGTCCCTTCGCCCGCGCCTGCGCCCCCGGGCCTGCCGCCGCACCGGAACCGGCCGGCTGTCCCGCAGCGCCCTGCCCTGCCCCGGGACGGGGCTCCGCGCCCGGCGGGATGGCATGGGGGCGCGGGGCGGAAGCCCGTCCGGACCCCGCGGGTGCAGGCCGGCGCCGCCAGGGCACGACCGAGCTCAGGGCCGAGAGGATGACGACCATCACCGCGCCGGTGAAGGCCAGGAGCATCCAGTAGGCGGGGGTTGTGGGGCTGTAGGCCCAGATGGCCGACCAGGTGCCGATGTTCGCAGCCCGGGCCACGCCGCCGGTGTGCGCGGACCAGAGCGGGCTGGTGACCGTCATCAGCAGGCCGCCCGCCGCCAGACCCAGCGACGCCCGCTGGCCGAGGTCCTGCAGCCCGCCCCCCGCGGCGAGGTGGTTCAGGACGGACCCCTGCACGTAGAGTAGGGCCAGGGCCAGCAGGACGGCAACAGGCACCGGCCAGGCCGTGTCGCCCTGCATCGCCTCCCACCAGGTGCGCGGCGAAGCCGCCGCAAGCGTGGCTGCGTGCGGCACCAGCAGGTGGCGGGCCGCCAGGGCGAAGAGCACGCCGACCGCGTCCCGGAACCGCCGTATGGCGAAGGGGATCCACGCCTGACCCTGAAGCGGCTGCTCCCGCAGACGGGCGCAGTCCCGCGTCAGGCTGAGAACGGCCCCCGCCGCGGGCCCAAGGGCAAAGGCGCAGAGCCAGCCGGGGGTGGTGAGGGCGCGGACCAGCCGCTCCCCTACGCCCAGCCGGGGCCCGAACAGGCCAGGGAAAAGCAGACCGCCGAGAACCCCCACCGCGACCAGGCTCAGGAGGGTGCCGGGGTGGCTGTGCCGCAGCGCGACCGCCCAGAGAGCGGCGAACAGCACCAGGTGGAAGACCGGGCTGGACGAGTCGAGCAGGGCCGAGAACGTCGGCGTCAGGCCGTCCAGGGCCAGCATCGCGAGGGCCGCCGCATAGGCGAGCAGAATCACCCAGGGCAGGCCTCGGCCGATGTTCTGTTCGATCGTGCTCCACTTCATCCGTCTGGCCTCCCGTGGTGGCACCGCAGAACGCTTTCATATCTGAATCATTATCATTTGGGTATCGACGCCAGGAATCCTCCCCACCCGCGGTCGGCCTGATCCACGGCGCCCGTATCGGGGCCAGCCGGAACCCCGGATCCCACGTCACCAGGGTTCCTGCCCTTCTTGCAGGATAATCGCGATATTCGCGGAATTCCAACGCAATCGCCTGCAAGGAGGGATGACGCATGGATCTGCTGGCCTCCCTGAGGGCTCAGATCAAGCCCTACCGGGACCGCTTTCCGTCTCACACCCGCCTGCCCCGGACCGGTCGTCCCCGGGAAGACATCCTCGCCGAGATCGCGGCCGTCCACGAGGCCGAGTCCCCAATCTGGCGGGAGGGCTATGCCTCCGGCGCCGTCTACCACGGCGGTGCCGAGCACATCGAGTTCCTCAACCGGGTCTACGCCCTCCACTCCCAGTCCAACCCGCTGCACCCCGACCTCTGGCCCAGCGCGGCGAAGTTCGAGGCCGAGATCGTCGCCATGACCGCCCGCATGCTGGGCGCCGACGCCGCGGGCGGGACCGTCTGCGGCACCGTCACCTCAGGCGGCACCGAGTCGCTGCTGCTGGCCATGAAGACCTACCGGGACTGGGCCCGCGCGACGAAGGGCATCACCGCCCCGGAGGCGGTGGTGCCCGTCAGCGCGCACGCCGCCTTCGACAAGGCCGCGCAGTACTTCGGCATCAAGCTCATCCGCACCCCGCTGGACGAGGGCTTCCGGGCCGACGTCCGGGCCGTGCGGGAGGCGATCACCTCAAACACCGTGGTCCTCGTGGGGTCCGCCCCGGGATACCCGCACGGCGTCCTCGACCCGATTCCCGAGATCGCCGCGCTGGCCGCCGAGCACGGCATCGGCTGCCACGTGGACGCCTGTCTGGGGGGCTTCGTCCTGCCGTGGGCCGAGCGGCTGGGCTACCCCGTGCCCCCCTTCGACTTCCGCCTGAACGGCGTCACCTCCATCTCGGCCGACACCCACAAGTACGGCTACGGCGCCAAGGGGACCTCCGTCATCCTCTACCGGAGCCGCGAGCTGCTCCATTACCAGTACTTCACCGCCGCCGACTGGCCCGGGGGCCTCTACTTCTCCCCCACCATCGCCGGCAGCCGTCCCGGGGCGCTCAGCGCCGCGGCGTGGGCGGCCATGCTCTCGATGGGCGAGGAGGGGTATCTCGACGCCACCCGCCGGATCCTGGAGGCGGCCGGCCGGCTGAAGGAGGGCATCCGCCGGATCCCCGGGCTGAAGATCCTGGGCGACCCCCTCTGGGTGATCGCCGTCGCCGCCGACGACCTCAACATCTACCAGGTGATGGAGGAGATGGCCGGGCGGGGATGGCGGCTGAACGGGCTGCACCGGCCGCCGGCCTTTCACATCGCCGTCACGCTCCGGCACACGGCGCCCGGGGTCGTGGACCGGTTCCTGGCCGACCTGCAGGCAGCGGCAGAGCACGTACGCGCCAACCCCTCCCGGCAGACCGGCATGGCCCCCATCTACGGCATGGCCGCCTCCGCCCCGCCGGAGCTGGTCCGGCAGGTGCTCACCGGCTTCATCGACCTGCTCTACGAGGTGTGAGCGCCATGGCCCAGCAGTACGTCCTGGCGCTGGATCTGGGCACCTCCGCCCTGAAGGCCGCCCTCGTCTCCTTCGGCGGCGCCGTGGCGGCCCTGGAGGCGGTGCCGGTGAAGCTTACGGTGCTGCCGGGCGGCGGGGCGGAGCAGGATCCCGAGGAGTGGTGGGCCGCCGTCGTCACCGCCACCCGCCGGCTCCTGGCCCGGGGCATCGCCGCCCCGGACCAGGTGGCCGCGGTCTGCTGCACGGCGCAGTGGTCCGCCACCGTGGCCGTGGGCCGCGACGGCCGCCCCCTGATGCCGGCCATCAGCTGGATGGACACCCGCGGCGCGCCGGACGTGGCCCGGCTCACCGGCGGGCCCGTCTCCGTCGCCGGGTACGGCGTGGACAAGCTCTGGCTCTGGATCCGCCGGACCGGCGGGATCCCCGGCAAGGCCGGCAAGGACTCCATCGCCCACATCCTCTGGATCCGCCGGGCCCGCCCCGAGGTGTACGAGGCCGCGCACAAGTTCCTGGAGCCGAAGGACTACCTGAACCTGCGCCTCACCGGCGAGTTCGCCTCCACCTACGAGGCCATCACGCTCCACTGGGTCACCGACAACCGGGATCCCTTCCACGTCCGCTACGACCCGGACCTGCTGGCCGCCGCCGGCCTGGACCGCTCCCAGCTTCCGGATTTGCTCCCCGCGACGGCGGTCCTGGGCCGGCTCCGGCCCGCCGCGGCGGAGGCGCTGGGACTGCGGCCGGAGACCCACGTGGTCGCGGGCACGCCGGACATCCACGCCGCCGCCATCGGCTCGGGCGGCACCCGCGACCTGGACCCCCACCTGTATGTCGGCACCTCCTCCTGGATCTCCGCCCACGTGCCCTACATGAGGACCGACCTGCTGCACAACATGGCGTCCATTCCGGCGGCGATCCCGGGCCGGTACCTGGTCGCCAATGAGCAGGAGACGGCCGGGGCCTGCCTGCTGCAGCTCCGGGATCTCCTCATGGAGCCGGGCGCGCGTGCGGGCGCACAACCCGCCTCCTCCGGCAGCGCAGTCCCGCTGCCCGACGAACGGACCGGAGGCCGGGCGGCGCTGGCGGACGGGCGGGCAGCCGAAGACATCCCCCGTCTCCTGGCCCTGGCCGCCGAGGTCCCGCCCGGCAGCGACGGGCTCATCTTCACGCCGTGGCTCGTGGGCGAGCGGACCCCCGTGGAAGACCCCTGGGTGCGGGCCGGCTTCCACAACCTGACGCTGGGCGCCACCCGGGGCCACCTGGTGCGCGCGGTGCTGGAGGGCGTCGCCCTCAACGCCCGCTGGCTGGCCGAGGCGGTGGACGGCTTCGTCGGGCGGCGTCTGGATCCCGTCCGGCTCATCGGCGGCGGTGCCCGCTCGGAGCTCTGGTGCCAGATCTACGCCGATGTCCTGGGCCGGGTCGTCTACCAGGTGGAACGGCCCCTGGAGGCGAACGTGCGCGGCGCCGGCCTGCTCGCCCTGGTGGGGCTGGGCGAGCTCAGCTTTGACGAGGTGCCGGACCTGGTGGCCATCGCCCGGACCTTCGAACCCGCCCCGGCCAACCGGCGGGTCTACGACGAGCTGTTCGGCGCCTTCAAGGAACTGTACCGCCGGAACCGGGGGCTCTACGCCCGGCTGAACCGGCGGTTCCATGCCCTGCTGAACGGGCGGACCGTCCGGCCGTGAGGCCGCGGCGCCCTTCCCTGGTTCCATGGGACTACCGCCGCCCACGTTCGGCCCAGCGCCGAAATGACGAGGCGCGCACATGGGCAAACCTACTTTTGAGCCACAGGCCGCACGGCCTTCTGCAGCGAATGATGATTGGTAACCCCCAATCTGACGGGAGGTCTGTACCATGCGCCAGAAGATCCTGTCGCTCGTCTCCGAAGTCATGCCCACCGTGATCGCCACCCGCAGGGACCTCCACATGTACCCGGAGCTCGGCCACATGGAGTTCCGCACCGCCAGCCGGGTCGCCCGGCGGCTGAAGGATCTCGGCTTCGACGTGAAGGTCGGCCGGGAGGTCATGGACCCGGACGCGCTGCTGGGCCTCCCGGGGCCCGAAGAACTGGAAGCCGCCTACCGGCGGGCGGAGTCCGAGGGCGCCGACCCCGAGTTCCTGCCCCTGATGCGCGGCGGCCTCACGGGCGTCGTCGGGGAGTGGCGCACCGGGCGCCCCGGCCCCACCCTGGCCATGCGGTTTGACATGGACTGCATCCCCGTGAGCGAGAGCGCCGATCCCGATCACATCCCGTTCATCGAGGGCTTCGCGTCCCGCCACCCGGGCGAGATGCACGCCTGCGGCCACGACGGCCACACGGCCATCGGCCTGGGCGTCGCCGAGATCATCGCGCGGGTCGCTGACCAGCTCTGCGGCACGATCCGGCTCATCTTCCAGCCGGCCGAGGAAGGCTGCCGCGGCGCCAACCCCATGGTGGAGGCGGGCGTCGTCGACGACGTCGATTACCTGCTGGCCGCGCACCTGGGCGGCGGCATCCCGTCGGGCCACCTCTACACCCGGATCGACGGGCTGCTGGCCTCCTCCAAACTGGACGTGACCTTCACGGGAGCGCCGGCCCACGCCGGGGCCCAGCCCCACAAGGGCCGCAACGCGGTGCTCGCCATGGCCCAGGCGATCCAGGGGCTCTATGCCATCTCCCGCCATGGGGAGGGCGTCTCCCGCATCAACGTCGGCGTCGTGCGGGGCGGAACGGGCCGTAACGTCATTCCCGCCGAGGCGTACATGGCGCTGGAGGTGCGCGGCGCCACCGACGACATCCTGCGGTACATGGAAGACCGGGCACGGAAGGTGCTGGAGGGCGCCGCCATCGCCCAGGAGGTCGAGCTCTCCATCTCGGTGCAGGGCCGCGGACTCAGCTCCAACAACAGCCCGGAGCTGGCGGCGCTGATCGCCGAGGAGGCGGCCCACGTGCCCGGCCTCACCGTCCACAACCAGGGGCACGTCATGGGCGGGAGCGACGACTTCACCCTCCTCGCCGCCCGGGCGGCGCAGCGCGGCGCCCACACGCTCTACATGGTCCAGGGCACCGACCACAAGGACGGCCACCACACGCCCCGCTTCGACATCAACGAGGCGGATCTGCAGCACAGCGTGTCCGTCTTCGCTCTGGCCGCGGCGCGCATCTGCGGCGTGCGGTAGCGGCCGCGGGGGGCAAAAAAGAACAACCGCCTGGCGCACCTGCCAGGCGGTTGTGCGTTTCTGCAGTTGTTGCTGCGAACCTACCGGCGGCCGGGACGCGGCTGGGCCTCGTTGACCGTCAGCGTGCGGCCGGCCCACTCGGCGCCGTCGAGGGCGTCGATCACAGCCTGCGCCTGCTCCGCGGGCACTTCCACGAAGCCGAAGCCCCGGCTGCGGCCCGTCTCCCGATCGGTCGCCACCCGCGCGGCCTTCACCTCCGCGTACTGGGACACTGCGGCCTCCAGGTCCTCCGGAGTCACCGCCCAGGGGAGGTTGCCGAAGTAGAGTGTCTTGATCATCTTTCTCCCTCCCTCACTTCAGGAGTTGTCGATGGCCTGATGTGGAGAGGGAACACGATCCCGGAGCAAACCTCGGACGCGCACCGCTCACCAACCGGACCAACCACTATATAGGTTACTCGCTTTGGCGACAGAACTCAACTCTCCTGAGGTGACAAAGTCGTGTCTTATGCTCCCGTATCTTCGCAAAGGTCGCTCAGCTCACGCAGGAGCATCACATACGCCTGCTGGCCCCGCACAAACGAGTCCAGCCGGAAGAACTCGTCCGGCGCGTGGGCCCGTTCGTCGGCCTGGCCGGTGCCCAGCGTGATGGTCTCCACGCCCAGGATCCGCTTCACCATCCCCATCACCGGCACCGTGCCGAACCCCCGCGTCACCCGCGGCGCCTTGCCCGTCAGGGCCGTCACCACCCGGACCAGAGCCCTCTGCGCCGGGTGGTCGGGCGGGATCAGGTACGGGTCGGCCTCTCCGGGCAGATGGTCCACCGTGACCTCGGCGTAGGCGGGCGCGTGCTGCCGGATGTGGGCCAGCAGCTTCTCCCGGATCTCCGCCGGCCGCTGGTCGGGCACCAGGCGGCAGGTGATCTTGGCGTGGGCCTCGCAGGGGATGACGGTCTTCACCCCCTCCCCGGTGAAGCCGCCCCAGATGCCGTTCACCTCCAGCGTCGGCCGGGCCGAGGCCCGCTCAAAGGGCGTGTACTCCGGCTCGCCGAAGAAGCCCCGTACCCCGGTCGCGGCCCGGAACTCGGCCAGGGGGGCCGCCGCGGCGGCGATCTCGGCCCGCTCGTCGTCGGCCGGCGGCCGGACCGAGTCGTAGAACCCCGCCACGGTGATGCGCCCCTCTCCGTCGCGCATGGAGTCCAGCAGCCGCACCAGCGCGTGGATGGGGTTGGGCGCCAGCCCGCCGTTGCCCGAGTGGAGGTCCCGGTCGGCGGTGCGCACGTTGATCTGCATCGCCACCAGCCCCCTGGGCCCCAGCCAGACCTCGGGGCGCTCAGGCGTCCCGCAGCCGCCGTCGGCGCTGACCATGACGTCGCAGGCCAGGAGCTCCCGGTGCGCCTCCAGCAACGGGCCCAGGTGGGGGCTGCCGATCTCCTCCTCGCCCTCCAGCAGGAACTTGACGTTGACCGGAAGCTGCCCCTCCGTCCGCAGCAGGGCCTCGCAGGCGATAACCGGCAGGAGCAGATTGCCCTTCATGTCCGTCGCGCCCCGGGCGTAGACCCGTCCGTCCACGACCGCGGGCTCGAAGGGCGGGTGGGTCCACAGGTGCAGAGGGTCGACGGGCTGAACGTCGAAATGCCCGTAGATCAACACCGTTGGCTTCCCCGGCGCCCGGCACCACTGCCCGTACACCGCCGGGTGCCCGCCGGTCTCCAGCAGCTGCACCTCTTCGATGCCGGCCCGGCGCAGCCGGTCCGCGACCCAGCCGGCCGCCTGCCGGACCGCTCCCGCGGCTCCGGGATCGGTGGAGATGCTGGGAATCCGCAGAAGCTCCAGGAACTCATCCAGGAACCGGGACTGGTGCGCCTCCATATAGCCCTTCCAGTCGGCCGCCATGGCCCATCCCTCCGTGCTCGCATTCGCTGTCTCTGTTTCGGGCGGGAAGGGGACGAGTCCTGCTGGAAGTGCCGGAAAAGTCAACAAAAAAGGCCGGGGCCTCGACGCCGCCGGCCTGAAGGTCATCATTCACGCACGATGGCCAGGATCTCATTCCGGGAGAGCAGCAGATGGCGCTTCCCGTCCAGATCGATCTCATCGCCGGAGAACTTGGCGTAGAGCACCCGGTCGCCTTCCTTGATCTTCTCCCGCAGGTCCTCGTCCGTGCCCACCGCGACCACCACACCGGTGCGGGGCTTCTCCTTCGCCGTGTCCGGCAGGTACAGGCCGGACGAGGTCCTGCTGGGCCCCTCCTCTTCCTCGTCCACTGCGATGAGTACCCGGTCGTCCAGCGGTTCGATGCGCATCTTGCTCTCCTCCCTTAGCGAATTCCCAGGAGACGGTCGATCTCCGCCCGGTTGAAGCCGACCACCGGACGGCTCCCGATCAGCGTCACCGGCACCCCCGTCTGGCCCGTCATCCGCACCAGCTCCCGGGCCGAGCGCTCGTCGCGGGAGACGTCGATCTCCCGGAAGCGGAAGCCGTTCTCCGTCAGGTACTGCTTGACCCGGCGGCACCAGGGGCAGCTCGGGGTGGTGAACACGACGATGCGGGGCTGCGTCGCACCCATAAGACACGCCTCCTCGGAACTTAATACATATACCCCGTAGGGTATCCGCAATGTTAGTCGGAGGCGCGGGACGGAAGATACGGGTCCGTCCCGTTTCCCCGTCAGGGCGCGGTGCGCAGGATCACCCGCCGGTTGTCGTTGTCCCACTCCACCCGGGCGCCCAGGCCCTCGCTGACGAACCGGAGCGGCACCAGCGTCCGTCCCTGCCAGAGCACGGCCGGCTGGGTGAGCGGCACGGTGCGGCCGTCCACCAGCGCCTCGGCCTTGCCGGGCGTGACGGCAATGGTGCGCCCGCCCAGGGAAATCCGGGCCGTGCCGGACGCACTGTCCCAGTCCACGGCGCCGCCCAGCGCCGCCGCGATGTCCCTGAGCGGCACCAGCGTCTGGCCGGTGCTGCGGGCGATAAAGGGTGTCACGTCCGTGAAGGTCAGGGTGCGGCCGTTGAGGAGCACCGTCACCGCCGGACCGACCTCCGAGGGCGGCAGGCTGCGGGGCGGCGCCGTGTCGCCGCTCAGGAGGGCCGCCTCGGTGTAGCGGTTGGCGGCGTTCCAGAGCATCCAGCTGGTGTAGCCGGCGTCGTAGGTCGCCCGGATCTGGGCGCGGACCTCATCGGGCCCGTACGGATGGCCCATCGAGAAGTCCTGGATCCAAGGCCGCACCGCGGTCCGAGTGTCCAGGCCGGCGGCCAGGATGCGGTCCCGGGCATCGACCAGCGAGCGGTAGACCGTCTCGTACGGCATGGCGTTCGGGTTGGGCAGGCCCAGGTTGCCCCGCTCGTAATGGCTGGGATAGAGCATCGGCGAGACGTAGTCCACGGCCCCGGCGATCTCCTCCAGCCGCTGGCCGATCCCCATGTCGTCCGACACCGAGGTCACCAGCCCGAAGACATCGGCGCTCACCAGAACCCCGTAGGGCGCGAGCTGGTCCCGGGCATGGGCCAGGAAGTCTGCCACCACCTGCTCGTAGGCGCGGCCGTCGGCGCCGGGGTAGCGGGTGGCGCGCAGGTCGCCGTCGGTGGGGAAGCGCACGTAGTCGAACTGAATCTCATCGAAGCCGGCTTCCGCCGCGGCCCGGGCGATGCGGATCACGTAGTCCCACGCCTCCCGGTTGTAGGGGTTGAGCCAGGCGACGCCGTTCCAGTCCCGCCAGATGCCGCCAGAGGCGTGCTGGACGGCCCACCCGGGCCGGGCCGGCGCGACGATGGGGTCTTTGAAGGCGACGATGCGGGCGATGGCGTAGATGCCCCGCCGGTGCAGCTCCGCCGTGAAGGCCTGCGGGTCCGCGATGAAGGGCCGCACCGCCCCGGCCGCCGTGGACGTCGGCTCGTCGGTAGTGATGGTCACCCGGCCGGAGTCGTCCTTCACGTCGACCACGACCGCGTTGAGTTCGGTGCGGTCGATGAGGTCCAGGATGCCCTGGAGAAAGTCCGGGTTCGCCGCGTTCCAGGCGGTGAGGTAGACCCCCTTCACCTCGGACGCCGCCGGAATGAGCGGCGCAGGCGGGGCAGCCGCAGCCGGGCCCGACGGGACGACCGGCGCCCGGACGGATGAGTCGGCCGCAGCCGAGCTGGATGGGGCGGATGAGGCTGCTGCGGTCGGGCCGGCCGCACGGGCCGGGGATGACCCGACGGACAGCGCGAGCAGGCAGCACACGAGAACGGTGGTCACGCGGCGCGGGAGACTGGTGCATCTCATGCTGCGGAAGCCCCCTCCCGGGAAGTTGTGCCGCCGCACGCCCGGACGGAACGCCTCCGTGTGCGGCCTTCCAACCTTCAACAACTGGGGTGGCAAACCCTCTTGCTGCGGGCGCAAGTCAGCCTGTGTCGAGGCAATTCGGTGCCTCTGGCGGGCGACCGGGCCCCCCGACAACGGATGGAGTCGAGCCCGGCCCCCTCTGGGCCGGGCTCGTGCGCTTTCGGCGAAGTGGATCACCCCACGGGCTGGGCGTATCGCCGATCGGACGGATTCGGGCTGAGGCTGGCCAGGAGCACCAGCGCCTCGGTGCCGGTGTTCCGCACGGAGAACTCCTCTTCTCCCTGCACCAGGAGGATGTCCCCCGCCGAAACCGATGTCTCGCTGTCATCCACGACGACCGTCCCGGATCCCCGCGCGACATGAACCACCAGCGTCGACCCGGGATGCTTGTGCCTGGGCAGCCCCTGCCCCGGCGCAAAGGTCAGGACGAACACCAGCACCTGCGGGTGGCTGAAACAGATCCGTTTTGTGAAGTTCGCCTCCGAGATTACCGAGACTGCAGTCAGATTGGTCATCTCCATGGCTCATCCCCCCGGGCATAGCATCCCCCGCGGCAGGGCGTCATGACACCTCGTGTCCGGGGTCCTACCCTGTGCCGGCACTATTCCGTCTGTTCGCCGTGACTGTGGGTATCCGGGGCGCCACCGGGCGTACGCACTTGCGCGCCTGTGGGCCGACCTTGCGCCGGCGCTATCCGGTCTGTTCGCGGTGACTGTGGGTACCCGGGTGCGCCACCGGGCGTACGCAATTACGCGCCCGTGGGCCGACCCTGCGCCGGCGCTATTCGGTCTGTTCGCCGTGACTGTGGGTACCCGGGCGCGCCACCGGGCGTTCGCACTTACGCGCCTACGGGCCGACCCTGTGCCGGCGCTATCCGGTCTGTTCGCCGTGACTGTGGGTACCCGGGCGCGCCCGGAGGTGTGCGCTCTTGGCGTCTATGAGCCAGCCAGCGACCTGCGACCCAGGGCTTGGAGTCCGAGCCGCGGCAGGAACGCGGGAAGGAATCCCCCGCACCTGAACCGCGATGCGAGAGGGAGGCCAGTGGCCATGGAGCAGGCTAACGGCGTCAGGAAACGGGTCAGTCTGCGCGACCGTGTGAGGCGGCAACCCCCGCGAGGCCACAGCCCCGGTGAGGCCCAAGTCGAGGTGAAGCGGCAGTCCTAGCGAGACGACAGCCCCTGCGAGGCGGCAGCCCCCAGCCAGGCAACAGCCCCGGTGAGACGGCAGTCAAGTCGTACAGAGGGGACAGCACAGGCATTGCGGCAACCCCGGGGAGGCGACAGCCCCGCTGAAGCGGCAGCCCCGGCGAGAGCTACTCCGTCACCTCAGCACGCGGACCGGCGCAGCCACGCGCGGCCGTCCGCCAGTGCAAGGCTTTGCCCGTCCGGATACTGTACAATACGCACGATATGGCGGAACCAGGCCAGGTAGTGATGCAGGTACCGCGTGGCCACACCGCGAAACTGGCGAAGCCACCATGTAGGCAGGTTGGGGGACCGGGTGGGGTAGACGCGACGGGCCTCCCCGCCGTTCTGGTTTCCTCCCGACGACGCCGGCGCGGCCGATTTGGCCTGCAGTGCGATAGCGGCAACCCCGTCGTGGTGGGTGTATCCCAGCAACTCACAGGCCTGCCGGTACTCGTTGCCGCCGAAAGCAAACACGCGGGAACCGGGCTTGACCAGCCGGGACAGGCCCTGGCCCACCATGTCGGGCGTGCGTCTCCCCTGCCCCAGGATCTCCAGCTCATACCCGCCGTCCGTTTCCGCGACCATCACGTTGAGCGGCCTGCCGTCGATGAAGAGCCGGAACCGGTTTCGGCCGCCGCCGGCACAGGACCGGGAGCCCCCGTCCGCGAGACCCCTGCGGAGGAGGTTCCAGTACCCCCAACTGCCGGGCCCGTTGCAGATGCGGCTCCCTTTTTCCGAGTACTTGACCAGGAAAACGTCCACGCTGACATCGCCCTCCAGCTGCGCGCGAGGCTGGGCGGCCAGCACCGCAAGCGCCCGGTGGCGCCAGCGGAAAGCCGTGGACAGGCTGATGCCGAGGCGAGACGCCACCTGCCGCAGGGACAGGTTTTCGGCGAGCAGCTCCACCATCGCGAACCAGTTCTCCTGCTTGCGGATCCGGTAGAACGGCGTGCCCGTGTTGGAACTGAAGGTGCGCCTGCAGGTCCTGCACAGGTAGCGCTGCACCCGCCGGCCGGAGGCCATGCGAAAGCCGCCGTGCAGGGCCACCTGCCGTCCGCCACACCTCGGACAGCTCCGCCGCGTCTCGATGACAGGCCGGACGGGCTGTGCCTGTCCGGCGCCGGGATCAGTGTCCCCTGGCGCGCAGTCACGGCAGTCCGCTCCCTGCACGGATTGCACCTCCGGCCCAGGATTGGCCTGCTCCGTAGAGAGGTCGGGGAGGGCCGGAGTATGACCGGCCTGCGACGGGCACACGGACGCCGCGAGCATTCTGGAAGCACCTCTCATGGCTGGTTTCTGTTTCCATTATATGCGAACGCTGGTTCGCTGTCCAGTGTGGCAAGGTCACCCTCAGGGGTGATCTGCTTCCACTTACGGCGCCGCCCCGTGCCCCCAAGCAGCTGAAGTACTGCCCCGGAGCTGACGGAAACCACAACAGTCAGCACGAACAGAACGGATAGGCCCAGCACCTGGGGGTCCACCCAGCCGGGCGGCACAAGCCCCACCCCCGGGTGCCGGCGAACCCCAACAGTCAGCACGAACAGAACGGATAGGCCCGGCACCTAGGGGGTCCACCCGGCCGGGCGGCACAAGCCCCACCCCCGGGTGCCGGCGAACCCCAACAGTCAGCACGAACAGAACGGATAGGCCCGGCACCTAGGGGGTCCACCCGGCTGGGCGGCACAAGCCCCACCCCGGGTGCAGGCGAACCCCAACAGTCAGCACGAACAGAACGGATAGGCCCGGCACCTGGGGGTGCACCCAGCCGGGCAGCCCAGTAAGAAAAGAAGCACCGATTCAGGTCGGTGCTCCCCATCATTCAACTTCTTACTTGAACATGGCCTGGCAGGCGAGCCGGTGACCCTTCTCCAGACGATCGCCCAGCTGCTGCTGCTCAAACGGCGTCGGCTCCGTCAGGAGGAAAGCCGTGTCCTTCGGCCACTGCACCAGGCACTGCTCGGTCGTGTGCGACTTGCCGTCGCAGTCACAGGTGACCGGAACCCCCTGCTCCACCAGGGCATCGATCAGCCGCATGCCAGACCGTGTGTGAACCAGGTACTCGTCGTCCTTGTACTTGATACGCCGCATTCACCGTCCCTCCCCTGACAGCATCATATCATCTGTTGAAATGCAACAGCAAGAGAGACCGGCCGGCGCCGGTCCCCCCTTCCTTCGTGCACTTATGCGGACTTGCTGGAGCTCTCACCGGAAGAGGAGCTCCCGCCGGACTTGCTCTCCCCGGACTTGCCCGAAGACTGGCCGCTGGCCCTGGCCTTGTCCAAGCTGGTGAGCTTCTGCCCCACCGCAATGTGTCCGTTCTCCAAGCCATGCGCAGCGAAGGCGGAGACCAGCCGCCTTGCGCCAATATGCCCGCACTCCGGGCACTTCTGACCCTCACCCGTGGTGTTCACCGGGACCAGTTCCTCAAAGAGGTGGTTGCAAGCGTTGCACTTGAATTCGTAGATCGGCATGCCTGTCTCCCCCCTTGCTGAAGAATCATGACGTAATTGTACCTGGGAGCAGAGGTAGATTCAAGGGGGAATTAGCACTCATGAGGGTCGAGTGCTAACTATCCCTTCGGCTTCACCAGCGGCACGCCGGCCCGGCAGAGAGGGCAGTCCTCCGGGCTCCACGACTCGACCTCCATGCGGACCAGCGAGCGCAGCGGCACGCCGAAATCCACCCTTCCGCCGGCCCGGTCCACGATGCATCCCACCCCCACCAGCGCTGGCTGGTACCCGGCGATCGCGGCGATGGCCTTCTGGACCGATCCGCCCGTGGTGACGGCGTCCTCCACCACCAGGACCCGTTCGCCGGGCCGCAGGCGCCACTGCCGCTTCAGCGCCATCCCCCCCTCCTCGGTCTTCTCGGTGAAGATGGCCCGCACGGGGCGTCCGGTGAGCCGGCTCAGCTGGCGGGCCACCTCGTAGGCCAGGATGATACCGCCGGTGGCCGGCCCGATCACGGTCTCCACCTGGTCCTCCTGGAAGCGCGATGCCAGTTCCCGGCACAGCCGTTCCGTCTCGCCGGGGTGCTGGAAGGTGTGCGGCATGAGAAAAAACCGGTCGGAGTGTCGTCCCGAGGTCAGCCGGAAATGGCCCTCCAGAAGCGCACCCGTGGCGCGCAGAATCTCCAGCACCGCACTGGGCTCCAGATGTTGCCTCAAGGGTCTTCCTCCTTCACGGGTCCCGGGTGAACTTGCTTTCCCGAATCCGCCGCCGCCTGTCACTGAGCCACTCGTCACCGGGCCACCCGTCACATGGCCACCCGGCACCGGGCCACCCGGCACGGCGCTGCCCGTCACGCCGCCCTTCACCGGGCAGCTCCCACCAGGTCGCTGACGCGCCGGTAGCCGTTTTCGGCCATGAAACGGGCCAGTTCCTCCGCGATGCGCACCGGGGCACGCGGGTCAACGAAGCAGGCGGTGCCGACCTGCACGGCCGAGGCGCCTGCCATGAGGAACTCCACAGCGTCCTCGCCGGTCATGATGCCGCCGATCCCGATGACGGGCACCTTCACCGCACCGGCCACCTGCCAGACCATCCGGAGCGCGACGGGCTTGATCGCCGGCCCGGACAGGCCGCCGAACACGTTGCCCAGGTGAGGCTTACGGCGGCGGATGTCGATGGACATGCCCAGGAGGGTGTTGATCACCGACAGTCCATCGGCCCCGGCGTCCTCCACCGCCCGGGCGATGGCGACGATGTCGGTGACGTTGGGCGAGAGCTTCACGATGAGGGGCAGGGTGGTCGCCCGGCGCACCGCGGCGGTGACCTCAGCGGCGCTCCTGGGCATGGTGCCAAAGGCCATGCCCCCCTCCTTCACGTTGGGGCAGGAGATGTTCAGCTCCAGCGCGGCGACGCCTGTTCCCTCCAGGCGGCGGGCGACGGCCACGTACTCCTCGACGGTCCGCCCGACGATGTTGACGATCACGGTGGCGCCCTGCTCCTTCAGCCAGGGCCAGTCGACGGCGAGAAAGTGATCCACCCCCGGGTTCTGCAGGCCGATGGCATTGAGCATGCCCCCCGGCGTCTCGACCACCCGGGTGCCCGGGTTGCCGTCCCAGGGCTCGGAAGCTGTGCCCTTGACGCAGATGGCGCCGATCTCGGAAAGGTCCATCACACCGGCGAACTCCCGGCCGTAGCCGAAGCAGCCGGATGCGGGCCAGACGGGCGTCTTGAAAGCGCGGCCGAACAGGTGGACAGTGAGGTCCGGCGCACCGGAGGGAGCAGCGCCAAGCCCGCTGTCGGGCAGGCTGACAGGGGCGCCGGTAAGCCGATCAGCACTCACCGAGAACCACCTCCTCTGCCGGAAAGACGGGGCCGTCCTGGCAGGTTTTCAGGTAGCCGCCCCCCGCCCGGGGCACCGTGCAGCCCAGGCAGGCGCCGAAGCCGCAGGCCATGTGCCGCTCGACGGAGACGAAGCACGGGATGCCGGCCGCAGCGCACCGCGCCTTCACCGCGGCGAGCATGGGTTCAGGGCCGCACGCCCAGACCTCGCCGATGGGTGCCTCAGCAGGACGCAGCAACCGCTCCAGGGCATCCGTGACCACCCCCTGCTCGCCGGCCGAGCCGTCGTCGGTCACGATCATCACCGGGATCCCGGCCTCGGACACCTCCCGGGCGCCGGCCAGGTAGCGGGCGCTGCGGGCGCCGAGGATCGCCGCCGCCGGCCGTCCGCACTGCACCGCCCAGCGGGCCGCGGCCGCCATGGGCGGGATGCCCAGGCCGCCGCCGATCAGGAGCAGCCGGCCCTGTCCGGCCCGGGGGTCGGGGAAAGACCGGCCGAGTGGCCCCAGCAGATCGACCGCTGCGCCGGGCAGCACGGCGGAGAGCAGGCGGGTGCCCCGGCCCACCACCCGGTAGATCAGGGTGATCTCCCCCGCCTCCGGCCGGATCTCGCAGAGGGAGAGCGGCCGGCGCAGCAGCGGATCGATGGCAGGGACGCCCACCGCTGACGGGTGAGGCGCCCCCCGGTGCCCGGGTGGGTTCGCTGACGCCGACGGGTGAGGCGCCCCCCGGTGCCCGGGTGGGTCCGCTGACGCCGACGGGTGAGGCGCCCCCCGGTGCCCGGGCTGGCCCGCCGACGCCGACGGGTGAGGCGCCCCCCGGTGCCCGGGTGGGTCCGCCGACGCCGGCGGCTGCGGTGCCACAGGCACCGGGTGGACCTGCACGAACTGCCCGGGCGCCGCCCGCCGGGCGATCTCCGGGGCGAGGAGGGTGAGTTTGAAGATCTCCCCGTCGCCCTCGTGGGCCCGCACCCGCGCCCGCTCCCGCACCCATTCGGCCCGGAGCTGCGCCTGCCGCAGGGCAGAAGACGTCATCCCGCCACCACCTTCATCTCCAGCATCCGCAGCCGGCCGCCCACCACCGTGGCGTAGGGCGCGCCGGTGAGGGTCCAGCCGATGAACGGCGAGTTCTTCGACTTGGAGGCCATCTCCTCGGCCCGCACCGTCCAGGTCCGGTCCGGGTCCAGCACGGTGATGTCGGCCTCCGCGCGCTCCGTGAGCGCCGGCGGCGTCCGGTTGATCAGCCGGGCCGGGCGAGTGGACATCATCAGGATCAGCTGCTCCAGGCTGATCAGGCCGGGGCGCACCAGCCGGTCCAGGGCCAGGCCCACCGCCGTCTCCAGCCCGGTGATGCCGAAGGCCGCCAGCGGGTACTCCACGTCCTTCTCATCGATGTGGTGCGGGGCGTGGTCGGTGGCGATGATGTCGATAGTGCCGTCCCGCAGGCCCTCCAGGATCGCCTGCCGGTCGGCCTCCTCCCGGAGGGGCGGGTTCATCTTGGTGTTGGTCGAGTACTGCATGTCGGCGACCACCTGGTCGGTGAGGGTGAAGTGGTGCGGCGTCGCCTCGGCCGTCACCTTCGCTCCCATCGCCTTGCCCCAGCGCACCAGCTCCACCGAGCGGCGGCTGGAGAGGTGCTGCAGGTGGACCCGTGCGCCGGTCTCCAGCGCCAGCAGGATGTCCCGGGCCACCTGGACCTCCTCGGCGGCTGCGGGCATCCCCTTCAGCCCCAGCAGCGAGGAGACCCGGCCCTCGTGCATGACGCCGCCGCTGGAAAGCGACCGGTCCTCGCAGTGGTCCATCACCGGCAGGTCGAACTGGCGGGCGTAGATCATGGCCTGCCGCATCGTCTCCGCCCGGTCGACGGGGCGGCCGTCGTCGGTGATGGCACAGGCGCCGGCCAGGGCCATCTCGCCGATCTCGGCCAGCTCCTCCCCCTGCGACCCCTTGGTGATCGCCCCCGCGGGCCAGACCCGGCACAGCCCCTCCCGTGCCGCCAGGTCCAGCACGTGCGCCACCAGCGGCGCGTTGTCGATGACGGGCCGGGTGTTGGGCATGCAGACGACCCCGACGAACCCGCCCCGCACCGCGGCCGCCGTACCGGTGCGCATGTCTTCCTTATACTCCAGGCCCGGCACCCGCAGGTGCACGTGCACGTCGATGAAGCCCGGGGCCACCACCTTGCCGGCGGCGCCGATGACCGTGGCGCCCGCCGGCGCCGGCAGATCCGGACCGACCGCCCGGATGCGCCCGTCCTCCACCAGCAGGTCCGCGACCCGGTCGATCCCGCTTGCCGGGTCCAGGAGCCGTCCGCCGCGGATCAGCAGGCTGCTCATGCCGCCTCACCCCCTCCCAGCAGCAGGTACAGCAGGGCCATGCGCACGGCGACGCCGTTGGTCACCTGCTCCAGGATCGCCGACTGGTCCCCGTCGGCCACCGCCGTCGAGATCTCGACGCCCCGGTTCATGGGGCCGGGGTGCATCAGCAGGACGTCCGGCTTGGCCAGGCGCAGCCGCTCCTCGGTGACGCCCCAGAACCGGTGGTACTCGGCCACCGTGGGGAAGAGCCCCTTCGCCTGCCGCTCCAGCTGCAGCCGGAGGACGTTCACCACGTCCGCCCCCTCCAGCGCCTCCTCCACCCGGGTGGTGGTGCGCACGCCGTACTCCTCGAAGCCGTGCGCCAGCAGCGTGGACGGGCCGGCCAGCCAGACCTCCGCCCCGTACTTGGTCAGGCCGTAGATGTCGGACCGGGCGACCCGGCTGTGGTAGGAGTCGCCGATGATGGCGACCTTCAGCCCTCTGAAGCCGCCCTTCTTCTGCCGGATGGTGAGCAGGTCCAGCAGCCCCTGGGTGGGGTGCTCGTGCAGGCCGTCGCCGGCGTTGATCACCGACGCCCGCAGGGCCCGGGCCAGGAGATGCGGCGCGCCGCCCATGCTGTGGCGCACCACCACGGCGTCGACGCCCATGGCCTCCAGGTTGCGGGCCGTGTCCTTCAGGGTCTCCCCTTTTTGCACCGAGCTGGTGGAGGCGGAGATGTTGATGACGTCCGCCCCCAGGTACTTGCCCGCCAGCTCGAACGACTTCGCCGTGCGGGTGGACGGCTCGTAGAACAGGGTCACGATCGCCTTGCCCCGCAGCGTGGGCACCTTCTTGATGGGCCGGGTTGCCAGATCCTTCAACGCCTCTGCCGTGTCCAGGACGAGGTCGATCTCCTCGGCCGTCATGTCCTGGAGTCCCAGGATGTCCTTCCGCTTCAGTCTGGCCATGCTCCTCCTCCTCGTACGCGCAGAACCCTGTTCGTCAGGCTGCCATCCCTGCTCTGCGGAACGCCAGGCCTGTTCGGCCGTCACGGGCTGCCTGCCTGCATCGCTCACCCGCCGGGCTGCAGGCCCCACCCGCCGGACCTGTTTCGCGGCCCTGCCGGGCCCCGGTCCTGCTCGCCGGGGCGCAGGCGCCTACCCCTCGTTGTCGAAGAGGGCGACGTAGTCCTCGCCGTCGATCTCCACCACGTTGACCTCCACCCGCTCCCGGCGGGAGGTGGGCACGTTCTTGCCGACGTAGTCGGGCCGGATGGGCAGTTCCCGGTGGCCGCGGTCCACCAGCACCGCCAGCTGGATGGCGGACGGGCGGCCGATGTCCAGCAGCGCGTCCAGGGCCGCCCGGACCGTGCGGCCGGTGTAGATCACGTCGTCCACCAGCACCACCACGCGTCCGGGCAGCTTGAAATCGACCTCGCTCTTGTGGACGACCGGCAGGGACGACAGCTCGGTGAGGTCGTCGCGGTACAGGGTGATGTCCAGCGTGCCGACGGGGACATCGCGGCCCTCGAACTCCTTCAGGCGGGCGGCGAGCCGCTGGGCCAGGGGGATGCCCCGGCGCCGGATGCCGACCAGGGCCACGTGCTCCGTCCCCTTGTTCCGCTCGATGATCTCGTGGGCGATGCGGGAGAGCGCCCGCTTCATCTGGTTCGCGTCCATCAGGATTGCCTTCGGCCTGGGCTGGGTCACGGAAGCCACCTCCTCGTGGGCATGAAAAACCTCCCTGCCCGTCACCGGCAAGGAGGTTTACTGTCTCACGCTGCGCCCGCGCGCGCTCAAGCCAATCCGCGCCGGGGCCTGCGGTTCAGTATGATGCTCCTTACCAGCCTCACGGGACTGGGTTAAAGTAGCATGTCCTGCGATCACGTTACCACCTCGGGACTGCGAGGTCAAGGGGCATCGGCAGCAGAACGGGCGGGCCATCTGCCGCGGGTCCCGTAACCTTCGGGCGAATGCGGCGTTTGTCCCGGTTGAAGAGGTTCGGGAAGTGGTTCGTCGCGGCGCTGGCGCTGGTTGCGCTGCTCTCCGCCGGGACCCGGTTCGCCCCGTACCGCCCCCGCTCGGACGTGCCGGCCCTGGGCTGGTACGCGGACGCCTGGCGCCTCTGGGTGCGGACGGAGGATGGGCAGATCGGGGAGATCTCGCTGGAGGGCAACCCGCTGCGCTGGGCGCGGGACTGACGGAACCGGGCCCCCACAGTGGCTGCGAACAGAACGCATAGTCGCCGCAGGGCCTCCCCTGTCGCGCCGCGGGGACCCCGCCGTTCACATCAGGAACTGCTTGATCTCATCCTCGCTGTACCCGATCTCGGCCAGCACCTCCGCCGTGTGCTCCCCCCACCGGGGCGGATGGCGGCGGACGGCCGCCGGCGTGTCGCCGAACTTGAACGGGATGCCGATCAGGGAGATCATCCCGGCCGCCGGGTGGCGGCATTCCACCTTCATCGCCCGGGCCAGCACCTGCGGGTCGGCGAAGACCTCGGGGATGGTGCGCACGGGCCCGGAGGGGACGCCGGCCGCCCGCATGGCCGCGAGCCACTCGGCCGCCGGCCGGGTGCGCAGCTCGCGGGCGATGAGCCCCACCAGTTCCCGCCGGTGCCGCAGCCTTGCCGGGTTGGTGGCGAACCGCTCGTCCGCCGCCCACTCCGGCCGGCCCAGCACGGCGCAGAAGCGCGCAAACTGCGCATCGTTGCCCACGCCGACGACGATGGGCCGGTCGGCGGCGTGGAAGAGTTCGTACGGGACGATCGAGGCGTGGGCGTTGCCCCAGCGCCGGGGCGGCTGGCCGCTCACCAGGTAGGACTGGCCCACGTTGGCCAGCCAGGCCACCTGGGTCTCCAGCAGCGAGAGGTCCACCCGCTGCCCGCGGCCCGTCGCCTGCCGGGCGATCAGGGCGGCGCAGATGGCGAAGGCGGCCATCATCCCGGTGGTCAGGTCGGTGACGGCCACGCCCACCTTCATCGGGTCGCCCTCCGGCTCGCCGGTGATGGACATGATCCCGCCGACGGCCTGCGCCACGAAGTCGTAACCGGGCAGGTCCGCATCCGGCCCCGTCCGGCCGTAGCCGCTGATGCTGGCGTAGACCAGGCCCGGGTTCAGATGCCGCAGCACGTCCTCGTAGCCCAGGCCCCACCGCTCCATGGTGCCGGGCTTGAAGTTCTCGATCAGCACGTCGGACCGGGCGACCAGCCGGCAGAGCGCCTCCCGGCCGTGGGGGGTGGTGAGGTCGAGCACGATCCCCCGCTTGTTCCGGTTGCAGGAGACGTAGTAGGCGCTGTCTCCCGGCCGGCCGGGCTGCGGCTCGCACCCCGCCAGGAAGGGCGGCCCCCAGGCCCGGGTGTCGTCGCCGGCGGGCGACTCCACCTTGATCACGTCCGCCCCGGCGTCGCCCAGCATCTGGGCGCAGTAGGGGCCCGCCAGGACCCGGGAGAGGTCCAGCACCCGGATGCCCGCCAGAGGCCCCGCAGCACCGGCAGCAGAGGAGCCTGCACCGGCGGACGCCAGCGTTTCCGAACCCGCAGCGACGGGGCCTCCGGAACGCCCAGCATCCACCCGCGCTCCCGGATTACCAGGCGAGAAGCCCATCGGCCAGGGCCCTCCCGATGATGCCCTTCTGGATCTGGCTGGTGCCCTCGACGATCGTGAGCTGCCGGGCGTCCCGGACGAAGCGGGCCATCGGGTAGTCCTCCATGTAGCCCACCGCGCCCATCATCTGCAGGCAGTCGTTGGCCGCCTTCACCGCCAGTTCCGTGGCCTTCAGCTTCGCCATGGAGAGGAAGTGGGCTGCCTCCCGGCCCACGCGCCCCTGGTCGACCAGGGAGGCCGCCCGGTAGGTGAGCAGCCGGCACGCCTCGACCTCCGCCGCCAGGTCGGCCGCCATCCACTGCAGCCCCTGGTGCGCGATCAGCGGCCGGCCGAAGGTCTGCCGGGTCCGGGCGTACTCCAGCCAGTACATCAGGGCGCCTTCGGCCAGGCCCAGCCCCCGGGCCGCCACCACCGGGCGCACGGCGTTGAGGTTTTGCATGATGAGCTTGAAGCCCTCGTTCTCCTGCCCGATGAGGCAGCTCACCGGCACCTCCACGTCCTCGAAGATCACCTGGTGCACCGGCAGCCCCCGCACGCCCATCTTGTGCTCCTTCTTCCCCACCGTGACGCCGGGGGTGTCGCGGTCGACGACGAACACCGAGAAGCCCTTCGCCCCCGGTACGTCGGTCCGGGTCTTGGCCGCCACGATGAAGAAGTCGGCCGCCCCGGCGCCGCTGATCCAGCTCTTGGTGCCGTTGATCACGTACCGGTCGCCCCTGCGCACGGCCCGCGTCCGGATGGACTGGGTGTCGGACCCCGCATCGGGCTCCGACAGGCAGAACGCCCCGCGGCGCCTTCCCGTGGCGGTGCCCCCCAGGTACTCCTTCTTCTGCTCCTCGGTGCCGGCCAGCGAGATCGCCATGGTGCTCAGCCGGGTGAGCAGGAGCATCAGGCCCGCCGAACAGCAGTGCTTGGCCACCTCCTCCACGGCCAGCACGAGGCCGAGACACCCCATCCCGGAGCCCCCGTACGCCTCCGGGATCGCCACGCCCAGGAGGCCGGTCTGCCGGAACGCCTGGAAGTAATCCTCCGGGTACTCGCCCTCCGCGTCCACCTGCGCGGCCCGGGGGGCGATCACGTCCCGGCTGACCTGCCGGACCAGACGGACCAGCTCCTGCTGCTCGGGCGTCAACTCGAACTGCACGGGACCTTCCCTCCTCGTTTCCGCCCCGGCGCCCCCCTGCCCGCACCCCCGGGCGGGGAGGCGCCGGGCCGCTTTGTCCCCAAAGAGACGTATGAAACTCTCAAAAAGTTTATACGAGTTGTCGGCGGTCCGGGCAAGTCCCCCCGGGGGACGGACACAAGAAGGCGGCCCTACCAGGCCAGCTTTCCAGCCGCCTGCAGGGCCGCGTTGATGTCCCGGTTCATCGCGTCGACGGCAGCGGCCATCGCCGCGGCCGCCTCGGCCGGGGAAGGATCGGTTCCGGGGTACGCGTAGATGATGGAGCGGGAGGCGTTCACCACGGCCCCCATCCCGTCGGGGTTGAAAGCCCCCACCACGTCCGCCGCCGTGCCGCCCTGGGCGCCGTAGCCCGGCACCAGGAAGATCGCCCGGGGCATTTCGGCGCGGTACTGGCTCAGGTCCTCGGGGTAGGTCGCCCCCACCACGGCGCCGACCGACGAGTAGCCCGACTGCCCCACCAGCTCCTCGCCCAGTGAGTCGACGAGCTTGGCCACCTGCTGGGCCAGGCTCTCGCCGGAGAACAGCGGCTGGTCCTGCAGCTCGCCCGAGGAGGGGTTCGAGGTCTTCACCAGGATGAACACCCCGGTGCCCCGGGCCTTCGCCCGGCGGACGAAGGGCACCAGCCCGTCGCTGCCCAGGTAGGGGTTCACGGTGAGCGAGTCGGCCCACTGGTCCGGCTCCTCCCACGTCTCCAGCGGGTTCCGGTGGCCGAAGAAGGCCGAGGCGTACCCCTCCGCGGTGGACCCGATGTCGCCCCGCTTGGCGTCGGCGATGGTGAGGAGCCCCTTGCTGCGGGCGTAGCGGACCGTCTCCCAGAAGGCGGCGACGCCCCAGTGCCCGTACATCTCGAAGAACGCCGACTGGGGCTTCACCAGGGCCACCTGGCCGGCGACCGCATCGATGACCAGCCGGCTGAACGCGAGCAGGGCCGCCGCCGCGCCCCGGGCGGTCTTACCGTACTGCGCAGCGGCATCCTGCCTGATGAACGCCGGGATCCGGGGGAGCACGGGGTCAATCCCCACCACCACATGGGATCGGCGCAGCTTCACGGCTGCGCAGAGCCGGTCGGCGAAGTTCTGCGCCACGGCGTCACGCCTCCTCCCGCAGCCGCCGGATCACGGCCATCATGTCCTCGGGCGGATCGACCCTGAACTCCATCCACTCGCCGGTGGCGGGGTGCCGGAAGCTCAGCTCCCGGGCGTGCAGGGCCTGCGGCGGCATCCCCAGGTGCGGCTTGCGGGGGCCGTACAGGGGATCGCCGACCACCGGGTGGCCGATGAAGGACAGGTGCACCCGGATCTGGTGGGTCCGCCCGGTCTCCAGGCGGCATTCCAGCAGGGCGTACCCGCGGTAGCGCTCCAGCACCCGGAAGTAGGTGACGGCGTCGCGCCCCGTCTTGGGGTTGACCGCCATGCGCTTGCGGTCGCGCGGGTGTCGGCCGATGGGGGCCTCGATCCGGCCGGTGTCCGGCATGCTGTTGCCGTGCACCAGGGCCCAGTAGACCCGCTGAACCAGGTGCTCCCGGATCTGCTCCTGCAGGCTGGCCATCGCCCGCTCGCTCTTGGCCACCACCAGCAGGCCCGTGGTATCCTTGTCCAGCCGGTGCACGATGCCGGGGCGCAGCTCGCCCCCGATGCCCTCGAGATCGTCCACCTTGTCCAGCAGGGCGTGCACCAGGGTGCCGGTCCAGTGCCCCGCCGCCGGGTGGACCACGAGCCCCCGCGGCTTGTTGACCACCAGCAGCTCTTCGTCCTCGTAGACGATGTCCAGCGGGATGTCCTCCGGCACCAGGTCCAGGGGCTCGGGGTCGGGGACCTGGACGACGATCACGTCGCCGGGGCTCACCGCCTGCCTGGGTTTGGTCACCGCCCCGTTCAGGGTGACGTACCCCTCGTCGATCAGCGCCTGTATCCGGGAACGGGAAAGCCCCAGCTCCGCACGACCCGCGAGGAAGGTGTCGATACGAGGGTGGCTCTCCTCCACCGTCAGTCGATACTCCCTCACGCCTTACTCTTCCTCTCCACCAGCATCAGGTGTACGAACAGCAGCCCGACGCCCACGGTGACGCAGATGTCCGCGACATTGAAGTTCGGGAAGTAGTAGTCGCGCCAGTAGAAGAGCAGGAAGTCGACGACACGTCCGGTCGCGATGCGGTCGATCATGTTGCCCACGGCGCCGCCCATGATCAGCCCCAGGGCGGTGCGCATGACGGGGTGGCGCGAATCGGGCTGACGGAGATAATACAGGATGCCGGCCACGGCCAGCGCCGCCACGGCCACGAAGAACCAGCGCCCGTTGCGGAGCATGCCGAACGCCGCGCCGGTGTTGTACACGAACTGCAGCGAGAAGAAGCCGGGGATGATCTCGATTTCGCTGTACAGGGCCATGCGGGACGACACCAGCCATTTGGTCAGCTGGTCGACCGCCACGGCGACGATGGCCAGCACGATGCTTAACAAGTTCTGCAGCCCCCCCATTCACCTGTCCCAGTCTACCATAGGCTGGTTCCAGGTGCCAAGGAGCGGGCGCGCCGAACGGCCGCCCCGGAAACGGCATCGGCCAGGGCCGACGCCGCAGGGCGCCGCCCTGGCCAGCCGCACCAGGCTACGGCCGCCGCCGGGGGAACTTGGACCGGCGGAACTGCCGCTCGGGCATCACGGTCTGGAAGTACGGCCCCGCATCCCAGCGGTACTCGCCGCCCATGTCGTCGGGGCCGTAGAGCGTCCCCAACTCCCCTTCCGTGTACTGCGCCGTGCCGCCGTCCCAGTCCCGGTCGTCCCGCTGCAGGGGCTCGCCGTCCTCGTCCACCAGCGCGTCCATCGGGTCCACGATGGTGTAGACGTCCTCGTCCGAATTGTACAGGTCGTCGTAGCGGACAGCCCCGGGAACATCCTGCGGCGTCTCGGAGGTGCCGTACTGGGCCACCTCCTGCCAGGCGTCCTCGCCGTCGTACCCGGGGTCGCCCGAACGGTCGCGGAACGTCCGGCCGAAGGGCGGGCTCGTCACCAGTTCCTCGACGGGCCTGACGAACGGGTCCGGCCGGGACTCCCGGCGCTCCTGGCAGGTGATGCAGGTGCTGGCGCTCGGGAAGGCCTTCAGCCGCTCCGGGTCGATCGGCTGGCCGCACTCCTCGCAGATCCCGTAGGTTCCCGCAGCCATCCGCTCCAGCGCGCTGTCGATCTCCTGAATGCGGCGCAGCGCGTTGCTGCGCAGTCCCAGATCCTTCGATCGTTCAAACGTCTCGGTCCCGATGTCGGCCGGGTGGTTGTCGACCGTGCTGTCCTCCTGCAGCTGATCGCCCTGGGACGTGCCGAGCCCGGTCTCCTCGATCATCTCGATCTGGCGCTGGTAAGCCTCGCGCTCCTCCAGGAGCAGCTGCCGCAACGCCTCGATTTCCATGCAGACTTGCCCCCTCTCGGGCTTAGTCTGCCCGGCTTATGTCGATCTTAGGGCCGCAATTGCTGCTCCACCAGCCGAACGATGGTGGCGATCAGGTCGCCAATGATCGGCAGGTTGGCCAGCATGAGGCCGCGGAGCGCATAGAGGAGGATCGCGGAGAGCACGGTGAAACCGATGCCGATGCCCAGCCCGCGGGCCATGCCTCCGACAAAGTTGATCCAGATCATGCGCCACGGGCGCTGCAGCAGCAGGGTGTAGTCCAGGACGTTGGACCGCTCGAGCGCCAGGGCAAGCCGCTCGACCATGCCGGCCAGCGAGTCGGCGGCGGGCGGGCGTTCCGTTCCCGGCAGCGGTTCCTCGCCCGGCACAAGCCGGTCCGCAGGTGAACCGTCCCGGGGCGACCCGCGCGGTGTAGACACGCCGGCGTGTGCACCGTGCTTCAGCGCACTGCGCGGCACAGACCCGTTCTCCTGTGCACCATGCTGCAGCGCACAACGCGGCACAGACCCGTTCTCCTGTACACCGTACTGCACCGCACCGCGCGGCACAGACCCGTCCACGTTTGAACCGTGCTCCAGCGAACCGTGCGGCATGCATCCCCCTCCCGGCCTGGGTTCACCGCATCCCCGGGGCTGACCCCGCCCTCCTAGTCTGCGCTCCCGGCGCGGGAAATAACGAACGGGCCCGGCGCGCGGACGGTCGGCACACCGTCCCCACGCCGGGCGCATGTCTCCGGTCAGGTTCTGATGGCTGCAGCCGGGCCGCCGGCTACGGCTCGACGGTCCATTCCTCCCAGTTCCAGAAGAGGCCCGCGGGCGAGCCGTGGCGCACGCCCTTGACCCGCTGGTTGACGCCGACCACCGTGTCCTGGGCGAACAGCCAGGTGTACACCTGCCGCTCGGCCAGCACCGCCTGCAGGCGGCCGTAGATCTCCTTGCGGCGGGCCTGATCGGTGACGGCCCGGCCTTCGTCGATCAGCCGGTCGATCTCGGGATCCGCGCATCCGGTGATCGCATGGAACCCGCCCTGGGAGTGGAAGATCGAGTGAGGGTCGGGGTCAAAACCGAGGCTCCAGCCCAGCAGGTAGGCCTCCTTGGCCTCGCTGGCGATGTGGGCGAGGAAGGCGTCCCAGCTCATGCGCTCGATCTCGACGCGGATGCCCAGCGGCGCCAGCGCGTGCTGGATGAACAGCGCGGCCTGCCGGCGAAGCAGGCTTTCTTCGTTGACCGCCAGGTGCATGATGAAGGGCTGGCCATCCTTGTAGCGCAGCCCATCCGGCCCGGGCAGCCAGCCCGCCTCGTCCAGGAGCCGCGCCGCTTCGGCCGGGTCGTAGGCCAGGACGGGGACATCGGGGTTGTAATCCCACCGGGCGGGGGATGCGTGGCTGTGCGCCACCTGCCCGTGGCCGCCCAGGAGCTCTTCAACCATCGCCTGCCGGTCCAGGGCGTGGGTGATCGCCCGGCGCACCCGGATGTCGCCGTAGGTCGGGTGATTCAGGTTATAGCCCAGAAACGTGTAGGCGAAGGTGGCGTACTGGTACAGGTTGACATCCGGCACTTCGGCCCGGAAGCGGTCGGCCATCTCCGGCGGAACGTCGGCCACGTCGGTCTCGCCCCGGGCCAGCCGGGTCACGGCCGCCTCCTGGTCGGGCACGATCTCGATGATCAGCCGGTCGATCTGCGCGGGACGGCCGGAGAGCGAGTAGCGCCACTCGGGGTTCCGCTCCAGCACGATCCGCTCGTTCCGGGTCCAGCTGACCAGGCGCATGGCGCCGGTTCCCACGGGGGCCGTGGCGTAGGGGGACCCCAGCAGATCCTCCAGGTGCGGCTCCAGCAGGTGCCGGGGCATGATGCCGTAGCTGGTGAGCCGGGTGAACAGGGGCGCGAACGGATACGCGGCCTCTACCCGGAAAGTGTAGTCATCGGGCACCTGCAGACCGCCGGTGCGCACGAAGCGCTCGTAGGCCTCCAGCTTCCGCTGCCGGGCCTCCGACGCCGTCAGCGCCCCCGCGGCCACCGCCTCATCCGCCGCCGCATAGGCCTCGGCCAGCTCCTGCCAGCCGCGGATCGCGGCGAAGTCGCCGAAGCGGGCCCCCTGGTAATCGGGGTGGGCGATGGTGAGGAAGGTAAACCGCACATCGTGCGCCGTCAGGGGCGCGCCGTCGTGAAAGGTGACGCCTCTGCGGATGCGGAACGTGTAGATCCGGTCGTCCTCCACCTCCCACGACTCGGCGAGGGCGGGATGCGGGTTCAGCTGATCGTCGTACACGGCCAGCCCGTCGTAGATGAAGCCGGTGACGAAGCTGGAGGCCGTGTCCACCGTGAGCGTGGGCAGCAGGACGGTCGCATCGCCGGGGGTCGTGTACGTGAGGGTCGACACCGCCGGCGGCCCGTCGCCCGTCGTCGACGGCTGGGGCCCCGCCCCGCAGCCGGCGAGGAAGAGCAACGCCGATGCCAGCGCCGCGGCGCAGAGCCTGCGCGCGGTCCCCGGACCGCGCGCGCCGTTCGGCCCCCGCCCGGCCCCCACGCTGCGGACGCTGCGCTTCTCCTGCATGACCAGTCACCCCTCTGTGCTGCAGACGCGCCCGCGCCTTTCTCTCTACGCCTCTGCGGCTGGCGCGCGGTCGCTGTGCGCGTCTCCAGCCCATAGGACGACGCGATATGGCCAGGTGTTCAGTATTCTCGCACATCCGCTGCAGTGAACCGCAGGAAAGAGGAATGACGGGTGGTGGCCGTGGAAGAATCAGTGCGTCAGGACGAGCAGACAGGAGCGTGATGCACGTGCAACGAGGCGAAGCCTACCTGACCCAGCACCGTGACGAGCACCTGCAGCAGCTGATGGACCTGCTGCGGATTCCTTCCGTCTCCGCCCTCTCGGAGCACAAGGATGACGTGCGGCGGGCAGCGGAATGGCTGGCCGCCGAACTGCGGCGGATCGGCCTCAGCCGGGTCGAGGTCATGGAGACCGGGGGCCACCCCGTCGTCTACGCCGAGCGGCTGGACAACCCGGGCGGGCCCACCGCCCTCATCTACGGCCACTACGACGTGCAGCCGGTGGACCCGCCGGAGCTGTGGACCACCCCGCCGTTCGAGCCGGACATCCGCGAGGGCAAGCTCTACGCCCGGGGCGCCAGCGACGACAAGGGCCAGGTCTTCATGCACCTGAAGGTGATCGAGGCCCTGCTGGCCGTGGAAGGGAAGCTCCCGGTCAACCTCAAGCTGCTGATCGAGGGCGAGGAGGAGATCGGATCCGAGAACCTGGAGCGGTTCATCGCCGGGCACAAGGAGCTCCTGAAGGCCGACGTCGTGGTCATCTCTGACACCGCGCTCTACGCCCGGGGCGTCCCCTCCCTCACCTACGCCCTGCGGGGCCTGGCGGCGCTCGAGGTCCACGTCACCGGGGCGAAGGGTGACCTCCACTCGGGCGCCTTCGGCGGCGCGGCGCCGAACGCGGCCCAGGCGCTGGTCCAGCTGCTGGCCACCCTGCACCGTCCGGAGGGCGGCGTCGCGGTGGCGGGCTTCTACGACCAGGTGCGGCCGCTCACCCAGGAGGAGCGGGACGGCTTCGCCGCCCTGGGCTTCGACGAGGAGAAGCTGAAGGCCGACCTGGGCGTGGACGCGCTGCCCGGCGAGCCCGGCTACACGGCCCTCGAACGGCTCTGGGCCCGGCCGACCCTGGAGATCAACGGGATCTTCGGCGGCTTCCAGGGCGAGGGCACCAAGACCGTCATCCCGGCCCGGGCCGGCGCCAAGATCACCTGCCGGCTGGTGCCTGACCAGGATCCGGAGCAGGTGCTGGACGCGATCGAGGCCCACCTGAAGGCCCACTGCCCGCCCGGCGTGAAGCTGGAGGTCCGGCGCATGGGCGGCGCCCCGGCCGCCATCACGCCCATCGACCACCCGGCCATCCGGGCGGCGATGAAGGCCCTCTCGGACGCCTACGGCGCCGAGGCCCGCTTCATCCGCACCGGCGGATCCATCCCCATCGTGAGCACCTTCGGGTCCCTGCTCGGCACGCCGTGCATCCTGATGGGCTTCGGGCTGGAGGAGGAGAACTTCCACGCCCCCAACGAGCACTTCCACCTGGAGAACTTCGATCTGGGCATGCGGGCCCTCTACCGCTTCTGGCATTACCTCGCGGAGAGCATGAAGTAAGGGCGCCGCCCCGGCGGTGCTTACGCCTCGTAGGCGACGACCCCGCCCGCCAGGGTGAGCACCGCGCGGACGTCCTTGAGCTCCGCCGGGTCGCAGGTGAAGGGGTCCCGGTCGAGCACGGCCAGGTCGGCGGCCATGCCGGGGAGGAGCCGGCCGCGGAAGGATTCCTCGAACGCGGCGTACGCCGGCCCGGCGGTGTACAGGTGCACCGCCTCGGCCACCGTGAGCCGCTGCCCGGGCTGCCAGCCGCCGGCCGGGAAGCCGGAGAGGTCGGTGCGGTGAACGGCGATGTGCACGCCGAACCAGGGGTTGAGCGGTTCGATGGGGCAGTCGGAGCCGCCGCAGAGGGCGATGCCTCGCTGCTGCATCGAGCGCCAGGCGTAGGACGTGGAAGCCCGCTCCGGGCCCACCCGGTCGGCGAACCAGCGGCCGTCGGTGTTGAGGAAGACCGGCTGGATGTCCCCCACCACCCCCAGCTCGGCCATCCGGGCCATGAGGGGCTCCGAGAGGATCTGGCAGTGGATCATCCGGTGGCGGGCGTCCGCCCGGGGATGGCGCCGCTGGCTCTCGGCCACCGCGTCCAGGAAGAGGGCGGCCGCCCCGTCGCCGATGGCGTGGCAGCCCACCTGGTTGCCCAGGCGGTGCGCCTCCGCCACGAGGTCGATGAACGCCTCCCGTTCGTAGATGTAGATCCCCGTGGTAGAGGGGTCGTCGGCGTACGGCTCCAGCAGGGCCGCCGTCCGGGCGCCCAGGGAGCCGTCCGCGAACAGCTTTACGTGGCCCCAGCGGAACCACTCGTCGCCGCATCCGGTGCGGATCCCGCGCGCGGCGGCCTCGGCCAGAAGATCCACCTGAATGGCCTGGATGATGCGGATGGGGATCGCCTCCGGCCCGACCAGCTCCCGGAAGAGCGCCTCGGTGGACTCCAGGCCGCCGGCGTACTGGCAGTCGTCGGTGTGCAGCTGGGTGAGGCCGTACGACAGCGCCTCGCGCAGGGCCCGGGCGAGCAGCTCCCGCTTCCGGTCGGGCGTGAGCGGCGGGATCAGCCGGGTGACCAGGTCCATCGCGTTTTCGCGCAAGATGCCGGTGGGTTCGCCGGTGGCGGGATCGCGGTCGATCCGGCCACCGGGAGGGTCGGCCGTGCTGCGGTCGATGCCGGCAAGGCGCAGCGCGGCGCTGTTGACCACCGCAATATGGTTGCAGGTGCGCTGCAAGAACACGGGGTGAACCGGAGAAACTTCGTCCAGGTCCTGTTTCGACGGCAGCCGCCGCTCCGCCAGCTGATCCTGGTCCCAGCCGCGGCCCACGATCCACTCGCCCGGCGCCCGCCGCCCTGCCGCGTCCGCGACGGCGGCCCGGATCGCGCCCAGGGACCCCGCGCCGGCCAGCGCCAGCTGGTCCAGCGACAGGGCGTAGCCGAGGATATGCAGATGCGCATCGGCGAGCCCGGGCACCACCGCCCGGCCCTCCAGGTCGATCACCCGGGTGTCCGCCCCTTCAAGCGCCCGGACGGCCGCTTCGTCGCCCACCGCCGCGACCCGGCCGCCGGCCACCGCCAGACAGGTCTCCGGCGGCCTGCCCGGTTCGCCTGTATAGACTTTCCCACGGATGAAGATGATGGACGCACACATAGGAGAATCGCTCCCCACTGGCGAAATGGTTAACTAAGAGATACGGGAATTCGGGCCGGCTTCCTGTCAGACGGTGCCAGTTTCCTCCATGCGGACTGTCATTACTGGATGCTGGCATTGAAACATTCCACATGGTATGATTTGGAGCGGGCCTGGAGCTCCTTGCATCGAGACCAATCTTAGGAGGTATCGACATGGCTCACAAATGGTTCGCCAAAGTTGCCGTAGTGGCCCTCACCCTGTCGCTGCTGGCGGGTTGCGGCGGTTCGCAGCAGCAGCCGCAGCAGCCCAGCACGCAGCCGCCGGCTCAGCAGCAGCCGCAGGAGCAGCAGCCGGCGCAGGAGCCCGCCGAGACGGTCGACTTCACGGTCGGCATGGCCACTGACGTCGGCGGCCTGAACGACGACTCCTTCAACGCCGCCGCCTACCGCGGCATCCTGCGCGCGCAGGAGGAGCTGGGCGTCGACCACCTCGTGATCGAGTCGCAGCGTCCGGAAGACTACATCACCAACCTGCAGACCCTGATCGACGGCGGCGCGGACCTGGTCTGGGGCGTCGGCTTCATGATGCAGGCCTCCATCGACGAGATGGCGCAGGCCAACCCTGACCAGAAGTTCGGCCTCATCGACGAGGTCGTGAACCAGCCCAACGCCGCCTCCGTCCTGTTCAAGGAGCAGGAGGGCTCCTTCCTGGTCGGCTTCATCGCCGGCAAGACCACCAAGACGAACCGGGTCGGCTTCGTCGGCGGCGTCGAGAGCCCCGTGATCGGCCGGTTTGAGGCGGGCTACCGGGCCGGCGTCAAGGCCGCCAACCCCGACGCCGTGGTTGACGTCGTGTACGCCGCGGCCTTCGACGATCCCGCCAAGGGCAAGGACATCGCCCTCACCATGTTCAACACCGGCGCTGACGTCGTCTTCCACGCGGCCGGCGGCACCGGCCAGGGCGTGATCGAGGCCGCCAAGGAGAAGGGCCTCTTCGCCATCGGCGTGGACTCCGACCAGAACTATCTGGCGCCTGACAACGTCCTCACCTCGATGATCAAGCGGGTCGACGTGGCCGTGTACGAGGTCATCAAGATGACCCTCGAGGGCAACTTCCCCGGCGGCGAGACCCTGCGGCTCGGCCTGGCGGAGGACGGCGTTGGTTACTCCGACACCACCCTGTGGGACAAGATCCCCGAAGGCACCAAGGCCGAGGTCGACAAGTGGGCTGAGGCCATCAAGGAAGGCAGGGTCGTCGTCCCCGAGACGCCTGAGGAGGCCGACACCTGGACTGCCCCGACCCTGTAACACTTGACAGGCAGGAGTACCCAGGAGGGAAAGGGGGAAAAAGGGTGGGACTCCGGTCCCACCCTTTGACTATCACCATGCTGCTGAGACTCGAAGGCATTACCAAACGATTCGGGTCGCTGGTGGCCAACGACCACATCGACCTGGAGATCCGGCAGGGCGAGATCCACGCCCTGCTCGGCGAGAACGGGGCCGGCAAGTCGACGCTCATGAACATCCTCTACGGCCTCTACACGCCCGACGAGGGGCGGATCTTCTGGAAGGGCCAGGAAGTGAAGATCCGCAATCCCCGGCACGCCATCGACCTGGGTATCGGCATGGTGCACCAGCACTTCATGCTGGTCCCCGTGTTCACCGTCGCCGAGAACATCACCCTCGGCAAGGAAGTGACCCGCAATCGCTTCCTGGACATGAACGAAGCGCGGCGGCAGGTGGCGGAGCTGTCGAAGCGGTTTGGCCTGGAGGTCAACCCCGACGACCGGATCGAGTCCATCTCCGTGGGCCAGCAGCAGCGCGTCGAGATCCTGAAGGCGCTCTACCGCGGCGCGGAGCTGCTCATCCTCGACGAGCCGACGGCGGTGCTCACGCCCCAGGAGGTCGAGGAGCTGGGCAAGATCATGAAGCGGCTGGTCGCCGAGGGGCACACGATCATCATCATCACCCACAAGCTCAAGGAAGTGCTCCACCTGGCCGACCGGGTGACGGTCATCCGGCGGGGCAAGAAGATCGCCACGCTGGACGCCGCCGGCCAGACCGAGGCCGAGCTGGCCCGGCTGATGGTCGGCCGCGAGGTCATCCTGAAGGTGGACAAGGAGCCGGCGAAGCCCGGCAACGTGGTGCTGGAGGTCAGGAACCTCCACGCCCGGAACGACCGGGGCGTGGAGGCGGTGCGCGACGTCTCCTTCACCGTGCGGGCCGGCGAGATCGTCGGCATCGCCGGCGTCGACGGCAACGGCCAGTCCGAGCTGGTCGCCTGCCTGACGGGGCTGCGCAGGCCCACCTCCGGCACCATCCTGGTGAACGGCCAGGACGTGACCGGCCAGAGCCCGCGGCACATCCGGGACGCGGGGGTGGGACACATCCCCGAGGACCGGCAGAAGCGGGGGCTCGTGCTGAACTTCACGGTGGCCGAAAACGCGGCGCTGGGCAACCACCGGGCCTTTTCCCGCAGGGGCTGGCTCAGCCACTCCCGGATGGTGCAGGCGGCGCAGGAGATCATCAGCGGGTACGACGTACGCCCGCCCCGCCACGACTACCTGGCCCGGTCGCTCTCCGGCGGCAACCAGCAGAAGGTCATCGTGGGCCGCGAGATCTCGCGCAACCCCGACCTGATGATCGCCGTCCAGCCCACCCGCGGCCTGGACGTCGGCGCGATCGAGTTCATCCACCGCAACCTGGTGGCCGAACGCGACGCCGGGCGGGCCATCCTGCTGGTCTCGCTGGAGCTGGATGAGATCATGAACCTGGCAGACCGGATCCTGGTGATGTACAAGGGGCAGATTGTGGCCGAAGTGCCGGGCCACGAGGCCACCGAGGAGGGCCTCGGTCTGCTGATGATGGGGGGGAGCGCCAGTGCCTGAGTCCAACTGGAAAGCCGGGCTCCGGGCCGTCGCCATTCCCGTGCTGGCCACGGTCGTCGGCCTGTTCGTCGGCATCCTGTGCATCGTGATCGCCGGAAAGGATCCGGTGCTGGCCGCCAAGGCCTTCCTGCGTGCGGTCGCCGGTGAGCCCCGCATGTTCGGCAACGTGCTGGTCTCCACCATCCCGCTGATCTTCACGGGCCTGGCGGTGGCCTTCGCCTACCGGGCCGGCCTGTTCAACATCGGCGTGGAGGGCCAGTACCTGATGGCCCAGATCGCCACCGTCGTGGTCGGCGTGTGGTGGACCCCGCCCCAGGGCTTCGAGTGGCTGCATCCCATCGCCGCGCTGGGGGCCGGCGCGGTGGCCGGCGCCATCTGGGGCGGCATCATCGGCTTCCTCAAGGCCTGGAAGGGCGTTCACGAAGTCATCAACTCCATCATGATGAACTGGATCGCCCTGTTCCTGGCCGACTGGCTCCTGAAGGCGTACCTCCGGCCGGACAACAGCCGGGCCGCCTCCTACGATCTGCAGCCCACCGCCTGGCTGAAGCAGGGGCTCATCGAGGGCTCCCGGCTGCACACCGGCATCTGGGTCGCCCTGGCCACCGCCCTGGTGGTCTGGATCATCCTCTTCAAGACGCCGCTGGGCTACGAGATCCGGGCCGTCGGCTACTCGCCGGGGGCGGCGGAGTACGGCGGCATCTCGGTGGCGCGGGCGCTCATCATCACCATGGCCATCTCCGGCGCCATCGCCGGCATGGCCGGGTCGGTGCAGACCATGGGCCTGAACCACCGGTTCAACGAGACCTCGGCGCTGCTGGGCTACGGGTTTGACGGCATCGCCGTCGCCCTGGTCGGCCGATTGCACCCGGCCGGGGTGGTGTTCGCGGCGCTCCTGTTCGGCGCGCTGCAGGCCAGCAGCGGCCTGATGCAGGCCATGGCCGGCGTGCCGAAGGCGGTCGTCTCCATCGTGCAGGCCGTCGTGATCTTCTTCGTGGCCGCTGAGGGCCTGTGGAGCTTCCTGCAGAAGCGCCGGGCCAAGAAGGAGGTGACGACCGCATGAGCGTCGGTTTTGCCACCATCCTCCTCACGTTTATCGTGGCAACCCTGCGCGCCACGACGCCGCTCTTGCTGGCGGCGCTGGGCGGGGTCTTCTCCGAGCGTGCGGGCGTCGTCAACATCGCCCTGGAGGGCATCATGCTCTCGGGGGCCTGGGCGGCCGCGTACTTCTCGTTCATCAGCGGCAGCGCCTGGGTCGGCCTGCTGGGCGCCGTCGCCGTGGGCGTCGCCATGGCGGGGCTGCATGCCGTCGCCTCCATCAAGTACTACGCCGACCAGGTGGTCAGCGGCACGGCCATCAACCTGCTGGCCGTGGGCTTCACCGAGTTCATGCTGAACCGGGTCTGGGGCCAGGCCGGCGGTTCGCCCGAGGTGGCGTCGCTGCCCAACATCTTCGGCCTCAACCTGATGATCTACCTCGCCTTCATTCTGGCTTTCGTCTCCTGGGTCGCCCTGTACCGGACCCCCTGGGGCCTCCGGCTCCGTTCGGTGGGCGAGCACCCGCTCGCGGCCGACACGCTGGGCATCAACGTCTTCAAGATGCGCTACGCCGGCGTGCTCCTCTCGGGCGTGATGGGCGGCCTCGCGGGGGCGTCGCTCTCGATCGGCCTGCTCTCCCGCTTCGTCGACGGCATGTCGGCCGGCAAGGGGTTCATCGCCCTGGCCGCCATGATCTTCGGCAAGTGGCATCCGCTGGGCGCGGTGGGCGCGACGCTGCTCTTCGGCGCCTCGCAGTCGCTGAGCACGATCTTCCAGCTCATGGGCATCCAGGGCATCCCGACGCAGTTCTTCAATATGTTCCCCTACGTGCTGACCATGCTGATCCTGGCCGGTTTCGTCGGCCGCTCGGTCGCTCCGGCCGCCGATGGTGTACCGTATAGGAAGACGAACTGATAGGGAGACCCACTGACCGGCTCAGACGAGCCCCCGCGAATTGATCCGAAGGAAGAATGGTCAACCACGCGATTTCCCGCTACACTAACGGCAGGAACGGGTGTCAAGGCCCTGTCAGGGGGGGAACGATGATGGGGAAGCTCGGAACCACCGAGATCATCTTGATCCTGGTCGTGGCCCTGCTGATCTTTGGCCCCAAGAAGCTGCCGCAGCTCGCCAGGTCCGTCGGCGAATCGATTCGCGGGTTCAAGGACGCGATGAAGGGCGGGCTCGGTGAGGACATCGCCGAGGTGAAGAAGGAGCTTCAGGAAGTCAAGGACAGCGTGACCAAGTAGATCCGCTTCGTGAAAAGGGCTGCGGCGCCGTGCCGCAGCCCTTTCGCTCTGTTCGCGTCCGGCCCCGGGCCGGGGCGGAACGCCGCCCTGGCCCGGGGCCAGCTCTATCACGCCTCTTCCAGGTTCTGTGCCAGCACCACGCCGGCGCAGCGCTCGCAGAGCGTCGGGTGATCGGCGACGACGCCGAGCTCCCGGTAGTTCCAGCAGCGCTCGCACTTCTCGCCCGTGGCCCGCACCACCTCGACCGACAGGTCGCCGGGGCCCTCGCCGAAGTACGTGCCGCTGGGGGCCGCCTGCCCGCCCACGAAGAGCTTCACGTCGGAGACGATGAAGACCGAGGGCAGGTCAGCCAGGTGCTTGTCGAGGAGTTCCGCCCAGGACCCCTCGCCGCCGCTGGCGTACAGGTTCACGGCCGCCTCCTGGCTGGAGCCGATCATCTTGTCCACCCGGGCCCGCTCCAGAACCACCTGCACGGCGTCCCGCAGCTCGATCAGCTTCGCCCACTCGTCCGCCAGATCCTCATCCAGCCAGGCGGGATCCACCTGGGGCATCAGAAGCAGCTGGCACGTGGGCGGCGCGTTCTCCGGCTTGGGCAGGTGGCTGTACGCCTCCTCGGCGGTGAAGGAGAGGATCGGCGTCAGCATGCGGATCAGCGCATCGGCCACGTGGTAGAGCACCGTCTGCGCCGACCGCCGCTCCCGCGACGCAGCGGCGCTGGTGTAGAGCCGGTCCTTCAGGATGTCCAGGTACACGGCCGAGAGGTCCACCGCGCAGTAGTTGTTCAGGGTGTGGTAGACGATGTGGTACTCGTACTCCCGGTACGCCTCGGTGACCTTCCGGATGACCTCCTGCAGCCGGTGCATCTGCCACCGGTCGATCTCCAGCATGTCCTCCCGCTCCACCATGTCGGTGTCGGGGTTGAAGTCGTAGAGGTTGCCGAGCAGGTACCGCAGCGTGTTGCGGATCTTGCGGTAGGCGTCCGCCACCTGCTTCAGGATGTTCTCGGAGAGGGCCATGTCGTGGCGGTAGTCGGTGGACGCCACCCAGAGCCGCAGGATGTCGGCGCCGTAGCGCTTGATGACATCCGCCGGATCGACCACGTTGCCCAGCGACTTGGACATCTTCCGGCCCTGCTCGTCGACCGTGAACCCGTGGGTGAGCACGCCCTTGTAAGGCGGCTTGCCGTCCCGGGCCACCACGGAGGTGAGCAGCGACGACTTGAACCAGCCCCGGTGCTGGTCGGACCCCTCCAGGTAGAGGTCGGCCGGCCAGGTGAGCTCGGGCCGGGTCTCCAGCACGCCCACGTGGCTGGAGCCGGAGTCGAACCACACGTCGAGGATGTCCTTCTCCTTGCGGAAGGTGCGGCCGCCGCACTTCTGGCAGGTCAGGCCGCCCTCCGGCATGAAGTCCTCCGCCGGGCGCCGCCACCAGCTGTCCGAACCCTCGGCGCGGAAGATCTCGGCGATCTTCTCGAACATCTTCGGCTCGAAGGAGGGCTCGTCGCAGGTGGCGCAGGTGAGGATCGGGATCGGCAGGCCCCAGGCGCGCTGCCGGCTGATGCACCAGTCCGCCAGCCCGTCGATCATGGCGTACATGCGGTTGTAGCCCCACTCGGGGATCCACCGGACGTGGTTCATCGCCTCCTTGGCGATGTCCATGAAGCCCTCGACCTTCACGAACCACTGCACCGTCGCCCGGTAGATGACCGGGTTCTTGCAGCGCCAGCAGTGGGCGTACTGGTGGCGGATCTTGCCCTGGCCCAGCAGCATGCCGGCCTCGTCCAGGGCCCGGATGATCTCCGGGTTGGCCTTCTCGATGAACATGCCGGCAAACGGCCCGGCCTCCGCGGTGAACACGCCCTGGTCGTTCACCGGGTTGAGCACGGGGAGCCCGTACTTCTGGCCGACCTCGAAGTCCTCGTGGCCGTGGCCGGGGGCGGTGTGCACCAGGCCCGTGCCGTCCTCGGTGGTGACGTGGTCGCCCAGGATCACGGGCGAGACCCGGTCGTAGAGCAGATGCCGGTAGGTGACCCCTTCCAGGTCGGCGCCCTTCAGGAGGGCGGCGGGTTCCGCCGCGGGCAGGTTCACGGCCTGGAAGAACTTCTCCGCCAGGGCGGTGGCGACGACCAGGGCGCCCTTCTCAGTGGGATAGACGCCGTACTCCACCTCGGGGTGGACCGCCACGGCCAGGTTGGCGGGGATGGTCCACGGGGTGGTGGTCCAGATGACCAGGTAGCTGCCCTCGGGGAGGCGCCCGCGCGCGTCCACCACGGGGAACCGCACGTAGATGGAGAACGAGGTCTTCTCGTTGTACTCGATCTCCGCCTCCGCCAGCGCGGTCTCGCAGTGCGGACACCAGTAGACCGGCTTCAGGCCGCGGTAGATGTACCCCTGCTGGGCCATGGCGCCGAAGACCTCGACTTCCTTGGCCTCGAACTCGGGGGCGAGGGTCCGGTACGGGTTCTCCCAGTCCCCGCGGACGCCCAGCCGCTTGAACTGCTCCCGCTGGACGTTCAGCCAGTGGTGGGCGTACTCGTAACACCGCTTCCGCAGCTCGAGCGGGTCGATGTTGCGGCGGTCGATGTTCATGTCCTTCAGCGCCCGCAGCTCGATCGGAAGGCCGTGCATGTCCCAGCCGGGCACGTAGGGCGCATCGTAGCCCGCCATCGTGGCGTGCTTGACGATGATGTCCTTCAGGATCTTGTTGAGCGCCGTGCCCAGGTGGATGTCGCCGTTGGCGTAAGGCGGGCCGTCGTGCAGCACGAACTTCGGCCGGCCGGCGGTCGCCCGCTGGACCAGGTTGTAGAGGTCCATCTCCTCCCACTTCTTCAGCTGCTCGGGCTCCCGGGTCGGCAGGTTGGCCCGCATGGGGAAGTCCGTGCGGGGCATGTTCAGTGTCGCCTTGTAGTCGGTCTTCTCAGCCATCTGCGCCGCTCCTTCCGGAAGAACTGAAAAACCCCGCCCCGGCAAGGGGCGAGGCTGCGCTCGCGGTACCACCCTCATTGACGGCCGGCCGCTGCGCGGACCGCCGTCTTCTCTGCCGCCTCGCTAACGGGGGCGAAACCGCCTGCGCCTACCGCCCGCGCCGGGGGCTGGCTCGGGTTTCGGGCAGGAGCTCCGAGGTGATGTTCACAGGCTGCGTCCGGGACCGGTCTTGCACCGGAGTGACCGGCTCTCTGACCCGTGCGGGCCTGCTACTCGTCCTCATCATTGCCGGGTACGTTATTGGATTAGGTTACCACGGCCCCGGGCGGGCTGTCAAGGCAACCTGCCGGCCGTTCAGCCGGACCGGCCGGACCGTTCGGCCGAAGGCCCCGGCCCGATGCGGGCCTCGCCCAGCCGCCCCGACCGATCGCCTCCGGCGTCGCCCGGCCGCGCCGGCCACTCAGCGGCGGGGTCGCTCAGCCGGGAGGCCGCCACGTGGGCAAAGGGGTCCGGCAGCCCGTCCAGGGCGTCCAGCTGCGCCTTCAGCAGGGACCGCACCTGCGTGCGCAGGGTGTCCAGCACGCGGATGAGGTCGCTGTTGTCGGCGAGGATCTGGCGCGCCTTCTCCTGGCCAGCCTCCAGCATGCGCTCCACCTGCGCCCGGGTCTCGCTGAGCATCAGCTCGGCCTCCCGGCGCGCGCTCTCCTTGATTTCCTCCGCCGACTCCTCGGCCAGCATGAGCGTGCGGTTGATGGTCTGCTCCAGGTTGCGGTACTGCTCCAGGCGCTGGTTCAGGTTCTCGATCTGCTCACGCAGGCTGGCGTTCTCGCGGATGAGGTGCTCAAACTCCTGGACGACCTGGTCCAGGAAGTCGTCCACGGCGTCGCGGTCGTAGCCGCGCATCCGCACGGGAAACTCCTTGTTGGCGATGTCGACCGGGGTCAGCGCCATCTTCCATTCCTCCTGCCCCTCTTATAGGAGCGTTCCTATCATCAGTTGCCACACCAGCCGGCGCACGAGAGCGAGCAGGATCATCAGCACGAACGGGGAGAAGTCGATCATCCCCGTGTCAGGGAGGATGTTGCGAATGGGCGCGAGCATGGGCTCCGTCGCCCGCCAGACATAGTCCTCAATCGTAAAGAACCAGCTGTTGCTGCTGGTTCGGTAGCGGGGGCGGAACCAGGACATGAGCACACGGGCCCAGACCAGCACCTCCAGGATGCGGACGAAGATGCTGATCGTCTGGTAGATGAGATAGGTCATTCAGGTCGGGTCTCCTCTCGGTCCGCGGTCGGCAGCCGCTTATTGATTGCGCCAGTCGAACTTGGACCGGTCGGCGCCGGCGCGCCCGTCCTCCTCCGCCCGCCGGGACGTCCGGCTGAGCAGGTCGCTCTCCTGGCTGCCCGGACCGGCCTGGCCGGTCAGCTTCTCCAGGATGCCGGGCGGCAGGTCGACGGCGCCGCCGCCGATGGCCGTGCCGGTCAGGCCCCGTCCCATCGTCGACACATCCACGCCGGGCGGGGCGTAGAAGAAGATCCCGGCCGACACGCGCTGGGTTTCCCCGTTCAGCGCGTAGATCGCGCCGTTGAGGAAGTTGAGGATCTTCTGCGCCAGATCCTTGTCCAGCGACTCCAGGTTGAGGATCACCGGCCGCCTCGCCTTCATCTGGTCGACGATGGTCTGCACCTCTTCGAAGGAGCGCGGCTCCACCACGACGACCTTCACTGTCCCCTGCTTGCTGGGCACCGCGCTGATCGGCACCACCTGTGCGCGGCGGTCGGGCGCGCGGCGGCGCGGCAGCTCCTCCTGGTACGACGCAGGGCCGACGGCCTCCTCCAGCTCCTCGTCTTCGAACTCGTCCTCTTCCGGACCGAACCCCAGGTAGTCCACCAGTCGACTCCACAGGCCAGGCTTGTTGGGCATTTATCGGTTACCTCCCCGGGTGTTCAATCTCTCGGCCCAAAGATGGCCGTGCCGACACGGACCAAGGTGGCGCCCTCTTCGACGGCGACCTCGTAGTCGCCGGACATGCCCATCGAGAGGTGCTCCATGGTGACCCCCTCCAGCCCCAGGGCCTGCATCTGGTCCCGCAGCTCCCGCAGCCGGCGGAAGTGCGGCCGGGCATCCTCGGGGTTGTCGGAGAGCGGGGCCATGGTCATGAGCCCCCGGACCCGCACCCAGCGCTGCTGCGCCACCTGGCGCAGAAACGGCTCCAGGTCGCCGGGCGGCAGGCCGTGCTTCGACGCCTCGCCCGACACGTTCACCTGGACCAGGGCGTCGACGGGCCGGCCGCGCCGCTCGGCCTGCTTGACCAGCTCCTGCAGCAGCGAGGGCCGGTCCAGCGAGTGGATCAGGTCTGCCCATTCGAGGGCCTGCTTCACCTTGTTGGTCTGCAGTGTGCCGATCAGGTGCCAGGTCGGCTGCTTGTCCTGCAGGAGCGGCGCCTTGCTGCGCAGCTCCTGGACCCGGTTTTCCCCCAGGTCCGGGATGCCGGCCGCGAGGACCGCCTCGATCTCCGGGACGGTCCGGGTCTTGGTGACGGCAACCAGCCGCACCTCGGCGGGGTCGCGCCCGGCCCGCTCTGCAGCTTCCCTGATCTTGCCAAGGACCGTTGCTACATTTTCCATGATGTTCGACACCACGAACCAACTTCCCTTCCAAGTATCGGATGGAATTCCTGCGGTGACGGGGACGGGCAGATCCGGCCGGTCACCTGGCGGGAGACGGCGGCGGGGGCGCCGTCAGCACCTGCGCATCGGGCGGCAGCTCTCCCTCCACGGCCACCTCGTCGGCCGTCCCGCCCAGAACCCGGACCGGCACGAACCGGTAGCCGCCCCGCTGGGCCACCCAGACCCCGGTCCGCCCGTCCTCGACGTCGATGGCCGTCCGGGGCAGGATGACCCCCTCGTACTCGGCCAGCAGGACCGACACCCGCATCCGCCGGAGCCGCAGGGCGTCTGACGAGGGCAGCGGCGATTCCAGGTGGATGAGCAGGTCCTGCCCGTCCGCGGCGACCCGCAGCACCCGGGCCGTGAGGGGCAGATCCCGCCCCGCCACCTGCAGCTCCACCTCGTGTCCGGTCAGCGCCGCCTGCTGCGCCTCCGTGAGGCTGTCGGCGGGAACCAGGAGCAGCATCTCCACGGTAAGGTCATCCACCAGTTTGAACAGCGGATCGCCCGCGGCCACGGGCCCGTCGGCGATCTCCCGGGTGTCGGGGTAGGGCAGCGTGTAGAGCGCCGCCGGCCCCCAGCCGGCCACCGCCTCGGGGGTGAGCACCGTCTCCAGCCCGTCCGTCTGGTAGAGCACCACGCCCGACACCGGGGTGGTGAGGATATTGAAGTCGCCTTCCCCTTCGCCGAAGGCGGGATGCCAGCCCTCCTCCTGCGGATCCCGTTCGCTCCCGGGCAGCGGAGACTGCGGACCGGCCTCCCCGGCAGGCGGGGGCAGCGGAGCCGCCTCGGTGCCGGCCCTGGCCATATCCTCCCGCAGTGCAGGCAGCAGGGCCAGCTGCTCACGGGCCAGCTCGTCCAGCCGCTCCTGGTAGGGCGCCGTGGCCTCCCCCCGGAGCTGGGCCTCCTGCAGCGCCACGGCCGCCGCGTACAGTTCCGCGGCCAGCCGGTCATACGCCTGCCGCGCGGCGGAGACCGCCCGCGGCAGGGCGGATTCGGCCGGCGTGCTCCGCGGATCCGTGCGCGCAGCCGGAACCGGCGGACCGGCGCCGGGGCTGAAGGCCACCACCTGTCCCCCGACCCGGACGCGCGCGCCCTCAGCGGCCAGGCGGCGCAGGGTGCCGCCCTCCGGCGCCCGGTAGACCTGCTCCCGCCGCACCAGCACGGCATCGGCGTCCAGCGTGACCTGCAGCACCCCGTGGCGGACGCCCGACAGCGGTTCAGGCTCCGCCTGTGCGGCGGTGCGAGGCGAGGCAGGGTTCCACAGGTAAAGGCCGGTTCCCAGGGCGGCCAGCGTGAGGAGCACGGCGGGCCACCGGCGGCGCCGCCGCCGGGCCCGGGGCCGCAGCTGTGTGACGGAACCCATGGGAACCCTCCCTTCACCCGCTAGCACAGAAGGATGATGGCCGCGCCGCGGCCGGCCTGCCCTGCCTCCGCCCGGTGGCTGAAGAACCGGTCACGCTGGCAGGAAGTGCACGCGCCGGCGATGTGGACCTGCCCCACCCCGGCGGCCGCCAGGTCCAGCCGGTTGGCGGCCCACAGGTCCAGCATGTAGCGCCCTTCCCGGCCCGAGGGGCGGAGAAGCGCCTGCGCCTGCTCGCCGAAGTACCCGCGCACGGGGCCGGCCACCGGCTCGTCCACCTCGTAGCAGCACGGGCCGATGGACGGGCCGATGGCGGCGTGGATATCGCCCGGCTCACAGCCGAAGTGGTCGCGCATGGCCCGGACCGCGGCGGAGGCGATGCCGGCGACGGTGCCCCGCCAGCCGGCGTGCACCATGCCGACGGCCCGCCGGACCGGATCGTACAGGTAGACCGGGACGCAGTCGGCCGCTGTGATGACCAGGGCCAGTCCGAACTGGTCCGTGACCAGCGCATCGGCGCCGGGCACCACCCGGACGTCGTCAGCCGGGACAGGCGGCCGGCTGCCCGTCCCGCCGACGACGACGGCGACGCGGCTGCCGTGCACCAGCCCGCCCATGACGGCGGCCTGCGGACCGACCCCCAGAACCGCCAGCGAGCGGCGCCGGTTCTCCCGCACCTGCTCGGGCCCGTCCCCCACGCTCAGGCTCCAGTTCAGCCCGTCTCCCCAGCGGGGGCTGACGCCGCCGTGCCGCCCGGTGAACACAGCCCGGACGCCCCCCAGCGCCTCCAGCGCGGTCATGTGCAGCACGGGCACCCCATCATGTTCGGCCCATGTGGCGACGCTCACCCCGGTGCCCACCCCTCTCACCACTTGACATTTCATAGACTCTATTCTAGCAGAAATCCGCACACCCGACCTCATCCTGTGCGCACCGAAGCGCCAGAATGCAGGGAGCGGCTCCCCCGGGGGGGCGGGGAACCGCTCCGCACTGCATGGCACGTCAGACCGGCGTCGGCCGCTCGATCTCGACCAGGATGCAGTCGGGCCCGATACACACGATCTTCGTCCACGGGATCACGATGTCGGGGCCGCCGCCCCACAGGCCGAACCAGCGGCCCTCTCCCGGCACGATGATGGCCGTGATCCGGCCGGATTTCTCGTCGATCTCCACGTCGATCAGCTCGCCCAGCCGCCGTCCGGTCCGGATGTCGATCACGTCCTTGCGCAGGTCCGATGCCTTGGCCACCGTGACCGCCCTCCTCCGCGCTGCTCAACCCAATCTTATGCGGAGGGGGCTTGACCGAATCCGCGGGCCTACTGAGGCGAGAAGCCGAAGGCAGGCGCCACGCCCGGCGCCCGGGTTGCCTGGATCGCCCAGGTCGCCGAGGTTGCCCGGGTGGCCTGGGTCGCCCCGGTCGCCGGGAACGCCCCGCCATGCCCGGAGGCTGCGTCCGGGTTCAGGACCGGACAGCCGTGCATGCGGCCGGAGGCCCGGTCGTCCCCCGGGACCGCCTCGCAGCCGTACGCACGAGCCGGACCGCCGCCACTTCCACAGTCCCCCCGGCAGGGATCCGCCGCACCTGCCCGCCGGCCGTCATCCCCGCAGGTTCCCCGACAGGGATCCTGCGCACGAGCCGGGCGGGCGTCATCCCCACAGGTTCCCCGACAGGGTTCCTGCGCACGAGCCGGGCGGGCGTCGCCCCCGCAGGCTGCCTGGCAGGCATCACCGGCAACGGCCGGGCACCCGCCCGGGCAGGACGGCCCGCCAGCCGCCAGCGCCGTGCCGGCCGGAGCCTGCACCTCGCGGATGGTGTAGCAGAAAGAAGGGTAGACGAGGCACCAGAAGTTCGCCCCTGCGGCGTCGCCGATCAGGATGCGGAGGGCACGGTACTTCCCGGCGGGCAGATAGAGCCCGTCGTACCCCTTGCCCGGGAAGGCGAAGGTGCCCAGTTCGGCCCGCACGGGATGGGCCTTTCCCCAGGCGGCCACGACCGCCCCGGCGGCCGCTTCCAGGTCGCCCAGCACGGTGCGGATCGCCGCCTCGGCCTCCGCACGGCTCCGCGCACCGGATACGGCCGGACGCAGACGCTCCAGCACGGCGTCGCGCACCGCGAGCTTCAGGGACTGCTCCTCCGGCGCGTCGCTGTGGGCGATCACGTGAATGCGGATCAGGTTCGCATCGGCCAGCTCCGCTTCCCCGATGCCGGCAGCCCGGGCCAGCAGCACCCCGCCGCCGATCTGGATCAGTCCCAGTGCGATCAGGAGCCAGCCGGTGATGCGCTTGCGATTCATGGTTGCTCCTCCCCGGGGGCTGTGCGCCCCGCTGTCTCGGGAAGAGTTATACCCAGGTTAACCATAATCTAAACCAGCTTCACATAAAGCGGGCGGGCGCGCAGCAAGAGGCCCCATCCCCGCCGTGGGGGATGGGGCGTCAGCCTTGGGCGCTATACGTACTTCCGCATGTGGGACAGTGCAGCCTTCTCCAGCCGGCTCACCTGCGCCTGCGAGATCCCGATCTCCTCGGCGACCTCCATCTGGGTCTTCCCCTCGAAGAACCGCAGGGTCAGGATGAGCCGTTCCCGCTCACCCAGCCGGTGCAGGGCCTGCCGGATGCTGATGCCCTCCAGCCACTGGGAATCCTGCTGCGACTCGTCGCTCACCTGGTCCATGACGTAGATGGGGTCGCCCCCGTCGTGGTACAGAGGCTCGAAGAGCGAGACGGGCTCCTGGATGGAATCCAGGGCGTAGACGATATCCTCCAGGGGAAGCTTCAGCTCGTCGGCGATCTCCTGCACCGTGGGCTCCCGGGAGAGCCGGCTGACGAGCGCGTCCCGCACTTGCAAGGCCTTGTAGGCGATGTCCCGCAGCGAGCGGCTGACCCGGATCGGGTTGTTGTCCCGCAGGTAGCGTCGGATTTCGCCGATGATCATGGGCACGGCGTAGGTGCTGAACTTGACGTTCTGCCCCAGGTCGAAGTTGTCGATGGCCTTCATGAGGCCGATGCAGCCCACCTGGAACAGGTCGTCGACGTACTCCCCCCGGTTGTTGAAGCGCTGGATGACGCTCAGCACCAGGCGCAGGTTCCCTGTGATCAGCTGGTCGCGGGCTGCCTTTTCACCACTGTGCATCCGGACAAACAGCTCCCGCATCTGGGCGTTGGTGAGCACCGGAAGCTTGGCGGTGTTGACCCCGGGGATCTCTACCTTGTTGATCATCATGCCGGGACAATGCCTCCCCCATGGGCGCCGAACGGCTGCCCCATTCACATGGGAGTATGTCCACGGCCGGGAACCGCTATTCCGTGTTCAGGAATCACTTACATATAGTGTTAAACACTCGCGGGTATCGTCATTCCATCCGCATAATTTCCTTTTTCAAGCGCTTGAAGATGCGCTTCTCCAGCCGGGAGATGTAGCTCTGCGAGATCCCCAGCAGGTCGGCCACCTCTTTCTGGGTGCGCTCGCGGCCGTCGACCAGACCGAACCGCAACTCCATGATCCGCTTCTCCCGGCCCGTGAGCTTGGCCATCGCCTTGCGCAGGAGCAGGCGATCGACCTCCTCCTCCAGACCCCGGTAGGTGATGTCGCTGTCGGTGCCCATCACGTCGGACAGGAGCAGTTCGTTGCCCTCCCAGTCCTTGTTGAGGGGCTCGTCAAAGGATACCTCGCTCCGGGTGCGCGACGCCCGGCGCAGGTACATCAGAATTTCATTCTCGATGCATTTCGATGCATACGTGGCCAGCTTGATCCGCTTGGACGGATCGAAGGTCTTGACCGCCTTGATCAGGCCGATCGTTCCGATGGAGACCAGGTCCTCCACCCAGATGCCGGTGTTGTCGAACTTGCGGGCGATGTAGACCACCAGGCGCAGGTTGCGCTCGATCAGCGTATTCTTGACGCTTTCATCCCCCTGGGTGAGGCGCGCCAGCAGCGCAGCCTCCTCCTCGCCCGTGAGCGGCGGGGGCAAGGCCTCGCTGGAGCCGACGTAGTAGATCGCTCTTGGCCTGACCAGCCCTCTGGCTGCCAGCCAGCGCATCACGCGGGCGGACACCCGGAAGAGGGCCCCCTGAAGCACCAGCCACTGCCTCCTAACGAACGTGTACATCGGGCCTCCCCTCTCCTCTCTCGCCGGATTGTGCCTCCACGGGACTCCCGCGGGAGCGGCCCCGTGCGCCCGATGCGCCCCCTGCGTCCCATGCGCCCCGTCCGCCCCGTGGGCCCTGTGCGCCCCGCGCTTCCGCCGCCATCGCCGCCGGAAGCAGTGCCGCATACCGCCCCTCCGGATCCAGCGGTCCCGCCGCGAGGCCGATGTAGCCCTGCACCGGCACCCAGTCGCCCCGCCCCCTCGGGCGGACCGCCAGCCCGTCCGGCCGCACCACCAGTAGCAGCCCGTCGCCCCGGCCCACCGCCGCGTAGGGCACGAGATGGCACCGGCTCTGCCACTCGGCGGGCAGCCGGTCCAGTCCCTGTGGACCGGCCTTCGCCGCTTCCGCCACCGCCGCCGGCAGGCAGCCCCGCAGCCGCTCGCTGTCGACCACGGCCACCGGCTGGCGGGTGATGGGTGTGCGCAGCAGGTTCCCAGAGTCCAGGAGCCCCTCCAGGACCGCGCGCTGCTCCCCCACGCGCACCTCGATCTCGTAGAGGGCGTCATCGACCTCTGCCCGTTCCCGGTGCGCCTGCCAAAGCAGGTGCACGCCGGCCAGGGCCAGACCCACCCCGCCGGCCACCAGTGCGGCCGGCGGTGAAGTGAAGAGGACCGGGTACCGCTCAGCCAGCAGGAGGAGCAGGCCCCCCGCTGCAATCAGGCCGGTCCAGAAGAAGCCGAACACGGCCAGGAACTGGGACCACGTGCCGGGCCAGACCAGGAGCAGAACCAGCAGGATGCTCCCTGTCAGCAGAACGGCGCCCGACAGCAGCCAGCCCCCGCCGGGCGCCGGCACCCCCGGCAGCACCGCCAGCGCCGATCCCAGCAGCGCCGCCACCCAGAGCCGCCACGCGCGGTACCGCACCCTCGCCGCCCGGGCGGCGAACCAGAGCAGGGCGAGGTCGATGCCGAGGTTGACGAGGAAGAAGATGTCCAGCCGGACTGCGGGCAAACTGGGCAGACCGGGCACACCAGGCCACCCCCGTCAGGCTCACCCCGTCCCGCAGCGCGAGAGTACGAAGCAAGTCCCGGATTTATGCCAACATCTTAGCCCAGCCTGACTGTCGCTTTCGGTCGCAAACTGGCGGGGCGTTCTGGCGCATTCTGTCGAATTTGCCCCGCTGTTGGCCGGCCAGGCGGGACACCCGTCCCAGCCGCTATCCGTTCTGTTCGCACCAGGTGTTGGTGTTACTGGCCACCTTAAAATCAGCATAAGTGGCCAACAAAATCCCGCACCAAGCTGGAAACAAAAATGCCCATCCACATCGCACGTCGAACTCTGGAAGTGCCAACTACCCAGAACGACAGCGAGGGATGGGACGCTTGAAAACGGTGGGGGTTTTGGTGGAAATCAAACGCTTGGCTGCTGAAGGACTCAACAAGTCCCAGATTGCGAGATGCTTGGGAATCGACCGCGGCACCGTTGATAAGTATCTGGCCATGGACGAAGTCCCGGAACGGATCCACCGGAAACAGGTACGACGGAAGATCGACGACTATGTCGACTACATCCAGTCCCGTATGGCCAAGTACCCCGAGCTCACGGCTGAGCGGATCTATCGGGAAATCGCCCAGCTGGGGTACACAGGGTCGCGCCGAACCGTTCGCCGCTACCTGAGCACCATCCGTCCCAAACGGGAACGTGTGTACAAGCCCTTTGAGACGCTTCCCGGTGAACAAGCCCAGGTAGACTGGGGACATTTGACCCACATTCTCCGAATCCAGCTACGGCTTTCGGTCGGGGCGGCGGGGTCATGACGCGGTCAGGAAGGCACGTCAGTACGTGGAGGAAGGGTACGCCTGGGTCGTGGACATGGACCTGGAGAAGTTCTTCGACCGGGTCAACCATGACGTGCTGATGGCCCGCGTGGCACGGCGGGTAACGGACAAGCGAGTGCTGCGGCTGATCCGGCGGTACTTACAGGCTGGGGTCATGCTGAACGGGGTAGTCGTGGCGACGGAGGAAGGGACGCCGCAGGGCGGTCCGCTGAGCCCGCTGCTGGCGAACATCCTGCTGGATGACCTCGACAAGGAACTGGAGCGCCGTGGGCACCACTTCGTCCGGTACGCCGATGACTGCAACATCTACGTCCGCAGCAAGCGGGCGGGAGAGCGGGTCTACAGGAGCGTGCGCCACTACCTGCAGGAGCGGTTACGGCTGAAGGTCAACGAGGAGAAGAGCGCAGTGGACCGGCCGTGGAAGCGGCAGTTCCTCGGGTTTAGCTTTTGCAAGCACCGGGGAGTGCGCATCCGGCTGGCACCAAAGAGCCTGAAGCGCGTGAAGGACAGGTTTCGCACGCTGACGGACCGCAACCGCAGCGAGAGCATGGAGGACCAAATCCGACGCCTGAACGCTTACTTGCGGGGCTGGGTTGGGTACTACGCGCTCTCCGATGCCAGGTCAGCCTTCGAGCTGCTTGAAGGGTGGCTGAAGCGACGGCTGCGAGCATGCGTATGGAAGCAGTGGAAGCGAGTGCGTAGACGCCTTCGGGAACTGCGTGCCCTCGGTGTACCCGCACGCGTGGCCCACCAACTCGCCAACAGCCGCAAAGGCCCGTGGCGGGTGGCAGGGGGCCCACTAAACAACGCCCTGGGCAACGCCTACTGGCGTGCCCAGGGACTGATAAGCCTGACCGTATGCTATGAAGCAACTCGTCAATCTTGGTGAACCGCCGGATGCGGACCCGCATGTCCGGTGGTGTGAGAGGACGGGGGCTAGCCGCCCCCTCCTACTCGATTCATCGAGCTCGATCGTCTCGTCAGGAGACTGAGAGGCACAAACAGGAGCGCAGTGGCGATGCTCACGACGGTAAGGATCAGTCCGGCCCCTACCCTTCGAGATCGCCTTCTCCTCCGTACACCAGGATCCGGGGCCATGCCAGCGTCACGCCATACAGAACGAGGATTGTGGCCGCAACGTAGACCATGACGGCGGCAGCGCGCAGCACAACGTGCAGGCGCTGGATCTTACGCCACCAGGCCAGGAGCACGCCGCCGCAGATCAGCGCCGTTCCCACGAAGAGGTGGTAGAGTGGGGAAGCTCTGATCCAGGAACCAGCGACGATGAAGGCTCCGGCCACGCCCAGGGACAGAAGCACGCTGTGCAGCAGTCCCGATCGACTCAAGATCTTCATCACCCGCGGGCGATCTCCAGCGGCGCACCCGACACCGGGCAGCGGCCGCTGTTGTCCTTCGGTAGGAACATCACATCATGCAGCGACTCGGTCTCCAGCACCTTCCACAGGAACCGCTCCCACCCGATCACACAGTTCAGCATGGGCGGCGCCCCCCGGGTGAGCGCATCCAGGTGGTAGCCGAAGCGGAATGCGGGGTCGTCGACCTGGGCGATCTCCAGGTTCTTCGCCAGTTCTTCTGCCCGGTGCTCCTTCTCGCCACCGCCGCCAATCTCCAGGCCGTTCAGGATCAGGTCGTGCGACAGCACGCGCACCCTCGGATCCGCCTGGGAGGCGGGGGTCGTTCGTCCGAGCACGCTCCGGCTCATGTGGAACGAGCCGCGCGAGGCGACATCCTCCGCACGCGGGTCCGTCAGGTACGGGATCCCGTCCACCCACACGAACGCGAACCGTGGCACGGGGGAGCCGTCGAGAACCGGGTGAAGCTGCACGATGATCTTCTCGAAGAACCCGTGCGCCCTCTCCGGCGTGCCGGGCAGGGCGACCAACGTGGCCGGCGGCCGGACGCCGTACTCCCGGACGATGTGCCGCACATCCAGGCCCCTGCCGATGTCCCCACCGATCGCCTCCGTGCCGTTCTCGTCGACATGGAGCAGGCCGTAGCCCTCACCGTAGCGCTCACGCAGGATGGACGAGAGCTGCGCCCGGAGGCCGGTGGGAAGGGCGTAGGGGATGATCAGCGAGGAGAGCTCGCCGCGTGCATACGCTAGCCGCTCCCCGGGGATCGTCGGCCTCAGGTACTGCCTGTAGCGGAAGTCCGGCGTATCGGAGGAGTAGAGGCGAAGCGCCTCATCGAATTGGATCCGCGGGAACGGCATCTCCACCTGCTCCCCGGTCAGCGCGTGGATGAGATGGGCGCTTAGCCCTTCCATCAGACGCTTGCTGTCTTCAAGCGTCGTAAACGACATCGCCATGTTCAGGTGCGTGAACTCGCATACCTTGCGCGGGTCGTAGTTCGTACCTTCCCACCGGACGCACAGGGAGAAGCTGAAGACGCGGTCCAATCCGCCGATCACAGCCAGGAGCGCCGGCGGCATGGGCGACTGCAGGAGGCTGTATCCCATCCCTGGCCGGTGGATGTGGCTGGCGTGAAACTCCGGCTCAGCGTACTCCTGTATGGGGCGCCAGAGGAGCGGTGTCCGGATCTCCAGGAAGCCCTCTTCGAAGAGGTACGACCGTGCGACCCGTTCGGCCCGGTTGATCCTCCGCACCAGGTCGACCGCCTCGTGATTGCGGTAGCGCAGGTAGGAGTACCGGGACAGCGGCGCGACCTCCGACGGATCGGGCAGGTGCGCCCGGTTGTGAACCGTAACCGTCCCGGCCCGCACGACGCCGCCGTCCTGAAGCTCGCCCACCAGTTCAACCACGTCGCCCCTGCGGAGATTCCCCGGTCCGCCGGAGCCAGGGGACAGGACGGCGGTCGCCGTCCCGGTCGAGTCCTGCATGACCAGGCGCTCTCCCTCATGTTCCACCACCCAGCCGCAGAGCCTCACCGTGACCCTCTGTGGCAATGAGTCGAGAGTCCGGATGAAGGTCCGGGCAAGATGCGCATCGGACATCGCCACTCCCTCCCAGAATCGAAATGCCAGTCTATCTCAGATCGGGCCGAGCCCGGTCTTGCCTGGGGCCGACAGGATCCCGTAAAGCCGCCTGACCTGCCATTCGACGATCAGGTGATCCGTTCGCCCGGCCGCCAGGTACGCCAGCCGGAGCGCTCGGTGCACAAGCGCCTGCCACCGGGTGGGCAGCCCCCGGAGCGGGCGGGTCAGGGCCGGAACAGCCGGCCCGGAACGCCGCAGCGTTCGGAGAAGTTCATACTCGTCGGCGGGACTCATCAGGCGGTGCTGCCTGAGGAAGTCATGGAAACGGGCGGCCCTGGCGGCGTTCCCTACCTGGTAGTAGGCCTTCATCAGGTCCTTCATGATCGTGACGATAGCCAGCGTGGAGGCTGCCTGCGGCGCGGCCTTGCTACGTATGGGAGCCAGTAACGTGCGACCGCCGCGGCGTACAAGCGCCAGGGCGCGCTCCAGGTGCGCGACCGCGGCCTTCGGTTCCCCTTTACGCAGCAGCGCTCGACCCAGCGCCAGGTTGGAGTCGGCGCACTCCGGCCCCAGCGCGTACGCCCGGGCTGCCAGATCGGCAGCCGTCTCCGGGTCATCCTGTAAGACCGCCAGCGCCCACAGGCTAAACAGCGAGGGCTCCTCCGGAAGCGCCTGCGACCATTGCCGGAAAGACCGGACGGCGGCCCTCGTGCTCCCTTGGTACCAGAACCCGAACCCGGGACAGATCCAACTAGAGGCGTACGCCTCGCCGAAGGACGCGGCCGCCCGGACGTGCCTCCGGGCTGAATCGGGATCGCCGGCCTCCAGGCTCAGCCGTGCGAGCCAGACCTCCGCTGCGGCCTGCTCCTCGGTCCCTGCCCCTGCCCGGGCGGCCGTGGCGAAGTGCGTGCGGGCGCCTCCGGCGTCGCCCAGAACGTAGGCAAGTGCTCCGCCAGTCAGCCTGGACAGGGAGAAGCCCGGCGACCGGCCTTCCAGCAGGGCCTGGGTGTAGGGCGCCAGCAGGCGCCACTGCATGGGGGTATATCCCCCCTCCACGGAGGCCGCGATGGTGGCCATGTCCCACCGGATTTGCCTGTCCTGCAGTCGCCGGACCAGCGACTCCGGCAGCCGCCATGGGACCAGCCATTCCCGGACGCCGACGTAGCAGAACGGCGTAAGGAAATAATCGACATCCAAGTCGAGCAGCACGGGAGCATCGATCTGCGGCAGCTCCCCGAGCGGCCCCACCCAGAAGTGAAGCCCCTGCAGCGAACCGCTGATTCCCGCGGCCGCTCCGGAGTCTGCCTGCAGCCCGAGTTCGATCATGGAGCCGATCAGCCTACGCCGGAGGCGGGGGCTCTGCCACGTGGGGTCGGGGACGACCCAGTAAAACCGACTGATCAGACCGCGCCGGTGGGCGTGGTAGATGTAGGAGCCGATGTCCGCGCATGTGCCCGGGAAGTAGTCCACGTGCGCATCCACGTGGACCACGGTCCGCCCTCGCATTCCGTGATCGGCCCACAGATAGAACGCCTCGTCGTGGTTCTCGATCACGAACGTCCTGGTCGCGAGTCCGTTCATAGGCCGGCCCTAGCTCAAGTTTCGCGTGAATAACCCGCACTCCGTACAATGGAAACCCATTGAAAAAGCATCAGTCTGAACCAATGATACATGGTGGGATTTGCCCCTCTTAAACCACCATGTGGAGGTTCGACTGATGCAGTCTCATGGTACGACGCCCGAAGTCACTGCGCAAGCCATCAAATCCACCACCCGGCATGGTTTTCTTGTCGCTCTTGGTTGGGTAGCGCAAAGGCTGAACCTGGTTGACGTGTTGAACCGGCACCTGCGGATCAATCAGAAGACCTACACCCATACGCCGGTCGACAAGGTAGTCGAGGCGTTGGTTGCCATTCTCGGCAACTGCCGCTACATGAAGGACCTGAACTTCGATCCCGAGCCGCTGGTCGCCGACCCTGCCGTAGCTCAAGCCTGGGGGCAGGAACGCTTTGCTCACTTCTCCACCGTCTGTGCGACCTTTAGCAAACTAACGGAGGAAAACGTTCAACAACTTTCCGATGCACTGGCGGAGATCCAGGCTCCCCTGCTTCAGCAGGAGGTTGCGGCGGTGGCGGGCCCAGACCGGTCCGGAATGGTCATCGTGGACATCGACCTCACCGGCCAGAAGGTTCGGGGCGAGACCAGGCAGTACACCGGTACCGACTTCGGCTACATCCAGGGGAAGTTGGCCCGAGGCTATCAGATCGCAGCCGCCTTCCTCAGCGGGAAGCAGCAGCGCTTTGCCATCGACGGCCTTCTCAAGTCCGGCAAGGCCAACAGCCGTTCCGGCGCCTGCCTGCTCGAACTGATTCCCAGGATCGAAGCCCGGATTGGTCGTCCCCTGCGGCGAGTCGAATGGGTCGAGGCATGCCTGGCTCAGCAGAAGGCTCGGGTCAGGCAGCTGTATCAGCAACTGCAGACGGTATCAGGCAAGGGCAGCGCCCGCCGGAAGCAGAAGCTGCAGCGTGAGTTCCAGGAGGAGGTTCAGCACCTCCGTGAAGTGAACCAGCGACTCCGGCAGTACCGGCAGGAGAATCGGACGAACCCGGCTCCCCTCCGGATCGTGCTGCGAGCCGACAGCGCCTTTGGCACGCCGGAGGTGATCCAGCGGCTGCTGGAGCTGGGATACGAGTTCACCATCAAGTCCTACTCCGGAAGCAATCCCGCCTACAAGCGCCTCTTCGACGCCGTGCCGGCGGAGGGCTGGGTTGAAGTCGAGAAGAACCGGTTTGCCTCCGAAGCCGTTACCGTACCTGGCCCCACTTTGCTCGCACCGTATCCGGTGCGACTGGTCGCCATGCGCCGCTGGGACGCCGATGGCCGGGAGGTCCGCAGCGTCATCCTGACTACGCTCCAGCCTGAGGAGCTCACCACGACAGAGGTCGTCAAGCTCTACCATGGACGGCAGACCATCGAAGCCGGGTTCCAGGAGTGGAAGGGAACGTTCCACTTTGGTACTCCTCGGATGCGGAAGTATGAGGCCAACGCCGCCTTCACGCAGCTGGTCTTGTTCGCCTTCAACCTGGTGCGCTGGGCTTGGCGGTTTCTGAGCACGAACTCGCCCAAACTGGCCGAGGCGGGGAGTCGACTCTTGGTACGAGTAGCGGCCCGGTGCCGAGCAACCATTCGGTGCCTCGGCGACACGCTGCGGTTGGTGTTCAGCCGGGGTACTCCCCTGGCTGGAGCTGAGATTACCCTGAACCGGGCCACTCCCTACCCATACGCCCTTTTAACACCACGAATGTCGAGTTGTTCGCGTGAAACTTGAGCTAGAACACACCCAGGCAGTCCGTGGAGATGCAGGATGCCGGTCTCACCCGCTCGATGAAGGCCCGCTTCCGGGCCTGCACCTCCTCCGGGGTGGATGTGAAAATGCTGCCCAGCGGCTCTCCCTTGTGCTGGTAGCACGGGAAGAGCGAGCCGTCTGAATCGATCACCAAGGTGCTCAGTGCGAACGGGCACGTGTTCAGGGGAATGGGCCGGCCAAACCGGATAACGGCACCGTACTGGCCGACGATGTACTTCCGCCCGTTTCGATCGCTCCACTTGTTCAGGGTCCGGTAGAAGACCCGCAGCTCGTCCTCGGTGCAACGGCGAAGGCTCAGCGGGTGATCATCGGGCAGGGCGGCCACGTGGAAATTGATCGTGAACCCGTGCTGCTCGGCGAAGTCCAGGAGCGGTTCCATCTGATCGAGGTTACCCCGGCTGACCACGGTCGTCAGGTACCGTTCAGGTACGTCGGCGTCGGCCAGCAGCCGGATACCACGCATCACCTCGTCATGCTGGCCGCGGACGGTGTTGTGGTAGTCCGGGGTCAGGCTGTCCAGGCTGATGAAGACCGCGATGTCCTTCTCGCGGAACGTGCGCGCCCACTGGTCCGTGATTCGGGTGCCGTTGGTCAGCACCGCGACCTGCAGCCGGTGTTGGACGCCGACGTCGAGCAACTCCCCGAAGTCGCGCCGGAGCATGGGCTCGCCGCCGGTGATGGTGAGGTAGTTCACCGTGTACAGCTTGCGGCACTCGTCCAGCCAGCGGGATAGGTTCGCAGGAGTCACGGTCGTGCGCACATAGTCCAGTACGCCCGTCTCGTACCAGCAGTACTGGCACCTGAGGTTACAGGCTCCCACGGCCACCAGGGCCTGATGTTCCATGATCCGTCTCCTCCTCAGGGTGCGGGTCCTGGACGCCCCGATCAGGCGCAATGGCGGCGCGGGCCGGCCAACCCGGCCGGGCGAGCCAGTCCTGCCGGAACGGTCCGAGGTCCCGCCCGCTGATCTGTTCAGCCAGAGCCATGGCCTCGGAAACCCTGACGGGGTTGGGCAGCTCCAGCAAGCCCTTCAGCAGGCAGCGGAACGCCGTCTCGCCCAGTTCGGCTGCGAAGTGGTGCCAGGCGACGGTTCCCTTGGCGGCCAGGGCGTCGAAGAGATGGCCTGAAGCGTGGGGCGTCCAGTCCAGGATGGCCATGTCCCTCTGCCGGGCGCGGCGGGCCCAGACGTTGGCGCTGTAGATGAGACCCCTACGGTACAGCCGCTCGCCGAGGCGTTCCCTGACCCAGTGCAGTTGCAGGAACTCGGGCAGACCCTCTGACAACCAGAGATGGCCCGGACCGTCGAAGGTCACCCTGTTGCCGATCCACTGATGTGCGAGTTCGTGGGGGAGGAACCGGAAGAGCGCCGTGGCCGGGCTGTCAAACAGCCGCGGATCCATGGCGATCAGGCCGGGGAAGCTCAGCGCCAGCGCCTCGACTGTGGGGCACTCGATGATGTGCAGCCGGTCGAGTTCGGCGAACAGCTCCTGGAAGTGCCGCAACATGCCACCGATCTCCCGTTCGAGATCGATGCCCCGCACCCGGTCGCGGCCAGAATGCACGACCACGTGCCCCTTCTCCGCAGCGATGTGCAGGCCCGCGAAGCCAGGGCGGCGGACCGCCATCACGAAGGAGTCCAGGCCCCGGGCCCCCAAGGCGCCGTCCGCCTCCACGGGAGCGTTCGCGATGACCTCGACTCCGGCAGCCTCCACCACCACGGCGGCCGAGTCCACAACCTCGGGTGCGAGCACCCGAGGTATCCAGCCTTCCTTCGCGTGAAGCAGCACACCGCCGCGGGACAGGTCGAGGCGGCGCTCGAACCTCACCTCAGCGGCGCCACCGCCTGGGGGCGGGAAAAGCAGGAGCAGGTGCCCGACGCGCATTTCGTCGAGCTTACCGGTAGTGCCACCGGGCAGCACGGTGACCGGCGTCCCGGGCGGGACGAGCGCCGCCAGCGGCTGCTGTCGGGGCAGGTCCGCCCAGGGGAGTGTCGCTGTGACCTTCGCCCGGCCGGCGGGGTCCAGGGCGATCCTCACCCGGAGCTGCAGCCGTCCGACGTGCGGATCGGCCCCTACGGCCCCGTGCGCCTGCACCCGCATCCACGGCAGCGTCGCGCCCTGGGGCGCCGTCCGCGCCAGGACCAGCAGCGGAGCGCCGGGGCCGCTGCCGAGCAGGACGCCGCAGCCGGTCTCCCAGCCGGCGGTGTTCACCAGCGCCAGGCAGGCGTCAAGATCGTGCTGCGAGACCTGGGGATCCACCAGCAGCTCGAGGTCGCAACCTTCCCTGCTGAGCACCCGGCGGCGTTCATAACGCATGGCGGTCAGCCCCTCAGGCGAATGGTCGGATTTTCCACCACGAGATCGAAGTGGTACGGTGCGGACACGGAGCCGCCGAATTCGCGGTTGTCCCCGAACCCGAAATGGCAAGTCCCCCGGGCCTTTTCTCCCACGCTGAGGCTTGAGAGTAGGGGCGCTTTCGGGTTGGTGCCCACCCCGAACTCCGTCAGGGGTGCGGCTGCGGGCAGCCCCGGCAGGCCAGAGAAGTCGGCGATGCCGTTCCTGACCGTGACGGCGACCCGGCGTGACCCGATCCGCGTGACGATGTTGCCCCGGGCGGAGCCCTCCCGCGGCGCGAAGAACACCTCTCCCCCGGGCAGTTGAAAGAACGGATCGGCGGACTGTATGCGGCAGTCCTCACACAGAACCGGTGCTTCGCCACGCTCCAACTCGATCTCCGTCCCGTTCGGTGCGGTGACGAGCAGGGTGGTTGCCTGGCTCAGCCTATCGGCGATCTCGCGGTTCCGCCGTCGCAGCGCGTCGTAATCTATCTGCAGGGCCGAGAGGTACAGATCGAAGAGCCGCTCCTGCGCTGCGCCTTCGCCCATCCACGACGGCCACTCGATGAACGCCGTGGGGTGCCGGCTCCGGTGCAGCGCCAGCAGCGCTTCCCTGAGCTGCATGGGGTCGGACTGGGGGGCCGGCCGCAGGGGTGACTCCAGAATGGTAAGGGCTGCTTCGTACTCCCCCAGCTGCGGCAGGAAGAAGCGGCCCACCCCGAGCGGTTTGGGGACCAGCCGGTCCGGCGGGGCGGCACCTGCCGGTTCCGCGATCGCCGTCACGCGGCCCGCTGCCCGCCCTAGGCGGTGAGCCAGGGTTGACCAGAACGGGCCGCTGTCATGAGCGATCACCACCACGCGCTTCCCCGCCAGCGGCTGCAGGCAATTGGCGATGAGGTGGTCGACCGCACGGGCGATCTCTGCTGTCAGCTGGTCCGGCACTCGGGTTTGCCCTCCTTCACGGCAGGCGAGGCGAGCCCCAGGAGGATCAACAGCGCCCCCGAAACCGCGGCTGCGCCGATTCCCCAGACGGCCCGGAACCCCAGGGTGTCCATCAGGAAGCCGGAGAGCAGGGGGACGACAAGCCCCACCAGGGATCCCACGGAAGATAGGGCGGACATGAAGCTGGCCCGTTTCTCTGACGACACCATGTCGTGCAGCCAGACGGATGCGGCCCCTTGGTGTATGCCGAGGCAGAGCTCAAACAGCGCCGCTCCGACCAGGAAGAGCCATGCGCCGGGCTGGGCCATGAAAATCAGGAAGCCGATTAGCACCCCGGTATACCCGATGAAGGATACACGCATCGGTGCGAACCGCCGGTTCAGCAGCGTGCTGAGGAAATTGCCGGCCGCCAGCGTCAGGATCAGCAGGGTCAGGATCGGGCCGAAGTAGGTGGAGGGGAGGCCCAGGCGCTGCAGGGCGTAAAGCTGCCAGGACATGACGAACACCTGGAACGGCACCCGCCCGCAGGCCACCAGCGCCATTATCCATCGGTACCGCCGGACGCCCAGGATCTCGACGGTGTTCTTCCAGATCGCTCCCGTGAGCGATAGCCCCCGTTCGCCGTAGTTCTCTGACATCAGCAGGGCCACCAGCACGCCGGTGAGCATCGCCACGCCGCCGCCCAGCACCAGCGGCCACTTCAGGCCGAAGCTCCCGATGACGCCCGTGACCAGTCCGGACAGGGCGCCGAGGACGAGGCTCAGCGTGTTGGCCGTAGGCAGCAGCGTCAGCCGCCGGGGCCCCTCGCCGATCCGATCCAGTTCATCGACGAACCAGGAATCCGGGGCGCCGGATATGAGGGCAACCCCAAGTGCCCACAGGAGCATCGTCCCGACGTACGCGGGCACCCCCCGGGCAAAAGCGAACGCAGCCAGGGACGCGCCCCAGATCACGAATCCGACCGCCGTCGTCTTCTTCCGCCCGAACGTATCAGCCACGTTTCCCGACGGATAGTCCAGCACTGCTGCGAATAGCGAGCCCATCATGAGGACAAAGCCGATCTGGACATTCGACAACCCGTTGTCGGACATGGCCGCGATGTAGACCGCGCCGAACAGCTTGTCTGCGAATGTGTACAGCGAGACCACGCCAAAGTAGCTGCGGATCGTCCGCTGCAGTTCGGTTGTTGTGGTGGTCAACACTTTCGCCCCCAAAGGATTGTTGGACCCTTGCTGGTTATCAGCTCGTGCAACGCCCGGGCGCCGATGTCGCCTGCCAGCAACTGAAGGGTCCGCTGGCCCACGAACGGAGCCATGGCGGCAATCGGCGTGAAGTAGCCACGGATGGCGATCGACTGCGCCGCTGAGGCGGGAAGACCGGACAAGGCCGTCAGTTCTTCCACGATGACCCGGAGCGGGGCATCGGTGGTGTGCATGTACATCGCCCCGAGCGCGGTCAGCGCCACGGTTGCCTGCTGCGCCTGCCATGCCGCATCCACGGCGGGGTCACCGGCAGACTGCGCATAGAAGGTCTCGCAGTACTTCGCCCAACCTTCCAGAAACGGGATGCTCTCGTACGTGAGGGCGCCGATCCGGCCGCGGAATGCGGCGTACGTGTGCGTGCGCTCCCAGTGGTGCCCCGGGAAGACCTCATGGACGACGTCCAGTCGGCACTGCCCGGGATCCCGGTACTGGCCCGGGTTGTAGTAGAGAACTGGGCGAGCCGTACCAAACACATAGCCCAGGGAGCTGTAGCCGGCACGCGGACCGCCGGAGATGCCGAGCAGGGTCATCGGGCGGAACTCCAGCCCCTCGAACAACGCGGGATGCACCGCAAACCAAGGCTCCAGGGTGTGCCGGATCTGGTCCAGGGTGGCCCGCAGGAAATCTGGCGTAACCTCGAACGAAGGGGGTGCTCCGCCACCTCCGAGCTCCTGCCGAAGCGCCGGCGCGTGCCTTCGGAGCACGGTCTGGGCGTCGTGGAACAGCTTCTCGATGTCCGCGTCCACGCCACAGTGCACGGAGAGCCAGCGGCTCAGCCGCTCCGCGCCCACAGGCGAACGCGAGGGGTTGGAGGGGGGCACCTTCGCCAGCCTGTTGGACAGCGACTCGCACGCATCCAGGAGCTGCCCTTGCGGGATGCCGGCCTCTGCCGCGGCGGGCAGCCGCTGTCCCCGGAGGCGCGTGATGAACTGACGGAGCAAAGTCGTGGAGAACACCGCGTCGATTCGGCTGAGCTGGTCAAACGCCAGTGTGTTCAGCGCCGTCTGACAGAGCGATGGCACCTGGCCGAGCCAGTGGCGGAGGTGGTCCCGGGGGATCAGCAAGTCCACGGCCAAGACATCGACCATCCCGACGATGCGCTTCTCCACGTGGTAGTACGCGCTGGTACGCCACTCGGATAGGTCGCACAGTTCGAACAGCTTCTCCGCGACGGAGCTGCGGAGCATCGCCGCTTCGACCCCGTACCCGTCCCGGCCTTCCAGCGCCTGCAACAGGCGCTCGAGCGAGCGGATCAACTCCTCGTAGTCCCCGGGGGCCAGCAGACACCGCTCGGGCAGTGCGCTGCCCCACCGAACCGCAGACCCGGGATAGGCCGTCGTGCAGACGTCCACGTACTGCGCGGCCAACTGCGGCACGGCGGAAGGCGCGGCGTCCCGGCTCACCGGGTAATCACCCACTCGACCATCGCCTTGAAGAACGCGCAGCGGTCCGGATTCAGCCTGTTGTCCCGGAAGATCAGCTCCAGGCTGCAGGGGCCGCCGCAGATCTGGCTAGCGATGCAGTCGTCGCACTCGGGGTGTTCCGTGTCGTCGAAATGCCAGTCGAGGAACCGGTCGTCGATGAGGGCTCCCGGCTCCGGCCGCGTGATACGCGCATCCTGGTGGTGCACCACGCACGGCGACACCTTCAGGTCGGCCGTGATGTAGGCAGGCCAGTCCGCCATCTCGCCGCCGATATTGCCGTCGATGCAGCGGTCGATCTGTAGGAGCTTGTTCACCAGGCGGGTCGCAATGTAGGTGCCCGGGGCGTGGAAGTGGACGCCACGCTCATGGCAGTAGGCCCAGATCTCCTGAATGGCAGCCGCAAGGAGGCGTCCGTCTACCTCCCAGCCTTCGGGGGTCGGCTGGGAGGCGTTGATTCCTATGGTGGAGGCGCCGAGATCCTCCACGAAATGCCGCACGATCCGGGGCAGCACGTCGATGTTGTCCGTGCGGGGAGTGATCAGAACGGCAAGCTCTCCACCAGCCTGCCTGAACCGGGCGATTCCCTGCATCACAGCGTCATAGGTTCCCCGGCCGCTCTTGAAGACCCGCCGCTCGTCGTTCAGTTCGCGCCAGCCATCCAGGCTGAAAATCACATCGATCTTGTTCTGAACGAGGAACTGGGCGATCTCGTCCGTCATCAGGGTGCCATTGGTCGTGATAGTCTGCGTGTACCCGGCGATAAGTCCTTCACGTTTGGCCTCCCGGAGGAGACGGTTGCCCAGTCGGACGAGTTCGAACTTCAGCAGCGGCTCGCCGCCGAAGTACTGAACCGTGACCGGCTCCCCGTGGTTCTGGGCGATCAACCACGCCATGGTGGCCGTGAAGTCCTGCTCGCTCATCACCGGCTGCCTGTCCTCGAAGAGCTTCTGTTGAAAACAGTACGTGCAGGCCATGTTGCAGCGCTCCGTCAGCGAGAGCCGGATGAACCCGATCCGCCCTTTCCGGTTCTGACGGGCTGCGCGCCGGAGCTCCTTTAGGCGCCTGAGCGCCTGACCCGGCGCGTCCTCTCCTGCGGGGACGAGGAACCGTTGGCTGATCAGAGTTCGGACCGTTTCGTGGTCCGAACCGGCTCTGGGTTCGGCATAGCTCTCCCAGACCCGGTAATCGTCATCGTCGCCCTCCAGAAGCTCCAGCGTCAGGCTGTTGAAGAAGAAGCTACGGTTTCCCCGGCGATACACGTGTACATAGCGAGACCGCACATACATCTGCGCGCTGGCAAGTGCGGACACGCGATCACCCCATTCGCAGAGATTATCGGTTCCTGGCCGGCATCTTCTCCGCAATTACAACCTGATGCCCGTCGTAGGCGGACTTCGTGGTTCGCGAGGTGAAGTCTCCGTAATAGCGCCTGATCCGGAACCCGGCCAGCAGGAGCAGAAGACGCAGTTCATTGGGGTAGATGTAGCGGAACTGGATGGTGTGCATCCGTCGGTCGGCCAGCCCGCCGTCCTCGTCCAGGCGTTCGTGGATGAAACGGATTTTGAGTAACTGCTGCAGCGGTTCCACCTGCGTGTAGCGGTGGGACAGGTAGCGGTCGCCCGTATGAGGTATGGTGAACTCGCACCAGCTATGCTCCTTGGTCTGGGCGATCAGATTCCGGTCCGGGGAAAAGACGTCCAGGATCAGCGTTCCGCCGTCCACCAAGTGGCGATGGACGCTGCGGAGCGTGCGGAGCTGATCCTCGATGGTCGTGGCCGCCAGTAGGGCGTTGCCCGGCAGCACCGCCGTTGCGAACTTGGTGTTCAGGCGGAACTCCCGCATGTCGTCCTGGTGCAGGGTGACCCGTTTCCGCACCTCGGGCGGTTCGGCAGCCAGGCGCTCCCGTACAAAATCCAGCATTTCCGGCGAGATGTCCATCGCTTCCACCGCCAGCCCGGCACGTGCAAGCGCAATGGTGTACAGACCCGTCGCCGCCCCGATCTCAAGCACCGGACCCCCTGCGGCGGCCGCCTCTTCCGCGTAGAACCTGACGCGGTCCTCCGAACCCCGACCGAAGAAGGGAGAATGCTCGTAGATATCCGCTAGCTGCCGGTCATACGTGTACTCCTTGGCCTCCTTGACCACCTTGACGTACCTCCTCAGGCTGTTTGTGACTCCTGCGCGTCAAAGGAGTCCTCAATGGATTTCAGCCGCATGATCCCTTCCAGGGTGAGGCGAATCGAGGTCTCCGTCTGCTGCAGCAGGCCGTGCCGCTCGAAGCGGTCCAGTTCGCCCGCGAACACGTCCTGCACCCGGCAGCCGTACCGCTCGCTGAACCAGTGCAACTCGAAGTCCCGCAGCCGCATGCCGAAGACGAGTGTCCGGCGCATGCGCTCCCTGGCGGTAAGCACGCGGCCGGACTCCACACAGTCCATGCCGGACTTCGCCCTGCGCATGTACTCCCGGATGTCCCGGACATTCGAAAAGACGGCGCCGAACACATGGCTGACGGCGCCGACGCCGAGGCCAAGCCACTCCCGGTCACGCATCTGCCACAGCCCGTACAGGTGTCGGGAGCTGTTCATCCCAAAGTGGAAGATGCTGTACTGTTCAAACCCGAGTTCATCCAGAAGGCTGTGAGCCTCGGCCAGCCGCATCTTTCGCTCCTCGGCGCCCGGGGCCGTTATCTCGCCGCCCATGACGCGTTGGTACAGGATGGTGCCGGGATACAGCCAGAGGGGGTAGACCGTGATGTGATCCGCGCCCAGTTCGGCCGCCCGCCGGATGTCTGAAGTGGTCGTGGCTGCGCTACTGCCCGGCAGCCCACAGATGAGGTCCACGCCGACCGAGGCTAGCCCTCTCTCGCTGGCCAGCTTCAAGGCAGACACGACCTGCTCACTGGTGTGCGGCCGGCCGACCAGGTCGAGCAGCGGGTCCTCAAACGTCTGCACGCCCATGTTCAGTTTGACCGTGGAACACTGACCGATCGCGGCCAGCTTGTCCGCGGTGACGGTGCTCGGGAACGCTTCGAACACAACTTCCTGGAGCGCGCTGCAGTCAAGGTGTTCGTGGATCGCTTCGAGGAGCGAGTTGATCTGGGCGGGCGTGAGCAGCGAAGGGGTTCCCCCGCCGAATTGTATCATATTAATTCGGATGTTTTGCGATCTTAATATTGGTGCGTAGAAGCGGATTTCCTGGCAGACTGCATTTATATATTCATCTTTCAGCGATTCGGTTACGACGGAACCTGCAATGACCAGGAAGTCGCAGAACGTGCATTTGCGCTCGCAGAACGGAACGTGCACGTACAGCGCGATGCCCTTCGGGCGCCTGATGATGTCGGAAAGCGAGAGAGGCGCGAGTTCGACATGGGGCTGGAACTGCAGGGACTCGTTGTCCGCCAGTTCCCCAGGCAGCGGCCCGTCCTGCGCACGGATCACGGGTAACTCCTCACCATTGAAATCGCGTTTCATCCCATAGCCCCCTCCGTAATGCCCCGGGCCAGCGCCCGGGCAATGGCCGACGTAGGGGCGGAGGGGGCACAAAGGCCCCCTTTCCCGACGCATTACCTTTACTCGCCCTCATCCTCCGTCAGGACGTCCTCGAGCGAATTGGTCTCGAGCTGTGCAATAGCCTCAAGCAGATCCTTCTCGAACTCGGAGATCTCAGTCTGACCGAGCAGGGGAGCGTTGCGGGACCGGGAGCAGTTGTCGCCGCCGCCCGTCAGCACGACATTGCCGACCTTCAGCATCCGTAGCCCTCCCTTCCGTGCGTTGTTCTTGGGTGGGTCACCACCCCGCAGACATGCTGCTATATTCCCATCTGTCTGTCTAGTACCTATTGTCTGCCCATACAGAGTATTACCTACGAGCTAAAGCGGGGGGCTGGGGGGGCCCAAATCGACACCGGGAGGTGTGCGCCGGTTGGCGGGTAAACCTGTCAAGAACAGCGCGGAGTGCTGGGTGATTCTGCGCAGGAGGGACGGAGAGGACGCCGCCCCGAGCTGCAACAGGCGGCTTCGGCCTCTACACCCCCAGCTTCGCGGCCAGCAGCGTAGCGGGCGCCCTGATCGGCGGGCAGAGTCGTGCCAGCTCACCCGAGCGGCACAGCCTCCTATGGGGTTCGTGTTCCTCGGGTCGTGGCTTTGCCTCCGGCTTCCTCCAGATTCCGCCTCGCGACGGACACCCTTGCCTTTGGCTAACGGGCTGGTGCTGCCTCGCCCGTAGCGGACTTTCACCGCCAAGTCAGCGCCCATGCCGGGCACACCGAAAAAGCGCCCCCCGAATCGGGAGGCGCTTGAAGTCCGGCAGACGCCAGAGGTTTACTGCGGCTTGCGGCGGAGGAAGGCCGGAATGTCCAGCTCGTCCACCATGGGCTTGACCTCGCCCATCGCGTTCTGACCGGGCCGGCGGCGGCCCCAGGCGGGGAAGTCGCCCTCGCCGAAGCCGGTGGCGATGACCGTGACCCGGATCTCGTCCTCAATCGACTCGTCGATGACGGCGCCGAAGATGATCGTCGCCTCGGGGTCGGCGGCCTGGGCGATGATCTCCGCGGCCTCGTTGACCTCCATCAGCCCGAGGTCCGGCCCGCCGGTGATATTGAGCAGCACGCCCTTGGCCCCGTCGATGGTCGTCTCCAGCAGGGGGCTGGAGATGGCGGCCCGGGCGGCGTCGGCGGCGCGGGCCTCGCCCCGCCCCACGCCGATGCCCATCAGGGCGGAGCCGGTGTTGGACATGATGGTGCGCACATCCGCAAAGTCGAGGTTGATCAGCCCCGGTACCGCGATCAGGTCGGAGATGCCCTGCACGCCCTGGCGGAGCACGTCGTCCGCCGTGCGGAAGGCCTCCATCAGGCTGGTCTTCTTGTCCACCACCTGCAGCAGCCGGTCGTTGGGGATGGTGATCAGGGTGTCGACCTTCTGCCGCAGGTTCTGGATGCCCTTCTCGGCCTGCATGGCCCGCTTCTTACCCTCAAAGGTGAAGGGCTTGGTGACGACGCCGACCGTGAGCGCGCCCAGCTCCTTCGCGATCTCCGCGACCACGGGAGCTGCACCCGTGCCGGTGCCGCCGCCCATGCCCGCGGTGACGAAGACCATGTCCGCGCCCCGCAGCGCGCTGGCGATCTCCTCACGGCTCTCCTCGGCGGCCCGGTTGCCGATATCCGGGTCGGCCCCGGCCCCCAGCCCCTTCGTCAACTTGGCGCCGATCTGCAGCCGCGTCGGGGCCTGCGCGTTCTTCAGGGCCTGGGCATCCGTGTTGACCGCGATGAACTCGACGCCCTGGAGGCCGGCCGAGATCATGCGGTTGACCGCGTTGTTGCCGCCGCCACCAACGCCGATGACCTTGATACAGGCTAACTGCTCAAACCCCGGCTCATAATCGTTCACGACTGTGATCCTCCTCACGTGGCGCTAGTGGAACAGGGCCTTCAGCCAGTCCCGAAACCGTCCTGCTCGTGCCGGCTTCACCGCGGCCGGCTCCGGGTCGGGTTCAGACGACTGCCCGCCCTCCACGGCCTCCGGCGCAGCCCGCGCACCCCAGCGTGCGAGCCCGGCCGCCACCGAAAGCTCGGGCTCGGCGGCCAGGGAATCGGCAGGCGTGCCGATTCGGCTCTTCAGGTTGAAGCAATCGCCGGCAAAGGCGGCCAGCCCGCGCAGGCGGCTTCCACCGCCGGTGAGTACCAGCCCTGCGGGGAAGAGGCCGGCGTAACCCGACCGCTTGACGGCGGCCGCCGCCATCTGGAGGATCTCCTCCACCCGCGAGCCGATGATCTCCGCCACGTATTTCTCGCTGACTTCGTGGGTGTTCAGCCCGGATGGGCTGGGCACGGTAACGGTTTCGTCGCCTGCCAGGCTGGGCGAGGCCCAGCCCCGCTCCCGCTTGAGCCGTTCGGCCGTCTCCACCGGAATGCGGAGCACGGTCGCCAGGTCGTGGGTGATATGGTCGCCACCGACGGGCAGAACCGCCAGGTGGTACAGATGTCCCAGTTCGTAGACCGCGACGCCGGTGGTTCCGCCGCCGACGTCCAGCAGGAGGACGCCCTCCTCCCGTTCCTCCGGCGTGAGCACCGCCTCGCCGGCCGCCCGCACCGCCACCAGGTAGTCCAGCACCTCCAGGCCCGCCTCGCTGGCGGCCCGCAGGTGATTCTGCACGTGCAGCGCATCGCCGGTGACCACCTGCACCTCGGCGCTGAGGGTCCGCCCGCAAAGGCCGATGGGATCCCGGAGCGGCACGCTGCCATCCAGCTGGTAGCTGCGGGGCACCACGTGGACCCGCTCCCGGCCCGCCCGGGGCTCGACGGCCTCCGCCGCGGCATCGAGGACCCGCCGCACAAGCTCGGGCGTCACACCCGCCGCCGGGCGGGGCACGGCGACCGCCGCTCCCCCTACCTCGGAACGGAGGTGGGCGCCGGAGATGGAGATGACGGCCCGGTCCACCTGCGGCTTGTTCGCCATCGCGCAGGCCATCTCGGCGGCCTTCCGCATCGCGCCCGCCGCTGCGCTGAGGTCGCTGATCAACCCCCGGTAGACCCCGGCCGACGGCACGAGCCCGACGCCAATCACCCGCGGCTCGCCGTCCTCCGCCGCCTCGGCCAGGGCGGCCGCCACGTGGGTGCTGCCGGCGTCTAGACCCAGAACCAGGTTCTCCGCCACGGAGCCGGCCCCCTCCACTCTGGCATCATGCGTGCACTTCTTAACTTCATTCAACGCCAGGGGGGCGAATCCTCCTCCTGATAATGGGTGGCGCTATAATTCTTGGGAGCAGACGAGGAACGCGCGACCAGCTCACCCGGCCGCCCTCACCGGCGCCGGTGCGGGAACGCGCAGCCCGCTTCCCGGCCGGGAAGGGCTGCGCGCTCAGTCGTGCAGGCCGTGGTGCGAGAGGGTCTCCTGGTCCCGCTGGAGGAACCCCCACCGCTGCAGCAGCAGGCGCCGGATGATCCCGAGGTTCTGGAAGAGCCGGATGCCCATCGCCACCACGCCGGCGAGGTAGAGGTTCTCGACCCCGATGCGGTCGCCCAGGTAGACCAGGCCGGCGGCCAGCAGGGCGTTGGTGAAGAAGCCGGTGATGAAGATGCCGTTGTCATACGTCCCTTCGAGGCTGGCCCGCAGCCCGCCGAACGAGGTGTCCAGGGCCGCCAGCACGGCGATCGAGAGGTAGCGGGCGTAGGCGACCGGCAGGGTGAACGGCGAGAGGATGCCGATCACGATCCCGGCGATGAATCCGATAATAATGATCCACATCTCAGGGTGCGACCTCCTCCAGCGCCGGCTGGGCGTAGTTCAGCCGCAGGCTTGCCGTATATGCGGGAACCCGCACCAGGGTCTCTTTCTTCACCGACACCTGAATGCCCCAGTACTTCAGCGACTCGGCCACGCCGCCCTTCATCATGATGGCCCGCTCCAGCTCATCGGGGTTGCCGATCGCCACGATGTTGAGCGGGGGCGCGGTGCGCACACCGTTGATGGTGACGACCGGGCCCGTGCACCGGATCTCCGTCCGGCCCGTGATCCGCTGCCCGTTGATGGCGATGGCCTCGGCGCCCGCCGCCCGCAGCTCGTTGATGACCCGGAGCACGTCCTCGTCGTGGATGATGAAGTTGTTGGCGTTCTCCCCCGGAGTGACCGGCAGCACCGAGTCAGCCATCACCACGGTGACGCCCGGGCCGGTCAGGGGCAGAAGACCGGCGTGGATCTGCGCCTGCTCCAGCCGCTCCGCCAGCGCCTGATACTCGTTCTGCGTCTTGACCGAGATGAGCTGCTGCTGCCGCAGGGCCTCCACCTCCGCGGCCAGCTCATCGCGCAGGGCCTCGGCGGCGGCCAGCTGGGCGACCAGCTCTTCCGTGCGCTGCACGGCGGCCAGGTCCGCCAGGGCCACCTGCCGCTGAACCTTGAACTGCATCGCAAGCATAAGACCCAGGGCGACGCCGACGAGAGCCGTTGCCCAGGGCAGCCGCCTGATCTGTGCCGTCATGGCCTCACCCCCGCGTTACTCACAGCCCTGCACCAGCACCTTGCCGAACACCCTGAGGTCGATCCGGCAAGTGGCGCGCGCCGAGGCCGGAACCCGGTCGAGCTGGTCCAGGAGCGCCCTCAGCTGTGTCTGAATGTGTTCCTGCCGCCGGGCGGCGTCCTCCGGCAGCACGCCGACCTCCACCGTGGTGCCGCCGGTGAGGTAGAGCCGCAGGTAGCGGTCCTCACGCACATGCACCTCGGAAAGCTGCTCCAGGAGCGGCTCCCCGGTCCACCACAGCAGGGTCAGGGCATCCTTCAGACCGAGATCGTCCAGAACGTCGCCCCGCAGGGCCCGCTCCACCCTGACGCCGCTGACTACCGGCAGCCGCTCGCCCTCCTCCAGCAGCCGCTGGCCGAGCACCCGGCCGTCGGCATCGAGCATCAGGTAGAAGCGGCCGTGGTACTGCAGCAGGGCCAGCGGCTCCCGCTCAGCGACGGTGATGATCAGCGCGTTGCCGCGCCAGGTGACCGTGGCCGACTCCACCCACGGATCGCTGAGCAGCCGCTGCCGGACGCGCTCCGCCGGCACCTCCCACTTGAGATCGCCGGGCATCACGCCGGCGATCGCCATCACCTCGGCCTGGCTGAGCCGCTGGTTTCCGGCGATCTGCACCCGCTCCAGCCGGAAGAGGGCTGAGCGGTAGGCGGCGAACAGGCAGATGCCCAAGAGCGCCACAAGGGCCAGAAAAAAGCCCCACCGGCTGCGCGGCCGGGCCCTGTCCCCTTCCCTCATCCGCACCGCGCTCGTCGTCACCTGCACCGCCCCTCCTCACAGAACCGCAGCTTCAATTATACTCCAGGCCGTCCCTGGCCGGTCCCTTCAGATTCTGTCATACCGTAGTTATTTAGGTAGTACGACGTTCAGGGCGGACGGCACGATCTCAAACGTCACCGGCAGTCGGCCCACCACATCGCCGTCCAGCTGGATCACGACCTCATGGGGCGAGTCGGCCGCGAGCTTCCGGCCCCGCATCATCCGCACCTTCGGGTGACCGACGTGCTTGCCGCTGTAAATCAGCGAGACGAGCCGGAGCAGTTCCGCGCGGCTCAGGTTCTCGCCCCAGGCGATCTCGAACAGCCCGTCGGCAACATCGGCCTCCGGGAAGATCTGCATCCCGCCGCCGAAGTAGCGCCCGATGCCCACCTCCAGAAGCAGCACCCGGTCCAGCCGGCGCGCCTCGCCATCGATCTCCACGTCCACCGGCACCCCGGTGAAGTGAAAGAGGGTGTCGAACACCCCCCGGATGTAGCTGAGCTTGGGAAACCGCTGCCCGTACTTGTTCACGCGCGCGCAGACCTCGGCGTCGAAGCCAAAACCGGCGGCATTGAAAAAATAGCGGTAGCCGCGGGCCAGTCCGACGTCCATCCGGGCCAGCCGGCCCTCAAACGCCAGCCGGCAGCCCTCCGCCGGATCGGTGGGCACGCCCGTGGTGCGCACCCAGTCGTTGCCTCTGCCAGCCGGGATGACGGCCAGGGCCGCGTCGGTGCCCACCAGGCCGTTGCCCACCTCGTTCAGCGTTCCGTCGCCGCCCAGCGAGACCACCCGGTCGTACCCTTCCTGCACGGCCTGCCGGGCCAGCTCCGTGGCCTGTCCGGGACCCTGGGTGAACTTGACGCCGTACTCCCCCAGCCGGGCGGCCAGCGGTGCGATCTGCTTCCAGCAGGCCAGCCCCTGCCCGCGCCCGGCGATCGGGTTGACGATGAAGCATACGCGGGTCATGGTCCGTCACCTCCGTGGCACACGGCTCGCACTACAGGTTTCACTCCGCTCCCTGCGTTTTCCTGCAGCGCCCCGGGGACCCGCCCGCGGCGCAACGTGCGCGGGCCCTGCACCGGGTGCAGGGCCCGCGCACCTTGGATCACCGCTCGTTCCAGACGGCCGTGGGCAGCCGGCCGCCGCTGACCACCCGCACCGGTCCTTCCTTCCGGGGGCGGATGTCAAACTCGAAGATCTCCGTCGGCAGCCACAGGGTGCAGCAGGCGTTGGGGATGTCGACGATGGAGCTGATCCGGCCCTCGATGGGCGCCGTCCCCAGGATCATGTACGCCTCTTCGCCGGTGTAGCCGAAGCTCTGCAGGTAGTTGATCGCCTCCAGGCACGCCCGCCGGTAGGCCACGTGCGCATCCAGGTAGTACTGCCGGTTCTCCTCGTCCACCGAGTAGCCCTCGAACACGATGTAGCTGGAGAAGCGGGGCTCGGTGAGGCTGGGCTGGAAGATGGCGTGCTGCAGGTTGTACTTGTTCATGCCGTCCTTGATCAGGTCGACGCACATGGTGATGTAGCCCGGCATCTCGATGGCGCCGCAGAAGGTGATCTCGCCGTCGCCCTGGCTGTAGTGCAGGTCGCCCACCGTCAGCTTGGCGCCCTTCACCCAGACCGGCAGCAGGGCCCGGGCGCCCCGGGTGAGGTTCTTGATGTCGCGGTTGCCGCCGTTCTCCCGGGGCGGGATGGTGCGGGCGGCCTCGCGCGCCACCCGCTCGTACTCCGGCGTGCCGGGGCGCAGCGAGCTGAGGACCGCGTTGCGCGGCTCGGGCGGCAGGGCCAGCGGCGGCACCCGTTCGGGGTTCTGGGCGATGAGCCGGCGCTCCCGCTCGTTCCAGCGGGCCAGCAGCTCGTGGGAAGGGGCCGTGCCCAGGATGCCGGGATGGGCGAGATACGGAATGCGCACACCCGGAACGTGGCGGGAGCGGGCCCAGACCCCGTCGAACTCCCAGATGGCCTTGTGCGCGTGGGGGAAGTGATCGGTGAGGAAGCCGCCGCCGTTGTGCTTGCAGAAGATGCCGGTGTAGCCCCAGTTCTGCTTCGGGTGGGGCCCGATGTCCAGGATGTCGACGACCAGCAGGTCGCCGGGCTCGGCGCCGGCCACCTCGATGGGACCGGTGAGGTGGTGGTTCGGCGAGAGCTCCATATCGCGGATGTCGGTGGCCGAGTCATCGTTCCGTACCTGGCCGCCGGTCCAGTCGGGGCACTCGACGGTGAACACCTCGCCCGGCCGCACGCTGGCCACGGCCGGGATGTCCGGGTGCCACCGGTTCTGGAGCACCTCATGGTACTCCTCGATGGGCTTGGTCGGGTCGATCTCGATCAGCGGGCGTCCCATAACCTGGCCCTCCTTTGCGTTCTTGGTGTCCGCGGCCGGACGGAGCGCCGGCCGCGCTTCAGCGGGATGGCCAACCCCGGTCAGACAGCCGCACACCCCCGATCCCGTCGTCGTGCCGCCCGGCAGGGCGCCGCGCCGGGCCTGGGACAAGGTATGCAGAGAGGGACAGGCGCAGACGCGCGAAATCGGGACCAGCCTGTGCCGGTCCCGATTCCCTATTGCCGGACGATGGACGCCCCCAGCTGGGTCAGCTTCTGCTCCAGGTGCTGGTACCCCCGGTCGATGTGGTAGATGTCCTCAATCGTGGTCTCGCCCTCCGCCCGGAGGCCGGCGAGGATGAGGGCCATCCCCTCCCGCAGGGCCGGGCAGACCACCGTCGCTCCCGAGAGGGACGGCACCCCCTGCACCACCGCGGTGCGCCCCTCGGTCTTGATGTTGGCGCCCATCCGGCGCAGTTCGTCGGCCACCTTGAACCGGTTCTCGAAGATGGTCTCGGTGATGATGCTCGTGCCTTCGGCCGCGGCCATCAGCGCCATCATCTGCGGCTGCATGTCGGTGGGGAAGCCCGGGTAGGGCAGGGTCTTGACGTCCGCCGCCTTCAGCCGCCGGGGGCCCGCGGCGGTAATCGCCGTGCTGTGCTCGCGCACCGTCGTTCCCATCTCCCGGAGCTTCGCCGTCACCGCGTCCAGGTGTTCGGGAATCACCCCCTGCACGGTCACCTCGCCGCCGGTGACCGCGGCGGCCGCCAGGAAGGTGGCGGCCTCGATGCGGTCGGGAATGACGGTGTGCTCGACCGAGCCGAGCTTGCGCACGCCGTCGATCCGGATGACGTCCAGCCCCGCCCCGCGGACCCTCGCCCCCATCTTGTTCAGGAACTCCTGCAGGTCCACGATCTCGGGCTCCCGCGCCGCGTTGCGGATCACCGTCGTGCCCTCCGCCAGCACGGCCGCCATCATCAGGTTCTCGGTGGCGCCGACGGAGGGGAAGTCCAGGTAGATCTCGGTCCCCCGGAGCCGCCGGGGCACGCTGGCCTCAATGTAGCCGAAGCGCTCCTCGATGCGGGCGCCCAGCATCTCCAGCCCGCGGAGATGAAAATCGATCGGCCTCGGGCCGATCGCACAGCCGCCGGGATAGGAGATGCGGATTTTGCCGACGCGGGCCAGGAGCGGGCCCATCAGGAAGATGGAGGAGCGCATCTCACGGGTGAAGTCGGCGCCGACCTCTTGGCCGTTCAGCCCGTCGGCCCGGATGCGCAGGGTGCGTCCCGAGACGCTTTCGGGCCCCTCTTCCACCCGGGCGCCCAGCTTGTGCAGGATCTCGATCATCACCGCCACGTCGCGGATCATCGGCGCGTTGTGGATCACCGACTCGCCCGCCGTCAGGAGCGCCGCCGCCAAAATGGGCAGGGCGGCGTTCTTCGCTCCGCTGATCGGCACCTCACCCTGAAGGCGGCACCCCCCTGCGACCACGTAGCGCTCTTGCTGCTTCACTGTGCATGCGACCTCCCGCGGTCGGAGCCCCTTGTCGGAGGCCGGCCCGTCAGGGCAGGAAGTACGGGTTGTTCCCCCAGATCTTCACCTCGGCCTCCAGCCGCACTCCGAACCGCTGCTTCACGGTACTGCGAACCCGGTCCATCAGTGTCAGCACATCCTTCGCCGTGGCCTGGCCCAGGTTGACGATGAAGTTGGCATGCTTTTCGGAGACCTGGGCGTCGCCCACCCGCTCCCCCTTTAGCCCGGCCTGCTCGATGAGCCGGCCCGCGTAGTCCCCCGGCGGGTTCTTGAAGATGGACCCTGCGTTGGGGTACTGCAGGGGCTGGGTGGCGCGGCGCCGGTCCAGGTGCTGCCGCATCGCGCCCATCAACGCCGCCGGGTCGGCGGGGCGCAGGGCCATCACCACCTCGACCACGATGGCCGAGGTCCCCTGAAGGCGGGTACTCCGGTATCCGAAACCGATCTCCTCGGGGCGCAGGCGCTCGACGCGCCCGTCGCCCCACACCACCGTTGCCTCGGTGACCACCTGTGCCAGATCGCAGCCGTGCGCGCCGGCGTTCATCACCAGCCCGGCCCCGACGGTGCCGGGGATGGCACAGGCGAATTCGATGCCGCCCAGGCCCATCTGTGCGGCCAGGTGGGCCAGCTTCGGCAGGCTGCAGCCGCCCCCGACGCGGACCGTGCTGCCCTCCACGGCGAGCCGGCCAAACTCACCGGTGAGCCGGAGCACCAGCCCGCGGACCCCCTCGTCGGAGACCACCAGGTTGCTGCCGCTGCCGAGGATGTAGACGGGAAGGCCCTCCTCGCCTGCCAGCCGCAGCAGGCTCGAGAGCTCGTTGCGGTCGGCCGCCTGAACCAGGTAGTCGGCCGGTCCGCCTATGCGAATGGACGTGTGGCGCTTCAGGGGTTCGGCCTGGCGAATGCGGCCCGGGTCGCGGATTATGCTACGCAGCCGTCCAGCGATGGGTGACACTGGGCTCGCCTCCTTCACGGGTGGAGCCGGGGCGGCAGGCGCCGCCCGGCCTGCCCGGACTAGGGCGCACGCCGGCTCTGCCAGAGCTACCGCGCGCCTGCCGGTTCTGCCAGAGGTACCGCGCGCCTGCCGGCTCTGCCGGCTCTGCCGTGCCTACCGGACCCGCCGGGCTTAACGGCCCTGCCGGGCCTGCCGCGCCTGCCGGGCCATGCCGATGATGCGCCGGGCGATGGTCTCGGCGGCGCCGGGGTCGGCCAGTTCGGCCAGGGCCGCCCGCATCCGTTCGGCCTGCGCCTCGTCGGTGAGCAGCCGCGTGAGCGCCGCGGCCAGGTCTGCGGTCGTCAGGTTCGCCTCCCGCAGCACCACCGCCGCCCCCCGCCGCTCCAGGGTGCGGGCGTTCCACTCCTGGTGGTTGTGGGTGACGTTGGGGCTGGGGATGAGCACGCTGGGCAGCCCCCGCACCTGGATCTCGGCCAGGGTCAGGGCGCCGGCCCGGAAGAGCCCGGCGTCCGCGGCGGCGTAGACCTCGGGCATGTTGTGGGCGTACGGCAGCAGGATGACGTGCGGGGCGCTGTCGCCGTACTGCGCCTTCACCTGCTCGAAATAGCGCTCGCCGGTGATGTGCACCACCCGAAGGCCGGGCACCTCCAGCCGCATGACGGCCTCCGCCGCGACCCGGTTGAAGTCCCGGGCGCCGCCGCTGCCGCCCATGATCACCAGCACCCGGTCCTCCGCGCGCAGGCCCAGGGCCGCCCGGCCGGCCTCCCGGGTGGCCGCGGCCACCTCCGGCCGCACCGGGTTGCCCGCCAGGATCAGCCTGACCCCCTTCGGGAAGTGGGCGCGCGCCTCTTCATACGGCACAAAGACCGCCGTGGCCCACCGGGCGGCCAGGCGGTTGGTGACGCCGGGGAAGGCGTTCTGCTCCTGGATGACGACGGGCACCCGGGCCAGCCGGGCGGCCGCCAGCACCGGGCCGGAGACGAAACCCCCGGTGCCGATGACGACGTCGGGCCGGAAGCGGCGGATGTGGCCCAGCGCCTCCAGCACCCCCCGGGCAGCCCGGAGGGCGCCGCGCGCTTTCTGCAGCAGGCCGAGGTTGATCACCCCGCCGCTGGCGATGGTGGCGAAATCCAGGCCGCTCTGCGGCACGATGGACGCCTCCCGCCCGGTGGCCGTGCCCACGTAGAGCAGCGCGGCCTCCGGGTCCAGGTCGGACAGGGCGCGGGCGATGGACAGGGCCGGGTAGATGTGGCCGCCGGTGCCGCCGCCGGTGATCAGGTATCGCATGGAAGGACCTCCTTCAGGTGCGCTGCCGCGTATCGCCGGTTCCCGCCTGCCCGGGGGCACGCCCCTTCCGCCGTCCCGCCTGCGTCCCGGCAGCCGCCGGCCGCCGGCGGCCGCTAGTTGCGGCAGTACCGGGAGACCCCGAGCAGGATGCCCACCCCGGACAGGGTGATCAGCAGCGAGGTGCCGCCGTAGCTGAGGAAAGGCAGCGGAATGCCCGTCGAGGGAATGGACGCGGTGACGACCGCGATGTTGAGAGCCGCCTGCAGCGTGATGAGCGAAGTGACGCCTGCCGCCAGCAGGCTGGTGAAGCGGTCGGGCGCCTGGATGGCGATGCGGTAGCCCCGCCAGGCGAAGGCGAAGAAGAGCAGGAGCACCACCACGGCGCCGATGAAGCCCAGTTCCTCCCCCAGCACGGCGTAGATCATGTCCGTGTGCCGCTCGGGCAGGTAGAAGTACTTCTGCCGGCTCTCCCCCAGGCCGACGCCGAACAGCCCGCCGGAGCCAAACGCCAGGAGCGCCTGGATGATCTGGTAGCCCGAGTCGGTGGGATCGGCCCAGGGGTTGAGGAAGGTGGTGATCCGGCTCCAGCGCTCCTCGTCGATCTTCGCCAGGGCGAAGACGCCCGCCGCCCCCACCACCCCCAGGCCGGCCAGGTGCGAGAGCCGGGCGCCCGCGGCAAACAGCATGAGGGCGCCGGTGCCCGCCAGCGTCAGCGACGTGCCCAGGTCGGGCTGTAGCATGATCAGGCCGAAGAGCAGACCCAGCACCAGCACGGGGGACAGCAGCCCCCGGACGAAGTCGGTGACGTCCCGGGCGTACCGGGCCAGGTACGTGGAAAGCCACATGATGTACGCGAACTTGGCCACCTCCGACGGCTGGAAGGCCAGCTGGCCGTAGCCCAGCCACCGGCGGGCGCCCAGGCGCGAGATGCCGACGCCGGGGATGATGACCAGGATCAGCAGCGCGACGGCCGCCAGCAGGGCCGTGCGGCTGTGCTTCTGCCAGAACCACGGGCTGATGTTGGCGAAAAGGGTCATGGCGACGAGCCCGACCCCCACCCAGATCGCCTGGCGCACCAGGAAGTAGTATCGGTTGCCGAAGTCCGCCTCCGCGATGGCGGTACTGGACGTATACACCATGACAATTCCGATGCCGAGTAACAGCCCAACCACTGCCATGAGGGTGTAGTCCGGACTCCTGCGCTGTACCTGCACGAGAGCCGACCCCCTCGATATGTCACTGTCCACCCGGGAAGGCGCCCGCCCCGTGGCCGGCGGGCCTGCCGCCTTGGGCTGTCGTCCACCGCATGCCCGACGGACCTGCCCCTGCGTGACTGTCCGCCGCCTGGCCTGCGAGCCTGCGTCTGGGTTACCGTCCGCCGTACACCCGGCGGGCCTGCCGCCTTGGGCTGCCGTCCGGCGCATGGCCGGCGGGGAGTCCCCCTGGCTACCGACCGCCCAGCATCCCGGGCAGGGCCAACCAGCCGATCAGGGTGAAGAGCAGCGACGCCCCCCAGAACAGGCGGAGCACCTGGCCTTCCGACCAGCCCAGAAGCTCGAAGTGGTGGTGCAGCGGCGCCATCTTGAAGATGCGCTTCCCGGTCAGCCGGAAGGAGAGCACCTGCAGGATGACCGAGATCACCTCGATGACGTAGACGCCGCCGACGATGACCAGCAGGAACTCGGTCTTGGTGAGCACCGCCATCGCCGCCAGGGCGCCGCCCAGGGCGAAGGAGCCCACGTCGCCCATAAAGATGCGGGCGGGGTGGCGGTTGTAATAGAGGAAGCCCAGGACGCCGCCCACCAGTGCGGTGCCCAGCACGGCCATGTCGACCTGCCCCACGGCCAGGGCGACGACGAGTCCGTAGAAGCCGAAGGTGATGATGCTGAGGCCCCCCAGCAGGCCGTCGAGCCCGTCGGCGAAGTTGACGGCGCTGGCGGTGCCCCAGACCATGATCAGCACCAGCAGGTAGTAGAGCGGCTTGCCCAGGTCGAAGGTGAGGTCCACCAGGGGCAGGGTCACGGCGGTGCCCAGGTCCAGCACCTCCACCGCCCCGTAGCCCAGCACCGCCGCCAGTGCGACCTGCGCCAGCAGCTTATCGCGGGCCCGGAGCCCCAGCGACCGCTTCAGCACCACCTTGATGTAGTCGTCGGCGAAGCCCACCAGGCCGTGGCCCACGGTGAGCGCCAGGGCGATGATCAGCCGGGGCAGCGCGTCGCCCGCCCGGGGCGCGAAGACCAGGGTGGCCAGGATAGCAGGGATGGCAAAGATGATGCCGCCCATGGTGGGCGTTCCCGCCTTGGCCTGGTGGCGGGCCGACATCTCGGCCCGGATGGTCTGCCCGGCCCGCAGCCGCCGCATGAGCGGGATGACCACGGGTCCCAGGGCCAGCGCCCCGATCAGCGCGGTGAGGCCCGCGCCGGCCAGGCGGAGCAAGGTGGTCTGTTCCATAAGATCGAGCCCTTTCCTCGTGTTCTGCAGCAGAAGCTCCGGGTTACGGCTGCGGCCGGTCCAGGTGTGCTGCGAGCGCCTGTACGATCTCCTCCATCTTCATGCCGCGGGAGCCTTTCACAAGCACCGTGTCACCGGGGCGGAGCCGCGCCTTCAGGCGGGCCACCGCCTCGCCGTTGCCGGGCACCTCCGCCACCTCCCGGAGCCGTACGCCCCCGCCACCGTCTGCGCCACCGCCGGCGCCTCCGCCGGCCTGCGCGGCGCTCCCGCCGGCCAGCGCCTCCCGTGCACCGGCGGCGATGTGGCGGCCCAGGCCGCCGACGGCGATCAGTTCGTCGGCCAGCCGCGCAGCCGCGGCCCCCACCTGCCGGTGCCCTTCGACCTCCATGGCGCCCAGCTCGTACATGTCGCCCAGCACGGCTATGCAGCGGCCATCCGGACCGGCGAAGCTGCGCAGCACCTCCAGCGCGGCGATCACGGAGGCGGGCGCGGCGTTGTACGTGTCATCGAGGATGCGCACGCCGCCGGCCTCCACCAGGCGCATGCGGCTGCCGGCGTTCCGGAAGCGGGCGAGTCCCCGGGCCACCGCTTCCAGATCCATGCCCAGCGAAAGCCCCACGGCCGCGGCGGCCAGCGCGTTGAGCAGGTTGTGGCGCCCCGGCGCCGGCAGGTGGACCTCGGCCTCGCCCAGGTGGCAGACCAGCCGGAACCGCTGGCCCATCGGCCCTTCGGGGCGCACGTCGGCGGCGGTCACCCATCCGGCGGTGCGGCCGTCAGGCGCAACGCCACCTGCCTGCGTGCCGCCGGCCATCCCTCCGGTGCTGCCCCCTGCAGGCGCACCCGCTCCGGCCGGCACGCCAGTGGCTGCCCGCGGCGCCGCCCCATGCTGCGCCCCCTCAGCCCCGGAGCCCGCCTCCGCGTGCGCGGCGGCCGCCTCCCGGGCCGTCAGGCCGTAGTACCAGACCCGGGCCGGCGTGACCGCCGCCATCGCCCGCACCCGGGGGTCGTCCGCGTTCAGCACGGCGTGGCCGTCCGGCGGCAGGGCCCTCACCAGTTCGGACTTGGCGAGGGCGATGTTCTCCTGCGTGCCCAGAAGCTCCAGGTGGGTGATGCCGACGTTGGTCACCACGCCCACCTGCGGCCGGGCGATGGAGGCCAGGTAGGCGATCTCGCCCAGGGCCCGCATGCCCATCTCCAGCACCGCCGCTTCGTGTTCGGCGGTGAGGCCGGCCAGCGAGGCCGGCAGGCCCACCTCCGAGTTCAGGTTGCCCTCCGTCCGGAAGACCCGGAACCGCTCGCTGAGCACCGCCGCCACCATCTCCTTGGTGGTGGTCTTGCCCACCGACCCGGTGACGCCCACGACCCTGAGGTGCGGAAAGCGGCTGCGCAGCGCAAGGCCGAGCCACCCGAGGCCCAGCAGCGGGTCCGGGCAGACCACGACGGCCGCCTCGCCCGCGGCCACCGGACGGGCCGCCAGGATGCACGCCGCCCCTCTGGCGGCGGCTGCGCCGGCGAAGTCGTGCCCGTCCGCCCGTTCGCCCGCGAGGCAGACGAAGCAGTCCCCCGGCTTCACCAGCCGGCTGTCCCAGGCCAGGCCTGTCACCCGCGCCGCCGGGTCCCCGGAGGCCACGCGGCCGCCGGTGAGCTCGGCGATCTCGGCGGCGGTAAACAGATGTGTCAACTCGATCCGCCCTTTCCGACACGCGCCTCGATCAACGAGCGGGCCACCGCCCGGTCGTCGAAGGGGATGGTGCGGTCCTTGAAGATCTGGTACGTCTCGTGCCCCTTGCCGGCGATGACGACGACGTCGTCGGGCCCGGCCATGGTCACCGCCCGGCGGATGGCCTCCGTCCGGTCGATAGCCACCTCGTAGGTGTGGCCGGGGAGCAGTCCGTCGACCAGGCCGGCCTCAATCTGTTCGACGATGCGGACCGGGTCCTCGCTCCGCGGGTTGTCGGAGGTGATGATGGTGTGGTGCGCCAGACACCCGGCGATGCGCCCCATGACGGGCCGCTTGGTGGGGTCGCGGTCGCCGCCGCAGCCGAAGACCACGATCAGCCGGCCGCGGGTGAAGGCCCGGGCCGTGCGCAGCACGTTCTCCAGCGAGTCCGGGGAGTGGGCGTAGTCGACGAAGACCCCGAAGGGCTGCCCGGCCCGGACCGGCTGCAGCCGGCCCGGCACGCCCTCCTCCGCCTCCAGGGCGGCGCGGATCACCTCGAGATCGACGCCCTCGGCCACGCCGGCCGCGGCCGCGGCCAGGGCGTTGTACACGTTGAACCGCCCGACCAGCCGCAGCTGAACCTGCACCTCCCCCTGGGGGGTGCAGAGACGGAACCGGGTGCCGGAAGGGCTCAGGTCCAGGTCCGCGCCCCGCACCATCGCACCGGGGCGGAGGCCGTAGGTGTAGACCGGCACCTCGGTGGCCGCCCGGTAGTATTCGCTGGCCGGGTCGTCCGCGTTGAGGACGGCGGCCTTCCGGGGCTTGTAGCCGGGACGGCTGAGCAGGCGGAAAAGCCGGGCCTTGGCCTCCCGGTAGCGGCTGAACGTGCCGTGGTAGTCCAGATGATCCTGGGTCAGATTCGTAAATATCCCAAGGTCAAACTCTACATCATCAACACGGTTCATGTCGAGTCCTTCAGAGGAGGCTTCCATCACCACATACGTACAGCCAGCTTCGGCCATCTGGTGGAACAGGCGCTGGAGGTCGGAGGCCTGGGGCGTCGTCAGGCTGGCCGGCCGCCGCTCCCCGGGCATGAGCGTGTGCACCGTGCCGGTCAGCCCCACCCGGTGGCCCTGCCGCTCCAGCACGGCCTTGATCAGGTGGGTCGTGGTGGTCTTGCCGTTGGTCCCGGTCACGCCCACCACCCGCAGCCGGCGGGAGGGGTGGCGCCAGAACCGGGCGGCCAGCCGGCCCAGGGCGACCCGGGCCGACTCGGTCTGGATGACCGCCACCCGGTCCGGCGCCGCAACCGGCCGTTCCACCACCAGAGCCGCGGCGCCCCGCTGCACCGCCTCGCCCGCGAAGTCGTGGCCATCGACGTTCCGCCCGGGCAGGGCGACGAACAGCGCGCCGGGCGTCACCTGCCGTGAGTCGTAGACCACGTCGGTGACCTCGGCCTCCGGGTCGCCCTGCAGGAGCCGGCCCACAACCAGGCAATCCTTCACCCGCATCGTGCAATCCGCCTCGCTTTGCCGGAGGTTGCACTTCTGTTGCCATTATTTCCACATAATAGTAGCCGAATACCTCCCTCATTTCTGCACTTTCCTACGAATTTAGCGACTCTTTTGTTCTGGTAATTTGAGGAACACCTTCACGGGCGTGCCGTTGGGGACCCGGGTCCCGGCCGGCGGATCCTGTCTGTAGACCGCCCCCCGCCCCTCGGCCTCCATCAGCAGGCCCCGCTCGGCTAGAGCGCGCCGCCGCCTCGCGCAGCGTCAGGCCGGAGAGCGCCGGCACCGTCACCTGGCGCGTCCCGGGCCCGGGCGGCGTCAGGTTGGCCGCGATCTCACCGCCCTTGTAGGCGGTGGCCCCCGGCAGGGGGAACTGGCTCACCACGTAGGTGCCCTGTCCGGTGAAGGAGACGGTGAAGCCCGCCTCCCGGGCGACCTGCTCGGCCTCCGGCACCGGCAGGTTCACCAGCGGGGGCACCAGGGCCGGCTCGGGCTCCCGGGGCGGCTCCGGCTCCCAGGGATCCCGCTTGCGGGGCGGCGCCGCCGGCGACTTGGGGGCCTCCAGGTAGGCCAGCACGGAGCCCATGACCTCGCCGAAGATCGGCGCGGCGATCTGGCCGCCGTAGTAGGCCCCTACAGGTTCGTCGATGGAGATCAGCACGGCGACCTGGGGGTCGGGGTAGGGGGCGAAGCCGACGAAGGAGGCGATGTACTTGCCCTGGGCGATGCGGCCGTCGATCACCTTGTTGGCGGTGCCCGTCTTGCCGCCCACCTGGTAGCCGGCCACCCGGGCGTTCTTGCCGGTGCCGTTCTCCACGACCCCGACCATCAGCTCCTGCACGTAGCGGGCCACCTCGGGGGAGACCACCTGGCGCACCTCCCGGGGCTGGATCTCCTTCACCAGGTTGCCCTCGTGGTCGTAGATGGCCTTGCCCAGGTGGGGCCACATCAGCTTGCCGTCGTTGGCGATGGCGGCGATGGCGGTGAGCATCTGGATCGGGGTGACGGTGAGCGTCTGGCCGTAGGCCTGCACCGCCAGGTCGATGGCGGTCGCCGCCTTCTTCGGCCGGTACTGCCCCGTGGCCTCGCCGGGCAGGTCGATGCCGGTGGGACGGTCCAGGCCGAACCGGGCGTGGTACTCGTAGAACCGGTCGGCCCCGAGCCACATGCCGAGGGTGCCGAAGCCGACGTTGGACGACTTGGCCATGATCTCGTCGATGTGCACGCTGCCCAGGCCCTTCCGGTCCCAGTTGCAGATCGTCCAGCCCTCCACCGTCATGCAGCCGCTGTCGTTGAACACCGTGTTCCGGTCGATGACGCCGCTGTCCAGCGCTGCGGCGGCCGTGATGGGCTTGAAGATGGAGCCCGGGTTCAGCGCGTCGGCGACGGTGAAGATGCGCCGCAGCTTCGGGTCGGAGTTGCCGCCCAGCTCGGGGTCGTAGCGGGGCCACTGGGCCAGCGCCAGGATCTCGCCGGTCTTCACGTCCATCACGATGATGGTCGCCCGCTGGGCCCGGGTCTCCAGCACCGCCCGCTCCACGTCCCGCTCGATGATCCGCTGCAGGTTGACGTCGATGGTCGTCACCAGGTCGTGGCCCGGCTTGCCGTAGATCACGTGGCACTCGCCGTCCTCCATCGGCAGGCCCCGGGCGGTGTACTCGCACTGGATCTGGCCGTTCTGCCCCTGCAGGTACTCGTTGTAGGTCAGCTCCAGCCCCTCGATGCCCTGGTGGTCCAGGTTGGCGATGCCCAGCACGTGCACCGCCAGCTCTCCCTCGGGGTAGTAGCGGCACTTCTCCGGGGCCAGGCCGATGCCGGTGATCCCCAGGGCCTTCACCTGCCGGGCGACCTCGGGGTCCACCTTGCGCTTCAGCCACTCGAAGAAGGTATGGCGGCTCATCCGCCGCTCCAGCTCTTCCGGCTCCATGTTGAGCACCGGCGCCAGGGCCTGCGCCGCGGCCGCCTTGTTCTGGATGAGGATGGGCTCGGCGTACACCGACTCGCAGACCCGGTTGGTGAGCAGCGGGTAGCCGTTGCGGTCGAGGATCTGGCCCCGGTCGGCCTGGATCGGCACCGGGCGCATGCGGTAGCGGAACGCCTTGTCGGCGAAGAAGTCGCCGGCGGCGATCTGCAGGTAGACCATGCGGCCGATCAGGGCGGTGAAGACGAGGCCGAAGATGCCGATCAGGGCCACCGTGCGCCGCCGCTGCAGCACGCCTGTGTTCATTGCCTCCCGTTCCTCCCCCGGCCAGGCTTGGCCTCAGAGGAGTCTATGCGGCGGGTTGTCCGCGCAGAAGGCGAACCCTGCGGGCGGCCGGCCCCCCGTCCGTCGCACTTCGTCTCGCCCGCCCTATGCTTCATGCGTGAATCATCCGTACCGACTGCACGCTGCCCGTCCAACTGCGACAAACTTCCACTTCGCCTGCACAGCAAGTGGAAATCCGTCGCACTTCGTTTCGCCCGCCCTGTGCTTCATGCGTGAATCACCCGTACCGACTGCACGCCGCCCGGCCAACTGCGACAAACTTCCACTTCGCCTGCACAGCAAGTGGAAATCCGTCGCACTTCGTCGCGCCCGCCCTGTGCTTCATGCGTGAATCATCCCGACCGACTGCACGCCGCCCGGCCAACTGCGACAAACTTCCACTTCGCCTGCACAGCAAGTGGAAATCCGTCGCACTTCGTCTCGCCTGCCCTGTGCTTTATGCGTGAATCATCCCGACCGACTGCACGCCGCCCGGCCAACTGCGACAAACTTCCACTTCGCCTGCACAGCAAGTGGAAATCCGTCGCACCTGCCCCCACCGCCCAACGCTTCATGTGTTAACGACGCCGACCAGCTGCGTGCCGCCTGAAACAGATTAAGACCTTATAGACAGCAAAGCCCCGCCTCCAAGTCGGGAGGTGAGGCTCCGCCCCAAGAAGAGCAAAACCGCGGCCCGGGGCGAAAGCCTGCCGAACCACGGTTTCCTCCTATACACCTGCCAGGACGCTACGCCCAGTCCTGCACCGCCGAGATGCCGACCTCCTCCCCCTCCCGCAGCGAGGAGAGCACCGTCAGCACGGCCCGGGCGGTGTCCAGCGAGGTCAGCGTCGGCACGCCGTGCTCCACCGCCGTCCTGCGGATGATGAAGCCGTCCCGGTGGGCGTCGCGCCCGCGGGTGAGGGTGTTGATCACCAGGTCGATCTGCCCGGCCCGGATCAGGTCAGGGATGGCCGGCGCGCCCTGCGACACCTTGTTCACCCGCTCCACCGGGATGGCGCACGCCTCCAGGGCCCGGGCGGTGCCGGTGGTGGCGACGATGCGGTAGCCCAGGTCGCTGAACTGACGGGCGAGGCCCATCGCCTCGGCCTTGTCCCGGTCCGCGACGGTGAAGAGCACCGTCCCCCGGTGCGGCACCTTCACGCCCGAGGCCAGCAGCGCCTTGTAGAGCGCCCGGGGCAGGTCGGCGTCGACGCCCAGCACCTCGCCGGTGGACTTCATCTCCGGCGAGAGCCCCGTGTCCACCGAGGTCAGCTTCTGCCACGAGAAGACCGGCGCCTTCACCGCCACCCGCTCCGCCGGCTCGGGCCAGAGCCAGCCGGTGCCCTGCGGCGCAGAGAACGCCAGGGCGGCGCCGCACCGTCCCGGGTCGTATCCCAGGTCCTTCAGGCTGTGCCCGGCGATCACCTGCGTGGCCACCTTCGCCAGCTCCAGCCCGGTCACCTTGGTGAGGAAGGGCACCGTGCGGCTGGAGCGGGGGTTGACCTCGATCACGTAGATCTCGCCGCCGTGGATCACGTACTGGATGTTCACGAGCCCCTTCACCTGCAGCGCCAGGGCGAGCCTGGCGGAGTAGGCGACGATCCGCTCCCGCTCGCGGTGGGTGAGCGTGACGGTGGGGTAGACGGCGATGGAGTCGCCGGAGTGGACCCCGGCCCGCTCCAGGTGTTCCATGATCCCGGCGATGATCACCTGCTCGCCGTCGGCCACGCAGTCCACCTCCACCTCCTTGCCCAGGAAGTAGCGGTCCACCAGCACCGGCCGGTCGGACGAGACCGCGATCGCGTCCCGCATATAGGCCCTGAGCTCGTCCTCGTCGTGCACGATCTCCATCGCCCGGCCGCCGAGCACGAAGGACGGGCGCACCAGCACGGGATAGCCGACGCGGCCGGCCACGGCCGCGGCCTCCTCCACGGTGGTCGCCGTGCCGCCGGGAGGCCGGGGGATGTTCAGCTCGCTGAGGAGCCGGTCGAACCGCTCCCGGTCCTCCGCGCGGTCCATCTGGTCGATGTCGGTGCCCAGGACCCGGACGCCGGCCCGGCTCAGCGGCACCGCCAGGTTGATGGCCGTCTGCCCGCCGAACTGGCAGATGACGCCGTCGATCCCGCCCTCCTGCTCCACCACGTTCAGCACGTCCTCCAGCGTCAGCGGCTCGAAGTAGAGTCGGTCGGAGGTGTCGAAGTCGGTGGAGACGGTCTCGGGGTTGTTGTTGATGATGATGGACTGGATGCCCTCGTCCTTCAGCTGCCAGGCGGCGTGCACCGCCGAGTAGTCGAACTCAATCCCCTGGCCGATGCGGATCGGCCCCGAGCCCAGCACCACCGCCTTGCGCCCGGGCGGGCAGACCGCCTCGTTCTCCTCGTCGTAGCAGCTATAGTAGTAGGGCGTGGCCGCCTGGAACTCCGCGGCGCAGGTGTCCACCATCTTGAACACCGGCCGCACCCCCATCGCCAGCCGCCGCCGGCGCACCTCCAGCGGGTCGAGCCCCACGATGCGGCCGATGGCCGCGTCCGAGAAGCCCAGCTGCTTCGCGCGGCGCATCCGCGCCTCGGTCAGCGGCGCCCCGGCCAGCTCCCGCTCCATGGCCACGATGTCCTCGATGGCCCCGAGGAAAAACGGGTCGATGGCCGACAGGGCGTGGATCTCCGCCACGGTCATCCCCCGGCGGAGGGCCTCCGCGACCACCCAGAGCCGCTCGTCGTTGGGGGTCGCCAGCCGCGCGCGCAGCGTCTCGTCGTCCATCGCCTGCACGGTCGGGTGGAAGAGCCCGTCCCGCCCGGTCTCCAGCGACCGCACCGCCTTCAGCAGGGCGCCGGGGAAGGTGCGGTCGATGGCCATCACCTCGCCGGTCGCCTTCATCTGCGTGCCGAGGGTGCGGTCCGCGGTGGTGAACTTGTCGAAGGGGAACCGGGGGATCTTGATCACGCAGTAGTCCAGGGCCGGCTCGAAGGCGGCGTAGGTGGTGCCCGTCACCGGGTTGCGGATCTCGTCGAGCCGGAGCCCCGCCGCGACCTTGGCCGCCACCTTGGCAATGGGGTAGCCGGTGGCCTTGGAGGCCAGCGCGGAGGAGCGGCTGACCCGGGGGTTGACCTCGATCACCACGTACTCCTGGGAGCGGGGGTTCAGGGCGAACTGGATGTTGCAGCCCCCCTCGATCCCCAGCGCCCCGATGATCTTCAGCGCGGCGCTGCGGAGCATCTGGTGCTCCCGGTCGGTGAGCGTCTGCGACGGGGCGACCACGATGGAGTCGCCGGTGTGCACCCCCACCGGGTCGATGTTCTCCATGGTGCAGATGGTGATGGCGTTGCCCGCGCCGTCCCGCATCACCTCGTACTCGATCTCCTTCCAGCCCAGCAGCGACCGCTCGACGAGGCACTGGGTAACGGGCGAGAGCCTCAGCCCCCGGGTGACGATCTCCCGCATCTCCCCGGGGTTGTGGGCGATGCCGCCGCCGGTGCCGCCCAGGGTGTAGGCCGGCCGCACGATCAGCGGATAGCCCACCTCCGCGCCGAAGGCCAGGGCTGCCTCGGGGGTGGTGACGATGGTGGACTCGGGCACGGGCTCGCCGATCTCCTTCATCAGCGCCCGGAACTCGGCCCGGTCCTCGGCCCGGCGGATCGCCGCCAGCGGGGTGCCCAGGAGCTGCACGCCGTACCGCTCGAGGATCCCCGCCTCCTCCAGCTGCATGGCCATGTTGAGGCCCACCTGGCCGCCGAGGGTGGGCAGGAGCCCCTGGGGGCGCTCCCGGGCGATCACCCGCTCCACGAACTCCAGCGTGATGGGCTCGATGTAGACCCGGTCGGCCACGTGCCGGTCGGTCATGATGGTGGCCGGGTTGGAGTTGATGAGCACGACGGCAAGCCCTTCCTCCCGCAGGGCCTGGCAGGCCTGGGTGCCGGCGTAGTCGAACTCGGCCGCCTGGCCGATCACGATGGGGCCCGATCCGATCACGAGAACCTTTTCCACATCCTGGCGTCTGGGCATGCTGCATCCTCCTCGGGATGGGGCCTCGCCGGACCCCTTCATCTCCTTACGCAGTGCGGGTGACCACCGGGCCCCGGGTCATCAGGGCCAGGAAACGGTCGAACAGGCCGTCGTTCTCCTCGGGGCCGGCGCAGGCCTCCGGGCGGTACTGCGCGGTCAGAAGCGGCAGCCGCCGGTGCGCCAGCCCCTCCACGGTGCCGTCGTGAAGCGACACGGCGGTGACCTCCGCCTCGGGCGGCAGGCTCTCCGCCGCCACAGCCCAGCCGTGATTCTGGCGGGTGATGCGGATCCGGCCGGTGGCCAGCTCCTTCACGGGATGGTTGGCCCCCCGGTGGCCGTAGGGGAGCCTGTAGGTGCTGGCCCCCAGGGCGAGCGCGGCGATCTGGTGACCGAGGCCGATGCCGAGGACCGGCAGGTCCCCGCGCTCCAGCAGCGCCCGCACCGCCTCCGCCGCCTCCGGCAGGTCGGTGGGCGCGCCCGGACCGTCGGTGAGCACCACGCCGTCCGGCCCCAGGGCCAGGATCTCCCCGGCCGGGGCGGAGGCGGGCACCACCGTCACGTCGCAGCCGCGGGCCGTCAGCGCCTGCAGGATGTCCTCCCGGGCGCCGAAGTCCACGGCGACCACCCGCGGGCCGGGACCGGGGATCCGGTAGGCCGCCGCGGTGGAGACCCGGCGGGCGGCGCCCTCCATCCGGAACGCCCGGGCCATCTCCATCCAGGCCGCCACCTCGGCCGGCCCGGGCTCGGCGCCCTCCGTCACCGTGGCGATCACCCCGCGCAGGGGGCCCCGGCTGCGCAGGTGACGGGTGAGCGCCCGGGTGTCGATGCCCGCCAGAACCGGCACGCCGTGCGCCGCCAGAAAGGCAGAAAGGCTCCCGACGGCCTGCCAGTGGCTCGGCCGGTCGCAGAGCGCTTTCACAACAAGCCCCCTGATCCACGGCTGCCGGGACTCGCCGTCCCCGGCGGTGACGCCGCAATTGCCGATCAGGGGGTAGGTCATCACGACGATCTGGCCAAAACAGGACGGATCGGTCACGACCTCCTCGTAACCGGTCATGCCCGTGTTGAACACCACCTCGCCGGCCAGCACGGCCGGCGCGCCGAAGCCCGCGCCCACAAAGAGCGTCCCGTCCTCCAACACCAGATAGCCCTTCATATAACGGCACCCTCCTCGAGATGTGGGCGTCGCGGCACCCACTTAATCCGCGGTCGGGAGACCTTTGTCCTCCGGCATTATACTCTCCCGTTACCGGCGTATCAAGTGCGGCCCGCTGTCGCATAATTATAAACCGCATTCGCATGTTTATGCAATAGGGCAGCGGACGGGGCCGCGCGCGCACGCGAATGGGGCTGCCCCGCCGTCCGCAGAGCGGACGGCGGGGCAGCCCCAGGCTTGTGCCAGGACGCTAGCGCGCCGCGAACATGTTGAGCTGGTTCTGGAACTTCTCCAGCAGCGCCTGCCAGATCGTCGGCGCCGCCTCGGTGACCTCCGGCGCCGGGGCCTCCGCCGTGACGGCGGTGCGCGCCGCCACCGCCTCGGGCCGCCCCTCCAGCGTCTCGGCCACGCCGACGGGCGGCTGCATGCCGTGCTCCAGGGCCCACCGCTCCACTTCCTCCACGGAGGCGGCGTTGGCGATCATCGCCTCCAGGGCGTGGTTCTGCTCCTGCAGCTGGGCGATCTGCCGCTGGGCCTGCGCCGTGGCGGCCTCCACGCTCCGGATGGTCATCCGGGTCTGCACGACCGAGAAGGCGAGGAACATCAGCACCAGCCACGCGGCGACCAGGCCGAGCACCGCGGGCAGGTGGATCCGGCGGCGCGCCGGGCGCGGCACCGGCCTCGGCGCCTGCTGGGGGGCCTGCTGGGGCGCCTGCCTGGGGGCCGGCGCGGCCGACGCAGCGGACTGGACCTCGGAAACCCGGTTCCAATGCGGTGCAGCCGACATCTTACTTCGCCTCCTCGTCTGCCTGGAACTTGACAACGGCCCGGAGCGTCGCGCTCCGCGACCGGGGGTTTTCCTCGACCTCTCTCGCCGATGCCTTCACCGGCCTGCGGGTGACGGGCTCGGCCAGCGGCACCCGCCCGCACACGCAGACCGGGATGTCCGGCGGGCAGATGCAGGGCTTCGCCCACCGGGCGAAGGTCTGCTTGACGATGCGGTCCTCCAGCGAGTGGAAGGTGATGACCGCCAGCCGGCCGCCGGGCCGGAGCACTCTCAGCGCCCCTTCCAGCCCCCGCTCCAGGGCGCCGAGCTCGTCGTTGACGGCGATCCGGATGGCCTGGAAGGTGCGCCGGGCGGGATGGCCCCCCTCCCGCCTGGCGGCGGCGGGGATCGCGGCCTTGATGATCTCCACCAGCTGCCCCGTGGTCTCGATGGGGCGCTGGGCCCGGGCCCGGACAATGAACTGGGCGATGCGGCCCGCCCACCGCTCCTCGCCGTACTCCCGGATCACCCGGGCGATCTCACTTTCCTCCCACTCGTTCACCAGCACAGCGGCGCTCAGGGGCCGGGTGCGGTCCATGCGCATGTCCAGCGGGGCGTCGTGGTGGTAGCTGAAGCCCCGCTCGGCCTCATCGAACTGGTGGGAGGAGACGCCGATGTCCATCAGCACGCCGTCCGCGGCGCCAATGCCCAGCCGGGCCGCCACGTCGGCGATGTGTTCGAAGTTGGTCCGGACCAGCGTGACCCGGTCGCCGAATGGCGCCAGCCGGTCGCCTGCGGCCCGGAGGGCGTTTTCGTCCTGATCGAAGCCGATCAGCCAGCCGTCGGGAGCCGAACGGCGGAGGATCTCCGCCGCGTGGCCGCCGCCGCCGACCGTGCAGTCGATGTACGTGCCGCCCGGCCGGACGGCCAGGGCGTCCATGGTCTCGTGCAGGAGCACGGGGATATGGTGAAAGGCCACGGCAATCGCCTCTGCTTCCAGGTTCGCATCCCTGTACGGGTTCGGCCCGACGCCCGCGGTCAGAAGCCCAGCTTCTCCGCGATCTCGGTGTAGAGCTCGTCCGCCTCCTGACTGTACTCTGCCCACCGCTCCGCCGCCCAAATCTCCACCCGGTTCTCGACGCCGACGATGACGCAGTCCTTCACAATGCCGGCGTACTCCCGCAGGTTGGCGGGCAGCAGGATGCGGCCCTGCGGATCGAGCTCGCACTCCGTGGCGCCGGAGAAGAAGAGGCGGTTGAACGCCCGGGCGGCGCTGGTGCTCATCCCGAGCCCCCGGAGCTTCTGGCTCACGGCCTCGAACTCGGCCAGCGGGAAGACGAACAGGCAGCGGTCCAGCCCCTTCGTGGCAATAAAGCGCTCGCCCAGCCCGTCGCGCAGCCTGGCCGGGATGATGAGCCGCCCTTTTGCATCGATCGCGTGCTGGAACTCGCCCATGAACATGGTGGTCGTCCCCCGCTGCCGGGTGCCCTGCAGAAGCGCCGGCCGCATGGTGAAGGGGTGCGGAAGGGCACCGCCGGTTCAATGGGACAGCGCCCCACTTTTCACCACTCTTCACCACCATAGTACCACGAAATGGGCAAAAGACAAGGGTTTCCTGCAAAAAAGGGGGACCCGCCCCCCTGCGGGGGACGGGTCCCGAAGCGACGGTCCGGTCGTCTGGAGGCGGCCGGCGGGCATGGGGCCGGTTCCGCCTCAGGAGCGCAGCATCATCAGGTTGCCGGACTCGTAGCGGCGCAGGCCAGCCAGAGCATCTCCGTCCAGGAGAAGGACCGCACCAGTTCCACCGGCACGGTGGAGACGAAGGCCGCGGGCAGCACGGTGTACAGCAGCACGCGGACGCCGCCGTCGAAGAGGGTCGCCGGGTAGGTGGCGAAGTGGAGCAGGGCGTTGTGCACCTGGTCTGTCAGGGCTTCGGCGTTGCCGAGGAAGAACGTCAGCGAACCCACCAGGATGAGGAAACCCAGGAGCACCAGCGACGCCAGCACTGTCGCGGCGGCGAAGACCCCGGCCTGTTCCCAGGTGGGGCGCACCACCGCCAGCAGCACCACCGGCCCGAAGAGCAGGTCGCCCAGGTGGACCACCCGGATCTGGCTCACCAGCACGTGCAGCAGCACGTCCTTGGGCAGGGCCAGGAAGTAGTCCAGCTGCCCCTGCACGATCAGCTGCAGCAGCCGCCGCACGTTGCCCATCAGCCCCACCGCCAGGCCGTAGCTGGTGGAGGCTGCCGCCCAGAGCACCACCACGTCCTCCAGGGTCCACCCCCGGAGCACCGGGAACCGGGAAAAGTAGAGCGTCCAGAAGAGGACCCAGAGGGCGTTGTTGATGAACATCCCGAGCACCTGCGAGACGAGGGAGGCCCGGTACTCCAGCGCCGTCGCCAGGTTGGCCCGCATATAGGCGCCGATGAACGCCAGCTGCCTGGCGAAAGCGCCGCCGAACCCCGGTTGCCCGGCCGCCATCGGTCTTCGCCCTTCTTCCCCTGTCTGCCTAGCCGCCATTGACGTCCACTCTCCTCACCCCGAGCCGGTAGATGCCGACGCAGATACACCCGAAGACCACCAGCCACAGCGCCTGCTGGCGGAGCAGGGCCGCCGCCCCGCCCCACGAGAAGTGCACGAACAGCTCCGCCGGCCCGCCGATCAGGTGCCGGAAGGGCAGCCACGCAACCAGCCGCCGCATGGCCTCCGGGTAGAGGCCGACGGGGATCAGCATGCCGCCCAGGACCCACTTCAGCCGGTCGAGGAGCAGGTAGATCCCCACCACGTCCTCCACCCAGAAGGCCAGCAGCCCCGCGGCCGCGACGTAGAAGAAGTTCAGGGCGTGGGTCGTCAGGTAGAGGAGCAGCAGCAGCGGGGCGGCCTCCCAGCGGAACGGGATCGACCCCACCGTCAGCCAGGCCGTCGCGCCGCCGACCAGCAGCATGACCGCGAGCTTCACCAGGGCCTCGCCCAGGAAGGAGGCGTAGTGAAAGCCCAGGTAGGAATACGGCTTGGAGAGCCTGAGGGCCAGGTCGCCGTCCTTCACCTCCTGCGCCAGCACGGCGTGCACCCGGGGCAGCGAGAGGATGATCGCCTCGGTCGCCACCAGGTACCAGATCATCTCCGGGAGCGTGTAGCCGTCGATCACCGGGCCCTCCGCGGCGAAGGTGGCCCGCCAGAGCTGGACGAAGACGTACAGCACCACCACCAGGAAGAGGGTGGCCAGCAGCTGGTTCCACAGGTACGCCCAGCCGGACCGGACGGCGATCCGGCCGACCTCGGCGTACTTCATGACACGGCGGCGCACACGCCGCAGGGAACCGGCCGGCCTCGTGGAGCGACCGCTCATCCGGCCACCCCCTTCCCCTGGTAGATCGCCGCGATCACCTGCTCCATCGGCGGCATGGTGATGGCGATGTCCTGCACCGGGTAGGTGCGGAGCAGATGGCTCACCGTCGCCTCGATGGGGGAGAGCCGGGTGTCCACCGCGAGCCTCAGCCCGTAGGCGGTGGCCTTCAGCACCCGCACGCCCGGCAGGTTCAGCTCGCCGGCGAAGGGAGCGCCCAGCTTCAGGTCGATCTGCCGCTCCGGCATGTACTCCCGCTTCAGGGCGCCCACGGACCCGTCCAGGATGACCTGGCCCCGGTTGATGATCACCACCCGCCTGCACAGGTGCTCGATGTCGCCGGCGTCGTGGGAGGTGAGGAACACGGTCACCTGCTCTTCCCGGTTGGCCCGGCGGATGAGGTCGCGGATCGCCCCCTTGGCCACCGGATCCAGCCCGATGGTGGGCTCGTCCAGGAAGAGGATCTCGGGCCGGTGCAGGAGGCTGGCCGCGATCTCGCAGCGCATCCGCTGCCCCAGGCTCAGCTTCCGGGCGGGGGTGTGCATGATCTCCCCGAGCTCAAACAGCTCCACCAGTTCCGCCCGCCGCCTGCGGTAGGCCGCCCCGTCCAGCTCGTAGATGCGGGCCAGCAGGTTGAAGGTGTCGACCGGGGGCAGGTGCAGCCAGAGCTGCGATTTCTGGCCGAAGACCGACCCGATGCGGAAGGCCAGCCGCTGCCGGTCCTTCCAGGGGACGAGGCCGAGTACCTCGGCGTGCCCCGCCGTGGGGTGGAGGATGCCCGTGAGCATCTTGATCGTGGTGGACTTCCCGGCGCCGTTGGGGCCGATGAAGGCCAGCATCTCGCCCCGCTGCACCGTGAGGTCGATGCCCCTTACGGCCTCCACCTCCACCGTCTGCGGCCGGAGCGCCGCACGGAGGCGGGCCCAGGAGGATTCCGGCTTGCGGTGCACCCGGAAAATCTTGCGCAGCCCCTGTACAGCAATCACGTTCATACCGGAACCTCCTCCTCCCAGATTATTGGTTTGCTAGACGAAGAGACTGGCCCCAAGGTTCCAAGTTTGCATAATCCGATCGGTTGAAACCTCCCGTTTCCCGCACCGGACAAGCGTTTCGGGGTATGCAAAAATCGAGCGCGGCGGCGCCGCGCAAGCAGGACTGAAGCCGGTATTTGCGGAATACTGGCATGGGTGTCCGTTATGGAACGATTGAAGGGAGGATCTCGTACATGAATGGCCAGGAGTTCTTCCGAGCTACCCAGGAGACGATTCGTGCTGCAGTCGCCAGACTGGGTCACTCGGAGGGCGTCTACAAGATCCTGCGCAACCCCAGGCGTACCCTTGAAGTTCACATCGCAGTCACGATGCCCGACGGCTCCGTGGAGACCTTCCTGGGCTACCGTTCGCAGCATGCTGCCGTCTTCGGCCCGTACAAGGGCGGCATCCGGTTCCATCCCAGCGTGACCAAGGAAGAGGTCGAGGCGCTGGCCATGCTCATGACGCTGAAGAACGCCGTGCTCGGACTGCCCTATGGCGGCGCCAAGGGCGGCGTCATCTGCGACCCCCGTGCCCTGCCGCCCTCCGCGGTGGAGCAGATCGCACGGGGCTATGTGCGGGGACTCCGGGATATGATCGGTCCGAACACGGACATTCCCGCGCCCGATGTCAACACCGACTCGCGCATCATGGGCTGGATGCTCGATGAGTACCTGAAGTCCGTCACCGACCTCGACTTCTCGGTGTTCACCGGCAAGAGCCTCAACCTGGGCGGCATCGAGGGGCGGACCGGCGCCACCGGCCTGGGCATCGCCTACGTCACCCGGGAGGCCTGCAAGGTGCGGGGCGTGGAGCTGAAGGGCGCCCGGGTGGCCGTGCAGGGCTTCGGCAACGTGGGCCGCGGCGCGGCGCAGGCGATCACCGCGATGGGCGCGAAGGTCGTGGGCGTCACCGACATCACCGGCGGCGTCTACCGGGAGGACGGGCTCGACGTGGCCGCGCTGACGGACTACGTGAAGGCCCACGGCGGCGTGGCGGGCTTCCCGGGCGCCGAACCCCTCACCAACGAGCAGCTCTTCGCCCTGCCGGTCGATGTCCTGATCCCGGCGGCGCTGGAGGGGCAGATCACCGCGGAGGTGGCCGGGAAGATCCAGGCGCCCATCGTGGTGGAGGGCGCCAACGGCCCGACCACCCCGGAGGGGGCGAAGGTGCTGGCGGACCGGGGCATCATGCAGGTCCCGGACATCCTGGCCAACGGAGGCGGCGTGACCGTCTCCTACTTCGAGTGGGTTCAGGGCCAGCAGGGCGGCCTGCGCTGGTCGGCCCGGACCGTGCACCGCCGCCTGGACCGGTATATGACCGACGCGTTCAACGCCGTGCTCGCCTACAGCCAGCGGTACAACACGTCGATGCGGGAGGCCGCCTACCTCTACGCGGTCGACCGGCTGGCGACCGGCATGATCGAGCGCGGCTGGGTGCGCGGATAGGGGCTGATATCATGACCCGACGTTATGTGATCGCCCTGGACCAGGGGACCACCTCCTCCCGGGCCATCCTCTTCGACCAGGACGGCCGGTGGGACAGGTGAACCACGAGTTCCGGCAGATCTACCCGCAGCCCGGCTGGGTCGAACACGACCCCGGGGAGATCTGGGCGACGCAGCAGCGCGCCGTTCAGGATGTGCTGGCCCGGACGGGGATCACGCTGGCTGAAGTCGCCGCGATCGGCATCACCAACCAGCGGGAGACCACGGTGGTCTGGGACGCGGAGACCGGCGAGCCCGTCCACAACGCGATCGTCTGGCAGTGCCGCCGCACCGCCTCCGTGTGCGATGACCTGACGGCACGCGGCTGGGCGCCGCGCATCCGGGAGAAGACCGGCCTGGTCGTCGACGCCTACTTCTCGGGCACCAAGGTCAAGTGGATCCTGGACAACGTCCCCGGCGCCCGGGAGAAGGCCGATCAGGGAAGGCTCCGCTTCGGCACCATCGACAGCTGGCTGATCTGGAAGCTGACCGGCGGGCGGGTGCACGCCACGGACTACTCCAACGCCTCGCGCACCATGCTGTTCAACATCCACACGCTGGCGTGGGACGAGGAGATCCTGGCCGAACTGGGCATCCCCCGGTCGATGCTGCCCGAGGCGCTCCCCTCCAGCCACATCTACGGGGAGTCGGACCCGGAGGTGCTCGGGGCAGCCATCCCCATCGCCGGCGTGGCGGGCGACCAGCAGGCGGCGCTGTTCGGGCAGGCCTGCTTCCAGCCCGGCGATGCGAAGAACACCTACGGCACCGGCTGTTTCCTCCTGATGAACACCGGCCGGAAGGCCGTCCCGTCCGAAAGCGGCCTGCTCACCACCATCGCCTGGGGGCTGGGCGACCGGGTGGAATACGCCCTGGAGGGTTCGATCTTCATCGGCGGGGCCGCGGTGCAGTGGCTGCGGGACGAGCTCGGGTTCTTCGAGCGCTCGGCCGACTCCGAGGCGCTGGCGCTCTCCGTCCCCGACTCGGGCGGGGTCTACGTGGTGCCGGCCTTCGTGGGCCTGGGCGCGCCGTACTGGGACATGTACGCCCGGGGCACCATCGTCGGCCTGACCCGGGGCACGGGCCGCGCGCACATCACCCGGGCCACCCTGGAGTCGATCGCCTACCAGACCCGCGACGTGCTGGGGGCGATGGAGAAGGACGCCGGCATCCGGCTGAACCGCCTCAAGGTGGACGGCGGCGCCGTGGCCAACAACTTCCTCATGCAGTTCCAGTCCGACATCCTCGGGGTGCCGGTCGACCGGCCGAAGGTCGCCGAGACCACCGCCCTGGGCGCCGCCTACCTGGCCGGCCTGGCCACGGGCTTCTGGCGCAGCCAGGCGGAGCTGGCCGACAAGTGGGCGCTGGACCGGGGCTTCACCCCAACCCTGCCGGCGGAGGAACGGGAGCGGCTCTACGCCGGCTGGCGCCGGGCCGTGGAACGGGCACGGGGCTGGGCGGCAGAGTGAGCGTGAGGCCGGGGGCTGCAGCCCCCGGCCTTTTTCCATGTGCGGGTGTACACGGCGGTGAAGCCCGCGGCCCCGTGCGTCCGCCCGGACGGGTACGGTGCGGGACCGGCCCCGGCACAAAAAATCGTACCTGGGTACGACGAAGCGACCAGATCCGGTGTGGTACACGTCTTTCTGAGGTGAGTCAACTGTGACAAAGGTCTGCCGCACCGACACCCTGTACCACTACCTGCTGAGCGGCGACGACAGCCTGCCCGACATCCTCCGCAGGGGGCTGCTTCCGCTGAGCGCCTTTCCCGAGTCTGAACGGTGGCAGCAGTTCGAGTCCTTCTACCGCTCCCTCTACGCTCAGTGGGCCGAACCGCTCCTGGGGCCTTTCCGCAACTCCGGCGTCTACTTCACGCCCATCGACTTCCGGCAGCTGCCCGGCTCCTACCTCCACACGCGCACGCGGATTGCGATCCCGCTGTCGGAGATCCCGGCAGAACGCGCGGTGCTGACCTACGAGCTGGACGGCCGGCGCACCGTGCTGCCCCTCACCCCCGAGGCGCTGGAGGAGGCCGCGGCGATCTGGTCGGCCGAACTCGTGCGGACATGGTACGCCCGCAACCCGGAGATGTCGTTCTACTACGTTCCCCAGGTCGCGGTGTTCCCGGAGCACGGGATCGCCGTGCAGCCGGGCTGGGTGGAGCGTTTCGGCGCAGACGCCTGACGCCGGGCCCGGCCCCTCAGACGACCCGCCACAGCCCCTCCTCGGTGGCCACGGCGTCGAGCCGCACGTCGTGCGGCTCGGCGGGGATGCGCTCGACCAGCTGAAACCCGTATCCCAGGCCGATCTTCACCGCCCCGGCCAGCTCCGGCAGGAGCCGGTCGTAGTAGCCGCCGCCGTAGCCCAGGCGGTACCCCCGGCGGTCGAACGCCACGCCGGGAACGACGACCAGTCCGACGGCGGCCGGCGCCTCCCGGGGCAGGTCGGGCCGGGGTTCGGGGATGCCGTAGGCGCCCGGGGCCAGCTGAGCCGCCGTGCCGTCCCAGCGGTGAAGCCAGAGCCGGCGGGCGGCCCGCTCCACCCGGGGCAGCAGGAGCCGCTTCCCGGCCCGGCGGCCCGCCTCGGCCAGCGCGGCGGTGTCGGCCTCGCCCCGCACGGGGACGTAGAGCAGCACCACTTGCGCGTGCGCCCACTCGGGAGACCCCAGCACCGCCTGCTGGGCGAGGCGGCTGAGCCGGGCGCGTTCGTCCGGGTCCAGGGCCTGCCGGGCGGCGATCATCCGCCGGCGGAGCGCCTGCTTGCTGACTTCCACGGGCCATCCCTCCTCTGCCGGATTGACCAGCTGGCCGCTGCCTCAGACCCGAAAGCGAAGGCCGGGCACGTTGCCCGGCCCTCTTCTACTTCATGCCCAGGAATCCCTCCAGCCACTCGATGGAGAAGCGGCCCTCCCGGAAATCGGGCGAAGCCAGGATGCGCTGGTGCACGGGCACCGTCGTCTTGATGCCCTCCACCCGGAACTCCGACAGCGCCCGCTGCATCTTGGCGATGGCGTCGTTCCTGTCCTCGCCCCACACGATCAGCTTGCCCACCAGCGAATCGTAGAAAGGCTTCATCTGGTAGCCCGGAAAGAGCATGCCGTCCCAGCGGGTCCAGGGCCCGCCGGGGACCTCCAGGGCCGTGACCGTGCCCGTCGAGGGGTAGAGCTTGTTGTCGGGGTCCTCGGCGTTCACGCGGCACTCGATGGCGTGGCCCCGGATGACGATGTCCTCCTGCTTCCAGGGGAGGGGCTCGCCGGCCGCGATGCGGATCTGGGCCTTGACGATGTCGATCCCGGTCACCGCCTCGGTCACGGGATGCTCCACCTGAATGCGGGTGTTCATCTCCAGGAAGTAGAACTCGCCGGTCAGCTCGTCGTAGATCATCTCCACCGTGCCGGCGTTGTCGTAGCCGACCGCGCGGGCGGCGCGCACGCCGGCCTCCCGGATGCGCTCCCGGGTCTCCTCGGGCAGAAACGGCGCCGGCGCCTCCTCCAGCATCTTCTGCCGGCGGCGCTGGATCGAGCACTCCCGCTCGCCCAGGTGGATGATGTTGCCGTGCTGGTCGCCGAGGACCTGCACCTCGATGTGCCGACCGACCTGGATGTACTTCTCCACGAACACGGAGGCGTTCCCGAAGGCCGCCCCGGCCTCGCTGGCGGCCTTCTGCAGGGCCTGCACCAGCTCCTCGGGGTTGTGGGCGATGCGGATGCCCCGCCCCCCGCCGCCGGCCGTCGCCTTCACCATCACCGGGTACCCGATCTCCTCGGCCACCGCCAGCGCATGGGCCTCGCCCTCCACCAGCCCGTCCGAGCCGGGGATCGTCGGCACCCCGGCCTTCTTCATCAGGGCCTTGGAGGCGTCCTTCATCCCCATCGCCCGGATCGCCTCCGGATTGGGGCCGATGAAGGCGATGTTCCACTGGCGGCAGGCCTCGGCGAAGAACGGGTTCTCCGCCAGGAAGCCGTAGCCGGGATGGATCGCGTCGGCGCCGCTGGCCGTCGCCGCCGTGATGATGGCCGGCACCGAGAGATACGACTGGTTGGAGGGTGCGGGACCGATGTAATGGGCCTCGTCCGCCATGCGGACGTGCAGCGCGTCCCGGTCGGCCTCGGAGAAGACGGCCACCGTCTTGATCCCCAGCTCCCGGCACGCCCGGATAATCCGGATGGCGATCTCGCCCCGGTTCGCGATCAGGACCTTCTCAAACATGCTCTGCCCTCTCCCTCTCCTCTGGCGTCGCTAACGGGTCCGTCCCCCGAACTGCGCCCGCGTCAGGTGCGCCTGGATCACGCCGGCCTTCGCCCAGCCGCTCCCTCCCCAGGCGCCGGGTCCTCCCGGGCCCGCGCCGGCGGGCGCCTGCCCCCACCCCTGCGCCGCCGGCTCAATCGCGCGGATGGCAAAACTGCCCACGGGCTGATCCATGGCCGCGGCGACGGCCGCGGTGATCACCGCCACGATCTCCGCCGGCAGCTGGGCACGCCACGCCCCCGACATCAGCCGATCACCACCAGCGGGTCGTTCATGGCGACCGACGTGCCCTTGCTCACGAGAACCTGCTTCACCGTGCCCGCGTACGGGCTGGTGATGTCGTTCTCCATCTTCATCGCCTCGAGCACCGCCACCACGTCGCCCTCACGCACCTGCTGCCCCACCTGCACCGGCACGCTCACGATCAGGCCGGGCAGGGGCGCGCAGACCGCCTGGCCCTCGGCGGGCTGGGCCCCGCCGGAGGCTGCCGGCGCGGCCGACGGCGCCGGCATCGGCGCGGCCGTCGCGGCGGCCGGCGCCGGGGCGGGCGTCAGTGCCGGCGAAGGGGCGGACGCCGGTGTCGGCAGCGGGGCGGGGGCAGAGACGGACGCCGGGGCCGGGGCCGAGCTGGGCGAAGGCACCGCCTGCGGCGCGGCCGCAGGAACCGCCCCCGGCGCGGCGAGGGCGCCGCCCGGGGCAGCAGCCGGGCTCAGCTCTTCCACGTCCACGTTGTAGGTCACGCCGCCGATGGTTACCCGAAAACGCCTGATCATCTGCGATCCTCCTTCCAGCGCTTACACCGGGAAGTTGCCGTGCTTCTTGGCCGGGCGGGTCTCCCGCTTGGTGCCCAGGGCCTGCAGGGCCCTGGCCAGGACCGGGCGGGTCTGCCGGGGGTCGATGACCGCCTCGACGAAGCCGCGGCCGGCGGCGTTGAACGGGGTGTTGAACTTCTCCTTGTACGCCTGGATCCACTCGGCCCGGGCCGCCTGGGGATCCTCCACCTCGGGACCCGGCTTGAACAGGATGTTGGCGGCGCCATCGGCGCCCATCACCGCGATCTCGGCGGTGGGCCAGGCCACCGTGAAGTCGGCGCCCAGGGACTGCGCCGACATGGCCAGGTAGGCGCCGCCGTACGCCTTGCGGAGCACCACCACCAGCTTGGGCACGGTTGCCTCGCAGTAGGCGTACAGCAGCTTGGCCCCGTGCCGGATGATGCCGCCGTGCTCCTGGGCCGTGCCCGGCAGGTAGCCGGGCGTGTCCACGAAGGTGATCACCGGGATGTTGAAGGCATCGCAGAACCGGATGAACCGGGCTGCCTTGTCCGAGGCGTTGATGTCGATGCAGCCGGCCAGTACCCGGGCCTGGTTGGCGATGATGCCCACGGTGCGGCCCGCGAGCCGGGCAAACCCCACGACCATGTTCATCGCCCAGCCCGGCTGCACTTCCAGGAAGTCCCCGTGGTCGACGACGGCGGTGATGACGTCCCGCACGTCGTAAGGCTTGTTGGGGTTCAGGGGCACGATGTCGAGCAGCCGCTGCTCGGCCCGCTCGATGGGATCGGTGAGGGGGCCGGGCGGCGCGTCGTCCACGTTGTTGGAAGGCAGGAAGGAGAGGAGACGGCGGACCGCCGCCAGGCAGGAGGCCTCGTCCGGCGCCCGGAAGTGGGCGACCCCGGACTTCTCGGCGTGGGCCTGCGCCCCGCCCAGGGCTTCGTGCGTCGTGGTCTCCCCCGTGACGGCCTTGATCACCTCGGGCCCGGTGATGTACATGTAGCTGGTCTTGTCGACCATGAAGATGAAGTCGGTCAGACCGGGCGAGTAGACGGCGCCGCCGGCGCAGGGCCCCATGATGACGGAGATCTGGGGGATGACGCCGCTGGCGAGGGTGTTGTGGTAGAAGATCCGGCCGTAGCCGTTCAGGGCGTCGATGTGCTCCTGGATCCGGGCCCCGCCCGAGTCCTGGATGCCCACGATGGGGCAGCCGGCCTTCAGCGCCATCTGCTGCACCTTCACGATCTTCTGGGCGTGCATCTCCCCCAGCGACCCGCCCATCACCGTGAAGTCCTGGGAGAAGGCGTACACGGTGCGGCCGTCCACGGTCCCGAAGCCGGTGATCACCCCCTCGGCGGGGGTCTCCCGCTTGTCCATGCCCAGCTCGGTCCCGCGGTGGCGCACATGCAGGTCGATCTCGACGAAGGAACCGGGGTCAAACAGGAGCGCCAGCCGCTCCCGGGCCGTGAGCTTCCCCTGCTCCTTCCGCTTCGCCAGGGCCTTCTCCCCACCGCCCAGGCGCAGCCGGGCCTCACGGGCCTCAAGTTCCGCCACCAGGTCCTCCATGCTCACGCTGCTCATCACTCCCCACGTGCTGCACCAGTTCGGTCAGCACGCCGCCCGTCGACCGGGGATGCAGAAAGCACACCAGGGTGCCGTGGGCGCCGGGGCGGGGCGCCTCATCGATGAGCTGCAGCCCCTGGGCCCGGGCCTCGGCCATGGCGGCGCGGATGTCCCTCACCCGGTAGGCCACGTGGTGCAGCCCCTCGCCCCGCCGGTCGATGTGCCGGGCGATCGGCCCGTCCGGCGCGGTCGATTCCAGCAGCTCGATCCGGGCGCCCCCGGCCTCGAAGAAGGCCACCCGCACCTTCTGCGCCGGCACCTCCTCGATGCCCGCAAAGCGCAGCCCCAGCCGGTCCCGGTAGAGCGCGATCTGCGCCTGCAGGTCGCGGACGGCGATACCGATATGATCGATCCCCACCATCATAGCACGTCACCTTTCTTATGACCAGATCCTAAAACCGAGTCTTAACATCTTGTCGTCATGTCAGCGGGACCCGTCCTGCCGCCAGGTCGGTGGGATCCTTCTTGCCCCAGGCCGGTAGGACCCGTCTTGCGCCAGGCCGGTGGCACCTCTCCTGCCGCCAGGCCGGTGGGACCCGTCTTGCCCCAGGCCGGTGGCACCTCTCTGGCCGCCAGCCGGTGGGACCCGTCTTGCCCCAGGCCAGCGGGATCCTTCTTGCCGCTAGGCCGGCTGGACCCGCTGCCGGATGAAGTCGACGGCGGCCCTGGTGGGCGTGCCGGGGGTGAAGACCTCGGCGATGCCGGCCGCCTTCAGCCCGGGGATGTCCGCCGCAGGGATGACGCCGCCGGCCACGACCAGCACGTCGTTCAGCCCCCGGGCCCGCAGGGCGGCCACGGTCCTGGGCAGGAGCGTGTTGTGGGCCCCGGAGAGGATCGAGAGCGCCACCACGTCCACGTCTTCCTGCAGGGCGGCCTCCGCGATCTGCTCCGGGGTCTGGCGCAGGCCGGTGTAGATCACCTCGAACCCGGCATCCCGGAAGGCCCGGGCCACCACCTTCGCGCCCCGGTCGTGGCCGTCCAGGCCGGGCTTGGCGACGAGAACGCGAATCTTTCGCATGCCTTACAACTCCTCCGTCGGTTGGTACTCGCCGAACACCCCGCGCAGCACGTCGCAGATCTCCTGCAGCGTGGCGTAGGCCTTGACCGCCGCCAGGATGGGGGGCATCAGGTTGTCCGTCCCCTGCGCCGCCGCCCGCAGGTCGGCCAGCGCCCGGTCCACCGCCCCCTGGTCCCGCCGGGCCTTGACCTCCGCCAGCTTCCGCTGCTGGGCCTCCTGCACCGCCGGGTCGACCGTGAGCAGGTTGGCGGGGGGCGGCTCGTCGACCTGGAACCGGTTCACGCCGACGATCACCCGCTCGCCGCTCTCCACCTGCCGCTGGAACTGGTAAGCAGCCTCCTGGATCTCCCGCTGCATGTAGCCGCGCTCGATGGCCCGCACGGCCCCGCCCATCTCGTCGATCTTGGCGATGTAGGCCATGGCCTGCCGCTCGATCTCGCCGGTCAGGTGCTCGATGTAGTACGAGCCGGCCAGGGGATCGATGGTCCCCGCCACGCCGCTTTCGTAGGCGATGATCTGCTGGGTGCGCAGGGCCACCCGCACCGACTCCTCGGTGGGCAGGGCAAGGGCCTCGTCCCACGAGTTGGTGTGCAGCGACTGGGTGCCGCCGCAGACGGCGGCGAAGGCCTGCAGGGTCACCCGCACCACGTTGTTCAGCGGCTGCTGGGCGGTGAGCGTCGAGCCGCCGGTCTGGGTGTGGAAGCGGAGCATCCAGCTCTTCGGGTTCTGCGCCTTGAACCGCTCACGCATGATGCGGGCCCAGAGGCGCCGGGCGGCCCGGAACTTGGCGACCTCTTCGAAGAAGTCGCTGTGGGCATTAAAGAAGAAGGAAAGCTGCGGGGCAAACGTGTCGACCTCCAGCCCCGCCCGGATGGCCGCCTCCACGTACGCGATGCCGTTGGCCAGGGTGAAGCCCACCTCCTGGGCGGCGGTGGAGCCGGCCTCCCGGATGTGGTAGCCCGAGATGGAGATGGTATTCCAGCGGGGGACCTCCCGGGCGCAGTAGGCGAAGACGTCGGTGACCAGCCGCATGGAGGGCTGGGGCGGGAAGATGTAGGTTCCCCGGGCGGCGTACTCCTTCAGGATGTCGTTCTGGATGGTGCCCGTGAGCTGCGCCGGCTTCACGCCCTGCTTCTCGGCGACGGCGATGTACATGGCCAGCAGCACCGCCGCCGGGGCGTTGATGGTCATGGACGTGGAGACCCGGTCCAGCGGGATGCCGTCGAAGAGCGTCTCCATGTCCGCCAGCGTGTCGATGGCGACGCCGACCTTGCCCACCTCGCCCTCCGCGTACGGGGAGTCGGAATCGTAGCCGATCTGGGTGGGCAGGTCGAAGGCGACGGAGAGGCCGGACTGGCCGTTCTCCAGGAGGTACCGGTACCGCCGGTTGGACGCTTCGGCGGTGCCGTACCCCGCGTACTGGCGCATGGTCCAGAAGCGACCCCGGTACATGGTCGGCTGCACGCCCCGGGTGAAGGGGTACTCGCCGGGGAACCCCAGGTCGCGCAGGTAGTCGACCGGCACATCGGCCGGGGTGTACAGCCGCTGGACGGGCACGCCGGAACCGGTGGTGAACTCGGCCCGCTGTTCCGGGGAACGGGCGAGAGCCGGGGCGACGGTCTGCTTGTGCCAGCGCTCCTGCTCCGCCGCGATGCGGTCGCGTGCATCGGACAACAGGCATCACCTCATATACAGGTTGGATCGCGCCGAAACATCCGTCCCACTTTTTCAGACTTGCACTCAGGCGCATCTACAGAGAATAGTATATAGTTTTCGGCGCAGGCGAAATGTTTCCTTCTCGCACAAATGCAAAGGCCACCGCGGGAGACCCGTGGTGGCCCGATGTCCAATTCACAGCCGTCAGGCCGGCTCCTCCATCCGCCCGACCTGATCGAGCATGGCGTTTAAATCTGCTGCGGTTGCAGGATCGATCAGGTTGGCCCGAAGCGCTCCACCCAGTTTCAGGCGGAGGGAGGCCGCAGCGCAGCGGGCCGAGAAACGGCCGTCCCTCGCGGCAATGTGAGGGATGGCCTCAACCTGGTACCGAAGCCAGACCCCGAGCGACGCCGGGATGTTCGACTTGTCAAGCACCCTGTGAACCATCTGCCCGCTCATCGTCGACGCCACCTTTCCTGCTTTTACCCTAAACACGGTCGAGAAACGGAAAAGGTTCGAATAGATCTTTCTGACTATATGTCGCGTCCGGGCGTGCTACCCCGCTTCACGGCGTGTTGTCAGTCTTTGGCCCATCCCGGCGCTGACCCGCCGGAACCAGCGTTCCGGCGGGTCAGCGTAACGGGCTTCCTCACCCAAGCGGCTCCGCTACATCACTCGGCACTCGGCACGATCACCAGGCGCGTGGCCGAACGAATCTTGTTGCCGAAGTAGACCTGGATGATCACCTCGCCGCCGTTTCGGGTGGCGGGGTATCCGCTGGTGTCAAACGGAAGGGTGTAAATGCCGTCTTCGTACGTGATGTGATTGCCGTAAGCGAAAGTGGCAATGAGGGCGTTGCTGGCGGCGTCGCGCACCCGCACAGCGACGGTCCGGTCGAAGATGTCATCCTCGCAGTCGCTGCCCCAGCGGAACTGGATGTTGTAGACCTCGCCGGCAACCGCCTGGTCACCGTTCGGGGCGATCCAGGTCAACCCGGGTTCGCCGGAAGCCGGGGGCTGGGTGACGTACACCAGGGTCAGCCCGGGGTCCGTCCAGTTCCCCGCGGTGTCGCCGGCCGTGACGGTGAAGGTGTAGGCGGTGTTGGGGTCCAGGTTGGTGAACTCGTAGGACGTGTCGCTGGTCTCGCCCGCCAGGACACCGTTCACGTAGACCCGGTAACCCGCCACACCGCTCTCATCGGTGGCCTCGGTCCAGGCCAGCGTAACCAGGCCGCAGATTTCGAAGACGCTGATCTCCGCATCGACCGGCCACACGGGCGGCGTTTCGTCGGGCACCTCGCAGGCCTCCACCGTGAACCGTGCCGTCAGCACGATGTCGGACCAGTGGCCGGCCGTGTCGCTCACCTTCACCTGGACCTGGTAAGTGCCGGCCGCGAGGTTCTCCAGCGTCACGGACGTCTCGTAGGTTTCAGCCACCAGTTCGTCGTTCAGGTAGACGGCGTACAGCGCGCCTGCGCCGGCGCTTGGCCAGGAGATGCTGGCCCACTCGCACTGCAGATCCACGTCAGGCTCGGCGTCCTCCCAGGCGGGCGGCGTAAACGTGTCGTCGCAGGCGTCACCGATGCCGTCCCCATCGAGGTCCTCCTGGCCGGGGTTGGGCACGAACGGGCAGTTGTCGTCGTCATCCGGAATGCCGTCGTCGTCAGTGTCTGCCGGCGCCGAATGGAAGCTGCCGGCCCGGATGAAGACCGCCGAATCCCGCTTGCGGTCGCCCACGTCAGCGATGGCCAGCTTCATCGAGTTCTTCTGGCCCGGCTTTACCGCGGCCTGGATCGAGAGCACGATGGTCAGGCCGTCCATCTCGGTGTTGAGGTGGCCGCCCTCGTTGTTGACGAAGTACTCTGAGTTCCGCTTCAGGTTCACGTTATCGATGGAGACGAAGGTGCTGCTGTGGGGCAGCGTCGCGACGTTCACGCCGTTGATGAAGAAAGCGAAGACGTCGTTGTAGCCCTTGTCGACCCACTCGTTGTACTCCTCGGAGGAGAAGACGTACTGGAAGGAGACAACATCGGTCTCGGGAACGAAGTCAAAGGACAGCACCGCCGCATCGTAGGTCCGCTGGCCCGGCGGAAGCAGATCGTCAAGGTCGCCATCTCCGCCCCGGCTCAGGCAGAACAGGCCAAAGCAGTGCTGGGTGGTGGTGTCCGGGCGGCTGTTGGGCCCCACCACATCCACCGCCTTGCCGGTGGAGAGGACGATCCCCTCCTCGAAACCGATGATTCCCTCACCGCCGGTGAACAAGCCCCGCGCCACTTCCTTGCCCTGGTAACGGACGTTGCTGATGGTGACGCCGCTGCCCACCAGCGCCTGAGCCAGCTGCTGCGGGGTCGCCGACGTGACGTTCAGCCCCGAGGACATGAGCGAGAAGCCCCGGGCATGCACCTTCTCGGAACCGCCGACACGCTCCCTTCCCTCAGCAGCAGCCGGCTCCCGGGCCGGGATATCGGCCGCCGCCGCGGGCAGGGCCGAACCGCACAGCCCCAGGACCAGGCTGAGCGCCAGCAGCCACGAGGTCAGCTTCGCAAACCTGCGCTTCACGAACCTCATCCTCCCTACCTATGCCCTACGGGTTGTTCTTGGCCTGCTCGGCGTAAGCGCTGAACGTCACCTTGATGGAATCGCCCTGGTACTGGTTCCCGGCTTCCCTGGGGAAGGAGACCAGGATCCCGAACTCGGCCAGGCCGCCCGCTCCCCAGTCCTCGTCAAAGGGCTCCAGCACGATCGGATCGGAAAGCTCGACGCCGGTGTCAAAGAAGTCGCCAAGCTGGCCCTCGTAGATCAGGTTGGGCTCCGGCAGCAGGAGCGTGCCGTCGGGGTCGAGGAGCGCGCCGTCGTAGATCTTCACGTCGAGGATGGACGCGAACTCCAAGTCGCCCTCCTCCAGTTTGGCCGACAGGCGGGTGATCTTGGCCGCCAGCGTGCCGATGTTCTCGATCTGGAAGACTCGGTGATGGGCATCACCCGGGGCCCAGAGGCCTGTGGGATACTTCCCGGGCTCCCCGTTTCCGGCCCGGCCATCCTCTTCAGCGTCGATGTAGAACATGGGGCCAGGTATAGAGTCACCCTGGTCGCGGTCGCCCTGCAGGTTCAGGGTGCCGGCCACGAACCGGGCGGGTTCCTCGGTGTCGGCGGCATCCGTGAACAGGGCCAGGGTCAGTCCCGCCCCGCCCATGATCGTCGCCCCCACCAGCGATGCGACGAGAACCCACTTGCGCAGCATCTGTCCTCATCCTCCAATCTGAGTCCCCACTCGGTACTCGCCTAGGGGTTGTTGGGCGCCTGCTCGCCGTACAGCTTGAAGTGAACGACCAGGGTCTGGTCCTGATACTCGTTGCCGGCATCGATGTCGAACTTGACCCTGAACTTCATGTGCCGGTTCGTTCCCAGCAGGACGGGGATCTTGCTGCCGTCAGGGTAGACGAGGTCGATCGGCCCGTCGAGCAGGTCGCTCATCCGCGCTTCGCCGACCTTGACATGCTCACCATCAAACGGCGTCTCAATCTCTACCCAGAGCTTCTCGGCGAGGCGCCGGTCACTGCCGTCCGCCAGTTCTGCGCTGACGGCGGTGAGCCAACCATCCATGGTGCTGCAGTCACGCGGGTTGTAGAGCGTCAGCGTGCGGGTCTTCGTGTCGCCGGGAGCCCACAGCCCGGTCGGGTAGATGCCGGGCGTCCCGTCTGGGGTGGCCCCCTGTTCCGCCGTGATGTAGAACATGGGACCCGGGACGGGATCGCTGTCGTTTCGCTCAGAGGTAAAACAGAACTGACCGACGGCAAACTCCAGCTCATCAGCCTGGGTCTGAGCCGTGAACAGCGCCAGCGTCGATCCGATGCCGACCCCGCTGACCGCCAGCGCAGCTGCGCAGAGTAGAATGAGGCGTCTCTTCATACATCGCCACTCCTACCTGACGCCGCCGGGACCGGTCGGTCCCGGCGGCCGTCGTGCTCATACGGTCTGCTGTTCCTGACTAGTTGGCGTCCTCGTTCCAGGAGATGGGGCCTTCCTTGCCATCCACGGTCTTGGTGTTGTTCCGGGCCTGAACGGCCTTGAAGCTGAGCTCGATCTCGCCGCTGGCGCCCTGGTACTCGTTGCCGGCGGTGATGGGGAAGTGGTACTCCACGGTCACCGTGGCAGACTCGCCGTCCGAGTACTTGCCGAGCACGTAAGCGCCCTCGAAGTCATACCCGCCGTCGAAGGACACCTGCATCGGGTCGTCGCCCTCGAACAGGTCGCCGTCGACCGAGTAATCAACACCGATCCAGGCGTCCAGGCTGCCGCTGTAGGTCACGGACACCGTGCACTCGCCGCTGTCGCCAGGGGCCAGGTTGTCGGTGCTGACGTCGCAGGTGAAGCCGGTGACCTCACCCAGCCGGACCGTACCGGCCGTGAACGTGTTGTTCTCGTTCTCGGTCGACGCTGTGAACAGGGCGAAGGTGGCTCCGGTGATCAGAGCGGACAGGGCACCCACGGTCGCAAGGCTCAACAGGATCCTCTTCATCTTGGTGTCACCCTCCAAAAGAAGCGCTTTATGGATGCGGATCTGGATCCGCTGCCCGGCCGCTTCCGGGCAAACCTTTCACTGCAGGCCGCGCTGCAGGTGACTAACTCGGGGATTGGGCATCGGCGGGCTTCTCGTCGGCCTTCTTGGCCTGCTCCTCCTCCATGACCGCCTGGACCAGCTTGCGGATCTCCAGGGCGATCAGCAGGACGCCCGGAACGATCACAAGGGAGATGACCCCCGTCTTGGTGCGCATGAACTCTGAGAGGTAGCCGTAATACGGTACCCGCCACCGCTGGATGCCGACGATCTGTGAGCGCTGGACCGTTGACAGGTCGGGGGCGTCGTTGGCGTCGCCCTTGGTCACATAGGCCGCCGGCTCACCGTTGACGGACACGATCCCGATCACCCGGTGGGTGATGAGCATGTCGGCGGCATCCGCTGCCCGGAACGTGATGACATCGCCTTCCCTGATCTCGTGTTCAGGTTTCAGGGGCTCGACGATGATCACGTCGCCGGTCTTGATCGCCGGCTCCATGGAGCCGCTGCGCACCGAAAGGACCTTGTAGTCGAACACCGCCGGGATGCGGTCAGGCGCCCTGCGCCCCATGAGATTGAGGGCGACCGTCCCCGCCAGGAGCACGAACAGCACCGCCGTCACCGCGCCGTTGAGGATGCGAAGCAGAATCTTCATGTCGTCTGCCCTCCTGCATCGTCCTCCTCCACTTCAGCGGGTGCGGGTCCGGATTCCGCAACACCAGGCGCCTCGTCGGCGGCATCGCCGCTGCCCGGCTCGCCGCCGTGGCGATCGCCACCGCCTTCGGCGAACCCATCGCTTTCGGCATCGCCGTCATCGCCGGCCGGCTCCTCTTCGGATTCGCTGCCGTCGGACGGGTCGTCGCCGGACTCGGTATCCTCAGACCCGAGGTCGTCGGGCTCGCTCATCTCGGACTCGCTGTTTTCGGACGGGTCGTCCCCAGACTCGCTATCCTCGGACTCGAGGTCGTCGGGCTCGCTCATCTCGGACTCGCTGTCACCGGGCTCGCGGTCTTCGGACTGGTCGTCGCCGAAGCCGCTATCCTCGGACTCGCTGGAGTCGGAACCGCTGCCGTCCGCCTCATCGCCGTCGCTTTCGCCATCGGCAAAATCCTCGGGTGCGTCCGGGTCCTCGTCATTGCCTTCGTCTTCAGCGGCATCTGGAGCCGGCTGCTCCTCCTCCTTCAGGCCGTCCGTCTCCCCGTCACCGGGCGCCGCACCCTCATCTCCGGGCAGAGGAGCGGCCCCTGCGCAGTCACCGGCGTCCGCGTCTCCGGAAGCACCGGCCTCGTCGGCGCTCTCCTCCGTCCGCGCCGCCTCCACCTGAGGTGCGCACTCACCGGCGGAGTCGGGCGGAGGCGCGCCGGCGCTGTCGTCACACGGATCCTTGCGGTCAAAACCCCTCGCAGCATGGTCACCCGCATCAGGATCATCGCCGGAGCCGGAATCTGCAGGCTCCTCCCCGGGGCCCGGGTCCGCTGCCTCATCGCCGCCGGTCGGTGCGGGTGAACCGCCATCCTCCGGGTTGGAGGGTTCAGGCGCCTCATCCGGCTCCGGAGCACCCGTGTCTCCGTCATCCTCCGGCGCCGCGGGCCCGTCAGCCGCCTCCGGGGCCGGTTCGGATTCCGCATCCTCTGCATCCCCGCCGGACCCGCCTGTCGGGAACCCCAGCAGATCGGGATGCAGCCCGATGGACGCTTCCTCCGGTTCGGCCGCATCCGCCGGTTCCTCCGTCGGCAGGCCGAGCAGGTCAGGGTGCAGGCCGATGGAGGCCGCAGGCGGCTCCTCGCCCCCCTCGCCGGGCTGGTCAGCTTCCGGCGGGTCCGACCCGGCAGCAGGAACGTCGTCCCCGGCCTCCCGAGGCGCAGGGTCGGCAGCGGGGCGGCAGGGATCCGGAGCGGGGATGACCATCACCGTGAACTCCATCCCCAGTTCCAGAAAACGGCCCATCCCGTAGACCACAAGGTAGCCCCGGTACTCGCCCGGCGCGTCAGGCGTGCCGCTGACCACGATGTCTGCCGTCTCGCCAGGACCCAGCACGTTGTGGGAGAGTGCTGCCCGTGCCCACGGAATGCCGGTGAGTTCCACCGAGAGGGAGACGTGCCGGTCGCTGATGTTCATGATGTGGAAAGTGCGTACGACCTCCGATCCCACGCGGTCAGGGCCGGCGTCAGTGACCAGCTGAACCCGCCCCGAGCTGAAGCGGAGCACCTGCGAGGTGGTCAGCGTCTCAAACTCAATGCTTCGGGCCGCTGCGTCGTGGCTCAGGGCAAAGGTCGAGCCGGTCACATGTCCGGCTGCCAAGCTGGAGATGACCATCGTCACCGGGATCAGCACGTGGGGCAGTCTGCTTCCCGACTCCCGGATCTGCCGGCCGAGCGCCCGCAAAGCCTTCTGGCGCAGGCGGCGCTTGCGCGTCATGCGTCGCAGCGGGCATCACCTCCCGTCGACGCCGATTATGGCACACAAACGCCTCACCTTTGGGCATGAATTCACGGATGATTCTCTATATCCATCTTGGAGGATGAATGATCAAAGGCATGTCCCGTCGGGGGAGAACGGACCAGACACATGGGAACTACGCTCCATGTGGAATTCAGGGATCCTCGGCGCAAAACATTGAACACAAAATATTTTAGGTTTGCTCATCTGGAAGGATGAATTCGCGCTTTTCCGCCCTCACCCGCGTCGGGTGAGCAGGAGGCAGTGACTTTTCGGTCGAATCTGAGGGATACTCTTTCAAGATGCAGGGGAGTGTGCGAAACCATGGGCATCCTGGAAGCCGACAAGACGTCGGTGGCCGTATTCTCCCTGGAGCGCATCTGGGGTTCGCATCTGAGCCAGCGGGAGCTGGAGGTCGGCCGTCTGCTGGTTTCCGGGCGCTCTACCCAGGAGATCGCAGCGGCGCTTTTCATCTCGGAGAATACGGTGAAAACCCACCTTCGCAATCTCTACCGGAAGACCAAGACCCGGAGCCGGGTTGAGCTTTACCGGGTGCTCATGGAAGCGGGCAGCACGCCTGCGCGGATCCGGTCAGCGGCGGAAGACCTGCCGGCCGAGTTTCACCGTATCTTCACCGAGCTCCAGAACGACGAGGCCCAGGCCGAAGGCAGCACGGTGGTCGTCCTGCACCTGGAGTTCTTCCAGGCCGGCATGGCGGTGCGGGTTCCCGGCGCCAGCCTCACCGACCTGCTGGCCACGTCGATCCGGAGCCGGGACCACCTGCTCCCGTGGCGCGACGATCTGTACCTCCTGGTGCTGCCGGAGAGCGACCGGGCCGCGTCGGCGGAGGTCGCCGAGAGGCTCGTCCGCAAGGTGAGGCGGTGGGCGCAGCGGAAGCGGCTGCTGCTGCGGGCGGCCGCGGGCGCCGCGGGTGTCACGGAGGGGGCGGGGACGGCCGAATCGGTGGTCGAGCTCGCCACCCAGCGCCTGCGGCACTTGGACTACGGGGAATGAACGCGAAGAAACGGGCCAGGGTCCGCAACCCTGGCCCGTTTCGCATGGGAAGCGGGGCGCCCGCTCAGCCGACGGCGACGAGGCGCTCCTTCTGCTTCAGGGCATCCTGCGATGCCAGCGGATCGGTCAGGTCCCGCAGCAGTTCACCCAGATACTCCTGAATCTCCTGGGCCTCCTGCCACATCGGACCCAGCCACTCCTGGACGCGGGCGCGCAGTTCCGCCTCCATTTCGATCACCCGGCTTCCCTTCTCCGTGAGGCTCAGCATCACCACCCGGCGGTCCCCCTGGAGCCGGAAGCGCTCCAGCCACCCATCCCTCTCCAGCCGGTCGATGATGGCCGCGAGGTTGCCGCGGGTGCAGTAGACCGCGTCGTTCACGCGCTGCAGCATGGTCGGCCGTTCCACCGACAGCTCCCGCAGGACCTGGAACTGGGGCCAGCTCAGGCCATACTGCGCCCGCAGGTACCGTTCGCAGTGCTGCTCCAGCCTGCTGGCCAGCCGCCTCACCAGGGCGATCCGCTCCACCGCCTCCACGTTGATCCGGCTCAGGAGACACACCCCCATCTCTCTTTCTTTACCTGTGATAACGTATGCTCGTCGTTAAATGTTCACAAGCGGCAATTGAAAGCGCATATTTTCCCTGCGATTTCGATAAATCGTAAGCGCGATCCCCCGATGGCGAAGCTGACCGGCATCACCCCCTTGCCGAAACCCCGTGGATAGAGTGTGAGTAAACGACTGAATAATCATCCTTGTTTGTTCTGACATAATGGTGCTATGATTACAAGGCGCAGGGGGCGCCCTCTGATACGAAACATACGATCGTCCATATTTTTCAAGTATTACGGATTTGTTGTCTGTAGATAGAGAGGGGTTGAAAGGTCATGCGCGATGGCGGCGAGATGTGGGGACAGCCCGGTCTCAGCGACGACGAGCAGCTGGGGCGGCTGATGGAGGTCATGGGGGGATCGCTGCTTTCGTATGCGAACCGCCTGCTCGGCGACGCCTTCACCGCCGAGGAGGTCTGTCAGGACGCCATGTACAAGGCCTGGTGCCACATGGAGTCGCTGGAACCCACCAGCCAGCTGCGGGCGTGGCTGTACAAGGTGACCCGCAACGCGGCCCTCGACGTGCTGCGCAGCCAGCGGCACCAGACCACGGCGGTGCTGGCCGAGGACCTGCTGGACCCGGCCCCGGGGCCGGAGACGGAGATCGAGCGCAAGGCGTTCGTCGAGGCGCTGCACGACGCCCTGGACCGGCTGCCACCGCATTACAACTCGGTGCTGAGCCTCCGGCTGCTGGAGGGCTACTCGTACCGCGCCATCGCCGAGGAACTGAACCTGCCCCTCGGCACGGTGAAGAGCCGGCTGCGGAACGGCCTCCAGTACCTCTCGCGCGAGCTGGCCAGCGTGGGCGTGGACCAGGGTTACCTCTCCTGAAGGCTGACACCAACCGTGACTCCGCGGGCCGTGCGCCGCGCACCGGGGCGCACGGCCCCTCACGTTCAGAGGGGAAGCGGCGAGCCTCTCCGCGGTGGGAAGGTCGCCGCTTCATCTGTTCAGTCACGCGTGCGCCCCACCGTCGTCTGGTACACGTTGCCGTCCTCTCCCCCGGTTTTCCTCAGCTCGTACAGGTCCTACACTCTGCCAGGCTCAGCCAAAGCCATCGAGCCTTCACTGTCATCCCCCTTTTCTTACTCGTGTAGAGAGTCGCTGACCAAATTATGAAGCACCGAAGCATCACCCGTGGGGGTGATTTTTCCTCGCAGGTAATCACCCCGGTGGACGGAACGGCAGCCCTGCGAACCAGTCAGGTCTGGATATGCCGGTGCAGGGCGCCGGAATCGAGTAGGAGGGGGCGGCTAGCCCCCGTCCTCTCACACCACCGGACATGCGGGTCCGCATCCGGCGGTTCGCCAGGATTGACGAGTCGCTTCGTAGCATTCGGTCAGGCTGAGCAACCCCTGGGCACGCCAGTAGGCGTTGCCCAGGGCGTTGTTTAATGGGCCACCTGCCATTCGCCACGGGCCTTTGCGGCTGTTGGCGAGTTGGTAGACTACCCATTCGGGCAAACCGAGGGCGCGCAACTCCCGAAAGCGCGTGCGTACACGCTTCCACTGCTTCCATACGCATGCTCGCAGCCGTCGCTTCAGCCATCCTTCGAGCGTCTCGAAGACTGACTTCGCGTCCGAGAGCGCGTAATACCCGATCCAGCCCCGCAAATAAGCGTTCAGGCGCCGGATTCGTTCTTCCATGCTCTGGCTGCGGTTGCGGTCCGTCAGTGTGCGAAGCTTGTCCTTCACTCGCTTCAGGCTTTTCGGCGCCAGCCGGATGCGCACTCCCCGGTTCTTGTAAAAGCTGAATCCGAGGAACTGCCGCTTCCACGGCCGGTCTACTGCGCTCTTCTCCTCGTTGACCTTCAGCCGTAACCGCTCCTGCAGGAAGTGGCGCACGTTCCTGTAGACCCGTTCTCCCGCCCGTTTGCTGCGGACGTAGATGTTGCAGTCATCGGCGTACCGGACGAAGTGGTGCCCGCGGCGCTCCAGCTCCTTGTCGAGGTCATTCAGCAGGATGTTCGCCAGCAGCGGGCTCAGCGGACCGCCCTGCGGCGTCCCTTCCTCCGTCGCCACAACCACCCCGTTCAGCATGACCCCAGCCTGTAAGTACCGCCGGATCAGCCGCAGCACTCGCTTGTCCGTTACCCGCCGTGCCACGCGGGCCATCAACACGTCGTGGTTGACCCGGTCGAAGAACTTCTCCAGGTCCATGTCCACGACCCAGTCGTACCCTTCCTCCACGTACTGACGTGCCTTCCTGACCGCGTCATGACCCCGCCGCCCCGGCCGGAAGCCGTAGCTGGATTCGGAGAATGTCGGGTCAAAGATTGGCGTCAGTACTTGCAGGAGTGCCTGCTGGATCAGGCGGTCCATCACGGTGGGAATACCCAACATCCGCTTGCCGCCGCCCGGTTTCGGGATTTCGATCCGGCGGACTGGCTGCGGTCTGTAGGTCCCCCGGAGCAGTTCCTCACGGATGCGCTCCCACTCCGCGCGGATCTGGTCCCGCAGCCGTCCGGTGGGGACACCGTCCACGCCGGGAGCGCCTCCGTTCCGCTCCACCCGTTTCAGGGCGGCCAGCATGTTCTCCCTGGCCACCACCTGCTCCATCAGGTTGCTGTGCTCCCCGCGGGGTGACGTTCCGTCTTGTGCCGGATGCCCACTCCGCCCTCTCGCCGTCCCTTGCGGCTTCACCGCTACCTCCGGCGAGCAGGTCCCGTTCGGGGTCTTCTGCGTTTGTCGCGGGCTGCTCGAACGCAACGGGTTCACCCCTTTCCTGACGTTCGGCCCTTCCCGGTTGGGGCGTCCCCCTGCCGGTACTATGGCCCCTGCTGACTTCTGCCGGTTCAGCTGCGTCTCCCGACGCAGGTTACCAGCGTTGCTGGCGTTCCCGGCAGATCTCCCCGGGTAAGAACGCTGACCTTCACCCCGCACCCGCCCCATCTACCGCACCGCCCTTTGGCAGCTTCGGGTTTTGCTGTGTTCGGCCAGCTCACCCGAGCGGCACAGCCTCCTATGGGGTTCGTGTTCCTCGGGTCGTGGCTTTGCCTCGGGCTTCCTTCAGATTCCGCCTCACGACGGACACCCTTGCCTTTGGCTAACGGGCTGGTGCTGCCTCGCCCGTAGCGGACTTTCACCGCCAAGTCAGCGCCCATGCCGGGCACACCGAAAGAAGCCCGGGCGGTGCGCACCGCCCGGGCCTTCTCATGCCTCCTGTGCCTCGCCCATCAGGGTCTCGAGCTCCTGGAGCCGCTCAAACAGCGGATGGGCCTCCCCGAACCACTGCCCCAGGGAGAGCGTGAGGAAGCTGTGCAGCCCCTCCTCCACCTCATCGATCTGCCTGCCCTTCTCCGTCAGCTCCAGGTAGATGACCCGACGGTCCTCCGTCGACCGGCTCCGCTTCACCCAGCCGTCCCGTTCCAGCCGGTCGACGATGCCGGTGATGTTGCTGTGGGTGCAGGCCAGCGCCGCCGTCAGCCGCTTGGCCGAGGTCGGGCCCGACCGCCTGAGGGTCCGCAGCACGGTGAATCCCGGCCAGCTGAGGCCGTGGGTGCGCTTCAGGTAGCCGTCGCACCGGGTCTGCAGGACGTGGGACACGATCGACGCCGTCTGCACGTAAGCCAGGGGATCCAGCGGCATCGCGCTCGCCGCCATCAGAACCACCTCTCCGTCCTCCGGAGGCCCGGCCCGGATCGCTGTCCCGGGGCCGGCCTCTTCTTGTTTCTACCTGCCTATACGTATGTGACAAATGAAATGTTCACGTAGTGGTCGCATCAGGCGTATTCCGCGCTATGTTTCGACGATTGTGTCTGTGGGTATAACTCATAGCCAGGAGGTGGAGCAGATGCACACGCTGCTGCAGCAGCTTGAGGCCTACCGCGCCAGGGAAGAGTCCCTGCGCTGGGAAGGGACCTTCGCCGAGTACCTGGAGATCGTGGCCAGGAACCCCCGGGTCGCGCAGCACGCCCACGCCCGGGTGTACAACATGATCGTCTCCCACGGGGTCGAGGAAGTGAACGGCGTGCGGCGCTACCGCTTCTTCGACCAGGAGCTCTTCGGCCTCGACCGCGCCCTGGAGCGGCTGGTGGAGGAATACCTGCACCCCGCGGCCCGCCGGCTGGATGTGCGCAAGCGGATCCTGCTCCTCATGGGGCCGGTCAGCGGCGGCAAGTCCACCCTCGTCGCCATGCTGAAGCGGGGGCTGGAGGCATACAGCCGTACGGAGGAAGGTGCGCTGTATGCCATCCGCGGCTGTCCGATGCACGAGGAGCCGCTCCACCTGGTGCCCCGGGAGCTGCGGCCGATGCTGGAGCGGGAGCTGGGCGTCGTCATCGAGGGCGACCTCTGCCCCCACTGCCGGCTGATGGTGCGCGAGCAGTACGGCGGGCGGATCGAGGCGGTGCCCGTGGTACGGGTCTTCCTCTCGGAGGCCGACCGGGTGGGCATCGGCACCTTCAGCCCTTCGGACCCCAAGTCGCAGGACATCGCCGACCTGACGGGCTCCATCGACTTCTCCACCATCGGCGAGTACGGATCGGAGTCCGATCCCCGCGCCTACCGGTTTGACGGCGAACTGAACAAGGCCAACCGCGGCATCATGGAGTTTCAGGAGATGCTGAAGCTGGATGAGAAGTTCCTCTGGCACCTGCTCAGCCTCAGCCAGGAGGGGAACTTCAAGGCCGGCCGCTTCGCCCTCATCTCCGCAGATGAGCTGATCGTCGCCCACACCAACGAGACCGAGTACCGGGCCTTCATCGCCAACAAGAAAAACGAGGCGCTGCAGAGCCGCATCATCGTCATCCCCGTCCCCTACAACCTCAGGGTCTCCGACGAGGTGCGCATCTACGAAAAACTGGTCCGGGAGGCCGACACGGGCCACGTGCACATCGCCCCCCACGCCCTGTACGCCGCGGCCGTCTTCTCGGTGCTGAGCCGCCTCAAGGAGTCCCAGCGGGCCGGGATCGACCTCATGACTAAACTGAAGCTCTACGACGGCGCCCACGTGGAGGGGTACACGCCGGCAGACGCGGCCGAGCTGCAGCGGGAGTTCGATGGCGTCGAGGGCATGAGCGGCGTGGATCCGCGCTACGTCATCAACCGCATCTCCTCCGCGATCATCCGCAAGGGCGAGAACAGCGACAAAGCCTGCATCACCGCGCTGGACGTCCTCCGCTCCCTGAAGGACGGGCTGGACCAGCACCCCTCCATCACCGCCCAGGAGCGGGAGCGGCTCCTCTCCCTCATCGCCCTCGCCCGGCAGGAGTACGACGAGATCGCCCGGCGCGAGGTGCAGAAGGCCTTCATCCACGCCTACGAGGATTCCGCCCGCAGCCTGCTGGCCAACTACCTGGACAACGTGGAGGCGTTCTGTTCCAACCAGAAGATCCGGGATCCGCTCACCGACGAACTGCGGGAGCCCGACGAGCCGCTGATGCGGTCCATCGAGGAGCAGATCGGCGTATCGGAGAATGCCAAGAAGGCCTTCCGGGAGGAGATCATGATCCGGCTCTCCACCTACGCCCGCCGGGGGATGACCTTCGACTACACATCCCACGACCGGCTGCGGGAGGCGATTGAGAAGAAGCTGTTTGCCGACCTGAAGGACGTCGTGCGGATCACCACGTCGGTCGTGTCGCCGGACGCGGAGCAGGCCCGCCGGATGAACGAGGTGGCGGAGCGGCTCGTGCGGGAGCACGGCTACTGCCCGTCCTGCGCGGGTGAGCTCCTCCGCTACGTCGGCTCCCTGCTGAGCCGGTAGTGAACCGGACCGGGCCAGGCATCACGGCAGAGGAGGCGTGACCATGGCTGAGACACCCTTTCTGATCTCCCGGGAGGACTGGTCCCTGCACCGGCAGGGGGAGATGGACCAGGCGCGCCACCAGGCGCGCATCCGCGAGGCCATCCGGGCCAACCTGGCGGAGATCGTGAGCGACGAGGCGATCATCGCCGGCGACGGCCGCAAGGTGGTGCGCCTGCCGATCAAGGTCCTGAAGGAGTACCGGTTCCGGCTGGACTGGCAGCGGCAGAGCCGGGTGGGCGAGGGGGACGGCCCGGTGCGCGCGGGGCAGCCGGCCGGGCCGGGCGGCAGGGCGGCGGAGGCAGCCGGCGCCGGCGGGCCGGGGGACGCGCCCGGCGAGGACTGGTTTGAGACCGACCTGTCGGTGGAGGAGCTGGAAGAGATCCTGTTTGCGGACCTCTCCCTCCCGCACCTGGAGCCCAGGCAGGAACCGCAGCTCACGGCGCTGCACCACGAGTGGCGGGACGTGCGCCGCCAGGGCATCTACGCCAACATCGACAGGCGGCGCACCTTGCTGGAAGCGATCAAGCGCAACCGGTTGGCCGGCCGGCCCCCGCTGGCGGGGATCCGCCGGGAAGACCTGCGCTTCCGGACCTGGGACGACGCGGAGACCCCGCAGGCCAACGCCGTCATGATCGTGATGATGGACACTTCGGGCTCCATGGGCAGCGGCGAGAAGTACATCGCCCGCAGTCTGTGCTTCTGGATGGTCCGCTTCCTGCGCACCCGCTACGCCCAGGTGAAGCTGCACTTCGTCGCCCACACCACCGAGGCGAAGGAGATGGACGAGGAGGCCTTCTTCACCAAGGGCGAGTCGGGCGGCACCCGCTGCTCCTCCGCCTACGAGTACGCCCTGCGGCTCATCGACCGGCAGTACCCGCCCGACCGGCACAACCTCTACGCCTTCCACTTCTCCGACGGCGACAACCTGCTCTCGGACAACCCCCGGGCCGTGGCGCTGATGCGGCAGCTGCTCCAGCGCTGCGCCCTGGTCGGCTACGGGCAGATCGAGACGCAGCCGCAGTACGCGGCCGCGCCTTACTACCAGCCCAACACGCTGCTCACGCTGTTTCAACAGGAGATCGACCACCCGCGCTTCGTCACGGCGCAGATCCACGACCGGTCCGAGATCTACGCGGCCCTGCGGGCGTTCTTCCCGCCCGCGGCCGACCGCCAGAGGGGGGCCGGGTAGCATGGGCGGCGATCTGGACCGGCTGGCCCGGGTGATCGAGGAGGTGGTCGGCCGGGCGCGGGAGGCGGGGCTGGACTTCTTCGCGATGCGCTACGAGCTCTGCCCGGCGGACGTGCTCTACACCTTCGGCGCCTACGGCATGCCTACCCGCTTCTCCCACTGGTCCTTCGGCAAGGCGTACTACCTGCTGAAAAGCCAGGCGCGCCTGGGGCTGGCCAAGATCTACGAGCTGGTGATCAACTCGGATCCCTGCCACGCCTTCCTGCTGGAGTCCAACAGCCTCCTGGAGAACACGCTGGTGGCCGCCCACGTGCTGGCCCACGCGGACTTCTTCAAGCACAACTGGCGCTTTCAGGGCACGAACCGTAAGATGCTGCACGCCATGAGCGCCTTCGCGGAGCGGGTGCGCCGGTACGAGGCCCGTTACGGCCGTCATACCGTGGAGCGCTTCCTGGACGCGGCCCTGGCCGTCGCGGAGCAGATCGATCCCTTCCCCGGCCGGCAGCCCGAGCCCGGCCGCGACCTGCCGCGCTTCCTGCTGGAGAACGCCCCGGACCTCGCGGACTGGCAGCGGGACATCCTCGCCAGCCTGCGGGAGGAGGCGCTCTACTTCCGGCCGCAGATGGAGACCAAGATCCTGAACGAAGGCTGGGCCACCTTCTGGCACGTGCGCATCCTGCGGGAGATGGACCTCTCCCCCGCCCAGACGCTGGAGTTCGCGCGCCTGCACGCGGCCGTGGTGGCGCCGCATCCGCACCAGCTCAACCCCTACCGGCTGGGCTACCGGCTGCTGGAGTCCATCGAGGCCCGCTACGGCCGGGATCGGCTGTTCGAGGTGCGCTCGGCCGAGACCGACGTCTCCCTGGTGCGCAATTACCTGACGGCGGAGCTGTGCGCAGAGCTGAACCTCCACGTCTACGCCCAGCAGGGCGGCCAGTGGCAGGTGACCGCCACCGAATGGACGGCGGTGCGGGATGTGCTGCTGCGCCAGCTGGACAACTGCGGCCTGCCCTACATCTTCGCCGAGGACGACAACTACCGGCAGCAGGGTGAGCTCTACCTGCGGCACGGCTACGACGGGGTGGAACTGGACGTGACGCACCTGGCGCACGCGCTCCGCCACGTGCACCACATCTGGAGGCGGCCGGTCCACCTGGAGACGGTCAAAGAGGGCCGGCGCACCCTCTATACCTGCTCGGGTGAAGACGTGACGAGCCGGGCGCTCTGATCCGGCGCCCGGCTCAAACTGTGCCCGGTTCGTCATGCGGTGTCTTTCAGCCGTACGCAACAGCGGCGCATCGCCGCCTCTACCAGGGCCTCGGGTGAGGTGAGCCCCTCGGTCGAGCTGGAACAGCCCAGCGAGAAGAGCACGTCGCTGCCGCTCACGCTGGCCCACTGACCCAGGCTCAGGCCGACACGGAGGGCGACCGCCCGCGCGGCATCCAGGCCCGCTGCGGGCAGCAGCCCGACGAACTGGTTCTCGGACCAGCGGAAGGCCAGATCCGGCGACCGCATCGCCCCCGCCAGCGCCTCCGCCACAGCCAGGTCCGCGGCCACCCGCTCCGCGACCGGCAGGAGCTGCCGGCCCTCCGCCTCAAGCCAGATCAGGGCGACTCCCTGGCCGCAGTACCTGCGCATGAGATCCAGCGCACGCATCCGGTAGGCCCGCCGGGGCAGCAGCCCGGTCACCGGGTCGCGCGCGTCCGCCGCGAGCTCCTCCTCCATGCGCAGCCTGCGGATCAGCTCGGCACGGGAGTCCGTGCCGGTCTTGCGCAGGATGTGCCGTATGTGGGTCTTTACCGTGTTGACCGTGACGAAAAGCCGTCGGGCCACTTCGGCCGTCGGCAGCCCGGCAAGCGCCAGCTGCGCGACTTCCAGCTCCCGCGGACTCAGCAGCGGCTGGAGGCGTTCGGCCACAAGGTCCGGGGAGACCGCGTCCAGCGCCTGCTCCCGCAACTCCAGGCTCATGGGCGCTCCTCCCGTTCGCGCCAGTTCTCCCGACCTTTATTGCGACAGAAATCCGACATACCCATTTCTCATTCAGTGCTTATTTCGGTCGATTTCATCACCCATTCTACCGTATGCCTCTGAGCCAAGTCAACAGAAATTTGTCTCTATCTAGAACTGCCTGTCATATTAACGCGCGACCACCCGGCTTTGTCGACAGCCGGGTGGTCGGTGCGTCTCCGGTTCGGTCAGCTGTCGCGGCGGACGGTGCCGACCGCGCTGCGGTTGAAGGTCAGCTCGACATTGGAGGCGACCTTCACCCTGATCGTGTTGTTGGACTCATCAAGGGCCTGAATGACGCCGTGCAGGCCGCCGATGGTCACGATCTCATCGCCCACCTTCAGCGAGTTCAGCATCTCCTGCCGCTTCCGCTGCTGCTGCTGCTGCGGGCGGATCATCATGAAGTACATGAGCACGAAAATCAGGATCAGGGGACCCCACTGCACAAGAAATTCCAAGGCAATTTCCTCCTCGCTCTCTCATGGGTTCACTATACCACGTCCGACGGGTGCCTGTACATTTGTCAGATTGGCGACTTCCGGACTTTTTGCAGGACGACGGAACCCTAGCGCTGGCCGGGGGCGTACATGAGCACCTGGATCGGACGCATGCCGACCCGCTCCCCCACCCCCACGGCGGCGCTGCCCATGGGGGCGATCATCGACACGGCAAACGCCCCCTTGAGGTAGCCCCAGCCCCGCACCCGCTCCACCAGCCCGGTGCCGATGCCCTGGCGCCGGTACTCGGGCACGACGTACAGGTCGGAGATGTACGTGTACAGCTCTGGCCGGAACAGGGCGGGCGGCTCCTGCAGGGAACCGACGCAGTAGCCCACGGGGCCCTCCCGGCCCTCGTCCTCGGCGAGCATGACCACCGCTGCGGGGTGCTCGATCGCCTGGGCCAGCCCCGTCTTGGCAAACTGCATGAATCCGTCGGCCAGCTCGTGCAGCCTCATCTGGGCCTGCTGCTCCCGGGCGAAGGCCTCCACCAGGGGCAGGAGTGCGTTCAGATCCTCACGGGTCGCGGCGCGGTACTGAATGGCCATTGTCGACTCCCCCTTGCACTCAGCGGTTCTCCGGCACGGCAGGCTCAGACGGGCCGGCGGGGCTGCCGGCGCCCCCGACCGACGCCCGGATGCGCGTGCGGCGGTCCGCCTCGCCGGCGTGCCAGCGGTCCAGGAACGCCTTGCGGTACTGGGCAAACGTGCCTGCAGCCAGGGCGGCACGGATCTCCTCCATCAGCCGCACGAGGAAGCGCAGGTTGTGGATGGAGCAGAGCCGCAGCCCCAGCATCTCGTCGGCCTTGAGCAGGTGGCGGATGTACGCCCGGCTGTAGTTCCGGCAGGCGTAGCAGTCGCAGCCCTCCTGGATCGGCAGGAAGTCACGGGCGAACTCGGCGTTGCGCACGGTCATCTTGCCCTCGGGCAGGAAGACCGTCCCATGCCGGGCGATGCGGGTGGGCAGCACGCAGTCGAACATGTCGACGCCGCGCCACACGCCCTCCACCAGGTCCTCCGGCGAGCCGACCCCCATCAGGTAGCGGGGCCGGTCGGCCGGCAGCAGCGGCACCTGGACCTCCAGCATCTCGTGCATCAGCTCCTTGGGTTCGCCCACCGACAGGCCGCCGATGCCGTAGCCGGGAAAGTCCAGCTGGACGATCTCCTCGGCCGACTGCCGGCGCAGGTCCGCGAAGGTCGAGCCCTGCACGATGCCGAAGAGCGCCTGCTCCTCGGGCCGGGCGTGGGCGGCCTTGCAGCGGGCCGCCCAGCGGGTGGTGCGCTCCAGTGAGCGCTTCGCGTAATCGTACTCGCACGGCCAGGGCGTGCACTCGTCGAAGGCCATGATGATGTCTGCGCCCAGCGCGTTCTCGATCTCGATGGCCTTCTCCGGGCTGAGGAAGTGTGTGCTGCCGTCGATGTGGGAGCGGAACTGCACGCCCTCCTCGGTGATCTTGCGCAGGTCGGCGAGCGAAAACACCTGGAAGCCCCCCGAGTCGGTGAGGACGGCGCCCTTCCAGTTCATGAACCGGTGCAGCCCGCCCGCCTCACGGACCAGGTCGTGGCCCGGCCGCAGATACAGATGGTAGGTATTGCTGAGGATGATCCGCGCCCCCAGGTCCCAGACCTCCTCCGGGTTCAGGGTCTTGACGGTGGCCTGGGTGCCGACCGGCATGAACACGGGCGTCTCGATCACCCCGCGGCGCGTGTGCAGGCGCCCCAGGCGCGCGGCCGAGGCCGGATCACGCTGCAGTACCTCGAAGCGAACAGCCAAGTTGATGCCTCCCCCCGGATATCCTCCGCTATGGTCGCACAGCCCCCGGCCCCTGCCCGTTCGGGCCGTCACAGAATCAACATGGCGTCCCCGAAGCTGAAGAAGCGGTAGCGCCGGGCCACGGCCTCCCGGTAGGCGGTCATGATCAGGTCGTGGCCGGCCAGCGCGGACACCAGCATGAGGAGGGTCGACTTGGGCAGGTGGAAGTTGGTGATCAGGCTGTCCACCACCTTGAAGCGGTAGCCGGGATAGATGAAGATGTCCGTCCAGCCCTGGCCGGGGTGGACCGTGCCACTGTCGTCGGCCGCGGTCTCGAGGGTGCGTACCGAGGTCGTGCCCACGGCCACCACCCGCCCGCCCCGCGCCCGTACCGCGTTGATGCCCGCGGCCGCCTCAGGCGAGACGTGGTAGAACTCGCTGTGCATCCTGTGCTGGGTGGGGTCCTCCACCTCCACGGGGCGGAAGGTGCCGAGGCCCACGTGCAGGACGATCCGGTGCACCTCCACGCCCTGGCCGGTCAGCCGGTCGAGCAGCTCCGGCGTGAAGTGCAGGCCGGCCGTCGGGGCGGCGGCAGATCCCCACTCCCGGGCGTAGACCGTCTGGTACCGCTCCGGCTCGTCCAGCTGCTCGTGGATGTACGGCGGCAGGGGCATCTGGCCCAGGCGGTCCAGCAGGTTCTCGAACACGCCCTCGTAGCTGAAGTCGAGCACCCGCCCGCCGAAATCGGTGGGACCCACCACGGTCGCCACCAGCAGGCCGTCGCCGAAGACGATGCGCTCGCCGGGGCGGGCCTTCTTCCCCGGCTTCACCAGCGTCTCCCACCGGTCCTTGCCGAGGCGCTTCAGCAGCAGCACCTCCATCGCACCGCCGGTCCGCTCCCGGCTGCCGAGGAGCCGGGCGGGCATCACGCGGGTCTCGTTGATCACCAGGGCATCGCCGGGCCGCAGGTACTCGGGCAGGTCGCGGAAGCAGCGGTGCGCAATGGCACCGCTCCTTCGGTCTACCACCATCAGCCGGGAGGCGTCGCGCGGCTCCACCGGCTTCTGGGCGATCAGCTCTCTGGGCAGGTCGTAGTCGAAGTCCGAAAGTCGCACCTCAGCGGGTCTCCACCTTCGTGCCAGTGTAGTAATGGGTCAGGATCTCGATGTAGCTCTTCCCCTGCAGCGCCATGCCGTGCGCGCCCCACTGGGACATGCCGACGCCATGGCCATGGCCGCTGCCGGTGACGACGATCGTGTCCGGAACCGGCGCAGGCTCGGGCTCCCGGGGGCGGCTGTCGCCCCGGGACGGGGGCGTCGTGCCGGGCCGGGTCACCACGCCGACGACCATCCAGTCGTCCGCGGAGGCGACCACGGCGAGGCTCTCCACGGGGCGGACCACACCCCCGGCGTCCAGCGCGTAGCTGCCGGCGAGCTCCCGGGTCTGGACGGCGCCGTCGGCGCCCAACACAGCCACCCGGGCAGCCTGCGGATCCGGCCCGGGTTCGGGTTCAGGCCGGGGTTCGGGTTCAGGCCGGGGTTCGAGATCCTTGCCGGGTCCGGGCTCATCCCCGGGTTCGGTCCCCGGCGCCGGTTCCGCACCGGGCGCAGGGCCGTCCGGCCCCGACAGCACGATCTCGGTCGGGGGCGCGAACAGGCCGAGGGCGTTCCGCATCTGCTGCATGGTGAGGGTGGCCGTCCCTTCGGTACCGACCACTTCCCACGTCGCGGGCCGCCCGCTGGCTGCCGCTCTGCCGGGGCGCACCGCCGTCACGCGGCCGACGCCGAAACCGGCCTTCTCCAGCCGCTCACTGAACTCCTCCGGGGTGAACGTGCTGGTCCAGGCGGTGTACTTGTTCTCGGGCAGGGAATCGTAGTCGGGCACGCCCCGCAGGTAGCCCTGGGGGGATCCGCCGGTCCAGATGTCCTCGTTGTTCTCTGTGTGGCCTCCGGACGAGGAGTGGTAGTAGCCGGGCACCACGCGTCCCCCGTAGGTGATCACCTGGCCGGCCGTCTCCAGGACGGCGGCGGTCGTGCTGGGCCGCTCCTGCGCGATGCCGTTGTACACCTGGTCGCTGGTGGTGTTGCTCAGGTCAAAGCCGAACGCTTCCCACCGCCCCAGGTTGGCCACCGTGTAGGAGCGGGCGGCCACGGCCTGGGCCTTTAGGGCCTCCATCGGCCACCGGTGGTCCATCTCCGTCGGCACAACGGAGAGCAGGTAGTCCTCCAGGTTGACGACGTTTACCACGGAAAGCTTGCCCGCCGCGACCAGGAGCTGGATCTCGCCGCGATATGCCCGTCCCTGAAAGCTAATATACCCGGAAGGATGCGGCACCAGACGGACGGGGCCGGCAAACCACGCCTGCAGGGTCTCCAGGAACACGCCGCCGTCCCGCAGGTACGCGCGCACGGGCGCACCGGCGGGCATCTCCCCGTGCACCACACCGTCGGCGACGATCCAGAGGCCGCCGGTGCTGCTGACCTCGGCCTGGGTCTGCTCCCACGCCAGCCCGACCCGCACCGGCGTATCCGACGGCGCCGGCGGCACCTCGGCTTCAGCCGCCTCGGCCCGGGCAACGGAGGGCCCGACCCCGGGCAGGGGTCCCGGGACCACCAGGACCAGGAGCAGGCTGAGCAGCGCCGCAGCCACGGAGGAGAGCGTTCGCACGGAGGACACCGCCTTTACGTCAGGTTGGGAAAATCTATAACTCAATCGTTCGCTCCGGCAAAGTTGTTCTCCTTCCCGGGCCACGGAGAAAGGGGACCGGCTGTTCCGGTCCCCTACCACCACCATCCGAAAACCCAGTTCGGACTGCTCTGGCTTCCCTGCCAGGGGTGATCCCGGTCGCCCGGCCGGGAGCGCTCCTGGTCCCCCTGCGTCGACCGGCCCGGCGCGCCGGGTGCGTTCCCCTTCCCGGGGTCGCTCCGGTCGGAGTTGCCCTTGCGGGGATCGGCCGCAGCGGGGGTGTTCCTGCCCGGGGTGCTCGCACCGGAGTCGCCCTTGCCGGGGGTGTTCTTGCCGGGGTTCGCCGTGTTCCCCGGCCCCGGCTGGCTGCGGTCGTCTTTGCGTCGGTCGTCCTCGTCAGCGCCGCGGCCGGGATTGCCCTTGCCGGGGGTTCCCGCACCGGGAGGGTTCTTGCCGGGGGTGCTCGCGCCGGAATCGCCCTTGCCTGGCGTGTTCTTGCCGGGATTCCCCGGGGTCGCCGGGCCCGGCTGGTTCCGGTCGTCCTTGCGTCGGTCGTCCTGGTCAGCGCCGCGGCCGGGATTGCCCTTGCCGGGGGTGCTCACCCCAGGGGGGTTCTTGCCGGGCGTGTTCGCGCCCGGAGTGTTCTTGCCCGGGTTGCTCGCGCCGGAGTCGCCCTTGCCGGGGGAGCTCTTGCCAGGATTCCTCGGGGTCGCCGGCCCCGGCTGGCTCCGGTCGTCCTTGTGCCGATCATCCTCTCCAGGACCGCGCCCGGGGTTGCCCTTACCGGGGGTGCTCACACCGGGGGGGTTCTTCCCGGGCGTGTTGGCGCCGGGGGCGTTCTTACCGGGGTTGCCCGCCCCGGAATCGCCCTTGCCGGGGGTACTCCTGCCGGGATTCCCCGGGGTCGCCGGCCCCGGCTGGCTCCGGTCGTCCTTGCGCCGGACGTCGTCATCGTCGCCGGCGCCGCGCCACAGGCTGTTCCAGAGCGCATTCCACAAGCTCAGGCCGGTGTTGTCCTTGCCGGAGCTGCTCGCCCCGGCGCTGCCCCGACCGGAGCTGTTTCCCTCGGCGTTGCCCTTGCCCGGACTGCTCCCGCCCGGGCTGCCCTTGCCCGGGTTCCCCCGGTTCGGCTGGCTGCGGCCGTCCTGGCCGCGGTCGTCGCCGCCGCGTCCGGGGCTGCCGTTGCCGGGATTCCCCTTGCCCGGGCTGTTGGCGTTCCCCGGTCCCTTCCGGCCACCGTCATCCTTGCCGTCACCGCCGGGATCCGCGGCCGCGGGAAGGGCCTTCCCCGTCTGGGTCCGCCGCTGCTCGGCGCGGCTGAGCACCTCTCCGGGGTGGATGCCCAGGGACTTGAGGAACTGCCCCGGGGGCACCTGGCGGATCGCGTCCGCCGTCACCTCCGGATGCTCGGCCTGCAGCTCCTCCAGGAGGATGAGCCTGGGCACGGTCAGATCCTGCCGTCGGGCTTCCTCCACCTCGTCGGGGGTCGCCTCCATCACGGCAACGCCCGCCAGGGGCGCCGCACCCTGGCTCTCTGCCCCCTGGACGACGGCCGTCTGCAGGGCGGTGCGCGACTGCGCGACGATCGCCTGCGTCAGCCGGGCGGGTACCGACTTCCCGGCCAGCGGCGCCACGGCGACCACCACGGCGCTGTCATCGGCGGCCGGATTCAGCTTCCCCAGCTGTATGGCCTGTGCAGCGATGGCCCGGGTCACCTGCTCGACCGGCCTCCGCTGCCACTCCACCTGTTCGAGCACGGCCTGGCCGTCCGCGTTCAGGCCTTCGGCGTCCATCACCTGCCGGCGCCCGTTCACAGTGAGCTGGAGGCTCGGGTTGATGTCGATCATCACCAGGGCCGCGGGCTGACCCAGGCTCCACTGCCAGTAGCCCACGGGCGAGAGAACCGCCAGGAGCACCGCGGCAGCGGCCGCGACCCATCCCCAGGCCCGCCGCCGAATCCCGGGCGACAACCCGGCCTCGGTCTCGGACACGGGGATCTCATCGCCGACCACCGGATCTCCGGCCGGCAGGGGAACGCGCCGGAACTCACCCGCAGGGGTGAGCACAATCCCGGTCCTCCCCTCGACCTCCAGCAGAATGCCCTTCTGCATCTGCGATGCCTCCTCGTGCACCTAGACCGCGATGTAGCCGCGCAGGTAGATGAAATCCTCCAGGAGGAGGAGTGCGACGGCGATGATGTACTTGCGCTGCCGCTCCAGCGTCTTGCGGCTGACGTCCACCCGCCGCTCCAGCTGCTTCAGCGGCAGCTCCCGCCGGTTCAGCAGGTGCCCCGCGAGCGCCGGGTCCTCGGCCACCAGGCGGGCGATGGCGATCGCCCGCTCCCTGGCGTCGCCGTGCTTGGGGGAGACCTCCACCAGGTCGCTGAAGCGGATGCCGAACTCCGCCAGCCGCCGGGCGTACCGGGCGATCTCGTGCCGCCGCTCCTCGGCTTCGAGCTGGCGCTGGTGCGCGGCAATAGCCTCCTGCATCTCCAGCCCATGCAGGGGGTTTCCGGCATCATCTTCGGTTGTGAACTCGCTGAGCGCACCTCTGCCCGGCCCGCGTTGCGTCGGTAGTAATCAACGAGGCGCCGCCGGATCACCATCTCCGCGAAGGGGATAAACGCACAGCCCCTGGTCGGATCGAACTTGTCGATGGCCTCGTTGAGGGCGATCAGGCCGACGGAGACTTCCTCATCCCGCCCAACCCTCAGGTACCGGCCTGAGACCTGGCTGCCCACCCGCAGAACGAGCGGTGTGTAGGCGCGTATCAGCTCGTCGCGTGCGGCCTTGTCGCCGGCCCTGGCCGGCCCCAGCAGCCGCTCTGCGGGAGAGGGGTCCCGCTGGCCCGTGCCGTCCGAGAGGCTCAGCAGAAAGGTCAGCAGCAACTCCTTCACCTCTCGTCTCTTCAGAGTGGTTCGCACGCGGCCGCACGATTTCTGGGGGCAACCGGCGCAATTCGGGATGGAAACGGCGGGGGACCGGCCGGCGGGACCGCGCTCAGAACAGCCGGGGCTGGATGGGCCCCTCGCTCTCGTCAGGGTGGGCGGTGTAGGGGATGTTCAGGTACTCGTACGCGGCACGGGTCACCACGCGCCCCCGCGGGGTGCGCTGCAGGAAGCCGATCTGCATGAGGTACGGCTCGTAGACGTCCTCGATGGTCTCGGGCTCCTCGCTGGTGGCCGCGGCGATGGTGTCCAGCCCCACCGGACCGCCGCCGTAGTTGTGGATGATCGCGAGCAGCACCTTGTGGTCCACGGTGTCGAGCCCCATGGCGTCGACGCCCATCATGCGCAGTCCGGCGTCGGCCACCTCCCGGGTGATCACGCCGTCGGCCTTCACCTGGGCGTAGTCCCGGAGCCGCTTCAGCAGCCGGTTTGCGACCCGGGGCGTGCCCCGGGAGCGGCGGGCGATCTCCCGCGCGCCGGAGGGGTCGAGCCGGACGCCCAGGATGCGGGCCGCCCGCATCAGAATCTGCGTCAGCTCTTCCTCGCTGTAGAACTGCAGCTGCAGAACCACGCCGAAGCGGTCCCGGAGCGGCGAGGTGAGGGCGCCGTAGCGGGTGGTGGCGCCGATCAGGGTGAAGCGGGGCAGGTCCAGCCGCAGGGTGCGTGCCGCCGGCCCCTTGCCCAGGATGATGTCGAGGGCGAAGTCCTCCATGGCCGGGTAGAGCGTCTCCTCCACCAGCCGGTTGAGCCGGTGGATCTCGTCGACGAAGAGCACATCCCCCTCGGAGAGCTGGGTCAGGATCGCCGCCAGATCGCCCTGGTGCGAGATGGCCGGCCCCGAGGTGATGCGCAGGTTGACGCCCATCTCATGGGCAATAATGTGGGCAAGGGTGGTCTTGCCCAGGCCCGGCGGCCCGTACAGCAGCACGTGGTCCAGGGGCTCGCCCCGCTGTCTGGCAGCCGCGATATAAATGGAAAGCTCCTCCTTCACCCGCTCCTGCCCGGGGTAGTCCGCCAGGCGCTGCGGGCGGAGGGTTTCCTCGATCCGCACGTCCTCCGGCCTGCGGTGACCGGAGACGAACCGTTCGTCACTCATGCCGCATTACCCCCGGTAGAGTTGCTTCAGCCCGAGCCGGACGAGGGTCTCCACCGTCGGCGACTCGCCCGCCTCGGCCCGCGCCCGGGAAAGCGCCGCCGCCGCCTCGCTGCGGCTGTAGCCCAGGGCGCAGAGCGCCTCTGCGGCCTCGCCCCAGACGTCGCCGGCCGGCACCGGCTGGGCGCCGGGCAGGTCGCCGGGCATCCCGGGCGCCGCGGGCAGCGTCCCAATCTTGTCCCTCAGCTCCAGGACCATCCGCTGCGCGGTCTTCTTGCCGATACCGGGCACACGACAGAGGGCGGTGATGTCCTCAAAGGCCACCGCCCGCCGGAACGACTCGGGATCCATGGTGGAAAGCACCGCCAGGGCCACCTTCGGCCCGATGCCGTCCACCCGCAGGAGCAGGTCAAACAGGTCATATTCGGCCTGGGTCAGAAAGCCGTACAGCGTCAGGGCGTCCTCCCGCACCTGCAGGAAGGTGTGGAGCTGCACCGCCGCGCCCTGGGCCGGCAGGCGTGCGCGGGTGGAGCCAGGAACGAGGCAGCGGTAGCCCACCCCGGCGACGTCGATGATGACCCAGTCGGCGCCGGCGGCGACCAGCTCGCCGCGCAGGTGTGCGATCATGCTACGACTGACCTCCCAACCGGGCGGTGAGACTTTCGCTGTGCAGCGCAGCCAGCGCGACCGCGAGGGCGTCGGCGACGTCATCAGGTTTGGGGATTTCGGGCAGGCCCAGCAGAGCCCGCACCATGCGCTGGACCTGCGTCTTGTCGGCCCGGCCGTATCCGGCGACGGCCATCTTCACCTGCATGGGCGTGAACTCCCGGACCGGCACGCCGCTGTCGGCCGCCGCCAGCAGCACGATGCCCCGGGCCTGTCCGACGTGGATGGCCGTCGTCACGTTGCGCCCGAAAAAGAGCTCCTCCACGGCCAGGGCGTCCGGCCTGTGCTGCGCCAGCAGCGCGACGAGCCCCCTGTAGAGCGACTGCAGCCGTAGTTCGGGCCGCATGTCGGCAGGGGTCTCCAGGCAGCCGTAGGTCACCGCCCGCTCCCGTCCCGCGCCCGCGTCCTCCACGATGCCGTAACCCATCCGTGCCGTGCCGGGGTCGATGCCGAGAATCCGCAAGGGCCCACCACCTCGGTCGTGACTACGCTTACCGTTGTTCTGTTCGGGGTTCGAACGGGCTTGTCCTGCCCACGGTTGGAATTCCCGTTGAACCGCAGCCAGGAAGCGTGCTATTCTCAGGAAGTCGTCGGGCCCTGCATCAACCACCGCATTCCCGCAGAATCACGTCATCCAGAAAGGGGACCGGATCATGGCAACCAGACGCCGCCGCACACTCTCCCTCGCCGTCGCTGTCGTCCTGCTGCTCGCCGGAACCTGGGCGGCGAAGGCCTGGTTCGGCACGGAACCGGTGAACGTGCTGCTGCTGGGGCTGGACGAGGGCAAGACCCGCACCGACGTGGTGGTCCTCGCCCACCTGAACCCCGGGAAGGGGCTGTTGAACTTGCTCTCGCTGCCCCGGGACACCCTGGTGGACATCGACTGCGAGCGCGTGGGCGACTGGTGCGTGACGCCCGACAAGCTGGCGCACGCCCACGCCTACGGCGGGGAGCAGGGGCCCGAGGTTACCGTAGACGCCGTGGAGCGGCTGCTCGGCGTCGACATCGACTACTACGTGCGGGTGGACTTCGAGGGGTTCCAGCAGGTGGTGGACCTGCTGGGCGGCGTGGAACTGATGATCGACCAGGACATGCACTACGAGGACCCGTACGCCGACCCGCCGCTCTACATCCACTTCGAGGCGTCTGATGAGCCGCAGCACCTGGACGGGCAGCGGGCCCTGGAGTTCGTCCGGTACCGGGGCGCCACCGGCGACATCGGCCGCACGGAGCGGACCAAGCAGTTCCTGCTGGCCCTGGCCCGGAAGGCGAAGCAGACGCAGTCGCTGACCCGACTGCCCGCGGTGGTGCGCACCGGACTCGAGTACGTCGATACGGACATCGACGTCCGGACCGCCCTCACCCTCGCCGTCGCCGCACTGCGGGTGGACCTCGACCGGACGCAGATGGAGACGCTCCCGGGCTGGGACGACCCCGGCCACCGCAGGGGCTGGGTCTGGGTGCCGGACGAGGCGGCCGTGGCCGAGGTGGTCGACCGGCTCATCGTCAACCCGCAGCCGCCGTCGCATGAGCCCGGGGAGTAGGCGGGACAGGAGGCGGGGAGAGCTGGAACGGGCGTGCTGCACGAGCGAAACCCCGTGCGCGTGGGAAGCGCACGGGGTTTGTGTCTCGACACCGGCGGCGCTTTCGCTGCACTCCTCCACAACGCCGGCGGCGCTGTCACTGCACTGCTCCACGGCGCCGGCGGCGCTGTCACTGCACTGCTCCACGGCGCCTGCGGCGCTTGACTCACGTACCTCCACAGCTCCCCGTCCCTGTCCTGCGCCCGGAACGTCCACTTTTTCACATCCGTCCTCACGCCGAAGTCGAAAACCTGACCTTCCCACTCCCGGCCAGGAGCTTGCAGCCCAGACTCGTTCAACTGAGGTACCCGGGGGCTCAGAAACGCCGTTTTCCGAGCACTGTACTCGCCCCGTCGCCTGTCCACGGCCCCAGCGGCGCTTTCGCTGTACTGCTCCACGGCACCGGCGGCGCTTGACTCACGTACCTCCACAGCTCCCCGTCCCTGTCCTGCGCCCGAAACGTCCACTTTTTCACATCCGTCCTCACGCCGAAGTCGAAAACCTGACCTTCCCACTCCCGGCCAGGAGCTGGCAGCCCAGACTCGTTCAACTGAGGTACCCGGGGGCTCAGAAACGCCGTTTTCCGAGCACTGTACTCGCCCCATCGCCTGTCCACGGCCCCAGCGGCGCTTTCGCTGTACTGCTCCACGGCACCGGCGGCGCTTGACTCACGTACCTCCACAGCTCCCCGTCCCTGTCCTGCGCCCGGAACGTCCACTTTTTCACATCCGTCCTCACGCCGAAGTCGAAAACGTGACCTTCCCACCCCCGGCCAGGAGCTGGCAGCCCAGACTCGTCTGACTCAACGGTCCAGCGGGGTGTCGAACTCACCTCGCCGGGCCGGAAAAGCGCAGACCCCGGCCTCGACGGAAGCCGGGGTCAGTTCCCGAACCGCCCATTCCCCGCTGCCCGCCGGTACTGCGCGGCCCTGCGGTCCAGGAACTCGATCACGTGCCACCGCTCCTCCAGGTCGTCGCTGAACGGCAACCGGTGACCGAGAAGCCGACGTATGCCATCACGGCTCAGGTCTTCAGGCCAAGCCACAACAAGCTCCAGGCCCATTTCCTGACACAGCCCTCGCTTGAGCAGGTCACGTTTGCGAAGCGCCTGAAACTCTTCGACATCTGGATACCGTTCCGTCGGCCCAGCGTGCTGGTGCCCGTGGAACTCGACTGCCAAGTTGTAGTCGGGAAACAGCAGGTCACAGTGCATCCGACCACCGGTCTCCATGTTGACCAGCCCCGTCAACTCAGCATTCTCGATCACGCGAACGCCGGGGCACATGGCCCGGACCAGCTGGGCGAAGATGAACTGTCCTCCCGAGTAACCGGGCGTTTCCCTGGCCAGTCTCAGGCCGCGCTCCAGTTCCCGCAGTTCCGCCGCTCTGCGCACAGCGTGCGGGTTGGCACCGCGGAAGACGTATATCGTCTGATTGGCCTTCCGTTCGGGTCCACCCGCCAGCCAACGGTAGGCGACGAGCGCCCGCATGTGCCTGTGCAGCTTCTTCACGCCGTACCCTGTCGCCTGGTTCAGGTCTTGGTACGTAACTCTGCCGCCCAGACGGAAGATCGTACCCCAGGTCCAGCAGGCACCGCGCGGAAGACGCAGATCGAAAAGGATATCGGATGGCAAAATCAGGTAGTGTTTGTCTTCGGGGATCTGTATCGCAACGCGAATCTTCCGGAGAGACAAGCGTTCAAACATAAGCCACCCGGCGCCCTGCAAGATATCCAGGTAGTGATGGAGACTTGGCAGACTAATGCCGACTGCACGACAGATTTCGCTTAGCGCAAATACGGTCCGGACGTGGATCAGTGCTGAGAAAAAGCACCACAGGATCTTGGAGCCTTCGGGTAGCGTGCGATCCGCCCACAACCTGTCAGGAACATGAACCAACCTCAACCGCATGTTCTGGAGAATTCGACGCTACCGACCAGTTTTCCTTTTATTCCCAGGTTCAACCCGTGTCGTGGCGCGGAAGGTCCGCTTTTTCACTTCGACCAGTCCGCCCAAGTCGAAAACTTGACCTTCCCGCTCCCAGCGCCAGGCGTTGCGCCTCAACTGGGGTCCGGGGCGGCCTCAGGCACTTCGTTTGCACCGAGCCTGCTCGCAACTCCGCGGTCCCCCGCGGCGCCGCCGATGCTCCCGCCATGCTGGGAGCGTCCACTTTTTCACTTCGACCCGCCCGCCCAAGTCGAAAACTTGACCTTCCCGCTCCCAGCGCCAGGCGTTGCGCCTCAACTGGGGTCCGGGGCGAGCTCAAGCACTCCGTCTGCACCGAGCCTGCTCGCAAACGCAGCGGTCCCCCGGGGCGCTGCTGATGCTCCCGCCGCGCTGGGAGCGTCCACTTTTTCACTTCGACCCGCCCGCCCAAGTCGAAAACCTGACCTTCCCGCTCCCAGCGGCAGGCGTTGCGCCTCAACTGGGATCCGAGGCGGCCTCAGGCACTTCGTTTGCACCGAGCCTGCTCACAATCTCCGCGGTCCCCCGGGGCGCTGCTGATGCTCCCGCCGCGCTGGGAGCGTCCACTTTTTCACTTCGACCCGCCCGCCCAAGTCGAAAACCTGACCTTCCCGCTCCCAGCGGCAGGCGTTGCGCCTCAACTGGGATCCGAGGCGGCCTCAGGCACTTCGTTTGCACCGAGCCTGCTCACAATCTCCGCGGTCCCCCGGGGCGCTGCTGATGCTCCCGCCGCGCTGGGAGCGTCCACTTTTTCACTTCGACCCGCCCGCCCAAGTCGAAAACCTGACCTTCCCACTCCCGGGCAGCCGCCTGCGACGCCCGCGAAGCACGACTAAGCCCTGGCCTCGAGTGAGGCCAGGGCCGCGGGGCACTCGACCACGTCCGGTTGCCCTATTCGAACAGCGACGCCGCGACCTGGACCAGAATCTCCCCGCTCACGTCGCCGGACAGCATGACCTCGGTGATCCGGCCGTCGGGCTCGGACACCCAGAGGTGCAGCACGCTCAGGCTCTCCGGCGCCCAATCGTCCTCGGAGGTGACCCCCTCCGGCGGATCTACGTGGACGGGCTGGACGTCCTCCCTGAGGAACGCCTGGTGCCCGGCCACCTCGATCCGCTCGGTGCCAGGAGGCCATGAGACGTTCGGCACGTCCCCCAGGAGTGACTGACGCAGGTAGATGCGCCGGCCCTCAGCCGACTCGTAGGTTTGGGTGACGTAGAAGTCCTCGGGGTTCTGCGGCTGGCTCCACCCCTCCCCCTCGACGTACACCCACATGTAGGCGCCCGACGGACCGCTCTTCAGCGCAAACCCATCGGGAAGCCAGGACGGGTTGCGGACCGGGAAGGTGGCATCCTGCACCGGCTCTTCCTCCGGGAGGAGCGCAGACAGAGGCGCCTCGGCCATATCGTCCATGATCGACCGCTGTGCGTACTCCTCCTGGGTCATGGTCCGGATGGGAATGCCGAGGACCATCTCGATCATGCCCGCCACGAGGGACCGATTGCCGCCCGCGAGCAGCAGGGCGAGGACCACGGCGGCGGCGACGGCCCCCTTCCACCATACATCGGTGCGGCGCCGCGCCCGTGCGGCCCTGGTGCGCCCCACCAACTCGGGCGTGACCTCAGGCGCCTCAGGCAGGACATCCGCAAATGTCAGGGAACGCAGGTGCTGGTCAACCTGGGAATCCGACCACTTCGTCCCGCTCACGGCTCTACCCCCCATTCTTCCAGCTGCTGACGAAGGATCTGCCGGGCCCGGTGCAGCCGGCTGTGCACCGTGCCCACCCGCACCCCGGTGATGCGGGCGATCTCGGGTGCATCCAACCCTTCGAAGTAATGAAGCACGACCGTCTCGCGGAAGCCGTCCGGCAGCGAGCGCACGGCCCTGGCCAGCGCCTGGCGCACGTCGGCCGTGACGGCCGAGGCGGCGGGATCCGCCTCGGAATCCCCACCGGCCGCCAGACCGTCCAGCACGGACCCGTCCCGGGTGCGCCGCCACCACCAGGAGCGCCTGAGGTCACGGCAGGCGTTCATCGTGACCTGCAGGAGCCAGGGCCGCACCCGTTCGGGATCCTGCAGCCGGTCCGCGTGCCGGTACGCCCGGATGAACACCTCCTGGAACACGTCCTCCGCCTGCGCCCGGTTCATCAGGCTCGCGTAGGCCAGGCGCAGGACGGCGGCGCCGTGCAGCCGGATCCACTCCTCGACGGCTCCGTCCCGTGTGGCCGCTGCCTGCGTCCCGGCGGTCGCCCGGTCGTCGCGCACGCGGCCGCAGCTCCAGTGTCCCGCTGCGTCACGGCTCCCGTATTCCGCCGAGCCGCGGTTCCCGGGTTCCGCCGCGCCGCAGCTCCAGTGTTCCGCTGCGCCACGGCTCCGGTATTCCGTCGAGCCGCGGTTCCCGGGTTCCGCCGCGCCGCGGCTCCAGTGTTCCGCTGCGCCACGGCTCCGGTATTCCGCCGAGCCGCGGTTCCCGGGTTCCGCCGCGCCGCAGCTCCAGTGTTCCGCTGCGCCACGGCTCCCGTACTCCGCCGAGCCGCGGTTCCCGGGTTCCGCCACGCCGCAGCTCCAGTGTTCCGCTGCGCCACGGTTCCCGTACTCCGCTGCGCCACGGCTCCCGTATTCCGCCGCGCCGCGGTTCCCGTGTTCCACTGCGCCACGGCTCCCGTACTCCGCCGCGCCGCGGCCGGACTCGCTGCCGACGCGGATCGGGCCTCCGGCGGCGCCCGCTGACTCCACGTCATCACCCCCCGTGACCGTCTTCACCTATGTAACGATGCAGGGGCCGGATCACTTCCCGACGGGGACGGGGAAACGCCCGGACACGAGAAAAGGGCCGGACATGCGCCGACCCTCACCGCAAAAACTCAGCCGCGCCAGCCGCGCAGATCGCAGAACTCCCCGTCCAGCCCTTCCAGGATCTGCATGGGCACCTCCTCCGCCTGCCCGTTGCGGATGAGGAACGCCCCGACATCCGTCGGGCCGTCCAGCGAGACGATGAGCCGGATGGCGTCGGGGTAATGGACGGCCTGCTCGATGTCGTTGGCCGACGGGGCCGCCGGCGCCCGGGGGTGGGAGTGGTAGATGCCCAGAAGCGCTTCGCCCCGCTCGGCGATCCGCCGCAGGGCCTCCTCCTGCTGTTCCGGATCCACCTCGTAGTAGATCGTGCTCCGCCGGGCGTTGTCCGTGGCGAAGACGGTGGTGACCAGCCCCTGCCGCCCGGCCAGAATCCCACAAGCCTCCAGGGGCTTCTCTTCCAGGCAGTGCTCGAGCACCTGCTGAAGAAGCCGCCGCCCGATGATGAGCCGCCGCTCTGCCATCGCCGTCCCCTCCCCCCTGCCCGTGCGAGACCGATCACCCGCCTGCGGAGCGCACGGCCTGCCGCAGGTCGAACCACTCGCCGTCGTAGTGGCGGACGACGACGATGCGGTGCTCCGACACCTGTCCGTCGACGATGCGCCAGGCCCGCACCCGGGTCCGCCGCCCCTTCAGCGAGATGATGATGTAGAACGCCTCCGGCCACGTGGCCTGGGCGATGTCGGTCTGCGAGGGAACCGGGTCGCTGGTCACGTGGGAATGGTAGATGGCCACGATCTCCTGGCCCTTCCGCTCGGCCTCCTCGGCCGCGGCCAGCAGCTGGTAGTCGTCCACCCGGTACAGGACGGGGCTGCGCGCCTGGTTGTCGGTCGCGTACCCGGCCGAGACGACGCCGGCCGCGCCCACCAGCAACCCGCAGGCCTCCAGCGGCCGTTCTTCGTAGCAGTGATTGACCATCCGGCGATAGATGTTTTCCGGGATGAGAATCCGACGCTGCGGCGCAGCCGGCTGCTGCGCCTTCCGCCGGTTCCGCGTCCACCAGAGCACAAATCCGCCTCCTTCAACGCGCCGCAGCTGCAGGTTCAACGCGCCGGCTCCCGTGGTCGGCGCGGCCATTCCGCGCGTGCAGCCCGGTTCGCCGGCGCCGGTCCAGCCTGGCCGCGCCGGCTCAGGCTTCGCGCGGCGTCAACCCCCGCATCTGCAGGAGCGCCTCCAGGTCGCCGGGGCGGCGCTTGAACGCCGTCCGCCGGTTCTGGTCGATGATGCGGCGGGCAACATCCGCCCCCACCGGCAGGGCCGGGTCCGCAAGAATCCCCTCCACCGCGTCCGCCCGCACCGTGAGCGTCGTGGTCAGGCAGGGAGCCGTGAGGTGCCGGTCCACGAGCCAGACGAGGAAGCGATCGGCGTCGTCATAGCTGAACCCCAGCTCGCCCTCGTCCGTCTGCCCCGGCCAGAGCCCGGCGGTGGGCACCCGGTGCACCAGGTCGCCCGGCAGCCCGGCCTCGGCTGCGAGCGCCCGCACCTCCGCCTTGGTGCAGTCCCGGATCGGCTGCCGGTCCGACATGCCGTCGCCACGGATGGAGAAGTAGCCGAGGAAGTACTCCACGGCGTTGCCGGTGCCCATCATCAGGCCCCGGAACGTGTCGGCGAAGAAGCCGGCCGCCATGATGCGCAGGGTGGGCTTCATGTTGTGGATCGCCCACTGCAGCCGCTCCTCCTCCAGCGGGATGCCCGCCTTGTCCGCCGCCTCCCGGGCCGCCGCCGAGAAGAGCGCCACCGCCTCCTGCCAGAGGCCGCTGAGATCGATCGTCACCGCCGGGATGCCCAGGTGCTGCGCCACCCGCCCGGCATCCCGCACGTCCTGCCCCCGCTCCCCCTTCAGCTCCTCCTCGGTGGAGCAGGGCAGGATCAGGGCCAGCGTCCCCTCCGGGGCCGCCTGGCTGCTGATCGCGGCCACCGCAGAGGAGTCGACCCCGCCGGAGAGGCAGTTGATCAGGGTTCGGATGCCAGCTCGTTCCATATACTCCCGCTCACGGTCCGCCCGCTCACGCAGCGAGGCCGAGCGATGCTGCTGCGTCATGTTCCGCCCCCCTATCCGCGTTCGGCCAGGAAACGCTGCACGACCTGTATATAGTACGCGACGCCCACCGCAATGCACGATTCGTCGATCATCAGCCGGGAGGTGTGCAGGCCGTGGGGCGCGGCGTCACCGGGCGACCGGGCGCCGAGCCGGGCGAACGTGCCCGGGACCCGCTGCAGGTAGTAGGCGAAGTCCTCGCCGCCCATGGAGGGCTCCATGACCCCGACCTGCTCCTCCCCCAGGATCTCGACCGCCGCCCGCCGGCCGGTCTCGGTGGCCTCCGGGTGGTTGACCAGCACGGGGTAGCCCCGCTCGTACTCCATCCGGTACGTGGCCCCCGCGGCCTCGCACACGCCCCGGACCACCGCCTCGATCCGCCCGGGCATCGTCTGGCGCAGCGCCTCGTCCATGGTGCGCACCGTGCCCACGAAGCGCACCTCATCGGGGATGATGTTGTGGGCCGAGCCGCCCTCGATCATGCCGATGGTGAGCACCGCCGGCTGGAACGGATCGACGTTGCGGGCGACCACCTGCTGCAGCAGCGTGATGATCTGCGCAGCGGTGACGACGGGGTCCACCGTGAGGTGGGGCCAGGCGCCGTGTCCGCCCCGGCCGGTGACCGTCACCCGCAGCTCGTCCGGCGCCGCCATGACCGGCCCCGGTGCGAAGGCCACACGGCCGGCCTCCAGGTACGGGTCGACGTGGAGGCCGAAGATGGCGTCCACCTTCGGCTGGTCCAGCACGCCGTCGCGGATCATCAGCGACGCGCCGCCGGGGTTCTTCTCCTCCCCCGGCTGGAAGATGAACACCACCGTGCCGGCCAGGTCCGCCTGGATCGAACGCAGGGCCCTGGCGGTCGCCAGCAGGATCGCGGTGTGGACGTCGTGGCCGCAGGCGTGCATGACCCCGGGCCGCTCCGACGCAAAGGGCAGGCCCGTCTCCTCCTGGATCGGCAGGGCGTCGATATCGGCCCGCAGGGCGACGACGGGACCGGGCCGCGCGCCCTCCAGGACCGCGTGGAGCCCCGTGCCCCCGCCGAGATGCGACCGGAACGTGTAGCCCAGGTCCTGCAGCGCATCCGCCAGGTACCGGTGCGTGTCGTGTTCCGCAAACGAGAGCTCCGGGCGGCGGTGGATGTGCCGCCGCACCTGTATGCCGTAATCGTGGACCGACCGGGCCAGCGCCCACACCTGGTCCCTGCTCAACATCGTCTCAGGCCTCCTCCCCTTGCCTGTACCTGTTAGGGTAGTACATCGTCGGGGCGGCAATCCCCTGCTTTCTCCCCGCCCGTCGGTGCAGAGAAGCGCGCCGGCCCCGTGCGGCCGGTGCCGCGCCGGGCAGCCCTATGCAGAAGGGGCACCCTTTCGGGTGCCCCGGCTGGCTTACAGGCTCACCTTGCCCCGGCTTGCCCAGCGCATGAGCAGGTTTCCGATCAGGACCAGGATCAGGATGAGCACCGACAGCACGGCCGCCGACTGCGGCGAGGCGTACGAGCTCAGGTGGAACAGGTGGTAGCCCACCGGCGTCGCCTTGCTGCTGTAGAGCAGGACGGACATCGTCAGCTCGTAGAACGACGGCATGAACACCAGGAACCAGCCGCCGATGAGCGACGGCCCGATCAGCGGAATCGTGACGTCCTTGAACACCCGGCCCCAGCCGGCGCCGCTGGAGAGGGCGGCCTCCTCCAGCGACGGGTGCACCTGCTCCAGCGCCGCGGCCGCCTGCCGCACGGCGTAGGAGAGATGGCGCACGAAGTAGGCCACCGCCAGGATCCAGAACGTGCCGTAGAGGTTGAGGCCGTACTTGCCCGAGAAGGCGATGATCAGGCCCAGGGCGAGCACGATGCCCGGCGTGGCGTTGCAGAAAGTGGCCAGGAAGTCCGGGATCGTGCGGAAGCGCATCCCGGTCTTGACCTTGAGGTAGGCGATGAGCAGGCCGACCAGCAGCCCGCCGGTGGCGGCGATCACCGAGGCGTACAGCGACGTCCTGAGCGTGCGCCAGGTGTCGTCGTCCATCAGCACCGACTTCCACACGTCCAGCGTGAGGTTGTCGAAGGCGAACCCGCGCCCCATGGTCTTGACCAGGCTGGTCATCACCAGGGCGGCCACTGGCAGGATGGCGAAGATCACGCAGACGATGGTAAAGAGCGCCACCATCGGCCACTTCCAGCGGCCCAGCTCCACCAGGGTGGGCCGGGTCGACTTGCCGGCCAGGGTGAAGTACTCCCGCTTCGCCAGGTACCAGTTGGAGAACCAGAGCACCACCGTCGAGAGGAGCAGCAGGACCACCGCCAGGGCCGTGGCCTCGTGCATGGCGTCAGGCGTGCCCACGTACACGTAGCTGATGATGCGCGTGGTCACCACCTGGATGCGGGCCTGGCCGCCGATGAGCGACGGGATGCCGAAGGCCGACGCCACCGAGACGAAGACCAGCAGTGCGCCGGCGGCGATGGCCGGGGCGGTCAGCGGGAGGGTGATGTCCCGCAGCACCCGCATGGGTCCGGCGCCGGAGATCCGTGCCGCTTCCTCGAGTGACGGGTCCATCTTCTCCAGGGCCCGGCTGATGGAAAGGAAGGAGAATGGGAAGTAGAACAGCACCAGCACCCAGACCAGGCCGGCCATCGTGTAGATGTTGATCGGCCCCTGCTCGATGCCGGGGAAGATCGCACGGATCCACTGGTTCAGGTAGCCGATGCGGGGATTGGCCAGGTACCCCCAGGCGATCGCCCCGACGAAGGGCGGCACCATGTACGGCGTGATGATCAGGGTGCGGAAGACGTTCTTGAAAGGCAGGTCGGTGCGGCCCACGAGCCAGGCCAGCGGGAAGGAGATGGCCGTACCGAACAGCATCGTCAGCCCCGAGGTCTTGATCGTGTTCCACACCGCCATCAGGTTCGACTTGTTGGCGTAGACCTCGCGGAAGTTGTTGATGCTGAACTCGCCGTGGGCGACAAATGCGTTAATGACCAACAGGACAATCGGAAATATGCCGAAGAGAAGGAGCACGGCCACCGCCAGGGCGATGGCCACGCTCTTCGTTTCAAGCCTGAACCGCATGCTTACTTCCCCATAATCTCGATGAACTTGTCCTTGATCTCACCGGTGCGGGGCGCGAGGTCCTCCCAGTCAACCTCCATGGCCGTCGGCGCGAACTCCGCCAGCGGCTTGGCGCCCTTCGGCGACTCGACGTCCGTGCGCACCGAGTGCATCCAGCCCGTCACGATGGCCCGCTGGCCCTCGGGGGAGAGCCACCAGTCCACGACGGCCTTGGCGGCCTCGGGGTTCTGGGTGGTCTTCAGGATCCCGATCGGCGAGGGGACGATGATCACGCCGTCCTCGGGGTAGACGACCTCGACGGGCTCGCCGCGGTCCTTCACCTTCAGCAGGTTCTCCTCGAGGATGATCGCCACCGGGAACTCGCCGGTGACCAGCTTGGTCTCCACGGCCGAGTTGCCGCCGCCGATGACCGCGCCGTTGTCACGCAGCTGCTCGAAGTACTCCCAGCCGTACTTCTGGGACAGGGCGTAGGTCGAGTCCAGCGCCGTGCCCGACAGCGTCGGGTCGACGATGACGACCTGGTCCTTCCACTTCGGGTCGGTCAGCTCGCGGAAGCTCTTGGGGGCCTCCTCGGGCTTCAGCAGGTCGGTGTTGTAGCCGATGACGACGTTGGAGATGCGGACGCCGGTGTAGGTGTAGTCCTCGGTGTCCTTGTCCACCGCGACGGCGTCAAAGTTCACGGACTTGTACGGGAGCAGCAGGTCCTGGCCCTTCAGGTAGATGTAGTACGAGGGGTCGGCGACCATCAGCAGGTCGGCGCCGATCTTGCCGGCTTCGATCTCGGCCGCCATCTTCGCCGTCACCTGCTCGGTGCCGCCCTGGAACCACTCCACCTTCAGGTTGGGGAAGGCCTTCTGCAGCTCGGGCGACACCAGGTCGATGATGTCCGGGTAGATCGAGGTGTAGATCATGATCGACCCCGTCGGACCGGTCTCGCCGGAAGGCTGCTCGGAACCCGAGCCGGGCTGGGAGGTGGAGCCGGACGGGGTCTGCGTGCCGGAACCGGTGCCGTTGTTCCCGGTGCCGGAGCTGCCGCCGCAGGCGGAGAGGAAGACCGACAGAGCCAGAAGGAGTGAGAGCAGAACCGCGATCCGTTTCATGTCAGAACCCCCTCATGTTGTTGAATCCGGAACTAGAGCGGGAATGCAAACGCATGCTGGATGTGCAGCACGACCGGTTCGCCCTCTGCGAACATTCCGTCCAGCGGGCTGCCGGCCACTCGGACCTCACCCCCGCTCGTCTGCACAAAGTAGTCGATCTGATCGCCAAGGTAGTAGCGCCGCAGCACGGTGCCCTTCACCGTGCCGACGCCGCTGCCCTCGCGTCGGATCCGGATGTGCTCAGGCCGGATGGCGGCCAGAACCCGCTGGTGGCTGCCTTCCGGCAGTTCCACCTTCAGGACGAGGTCCTCGCCGATCCGGATGGTGCCGTCGGCGGACTCCACCGACGCCTCCAGGAAGTTGACCAGGCCCACGAAGTCGGCCACAAAGCGGCTCTTGGGCCGGTCGTAGATCTCCGCCGGCGGCGCCACCTGCTCGATGACGCCCTTGTTCATGACGATGATGCGGTCGGACATCGCCATCGCTTCCGCCTGGTCGTGGGTCACGTAGACGACGGTGATGCCCAGGCGGCGCTGAATCTCCTTCAGCTCGAACCGCATGGCCTCACGGAGCTTCGCATCCAGGTTCGACAGGGGCTCATCCAGCAGCAGCATCTTCGGCTCCGCCACCACCGCCCGGGCGAGGGCGACCCGCTGCTGCTGCCCGCCGGAGAGCTGGCTGGGCATGCGCTTCTCCAGCCCCTGCAGGTGCACGATCTCGAGCGCGCGCATCACCCGCTCGTGCAGCTCCTGCCGGGGCACCCGGCGAATGCGCAGCGGGTAGGCGACGTTGTCGAAGACGTTCATGTGCGGCCAGACCGCATAGGACTGGAACACCATGCCGATGTTCCGCTTCTCGGGCGGCACGTGAACCGTCGGGCTGCTGACCAGAGTGTCGCCCAGCCAGACCTCGCCGTCGGTGACCTTCTCGAACCCGGCCAGGATGCGCAGCATGGTCGTCTTGCCGCACCCGGAGGGGCCGAGCAGGGTGAGGAACTCGCCGTCGGAGACGGTGGCTGAGAATCCGGGGATGACGGTGACATCGCCGAAACGCTTTACAACGTTGTGAAAGCGAATTTGTGCCATGATGCGCCCCCAATTACGAGTCTAGTGTTCTACGGACCGTCTCATAAGATTGGCTTCTGTCGGCGATACTCCTTCCGCCGCGTGTCGAAAATGACACGTTCTCGTTCTCACAAATTCAACGCGACAAAGACCTGCTGGGCTACAGCAGGCCTTTTGTCGCACACGGTTACTGTTCCTTCTTGGCCTCTTCCTTTTTCACGAACGTGCCCCGGGCGCCACAGGCGCACTTCTGCGGCTTGCAGCGCCCTTCCCGCTCGGCGCCGCACTGGGTGCAGACGAAGACTGCCATCTTGCCATCCCCTCCTCCCGTGTGTGTACAGTCTTAGCCTAACACTTCGGGAGGAATCAGACGATGGTCCAAAAGGCCTATGTTTCCCGCGTCTGATCTCGGGCACTGGCCCGAATGCCCTCCATGAGCACCCGGGCCACCTCCGGCCGCGTGAACTCCGGCGGCGGCGCCTCCCCGCGGGCCAGCATCCCCCGCACCCGCGTGCCCGACAGTGCGACCCGGTCCTCGGGCCCGTGGGGGCACGTCTTGGGCGAGGCCATGGCCCCGCACGCCCGGCAGTAGAAGGTGTGCTCGAAGAACAGCGGCGTGATGCCCAGTTCCGCGGGGTCGAGCCGGTCGAAGATGCGCTGGGCGTCGTACGGGCCGTAGAAGTCGCCCACGCCGGCATGGTCCCGGCCGACGATGAAGTGGGTGCAGCCGTAGTTCTTCCGGCAGATGGCGTGCCACACCGCCTCCCGGGGGCCGGCGTAGCGCATGGCTGCCGGGAAGACCGCGAGCAGGACCCGCTCCCCGGGGAAGTACCCCTCCAGGACGGCCTCGTAGGCCCGCATGCGCACCCCGGCCGGCACGTCGTCGGCCTTGGTCTCGCCCACCAGCGGGTGGAGCAGCAGGCCGTCGCAGATCTCCAGGGCGCACTTCTGGATGTACTCATGGGCCCGGTGGACCGGGTTGCGGGTCTGGAAGCCGACCACGGTCCGCCAGCCCCTTCGGGCGAACTCCGCCCGGGTCTGGGCGGGCGTCAGGCGGTACGGGGCAAACGGCGCGGGCGGCCGGTCCAGCAGCCAGACGTCTCCGCCCAGGCAGACCTCGCCCTGGCGCAGCAGCCGCTGCACCCCGGGATGCCGGAGGTCGGTGGTGCCGTAGCAGCGGGCCGCCTCCGCCTCCCGGTCACAGACGAAGCGATCGGCGACCTGCATGAGGGCCAGGATCCGGCCGGAACCATCCTCCAGGGCGATCTCTTCCCCGTCCCGGATGGCCTCCGCCTCCTCGCGGGCCACCGCCAGCGTCACCGGCAGGGCCCACAGCAGCCCGCTGGCCAGCCGCATCTCGCCGACGACGGACTGGTAGTCGGCCCGGGTCATGAAGCCCGTGAGCGGCGAGAGCGCGCCGTCGCCGATCATCTCCAGGTCCGCCGCCTCCCGGGCGTCCAGGCGCACCCGCCGGAGCCGCCCGGCCCGCTCCAGCGCCGCCTCCCGGGCCGGGCCCCGCAGCCACCGGTCCACCAGTCGGCCGCCGTGGGGAGCGATCAACGCAGCCACAGCCGCTCCCCCCTCTACTGGTGCAGCCCGCACTCGGTCTTGGCGAAACCGGACCAGCGGCCTGCCCGGGGGTCCTCGCCCGGCCGCACCGGCCGGGTGCAGTGCGTGCAGCCGATGGAGGGGTAGCCCCGGTCGTGCAGCGGGTTGTACGGCACCTTGTGCTCCAGGATGTACGTCCAGACGTCGGCCTCCTTCCACGCCACCAGCGGGTTGATCTTCACCAGGCCGAACTTCCGGTCCCACTCCACCACCTGCGCATTCGCCCGCGTGGGCGACTGTTCCCGGCGGATACCGGTGATCCACGCCTTCAGCCCCTGCAGCACCTCCGTGAGCGGCTCCACCTTTCGCAGCCTGCAGCAGAGGTCGGGGTCGCGGCGCCAGAGTTCATCGCCGTACTGCGCCGCCTGCGCCTCAGGCGTGAGCCGCGGCCGAACCTGCCGGATGCGCAGGGGGTACGCCGCCCCGACCGCCTCAACGGTCGCGTAGGTCTCGGGGAAGAGGAACTGGGTGTCGAGGTAGAAGACCTGCGCCCCGGGGGCGACCTGGCTGATCATGTGCGCCAGGGCCACGTCCTCGGCGCCGAAGGAGCAGGCGAAGGCGATCTCGTCATGCGCGAACTGTTCGTAGGCCCAGCGGAGCGCCGCCTCGGGTCCCTTCCCTTCGAGGGCCGCGGCCGCGGCGGCGAGCTCCTCCGGGCTCCATCGCTTTTCGGTCATCGGGTGTGCCGGCCTCCTTTGCGGTAGGGTTCAACCTCACCCTATGCCGCTCAGTCCGATGGGTGCAGGCGTGCGAAGGGGAGGCCGCCCGGCGCGTCGTCCTACGGGACAGAAGTTCGCGCAAGGGGAGGAATTCTGATGAATGGTTCCCGCCGGCGGCAGGTGGCGCAGGCGCAGGACTCTCCCAAGCGCCGCCTGCATCCGGGCCTGTGCGGCCTCCTGTTCCTGCTGCTGAGCCTGGCGCTCACGGCCGCGGGCGTCACCATCTGGATCCTGTGGCTGCGGCTCACCGCGGGGCTTTCTCCGGAAGCCGCCCTGCGGCGCATCGACGTCCTGACCATCTACGTAGCCATGACCCTGGCGGCCGTCGCGGCCACCTGGCTCTGCGCGCGCTACCTGGACGGCGAGCTTCGACCACATGTCCGGCTTCCGTTGGCCAGAAGGCCGCTCGCCCACGGCCTCCTGGGCGTCGCGGCCGGCGTCGCCACACAGGGGCTCATCTACCTCGCGGGACTGCTCACCGGCGTCTACGCCGCCCGGGTGAACGCCGGGCCGGGGCCGGAGTTCTGGCGCTACGTGCTGACCATGGTCTTCGTGGCCCTGGGTGAGGAGATCGTTCATCGGGGCTACCTCCTGCGCCGATGGACGGACTGGCTGGGGCGCTGGCCGGCAGCGGCGGCCACGAGCCTGCTGTTCGGCGCGGCCCACCTGATGAGCCCCGGCGCCGGAATCATGTCGACGCTGGGGATCTGCGCGCACGGCATGGTCTACGCCTGGGTCGTGCAGGCGTCCGGCAGCCTCTGGCCGGCGGTCGGGCTCCACTGGGCCTGGAACGTGATGGAGGGCGGCGTGCTCGGTCTGCCCAACTCGGGCCGGCCCGAGCCCTTCGCCCTGATCGCCACGGCCGTGAACGGCCCGGCGTGGTGGACCGGCGGGGAGTTCGGCCCGGAGGCAGGGGTGATCAGCCTGATGGCGGTCCCACTGGCCGTGCTCATCCTGTGGCCCGCCGCGCGGCCGGCTTACCGGCCCCCGGCCGGCCGGACGGCCGCCCGCTGACGCTGCAGGACCCGGGCCAGGGCCGCGATCGCCAGCCCACCGCCGACGATGCCGTAGACGAGGAACACGGAGGGGAGCGCCGCCGCAGCCGGGAACGCTGCCGCGATCAGCAGGCTGGAGCCCAGGCTCTGGAACGAGAGGATGGTCGCCCGCTGCGCCGTGGGGATCGCCTGGTTGATGCGGGCGGAGAGCAGCGGGTACACCAGGCCGTCCAGTCCCTCGTTGAGGGCCAGGGCGGCGGCGCCGCGGGCGGTGCGGGCGAGGCCGGCCAGCATGATGAGGACGGCCTGGCCCAGCGGCCCCCACCGCAGCCAGCGGTCGGCCGCCTCCCCGGTGAGCCGCTCCGCGATCCATCCCCCTGCGGCGCCGAGCAGCCGGCCGGCGCTGAACACCATCCCGGCCCCGAAGAGGCTCAGCCCCAGCGCCGGCAGGTAGACCTGGCCGAACTGGCTGGCCATCGACGCGACGGCCTCGTACACCCACGCAAAGGCGACCAGGGCCAGCAGATCCGGACGGCGCCGCAGGTAGGTCAGGGCCGCCAGCGTGTGCGCCCAGGGGCTGCGTCGGCGCGGCCCGGCCGCAGGACCGGGGGCCGCGGCGGCAGGCTCCTGCATCGTCCAGACCACGGCGGCGGCCAGCAGCGTCATCGCCCCGTGGGCGAAGAACGGCGCCAGGGGGTGGCGCTCCGCCAGCCACCCGGCGATCACCGGCGCCACGGCCAGGGTGGCCATCTGCAGAGCCGACGCCCGGGCGATGGCGCGGCGGGCGAGCTCCTCGCCTCCGGCCGCTTCCGCCGTCTCGTACAGCAGGGCGGTGTCGGCGCCCGAGATGAAGGTCAGGCTGAGGCCCGTGAGCCCCAGCAGCAGGCAGGCCGTGAGCGTGTCGGAGATCCACGCGTAGCCGAACAAGGAGGCGGCGCTGAGCACCAGGCCGATGAGCATCGAGCGGCGCCTGCCCAGCAGGTCGGCCACGACCCCCGTGGGCACCTCGCCCAGCAAGATGGCCAGGTGGAACGCGGACTCGGCCCAGCCCGGGTTCCCTCCCCGGGAGGCCACGAAGACGAACCAGGTGGTCCAGGTGAACGTCAGGCTGGAAAGCACTGTGTAGACGTAATAACGCTGCAGGTCTGTACGCATGGTGTTGCTCCTTCCCGTGAAATGCGCGCGCAAAGGGCGTCACCGGACTCGCCGGTGACGCCCCGTGCATGCAAGACGGGAAGGCGCACATCCGGCTGAGCCCGATCCCTGGAAAAGGGCACAGTACCCCCCGGGATCGGGATCAGCAGCTTCCCTTGAAGCTCAGGACGAAGGCGCGGGCGAAGCCGCTGGCGTTGCAGATCGTCAGCACCGGCTCCACCCTCCCTTCCAGAATGCGGATAATCACGATCTCCAAAAATGGCAGAAGCGGGGCTTCCCGTCAAGCACTGGCCTGGCGGAAAGCCCCGCGACAGCGATTCGGCACCGGGTGAAAGCCGCGGCTGCGCCCGGGCGCAGCTACACCTGAAGGTCAGCCCACAGGGCGCTGGAGAGGTAGCGCTCGCCGGTGTCGGGCAGCAGGACCACGATGGTCTTGCCGGCGTTCTCGGGCCGGCGGGCCACCTGCAGCGCGGCGAAGGCGGCTGCGCCGGAGGAGATGCCGACCAGGAGGCCTTCCTCCCGGGCCAGGCGGCGGGCCGTGGCGATGGCGTCCTCGCTGGCCACCGTGATCACCTCGTCGACCACCTCGGTGTTCAGGTTCTTCGGGATGAACCCGGCACCGATGCCCTGGATCTTGTGCGGGCCGGGCTTGCCGCCCGAGATGACCGGCGACTCGGCGGGCTCCACGGCCACCACCTTGAAGCCGGGCTTGCGCGCCTTGATGACCTCGCCGACGCCCGTGAGGGTCCCGCCGGTGCCCACGCCGCCCACGAAGATATCCACCTGGCCGTCGGTGTCCGCCCAGATCTCCTCGGCCGTCGTCTTCCGGTGGATCTCCGGGTTGGCCGGGTTCTCGAACTGCTGGGGCATCCAGGCCCCGGGCGTGTTCTCCAGGATCTCCTGCGCCTTGGCGATGGCGCCCTTCATGCCCTCCGCGCCCGGCGTCAGCACCAGCTCGGCGCCGAAGGCCTTCAGCAGCTTCCGCCGCTCCAGCGACATCGTGTCCGGCATCGTCAGGATGCACCGGTACCCCCGCGCCGCCGCCACGAAGGCCAGGGCGATGCCGGTGTTGCCGCTGGTGGGCTCGACGATGGTCATCCCGGGCTTGAGGATCCCCTTCTCCTCGGCGTCCCTGATCATCGCGTAGCCGATGCGGTCTTTCACCGACGACGCGGGGTTGAACGCCTCCACCTTCGCGAGCACGGTCGCCGCCGCGCCCTCCGTCACCCGCTGCAGCCGGACCAGGGGCGTCCGCCCGATCGTGTCGGCGATGCTGTCGTAAATCCGGGCCATGCTGAATCCTCCCCATTTCCCTATTCTCTTATCGGAGATTACTGGATTTACGTACCCATTATAGCATGATTCCGGCGGGTGTCCAGCACCAAGTGGCGCATTCGTTACCCCTGAGGTTGCGAAGTCGTGTCCTTCGGCCCTTCGTACACGAGAAGCGGGTTGCCCCGTATCCAGCCTCAGGCCGTCAAGACCGAGGCCCCTTCCCTCATCACGGGAAGGGGCCTTGCTGTTTCAGGCGCCGTTATGCCTGCGTGCCTCCGCACAGCGGGCAGTCCGCGCGTCGGGCGACCCGGGACTCCCGGAAGGCCGCCGCCCAGCCGTCGTACCGCCACAGCCGGCCGGTCAGCGGCGCGCCGATGTTCAGAATGAGCTTCAGCGCCTCGGTGGCCGCGGCAACCCCGACGACTCCGGCAGCGGCCGCCACCGCCGGGCCCTCCCCCTCCGGATACAGCCCCGCGGCCTCCCGCCCCTCCGGCGGGATGCAGCCCAGGCAGGGCTCGCCCGGGCGGTGGGCGAAGGCGGCCCCGGCGGCGCCGTGCACGCCGGCGAAGACCACCGCCGCGCCGGCCCGGAGCACGGCCGACTGCAGTGCGGTCCAGTCGCCGCAGGTGGCCACGACGACGTCGTGCCCCTCCACCAGGCCGGGAAGGGCGTCCGGGTCCTCCGATGCCGTCACCTCGGCGTCCGGGTTGATGGCCACGAGTTTCTCCCGGGCGGAGTCGGCGCGGCTCCGGCCCAGGTGGTTCTGGGCATGGGCGATCGCCTGCGCCAGATCGGCTTCGGTGAGCAGCGCCGGATCCCAGAGCGACAGGCGACCTACGCCGGCCGCCGCCAGGTAGAGCGCCGCGGCGGATCCCGCCGCGCCCAGGCCCACCACCAGCACCGACGCCCCCTTGATGCGCTTCTGGCCCCGTCCCCCGACCTCGGGCAGGATGATGTGCCGGCTGTAGCGCAGGATGTCCTGTTCCGTCAGCGCCGTCATCGGCCCACCCCCCCGCAGAACTGCTCGTAGTCGATGAGCTGGTGAATGGTGGGGTGGTCGCCGCAGACCGGGCATTCCGGGTTGCGGCGGATCTGCACCTCCGCCACGTCCATGTCCAGGGCGCTGTAGATCAGCAGCCGGCCGACCAGGGTCTCGCCCCGCCCCGTGAGCAGCTTCAGGGCCTCCATGGCCATCAGGCTGCCGATGAAGCCCGGCAGCACGCCGATGACCCCGGCCTCGGCGCAGGAAGGCACGGATCCCGGCGGCGGCGGCGTGGGGTAGATACACCGGTAGCAGGGGCCCTGCCCCGGCACGAACGTGGTCACCTGGCCGTCGAACCGGAAGATCGAGCCGTGCACCTGCGGGCGCCCCGTCAGCACGCAGGCGTCGTTGACCAGATACCGGGTGGCGAAGTTGTCGGAGCCGTCCAGGACCAGATCGTACTGCCGGAACAGTTCCAGCGCGTTCTCGCTGGTGAGCGCCACCGGGTGCAGGTCCACCTGGATCCCCGGCCGGAGGCCGAGGAGCTTCTCCCGGGCGCTCTCGACCTTCGGCCGCCCGACGTCGGCCGTGTGGTGGAGCACCTGCCGCTGCAGGTTGGAGAGATCCACCCGGTCCATGTCGCAGAGGCCGATGCGGCCGACCCCGGCGGCGGCCAGCGCGTACGCCACGGACGAGCCCAGGCCGCCGCAGCCGATGAGGAGCACCGAGGCCCGGGCCAGCCGACCCTGTTCCGCTGGCGTGAAGCAGACGTTCGTCATGTGCAAAACCCCTTCAAGTGCAGTACCCCGTTGAGGCTCCCATTCGCCGGCGGATCCCGCCGGCCTCGTCCGACACCAGTCTACCACCCGGTGGCGCAAACCTCCAGTCCTGGTTGGGGCGCCCTCCGGGTCAGAGGGCCAGCCGGCGCGCGAGACCGGGGGCCAGGCGGTACAGGAAGCTCCGCACCCAGTAACGCAGCCAGAACCGGCGCCGTGCGGCGGCCTCCTGCCGCCGGGCCCGGAGCATGGCCTCGATGGCGTGGCGGTGGATGGCCAGGTGCGGGTTGTATTCAAGCAAGCGCTGCGCTGCGATCGAACGGGCAGTCTCAGGATGGCAGTGCATCGCACAACTCACCTCAATCTCACGAAGGTCAGGCCCCTGGAGGGCACGCGAAAGGACCACGGGCGCGGTCTGCCCATGGTCCTTCCTCACCACACGTCAGGCATATGGAGAAGGCAAAGGCCACAGGCAGCCGCTGCGCGGGCCTGTGGCCGCTGGATGGCTTCGGTAGGGCGACGCTAACCGAACCCGCCGGCGACAGGCCGCGAGATGATGCCAGACCGGGACAGAAACAGCTGGACGTCGGAAATGATCAGGTGGACGATGCGCAGCATCTCGACGACCCTCCTTTCGGGAAGATGGCGGGACTCCGGACTCCCGGGTGTGAGTATAGGGGGAGACACGCCCGTGCGTCAACGCGGAATTGCGGAAAGAAAGAGATGACCCATTCTCTACCTGCCGCCGGGCAGGGTGACCCCGCCGATGTTCCCGCCGTAGAGGGAGCTGGGCACCGGGCCGACGATCACCGTGTCGGCCAGCGGCAGCTCCTGGACCAGCGGGACCTCCTGGGTGGTGAGCGGCAGAATGATGCGCATGGTCGCCGCGGCCTCCAGCCAGACCCGGTGCCGGGTCTGGTTGATGCCCTCGCCCCTGAACTCCTGCTGCACCGTGATGGCCACCGAACCCACGGGGATCAGCTGCACCGAGAGCCGGGGACCGAGGTTGGAAAGCAGCGCCGAACCGGTGAGGGCGCCCAGCGGGAGCCGCACGGGTTTCTCCGCCAGGCGGTTGAGCTCCTCCTGCACGGCCACCGCCGCCTCGCTGGCCACGCGGTTCACCAGCGGGGTGTTGATGTGGTAGGCGGCAATGCGGCCGCTTTCGTCGCGCACGTACTCCACCACCTGGGCGCCGGCCAGGGACTGGCTCACCTGGCCCGCCACCACCCGGTTGACCGCGGCGGCGCCGAGCCGGCGGGCCTCCACCTCCGCCACGGCCTTGAGGGGCTGCAGGAGCAGCAGGTCGCCGATGCGGACCAGCAGGTACACGACCGCCGCCGCCAGGATGAGGTTGCGCAGCCAGACGCGCCGCAGGCGCAGCCCGGTGCGCAGCCGCCAGATCCGGAATCCCAGCCGGGACCCGGGCCGGAACCGGGGACGGAGGCGCAGGCGCGCCGGGGTTCGCCCCAGCCCCCGGAGCGGCCGTGTGCGGCGGAAGCGGCGCATCGCTCTCCCTCCTCCCCGCCCGGGCTGCGCCGCCCGGACATAGCCAGCCTATGCCCGGGCGGCCGGGAAACATGCCTTAACGGCCAGGCCGGAGCGTCCTGCCCGGCCTCCGTCTGTCAGGCGGGCCTGCAGTTGCGTGCGTCTTGTGCACCCCGCCGCGGACTGGAGGTGCACATTTCGCCCGGAAAGGCAGGGAAGGGCTGAATCACCGGATGGGGACGCGCAGAAGCGGGCGGCGCCGCCGCCCGCTTGCCACGTTTCCATGTTTACCCCAGCACCACCCGGCCGTACTTCCGCTTGCCCGCCTTCAGCACCTGGCCTGGCCGCAGCGTCAGCTCCGCCCGGGGATCCGTGACCTTCTCGCCGTCCACCGTGAAGCCGCCCTGCTCGATCAGCCGGCGCGCCTCGCTCATCGAGGGCGCCAGGCCGGCGGTGAACAGCACCCGGGCGGCCTGCATCGGCAGTTCCGCCGCCGGGATCACCACGTCGGGAATGTCGTCTGGCACCTCGCCACGGGAGAACTGGGCGACCCAGCGCTCCTCGGCCAGACGGGCCTCCTCCTCCGTGCCGCCGTAGGTGGTGATGATCGCGCGGCCCAGCTGCTTCTTGAACGTCATCGGGTTCTCGCCGGCCTCCATGGCCGCCCGGATCCGGTCGATCTCCTCCTGCGGCACGTCCGTGAAGTACGTGAAGTACGTGAGGATGAGCTTGTCCGGAATCGACATCGTGCGGCCGAACATCTCGTCCGGCGAGTGGTCGAGCCCGATGTAGTTGCCCAGGGACTTGGACATCTTCTCGGTGCCGTCCAGCCCCTCGACGATGGGCGTCATCAGACAGACCTGAGGCTCCTGCCCGGCGTTGCGCTGCAGGTCGCGCCCGGTGAGCAGGTTGAACTTCTGGTCGGTGCCGCCCAGCTCCACGTCGGCCTCGATCGCGACCGAGTCCGTGCCCTGCATCAGCGGGTAGAAGAACTCGTGGATGTAAATGGGACGGCCTTCCTCGTAACGTTTCTTGAAGTCTTCCCGTTCTAGCATGCGGGCGACCGTGGACTGCGCGGCCAGCCGGGTGACGTCGGCAAACGTCATCGGCGCCAGCCACTCGCTGTTGCGCCGGATCTCCAGCTTGCTGACGTCCAGCACCCGGGCCGCCTGTTCCAGGTAGCGCTGTGCGTTGGCGGTCGTCTCCTCATGGGTGAGCTGCGGCCGGGCCTCGTTGCGCCCGGTGGGGTCGCCGACCATCGCCGTGTAGTCGCCGATGATCAGCACGCCGTGGTGGCCGCACTCGACGAAGTCCCGCAGCTTGCGCAGCGGGACGGTGTGCCCCAGGGTCAGGTCCTTCCCCGTGGGGTCGATGCCCAGCTTCACCCGGAGGGGCCTGCCCGTCTTCACCGAGCGCTCCAGCTTCTGCCGCAGTTCCTCTTCGGTGACCAGATCCACCACGCCGCGCAGAAGAATTTTCAACTGTTCTTCCACACTCATGAAAGCCATCGTCATCCGTCCTTCCCGTGTGCGCAGGGCGGAAAAAAGCGCCCTGTCCCGGCTGTCCTGTCCAGGGACGGCGCGTTCGGCCGCGCCGCGGTACCACCCTGGTTGACCCCGAGGAGGGCCCACTCTTGCGTTCCGTTAACGGGGAACTTCCGGCCCGGCCTATCCATCTAACCAGATAAGGCGCCCATTCAGGCGCCCGCCGGCTGACCGACTCGGCGGGCGGCTCGGGAGGGTACTTCGACGCCGGGCCCCGGGGTTTCGCACCGCCCAACCCCTCTCTGGCGGCGGCTCCGATGTCTACTTCTCTCCGTCATCGCCGATTTGCCCCACATTCTAGCATAACCTGTCTACCCGTGCAATTCCGTGGCCCGACAGGAGTCTCGCCACATAGGGCGAATTCCTTTCCCGTTGTTGGAGGTGTTTCTGTTGCCGAATACTCGACGGCCTAACGGTTCACCACCGAAAAAGCCTCCCGGGAAGACGCGCACGCGCGGGCGCCGCTGGCTGCTCTACGCCTTCCTGCTCTTCCTCGCCGTGATGATCGGTGGCGCCGGACTGGCTGGCGCATACGTCTACCAGGCGTATCAGGACCTGCCTGCTTTTCACGAATTCGACCCTGACCTCACGTCGGTGATCTACGACCGCTACGGCAACAAGGTCTACGAGCTGGCCGCGGACGAGCACCGCACCCTGATCGATCTGGAAGACATCCCGGTCGATGTGCGGAACGCGATCATCGCCGTGGAGGACCGCCGCTTCAACGAGCACTTTGGCATCGACCCCATCCGGCTGGCTGGCGCGGTCTGGTCGGACATCAAGTACGTGCTGGGCGTGCCGGGGTCGCAGCTGGAGGGCGGCTCCACCATCACGATGCAGCTGGCCCGCAACGCCTTCCTGACGCTGGACCAGACCATCAAGCGCAAGGTCCAGGAGATGCTGATCGCCGTCCAGCTGGAGCGGCGGTACACCAAGAATGAGATCCTGGAGAAGTACCTCAACACGGTCGCCTGGGGCGGGACGGCGTACGGCATCGAGGCCGCTTCGCAGCTGTACTTCTCCAAGTCGGCCCGGGACCTCACCCTCTCGGAAGGGGCGCTCCTGGCCGGCATCCTGAAGGGCCCCTCGGAGTACAGCCCCTTCACCAACCTGGAGGGCGCGCTGGAGCGCCGGGAGATCGTGCTCGACCTCATGGTCGAGCAGGGCTACCTGGACGCGGCCGAGGCCGAACGGCTGAAGAAAGAGGTGCCCGAGATCAAGCGGGCGGAGATCACCCCCACGACGGTCACCTTCACCGGCGACTGGTACGTGGATTACGTGATCCAGATCCTCACCGACCCGGAAGAGGCAGCCAAGTACAACCTGATCACGTTCAGTTACGACGACCTGTACCAGAAGGGCCTGCGCATCTACACAGCCCTGGACCCCGAGAAGCAGCGGATCGCCCAGGAGAAGCTGTGGGAGATCATGCCCGCGGCCACCGTGGAGTACAGCGGCAGCGAGGACACCGAGGTGCCTGAGGCCGCCGTCGTGGTGATGGACCACACCAACGGCCACGTCCTGGCCCTGGTGGGCGGCATGGAGCACAAGCATATGCTGGGCTTCAACCGGGCCACCCAGGCCCGCCGCGACCCCGGCTCCACCATCAAGCCGATCGTGGCCTACCTGCCGGCCATCGACCTGCTGGGCTGGGGGCCGGCGACCATCATCGACGACTCCCCGCCCCGCCTGAACGAGGACGGAACCAACGTCTGGCCCGAGAACTACGAGTACAACTACCAGGGCCTGAAGACCATGCGGTGGGTGGTCGAGCAGTCCCGCAACGCCGCCGCCGTGCGCACCCTGGAGGCGGTGACGCCCTCCAAGGGCCTGGAGTACGGCAAGAAGCTGGGCCTGCCGCTGGTCTCCCGTGCGGAGGACCCGGCCTACAACGACGAGAACCTCGCCCTCACCCTGGGCGGCCTGACCCGGGGCGTCACCCCCCTGGAGATGACCGCCGCCTTCGGCGTGCTGGGCAGCCTGGGACAGAAGACCGACCCCGTGGTCATCACCCGCATCGAGAACAAGTACGGCGAGGTCATCTGGGAGGCCCGGCCCAAGGTGGAGCAGGTGGTCGACCGGAACTCGGCCTGGCTGATGGTCGACGTGCTGCGGGGCGTGCTGCAGCGGGGCACACCGGCCGCGGAGACCAGGGGCTGGCACGGCTGGCCCGCCGCCGGCAAGACCGGGACCACCGAGGACTGGCACGACGCCTGGTTCATTGGGTTCACGCCCGACCTGGTGGTCGGCGTTTGGACGGGCTACGACAACGACGACGGGGTGCGCAGGCGTCTGCCCCACGGCGGGCAGGGCTGGAAGAACTGGACCGGCGCCGGGCCGCCCACCCGCATCTGGACGGCGATCATGAACGAGTACTACACCGAGGCCCCGGCCGACTGGGAGCGGCCCCGGGGCGTGGTACAGGCGAAGTACTGCGGGATCACCGGCAACCAGCCCTCCGTCTGGTGCCCGCAGGACGAGGTGAAGACCGACTGGTTCCTGGTGGGGCACGAACCCAAGCCGGAGACCTGGTTCCAGCAGGTGCAGGTGGTGCAGGTGCCGTTCCTGACCACCTCCGACGGCCGGGAGGTCAAGCGTTACCTCCTCTGGCAGGAAGGCTGCGAGGGCACCCCCGAGACCCTCACGCTGATCAAGCGGCCCACCACGTGGGTGAAGCACCCCACCAACCCCAACAACATCTGGCGCTACTGGCCGGCGGACTGGTGGAAGGAAGTGCCCACGGAGTACTGCACGCCGGTGCAGGACGGCCCCGGAACCGACGGCGGCCCGGGGGACCCGGGCCAGAACCCCGGCGTCCCGGGCAGCGGCCGCAACCAGGGCAACCAGGGCGCCGGCCCGGGCGCTGACGGCCGCGGCGCCGGCAGCGGAACCGGGCAGAGCGGCACCGGCTCGACCGGCACCGGGACCCGGCCGGGCTCCGGGAACGCCGGCAGCGGCACCGGAGGTGCGGGCAACAGCGGCGGGGACAACACGGGCAACGGCACCGGCGGCAGCCCGGACGCAGGCTCGGGCACTGGCGCCGGCGGCACCGGATCCGGGGGCAGCACCGGCAGCACGGGATCTGGAAACGGCACCGGCCGCAGCTCCGGGGAAGACGGGGCGCCCCGGCCGTAACGGCATCCGCACGATATGGAATCAGGGGGAACTGGTGGACAGCCAGTTCCCCCTTCTCATGCGGTCCTGCCGCAGCGGTCTTGTACGGCGCCGCGGTGCCCTTCAGCACCCAGCCCGCCGCAGCAGGTTTCGCCCCGATTCAGGCCGAAACTACCGTTCGGGTGATGATCATGCAAGTGCGCGACCCCGTCCACGGGGACATCTACCTCACCGAGACCGAGGTCCGGGTGCTGGACACCCGGGAGATGCAGCGGCTCCGGAGCATCAAGCAGCTGGGCGCGGCCCACCTCGTCTTCCCCGGCTGCGTCCACACCCGGTTCGACCACAGCCTGGGGGCGCTGCACATGGCGCACCGCATCCTGGAATCCCTGGAGCGGAACGGCTTCACCATCGCCCCCGAAGAGGCGCAGCTGGTGCGGCTGGCGACCCTGGTGCACGACGTGACGCACATCCCGTACGGGCACACCTTCGAGGATGAGCGGCAGATCTTCCCGCGCCACGACGCCGGCCCCAGACTGGAGCACTTCCTGGGCATCCAGAGCGAGCTGGGCCGGGCCCTGGCCGCCTCGGGGTACCTGGACGGGGTGAAGGCGATCCTCACCGGCCGGCCGCCCGCACCGTGGATGGGCCAGATCGTCTCCTCCACCATCGACGCGGACCTGCTGGACTACCTGCGCCGCGACTCCTTCTTCGCCGGGCTGCGGATGAACTACGACGACCGGGTCCTCTCCTACTTCATCAAGGAGGACGGCCGGCTGCTGATCAACATGGTCAAGCACGGGCTGGACCGGCCCGACGCCCGCACCGAGGTCATCCACCTGCTGCGCATGCGCTACGTCCTGACCGAGCGGCTCTACCTGCACCACGCCAAGATCGCGGCAGGCGCGATGATCTCCAAGGCGGTGGAGCTGCACACCCGGCACACCGGGCTTCGGGAAGAGGCGCTCTACGGCCTGGGGGACCAGACCTTCCTGGACCTGCTGGCCCGGCTGCCGGGGCCTGGGATCATCCAGCAGCTGGTGGAGGGGGTCATCGAGCGGCGGCTGTACAAGCGGGCCTATGTGCTCTCCGGCGACACCCTGGGGCCCGAGCGTGATGCCTTCATCGCCCGCTACGGCGGCCAGTCGGCGGCCCGGGAGGAGCTGGAAGAGCAGATCGCCCGGCGGGCCAGGCTGAAGCCCGGCCAGGTCATCGTCTACTGCCCGAAGGCCAGTTTCTTCAAGGAAGTGCACGTGCCCGTCCGCTCCCGCCACGGGGTCGGCCCGCTGCTGGAGCTGGACCGCTCCGGCGAGGTCGCCGCCATGGCCAGGCAGTACGAAGGCCTGTGGCGGACGTACGTCTTCTGCCCGGCGGAGAAATTGGAGGCGGTGCGCCGGGCGTGCGAGAAGATCTTCGGGTACGAGAGCGAGTACCGGTAGCTGCGGCGTGCAGATACTGCGTTGGCCCCGCCTGTGCGGCGGGGCCAACGCGCTCTCCGATCCGCAGGGCGGACCACGCGTGCTCGCCGGGGCCGCCTTTTCACTCACTCCCGCAGCTTCGCCACCGTCACGCCGTCGCCGCCCTCGCCGATGCCGCCCAGGCGGTAGGACTCCACCCGGCGGTCGCGGCGCAGGGCCTCCGTCACCGCCTTGCGCAGGGCGCCGGTGCCCTTGCCGTGGATGATGCGCACCTGCGGCAGGCCCGCCAGCATCGCGTCGTCCAGGAACTTGTCCACCCGCTCCAGGGCCTCGTCCACCATCAGCCCCCGCAGGTCGACCTCCGGCGACATCTCCCGCGCCTTGCTCACCGCCAGCCCCTTCCCGCCGGTGCGGCCGCCGGCGGCCGCGCGGGCCGCTGCGGCCGGCTGCTCCTCCTCCGCCCGCTCCAGGTCGTCCAGGGCGACGGTCAGCTTGATGATGCCCGCCTGAACCAGGACGTTCCCGTCGGCGTCGGGTTCGGCCAGCACATGGCCCTTGGTGTCCAGCGACACGATGCGCACGGCATCGCCCGGCTTCAGCCCCCGGGGCACCTCGCCCCTGCGGCGGGCGCGCAGTTCCTCCTCACCGGGTTCCACGGCCTCCCGCGCCCGGGCAAGCCGGCTGCGGGCAGACTGGATCGTCTGCATCCGCTCGGCCTCCCGCTGCGCCCGCAGCGCCTGCTTCAGCTCGGCGATCACCGCCTCGGCCTCCCGCCGGGCGGTGGCCAGGATCTGCTGCGCCTGCGCCCGGGCCTTCTCCACCGTCGCGGCGGCCTTCGCCTTCGCGTCGCCGTAGCGCCGCTCGTACTCGTCCCGCATCCGCTGCGCCTCCGCCCGCAGGCGGCGGGCCTCGGCCAGCTCCTTCTCCAGCTCCGCCCGGGTGGCATGGATGCCCTGGATCAGGTCCTCCACCCGCTCCTGCTCCTTCGTCAGGAACTGGCGGGCCCGGTCGACGATATGCGGCGAGAGCCCCAGCCGCCGGGAGATCTCAAACGCATTGGACGAGCCCGGCACGCCGATCAGCAGCCGGAAGGTGGGCTGCAGCGTCTCCACGTCAAACTCCACCGAGGCGTTCTCCACCCGGCTGCGGGTGTAGGCGTAGGTCTTCAGTTCGGAATAGTGGGTGGTGGCCACCGTCTTCGCCCCGCGCCGGTGCAGGTGCTCCAGGATGGACATGGCCAGGGCAGCGCCCTCGGTGGGATCGGTGCCCGCACCGAGTTCGTCCAGCAGCACCAGGGCAGGGCCGTCGAGCGCATCCAGGATGCGGATGATGTTGGTCATGTGGCCCGAGAACGTGGAGAGCGACTGCTCGATGGACTGCTCGTCGCCGATGTCCACGAAGACCTGCCGGAAGATGCCCGCCCGGGTGCCGTGACCCGCGGGCAGGTGAAGGCCGGCCTGAGCCATGAGGACGAAGAGCCCCATCGTCTTCAGGGCCACCGTCTTGCCGCCCGTGTTGGGGCCGGTGATCACCAGCGTGTCGAACGTGAGGCCAATGTGGACGTCGATGGGCACGACGCGGCCCTTGAGGAGCGGGTGCCGACCCTTGCGGATCTCCAGGACCGGCTCCCGCACCAGCTCGGGCTCGGTGCAGTCCAGGTCCAGCGAGAGCTTGCCCTTGGCCGAGGCGAAGTCGATCTGCGCCACGGCCTGCAGCGTGTCCAGGAGGGCATCGGCCTCATCCGCCACCCGCGCCGAGAGGCGGGTGAGGATGCGCGCCACCTCCTCCCGCTCCTTCAGGGCCAGCTCCCGCAGGTCGTTGTTCATCTCCACGATGGCCATGGGCTCGATGAAGAGCGTCGAGCCGGAGGCGGACTGATCGTGCACGATTCCCGGCACCTGCGCCCGGTACTCGATCTTCACCGGCACCACGAACCGGCCCTCGCGGATGGTCACGATGGGGTCCTGGAGATACTTGGCCGCAGGGCCCCGTACGAAGCTCTCCAGCCGCTCCTTCATACGGTTCTGCAGGACGCGCATCGAGCGGCGGATCTCCGCCAGCGCCGGACTGGCGTCGTCCCGCACCTCGCCGTGCTCATCCACCGCCTGCCGGATCTCGGCCTCCAGGTGGCTGAAGGTGCCGAGCATGCGGGACAGCGCGGCCAGGATGGGCACGTCCTCCTGCTCCTCCAGGAACCGCTTCAGGCGGCGGCTGCTGGCGGCCGTGTCCGCGACATCCAGCAGGTCGCCCGGCTCCAGCATCCCGCCTCGCACCGCCCGGCCCACGTGCGGGCGCAGGTCGTGCAGGCCGCCCAGCGGAATGGCGTGGCCGCCCAGGTAGAGCCGCCGGGCCTCGCTGGTCTCGGCCTGCCGGTGCTGCACTTCCAGGAAGTCGGTCGCGGGCATGAGCGACTCCACGACCTCCCGGCCCAGCGAAGTCGCGGTGCGTTCGGCCAGCATCTCCTTGATCTTGGCGAACTCCAACGTTCGCAGGGTACGTTCGTCCATAGCGCTGTTGTATCCATGCTCCTCTCATTCGGTCAGCGGGGCGCAGGGCCCGCCGTACAGTCTTGACGTCCTGGCGCGGGGATTGTTCCTGCAGCGCGCACTGGCGCTGCTTCCAACCGCGTCAGACACAGCACGAGCCGGCCCCGGACCGGCGCAGGGGCAGGCCCTTGCGGTTCACCCGATCACATCCAGGATCGCCGGGGCGATGTCCGTCAGCGACCGGATGCGCCCGGCCACATCGGCCGCGCCCGGGCCCCGCACGATGGTCGCGACGGGGTTGGCCGTGTGCGGCTTCACCGACAGGTCCTCGATGTTGCCGTGGTCAGAGGTGATCACCAGCAGGTGGTCGGGCGGCAGCGCCTCCAGGAGGCCCCCCAGGAAGCGGTCCACCCGCTCCAGCACCCTGCAGGCCTCCGCCATGTCGCGCGCGTGGCCCGCCCGGTCAGTGAGGAAGTGCTCGTACAGCGTGAAGTGGTGCTCAGCCGCCACCCGGGCCGCGCGCCGGCCCGCCTCCGCGGGGTCGACGGGGTCCAGGTCGTAGCCCATCTCCCGGAGGACGTGGTGGTCGATGTCAAACCCCACTGCCTCCCCCCGGCGGAGGTCGTCGAAGCTGCGGAACACGTGCAGGCCGGCGGCCAGCGCGGCGACGGTCGAGGCCGACGGCCGGTAACGCCGGTCTGGCTGCGGGGGCTGCCCCGCGGCCACCCACTCGAAGAACTCGGGGCGGAACGCGTTGAGGAAGGTGGCCGTGAGCCCCCGCTCCACCACCCGCTTGAAGATCGAGTGCTCGCTGAGGATCGCCTTCAGCGCGGGAGTCGGGTACGCGTTCAGGTGCCGGCCGATCGCCCTGGCCCCGTTCTGCCCGGTGAAGATGGCGGTCTGCCCCGTGGCGCTCTGGGGCAGGCCGGGCACGTCCAGGGAAGGGTCGGTGACGACGGCCGCCACGTCCTTCCCCCGGTAGGGCACCGACCCGCGCCAGAGCGGCCTTCCGCCCAGCAGGGACCGGAAGGCCGGCATGTCCGCCGTGAGCAGCGGGTTGCGCGCCGGGTCGTCGTCGCCCAGGCCCATGCCGTCAATGAAGAACATCATCACCTTCACCGTACCACCTCCGGCCGTCGGGCCGCCGAACCGCTGCGCGGGCCTGCTCGGCAACCGCCTGCCGCACCGCCCGCTCCACGGCCTCCTGCACCAGCGCGGGCAGCAGCCGGGCGATGGCGGCTTCCACCGCGCGCTCCACGTCGCGCGGCGTCGCCGGCCCCGCCTCCCGCTTCAGGATGACGCTGATGCCGCCGGCCTGCTCCATCCAGGCCTCCTTCACCTCCGACACGTCCTCCACCTCCTTGTGGCGGAGGGCCGTCATGAGGTCGGCCATGGACACGCGCTCTTTGAGAAGATTACGCCTCAGCACCCGGCCATCCTTCACCAGCAGCGTGGGAAAGCCCTCGGTCAGCCGCTCGAACCCCTTCCAGTGCAGGTTGACGGTGGTGAGGGCCACGTGCAGGCCGCCGAGCAGCGCCACAGGAATGAGCCCGTGCAGGAAATCGACGTCCACCTCGCTGATGGGGATGGCTGCGACCTCGCCGATCATGATCATCATCGCCAGGTCGAACGGGGCCAGGTTGGCGATGGAGCGCTTGCCGGTCCACCGGACGACGATCATCACGAGGACGAACGTCAGGACCGTGCGCACCAGCAGCACGGGCACGTGCTGAAACAGCTCCTTCGCCCAGTCAGTGGTGAAAATCTGCGCCAGGATCCACACCCTCGGTTCAACGCCCCTTTCCCGCGGGTCCCGCCGGACCGCTCCCATAGGATACCCCGGGGACGGCGTTTGAACGGGGCGTGGGCCGGCCTAGCGGCCGGCCAGCTCGGCGAGCTCCTCCCATTCGACGTAGAGCCGCTCCAGCTCGGCCTGCACGGCCTGGTACTCCGCCACGGCCTCCCGGCCCGTGGCGCTCTTGTAGATGTCCGGATCGGCCATCCGCTGCTCCAGCTCAGCCTTGCGCTCCTCCAGCGCCTGGATCGCGGCCTCCAGCCGCCGGACCGCCTCTGCGGCCTTCCGCTCCTCCTTGCGGGAGCGCGCCGCCGGGCGGCCTCCCGCGGGCGCCTGCGCCCCTCCTCCCGCCCGGCCCGCCGGCTGGCCGGCTGTCGCCCGGCCGCTGGCCGCGGCCTGGGCCGCCTCGGCCGCCTGGGCCGCGAGCGCGGCCAGCCGCTCCTTCTCCTCCCGGTAGGCCGTGTAGTTGCCCTCATAGACCGCGATGCCGTCCGGGTTGCCGAACTCCCAGACGTGCGTGGCGATCCGGTCGACGAAGAACCGGTCGTGGGAGACGAACAGGATGGTGCCCGGGAAGGCCCGCAGGGCGTCCTCCAGCACCTGCTTGGACTCCAGGTCCAGGTGGTTGGTGGGCTCGTCCAGCAGGAGCACGTTGGCGCCGCTGACCATGAGCTTGGCCAGGATCAGTCGGTTGCGCTCGCCGCCGGAACAGTCGCCGATGCGCTTGTAGGCGTCCTCGCCGGAGAAGAGGAACTGGCCCAGCAGGGAGTGGGCGTCGAACCTGGTGAAGCCCGGCAGCTCCATGATCTCCTCCAGGCAGGTGCGGTCCGGGTCCAGGTCGTCCAGATCCTGGCTGAAGTAGCCCCGCTGGACGCCCACGCCCCACCGGTAGGCGCCGGCGCTGGGCTCGAGCAGGCCGTGGATGATCTTCAGGAAGGTGGTCTTGCCGGAGCCGTTGGGGCCCACCAGCGCCACCCGGTCGCCCTTGTGCAGGGTGAGATCGACGTTCCGGAACAGGGTGCGGTCGCCGAAGGACTTGGCGAGCCCCTCCACCTGCAGCACGTCGTCGCCGGACTCGTAGTCGACGTCGAAGGAGAGCTTCATCGTGCGCCGGCGCACCTGCGGCCGCTCCATGACCTCCATCTTCTCCAGCTGCCGCTTGCGGGCCATCGCCTGCCCCTTGCGCCGGGCGTTGCTCCGCCACTTCTCGTAGAACGTGCGCAGCCGCTCGATCTCCCGCTGCTGCCGCTCGTACTCCGAGAGCAGGGCCTCCTGCCGCCGCTTCTTCTCCTCCAGGTAGTAGGAGTAGTTGCCGTAGTACATATCGCAGGTGTGGTTGTCCAGTTCCAGGACGCGGCTGATGACCCGGTCCAGGAAGTAGCGGTCGTGGGAGACGAGGATGGCCGCGGACTTCATCTGCCGGAAGTAGCCTTCCAGCCACTCCACCGCCTGCAGGTCCAGGTGGTTGGTGGGCTCGTCCAGGAGCATCAGGTCTGGCTCCTCCAGCAGGATCTTCGCCAGCCCCAGGCGGACCTTCTGGCCGCCCGACAGCACCTCCACCGGCTTCTCCAGGTCGGCCTCGGTGAAGCCCAGGCCGAAGAGCACCGCCCGCACCCGGGCGGGGGCGTCGTAGGCGCCGGCCGCTTCGTAGAGGGCTGTCACGCGGGTGTATTCATCCATGATCGCCTGGAGGGCCTCCTCCGACTCCGCCTCGCCCATGCGCGCCTCCAGAGCCCGCAGGTCCCGCTCCCACTTGGCCAGGTGGCTGAATACCGACCGGGCCTCCTGGAAGACAGTGCGGCCAGGCGTGAGGTCGGGATCCTGGCTCAGGTAGCCGATGCGGGTGCCGGCGGGCATGATGATCTGCCCCTCGTCGTACTCCATGCGGCCCAGCAGGATCCGGAGCAGCGTCGTCTTGCCGCTGCCATTGGGGCCCACGAGGGCCATCTTCTCGCCCTCGTTCAGCAGAAACGAGATATCCTTGAACAGCAGGTCGACCCCCCAGTACTTGGCGAGCCCCTGCACGGTCAGAATCGCCATGGTCCGTCGCTCCTTCCGTTCCGGGAAGCGGCAGGCGGATGTGTCGCACAGACACGCAAAAGCCGCGGGTAAGCCCTCTTACCGCGGCGCCCTGTCTACGCGCGGGTGAGGCTTTCCGCCCTGCCAGGCCGATACCGTTGCGTCCTGCCCTCAAAAGGGCACACGGCTCCCGTGCGCACAAGGCACACAGGCTAGCACGGACGCACGGCCAGCCGCATCATGGCGTTCTCCTCTCCCCCGATTCCTACAGATTTACATTCATGGTACGCTACCCGTTCCGGCACTGTCAAGCCGCGCGGGGCTGGCGGGGCGGCCTGCGCCCCGGTTCCGGCATGCCCTCCGCTCTGCCGTAACCAACGACAGGTCAGCGTCGTTTCACCGATCAGACGACACGGACGAGCCAAAGGGAGGATCGCCGAGGTGAAGTCGAGGTATTGGTGGGGGGGCGGAGGCGCAGCCGCGTTCATGGCTGTGCTGGTCTGGCTTGGGGCGGTTCTGACGTCTGCTGATCAGCCAGGCCATGCTGTGCCTGAGCAGGAGTGTTCCTGTCTGGAGGTGCAGATGGAGAACGACCGGCTGATGCGCGACCTCAGCGGTCTGAAAGGGGAAATCGAGGCACTTCGATCCAGACCCCACACACAGCTGTTCCATTCATCCAAAGTCTTGGCGGAAAAAGGCCTGGACGATCCTGTCCGTGCTTTGGTCGCGGATCTGAAGCAACGTGAAGATCTCATTCCCATGGCCGGTGTACTGGGAGGCACCATGCGCTTCCGCAATGAGGCGTCATGGGTCATCACCGACAAATGGGTTCTGGCTCACTTTGATGATGGACACAAAGGCGGAACACTGCTCTTGGCGTACAGCGTCGATCATAACGGAAACATTCACTGGACCGTCATGGACTTCGCTCCCCACTGAGTTTCCGCCTGCGAGAACGCGAACGGGCGCCTTCATCGCACAACGAAGCGACCGCACGCCTTCCGGGTTGCGCACCCGAAAGTCGTGCGGTCGCTCGCGCCAATCGATGGACTTGGTCGGGGTGACAGGATTTGAACCTGCGACCTCACGGTCCCGAACCGTGCGCTCTACCAAGCTGAGCCACACCCCGAGATAAGCGGTGAGCGGTGGGCAGTGCGACTTAGGCGCCAGGCGGCGAGACGTTGTGGGCGGTGGTGCACTTCTTACCGGGCGCCTTCCAAGCTGCCCAAACGGCAACCACTGCTGTGACAGGCGACCACCTTGCGCAGCGCTGCCGGGCTTCCCACTTGGATGGCAGACGTGCTCGCGCACATCTGCCATCCAAATGGTCGGGCTGACAGGATTTGAACCTGCGACCTCTTCCACCCCAAGGAAGCGCGCTACCAAGCTGCGCCACAGCCCGATTCTGCACGCCCAGGCCGGGGGGTTCCCGGCCCGGGCCTGGCGGAGAGGGTGGGATTCGAACCCACGGTACGGTTATCCCGTACACAGCATTTCCAGTGCTGCACCTTCGACCACTCGGACACCTCTCCAGTGTTGGCGCGCCGGGCAGGATTCGAACCTACGACCACCTGATTCGTAGTCAGGTACTCTATCCAGCTGAGCTACCGGCGCATGCCATCCGGCCGCGGTCTCAGGCGGCCGGACTCTGGTGGAGCTAAGGGGATTCGAACCCCTGACCTCGTGAGTGCGATTCACGCGCTCTCCCAACTGAGCTATAGCCCCATCTGTATGGGAAAGAAAGATGGCGGAGGCGACGGGATTCGAACCCGCGATCTCGGCCGTGACAGGGCCGCATGTTAGGCCTCTACACCACGCCTCCGTTGCGGTCACGGACGAAGCGTATTATAACAGGACTCTGGATATTATGCAACCCCTGGTGGACCGCGTAGGACTCGAACCTACAACCTGCCGATTAAGAGTCGGATGCTCTACCAGTTGAGCTAGCGGTCCATGTGGAGCGGGTGATGGGAATCGAACCCACGTCTTCAGCTTGGGAAGCTGACGTTCTACCATTGAACTACACCCGCAGGTGGTTCCGGCCGTTCAGGGTCACCCCGTCGCCCGGTCGGCAAGGAATAATGATAGCGCAAAAGAACCGATCGCGCAACCCGTCGGGCCGAAGCAGAACTTGCCTGCAAAATCGCCGGGGAACCCCCTTGGGGACCGGGCGCCAGTTCGGGGGCTATAGACCCAGCCCCCGAACTGTTCTGCGCGCATCTCATCCCGAGCTGGCGGCCGCGGACGGGCTCTCCCGGGCCGCGTCGGTGTCGTAGATGTGGCACGACACCCACCGGCCGGGCCCCTGCGGCGCCAGCACCGGCCGCACCGTGCGGCACACCTCGCCGACGACGGCCGGGCACCGGGGATGGAACGGGCAGCCAGGCGGCGGGTCCAGCGGGCTGGGCGGGGTGCCCTGGAGGATGATCCGCTCCCGCTGGCCCTGCCCCGGCGCAGCGGAGAGCAGCGCACGGGTGTACGGGTGCAGCGGGTCCTCGAACAGCGGCTCGGTGGGGCCGATCTCCACGATCTGACCCAGGTACATCACCGCCACCCGGTTGCTCAGGTGGCGCACCACGCTCAGGTCGTGGGAGATGAAGAGGTAGGTCAGCCTGAGCTCCTGCTGCAGGTCCTCCAGCAGGTTGATGATCTGCGCCTGCACCGAAACATCCAGCGCCGAGACCGGCTCGTCGGCGACTATCAGCCGGGGGTGCATCGCCAGCGCCCGGGCAATGGCGATGCGCTGCCGCTGGCCGCCGCTGAACTGGTGCGGGTACCGGTCCAGCTGGCGGGCGGACAGGCCGACCCGCTCCATCAGCGCGGCGGCCTCCTCCTGCCGCTCCCGCTTCGAGAGGCCCCGCAGCGCCAGCGGCACGGAGAGGATCTGCCGCACCGTCTTGCGGGGGTTCAGCGAGGCGTACGGGTTCTGGAAGACGATCTGCGCCTGCTGCCGGAACCGGCGGAGGCCGGCGGCATCGAGCTTGAACACGTCCTGCCCGTCGAACCGCACCTCGCCCCGGGTGGGCTCGTACAGCCGCAGGATCGTCCGGCCCAGGGTCGACTTGCCGGAGCCGCTCTCCCCCACCAGCCCCAGCGTCTCCCCCTCGTGCAGGTCGAAGGACACGCCGTTCACCGCGTGGAGCACACGGTTGCCCTGGCCGGTCAGCAGCCGGTGAAGGACCGTGCGCGGCAGGACGAAGTGTTTGTACAGATCCCGGACTTCGAGCAGGGGCGGCCCGCTCATCCCGCCATCACCTCCTCCGTCCGGATGCAGCTGACCTCCCGGCCGTCCTGCAGCACCGTGAGGGGGATCTCCTGCTCACGGCACTCCGGCAGGGCATAGGCGCACCGGTCGGCGAAGGCGCAGCCGCGCGGCAGGTGGGTGAGGTCGGGCAGCGAGCCGGGAATCGGCTCCAGCCGCCCCTTGCGGCCGCCCCAGCTCGGCAGGCAGCCCACCAGTCCCCGGGTGTACGGGTGGCGCGGGGCGTTCACCACCTGATCCGCCGGCCCCACCTCCACGATGCGTCCGGCGTACATCACGGCGATGCGGTCGCAGAACTCGGCCGCCAGCCCGATGTCATGGCTCACCAGCAGGATGGCGGTGTTCCGCTCCCGGTTGATCTCCTTCAGCAGGTCCAGGATCTGCGCCTGGATCGTGACGTCCAGGGCCGTGGTGGGCTCGTCCGCCAGGAGCAGCCGGGGATTGCAGGCCAGGGCGGAGGCGATCAGGACGCGCTGCAGCATCCCGCCGCTGAACTGGTGCGGGTAAGCCCGGTACCGCTGGGCGGCATTCGTGATCCCCACCGCCTCCAGCAGCCGGATCACCCGCTCCCGCTCCTCGGCCCGGGACTTGCAGTAGCGGTGCACCCGCAGGCTCTCCCGCACCTGCTCGCCGATGGGCATGGCGGGGTTCAGGGCGGTCATCGGATCCTGGAAGACCATGCCGATCTCATACCCGCGCACGGCCCGGTAGGCCGCCGGGGAGAGCTGCGTCAGCTCCCGCCCCTTCAGCCGCACCGAGGAGCCCGGCAGAATGCGCCCGGGACGGGAGATCAGGCCCATCACCGCCAGCAGCACGGTCGACTTCCCGGACCCGGACTCGCCGATCAGCCCGACGATCTCGCCGGCGTTCACCTCCAAGCTCACGCCGTCCACCGCGCGCAGGGGGCCCCGGGGCGAGGGAAACTCCACCGAGAGGTTTTCGATGACCAGCAGTTTCTCCACTCCGCTTCCTCCCTTACCGCCGCAGGCGGGGATCCAGCGCTTCCCGCAGCCCCTCGCCGAACAGGTTGATGGCCAGCACGAGCCCCACGATGGCCAGGCCGGGCATCGTCGCGACCCACCACGCGTTCAGCATCTGGTCGCGGCCGGCGCTCACCATCGACCCCCACGCGGGGATGGACGGCGGGATGCCCAGTCCCAGGAACGAGAGCGAGGCCTCCATGATGATCATGTAGCCCATGCGCAGGGTGCCCAGGACCAGCAGGGAATGGTAGATGTTGGGCAGCACCTCGCTGACGATGATTGCCGCCGGCCGGCGACCCAGCGCCCGGGCGGCCTCCACGTACTCCTTGGTGTTCTCGGTGAGCATCTCGCCCCGGGCGAGCCGGTAAAACTCTACCCAGGCCTTGAAGCAGAGGGCGATGATCAGGTTGCCGAAGCCCGGCCCGATGATGGCCATGGCGAAGATGGTGAAGAGGAGATAGGGAAAGCCCATCAGCAGATCGGCGATCCGGGAGAGGATGCGGTCCACCCAGCCCCGCCAGTAGCCGGCGATGCAGCCCAGCAGCGTGCCCACCGCGAGCGAGATCGCCACCGAGATCAGCCCGACCAGGAGCGACACCCGGGCGCCGTAGAGGATGCGGGAAAAGATGTCGTACCCCAGCTGGTCGGTTCCGAGAAGGTGGGTCACGCTCCCGCCTTCCAGAAAGGCCGGGGGCCTGAGGCGGTTCGCCAGGTCCATCTGCCGCGGTTCATAAGGCGCGATCACCGGGGCAAAGAGCGCGGCGAAGGCGTAGACCAGGATGACGATCAGGCCGATCGTCGCGCCGGGGTTGGTGAACAGGCGGCGCCAGAAAGCCATCTTCCACCTCCTCTACAGTTCCAGCTTCGGGTTCAGCTGCGTGTAGAGAATGTCCACGAGCAGGTTCGCAAGCAGGAAGGTCAGCGCGTAGAGCATGACCGCCCCCTGCACCAGCGCGTAATCCCGGGCAAAGATCGCGCCCACGACCAGCCGGCCCAGGCCGGGCCAGCCGAAGACGGTCTCGACGATCATGTTCCCGCCCAACAGCACGCCGAGCTGCAGCCCCGTCACCGTGACCGTGGGGATGAGCGCGTTGCGCAGGCCGTGGCGCAGCACGACCTGCCACTCCGGCACACCGCGGGAGCGGGCCGCCATGACGTAGTCCATCTGCAGCGCCTCCAGCATGGAGGAGCGGGTCACCCGCGCGATGATCGCGGTCAGCTCCGCGCCCAGGGTCACGGCGGGCAGCGCCAGATGGCGGAGGGCGTCCTTGAGCAGCGCCCAGTTCCGCGTCAGCACCGCGTCCAGCACGTAGAACCCGGTGAGATCAGGCGGGGTGAGCCCTGCCGACAGGCGGCCCTGCACCGGCGTCCACCCCAGGTGCACGGAGAAGAGCATGATGGCCATGATGCCCAGCCAGAAGGCGGGCATGGAGATGCCCAGGAACGAGAAGCCCATGGCGAGCCGGTCGAACCAGGAGTTCCGCCGGACGGCGGAGAGCACGCCGATAGGCAGGCCGACCAGCACGGCGAACGTGAGCGCCGCCAGGGCCAGCTCCACGGTGGCCGGGAAGGCCTCGCCGATGATGGTCGTCACCGGGCGCTGCTCCCGGAACGACATGCCGAGGTCGCCGCGGAGCAGCCCCCGCAGGAAGATGGAGAGCTGCTCCGACAGCGGCAGATCCAGATGCAGTTCGCGGCGGAGCGCGTCGATCTCGGCCTGGGAGACGTTGCCGGCCTGCCCCATCATGATGTCCACCGGGTCGCCGGGCAGAAGACGCACGAAGGCAAAGACGAGGAGCAGCAGCAAGAGCGACATCGGCAGGGCCGTAAGCACCCGCTCCAGAATCCGAATCGCCTTCACGCCGTCCGCCTCCTATCCTAGTCCGTCACGTACCCGGCCTCCTGCAGGAGCTGCTTCGCCAGCTGGGGATCGTACTGCAGCGGCTCCAGCGACGCGTCGTACCCGAAGCCGCTGGGCAGCATGGCCGTGGCCACGCGGTGCGCCCGGCCGCCGTAGATCTCCCGCAGGATGGCGTCCCAGTCGACCGCGTGGTTCAGGGCGCGCCGCACCCGGGCGTCGGTGAGCACCTGGTTGTTGAGCTCGATCATGTACAGCCGCGTGCCCTGGGTCGTCAGCACCTTCACGTTGCTGTCGGCCTCCAGCAGCGGGATCTGGTCGATGGGCACCTCCTGGATGATGTGGACCTCGCCGGCCTTCAGCGCCGCCACGCGGGTGGAGGGCTCCGGAATCATGCGGAAGGTGACCGTCTTCAGCTTGGGCGGCCCGACGGGCGGCAGGGCGTCCGACCCGCCGTAGTAGTCGTCAAACCGCTCCAGCACGATCTCGGAGTCCACCTGGCCGCGCACGAACTTGAACGGGCCGGTGCCCATGGGGTTCTCGGACAGGGCCTGGGACGAGCCCATCCGCTCCACGTGGGCCTTGGACACGATCTGGGTGTGCGGCAGCAGCTGGAGCCAGGTGGGGAACGGGTGCTCCAGCGTAAACTTCACCTCGTAGTCGCTCAGCTTCTCCACCGACTTGATGGGCCCCAGCAGGCCGAGGCGCGGCGACTGCTGGCCGTCGATGCCGTCGGGCGCCATGATGCGCTCGAAGGTGAAGACGACGTCGTCGGCCGTCATCTCGGTGCCGTCGTGGAACTTCACGCCCTGCTTCAGCCTGAAGATGTAGGTGGTCGGATCGGGCTGCTCCCAGGACTCCGCCAGCTCGGGCACGATCTCGCCAGTCGGCGTGCGGGTCACCAGGCCGTCGTAGATGTTCCGGATGACGGTCTCGGTGTCACGGTCCCGGTGGTTGGCCGGATCCAGCGACTGCAGCCGGTCCACGCGCATGCCGACCACCAGCGAGTCGGCGCCGGTGCGGCTCACGTCGTGCAGGTTGATGCGGCTGTCCATGGCCGGGGTGAAGCCCACCACATCGGCGGTGGTCGCCTCGACCACGTCCATGTAGTAGCCGAAGATCCAGGGCGCGTCCTCGATCAGGATCCGCTGCACCTGCTGATAGGCGCTGCGTCGGGCATCGGGATCGGTCCCGGACGCCCCCTCCTCCAGCAGGCGGTCCACCTCGGGATTGGAGTAGAACGAGTAGTTGCCGCGATCACCGGTCTTCAGCTTGGGCACGGCCAGGTCGTAGGGGTCGAAGGTGGAGCTGCCCCAGTCCTGGGTGTAGGCCACCCGGTTCCCCTGCTGGATCTCCTCCAGCAGGGCGTTCTTCTCCCAGATGCGCACCTCCGCCTGAATGCCGACCTGGCGCAGGTAATTGGCGACGGCCTCGGCCTCGGGAATGCGGCCCTGGAAGGCGTCGATCGTGATCGACAACCGCTCACCCTGGGCCTGCTGGCCGCCGGCACTGTCGCTCTGCTTGCCCGATGAGCAACCCGCCATGACCAGCAGCCCTGCAGCCATAGCGGCTGCCACCAGCCGGAAAGAACGTGCACGCTTCACCGGTTCATCCCCTCCTCTTCGTCATCACACCTCCGGAGAAAGCACGCGCGACACCCCCTGCCCGGGAGCGTCGTGCGCCAGCTACCAACTTGTACAAATGGACACAAGTTGTTGGATTCGACGGACCCTCGTCAAACACCTGCAGGGCGGCTGACGGATCCGTGAAATCGGCGGGCAGCGCGGGCGACCTTTCACCCCCGCCCCACCTTTGAGACGACAGAGGGGTGGTAGATGATTATGCCGGCCCCGGCCGATGTTGGACAACGAGTTCGGGCGGGCGCCGCAGGGCGGCGGCCGGGACGCCCGGCGGCGGCAGGCTGCGCGGGCGCGAAACAGGAGGGGGCTGTAGCCCCCTCCTGTCTCGGCGCATGCCGCCGCTAGCTCCGCATCTCCGCCCCCAGCGCCCTGAGCGCCTCCCGGACCCGGTTGTGCACCGGCTCCAGCTCGGCGTCGGTGAGCGTCCGGTCGGCCGCCCGGTAGACCAGGCGGTAGGCCAGCGATCGCTTGCCCTGCACCACACGGTCGCCCTGATACACGTCGAAGAGCCGCACGTCCTCCAGCAGACCGCCGCCGGCCTCCCGGATCGCCGCCTCGAGCCGGTCGGCGGGCAGGTCCAGGTCGACCACCATCGCCACGTCCCGGGCGACCGCCGGGTACCGCGGCACGGGCCGGTACACCGCCTGGGGCAGCATGGCCGCCATCAGCGAGGCGAAGGCGATCTCCGCCACGTAGACGCGGCCCGGCAGCTCCCACCGCTCCTGCACCTTCGGGTGCAGTTCGCCCAGGAATCCCGCAGGCTCGCCGCCCAGCAGCAGCTCCGCCTGCCGGCCCGGGTGGAGCCAGGGGTGTGCGCTGGGCGCATACCGGGCGCCCGGCACCCTCAGCTCGGCCAGCAGGTGCTCCACCACGCCCTTCAGGGCGAAGAAGTCCGCGGGACGCTCCGGGCTGTTCCAGCCCAGCGGGGCCAGGTTCCCCGTCATCGCCAGCCCCACCATCAGCGGCTCGTCGGGGAGCAGCTCCCCCTCCACCGGCCGGTAGACGTGGCTGACCTCGAAGATCGCGAGATCGCGGATCTGCCGGTTCACGTTGTACCTGAGCACGTCCAGCAGGCCCGGGAGCAGCATGGTCCGGAGCGTGGACCGGTCGTCGTACATCGGATTCGCCAGCGTGAGGTACCGCCTGTGCGGGTCGTCCGCGGGAAGGCCCAGCATATCGTAGACCCGCGGATGGATCAGCGAGTGCGTGAGCACCTCGGTGAGGCCCGCGGCGGCCAGCGCCCGCCGGGCCTCGAGCTTCACCTCTCCCTGGGGCGTGCGCCCGCCCCGGTTGGAGGAGAGCACGGGCAGCTCCAGCGGGATCGCGTCGTACCCCTCGCACCGGGCGATCTCCTCGACCAGGTCCACCTCGATGGCGATGTCGCTGCGCCGGGTGGGCACGACGACGACCAGGAGCTCGCCGCCGTCACCGCCCATCAGTGAAGCCAGCCGCTCGCCGGCGGCCTCCAGCTCGGCCCAGGCCGCCCCGGCCCAGGCACGGTAGGCCATCGGGTCAGACGGCACCGGCGAGACCTGGTGCATTGCGGTCCACACCGGGCGGCCGCCCAGGTCCTCCCCCGGCTCCTCGTCTGCCCCAGGCGCGCCGGCGGCCAGGTCCGCCGCCAGGTCGGCGGGCTTCAGCACCACCATGCCCAGGTTCTGCAGGTGGGCCGCCATCCGCTCCGGCGTCAGCTTCAGTCCGGTAAGGCTGTTCACCCGTTCCGTGCGCAGCAGGATGACCGGGGGAACGGCGGGACGGGGGTACGCGTCCACGCAGCCGGCCACCACGGTGCCCCCGGCCAGCTCGGCCATGAGCTGCGCCGCCCGGTCGGCCGCCGCCACGCAGCCGGAGGGGTCGACCCCCTTGGTGAACCGCTTGGACGCCTCGCTGAGCAGGTTGTACCGCAGGGCGGTGCGCCGGTTGTTGATGTTGTCGAAGTGGGCCGACTCGATGAGGATGTCCACCGTCTCGTCGGTGACCTCCGACTCCAGGCCGCCCATCACGCCGGCCAGGGCCACCGGCCCCTCGGCGTCGGCGATCACCAGCACGCTCTCGTCCAGCACCCGCTCCTGGCCGTCCAGGGTGGTGAACCGCTCGCCGCTCTGCGCCCTGCGGACGATGATCTGCCGGCCGCGGATCTTCTGGTAGTCAAAGGTGTGCAGCGGCTGGCCCGTCTCCAGCATGACGAAGTTGGCGATGTCGACGATGTTGTTGATGGGCCGCATGCCCGCCGCCCGCACCCGGGCCTGGAGCCACTGGGGCGAGGGCCCGATCTTCACGCCCCGCACCACCCGCGCCACGTAGCGGCTGCAGAGCTCGGGGGCGTCGATCCGCACCGAAATCAGGTCGCGCGCGTCGGTCCCGGGCGCGTCCTCGGTGCAGGTCCCGGGCCGGATCACCTCGCCGCCCGCCAGCGCGGCCACCTCCTGCGCCACGCCCAGCATGGACTGGCAGTGGGCCGCGTAGTTGGCCGTCAGGTCCAGTTCCAGGATCCAGTCGTTGAGGCCCAGCACCTCGGCCACGTCCATGCCCGGCTCCAGGTCCGCCTCCGGCGGCAGGATCAGGATGCCGTCGGCGTCGTCGCCGACCTGCAGCTCCGCCTCGGAACAGATCATGCCGTGGGATTCAAGCCCCCGCAGGTTCTTCACGCCCATCGTCATGCCGGGGATCTTCGACCCGGGCACCGCCGCGGGCACCAGCGCCCCGACGGTGACGTTCTGGGCGCCGGTGAGGATCTGCAGCACCTCGCCGCCGACGTCCACCTGGCAGACCCAGAGCGTGTCCGCGTTGGGATGCCGCTCCATGGCCACGACCCGGCCCACCACGACCCCCTCCACCCCGGGGTTGGCGTTCACCAGGTTCTCCACCACCACACCCCGGGCGGTCAGCCGCTCGGCCAGCTCCTGCGGAGAGAGGTCCACATCCACGTAATCCATCAGCCAGTTGTACGAAACCCGCATCTGCTCGCCTCCCCCTCTGCTCAGAACTGCCGCAGGAACCGCATGTCGCCGGTCACGAAGTGCCGGATGTCCTCGATGCCGTACATCAGCATCGCCACCCGCTCCGGCCCGTAGCCGAAGGCCCAGCCCGAAACCTCCTCCGGGTCGTAGCCGCCGGCGCGCAGGACGTTGGGGTGCACCATGCCCGATCCGCCGATCTCGATCCAGCCCGAGCCCTTACAGGTGCGGCAGCCCTTCCCGCCGCAGAAGATGCAGGAGATGTCCATCTCGGCCGAGGGCTCCGTGAACGGGAAGTAGGAGGGCCTCAGCCGGATGCCCACGTCCGGCCCGAACAGGCCCCGGGCCATCTCGGTCAGGGCGCCCTTCAGCGAGGCCATGGTGATCCCCTTGTCGATCACCAGCCCCTCCACCTGGTGGAACATCATGGCGTGGGTGGCGTCCTCGAAGTCGCGCCGGAAGACCCGGCCGGGGCAGATGATCTTGACCGGGGTCCGGCCCTTCGCCACCTCCAGCATGTACCGGATCTGCGTGTTGGAGGTGTGGGTGCGCAGCAGCACCTCCTCCGAGAGGAAGAGCGAGTCCTGCGCGTCCCGGGCCGGGTGGCCCTTGGGGATGTTCAGGGCCTCGAAGTTGTACCAGTCGGTCTCCACCTGGCGCGACTCGGCCACCTCGTAGCCCATCGCGATGAAGATCTCCTCGATGCGGTGGATGACCTGGTACAGGATGTGCAGGTGGCCCCGGGGAACGGGCGCACCCGGCAGGGTGACGTCGATGCGCTCGGCCGCCAGGCGCGCCGCCAGCTCAGCCTCCGCCAGCTCGGCCTCCCGGGCGTCCAGGGCCTGCGTGATCGCCTGCTTGATCTCATTGCCCAGGGCGCCCATCGCCCTGCGCTCCTCCACCGTCGGCAGCTTGCCCAGGCCGCCCAGGACGCGGCTCAGCTCCGACTTCTTGCCGAGGTAGCGCACGCGCATCTCCTGGATCTCCCCGGCGTCGGCCGCGCGGGCGATGGCTTCGAGCGCCTCATCCCGCAGCTTCAGCAACTGATCCTTCATGAGGCCACCTCCGAGAATCAACAATACTAAAATGAGCGCCTCCGTCCCCTGATCGGGACGAAAGCGCTCGCTTCCGCGGTACCACCCGAATTGAGCCCACACGAGGCTCCCCTCTTTGCCGGCGCCACCACGCCGCCCCTCGGTAACGGGAGGGCCCCGTCGCCGCCTACTGGGCCGAATGCCGGGCACTGGCCGTTCAGCGGAGAGGCTCCGGAGGGAACTTCGACTCGACTGGCGGAGAGCCGGCTTTCAGTCTGGGCCTGGCCTCCCTGGACACCGCCGGGGTCGGCTACTTTCCTCCATCACAGCCTGTGCATCTTGCCAACCAGATCACAAGAGGCTCGTCACTGCACGCTGAAACGCTTGTAGAGCAGGTAGGCGATAATGGAACCGGTGTTGGAGAAGATGGTCCAGAAGACCTCAGCGGTAGCGGAATTGGACATGCCGCCACTCCCTCCCTCTACCCTCGTTCCATCTCCCTGATCGCTGTAAGTATAGCACAGCCCAACTGCTCCAGCAAGGCAGCAGTACATAACCGCGCTAAAGGGGACCGGGAGGCAAGAGAGCTCAGCGGCTCTGCAGCAGCTCGACGGCCAGTTCGGCGTTGAGCCGCGCCAGGGGAACCAGCCGGTCCATCCGGCGCAGCAGGTCGGCGCGCACGGCCGCCGCGTCGGCCAGCGCCCGGCGGCCGGCGGCCACCACCGCCGCCGGGTCCAGGCCGTCCGTGCGGCCCGCGGCCTCGTGGCCGATCTGGCGCAGGAAGGCGTCGTTCTTCGGGTCGTAGGAGAGGCCCACCAGCGGCACGCCGCTCATCGCCGCGAAGACCAGGGAGTGGTAGCGGAGCCCGACGAGGAGATCGCACCGGGCGATGACGGCCCGCAGCTCCTCGTAGGTGTGCGGCCCGCTGAGCACCACCGCCGGCTCGCGCATGCACGCGGCGACGGCGCGGCTGGCCGTCACGTCCTTCGACTGCTGCATGGGGATGAAGACCACCTGCGCGCCCGTCTCCCGCGCAAGCTGGTCCAGGGCCTCCGCCAGGCGGGGCTCCATCGGGTGCGGGCCCGGCTTCCAGGGCCGCACCGAGACGCCGATCACGGGGCGGTCCACCGCCACGCCCCCCTGCCGCAGCAGCGCCTCGCCGGCTCCGGGGTCCGCCGGGCCCAGCACCAGGGCGGCGTCGGCGGTCACCGTGACCGGCGGACGCGTGACGCCCAGCCTGCGGAACGTCTCGGCGGCCTCGGGGTCCCGGGCGGTGATCAGGGCCGCGCGGTTCACGATGAGGGGCACCATGACCCGGCCCAGCGGGCGGGTGATCGGCCCGATGCCCTGCGCGCAGAACATCACCGGCTTGCGCCTGAGCCAGGCCATGGTCGCCAGGCCCAGGTAGTAGATGAGCGACCGGCTGCTGGTCACGTCCTGCAGCAGGCTGCCGCCGCCGAACATCACCAGGTCGGCGCGCCCGATGGCCTCCCAGATCCCCCGGATGTCGCTCCGGCTCACGGCGCCGATGCCGTGAAGCTGACGGGTCTGGGACGCCGTGCCCGAGATGGCGGTGAAGGTCACGTCCGGCCGCAGGTCCCGGATGGCGCGCCGGAGACCGGCGAGCATCGCCTCGTCGCCGGCATTGTGAAAGCCGTAGTACCCGGCGATCAGGATCTCAGCCACGGTGACTCCCCCTTTCCGCCACGTTCATGCCCTTCGCCTCGCCAGCCGGCTCCACGCCCTGGAGACCACCTCGGCCCCCTCCCGGTTGCCCAGCACCAGGGCCAGGGCCGCGTGCACGACCACCACCATTCCCAGGGCCGGAAAGAGCCGCAGCGCCTGTGCGATCAGCCCGTCGCCCGGCGCCACGCCGGCGATGAGCCGGAACGTCCCCAGGCCGGCCAGCCCGCCCGCCAGCGCCGTGAGCAGGTTCACGGCCAGGCTCAGCAGGATCTGCCGTCCGCCGATGTAGGTCAGCCGCTTCCTCAGCTGCCAGAGCAGATACCCCGCGGAGACCACGGTGGCCAGCGTCTGCCCCAGGGCCAGGCCCCCGTGGGCCAGCGGCTGGACCAGGAGCAGCTTGAACAACAGGCTGAAGGCGACCAGCCAGACCGCCGCCCACATGGGGGTGCGGGTGTCCTGCAGGGCCCAGAAGCAGCGGTTCAGAAAGTCCTGCCAGCCGAAGAGCAGGATGCCCGGCGCGTAGAACAGCAGGGCGTAGGCGGTGAGCCGGGTCGCGGCGGGGTCGAACGCCCCCCGCTCGAACATCAGCTTCACGATGGGCTCCCTGAGCAACAGCAGGCCCGCGGCCATCGGCAGCAGGACGAAGCTGAGCATGCGCAGGCCCCGGGAGAGGGTCGCGCGCAGCTCGTCGTCCCGGCGGTCGGCCGCCTGGGCCGCCAGCGAGGGGTAGAGGACGGTGGCGATGGCCGTCCCGACGACCCCGTAGGGAAGCGAGTTCACGCGCACCGCGTAGTTCAGCGCCGAAATCGACCCCTCCGCCAGGCCCGAGGCCAGGAAGCGGTCAAAGAAGTCCTGCACCTGGATGATGCCGGTGGTCGCCAGCACCGGTACGATGAGCCGGCCCACCTGGGCGAGCCCGGGATCCCGCCAGTCGATGGCGGGCCGCCAGCGAAGGCCGAGCCTGCGGAGGCTGGGAAGCAGCATCACGGCGCCCAGCGCCGCGCCCGCCACCACCGACCACGCCACCCAGTGTATCTGCGAGGACTGCGAGACGACCAGCAGGATCAGCACCACCGGCAGGTTGTTGACCAGGCCGACGAAGGCCGGCGCCGTGAAGCGATGGTGGGCGTTGAGCACGGCTGTGGCCACGCCGGCCAGCCCCATGAACAGGAGCATCGGCAGCATGGTGCGGGTGAGCGAGACGGCCAGCGCGTGCGCGTCGGCCGGCAGGTGGGGCACCAGGCGGGGCACGAACCACGGAGCCAGGGCCCAGCCCGCGCCGAGCAGCACCAGGGCCGCCAGCAGCGCCAGGTTCAGCATGCTGACCACCAGCCGCCCGGCGGCGCCCTCGCCCTGCCGCTGCATGACCTCGCGGTAGACGGGGATGAAGACCATCACCAGCCCGGCGCTGACGGTGAGGAAGAGGGCAAACGGCACGTCGTGCGCGGTGAGGTAGGCGTCGGTCGTGTAGGTCGCGCCGAACCGGGCCGCGAGGAGCATCTCCCGCGCGTAGCCGAGGATGCGGCTCAGCACGGCGGCGGCGGAGATGATCGTCGCCGCCTGCACCAGGGTGCGGGGGCTGCCGGCCGTCATGGGGAGATCAGCTCCTCGTAGAGCGCGGCGGTCTCGGCCGCCATGCGCGCGGCGCTGAAGTGCGCCCGCGCCCGCTCGCGCCCGGCCGCGCCCATCCGGGCGGCCCGGTCGGGGTCGGCCAGGAGCGTCCGGATGGCCTGCGCCAGGCCGCGCGCGTCCTCCGGCTCCACCAGCAGCCCCGTCTCGCCGTCGACCACGACCTCGGGCAGGCCGCCGGTGCGGGACGCGACCACCGGCCGCCCGGCCGCCATCGCCTCGACCGCCACCAGCCCCAGCCCCTCCGACCGGGAGGGCAGGACGAACACCCCGGTGCGGCCGAGAAAGGCCGGCACGTCGGAGACAAAGCCGGTGAGTTCCGCCGGCAGGTTCTCCGCCTGCACCCGGGCCGCCAGCGCCTGCCGCTGGGAGCCGTCGCCCCCCAGGATCAGCCGGGCCTCGCCCCTGAGCTCGGCCATGGCGTCCAGAAGCACGTCGAAACCCTTCTCCGGCTCCAGCCGGCCCAGCGCGCCCACCACGCCCGGCACGGGCGGGGGCAACGCTTCGTAAGCCGCCAGGTCGACGCCGCCGGGGATCACCCGGATCACGCCGGGCTCCGCCCCCTGCGCGACCAGCGCGTCCCGCACCGCCTGCGACACCGCCACGATGCGGTCGGCGAACCGGCGCACCGCCAGCAGCCGGAGCCAGCCCCCGGGGCGGCGCACCTGGATGGAAGCCTCCGCCGCCGCGGCCAGCCCGTGCTTGGTGTAGACGACCCGGGCGCCGCCCAGCCGTCCGGCGATGCGGCCCGACAGCGCCCCGTGGGTGTGGACGATGTGCGGGCGCCAGCGCCGCACGAGGCCCAGCAGGTGCCGGAGCCCCGGCCACGACAGCGAGCGGTCGGCGCCGGGGTAGGGAAAGACCGGCACGCCGGCGCGCCGCAGGGCGGCAGCCAGCGCCCCCTCCGGGCAGGCTGCCGCCACCTCGTACTGCTCCAGGATGCGAGGCTGTGTCAGCAACGTCAGTACATATCTGCCCGCGCCGCCGATGTTGGTGTCGCTGCACACGTGCAGCACCCGCGGCCGGCCCGTCTTCGTATCCGTCAAGTCACTCGTTCCTCTCTATGTCTCCCTGGGCGCGATCGGCGCCCCATGCCCGTCCGCTGCCCCGGCCGCGCCCTGGCCGCCGCTCCGTCCGGCGGTCCGGCCGGACCCGACCTCAGGCCCGTGCCCCAGGGCCAGGCCTGCGCCCAGGCCGGCCAGGGCCCAGAAGGCGAACAGGATCTTCGGGTTGTACCACACGTAGTCCACCAGCCCGTGAACCAGCAGGCCGGTCAGCGCGCAGGGCACCGCGGCCAGGATGTAGCTGCTCCGGCGGTCGCCGCCCACGACGAAGGGCCGGCGCAGCGCGGCCAGCAGGGCCCAGAGCGCGGCGATGAGGCCGAAGATGCCCAGCTCGGCGAAGATCTGCAGCGGCACGTTGTGGGCGTGGGCCGCCCGCGCCGCGGCCAGCATGAAGTCCTGGTAGCCCTTGGCGAAGGCCTCGGCCCCGGCGCCGACGCCCAGCACCCAGTACTTCCGCAGCATGTCCAGCACGCCGATCCAGATGTTCACCCGGTACAGGTTGGACGTGTCCTGCAGCGAAAAGGCGGAGAGCAGCCGCGTCAGGATGGCGTCGGGGGCCATCAGGATCAGGGCCGCCCCGCCGAAGAGCAGGAAGACGGTCCACCGCCGGAAGCGGAGTAGCACGAAGAGGCCCAGGGCGCCGGCGGTGGCCAGCCACCCGCCGCGGGAGCCGGTGAGCAGCAGGGTCAGCAGCATCATCGCCACCGGCAGGGCCAGGGGCAGCTGCCGGCGGGGGTTCTGCAGCCAGAGGCCGATGGCCGGCGGCAGGAAGAGCGTCATGTACTCGGCCAGGTAGTTGGGGTTGCCCATGCTGGCGAACACCCGGATCACCTCGCCGGCCTGCTCGGGGTCGACCCACGACTCCTCGACGTGCGGCGGGCGGAAGACCTGGTAGACAGCCCACAGCGTCATGAGCATGGCGCCGGCGAGCACCGGCCCCAGCAGCGCCGCCGCATCCCGGGAGGTGCGCACCTGGTCGGCGACCAGCCAGAAGAGCAGGCCCGCGGTGAGCCAGATGATGAGGTTCCGGAAGCTGGCCGCGGGAGCCAGCGACTGCACGGCGGCCGCGGCCACCACCAGGAGGAGGAAGCCCAGGGGCAGGAGGGCCGACGGCACCCGCCACTGCAGATCGCCCCGGGCGAACCGGAGCAGCAGGGCGAGGGCGGCCAGCGACCACACGCCCACGATCATCGCCGCGGTGGAAAGGCCGGACAGGGTGTGGGGAACCAGGGGCAGGAGGCCCAGCAGGAGCCCCAGCAGGTAGGCCACCGGCGGGGTCGGCCGGGCCTGCGCCTCCGCAGGCGCCAGCACCACGTCGTCCGGATAGCCCCAGAAGAGCCGCCAGAGGTGGCTGCCCGAGAGCCAACCGCCCACGGCCCGGGCCAGGCGCGCCCCCAGCGCGGCCGCCAGGCTGGTCTCCCACAATCCCCGGAGCCACGGGCCGGCGGCGCGGCCCACAGCCCCGGCAAGCCGGCCGAGTCCGCCCAGCGCCCGGCCCGCGAGACCATCCGCATCCCCGGCCTGTGGCCAGTCCGAGTACCAGAGGCGCCCGAGGACCGACCCGGCGAAGACGCGCGCGCCGAAAGCGCCCAGGGCCGAGAGGGCCCGGCCTGTCAGGCTGGCCTCCCACACCCCGAGGAACCAGGCGGCCAGGCGCCCGAGAAGGCTTGTCTCCCAGACATCCAGAAGGGGTGACCGCACCATGTTCCCGGCCCCCTAGTCGCGCTCGGGCGGGTTGAGGTCAAACTTGACCGTGGTGGCGGTGGCGGCCCAGAAGGCGCTCTTGTACTGGTTGCTCCGGCCCACCTTGACCTCGATGCCACTCATGGTGACGCCGTTGGGCGAGACCCGGGCGGGCCCGCGCACGGTCACGTACAGGTCGAAGTGGGTGTCGGAGACGTGGGGGACGATGCCGTCGGGCATCTCGCGCACCACGACGGCCGGCTCCGACCAGGCGTCGACGATCTTGCCCATCGGGGTGTTGGACTTGCTGTCGAACACCTCGTCGCCGACCTGGATGGCCTCGACGGTCCACGCCGTGACGGCCGGGATGCGGAGGATCATCTCAATCACCTGGTCCTGCCCCGCCGGGGCGGCGGCGGGCCCCTTCACGGCGCCGTAGGCAAACCGTGCCGCGATCGCCAGAACGGCCAGGAGCACCACCAGGTCGAGCAGGTTGATCTTGCCGAAGAGCCGGCCCTTGTTGTCGATCAGCACGTCAGAGCACCTCCGCGTAGACGTCCAGAATGCGAGCGGTCACAGATTCAATGGAGAGGCTGGCGACCACGAACTCCCGCCCGGCCCGACCCAGGCGCTGCCGCTCGGCCTCGCTGCCGGGGGCCAGCAGGCTGGCGATGTCCGCCGCCAGCACGGCCGGGTTCAGGGGGGTGCCGCCCTCCCGGGCCGTGAAGTTGGCTCCGGCGTAGAGCGGGATGCGCTCGGGGGTGAGGATGCCCCGGTACCCGCCCTCGCCGGCGATGATCACCGGGCGCTCGCAGAGCATGGCCTCGGTGGCGGTGCGTGCGACGGCCACCACGCAGTCGGCGAGGTTGAAGAAGGCGGCCACGTCCAGGCGGTGGCCCACCGCGCGCGCGGCCTCGCGGCCCAGCTTGCGGTTGACCTCCTCGCACAGGCGCGCCACTTCGGCGTACCGGTTGCCGTCGCCCAGGATCCAGAGCCGGATGCCGGGGAACGCGTCGGTAAGGCGCGGCAGGGCGTTGAGCAGCGCCACCGCCGTGTCAGCGAACTCGTCGGTCAGCCGGCTGGCGTGCACCACGTGCGGCCCCTCCCGGCTGGTGCCCAGCTCCGCCAGGAGCGGGCCGATGTCCAGCCCCGGCCGGAACTCACCGGTCTCGAAGCCGTTGGGGATCACCCGGATGATCTCGGGCGGCGCCCCCAACGGCCCCTCCAGGTGGCGGCGCACATCCTCGCTCACGGCGATGGCCCGCTCGCCGAAGGTCGTCAGGTACTTCCAGGGGAAGCCGGCGTTGTAAGTGCCGTGATAGGTGGTGACCAGCGGGATGGGCCGGCCGCGCAGCGCCAGCTTGCAGAGCCACGCGGGAATGCGGGCGTGGGCGTGAACCAGGCCGATGGCGTACTCGTTCACCAGCCGGCGCAGGCGCCACCACGCGCGGGCCATGGCCAGCGGATTGCGGCTGGCCATGGGGACGACGATATGGGGAATGCCGCGCTCCTCGAGCATGGGCACCATGCGACCGCCGGCCGAGGCCACCACCACCCGGTGCCCCCGCCGGTGCAGCTCGCGCGCGAGGCTGATCACATGGGTCTCTGCCCCGCCCAGGTCGAGGGCCATGGCAGCGAGCAGGATGTTGGGCATGGTCTTCGTCATGGCGCTCTGTCACCCCCAGCGCGCGGGCTATCTAGGGTATTTTACCTGTAACGGATCATCGAAACAAGTTCGGCGACGGGGCGCCCTGCTGCCGCATGGCCTCGTAAGCCAGCAGCGAGGCGGCCACGCCGGCGTTGAGCGACTCGGTGGGGCCGGCCATCGGGATGGAGATCACGCCCTCGGCCCGCGCGCGGGCCTCCGGCGACGGGCCGGCGGCCTCGCTGCCCACCACCACCGCCGCCCCGCGGGACAGGTCCACCGACCAGGGCGTGAGGGCGCCGCCGGCCTCCGCGAGGTAGATGCGCCGGCCGGCCGCCCGCAGCCCGTCCAGGGCCTCGCCGACGGCCAGCTTCACCACGGGCAGCCGGAAGAGCGAGCCCATCGCGCCGCGGACCACCTTGGGGTTGTATGGATCGACGCCGCCCGCGGCCACGGCGCCGCCGCCCCCCATCGCCTCCAGCGAGCGGATGGCCGTGCCCAGGTTGCCCGGATCCTGCAGGCCGTCGAGCACCAGCACCAGGCCGGGGCCCAGGTCCGTGAGCCGCCAGGGCCGCGGCCGGAAGACCCCCACCACCCCCTGCGGGGCCCGGGTGTCGGCGGCCCGCTCCAGGGCCTCCGGCGTCACCGGGTGGAGCGGCACCCCCGCGTCGGCGGCGGCGCGCAGGAGCGCCGCCCCGCGCGGCCGGTCGGCGAGGTCAGGGGTGTGGAGCAGGTAGCAGACCTCCACGCCGGCCGCCAGCGCCTCCTCCACCAGCCGCACGCCCTCCATGTGGGCCAGGCCGGTCTCCTCCCGCACCTTCCGGTCCCGGGCCAGCTCGCGGGCCTGCCGGACCAGGCCGTGTCGCGGTCCCAAGAGCGCACTCGTCATCCCTGCTGCAGCGTCCTTTCCAGTTGCTTGATGCCTTCCTTACTGCCCAGCAGCACCAGGTTGTCCCCGGGCTGAATCACGTCGGTGGCCAGGGGCGCCGCGTTGATGTGCTCGCCGGACTTCAGCGCCAACACCGAGATGCCGAACCGGGCGCGCAGGTTGGCCTCCCGCAGCGTCTGTCCGGTCAGCGCCGGGGGCGCCACCATCTCCATGATGGTGTAGTCGGGCGTGAGCTCGATGTAGTCGATCTCGCTGCCGGTGAGCAGCGAGTGGGCGACCCGGGCGCCCATGTCCCGCTCGGGGTAGACCACCCGGTCGGCCCCCACCTTCTCGAGGGTGCGCCCGTGCAGCTCGCTGCGGGCTTTGGCCACCACCAGCGGCACGCCCTGCTCCTTCAGCAGCACGGTCGTCAGGATGGAAGCCTCCACGTCGCTGCCGATGGCGACGACGCCGGCGTCGAAGTTGCGCAGCCCCAGGGCGCGCAGCGCCTCCTCGTCCGTGGAATCGCAGGCGACGGCGTGGGTCAGCTCAGGCAGCAGATGGTCGACCCGCTCCTGGTCCCGGTCCACGCCCAGCACCTCGTGGCCCATTTTCTCCAGATGCAGGGCCACGGTGGAGCCGAACCGGCCGAGCCCGACCACGATGATGGTCTTCTTGTTCACCCGATCATCACCCGCTCTTCGGGGTAGTCGATGTGCGCCCGCTCCCGCCGCCGCTGGGCCAGGGCCACCGCGGCAGTGAGCGGTCCGATGCGGCCGACGTACATGGTCAGTGTGAGCAGGAGCCGGCCGGCCATGCTCAGGTGCGGGGTGACGCCGGTGGACAGCCCCGTGGTGGTGAAGGCAGATGTGCTCTCGAATAAGACGTCGGCCGCGCCGAACGGGTTTCCGGGCGCGGTGACGAGGTGCCCCTCGGTCACGAGGAGAAGCCCGCCGACCGCGACGATCACGGCCATGGACATCGCCACGATGGCGATCGCCCGGTCCAGCAGCTCCCGGGGCAGCCGCCGGCCCATCGCCTGAATGTCCTCGGTGCCCCGCACCGTGGCCCGCACCGCCAGCGCGATGACCGCGAAGGTGGTGATGCGAATGCCGCCGCCGGTGCCGCCGGGGGAGACGCCGATGAACATCAGCACCATCGCCACCAGCAGGGCCGCGTGGGCCATGCTCGCCGTGGGGATGGACTCGAAGCCCGCGGTGCGGAACGTGACGGCGGTGAAGAAGGCGTTGAGCACCTTGTCCGGCAGCGGCAGCGCCCCCAGGGTCGCGGGGTTGGCCCACTCCAGCGCCAGCACCACCAGCGTGGCGGCGCCCACCAGCAGGCCCGTGACCACCAGCACGATCCGGGTCTGCAGGCTGAAGCTCTCCCACCGCCGCTTCCGCCAGACGTCCTGCAGCACCACGAAGCCCATGCCGCCCAGCAGGATCAGGCCGGCGACCACCAGCAGCACCACGGGATCCCGCTGGAAGATGCGCAGGGACTGGGACGTGAGGGCGAAGCCGGCGTTGTTGAACGCCGTCACGGCGTGGAAGATGCCGAAGTAGAGCGCCTGCCCCGGCGGGTAGTATTTGAGAAAGCACAGGAAGAGCACCAGGGCGCCCACCGCCTCGATGGCCAGGGTGGCGGTGATGATGGCCCGGGTGAGCCGCACCACCCCGGCAATGGAGAAGGAGCCCAGGGCCTCCTGCATCATCAGCCGCTCCTGCAGCCCGATGCGCCGCCCGGTGAGCAGGAACATCATCGCCGAGAGGCTCATGATGCCCAGGCCGCCGGCCTGGACCAGGAGCAGGATGACGATCTCGCCGAAGGTGCTGAAGGTGGTGGAGACGTCCACCACCGCCAGGCCGGTGACGCAGACCGCCGAGGTAGCCATGAACAGGGCGTCGCTGAGTGAGAGCCGCTGCCCGGGGGCCTGGGAGACGGGCAGGGCGAGCAGGACGGTGCCGATGAGGATCAGGAGCGCAAAGCCCACCGCCAGGGCCTGAGGCGGCGTGAAGGCCGGCGCCTTCCGCCGCGGCTGCACTGCCATACTCGGCCCTCCCCCTATTCACTCTGGAGTTCGTTGATCCCGGCGGCGCTGCCGATGACGACCATCACGTCGCCTTCCACGATGCGCTCGTCGGCCCGCGGGGAGACGATGATCCGCTTCCCGCGCTTGATGGCCATCACGTTCAGGCTGAAGCGGTGGGGAAGGTCCAGCTCCCGCAGGCTCCGCCCCAGCACCGACCGGGGGGGCGTGATCTCGGCCAGCCCGTACTCGTCGGAGAGGCGCACGTAGTCGATGATGCCGCCGGTGGCGATGTGGCTGGCGACCCGGATGCCCATGTCGCGCTGCGGGTAGACCACCCGGTCCACCCCCAGGTGCTTCAGGATCCGGCCGTGGGCCTCGTCCTGGGCCTGGGCCACCAGGTACGGCACGCCCAGGTCGCGGCAGTTGAGCACGGTGATGACGCTGGATTCCACGTTGTCGCCGATCGCTACGACCACAGTGTCGAACTCGTGGATGCGCAGGGCCCGGAGCGCCGCCGGATCGGTGCCGTCGGCCCGCACCACGCGGTGCAGGATCGGCGACAGCTCGTCCACCCGGTCCCTGGAGATGTCCACCGCCAGCACGTACTGGCCGGACTCCGTGAGCACCTGCGCCAGGCTGGCGCCGAACCGCCCCAGCCCAATGACAGCATATCGCTTCGCCATGAAGGCTACTCCCTTCTACGGATGACGAAAGCCCACCCTCTCGGGTGGGCGTCGGGGCCTGCTACAGGCTGGCCTTAGCCTTCTCCACCAGAGCGGAGAAACCGGCGGCGTCGTTGACGGCGATGTCAGCCAGGACCTTGCGGTTGAGCTGGACGCCGGCCTTGTTGAGGCCGTTGATGAACTGGCTGTAGGACAGGCCGTTCATCCGGGCGGCCGCGTTGATGCGGGCGATCCAGAGGCGCCGGAAGTTGCGCTTCTTCTGCCGCCGGTCGCGGCGGGCGTAGAAGAGCGCCTTCATCACGGTCTCGTTGGCCGGCCGGAAGTGCTTGCTCCGGCTGCCCCGGTAGCCCTTGGCCAGTTTCAGGATCTTCTTATGACGAGCACGGGTAATCTTCCCGGCTTTGATGCGCGCCATGTTGCTCTCCTCCTATGACACGGCCCGGAGCCCCCGCCCCGGCGCCGGCGGACTTATTTAGTGAGGCAGAATCTCACGGATCGTCTTCTGGAACGACTTCGAGAGGACGAGGTTGCGCTTCAGCGCCCGGATGCGGTTCTCCCGCTTGTGGGTGTTCTTGTGGTGCTTGTTGCTGGGGTAATGCTTCACCAGGCCACTGCCCGTCAGCTTGAACCGCTTGGCAGCGCCGCGATGGGACTTCATTTTCGGCATTGTGGATGACTCCTCCTTATTTATCCTGGCCCTGCTGGGCCGCTTTGGGTTCGAGATTGGCCTTCGGCGCGAGGATCATGATCATGTTCCGGCCTTCCAGGCGCGGCGGCCGCTCGACCACGCAGATGTCCTTCACGGTCTCCAGCAGCCGGTCGAGGACCTCCTTGCCCAGCTGGGCATGGACGACCTCGCGGCCCCGGAACATGATCGTGGCCTTGACCTTGTCGCCGCCCCGCAGGAACGACTCGGTCTGGCGCTGCCGGACCGCGAAGTCGTGGTCATCGATGTTGGGCCGCATCTTGACCTCTTTGATGGTGATGACCTTCTGCTTCTTGCGCGCTTCGCGCTCCCGCTTCGCCTGCTCGTACTTGTAGCGGCCGTAATCCATGAGCTTGCAGACCGGCGGCCTGGCGTTGGGCGCGACCTCCACCAGGTCGAGGCCGCGCTCCTGCGCGATGCGGAACGCCTCGCGCGCGGAGAACACGCCCAGCTGCTCACCGTTCTCGTCGACAAGCCGGACCTCGCGGGCCCTGACCATCTCGTTTACCCGGAGCTGATCCTTGATACACGAACACCTCCTGACGGCAATCACGGGCAGCCTCGTCCGAAAGCACACAGCAGAAACGGGTGGCCGTTGGCCACCCGCGTCCAAAGCTGAGCTTGCAGCGCCGCCCCTGTGCGGCACACCCAAGGACTCAACCTCGAAACCGTACCGACAACCGGCCGTACGGTGAGAAGCGGTGGCTTCTGCTTCTGAGGTCTCCCGTCTTGTGTTGATGCTTTGCGGTGTGAGATTACCACGTCGTACACGGGTTGTCAAGCATCCCCACGCATGTTGTCGCGCAGATGCTGCGGTCTCCCCGCGGGGCGCGGCGGTCAGCGGGCGAGCGTTCCGCTTGCGGTGACTCGCGCGCAGGCGTGAGCGCAAGTGCTCCGCTCCCGGTCATCAGAGCGCAAGCGTTCCGCTCTCGGTGATCAGCATCTGCAGGATGCGCTCCTCCAGCCCGGTGTGTGCGTTCACATAGACCAGGTACGTCTCCTCCCCCAGGGTGCCGCGGAACTCCCAGGCGAGCACCTCCCCGTCGCCGGCCTCGGTCGGAATCAGGGCCAGCCGCACCTCCTCCACGGCCAGTTCCGGGTTCACCGCCGCCCGGGCCTGCTCCCGGGTGACGGCGGGCTCGAGGCCGCCCCGCTCCCGGTGCGACATGACGTAGCTGCGGGCGTCCACGCCCACCACCTCGCCGTTGTCCAGGGCGACCCGCACCTTCACCTGGTCCGGGTAGACGCGCACGCCCCCGGGGGCGTACACGTACTGCACCGTGGCGAAGCCGTCGGCGACCTCGCCGTAGGTGGGCTCCATGTCGGTCCAGCCGTGGGCCGCCAGGTAGGCCAGGCCGGCCTCCCGGGCGTCCTCCAGGGTGAGCTTCGGCGCTCCGGCCGGCCGGGCGTTGATGTAGGAGACCAGGTGGCCCCCCGCCTTCGCCACGTCCACCGTCATCGCCGGGCGCCCCTCACCCGGCGCAAGCCGCACACCGAAGACGGGAATCCGCCCGCTCCGCTCGGCCACCTGCAGCACGTCGGCGGTGACCCCCTCGGGCAGGTAAGCCAGCGCCCGTGCCCTGGCCTCCTCGGCCGTGATGTCCGGCCCGCCCATGGCCGGGACCCGCTGCTCCAGGTGGTCCGAGAACGGTCCGTCGTAGACCAGCACGGGCATCTGGTCCATCTGGGGCCCCACCTGATCGATCCCCGGCGGAAGCAGGTGCTTCTGCGCCTGGTCCTGCAGGGGATCGGCGCCGCCCGCGCCCCTGCGCGCCCGCCACGCGGTGAACAGGTCGGAGAGGCCGGCGCCGGCCCGGGCGAAGCGGAACCCCTCGTTCACGGCGGCCTGGCCGGTCTGGCGCAGCTGCGCCGTGAGGTCGCTCGCGGCCTGGTAAAGCCGGGCCAGTTCCGCCCGCTGCTGCTCGTCCATGGGGCGGCCCGCCGCCTCGCCGCGCACCACGCTGTAGGAGAAGTCGCCGATCTGGTTGAGGAACTTCCCCGTGGCGGCGCCCAACTCCTCCGGCAGCGGCAGAGCCATGAAGTTCGCGGCCGCCAGGCTGGCCCGCCGGTAGACCTCCCCCATGTAGAGGGCGTTCTGCCGGGTGGAGCCTGCGGCCAGGCTCTTGCCCATCAGCCCGCGCATCGCCTCGACGTGGCTGATCATCTCGCTGAAGTTGCGCTGCCGCTCGGCCTCCAGTTCGTACGCCAGGGCGCGGTTCTGCCGGGTCAGGTGCACCGTCCAGGCGCCCCACACCGCCAGCACGGCGGCCGCCACGAGCCCCGCGACCAGGCCCCCGATCATCCTGCGACGCATGTGCCATCCTCCTTCCCAGGCGCACGGAGCAGATCACCCCGCCGCCCGCACGGCCGGGCATGCGCGTCCTCTGCCTCACCGGGCGAAGACATGGTTGCCGATCTGGGTGATGATCTCCCGGGTCCAGACCCAGGAGGAGACCGGCTTGCTCGGGTTCCAGAAGAAAACGGCGCCGTAGGTGGGATCCCAGCCGTTCACGGCGTCACGGGCCGCCCTTAGGTCGTCCGCGCTGGGCGGCGTCTGGTAGATGCGCCCGTTGCTGACCGACTCGAACGCGTGCGGCTCGTAGATGACCCCCTCCAGGGTCTTGGGGAACCGGGGGTCGGCCACGCGGTTGAGCAGGACAGCGGCCACGGCCACCTTCCCCTCGTAGGGCTCGGCCTCCGCCTCGGCCCGCACCACCCGGGCCAGCAGGTCGATGTTGACGCCCGGCCGCTGCGGGCCGGCGGCTGCCGCCTGTCCGCCGCTGTAGCCGAGCGCGGCCCAGGTGGCCGGCCCCACCACGCCGTCGACGGCCAGCCCGTTGCGCTGCTGGAAGAAGCGCACGGCCTTCTCCGTCTGGGGGCCGAACTTGCCGTCCACCGCGCCGTCGTAATAGCCCCAGTCCTTCAGCCGCTGCTGCACCTCCCGCACCGCCTCGCCCGCCGCCCCCCGGCGCAGGGTCGGGCGGGCTGCGGCCTCGGCCTCGCCGGGCCCCCTGGGCAGCAGGCTCCAGAAAGCCAGCACGGCCAGGGAAAGAAGAACCAGAAGTACTGCCGATGGCTTGCGCACGTCTGCCCCTCCGTTTGCTGCACGTCTGTGTTCGGATGCTCTGCTCGTGCACCGCACGCGGCGCGTCGGTGACGGGTGCCTCGTTCGCGCACCGCATGCGGCTTGTTGGCCGTCGAGTGCCTCGCTCGCGCACCGCATGCTTTACGTCTGCTTCGCGCTCCTGTGCAACGTAGTCTTCCCCGGCGCCGCGCGCATATGTGACCGCCGGCCCTGCGTGACAGAAAGAGGATGCACGGCGCCCGCGGACGGTGGACAGAATAGAGCACGGATGTCGGCCTGCCAGAAGGCAGCCGCAACGACGACGCAAGTGAGGGATCTCGGTCATGAAGCGGCGGTACCGCGTGTTTCTCCACGCACTGGTCCTGGCCGCAGTCCTGGGCGGCGCGGCGCCGCGGCCGTACGCCCATTCCGGCGCGCCCGGTGCGGGCGCCGAAGCTGCGGTCCCGTCGGTCGCCCTGCCCGGGCCGGCGCTGTCCCGTGCCAGCCAGCCCGATTCCTCGTCGCCACCGGCGGAACCGGCTGAGCCGGTGAAACCGGACGAACCGGTCAACCCGCCCGAGCCACCGCCTGAGCCGGAGAAACCCGACCTCACCCCCCTGCTGCGGCAGATTTACGAACGCCGGGCCCAGCGATTCCTGGCCGGCTGGGATGGTCCGCCGCTGGAGGACGATTTCCTCCTGGAGCGCAAGACCGCGCAGTGGGCCCTGCTCCACGAGCAGGGCAAGTACAAGTATGTGCAGGCGTGGGCCGAAGCCCGGGGCGTGCGCTTCGTTGAGGCCCGGACGAAAATCTGGGTGAAGGAGCTCAAGATGACGGAAGACCGCGCCCGGTTCTACGTGGCGCAGGCACTGGAGCTGGGCTATCAGTACCCGGGCGAGGAGACGGTGAACCGCTTCGGCGTGGGCAGCCGGCACATCGTCGAGCTGCACCGGACGGCTGACGGGCGCTGGCTGATCGGCCTGGAGTGGTACTCCGACCCCCTGGGCGACGAAACGGAGACGCCGGCCGAGCTTCCCGGGGCGCGCCGGTCCGGGGCCCGGGCGGAAAGCGATCGCCGGGCAGGGACCGATCCCGGGGAGGAGACCGATCCCCTTGCGCCGGCTGCCGCGCGGGTCGCGCAACGCTACGACCGGAAGGGTGCGGTGGCGTACGCCGATATGTACTGCGGCCTGGCGGCGGGCTGCGGCAACGACCACAAGTACAACCCCAAGATGCGCAACTACATGGGCGAGGGCGGCGACTGCGCCAACTTCGTCTCGCAGGCGCTGCGCTACGGCGGCAGGCTGCAGATGCCCACCTTCACCCGGGCCGACGGCCTGATCGGGCACCTGCGGTACTCGGGCAAGGGCGACCTGGTGGTCCGGGGCGACTTCCGCACCGTGTGGCAGATCGCCGCCAACAAGCCGGAGGGATTCCGCGCCTTCCTGAAGCCGGGTGACGTCCTGGGCTACGAAGAGAAGGGCAAGATGGTGCACGTCGCGCTGATCACCGGCTTCGACAGCCGGGGCTACCCGGTGGGCAACTCGCACACCGCCGACCGCTACCGCGTACCCTTCGACCTGGGCTGGGACAAGAAGACGATCTACTGGTTCGTCGCCATGCGCGACTGAAAAACGGGCCGGGGGTTCTCCCCGGCCCGCCCTGTATGCGGGTTCCCTGCTCACGCCGGCCCGGCACCGGGCCTCCGACGCCTCAGTCGCCGACCTCCGTGGCCGCCTGTGCAGGCACCTGGCCCAGCTCCCGGGACCGCTCGGTGGCCCGGATGACCGCCCGCACCAGCGCCTGGGCGAAGCCCGCCTCCCGCAGCACCTGCAGGCCCGCGGCCGTGGTGCCGCCGGGCGACGTGACCTGCTCCCGCAGCACGGCCGGATCGGCCCCGGTGGTGGCCAGCGTCAGCGCCGCGCCCTTCAGCGTCTGCAGGGTCAGCGCCCGGGCCACATCGGGGGCGAGGCCCACCGCCTCGCCGGCCTCGATCATCGCCTCGACGATGTAATACACGTACGCCGGGCCGCTGCCCGAGAGGCCCGTCACGGCGTCCATGTGCGCCTCGGCCACCGTGTACACCTGCCCCACGCTGGACAGCATCTCGGTGACCTGCCGCATCGCCTCGGGCGTGGCCGCCCGGCCGGCGCAGATCGCCGTGGCCGACTCGCCCACCTGACACGAGGTGTTGGGCATGGCCCGCACGACCATGACGCCCTCCGGCACGCGCGCTTCGATGAACGCCGTGCTGATGCCCGCGGCCAGGGAGAGGATGATCTGCCCCCGCCGGAAGCGGCCGCCCACCTCGGCCAGCAGGCCGGCCACGTCCTTGGGCTTGCAGGCCACCACCACCACCTGGCAGACGTCCACGACGTAACCCTTGCTTCCCGCCGTGCGCACACCGTACCGCCGGTGAAGGTCGGCCAGGCGCTCCCGATCGGAGCGGTTGCTCACCAGAACCTGCTCAGGCCGCACAACCCCGGCGTTCAGGATGCCGCGGATCAGGGCCTCGGCGATCGCGCCCGCACCCAGAAATCCCACGCTGCCTGTTAGCATCCGCTCCACCTCCGCTCTCGCTGCCCGCAGGGCCTGTGCTCAGGACCGGCATCAAAGCAAAACGCCCTTCGCCCAACCTCACGGAAGGGCGAAGGGCATGTAGCCTCCGCGGTACCACCTTCATTGGCCGCCTGCAGGGCGACCCGCTCTTGCGGGCACGATGGCCCGTGGCCCACGCTAACGGCTGGCCAGGCCGGGACGGCTCATCGCCGCCGGCTCCGGGGCGGGTTCAAGCGTCTCGCACCGACCCGGGCTCTCAGCACCGCCGCGAGGGCGGGCCCGGGCTCTCTGAGCGGCGGAGGGTGCGCTCTACTGTTCCCCATCGTCGCCTTTCGGTATTGAGTGCATCTTACCAGCGGGAGGTCGCCGAGTCAAGTCCTTTTTTCCTTTAGCGCGCGCAAGGCCCGGCTCACCTGCATGAACTCCTGCTGCAGGGACTCGGCCTCCCCCTCCCGCGGGGCGGCCAGGGCCGCGCTGAGCTGCGCCAGCCGGGTCTCCAGGAGCAGGATCTCCTCCGCGGCATCCGGAGCCTTCTCGGTCCTGCCCCGCGCGGCGTACTCGGCGTATGTGCCCCGGAACAGTTCCAGCCGCCCGTCCGCGATGTGCAGGATGCGGTCGGCCAGCCGCTGCACCAGGTAGCGGTCGTGGGAGACCAGGATCATCGTGCCCGGGTAATCAGCCAAGGCTTCCTCCACCCGCTCCCGGGAGGCGAGGTCCAGGCCGTTGGTGGGTTCGTCCAGCACCAGCAGATCAGGCTCGGCCAGCAGCAGCTTCGCCACCGCCAGCCGCACCTTCTCGCCGCCCGAGAGTACGGCCACCCGCTTGTAGACCTCCTCCCGTCGGAAGAGCAGGCACGCCAGCAGGGTGCGTACGCGGGCCTGGTCCGGAGCGGCGTTTCCGCCGCTGGCCTCCTCCAGCACGGTATGGCGGGGGTCAAGGCCCTCCAGTTCCTGGGCCAGGTAGCCGACCCTGACAGGCGCCACGTGCAGGCGGCCCTCCGTGGGCGTCAGTTCCCCTACCAGGAGCCGGATCAGTGTGGTCTTGCCGCTGCCGTTGGGGCCGAGCACCGCCACCCGGTCCCCCCGCTGCAGGTAGAAGGAGGCATCCCGGAACAGCCAGCGCCGGCCGTCGTAGGTAAAGCCCAGGCCCTCGGCCAGCACCAGGTTGCGGGCCACATCGGTGCCGCCCCGCAGGGCCAGGTTGATGTGCTCCGGCTCCCGGGGCTTCTCCACCTTCATGCGCTCCAGCCGCCGCTCCCGCGCCTTGGCCACCCGCATGTGGTTGCGGGCCATGTTCCGGTCGATGCCCTTCTGGAACACGCTGGCGGTGGGATCGGGCTTGGCGTTGTGCGCCCGGTTCGCCCACTCCCGCTCCCGGCGGATGGCCGCCTCCAGTTGCCTTTTCTTGCGCACGTACTCCCGGTACTCGGCGTCGGCCCGCTCCCGTTCGGCCTGCTTCTGCCTGGCATAGGCGGTGTAGTTGCCCGGGTACTCCCGGATGCGGCCGTTCTCCAGTTCGAGGATGCGGGTGACCACCTGGTCCAGGAAGTACCGGTCGTGGCTCACCAGCAGTATCGTCCCGCGGTACCGGCGCAGGACGTCCTGCAGCCAGTCCAGCCCCTCGGCGTCCAGGTGGTTCGTGGGCTCGTCCAGCAACAGCAGTTCCGGGGTCCCGGCGAGCACCTGTGCCAGCGCAGCCCGGGTCTTCTGCCCGCCGGAGAGCGCGCCGGCCGGCCGGCTGAGCAGGGAGCGGTCGATCCCGCAGCGGCTCAGCAGGGCGGGATCCACCGGGCCCAGCTGCTCGCCCAGCGACCGGTCCGGTTCCCACCGGTCCTCCTGGCTGAGGTAGGCCTGCGCGATGCCCGGGTGAATCCAGTGGAGCGTGCCCTCGTCGGGCGCCAGCTCGCCGGCCAGGATGCGCAGGAGGGTGGACTTGCCGCAGCCGTTCAGCCCCACCAGCCCCACCCGCTCACCCTGTGCCAGGTCGAAGCTGACGCCGTCCAATACCGTTCGGTTGGCAAACTCCTTCCGCAGGTTGCGGACCTGTAACGTCATCATCGTGAACCGCCTCCTCCGTCATGGTCGGGGCGGTCCCGTGCACGGGCAATGCAAAACAGGACCACGGGCCCTCCCGTGGTCCTGGTCTCCGCGATGGAATACCAGGTGCGTAACGCAAGCGCTGACAGGCGCCACCGTGACGGGACCGCTTCAAGCCGCGCCCGGTCCGCCGGCCAGCCGGCCGATGGTGCGGGCGCCGTATTCAGCTTAGAAAGCGGTCGTCCTCTTCACGGTCGTGTACCTCCGCCTGTGGCAACAGATTTCGTAACCAGTGTAGGGGTTGGCGAAGTGGAAGTCAAGGGAGCTGGGGGGGCCGTGAGCGCTGAGCGACGAGCGGTGCGCGATTGTCGGTGTGTTCTTGTTCGTAATCAGCAGACACCCCCACGTGCTCCTTGGGCACGACCACCACGCCGTCCAGGTCACCCACGATCAGGTCGCCCGGGTTCACGGTGACGCCGCCGCACTCCACGGGCACGTTCAGCGCTTCGGTCTGCTCTTCGGCCCAGTTGAGGGAGAACTTCAGAACGTACCGGGTGACGACGTTGACGAAGACCAGCACGAACATCAGGAACAAGAACGCGACCAGCACGGCTTTGTTGATCCGCAGCAGCCAGTCCTCAAACCGTTTCATCGCGTACCCCTCCTCGGCCCTTCGGTCTCTTCACCACCAAGGCTTCCTTCATCCGCCGGAGCCGGTCCGTCACCTCCTTCCCCTTCCGCAGGGCCACACCGGTCACCAGGATGTCGAGCAGGACCAGGTGCGCCAGGCGGGAGTGCATGGGCGGGAAGACGTCTGTATCCTCCTGAACGAGAACGCCCAGCACCTGCGAGCACTCGTCGGCCAGAGGCGACTGGGGCGTGGTAATGCCGATGACAAAAGCCCCCGCCGCCTTGGCCACGCGGACGTTCTCGATCAGCTCCTTGGACCGGCCGGTGTGGGAGATGGCGACGACGACGTCGCCCGGGCCGAGGGTGCTGGCCGACATGCACTGCATGTGGGAGTCGTACAGTGCGACGCAGGGAATGCCCAGCCGGAAGAACTTGTGGTAGGCATCGATCGCCACGACGCCCGAGGCACCGAACCCGTAGAACTCCACCCGGTTGGCGGCGGCCAGCCGGTCGATGACCGCCTCGACCTCCCCGGGATGTAGTTGCGCTACAACACCCGAGAGCGTCTGCACCGCCGCCCGGCCGACCTTCTCGATCAGCGCGCTGGTCTCGTCACCCGGCTGCACCTTGGGGTGCACGTACGAGGCACCCACGGCCAGCTCCTGGGCCAGGCGCAGCTTGAACTCCCGGAACCCATCCATGCCCAGGGACCGGCAAAACCGCACCACTGTAGGCTCACTGACCCCGGCCCGGGCAGACAGGGCGGCGATGCTCATGTTAATCACTTCGTGCGGGTCTTCCAGAATGACCTCCGCCACCTGCTGCGCGGTCGGGCTGAACCCGGCAGACATCTCCTTGATCTGATCCAGCAATCCCAGTGACTTGGTCATCTCTCTCACCCTCTCTGCGTTGTAAGTTTACTACACCCCGCAAGCAGCGTCAATATATTGAAGACTGATCCTCGTACGAAGCGAGCGTGTCGTAAGTGTCGATAGACAGTTGGTGCAGTCCCGCACGCAGACATGGTCCCGAAGGCGGGAGAGGCAACGCATCCATGGGGCTTGGTGGCCCCCGCGCCCGCGGACAAAAAGACCCCGGCACGGGGCCGGGGTCTTCACGGGCAGCTCTTACCGGTTTTTCGGCGCCGCGAACCGGGCGATGAGGATCGAGAGCTCGTACAGCCCGTACAGCGGCACCAGGAAGATCGTCATGGAGATCACGTCGGGCGGAGAGAGCACCGCGGCGAGGATCATGAGGGCCAGGAAGGCGTACTTGCGCACCCGGCCCAGGAACTCGTGGGTGACCAGGCCGAGCCGCGCCAGGATCAGCACGACCAGCGGCAGCTCGAAGGCGATGCCCAGCGGGTTGCAGATGCCCAGGATGAACGACACGTAGTTGCTGGGCGTGATGGCCACCTCAACCGCCGAGGCCTCGGCCATCGAGCGGAAGAACTGCTTGGTGACGGGCACCACGACGAACCAGCCGAAGGCCCAGCCTGCCACGAACAGACCCGTGGCGAAGGGCAGACCGAAGTAGAGCAGCCGCTTCTCCTCCGGTTTCAACGCCGGCAGGATGAAGGCCACGACCTGGTAGAGCACCACCGGAAACGCCAGCACCAGGCCCAGGATCAGCGCGAGCTTGATCTGCGTGATGAACGTGTCTCCGAAGGTGTACTGGATCAGCTGCACCCCGTCGGCCTTGGCCTGCTCCATGATGTACTTGAAAATGGGCTGCGAAACGAATACCGCGACGAAAACCCCCACCACAACGGCGATCAGCGACTTGATGATGCGCTCCCTCAGCTCCGTGAGGTGCTCCACAAGGGTCTGCTCTTTGTCCTGCATGCTGCCATACTCCCCATTCCGAGCGACTCCTGGACTTCAGCCGTATCTGCTCATGCCTGAAGTGTAGCCTCTTTGGGGAGGCAGCGTCAACCCACCCGACGGCCCCGTCCCATCATGCTCCGGCCTGCCTCACCTGGCCGCGACGCGCGTCAACCCTTGGTTGGGTCGACAGTAAGAAAAAAGGCCCGGCGGCGGTACCGCCAGGCCACTTCCCATACCGTTGTCACCGATCCCGGCCGGTCACGCCAGCTCCAGCGGCCCTCCCAGCAGCTTCACCAGCAGGTCCGCCGCAGCCTGTGCATCCCGGAGGTCCGCCATCTCCGCGCCGGTGCCCGGGTACCGGACGGGCAGGTCGATAACCGCCGTCGGCACGCCCGGGCCGACGCGGACGACCGTCCAACCCTCGCTGCCCGTGGGGCTCACGCAGCGCTGCAGCGGAATCCCTTCCGCCTCGGCCGCGGCGGCGATCCGCTCCGCCAGGCCGTGGTGCGCCACGAAACCGGCGTCCTTGAGGCGCAGGGCCGGCCCGCCGCCCAGGCGGGTGGCCACCTGCCGCACGCCGGGCTGGTCGCCGCTCGGGGCCGAGTCCACCAGGATGGCCAGGTCGGGCTCGGCGCCGAAGGCCGCCACCGCGGCGCCGCGGGGGGCCACCTCCCCCTGCGCGGTGAAGGCAAAGATCACGGTGTTCGCCGTGTCGCCCAGGTGCTCCGCAACCTCCAGCAGCACCGCGCAGCCCAGCCGGTTGTCCAGCCCGGGGCCTACGATCAGGTCGCCCCACGCCTCCACCGGACCGGCCAGGGTGCACATGTCGCCCAGGGCCACGCGCTCCAGGGCCTCCTCCTTCGACGCGGCCCCGATGTCGCAGAAGAGTTTCTTGAAGCTCAGCTCCTTCGGCTCGTCCACGTGCTCATACTGCAGCACGCCAGCGGCGCCGCTGCCCCACACGACCCGCTGGCCCACCGCATGGTGGACCTTCAGCCCGCCCACCGGGGCGAGGTAGATCAGCCCCTTGTCGCTGACGTTGAGGGCGATCGCCCCCGGAGTGTCCATGTGGGCCGAGAGCAGCACCCGGCGGCCGCCCTCCTTCCCCTTCCGCACGGCCAGCAGGTTGCCGAACCCGTCGGTGCGCACCTCATCCACGTAGGGCGTGATCATGGTCCGCAGGGTGTCGTGCACCCGCTGCTCCCTCCCCGAGGGGCCCCACAGCGCGGCCAGCTCCCTTACGCGATCACGCAGCTTCTCCTTCATGGGCGGAACTCCCCCTTCTCCACGCTTTCCAGGAACCGCCGGACCAGCTGCACCGCGCCGTCCACGTCGTCGAGGTGGCAGAGGGCGGCGTTGGTGTGAATGTAGCGGCAGGGCACCGAAATCGTGCAGACCGGCACGCCCTCCCGCACCCGGGCGATCGCGCCGGCGTCCGTGCCGCCCGCGGTCATGCGCCGGAACTGGTGCCGGATCCCGTGCTCCCGGGCCAGGCGCACCAGCTCGTCCCAGACCCGCTTGTGGGGGATGCCGGAGGCGTCCATCAGCGAGATCACCGGCCCCTCCCCCATGTTGGTGATGGTGTCGAACGGGTCGACCCCGGCCACGTTGGCCGAGCCCGTCCCCTCCAGGGCCAGGGCGACGTCGGGCTTCAGGTGGTAGGCCGCCACCTGCGCGCCCCGGAGCCCGACCTCTTCCTGGGTAGTGAACGCCCCCAGCAGGGTGATGCCCGGGAAGTCGTACTCCAGGAGCACCCGTGCCAGCACCGTGCAGCCCACCCGGTCGTCCAGGGCCTTGCCCTTGGCCACCCGGTCGCCCATCAGCTCGAACTCGGTGGCGAAGTAGACCGGGTCGCCCAGCTCGATGCCCAGCGCCTCTACCTCCGCGCGGGAGCGGCAGCCCAGGTCGACGTACATCTCGTCAAACGGGATGACTTTCTTCCGCTCCTCGGGGCTGCACAGGTGCCAGGCCTTGGCGCCGATGACGCCGGGGATGCGCCGGTGGCCCACCCAGACCTGCCGGCCGGGCAGCACCCGGTCGTCCAGACCGCCCACCTTGCGCAGCGACAGATAGCCCTCGTCGGTGATCTCGCCCACCAGGAAGCCCACCTCGTCCATGTGGGCGTCCAGCATCACCCGCACGGGCCCCGATCCCTTGCGGACGATCAGGTTGCCCATGGGGTCCGTCCACATCTCGTCGACCCGCGGCGCCAGGATCTCCTTCAGGAGGGCGCGCACCCCGCTCTCGTCGCCTGACACGCCGCAGGCATTCGACAACTGTTCTAGAAGCATCGCAACTCCTCCACAAAGGCCTGATCGATTCGCGCCACCACCTGCGCCAGCAGCCGGCCGGCCTGCCGGATGTCGGCCAGGTCCACCAGCTCCACCGGCGTGTGCATGTACCGGAGCGGAATCGAGATGATGCCGGTGGCCACCCCGCCCCGCACCACCTGCATGCCCCAGGCGTCGGTGCCCGAGGGGCCCGCCATCACTTCAAGCTGGTAGTCGATGCCGACCTCATCGGCGACCTTCCGGATCAACTTCGTCAGCGCGGGCGTGCAGCTTGGCCCCACGCCGATGGTCGGCCCTCCGCCCAGCGGGAATGTATCCTTCTCGCTGCCGGGGTGGCGGGCGAAGGTGACGTCGACGGCGATGGCGATGTCAGGCTCGATGGCGTAGGCCGCCGCCACCGCCCCGGGGTAGGCGCCGAACTCCTCGCTCACCGTGCCCACGGCGTAGAAGTCCGCCGTGTGGCGCAGCCCCTTCAGCTCCTGCAGAGCCACGGCCAGGGCGGCCTGGCTGGCCCGGTTGTCTAGGTAGCGGCTGGAGATGCGCCCGTTCTGCAGGATCCGGAACTGGTAGCGGAACAGCACAGGGTCGCCGATCTGCACCAGCTCCCGCACCTCATCCTCCGGGAGTCCGGTATCGATGAAGAGATCCTCCACCGGGACCAGCTTCCTGCGCTCCTCCGGGCTGGTCACGTGCGGCGGCTTCGTGCCCACCAGGCCGGGGATCACCCGGCGGCCGTGCACCTCCATCTCCTGCGCCATCAGGAGCCGCCGGTCCACCCCGCCCACGGGGCTGAAGCGGATGAAGCCGCCGGGCTCGATCGCGGTCACCACGCCGCCGATGGAGTCGATGTGGGCCGCGGCCATCACGCGCGGGCGGGGTCCCTTGCCCTCGCCCCGCTTCAGCCCGACGTAGCTGCCCAGGCGATCGAGGTGCGCCTCGTCCACCAGGGGGGCCCAGGCCTGCAGGAGGTACTCCGCCACCGCCCGCTCGTGCCCGGTGATGCTGCTGAGCCGGGTCAGTTCTGCCAGGTGTTGGGTGATGTCCAACGCGCGGTCGCCCCTTCTTTCCAGTGTTGCCCTGTTAGATTCGCCATCAACGCCCGCCTTCTCCTGTCCCCTCCGGCCAGCTCTCCTCCGAGAAGACCTCGATGCCGTGCCGGCGCAGCAGGGCGGCGGTGATGCCCCGTCCCGGGCGCACGGCGCCGCGGAAGGTGCCGTCGTAAATCGCCGCGCTGCCGCAGGAGGGGCTGCGCTCCTTCAGGATCGCCACGGTGGCCCCCGCGGCCTCGGCCATCCGCAGGGCCTCCCGGGCCCCGGCCAGGAACTGTTCGGTCACGTCCTCGCCGGCCGTGTTGACCACCCGGGCGCGGCCCTCCAGCACGTCGTCGCCGTCGCCGCCGACGATCTCCGCAGGCAGCCGCGGCGTGGGCAGGCCGCCCATCTGCTCGGGGCACACCGGCACCGCCTTCCCTTCCCGGATCAGGGCGATCACCGGGTCATGCGGCTTGGACCCCTGGTCGTAGCGGCAGCGGCAGCCCACCAGGCAGGCGCTCACCAGGATCATGGGTTCATCGCCTCCTCGTCTCTCGCATCCATTTCGCACCACAACCGCCGGACTCCTACCTGCCGGCGGCCAAGGACCGGGTGATCCCGGGGAACGGGATAAGGCCAACGTTCCGGCCAGATGCCCCTGCCACCCGGGCGGAAGCACGGGTCCGGCGTGCAGGAGGTGAGGATCACGGACCGGGGTCCCCGCCGGCTGGTGCTGGAGACGGGCGGGCCCCTCCGGGTGGGCCAGGCGGCCACCGTTCAGATCCGGACCGTGGACCGCTACGGCCGCCCCACGGATCTACATGGAAGGGACGTTTGAAGTGAACCCGTAAGGCGGACAAGCGCAGACCGCGGCCCGGCGGAAGGATCGCCGGGCCGCGGTTTCGCTTCGCTGGTCAAAGCTTGATCTTGTTCCCCTCCCAGTACTTCAGGAGCGGGTAGGAGTTGATGGGCTTCCAGTTGGAATCGTAGATCCCGAAGTGCAGGTGGTCGATGAACTTGCCGTAGGTGCCCTCCGGTCCCTCGCCCGTGGAGCCGACGTAGCCCAGGAGCTGACCCTTCTGGACATGCGCCCCCTCGTAGAGGCCCGGGGCGTAGCGGCTCAGGTGGGCGTAGTAGAAGTAGTAGCCCGGGTGGTCGTCGAGTTCGATGGTGATGCGGTAACCGCCCAGGGTGTTCCAGCCGTACCGGACGATCTTCCCGGAGGCCACGGCGACGATGGGGGTGCCGTACGGCGCGGGGATGTCGGTGCCCTCGTGGCCGAAGGTCTGGCCGTCCCAGTACCGGGAGGCGCCCATCGTATCGGCGTACGCGTAGTAGGTCGCGCCCTGGGGGAACGGGAAGACGTAGGTGGGATCCGCAAAGGGGGAATCGGGACGGGGATTGGGGTTGGTGCCGGCCGCCGGCTGCGGCGGGCGGTAGCCGTTGCTCACGGTGAGGGCCGCGTTGGCGTAGGAGACGTCGGCCCCGAGCCGAACCGCCAGCCACCACGCCGGCACCATGGCCTGGCCGTTCTTCAGGTACGGCTTCACCGGCGCCCACACCTCCCGGTCGTTCTGGAAGGCCAGGTGGGTACCGATCCACATGGTCAGCCAGTACCCGGGCTTGTAGACGGTGATCATCTTGCTCTTGCTGTCATAGCTGACCTTGTAGCCCAGACTCTCGGCAAAGGGCCGCACGGCCGTCACGAGCTGGCCGTCCACCATCTCGGCCTGTGTGTCGGCCAGCACGACGCCGTTGCTGACCACGCTGTAGCCCGCAGCGAAGGCCGGTGCGGGAACCGTGCCCAAACAAGCCGCAAGCACCAGGGCCGCCAGGAGCCGCCGTTTCCAGGAACGATGCATCGTCGATCCGCCTCCGTGTGCAGGTCTGTCGGGCGCAGGCTTCAGGTGGACTGTCAGCCCCACCCAGAATCCCCTTGATGTGTTAACGGTGATGGGGAATGTGTTCAATGGCCCAACCGGCAACCCCTGCCTTGTCCAACAATTACCAGCGATCACGACCAGCACTTTCCAGCTCGCGGGACAGCGGCCCTCCCGCCGCCCCTAAGCACCATGCACGCCCATCGCCCGCCGCAGACGGCGGGGCGATGGGCGTGCATCATGGCAGCCACTAGCGGTTCTGCTCCAGGTACTCCTCATAGGTGAGGCCCGACTCGTAGACTTTCCGGGCCAGTTCCTTGCCGAGGTAGCGCACGTGCCAGGGCTCGTAGATGTAGCCGGTAATGTGCTCCTTGCCCTCGGGATACCGGATGATGAACCCGAACTCGTGGGCACGGGCGGCCAGCCACTCGGCCTCGGGGGTGCCGGCAAAGCAGTCGTCTGCCGCACACACGCCGGTGCTGCCCGAGATATCCATGGCCAGGCCCGTCTGGTGCTCGCTCTGGCCGGGGCGGGCGCTGTAGCGCTCCGCCGCCTCCAGGCCGTCGATGCTCACGTAAGTGTCGAAGAGGAACGCCTGGTATTCGTACGAGCGGTACCCGGAGACGCCGGCCAGGTAGATGCCGTCCTCCTCCGCCGCCGCGAACATCTCCTCCAGGGCGGCGGCAGCCTCCGCCCGCATCAGCCGGCGCTCGTGCCATTCATCGAAGATGAACCGCACGTTGGGCTCCACCAGGTCCGGCGGCACGTAGTCCGCCGGCAGCGCGTTCTTCTTGTTGACCAGCACGTCGATGGCGTCGGGATTCGTGACCAGCCTCACCTCGCCCTCGCCTTCCCCGGGCGCCGGAGCCTCGGGCTCCTCAGCGGCCGGATCGGGCCCGGGTTCGGGCTCGTTGTCGACGGGGGCCGGCGTCTCCACGGCGGGATCGTCTCCCGGGCCGGGAGACGGCACCTGCCCGCCCACCGTGCAACCGGCCGTCAGCGCAGCGGAGACCAGCGCCAGCAGGGTCAGGCGGACGGGCTTCGTCGTAAAGGGCATTTGCTCACCTTCCTGCCAGAGTGATTCGTGACATACACAGGTTAGACGCTCCGCCGCCCCCGGCCGGTTCCGTCAGGCCACGGTCCGTCCGGCGAATGCCGCACAGCGAGGGGCCATCCCTCTCACCTGGTGCCCCCGCGCCCAACGCCTCATGCAGATCTGTGCACAAAAAAAGCGAGCGGCCCCGGCCGCCCCGGTCACACCGCGGACAGCGCGGATTCCGCCCGGTCCCGGGCCAGCCGGATGAGCCGGTCGGGATCGGTCCCCTCGTCGGGGTAGACCGCGACACCCGCGCGGAACGGCACCGGATACAGCGCCTCCAGCCTCCGCCGCACTGCATCGCCGCCTGAGGCGCCGGTCTCCGCCAGGACGAGGGCGACCAGCCTCGGGCCGATGCGGAGCGCCAGGTCGTACTCGCGCAGGCTGCGGGCGGCCGTCTCGACGAAGCCCGGCACCCGGTGCTCGGGCAGGGTGCCCGGCAGCCGGACGATCATCAGCGTCACCTGGAAGCCACCCAGGTCGGCCCGCCGGAACTCCCGCCGCAGGTACTCGGCCAGGGTCCAGCCCGGCGATTCGGCGCCGGCCTCGCGCGCCCTGGCCTCCTCCAGGCTCTCCCCCAGCCTGCGGAGCAGCACGAGCGAGGAGAACGGCTTACAGACCACGTTGCTCACCCCGGCGCTCGCCAGCTCGATCAGCCGCGGGATGGGCTGGGGCGGCGCCAGCACCACGACGGGCGTGTGCACCCACGCCGGATCGCTGCGCATCTGGCGGATCAGGTCGTCCACCGTGCCGTCGGGCAACTCCAGATCCGTAAGCACCGCGGCAATGCTGCGCGGGGCCGCTTCGGTGAGCGCCTGCACGGCCTCGTTCAGGCTCGCCGCAAGCACCACCTCGTGACCCACCGCCTCGAGCACGCTGGCGATGCGCTGCCGCTCCAGGAGCGATGGGTTCACCACCAGAACCCGTCCAGCCTGCCGCATGGGACCATCTCCCGCAATCGGTTCATTATTACTTTATATTTCTGCAGTTTTGGAGCCACTCCTGCCAGGTGGCTGACAAATGAGATATCAATTACCATCGCCGTTCCCGGATCGTCATAAAGTTGCAGATCCGCAGGCCCAAAAGGAGGATTCCATGCCCCCGATCATCTGGTGGATCGTCGGCGTCGGCTTCGTCGCGCCCGCCCTGGCCCTGCTGGCCCTGTTCCTCCTCCACCGGCGGAACCCGGGGAACGCGGGCAAGGCCGTGAACGGCCTGTGGGCGGTGCTGTTGGTCCTGCTGCTGGCCTTCCTGGGGCTGGGGCTCATGCGCGCGCAGTGAGGAGGGGGCGTACCCCCTCCTCGGCTCATCTATGCCTGCGGCCCCGGAACCCGCTCCTCGCCGGCCCGGCGGGTGATGCGCTGCTCGTCCATCCACTCCAGCAGGGGCAGTGCGTACTTGCGGGTGGTGCCCAGGAGGTCGCGGAACTCGGCGACCGTGATCTTCCCATGCTGCTTCAGGTGCTCCCGGGTGCGGCGCACCGCCTCGTCCAGGGCGGCCGCGGCGACGATCAGGTCGTCGCCCACGCGCACGGCCTCGCCCCGCTCGAGCAGGTAGATCACGACCTCCTCCGTATCAGCGCCCGGCACCTGCTGCCTGAGCTCGGCCACCGAAGGCGGGCTGTACCCCGCCTCGGCGATGGCCGCGCGCAGCCGGTCGGCCAGCTTCTCCTGTGCGGGGCTGAGGGCGGGCGTGCGCCCCGGAAGCGACACCCGGTCGCGCTGGACGCTGAGTTCCCCCGCCGCCTCGGCAGCGCCGAGCAGGGCGGCGAACTCCTTGCCGCCGAGCCCAAGCTTCCGGCGGAGCTCCTCCTTGCCCAGCCCCGACCGCAGCGGATGGCGGCCGTAGAAGGCCTCCAGCTCGCCGCGCACCGCCTCGCAGAACTGGCCGAACCCCCGGCGGTGGATCCAGAGCCCGCCTTCGAGCTCCCGCACGTCGGCGCCCAGGGCCGGGAGTTCGGCGCGCAGGGTCTCGGCCGGTACGCCGGTCCGCTTCGCCAGCTCGCCCAGGCCCAGGGGCGTCATGCCCGACTGCAGCAGAGTCTCGGCGATGACACCGCCGGTGCCCCCCGATTCCTTGACCTCCAGCTCGGCGATGGCCTTCGCCGCCTGCGACCGCCTGTAGCCGGCGTGGGGCTCGATGACCGTTCCGCCGCCCATCGTGTGCACGGGCGAGTAGGAACGGATGATGTACCGGTCGCCCCGGCCCACCACGACCGGCTCCTCCAGCTTCAGCTGCACGAAGCCGGAGCTGCCGGGCTGCATCGTGTCGCCCTGCAGCAGGAGCACCCGCGCGAGCACCTCGCTGCTGCCGGTGTGCAGGTGCACCCGCTCCCCGTGCTTCAGCTCCTTCGGCCAGGACTCCAGGAGGTGGAGCCGCCCGGCGAAGCTGGTCGTGGGGCGCAGCGCCCCCGGCGCGCAGAGCACGTGTCCCCGCTTCACATCCGACCGTTCGATGCCCGCCAGGTTGACGGCCACCCGCTGGCCCGCCTGGGCCTGCTCCACGGGCTCCCCGTGGACCTGCAGGCCGCGCACGCGCACGTCGAGCCCCAGCGGCAGCAGCTCGAGCCGGTCGCCCTGACGGATGGTACCGGCCACCAAAGTGCCCGTGACCACCGTGCCGAAGCCGGGGCGCACGAAGGCGCGGTCGATGGGCAGCCGCGCAAAGGCGGTGGTGTCCTTGGGCTCCGTCTCCTCCAGCAGCCTGTCCACAGTCTGCAGCAGGTCGTCCAGCCCCTCCCCGGTGACGGAGGAGACCCGGCAGACCGGCGCCCCTTCCAGGAAGGTGCCGGCGACGGCGTCCGCCACGTCCGCCTCCACGAGTTCCAGCATCTCCTCGTCGACCAGGTCGATCTTGGTGATGGCCACGAGCCCTTTCTGGATCTCCAGCAGCCGCAGGATGTCCAGGTGCTCGCGGGTCTGGGGCATCACCCCTTCGTCCGCCGCCACCACCAGGATGACGAGGTCGATGCCGGTGATGCCCGCCAGCATGTTGCGTACGAACTTCTCGTGGCCGGGAACGTCGATGACCGCTGCGCGGCGGCCGCTGGGGAGCGGGAACCGGGCAAAGCCGATGTCAATGGAGATGCCGCGCTCCCGCTCCTCGGGGAGCCGGTCGGTCTCCACACCGGTCAGTGCCCGGATCAGGGCGCTTTTTCCATGGTCAACGTGTCCGGCCGTTCCGATGATGTAGTGCTTCACGGCGCCCTCCTTCCGGCCGGTCCCCCCCTGCGGGGACGGCCACGATGCTCGCCGGCGCATGCCCCGCGGCGGCCGCCCCCTGCTGGGCCCGCACTAGGCCGGGGACTGCGACTTCTGCTCGGCGGCGGCTTCCTCCAGGAACCGCTCGCAGTCCAGCGCGGCCATGCAGCCGGATCCGGCGGCGGTGATCGCCTGGCGGTACCGGGAGTCCTGCACGTCGCCGCAGGCGAACACGCCCGGGACGCTGGTCTGCGCGGTGCCGGGGATCGTCTTCAGGTAGCCGATCTCGTCCATCTCGAGCTGGCCCCGCAGGAAGTCGGTGTTGGGCTTGTGGCCGATGGCGACGAACATGCCGTCGGCCTCCAGGAGCCGCTCCTCGCCGGTCTCCTTGTCCCGCACCTTCAGGGCCTTGAAGCCCTTCTCGTCCGCGATGACCTCCACGGGGATGGCATTCAGCACCCAGCTAATCTTCGGGTTCGCCCGGGCCCGCTCCTGCATGATCTTGGAGGCCCTGAGCTCGTCCCTGCGGTGGACCACGGTAACGTCGGCGAACTTCGTGAGGAAGTTGGCCTCCTCCATCGCCGAGTCGCCGCCGCCGATGACCAGCACCTTCTTGCCGCGGTAGAAGAAGCCGTCGCAGGTCGCGCAGTAGGAAACGCCGCGGCCGATGTTCTCGTCCTCGCCCGGGATCCCCAGGTGCTTGGCCGAAGCGCCGGTGGCGATGATCAGGGCCTCGGCCTCGATGACGTCGGTCTCATCGACCGTGATCCGGAAGGGCCGCTTGGAGAGATCGACGCCCGTGACGTAGCCCCGCCGGAACTCGGCGCCGAAGCGCTCCGCCTGGCGGCGCATGTTGTCCATCAGCTCCGGCCCCATGATGCCGTCGGGGAACCCGGGGAAGTTCTCGACCTCGGTGGTGGTGGTGAGCTGCCCCCCCGGCTCGTTGCCCTCGATGACCAGAGGCTGCAGATTGGCCCGAGCGGTGTAGATGGCCGCGGTGAGGCCGGCAGGTCCGGTACCAAGAATCACGACTTTACGCACAGCAGCTTCCTCCTACTTTCACAACGAATTCGGACGAGATCGGCCGCCGCTCCCGTCCATTCTACCAGTTAAGACGATGTTCGGGTAGCGGACGGATATGCCCCCAGGGGTATCCACGCGCAGGTTCGCCCCTGCACGCGCTGAAGGCGCGGACCCGGGGGTCCACGCCCTCAGCTTGAAACCTGGAGAACCAGCTCCAGGCGAAGATACCCGCAACGGACGTACCGGGCGCCCGGCCGTCCGAACGGCGTTGGCGGAGCGCCGCCGGAACCCCTCACGGCCCGATAGGGCGAATCCGCCGCCTTGCGGGGAGGTCGGCCCCACCTGCGTTGGTCGGGCAGCGATCCTCATTCCGTATCATCTCCGGGTCAGACCCCGGTTATGCGCGGCCGGTCCGTTTTGGGACAACCTGGCCTGCCGATCATGCCGTTTCACCGCCGGTCTGATAATATATAGGGATGAACAATATCTGCTGAAGAGGAGCAGTCATGACCGTACAGGCAAGATTCGGCGTCTGGTGGCGCATGCTCCGCCCCTTCACCCTGGTGGCCAGCGTGGCGCCGGTGTTGGGCGGCACGGCACTGGCGTATGCCCACGGCGGCTTCCACGCCGGCCGGTTCCTGGCCTTCCTGCTGGCGGCGGTGCTGATTCAGTCGGCCACCAACATGTTCAACGAGTACTTCGACTACGTGCGGGGGCTGGACACCCGCGAGCACGTGGGCATCGCGGGCACCATCGTGCGCGACGGCGTGCCGCCCCGCCTGGTGCTCTCCCTGGCCTGGATCTTCCTGGCCACGGCCGTGGCCCTGGGCGTCTACATCTCGTCCACCAGCTCCTGGTGGGTCTTCGCCGCGGGCCTCGGCTGCCTGGGCATCGCCTTCATCTACTCAGGCGGGCCGCTGCCGCTCTCCTCGACCCCGCTGGGCGAGCTGGCGGCCGGCACCTTCATGGGCCCGGTGATGATTCTGCTGGTCTACTACACGCAGACCCTGCAGGTGAGCGCCACCGCGCTCTGGGTGGCGGTGCCCATCGGCATCCTGATCGGGGCGATCCTCCTGGCCAACAACATCCGGGACATCGAGGCCGACCGCGCCGGCGGCCGCCGCACGCTGCCCATCGTGCTGGGGCGGGGGGCCGCGGTAGGCGTCCTGGCCGGCAGCTTCGTCCTGGCCTACGTCATCGCCCTGGGCCTGGTGGCGGCCGGCCGGCTCACCCCGTGGGCCCTGCTGGTCCTGCTCTCGGTCCCCCGGGCCGTGCGGCCGGTGCAGCTGTTCCTCCGGGAGCGGGAGCCGGCCCGGCTGCACCCGGCCGTGAAGGGCGTGGCGCAGACGCTGGCGGCCTTCGGCGGACTGCTGGTGCTGGGACTGCTGCTGTCGGTGTGGGTGTGAGAACGCGCGATACGGCCGCATACACGTAGAACCGGCGCCGGGTTTTTCCGGCGCCGGTTCTGCGTTTCTCACAGGCTGCGCCCGTTCTAGACCAGCCTCCGCCGCATCGCCAGGGCGTAATCGGCGTAGCCGAGGCTCCGGTAAAAGGCCTGGGCCGTCTCGTTCCGGAATCCGGTCAGGAGATAGACCGCCGGGGCGCCCTGGCTGTGCGCCAGTTCCTCGGCCGCCTGCATCAACCGCCGCGCGATGCCCTGCCGCCGGTGGGCTGGGGCCACGTACAGCTCGGTCACCTCGGCATACGGGTGGTCGGCGGAGAGGAAGGGCACGACCCGGAGGCTGCACAGGCCCACGGCGGCGCCTTCGCGCAGCGCGAGCAGCACCGTCTCGACCCCCTGCATGGCCGCCATGCGCCGGGCGGCCGCGGCGGCATCCGTGTACACCTCGTTGAAGTCCGTCAGCAAGGCGGCCACCGCCTCCGCATCGGCCGCGGTGGCCGGCCTGATCACCAGAGAATCCTCCATGGTCACCCCCACCTTGCGTTACGGCTGGTCCCCCGGCTCGGCGTCATCGCCGAGGCGCGGATCGATCCACGTGGCCGAGCGCGCCACGGCCTCGAAGACCGGCCGGTAGTCGTCAAACGTCCACACCGGCGCCGTGCCGTGCAGCACGTACGCCGTGCCCTCCCGCACCAGGACGACCCGGTAGACCCGCGCCTCGCCCTTGGGACCGGTGAAGCGGTCGACCATCCAGCGGCCCTCGGCATCGGCGATGGTGATGTCGCCGCTCTCCAGCGTCTCCGTGTCGGGATACCGGTTCTTCACCTCATCAGCCAGGACCTCGACGTACCGCTCCAGGGTCAGGTCGGGGAACTGGTCATCGGCGGTGACCATGATGTTTTCGCGGAAGAAGTCCTCCTCCCCCCGCACCGGGCTGATCATCGCCACGACCGCATCCTCCAGCGGGTAGACCTCCCACCCCTCAGGCACACCCAGCGTGAGGCCGGTCCCGGGATGGCTGTAGATCAGGGTCAGCACCGGCCCCTGTTCGCCGCTTTCTGTATCCGTTTCCGTGCCCTCCGCACTGGGCGGCTCAGTCCCGGCACCGGCCGGGTCGCTGTCCGGGGAAGGCGCCTGCGCCCCGGGCGAGCCGCAGCCTGCGGCGGCGATCAGCACGAAGGCGAGCAGCGGCGCGATCAGGGTTGCGGGGAGCCGCGGCCTCCGGCGCATGGAAACCCTCCCTTCCTTGGACTGCAGCGCGTTCCTCTTTTTGTTCGCCCCCTCCGGCCGGCACTCCTTCAGTGACGGGCATTCCCCATGCTCCAGCCTCCTCGCGGTCGACATTTTTCCTGATAGAGTATTGATTATTCTGTCATCTTCCTGTACAACGTCCCTACACCACTCACGGGAAAGGGAGGGTTTCGCATGCGGACACGTCGAGGTCTGGGCTTCTTCGTGCTTCTTCTGTTCCTGATCACCCTGGTGGGGACGGCGCTGGCGGCGCCGGAGGAGTTCCCGCGCGGCAACCGGCTGGACGGCCCGATGGGACAGGCCTTCCAGAAGGCCGCGGCGACCTACGGGGTCCCGGTGGAGCTGCTGGTGGCGCTCGCGTACGCCGAGACGCGCCTCGATGACCACGACGGCGTGCCCAGCGTCGCCGGGGGCTACGGCGTGATGCACCTGGTCTCCAACCCCCGGGTGACGACCCTGGAGAAGGCCGCCGGCCTCACCGGGCTGGACCCGGAGCAGCTGAAGACCGACACCGCAGCCAACATCATGGGCGGCGCGGCTCTGCTGGCCCACTACGCGGCGGAACGGGGGGATGCCGTGAAGGTCAGGGAGCTGGGCGACTGGTTCGAGGCGGTGGCCCGGTACAGCCAGCTGGAAGGGACGGCCGCCCGGGACTACGCCCTCCAGGTATTTGCGTTCCTGAACCGCGGGATCGACGTGAAGGTGGACGGCGAGGAGATCCGCATCGAGCCGCAGGCCGTGGAGCCCGACCTGGGCGGGTACGCGAACCTGGTCACCGCCCAGTCGCAGGACTACGGCCCCGCGGCCTGGGTGCCGGCCCACTCGTCCAACTACACCGTCTCCAACCGGCCGAGCAGCTACCCCATCCGCTACATCGTCATCCACGTGACCCAGGGCTCCTATGCCGGGGCCATCAGCTGGTTCCAGAACCCCAGCTCCAACGTGAGCGCCCACTACGTCATCCGCTCCAGCGACGGGGCGATCACGCAGATGGTGCGTGAGAAGGACATCGCGTGGCACGCCGGCAACTGGACGTACAACACGCAGTCCATCGGCATCGAGCACGAGGGCTGGGTCTCCAGCTGCACCTGGTTCACCGACGCCATGTACCGCGCCAGCGCGGCGCTCGCCCGCAACATCGCCCTGAAGTACGGCATCCCCATGAACCGCAACCATATCATCGGCCACAACGAGGTGCCGGGAGCCACCCACACCGACCCGGGCAGCTGCTGGGACTGGAACTACTACATGAGCCTCGTCACTCAGTCCTCCGGCTCCTGGTCCGCCATCGTGGACAACACCACCAGCGGCCGCTTCCGGGCGAGCAGCAACTGGGGCACCTCCTCCTGGTCCAGCCAGCGCTACGGCAGCAACTACCGGTTCGCCGACCCGGCGCCGGTCAGCGACGCCGCCTACTACAAGTTCAACATTCCGAGCACCGGCAACTACGACATCTACATGTGGTACCCGGCCAACAGCGGCTACAACGACAAGACCCCGGTGGTGATCTGGCAGGCCAACAGCAACAATACGGGCACGACGCCGGTCACGGTGCACGTGAACCAGCGGACCAACGGCGGCAAGTGGGTCCACCTGGGTACGTTCCGCCTGCTGGCCGGCGACCGGGAGATCATCGCCGTGAGCCGGTGGACCAGCGGCGCCGGATACGTGATCGCCGACGCGTTCCGGGTGGTGCGGCGCTGACGCTGCCCAAAACGGCGGCACAGGAGGCCGGCGCTGCCCGGGCCACGCACCAGAAGGGCGAGCCGGGGGACTCTCCCCCGGCTCGCGCCGCGTCCAGCCTCACTTCCCAAACCTGGCGATGATGGCCTCGTGGGCCCGCATCTCCAGGTCGTCGTTCAGGGACCCGATCTTCACCTGGCCGCCGTAGCGCCGGTCCAGCGCCCGCTGGATCAGCCAGTCGGCCAGGTGGGGGTTCTTGGGCAGGACCGAGCCGTGGAGGTAGGTGCCCACGGTGCTCTTGTAAACGACCCCTTCCGTCCTGTCTGCCCCGTTGTTGCCGTATCCCTTCACCACCCGGCCCAGCGGGCGGAGCCCCTTGCCCAGGTAGGTGCGCCCGGAGTGGTTCTCAAACCCGACGATGGTGCGGGTACCCTCGAACAGATCGCTCTCGATGACACAGTTGCCGATCATGCGCTCCCGGCCCGCTTCGGTCCAGAGGTCGAGGATGCCGCTGAAGCGGATCAGCTCGCCCGTGTGTGTCTTGAAGTACTTGCCCAGCATCTGGTACCCGCCGCAGACCGCCAGCACCGCCAGGCCGTCTTCGATGGCCTCGGCCAGCGGCCGCGCCTTCACCCGCACGAAGTCCTCGGCGATCAGGGCCTGCTCCCGGTCCTGCCCGCCGCCGATCACCAGCAGGTCGAACCGGGCGAAGTCGGCCGACTCGCCCATCCGCACCGGGGTGACTTCCGGGTCCAGGCCGTGCCAGCGGGAGCGCTGGGTGAGGACGATGATGTTGCCCCGGTCACCGTAGAGGTTCATATACTCCGGATAGAGCCAGCCGATGTGAACGCGGGGGCGCTCCACGCCTACACCTCCCAGTACTTCTTCGTGTGCCCCTTCCGGGCGATGAGGCCGCGGATCTGCAGCATGGCCGTATAGGTGGGCAGGATATAGAGCAGCTCCCCGGGCCGGATGTACCGCAGCCCCTGCTTCACGGCCCGCTCGGGGTCCTTCTCCACCGAGAGCTTGGCGGGGTCCAGGCCGGCGTACTTCAGCCGGACGGCCATGTCCTCCGCCCGGAGGCCGGTGCAGATGACGAAGTTGATCTCCGACTGGTGGCTGGCCAGCGCCTCGAAGTCCACATCCCACAGCCAGGAGACGTCGGTGCCGTCGGCATACCGGTCGTTGATGGCGATCACCAGGTTCTTGCGGGCCTCCGCCTGCATCACGGTCTGGATCACCGAATCGAAGCCGGCGGGGTTCTTGACCAGGGCCATGAAGACCTGCCGGTCGCCGATGGTGATCCTCTCCATCCGGCCGAACTGGCTGGTGGTGGCCTCCAGCCCCTGCCGGATCGCTTCAAGCGGGAGTCCCAGCGCCACCGCCCCGGCCGCCGCGGCCAGCGCGTTGTATACATTGTAAAGGCCCGGAATCTGCAGGCGCACCTCGCAGACGCCTTCGGGGGTGACCAGGCGGAAGGAGGATCCCCGGGCGTCCACGTCCCATAGCCGGTCTATGTACACCTGGGGCTCGGGCCGGCGGTGGCCGCAGCTGGGGCACCGGTATCGGCCCAGATGGGCGTAGTACTGCGCCGCGTACACATAGGGATGGCCGCACTGCACGCAGTGCCGGGCGTCCGCGGCCTGCGACGCCGGCCCGCTCCCGGCGCCATCCACCTCCAGGCCGTAGTAGAGCGGCTCGGTGCCCGGGCGCGCGCCCAGGCGGGCGCAGTTGGGGTCGTCGGCGTTCAGCACTGCCCGGCCGCCAGGGGCCAGGTGGGCCAGGCCGCGGGCGACCAGGTCCACCGTGTGTTCCAGTTCGCCGAACCGGTCCAGCTGATCACGGAAGAAGTTGGTCACCACCGCCGCGCGCGGCCGCACCTCCTGGCACGCCCGGGGCATGGTGGCCTCGTCGATCTCCAGGAGCCCCACGGACCGGTCGATGCGGCCCTTCCAGTCGGCTGCCTGGATGAAGGCGGTGGTCAGGCCGGCGATGAGGTTGGCCCCGGCCCGGTTGTGTGCGACACCCCAGCCCGCCGCCTCGCAGATGGAGGAGAGCATCTTGGCCGTAGTGGTCTTGCCGTTGGTGCCGGTCACCGCCACCACGCCTTCCCTGGGCTGGGCGGCGAGGGTGCGCAGCAGGTCGGGCGCCACCTTCCGGGCCACCGCGCCGGGCAGAGTCGTTCCGCCGCGGCCCGCCATACGGGTCGCGGTCACCAGGATCTTGCCCATCCAGACTGCCATTCGTGATCGAAGGTTCATCGCGCTCCCTCGACTTTCCCGGGAGTCGGTTGCCCTTCCCCCTCACCTGGGTTTATGTTAATTTCATTCGTGGAGCCATCGTGCCCGTAAGGTCGCGATGGCGGCAAACCTAGGTTATATTCCCCGCGACCTGCGGGTTTCCTTCGCGGAAGGGAGTCGTTCACCGTGATGCCAGGTCGGCCCCTCCAAACCGCACTCCTGCTCGCCCTCCTCCTGCTCGCCGGCTGCGCCCGGTCCGGCCCGGCGGAACCTGCACGGGAACATGGTGTCGATCCGGCGGCCCCCGTGGCCGCCGGTCATGCCGCGCTGCCGCTGCCCGGTGAACCGACCCCGCTTCAGGGCCGCACTCTGTCTGGACTGTATGCGGCGCCGCCTGCGGCTGACACCCTCGAGGCGCTGTCCACGGCGCCCGTCTCGCCTGACGGGCTGTTTCGGGCCGTCCTGAGAGACGGCGAGATCTGGGTGACCCGCATCGACGGCGCCTGGCTGTGGCAGGTGGAGCTGCCGGCGGTGGTCCCGCCGCAGCCCGGGGATGCCGGGGCCGGAACCGGCGATGCGAACGCAGGCGGACCGGGCGCCGGCAGAGAAACCGGGCACGACGGCGGCGGGCAAGCCGGGCAGGCCGCCGGCGGCCAGGCGGGTTCCGTCCCGCCGGAACCCGCGGGCGCCGATCCGGGCGAGGTGCGGCCGGTGGCGCCGCTCTCTTGGACGCCGCGGTCTACCCTCCTGTTCCGGGACACGGCGCAGCGGTGGCTGGAGGCCGATCCGGCGACCGCCGTCGTGACCCCGCTCAGCGCCTTCCTCACCGGGGCCGCCCAGGTCACCCCGTCGCCAGACGGCCGCCAGGTGTTCTTCTACAAGGAGAACCGGCTCTACACCGCCCGGTGGGACGGCAGCGAACCCCAGCTCGTCGGCGAGAACCTGACCGCCCACTGGGACAGCAGCGGCGAGCTGGTCGTGACCGAGCGCCCCGTCGACACGGCGAATCCCGATTAGGGTCATCACGTCACCCCAGAGGAGGCGTCCTGCGCGCATGGACCGCGGGTTGCTCGTACAGCAGCGGTATCTCGGAAAGGCCGGGCTCATCGCCCTGATCACCGTGCTCAACATGACGGCGCCGCTCTCCACCGACATGTACCTGCCGTCGTTTCCCACCATGATCGAAGAGTTTGCCGTATCCGCCCGGGTGCTGAACCTGACCCTGGTCGGCTTCTTCCTCTTCTTCGCGGTGGGCATGCTGCTCTTCGGTCCCTTCAGCGACCGCTACGGGCGAAAGCCGGTGCTGGTGGCCGGACTCGGCCTCTACCTCGCCGCCTCCCTGGCCTGCGCCGCGGCCGCGGGCATCGGGCAGCTCATCCTGTTCCGCGTCATCCAGGCCCTGGGCGCAGGCTGCATGGTCTCCGTCTCCACAGCCCTGGTGAAGGATTCCTTCGACGGCCGGCTGCGGGGTACCGTCCTGGCCACGATCCAGTCGATGAGCGTCATCGGCCCCATGCTGGCTCCGATCATCGGCGCCTTCATCGTGCAGTACGCCTCGTGGCGGACCACGTTCCTGGTGCTGGCCGGGATCTCGGCGTGCTCCCTCACCGCGGCCATGTTCCTGGAAGAGCCGCTCCCGCCGGCGGCCCGCCTGCGGGGCCCGGTCCTGGGCAGCCTCACCCGGCTGCTCGTCGTGGCCCGGAACCCGTCGTTCACCAGCCTGCTGCTGATCATCGCGCTGATCCCCGCCGGGTTCATGGCCTACATCAGCGTGAGCTCTTACATCTACCAGGACTTCTTCGGCCTGTCGGAGACGGCCTACAGCCTCTTCTTCGCCACCAACGCGGCGGCATCGGTGCTCGGCCCCGTCACCTACATCGCCATCAACAAGCGGGTTCCGGCCCGCGCCATCATCACGGCCGCCCTGAGCCTCGCCTTGCTGGGCGGCCTGGCGGTGCTCGCGGTGGGGCGGCTGGCGCCGCTGCTCTTCCTGCTGGCGTTTCTGCCCTACTCGTTCAGCTCCAGCCTTCTCCGCCCCGTCGCCACCGACACCCTGCTCAACCAGCAGGACAGCGACACGGGCTCCGCCTCGGCGCTGATCCACTTCGGGAACACGGCGATGGGCTCGCTGGGGATGGTCGCGGCCACGCTGCCCTGGCCCGACTTCGTCACGGGCCTCGGGACTCTGGCCGCCGGCTGCGCGCTGCTGGCTCTGCTGGGCTGGGGATGGCTGCTCCTCTCGTCGATCCCCCTGCGGGGCATAAAGGAGGGCCTCTCCGCCGGAGACTGATCCTAGATGAAAGGAGTCGTGGACATGGCCGAGATGCAGCAGAATCCCTGTACCGTCCTGGAAGCGATTGCCCGCCGGCACAGCGTGCGGGAGTTCCGGGCCGAACCGGTTCCCGACGAGACCCTGCTGGCGCTCCTGGAGGCCGCCCACCAGGCCCCCAGCGCCATGAACCATCAACCGTGGGAGTTTGTCGTGGTGCGCCGTCCCGAGACCAAGGCCGCCCTGGCCGGGGCCACGTCCGGCCGCAACGCGCAGATCGTGCAGACGGCGGGGGCGTCTGTGGTCTGCCTGGCGTCGCTCAGGCAGGCGCTTGCCCTGGCGGATCGGGTCGAGGCGCAGCTCCGGGCGGGGCAGGCGCCGCCCGAGCGGGAGGCCCTGGTGAAGCGGCTGCGGGAAGACGAGGCCTACCGGCGGACGCTGGTGCTGCCCAACACGTACATCGCCGTGGCCCAGATGATCCTGGCTGCCACCGGGCTCGGCCTGGGCACGCTCTGGATGACTGGCTTCGACGGGGAGAAGGTGAAGGCGGCCGTGGGCGCGCCGGCGGCGGACTACCTCTTCGCCGGCGTCGTGGCCGTCGGCTACCCGGCCGACGGCTGGCAGCAGCCGGCCCGCACCCGGCGCCCGCTGGAGGAGATCTACTCCTTCGAGCGGCTGGGAGAAAAGGGGAAGTAGCGGTGAGATGTGAGCGGTGAGCGGTGGGAAGTGAGTCGTGTGCCGCACACTGCCCGCCATACACCGTGGCCGTCGGCCGGGCGCAATACGCCGCGCGCCCGGAACCGTGGCCCCGGCTGGACGCCGTACGCCGCGGGCTTTGAGCTGGGAGCCGTGAGGTGGATGCCTGTCAGAGTGCTCGGTGTCCGGCGTATTGCAGCATGAGGAACGGGAGGCGCCCAGGGGAGTCTGTCCCCTGGGCGCCGTCTCTTGCGCTGTGCCTGTTCGAGTGTGGTGCTCCGTCACCCCGAGCATCCGTTCACCGGGAACCCCAAGTTTTCGACTTCGACCCCAGGGCCCAAGTCAAAAAGTGGCGGTTCCCACGAGGCCCCGACCGACTCATCAGCATCATGCCCCGCTCCCGCCCCCGATTCGCCGCCGCCCCGGGGCATCAGATCACACCCCGCCCGACCCCGCCGGCGGCATCCTGTCACCCAACTTCATCGCGGGCCCCGCCCCAGGCCGCCGTGCCTGCGCACCGAGAGAAAGCAGCAGCCTGCCCGGGCAGGCGCCGCTGCGGGCCGGCCTGGGCAGGCCTCTTCAGCAGAAACTCAGTGCAGTACCTTCGAGAGGAACTCCCGGGTGCGCGGGTGGCGGGGCTCGCCGAAGATCTGCTCCGGAGGCCCCTCCTCCACGATCAGGCCGCCGTCCATGAAGATCACCCGGTCCCCCACCTCCCGGGCAAATCCCATCTCATGGGTGACGACCACCATGGTCATGCCGTCCTCCGCCAGGTCCTGCATCACCTGCAGCACCTCGCCCACCAGCTCGGGGTCCAGCGCCGAGGTGGGCTCGTCGAACAGCATGACGTCGGGCTCCATGGCCAGGGCCCGGGCGATGGCCACCCGCTGCTGCTGACCGCCGGAAAGATAGTTGGGGTACTGACTGGCCTTGTCGGCCAGGCCGACCCGGCGGAGCAGCCGGAGCCCCAGTTCCTCGGCCTCGGCCCGGGGCATCCGGCGCACCCGGATCGGCGCCTCGATCACGTTCTCCAGGGCCGTCATGTGCGGGAAGAGGTTGAAGCGCTGGAAAACCATGCCCATGCGGGCCCGCTGCTGGTCCAGCACCTTCTCGGGCAGCGGCACCAGCCGGCCGCCGACCTGCCGCTGCCCCACCTCCTCCCCCTTGAACAGCACCCGCCCGGCGGTGGGCTTCTCCAGGAAGTTGATGCAGCGCAGCAGGGTGGACTTGCCCGAGCCCGACGGGCCGATGATGACCACCACCTCGCCCTTGTGGACCGTAAGATCGATGCCCCGCAGCACCTCCAGCTTGCCGAAGCTCTTCTTCAGCCCCTCGATGACGATGATCGGCTCGGCCATGCTATCCCCTCGCCTCCAGCTTCTTCTCCAGGCGGCTGGCCAGCGCGCTCAGGCTCATGGTGACCACGAGGTAGAGCACCGCCGTCCACACGAAGGTCTGCCACACCAGGTTCGTGCGGGAGACGAACTGCATCGAGTACTTCATCACTTCCAGGATGGAGATGGTCGAGGCCAGGGAGGTGTCCTTCGTCAGCGCCGACATCTCGTTCACCATGGGCGGCAGCAGGCGCCGGTAGGTCTGCGGCAGGATGATCCGCCGCATCGCCAGGCCGTAGGACATGCCCAGGGAGCGGGCGGCCTCCATCTGCCCCCGGTCGATGGACTGGATGGCCGCCCGGATGATCTCGGCGATGTAGGCGCCGGCGTTCAGGCTGTAGCCCAGCACCGCCGCCTCGAACGCGGGGATGAGGATGCCCACCTGGGGCAGGGCGTTGTAGATAAAGAGCAGCTGAAGCAGCAGCGGCGTGCCGCGAAAGAGGTTCACGTACACAGCCGCGGGCACAGTGAGCAGCGGGTTGCGGGAGATGCGCGCCAGGGCCGCCAGCAGCCCCAGGAGGGTGCCGAAAAAGGCGCTGATCACCGTGAGTTTGAGCGTCACACCCAGCCCTTCGAAGAGCACGGGCAGTACGTTGATGCTGTGCTCAACGAACCTGTCCAACCCGAGTCACCCCTTTCCCGAGCCGCGACGCGCCGCAGGCGCCGTCGTCTCCGCCGTGCAACCCTAGTGCCCGGCCGCGTCGCCGAACCACTTCACCTGCAGCTCCTGAATGACGCCCTCGGCCTGCAGCTCGTCCACGGCCTTCTGGATGGCGTCCCGGAGTTCGGTCTCGCCCTTGCGCAGGGCGACGCCGATCGGGTCAGGCTCCATCTCGGCGAAGCCGGTCACCCGGTACTGGTCGGGATCGAGCTGGGCGTAGTAGCCGGCCACCGGGGCGTCGATGGCTACCACGTCAGCCCGCCCGTTCGCCAGTTCCCGGAAGGCGTCGGTGGCATACGGGAAGGAGCGCAGCTCCTTGGGCTGGATGCCCTTGTTGGCCATGAGGTCCTCGACGTAGTACTGGGCCGTGGTCTCCTCCTGCACGACGACGATCTTGTCCGCGAGGTCGGCGTCGCTCTTCACCTCAACGCCGGGGCGCGAGGCGTAGGCGATGCCCATCGTCAGGTACTGGACGAAATCCATCTCCTTCTGCCGTTCCTCGGTGATGGTCATGGACGACATGATGACGTCGTAGTGCCCACCCAGCAGCCCGGCCTGGATGCCGGCCCAGTCGATGATCGTGAACTCGGCCTTGACGCCCAGCTTCTCGGCGATCGCGTTGGCCAGGTCGATGTCGAAGCCGATCGGGGTCTTGCCGTCCTCATCCACGAACTCCATGGGCGGGTAGGAGGCGTCGATGCCGACCCGCAGCACGCCCTCAGCCTTGATGCGCTCCAGCGAGTTGGCCGGCGCCTGCGCCCCGCCGCCGGACTGCTCCTGAGATCCGCCGCCCGACGACTGCTGTTCCTGCTGCTGCGCGGCGCCTCCGCCTGCCCCGTCCCCGCCCGACGGCTGCTTGCCCCCACAGGCTGCCAGCAGAGTCGCAGTCAGGAGCAGGATAACCATGAGGAAAGCGGAACTCTTTCTCATCACCGTCGAACCCTCCACTCTTTCTTGTTCTACCGCGATACAGTAGTGCAGTGTTTGATTTAACCCAATTTCGCCATGAACGAGCTATCACCTGCTTGTGGATATACAAAATTGAAAGGAAGAAGGGAGTTGGCGCAATGAGCACCCCAGACACCGCGCCGGAAACCGAAAACTCCACACGACCTCGCCTGGCGGTCCCCCTCCTGCGCGGATTGGGCCTGGTGGTGCTGATGGCTGCCGTGGGCCTGGGCTCCGCTTTCCTCGCCGTCGAGCTGCGCATGAACACCGCCGTCGCCACCGCTGAGGCCACCGCGCAGGACGAACTCAACGCCCTGCGCGAGCAGACCCTCCAGGAAATCGCCGCCCTGCGGTCTGAGCTGGAGAGCACCACGTCCGCGCTTCAGGCGGAAGTGCAGCGGCAGCGCGACGATCTGCGCGCGCAGATGCAGCGGGTGGAGGAGGCCGCGCTGGCGGCCGGCGTGCTGCTGGAGGAGGAAGGTGAGCTGACCAGCCTGGAGGCCCGGCTCAGGGAGATCGAGACGCTGAAGCTCGACCTGCGCACCGCGCGCGAGGAGATGGACGCCAAGCTGCAGGCCCTGGAAGCGTCGCTGAAGGATCAGCTTGCCTCATCGGAGCAGGAGACCGCCGCCGCGCTGTCGCTGGAGATGAACGTGAAGGGACTGCTGATCAAGGCCCAGGGCGAGGTGCTGCTCGCCCAGGTGTACTGGGCAGAAGGCAACCGCGGCCTCGCTCGGGACGAGCTGGCCATCGCCCACCGGACGCTGCTGGACGCGCTGGAAGCGGCCCCGTCTTCCGGCAAGCCCGACCTGCAGAAGCTGGCGGAGCTGGCGGAGTCCACCAAGGCCGCGCTGATCCTGGACAGCACGTCGGCCCGGGATCAGCTGAACCTGCTGTGGCACGAGATCAGCGCGCGGCTGAGCCGTTGAGCGGTGAGCGCCGGGTGGTGAACTGCGGGCGGCCATGAACGGCAAAGGGGGCAGCCGGACTGGCTGCCCCTTCTTCTTGACCTGACTTCCATCGGTCGGTTCTGGCGAATCCATTCTGCGATAGACTCCAGGGCCCGCACGGCCTCGGCTCCGCATCCTCGGTCAGCCGGTAGAAGAGCCTGGGCGTGCCCGCATCGGGGTGGCCCAGGACGGGTCTGTCCGGGGCCACCATGACTCGGCGCATGCGGAGCCCCTCCGTTCGCGATCCACAGTCTATTGTGTCGCATCGTTTGACCCCGGTCGGGCGACAGGAGTTCCACGCTGGAGAGGCCATGCTCCGAGCGCGAACGGCGGCGACCGTCCGCGCGACGGCCGCCGCCTGTATCATCCGCTAGCGATCTCCCTCCCCGTCACCGCGCTCCGCATCGGAGGGCGTGACGGGTTCGGGCGGCTCCCCCCGGGCATCCAGCAGTTCCCGGGCGGCTTCCTCCCAGTCCGGCGGTACAAGAATGGAAATGTACCCCCCGACCCGCGCCGGACCCAGGATGAACGGCAGCGCCTGCGCGCCGCGCGCCTCGGTCAGCACGGGGATCCCGCTGGCCTCCAGAAGACCCCGGACCAGTTCGGCCTCGATATGGTCAGGCGCCTTGTAGACCTCGATCCACTCAACATCCACGGCCATCCCTCCTGCCACCCGGTGATCCCCGTTCTGCATCCGCCGCGCACTCCGCACTGCGTATGGGTCAACCTCAACCGCAGCGCACCCCGCACGGCGGATGGACGGCCCCCGCCGCCCCGCCCACCGCCCGCTGCTCACACCTCCACAACGCCAGGCTCGTGCAAGTCCCACGCGGCCTCCAGCGCGGCGAGCAGCAGCCGCTGCTGGCCCCCGGCGTCGCCCGGCTCGGCGAACTGCCGGACGATCACGCCCCGGGGCACGCCCAGCTCCCGCAGGACCTCGGTACCGGCCACGACGGCGGTCGGCACGCCGGCCAGCTCGATCAGCCGGGCTACCAGGGCGACCGTCCATACGCCTGACTCCTCCGGAGCCCAGAGCAGCGCCACATCTGCGCCCATACGGCGGATGCGGTAGGCCACCGACAGCCCCGAACCCGCCAGGAGCGGCAGCGGGTCTGCAACGGAAACGCTGAAGCTGTAGGCGAAGGGGGCAACGGCGTCGATGGCGCCGGCCTGAGCCATCGCCCGCAGCCGCTCCAGCGGGAACACCAGGTTGAGATCCGTCTCTGCCGGACCCTGCCCGTTCCCCGACACGGCCAGGTCCTCGTACCGGACGACCACCGGGAACTCCCGGAACGTCGGGTCGCCGCCGGCGCGCCGGTCGTCATACGGTTCCTGCAAGCCGTGCTTCAGGTATACGCCGGCCGCCGCCACCAGGGCCACTTTCGACTCCCGCACGGGCCGCACCCACTGGCTCCAGGGCACAAAGCCCGCGGTCCACTCCCGCAGCTCCCTCTCCGTCATCTGGTGCGCCTCCCCTGTTGCGTTGTATCCACGTTACATGCTCGACATGCACGCCGAGACCTTCCCGCGTGCGCCGGGCGTGCGTACCCCAGACGGACTCACGTGCCCCCGGCACACGGACACCAGACCGACCCACGTGCCACCGGCACGCATGTCCCAGACGGACCCACGTGTCCCCACCAGACCGACTCACGTGCCCCCTGCACACGTACATCAGACCGCTCCGCGTGCCCCCGGTACGCATGTCCCAGACCGACCCACGTGCCCCCGGCACACGGACCCACCCCGCGCCCGCCCGGGTGCATCGCGTTTACCCCGGCTCCTTTCCGTCCGCAGCCGCCATCTCCTGCAGCCGCGCCAGCAGCACCTCCCGCCGGTTGCGCTCCGGATGCTCCAGGACCTCCTCCAGAAGCGCCTCCAGCGCCTCCCCGACGTACCGGCCCGGACCGCGCCCGAAGGCGGCCATCACGTCGTGGCCATCCACCGCCAGGTCGGTGACCTTCAGGGCCGCGTCCTCCGCCAGCACCCGGCGGATGCCGTCCAGGAGGGCCATCGTCTCCGGGCCGAGGTCGCCCTCCCGCGTGCCCGAGGCCAGCCGGTCGGCCCGGCGGAGCTGCACCAGGTCGTCCAGGTGCTCCACCCCGATGCGCCGGATCATCCGGCGCAGGGCCGCGTCGGTGGCCGGCCCGTCCAGGTGCAGGTCCATGTGAACCCGCACCAGGTGGACGGCCCGGGCCCGGGTCTCACCGTCAAACCGCAGCCGCCGGAGCAGCGCGTCGGCCATCTCGGCGCCGATCACCTCGTGCCGGTAGAAGTGCCGTTCTCCCGCCTCATCCACCGAGAGGCAGCGGGGCTTGGCCACGTCGTGCAGCAGGGCGGCGAGCCTCAGGTGCAGCACGGGCGGCACCAGGGCGAGCGCCATGAGGGCGTGCTCCCACACCGGAAACCGGTGGTACCGGTTCTGCTCCACCCCCACCATCTCCAGGAGCTCCGGGGCAAACTGGGCGAGCAGCCCCAGCTCCCGCAGCCGCTGCATGCCCCACGCCGGCCGGTCCGTCACCAGCAGCCGGCCGAACTCGGCGCCGATCCGCTCGGGAGCCACCGCCGACAACCGGGGCGCCAGGGCGCCGATCGCCCGGGCCAGCGCCGGGTCCAGCTCCAGGTTGAACTGCGCCGCCAGCCGCACCGCCCGCAGCATGCGCAGCGGGTCCTCCTCCAGCCGGTCCTCCGGCCGGCCGCAGGCCCGCAGCACCCCGTGCGCCAGGTCCCTCCGCCCTCCCAGCGGATCGATCAGACGCCCGCCGGGCGTGGCGGCCATCGCGTCGATGGTGAAGTCCCGCCGGGCCAGATCGCCTTCCAGGCTGCCCGCGCGGTAAGCGGTCACCTCATAGAGGGCGCCTTCCCGCGGGATCAGCACCGTGCCCGTCGCCCGGCCGGCGCCCACCGCGCGCCCGTCCGGGAACAGGGCGCGGATCTCGTCCGGCCGCGCGCTGGTGGCCAGGTCCCAGTCATGGGGCGTCAGGCCCAACAGCAGATCGCGCACCGCCCCGCCGACCAGCACGGCCTCGTGCCCCGCCTCCGCCAGCGTCGCCAGGATGGCACGCCCCTCGGGGGGAAGGGCGCGGCGGAGCCGGTGCGGCAGCACCAGGCGCCCCCATCCGAGCCGCAGGACCCGGGAAAGCGTGCCCATCCCCTCACCCCCGCCTGCCCAGGGCCCGGGCGACGGCCTCGGCGGGCGTGGTGACCCAGTCCGCCGCCTCCAGGGCTGCGGGGTGGCCGTCGGGCACCGCGACGCCGATGCCGGCGAAGCGGAGCATGGGAACGTCGACCGTGGTATCGCCCACGGCCATCACGGCGGAAGCCGGGATCCGGCGGCGGCGGCAGTAGCGCGCCAGGGCCGTGCCCTTGTCGACCTCCTCGTGCCATACGTGCAGCACGGTCTCCCCGGGGATCCGGTCGGTGAGGTCCAACTGCGAGGCCGGCAACCCCTCCGGAAACGCCTCCAGCACCCGGGCGACGGCGCGGTCGCCGTAGATGGCGGCCATCGTGGGCGGCGCCGTGCACCGGCCGAGGCCGGGGTCGATCTCGGTGTAGGGGTTCCAGTCGTCCCAGTACAGGAAGTCGTCTGGCGGGCCGGTGCTGTAGGCGGCGTCCCGGACGAACGGGGACCCGGCCTGGTCCACGGCCGTGACGGCGCTGAGGGAAAGCCCCTCCGCCAGCGCCAGCCGGCGCAGCCGTTCCCAGGCCTCGGGCGCCAGCGGGCGGTGGTGGCCGATCCGGCCCGAGCCGTCCTCCACCACCAGCGCCCCCAGGTAGCAGATCGCCGGGCCGGTCAGGCCCAGTTCCCGGTAATAGGGGAGGGTCGTCCGCCAGGACCGGCCGGTCACGAGGACCACCTCGGCGCCCGAGGCGAGGGCCGCTTCCACCGCTTGGCGGTTCTCCGCGGAGATGCGCCCCGCCCGGTCCAGGAGGGTTCCATCCAGATCAAAAGCGAAAAGCTGAATCTTCATGGAGCCATAGTAGCACAAGCCGGGGCATAACGGAATCCAGGTCCGCCCCGGGGAGCAGACCTGGATGGCATGCGTATGTCCGTCAGTCCCAAGCCTGGACGACCAGCAGGCACCCGGTGCCCACGGAGACCCGGGCGACCGGCTCGACCACCCGGTTCGAGATCCCCAGCGACTCGCCCCACCGCAGGACCGCGTCGGCCAGAGGCCAGTGGACGCCGCGCACCGTGACGCCGGTGACGACCGGGGTCAGCGGCACCAGGGAAAGGAACGCCCCCTCCGCCCGCTGCACCTCCAGCGACTGGCCGTCCCGCAGCGCCCGGGCGATGCTCTTCCCGTCCGTCATCGTCACGGGAACCGGGCAGTGCGGCAGCAGCAGGACGTTGGAGAGGGTGTGGTCCAGCCGTGAGCCCGAACCGCCCACCAGGAGGATCTCGCCCGCCCCCCGGCGCAGCGCCTCCTCAAGGGCGATGTGGCTGTCGGTCTTGTCCTTCTCCACCGGCACCTGCAGCACCGGCACCCCGCTTTCGCGGGCCGCCGCGACCGCGGCGCCGTCCAGCGAGTCGAAGTCGCCCAGCAGCAGGTCGACCCTGAGCCCCAGCGCGCGGGCGTGGCGCAGGCCGCCGTCGGCGCAGATGACCAGATCAGGGCGGCCCACGAGGGCCCTGACCCGCTCCAGATCCAACAGTTCACCGGCCGCAAAGATGACCGCGCGCAGCCGTGCTCCGTCGGGCATACCGGACCTCCTCCTGGTGCGTCCCCCGTGCACCGATCTCTGCCCCATTATAGCAGAGCCTGTCCGGCCGGAAACCCTCGGTCCGCGCGACCGGCCGCCGCGGCGCTAGTGCTCGAAGACGTCCTGAAGGACCTGCCGCGCCCGTAGGATGCGCGCCAGGCCTTTCAACCCGTAATTGAGCCGGCTCTTCACCGTGCCGATCGGAATCTGCAGGCACTCCGCAATCTCGCGGTAGCCCATGTCGTGGAAGAAGCGCAGATGGATGACGGCCTTGTACGGCGGCGGCAGCTCCGACATGGCGTCCAGGATCGCCTCCGTCAGCCAGGCCCGCTCGGCCTCGGCTTCGGGATGGACGACCGTCTCGGCCGCCTGGTTTGCGAACGGCTCGACGACGACACAGCGGCGGCGCCGGAGGCAGTCGATGGCGCGGTGCCGTGCCACCCGGAAGAGCCAGGCCTTCAGGTGGCCGTCCTGGTCGAACTCATCCCCTTGCTGCCACGCCTTCAGCAGCGCGTCCTGACAGATCTCTTCAGCCGCGTGCCGGTCGCCGACGAGGCGGTGAGCGTATTGCAGAAGCGCACCCCCAAAGGATTCCATCATCATCCCCAGCGCTTCCTCATCGCCCGCCGTCAGCCGACGGACGATGCGGCGCCCCTCCTCATCCCCCGTGTGGAGGGGTTGTGCCCCGGGGCCAACCTGCCATGACACCGCTCATCCCGCCCCCTTTACTGGCACTTTCGCGAACGATAAAATATTCTGTCTAATTTTATGGCGTCGACCTGTAATGGGTAGCGCTATTCTACCTGATCCCACTGCACCGCGCCACTCCATTTTGCGGACCAATCCCACTTCTGTTACATGAATGTGACAGAAGTCGACACCTTCAGAACAGCCGCAACTGCTCCGGGCCCCGCCCCTCGCCCGGGGGCACGGGCACCCCGCGCGCGTCGCGCGGCGGGGTCGGCAGACCGAGCAGCTCCATCAGATCCAGCGCGTTCCGCACGGCGTAGTTGGCGCGGTTGTTGTTCATCAGCAGATGGACCTCGGCGGCCTGGCCCGCCAGGACCTCCCGGATCGGCGGCAGCCACTCGGCCAGCTCCTCCCGGCTGTACAGGTAGTCGAACCGCTGCGCGGTGGTCTCGGCCTTCATGTACCACGTCCGGGTGTTGCGGCCGTGGAACCGCACGATGGCCAGGCGCGGGTCGGTCACCGCCACCACCCGGGGCACCGTGCCCGATCCCACCTGGGGCGCGTCGCAGACCACGTGCACGGCGCGCAGATCGCGCAGAAACTGCAGGGTGTCCTCCCGGTTCCCCCCGGCGAACCAGGAGGTGTGCCGGAACTCCACCGCGACCAGATCGTCGGGGAAGAACTCCCGGCAGTACCGGACCCATTCGCGCGCGGCCGGTGTGCACGTGAACCAGGGCGGGAACTGGAAGTGGAGTGCGCCCAGCTTCCCCGCTTCCCGCAGGGGCTGCACCGAGGCGTCAAAACGCCGGAAGACCTCCGCGGCGTCCTCCTCCCCGGGCCGCGGCTCGCGGTGGTGCCGGGTCATGGCGCCGTACGCCTTGACATTGAAGACGAAGTCGGGAGGCGTGCGCTCTGCCCAGGAGGCAAACCACTTCGCGGGCTGCAGGCGGTAGAACGTGCTGTCGACTTCTACAATAGAAAAATGGCGGGCGTAATAGGCGAGCCGCTCGCGCGGCGGCAGGCCGGGCGGATAGTACGCCTCGTGGTCGGACCAGGCACAGGTGCCGACGCGGATGCGGGCCACGGATCTCCCTCCCTCCGCCTTCATCTGAATATTGGACGGGCGCAGGGCACGCGCGGGTTCACCCCGCTGCCGCGCCGCCGCCGGCGCGCAGACAGGCGCCACCTGTGCGCCGCTGTGCGGCCACAGGTGGCGCCCTGCGCAACCTGGCCTAGTGTCGCTGGAAGTGTTCGGGCGCCTGCGCGGCGGCCGGATGGATGGCCGGGTCGGCCGTCCGGTACCGCCGGAACGAGGGCCGGTCCGTGAGCCCCAGCTGTTCGTACGCAGCCGCCCAGCGCCGGCGCACCGCCGACACGTGGTCAGGCGCCGCCGCCCGGGTGGGGTACTCGCCCCGGGTGTGCAGGAAGTGGAAGAGCACCTCCTGGTTATGGGTCTCCTCGCCGTGCATGGCCAGGAAAAACTCCCGCACGCCGTTGTTGCTTGCCTCCAGCGCCGCCTCCGCGTACAGCCTCGCCAGCTCCCGGGCGGTGCAGAGGCAGTCGCGCAGGCGGTCCGCGTCAGTCATCTGCACGTCGCCGCACCCCTTCCCCCGACTGCAGCAAGAGCTTTGCGTGCTTGGTGATGTCGCCGGGCGCGTCCAGCAGCGCCAGGAGCATCTCCACCCGCCTCTGGTGGATGTCGGCGTGCTCCCGCATCAGCTGGCGGGCATTCTCATCCGCCAGCTCTTGCGCGTAGTGGTTGTTCTTTTTCAGGGCCAGAAGTTCGCCGTCCAGGGCTCGGTTGATGAAAGCCAGTTCCTGTTCTGTCAGCCGGCCCTCGCCGCTGCCCGAGTGGGCGTCATGCTGCATGCCGCTCCGCCTCCTTCGCGCCTAGTATGGCGCGGCGGAATGCCCGGCATACGCAAGACGGCGACCCATCGCAGGGTCGCCGTCAGCGCCGGTCTGCCTACTTCTTGGCGGCCGCGTACCGCTCTGCCACCTTGTCCCAGTTGATGACGTTCAGGAAGGCCTGGATGTACTCCGGCCGGCGGTTCTGGTACTTCAGGTAGTAGGCGTGCTCCCACACGTCCATGCCCAGGATGGGCGTGTCGCCCTGCATCAGCGGGCTGTCCTGGTTGGCGGTGGAGTACACGGCCAGCTTGCCGTCCTTCGTCACCACGAGCCAGGCCCAGCCAGAGCCGAACCGGCCGGCGCCGGCCTTGGCGAACTCGTCCTTGAAGTTCTGGAACGAGCCGAACGCGGCGTTGATCGCCTCGGCCAGCTCGCCGGACGGCTCCTTCGCCCCGCCGGGGGTCATGATCTCCCAGTAGAGGGTGTGGTTGGCGTGGCCGCCGCCGTTGTTCCGCACGGCGGTGCGGATGGACTCGGGCACGCTGTCGATCCCGCGCAGCAGCTCCTCGATGGACTTGGACTGCAGTTCAGGGTGCCCCTCCAGCGCCGCATTCAGGTTGTTGACGTACGCGGCGTGGTGCTTGCCGTGGTGGATTTCCATGGTCTGGGTATCGATGTACGGCTCCAGGGCGTTGGCCGGATACGGAAGCGCAGGAAGCTGGAAAGCCATGTGCAAAACCCTCCTAATTCAATCCCGAAGTTTCCTTTTCATTCAGTATGACGCCAGATCCTGGTGCAGAGGAACGGCTTCTTCTGCACAGCTTAGCGAATCCGGCCCGGTTTTTCAACTTTGTTTCTGCCTAAGTACCGCCGCGGTCGGTTGCCCAAGCCCGGATGGCCCGTCCGCCGAATCCCCCCGGGCTCTTGCGTCTTCACCCCCCCTGGGCGATAATCGTACGGGGGCTTCCGGCTTGTGTGCTTAGGAACTGAAGGAGGTTGTCGCCATGCCCGTCCCGAACGCGGTGATCGCGATCGCCGGGGGCACCGGATCCGGGAAGACGTCCATCGCCAACTGCATCTCCGCTGCGTTCCCGGACGACGTTGCGCTGCTGCCCCACGACGCATACTACAAGGACAACCGTCACCTCGCTTACGAAGAACGGTCCCAGCTCAACTACGACCACCCCGACGCCTTCGACAACGAGCTGTTCATCGCGCACCTCAGGGCGCTGAAGGCGGGCAGGGCCGTGGAACGGCCGGTGTACAACTTCTCCACCCACCTGCGGGAGGCGGAGACCGTGCACGTGGAGCCGGCGGCGATCATCGTCGTGGAGGGCGTGCTGGTGCTGGCCCACCCGGAAATGCGGGCGCTTTACGATCTCAGCGTGTTCGTGGACACCGACGCCGACGTGCGGATCCTCCGCCGCATCCTGCGCGACATCCACGAGCGCGGCCGCACGCTCGACTCGGTGATCAACCAGTACCTCGCGACCGTCAAGCCCATGCACGAGGCCTTCGTCGAGCCGACGAAGCGCTACGCCAATGTCATCATTCCCGAGGGGGCGCACAACAAACCGGGGCTCGAGGTGCTCATCGCCCAGGTGCGCCACCTTGTTGCCCAGTATGAACCCTCAGTCTGACTGGCTTTTCACTGTCGCCCTATGGTACACTAGACCCGTGGGGAACCCAAAGCCTCGGTGCTGGCCGCGCGCACCGATCCCGGGGGTGAAGTTGCATGTCTGACGAGACGTTGTTCGAGCGCGTTGAGCGGGCGCTGGATCTGATCCGGCCCGCGATCCGGATGGACGGCGGCGAGGTCGAGCTGGTCGCCGTCGAAAACGGCGTGGCCCGCGTCCGCATGATGGGCGCCTGTGGCGGCTGCCCCATGTCGACGATGACGCTGAAGATGGGGATTGAGCGGGCCGTCCGGCAGCAGGTGCCGGAGATCCGGGCCGTGGAGGCCATCTAAACGGTCAGGGGGTGGCGTGAGGGTGACCCCGCAGGGCGCGCCAGAAACTGATCGGAAGGCTCTGCATGAGATGCAGCGTGAGGTGCAGGCCCGCGTGCACCGGCAGATGGGCATGACCGCGGCGGTCATGGGCATCATCGCCGCCGGAGTGGGCTTCTGGTGGATCGGCCGGGTTTTCGGCGTCGGGCCGCTGGAGGCGCTCAAAGCCACCCTGCCGCTTTTCCTGATCGTGCTGGTCATCCTCGCGCTCGGTGCGCTGCTGAGCCTGGGCGCGGCCAGGGCCGCCTGGCTGACCGAGCGGTTCTTCGCCCGGCGCGGACAACAGAGGGTCGACGATCGTTGACCCTCCCTCTTTGTACGTTTTGCCGTTGTCTGACTTCAGCTTCTAGTCTGACATCTCGCCGGGTAGAGGATATGCAGGACTGTAAACCGAATTACTTTGGTGTTTTCCCCATGTGAAGCATTAGGGTAAGCAAATCGCCTTAATGCTTAACTGGAGGAAATCTTCACTTAGTTCCGGTCTCTGCCGGTGCCGATGTCGGGCGAGGAGGTGAACTGAGGACACCGGCCAGACAGACGACCACGTTCCCATGAGAGTCCGGGAGTAAACGACACAGAGACAGAGAAGCGCTGAGGGAGGTTTACACACGATGCGTCGTTTCGTCGCAGGCATGCTGGCAGTGCTGATGCTGGCTGCCGTCGGTTGTTCCGGCAGGTCCAACACGGGTTCGGCCGATGAGATGGTCATCCGCATGAACATCGGCACGAATCCGCCGTCGCTCGACCCGCGGGTCACCACCGGCCTTCCTGAGGCCCACGTGGAGATCGCCCTGTTCGAAGGCCTGATGCGGCTGGATGAGCACGGCAACGCCATTCCGGGCGCTGCCGAGCGCTACGAGGCCAACGAGGACAACACCGTCTTCACCTTCTACCTGCGGGACGGCCTGAAGTGGTCCAACGGCGATCCGCTGACCGCCGAGGACTTCGTCTGGTCCTGGAAGTCCACCCTCGATCCGCTGCTCGCCTCTGAGTACGCCTATCAGCTGTACTACATCAAGGGCGCCGAGGAGATGAACACCTTCACGAGCGACCCCCAGTGGAAGGACGCCACCGACGAGGAGATCCGGGCCGAGTTTGAGCGGCTCGCCCAGAACTTCGGCGCCACGGCCCTCGACGAGAAGACCCTCCGGGTGGAGCTCGAGGCCCCGGCCCCGTACTTCCTCTCCCTGACGTCCTTCCACACCTACTATCCTGTCCACCGGCCCAGCGTTGAGGCCAACCCCGAGGCCTGGTTCCGCAGCGCGGAGACCCTCGTGGGCAACGGTCCCTTCAAGCTGGTCAGCTGGACCGACAAGGACAAGGTCGTCGTGGAGAAGAACCCCAACTACTGGGGCGCCAACGACGTCAAGCTGGACAAGATCGAGTTCTACCTGATCGAGGAAGAGTCCACCGCCACCACGATGTTCGAGAACGGCGAGCTGGACATCATCGAGTCCGGCGTGAACACGGCCGAGCTCGACCGGCTGAAGGCCGAGTATCCCAACGAGCTGAAGATCCTGCCTGACCTGGGCATCTACTACTACCTCCTCAACGTGGAGAAGGAGCCGCTGAACGACAAGCGGGTCCGCCAGGCGCTGGCGCTCTCCATCGACCGGAACGCGATCGTCAGCGAGATTACCAAGGGCGGCCAGGTCCCGGCCTACGCGCTGGTGCCGGAAGGCATTCCTGAGGAGGGGACCGGCGCTGCGGACGACGACTTCCGCAAGCGCGGCGGCGACCTCTTCGCCGAGGACGTGGCCAAGGCCCAGCAGCTCCTCGCCGAAGCGGGCTATCCCAACGGCCAGGGCTTCCCGACGCTGACCATCCTCTACAACACCTCTGAGGCCCACCAGCGCATCGCTGAGGCCATCCAGGAGATGTGGAAGAACAACCTGGGCATCAACGTCCAGCTCACCAACCAGGAGTGGGGCGTCTACCTCGACAGCCGCTCCACCGGTGACTACGAGATCGCCCGAGCAGGCTGGATCGGCGACTACATCGACCCGATGACCTTCATCGACATGTTCGTCACCGGCGGCGGCAACAACGACACCAACTGGGGCCACCCCGAGTACGACAACCTGGTCAACACCGCGAAGCGGAGCGCCGACCAGGCCGTCCGGATGAAGGCCATGCATGACGCCGAGGCGCTTCTGATCGACGAGATGCCGATCATCCCGATCTACTTCTACACCCGGGTCATCATGGTCTCCGAGGACGTCGAAGGCTGGTCCATGCCGCTGACCTCGCCGCTCAACCTGCGGGACGCCTCGATTAAGAAGTAGCCCGGCAACCTGGACGCCGCAGGAAGCGCCACCGTGGCATTTCGCGGTGGCGCTTCCAAAATGCGTCCGAATGGGATGGAGGGATACGATGGCCCGCTATTTGCTGCAGCGTATCATCACCATGTTCCTGGTCGCCTTCTTCGTGGTGACCGCGACGTTCTTCCTGATGAGGGCGCTGCCCGGCGGCCCGTTCAGCTCGGAGCGGAACGTGCCGGAGGCGATTCTGAGGAACCTGGAGCGGAAGTACAACCTCGACAAGCCCCTGCACGAGCAGTACATCGACTACGTGAAAGGCGTCATCGTATGGGACCTCGGTCCGTCCTTCAAGTACAAGGGTCTCACCGTCAACGACGTCATCAACCGCGGCTTCCCCATCTCGGCGAAACTCGGCGGCATCTCGCTGGCCATCTCCGTGATCGTCGGCATTCCGCTGGGCATTCTGGGTGCCTTGAATCACAACACAATAGGTGACCGCACGATATCCGGCCTGGCGATCCTCACGGCAGCGGCGCCCAGTTTCGTGATCGCCGGCCTGCTGCAGTACTTCCTGGCATTCAAGTGGGGCTGGTTCCCCTCCGCCACCTGGGGCGGAGGCCAGATCCGGTACCTGGTCCTGCCGGTCCTGGCCCTGTGCAGCTACAACCTGGCCTGGATCGTGAAGCTGACCCGGTCGAGCATGCTCGAGGTGGTCAACCAGGACTACATCCGCACCGCTCGGGCCAAGGGACTGCGCGAGCTGGTGGTGGTCTACCGCCACATGATCAAGAATGCGATGGTGCCCGTGGTGGCCTCGCTGGCGCCGATGACGGCCGCCATCCTCACCGGCAGCTTCATCGTCGAGAGCATCTTCGGCATCCCGGGCATCGGCCGCGAATTCGTCCAGTCCATCACCAATCGCGACTACACGGTCATCGGCGGCCTGGTGGTGTTCTTCTCCCTGCTGTTGGCGGGCTTCACGCTGATCTGCGATATCGTGCTGGCGCTCATCGATCCGCGCGTGCGCCTGGAGAAGGAGGGGTAGTCCATGGCGGTTTCCACTGATTCGCGCTTTGCGCCGCTTCCGAACCGCCAGGCGTCCGCCGAGCGCATCACCACACCGCCGATCAGCTTCGCCGCCGATGCCTGGCGCCGCTTCAAGGCCAACCCGATGGCCCTGCTGGGGCTCATCGTCCTGGTGATCTTCCTGATCGCCTGCTTCATCGGGCCCCTGCTCACGCCGTGGGACCCGACCACGCAGAACCTGGCCGGCCGTGACCAGCCGCCGTCGCTGCAGCACTGGTTCGGCACCGACGCCCACGGGCGCGACCTCTTCGAACGGGTCCTCTACGGCGGCCGCATCTCGCTGGCCGTGGCCTTCTTCGCCGGCCTCCTGCAGCTGGTCGTGGGCGTGGCCTACGGGGCCACCGCCGGCCTCCTGGGCGGCAAGTGGGACAACATCATGATGCGCATCGTCGACATCATCGACACCATCCCGCTCACGATCTACGTCATCCTGCTGGCCGTGATCCTCGGCCAGGGGCTCACCAGCATCTTCATCGCCATCGGCATCGTGTACTGGACCAGCATGGCGCGCCTCGTGCGGGCCCAGGTGCTGTCGCTGAAGGAACAGGAGTTCATGCTGGCGGCGCGGGCGCTGGGTGCGAACCGGAAGCGGCTGATCTTCCGCCACCTGATCCCCAACGCCATGGCGCCGATCGTGGTCGAGCTGACCTTCTCGATCCCGCGCGCGATGTTCACCGAGGCCTTCCTGTCGTTCATCGGCCTCGGCGTCAGCGCCCCGATGGCGTCGTGGGGCGTGCTGGCCTCCCTGGGCTTCGAGGGGCTGCGGTCCTACCCGTGGCAGCTCGCATTCCCGTCCGCGGCCATCATCATCGTCTCGCTGGCCTTCAACTTCATCGGCGACGGCCTGCGCGATGCGCTCGATCCCAAGCTCCGCCGGTAAGGAGGGACGGCCTTGAATCCGATTCTCACCATCGAAGGACTTCGTACAACATTCAGGACCTATGCCGGTGACGTTCAGGCCGTCCGTGACGTGAACCTGACCGTCCGGGAGGGCGAGTGCCTCGCCGTCGTGGGCGAGTCCGGGTCCGGCAAGAGCGTCACCATGCTCTCCGTCATGCGCCTGCTGGCCAGCAACGCCCGCATCGAGGGCAAGGCCATCTTCCAGGGCGTCGACCTCTTGAGCCTCTCCGAGCGGGAGATGCGCAAGATCCGCGGCAAGGACATCGCCATGGTCTTCCAGGATCCGATGACCGGCCTGAACCCGACCCTGACGGTCGGCCTGCAGCTCCGGGAAGGCATGATGCAGCACCTGGGGCTCAGCCGGGCGGAAGCCGACAAGCGCGCGATCGAGCTGCTCCGGCTGGTGGGCGTGCCGGAAGCCGAGCGGCGGCTGAGGCAGTATCCGCACGAGTTTTCCGGCGGCATGCGCCAGCGGGTGATGATCGCCATCGCCCTGGCCTGCAACCCGCGGCTGATCATCGCGGACGAGCCCACCACCGCCCTGGACGTGACCATCCAGGCGCAGATCCTGGACCTGCTCAAGCGGCTGAAGAAGGAGTTCAACACGACCATCATCATGATCACCCACAACCTGGGCGTCGTGGCCGGCATGGCCGACCGGGTCGCCGTGATGTACGGCGGTCAGGTGGCCGAGGTCGGCACCGTGGAGGAGATCTTCGAGCAGCCCAAGCACCCGTACACCTGGGCCTTGCTGAGGGCTGTGCCTCGGCTGGACCGCAGGAAGGACCGCCGGCTCGAGTCCATCGCGGGTTCCCCGCCCAACATGCTCCAGCCGCCTCCCGGCTGCCCGTACCACCCGCGCTGCCCGTATGCGATGAACATCTGCGCTGCGGAGGCGCCGGAGATGACCCCCATCAGCGACGAACACCGGGCGGCGTGCTGGCTCCTGCACCCGGACGCACCGCCTGTCGATCTCTCGCAGGAGGTGACTGAGGCGTGACCAGGCAGGGCAATCCGCTGATCGAGGTCAAGGACCTCAAGATGCACTTTCCCATCACCCGCGGTTTCCCGATTCCGCGCACCGTCGGCGCGGTGAAAGCCGTTGACGGCGTCTCCTTCTCCATCCAGCCCGGTGAAACGCTGGGCCTGGTGGGCGAGTCGGGCTGCGGCAAGACCACCGTGGGCCGGGCCCTGCTCCGCCTGTACGAGCCCACCGCGGGCGAGGTCTACTTCGAAGGGAAAGAGATCCTCCGCCTGCCCCAGTCCCAGTTCCTCCCGTACCGGCGCAAGATGCAGATGATCTTCCAGGACCCCTACGCCTCCCTGGACCCGCGCATGACCGCCGCGGACATCATCGGCGAGGCGCTCGACATCCACAACCTGGCCTCGGGCAAGGAGCGCATGGAGCGCATCTACCACCTGCTGGACCTGGTGGGCCTCCTGCCCGAGCACGCCAACCGGTTCCCGCACGAGTTTTCGGGCGGCCAGCGGCAGCGCATCGGCATCGCCCGGGCCCTGGCGGTGGAACCCCAGTTCATCGTGTGCGATGAGCCCATCTCCGCCCTGGACGTCTCGATTCAGGCGCAGGTCGTCAACCTGCTGGAGGACCTGCAGCAGCAGCTGGGGCTGGCGTACCTGTTCATCGCCCACGACCTCGCGATGGTCAAGCACATCTCCCACCGCATCGCGGTGATGTACCTGGGCCGCATCGTCGAGCTGGCCGACAGCGACAAGCTGTACGACCGGCCGATGCACCCGTACACGCTGGCGCTCCTTTCGGCAGCGCCCATACCCGACCCGAAGGTCGAGAGCACCCGGCAGCGCATCCTGCTGGAGGGCGACCCCCCCAGCCCGGTCAACCCGCCGCCCGGCTGCCGGTTCCAGAATAGATGCGCGTACGTGCAGGAAAGGTGCCGCACGGAGGACCCCGTGCTGACGCCGGTGGAAGACGGCCACGCCGTCGCCTGCCACTTCCCGATCAACGCCTAGACCAGAAAAGAACCGCCTGCCCGATGGGCAGGCGGTCTCTGTTTCTGGATGGAAGATGCCTTACGCGATCAGCGCTGCCTGCAGCGCAAACTGCCCGACGACGGCGGCGCAGCAGCCGGCGCACCAGAGCGCCGGTCTGTTCCACGCGTCGAGGCGGTGGCCGGCGAGGAGCAGCAGGACCGGCACCAGCAGGGAGCACCCGAGCCACAGCCCCAGAGAGGCCGGCAGGGCGGCGCCGCCGGTCAGAACCGCCGTTCCGAGGTCCGAGGCGGCCAGGAGGGTGATGCCAAGACCCGTGGCGACCATCCGGACCGGGATGCCGTCGCAATTGGGGTCCACCTCCACCTCATCCCGCCGGCCGCCGAGCGTCCCGCACAGGGCCAGGATGGCCAGGCCGCCCACCAGCGCCGCGCTGCCCAGCGATGCGGCCAGGCTGAGCACGGGAAGCGCATCGCCGCCTGTGTGGACCAGGCTGCCAAACAGCACGGCGATCAGGCCGAGGATGGCGGCCTCCCGCTCCCGCTGCCGCCTGAGGGCAGCGCCGGCGCCCCGGTACCAGACCCAGCTGGCGCCCAGGGCCATCAGCGCATACGGCAGCACCAGGCCCAGCGACACCCAGCGGGGCGCATGGCCCAGCACCACCGCGGCAAAGCTCAGGGCCGCCAGCGGGCCCAGCAGCATGCCGCCGACGCGCCACGCCAGGGGCGGATGATCGCGCACCAGGCCGCTCTTGCTGTCCAGCAGCGCCAGCGTCACCGCGAGGCCCAGCGACCACGAAAGCAGCTGCAATCCGGTTGCGTAGAAGAGGTGGGACATGGCGGGCACCCCCTGGAGGGTGGAATGTTTCTACCTCAAGGGTAGCGCCCGTTTCTTTCGCGATCCTTTCGCGGCCCTTTCGCAAAGCTAACTTGGACCAAAGTAATACGAAAGGTTATCCATCAAACTTATAACCAATGCCCCAAATGGTCTTGACAAGCTCCGGATGGCCGGGGTCGCGCTCGATTTTCTCCCGCAGCCGGCGCACGCAGACCGTCAGGGCCGCCTCGTCGCCGGAGTAGTCGGAGTGCCAGACCCGCTGCAGCAGGGCCTCCCGGCTGAAGACGTGGCCGGGGTGGCTGGCCAGGAGCCAGAGCAGGTCAAACTCCTTCGGCGTCAGGTCCACCGGCTGGCCCCGGACGATGACGGTGCGCGACGAGCGGTTGATTTCGATGTCCTTGAACTTCAGCGGACGGTCTTCATCGACGGGCGCGGTGCTGCCGGAGGTGCGGCGCAGGATCGCCCGGACCCGCAGCAGCAGCTCCGAAAGCCGGAACGGCTTGACCAGGTAGTCGTCCGCCCCGACATTGAAGCCGACGACCTTGTCCATCTCCTCGCCGCGCGCCGAGAGGATGAGCGTGGGAATGCTGCCCGTCGACTGCAGCTGCGCCAGGACCTCGAAGCCGTCCATCTTGGGCAGCATGATGTCGAGGATCATGAGGTCCGGCTTCACCTTCCGGGCCATCTCCAGCGCCTGCAGGCCGTCCTCCGCGCGGTAGACCTCATACCCCTCCTGCTGCAGCGCCTGGTCCAGCGCCTTCAGGATCTTCGGATCGTCATCGACCACCAGGATGCGCTTCTTCGTGTTGGCCATCGGCACCGCTCCCTCACTCGAACCAGATCGGTATGGTAAAGGTAAAGGCTGCGCCATGCCCGGGCTCCGACTCGACCCAGATCCGGCCGTCGTGCGCCCTGACCAGCGAGGCGGAGAGGGCGAGGCCGAGCCCCCAGCCTTCGGGGCGCCCGTTCTCCCGGCCCTGGCGGAACGCCTGGAAGATGAGCTCCTGCTCCTCCTTGGGCACGCCGGGGCCCGTGTCGCGGACGGTGACGTACACCTCGCGCGCATCCGCCCGGCACTCCACCTGCACCCGCCCGCCCTCGGGGGTAAACTTCACGGCGTTGGTCAGCAGGTTGAGCAGCACCTGCGAGATCCGCAGCGGGTCGGCGTGGACCAGCGGCACGTCCGGCGCACAGGCCGTCGAGAGCTCGATCTGCTTCCGTTCCGCCAGGGGCGAGACGGTGCGCACCCCGTCGCGGATCAGGTCCCGCAGATCCAGCACCTCCCGGAACAGCTTCACCTTGCCGGCCTCCAGCCGGGAGTAATCCAGCAGGTTGGAGATCATGTTGAGCAGCTTCTGGCTGGACTCCAGCACCTCGGTCAGCGACTCCCGCTGCTCCGGCGTCAGCCGCTGGTCGTTCAGCAGGAGCTCCGTGAACGCGATGATCGAGGTCAGCGGCGTGCGCAGCTCGTGGGAGACCATGGTGAGGAATTCCGACTTGTAGCGGGAGGCCCGCTCGAGCTCACGGTTGGCCTCCTCCAGCTCCCGGGTGCGCTCCGCCACCTTCTGCTCCAGGCCGGCGTACAGCTCCTGCAGCCGGCCCGACATCTGTTCGAACGCATGGGCCACCACGGCGGTCTCCTGGTTGGCTTTCAGCGCCTGCAGCCGCTCCTCGCTGATGATGAAGTTGCCCATGCCCACGTGGGTGGCCACCTCGGCCAGGTCACTGAGCGGCATGGCGACCTGCCGGTAGAGGATCAGCCAGATCAGGCCGAAACAGAGCGCGGCCAGGAAGACCACGAGGAAGGCCAGGCGCACCGACTCGGCCCGGGCGTTGGCGAGGGTCTCGCGCATCGGCAGGATCACGCTGATCGCGCCGGCGACATCGCCGAGCTCGAGCCCTTCCTTGGGATAGCCGGTCTGGTCCAGCTCTCCCTTGGGCTGGCCGTGGCAGCGCAGGCACGATTCCTCGGCCCGCAGCGCCATCACGTAGCGGAAAGCCGGCGTGCCGTCGGCCAACGTCACCCGCTGCCAGACCTCGTTGTGCGAGGGGTCCTGCATGAAGTACTCCAGGGCCGCCCGCTCGAAGTCGTCCGGGGCGTTCTCGGGGATGCGCGGCTTCAGGTTGGTCTGCTTCACCTGCGACCGGGAGAGATCGGCGAAAATGTCGCTCACGCCTTCTCCGACCTCCGCCGGCTCCAGGGGCCGGGCTTCGCCGCCGTGCACAAACTCTTCCCCGCTGGAACGGGAGATGAACGAGCGGGTCGCCTGCTGCTGCTTGGCCACCAGGCTCGCCTTGGCCAGCAGATCGGCGTCGGCCTGCCGCTGCTGATAGGCGAAGTCCCACGAGAGCGCGATGAACAGAACCGCGAGGACGAGGCCGGTGATGCCGACCATGAACTTGGCCGTCAGGCTGCGCATGGCTCCACTCCTCCTGGTTCCTATGATACCTGGACACACCCGAACGCACTATTGGTCGCGGGACCCTACAGATCATGGCCCGGAAATACTACGGACTCATCCAAAAGTGCCATAAACAGCAGGAGGGCGGCGCTCTTCGGCCCCCTCCTGCTGCGCGTCTTACACCCAGCGCTCGGTGCCGCTGGTGGTGACCAGGCCGTAGACCAGCGGCGGCTCGGACGGTCGCTCCTTTCCAATGCGGTACGCCCCGGCCAGGCCGGCCTGCGCCTCCGCCAGCCGCTTCTCCGAGTTCACGTGCAGTTCGGCCAGCACGTCGCCGGCCGCCACCGGGTCGCCCACCTTCTTCCGCAGGACGACGCCCACCGCCAGATCGATGGCAGACTCCTTGGTCTCGCGCCCGGCCCCGAGCAGCAGGGCCGCGACCCCGACCTCCAGCGCGTCGATGGCCTGCACGTAGCCCTCCGCGGGAGCGGTGACCGGCACGATCCGCTGCGCCCGGGGCAGCTTGACCGGCTGCCGGATGTAGCTGGCGTCGCCGCCCTGGGCCTCCACCATCTCAATCAGCTTGTTCAGGCCGTGGCCGGCCCGGAGCGCCCGGAGCAGCATCTTCCGGGCGGTTTCGCCGTCTCCGGCCACGCCGGCCAGCCGCAGCATCTGGGCCCCCAGCTGCAGGCAGATCTCCTCCAGGTCCTTGGGGCCGAAGCCGCGCAGGGTCTCGATGGCCTCCACGACCTCCAGGGTGTTGCCCACGGCATAGCCCAGCGGCTGGTCCATATTGGAGACCACGGCCGCCACCTCCCGCCCCACCTGCCGGCCGATGGCCACCATCATCTCCGCCAGCCGGAAGGCCTGGTCCAGGTCCTTCATGAACGCGCCGGCCCCCGCCTTCACGTCCAGCACCACCGCGTCGGCACCGCCCGCGATCTTCTTCGACATGATGGACGACGCGATCAGCGGGATGGAGTCGACGGTGGCGGTCACGTCCCGCAGGGCGTACAGCTTCTTGTCGGCCGGGACCAGGTTGCCGCTCTGCCCGGCCACGGCGCAGCCGACCCGGTTCACCTGGTCGATGAACTCCTGCGGGCTCAGCTCCACCCGGAACCCGGGGATCGACTCCAGCTTGTCGATGGTGCCGCCGGTGTGGCCCAGGCCGCGGCCGGACATCTTCGCGACCGGCGCACCGCAGGCCGCGACCAGGGGAACCAGGACCAGCGAGACCTTGTCCCCCACGCCGCCGGTGGAGTGCTTGTCGACCTTGCGGCCGCGGATGCCCGACAGGTCGATCTGATCGCCAGACTCGGCCATGGCCATCGTGAGGTCGGCGGTCTCCCGCGGCGTCATGCCCTGTATGCACACGGCCATCGCCCAGGCCGCCATCTGGTAGTCCGTCACCTCACCCGAAACGTACCCGCGGACCAGGAACCGGATCTCATCGGTGGTGAGCTCCTGCCCCATCCGCTTGCGATAGATGATGTCGTATGCGCGCATCGGTAGATTCCTCCTTCGCCATCGGGTGACGCCAGCAGAGTTCTTCGACTGCCGGAGGGCGGGTTCCTGTCAGATCCTGCCCGCCCCCCTGCGCCCCCGGGACAATTTCCCCCTAATCCGGAGTGTCAGAATAAAGGATTTTCCTCGTCAAGTGCGAATAATAGGACTGACCATGCTCGCCTGGGGGTGAAAAACCACGAGATAGGAGAGCCTGCTGCCAGTGTTCCCGATCCACACACAATCTGAAAAGGAGGTATCGGTTGCGTGAAGCGGTTCTTAGTCCTCTTCCTCACCGCCCTCATGCTTGTGACCTCGTCAGCACCGGCCCTGGCGGCCCGCCCGGAGGTGAAGTACCCGGTCACGTTCAACGGCCACCCGGTGATGTTCGACGTGGAGCCGGTGAACGTGAACAACCGCGTCTTCGTCCCGTTCCGGGCGATCTTCGAGAAGATGGGCGCGGATGTGCAGTGGGATGAGTCCACCCGCACGGTGACGGCCACCCGGGGCAACACCACGGTGCAGCTGGTCATCGGCAGCACCACCGCCCGGGTGAACGGGCAGGCCCGGACCCTGGACGCCGCCCCGTTCATCCAGAACGGCCGCACCCTGGTTCCGCTGCGGTTCGTGAGCGAGGCGTTCGGCGCCGAGGTGGAGTATGACCCCGCCACCACGGCGATCTCCATCGTCGACCCGAACTGGCCGCGCCGGGGCGGGCGGCTGAACCTGGCCATGTGGAACAAGCCGATCGGGGCCTTCAACCCGATCATCGTCAATGACACATACGGCTCCAACCTTACCGGCCTGATGTACGAAGGCCTGTGGAAGTATGACGAGCGCTATATCCCCGTGCCCGCCCTCGCCGAGGCCTGGGAGTGGGACGAGACCAACACGAAGCTGACCTTCTACCTGCGCCGGAACGCGACGTTCTTCGATGGCACCCCGGTGACCGCCAAGGATGTCGTCTTCACGTACAAGGCCATTTGGCACCCCAGGTACATCGGCCCGCGTGACTCCGGTTGGGAGGACGTCGTCGGGTACGAAGATTACGCCAACGGTATCAGCGGCGAAACCCGTGAGAACTTCGAGCGGGGCATCGTCACCACCGGCAACCTGCCCGGTCTCTACGCGGTAGACGACTACACCGTGGTCTTCCAGCTGAAGCAGCCGAACGCGCCGTTCCTCTACAACATCGCCTACGGGATCGTGGACAGCAGCAAGTACGGCAGCATCCCGGTGCAGGACTGGGGTACGGCCAATGACCCGTACAACATCTTCCCCAACGGCAACGGCCCCTTCAAGATGAAGGAGTATGTTGACGGCCAGTACGCCATCCTGGAGGCCAACCCGAACTACTGGGCAGGCCGGCCTTACATCGACGAGGTCGTCTGGCGCATCGTGGCCGCTGAGGTGGCCGTCGGTGAGATGCAGCGCGGCACGCTGGACTACGTGGAGTTCAGCCCCAACGAGCTGGACGCCTACGCGGCGATGCCACATGTGAAGATCTACGAGTTCCCGGACATGGTCTTCCAGGAGATGGTCTACAACACCGGTCCCAACGCCCGGGGTGAGATGGGACCCACCACCGACGTGCGGGTGCGCCGCGCCATCAACCATGCGATCGACCGGCAGGCCATCATCAACAACCTGATGGGCGGCCACGCCTCCATGATGTACGGTCCGATCCACCCGCTCACCTGGGCGTACACGGAGGACGTCGAGCAGTATCCGTATGATCCCGACAAGGCTCGTCAGCTGCTCGAAGAGGCCGGCTGGGTCCTGGGCAGCGACGGGTACCGGTACAAGGACGGGAAGCGGCTGACCCTGCGGCTGCTGTACCCCAACGTCGGCAACCCGGTCCGGCAGGCGACGGCGCCCGTGGTGCAGCAGTGGCTGAAGGAGGTCGGCATTGAGGTCATCCTGGAGGGTTACGACTGGCCGACGCTGGATGAGAAGCGGGCGGCCCGGGACTTCGACATGTACTTCATCGGCTTCTCGCTGGGCAACTCCGACCCGGACCCGACGGGCCTGTGGGACAAGGCGGCCACCGAGCCCGGCGGCTTCAACGACAGCCAGTGGTGGACGGAAAAGTCGGAGCAGCTGATCGCCGCCGGCAAGGCCACCAACGACATCGAGGAGCGCATCGAGATCTACCACGAGTGGGCGCGCCACTGGACGGAAGAGACCCCGGCGCTCATCCTGTACGCAGTGAACACCTTGATCGCAGCCAACGACCGTCTGCAGAACTTCAAGCCCGGCCCGCAGGGCTACCTCTGGAACATCGAGGAGCTGTGGCTCTCCCGGTGATCCTCTGACCATCCACCGGCTGGCGGCCCGGGGGGAACGCACCCCCGGGCCGCGCACCGCCGGGAAGAAAGGAGACTGACAGGTGGGCCGGTACCTCGTGCGACGCCTGTTGCAGATGATCCCGATCCTCTTCGGCGTCAGCATCATCGTCTTCGTCATCATCCACAGCGCCCCGGGCGACCCGTACGCCTACCTCTTCGGCCCGCGGATCGACCCCACGCTCCGGGCTCGGCTCATGGAGGAGATGGGGTTCAACGACCCCATCCCGGTCCAGTACGTCCGCTGGCTCACCACCACGCTGAAAGGCAACCTGGGGTACTCGGTCCGCACTCAGGAACCGGTGGTCGACATGCTGGCCCGGGCGATCCCGCGCACCCTGCTGCTCACGGGCACGGCCTTCCTGCTCGGCCTGGCCCTGGCCATCCCCATCGGGGTCATCTCCGCTACACGCCAGTACTCGCTGATCGACTACGCGGCGACGACGTTCGCCTTCATGGGCATCTCCCTGCCCTCCTTCTTCGCCGCCCTCCTGGCGATCTACTTCTTCGCGGTGAGACTGCCGATCTTCCCGATGAACGGCATCATTACCCCGGGCGGAGGCGGCTTCTGGGACGTGCTCCACCACCTCGTGCTGCCCGCCGTGACCCTGGGGCTGCGTGATATGGCCTCATACGCCCGCTTCACCCGCTCTGCCATGCTGGAGGTGCTGCGTCAGGACTACGTGCGGACTGCGCGCGCCAAAGGGCTGGCCGAACGGGTGGTGGTGTACAAACATGCTTTCCGCAACGGGATGATCCCCGTGATCACCCTCTTCGGGTTCAGCCTGCCCGGACTCTTCGGCGGGGCCGTCATCATCGAACAGGTCTTCACGTTCCCGGGGATGGGGCTGCTGACGTTTGAGGCGGTCAACAACCGCGACTACTCTGTGCTCATGGCCACCAACATGTTCTTCGCCCTGCTGGTCATCCTGGGTAACCTCATCGCCGACATCCTCTATGCCGTCGCTGATCCCCGCATCCGGTATGCGTAAGGAGGTACAGCCGTGGCGATCTCCCGTCCTACACCGGACCCGATTCCGACCCAGTTCGACGGCCTGACGGCGCAGGAGACCTCGTACGCCCGGCTGGTGCTGCGGCGGTTCCTCCGGAACCGCATGGCCGTCGCCGGGGCGACGATCCTCCTCATCCTGATCCTCATCTCCGCCTTCGCGCCGGTCATCACCCAGGCCACCCTCGGCTGGGGACGCGACGAAATCGACATCCAGTACATCCGGGCAGCGCCCTCCGCCCGCCACCCGCTCGGCACCGACAGCGCCGGTCGAGACAACCTCACCCGCCTGCTGTACGGCGGCCGGGTGTCGCTGTCGATCGCCTTGGGATCCGTCATCGTGTACATGGTCCTGGGCATCGTCATCGGCTCGGTCGCGGGCTACTTCGGCGGCTGGATCGACAACGTGCTCATGCGGCTGGTGGACGTGATCCAGTCCTTCCCGTTCCTGATGTTCGCCCTGACCATCGTCGCGATCCGAGGCCCGTCGGTTTCCAATCTGGTGTTCGCGATCGTCTTCCTTAGCTGGCCAGTGCCGGCCCGCCTCGTGCGGGGAGAGTTCCTCTCCCTGCGGGAGAGGGATTTCATCGAAGCGGCCCGGGCCGCGGGAGTCGGCACGTTCCGCATGATCGTGCGCCACCTCCTGCCCAACGCCATGGCGCCGCTGATCGTGAACGCCACCCTGGAAGTCGCGGGGATCATCCTCGCGGAGGCGGGGCTCAGCTACCTGGGGTTCGGCGTGAACCAGCCGGTCCCCACGTGGGGGAACATGCTGAGTGAGGCAAACAACATGGCCGTGCTGCAGACCAGACCGTGGACGTGGATCCCGCCGGGCCTGATGATCTTCCTGACGGTGCTTTCCATCAACTTCATCGGGGACGGGCTGCGCGATGCGCTCGACCCGCGCCTGAAACAGTAGCGGACAGAGGGGGATACCTGTGAGGAGACGCAAGATCCTGATCTGGGCAGCAGCGGCGCTGCTGGCCGTGCTGGTGGCCGGCTGCGGCAAGTACGCGGACCAGACCGGCCCCAACCGGACGGACCCCAGCCCGTCCAGCTCGGCAGGCTCGGCAGGCGGAAACCAGCCGGCCACCGGCGGCGGGGGCGACGGAGGAGGCGATGCCGTGGGCAACGCCGTAGGCGGCGCCGCAGGCGATGGCGCAGGCCCTGGCGGGGGCGGGGGCGCGGAGCCCGCCGGGAAGGTGCAGCTCGGGCCGCTGGCGGTGGGCGAATCGGCGCAGGTCGGTCCGCTCACCGTTACCATGCACCGGGCAGAGACTGTGGACCAGGCCCCGGCGCCCGGATACACCTACCTGCTGATCGAGGTTACGGTGGAGAACGGCGGCAGCGCCCCGTATACGGTGAACCCCACCGAGCAGCACAAGGTCCAGACGCCGGAGGAGAAGAACGCCCCGTACAATCTGCAGGCCACAGCCCTGCGCACACCCAAGTTCCAGGGGACCCTGAGGCAGGGAGAGTCGGGATCCGGCTGGTTGGGCTTCCTCGCGAAGAAGCTGGAGGGCACGTATACGTATACCTTCACACACCCCGAGTACGGCGAGGCCACCTGGGAGTTCACCCTGCAGTGAACCCGGGTGCGTCGGTGCTGGCGCTCACGCGCATCGGCGGCATGGCGCCGGCAGGTGTCCATGAGGTTGACGGCGTCCGGACGTGCCCCGCCAAGTACCGTATCGCATGAGCGCCCGGACAGGCAAAAGTGGAGGGCCGCCCAGCCCTCCACTTCTTCTGTGCCGCCGTCCGCAGGCAGCCGGCCTACCGTCCCTGCTGCAGCCGCTGCAGCACCTCCGCGTTGATCTCCTTCCCCTTGGCGATGCGCGCCCGGATGGCGGGATCCAGGTACTGCTTCCGCAGGCGGATCGACTTCGGGGTGATCTCCACCAGCTCGTCGTCCGCGATCTGCTCCAGCGCCTCCTCCAGGGTCAGCTTCCGGGGCGGGTCCAGCAGCAGCTTCTCGTCGGCCCCCGCCGCCCGGATGTTGGTGAGGTGCTTGGTCTTGCAGACGTTGACGTCCATATCCTGGCCGCGGCTGTTCTCGCCCACCACCATGCCCACGTAGACCTCGGTGCCCGGCTCGATGAACAGCGTGCCCCGCTCCTGGATCTGGTACAGGGCGTACTGGGTGGCGGTGCCGGTCTCCGAGGCCACCAGCGAGCCCCGCTGGCGGGTGGGGATCTCGCCCCGGTAGGGCCCGTAGCCGTGGAACATGTGGTGCATGACGCCGTAACCCCGGGTCATGGTCAGGAACTCCGAGCGGAAGCCCACCAGGCCGCGGGCCGGGATGATGAACTCCAGCCGCACGTTGCCGTTGCCGTGGTTGACCATGTTAGTCATCTCGGCCTTGCGGATGCCCAGGGCCTCCATCACCGCGCCCATGTACTCCTCGGGCACGTCGATGATCAGCTGCTCCAGGGGCTCCAGCTTGTTGCCCGCCTCGTCATACCGGAAGATGACCCTCGGCTTGGAGACGGCCAGCTCGTACCCTTCCCGCCGCATGGTCTCGATGAGGATGGACAGGTGCAGCTCTCCGCGCCCGGACACGATGAAGACGTCCGGTGAATCGGTCTCCTCCACTCGCAGGGCGACGTTCCGCTCCAGCTCCTTGAAGAGGCGCGCCCGCAGGTGGCGGGATGTGACGTACTTGCCTTCCTGCCCGGCGAAGGGCGAGTCGTTGGTGCGGAAGGTCATCTGCAGGGTCGGCTCGTCCACCTTGATCGGCGGCAGGGGCTGCGGGTTCTCCGGGTCGGTGATCGTCTCGCCGATGTTCACGTCCTCCAGGCCCGTCATGGCGATGATATCGCCGACCGTGGCCTCCTCCGTCGGCACCCGCTTCAGCCCGTGGAAGCCGAAGAGCTGGGCTGCGCGGAACCGGACCACCGAGCCGTCCAGCTTGGCCACCGCGACCTGCTGGCCGGCCCGCACGGTGCCCTGCCGCACCCGGGCAATGGCCACGCGGCCCACGTACTCATCGTAGTCCAGCGAGGTCACCATGGCCTGCAGGGGCGCATCCGGATCGCCCTCCGGGCAGGGGATGCGCTCCAGGATGGTGTCGAGGATGGGCTGGAGGTCCTTCCCCTCCTCCTCCAGGCGGTAAGTGGCGATGCCCTTGCGCGCGGAGGCATACAGCACCGGGTACTCCAGCTGGTCGTCGTCGGCGCCCAGCTCGATGAAGAGGTCGAGGATCATGTCCTCCACCTCGGCGATGCGCCGGTCGGACCGGTCAATCTTGTTGATCACCACCACCGGCTTCAGGCCGGCCTCCATGGCCTTGCGCAGCACGAACTTGGTCTGGGCCATCGGCCCTTCGGCTGCGTCCACGACCAGGAGGCAGCCGTCGACCATGGTCATGATCCGCTCGACCTCGCCGGAGAAGTCGGCGTGGCCCGGCGTGTCCACGATGTTGATCCGGACGCCTTTATAGGTGATCGCCGTATTCTTCGACAGGATGGTGATGCCCCGCTCACGCTCCAGGTCATGCGAATCCATCACCCGCTCGGCGACCTGCTCGTTGGCCCGGAAGGTGCCCGACTGGCGGAGCAGGCCATCGACGAGCGTGGTCTTGCCGTGGTCGACGTGGGCGATGATCGCCACATTGCGCAGGTCCGTCCGCTTCATCATCTGATCGCGCTCCTCAGGCGAAGTGTGCCCACGATTTGGGGAGCCCACGGCGTGGACTCCAACTCTCGTATTATACGGAGGATACCATAAAAAGTAAAGATGCAGTGTAGCATTCCCGGCCCGCCCGCCGTAATGATGGTGCAGATTCCGGCGGGAGGAGCGATCTCCATGGGCCGAACGATCTGGCGGTCACCCCCGTGGCACATCCGGCGCACGGGCTTCCCCGAGGCCTGGCGGCTCCTGCGGCTGCGCCGGAAGCGCCGCACGCCGGTGCAGATCGGCCTGCTGGACAGCGGGGTGGACCTGCAGCACCCCTACCTGCGCGACTTGCTGGGCCCGGGCATCAACCTGCTCTCGCCGGGTGAACCGCCCCACGACGAGCACGGCCACGGCACGCACGTCGCGGGCATCCTGGCGGTGGCGTCGGGCGCCGTGGGCGGGCAGCGGCCGATCTGGCCCCCGCCCCTCTGCATCCGGCCGGTGAAGATCTTCGACCGGCAGGGGTACGGGCGCATCCGCGACATCGTCGCTGGGCTCCACTGGTGTCTGGAGCAGGGGTGCGAGATCATCAACCTGAGCTTCGGCACGGACCGGCGGGCCAGCGACCATCTGGCCCAGGCCATCCGCGCCATTGAGCGGCACGGCATTCTCCTGGTCGGCGCGGCGGGCAACGACGGCCGGGGCGGCGCGGTGGACACGCCGGGCACCTACCCCGAGGTGCTTGCGGTAGCCGCCATCAACCGGCGCGACCGGCTGGCCCGGTTCTCCAGCCGCGGGCCCGAGGTCGACCTGGTGGCCCCGGGCACAGGCCTCTTCTCGCTGGCGCCGGGCGGCAGGTTCTGCCATATGAGCGGCACGTCGATGGCCGCCCCCCACGTCTCGGCCGCGGCGGCCCTGCTGCTCTCCGTGCGCCCAAACCTCACCCCGGCAGCCGTTCGGGCTCACCTGAAGCACACCGCCGAATGGCTGCCGCAGGTGCACGCGGCGGCCCAGGGGGCCGGGCTGCTGCGAGCAGACCGGCTGCTGCGGGAGGAGGTGTGAGGCCCCGGCTGCAGGAGGACGATCCGCGGCCGCCGAATCTTGGCTTTGAAACGGGTGTTGCTGCGCCCGCCCCGGGAGCAGGAGCGGAGTTCCCGCCGCAGTCGCAGCGCTGCCCCCCCTGCAGGGCCTGGCCGGTGAGGATGGCTGCAGCAGCAGCCGGGAGGTGCAGCGGATGCAGGAGCGGACGCTTCAGGTTCACGGCGGAACCCTTCACTACTTCACCAACAGCCGGTCCGGGACGCCCCTCTTCTTCCTCCACGGCGCCGGGCTGGACCACCGCATGTTTGCCGAGCAGTACCCGGCGTTTGACCGGGAATACGCCCTCTACGCCTGGGACGCCCGGGGCCACGGGCGGTCCGCCGGCGTGGAGGGCTTCTCCGCGGACCTGCTGGTGCAGGATCTGCTGGCGGTCCTGGACCGGGAAGGCCTGGCCCGGGCGGTCCTCATCGGCCAGTCCCTGGGCGGCAATGTGGCGCAGGAGGTGGCCCTGCGCTACCCCGGGCGGGTGGAGGCCCTGGTGGTCATCGACTCGACCCGCAACAGCCAGCGGCTGTCGGTCTGGGAGCGGGCCGCCCTCGCCGCGGCGGGCCCGATGCTGCGGCTCACGCCCTTCGACTGGCTCGTGGAGGCGTCGGCGCGGGCCTGTTCCCGGCGGCCCGAGGTCCAGGGGTACGTGCGGGAGTGCCTCCGCGGCATGGGCAAGCGCCGCTTCTGCGAGGTGATGGTGCGGGCCTTCGACTTCGTGCAGTACCGGCCCGGACTGAGCTACCCCGAGCGGACCCTCCTGATCGTGGGCGACCACGACCGGACGGGGAACATCCGGAAGGCGATGACGGCCTGGGGCCGTGAGGAGGGCGTCGAGATCCATGTACTTCCCGGCGCCCGGCACAACGCCAACCAGGACGCGCCGGGTGCCGTCAACCAGATCATCCGGGAGTTTCTCCGGCGCGAACGCGCAGTTGTGCCGCTCAAGGAGCCGTAGAAAGGCACAGGAAAAAGGCCGGTGCATGAACCTGCACCGGCCCGCACGCGTCTGTCCGCGCCTAGATCGGCAGATGCGCCTGGAACAGCTCCCCCTTCTTCACCAGGTTGTGCACCGAGAGCCCCAGCAGGCGCACCTTCCGCCCCTCCCACTCCACCCTTCCGAAGATCTCCCGGGCCGCCCGGCCGATGGTGCGGGCGTCGTTGGTGGGCATGGGCAGGGTCTGGCTCCGGGTGATCTGGAGGAAGTCGCCCCCCTTCGGCCCGCCCTCGACGAACACGTTCCACTTGATCTTCACCGTCACGGTCCGGGCGGCCATCCCCTGCCGCTGCAGCTCCGCGGCCAGGTTGTCCGCATACCGCTCCAGCAGCTGGTTCAGGTACTCCCGGTCCGTCTGGTCCACCGCGAACGTGTTCTCCTCGCCGATGGACTTGGCCTCCCGGTGCGGCACCACCGGGCGGGGGTCGATGCCCCGGGCCAGCTGGATCAGCTCGTCGGCCCGCCGGCCGAAGTGCTTGCGCAGCGTGTCCGGGTCGTAGGCCAGCAGGTCGCCGCAGGTGTAGATGCCCAGCGCGTGCAGGGCCTGCTCGCTGGCAGGCCCGACGCCCCAGAGCTTGCGCACCGGGAGCGTGGGCAGCAGCGCCTGCGCCCGCTCCCAGGTGATGACGGTGAGCCCGTCCGGCTTCTGCATGTCGGAAGCCAGCTTGGCCATGAACTTGCAGTAGGAGACGCCGGCGGAGCCGGTGAGGCGCAGCTCGGCCCGGATGGCCTCCTTCAGCTCACGCGCCACCTGCACGGCGTCCTGCCCCGACACGTCCAGGAACGCCTCGTCGATGGAGAGCGGTTCGATGACGTCGGTGAAGCGGCGCATGATCGCCCGCACCTGCCGCCCCACCGCGGCGTATTTGGCGTGGTTGGGCCGGATGAAGACGGCCTGCGGACAGAGCCGCAGGGCCTCCCGGGAAGGCATGGCGGAACGGACGCCGAAGCGGCGCGCCTCGTAGGAGCACGTCGAGACCACGCCCCGGGAGCTGGGGGGACCGCCCACGATCACCGGCTTCCCCTTAAGGCGCGGGTTGTCCCGCTGCTCCACCGAAGCGAAGAACGCGTCCATATCCAGGTGGATCACCCAGAGGTCCGTTCTCACTGCAAGGCCTCCACCAGCGACTTGAAGTGGCGCCCCCGCTCCTCGAAGTTCCGGTAGGCGTCGAACGAGGCGCAGGCCGGCGAGAGCAGCACCGTGTCGCCCGGCGCTGCGGCAGCCCGGGCCAGCGCCACCGCCTCCGCCATGTCGGCGGCCCGCCGGACCGGCCCGGCATAGCCGCCCCTGCGCACCGCCTCCTCGATCTTCGGGGCGGTGGGCCCCGTCAGGATCAGGTATTTCACCTTCTCGGCCACCAGCGGCGCGAGGGGATCGAAGGGGATGCCCTTGTCCGACCCGCCGGCGATGAGCACGATGGGCGCGGGCAAAGTCGACAGGGCGGCGACCGCCTCCGCCGGCGAGGTGGCCTTGGAGTCGTTGTACCACTTGGCGCCGTCCAGCACCCGCACCGGCTCGATGCGGTGCTCCACGCCGGTGAACGTGGTCACCACGGCGCGCACCGCGGAGAGGGGCGCGCCGGCGAGGAAACAGGCAGCCACGGCGGCCAGGACATTCTCCTGGTTGTGCAGCCCGGGGAGCCTGATCTCCTCCAGCAAGGCGGTCGGCAGCTCGCGGCCGCCGCGCCGCCAGACCACCTGATCGTCCCGGATGAAGGCCGCATCCCGGCCCCCCGGGTCGCCCCTGCGGCTGAAGAGCACCACCCGGCTGCGGGCCTCCCGGGCGAAGGACCGGACCCGCTCGTCGTCGGCGTTGAGCACCAGCCAGTCCGACGGCGACTGCCACCGGAAGATCGCCTTCTTGGCTTCCACGTACTCCTCCATGGAGGCGTGCACATCCAGGTGGTTGGGGCTGATGTTGGTCACCACGGCGATGTGGGGCGAGCGGTGCACCAGCTGCAGCTGGAAGGAGGAGAGCTCCAGGACCACCGCCGCGTCCGGCGGGATCGTCTCGACCTGCTCGATCAGCACCGTGCCGATGTTGCCGCCGACGTAGGTTTCCCGGCCGGCGGCCTTCAGGATCTCGCCGATCAGGGTCGTGGTGGTGGTCTTGCCCGCGCTGCCCGTCACGCCGATCACCGGCGCCCGGCAGCGGTCGAGCACCAGGCCGATCTCGCCGGAGATGGTGGCCCCGCGCCGTCGGGCGGCCTCGATCTCCGGCAGGTGCTTCGGCATGCCCGGGGTCAGGAAGATCAGGTCGTGATCGGCCAGAGGCGCCAGGTACTGCTCGCCGGTGACCAGCGGCACCCCCAGCCGCCTGAGCTCGGCCGCGCGTTCGCCGAGCCGCTCGGCAGGGGTGCGGTCGCAGGCGGTCACGCGGACGCCCCGCTCCACCAGGTAGCGGACGAGCGCCAGGTTGGAGATCCCGATGCCCACGACGGCCGCGCGCTCCTGCAGTTTCACTGCGCCCTACCTCCCACGTCAGCGGTCCATGCTCACCTGGCCAACAGCCGTTCGATGCGATCCAGGCCCTCGTCGATGCGCGCCATCGAGGTGGCGTACGAGAAGCGCAGGTAGTTCGGGGCGCCGAAGCCGGTGCCGGGCACGACGGCCACGTGCGCCTGCTCCAGGATGACTTCGGCCAGGTCGTCCGACGAGGTGATCCGGCGGCCGGCGACGGTCTCGCCGAAGAGCGCCGACACGTTGGGGAACAGGTAGAAGGCTCCCGCCGGCGCAACCTTCACCGAAAAGCCCGGCAGCCGGCTCAGCCGCTCCATCATGTGCTTCCGCCGACGGTCGAACTCCCGGCGCATCTGCTCCACCGCGGCCTGGCTGCCCCGCAGGGCCTCCACAGCAGCCGCCTGGGAGATCGAAGAGGGGCCCGAGGTCGACTGCGACTGCAGGTCGGCCATCGCCTTGGCGAAGATCCGCTCGGAGGCGGTGTAGCCGATGCGCCACCCGGTCATGGCGTAGGCTTTGGAGACGCCGTTGACCGTAATCGTGCGGCGCTTGACCTCCTCGCCCAGCGAGGCGATCGAAACGTGCTCGGCCCCGTCGTACAGCAGCATCTCGTAGATCTCGTCGGTGACGATGATGAGATCGTGCTCCACGGCCAGGGCCGCGATCTCCTCCAGGTCCTTGCGCGCGAGCACGGCCCCGGTCGGGTTGCTCGGGCTGTTCAGGTTGATGACCCGGGTGCGGTTGGTCAGCTTCTCCCGGATCATGTCGGCCGTCAGGCGGAAGCCGGTGGACTCGTCGGTCTCCACCACCACCGGAACGCCCCCGGCCAGGCGCACGATCTCCGGATAGGACACCCAGTACGGCGCCTGGATGATCACCTCTTCCCCGGGGTCCAGCAGGACCTGGAACGCGTTGTACAGGGCCTGCTTGCCGCCGTTGGAGACCACGATCTCCTCCGGGCGGTACTGGAGACCGTTGTCCCGTTCCAGCTTCTCACAAATGGCCTTGCGCAACTCCAGCGTGCCGGCGGCAGGGGTGTACTTGGTCCTTCCCTGTTGAATGGCGGCGATGCCTGCGGACTTGATCGACTCCGGCGTGTCGAAGTCGGGTTCCCCCACCGAGAAGTTTACGACGTCCACGCCCTCGGCCGCCAGCTGCTTCGACCGGGCGTCGATCGCCATGGTCGGCGACGGCGTTAGGATCCTGGCGCGGGCTGACAGACGCATGCGGGTCCCACTCCTCTCGGTCGGGTCTGTTCCCTGGTTATGCGAACCTCAGTAGGCAGTATACACCCTACCTGCAATACTGCAAAGCAGTAAAGTGAAACTTATCGCATAGCGTAGAACCGTTCCAGTGCCCGCACAATGGCCTGGGCGGCCGCTTCCTGGAAGCCGGGGTCCACCGTCCGGGGACCCTCCGCGGGGTTGTTGATGAACGCCAGCTCCACCAGCGCGGCCGGCGCGAGCGTGTTGCGGGTCACGAAGAAGCTGTCGTCGAACACGCCCCGGTCGCGGGTGCCCAGCGCCCTCACCAGCTCCTGCTGCAGCAGCGTGGCCAGCTCACGGGCGCGCCCGCCGTTGAGCGTCCAGCTCGTGTAGTACACCTCCGTGCCCTGGGAGATCGTCTCGCCGGAGTTGTGGTGGATGGAGAGGAACAGGTCGACGCCCAGGTGGTTGGCCAGCATCGTCCGGTACTGCAGGTCGAGCTGGTCCCGGGGCTCGCCCTCCACGCTGCTGAGGAACGGCTCGGGGGCCACCCGCTGATCCGTGGCCCGGGTCATGTAGACGATCGCGCCCTGTTCCTCCAGCAAGGCCCGCAGCCGCAGGGCGACCTGCAGGTTGACCGTCTTCTCCACCACGCCCACCGCGCGGCTCACCGCACCGCTGTCATCGCCGCCGTGGCCGGGGTCGAGCATGATCACCTTGCCCGCCAGCCCGGCCGGGTAGGTCACCAGGTAGTACCCGTCCTCCCACTTCTTCAAAGCATATGGCCGGCTGCTGGCGATGACCACCCGCACCCCCGCCGCGGTCTCCGCGACCTGCACGCCGGCGGGCAGATCCGCCGTGCCGAGCGCGGCCCCGGGAAACTCGACGATGATCTGGCCGTTCTCCGCCCGCGCCCGGGGCTGCGCCTCGCCGCGGACGCTGAAGCGCAGCACCCCCTTGTCGGCGACGGTCTCCTGCCGGACAGCCGTGACCACGGGCCGCAGCGACAGCAGCAGGGCGCCCTCCAGGTTCGACTCCACCGTGACCTGCGGTTCGCTGGTGAAGCGCAGCCGGAGCCCCTGCGGGTTCAGGGCGGCCTCCGCAACCCCCATCTGATTCAGCGGCATCGAGCGCTCGTCCGCCAGGCCGGTGGCGAAAGGCACCCACAGGGACCCGTCCTCCAGCACGGGCAGCCCGAAGCGCTGCCCGGGCGCCGTCACCTCCAGCAGGTAGACCCCGGGTGCGCCCTGGCGCATGGTCACCTTGAAGCCCCGGGCGGCAGCCGCCTCATCCGCTGCGCCGCCCGGCGTGCCCTCTCCCCCGTCCGGCGTTCCGTCGCCCGGGTCCCCGTCTTCGGCCGCCGCCGCCTGCTCCACCCGGGCCGCCTGGGTCCAGCCGACCTCGCCCGAAGAGAGCCGCACTTTGACCCACTGCGCATTCCGGTCCAGGACCTCCAGCGGCTCGCCCGGCGCCAGCTCGCCCAGCACCCGCGCCGCCGTCGCCGGAATCAGGTAGAGGGTCGCGCCCTTCTCCCCCACCACGGCCGCGCCCACCGGCGGCGCGGGGGATGCCGGCTTGGAGCCAGCCGGCCGCTCAAGCCGCCAGCCGGACGCGTCCACCTGGATGCGCAGGGGGCCGTCCGTCACCTGCACCAGTTCACCCGGCACCCAGCCCCACCGGTCCTGGGGGGAGGCCACGCGCACCCAGCCATCCCGGGCGTCCAGCAGCGCCAGCCGCTCGCCCGGCCTCACCGTGTCCGTGCGGCGCGCCTCGCTGTTGGGGCCGGCGAAGATGCCGGTCTCCTCCCGCACGGAAACCTGCTTGCCCGGGTGAGCAACCGGGTGGGCGGGGGCAGGGAAGGTCACGCCCGGGACGGTGCCGGGAGGGGCGGGCGGCGGCTCCGCCACCGGCGGCAGGCTCGGCCCCGGCAGCTGGCCGGTCCCGGTTTCACCGCCCGGCTCTCCCCCGGCCGGCGGGCCGTCGGCCTGCCGCACGTACTGGGCGAACACCCAGCCCTCCGTGCCGTCATCCAGCTGGATGCGCCACCACTCGGGGATCATCTCCAGGAGCCGCACGTACTGCCCCTCATAGACCCGCGCCAGCACCGGTGCGTCCAGCCCCGGCTCCCGCCGCACGTTCAGGATGTCGGTGTCCACGACGGCATACCGCTGCTCATCCTCCAGCAGCACGCGGCTGAACCAGCCCGCGACCCAGCCCTCGACGCCGCTCTGGAGCCTGACCCGGTACCAGTCCCCTTCCCGGCCGAGCACCGTCGCCCACTGGTCGTAACCGAGCCCGCCGACGATCTCGTATTCGGTGCCCGGCCCCGACCGGACGTTGAGGCCGTCGTGGTCGATCGGGCGCAGCGTGGCAGCCTCGGCAGGGACAGACGACACCAGGACGAGCAAGAACGCTGCGGCGGCGACTCGCTTCACAGCACTACACTCCTCAATTAGCTTTATATCAAAATAGACGGAGCCAGGTCCGTCAGGTTCCATCCCTTACATACTTCGACAGCCTTCACCAAAACCTTTCCGCTGCAGGCCGGCGAGCCCCGTGCTTACGGCGCGGCACGCGGCCGCCGGTGCGCCCGCCAGGGGGGATCAGCCCGGTGGTGCTGCGGCCCGCGGCACTGCACTGGCACAAAAGGGCTAACGGGCAGGGCGGCGTCCACACCAACGGCTCATTCTGCCATAGACTGTGAAAAACATCACATGCCCTTGCCGGCACGGTGTGCGAACGTAGGGAACCGAACAGGAACCGTTCATGAAGGAGTTGAGGCCCTGTGTTCTGCAACCAGTGCGAGATGACGGCCCACGGCACCGGCTGCACCAAGGTCGGCATCTGCGGCAAGGACGAGAATATCCAGGCTCTGCAGGAGAACCTGATCTACGCCCTGAAGGGCATCGCGGCGTACACCTACCACGCCCGGGAGCTGGGGTACACGGACCCGGAGATCGACGCCTTCTTCGCCGAGGCGCTGTACGCCACCCTCACCAACGTCAGCTTCGACCTGGGCCACTTCCTGCAGCTCAACATGAAGGCGGGCCAGATGACCCTACGGGCGATGACCATGCTGAAGAAGGCGCACACCGAGCACTTCGGCGAGATGGTGCCCACGCAGGTGCCCACCGGCACCGTGGCGGGGCCGGCCATCGTCATCACCGGCCACAACCTGAAGGCGCTCTACGAGCTGCTCAGGCAGACCGAAGGGACGGGCATCAACGTCTACACCCACTCCGAGATGCTGCCCGCCCACGCCTACCCCGGCCTGAAGCGCTTCCCGCACCTGGTGGGCAACCTGGGCGTCGCCTGGTGCGACCAGAAGAAGCTCTTCGCCGAGTTCCCCGGTGCGATCGTGGGCACCTCCAACTGCGTGCAGATCCCGCTGGCGTCCTATAAGGACCGCATCTTCACCGTGGGCGCGAGCCGGCTGCCGGACGTGCCGCACATCGAGACCTGGGACTTCACGCCCGTCATCGAGAAGGCGCGCTCGCTCCCGCCCTGCGAGGACCGGCCCGGCGAGGTGACGCTCACCACCGGCTTCGCCGACACCAACATCCTGCCGATGGCCGACAAGATCCTCGCGGCCGTGAAGGCGGGCAAGATCCGGCACTTCTTTGTGGTCGGCGGCTGCGACGCGCCGGGCTCCCTGGGCAACTACTACCGGGAGTTCGTCCGGCAGACCCCGCCTGACACCGTCGTCCTCACCCTGGCCTGCGGCAAGTTCCGCTTCAACGACCTGGACCTGGGCACCATCGACGGCATCCCCCGCCTGCTCGACCTGGGCCAGTGCAACGACGCCATCGCCGCCATCCGCATCGCGGCCGCCCTGGCCGAGGCCTTCGGGTGCGAGGTCAACGACCTGCCGCTCTCCATCGTCCTCTCCTGGATGGAGCAGAAGGCGGTGGCCGTGCTCATGAGCCTGCTCTCCCTCGGGATCAGGGGCATCTACCTGGGGCCGAAGCCGCCGGCCTGGATCACGCCCGGCGTCCTCCAGGTGCTCCGGGAGCAGTTCGACCTGCGCCTCACCACCACCCCGGAGGCAGACCTGAAGGCGCTGCTGGGCTAGACGGCGGCCGCGCCGGACAGGCGCCGCCGCACGCGGCCCGGCGCACCAAGCACGAGCGCGGGAAGGCTCGACCTTCCCGCGCTCGTTTTCGTGCCGTCGGATCTGCCGGAACCGGCCCTTAGTCGTCCGGATGACCGTAGTGCTTCGTGATGCTCTCCACGGAGTCGCCCTCGATGACGTACAGCGCGTTGGCGCTCTTCAGCCGGATGACCCGGTTGTCGTAGTCGAACTCCGTATCGCCGACGTGAATCTCAAACTGCGAGCCACCCGAGGTCTTGATGATGATCTCGCCCCAGCTCTTCAGTTCCTTTTCCACGAACTCCATCTTCACTGCGGCTCAACTCCTTTCCGTTGGTGGCGCCGTGGATGTGCATCTACTACGACCATCTTACTACCAAATCTTGAACGGTTCAAGGCAAACCCCCCACGGCACAAGGGTAGTTTGCCCAGATTCGCAGGGGCCAACCACCAACGGCGCGCGCACGGCGCTCAGCGCGCCCCTTCCAGCGCCAGCAGGCGCCGCTTCACCTCGGGGCCGCCCATGTTGTACTGGCCGATGCTCCCGTCCCCCCGCACGACGCGGTGGCAGGGGATGAGCAGCGGCACCGGGTTCCGGCGCAGGGCGCTCCCCACCGCCCGGGCCGCCCGGGGCCGGCCGACGGCGGCCGCCAGCTGGGCGTAGGTGCGGACCTCGCCCCGGGGAATGGAACGGCAGGCCGAGAGCACCTCCCGGGCGAAGGGGCTGAGCGGCGAGAGGTCCACCGGGCCGCGGTAAGGCTCGCCGTCCAGCCAGCCCTCCAGCATCTGCGCCAGTTCCTCCCTGCGGCGGTCGTCGCGGACCGGGGTCTTTCCGGTATAGGCCCGGCAGCGGTCCCGGAACGCCTCATCGCTGGTCTCCTCGCCCGACAGGCAGGCGATCCCCAGCGCCGTCCAGGCCACGTAGATGGGTCCGAAGCTGGTGTGGCACCGTGTGTACTGCATTGCGCTGCTCCCTCCGTATCGTCCAACTGTCCGGCTGCGGCGCCCCGGGCGGTCAGGACGTCAGTCCGCCCCTGCGGCGCCCCGGACCCGCTGGATCTCCGCCACCGCCTCCGGGTTCTCCAGGGCCGAAAGGTCGCCCAGCTCCAGCCCCAGGTAGGCCGCCCGGACCACCCGGCGCATGATCTTGGCATTCCGGGTCTTGGGCAGGGCCCCCACGAAGAGGACCGCCTCGGGCATGAGCGGCCGGCCCATCTCGCGGCCCACCCGCTCCCGCAGCGCTTCGGCCAGGCCGGGGTCAGCCGGGACGCCCGGGCGCAGCACGACGAAGCAGACCGGGGCCGTCCCCTTCACCGGATGGGGCACGCCCACGGTGGCCGCCTCCAGCACCCGGGGGTCGCCCACCAGCACCGACTCGTACTCCGCCGGCCCGACCCGCTTGCCGGCGACGTTGATCGTGTCGTCGGAGCGGCCGTGGATGTACCAGAACCCCTCCTCGTCCACCGACGCCCAGTCGCCGTGGACCCACACGCCCTCGAACCGCCGCCAGTAGGCCTCCAGATAGCGCTCAGGGTCTCGCCAGAAGCCGCGGGTCATCCCCGCCCACGGGGCGGTGATGGCGAGCTCCCCCACCTGCCCGGGCGGCGCGGGCCGGCCCTGGTCGTCCAGCACCGTCGCCGCCATGCCGGGAACGACGGCGTTGAAGGAGCACTCCTTGATGGGCCGGATGGGCACGCAGCCCAGGATGCCGCCGGAGATCTCGGTGCCGCCCGAGTAGTTGATCATCGGGCAGCGGCCGCCGCCCACGTGCTCGACGAACCAGCGGTACGGCTCCGGGTTCCAGGGCTCGCCCGTGCCGCCGAGCACCCGCAGGCTCGACAGGTCGTGCCGCTTCACCCAATCGGTCCCCGCCGGCGCGAGCGCCCGGATGACGGTGGGAGAGAGCCCCAGGTGGGTGATGCCGTGCCGCTCCACCATGTCCCACAGCCGGTCGGGAGCGGGGTAGTCCGGCGCGCCGTCGTAAAGGAACACCGTCGCGCCCAGCAGCAGCCCGCCGTAGATGAGCCAGGGGCCCATCATCCAGCCCAGGTCGGTGAACCACATGATCAGGTCGCCGGGCGCCACGTCGAAGCAGTGGGCCATGTCCTGCGCCGCCTTGACCGGGAAACCGCCGTGCACGTGCACCGCGCCCTTCGGGCGGCCGGTGGTGCCCGACGTATAGATGATCATGCAGGGGTCCTCGGGGTCCATGCGCTCCGTCTCGAACCGGGCCGGCTGACCGGCGACCAGCTCGTGATACCACAGGTCCCGGCCGGGGGACCACGCCACGTCGGCGCCGGTCCGCCGCACGACCACCACGTGCTGCACAGACGGGGCCTGGGCGGCCGCCTCGTCGGCCACCGCCTTCAGGTTCACCGGCCTTCCGCGCCGGTAGAACCCATCCGCCGTGATCAGAAGCCTCGCCTCGCAGTCGGCCAGCCGGCTGGCCGCCGCGCCGGGCGCAAAGCCGGAGAAGATGGGCGTGAAGATGGCGCCCAGGCGGGCCAGGGCCATCATCGCCGCGACCGCCTCCGGGATCAGCGGCAGCATGATGCCCACCCGGTCGCCGCGCCCGATGCCCAGGCGGCGCAGGGCATTCGCGAGCCGGTTCGACTCAGCCCACAGCTGCCGGTAGCTCCAGGTGCGGACGGTCCCCTCCTCCCCCTCGTGGATGACGGCGAGCTGGTGCGGCCGCGTGCGGAGGTGCTTGTCGACGGCCTCGTGGGCCAGGTTCATGCGCGCCCCCCGGAACCAGGCCGCCCACGGGGCCCCGCCGGAAAGATCCAGGATCTGCTTCGGGGGCTCGTACCACTCGATCCCGATGTCCTTGACGGCCTCTCCCCAGAACCAGGCCGGATCGGCGGCCGCACGGGCCTGCAGCGCCTCCAGACTGTCCACGCCGCACGCGGCGAGAAACCGGGCGATCCGTGATGCTTTCAGCCAGGTCTCATCGGGCCGCCAGACGTACTCCGACATGTCATCGCCCACCTCCCCTAAGTCCTGCATAAACAATTTTGGCGCTTCGACGCGAATTCCTACAGGAAGCGGCCGGTTTTCGCAGACAGGGAAGGTGGATGCCGGGGAACCAGAGACTTCACGTTGAACCGTTAGCGAATAGAGTCATATAATTAAGTTGTAATCAAATCCCGGAACGGAGCGATGCCATGACGCTGCAGGCCACGACACCGGCCCTTCCGGCGAGCCGGGGCAGGCGCGCCGCGCGGCGACCGGCCCTGGCCCTCCTCTGCACGGCGCTGGTCGCGGCCGGTGCCCTCCTCTGGTGGGCCGCCCCCGGGCTGCTGGCCCCTGTGGCCGATTTCGAGCAGGGGCCCGGCGGCACCGCGGCCTACGTCGCCGTGGCGATGCAGATCCGCGAGCAGTCTGCCGCCTTCTGGACAGGCGGCGACGTTCACCTTCGCCTGAACGAGGCGGAGGTCAGCGGCATGCTCTCCTCCGCCCTGCTGAGCGGCGGTTCGCCGGAGGGCCCGCTGGCGCGGGTACGCGGCGGCGTGGACGACGGGGTCATCCTGGTGGAGGCCGTGCTGCGGCCGCCGCCCGGGCAGGTTCCGGACCGGCTTTCGGGCCCCGTCGGGCTCCGGCTGCGGCTGGCGCCCGAGGTCGACGAGACGGGGCTCATCCAGTTCCGGATCACCCAGGCGCACCTGGGGAAGGTGCCCGTGTCGCCGGCGCTGCTCCGGCTGGCCGGCCGGGCGGTCCGGCCGCAGTGGCAGGGCTACGACGCCCGGGAGGCCGCGTTCATCCTGCCGATCAGCGACATGATCTCCCAGGCCCTGGGCAGGCGCATCGAGATCCGCTCGTTCGCCGCCGAGGCCGGACAGCTTCGCCTCACCATCGCCATGCCCGAGTTTTGAGGCCGTGCGCGGGGCTCGCCCCGTTCCGGGCCTTCGGTGTGCAGGGCAACGCCCGCCGGGCGCCGAATTTCCCGGGGGAAGCCCGGCCTCCGGCGGGACCGCGGGAGGCCCGCAGGCCGGCCCGGGGCTAGTTGAGAAGCCCCCTCCGCATCGCTTCCGCCACGGCCTGCGTCCGGTTCTGCACGCCCATCTTGTCGAAGAGCAGGTTCATGTGCCGGCGCACGGTGCGCTCGCTGAGGTATAGCCGGTTGCCGATCTCCGCGTAGGACGCCCCCTCGGCCAGCATCCGGAGCATGGTGATCTCCTCCTCCCGCAGCGCCTCCTCCCCCCGTCCGGCCAGCTTCCCGGCCAGCGACGGGTGGATGACCACCCCGCCCTGGGCGGCGGTGCGCACGGCGGAGGCGATTTCAGCGAACGAGGCGGTCTTGGGGATGTACCCGCTGGCGCCCAGCGCGAGCGCGGACCGGACCAGCGCCGCGTCGGCGTAGGTGGAGAGCACCAGGATCGCGGGCGGGTCGCTGCCCTGCAGGATCTGGCGGGCCGCGTCGAGCCCGCTGCCGTCGGTCAGCTTCAGGTCCAGGAGGATCACGTCCGGCCGCAGCCGTCCGGCCAGGGCCACCGCCTCGGCGACCCCGGCGGCCTCGCCGACGACCTGCATGTCCGCGTCGCTCTCGATGAGCTGCCTGAGCCCTTCCCGCACCACGGTCTGGTCTTCCACCAGCAGGATCCGCAGTCTCACGGCGTCCACCTCCGGGCAGTCGAAATGGCACCCGAGAGCAGTTCTCAACAGCACCATCTTAACATAAGGAGGTACAGCCCGACCATGCGCTGGTCCGACGTCCCGGTGGAGAACAAGGCGCAGATCGCCTGGGGCGCGCTGGTGGTCATCTACCTGCTCCTCGCCCAGCGGCCCGAGCTCATCAAGCCGCCGGTCGCGGCCGTCTTCCTGCTCTCGGCGGCGGCCGCCTTCCTGGAACTCTGGCTGAGAGCCCGCGGCTGGCCGCACCTCCTCTGGTACGACTGCATCGTCTGGTCGGTGCTCCTGACGGCGATGGTGGTGGTCACCGGCGGCCGGGGCTCCGAGGTCTGGACCGCCTACATCCTCATGTCGCTCACGGCCCCGGTGGTGCTGAGAAGGGTGGCCCCGTACATCCTGCTGGGCGTCAACGTCACCGCCTACGGCCTGATCTACCTCCTCTACGACCCCTTCGGCGTGCCGCTGGACTGGGGGCTCTTGTTCCTGCGCATCGGCACCATCTTCCTGGTGGCCTATGTGGTCGACCGCTCCACCGCCCGGGAGCGCCAGTCCCACGCCCGGGCCGTTGCCCTGGCCCGCAGCCGGGTAAGCGAGCTGGTCCAGGCGCGCGATGCGGAGCGCCGGCGCATCGCCAACGACATCCACGACTGGCTGGGCACCGGCATCATCGCGCCGCTCCGGCGGCTGGAGATCGCTGCCCGGCAGCCGGATCTCGACGGCTGCCGCCGCCACGTGGAGGAGGCCGCGGACTCGCTCCGGTGGGCCCACGCCGAGCTGCGCCGGCTCATGGAGAACCTGCACCCGCACCTGCTGGAGCAGATGGGGCTGGCGGAGGCGCTGCGGGCCTACCTCCTCGACTGGGGCGAGGAGCACGGCGTGCGCGTCCACTACGACCTGAAGCCGGGGCCGGAGCCGCCGGCGGATGTGGCCCTGGCGCTCTACCGCATCCAGCAGGAGGCGCTCAACAACTGCGCCAAGCACGCGCACGCCACCCAGGTCTGGGTGGCGCTGGAGCTCGGCCCGGACCGGGTGCGGCTCTCGTTACGCGACGACGGCCACGGCCGTCCCGGCCGCCCGGGCCGGGGGATTGCGGGGATGCAGGAGCGGGCCGCCGCCTTCGGCGGGACGGTGGCCGTTCACGGGCAGCCGGGCCGCGGCACCACCGTCACCGCCGACCTGCCGCTCAGGGCAGGCGCAGCAGCGGCTCCAGCACCGGCAGAACCGTTCTGACCACGAGGGCGTAACCCTGCGCCGTGGGGTGGATGCCGTCGCGCTGGTTCAGGTAGGGCGAGCCGGCCACGCCCTCCAGGAAGAAGGGGATGAGAGGCAGGCCGTACTCGTCCGCCAGATCCGTGTAGATCCGGGCGAAGGCCGCCTCGTACTCCGGCCCGTGGTTGGGCGGCGCCCGCATCCCCGCGAGCACCACGGTGGCCCCCGCCTCCTGCAGGCGCGCGATGATGGCCGCGAGGTTCTCCCGCACCTCGGTGACCGGCCGGGCCTGCATGCCGTCGTTGGCTCCCAGCTCCAGGATGACGATCTCGGGCTCGTGCTCCAGCACGGCCTCCACCCGGGCGAGGCCTCCGGCCGTGAGCTCCCCCGAGACGCCGGCGTTGACCACCCGGTAGCGGTACCCCAGTTCGTCCAGGACCGCCTGCAGCTGGCTCGGGTAGTTCTGGTCGGGATCGACGCCGAGCCCCGCCGTCAGGCTGTCGCCGAACGCCACGATCACCGGCCAGCCGGTGCGGTCCAGCGTCGGATCCGGCGAAAGCACCTGGGGTGCGGCGTCCCGGGCCATCTCCGCGGCGGGCGCGAACAGGGCCAGCTTCGGGTCCGGCCGGGGGCGGTGGGCCTGGAACAGCAGCAGCGCGGCGAGGCCGGCGATTGCGAGCAGCACCAGGGGGGTGCGGCGCACGGGCGTCGCCTCCTTCGTGCGGTCATCAAGTTTAGGGTGCCCATGAGGAAAACCCGCGCCGGATGGCGAATCCTGTCACAAGGCGGTGAGACCGGTGTTCACGTTCACGCCCCAGGCGGCTCAGAAGCTGAACCAGATCATGCAGGAACGGGGCGGCAACCTGGCCCTCTCGATCGTCGCCGACCCCGAGGTGACCGGCGGCATGTGGCGGCTCACCCTGGTGCCGCGCCGGCCGACGACCCCGGTCGTCGACGGCGTGCCGGTGGAGGCCGACCCGCACGCGCGTCGGCTGCTGGACGGCGTGATCATCGACTGGGTGATGACGCCCGACGGACCGGGCCTCGGCATCTACGACCGGAACCTGGTGGACAACGATCCCCGGCGCCGCGGCAGGCTTTGACACGGTGCTGCCCGGTTGACACAGACGGCATTGGTTCGTATAATGGATGAGTCACATGCGCCCGTAGCTCAGCAGGATAGAGCAGCAGTTTCCTAAACTGTTGGTCGGGGGTTCGAGTCCCTCCGGGCGCGCCAGGAAGAAAAACCGAACGACTCCAGGATTTCGGGGTTCAGCCCCGGGAATCCTGGAGTCGCTTTTTTCCAGTCTTACAGCGGCGGAAGACCGGTCTAGAGGATGTACTCGGGATCTTCCCTGCCCGTAGCCAGCTGGCCGATGAGCCGGTCAAGCTGCCTGTCGTCCGCCAGCGCCCCCATCACGGCCGTGGCGACCGTCGGATCCTGCGCACCCCGGGTCACCGCCGCGACGCCGAGCCGGAAACCTTCCCGCTGCCCGGCGAGGAAGGCGAGCACGCCGAAGGCGCGGGCGAAGTTCCAGTGCAGGTTCGCCGCGGCATCGATGGCCGTGCGCCATTCCTCGTTCAGCGGGCCGTGTGCCTCGGTGCGGGCACGCAGCTCATCCAGGATGCGGTACACCTCCTCGTACTCCCGGCCGAAGTGCTGTTCCACCTGCCAGAGAGCGACCTGCAGGTGTGCCGCCTCGCTGCTGGTCAGCCTGCGGTGGGGAACGCGATCTTCCACGTCCAGAGGGGGCACGCCGACCTCGAAAAACGGCTGCTCATAGGCTTGAAGCTCCGCCGGCCGCAGGCCGGCGACGTGCTCGCGCGTCAGCGCATTCGCCATGTCTACGGCGACCTCCTTCGTGGCCACATCTGGATAGGGAAGCCGGGCGGGGCCGGGGCGCGAGACTCCCGGCTCCCGCCTCACGCTGCTAGCACCCGCTGCCGGCGGGGGGTGGAGGCCCACCGCTGCCGCCGTTGCAGGCCGAAGCCCTATCCACATCCAGGGCAGAGGCTAGCGCCATCAAGAGGATGAGCACTGCCGCGACCACGAGAGACCGCCGCTTCACGGGAGGAGTCACCCCCTCTCCGGCCCCGATTGAGCAGCAGAACGTACACCAGAACTTGCCACCGCTGCCGGACCGCAAGTCTTGCGGCGGAAAGGAGGAAGGCGGTTGCCTCACTCCGCGCGCCCAGGGCCCGCAGGGCCTGTGCGACCAGGAGGGCAACAGCCGCCGCGTCTGCACAGTCAAAGGCCAGCCGGCCGGGCGCCGCCAGCGCCTGCCGGCCCACACGGACCGCCTGCTCCAGCTTGCCTTCCGCGCTGAGGATGGCCGTCAGCGCCGAATCGTGGAGGTACGCGCGCGCAGGGGGAAACTCGCTGCGGTCAGACAGGCAGGCCCGGGCGGCCTCGGGCCGGCCGATGCGCGCCAGGTTGAAGGCGAGCATCGACGACACCACCGCGACCTGCTCCCACATGCCGCACCGTGCGAAGCCGTGCAGCGCACGCCGGTACCAGGCGACGGCTTCGTGGTAGCGCCCGCGCTGGTAGCAGGCGATGCCGAGGGCCTGCTCCACCCACGGGGTATAGGGTTCTGCCTCAGGGACTCCCTCGGCCAGCGAGAGGTAAACGGCCGCGAAGCGGTGGGCGAGCGCGCTCCGGCCCATGTCGGCGGCGATGGTCGCGGCCTTGGCGTAGCCCCAGAGCCGAAGGCTGCTGCCTTCGGGAGCCAGAGCGATCACCCGCCGCGCGTGTCGGAGCGCCTCGGCCCAGCGCCCCTGCTGCTGACGCGCGTGGGCCAGTTCCGCATGAACTCGGACGGCGTTCGCCAACCTGTCCACCTCCCTCACCACGCCCCGAAGGGCTGCACCACCCGCATGCCGGCGGTGTCGACCACGCAGTAGTCGGGCATGCGGATCCGGGCCCAGTCGTCCGGATCGACCCGGCTTTGCCCCTGCAGCCGGCTCAGGTACAGCGATAGCACGATGCCATGGGACACCACGACCAGGTCCCGCCCGCGGGCCGACTCGATCAGACGGTCGATCGCGCCGCTGAAGCGGGCCAGGGCGTCCGCGGCCGTCTCCCACCCGTCGGCGGCGGGCTTCTCCGGTTGCCGGAAGGCCCGGACGACCACCTCGGCGTGGTTCGCGACAAACGAGCCCTTGCGCAGCTCGCCCAGCGCGCCGACGGTCTCCGGCGGGGGAAGGCGGTGGCGGCCGGCGATGTGCGCGGCCGTCTGAGAGGCCTTCGGTTCGGCGCTGCTCACAATGCGGCAGGCCGAAGCCCAGTGGGGCAGACCGGCGAACTGTTCAAGGAGCGGTACACCGGCGGGATCGAGATCCCACTCGGAAGGGGGCCGGGCGGGATCCACCACCGGTCTGGCGTGTCTCACCAGGAACAGGCGCCCCATCGCGCAGCCCCCCTTGCCTGGGCCCTGTGCGGGTGAAACCCATCGGGACGGTATTCGGTAGGATATTCGCGATTTTATCTGTAGACGTGTCGAAAAACAAGAAGGTTCGCTCACATTGAGGCCGCTTTCTGGGCGCGCTGCACCACGTTCTTCGTGCTGCTGTAGCCGCCGACGGCGGCCAGGGCGATCAGCAGGCCGGCGCCCACCGCTGTGGCCCACTGGCCGGGTTCGAATCCTACCGCCACCCACCCGAGCGCCTGGCCGATCACCAGGGCAGCCACCGGCGCGGCCACCTGCCGGCGGGCCTCAAACCACGGGATGCGCCGGAGCAGGGCCACCAGCGCCGTCGTGACCGCAGCGAAGGTGAGCACCCGGGACAGGATCGCCTCGGGCAGGAACGCGGCCAGCGCCTCAAAGAGCACCTGGAACTCGTTCACAAGACCCCCTCCCCTGAAAGCGGCCGAGCCCGCCACCGGGGTTCCGAAGGCGGGCTCCGGGCAGGTCCAGTGCCGCTGCGTTCTGAAAAGTATTTTAGCGCGAAAACATGAGAAAAGGGAGCGGCCGCTGCAGGCCACTCCCTGAACTCTCTCTCGCTGTCGCTTACTTGCGAACGAGGTCCGCCTTCGGCGACCACTCCTGCCAGACCTTGCCGACCAGATCGGGACGAGGCCGCAGGGTCTTGCCGCCAGGCTGCCAGCCGGACGGGCAGACCTCGGTTCCGCCCGATGCGCGCACGTGCTGGAACGCCTTCAGCTGGCGGATCAGCTCATCCACATTGCGCCCCACCGACGGTGTGAGGATCTCCGCGGCCTGGATGATGCCGTCGGGATCGATGATGAAGCGCCCGCGGATGTCCACGCCGCCCACCTCGTCGTACACGCCGTAAACCTGACCGATGGCCCCACTCGCGTCCGAGAGCATCGGGTAGGGTATGCCGCCCTCCACCATCTTGGAGAGCTCCTCCTCGTGCCAGATCTTGTGGACGAAGTGTGAGTCCGTGGAGACCGCCAGAACCTGAACGCCGAGCGCCTTCAGCTCGTCATAACGTGCGGCAACTGCCGACAGTTCCGTCGGTCATACGAAGGTGAAGTCACCGGGGTAGAAGCAGAGGACGACCCACTGCCCCCTGAACTCAGAAAGCTGGTACGCCTTGAACTCACCCTGGAAATACCCTTCAGCCTTGAAATCGGGCGCCTCATGGCCCACTCTTGCCGTCGTCACGTCACTCCTCCTCTCGGACTTCTCTTCATTCTCCGGAGCGCGCTTCTCGGGCCGGATCACCCCGATCCCCGGGGTCCGCTTACCGCAGGAAACCGTCTCAGGCACAGGGGTCACCTCCTTTCTACTGATCCCTATAATAATACAAGTCGAACCGTTCGTGAATAGTGTTTTAGAATGATTCTACTTCTGTAATCGAATATTTTTGGTTACGAGATGGCCCCCGTCCTGTCCTCCCGGACAGGACGGGGGCCCTTGCGCTACACGCTGATCGCCCCGGCGCGGAAGTCGCTGCCGCCCATCTTGACGTTGACCACCGTCACCCGGTCCGCGGCCAGCGCCTGCCGCATCGCGGGGCCGATCTCCTCCGGGCGCTCCACCCAGATTCCGTACCCGCCCAGGGCCTCGGCCACCCGCTCGTAGCGGGTGTAGTCCAGCGCCGTGGCGGGGGCCCGGTCGGGGCCGAACATGTCCACCTGGCCCCGGCGGATCTGGGTCCAGGCGGCGTCGTTGCCGATCACCACCACGAAGGGCAGGTTCTGCCGCACCGCCGCCTCCACCTCCATCAGGTTCAGCCCGGCGGTGCCGTCGCCCAGCAGCAGGACGACCGGCGTGTCGGGATGCGCCAGCCGGGCCGCCATGGCATACCCCATCCCGACGCCCAGCGTGCCCAGCGGGCCCGGATCCATCCACCCGGCCGGATAGCGCCGCACCCGCAGGACGTTGGCCGCGGTGGCCACGAAGTCGCCGCCGTCGCCGATGAGGATGGCGTCCTCCGGCAGGGCCCGGTCGACCTCGGCGCAGAGGCGCAGGGGGTTGATGGGGACGGCATCGCTGGTGAGGTCGGGCTGCATCTTCCCCAGACGCCGCTCCTCCTCCGCCGCCAGCTGCTCCAGCCACGCCTGCCGCGCGGGCCGGTCGGCGCCCAGGTCGCCGTGGGCCAGGAGCTGGGCCATCACCGTCCCGCTGTCGCCGGGAATGGCCACTGCCGCATCCCGGTTGCGGCCGGGTTCCGCCGGGTCCAGGTCGACGTGAATCAGCTTGCAGTTCTCGTGCCACACCGGGGCCCCGCCGTAGCCCAGCCGGAAGTCCAGCGGGGTGCCGAACACCAGGGCGACGTCGGCCTCCGCCAGGGCCGCCTTGCGGGACCGCGCCCAGCGCGGGGGCAGCAGCCCCCGGGCCATGCCCGACACGTAGACGGGCGCGCCCACCTTCTCGGCGAAGGCGCGGGCCGCCTGCCAGTTGGGCGACCAGCGAATCTGGCTCCCGATGAGCACGACGGGCCGGTCCGCCTGCCGCAGCAGCGCGGCGGCCTCGGCCACCCGGTCCGCGTCCCCCGGCATCGCCGGCCGGCCGGGGTAGGGGGCCGGCAGGCGGACGTCGCCGTTCTCCCACGGGGCGAAGAGGAGGTCCAGCGGCATCTCCAGGTAGACCGGACCCGGAACGCCCGACATCGCCGTCCGGAACGCCCAGGCCACCAGCTCCGGAATGCGCGCCGGATCGGTGATGGAGACCTGGCCCTTGGTGATGGGGCGGACGACGGAGAGCAGGTCCATCTCCTGCAGCGCCCCCTTGCCGGACAGGCTGCGCGGCCCCTGGCCCCCGATCACGACCATCGGCGACTGGGCGCGAAAGGCGTTGGCGATGCCGGTCACCGCGTTGGTCACCCCCGGACCGGCCGTCAGGATGGCGACCCCTGCCCGTCCGGTCAGGCGGGACCAGGCGTCGGCCGCGAACGCCGCGGTCTGCTCATGCCGGACGTCGACCACGCGGATCCCCTCGTCCAGGCAGCCGTCGTAGATGGACATGACGTGGCCGCCGCAGAGGGTGAAGACGACGTCGACGCCTTCATTCCGCAGCGCCCGGGCCACCAGCTTCCCCGCATGACCAAAGCTCATTTCCCGCTCCCCTTTCAAACTTCGTACATGACTGACTATTCTTCATGGCCGGCGCCGTTCCTGTCCGCGTCCTGTCAGACCTGCCAGGATTCGCTGCCGTCCGCCACGTATGGGGCAGAGGCGGTCCACGCACACTTTGGGCAGCCTTGCGAAGCACGCAGTAAGGGGGATGGACATGCACCGCACGTGGACCCCGAAGGGCCTGCGGCTCGCCGCGCTGGTCCTGCTGACGGCCTCCCTGACGCTGCGCGCCGGGGCGGCGGCCGAGGCGCGCGTGGTGGAGCGCAACGACGCCGCGCCCGTCAGTGCGTCGCTGCAGCCCAACCTTCGGCCGATCTACTCGGCCAAGACCGATGAAAAAGTGGTGGCCCTCACCTTCGACATCTCCTGGGGAAACCAGATGGCGCCCAAGGTGCTGGAGGTGCTGCGCGCGGAAAAGGTGCCGGCCACCTTCTTCCTGTCGGGACCCTGGGCGAAGAACCACCCGGAGATCGTCAGGCAGATCCAGGCGGACGGCCACCAGATCGAGTCCCACGGCCAGGCGCACGTCGACCTGAACACCCTGGGCCGTGAGGGCGCGGCGAAGAACATCGCGGCGGCCCACGCGATCCTCAAAGAGCTGACGGGCCGGGAACCCACCTACATCCGGCCGCCCAACGGCGCCTTCAACGAGGCCTCCGTCCAGGCGGCCAAGGACCTGGGCTACGCCACGGTCATCTGGTCGGTGGACTCGCTGGACTGGAAGAACCCGGGCGTCGACCGCATCGTGAACCGCACCGTGCGCCTCACGCACCCCGGGGCCATCATCCTGATGCACGCCAGCGACTCCTGCAAGCAGACCGACCAGGCGCTGCCGGCCATCATCCGGTCGCTGCGGGAACAGGGGTACCGCTTCCTCCTGCTGGACGAGCTGATCCGGACCTACGGCGTGGACATGAACGGGCACATCCGCGTCCTGCGCTGAGATCCGGAGAGCGCGGGGAACCGCGACGCGCCCCAGCCCGTCTAACGGGAGGATGCGGCGCCGTCTGCGCGTTTGACGGGACAGGCTGTCGCTGGTAGAGTGGTCTCGTGACCGCGGCGCCGCCGCGGGTGTGTGAGTCCAACCCGGGAGGGTTCCTGGTGCTCAACTGGACCGCTGCGTTGAAGGTCATCGGCATATCGGCCGTTCCGTTCCTGGAGCTGCGCCTGGGCATCCCCGTGGGCATCGTCAGCGGGCTGGAGCCGGCCTGGGCCATCGCGCTCGGCATCGTGGGCAACGCGCTCCAGGTGCCCCTGATCATCTTCATCATGTACATGCTCCGGCGCATCGCCCAGCAGATGCCCTGGGCAGCCCGCGCGCTGGCGCGCATCGACCGCACCGCGGAGCGGCACCAGGACAAGGTGCGGCGCTGGGGCTGGGTCGGCCTGGCCCTCCTCATCGGCATTCCGATCCCCGGTACGGGCCTGTGGACGGGGGCGGCCCTGGCCAACCTGATGCGGATGCCGGTAATGCTCACGGCGATGTCGATGACGGTGGGGGTGGTCGTCGCCGGCCTGCTGGTGGGCGCCGTGACGACCGGCGCCATGGCGGTCATCGACCTGTTCTGACAGTTGGATGAGACGCGCGGGAGGGGGGGCCGGTGCAGCCCCCCTCCCGTTATGCGTATGCGACCGCCAGGAAACCTACCACACCGCCGGTGACGGTCGCAAGCAGATTGACCAGGTCGTTGCCCACGACCGGCCGCCCCCGGTGCAGCCGGGTGGGGCTGCCGCAGCTGTGTGTGCGCCGCTCCGTCTCCTTCCGGCACCGCGGGCACCAGTAGATGCCCTGCACGGTCGCCCCCAGGAGCGAGTCCAGGAACGAGCCGGCGAGGCCGGCCAGCGTCACCCAGGGGAGAAGGCGCCACCCCAGCGGGCCGGCCAGGGCCCCGACCAGCCCGATGAGCAGCCCCCCGCCCACGGCGGCCAGCGTACCGTGGAGGGAGACGGCGCCGCTGGTCCCCGGCGACACCCGGCGGAAAGTGGTGACGAGCCGGGGCGGCGTGTGTGACAGGACCCCCAGCTCCGTGGCCCAGGTGTCCGCCGCGGCCGCAGCCAGGCTGCCCAGGACGGCGCCCAGCCACGCGGCGTCGCCGGTGGCCGCGTGCGCGACGGCCGCTACGGCGGCCACGCCGCCGTTGGCCAGCGCCTGGCCGAGGTCGCGCGTGCCGGTCTTGGCGAAGTCGGCCTCAACCGCCGCCTTGCGCTGCCGGAAGAGCCTGGAGAGCAGGCTGCCCGAGACGAAGAACGCCACGAGTGCCAGCCCGCCCGGCCATCCGCTCAGGCCGAAGACGGCAGTGCCCGTGAGGATGGCGCCGAGCACACCGCTGGGCGTCAGCGCGCCCTTCAGCCAGGCGGCAAGCCCGATCAGGGCGGCCAGCAGGGCGCCCAGACCCAGAGCGGGCAGCAGCGGCGTGATGTGGTGCAGGCCGACCCAGAGCACGAGGCCCGTGCCCAGGGGCACCCACAGGTTGTCCCGCCCCTTGATGCCCAGGGCCTCGGCACAGGCCGCCGCCACGGCGGCCAGGACGGCCAGGCCCGCCAGCGCCTTCGGCGCCAGCTCCGGCGAGAGGATGCGGAGCACCGCGAGGAGGGTCGCCAGGGTGACGGCGAACATGGTGACGGAGCCCTCCAGGCTCTTCACCCGGCCTTCCACCGTGGCGTAGCGCCGCCTGCCCAGCCGCAGGCCCACCGTGGAGGCCATGGCGTCGCCCAGCGTCATGGCGAGCACGCCGCCGGCCAGGGCCGCGGGCTCGTCCCAGGCCAGCAGCACCAGCAGGGCGAACGAGACGGCGAACCAGACGGTCCCCAGGTTGTCAGCGTCGGCCTCGACCGCACCCAGGAGCCGCCGGCGGTGGATGATCCAGTTGAGGGCGGCAGAAACGGCGGGCGGCACCGCCGCCAGGTACCGGTTTTCAAACGCCAGCAGCGTGCCGATGACCCACAGCCCCGCGCCCACGTGCACGATCTTGCGGGCGATGGGCCGGGGCAAGCCCAGCCGGTATCCGGCCTCCCCCACCGCCACCACGCTGCCCACATAGGCAAATGCCGCAAGTACTGCCCAGAGGTCGCCCATCCTGCATTCCTCCTCGCTCCGACAGGAGAACTTCGCTCCAGGTCTGAAACATACCTTCAGGGAATGGCAATGGGCAACCTGAATGCGGTGCGCAGGACACCGAGTACCTATCGTTTGGAAAGGCAGGGTTGGTCGCGATGATGTGGAGAACGCTGCTCGATCTGTTCATCGGCTTCGGCCGCGCGACGCTGCTGGGGTTCGGCGGCGGGCCGTCCATCGTTCCGCTGTACGAGCACGAGGCCGTGGAGGTCTTCAACTGGGTCACCCGGGAGGAGTTCGGCACGGCGCTCGCCATCGGCAACGCGCTGCCCGGTCCGATCGCGACCAAGCTGACCATGTACATCGGCTACCGGGTGGCGGGATGGCCGGGGGCCATTGTGTCCCTGATCGCCGTCACGCTGCCCGTCGGCCTGATCATGATCGCCCTGGCGGGGCTGCTGCTCCGGTTCAAGGACAGCCCGGTCCTGAAGGGCATGGTCGCCGGCATCCGGCCGGTGGTCTTCGTGATGCTGGCCATGCTGGCGTGGGACTTCGCGGCCTTCGCCTTCCAGCCCCGGGGCACCGGGCCGCTGAGCTGGCTGCCTTTCGGCATCGCCGCCGCGTTCTTCATCTCCGTGCAGTACCTCAAGCTCTCCCCGATCTACGGGGTGCTGGCGTCGCTGGCGATCGGCGCCCTCTTCCTCCGCTAGCCGCGGCCGGCGCCGCCGCGCAGAAGTTTTTCCGGGGGCAGCAGGGTTCTGACGCCCGAAGGCGAAGAGGTATGCCGGGTCCCGTGACTCTCATTTAGGAGGCTGTCAGACTTGGCCGTTGTGAGCATTTTCGTTGGGAATCTGCCCTGGGCTACCACGGATGAGGATCTGCATGAGCTCTTCGCCCCGTACGGGGAGGTGCTGCGGTCGAAGATCGTGCTGGACCGCGAGACCAACCGCAGCCGCGGGTTCGGGTTTGTCGACATGGAGGAGGAAGCGGCCGCCCGGGCCATCGAGGCCTGGAACGGCCAGCCGTACAACGGCCGTGTCCTGACAGTCAACCTGGCCCAGAGCCGTCCCGCCCGCAGGTAACATCACCAGCCATCACAGCGGCGCCCCCGCGCATCGGGGGCGCCGCTTCTGTGCGGTTGGGGGGCCGGGTCACCACGGACGTCGGGGGCCAGGTCCTCAGGGACGTCGGGCCGGGTCCCCAGTGACGTCGGGGGCCAGGTCCCCCGTGATGTCGGGAACCGGTGGCCCCCGGGAGCCTCGGGGTCAGCTGTGCGGGGGCCTTTCCGCGGCCAGCCTGCGCGCCAGCTCCGCCTTCTGCTGCTCGTACCCGGGCCGGCCCAGCAGGGCGTACAGGTTCGCCTTGTACGCCTCCACGCCGGGCTGGTCAAAGGGGTTCACCCCCAACAGGTACCCGCTGATGGCACAGGCCTTCTGGAAGAAGTAGAGCATCTGGCCGTAGTGGTAAGGCGTGAGCTCCGGAAGCGTGAGCGTGAGGTTGGGCACCCCGGCCTCGGTGTGGGCGAGACGGGTCGCCAGGAAGGCCATCCGTCCCAGGCGGTGCAGCGTCTGCCCGCGGAGGTCGTCCAGCCCGTCGGCGGTGCCGCCCTCCGGCAGCGGGATGTCCGCGGACGGACGCTCCACGTGTACGACGGTCTCGAACAGGTGCCTCGGGCCGTCCTGGATATACTGGCCCAGCGAATGCAGGTCGGTGGTGAACACTGCGGCTGCGGGGAAGATGCCCTTGCCGTCCTTGCCCTCCGACTCGCCGAAGAGCTGCTTCCACCACTCCGCCGTCATGCGCAGGGCCGGCTCGTAGGTCACCAGCAGTTCCGTCGTCCGCCCCTTGTGGTACAGGGCGTGCCGGGCGGCGGCGTACTGGTAGCAGGGGTTCCGGGCCAGGTCGGGCTCGCGGCAGGCGGCCGCCGCGGCCGCCGCGCCGGCGATGAGCTGTTCGACGTCGATACCGGCGGCGGCGATGGGGAGAAGCCCCACGGCCGTCAGTACTGAGTAGCGGCCGCCGATGTCGTCAGGGATGACGAACCGGGTGTAGCCTTCGGCGTCGGCCAGCTGCTTCAGGGCGCCCCGGGCTCGGTCGGTCGTCACGTAGATGCGCCGCCGGGCGCCCTCCTTGCCGTACCGGCGTTCCATCCAGGCGCGGAAGAGCCGGAAGGCGAGGGCGGGCTCGGTGGTCGTCCCGGACTTGGAGACAACGTTCACCGAGACCTCCTTGCCCTCCAGCACCTCAAACAGCTCCGTCAGGTAGCGCGGACTCAGGTCCGTGCCGGCCCAGAAGATCTGCGGCCCCCCGCGCCGCTCCGGCGGGAGCAGGTTGTGGAAGGTGTGCCCCAGGGCCTCCACAGCCGCACGGGCCCCCAGGTAGGATCCGCCGGTCCCGATGACCACCAGCGCGTCGGACTGGCTCCGGATGCGGGCGGCCGCGTCCCCGATGCGGCGAAGCTCCTCCCGGTCAGCGCGCTCGGGCAGGTCGAGCCAGCCGGCAAACTCAGCCCCCGGCCCTGTCCGCTCGTGGAGCATCCGGTGGGCGATCCGGACGTGCTCCTCCAGGTACGCCAGTTCGTGGGGCTGCGGACCGGCCGGGGACGGCGAGATGGAAAACTGCAGCGCAGACGTCACGGCGACCGCCTCCGAATGACGGTATTCCCTTTCAGATTATAGGCCTGCCGCAGCGGCGGGGCCAACCCGGGGCATCTGCTGTCTGCGGGCCCCACCCGGGGCACCCGGCGTCAGAAGGTGACGGCGAGGATCGCGTCCGGCCGCACGAAGGTGGCGCGCCCCTCCCCGTCCACCAGGACGACGGGGTCGGCCAGGATCAGTTTCCCGGTGCGCAGCCGCGCCCCCACCTGGAGGGTCACCTTCCGCCCCCGGAGCCCGGCCAGCAGGTCTGCGAGGGCATCGGCGCAGGGGCCCCGGCTGTCATTGCGGCCATCGTTGCGGCCGGCGTGGTGGCCGCCGTCGCTCTGCCGCGGCGCGGCCGGCGCCCGCGCCGGCCCGGGCCCCGTCTGCCGCCGGGCGACCCGCATGCTCCTCCGGGCAAAGCGGCAGGCGTTCTGCATTCAGCCCACCTCCCTTTCCCGTCCCGCTCCTGACACACATGGGCAGGAACGCATACTGTAAACCTGGGAGAGCTGTGCCCGGGCTCTCTCAGTCGGTGTATGAGGAGGCGTCGGAACATGCCTCAGAACGGGACCATCCGACGGCTGCTGGAGGACCTGCGGGGGGGCGGGTTCAACACGAGCCTGGTCGTGGACGGCGTCGTGATCAGGCGCCAGAAGGTCGTGGCCTTCGAAAACGACGTCGTCTATACCGTGAACCGGAACGGCCTGGCCCGCGCCACCCGGATCGAGCGGATCGATAGTGTAGACTTCTGAACTTCGAGGCCCGATCCCCGATGCGCCTCACTGCCGGAGACGCGCATGGGGCATGGACGCACTGGGGGGAGCCCGTTCAGGCTCCCCCCGTGCAAACCAGGGCAAAACCGGCGGTTCGAAGCGCCCCGCCCAGCCGGTGGGTTCGTGCCGTCGGTTCTGCGCTGGTTTCAGTTGCGGTAGCGGTACACGATGCGCCCCCGCGTCAGGTCGTACGGGCTCAGCTCCACCGTCACCCGGTCGCCGGGGACCACGCGGATGAAGTGCCGGCGCAGCTTCCCGCCCAGGTGGGCGATCACCTCCGGCTGATTCTCCAGGTCAAGCTTGACGGTGAAAAAGCCGTTGGACCGGGGTTCGACAATCACGCCATCCACCTCGATCATGTCCGACCTCGCCAATACACATCACCTCCTTCCTCTGCTATTATAGTCGCATTCCCGCGATCCGTCATCCGCACATCCGGCAAATTCCATGTCAGGGGATTGCTGGGCCGGCTGCTGCGAATCTGCCTTGTCGGGTGATTCTGCTGCGTGCTACAATGTTCAACGCGAATCTTGTCGGAGGGGGTTTCACCCTTGGGCCGAAAGTGGGAGAATATCAAGCGTTCGAAAGCGAAACTGGACCAGCAGCGAGGGGCAACCTTCTCCCGCATCACGAAGGACATCATGAAAGCCGCCAGAGAGGGAGGGCCGGATCCGGAGAGCAACTTCCTGCTCAAAGCGGCGCTGGCCGCCGCGCGCAAGGCGAACATGCCCAACGAGAACATCCAGCGGGCCATCGCCCGGGGGGCCGGCCTGGACAGCGCGGAGCGGCTGGAGGAGATCGTGTACGAGGGCTACGGCCCCGGCGGCGTCGCCATCATGATGAACATCGTGACCGACAACCGGAACCGCACCGCGGGCGAGGTGCGCCACATCTTCTCCAAGCACGGCGGGTCGCTCGGTGAGACCGGCTGCGTCGGCTGGATGTTCCGAAAGCGGGGCGTCATCGAGATCGACCGCTCCGAAACGCAGATCGGCGAGGACGACCTGATGATGATCGCCCTGGACGCCGGGGCAGACGACCTGGTCACCACGGAGGAGGCCTACGAGATCTACACGCCTCCCGAGTCGCTCAACCAGGTGCTGAAAGAGCTGGAAGCCGCGGGAGTCCCGGTGGAGAAGGGCGAGATCGCCATGGTGCCCACCACGACGGTCAACGTGACGGGTGAGGCGGCCGACCAGCTCCTCCGCCTCCTGGAGCTACTGGAAGACCACGACGACGTGCAGAACGTGTATACAAACGCAGAAATCAGCGAAGGGTAGTGCGGCGGCGACCCCGCAGACAGCGGGGCGCCGCCGTTCCGCTTGTGCACGGCCCGCGGCGGCGCCGGGACGCACGATGCGCTGTCCGGTCTGCGCCCGCGCCGGAGCTCACGACGCGCCTTCCGGCTCTCGCCCCCGCCGGAGCAGCAGCGGCTCCCGGCCCGTGCGCCACACCACCTCGGCCAGCGCCGCCACCACCTCGGGCGCCACGTGGGGCTCCTGCAGCACGGCCACCGCCGGCGGGGCCAGGGGGGGACTGAAGAAGCCCAGGCTGATCACCCGGTCGGGCCGGCTGGTGGCCGCCGCCAGATAGGCGGAGGAGATGGTGGGCGAGCAGGTGGCCAGGATTGCGTGCGCTGGGGCGAGGCTGTCCAGCCTGGCAAACAGCTCCCGCTTCGCCGGCAGGTCGGCCGGCGAAGCCTCGATGACCAGGTCGGCGTCGGCCACGGCCACGTCCAGTACGGCTTCCAGCCGCACCCGCACCCGGGCCAGCTGCGCCACGGCAGCCGCCCCGCCGCCGTCGCACTCCAGCGCGTTCAGCCGGTCCTGCACCCGGCGACCGGACTCCGCCAGGCCCGCCGGGTCGGGCTCATACAGACAGGTGGCGTACCCCGCCCGGGCCATCAGCGCGGCGATCTCCACCCCCGCCGGGGTGCCGCCGACCACCGTGATCCGCTCCATCATCGTCCCCCGCCCCCTTCTCGGCCTTTGTCCGCCTTCAACCCATACACAAAACACAGGTATGCACCAAAGTACAGGTTATGCCCACCGTCCTCACACAAAGGACCCGTTTGTGGCAGGTGCGGAACCCACGTGCAGGAGTCCAGAAGTTTCTTGTGGTATCCAGTTCATTGCCAAAACACGCGCGCCTTCGGGCGCTGCAGAAGGAGGCAGACCATGAACCGATTGATGCGGCTCCTCTCATCGGGAATCGTAGCGTTAATGGTCTCGGTTCTCGCGCTGCCGGCCGGCGCGCACGCCGCTCCGGTCGTCCGTGCCGGGGTCACCGACTGCGACCTCGGGGACCACTGGGCAGCCCCCTATGCCTGCGAACTGATGGCCAACGGTATCATCGAAGAGGATGCAGCTGAAATCGACCTGAACGCCCCCCTGGCCGCGCCGGCCTTCCGCGCGCTGCTGGAGCGGGCAGGCGCCTCCCTGACCGACGACGCTGAGGGTCCGCTCACCCGGGGCGAGGCCATGCGGATGCTGGCCCAGGCCGTGGCCGGCGACCAGCTGGACGGGGCGGACCTGCGTGTGCTGGACGGCTACGCGGATGCGGCTGTGGCCGATGAGGAGACGCGCGAGGCGCTCGCGTTCCTGCTTCTGCGCGGCGTCGTGCTGGGCCGCGACACGGGCGAACTGGACCTCGACGCGCCGATCACCCTCGGCGAGGCCGCCAAGCTGATCAGCCTGGCCGTGCCGGAGATCCTGCCCGAGGGCACCGACAAGATCAGCCTGCTGGTGTACAGCGACTTCCACGGCCGTCTGGAGCCCAACGGCGCCGAGATGGGCGCAGCGCGCTTCACCACCGCCATCGCCGGCCAGCTGCTGAAGAACCCCAACACCGTGCTGATCGACGGCGGCGACACCTTCCAGGGCACCCCCATCTCCAACCTGGTGGACGGCGCCTCGGTGCAGGAGTGGCGGAACAAGGTCGGCGTGACCATCGCCACCCTGGGCAACCACGAGTTCGACTGGAGCCAGCCGACGCTGCAGGGTCTGCTGCAGCAGGCCGAGCATCCGGTGATCTCCGCCAACATCTTCTTCGAGGGCACGCAGGAGCGGCCTGAGTGGCTGGTGCCCAGCACCACGCTGGAGGTGGCCGGCTACAAGATCGGCTTCATCGGCATCACCACCCCGGAGACCAAGGGCATCGTGCTGGCTGCCAACGTGGAGGGGCTGGAGTTCGCCGATCCGGCCCCGGTGATCGACGCCGAGGCGAAGGCCCTGCGTGAGGCGGGCGCGGACCTGGTGGTCGTCGTGGCCCACGGTGCGGCCGACCAGGGCGACGAGCCCCTCGAGGTCGAGGGCGAGGTCGCGGAGTGGATGGCCCGCGTGACGGAGCGGGTGGACGCGATCACGGGTGGCCACTCCCATGAGCAGGCCGCCGGGTTCGTCCTGGACGCGAACGGCAACACCGTGCCGGCCGTGCAGTCCGGTCCGCACAGCACGGGCCTTGCCCGCATCGACCTGTACATCAACCGGGCCGACAAGCAGGTGATCCGGGCGGCCGTCGACGTGTGGAATCCGCACGAGGCGCTGGCGCCGACCCCGTGGGCCGCGGACCTGGTCGCCAAGTGGGCCGCCGAGATCGAGCCGATCAAGGCCCGGCCGGTCGGCAAGCTGGCGCACCAGCTCACCCGCACCTATGAGCAGTCCGGCGAGAGCGTGCTCGGCGACTTCATCACCGACGCCATGCTGGCCGGCGCGCCGGGGGCGCAGATCGCCGTCCACAACGGCGGCGGCATCCGGGCGCACCTCACCCCGAACGAGGAAGGCCTGGTCACCTGGGGCGACTTGTACACCACCAGCCCGTTCGGCAACACCCTGGTCCTGGTCGACATGAAGGGCAGCGAGCTGAAGGTCCTGCTGGAGCAGGGGCTGGAGGGCTACGTGAAGCGGCTGCTCAACCAGGGCGGTCCCCGGCCGCTGCAGGTCTCCGGCATCACCTTCAAGTGGGACTACAGCAAGCCCGAAGGCGAGCGGGTGCTGGAGATCAACTTGGCTGACGGCACGCCGGTCGACCCGGATGCCACCTACAAGGTGGTCGTGAACAACTTCATGGCGTCGGGCGGCGACGGCCTCGCCATCCTGGCGGAACTGACCGACAAGCAGATCGATCTCGGCATCGTCCTGCTGGACGCCCTGGTCGACTACTTCAAGGCCCTGGCCGCCGACGAGCCGCTGACCTACGAGCTGCAGAACCGCATGGAAGTCCTCAACATGCCCGAGGACCTGCGGCTGCCGCCGGAGTAAGCAGTACGAACTGCGGGGCTGTCACGGCAACTGCCGTGACAGCCCCTTCCGTTTACCGGTAGTTGACGAATTGCAGCTCCAGCCCGAAGTCCTGCGACCGCAGGAGCTGGATCACCGCCTGCAGGTCGTCCTTCTTGGGGCCCGAGACCCGGATTTCGTCGCCGCGGATCTCGGCCTTCACCTTCAGCTTGGTCGCGCGGATGGCGGCGGTCATCTGCTTCGCCTTGTCCTGCGGGATGCCCTGACGGAGCGTGATCACCTGGCGCAGCATGCCCCCCGCCGCGTCCTCCACCCGGCCGTACTCCAGGGCCCGGAGCCCCACCCCGCGCCGGACCAGCCGGGTCTGCAGGATGTCGAGGACGGCCCTCAGCTTCATCTCGTCGTCAGCCAGGATGGTGATCTGACCCTTCTTCTCGTCCAGGTCGACCGTGGACTTCGACCCCCGGAAGTCGTAGCGCGTCTTCATCTCCCGCTGGGTCTGGTCCACGGCGTTGACCACCTCCGCCATGTTGACCTTGGACACGACATCAAACGAATAGTCAGCCACAGAAGAACACCTCGTGAGACCATAGATTGCCTTGTATGTTACCACATCCGTTCAGGCGTGGGGACGTGCGTCTTCTCCCTGCGCATCGCCGGGCAGGTACTGCCACCCGTCGCTCTGCGCCGCCTCCGGGCCGCGGGTCGGCTGCCGCCACCGGTCGCCCTGCACCGCCTCCGGGCCGCCGGACGACCGCTGCCACCCGTCGCCCTGCGCCGCCTCCGGGCCGCCGGGCGGGCGGGTCCGGCCGTCATCCTGTGCTTCCGGTTCCTCCTCCAGACCGGGATACGGGTTCACGTGCACCAGGACGTCCCTGCATCCGGGCACGGCCCGCATGATGGCCGCCTTCACCCGCTTGCCGATCCGGTGCCCCTCGGCGACGGTCAGCCCGCCGTCCACGCTCACCTTGCACTCCGCGTAGATCCCGGGGCCGAACACCCGGGCCTTCAGCTCTCCCACCCTCTCCACGCCGGGCACGCGCAGGGCCGCCTGCCGCATGGCGGCCATCGTCGCCGGGTCCGGCGCCCGGTCCATCAGGTCGTGTACCGCGTCCCAGTAAAGACCGATGCCCATGCGCAGGATCAGGCCCGAGACCAGCAGGCCCATCAGGGGGTCGAGCAGGGGTAGCCCGAACCGGCCCCCCAGCGCACCGGCCAGGGCCGCCACGGAGGCCAGCACGTCGGTGCGCTGGTTGGCGGCGTCCGCGAGCACCGCCTGGCTGCCCAGCCGCCGTCCCAGCCGGGTCAGGTAGCGGGCAAGGACCTCCTTGGCCGCGATGGAGATCCCGGTGACGACAGCGGCGAGGAGGCCGACCGGCTCTCCCCCCGCCCGCAGGGCCTGCAGCGCGCCGGCTCCGGTGGCCAGCCCCGCGAAGATCACGATCATGCCTACCAGCTTGGCCGCCACCGGCTCCGCCTTCTCGTGGCCATACGGATGGTTCCGGTCGGGAGGCAGGGCGGCGATGCGGCTGCCGCCCAGCACCACCAGCGTGGCCAGGATGTCGGTGCCCGAGTTGGCCGCATCGGCCAGGACCGCCGCGGAACCGGCCAGGAACCCGGCGATCCCCCGGGCCACGGTGAGGCTGAGGTTGACCGCGATCGTGAGCCACCCCGCCCGGTTGATCAGCTGTCGCCGTCTGTCCCCCGAAATGCTGGACGCCAAAGGGCCCCCTCCCTTCCGCCTTAGTATGCGCCGGCGGAAGAGCGGGGGCCCGGCCAGGGTTGCGTTTTACATCGCCCGGAGGGCCTGATCCAGATCCGCGATGAGGTCGGCGACGTCCTCCAGACCCACATGGATGCGCACAAGGCCCGGGCTGGGCCACTGAGCTTCGGGCGCCTTGTGCATCGCGCCGATGACCGGCAGGAAGACCAGCGACTCATATCCGCCCCAGGAGACGCCTAACTTGAAGAAGCGCAGGGCGTCCACGAAGCGCGACGCCTGCTGCAGGTCCCGGGTGTCCAGCTCGAAGGAGAGCAGGCCCGACGCCCCCCGCATCTGCCGGAGCGCGAGCTCGTACTGCGGGTGAGACGGGTGGCCGGGATAGTGGATCCGGGCGACCCGGGGGTGGCCGGCCAGAAACTCCGCCACTTTGGCGGCGTTGACCTGGTGCTGCCGCATGCGCACCGGCAGCGTGCGCAGCCCGCGGCCGATCAGCCAGGCCTCGAAGGGGCCGATGATGCCGCCGAGCAGCGGATACTCGGTTTCGCCGATGCGGCGCAGCCGCTCCGCCGAACCGAGGATGGCCCCGGCCAGCACGTCCGAATGGCCGCCGAAGTACTTGCTGCCCGAGTAGACCACAAGGTCGACGCCCAGTTCCAGCGGGCGCTGCAGCAGCATGGTGGCGTAGGAGTTGTCGATGATGGTGACGATCCCGTGCCGGCGGGCCACCGCCGTCACGGCGGCGAGGTCCTGGAGCTTCATCATGTTGGACGATGGCGACTCCAGGTAGAACAGGCGGGTGTTGGGCCGCACAGCGGCCTCCCATTCGGCGGGATCGCGCCCGTCCACCAGCGTGGCCGACACGCCGAAGCGGCTGAGGTATCCGGTGATGAACGCCTTCGCCGGACCGTAGGCCGTATCCACGCAGACCACGTGGTCGCCGGCCTGCACAGAGGACAGGATCGCGGCGGAGATCGCCGCCATGCCCGAACCGAAGAGCCGGCAGGCCTCCGCGCCTTCCATGGCCGCCAGCTTCTCCTCCACCACCCGCACGGTGGGGTTCCGCCGCCGCGTATAGACGTAGTGCTCCTGCTCATCTGCAAACGCCGCGATGGCGTCGGCGACGGACGGAAACACGAATGTCGAGGTCTCGAAGATGGGCGGCGATGCGGCGCCCATGAAGCTGAACGGGTCGTCGCCCGCATGTGCGGCCAGGGTGTCCATACGGCGGCTCGGAACCGGGGCAGATCTGTGCATGGCTGCTCGCTCCTCATCCCGGAAAATCGAGGATGTAAGTATTTTCGACAACTCCACCGAACGTTCCTGCGCGGCGCCGCATCCCCCACCCCGGCGGCCGTCCGCCGTCCCGGTGCAAGCGACGGTGCGGGGGGATGCGCCCATCCCGCCGTTTCGGGCATGCTAATGCACGGCCTCACTCTGATTGGGAGGTGCCAGGCATGTCCGAAGTTCTGCCACCTGAGGTCCGGAAGCAGATCGACGAGTGGGAGACCCGGCAGCGGTACAACCCGGCGGAGGTGGAGAAGGTGGAAGGGAACCTGCGGATGACCAAAGTCCGCCGCACGGTCCCGATCACCCAGCATCACTACTCCAACCACCCGGGCGAGACATCCCAATAGGTAGGCCGCGTGGAGGGGGCGCAGGCCCCCTCCGTCGCTGCGGTGTGAGGCGTCGGCGCCAGGCCTTCACCGGCGCTGACCCGCAGACCACGCGTCACCGGCGGAGCCGGCGGGCCGCGGGATCCTGCCAACGCGCACTTATCCGGGAAAAACCCGCAGGTACCCCTTCCGCAGGACCACTTCCCAGCGCTTCTCCTCCGTCAGGTTCAGCCGCTCGTACACGTAACCCGGCAGCCTCACCTGCAGTTCCACCCCCGGCGGGTCTGACCGGAACAGCAGCAACACATCGCCGCCGTAATCGATCTCGGCCACGATCTCCCCCGCCAGCACGTTGCCCCCCGGCCTGCGAAGCGGCCGGTCCTTCCTCACCAGCATGACGTGCTCCGGGCGGATCGCACAGATAACCCGCTGACCCGGAGACACGTCCGCGGCCGGGGCCTCCAGTTCGTGGGCGCCGATGCGGACCTGGGTCGCGGACGGGCCGGCTGCGGCCACCACCCCCTCGAGCCGGTTGAGGAAGCCCATCTGAACGGCGGCGCCCAGGGTCGCGGGCGATTGGAAGACCTGCTCCCGCGGTCCGGCCTGCACCACCCGGCCGGCCTCGTACACCGCGATGCACCGGCTGAGGGCGTACGCCTCCTGAAGCTGATGCGTGACCAGCAGGGTCGGGATCTGCAGCTCGGCCAGCAGGGCGAGGAGCTGACCGTACAGCGTCCGCCGCGTCGCGTCGTCCAGCGCGGCGAACGGCTCGTCCAGAAGCAGCACCTCCGGGCGGGTGACCAGCGCCCGGGCGAGGGCGACCCGCTGCTGCTGCCCCCCTGAGAGTTCACCCGGGCGCCGCCCCTCGAGGCCTTTCAGCCCGACCCGGGCGACGGCAGAGGCGGCACGCTCCAGCCGCTCGCCCCGGGGCAGCCGGTGCAGCCCGTAGGCGACGTTCTGCAGCACCGTCATGTGCGGGAAGAGGGCGTACTGCTGCGGCACGTAGCCCACCCGGCGGGCCTGCGGCGGCAGGTGGATGCCCGCTGCGGCGTCGAACAGCGTCCTGCCGCTGAGCCGGATAACGCCCCGGTCCGGGCGGATGAGCCCGGCGACCGCCTGCAGGGTCAGGCTCTTCCCGGAGCCCGAAGGACCGAACAGAGCGGTGATATACGGCCCGGCGTGCAGATCCACCTGAAGGTGGAAACCCCCGATGCGCTTCTCGATCTGGCAGGTCAGCATGTCACCGCCTCCCCCCGTCCCCGATGCGCGCCAGCAATGCCAGGACCCCGACGCTCACCAGGCTGATCAGGAGCACCAGCTGGTTGGCCAGCGAGTACTGGCCGGCCTGCACCGCATCGTAGATCGCGACCGAAAGGGTCTGGGTCCGGCCGGGGATGTTGCCCGCGACCATCAGCGTCGCGCCAAACTCGCCCATGGCGCGGGCGAAGGCCAGCACCGCCCCGGCCAGAATGCCCCGCCACGCCAGCGGCACGGTCACTGTAAAGAAGATGGCCGCCTCCGACCGGCCCAGCGTCCGTGCAGCCGCTTCCAGGGCCGGGTCCACCGCCTCGAACGCCGCCTGGGCCGAGCGCACGACCAGCGGGAACGACACGATGGCGGCTGCCAGCACCGCGGCCTGCCAGGTGAAGACCAGGCTGATGCCCCACCCCTCCAGCAGCCGGCCCAGGGGGCTCTGCCGGCCGATGAGCAAGAGCAGGTAGTAGCCCAGCACCGTGGGCGGCAGGACCAGCGGCAGCGTGGTGAGGGCCGAAAGCAGCCCCGGCAGCGGCAGGCGCCGGCGGGCCAGTCCGTAAGCCAGGGGTACCCCCGGAAGCGCGGCAAGCAGGGTGGCCAGGACGGCCACCCGCAGCGAGAGGATCACCGGGAACCAGTCGATGGCGCTCCAGTCCGCCAAGGTCATCACTCCGCCGGAAGTCCGAATCCGTAACGCTCCAGCACCGCCCGGCCCTCAGGACCCGTGACCAGGTCTGCGAAACGGCGCGCCTCATCCGCCAGCGGGCTTCCGGCCACCACGGCCAGGGCCTGCTCCAGCGGCGAATGCAGCGACGGGTCCACCGGGACGCAGGTGATCTCGGGCACGCCGGCCAGCGAGTGCGGCACCAGGCCGGCGTCGGCGTTGCCGGTCTGGACGTACTGCAGAGCCTGCCGGGCGTTCTCGGCCAGCACAAGCTTGGGCTGGAGCGCTTCCCACAGCCCGGCGCTCTCCAGCGCCTCCCGGGCCGCGCGGCCGTACGGGGCGTGGTTCGGGTTGGCGATGGCGATGTATCCGACCGCCGGGTCCAGCAGGTCGGTCAGCTCGTCAGCCTCCGTTCCCGCCCGGGTGCTCGCAGCCAGCACCAGGTGGCCGAGGGCGTAGACCCGGCGGGTCTCGGGAATGAGCGCCCCGGCCTCGATCAGCTGGTCAACGTAGCTCACATCGGCTGCGGCAAACAGGTCGACGGGGGCGCCGTTCTCGATCTGGCTGGCCAGGTTGCCGCTGGCCCCGAAGGTGAACGTCACCTCCACCCCTGTCCGCTCCGCATAAAGCTGCCCGATCTCCGCAAAGGCGTGGTACAGGTCCGAGGCCGCGGCGACGGTGAGGGTGCGGGGCGCGCCTCCCGGGGCGCCGGGGCCCGAGCCAGATCTGCCGTCCGCGGGACCGCCCCCGGCCGGTCCCCGCGGTGCACAGCCCGCGGCCAGGGCGAGCAGGATCAGGAGGATGGAGAGCCAGCGTCGGCTTCCGCGTGGCAGCATGCCGCGTCTCTTCCTTTCGCCGCGAAGTCTCTGCTGTCACGATACCACAACGAGCCCCTCCGGACACGTCACGAGCGTGCCAGTACCCGGCTAGAGCCGGCGCCCGAGCCCCCCGGCACCGTTCCGCCGGAGCCACGCGGCCCTCCGCCCGCATAGGCTGACCCGAGGTGGTCCTCGTGCACATCACGCCCGTCTACCGCGATGTCCTGCTCAGCCTGGAGGCAGCCGAGCTGGGCTCACCTCTGTGGCCGGCTTTCTACCACATGGCCTACCTCCCCCACCGCGCCTACTTCGACGGCTTGGCAGACACGTACGGCCCGCTGCTGCTGGGACAGGGGGGACTTCCCGGCATCCTCGCCGGTCAGGCGCCGGCGCTCCGGCAGGCGCTGCGTCCGGCCCCCGGCTACCGCATGGAAGAGCGGGTGCGGTCGATCATGACCGCGCTGGGGCCGCGGCTGCCCGGACCGCTGCCGCGCGTCTTCCTGGCGACGCTGTTTTTCGCCGCCCCGGCCGCGACGATCGCGGTAGAGGGCCGGCCGGCCATTGCGCTGGGACTGGAGCGCTTCTCGCCCGCCCCGCCGGCGGGCCCGAAGTTCTGGTACCACCCGGACGAGGTGGAGGAGATGATCCCGCATGAGGCCGCGCACGTCGTCCGGATGGAGGCCCTCGGCCTGCCCGTTTCGCCCCAGGACCTCACCCTGCTGGACATGGTGATGCTGGAAGGGACCGCCCTGCTGTTCACGGATCTCCTGCTGGGCCGGGAGACCCTGGCGACGTTCCTGGACCCGGCCCGCCTGGCCTGGCACCGGGCACACGACAGCGAGGCGGTCGCCGCGGCCGCCCGGGAGTTCAACACCGGGGGGCTGGCCGCCTTTGCCCGCTACTTCGCCGCCACCGCGCCGATCAGCGGATACTGGGTGGGCTACTCCCTCTGCCGGCGCTATCTGGAGCGGTACGGCAAAGCGGCGATGCCCGAGCTGCTCTGCCTGCCCTCGGCAGAGATCCTGCGCCGCCTGCAGTGATCCCGATCCGCACCGCGGAGGGCGTGCGCCCGGGGGCTCGGGACCGAAGGCCGGCGAATCCCGGGTTGAGATGGGTCCGGCAGGCCGCTATACTGGGGAGGTGAAAGGGGGGCCTTCTCCGTGGCCGGTGATCGTTGGAAGGGCGCCACAACCGATCGGGGGAAGCCGCGGGTGTACATCCAGCAGTACCTCGATCTGAAGCTGCCTGAGGAGCGCTACAAGCGGATCTGCCAGGAAATGGGGCTGGAGAAGCCCTTTACCGAGGAAGCGGCAACCGCCGTGATGGAAGCGTTTCTGGAGGACCTGGCCGACGGGTCCCAGTGCGACACGGTGCACCTGCACCGCGCCGAGGGCGACGTCGTGCTCATGACCGTCGTCTCCTTCCCCTACAGCCAGGCGACCTACGACCGCATGATGGCGGCCTACCTGGCGAAGAAGTCCCTGGGACAGGCGGAATAGCCCACCCGCGACGAGGAGTCGCACGCTCCTCGCCGTTCTTTTTTGGAGACAAGAACCCCTGTCATGCTGTATGATAGCGGGTAGGTGGCCCGACCATCAGACCATTGTCGCCAGCTCCACCTCAGACTCCTCCAGGAAAGGAAGGCGAAACCGTGCTGAGTCCAGAAGTTCTCGCCGCCCTCAAGGCAGCGGTGGGCGAACCCTGGTGCCTCACCAGCAAGGCCGACCTCATGGCCTACTCCTACGACGCCACGCCGCTCTACCAGCGGCTCCCCGACGTGGTGGTCCTGCCCGCGACCACCGAGGAGGTCGCCGCGGTCATGCGGGTCGCCCATGCGCACCGCATCCCTGTACATACCCGGGGCGCCGGCACCAACCTCGCCGCGGGCACCGTGCCCGCAGGCGGCGGCATCGTCATGTCCCTCAACCGCATGAACAAGATCCTCGAGATCGACCAGGAGAACCTGACGGCCACCGCGCAGGCCGGCGTCATCACGGCGGACCTGCACAGGGCCGTGGAGGCGGTCGGGCTCTTCTACCCGCCCGATCCCGGCTCCATGACCTCCTCCACCCTGGGCGGCAACGTCATGGAATCTGCCGGCGGGCTGCGGGGCCTGAAGTACGGCGTCACCAAGGACTACGTCATGGGGATTGAGGCCGTCACGGCCGACGGCCGCATCTTCCGCGCCGGCGGCAAGAACGTGAAGGACGTGGCCGGCTACGACCTGATCAAGCTGATCTGCGGCTCGGAGGGCACGCTCTGCATCGTGACCGAGGTCACCCTGAAGCTGTTGCCGATGCCCGAGACCAAGCGCACGGCCCTGGCCATCTTCCCCGAGGTGGAGGCGGCCGCCCGCGCGGTCAGCCGCATCATCGCCGCGCGCATCATCCCCTGTACCCTGGAGTTTATGGACAACGGCACCATCCGCGCCGTGGAAGATTACGTCCACCTGGGCCTTCCCACCGACGCGGCGGCGCTGCTGCTCATCCAGCAGGATGGCCCCGCCTCCGTGTGCGACAACGATATCGCCCGCATCGCCGAGATCTGCCGGGAGGAGGGCGCGACGCGCGTGGAGCACGCCAGCGACCCCGCCGAGCAGGACCGGCTCATGCAGGCCCGCCGCTGGGCGCTCTCGGCTCTGGCCCGGCGCAGGCCCACCACCATCCTGGAGGACGCAACGGTGCCCCGGAGCAAGCTCGCCCCCATGGTGGCCGAGATCCAGCGCATCGCGCAGAAGTACCAGCTCGACATCTGCACCTTCGGCCACGCCGGCGACGGCAACCTCCATCCGACCTGCATGACCGACGAGCGGAACAAGGAGGAGATCGAGCGGGTCGAGCAGGCCTTTGCGGAGATCTTCGCGGCCGCGCTGGAGCTGGGCGGCACCATCACCGGCGAGCACGGCGTGGGCGAGGCCAAGTCGCCGTACCTCGAGTGGAAGGTCGGCCCGGTGGGCATCGACCTCATGAAGAACATCAAGAAGGCCTTCGACCCGCTGGGCATCCTGAACCCGGGCAAGATGTTCGCCGGCGAGACCCGCAAGCGGGTGGTGGTCCGCCAGTGAAGGCCTATATCTCCGAGGACATGGTCCTCAACTGCATGCGCTGCGGGTTCTGCCTGCCCGCCTGCCCCACCTACCGGTACAAGCAGGTGGAGTCGGCCAGCCCGCGCGGCCGCATCGCGCTGATGCGCGCGGTCATGGAGGAGAAGCTGGACATCCTGGACATCGCCGACCCGCTGGACGCCTGCCTCGGGTGCCGCGCCTGCGAGCCCGCCTGCCCGGCCGGCGTCTCTTACGGCGCGATCCTGGAGCAGGGGCGCGCGCAGCTGGCCGAGGTCCGGCCCCTGCCCGGCATCGTGCGCTGGGCCTACCGCTACCTGCTGGGGACGCCCGGCGGCATCAAGTTCTCCGCCTGGGCGCTGTGGCTCTATCAGAAGCTGGGCCTCCGCAGCCTGGCCCACGCCCTGAACCTGGTGGAGAAGATCGGCGGCAAGGGCATGGCCGACATGGAACGGGCCATTCCGCCCGTGGCCTCCCCGGCCAGGCGGGCGGCGCGCAGGCCTGTGTACCCCGCCGCCGGCAACCGCCGCTACCGGGTCGCCTTCTTCCTCGGCTGCCTGTCGGACATCGTCTTCTTCGAGACCAACCAGAACGCGATCGACGTGCTGACCCGCCTGGGCTGCGAGATCGTCGTGCCGAAGGGCCAGGGCTGCTGCGGCGCGGTGCACAGCCACGCGGGCGAGCACGCGATGGCCGTGGAGCAGGCCAAGCGGAACATCGCCGCCTTCGAGAGAAGCGGCGCCGACTTCATCGTGGGCACGGCCGGCGGCTGCGGCGCGGCGCTGCGGGAGTACGACAAGCTGCTGGCCGACGACCCGGAGTGGGCCGAACGCGCCCGGGCCTTCTCCTCCCGGTGCCGCGACTTCTCCGAGCTGGTGGAACAGCTGGGTCCGGTCCCGATGGGCGACATGACGGGCACCTACACCTACCAGGACTCCTGCCACCTGCGCAACGTGCAGAAGGTGGCCGCCCCGCCCCGCAACCTGCTGAAGTCCATGCCCGGCGCCCGGTTCGTCGAACTGCCGGAGGCCGACCGCTGCTGCGGCGCCGCGGGCACCTACATGATCACCCAGGCCCTGCTCTCCGACCAGATTCTGGACGACAAGACGGAGAAGGTCGCCGGAACTGGCGCCTCGACCCTGGTGGTGGCCAACACCCCGTGCCACCTGGAGATGCTGGAGGGCATCGCGCGCGCCGGCCTTTCGGACAAGGTACAGGTGCGCCACATCGCCGACGTGGTCGCCGAGGCCGTGCGCAAGGCCGAATCTGCCGGCGGGAAGCCGTAAGCGATCCGAAAGGGCGGTTCCGCCAGCCATGGCGAAACCGCCCTTTCCTATTCCTCCGGCTCTGCCGGGGGTTCCTCCAGTACTTCGGGAAGCGGCTTGCGCCCCATCATGCCCTCGTGCAGGCCGTGGTACCAGCGCACCTCGGGCTCGCCCGGCCGCCAGCAGAGCAGCACCTCCTGCCCGTCGATGATGGCCGGGAAATCTACGAGGTAGCCGCCCTTGAGCTCGCCGCCCAGCTCACGGATCCGGTCACACTGACCCTGGGAGAGGATCCGTAGGAAGTCGAGCTCCGCCTCCTCCTTCAGGAAGGTGTAGGTGTCCACCTGGTCGTCCCGCCGCCGGGCTTCCACCTTCCGCTGCCTCAGCCGCCAGTCCTTTTCCTGGATCTCGGCATCCAGGCGCCTGAGGTACGCGATGATGCGCTCCAGCTCGGGAATGAGACGGTTCACTTCAGCCGGCGTAAAGTAGCGGTTTCCCATACCCATCCCCACCTTCCCTCGGCGCTCGCGCACTCTGTTTACGCGCATTATACGGAGTTCGAAGGGAAGAAGTCAAACACTTGATATGGCTGGTCCCTTCCGGTGTCAAACCTTCCAAGTAGACAGTACCAGTCCGGGCGGACGGTCCGTCCAAAGAAGAGGTGGGCCCCTGGGGTCCGCCCCGATCGCGCCCCAGCAGGCGGCGAAGTCGTGACACGGAAAGGCGGTGACCACGGGTGTCCGTGGACAAGGAAAAGATTCAGCAGGCGGTCCGGATGATCCTGGAAGCGGTGGGCGAGGACCCTGACCGCGAGGGACTGCTGGAGACGCCGCGGCGAGTGGCTGATTTCTACGAGGAGGTCTTCGCCGGGCTCCACCGGGACCCGGCTGAGCGGCTTTCGGCGATCTTCAACGAGGACCATGAAGAGATGGTCATCGTTCGGGATATCTCCTTCCAGTCGATGTGCGAGCACCACCTGCTGCCCTTCTTCGGCAAGGCGCACGTCGCCTACATCCCCCGCAGCGGGCGCGTGGTCGGGCTCTCCAAGCTGGCCCGCGTGGTGGAGGACTTCTCCCGGCGGCCCCAGCTGCAGGAGCGGCTGACCTCGCAGATCGCCGACCTCCTGATGGAGCGGCTGAACCCGCAGGGCGTCCTGGTCGTGGTGGAGGCCGAGCACATGTGCATGACGATGCGGGGCGTGCGCAAGCCCGGGAGCACCACGGTCACCTCCGCGGTGCGGGGCGTCTTCCAGACCAGCGAGGCCACCCGGGCCGAGGCGATGTCGCTCATCCGGGGCTCGAAGTGAGAAAAACCAGCCACTCCCTCTGCAGCCCGTGGGCTGCAGAGGCTTTTTCTTTTCCACCAACACCCTCCGCAAGAGACGGAACCCGATTATGGCAAGCCCCGTCCAATCACATAGTGATATGGTTATTGAGGTGACACACCTTGCCAATACGGAACAAGCTGGCGGCGCTGCTTACTGCGACAACCCTGCTGGTCAGCGCTGCACCGGCCGTCGCCGCCGATGTGCAGCCGCTCTCCCTCTACGTGAACGGACGGGAACTCTACCTGCCGCAGACCCCCATCCTTCAAGACAACCGCGTGCTGGTACCCATGCGGGCGTACCTGGAGTCGCTGGGCGCCGAGGTCGGCTGGGAGCCGCCCAACCTGGTCACGGCCGCGCTGGGCGGCCGCACCGTCTCCCTGCGCATCGGCGAGCGCACCGCGCTGGTGGACGGCCAGCCGGTAGAGCTGGACGTGCCGGCGCAGCTCATCGCGGACCGCACCTACATCCCCCTCCGCTTCCTGTCGGAAGGGCTGGGGGCGGAGGTCGGGTACGACGGCGCCACGCGCACCGTGACGGTGAACCTCGCGCCTCCGCGCCAGCTGGAGGTGATCGACGGGCCGCTCAACGTGCGCCAGGAGCCGAGCACCAGCGCGCCGATCCTGACGACGGTGCCGCTGGGCACGCGGCTGGAGATCGTCAGTGAGGAGCCCGGAGCGGAGTGGACGGAGGTCGCGCTGCCGGGCGGCGTGCGCGGCTGGGTCGCGAACCGGTACACCCGCCATCTGGACAGCCAGCCGGTGGTGGAGCCGCTGCTGGCGCTGCTGGAGGACCGGGCCTTCCTCCAGGCCGGCGGGAAGTGCATCGGGGCCGTGCCCATCATCCAGAACCTGACGTTCGTCCCGCTGGTGGAGGCGGTTGAGGCCCTGGGAGGCTCGGTCAGCCGGACCGGCGACGGCACGGCGATCGCCGCCGAGCTGAACGGCCGGAGGCTGGTCCTCATCCCCGACTCCACGACCGCCACCCTCGACGGCGAAACGGTCACCCTCACCTCGGCGCCGATGCTGGTCGGCGGCCGGCCGCTGGTCGCGGCGCGCGACATCGCCGACCACCTGGGCGTGCCGCTCACCTGGTCCAACCCCACCCGGACCGCCACCCTCGGCCCGGCCGGCGGCACCACCTGTGTGCCCGACGTGGCGGCCCCCGCGTACATCCTCGTCGACGTGGCCTCCGGAGCCGTGCTCAGCGAGCACAACGCCCGCACACCCCGGGCGATCGCCTCGACCACCAAGATCATGACCGCCCTGCTGGCCGTCGAGCACGGCAACCCGGATGCGGTGGTCACCGTGAGCTGGAACGCCGCCAACCAGCCGGGCACCAGCGTCTACCTGCAGACCGGCGAGCAGCGCACCCTGCGTGAGCTGCTCTACGGGCTCATGCTGGTATCCGGCAACGACGCCGCCGTCGCCATCGCCGAACACCTCGCCGGCACCGAGGAGGCGTTCGCCCAGTGGATGAACGGGCGGGCCGCCGAACTGGGCGCCCGCAACACCCATTTCGTCACGTCCTCCGGGCTCGACGACTGGGTGAACCCGTACTCCACCGCCGAGGACCTGGCCCGCATCTCCCGGGCCGCGCTTCACAACCCGCTGTTCCGGGCCTACATGTACCCGCCGCAGTGGACGATTCCCGGCCCGTATGGCAACCGCCAGCTCACCAACAGCAACCTGTTCGTGCTGCGCTACCCGGGCGCCACCGGCGTGAAGAACGGGTGGACGGAAAAGGCCGGCTACACCCTGGTGGCGTCGGCCTGGCGTGACGGCCGGGAGGTCATGCTGGTGCTGCTGGGTCACCAGAGCCGGAGCGGGCTCTATGCGGAGGCGTACAGCCTGATGGATCACGGCTTCGTCCTGGCCGATCAGACGTGGCTCCTCAAGTAGACGCATCCAAAAGCCGCCCTCCCGCAGCACAGGAGGGCGGCTGTTATGTGCCTTCAGACCAGTTCACGGGTCGGCTCGACGAGGCGCGCGCCGGGAGGGGCCAGCCTGCAGCGGCCGGGGCCATCCACTCTGACGAGGACGGGCTTGAGCACCGGGCGCCCCCCGATCAGCCCCTGGACGCTGACCTCCAGGAGACCTGCAAAACCCGGGTTGGCATAGCTGAACTCCGCCGCCGCGACGAGCGGATCACACGGCGTCTGGATGTGCGCATCAGCCGGCCAGCGGGTGGGTGTCAGGCGCTCGAAGTAAGACACGTCCATCTCTCCTCTCCGCGACCTCGGCAGGGTCTACTTCGCCAAACATCGGCCCGCTCCTGCCTGTCCAAAGGGCCCAATGCGCGCGTCCGAAGAGAATCTGTGCGCGGGTACCGAACGGACCCGCGTATCTCCATCAGCCCATCGAAAAGAGCTGCTTCATCCGCTTGACGTTGGATCGGCTGACGATCACCTCGGAGTGCTCCTTGTCCTTCAGTTTCAAAATATACGCGCCGTTGAAGTACGGGCTGATCTCCTTCACCTGGAAGATGTTCACCAGGTACGAGCGGTGGCTGCGGAAGAACTGTGACGAGGGCAGCCGCTCCGTCAGTTCCTGCAGGGTGTGGCGCGTCAGGTAGCGCTCGGAATAGGTCTGGACATAGACGTTGTAGCCTTCTGAGAAAATGTAGACGATCTCATTCAGCGGCAGCGGGATCTGCTTGTCATCCTTCTCGCACATGAGGAAGGTCAGCGGCGGCTTGCTCTCCTCCTGCGCGCGGTCCGCGGCCTCGCCCGCCTCCGGCCGGCCCTCGCCCGCGGCGCCCGCCTTCGCGTCCCGCAGGCGCTGAATGGTCTCGGCCAGCCGCTCGCCCTCGATGGGCTTCAGCAGGTAGTCCGTCGCCGGGATCTCGAAGGCCGACACGGCGTAGTTCTCGTAAGCGGTCACGAAGACGACCTTCGGCACGACGGCGCGGCCCTTCAGGCTCTTGGCCAGCTCGATGCCGGTCATGCCCGGCATCTGCACGTCGAGAAAGATGACGTCGTAATCCAGCGCGTTGATCAGTGCCATGGCCTCGCGAGCGTTGGTCGCCTCACCGATGACCTCGACGTCGGGGAACTGGCTGAGCTGGTACCGCAGCTCCATCCGGGCCGGGTATTCGTCATCCACGATCAGGGCCCTCAGCACCATTGGCAACCTACGCTCCTTCTCCGCTGGGACTCTCGCTTCACCATTGTAGACGACGGACATGTGAACGCCAAGGGTTGTCACGTGAAACGCGGCTCAATCCCCCAGAGATGCCTGGCGGAGGGGGATGCGCAGCCGGATGGCCGTGCCCCGCCCGGGGGAGCTGCGGATGCGCAGCCGGTACTCGGAACCGTAGAGGGAGATCAGCCGCTCGTTGACGTTGGTCAGGCCCAGCCCCATGTTGGTGCCGAAGCCCTCCTCGAAGACCCGGCGCTGCGTCTCCCGGTCCATGCCGATCCCGTTGTCGGCGATCAGGATATGCAGGTGGTCGCCGACCTGTCGCGCGCGGATGCCCACGACGCCCGTGTCCTCCTTGGGCGCCAGGCCGTGCACGATCGCGTTCTCGACCAGAGGCTGGAGGGTCAGCACGGGAACGGAGGCGCCGGTGACCCGGGGATCCACCTTCAGCTTCACCTGGAGCTTCTCGCCGAAGCGGGCCTTCTCCAGGGAGAGGTAGATGTTGATGTACTCCAGCTCATCCTGGAAGGTGTTCATGTTGCCGCGGGTGGTGAGCGACCGGCGGAAGAACTGGGCGAGGCTTACCAGGAGCTCCCGGGAGCGGTCCGGATCCGTGCGGGAGAACATGATGATGGTGTTCAGCACGTTGAACAGGAAGTGCGGTCGGATCTGCGCCTGCAGCGCCTCCAGCCGCGCCCGGACCACCAGCTGCCGCTGCCGCTCCGACTCCGCCAGCTCCATCTGGATGCCCAGGAGCGCCGCGATGCCCGCGGCCAGCCGCACGACGTAGGTGGGCAGTGGCGCCTGGGTTGCCCGGTACAGCTTGAACGTGCCCACCACCTTCCCCCGGAACTTCAGGGGCGTGACGACGGCGGCCTTCAGGGGATGGGGGCAGCCGGGCTCATCGCAGGTAAGGACCCGCGGATCGTTCACCACCTTGGCCTCGCCGGTCTCCAGCACGTAGCGGGTGGCCCCGGTGAGAATGGGACCGCCCTGCTGGTGCCGCCGGCAGCCCACGCCGGAGAAGCCGAGGATCACCTTGTCGTCGGTGATGGCCACGGCGTCCATCTCCGTGATCTGCCGGATGATCTCGCAGATCTTCTGGGCGGACTCGAAGTTGAGCCCCTGCTTCAGGTAGGGCATGGTCTCCTCGCCGATGCGCAGCGAGGTGTCGAAGCTGGTGATCGACTCGAGAATGGCCGGGTTGAGCGACTCCTCGTCCTCGTGGCCCCGGAGCAGCAGCACCGCCAGGACCACCTGCGTGATGACCACCAGCGCCGCCCACTCCACCGCGTAGGGCGGACGCGCCCACACGAGCCAGACCAGAACCGCCCCGCCCACCGCCAGCGTGGCGAAGACCTGCGCCCGTGTCCTGCGGTTCATCCACGTGCACCTCCGTTCGCGAAGCCGCCGGCCCTGCCGCCTACGCCGCGGTGCGGGGACCTCCGGCACGTGTGCAGCGGTGCGGAAACCCGCCCCCAGGTACGCACGCAGCGGTGCGGAACCCCGCCTCCGCCAAGCACGCGGCAAGGCGGGGAATATCGCTCCGGCACGCTTTATCGTCAAAAAGAACATAAACTTGATATGTCTCTAATTCTCTTTCAGGCCGCTGGCGCCTGCCGCGCCCAAGAGGAGGACTGCGAGACCGTGCGTGCAAAGCCCCCGACCTACCGGCCGCCCACCGAGGTCGTCCCCGGCATCTTCCTGGTCCCGATCCCGATCCCCATCCCGCTGCGGTACGTGAACTGCTACCTGCTGCGGGACCCGTCCGGCTGGACCCTGGTGGACACCGGCTTTCACGACAGCCTGGCATTGGACGCCTGGCCCCGCGCCCTCGCCGACCTGGCCATCCGGCCGCAGGACATCCGGCAGATCGTCCTCACCCACTACCACCCGGACCACGTGGGGGCGGCCGGCTGGCTCCAGCAGCTGACCGGCGCGCCGGTCTTCCTGCCGGAGACCGAGATGGAGCAGTTCCAGCGCTTCTGGGCCGACGAGACCGGCAGCATGGCAGAGCGGCTCACCGCCATGTGCCTGGAAGAGGGAATGGACGAGGCCACGGCCCTCGCCCTCGGCCGGCATCACCTGCAGCAGGTGGAGCGGGTCCGGCCGCTGCCCGAGCTGCGCCCGCTGCCGATCGGCAGCCAGATCGCCATGGGCGGCGGCACCTGGGAGGTGATCTGGACCCCCGGCCACTCCGACGGCCTGGCGGTCTTCTGGGATGCGCGGCGGTCGATCCTCCTGGCCAACGACATGCTGCTCGCGGGCATCACGCCCAACGTGTCCGTCTGGCCCGGCAGCCGCCCCGACCCGCTGGCCGACTACCTGTACTCCCTGCGCCGGGTGGAGGCTCTGGGGGCGAAAGTCGCCCTTCCGGGGCACCGGGCGCTGATCCACGACGTGGCAGGGCGGGCCCGGGAGATCGCCGCGCACCACGTCGACCGGCTGGCGAAGGTCGCTGCGGCCGCCGACGCCGCGCCGGGCGGCGCCACGGCCTGGGAGGTCTGCCGCCGAATCTTCCCGGTCGAGGAGCTGACGCTGCACCAGATTCGCTTCGCCTTGGCCGAAACCCTGGCGCACCTGGTGTACCTCTGCAACCAGGGCCGGCTGCGGAAAACGGGGATGCATTACCGGGCTGCCGCGTGAGCGCCGCGGCCTCCGCGGGCCAGGGCGCCCGGCCCGAAAACATCTGGGCCGGCGGAAAGCTCCGCCGGCCCGTTGCGGTGCCGTCTCCTAATGCGCGCAGCCGCCGCTGCCGCACGACCTGGGGGCGCCGCCCGCGTTGGCCGTACGGAAGGACTGGCCACAGCTGCAGCTGGTGACCGCGTTGGGATTGTTGATCGCGAAACCGCCGCCCATCAGGCTGTCCACGTAGTCGATCGTCGAGCCATCCAGGTAGGGCAGGCTGGCCGGATCGATGACGACCTTGATCCCGTCGAACTCGCCCACGTTGTCGTCAGGGCGCGGGTTTCGCTCCAGGGCCATGCCATATTCGAAGCCCGAGCAACCGCCGGGACGCACCAGCACACGCAGGGCCAGATTCTCACCCTTGGACTTGATGATCTCCTTCAGCCGGGTCGTGGCCTTATCGGTCAGGGTAATGTTCACCGTTTTTTCCCTCCTTCACTCCCGTGACCCCTCGACTCCCCTGTACGATCCGCTACGAATCAACTATATGCCATCGCGCGGCGGATCGCAAGGATTCCTCTCTACCTGTTGAGACGTCAGCCTGCACCCGGGCGGTGCGGCCTGCCTCCGGTCCACGGCGACCGGTCCGGCATCTGCGTGTGGGTCGTTCCAGCCGCCTTTTCCCTGATTGGTATCAGGTGTATAGTAGTAGACGTCAGTTCCCGATCACCCCACCGGCAAAGGAGATGACTATGACCCCCATCGCGCTCACCCTCGCCATCCTCGGCACGGCGCTGCTCGCGGGGCTGGTGGGTTCCATGCTGGGGCTGGGCGGCGGCATCATCATCGTACCGGCCCTGACGCTGCTGTTCGGGTTCGACTTCCGCACGGCGGTGGCCGCCAGCGCCGTCTCTATCATCGCCACCTCCACCGGGGCGGCGGTCGCCTACCTGCGGGACCATATCACCAACACCCGCGTCGGCATGTTCCTGGAGGTCGGCTCCACGCTCGGCGCGCTGACCGGCGCCTTCATCGCCGGCTACCTGCCCGTCCGCTTCCTCTTCCTCCTCTTCGCCGTCCTCATGGCGTACTCGGCCTGGACGATGTTCCGGGCCCGGAAGTCCGAGCTGCCCGGGCACGTGGAGCCGGACAAGCTGTCGCAGCGGCTTCAGCTGCGCGGATCCTACTACGACCAGGCCCTCGGACGCACCGTCACCTACCACGCCACCGGCGCCCTGCCCGGCCTGTTTCTCATGTACGTCTCGGGAGCCTTCGCCGGGCTTCTGGGAGTGGGCGGGGGACTGTTCAAGGTGCCGGCGATGGATATGGTCATGAAGCTGCCGATCAAGGTCTCCACCGCCACGTCCAACTTCATGATCGGCGTGACGGCGGCGGCCTCCGCCACGGTCTACTTCGTCCGGGGCGACGTGAAGCCGCTGGTGGCCGGGCCCGTGGTCCTGGGCGTGCTGCTCGGGGCGCTCCTGGGCTCCCGGCTGATGATGCGGCTCAAAGGCTCGACCCTCCGCCTCCTGTTCGTCCCGCTGCTTGTCTACGTGGCCGTGCAGATGGCGTGGAAAGGGGTGACGTACTGAGTGGACAGCCTGGACACCCGTGATCATGCGGTCTCCCAGGACGTGGAACGGGTCGAGCTGGCGGTCGCGCGCCTCCTGCGGGTGGGCACCGCCGTGGCGGCCACGCTGATCGCCTCCGGCCTGGTGGTCGTCCTCTTCCAGCTTCCGCTCGCCATCGGCCCCCAGCTGGTGACGGCGGGCATCATCGCCCTGGTCTGCACGCCGCTGCTGCGCGTGGCGGCGGCCATGGTCATCTACCTGCGGCTCGGCGATGTGGTCTACGGGCTCATCTCCCTGGCCGTGCTGCTCTTCGTCTTCGCCGGCATGCTGATCGGCGAGGGCCGCTGAAGCACATCGATACACCGCGCCCACCGGCCGTGAAGCCGGTGGGCGTGTTCTATTCCTCTGCATCCGTAAGCGTGGGATATGCCCGCAGGATGTCCGTCCGGCTCAGCAGCCCGACCAGGCGCCCGGGGTCGTCGGGCGCCACCACCGGCAGCCGGCCGATGCCGTGCCGCACCAGCAGGAGCGCCGCCTCGGCAAGCGTCTGGTCCGGCGTCACGGTGACCAGGCTGCGGGACATGGCCTCGTTCACCGGCGTCTCCAGCCGCCGCTCCAGCGGCACGTCCCGGACGTCCTTCAGGGTGATCATCCCCACCAGCCGCCCCCGCTCGTCCAGCACCGGGTAACCGCCGTGGCGGGTCTCCCGCATCAGGGCGATGACTTCTTTCAGGGACATGCCCGTCCTGGCGACGGTCACCGGGTGTGCCATGGCCTGCTCCACCCGGACGTCCCGCAGGTCCTGCACCTGCCACGGCAGCAGGATCCCCTGTTCCGGCAGGTGCAGGGTGTCGATGGAGTAGGGGTTGATCCGCTGGCTGAGCACGGCCGCGACGCCGCACGCCAGCATGGCGGGCAGTGCAATGCGGTAGTCGCGGGTGATCTCGAAGATGAGCGTCAGGGCGGTGAGGGGCGCCTGGGTCGCGCCGGCGATCATGGCCGCCATACCGACGACCGCGTAGGCCCCGGGCTGCACCGCCACCCCCGGCAGCGCGAGGGCCATCAGATGCCCGTAGACGCCGCCGGCCATCGCACCCAGGAACAGCGCGGGGGTGAAGGTGCCGCCCGTCCACCCGCTCCCGCTGGTCAGGGCGATGGCGACCAGCTTGCCGCCCAGGAGCGCCGCGAGCGCCAGCAGCGGGAGGCGCCCTTCCAGAGCCTCCTGGATGGTGTCGAGGCCGGGCCCCAGCGTCTGCGGCAGGAGCAGTCCCAGCAGCCCGAACAGGATGCCGCCCAGGGCGGGTCTCAGGCTCTCCGGGATGCGAGCCAGACGCCGGCCCGCCTCCTCACTGCCGTAGATTGCGGCGATGTAGAGCCGGGAGAGCGGGGCGATGAACAGGCCGAGCCCCAGGAAGAGGGGGATCTGCCAGGGATCCTGCACGGAGTAGGCCGGGATGGGGAAGGGCGGCCCGCCGGACAGGTACCGGGAGAGCACCGCGGCCACGGTCGCGCCCAGCGCCGCCAGGGCGAAGGCCCGGGAGGAGAACTGGATCAGCACGATCTCCATCGCGAAGAAGGTGCCCGCGATCGGCGCGTGAAACGCCGTGGCGATGGCCGCTGCCGCGCCGGCCACAACCAGCGCCCGGCGCCACTGGGGCCGGATGGGCAGGAGCTGTCCCAGAGCCGAGCCGAGTCCGGCGCCGAGGAGCACCACGGGCCCCTCTCGGCCCAGCGAGCCCCCGGCGCCCAGCGTGAGGATGGACGCGGCCGTCTTCAGCAGGGTCGAGACCGGGCGAAGCCGGCCCTCTCGGCGCGCCAGGGCCAGGATCACCAGCGGGATCGCATGATGCCGGTCGGCGCGCGGGGTCAGCCGCCTGACCCCGGCGTGCGCCAGCCCCAGCAGGGCCGGGAAGAGCAGGAACGCGGACCATCCGGGCAGGCCGGCGGAGCCGAGCCAGCCCGGAAGCTGTGCATAGCCCAGGGTGAAGAGGCGGTTGACCAGCCACTCGAAGAGGCGGACCGCAAAGGCGGTGAGACCGCCGGTCAGCATCACCAGGAGCAGCAAAATGACCGCGGCCAGATCAGACGACCGGACCGGCGCCATCAGCTGACGCCAGTCCGGCCTGGGAACCCTATCGCGCATTGCCAACGGACAACCTCCCCACACTTTCCCATTCTGCATGCAGAAAGCAAGGGCAGGACCGTCTCCTGTCTCGCCAGACTCACGAGTCTCCCGGGGCGGGATCCGCCCCGGCTTTCCCTGCAGCGCCGGTTACGCCGTTACCGGCCCCCTTCCCCCCCGGGGTCGGCGCCGGCTTCCGTCGGGGTTCCGCCCGCCGAAGTGCCGTCCGGCGAAGCCGGGTCCGCGCCAGCCGAAGTGCTGTCCGGCGGCGCTGGGTCAACGCCTGCCGGAGGGCCATCTGGTGAAGCCGTGTCAGCGCCCGCCGGAGGGCCATCTCGTGAAGCCGGATCAGCGCCCGTCGGAGGGCCATCTGCCGAAGCCGGATCAGCGCCCGTCGGAGGGCCGTCTGCCGAAGCCGGATCAGCGCCCGTCGAGGTGTCGGCGCCCGGTTCGGAGCCGCCGCCCGCCGCGGCGGACGCAGCGCTGCCAGCCACCTGCGCGGCCAGCTCAGCGCCACCCTGCATGTACGCGCTGACGATGCGGGTGATGTCCGCAAGCGCCACTGCCGCAGCGGCCTCATTCACGCCCGAACTGAAGATCGCAATCGCAAAGGGCCGCTCCGGCAGGAAGACGACGCCGATGTCGTGCACCATCGCCGGCAACGTGCCGATCTTGTGCGCCACGGGCACCCCCGCAGGGGCGCCGGCTGCGATGCGGTCGGTGAAGACGGTCTGGGTCAGCAGCCCCATGAGGATGCGGTAGAGCTCACCGTCCGGCTCCGCGGCCCGGCGGTACGCCAGCTCCATGTACCGGGCCATATCTCGGGGCGTCGTGGCCCGGCGGCCGGTAGCCAGGTTCGTCACGGCGCCGCCGAGCTCCCGCATGTACGCAAACACGTTTTCGTCGCCGAAGTGGCGCAGGAGCATGTTAGTGGCGATGTTGTCGCTGACCGTCAGCGACAGGTCGACCAGCTCCGCCACCGTGTAGCAGTCACCGGGAATCGCCGCGTGGAGAACGCCGGTGCCGCCCTCCCAGTCCTCCGGGACGTAGTAGACAGGCTCCGCCAGGTCGGCCTCTCCTCTCTCGACCAGGGAGAAAACGTACATGGCCAGCGGCACCTTGAAGGTCGAGGCCGCCACGAAAACCTGGTCGCCCCGCACCGCGGCTGTCGCACCCGTCGCCAGATCGGTCACGGCCACGCCGTACGTGCCGTTCAGAGTGGCCAGGTAGGCCTCCAGCACCGGTTCGAGGCCGCCCAGGGCATCGGGCTCGGGCGTGGCCGCCGTTCCCAGGTACACTAAGGCTTCGCCCGCCGCGGCAGCCCGGGCAAAGGGGATCGCCCTGGTGCAGGTGCGCGGCGCCCGCTGCACGGCCGGCTTCGCTTCGGACTCGGAGAGGGCGTCGGAGTCAGGCTGTCCGGTCCGGGTGTTGGTCGCAGCTTCCCGCTGGGGTGGGCGGGGACGGCCCGCTTCGGCCATTGCGGCCGGGTCGGTCTCCGTCCGGCGGTTCACCGCTGTTACGGGGGCGGCGTCCTCGGTCTGCCCGTGCGCCGCGTCCCGGGCGGCGTGCTGCGCCGGCGGCGCCGCAGGCGCCGCCGGCAGCCTTGCAGCGGCCGCCAGGAGCGTGGCGACCACCGCGATGATCAGCAGCAGGCGGAACGCGTGAAACACGCCTCTGGGCCTGTGACCTGCCATACGCCTTCCCCATCCCTATACACAAGGTTTGACTCCATACTACACCTTGTGTATACATCGGGATACGCGAAATTTCAAGGTTGCGGCCAGGCGGCCGCGTGCCACAGGCGGCGAGGCGCCGCTCAGACAGGGGCCGGCACTCCCTGCGTCCTCACATCCAGCCGCGGCGATCACCAGCGAACCACCGCCGCAGCCGGCAACCTTTCGCCCCCGGAGCGCCCAATCACAACGGCCTCCGGGGACGGCTCAGCGAGGTGAAAGGTGCAGCGCTTCCGCCGACGGCTGCTCCACCTCGAGGTGCAGAACGGCGGCCACCAACCCCACCGGGAGGTATACCTGCCCGTCACAGAACACGGCGTGCGCCGTGATCACCTCGCCGTTCAGCACGGCTGACCGGATCTCCGCCCGGGCCCCGCGAAAGTGGACCGAGAGCACGTCATCGGTGCCCAGCAGGCTCACGGTCCGCCCGCTCTCATCCCAGTACACATGGGCTGCGCGGTCCACCAGCCCGCGCAGCGGCACCAGCGCCTCCCCCTCCGGGGACGTGTAACCCGTGCCCCTGTGCAGGCTTCCTCCGGTCCCCCGGACCGCTACCGCCACAGGGGTCAGGCCGGTGAGCGGGGCGCAGCCCGCCTCCGGTGAACCCGCCGCCCCCAGTCCGCCCCCGAGGCGCGGCACGAGCGCGCCAAGGGCCAGCATAACCGGCACCATGATGCCCGCCCCCATGTGCACCCAGGCCCTGCCCCGGGGGCGCTCGGCGACCTGAAAGCCTCGCCTCCGCCCGTGTTCGTCCACCCTGCTCCCTCCGTCACGGCGACCAGATGCCTCTATTTTACCTGGTTTCTATATTCTTCCGGTATAGGCGCAGTTGGCAGGGTTGACGAATCCGCGTCGGCGGCCGTGGCCCGGCACGCTGTGCAGAGTACGCCAAGGTGCGGGAGAACGGCCGGGTCATCGTCACCGAACTGGCCGCGGGCTGCTCCCGCCGCGCCTCCGAATGGGAACCGCAGCTTTTACACATGCAAGAAGGCCGCGGGCTCGTGCCCGCGGCCTTCGCCGCATCGACGCTTTCGCCTACCGCCGCACCAGGAGATCGGTGACCACCGTGTCCCCCGGCGTGAGGCGGATGATCGGTGTCATGTCCATGGCATGGGTGAGTGAGCCGCCGAAGGTGCCCGACGCCGGCCGCACCCGGAGCCACGCCCAGGTGGCCCCATTCGGCAGCGACTGCTCGATCCGGTAGCGGCCGCTGGCGTCGGTCAGGGCCGAAGTGACCTGCCCGCTGCCCTCCAGCACCAGCTCCACCCGCACGCCGGCGACGGGCTGCCGGTTCTGATCCAGCACCTGCCCCTCGACCACGGCGGTCTCCTCATAGATCATCACGGCCTTCGTCAGGGTCTGGCCGGGCGTCGGGAGCTCACGCAGCACGACGCCGCCCTGGCTGTAGCCTTCGCCCTCCACCAGCAGCAGGCCCAGGGATGCCGACGACACGTCGGCCTTCAGCGAGAAGTAGCCGTCGCTCTCGGCCTTCGTCTCCGCGACCACCTCGCCGTCCAGGCTGAGCCGGACCGCCGCACCGGCGACGGGCTTGCCCTGGAGGTTCACCACCACGCCGTCCAGCGTGGCCGTGCCCGGGATCAGCCGCACGGTGGGCAGGGCCTCACCCTGAAGCAGCGCCTCGGTCACGTTGATCTGCCCCGACGGCAGGTAGCCCTCCGCCTTCACCTGCAGCGCGGCCCAGCTGGTGTTCGCCGGCACCGTGCCCAGCCGGTACCAGCCGGAGCTGTCGGTGCGACGCTGGGCCACCACGGTGCCGTCGGCCAGCACGAGCGCGACCTCGGCCCCCTGCACCGGACGGCCGAACTGGTCCACCACCCGCCCGCTGGGCTCGGCCGTCTCCGGATTCAGGGTCACCGAGAGAATCGCCTGGCCCATGAACGGCACGTGGAATGTCACCGACCGCTGGCCCATCACCGTGACCTCACGGGTGGTGATGTAGCCGTCCTTGCTGACCCGCAGCATGTACGGCGCCGTGACGGCCCCGCCGTCCTCGCTGGCCTCCACATGCGGGAAGGTGAAGCGCCCTTCCGCATCGGTGGTCGCCGACTTCTCCACCCGGCTCCGGCGGATCAGCTCCACCGTCGCCCCCTCCACCGGCTGCCCGGTGGGGCTCAGCACGGTGCCGGTCACCGAGGACTGGCGCAGCGCCTGCTCGGCGAAGGACTGCGCCACGACCGACCGCTCCACCTTGCCGCCGGGGTTGACCGTGAACCAGTCCGTCGTGGCCAGGTCCACGTGGTCGACCGTCAGGTTGTCGATGGCGTCGTGCGCCACCAGCATGTACCGGTGGCCGGCCCCCGCCGGGACCTGCTCAAAGCGGAAGCGGCCCTGCTGGTCCACCTTCGCGCTGGCCACCTCGCCGAAGCCCTCCCGCATCAGCACCATCTCCGCCCAGGGGATGGGCCGACCCGACGCCGTCATCAGGGCGCCCTCGATGGTCGCTGTGGCCGGGTAGAGCGTGATCCGGTTCAGGCCGGAGTAGTCCAGGTACCCGCCCGAGAGGACCTGTTCGGCCTCGGTCTCGACCGGCGTGTACCCCGGCATGCTGACCCGCACCCGGTACGTGTCAGACGGCAGGTCGGTCCGGATGGAGAAGCGCCCCGTCGTGTTGGTCTCGGCCGCGCCCACCACCACGTGCTCGCCGCGGATCAGCTCCACCTTCGCACCCGCCAGCGCCCGGCCGGTGCCGCCGTCGATCACCTGGCCGGTGGCGGTGATCGTCCCCTGCTGCAGCGAGATCGCCTCCACCGTCACCCGGCCGCGGCTCACCGACACGCTCTTCTCCACCGGCGCCTTGCCGTCGGCCGAAACCAGAACGGTATACGCGCCGGGGGCCAGATCCCGGGCGATCCAGCGCCCGGCCTGCGCCTCGCCCCCGGCCACCACGCGCCCGGCGCTGTTCAGGAGCGTCACGCGGGCGCTGGCCCGGCCGTCGGCGTCACGGACGAAGACCTGCAGCTCGCCGCCCACCGGCTCCAGCGTGATGATGCGCACGCCGCCCTGGGCCGGGTCGAACCAGCCGGTCTCCTGCACCTCGTAACCCGGGGCGGTGGCGCGGGCCTGCCACAGCCGCGTGCGGCCCGATGCGAGGGGCACCCGCAGGAGCCCGTCCGCGCCGGCCGTCTGGACCGTCACCAGGCCGTAGCCCAGTTCGTAGACCTCCACCGTGGCCGAGGGCACGGGACGCCCGGCTGCGTCGGCGACGCGCAGCAGCACCTCGGTCGCCGCCTCCTGGGCCGCCGCGGGCAAGACCACCGAAGCCACGAGAAGGAGACTGGTCAGAAGGGACACCATCCTGCGCCGGATCGCCCCGGCGGAACTCCTACCATAACGGTTCACGCGCTCATCCTCCTTACTCATAGCGCAGGGCCTCAATAGGATCGAGCCGGGCCGCCTTCGAGGCCGGATAGACGCCGAAGATCACCCCGACCAGGGCAGAGAAGCTCAGGGCCAGAATCGCCGTGGGAAGGTCGATCAGCATGGAAACGCCCATCGCCCGGCCGACCAGCCACACGGGCACGGCGGCGAAGGCCACGCCGATCGCCCCGCCCACCATGCAGATCACCACCGACTCGATCAGGAACTGCGTCATGATGTTGCCGTAGGTGGCCCCAATCGCCTTGCGCAGGCCGATCTCGCGCGTGCGCTCGGTGACCGAGACCAGCATGATGTTCATGATGCCGACGCCGCCCACCAGCAGGGAGATCGCGGCGATGGAGGCGATCAGACCCGTCAGAAGGCCGGTGACGGTGGTCAGGGCCGCCGTCATCTGCTCCATGCTGAAGCCCATGTAACTCGCCCCGTTGTTGATCTTCCCGAGCAGGGCGACGGCGTCGTCCATGACGCTCTGGACGTCGGCCCCCGGGCGCACCTTCGCCACCACCATCCAGGAATCGGTGCTCCCCGTCATGCGGTGCACCGCGGCCACCGGCAGGTACAGGGCGGGATCCTGCATCCCCATGCTCTGCGAGAGCGCGCCCGTGGTGTTTTCCACGCTGCCGATCACCTGGTGGGTGAGCCCGTTGATCTTCAGGCGCTCGCCCACGGGGTTGTAGTTGCGGTCGCCGAAGAGCCGGGTCACCGCGTCCCTGGACAGGACGGTCACGCGGGCGCCGCCCTTCATCTCCTCCTCGGTGAACCAGCGGCCCTCCAGGACCTTGACGTTCACCACCCGTTCAAAGCCGGGGGAAACGGCGTAGGCGTAGGTGGAGAGCGACTCCTTCTGCCACTCTGCCCGAACGCCGATCGTATCGCCGCTGATCACGGCCTCGATGTCGGGCAGCATGGCCTCCAGCTGCTGCATGTCCCGCTCGCTGATCGGCTCCATGCGACTCAGCGCGTCGGTGGAAGTGGCCGAACCCGGAATGATGTAGAAGACGCCCGCACCGAGCCCCTGCAGCTCGCCCAGCACGGCCGCTTCGGTGCCGCGGCCGATCGCCACCACGGCGATGACCGACCCGACGCCGATGATGATGCCGATCATGGTGAGGATCGACCGCAGCTTGTTGGCGAGCAGGGCCTCCCAGGCGACCCGGAGGGTTTCGAGGATGTTCATTCCTCGGGCCCTCCCATCGTCGCAAGCCGGTCCACCGCCCGCACGGGATTGGCCACGGGCTCATCGCTGACGATCTTGCCGTCCCGCAGCCGGATGACGCGGTTCACGTGCTCGGCCACGTCGGGCTCGTGGGTGACGATGAGCACCGTCGCCCCCTCCGCGTGGAGCTCCTGGAACAGGGCGAGGATCTCCTCACCCGTGCGGGAGTCCAGGTTGCCGGTGGGCTCGTCGGCCAGGATGATCGACGGCCGCGTCACCAGCGCCCGGGCGATGGCCACGCGCTGCCGCTGGCCCCCGGAGAGCTCGTTCGGGCGGTGGTGGATCCGGTCGCCGAGCCCCACGCGCTCCAGGGCCTCCCGGGCACGCCGGCGGCGCTCCCGGGCGCCCACGCCGGCGTACAGCAGCGGCTGCTCCACGTTGCGCAGGGCCGACATCCGGGGCAGCAGGTTAAACGTCTGGAAGACGAAGCCGATCTGCCGGTTGCGCACCCGGGCCAGCTCCGACTCGTTCCTGGCGGTGATCTCCCGCCCGTCCAGGACGTAGGTCCCGCTGGTCGCCCGGTCCAGACAGCCGAGGATGTTCATCAGGGTCGACTTGCCGGAGCCGGAGGGGCCCATGATGGCCACCAGTTCGCCGGCGTGGATCTCCAGGCTCACGCCCCGCAGGGCGTGGACCTCGGTGCTGCCCATCTTATAGACCTTGGTCACATTTTCAAGCTTGATCATCGGGTTTTCCCCCAAGTCTCGTCCACCTCCTCCACCCGAACCGCGTCTCCCTCCTTCAGGGAGTTGATCAGCGTAAAGGGGCTGACGACGACCTGCTCACCCTCCGTGAGCCCCTCGAGGATCTCGATCTCGGTCTCGGTGCGGAGCCCGGCCACGACCGTCCGCACCCGGACGGTGAAGTTCTCCACCACCAGCACGCTCATCTCGCCGTTGTCGGTGCGCACCGCCGCCGCGGGGACGACGATCGCGTCATGCCGCTCGGCCGTGGCGATGGTCACCTCGGCGTTCAGGCCCGCCCGGAGCATCCCGTCGCGGTTGACCACCTCGCCCTCTACGGGGAAGTACGGCGATCCGGTGGGCGTCACGGTCGCCTGGGCCGCTACCCGGGTCACCCGGCCCTCGAACCGCTCACCCGGCGCGGCGTTGGTCTCCACCGACAGCGGCTGTCCGGCCTCCAGCTTCGTGATGTCGAGCTCGTCCACCTGGGCGGTCACCTTCAGCACGTCCAGGTCGCCGATGGTGAGGAGCACCTGGGTCTCCTGCGCGGGCATGCCGTCCTGAATGGCCACGGCCAGGACCGTGCCCGCGGCCGGGGCGGTGAGTTCCGCCTGCGCGAGCTTCTGCCGCAGGGCGTTCAGGCTGGTGCGCGCCGCCTCCAGCTCAATCTCGGCCGCCCGCACCTGCTCGGCCAGCGTGCCGCCGCTCTGGGCCTCCATCTCCGCCAGCTGCAGGGCGATGCGGGCCGCCTCCACCTGGCTTACGGCCAGCTGCACCGCCACCGCGTTCTCGCCGCTCACCCGGGCGTACTCGGCCTCTGCGGCGGCCAGCTCGTCGTAGGCCGCCCGCAGCTGGGCCGCGGCCTGCTCGGCCGCTTGCTGGCTCTGGCGCAGGACCTCGTCGTAGGCCGCCCGCGCCTGTTCATAGGCGGCGCGCAGCGCCGCACTGGCCGGATCGGCCTGGTAGGCCTTCTCCGCATCCAGCAGAGCGGCCCGCGCCGCGGCCAGTTTGTCGGCCCCCTCGGCGCTCTTGTTCTGCAGCGTCGTCACGTTCAGGCGGGCCTGCTCCAGCCGGGTGCGCAGCACGTCGTCCTGCCGCAGGACCGCGGCGAGGTTGTCCTCGGCCTGGAGCAGCTGGGCCCGCGCCTGGGCCAGCCGCTGGTTAAGCTGCAGCGGCGCCTCCTGCTGCTGGAGACGGAGGGCCGCCAGCGACGACTCCATCCGGGCCACCTGGGCCTCCTGCGCCGAGACCTGCAGGGCCAGGTCGTCGGAATCCAGGACCGCAAGCACCTGCCCCGGGGCCACCCGGTCGCCGATGCCCACCTTCAGGGCCACGGACCGGGTGTTGAAAGGCGCACGGATTTCGTGCACATCCCTGGCCTCCAGAATGCCCGGGGCGATGACCTCCTGCAGCAGGCTGCCCCGCTGCACGGTCTGCACCCGGACCTGCGGAGCGCCGGAGGGCCCCTGAACGGCTCCCCCCCGCCCCGATGCGGGCGTGTCACGGTCGATCAGGTTGAAAGCGAAAAGTCCGGCCACCGCTGCGAGGAGCGCGGCCGCGATCAGTACCTTACGCTTCACACCGGCTCCTCCTTAGTTCATGGTCATCATCAGCGAGGCGCTCACGGCAGCCGACCCCATCTGGAACAGGGTGGTCATCACGAAGAGCGCCACGGGCAGGATCCACCCCTTGCGCGGCTCACGGCCGAACAATGAGGCGAAGCCGATGCCCAGCAGGACGTAGTACCACAGGTGCAGCGGGTTGAAGGCGTGCAGCAGGGCCGCCAGGACCGGACTGGCGGTCTCGGGCAGGAGGACGGCCGGGCTCAGGTCGAACTCCAGCCGCCCGGTGATGCCCGTGAAAACGCCCATCAGGAGCGTGAGGATGGCCAAGGGCAGACGGGCGTAGCCGACCATCCCGAAGTAGGACGTGAGGGGCACGCCGCCGCCCTGGAACTGGCCGAAGAACATCGCAACGAGGGAGATGACGAAGCCTGCGACCCAGGGACCGGCCAGCGCGGAGCCGACCAGCCCGGCCCCCGCGCTCCACTGCATGACGGTGCGCATCGTTTCAAAGTCGGCCTGCTGGCCCGGGGGCATCGCGGCGAGGGAAGCCTGCAGGGCCAGGTCCAGCGTAGGACGGTAGGCGAAGACCATGTAGACCAGCCCCGCCAGCATGTGCACCACATAGGGGGCCAGGACCGGCGGCTTCTCCGCCATGGCCCGGAACGTCTCTCCCGGATCCGTAAGGACGCGCAGCACCGCCCGCCAGGGCGAGATGCGCGGTCCGGCGCCGTTGTTCATCACGGACTCGCTCACGCTGTCAACCTCCTTATACGACGTACAGGAAAAGGCACAGGTTTCCCCGCTTACTTCCGTTGATGAGACCCTCTGATGGGCAGAAATGGTTCTCTCGTAAGGTAAAACGGTTCACCTCTTTCTGTGAGGGTTCGACGTGAACAAATGGAAAACCCCCTTCACGGCAGAAGGGGGTGAACCGCAATCGGCGTTCAGGCTCTCCAGGGAATGGCCGCGAGCACCAACCCGAGCGAAGCGGCATAGGCCCAGAAGCCGGCCGCCGGCACCGAGCGCACCTGCCGGCGGCGGCCGAAGTGCGCCACCAGCATGGCCAGCACCATCGTCACCGGGTGGATGAAGGCGAAGAAGGCGTTGAGCCTCCAGCCCGTCTCCAGCGTCCAGATCACCAGGCCGATCAGCACCTGCACATCCAGGGCCAAGGTGTACAGAAATCCGGTCCGGCCGCCCCATCCTTCCTGGCCCCGGTCGCCGGCCAGCCGGGCGCCCACCAGCGCCGCGACCGCGCCGACCAGAACCACCCAGCGCATCACGCTGTGCGCCAAAATCAGGCCGAACATCAGAAGACCTCCCATTACTTTTTTGTTGCTTTTCTTCTCCCTCGCGGCTGCTTCCTCCTGCTGCACCGCCATGTTCGCCATGGCAGGAATTGTGCATAAGTATAGAGAAAACTGGCGGAGCAGAGGGGGGATTCACATGGGGAACACGGCCAGAACGCTGGACTGCCGGGAAGTGGCGGCAGCGCTGGACCGGCACCTGCGGACCGACACGTTCCCGCTGGGCATCCGGGTGTTCCGCGGCGGGGAACCGCTGCCCGACCGGGTGCGCCGCCCGTGGCGCGACATGGGAATCAAGATCGCCATCTGCCAGGGCATCGGCATGGCCCGCCGCTACGGCTGGGCGGTCGCCATGGGGCCTGAGGACCTGAGCTGCCCCATCGCGCAGGTGGCCTTCGGCTTCAAGCCGGCGATCCCGTACTACACCGAGGGCAACCTCGCGGCGGGCATGTACGTGGAGACGTGCGCGCAGGGCGCCCTCACGGAGCAGGAGATTCCCAAGTTCGCGCCGGAAGAGGCGGGCACGGTGGTGGTGGCCCCGCTCTCCCGGTGCACGTTTGAGCCCGAGATCCTTCTGATCTACGGCAACTCGGCCCAGGTGATGCGGGCGGTCACCGGCGCGCTGTGGAAGACCGGCGGTTCGGTCACCTCCACCACCAGCGGCCGGGCCGACTGCGCCGACATCGTCATCCGCACGGCCCGGGAGGACAGGCCCCAGTTCATCCTGCCCTGCCTGGGGGACCGCATCTTCGGGCAGACCCAGGACCATGAGATGGCGTTCACCATCCCCTGGCCGCAGGTGGGCGACCTGCTGGAGGGGCTGGAGGGCACCCACAAGGGGGGCGTGCGCTACCCGATTCCCACCTTCCTGCGGTACACGCCCGAGTTCCCGGCCACGTACCAGGAACTGCAGCGCCGCTGGGACGAAGGGGAGGAGACGTAGCCGGCTCGGGTTCAGGCTGCTGAGCCCCTGCATGTTCTGGCTTGTCCTGCTCCTGCTGGCAGGCGGCATCTCGGCCTTGGCCCGGCTCCCCTGGATCGGCGGCGTCATCGTCACCGCCGCCGGCATCGTCATGTCCGGCCCCTGGGTGTTCCGCGGGATGCCCCTGCCGCTCGTGGTGCTCTACCCGCTGATCGGCACGGCGGCGGGCACGGTCGGGCTGGCTGCCCTGCAGCGCCCCCGGCGGATGGCGCGGCCCCGGGACGCGATGGAGGCTGAGGAGCACGGCTCCCCAGCCTCACTTCTTGTCCCGGTCCAGGTCGATGAACGCCAGCGTGCAGCGCGACAGGCAGATCAGCCTGCCCTCCTCGTCGGTGATGCGGATCTCCCACACGCTGCTGGTGCGTCCGATGTGGGCCGGCGTGGCCACCGCCCGCACCGTGCCCTCGCGCTTGGCCCGGATGTGGTTGGCGTTGATCTCCATCCCCACGACCGTGCGCCCTTCTCCGGCGTTGAGCGCCGCCCCGATGCTGGCCACGGTCTCCGCCAGCGCCGCGGAGGCGCCGCCGTGGAGCAGCCCCATGGGCTGGCGGGTCCGGTGATCCACCGGCATCGTCGCGACCACCCGCTCCGGCGAGACCTCCTCCAGCACGATGCCCAGCGAGTCCAGCAGGGTGCCGCCCGTGTACGGTGTCAGGTCCATGTGCATCTGCTCCCTCCCCATCGTTGGATCATCAGGTTCGCCGCCCGGGGCCGGACACCCTCTTTCGACGATCCCAAAATCTATGCAGAACGAGGCCCGGGAACGCATCCCGGGCCCCGTTGCCTCCGCGCACCTGCTCAGGCCTCCCCATCGGGCGGCGGCAGCTCGCTCACCCCGTCTGCCCGGCCCATCTCGCCGTTCGACTCCCAGCGCGGCACGGGCGGCTGCCACCCGGGGCCGGAGCCGCCCACCTCCGCCCGCCTCACGGGCCAGCCCGGAACCTCGCCGGATTCCTGCCAGTCCACCCCGCTGAGTACCGCCTGCGCCGGCTGCTCCATCTGCTGGTAGAAGCGGTCCAGGTGCGGGAGCGTCCGGCCCATCAGCTGCACACCGCTCAGCGACCGCACCTCCTCGTCGCCCAGGAACCGTTCCAGGGCCTGCTGGGCCCCCTCGTAGCTCTGCCGGATCAGCTGCACCTGGTCGATGATCCCGCCGACCACATCGGGCGTGGCCCGGCCCGACAGCGCGTAGCGCAGCAGACCGCCGAGCGCGGTGGTGCCGTACAGGCCCATCATCATGTGCTGACTCAGATCCTGAAAGTGCGGGGCGCCCGCCGCCTGGCGGGCGGCGAGCCAGTGCGCCGCGTACGCCGCCTGGATTTCGGGCTGGGCCGCCTGAAGCAGCCCCTGCATGCGGGACATGGAACCGGCCACCTGCGCGGGAAGCCGCATCGGGCCTCCCATGGGCATGGGCATGGACACCTCGTGCGACACCTCCGGAAGGCTTTACAGAACTGCAGCCATCCCCATCTTATGTCGCCCGGGGCCCCGCACACCCCTCATGCCAGAATCTTCCGGACCTGGAACTCAGTCCGCGACGCGCCACCGGCGGCCGTGCCGGTCCACCACCAGCGCACCGCCTTCCGGCGCGGGCAGGACCTGCGCCCAATCACCCGCCTCCGCGGGCAGGATCCGCCGCGCCGCCGCCCCCGTGGCGAGGTCGAACCGGATCACCATCCGCTCGGGCGCCGTCACCAGGATGAGCCGCGCGTCCCCCCGCTCGCTGAGCAGGGCCGCCTGCACGGTCCCGGCCTGCCCCGGCAAGCCGCGGACTACCGTCGCCTCCTGCACCACCCTTCCCCCGCGGATGCGCACGGCCTCGACCCCCCGTCCGGGCTGCCCGGCGCGCAGCAGGAGCCAGACCGAACCGTCCGGCGCCGGCGCCACGTGGCGCACCCGGGCGAGCAGGCCCTCCGCCAGGGGGTAGCTCACCACCTTGCCGCCGGCGACGCGGTAGAGGCGGCTCGCGTCCACGGCCCAGAGCCCGCCCGCTTCATCCGGGGCGCCGTGGGTCGCCTGCCCGGAGAGGGCGTACCGCTCCAGCCGGCCGTCCCCCGCTGCCGCGAGCAGGTCCGTGCCCCGGCTGAACCAGAGGCGGCCGTCGTCCGCCACCGCCAGGGCGACGATGGGTTCGTCGCCGGACGCGATCTCCCGGACCTGGCCCGCGGCCAGCCGGTAGAGGCGGTAAGTGCCGCGCCCGTCCACGGCGCTCAGCCAGGCCGCCTGTCCCGGCGCCGGCAGAAGCGTGTAGCCCTGAAGGTCCACCTTCAGGGTGTAGCGGTGCCGGCCGTCGGAGAATGCGGGCCGCGCCGGGGCGCCTCCGTCGAGCGTCCACGTCGGTTCGCCCGGGGCGGGGTACCGCCGCGCGCCGGGCGCGGGTTCCTCCGACGTCGGCACGGCGTTCAACAGGAGGGCCGCGCGGATGCGCTGGACCATCACCAGGGCCTCTGCGCGCGTGGCGGTGCGGTCCAGGCCCACCGACCCGTCCGCATAGCCCTGCAGGATGCCCAGGTGGATGGCCTCGGCCGCCCAGGCCTGCAGCCAGTCGGGATAGGCCGCGGCGTCGCTGGCCGCAAGCGCGCGCTGCCCCACCAGGTCTTCGTGTCCCAGCGCACGCACGGCGGCCATGACGATCTCGCGGCGCGCAGTGGGCAGATCCGGCGCCAGCCAGCCTGCATAATCGGCGGGGTTGAGCACACCCGCCGCCACGGCGGCCTGCAGCTGCCCCTGGCGCGCCGACCAGTGGTCAGGCGCATACGGCGCCGCATCGCCGGGCCGCGGCGTGAGGCCCAGCGCGCCGGTCAGCAGGGTGAAGAACTCCGCCCGGGTGATCGGCTGATCCGGCCGGAAACTGCCGTCGGGAAAGCCGGAAATGTATCCTGCAGCAACGCCCGCGGCGATCTCGGCACGCGCCCAGTGGCCGGCGGTGTCCCACAGCACGGCCCCCTGCGTGGCAGGCGGCGCCGCGAACCCCAGCACGGCCAGGGCCGTCAGCGCCGCAGCTGTGCGTTTCAGGTGCTTCATCGTCATGCAGACCTCCCGTCCACATGACGAAGCCTCCGGGGCTTTCGTTTGCGCGTTCAGGCCGGTGGCAGAATGTACCGCGGCACTCTGCCAGATCAGACCACAACGCCGCCGTTGGGCGAGATCACCTGGCCGGTGATGAAGCCGGCGCCGGGTCCCGCGAGGAAGCGCACCAGCGCCGCCACCTCCTGCGGCGTGCCCAGGCGCCCCACCGGCACTTTGCTCAGCCACTCCTGCAGGTCGTCCCCCTGCAGGAAGCTGTTCATCTCGGTGTCGATGGCGCCGGGGGCCACCGCGTTCACGGTGATGCCGAAGGGGCCCACCTCCTGCGCCAGCGCCCGGGTGAAGCCGTTCTGCCCCGCCTTCACGGCCGAGTAGGCCACTTCCCCGGCCGCCCCCGTGATGCCCCAGATGGACGAGACCGTGATGATCCGCCCGTACCGCCGGGCCAGCATGTGCGGCAGCGCCGCCCGGGTGCAGGCGTACATCCCCGTCAGGTGCACCGCCAGCAGGTCCTGCCACTCGGCCGGGGTGGTGTCGAGAAGCAGCTTCTCGAGGGCCGTTCCCGCGTTGTTGACGAGCACGTCGATCCGGCCGAAGCGGCGGACCGTTCCGGCCACCGCGCGCTCACAGGCGGCCGGGTCCCGGACGTCCACCTGCACCGGCTCCGCCTCCCCGCCGGCCGCGCGGATGGCCGCCACTACCGCCTCCGCCTGCGCGCGCTGCCGGTGGAAGGCGACCATCACGCCGGCGCCGGCGGCGGCGAGCTCCAGCGCGATCGCCCGGCCGATGCCGCGGGAGGCGCCGGTCACCAGGGCAGCCTGGCCCGCCAGCTCCCTTACGGGCTGCACGGCCGGGACCGGGCGCCCTTCCTTCATCGGGTGCCGCTCCGTCACCGGGTGTTTCCTCCCTCGCCCAGCAGCGCCAGCAGGCCCCGCAGGTCGCTGACGGAGATGACCTCATGCCCCGTGGAGATGCCCGTGCGGTTCACCCACACCGGCGTGAGGCCGGCCGCCTGCGCGCAGGGCACGTCGTCGCGCACAGCCGCCGCGCAGTAGAGCGCCTCGCCCGGCGCGCAGTCCACCTCGGCCAGGGCGTCCCGCAGCAGCGCCGGGTCCGGCCAGGGCAGACCGGCCGCGGCCGAGGGGCGGATGAGGTCAAAATATCCTTCGAGCTCAAACTCGGCCAGGAACCGGGCCAGCGACGGCGCCCACCGGCCCACCGCGCCCATCAGGTACCCGCGGCGGCGCAGCTCGGCGAGGACGGGCAGCGTCTCTGCGTAGAGCGACCACCATGCCGGGTAATCGTCCCGGGCAGCGCCCAGCCTGCGCAGGACGGCGGGATCCGGCTCATCCCGGCCCAGCAGGGGCAGGAGCGCCGTCCACAGGGTCCGGTGGAATGCCCTCTCCTCCTCCGGGGTGCGCACCGCCCGACCCGCCGCCTGCACATCAGCGGGCAGCTTCGCCAGGGCCTCAGCCACCTGGTCCCGGCTCGCGGCGATCCCCTCCGCCTGCAGGATGCCGGCCAGCAGATCCGGTTCGTCGGGGCCGTAGGCCAGGGCCTGCGGGGCAAAGAACAGCGCCTTGATCACGTGCGCCGAACCTCCTCTCACGTTAGCTTTCTGCGCCGGGGCGGACCCGCCCTGCAGGAACCGCGTCTGACCGCCACGAACCGGAATCGGGGAAAGGAGAGTGAGCACGTGCGCTTCCGTCCGGACAAGCGCCCCTCCAAGTGGGGGGCCACGGCCGCCATGGTTGACCAGCAGCGCGCGGAGGCCGTGGTGGAGGCCCTCGCCGCCCTGGAGGGGACCCCCTTCGACGCCGTCATCCGGCTGTCGGACCTCACGGAGATCAAGGGCTACCGCTACGTCCTGCTTCAGGTCAGTCTCGACTTCGCCCATCCCCACTTCCCGCGGATCGCCGACGCCCTCGAAGAGATGGGCGGCTCGGAGTTTCAGCTGATCGTGGTGGAGACGCCCGAAGGCTCGGTCTACCTCATCGTCGACAAGCACAACCTGCCCGACGAGGAGATGCGCGCCGATCATCCCCTGCTGCGCCGGCTGGCCGACTGGCTGGGGGCCGCCCTGGCGTTTCCGGCCTGACCGGCGGTGGTGAGCTTGCTGCAGATGAAAAAGAATTTGCGCGGATCCTCGTGAAGAATCTGCCCATTATGGCTGACTGTGTGTTATACTCGCATGTGGATAGATACAAAGGTCCTGTTCCTGAACCACAGCCAGTCATAAAATGATTAGGCAGATAGGGGGATGACGGCAACCGTGTCCGGCACGAAAGAGCTTTTCGACGTGACCCTGATCGGTGCAGGGCCCACAGGTCTGTTCGGGGTGTTCTACGCAGGCATGCGCGGCATGAAGACCAAGGTCATCGAGGCGCTGCCCGAGGTGGGCGGTCAGCTGGCCGCGCTGTACCCGGAAAAGGACATCTTCGACGTCGCAGGATTCCCCAGCGTCAGCGCCAAACGTCTGGTCGAGCAGTGCAAGGAACAGGCAGACCGAGCCAACCCGGACGCCACCTACGTCTTCAACCAGCGGGTCGACAAGCTCACCAAGCTGGAGGATGGCACGTTCGAACTGGTCACCCATACCGGCGAACGGCACTACAGCAAGGCCGTCATCATCACCGCCGGCATTGGTGCTTTCGAACCGAACCGCATTCCCAACGAGTCCGCCCGGGAGTACGAGGGGAAGGGCGTCCTGTACAGCGTGACGAACCTGCCTCAGTTCCAGGGCAAGAAGGTCCTGGTCATCGGCGGCGGCGACACGGCCGTGGACTACGCGCTGATGGTCGAGCCGCTCGCCGAGGAGGTCACCCTCATTCACCGGCGCGACGGGTTCCGGGCCCACGAGGAGTCGCTGAAGAAGCTGGCCGCCTCGCGGGTGCACGTCAAGGTGTTCTACGAGCTGCGCCGGGTCGAGGGCGACGGCAACTGGGTCAAGCGGGCCACCATCTTCGATAACCGCACGGGCGAGGAGACGACCCTCGACGTCGATTACGTGATCATCGGCACCGGCTTCAAGGCCTCGCTGGGCAGCATGCTGGAGTGGGGCCTGGCAATCGAGAACAAGCGGCAGATCGTCGTCAACTCCAAGGGCGAGACCAACATCCCCGGCGTATACGCCGCCGGCGACATCTGCTGGTACCCGGGCAAGATCCGCCTGATCGCCACGGGTTTTGGCGAGGTGGCCACCGCGGTCAACAACGCCAAGGCCTACATCGACCCGGGTTCGGCCGCGTTCCCCGGCCACAGCTCGGAGCAGCGGAACAAGTAGCCGGGCGATGCCCGATCACGCTTCGGACGCAGGCTCTCTACGCATCGGTAGGGAGCCTGCGTCTGCGCCTGGGGCCGGCCTCGCCGCCCGGTGTGCATCGCCTGCCGCCGGGCGTGCCGGGAGGGGCGGCCCGGGTCCGGCTGCCCGGTGTGCACCATCTGCCCCGGCCCGGGGTCCGGGCGCACGGTGCGGAAGCACCCGACCCGGGCACCCTAAGGGTGGAACGGGGATGAAAGGAAGTAAGGACGACGTGCGCCTGAAGACGACACCCGAGGACTTTGTGGTGCGGGAGGCCGTGGACCTGCACATCCGCCCGAAGCCGGCCCGCTACCGGGTCTACCTGCTGGAGAAGAAAGGCTGGAATACCGCCGACGCGATCTCCGCCATCGCCCGGGAGCGGCGGCTGCCCCTTTCCCGCATCCGGTACGGGGGAAAGAAGGACCGGCACGGCCACACCTGGCAGTATGTGACCATCGACGACCCCGCCGACCACTCCCTGGAGACGCCCGGGTACCGGCTCAAAGCGGTGGGGTACGCCACCGAGCCGATGAGCCCAGGTCGGGTACTGGCCAACCACTTCGAGGTCACCGTGCGGGAGCTCCGGCCCGACGAGGCCGCCCGCCTCGCCGCCGGCGCCCGCCGGGTTGCCGCCGAGGGCTTCCCCAACTACTTCGACGACCAGCGGTTCGGCAGCTACGACCGCGAGCGCGGGTTCATCGCGGAGCACATGATCCGGGGCCGTTGGGAACAAGCGCTCCAGATCGCCCTGACCCACATCTACCCCGGCGAGAAGCGAAAGGCAAAGGCGCGCAAGCGCCGCCTGCTGGAGGCCTGGGGCAACTGGTCCGCCTGCCTCAGCCTGGCCGAGACCGCCTTTGAGCAACGGTGCTTTGCGCGGCTCCAGGAGAACCCCGCCGGTTTCCGCGAGGCCCTGGCCACGGCGCGGCGGGAGGAGTTGGAGATGTGGCTCTCGGCCTACCAGGCATTCCTGTGGAACGAGGTGCTCCGCCACCTGGTCGCCGATGCGGCCGGGGAGGGCGAGGCGCCCGCGGAGGTGCCAGGCGCCGCCGGGCCGTATCGCTTCGCCCGGCCGACGCCCGCCCTGCGTCAGATGGTCATCCCGCTGCCGGGGAGGCACATGCGCTTTCCCGCCCCGGAGGCCGGCCTGGTCCTGGAGGATGTGCTCCGGGAACGCCGCCTCCGCCCCGCCCAGCTCGAGGCGGAGCTGCTTCCGGGCCTGTTCCTGAAGAGCTCGCCCCGGGCGGCGTGGGTGATCCCCCGCTCCCTGCAGGTGGAGGAGCCGCAGCCGGACGAGCGCTATGCGGGCTGCCGGCGGGTCACGCTCCGGTTCACGCTGCCGGGAGGCGCCTACGCGACCATGCTCATCAAGGCGGCTGCTCTCTGAGCGCGCGGCGGGGAGCCCTTGTTGTAAAACGATGTGCCTACCGCCTCCTTCTATAGCAGAAACACGAACAAAGGGGGAAGATTCTATGGGAGTTGCGCCTTACGGTGATTACACCACTCAGCAGAAGGTTGCGGACATGTACAACCTGGGATGGCCGGGAGTGGCCAGCCACGATGGGCTCGGTACACGCTCGGCTCCGTACACGGAAGATCTGGGGACAGCTTACCAGGTAGCTGTAGCCATGGCCTACGCAAAGCTCTCGATGTGGTGGCTCTCCTTCTGGACGATCAGCGGACCGACTGGCGGGGACAGCTGGTACAATGCTGGTTACAAGGCCGGCACGTACGTTGCCAACGTGTTCAAGCAACTGGTCAAGGTTCCAAACTATGTCATCTTGGATGCTGAGGGCTATAATGGAGCACCGAGCAGCGCTCAGCAGTGGAGGGATTTCACCAACGGTTGGGCTGCTGGCCTCGCAACGTACGATGTGCTGAAGAACAGGGTCGCATTCTACTGCAACCAGTGGGAGTGGCGACGTCCCAGCCGCCGTGGAATTTCGTGGCGGCCTTTTTCTTCGTTTTTAGGCCGTTTGCACGGCGCTGGATGCTTCTGGAGCGGCGTGTCTACTTAGGGCTTCCGACAGCATTGGGAGCTGGCGGTATCCCTTGATGCGCCGGAAGCCCTTCTCCGCTTCCAGGAGGCCCGCGGCAGTCCAGCGCAGCACCTGCTGGCCGTTCCGCCAGCGCTTGACGTTGCGGCTAGCCATCCGTACCTTCTCGAAGGCGGACTCGATGGGGTTCGTGGAACGGAGAGTCTTGCGCAGCGCCTCGGGCAGTTCCAGCCGCAGGACGGTCAGGGTCTCCTCGAGCCCCTCGCGCAGGCTGGCGGCGGCGCCCGGATACTTGTCGTCCAGGGTCTTGGCCAGGCTGGTGAGAGCAGTCCGGGCCTTCTCGTAGTCCGTCTCCCTCCAGGCTTGCTCCAGCTTGCGGCTGACCCACGCGCGAGCCTCGTCCGGCAGGTGGTCCAGCACGTTGCGCTTTTTGTGAACTTGGCATCGCTGCACGGTCGCCCTGGCACCCAGCACGTCCCGCACGGCAGCCCTGAGGGCCTTGGCCCCATCTATCACCACCAGGATGCCTCCGTCCACCCGCAGGCCGCGTTCCACCAGGTCTGTTAGCAGGGCGCGACAGACGGTTGCGTTCTCGGTAGCCCCTTCCCAGAGGCCGAGGATCTGCTTTTGCCCGTCGTCCGTGATCCCCAGTGCGACCACCACGGTGTGGTCTGCGACTTCGATCCCGTCCAGCATCAGCACCAGGTAGCGCTGATCACCAAGCGGCCTCGCCAGCAGCTCAGCCAGTGCCTTGCGTGTGGCCGCCACGAAGTGCCGGCTTACGCTGCTCTTGGACGTAGCCACGGCCGGCAGATCGTCGCCCACCGGCTCCAGGCCATGATGGTAGCGCCGAGTGGAGAGGCCATGAAGCATCCGTTCCAGGGCGGCCTGCGTCAGCAACTGCTCATCCTGGAAGGCTTCGTAGCTCGAGAGCCTGACCTCCTGTCCGTCCTTCGTCCGCACCCGAGGCCGCTGGATGGGTACCTTCCGTCCCCCCAGCACCACCCGCCCCTCCTCGGCACCGTGCCGAAAAGCCTTTCGATTGGGGTTGTGCTTGCCCTTGGGGCCGACGATGGCCGTCACCTCTGCCTCCATCATGGAGCGCAGTACGTCAAGCCCCACAGCGACGGCCAGGGCCAGCAGACCCTCCTTGGCTGCTCCCATGAGGGCATGCAGCGTCACCTGCACCTGCTGGGGCAACCAGGGCTGTTTGTCCACCTCCAGCATCTGGCGCTTCTTGGTCTTCCCGCGGTACAATGACATCAGTGGCGGCAACCTCCTTCCTACTGTCCACCCCCGTTATACCAAACGGGGCTTGAGGGCCGCCACTTTGAATTTCCACGATTTTCGGGACAACGCCAGTGGGAGTACCAGACCTACTCGCTCTCGTCTCTCAGCCTGCCAGCCTTCGTAGCCATCAGCCCGATCCTCAACAACGAGCCGTTCGTTTCCGGGAGCAACATCAAAGGTTTCTGCGCATATTACGCCGAGTGCCCGTTGAAGCCGTATGTTGACAAGATCGAAAGCTGGGGCAAGCCCTACAATACCGTTCAGATGAGCAACAGGGGTCTGCCCACGTGTGGCCCCCGGTCCACCTAAGTTGCACCAAATATTACGTACCGCCACCCGGGATGTTCCCATCCGCGGGTGGCGGTCGATTACTTCGGTCGATTACTTTGGACGTTCGATTGCGTCGAGCCAGGAATTTCCGCCATCGTCACTGCGTAGAATGGCAGTCTTCCTATGCTCGCTATCACTCACGACCAGCCAGCCTGTTTTCGTATCCACAAACGAAATATCAACTGTCGGCTTGCGAGGGTCGCCAATGGGGATCTTATCGCTTGCGACAGGTGCTTCTCCAATGGTGACGCGTACCACCTCCAGGTGGCCAGCAGCCGGTGAGTAGACCGCCACCCAGGCAGTGTCGGCCCACGCATCAAAAGCGACCGGATACCCACCGGGGCCTTGCGGAGCCCCTGGCGCTTCCACCTCAAACGGCCACGGCCAGTCACCGATCAGTTGAGGTATCCAAGTCTGGCCCGCATCAGTTGTGCTGTAGAGGACATAGGGCTCCTGGGATCCGGCGCCCTGACCAAGAGAGAACAGAACCCAGCCGGTGTTCTCCGTTGTAAAACGCACAAAGGTGTGGCCCAGCCACTTGTCGGGTTCAGGAAGCGTGAGTTGCGCGCTCCACGATTTCCCGCCATTGCGGGTGTGCCAGATCTTTCCCTCCCCAGCTGCCCATCCTTCTTCCTCACTTACAAAGTCCAGGTCGGCAAGAGCAAGAGGCGAGCCGATCCTGTCCCAGGTCGTGCCACCGTCTCGACTGACGAGAAGGCCGTTTGCATCGGTTGCGACCACATGACCCGGACTTACGAAATCAACGGCCCGCAGCGACACTCCTGGAATCTCTGCCGTGACCCAGTCCTTTCCGCCGTCTTTCGTGCTAAGAACGGTAGATGCCTGTGTAAGGGCCAAGCCGTTTTGAAAATCCAGAAACTCCACCCGGATGACCGGGGCCTGGCTGGGGAGCTGATGGGTCCATGTCCTGCCACCATCTTCGGTGTACCAGATCCCGTCCGTAGCACCGATCCAGCCATGGGTTTCGTTCACAAAAGCAGTTGCAGTGGGGACCGATGGAATGAAGGCATTCCTATACTCGTTCTTCTCTCCAGAGACATCGTCTCTTGCTCGGCTGCACCCCGCAAACATGAGTGTTAACATCACGGCAAGTAACAGCCTTGCGATCCTGACCACAGTTATACCCTCCCTCACTCCTCTTTCAGATAAGACTAACGACAGATCTGACGGAAACGTTACACACGGCAGACCTCACTCCAACTGTCACCAAATGAAAGTGTCACGGCCGGACGAAATTTCACCCATGTAGGCCGACTGAAATTTCCCCACCCCTTGCAGCAAGGCTGGAATCACCTCCTTACAGGCACGCGTAGATGTCTACCTAGCGCTCAGGGTCACGGTGGGCAGACGGGTAAGGCGCAAAGAGACCTGCTCGCTTCTTCTCTTTCAACCTGATGTAGACACCGCCCCTTGCCAGGGATTCGGTGTCTCTGATTGCGCAGGCGCTGCCGGAGGCGCCGCCCCCGCAGGTAGTTCAAGGGCGCGGCGACGAGCTTGCGCACCAGCGGCATCACGCCGCCTCCCATCTCCCACGCGTGGAGCCCCTCGACGAAGTGCTTGACGGCCACGGCCGGGAGGCCCACCAGGTTCTCCTGGCCGAGCGTCCCCACCCCCTCGTGGTGACCCAGGGAAGCGAACTGGCCGCGCAGGCGGAACGCAAAGGGCTGCTCCGGCTGGCCGCTCAGCCGCCGCAGGATGTTCTCGGCCGCCGCCTTTCCCATTTGCACGGCTGCCTGGCCCGTCGGCGGGACCTCGCGCCCCGAGACGGGATCGGTGAAGGAGGCCGCATCGCCGATCACGTAGATGCGGTCGTCGCTGACACTGCGCAGGAAGGCATCGACCCTGGCCCGGCCGCGCCCGCCCAGCTCCAGTCCGGCCTCCGCCAGCAGCGAGTGCCCGCGCACCCCGCCGGCCCAGACCAGGAGGTCGTAACCGATCTCGCGGCCGTCCTGCAGGTAGACGTGCGTCGCATCGGCGGTGACGATGGGGCTTCCGGTCACGAGCCGGATGCCCTTCTCCTCCAGAATCCGCCGGGCGACGCGCACCAGGTCGGGGGGGAAGCCGGCCATGATGTCAGGCGCCGCCTCCAGGATGGTCACCCACAGCCGCCCGGGGTGCTCGTCGGCCAGCTCGGCCGCGAGTTCCACGCCGGTCAGCCCGCCTCCCACCACCAGCACCCGCGCCGAGTCGCCGCCGCCGTCATCCCGTGTGTTCGCCCGCTGGTCCCCCGCACCGGTTTCCACCAGCGCGCGCACCCGCTCCCGCACCTGCCGCGCGGCGTGCGGGCTGCCGATGGTGAGCGCGTGCTGCGGGATGCCGGGCAGCCCGAAGTACTCGGGTTCGCTGCCCAGGGCGAAGACCAGGAGGTCGTACACCAGCGGGCCGGAGATCTTGAGCTCCACCCGCCGTTCGGCGGGGCGCAGCCCGGCCACGTGGTCGATGACCAGCCGTCCGGGCGGTGCGACCAGCCGGCGGAGGGGAATGCGCACCGTATCGGGGTCGTGGCCGGCCGCATAGGTGTGCAGTTCGGTGGTGAACCAGTGATAGCGGTCGCGGCTGACCAGCACCAGGTCGTGGCTCCGGGGCAGGCGATCCTGCAGTTCGAGGAAGCACGTCAGCCCGGCGTAGCCTGCCCCCAGCACCACCACGCGCCGCTTGGCATTCGCAGGCTGTTCGGTCAACGTCCGCACCTCTTCATCGCGGTCATCGCTTCTTAGTCTGCCCGGGCGTAATGCCGCCACCCCGGATGCACATTCCGCCAGAGCTCCCAGCCAACTCCCAGACTGCCCGCGGGGGCTGCTGCCCAAACTAAGACCGGTCCCGATGAGACTCCAACAACCCTTGCGAGGAGGAGTTTCAGGATGGCGAAGGGTACGCAGCCTGGCGGGAACAACAACACCGCGCAGCACGCTGCCCAGCGGAACTCGGCTTCGATGCAGCGGGCGGCCGGCAAGGCCAACCAGACCAACTACGAGTTCGGCTCGCTGGGCGGCGGCCAGCAGGCCGGCCAGCAGTCGGGCGCCCAGCTCTCGGGCAGCAACATCACCGGGGTCAGCGGCGCCCAGCATGCGGCCAAGCGCAATAACGCCTCCATGCAGCGTGCGGCCCAGAAGTCCAACCAGTAACGGGATCCGCGCAGGGCACCGGCTGCTCCTGGCAGCCGGTGCCTCTGCGCGCTTGCGCGGGCTCGCCGCGGCGTGGTATAAAAGTGAATGAGCGCTCACTTTTATTGAAAGTGAGGAGGGGGCTCCCGCCCCCTCCTCACCTCCACCCCCTGCCGGTGGATACGTTTCTGCCACGGGTCAGGCCGGCGGAGCCGGCCCTCCCCGTGAAGTCTCCGGGGTGCCAATTGGCTCTCGTGAGGGGAATCCTGTCCCCTCCTCACCTCCACCCCCTGCCAGTGGACACGTCTCTGCCACGGGTCAGGCCGGCGGACCCGGCCCTCCCCGTGAAGTCTCCGGGGTGCCAGTTGGCTCTCGTGAGGGGAATCCTGTCCCCTCCTCACCTCCACCCCCTGCCGGTGGACACGTCTCTGCCACGGGTCTGGCCGGCGGAGCCGGCCCTCCCCGTGAAGTCTCCGGGGTGCCAATTGGCTCTCGTGAGGGGAATCCTGTCCCCTCCTCACCTCCACCCCCTGCCAGTGGACACGTCTCTGCCACGGGTCAGGCCGGCGGACCCGGCCCTCCCCGTGAAGTCTCCGGGGTGCCAGTTGGCTCTCGTGAGGGGAATCCCGCCCCCTCCTCACCTCCACCCCCTGCTGGCCGGCGAAGCCGGCCCCCCGTGAAGTCGCCGGGGTGCCAGTTGGCTTTCGTGAGGGGAATCCTGTCCCCCAAAAGTTCTGAAGGGGTTGAGTGCGGTGCCCAAGGTGAGTCCGGCCCACAAGGAGCGGCGGCGCCAGGCCATCCTCAACGCCGCCCTGGAAGTCTTCATCACCAAGGGCTACCAGGCCGCCACCGTGGGCGACATCGCCCAGCAGGCCCAGCTCAGCGTCGGCGCCATCTACCGGTACTTCCCCACCAAGGCGGACCTGATGCTGACCCTGGTGCGTGAGCGGCTGGGCCGGGCGCCCGAGTTGTTCGCCCGGCTCACCGAGCGCGTGGACGACCCGTGGGAACGGCTGGTGCGCTGCGTCGAACTGTTCACCACCGCCCTGCGGGTGCGCCACCCGGGCACCGGCCGGCTGCTGCTGGTCACCATGGCCGAGGCCGTGCAGCACGGCGAGATCCGCCAGGCGCTTCACGACCGGTTCGCCGGGCTGGTGGGGTACGTCGCGGGCGTCATCGCCGAGGGCGTCGCCCGCGGGCGGTTCCGGCAGGATGTCGACCCGCAGCGCGTGGCCGCGCTGCTGCTGGCCATGGCGGACGGGGTCGCCATCTACTGGGTGACCGGAACGCCGCAAGTGGAGCTGAACGCCATGGGGCAGAGCCTGCTGGCGATGCTCCGTTCCTATTTGCTTCCTGAACCCCTGTAGGAGGAGTGAACGGTATGGAACGACGGGTAGTGGTCACCGGACTGGGGCTGATCTCGCCCCTGGGCAACAGCGTGCAGGCCAACTGGGAAGCGGCGGTGGCGGGCCGTTCGGGGATCGGCCCGATCACCCGGTTTGACGCGTCCCGCCTGTCGACCCGGTTCGCCGGCGAGGTACGCGGCTTTGACCCGGCAACGGTGATGGATCCGAAGGAGGTCCGTCGGTACGATCCCTTCATCCACTACGCCCTGGCCGCCGCGGCCGAGGCGGTGCAGGACGCGGGCCTCACCTTCGAAGGCGAGCTGGCCGAGCGCACCGGCGTCGTGTTCGGCAGCGGCATGGGCGGCCTGGAAGGGATCGTGGAGAACGCGCTGATCCTGCAGGAGCGCGGCCCCAGGCGGATCTCGCCCTTCTTCGTTCCCCGCTGTATCATCAACAGCGCCGCCGGGCTGATCTCGATGAAGTACGGCGTGTACGGGCCCAACTACGGCACCGTATCGGCCTGCGCCTCGGCCGGGCACGCCATCGCCGACGCCATGCACATCATCCGGCGGGGCGATGCGGACGTGATGATCACCGGCGGCACCGAGGCCACCATCACGGAGCTGGCGTTTGCCGGCTTCAACTCCGCCAAGGCGCTCTCGACCCGGAACGATGATCCCCAGGGGGCCTCCCGCCCCTTCGACGTGGACCGGGACGGCTTCGTGATGAGCGAGGGCGCGGGCTGCCTCGTGCTGGAGGAACTGGAGCACGCCAAGCGGCGCGGCGCCCGGATCTACGCCGAGCTGGCCGGCGCCGGCATGTCGGGGGACGCCTACCACATCACCGCCCCGCATCCTGAGGGGCTGGGCGCCGTGCTGGCGATGAGGGGCGCCCTGCGCAGCGCCCGCCTTAATCCGGAAGACGTGGGCTACATCAACGCGCACGCCACCTCCACCGACCTGGGCGACGTGCAGGAGAGCAAGGCGATCGAGCAGGTCTTCGGCGACCACGCCCGCAAGCTGGCGGTCTCGGGCACCAAGTCCATGCACGGCCACCTGCTGGGGGCGGCCGGCGCGATCGAGTCGATCCTGACGGTCCTCTCCCTCCACCACCAGGTGCTGCTGCCGACCATCAACCTGCACCAGCCCGATCCGGAGTGCCGGCTGGACTACGTGCCCCACACCGCCCGGGAGGTGCGGGGCGTGCAGGCCGCGCTCTGCAACAACTTCGGCTTCGGCGGCACCAACGTGTCGCTGGCGTTCCGCCGCTTCGCCTAGCGCCGCTGCGCCGGGCGCGGTCACGTCCGGCGCAGCACGGCCTACCGCCCCTCCGCCGCCCGGATGCGCCGCATGATCGACGGGTGGGAGTAGCTCAGCAGCTCCACCAGCGGCGGCGGCGACACGTCACCCGGGTTGGCCCGGGCCAGCTTCTGGAAGCTCTGCACCAGCGCCCTGGGGTTCTGCGTGAGCTCCAGGGCGTATCTGTCTGCCCGCACCTCCGCCCGGCGGGAGAGCGCCGCCTGCGCCGGCCCGCCGGCGATGTCGCAGAGGCTGAGGAAGAGCATGAGCAGGGCGAGGCCCCGGGGCGCGTGGGGCGCCTTCAGCCCCAGCGGAGAGACGTCCCGCATCGCGCCGAGCATCCAGGCCGCCAGGCCCATGGCGGCCGCGTTCAGCACCGCCTGCAGCGCCCATCCCCTGAACAGGTCGCCGTGCACGGCGTGGGAGAGCTCATGCGCCAGCACCGCCTCCACCTCCGCCGGCGACAGCTCCCGGAGCAGGGTGTCGTAGAGCAGCACCTGCTTGGTGGGGCCGATGCCGGCGACCATCGCGTTGATCCGGCTGGACTCCTCCCCCACCCGCAGTTCGGCCACCTTCTCCACCCGCACGCCCGCCCGGTCAGCCAGCCCCTGGATCATCGCCAGTACCTGGGGATCGGTCACGGGCCGCACGGGGTGGAAGAGGGGAAGCAGGAGCACGGGATAGAGCACCGCCAGCAGCAGGCTGTATCCGGCCATGACCAGGCTGGCGCCCGCCCACCACCGTCGGGGACTCCGCCGGATGAGGGCGTAGAGCGCCAGCCAGAGCAGCACCGAGATGACCAGCCCCACGGCCTCCCCCAGCAGGTGATCGCCCAGCCAGGCCCAGGCGCTCTGCCGGGTGAGGCCGTAAGCGCGCTCGTGGGCATGGCCCAGGTAATACGCGAAGGGAAGCTCCACCGCGGCGGTGACGGCTCCCGCCCCCACCGCCACCCACGCGACCTGCCGCGGCCACCGGCCCCGACCGCGCGCCTCCCATCGGGCCAGCAGCCGGGTCCCGGCCGGGTGGAAGCAGAGCAGGGCGAGGGCGCCGAGGGATGCCAGGGTCTTCAGGCTGGCGGCCAGCCGGGCCTCCCTGGCGAAGCGGCGCCCCTGCTCCAGCAGGGCTTCCGGGAAGTAGTTCAGGGCCTCTCCGTCCAGCGGGCGCGGCTCCAGCGTGGCGAAGAGGAGCAGCAGGATGAGCCCCGTCCCGACAGCAAGCAGCAGAGTCCAGAGCCCCTTCAGGGCCAGGGTGGGCTCACGCACGGGCAGCCACCTCCGGGGAGTCCGAGTCTACCCCCTCTCTATGCGGCTCGTCCCCCGGGATAGACGCGCCGGCCCGATGGGCGCCCGGATCGTACGGACCGGGCCTCGCCCCGGCCCGTGGCTCAGTCGGTCGGCGGCGGGGATCCGTGCGGTCGGACGGGCTCGACCGGTACCTCGGGCTGGCCCGGAACGCCCTGGCGAACAGGTTCGCCGGCCATCCCGGGCGGACCCGGCGCGTCCGGCACGTCGGGCACCGCCCGCACCCGGTCGATGCGGTGCCCGTCCATGCGCTCCACCCGCAGCCGCCATCCGCCGAGGGCCACCTCGTCGCCCTCGGAAGGGATGGCGCCCAGGTTGTACAGGATGTACCCCGCCAGGGTCTCGTACTCGGGGCTGCGGGGGATGGAGATGCCCAGCCGCTCGGCCACCTCGTCGACCGGATCGCCCGCGTCCAGCTCCATCTCGCCCTGCTCCGGTCCCTGCACCGGCTCGTCCGCGATCTCCCCGATGATCTCCTCCAGCAGGTCTTCCATGGTGACCAGCCCCGCCACGCCGCCGTACTCATCGACGACCACGGCCAGTTGCTCGTCGGCGGCCTGCATCTCCTTCAGCAGGCTGAGGGCCGGCTTGGACTCCGGCACGAACCAGGCGGGGCGCATGACGTCCGCCACCCGGCGGCCGTCCGCCTGCACGCCCACGTGCCGCAGCAGGTCCTTGACGGTGACCATGCCGACGATGTCGTCGTAGTCTTCCCGGTAGACCGGGTAGCGCCAGAAGCCGTGGCGGCGGACCTCGGCCAGCGCGGCGGAGAGCGGGTCGTCCTGGTGCAGGCAGGCCATGTCCGTGCGCGGGACCATCACCTGCCGCACCGTGCGGTCGCCGAAGGAGAAAACGCCGGCGATCATCCGCTTCTCCGCCTCCTGGAGCCCCTTGTTCTCGGCGACGTAGAGCCGCAGCTCCTCTTCCGAGATGGACGGCTCCGCCGGCTCGGCCCGGCCGCCCAGGAGCCGCACGACCAGGTTGGTGGATGCGGTGAGCAGCGCGACGAAGGGCCGGGTGAGCCGGGCGATCAGCACCACCGGGCGGGCCACCAGCAGGGCGACCCGCTCCGGCGACTGCAGCGCGATCCGCTTCGGCACCAGCTCCCCCAGCACCAGGGTGAGGTAAGAAAGGAGCAGCGTCACCGCGACCACCGCCGCGCTGGCGGCCACGGCCGGACTGAGGCCCAGCCGCTGCAGCACTGCGCCCAGGTCCGCAGAGAGGCCGACGGCCGCGGAGGCGCTGGCCAGGAAGCCCGCCAGCGTGATCCCCACCTGGATCGTCGCCAGGAACCGGCTCTGGTCCTTCATCAGCTGGAGCACCGCCCAGGCCGCCTGGCTGCCCTGCTCGGCCAGCTGCCGGATGCGGACGGGCCGGGCGGAGACGACCGCGATCTCCCCGGCTGCGAAGAACGCGTTGATCAGGATCAGGCCGAAGATCAGCCCCAGCGCCCGCCAGTGCTGCACAGCCGTCCCTCCGGGTGGCTACGATCCCGACGCGGCCGCCTCCTGGCGCACGCGCTTCAGGGCGGCGCTCCAGGCGATGAGCTGATCCAGCATGGTGTTGAGCGCGGGCAGATGCATCTCTTCGTTGGGCTTGAACACCTTGAAGTCCTCAAAGTCGGTGAACAGGGAGAGCGACACCTGCTGCCGCACGTCGGCCACCTGCAGCTCCGCCATGATGGCGCGCAGATTCTCGATGGCCCGCGCGCCGCCCAGGCTGCCGTAGCCGACAAAGGCTGCCGCCTTGTTGTTCCACTCCAGGTACAGATAGTCGATCGCGTTCTTCAGCGCTCCGGATGTGGCGTGGTTGTACTCCGGCGTGACGAAGATGAACCCGTCCAGGGCGTCAATCTTCTCGGACCAGCGACGGGTGTGCTCGTGCTGGTAGTTCTTCCCGAAAGACGGCGGCACCGGCTCGTCGTACATGGGCAGGTTGAAGTCCTTCAGGTCCACGAGTTCGAACTCGGCGTCGGTCCGCTTGCGGGCGTGCTCGTACACCCAGCGGGCCACGGCCTCGCCGTTGCGCCCCGGGCGCGTGCTGCCGATGATGATCCCGATTCTGACCACGGTCTTTCCCCCTACGTACTTCTCCTGGCGGAACCTGGTCCACGCCCTTCAGGGTATGGTCGCTCGGGCACCCCGCACGGCGGGGTCCGCCCCGTACGGGAACAGTGTCACCGGCGCAGGTTGCCGATATGCGTTCAGGCGGGGCCTGCCGTGGCCCCGCCTGAACGCTCTTCCTGCATCGTTATGCCGTCGTCCGGGAAGCCCCCTCGTTGGCCGGGCAGTACCGGCCAAACCAGCGGAGGATCCTGTGGAACCGGTCCACCCGCAGCACCGGCGGCCCCTGCCGGGTCAGGTCGTGGTTCGACCGGGGATGGCGCACCAACTCCGTGGGCGCCTGGCCGTAGAACTTGATCGCCATGTAGAACTGCTCCGCCTGCTCGATGGGGCAGCGGTAGTCGAACTCCGAGTGCATGATGCAGATCGGCGTCCTGACGTTCTTCACGTAGGCCAGGGGGGAGATCCGCCAGAGCGCCTGCACCCCCTCGGGCGACCAGGGGTCCTCCACCTTGTGCTGGATCTGATTGAAGAACGGCCCGAAGTCCGGGGTGCCGCTGAAGGAGACCCAGTTGCAGATCGAGCGGTGGGTGATGGCCGCGGCGAAGCGGTCTGTCTGGGTCACGATCCAGTTGGTCATGAACCCGCCGTAGGAGCCGCCGGTGACGGCCAGCCGCTTCTCGTCCACCCAGCCGAAGGTGAGGACGTGGTCCACGGCGTCCATCAGGTCGTTGAAGTCCCGGTTGCCGTAGTCGCCTCGGACGGCATCCACGAAGGCCTGCCCGTAGCTGGTGGAGCCCCGGGGGTTCATGAAGAGCACGGCGTAGCCCGCCGCGGCCAGAAGCTGGATCTCCTGGTAGAAGGCGTGCCCGAAGCAGGTATGCGGCCCGCCGTGGATCTCCAGCACCAGCGGGTACTTCGTCCCGTCCTCAAAGCCCACCGGCTTCATGAGCCAGCCATGCAGATCCCAGCCGTCCCGGGCCTTGAAGTTGAGCTCCTGCACCTCCGGCCACTCGATCTCGGCGAAGAGCTTCTCGTTCACGGCGGTGAGCCGCCGCTCCTCGCCCGTGACCATGTCGTACACGTAGATGTCGCCGATCTCGAACATGGATCCGGCCACGAAAGCCAGCCGCCGACCGCTGCGGTCGAAGGTGCCGCCGTAGATCTCCCGCTCGCCCCCGACCAGGATCTGCGGCCGGCCGCCGCTGGTCGGGAAGGCGCAGACCGAGCACGCGCCGCGCACGACCACGGGCAGATAGATCCTCTGGCCGTCCGGCGACCAGGTGAACGTCACGCCCCCGCCGCCGGGCCGGACGTCGGCGCCGACGCTGTTGCCGATCTCCAGGTCGTGGTGCGTCAGGATCCGGGGCTCGCCCCCTTCTGCCGGGTAGAGGTAGATCCGGGGCAGCGTGGCGTTCTGGAACTCATTTTCGTGGCCGATGGCGGCCAGCGTTGCGCCGTCCGGCGAGAAGCGGGCGGCGTGGAACGGGCCGATGCCGCCGGTGACGTTCCGGGGCGCGAACGCGGCCTCGGCCTCCTCGGCGGCCTTCCGGAGCCGTTCGGACAGGGCCTTCGCCTCTTCCTCTCCGGGCTCCTCCGCCCCGGGCTCCGGCGGGGCCACCGACGCCCGGGCTGCAGGCGAGTCAGGATCCGGCACCGGCGTGATGAAGATGTCCCGGATCCGGAAGGACTCGTCCGCGGTCCGGTTGGCGGCGAAGGCGATGAACCGGCCGTCAGGCGACCACGCGGCGCCGCCGTGGTCGTAACTGCCCCAGGTCACCTGCACCGGCTTGGGCATGGGCTCATCCGGGGCCGGGACGGGCACGACCCAGATCTGCGCCCAGCGATCGGGCCGGATGCCGCCCGCGTCGCTGCGCCAGCGCATGATGGTGAACGTGCGGGCCTCATCCTTCGCCTTCTTCTCCTCCGCCTTCTTGTCGGCCTCGCTCTTGGACCGGGTCAGCAGGTCCCGCCGGTCGTCGGGCCCCACGGCGGACGTGAACGCGATGTACCGGCCGTCGGGGGACCAGACCGGGTCGCCCGCCCCGTGGCGCATCTGGGTGAGCTGCCGGGCCTCGCCGCCGTGCCGGTCGATCAGCCAGATCTGCCGGTCGCCGCCCCGGTCGGAGACGAAGGCCAGGGTGCGGCCGTCCGGCGACCAGCGGGGCGACGTGTCGTTCTTGGGCCCCCGGGTGAAGGGCACGGGCTGGCCTCCGCTCGCCGGCACCAGCCAGATGTGCGAGCGCGGCTCCTTCGATTCGGGGTCGATGTGCGTGCGGACGAATGCGACGACCTCGCCGTCGGGCGAGATCTGCGGGTCGCTCACGGTCACGAACCGGTAGAGGTCCTCCGGAACCAGGCGTCGCTTCGGTGCGGGCAAGGTTGCATCCTCCTTTGCGGGGAACTCCCTCTCTTTCTTAGGCAGCCGCCCGCTCGCTCCCTGCCCGGGCCGGGAACTGTTACTCCGGCCGCCCGCCGCGCGGACTTGCGTCCGCCCGGCGGCCCTGCGCTCCCAGCCGGCCTGCGTTTCGGCGGCCTTGCGCTCCCAGCGGCCCTGCGCTCCCAGCCGCCCTGCGTTCCCGGTCGTCCTGCGTTTCCTGCCGCCCCGCACGCCCCGCGACCCTGCGCTTCCGGCGGCCCTGCGCCCCCCCGGCGGCCGGGGACGGCGGGGGGAAAGAGGGTTGGCGCCGCGCCGAGTCGAAGTGGCTGGGGTGCCGTGCATACCCCCACTTCACCGGGAACTTCGAAAGGAGAACCGCACGTGACGGAAAGACGATTCCCTGCCACGTTCCTGGAGCGCCCTAACCGCTTCGTCGCCCGGGTCCGCCTGGAGGACGGGCGGGAGGTGCGGGTGCACGTGGCCTCCTCGGGCCGCATGAAGGAGCTCTTGCTGCCGGGGGCGGCGGTGATCGTGGCCCTGCGGGACGACGCACCTGAACCGGAGCGCCCGGCAGCTGACACGCCCGGGCGCAAGACCGTCGGCAGGCTCCTCATGGTCCGGACCGGCGCCACCTGGGTCTCAGTGGACACATCCCTGCCCGGCCGGCTCTTTCACCGGGCGGTGGCCGAGGGGACCTGCCCCCCGTTTGCCGGCTATACCGATGTGCGACCGGAGTACCGCTACGGCGACAGCCGCATCGACTTCCTGCTGATGGCGCCGGACCGGCCCCCGTGCCTGGTGGAGGTGAAGTCGGTCACCTCCGTGCTGACCGACGCCCACGGGGTCCGGGTGGCCCGCTTCCCCGACGCGCCGACGGCCCGCGGCGCCCGCCACCTGGGCGAACTGGCCGGGGCCGTGCGGGAGGGGTACCGGGCGGCCGTCTGCTTCATCGCGCAGCGCAGCGACGCCCAGGCGTTCGGGCCGTGGGACGAGATCGACCCGTTCTTCGGCGAGACCCTGCGGACGGTGGCGCAGGCCGGGGTGGAGATCCGCGCCTTCGTCATGCACGTGGCGCCGGAAGGCGCGGTGCTGGGCGGGGAGCTGCCTGTGCGGCTGGACCGCTGAGACCGGGACACGGCCCGTCCAGACGGCCCCGAACCCTTTCCCACCGGGGCGGTGTGATCAGTTTTGGGTGTCGATCAGTAACAACTAAAGTGCTCTCATGGCATAATAAGGGCAAAGCCTTTTCTTGGCATCTCAGCAGCCGGAGGTAGCTCCCATGCGCAGAAGGATCCGTTCCCGTATTGCCCTGAAGCTCCTGGCCTCGCCGATCGTCCTCATCGCGCTCCTGATCGGCATGGGATTCGTGAGCCGGCTCACCACGCAGACGGTGCTGCGGGAGCTGGCCGCCATCGACCAGAGCTACGCGCTGGCCATCGGGGCCCAGGCGCTTCAGGCCGACCTGCTGCGGGAGGCCAGCGGTATCAGCAACTACGTGCTCTACCGCGACTCCCGCGACTTCGCCGAGTACCTGAACGCCAACAAGCGGGTGGGGGACACGCTCGCCCAGCTGCTGAACATGGCGGAGGACGAGGCCGTCCGGCAGCAGCTGCAGGGCATCCAGGAGGCGCACACGGCCTACGTCGACGCGGTCGAGAGAATCCGGAAGGAGCTCCGGGGCCGCAACGACTCGCAGGCGATCGTCATCATGCGGATGGACGCCGTTCCGGCGATGACGAAGATGACCGCGGACGTGGACAGTCTGGTGGCGTCCCTGACCGAAGGGGCCTCGTCTGATCTCTCGGGCTCCCGCACGCTGGCCCGCTACATGGATATCGGCGTGATTGCGGCCTCCGTCGCTGCGGTGGTCGCGGGCGTGGCGGTGGCCCTGGTGATGTCCCGCAAGCTCAGCCGGCCGATCCGGCACCTGGCGACGGCGGCGGCGGAGATCGCCGCCGGCAACCTGACCGATCAGGAGCTGGCCATCACCACACGGGATGAGATCGGCGACACGATCCGCGCCTTCAACGAGATGGCACGGAACCTGCACGACGTGCTGCTCAGCGTGAGCCAGAGCGCCGAGTCGGTGAAGGCCGCCTCCGCGGCGCTCTCCGGCTCCGCCCGGTCCTCGGCGGAGGCCGCGGCGGCCTCGGCCAGTGCGATCGCGCACGTGGCGGAGGGTGCGTCCCGGCAGGCGCAGGAGACGGCCGAAGTGAGCACGACGGTGGCGCGGCTGCAGGAGGTGGTCGGCTCCCTCGCCGAGGCTGCGGCCCGGTCGGTGTCCGACATCCAGCAGGCGACCGAACTGCTCAACAAGATGGCCGCGGGACTGGACCAGATGGCGCAGCGGGTCTGGAGCACCGCCGAAGGCGCCTCCCTGGCCATGGAACAGGCCCGGTCCGGCGCCCAGGTGGTGGAGCGGACGCTGCACGAGATGGCGGCCGCCGACGAGGTGGTGGCCCGGGCGGCCCAGCGCCTGAGGGAGCTGGCAGACCTCTCCGGCCAGATCGGCAGCATCAGCGGGGCGATCGGGGAGATCGCCGACCAGACCAACCTGCTGGCCCTGAACGCGGCCATCGAGGCCGCGCGGGCCGGCGAGCACGGCCGGGGGTTCGCCGTGGTCGCGGATGAGGTGCGGAAGCTGGCTGAGCGGTCGGCGGCCTCGGCCGAGGAGATCACGGCGCTCATCGGGCGGATCCAGCAGGGCACCGCCGACGCCGTGGCGGCCATGGAGGCCGGTACGGCCAGACTCGCCGCGGGCAACCAGCTGGCCGCCGAGGCCGGCGACTCCCTGGAGACGATACTGGAGGCCGTGCAGAAGGCAACAGCCAACATGGAGGACGCGGCCCGGGAGGTGGACAGGGTCAAGGCGATGTCCGCCGAAGCGCTGGCCACCTTCCAGGCGGTGGCCGGGACAGTCCGGTCCAACAGCGAGGCCAGCGGGGAGCTGTCGGCCGGCACGGCGCAGGTGTCCGCGGCGGTGAACCGCATCGCCCAGGTGTCGCAGGAGAACGCCGCGGCCGCCGAACAGGTAGCCGCCTCGGTGGAGGCGATGAACACCTCGGCCGATCAGGTGGCGGAAGCCGCGCAGCAGCTGGCACAGACGGCGGAGGCGCTGGAGGCGCAGGTGAAGCGGTTCCGGATCTGACGTTGGCGCGCTGCTCCAGGCGCCGCCGGAACGGTGCCGGATCCGACGTCGGCGCGCCGCTCCAGGCGCCGCCGGAATGGTTCCGAATGTGACGTCGGAGCACCGCGCCAGGCGCCGCCGGAGCGGTGCCGGATCAAGTGTAGACGGCGGGAACGGCCCACAGAGACCGTTCCCGCCTTTTTCGCTGCGTCATCCCTGCCCCGCCTCGTCGCCCTCCTTCCGCGGTGCCCCGTCCCGCTCAGGCCTCACCGCCAGCGCCGCTCCCCGCTGCTGCCGGTCCCCGTTCCGGGCTCTGCGATATGTCTGCGCTTCCATCCCGCCGGATGAGCCGCCACGTGCCGAACTCGTACTCCGGGACGGGCGGGGGCGGTGTGTCATACGCCGGAGCCCCGGGTGTACCTGCCGCCTCCGCCTGCGGCGGGACTCCCCCTGTCCTTCCCGGGGGGGCCGGGGAGGCCGGTGGCGCCAGGGGCCCCGCTGGTGCCGGTTGCTCCAGGGGCCCCGTGGGGGCCGGTTGCACCGCGGACGCCGTCTCCCTGAGCGCGGGGCGCAGGATGATCACATCGCCATGGGTCACCCGGCGCACAGCCGAAACGCCTTCTCCTCTTGACCTCGCCACGCCGGACTCACCTCCGCTCCAGTCTATGACCGCCCCGCTCGGGCGCCGCGCGGGTCGATTTTTCTGATCTTGACTTTCTTTGACCTTGGGTGCTAGAATGGTGCTGGCAGGGGAGTGGGAAGGGATTCCCAGCCCTGCCCACTACACAACAGAAAGGGGTATGGCGAATGTTCTACCCGATGCGTCAGTGGAACCCGTTCGACGTGTTCGACCGGATGCTTTCCCAGTGGCAGCAGCACGTCCTGGGTAGCCTCTGGCCTGCCGTACCCTCTCTTCCTTCCCTGGATCAGATGGACGTGCAGCAGGGCGATCAGGACGCCGTGATCCGGATCGAAGTGCCGGGCATCAGCCCCGAGGACCTGTCCGTGACCGTGGACGGGAACATGCTCACCATCCGCGCCGTTCACCGCGCCATCCCGATGGGCGGTGAGGAAGGCGGTGCGCAGGGCGTGGCCACCTACCAGCGGTCCTTCACGCTGCCGCCCAGCGTCGACGCCGACAAGATCACCGCCCGCTACCACCACGGGGTGCTGGAGATCCGGCTGCCGCGGACCCAGGGCCAGGGCGGCCGGCAGATCCCCATCGACCTGGCGTGACCCGCCTCTAGGATCCCGGAACCCGGACTGAAGCGGCCCGCCCCTCATCAGGGGCGGGCCGCTTTCTATTCCTCCGGCACCCGCAGCACCGTCAGGTACCCGCCGTCGAAGAAGGCCACGTGCCGGCCGTCGGGGCTCGCGGTCAGCTCCTGGATGGCACCCTGGGCCAGGATGCGCTCCTCCTCGCCCCGCTGGTTGAACAGAACCAGCTCGTTGGGCAGCAACTGCCCCGTCAGGGCGGCCCGTCCACCGGCCACCAACTGTGCGCCCTCCACCGACCACGTCCCGCTCAGGTCCACCAGAGCACCGCCGCCCAGGGGGACCCAGCCGTAGCCCGCGCCGTCCGACGGCCGCGCCCAGGCCACCAGCGCCGCCTCATCCGCGACGCCCAGGATCACGATCGTCACGTCCCCCTCCACGGGGTCGCCCATGGGCGCAATCGTGCCCGCCTCCAGGTCGATCAGGCAGGGCCGGGGCCCGCGGAGCCGGGTCGTCTCATACCCCTCCCACGGACCGTCCAGCCGGACGGTGGTCCGCTCGCCGCAGACGACCGCCAGCCGCTCACCGTCCGGCGACCACACCGGGTGCGCGTAGAACGTGAGCCCGTCTATGGCGAAGTAGGTCACCCGGCCGGTCTCCGGGTCCAGCACTCCCACCCGCTCCCCGTAGGGCGGCTCCTCCCACTCCTCCGGGATGCGCGGGTAGAAGAGGTCCGCCGGCACCGAGAGGAAGGCCAGGCGCTTCCCGTCCGGCGACCAGACGCCCCGGTGGCTGTAGTAGCCGGGCTCGGCGAAGGTACCTGCCGGGTTGCCGTCCCGGTCCAGGAAATAGAACCCCGGCACCGGGTCGGTGCGGACGGACTGGACCAGGAAGCGGCTGCCGTCCGGGGACCAGGAATCGAACATATGACTGCCGCCGAAGTTCGGCGCCTGCGGCTCCGATACGGCCCCGGTCTCCCGGTCGACGAAGGTGCGGTCGAAACCGTGGAAAGAGTACACCACGGCGCGCCCGGCGTCAGGGCTCAGCAGCAGGTGCCAGCGGTCCCAGTACGGCAGATCTTCCGGATCGTGGCCCGGACCGGGCTCCAGGCCGCCTCCCGCGAGCGACACCGCCCCGTAGCGCGCCTCGCCCCCGGCCTTGGCGTAAACCCAGACCGCGTCCGGGCTCAACCACCACGCGCTCCCTGACTCGTCGAACGGGCCCAGCCGGAAGCCGCCGGGGATCTCCTCCCGCACCGGCGCTCCCGGACTGCCCGGGTCCTCCGCCCCGGCCGGGCCCTGAGCCGCCTGCGGTTCCTGACCCGCAACGGCCGGCGGTTCCTGACCCGTCGGTTCGGGCAAGCCCGCCGCCCCGGGCGCACATCCGGCCATGAGCGTCATCAAGCCAACCAGGCAACCCGCCAACCACCGCCGCATCACGATCACCCCTTCTGAAAGGTTGGACGGTTCGGGGGAGTGTGCGGGTTCCACCGCACCCCGCGGTGGTCGTCGCCGATCCCGTCTGCCCCGTGCAAGGTCGAACTGCGACGGATTTCCACTTGTGGCCCGGGCGAAGTGGAAATCTGCCGCACTTCGGCGGCGGTCCAGCCGCATCCCGAATCGTAGATAGGTGAAGGAGTCGTCCCGGAAGACCAACTGCGATGGATTGCCACTTGCGGCACGGACGAAGTGGAAATCTGCCGCACTTCGACGGCGGCCCAGCCGCATCCCGAATCGTTGATAGGTGAAGGAGTCGTCCCGGAAGACCAACTGCGACGGATTGCCACTTGCGGCCCGGACGAAGTGGAAATCTGCCGCACTTCGGTGGCGGCCCAGCCGCATCCCGAATCGTTGATGAATGAAGGAGCCCGCGTCGGCCACCGCGCAGCCGCAACCCAGATGGTCATGGACACGCCAGGCGACTGGCCCGCCCCGGCCGGCGCGTGTACAATGGCAGGAGAACCACCGGGCAAAGGGGAGGGGTTGGCCGTGCAGCCGATCACGGTGTTCTACGACGGTTGGTGCCCGCTCTGCACAGCGGCCCGGCAGCGGCTGGCCCGGCTCGACTGGCTGGGGCGGCTGGAGTTTGTGTCCATCCGGGACCCGGGCGTGGCCGAGCGAGCGGGTGTGGCGCCGGAGCGGCTCGCAGCCCGGCTGCACGTCCACAACCCCCGCACGGGACGCTGGGCGGAGGGCATCCGGGCGGTCGCCGCGATCGTCGCGCGCCTCCCCCTCCTCTGGCCGCTATGGCCGGTGCTGGTCCTGGCCGGCGTCACCGGGCTGGGGCAGCCCCTCTACGACTTCATCGCCCGCCGGCGGGCGATCGTGCCGGCCGGGCAGTGCGACGAGGCCGGCTGCCCGCTGCCGGGCCGGTGACAGCCTCCCAAAACAGACCAACCGACCCTCCCGCTCAGAGGGTCGGTTGATTTTGTCATCGCAGCTGCGGCCCGACGGTGCCCGTAGCCCGGTCGGCCTAGCCCTGCCTCCTGCGGCGGTCGCCCGCCTCGCGGATCACCCGGTCGTAGACGTCCACCAGCCGGTCGATCTCCTCCTCCGTGATCACCAGCGGCGGGGTGATCATCAGCGTGTCCCGGTACGGGGCGATGCCGGTGATCACGCCCTCCCGGAGGCAGCCGGCCTCCACGTCGAACCGGAAGGCCCGGTCCCCCTCCGGGAATCGTTCCCTGGTTTCCCGGGCCCGCACCAGCTCGGCGGCCACCATCAGCCCCCGGCCCCGAACCTCGGCGATGTAGGGATTCTCCCGGGCGATGAGCGCCTCCTTCAGCCGTTCGCCCATGCGGGCGGCCCGCTCGGCCAGCCCCTCCCGCTCGAGGATGGCGATGTTCTCCATCGCCACGGCGCAGGAGACCGGGTGGCCGGCGTAGGTGAACCCGTGCTCGAAGGGGAAGTCGGCTTCGGCGATCGCCTCGATCACGTGGTCGCCGACCAGAACCGCCCCCAGCGGAAGGTAGCCGCTGGTGAGCCCCTTCGCGGTGCACATCAGGTCCGGCACGACGCCGAACTGCTCGCAGGCCCACATCGAGCCCGCGCGGCCGAATCCGGTCATCACCTCGTCCAGGATCAGCAGCACCCCGTACTTGTCGCAGATCTGCCGCACGTGCTTCAGATAATCCCCGGGGGGCACGATGATGCCGCCCACCCCCATGATCGGTTCGGCCAGGAAGGCCGCGACCGTCTCCGGCCCCTCGGCGAGGATCCGCTCCTCCAGAAGGGCGGCGTACTTGCGGCCCGCCTCCGGGTCGTCGGCCCGGTACGGCCCTTCGAAGGTGTCCGGCGACGGGATGTGGACGAACCCCGGGACCAGCGGCCCGTAGTAGGCCCGGTGCGCCTCGAAGGCCGTTGCGGAGAGCGCCCCGAGGCTGTTGCCGTGGTAGCCCAGGTCCAGGCAGATGATCTTGTGGCCGTCCGCCCGCCCCCGCGCCCGCTGGTACAGCCGGGCGATCTTCACGGCGGTCTCCACCGATTCGGCCCCGCCCAGGGTGAAGAACACCTTCCCCAGCCCCTCCGGCGCGAGGGACGCGAGCTTCGCGGCCAGGCGCACCGCCGGCTCGTTGGAGTACTGGAAGTAGGTGTGGTAGTACATCAGCCGCTCCATCTGGGCCGCGGCCACGGCGCCCAGCTCACGCCGGCCGTAGCCGATGTTGACCAGCACCATGCCCGCCTGCGCGTCCAGGTAGGCCCGGCCGTCGACGTCCCAGATGGTCGACCCCTCGGCGCGGGTGATGACCGTCGTCCCCTTCCGGGCCAGCTCCCGGAAGCGGACCTCGTTGTGGATGAGGTGGCGCAGGTCCAGCTCTTTCAAATTCATGTGATCGCCTCCTGTACGAAACCCGGGCACCGGGACCCATTGTACCCCGGCCTCCGGCGACGGGGCCGGCGGCCGCCCCGGAGGCCGGCTGAAACGGGAAGCCGATCCTGCCCCGTCCAAGTCGGGTGAGCCCTGCTCAGCAAACACGGCAGTCAAGGAGGATGCAGACCGATGTCCCTGCCCACTGATGTCGCACAGCTCATGCAGAGCTTCGCCTCGGGCCTCAGGCTGGTGCTCGGCGAAAAGCTGCTGGGCGTCTACCTGGGCGGGTCGGCCTCGCTCGGGGATTACTGCGCCGGGAGCAGCGACCTGGACTTCCTGGTCGTCACCGACGGGCACCTCTCCCCGGAGGAGCTGGACGCCCTGGCCATCTTCCACCGGGAGTTCCTGACGGCCTACCCCTCCGCCCGCCGGCTGGAGGGGGACTACGCGCCGCGGGCGTGCATCATCCCCGAGGGCACGACGGTCCCGGTGCCCCGGTGCAAGCGGGGCGCCTTCGTGCCGCACGTGGACCAGGTGATGCTCTCCGCCGACAACATCTGCAACATGCGGGAGAACGGGATCGCCTTCTTCGGGCCGCCGCCGGCCGAGGTGCTCCCGCCGGTCAGCCCCGAACAGGTGCGGGCGGCCGTGCGGGCGATGCTGGCCGAGCCGCCGAAGCCGGCGCTGCGGCCCGACGAGCAGGCGGACGAACTGCTGGACCTGCTCCGCTCCCTGCGCGCCCTGGAGACCGGGAAGCCGACCACGAAGGCGCAGGGCGCCGAATGGGCGCGCCAGAACCTGGAGCCCCGGTGGCACCCGGTGGTCGACGCGGCGCTGGCGGTCCGCCGGGGCAGCCCCGCGGCGGGCTGGGACGAAGGCACGGCCCGCGCCGCTGCCGAGCTGCACCGGCTCCTGCGGGAGCGGTACGTGAGCACGGCGCCGCAGCTCTCCTGACCGATCCCGCTGCTAATCCGGAAGCCTTCCCCCGAACCGCTCCAGCAGGAGCTCCTCCGGCGTGAGGGCCGGCTGGGCGACGAAGTGCACGACCCGCCACCGCGCGCCCCGGGCGGCGATGGCCGGCGCTGCGGCGGGCAGGGCCGCCAGCGTCCGCTCCACCGCATCCGAGTGGTCCCTGCCCGGCAGGGCGGGGTGGATCCGCATCAGGTTGTACAGCTCACCGCCCGGCTCCGTCTCGGGGCGCGCGGCCGGGATCTCCTGGACCTCGTACCGGGCCGGCTTGTAGCCGGCCCCTTTCAGCGTCCCTTCCACGGACCGCTGGTTGGGCAGCCGGTCGACGCCCGGGAGCCCCCGGCGCAGCAGCCCCTGCCGGTGCAGCTCCTGCAGGAACACGTACTGCGGCGTCACCTGGTCCCGCAGGACGTTGAAGTAGGTGCCGGAAAGGGAGAAGCAGAAGCGCCCGGCGGGCTGGATCCGGTTCCGCCAGGCCCGGAGCACGCCTTCCGGGTCGCGGAATGAGAGCAGGGCGAGGTTGCAGATCACCCGGTCCACCCTGCCGGGGACCAGGTCGGCGGCGGCAGCGGGGTCGACGGCATGGTACGCCACGGCCCGGTCGCCGATCCGGGCGCGGGCGGCGGCGATCAGCGACGGGTTCGGCTCCACCAGGATGAGCTCCAGCCCCTCCGGCACCAGATCCAGCGCCGCCAGGCTCGTGAGCCCCGTGCCGGCCCCCAGGTCGACGACGGTCATCCCCGGCCGCAGATCCGCCAGCTCGCAGAGGCGCCGCGCCGAGTCCCGGTAGAGCGCCATCTGCGCGGCGATACCGTGTACGTATTCCCCCCAGTCGGCCATCCTCAACCCTCCTCCGCGATGAGCGCCCGCAGCGCGCGGTAGAGCCGCAGCTTCTCCGCCAGGGGCTCCCGGCTCCGCCCGCTGGGCGAGGCCGCCACAAAATCCAGCACCCCGGGAATCACTGACTCCGGCTGCAGGCCATACACCACCCGCCGGCGGCCGGTCAGCGCCGCGTAGATGCCCTTGCCGTTGTAACAGGCGACCCGGGGCCGGTACCGGGCCAGCTTGGCGAGCAGCTCCCCCCGCCCGGCCCGCAGTTCGGCCGCGGTCAGGTCGCCGCTGGACCGGGTCGACCGGCCCACCAGATCGGTGAGACCGTATCCGAGGTCCAGCAGCGCCGCGTCCTCGTGCGGGGCGTAGAGCCGCTCCGTCAGCCCGGCCTGCCAGAGGAGCCAGTAAAACCGGTTACCCGGATAGGCATAGTAGTGCCCCTCCCGGGCCGAGGTCTCGCCGGGGTTGAAGCCGACGAAGACGACGCGGAGCCCCGGAGCCAGGTAGTCCGGCAGCGCCCGGATCACGCCGGCTCACCCCCGCCCGGGGCACCGCCGGGGCCCTCCTCCTCGTCCAGCCCCGGCAGCTCCAGCGCGTCGAACTGCGAGGTGAGCCACTGCACGTGCTCCCGCACCGCCTCGTCCTGCATCAGCACCGTCCAGGCCCGCCGGGCGGCCTCGACGAACGCCGGGTCCAGTTCGTCCACCCGGTAGAGCTCCGGCAGCGGGCAGAGCCCCCGGGCCAGGAAAGAGTAGCGCATCTCCAGCTCCCCGTCGGGGCGCAGGTATGGCCAGAGCGGGTACGTGCGGCACTCGAAGGGGCGCTTGGCCCGGTCGCAGAGCCGGGTGCACTGCAGGAAGGGGACCGCGTCGAAGCGCGCCTCCCAGGACGGGGCGAACTCGTACTCGCGCGTGGAGTGGAACTGCCAGCGCGTGAAGTCCTCCGTGCCGTCGAAAAGCGGCAGTTCGCCGGGAACCAGGTACACGCCCTCGTCGGGGCCGAAGTCCGTGCAGCAGCGGTGGCCGCAGAGGGTGCCGCAGTCAAAGGGCAGCGGCGTCACGTCGGCCAGGAGCCGGCGGGCCTCGGCGATCAGCCGCAGGTCAACGCCCATGAACATCCCCCCGTTTCCTGCACTGTACCACATTCAGAGGCTTGCGTCGCCACGGTTGTGGTAGGATGTACTTGCAGTTTGCGCAGAGGAGGATGTACGGACATGGCCAACCTCGGATTCATCGGACTCGGTCGCATGGGTCGGCACATGGCGCGGAACCTGATCAAGGCCGGACACACCGTCACACTGTACAACCGCACCACATCGGTGGTGGACGAGCTGGTGGCCGAGGGCGGACAGCGGGCCGCCGGCCCGGCGGAGGTGGCCCGGAACGCCCGCGTGCTCTTCACCTGCCTCTCCACGCCGGACGTGGTGGAGAGCATCCTCAGGCAGGCGCTGGAGGGCGCGCAGCCCGGCGACATCTTCGTCGACCACTCCACCATCGGCGTGCGGGACGCCAGGCGCATCGCGGCGATGTGCGCGGAGAAGGGCGTGCAGTTCATCGATGCCCCCGTCTCCGGCGGCCCCTGGGGTGCGGAGGCCGGGACGCTCACCATCATGTGCGGCGGCGACAAGGCGGCCTTCGAGGCGGTCCTTCCCTACCTGCAGATCGAGGGCAAGCAGATCCACCACCTGGGGCCAGTCGGCGCCGGGTCCGTGGCCAAGCTGTGCAACAACCTCCTGGTCGGCATCCACACCGCGGCGATGGCCGAGGCCTTCGTGCTGGGCACCAAGGCGGGCGTGGATCCCAAGGCGCTCTACGAGATCATCTCCGGAGCGACCGGCCACTCGGCGCAGATCGCCCGCAACATCCCCCAGTTTGTCTTCCCCGGCAAGTTCGACGCGGCCTTCTCCATCGACCACCTGCACAAGGACGTGGCGCTGGCGGTCGAGCTGGGGAAGGACGAGAACGTCCGCATGGTCCTGGGCGCCGTCACGCAGCAGCTGCTGGAGGAGGCCCGTGCGGCCGGCTACGGCAGCGCCGACCAGGCCGCGCTGATCCGTCCGCTGGAGGACCTCGCCGGTGTGAAGGTGCGCGCCGGATCCTGAAGCGTATCAGCGCCTTGTGTCCCATGGAAACCCCCGGGTCCCGTCCGGCCCGGGGGTCTCCCATGCTCCGGGTTCGCTGCGGGCAGCCGCTAGTGCCCGAGGTGTTCGAGGTATTTGTCCGTCGCCTTGAGGCCCGTGCCGGTCAGCACAACCACCACGCTGGATCCGGCGCCCGCCAGGCCTTGCCCGAACAGCTGTCGGACCGCGGCAGGGGCCGCAGCGGCGGTGGGCTCCGCGTAGATCCCCTTCTCGGCCAGCGTGCGGGCCATCGACCAGATCTCCTCCTCAGTCACCGCCAGGGCAACACCTTCGCTGTTGTACAGGGCTTCCAGGATGCTCCTGCCCTTCACCGGCCGGGCGATGACGATGCCCTCGGCGGCGCTCTCCCGCTTGTCCACGGCGGGGACGTCGTGCAGCCGCTGTTGCCACGCCTGGACCACCGGGGCGCAGGCGGCCGCCTGCACGGCGGCGATGCGGGGCATCCGGGGGATGAGGCCGGCCTTCAGCAGGTCGGTGAAGCCGAGGTAGAGCCCCAGCACGAGGCTGCCGCCGCCGACGGGCGCAACCACCCAGTCGGGCGCCTGCCAGCCCCGCTGCTCGCAGATCTCGTAGGCGAGGGTCTTCAGGCCGGCGACGAAGTACGGGCTCCAGTTGTGGCTGGCGTAGAACGTCCGGCCGGCCGCCTCCAGGGCAGCCCGGGTCGTCTCCTCCCGGGAGCCGTCCACCCTGACGAGGTCGGCCCCGTACATGCGGATCTGCGCCGTCTTTCCCGCCGATGTGTAGGCCGGCACGTAGATGTGCGCCGTGATGCCGGCCCGGCGCGCGTAGGCCGCCACCGAGGCGCCGGCGTTGCCGGAGGAATCCTCCACGATCTCGCGCACGCCCCACTCCCTCAGCTTGCTGATCATGACCGCCGAACCGCGGTCCTTGAACGACCCCGTGGGGTTGAGAAAGTCCAGCTTCAGGAAGACGGGCTGGTCGAACAGCGCGTCGGCGACGAGCGGCGTGTACCCCTCGCCCAGCGAGACCGCATGCTCGCTGCGCTCGAGGCCCAGCGCTTCGTGGTACCGCCAGAGGGTGTGAGGACGGCGGGCCAGGTCGTCGCGGCGGAACATCCGGCCGGACTGCAGCAGCAGGTAGGCGCCGCACGCGCAGCGCCAGCGGGGCTCGGTCTCCGGGTACGTCTGATGGCAGTGACTGCAGGTGAGCATTTTCTCCCTCCTAGTGCACGGGTTCAGTCCTGGCCGCAGCCCAGGCGTCCCAGCCGTCCAGCACACCGGGGTCCTCGTCGCCGGTGAGCACGCCCGCCAGCGGCCCCAGCCACGCGGCCCAGGGATGGCCCCGCTCCCGGGCGATCGCCACGTGGGGCCCCAGCTGAAAGCCCGGCGAGCGGACGCCCGCCTCCAGCAGCCGGCGCAGGCGGCGCAGCGCCTCCGGCCGCCGGGCGGCGTCGCCGTGGACCACCTGGTAGAACCACACCTCCGCCGCGTCGGCGGCGGGCCGCTGCAAAGCCGGGTGACGCAGGCACGCCCCCAGCATCCGGCGCCCCTCTTCCTCCTCCCCGCCCAGCAGCAGCACGCCAGCCAGGTTGGCCATGATCGCCCCGTTGCCGGGGTAGGCCTCCAGCGCCACCCGGTAGAGGTCCGCGGCGTCGGCGTACGCCTGCTTGACGTCGGTCAGGAAGAGGGCGTACTTGAAGAGGGCATTCCGGTGCAGGGGCGCCACCTCCAGCGCCCGCTGGTACAGCGCCTCCGCCCGCCCGTGCTCGCCCCGCACCTCCGTCAGGAACGTCGCGTAGTTGGTCAGGTTGCCCGGGTGGAGGGGGTTCACCTCCAGGGCGCGCCGGTAGTAGCGCTCGGCCCGGTCTGCGTCCCCGGCCACGTGCTCCAGGAAGTCGGCGTAGTCGCCCAGCAGCGCTGGATCGTTGGGGCTGAGGCGGAGGGCGGCGCGGTACTGGGCTTCGGCCTCGTCGTACCGGCCGCGCACGGTTTCGAGAAACACGGCGTAGTTCCAGCGGGTTCGGGCGTCCTCCGGGTCCCGGACAAGGGCCCGGCGGTAGTAGGTCTCCGCCAGGTCGTACCGGCCCCGGAACCGCTCCAGGAAGAAGGCGTACCGTCCGAGCATCCGGGCGCGCGATCGCATGCGGTCACCTCCTCCCGGGACGTTGCGGCGGTCCTGTCCGGGACCGCCGGACTTCAATACATTATCATACACCCGTCACGGTGGACGCACACGATTCTGGTTTGCTCACTCGCCACGCTGAACACTGCGTGGCATTCTCCGTTTGACATAACGAGGCGTTCTGGTCGACCTGCACGGCCACCCCACCCGACCGCCGCGGTGGCAGCAGGCGGTTTTCGTGCCTGGACTCAACTGCAGGGGTAACGCCCCCGTAGGCACCGTTGAGACAATAGTAAAGGGGCCTTCGTTCGGAGGCCCCGATACGCGTCAGATCTCGGGCGGGTCGATCCCCTGCATGCGCATCAGCATGAAGATCTGGCCCCGGTGGTGGATCTCGTGCTCCATCACGTGGTAGATCACCCAGTCCATCGTCGCCCAGGGCATGTCGGGGTAAGGCATCGGCAGCTTCTGGCCCAGCTGATTGACCGGCGTGTCCTTCAGCCACTCGACGGTGACCTGGTGGATCTCGGCCCAGTACGCCAGCAGGCTGTCCAGATCAGAGAAGCGGCCGTACTCCCAGCGCGCCTCCCAGGGCACCCGTCTCAGGGCGTTGCGGTAGATCCAGATCCACTCCGCCAGCACCATGTGCTCGGCGAGCTGCCAGGCGCTGGAGTGCCAGCCCTCCGGCTTCCAGGCCAGCTGCTCCGGGGTCATGCGCCGCAGGGCGCTCACGGTGAAGGGGCGCAGATCAGTCTCCCAGTGCCGATACAGGTCAAAGGCCAGCATGTCGTGCCCTCCCTCCGAACGTGGCTACCGTCCGCCCAGGTACGCTGCGGCCGCCCGCCGGTCCCGCGCCGAGGCCGCGGCCGCCCCGGCCAGCGGGATGCGGCCCGTCCCCACCAAGCACGCCCAATGGACGGTGCGCAGGGCCTGCCGGGCATTCTGCTCCACCAGCAGGACGGTGGTGCCCTCTTCATTGATTTGCCGGATGAGCCGGAATACCTCCGCCACCACCAGCGGAGCCAGGCCCATGGCGGCGCAATCGCCCTCGCCGTTGGCGCCGGTCAGGGTATGGTTACGGATCGTGGACGGCCTCCCACGCGGCGGCCGCGATGCGTTCAATGGCCCGGTCGGCCTGGTATTCACCACCCCCGTAGGTCAGCACCACCAGGACGTAGGGCCGTTCGCCCCAGACGATGGCCCCGTCGTGGTCGTAGCCGGCGTAGGTGCCGAACTTGTGGGTGACCAGGTCGGGCCGGGGCGTGCCGGCCCGGATGCGTCCCGTGTAGGTGACCCTGCGGAGCGGCCGGAGCAGCTCCTCCGCCAGCCCGGGCTTCTCCTGGCTCAGTTCCCACAGGCGCAGCCACCAGGCGGCCTCGTCCGCGGCGCTGACGGGGGTGGAGCCCTCCTCCGTGCGGGTGACCGGCCCGCCCATCTCGGTGGTGCACGCCAGCAGCCCCTCCCACGTGAGGGTGCGGGCCAGCATCTTGACGGCGACGTTGTTGGACGAGATCAGGGAGCGGTCGACCAGGTTGCGGACGGTCCACCGGCTCCCGAAGGCCGCCGTGGCGAAGTTCCCCGCCCCCACAGGCTCCCAGTCCGCCTCCGTGTAGGTGATCAGACTGTCCCACGCCAGCTCCCCGGCCTCGATGGCCTGGAGCACGCAGAGGGTGACCGGCAGCTTGAAGGTGGAGGCAGGCAGGTACGGGTCGCGGGCGCGGAACTCGTAGCGGCTCCCGGTGGTGAGGTCCACCGCCACCACGCTGATCCGCCCGGGAAACTCGGCTGCGATGGCATAGACCGTCTCGTGCAGCCCCTGCCACGGCTCCGGGACGACGGCCGGCGGATCGGGCAGGATCGGCTCCACGGGTTCCACGTGCATCGGCTGGTAGTCCGCCAGCGGGTGCGACGCCGGCGGCAGCCCGGAAGCGGATGCCGCGGGCGCGGCCTGCCCGCGGGCCGCCCGGGCATCGGCGGCCTGTGCGCCACCGGCGTGTGCACCACCGCCCGGCGCGCCATCCGCCCGCGCCCTCACCGTGGGCGCATCGCCCGCCGGAGCCCCATCCGGCGGTTTGGAGGCCCTGTACACGGGGCCCTCCTCCCCTTCCCCCGCCTGGCCGACCGGCCCCGCGGGAGCCGCAGCAGCCACAGGGCCTGCGGTCTCCGGCCCGTCCGCCGGCGACGACGCGACCGCGGCCGGCTCCGCCGGCTGCACGAGCAGCCAGACGGCGCCGACCGCCGCCAACAGTCCCAGCACACCCCAACAGACGCCCAGGATCACCGCCCGACGCACGCGCTGCCCACCTCTGACCTCGTTCTCTCTGTTCCCTCTCCTAAGACGCCGACGTGGTCCCCAGGGTTGCGGGCAAATGCTGAGTATTCTGATTACATAAATAACAGAAAAGGGCGGTCGCCAGGACCGCCCTGCTCGCCGTATCCTTTAGGAACCAGGCTTCACCCAGCTGTCGGTGTTCTTCATCTCGGCGCCGGGATGCAGCCGGTTGAACTTGGCCGTCAGGCTCTCGACGTCGTCGACGTGATCCTCATCGGGGACGATGCACTCGACCGGACAAACGGCCATGCACTGAGACTCGCTGTAGAAGCCGTAGCACTCGGTGCACTTGTCAGGATCGATGACGTAAATGGTATCGCCCGGGCTGATGGCCTCGTTGGGGCACTCCGGTTCGCAGGCGCCGCACGAGATGCACGTATCGATAATCTTTACGGCCACGGATCTTCTCCTCCTTTGAGGCGCACGCCGACATAGCTGTGGTGTGCAGCCCGAATGGTTACTTAGCCCCTCAAACCCCACATGGGTATGCAAAACACACTATAAGGATACCGTTCGGGCCCGTAGCAGTCAAGGCCGCCGGGGGCTGTTTTCTGGATGAGAATGGTTATCAACGGCGGACGGCGCGCCCCTCAGCCTCCCTCGGACGGGCGCAGGATCACCACCTGGTCCCCCTCGGCCAGTACCCGGTCGGGCGCCGCGTTCCGGCCGTTGATCAGCGTCACCAGGTCCGGCTCCGCCAGCCCCACCAGCGCGGGCAGCTCCGCGACCGTGGTCCCGGCGGGCACCGAGGCCGTGCCGGTCCAGCGGCGGGCACCCTGCAGCGGGACGTACACCTCCAGGTGAACGGTCACCTCTCCTGCCATATGGCATCCAGCTCCTCCTGCGGAATGTCGAAGACCGCGTTGTGGGGCGGCAGGGGCACCTCCCGCATCCACTCGGGCAGCCGGTCGGTCTCCGGTCCCAGCCCCGCCCGCCGGTTGAAGGCCACCTCAGTCCGAATGGTGGAGAGCGCCAGCGCGCGCAGTTCCTCTGCCGACACCTCCGTGCCATGGCGGGCCCGGATCAGCTCCAGAAAGTGGGCTTCGTGGGGCATGTAAGCCGCCCGGGAGAAGCTGCACATGCCCAGCGCATCCAGCATGGCCGCAGTGATCTGCAGCTCCCGGCTGAGCGCCACCTTGCCGGCCGGGTCGAGATGGTCCACCCGGGCGCCGATGGTGTTGCCGGCCGTGTGGTCGGCCCCCATCGGGCTGGTCGCGTAGGTGACGCCGTTGCCCTTGATGACCCGCGGGTCATAGGCGGCCATCGCCTGGCCCTTCACGACGGGCACCTCCCGCACGCCCAGCACGCGGCCGACCGTGGCCGCGCCGGCGCCGATCAGACGGCCCACCGGCGTGCCGCGCCGCATCTGGTCGAAGAGGTCGAGCACGCCGTCGACGTCGCCGAAGGGCAGCAGCCCGCCCGCCATCGCGACCCCGATGGCCGCGCCGGTCTCGATGGTGTCGATGCCCAGGTCGTTGCACGCGTGCACGAACCGGGCGATCGCGTCGAAATCGAAGATCTCCAGGTTCGCCCCGAGCAGCGTATTCGACTCGAACTCCATGGCCGACGTGACTTCGCGGCCCTCGGGGTCAGCCCAGGTGTTGGAGCACTGAATCGCGCAGCCGGTCATGCACGCGTGGCTGACCTGCCCGCCCCGCTCCCGGATGAGGTCGGCCATCAGGATGCCCGTGATCGCCTCGGCGGCCTCGTCCTGTCCCCGGCTGAAGCTCCGGATGGGCAGGCCGCCCAGCTTGTTCACCAGCTCCAGCGTGGCCGCGGTGCCGAAGTTGCGGTACCGGGCGATGGCCGGGCTTTCCTTCAGCTCCTGCAGGTAGGGCCGGGTGTGCGCCCGCCAGGCCGCCGGGTCAGCCATCTCCGGCACGGCCCCGGCGCCGGGATCCAGCACCACCAGCGCCTTCAGCCCCTTGGCGCCCATCACGGCGCCCAAGCCGCCCCGGGCCGCGACGCGGCTGGGCCGCCCTTCCGGGTCCGTGGCGGCGATCCCTGCGACGTTCATGCGCATCTCGCCGGCGGGGCCGATCAGGGCGAGGGCGGACCGTCGCCCGAACCGGGCCAGCAGCCGCTCCGCCGCGGCGTAGCTGCCCAGGCCGACCAGATCGCCGGCGGGCTCCAGCCGGCAGCCCTCCGGCCCGACCACGGCGATGTACCACGCCCCCGGCGGCGCTGCGCCCTCGACGACCACCGCGCGGATGCCCCACTGGGCCAGCCGCAGGGCCGTGTTGCCGCCCGCGTTCGCCTCCTTGATTCCGCCGGTGAGCGGCGACTTGGCCCCGGCCGAGAGCCGGTTGGAGCTGGACAGCACGGTCCCGGAAAGCAGGCCGGGAGCCAGCACCACCCGGTTGTGCGGCCCCAGCGGGTCGCAGAGCGGGTCGACCTCATCCGCCACGATGCGGCTCGTGAGGGCCCGCCCGCCCAGCAGCCGGTACTCGCCGGGCAGCGGCTCCAGGCGCGCTGTCCCCTTCGTCATGTCGATTCGCAGGATCTGTTCCACGACCGTTGCGCCTCCCTCCTGCCGCCAGAATTCGGCGGCAGGAGGGAGACTTCCTCTTCTACACCGCCATTCCGGCCTCCAGCGCCTTGCGGTTGGCTTCCTCGGTGCCGCGGGGCACCGTCTCCAGCACTGCCGCCGCCAGCGCCTCGTCGCTGACCAGCCGGCAGATCCGGTTGAGGACCCCCAGGGCCACGATGTTGGCCGTGATCGCCCGGCCCGTGGCCTCCCGGGCCAGGCGGGTGATCTCGACCCGGTGCACCTCGCCGTCCACCGCCGGCACGGTGTGCACGAACTGCGGGTCGACGATGAAGGTGCCGCCCGGGCGCAGCTTCGTGTGGAACTTGTCGGCGGCCTCCTGGGTCATCGCCAGAATCACGTCCGCCTGCGTCACCTTCGGAAAGTCGATGACCTCCGTATCCAGGATGACCTCGGCCCGGCTGGCGCCGCCCCGGGCCTCCGGCCCGTAGGACTGGGTCTGGGTGACCTCGTAGCCGTCGCGGATGCCCGCCTTGGCGAGGATGATGCCGGCCAGGATCATCCCCTGTCCGCCCGAGCCTGTCAGCATGATCTGCTTCACTGCCGGCCACCTGCCTTCCCGATGACGGCGTCATACAGCTTCGTGTACTCGGGCCGCGGCTGGTGCCACAGCTCGCCCACCACGATCTTGCCGGCCAGCTCCTCCGCGGTCATGGAGGCCGCCCGGCTGGCGGGCACCGACCGCTCCTGCATGATCTTCATCATGTTGAACGCGTCGCCCATTTTGTTCTTCCGGCCGAAGTAGGTGGGGCACTGCACCACGGCCTCGATGAAGGAGAACCCGTCGTTCTCCAGCCCCTTGGCGATCAGCCGCTCCAGCTGCCGGGCCTGGTAGCTGGTGGACCTCGCCACGTAGCTGGCGCCCGCCGCCCGGGCCAGCTCGCACAGGTCGAACGGGGTGTCGATGTTGCCGTAGGGCGCCGTGGTGGCGTACGCCTCGGTCGGCGTGAGCGGCGAGTACTGGCCGCTGGTCATGCCGTAGATGGTGTTGTTGAAGCAGACGCAGGTGATGCCGATGTTGCGGCGGGCGGCATGGATGAGGTGGTTGCCGCCGATGGCCGCGGCGTCGCCGTCGCCGGAGATGACGATGACGTTCAGGTCGGGGTTGGCCATCTTGATGCCGGTGGCGAACGCCAGCGCCCGGCCGTGGGTGGTGTGCAGCGTGTCGAAGTCCAGGTACCCCACCGCGCGGGAAGAGCAGCCGATGCCGCTGACGATGACCGTGTTGTCCTGAGAGAGCCCCACCCGATGGATCGCCCGGATCAGGGCCTGAAGCGCGATGCCGTGCCCGCAGCCGGGGCACCAGATGTGCGGGAGTTTGGCCTGGCGCAGATAGCGCTTGACGGGGACCTTGCCTGCAATCGCCACCTCAGAACACCTCCTCGATCGCGGTGAGGATCTCGCCCGGGGTGAGCGGCTCACCGGCCACCTTGTTGACCGGCACGACCCGCGTGCCGCCGCGGGCGGCGCGCTCCACCTCACGCGCCATCTGTCCCAGGTTGAGCTCGGGCACGATGACGGCCCGCTTCCCCGCCACCGCCGCACGCACCCGCTCGTCGTGGAACGGCCAGAGCGTGACCGGCCGGTAGAGCCCGGCCCGAAGCCCCCTCGCCCGCGCCTCCCGCACCGCCCGCCGCGCCGCCCGTGCGGTGCCGCCGTAGGCGAAGACGACGACCTCGGCGTCTTCCACCAGCAGTTCCTCGGCCTCGCAGATTTCGTCCAGGTGGTCCGTCACCTTGCAGGTCAGCCGGCGCACCGCGGCCTCCACCACCCGGGGATTGCTGGTGGGGAAGCCGTCCTCGCCGTGGATCAGGCCCGTGACGTGGAACCGGTAGCCCGTGCCAAAATCCGGGACGACCGGCACGCCGTCGGGGCCGGGGCGGTACGGTCTGTGCTCTCCGGGGGGCAGGCTGGGCCGCGCCCGGTCCACGATGGTCAGCTCCGCCGGATCGGGCAGCTCCACCGACTCCCGCAGGTGGCCGATGATCTCGTCGGCCAGCAGGATGACCGGCATGCGGAACCGCTCCGCCAGGTTGAAGGCCCGCACCGCCAGCCGGTAGGCCTCGCCGACCGAGGCCGGGCACAGGACGATCGCCGCATAGTCGCCGTGGGCGCCGTAGCGCGCCTGCATCACGTCGCCCTGGGCGGGGGCCGTGGGCAGGCCGGTGCTCGGCCCCTGCCGCTGCACGTTCACGACGACGCACGGCACCTCGGCCTCGGCGGCGAAGCCCAGGTTCTCCTGCTTCAGGGAGAAGCCGGGGCCGGAGGTGGCGGTCATGGCCTTGCGCCCCGCGAGCGAGGCGCCCACCACCGCCGCCATCGAGGCGATCTCGTCTTCCATCTGGATAAACCGGCCGCCGGCGGCGGGCAGGCGCTCGCTGGCGAGCTCGGCGATCTCGGTCGACGGGGTGATCGGGTAGCCGGCGAAGAAGCGCATGCCAGCCGCAATGGCGCCCTCCACGATGGCCTCGTTGCCCTGCATGAGGACCTTTCTGCGGGTCGGTGCCGCCGGGCTAGACATGCAGGCTCACCTCCTCCAGCTCCGAGACGTCGATGGCGAAGTCCGGACAGTAGATCTCGCAGTTGAGGCAGCCAGTGCACTGCTCCGGGGCATTTGCGAAGGCCTTCTGCCGGTCGTCCAGCGCGAGCACTTTCTTGGGACAGACCTGGATGCAGATTTCGCAGCCCTTGCAGTATGCGGTGTTGATGACGATGGAAAATCTTCTGGGCTTGCTTGCCATCGGTCCTCCTCCAATCCACCGTTCTCCTCACCATCGTAATCAATCCGCCTCTGCAAGTGGTGCCTATTGACTTGATTAAGCCGACAGGTTCAAACGGTGGCACTTTCGGCGCACGTCGTGACCACATCAGCAAGTGATTTCTTTTCGTCATTCCGCATATTTGCGGCGTTAAGTACAATGCGCGTAAGGCGATTCGCGACTGTCCTATGCCGGACCTATTGGCCCCGACCACCCACCCGGCATCCGACGCAGACGTCTGGCCACCCCATCCACACACACGGCCGCAGTTTCCGGACGTGTGCACCCTCAAACAGGCTTCCGCAGCCGGCCGGGCCGGCTGCTCGATAGCAGCAAGCCATCATGCTTTGGAGGTGCTCGGATTTGAAGAAGTGGCTGAGTATCCTGGTGGCCTTCCTCCTGCTGTTCGGTGTCGGCTTCCTCTGGACCCCGTCGGGGGACCTGTCCGTCGAAGGACAGCGTGCCCTGGGCATCGCGCTGTTCGCCATCGTCATCTGGTTCACGCAGGCGATGAGCGACGCGGTATCGGGAATCTTCATCGTCTTCCTTCTGGCGGTGACCGGGGCCGTCTCGCTGAGCGGATCCCTCGCGGGGTACTCCAATACGTCCCTGTGGCTCATCGTCATCGGCTTCGTCATGGCGGCGGCCATGGAGAAGACGGGGCTCTCCCGCCGCATCGCGCTGCAGATATTGCGCGCGGTGGGGGGCCGGAGCATCGCCACCTACTGGGCCGTCTTTGCGGTCATGACGGTGCTGACCTTCCTGGTGCCCTCGATCACGGCCCGCACGCTGCTCATGCTGCCCATCCTGCTCGGCATCGGCGAGGCGTTCGGCGCGAAGGAAGACAGCAAGCTCATGCGCGGCCTGCTGTTCATCGTGGCCATCGCCGGCACGGCGCTCTCCATCGGCGTCCTGACCGCCCACGTCGGCAACCCCACCACCGCCGCCTTCATCGAGGAGGCCACGGGGCAGTACATCGGCTGGGCAACCTGGTTCAAGTACGGCTTCCCGCCCGCGCTCATCCTGGGCATCATCTTCGTCTTCATGATCATCTGGCTGTGGCGGCCGGAGCACGAGGATCTCGGCGGCGGCATCACGTATCTGGAGGAAGAGCTCCAGAAGCTGGGGCCCACCACCCGCGACGAGATCTACGTGCTCCTCGTCTTCCTGGCCACCGTCATCCTGTGGGCCACCGACTCCTTCCACGGCATCAAGGCCGTGGTCGTGGGCTTCGGCACCATGGCCGCCCTGCTGCTCCCGGGCGTGGGGCCCATCACCTGGAAGGAAGCCCAGGCCCGGGTACCGTGGAACGTCTTCATCCTTTACGGCGCCGGCCTCTCCATGGGCAGTGCGCTGTCCTCGTCCGGCGCGGCGAAGTGGCTGGCCAGCGTGGGCCTCTCGCCGATCGCCGGCCTGCCCCTGACCATCCAGGCGGTCTGCCTGATCTGGCTGGTGACCGCGCTGCAGGTCTTCTTCACCGGCGGCGGTCCCAAGACGACGGCGCTCACCCCGGTCATCATCGCCCACGCCGCGGCCATCGGCGTGAACCCGCTGTTCCTGGCTCTGCCGCTGGGCCTGAACATGCACCACCAGTACATGCTGCCGGTGTCCAACATGCCCAACGCCGTGATCACGGGCACTCCGTACATCCCCATGAAGGACCTGCTGAAGACCGGCGTCCTCGCCAGCATCGTGGCCTGTATCTTCTTCTCCCTGGTGGTCTTCACGTACTGGTCCTGGCTCGGCCTGTTCTGATAACCAAAGGATGAGGAGGCATTCCGGTGACGGCTGGACTGGCATCTGATCTGCGCCGGCTCCTGACCCCGGAGCAGGTGCTGGACTCGGCGGAAGACCGGTTCCTGTACGCCTATGATGCGACCAGCACCAAGGTGATGCCCGACGTCGTCGTGCTCGCCCGCTCGGCTCAGGACGTGTCGGCTGTGATGAAGTACGCCACGGAGCACGGGGTCCCGGTCGTGCCCCGGGGCGCCGGCTCAGGGCTCTCGGGCGGTTCGGTCCCGGCGAGGGGCGGCATCGCGCTGTCCCTGGCCCCGATGAACCGCATCAAGGAAATCGACCTGGCCAACATGGTGGCCGTCGTCGAGCCCGGCGTCATCGTCGGCGACCTCCAGAAGGCGGCCGACGAGGCCGGCGTCTACTACCCGCCCGACCCCGGCAGCCAGGCTTACTGCACCATCGGGGGCAGCATCGCCGAGAATGCGGGCGGCATGCACTGCCTGAAGTACGGGGTCACAAAGGACTACGTGATGGGCCTGGAAGTCGTGCTGCCCAGCGGCGACATCGTCCACCTGGGCGGCAAGCAGATCAAGAACGTCACGGGCTACAACCTCGTGCAGCTCTTCGTGGGCTCGGAGGGCACCCTGGGCATCATCACCGAGGCCATCCTGAAGCTCATCCCCAAGCCCCGGGCGAAGAAGACCATGCTGGCCATCTTCGACCAGCTGGATACCGCGGCCGAGGCCGTGACCGGCATCCTGCACGCGGGCGTGATCCCGGCCGCGCTGGAGATCATGGACAACCGGTCGATCGTCGCAGTGGAGGACTACCTGAACCTCGGGCTGCCCCGCGACGCCGAGGCCATTCTCCTGATCGAGGCCGACGGCATGCCGGAGGCGGTGGAAGCCGAGGCCGCCACCATCGAGCGGGTCTGCCGGGGTCTCGGCGTGCGGGAGTTCAAGACCGCCCGCAACGCCCAGGAGTCCAACGATCTGTGGAAGGCCCGCCGGGCCATCTCGCCGGCCATCTCCCGGCTGCGCCCGACCAAGATGGGCGAGGACATCAGCGTGCCCCGCAGCGCCATCCCGGAGATGGTGCGCCGGGTGCAGAAGATCGGCGACGAGTTCAACCTGCCCATCGTCATCTTCGGGCACGCCGGCGACGGCAACCTGCACCCCAACATCCTCACCGACCGGCGGGATCCGGTGGAGATGGAGCGGGTGGAGAAGGCCATTGCTGCGATCTTCGACGCGGCGGTGGAACTGGGCGGCACGCTGAGCGGCGAGCACGGCATCGGCCTCAGCAAGCAGCCCTTCCTGGGCAAGGCGCTGACCCCCGAGACGATCAACCTGATGAAGACACTCAAGCAGGCGCTCGATCCGCGCGGGGTGTTGAATCCGGGCAAGATCTGGGGGTGAGGATCGTGCAGATTACAGACCTGGCGGGACTCTACCGCTGCAACAAGTGCGGCACCTGTACGACGATCTGCCCGCTCTACACCCACACCCAGCATGAGGGCATGGCCGCGCGCGGCAAGGTCGCCCTGATCGAGGCGGTCGTCGACGGCACGCTCCAGGTGACGCCCGCGCTGCGGGACCGGCTCTCCGACTGCCTGCTCTGCGGAGCCTGCCAGAAGAGCTGTCCCTGCTCGGTGCCCACCACCGACCTCTTCCTGGAAGCCCGGGCCGAGGTGGCCAGACAGCTTGGCCTTCCTCTCTTCTCCCGGGCGGCCCTCACCGGCCTCGGCTCCCCCGCGCTGCTGAACCTCGGCACCTGGGGCGGCGCGCTGCTGCAGAAGATGGGGGCCCTCGGCTTCGCGCCGCCCATCGCCCGGCCGCCGTACCAGAGCCGGCGGCTGCCGTCCGGACCCGAGACCGGGGCCAAGATGCGGATCGCTTACTACGCCGGCTGCATGATGAACTTCGTGTACGCCGACGTGGCCGAGGCCACGCACCGGGTGCTGGTGCACAACGGCTACCGGGTGGAATCGCCTAGGGTACAGTGCTGCGGCATGCCCAACCGCTCGATGGGCGACCACGAGGGGGCGCTGCGGCACGCCCGCCACAACGTGGACGCCCTCACGGGCTACGACGCCATCGTGACCGACTGCGGCACCTGCGGCTCCATGCTGAAGGCGTACGGCCGGCTGCTGGCCGCAGACCCGGAGTACGCGGAGAAGGCCAGAGCGGTCTCCGGCCGGGTCTACGACGTCGCCGAGTTTCTGGTGAAGTTCGGTTACCGCGAGCCGGAGCGGAAGGTGGAGGCCCGGGTCACCTACCACGACTCCTGCCACATGGTGCGGGAGCAGAAGGTGGCGGCGCAGCCGCGGGAGATCCTGAAGTCGATCCCCGGCGTCTCCTACGTGGAGATGAAGGGCGCGGACGTGTGCTGCGGCGGAGCCGGTTCCTTCGCCTTCACCCACCCCGAGCTGGGCCGGAGAGTCGGGGCCACCAAGGCCGCGCACATCGCGGCCACCGAGGCGGAGGTCGTGGCCACCGGCTGCCCGAGCTGCTCGATGCAGATCGCCGCCTCGCTGCGGCAGGCCGGCGTGGACGCGGCGCTGCGCCACCCCGTGGAGCTGCTGGCCCGGTCCTACGGCCTGATGGGCGAGTAGGGGCCTGAGGAAACAGAAACGGCGCCCGGTTTCCCCCGGCGGGAGATCGGGCGCCGCCTCGTATCCGGCTATGCGCTGCACCCCGACTGGCGGCATCCGGGCGGGCGCCATCCCGACGCGCCGCTCCCGATCCACTAAGCGAGCCTGCCGTCCTCCGGCCGCAGCCGTATCGCTCCCCAGATCCCGCCCGCCGCCGCAGGGAAGGAGGCGGCGAAGGCCAGGGCGTAGAGCGGCCGGCTGGTCGCCGGCACCAGGTCGGCCACAAGGCCGTGGGCGAACAGCGCGGCGACCATGGCGACGGAGCCCGCGCCGAAGAGCCGGAACGCCCAGCGGCTGGCCGGGCCGCGCACGGCGGCCATCGCGCCCAGGAGCGCGCCCGAGACCACCAGCAGCAGCTTCAGGTGCAGGAAACCGATGACCAGGTTGCGGTTCAGGGCCCAGTCTGACCACACGGGCAGCAGGGGTGCGAACTCCAGCACGGCCTTGACCGCCAGGCTGAGCCCCGCCAGCCGCCACCAGGGCCGGGCGCGCTCCGGCAGCGGCAGCCGCCGGGCGAAGCCCAGGAACGCGAGCTGCACCAGGCCCAGCAGCGCGCCGGCGACGAGGGACACCGGCACCAGCGGCCCCTCCAGCCCCCGGGGGATGAGCATGCGCAGGGCGGCCGGGCCGTTCAGCACGAGGGCAGCGAGGGCCAGCCTGGAAAGGAGCGGCCTGCCCTCCCCCCGCACCCCGGCCAGGGCCAGCACGATGCCCATCAGCCCTGCCTCCAGCCAGCCGTCGCCGAAGTACTGCAGGAAGAGGTAGACGCCGGCCTGGTAGAGCAGCGGGAACGCGCCGTCGAGCACGGCCTCGGAGAGGATGACCAGCGTGGTGCCGGAGATGGAGAGCAGCAGCAGGAGCACCGCCGCGCCCAGCAGGCAAAGCGGGCCCGGCCACCGGCGCACCGGCACCCCCCGCACCTCCCGCCAGAAGACGACGGCGAAGAGGACCCACAGCACTTCGTTCAGCGTGGCGAAGGCGATGGAGGGACCGTTGTAGCCCCACAGGGCGAAGGTCACGAGCGCGCCGCCCACCGCCCACGGAGAAAGGCGCAGCAGCCAGGTCAGGGGCCGGGACTCGGCCACCGGCCGGCCGGTGAAGCGGGGCAGGACGTGCAGGATGAGCCCCATCAGCCCGAGGCCCGCCCAGCCGAAGTAGGCGGTGTGGCTGTGGGCGTGGATGAGATCGCCCCAGTAGAAGGGGCCCGGGGTGTAGAGCCAGACGAAGGCCGAGCGGATGAAGACGCCCAGGGGCAGCACCGCCGCCAGCCACCAGGATGAAGCGCGGAGCAGGACGTTGGCCGCGTGCATAGGCGTAGACCTCCTGTCGGGACGTACGCTTTGCTTTGACAATACCCAGATTCCGCCGGTCCGCCCCGTGACGAAGGTCACCGGACACGAGAAAGCCCCCACCGGTGTGGTGGGAGCCTCCGGCGGTCACTTCACCGACAACCGGTTGCGCTGGGGCTCGGCGATGAGGCCCCACGTCCGGAGCGACTCCAGCATGCCGTAGATCTGAATCACCGGCATGACCAGTGCGCTGATGAAGAAGGTCGTCCGGAAGAGGGACGGGTCGGCGTAGAAGGCGACGACCAGCAGGTTCATGCCCAGATAGCCCACGAGGGTGAGGCCGAGGACGCCGAAGTACGACAGGAAGAAGAGTGCGGCGCCCAGGCGGCGCATCCCGGAGAGCAGGGCCAGCACGGCCGACATGGGCACGACCAGCATCAGGAACGCCAGGGCGACCTCGTACGCGGCGCCCGGCCGCCCGGAAAGGCCGACGGTGCTCGCCGCGTGCACCGCGGCGGCCGCCACGTGGAGCACGAGCAGCGGCAGGAGATCCCGCACCGTTTTCCAGCCCATGACCGATCGCCCCCTCGCCGCGCGCCGCGGCCCTGCTGGGCTCAGTATAACCCTCGGGCGGCGCCGCTCCCATCGGTGCCCCCTGTGATTTGCGGCGCCTGCGGGCTGGAGCGGATGCCCTACGACGGGAACAGTAGCGGCCGCCCCGCTCGGGGCGGCCGCAGTAGCCCGAAAGAATCAGGCGAAAAGCTGTTCCAGCTTGGGGCCGAGGTTCTGGAGTCCCTTGTCTCCCGCGGCCCGGAAGAAGAGGTTTCCCTGGGCGTCGAAGAGAAAGAAGGCAGGGACGAACTGGTTCTGGAACGCCTGCGCCAGGGCATGCCGGTGGTCGAGCAGCACCGGCTGCGTCATGCCGTACTGCTGGATGTCGCGCTCGACCTTGGCCGTGTCGAGGTCGCCCTCCTCCTTGGGCATGTGGATGGCGACCACCTTCAGCCCCTTCGGCCCGTACTGGTCGCGGTACTGCGACACCTGGTCCATGACCTCGTGGCAGATGTGGCAGGACACCGCCCAGAAGTGGACCAGCGTCGGATGCCCGGCCAGCGAACCGGGATCGAAGCCTTCCGCGTTGTAGGAGCCCGTCGCCCCTTCGAGGGGCGGCATCGGGCTGCCAAGGCGCATGGGCATGGAGCAGGCCTCCTTCGTTACGCCTGGAGCAGGGCGTCGCCGGGCTTCCAGTTGGCCGCGCACAGGCCGCCGGCCTGCAGGGCCTCGAGCACGCGCAGCACCTCATCCACGTTGCGGCCGATGTTGTTGTCGTGGACGACCTGGTAGCGGACGATGCCCTCGGGGTCGATGATGAACAGGCCGCGCAGGGCCACGCCCTCCTCCTCGATCAGCACGCCGTAGGCCTTGGAGACCTCCTTGGTGATGTCGGAGGCCAGCGGGTAGTTGACGGGGCCGAGGCCGCCCTCCTCACGCGGCGTCCGGATCCAGGCCCGGTGCGAGTAGATGGAATCCACCGAGACGCCGAGGATCTCGCAGTCGAGGTCCTTGAACTCCTGGACGCGGTCGTTGAACGCCGTGATCTCCGTGGGACACACGAAGGTGAAGTCCAGCGGATAGAAGAACAGGACGAGCCACTTGCCCCGGTAATCGGCCAGGCTGACGGTCTGATCGAGATTGTCCAGGTCCTTGGTGGACAGCATCGTAAAGTCAGGAGCCGGCTTGCCAACCAGTCGCATGCAGCTGAGACCTCCTTGCAAATTAGAATCAATCTAAGGGACTCCGTCTTTGTGACGCCGCGCTCATGGGAAGAGTTACGTCTTGAATGTTACGACTTTATCAAGACAGGCCCACGGTCGTCGACAAGCGCGGCGCCAGACCCAGTATCTCCATTGTTGATCTTTGCCATACTGCTGTTGTGGAAAGGAGCTAGCCGACATGACGACGAGAGCGCTGGTGATGGGAGGCGGCGGCGTGCTGGGCATCGCCTGGATGGTGGGGCTGGCCGCCGCCTGGAAGGAGGCCAACGTGGACCTCGCGCGGGCCGACCTGGTGGTGGGCACCTCGGCCGGCTCCGTGGTCGGCACGCTGATCCGGTACGGGATCGACCCGGCGCAGCTCACCGCGCTGGTGGAGGCGGGCATGGGCCTCCCGCCGAGCGCGGTGGCCAAGGTGGCGACGGGGGTCGGCCTCACCGAGGCGGAATGGGTCGGGCTCTTCCAGGCGCCCCTGGGCGACGCGCCGTGGCCGCCGCAGCCCCTGCGCATCTCTGCCGTGGACGTGGAGACCGGCGAGGCCGTGATGTGGACGCGCGACTCGGGCGTGCCCCTGGCCCGCGCCCTGGCCTCCAGCTGCGCCGTGCCCAACCTGCTCCCGACGGTCGAGATCAACGGGCGCCGCTACCTGGACGGCGGGGCGCGCTCGGGCACCCACGCCGACCAGGCCGCCGGATTCGAGCGGGTGCTGATCGTCGCGCCCATGGGCGTGCCCAAGTACCCGCTGGGCCACGAGATGCTGGAGAAGGAACGGGCCGCGCTGGAGGCCGGCGGCTCCCGGGTGATGGTGGTGCTGCCCGACGCGGCGACCTTGCAGGTCTTCGGCGACAACCTGATGGATCCCGCCCGGATCTTTGAAGCCCTGACGGCCGGACGCCGCCAGGGCGGGGAGTTGGCCGGAGCCGTCAGGGCCTTCTGGGACGCGAACTAGGACCCGGCCGCCAGCGCTTCTCCGGCGGCCGGGGTGAGCCTGTATGGGGTACTACCGGACGATCAGTACCGGGCACGGCGCGGTCCGCAGGACCTTGTCCGACACGCTGCCCAGCAGGAGTTCCTTGATGGGGCTGAGGCCGCGGCTGCCCATGACGATGAGGTCGACCTCTTCCAGCCGGGCGTAATCGACGATCTCCTCGGCCGGTTCGCCCACCTGCACCTCGGTGACCACCTGCGACTCGGGCAGGCCGAGCGCGGAGACGGCCTTCCGCAGGATAGGCTCACCGGTGCGCCGGATCAGGACATCCATGGGCACTTCGGGCGTCACCTTGTTCCCGAACTCATCGGTGGCGTAATAGGCGCGGGGGACATGCGCCACGTAGAGGCAGATGACCTGCGCGTTCTGCAGCGCGGCCAGCTCCCCCGCTATCCGGGCGGCATGCAGGGAACTCTCACTGCCATCGGTCGCGAGCAGGATCTTTTTCACGACCCATCGCCTCCTCCATATACACGGTCGGGGTGCCGCGCCCCACCGGTACAGCACGATTCTTCTGTCTGAATCATAGCCGTGCCGTGGGGTAGACTGGAATCGTTCGTTGGACTGATTCCAATGTAGACTAATTTCCGGACTAATCCAAGTCACAAGAGAGCGAAAAAGACCACCTGTCTGCACAGGTGGCCTTCCTATTCTTCGTTACCGCGTCGGCGGTTCGCCGGCCAGCCCCGTCCGGATGGCGTACCCTACGGCCTCCGAGCGGTTGCGCAGATGCAGCTTCTCGAGAATATGCCGCATGTGGTTTTTCACCGTGGACTCGGCCACGTACAGCTTGGCCGCGATCTCCTTGTAGGTCAGGCCGGTGGAAGCCAGGCGCAGGACCTCAATCTCCCGGGGCGAGAGCTGCTGACCGGGCTGCTTGCCTGCGGTCGTGGCGCGCGGCTGGCGGAACTCCTTCAGCATCTTGGCCGCCATGACCGACGAGATGGGCGCCTCGCCGGAGATGGCCGCGCGCAGAGAGGAGACCAGTTCCTCAGGCCCCAGGTTCTTCAGCAGGTAGCCGTCCGCGCCGGCCTTGATGGCCTCGAAGAGGTCCTTGTCGATCTCCGAGACCGTGAGGATGACGACCTTGAGATCCGGGTACATCTGCTTCAGCTTCTTGGTCGCCTCCACCCCATCGAGCACCGGCATGTTGATGTCCATCAGCACCAGATCAGGCTTGAGCTTGGGTACCAGCTCCAGGGCTTCCTGACCGTTCGATGCCTCGCCGACGACCTCAAGATCGCTATTCGAAAGGACACTCAGTACACCCTTCCGAAGCATGAGGTGATCATCTACGATCAAGACTTTCATCGTTCGGGTGCCCTCCTCTCCATCTAGACTTTATCACGACAGGGGATACCGGACAACCGATCCCACGCCCTAGTCGAAAAGTTGCGGTCGAGCCATTTTGGCTACTTCAATGACTATTATAGCCTAGTCTTACCCATTGTGTTAGGCGGCTACTCGCGGGCCGCGCACACAAACGGGGGATACTAAGCGCGGACGTTCATGTCACCCTGGCCCGACGCGGGTTCGCACGAAACGGCGCAGAACCGTGTCCTCGCACACCCTGCAACGCACGGGAGGAGGCGGAAACGTGTTCAACGAGCTGCAGCTCAAGCTGTTGAACGGCCGCACCATCTCCATTCACGTAGAACCGGGGTTTGACGTGGACGACCTGGAGTACCTGCCGGGCCTGCGGGCCGTGTCGCTGGGCAACCTGACGGTGCTGTACGAGGGGCTGGTCTACGACGTTCGCCCCCAGCGCCGGCTGACCGTCCACGTCACGGCGCCCGGCCTCACGCGCTGAAGAGCGCCCGCTGGCGCAAGTGGCCTGCTGCCACTTGCGCCTTTCCGGTCCCGCTGCGGGATCAGATCTCGTCAAGCGGCAGCAGGCCGCTCTTGATGGCGAACTTGGTGAGCTCGACCGCGTCATGCAGGTCGAGCTTTTCCATGAGATTCGCCCGATGCGCCTGCACGGTCTTGATGGAGATGAACAGCCTCTCGGCGATCTGTTGGTTGGTCAGGCCGTGGGCGATGAGGGTCAGCACCTCCCGCTCCCGTTCGGTGAGCTGGGCCAGCTGCGCCTGGGCCTCTGAGGCGCCGCGGGGCGCCGCGGCCGGCCCCGGCGCGTTCTCCTGCTCCTGAAGGTTGTCCATGACGGTGCGGGCGACGTCCGGATGCAGGATCACCTGCCCCGAGGTCACCGCCTTCAGCGCCGAAACCAGCTCCTGCGCGGCGGCCCGCTTCAGCACGTAGCCCGCGGCGCCCGCCCGCAAGATGGGCAGCACGTACTCCTCGCTGTCGTACATCGAGAGGATCAGCACCGGCAGATCGGGGTGGCGCTTCTTGAGCTCCTTGGTGGCCTCGATGCCATTCATGCGCGGCATGGCGATGTCCATCAGCACCGCGTCGGGCTTAAGCTTTTCCACCATGTCCAGGGCCTCGACGCCGTCCTGGGCCTCGCCGATCACCTCCACCTCGCCGCTGGCGGAGAGCAGATACCGGATGCCCTCCCGCAGGATGGCGTGATCGTCAACCAGCAGCACACGAATCGGACTCAACGCACGTCCCCCCCTCTGCGATCGGGAACCGTCACCCTCACCGTGGTCCCCCGGCCCGGTGCGGACTCCACCACGACCTTGCCCCCGACGAGGGCAGCCCGTTCCTGCATGCCGAACAGGCCGAGCCCCCGGTCCCGCACCGGCTGCCCCACGGTCTGCACCACATGGAATCCCTTGCCGTCATCGATCACCAGCCCCGTGATCGCGCCGTGCTCCCGGTAGAGCCGCACGATGACGGTGCTGGCTTTCGCATGTTTCACCACATTGGTGATCGCTTCCTGCATGATCCGGAACAAAGCGGTCTCCAGCTCCTCGGGGAGCCTCGAGCCGAGGCCGCTCACCTGGAAGTCGGCCTCCAGTCCGGCGGGCAGCACCCGGTGGTGGATGAACCAGCGCAGGGCCGGGACCAGTCCCAGGTCGTCCAGCACCGACGGGCGCAGGTCCATCATCAGCCGCCGGGTCTCGTCCAGGGTGCGCTGCGCGACCTCCTTGGTCAGGCGCAGCCGCTCCCGCAGGGCCTCGTCGATGCCGCTGCCGCCGGCCAGCTGCTCGATGGCCTCCAGGTTGACGACGATGGAGGTCAGCGACTGCGACGTCTCGTCGTGCAGTTCCCGGGCGATGCGCTTGCGCTCCTCCTCCTGCGCCCGGAGGATCTGTGCAGCCACGGCCTGCCGGTGCTCCGCCAGCCGGTCGAGCATCAGGTTGGCCATCTCGGTGACCCGGGCGATGTCGGGGTCCCCGGGCACCATGGGCACCCGGGCGGAGAAGTCGCCGCGCCGCACCTTGTCCAGCGTCGCGTGCAGGGTGAAAAGCGGGCGGAAGGCTACCCGGAGCAGGGCGTAGTTGACGCCCAGCGACACCGCCAGGCCGACGGCGATCAGGCCGAACTCCCAGATGGGCGAGTGCACCTGGCTGTTCCAGAAGTGGGTCGCGATGAGCACCGCACAGATCGAGCCCATCACGACGATGGCGGCGTTGGCCACCAGCACCTTCGTGAACAGGCTGGTCCGGCTGTGAAGGTACGAGAGCAGCCGCATCTAGACCTCCGCGACCCCCAGTGCGCACCCGGGCCCGGGCGTGCGGTTCACGCCGGCGCCGGCGATCTCTGCTTTCCGCGTCACATCGCTCACCCTTTCCTCTCACCACCGCTCGGGCTCTACGAGGGGCGCCTTAGATCACGGACCGGATCCGCGCGCCTGTCGAACCCGTGTCGATAGCTCAAAAGTCTACATTCGCTGCTTCTCGCGCCGATCCCTTCCCCCGGTTCATGCGTGAAATATGAAAACGAGGTAGTAGATACAAGTATTCACGCAACACGGCGGCGGTAGACCCTGCCCCCGTCTTTTTTAGTACTTTCTCTAACCCTGCCCAAGGTTATCGCAATACTCGTGTAAGCCTCCTGCAATTCTTCGCTGGTACCCTGAACGGTAAAGCCACCCATCGGGAGGGATCTGTGTGACGAAGCGCTGGTGGATCATCGGCACCGTCGCCGCCGTCGTCGTTCTTGCGCTCCTGGCCGGTCCGACAGCCCTCACCGCGACCGGTGCGGAGCCTGCGACCTGCGCCGCCTGCCACAGCATGCAGGAGTTCCGCGCGACGCACGCCGAGTCCGTTCACGCCGCCGTCTCCTGCTCCGAGTGCCACCTGCCCCACGGGGCCGCCTCGATTCCGGCCAAGTACGAGAAGGGCATCAAGCACGTGTGGGCGACCATCACGGGCGACGCCAACATCGAGCTGAAGCCGGAGGACGAGAAGATCCTGCTGGACAATTGCATCGCCTGCCACATCTACACCGACCACGTCCAGGCCCCGGAGAACCGCGGCTGTCTCAACTGCCACTTCGACGACCCGCACGGCGTGAGGGAGGATCGGAGATGGTGATCAGCGGCCTGGTGTTCCAGTGCGATCCGGGCCGGACCGAGGCCGTCCTGGCCCGGCTGACCCGCATGCCGGAGCTTTCCGACATCACGCCGGGAGGCCAGCCCGGCTGCCTGGTGGGCGTCCTGGAATCCCCCAGCACGGAGGCGTCGGTGGAGGCGGTCAACCGCCTGCGCGCCATTCCCGGCGTCTACGCCGTGATGCCGACCTATATTCGCGCCGTTGAGGAGGATGGGACATGCAGCTCTCCCGCCGTGCTTTCGTAAAGGCATCGGCCCTCGCCGCGGCCCTGGCGGCGGCCGGATGCACGCCCAAGCCCGTTGCCCCGAAGGAGAACCCTGAAACCGAAGGCGCCACGTGGCACAAGACGGTCTGCCGCTACTGCGGCGTCGGATGCGGCGTCATGGTCGCCGCCAAGGACAACCGGGTGGTCGCCGTGAAGGGCGACACGGAGCACCCGGTCAACAAGGGCCTGCTCTGCGTGAAGGGCTACTACCTGGACCGGATCATGAACACCGAGGAAGGCCGGATCCTGAAGCCGCTCATCCGCAAGAACGGCCAGCTCACCGAGGCCTCGTGGGACGAGGCGCTGGACCTGGTGGCGGCGAAGTTCCGCGAGGCCGTCGACCAGTACGGACCCGATTCGGTCGGCTTCTACGGCTCCGGACAGAATCTGGCGGAGGAGACCTACATCGCCAACAAGCTCTTCAAGGGCTGCATCGGCACCAACAACGTCGAGGGCAATCCCCGCACCTGCATGGCCTCGGCCGTGGCCGGCTTCCTCTCCACCTTCGGCAAGGACGAGCCGATGGGCAACCTGGACGACATCGAACATGCCGACACCTTCTTCATCATCGGCTCCAACACCGCCGAGGCGCACCCCATCGTCTACTCCCGGATCACCACCCGCAAGCAGACGGGCAAGGACGTCAAGGTTATCCTGGCCGACCCGCGCCGGCACCGGGTGGCCGACATCGCCGATATTTTCCTGCCCTTCCGGCCCGGCAGCGACCTGGCGCTGCTGAACGCCTTCGCCCAGGTGATCGTCGAGGAGGGCCTGCACGACGCCGACTTCATCGAGCGCCACACCAGCTTCAGCGACGGCAGCAACCCGATCACTTTCGAACAGTATGTCGAGTTCCTGCAGGACTACACCCCGGAGAAGGTCGCCCCGATCACGGGTCTGTCGCCCGACGAGATCCGCACGGCGGCCCGTGAGATCGGCGCCCGGGGCCGCAAGACCATGTCCCTGTGGTGCATGGGCATCAACCAGCGCACCGTGGGCACCTGGCTGAACAACGCCATCTACAACCTCCACCTGCTGACGGGCAAGATCTGCCAGCCGGGCAACAACCCCTTCTCGCTCACCGGGCAGCCCTCCGCCTGCGGCTCCGTGCGTGAGGGCGGCGGCCTGTCCCACCTGCTCCCCTGCGGCCGCCAGGTGGTCAACGAGCAGCACCGCAAGGAGGTCGCCGCGGTGTGGGGCGTCGACTACACCCGCATGTCGGACAAGGTCGGCTACCACACGGTCGAGATGTTCCGGGCCGCGGGCGACGGGCGCATCAAGGCGCTCATGGTCTGCTGCACCAACCCGGCCCACTCGCTTCCCAACCTGAACGCCGTGCGGGCGGCCTGCGAGAAGACCTTCCTGGTCGTCCTCGACGCCTTCCACAACCGCACCACCGAGCTGGCCGACGTCGTGCTCCCGGCCGCCCTCTGGTGCGAGAAGGAGGGCATCTACGGCAACACCGACCGCCGCACCCAGCACCTGGCGAAGGCCGTGGAGCCCAAGGGCGAAGCGAAGCCCGACGTCTGGATCCTGCTGGAGATCGCCAAGCGCATGGGCTACGCCGAGTACTTCAGCCACTACACCTCCAACGAGGTGATCTGGGAAGAGTTCCGCAAGATGGGCGGCGGCAGCACCGGCTACGACTACGCGCCCTACGAGCGGTACCGGCAGGAGCGGGGCATCCGGTGGCCGGTGAACGACAAGCAGCCGGCCGGAACGGGCCAGCGGTACGTGGAGGGCGACGACCCCTTCGTGCCCGAGGGGAAGGGCCTCTACTTCTACGGCAAGCCGGACGGCAAGGCGGTCATCTACGCCCGGCCGCACCGGGACCCGGCCGAGATGCCGGACGACGAGTACCCCTTCTTCCTCTCCACGGGACGTATCCTCGAGCACTGGCACACCATCACCATGACCAAGCGGGTGCCCGAGATCATGAAGGGCGCGGGCGAGTTCTACTGCGAAATCCACGAGGAGGACGCCGCCCGGCTGGGCATCCGGAACGGCGATGAGGTGAGGCTGACCTCCCGCCGCGGACAGGTCATCGCCACCGCGCGCATCGGGGGTCGTGCGGTCCCGCAGAAGGGCATGGTCATGCTGCTCATGCACGATGACCGCATCGAACGGCTCGCCAACTTCCTCACCAACGACGCGGTCGACGAGACCTCCAAGCAGATGGAGTACAAGGTCTGCGCCGTGCGGGTGGAGAAGGCGTAAGCGGTGAGGGCCATGGTGAAGAAGATCGGGTGGCGCAGGCTGCGCCTCGCCACCCAGGCCCTCTTCTGGGCGCTCTTCCTGCTGCCGCTCCTCGGCTTCCCCTGGTTCCGCGGCACCTACGTCGGCTCCCGCTTCCTAGGCGTACCGCTGACCGACCCCTTCGCCGCGGCGCAGGTGCTGGCAGCCGGGGGCGCGCGGCTGGCGGCGGCGGCCGCACTCGGCCTCGTGCTGGTGGCCCTCCTCTACCTGGTGCTGGGCAGGGCCTTCTGCGCCTGGGTCTGCCCCCTGGGCAGCCTGCTGGAGTGGCTGGACGGGATCGGCGGGAAGCTCCTGCCCAACCGCTGGCACGCCCGCCGCGCCGCCTGGCCCCGCTGGAGCCGCTGGGCCGCCGCCCTCCTCCTCCTGCTCCTCTCTGCCCTCACGGGCCAGGCCCTCTTCGAGTGGATCTCGCCCCAGGCCACCCTCATGCGCTCCCTGCTGTTCGGCCTCGGCCTGCAGCTCACCATCGTCGCCGCCGCCCTCCTCTTCGACCTGTTCGTGCTGCGGCGGGGCTGGTGCCGCTCGGTCTGCCCGGCCGGAGCCTTCTATTCGATCCTGGGCCGCTGGGCCCTGCTGCGGGTAGGCCACGACCGCGCCGCCTGCGACCGGTGCGGCAAGTGCATCCAGGCCTGCCCCATGAACGGCCGGGAGACCCTCCTGGAGACGGTCTCGGGCAGAGGGCCGGCGCAGGCCGATCCATGGATCTGCGCCAATTGCGGCAGCTGCATCGACGCCTGCCCGCAAGGCGCACTCCGGTTCACCCCGGCGTGGGCGGTGCAGAAGCCGCAGGAGCCGGCCCGGAACGCGGGGTACGACCGGCGCCAGGCGCTGGGCCTGCTGGGCGGCGCCGTGGTGGTGGCCGGGGTCAGTGTGGCCCGGCCGCTGCTGGCGGCCCCTGCGCAGCAGCGCCTGCTCCGGCCGCCCGGGGCCCTGCCCGAGGCGTTCTTCCTGGGGCTCTGCCTCCGCTGCGGCCAGTGCGCTCAGGCCTGCCCGCGCTCGGCCGTCCGGATGGGCGGTCTGCAGCACGGGCTCGCCATGGGCACCCCCTACATCGTCCCCCGGGAGACGGCCTGTGACCTCTGCGGCGACGAAGAGCCTGCCTGCGCCGCCGTCTGCCCCACCCAGGCGCTCCGCCTGGAGCCCGGGGAGCCGGTGCGGATGGGCAGGGCCGTCATCGACGCCGAGCGCTGCCTCGCCCACCACGGCGACGTCTGCCGCAGCTGTTTCAACGCCTGCCCGCTGCGGGGCGAGGCGCTGGTTCTGGAGGGGGCTATGCGGCCTGCGGTCGACCCGGCGGTCTGCACAGGCTGCGGGCTATGCGAGGAGCACTGCATCCTGGAGCCCGCCGCGATCCGCATCGTGCCGCTGAATGAATGAGCCACATGCACCGGGGGAGGGGGGAGACCCCCTCCCTCTGCGCATAGGAATTCCGTGCGGCCGCGGCGAATGTCGCACGCCGGAACCCTGGAGGAGGTGGGCGAAGGCATGACGGATCCGGTCCGTGCGCTGACGGCGCTGGTAGAAGGTTTCTCCGGCACGATGGGGGTGTGGGCCCGGTCGCTGCAGACGGACGAGATCATCCAGGTGGGGGCGGCCGAGGAATCGTTCCCCAGCGCATCGACGATCAAGCTGGCGATCTTCTACGAGATGATGCGCCAGGCCGGCGAGGGGAGGCTGGACCTGGACGAGATGCGGGAACTCCGGGCCGAGGACAAGGTGCCCGGCTGCGGCGTGCTCCGGGACCTGACGCCGGGGATCCGGCTTCCGCTGCGGGACCTGGCCACGCTCATGATGACCATCAGCGACAACACGGCCTCGAACCTGTGCATCGACGCCGTGGGCATCGAAGCGGTCAACCGGGCGATGGACGCGCTGGGCCTGACGGGACTGCGACTCCGGTGGAAGTTCTTCGGCGCGCCCTCGGGCCAGCCGGTCAACTCGGCCGTGCCGGCGCAGCTCGGCCGGCTCATGGACATGATCGTCCGCCGGGAGGTGCTGAACCCGGAGGCCTGCGACCGCATGCTGGCGGTGATGAAGCAGGTGCAGAGCCCCTACGCCGCCCGCTACCTGCCGGGGGCCTCGCAGTACGACCGGCTGCCCGACGGGCCCGGCCCGATCATCGCCGCCAAGTTCGGCAGCATCACCGGCTGCCGCCACGAGGTCGGCGCGGTCTGGAAGGGCGGCCGGGGCTTCGTGTTCTGCGTGATGACCAAAGACTGCAAGGACGAGCGGCGCATCGAGGACAACGAGGGCGTGCTGGCCGTCGGCCGCGCCGTCGAGATCCTGTACCGCCGCTTTATCGGCTGATGCTGCCGCACCCCGCCGCGCGGAAGGGGGCCGCTTCGGCGGCCCCCTTCCGCGCGCCCCGGTCGGTTACGCCTTCTTGCGCTCCCGGGGCTGAACGACCACGTCGACGAGGCCGTACTCCTTGGCCTCCTGCGCCGACATCCAGCGGTCGCGCTCCGAGTCCTCCTTCACCTTCTCCAGCGGCTGGCCGGAGTGCCGGGCGATGATCTCCGCCAGCTTCTCCTTGGTGTGCAACAGCTCCTTGGCCGTGATCTCGATGTCCGTCACCTGGCCCCCGATGCCGCCCTTCACCCACGGCTGGTGGATGAGGATCCGGGCGTGGGGCAGGGCGTACCGGGTGCCCGTCCCGCCGGCCAGCAGCACCGCGGCCATGGAGGCGGCCATGCCGATGGCGTAGGTGTTCACCTTCGGCTTGATGTGCTGCATGGTGTCGTAGATCGCCAGGCCGGCGCTGGTGATGCCGCCCGAGGAGTTGATGTACATGTTGATGTCCTTGTCGGGATCGTCGCTCTCCAGGAACAGGAGCTGTGCCGTGACGGCGTTGGCCACCTGATCGTCGATGGCGGTACCCAGGAAGATGATGCGGTCCTTGAGCAGGCGGGAGTAGATGTCGTAAGAACGCTCGCCCCTGCTCGTCTGCTCGATGACAATCGGAATCAGCGGGCTCATCGCAAACTCTCCTTTTTACCGGGGCTCATCGGGCCCCGCGCTTCTCACATTCTACGACTTCGAACTGTCCGCCGGAGATCCTGCCGGGCCGGCGGTGACGATCGTCAGCCGTTCGGGCACCAGATGGCGGGCCGCCGCCTCCCGGAGCGCTTCCGGCGTGAGGGCGGCCACCTGCTGCGGGTAGCGTTCCAGCCAGTCCAGGCCCAGACCGAAGCGCTCGATCTCGGCCAGCCGCGCCGCGATGCGCTCCGGCGACTCATGCTGCACGGCCGGGTAGCCGCTGAGGAAGTCCTGCAGCGCCTCCAGCTCCGGCAGCGGTACAGGCTCGGTCGAGAGCCGCCGCAGCTCGGCGAGCACCGTCTCCAGGGCGAACTCCAGCCGGGCGGGATTCACGCCCAGGTGGGCGGACCAGGAACCCGGGCCGCTGGTGCCGCCGAACAGGGCGTACTGGTAGTAGGAGAGGCCGTGGCGCTCCCGCACGTCACGGAACAGGCGGCTGACCGCCGGCGTGCCGTTGCCGCCGAAGAGCGTGGCCAGCACGTCCAGGGCCAGGTAGTCGGGGTGACTCCGGTCCACCAGCGGCCAGCCCAGGGCGATGTCCGTCTGGGTCTTGCCCGCCAGGGGGACGTGCACCCTGCCCCCCTCAGGCGGCGGCACGGGCGGGATGGCCACCCGGCCCTTCCCGCCCCGCCAGCCGGCGAAGGCCGCCTCCAGCGCTTCGGTAACGGCATCGGGGTCAACGTCCCCGACCACGGTGATCACCGCGTCCGCCGGCCCGTAGTGCGTCTCGTGGAAGCGCTTCAGGTCATCCACCTGCAGGCCGGTCAGCGTCGCCTCCGTGCCGCCGATGGCGTGCCGGAAGGGGTGTCCCTCGGGGTAGATCCGCTCCATGAGCCGGCGGGCCGCCACCGCCCGGGAATCGTCCTCCGACCGCCGCCACGCGACCACCATCTGCGTGCGCAGCCGCTCCATCTCGTCGGCCGGGAAGGCAGGCCGGCAGACGACCTCGGCCAGCAGCCCCAGCCCCTGGGCCAGGTCCTCCGGCAGGCACTTCAGCGAGGCGACGGCGGTCTCCCGTCCGGCGTCGACCCGGAGCGACATCCCCTGGGCGTCGGTGATGACGGCCAGCTCCTGCGCGGTGTAGGAGGCGGTGCCGCGGGTGAGCAGCCCGGCCACCAACTGGGCCAGCCCCGCCTTCTCCGGCGGTTCGTGCACCGCCCCGGCCTCCATCTGCACCCGCACGAAGACGCTGGGCACCGCAGGGGCCGGAAGGAGCAGCAGCACGGCGCCGCCGGAGAGCCGCCGCCGCACGACGCGCTCAGGGGCGAGCACGGGGCGGGCAGACCCGGCCTGGGGCCGGGGCACCGGCCGGTCGGCGGGCTTCTGGTACTCGGGCGTGGTGCCCGCAGCCTGCGCCGCGTCCGGTAAAGCCGGCGGCTGCGATGCGGGCCCGGCCGTGGGTGCCGGCGCCCGGGCTGGCTCCGGCCCGGCGGGCGCCCCGTCCTCCGGCACAAAGTGGGCCACGGTGCGCCGGCGGGGGTCCAGATACGTCCTGGCGGCACGCAGCACGTCTGCCGGGGTGACCGCCTCCAGGTCTTCGAGGGCGCGGTCGAACCGTTCGACGCCGCGGGTGAGGGCCGTGCTGCCCAGCAGGACGGCCTGGTTCATCGCGGACTCCAGGGTGTACAGCCAGCTCGCGCGCAGCTGTTTCTTGGCCCTGACAAACTCCTCTTCGCTGACCTCGCCCTCCCGGAGGCGCTCCACCTCACCGAACAGCGCCTCCTCCAGCTCGGCCAGCGAAACCGAGGGCGCGGGCGCGGCCGAAAGCATGAAGAGCCCCGCGTACTGCAGCGACCGCACGTAGGCGCCGGCGGCCACGGCCAGGCCCGTGTCGATGAGGCGGCGGTGCAGCCGGCTGGAACGGCCCATCGCCGCGCCGGTGGCCGAACTGCTGCCGGAGAGCAGCGCGGCCAGCACCGTCAGGGCCGGCTGGTCGGCGTGTGCCGCCTCGGGGATGCGGTACCCCGCCTGCAGGATGGGGTGGGGCCCCGGGCGCCGCACGGTCAGCCGCCGTTCGGCTTCCTGACCGGGCTCCGCCAGAGCGGGCCGCTCCACGGGTTCCCCGGCCGGCAGGGGGCCGAAGTGGCGCTCGGCCAGGCGAAGCACCTGCTCTGCATCCACGTCGCCCACCACCACCAGCGAGGCGTTGCTGGGCCGGTAATAGCGCCGGTAGTGCGCAGCGAGGGCCTCGGCCGTGGTCGCGCGGATGTCGTCCTTACTGCCGATGATGGCATGGCGGTACGGGAGCACCTGAAACGCCGCGGCCATGAAGGCCTCGTTCAGCCAGAAGGAGGGATGGTTCTCGGCGCCCTCCCGCTCGCTCACGATGATGCCCCGCTCCCGCACGGTGAGGTCGGGGTCGAAGGTCATGCCGACCATGCGGTCGGCCTCCACCTCAAAGGCAAATGCCAGATGCTGCGCGGGCAGGACCTCGTAGTAGGCGGTGTAGTCATACGAGGTGAAAGCGTTCCACATGCCCCCGCGGCGCTTCACGCCCTCTTCCAGCACGCCGTACGGGAAGCGGGGCGTGCCCTTGAACATCATGTGCTCCAGGAAGTGCGACAGGCCGGTCTGCCCGGGCCCTTCATCCCGGCTGCCCACGCCGTACCAGACCATCGAGGTCACGACGGGGGCCTGCCGCATCTCCCGGATGTACACCTTCAGCCCGTTGGGCAGCTCAGCGACGCGGGTCGGTGCGATCTGGTAGCCCATCTGCCCCCTCCTCTACTCTCCGCGGACGCGGGTGCGCCTGTCGGCCCACCAGACGACGCCGAGCACCGCAGCCAGCAGAAGCAGCATGCTCATGCCGGATCCCAGGGCAGACCACACGTAGGGGTTGCCCGCCGTCTGCCGGAAGTACTGGATCAGCGCGACCGCAAACAGTGCGAGGACCAGAAGGCCGATCACCTTGCGGAACAGATTTTTCAGCACGGGCTCACGCCCCTCTTTACCTAATATTTCCCGGAATTCCTCTGGAAATCCCGTCACCGGTCCGCCGGATCGAACAACCGGCGGTCGTTGCTTATTAAGACGCCCGGGCATTCCGGGCGGATACCCACGCCGACACGCCAGCGTGACACGCAGAACCCCAGCGGGACCGGCCTCCGGACCGTCCGCTGGGGCGCTCGAACATCACGGTCTGCCCTTCACGACCAGGAGTTCCCGCCAGCGCTGCACCCGCCCGATCAGCCGCTCCTGGCCCACCCCGGTGTAGAGCCGTTCCAGGTTGCTCAGCATCCGGTAGAGGATCACGCGGGTGCTGCACGGGGCCAGGACCCGCTCGGGCGCGGTCACGCCCCGGCGGGCCAGGATCCGGGTGAGCGTCTCGTACCGGTAGATCTGGCCCTGGTTGAAGCAGTCGACGTAGGCGGGCTGGTCGGCCTCCGCGTACAGGGCGAGGAAGTGATCGGGCATGGCCACGCCGTAGACCGGCAGGCCCACCCGCTGACCGACGAGGATGTACACCGCCGCCAGCGCAATCGGCACCCCCCGCCGCCGCTCCAGCACGCTGGGGAGATAGTGGTGCTCGGGGTTGGTCAGATCGCCCGCCCGGAACCGCAGGTTCTCGAAGAGCACCTCGCCCATCGCCCGCAGGCCCCCCACCGCCGGCATGTGCGCCCGCACGGTGCCGGCGACGGCGTCGAGGAACGAGGCCACAGACCGCTCCCGCTCCTCGGCGCCGCCCAGCGCAGCCAGGAGCATGCAGCCCTCCTCCAGGCTGAGGGCCTCGTCGTCCTGCTGGGAGAAGCGGCGCCACCGCTCTTCCACCGCCGCGACGCGCAGCTCTTCCAGCAGGGCGCGCGCCCGGCCCCTGAGGCGCGGCTCCGGGTGGTCGAACACGGCCTGCAGGAAGGGCACGGCGGCCTCGCCCGCGCCCAGGAGCTCGTCCCAGGCCGCCCGGAAGACGGCCTCCTGCTCATCGCCGAGCAGGCTGACCAGCGCGCGGAGCTCACCTTCGGTTCGCATAGGGCCTCAGCGCTCCTCCACCTCGACGTTGTACTGCTCCAGGAACTCAATCACAGCCCGGGTGATGTGCGTCGGGGTCGAGGCGCCCGAGGTGACGGCGACTTTCCGCTTCCCCTTCAGCCAGGCCGGATCGATCTCATCCACGCTGTCCACCAGATGGGCCTCGCGGGCGGCCAGTTCCTGGGCCACCTGCACCAGCCGGTTGGAGTTGTTGGAACGCCGGTCGCCCACCACCAGCACCAGGTCGGCCTGCGGCGCCATCTTCGCCACCGCCTCCTGTCGCTGCTGCGTGGCCAGGCAGATCTCGTTGTATACCTCCGTCTGCGGCCACCGGGCCTTCACCTGGTCCATCAGCGCCCGGGTATCCCACTGCGACAGCGTCGTCTGATTGGTGACCGCGAGCTTCTGCCCGGGGCTGAACGTCAGCGCATCCAGGTCCTCCGCCCGCTCCACCAGGTGCACGTGGCCGGGGGCTACCCCCACCGCCCCCTCGGGCTCAGGGTGCCCCTTCTTGCCGATATAAATGACCTCGTACCCCCGGCTGACCAGCTCGGCGATGAGCTCGTGGGTCCTGGTCACGTCGGGGCAGGTGGCATCGACCACGTGGAGCCCCTTCTCGCGGGCCCGGATCTTGACCGCGGGCGACACGCCGTGGGCGGTGAAGATGACGGTCCCGGATTCGATCTGCTCCAGCAGGCTGAGCCGATCGTCGCCGTCCAGCGTGATCACGCCGAGCCGGTCCATCTCCTCCACCACGTGGCGGTTGTGCACGATCTGCCCCAGGACGTATATGGGCCGGGGGACATCCGGGTCCCGGGCCACGCGCCGGACGAGCTGTATGGCGCCGACGACGCCGTGGCAATACCCTCGCGGGGTAATCTTGATTACTTCCATGGAACGCCTGTCCTCCCATCCGGCCGGAGATGTTACGCAAGCCCGCCGTGGCAGAGGCTGCTACGGCGGGCTGCTGTCTGCGGTCTTAGTGATGGCCGTGTCCGTGGCCGCCCTCCGGGGCGTCGGACGGCTCGGTCTTCCCGTTGATCGACAGTGCGAAGATCACGATGACCGAGGCGACGATCCAGCCGATGACCCACAGCCAGAAGTTCACCGGAACCCCCCCTACTCGCCGGAGACTCGCACACTGCGACTCTATTCTCCCCCAGGAGAGGGGCTTTGGCAAGTCCCCGGTTCCGGCGGGCAGGTCAGGGGGTCAGGGGGCCAGGGGCCGGACCTTCAGCCCTTCGGCGGTAAGGAGCAGCAGCCGGTCGTCGGAGACGGCCACGTCCACGGGCCAGTCGGACAGCCGCTCTGCGTGACGCTGCCGGCCGGACTCGTCAATCACCCACATCGCCGGACCGTCCGCAGCCGCGACCACGATCGCCGTCAGGTCACCCCGGGCAGAACCGGAGGCCAGCAGAATGCTTCCGTCCACCACTTCCGCCAGCCACACCGGCGCCCCGCTGTCCGGCTCCACCCAGACCGCCTGCTGCAGGTTCCAGGCCAGCACGCCGCGGCCGCCGGCGAGGGTCCGCATCCAGGCAGGCGCGACCGGGAACCTCCAGACGGGGTGCCCGGTGCGGTCGTACACCGTGCTGCCCACGGCCACCTGCCGGCCATCAGCCAGGAAGCCGAACGCCTCACCGTCCGGGGCCACCGGCTGATCCAGCAGGAGCTGCCCGCCGGCGTCGTAAAGCATCAGCCGAGGTTCCCGCGGAGAGCCTGTGAGGAGGCCGAGGGTGCCGTCGGGCGCCAGCGCCAGCGCAGAGGGGCGCAGCCCGGACAGGGTGAGCACCGGCACATCCGCATCGTACACCCGAATGCCGCCGGGGTCCGCGACCGCCGTGCGGTCACCGTTCACCGCGACCAGCTCCGGAACCGTGGCCACCCGGAGCGCGCCTGCCGGGCGTCCCTCCGCCGTGAAGCGGAGCACGGCATCGGGGGTGACCACCGCCGACTCCCCTGCCGGCCCGTAGACGACCGCGGCCGGCGGCTGGTCGATGGGCGTCTCGGACACCGGGTTCCCGTGCGCGTCCACGACCTGAACCGAGCTGCGGCCGTAGACCACCACGCCGCCGTCGGGCAAAGGCTGCACATGCAGCGGCGCAGGAGACGCCGCCTCCATCGCCCCCACGGAACTGTCCTGCGCAGGCGGGATCTGTCCCGAAAGCGCGACGCTCTTGTCCTCCAAGTTGAGGTATACGTGCCAGGTGCCCCGGCTCTTGTCCGTCAGGGCCGGAAGATCCTCGGCCCGCAGGCTCACCTTGAGGGCGGACGTGACGGTCCCGCGGGCTTCGCCCTTCGAGGACGCAGCGGCTGCCTGAATTTCGTCTCCCGGGGCGGCGCTGGCAGCCACCTGGGCTTCGCCTTCGGGGGCGCCGGCCGCCGTCAGGTTCGCTTCGCCAACTTCGGGCAGCGCGTCGAGCCTCCCCTGAGGCGGGGCGGTCATGGTGCGGAACGGCCCGGCGGATTCCCCGCCGCCGGCTGCCGCAGCCGAGTCGCTGTCCGCCTCCTCGGGCACAGCAACGGAGGCCACACCCGCTCCCGAACCGGTCGTCAGCGGCTCCTCGGTTGCCATTCGCGGCCAGAGGTTGACGGCCAGCACGAAGGCCGCGGCCGCGGCGGCGAACCAGTAGGCCGGCCTGAGGCCTTTCAGCGGGGAGGAAACAGGAGTGGCCTCGGGCTCGCCTTCGCTGGCAATGCGCTCCAGCACGGCCTTGCGCATGGCCGGGGTGAAGGTCCAGCCTGCGAGCGACCGGTCGAACTCGTCCTTGATCACCTGCCGCAGTTCCTTGTCGATGTCGCTCACCGGGCCACACCCCCTTTCTGCAGCATCTCTTTCAGCATCGCCCGGGCTCGGAAGAGCCGGGTCTTGACGGTGTTCTCGTTCTGGCCCGTCACCTCGGCGATCTCCACCGTAGTGAGGTCGTGGTAGTAGTACAGGATAATGACTTCCCGGTATGCGGCGGAAAGCTGCATCACGTAGCTCATCAGCCGTTCCCGCTGATCGCTGAGGACGACCGCCTCCTCGGGATCCTCACCCGTGCTCTCCGGCTCGACGGGCGTTCCCGCCGCCCGGGGGTCGTCCGTCGGCAGCAGCCGCCGCCACCACGCGCTCCGGGCCTTGTCGCGGCACAGGTTGACCGTGATGCGGTACAGCCAGGTATAAGCCGAGCTCTCGCCCCGGAACGACTCCCAGTTGCGGTAGGCCTTGATGAAGACCTCCTGGGCCACGTCCTCGGCGAGATGCCGGTCTTTCAGGTAGGAATAGGCAAGATGGAGTACCTTCGTGCCGTACTCCCGCATCAACTGGTCGATCGCGGCCGCTCGATCGGCTGGCAGGGCTGCCCTATCGAACTGCGACATGGAGGCGTCTCCCTTCGCGTGGATCAAATCCTCAGTTTGACGAAGGTTTACGCCACGCGGTTGCCCGGCACCTGCCTCAGCCGGCCTTTCACCAAGACAGACGGATGCATCGGCCTGTCCCGTTTCATGCTGGCAGGAATCCCGTCGCGGACCGCCCAATTGTTAGCGAAACGAACCATTGGGAGGGGAGTGTCTGTGACCAGCCGCCGCAAGCTCCAGGCCGAAGACTTGCTCGCCATCAAACTGGCCGGGGACTGCCAGATTTCACCCGACGGCACCCGCGTGGCCTATGTGCTTCAGGAGATTGACAAGACGAAGAATGAGTATACCTCCGCCATCTGGGTGGCCCGGGAGGGGGCGGATCCGGTCCGCTTCACGGCCGGGCCGAAGGACACGCAGCCCCGCTGGTCCCCCGACGGACGGCACCTGGCCTTCATCTCCAACCGCAGCGGCTCCAACCAGCTCTGGCTGCTGTCCATGGACGGCGGCGAGGCCCGGCAGCTCACCCGGATCAGAGGCGGGGTGCAGAACCCCGTCTGGAGCCCCGACGGGCGCACCATCGCCTTCACGGCCAACCTGACGGAGGCGGGGCTGCAGCCGGAGGGTGAGGATGCGGAGGAGCAGGATCTGTTCCGGAAGTTCACCAGGGACGTGAAGGTGATCACGCGGCTTCACTACAAGATGGACGGCGTGGGCTTCTACACCGACGAGCGCAAGCACATCTGCGTGGTGGACATCCACGGCGGCGGGCTCAGGCAGCTCACCTCCGGCGACTTCAACCACCTGGATGTGAGCTGGACCCCCGACGGCCGCGGGCTGCTCTTCGCCGCCAACCGACGGGCGGACCGGGACTGGTATCCGGGCCACGTCGATCTGTGGTACCTTCCCCTTCCCGGAGGCGAGCCCGGGGGCGTTTCGGGAGACGGCGAGCCCGAACGCCCCTCCCCTGGCGCCGTCGACCGAGCCCTGGCCACGTCGGAAGACGGCGCACCCGAACGCCGCTCCCCGGGTGCTGTCGACCCCGCCCTGGCCACGCCGGACGACGGCGCACCCGAACGCCGCTCCCCGGGTGCTGTCGACCCGGCCCTGGCCACGCCGGAAGACGGCGAGCCCGAACGCCGCTCCCCGGGTGCTGTCGACCCGGCCCTGGCCACGCCGGACGACAGCGCTCCTGAACGCCGCTCCCCGGGATCATTCGAACCCGTGCGACTCACTCCGGGGGACGGGAGCCTCACCTGCAGCGGCCCCGTCGCCTCCCCCGACGGCCGGTTGGTCGCCTTTCTCGCCAGCGACCCGGAAGAGTCCGGCTACGGCCTGACCGGCCTCTACGTGCTGGATCGGACCACGGGCGAAATCCGCCGGCTCGCGGCCCAGCTGGACCGCCCCTTCCGGAACGAGGCGTCCCAGGACCTCGTCGCGCCCACCGGCGGACGGCTCTACTGGTCTCCCGACGGGAGGTGGATCTACGGCCTCGTCTCCGACGCCGGGCAGGTGCATCTGGTGCGGGTCGGCGTGACGACGGGCGCCGTCGTACCCGTCACCGGGGGCGACCGGGTCATCCACGCCTTCTCGCTCACGCCTGACTGCCGCCGGGCCGCCCTGGCCTTCGCCACTCCCCGTTCGCCGGGCGACATCTACCTGGCGCGGCTGGACGAACCGGACCCTTCTCCGCCCGTGCCGTCGGCGGGCACGGTGCTGCGGGGCGGCGGCGTGCGGGAGGTGCGGCTGACGGCGCACAACGATGCGCTGCTCGGGGAGTTGGAGCTGACGGTCCCCGAGCGTTTCCAGGTCACCGCAGGCAAAGGTGAGCCCGTCGTGGACGCCTGGATCCTGCCCCCCGTGGGCCGGGAGGATGGGAAAAAGTACCCCGCGGTGCTGGAGATCCACGGCGGACCCATGTCCATGTACGGCGCGAACTTCTTCTTCGAGTTTCACTGGCTGGCCGCGCAGGGGTACGCCGTGGTCTACGCCAACCCACGGGGGTCGCAGGGATACGGACACGACTTCTGCCGGGCGATCCGGGCTGACTGGGGGAACCGGGACTACGCGGATGTCATGGCCGCCATCGAGGCGGCGGTGGAACGCTACCCGTATGTGGACGGCGACCGGCTTGGCGTCGCCGGCGGTTCGTACGGGGGCTTCATGGTCAACTGGATCGTCAGCCACACCGACCGGTTCCGGGCCGCCGTGACGATGCGCTCCGTCGTCAACCGCTGGTCCGCCATGGGCACGTCGGACCTGGGTTACGACCGGCTGCGACAGTTCGGCGTGGAGAACTGGTGGGAGGTGGACAACCTGGGGCCGTTCCTGAAGCAGTCGCCCCTCGTCCACGCCTCACGCATCAACACCCCGCTGCTGATCGAGCATCAGGAAGACGACATGCGCTGCCCCATCGACCAGGCGGAACAGCTGTATGCGGCGCTGAAGTACCAGCGGAAGCCGGTGAAGTTCGTGCGGTACCCCGGGGAGTCGCACGGGATGAGCCGCACGGGGAAGCCCTGGCACCGGGTCCACAGGCTGAAGATGATCGCCGAGTGGTTTGCGGAGTATCTGTAGGCGTACCGACCCCCGACCGGAAGGCTCCGGTCGGGGGTTTCGCACGGGCATCGGCGCGCCGCCCGTGGGGGGGCTGCACGCCGCGCGTCCCTTGGGGAACGGAGGTTGCCGCGCGGGGGCTAGTCCGCGGGGCTTTCGACGCGGGGCTGGCAGATCCCCGCCCGCCCGTCGGGACAAAACGCGCAATCCGTTGGAGACAGGCGCGGAGAAAGGGCCCTTCCCGCGCCCTCCCCTTGATACCGAAGCCTCTGAGGGCGCTGTATCCACCGACAAGCGGCGGCTGGCCCGCTCAGTTGCCTCAAAATGATCCTGCGCCGCCGCTGGGGACGGCCGGAGACCGCCTGCAGGGGACCAGTCTCCAAAGGATTGCGAGTTCCGGGCCTGCAATGCGTCGGGAGCGCCCTCCGGGGCCTGTGATGCGTGATCGAGAGCACCAGGGACCCCTCCGGGGCCTGCGGTGCGTCGAGAGCGCCAGGGATGCCTCCGGAGTCTGCGATGCGTCGAGAGCACCAGGGATCCCTCCGGAGTCTGCGATGCGTCGAGAGCACCAGGGATCCCTCCGGAGCCTCCGGTGCATCGAGAGCACCAGGGACCCTCCGGGGCCTGCGGTGCGTCAAGAGCGCCAGGGATGCCTCCGGGGCTTGCAGTGCGTCGAAAACGCCAGGGATCTCTCCTGAGCCTGCAATGCGTCGGGAGCGCCAGGGACCCCTCGGGGGATGGCGGCCCCGCGTTGACCAGCGATGCCACGCCTCCGCTGACGATGTCGCTGCCGGCTGCGCGTGGATGCGGCCGTCATCCGCCGTCGACCACATCCTCCCCACCACAATCACATGCCGGCTCAGGGCCTGCTTTCCCGTGCAGGCCTGCGAACCTCGGCGGCCAATTCACCGCAGGTCCGATGCACAGGCAGATGAACTGGCAGGAAAGGCCTCGCCAGATCCAGCGCAGGTCCACTGCACCGACAGTCAAGAAGATCTGAAAGGCTTCGTCAGCTCACCGCAGTTTCGTTGCACAGACAGGCGAAAAGGCCTCGCCAGATCACGCTGGTCCACCGCGCAGACAGGCGACAAGGCCTCACCAGATCCCGCTGGTCCGCTGCGCAGACAGGCGATGTATCCCGAAAGGTGTCGCCAAGCCTGCAGCGAGGGCGGATGGTGAGGGCCCCCAGGAAGGAGACCCGGCTCGTCTCCCTCCGCCCCGCCGGGTGCAGCTGCGGCCAAACTCGCAAGTCGTTGGAAATAACCCCGCAAGACCTCCCTCGGGGCAGGTCCTCGGCCGAACATACCCTCCCGTGGCATCCAGTGACTGGCCTTTTCGCCGAGTTCACCTCCCGTCCAGCCCGCCCCACATTCCTGAACGGCCTCTCAAAGCCTGAGTCTCCAACGACTTGCGCGTTTGCCCGGGGACAGCCGGGGCGGCAACCCGAACAGAATAGAAAATCCTCCCAGAACAGGAGGAGAATAGGTGTTCGGTGGCGAATTCCAGATTCGGGAGGGGTGATCATGGAGGCGCCGTCGAACAACCGCCTGCTTCAGACAAAGCCGCTGGAAGTGCGCGTTCCGGACCTCCTGTGGAAAGACCGCAGCCTGACGGAAGGAGCCCGCTACCTCTGGTGCTACCTTTGGATGCTCCGCGACACGCAGCGGAAGTTCACCTTTGCGGAACTCCGCCGGGGGACAGGGCTCAGCCAGCGCAGCGTGCTTCGGCACCTCGACGCGCTGGCGAACCGGCTTTGGCTGCGGTACACCCGCACCGGCCGCTCCGTGCAGGTGCAACCCCTCTGGCCCCGGTCGTCCAGGTACATCGTCCTGGTCGACGATCTCCTGCTGGATCACACGCTGCCGCACGCCGCCAGGTGGGTGTGGGGCGTCATCCGCCGGCTGGGCCGCCGGTTCAGCTATCGGATGCTGATGAAGCACACCGGGTACTCCCACAACAGCCTGACCAAGTACCTGCGCCTCCTCCGAAGCAAAGGCTACCTCTCCGGAACGGTCTGCAGGGTGGGCAGGCGAAAGGCCTTCGACTACACCTCCGGAAACCCGGCGGAAGAACGGCGGTTGGCTGCGCTGGAAAGGTTCGAAAAGAGCAAGTCGCTGGTCGAGCAGTGGAAGGCCTACTCGTGGGGACAGTTCCTGTTCGCGCGCAAGGTGGAGATGCTCACCGGCGCGGTCGTGATCGAAAACGGGGCCGCCAGCTGCCTGGACAACCCCGAGACCGGCGGACGTATGCAGTTCGACCTGTTCTTGCCCAAGTACCACGTGGCGCTGGAGTTTCAGGGGCCCCAGCACACCCGCCTCACGCACCGCTTCCCCGACGAGGCGCAACTGCGCGCCCAGCAGCGCCGGGACGAACTGAAACGCCAGTTGAGCCGGGAAGCCGGCATCACGCTGATCGAGGTGTTCCCGGAGGACCTCAGCTTCGAGCGCCTGGCGGAACTGCTCCATTCGGCGGGGGTGCCGCTGCGCCCGATTCCGGATGAACAGCGGTACGTCTACCAGGCGCTGCGCCGCCACGCTGGAAAATACCGGGCAGCGGTCCTCGGGAAGCGGGCGGTTTGACGCCGCTGTCGCGTGCTATGCCTCCGGCTCCGGCCCGTCCACCTCGGGGATCATCGCGGTGCGCGCCCCCGGGCGGGGCTCCGCGGCGCCGCGCTTCACGAAGAAAGTGGCCAGTGCCTTGGCAACCAGCGTCCCCTGGATGTCCTCGATGTCCACTTCTCCCACCGCCGTGAGCCCGCCTACATGCAGGGTCCGGGCTCGGGCCAGGAGATCGCCGCGCGCCGGCGCAAGGAAGTTGATCTTCATTTCAATCGTCGCGACTGCGTCGCCTGGCCGCAGGGCGCTGCGCAGCGCCGTGCCCAGCGCCGCGTCTGCCAGCGTGCACAGCGCGCCTCCGTGCACCATGCCCAGGTTGTTCTGCGTGTGATCACTCGCGGGCATGCGCACGACGCTCCGGCCGTGCCCGGCTTCGACCACCTCGGCTCCGATCACCTCGCGGAACGGGATCCGCGCCATCTCCACGTCTCTCCTCTTCGGTACAAGAAATGTTCAGGTCACATCTTACCTAGCCGTCCGCGCACTGGCAACCCGCACGGGCCGCCCGGACCGGGCATGGGATGAAAAGGCCGGGCCACCGCCCCGGCGTAACCGCATCTCGACCCCAAATCGGCTTCCGCGCGGCCCCACCGTTTCCCCAACATGGCCTGAGCGTGGCCTCAGCACGCCCCCAGCATGCCCTGAGCGTGGCCTCAGCACGCCCCCAGCATGCCCTGAGCGTGGCCTCAGCACGCCCCCAACATGCCGTGAGCATGGCTCAGCACGCCCCCAGCGTGGTCCAGGCTTAACCCCATCTTGACCCCTCCTCGGCCGCAACGTGACCTCAGGGCGTCAGTGTGGCCTCAACGCGGTCCCAGCGTGGCCCCAGTCTGAACCCCAGCTTAACCCGGCTTCACCCCCAGCCCGACCCGGGACTCATCTCAGGATCGCGTCCGGGCCGCCCCCACTGGCGCCGGTCACCTGGACAACCACGCGATACGGCACGCAGACGATCATGTCGCCGGGCAGCGAGATCCACCCTGTGAGCACGCAGACCTGGTCCGGACAATCGGCCTCGCGCACCCGCACGGCGCCGCCGGCGACCTCGACGACGAGGTGCCCGCCCGTGGGTTCCACGGGGTAGACGCCATCCTGCGTCAGATCCAGCGTCCGCCAGGTGTTGCCTGCCACCGTCACCACGGCCTGCGCGGGTGCGCGTCCCGCATCCGGCCCCCCGGTACGGCCCACGACGAGCAGCAGGGCAAGGGCCACGACACCCCCGGAGAACACCAAGTCGGCGGGCCGGAGGAGGAGAGGACGGCGCTCCCCGGCAGCCAGACTGCCCGATGCGCCTGCGACCATGGGGAGCGGCGCCTCCAGCGCCCCGGCCGTGCGCAGCCGGCGCAGGAGGAGCCCGACGAGAATCCCCGTCAGCACTCCGACGAGCGGGCCCAGGAGGAGAAGCGGCGGCAGCAGGAGCAGAACGCCAGGGGTGGCGGTCACGGCGGCGGCTGCGGCGAGCTGGCCCACGTGATGAGCGACGGCACCGGCTGCGCTGACGCCGGCGGGCCCGAAGCGGCGGCTGCGGGAGAACAGCACCATCGACGCCCAGGCCAGCAGCCCGCCCGCGCCGCCGACGAAGAAGGCTGGGCCGAAAAAGGTTCCGGCGAAGATCTGGGTCAGGACGAAACGGGAGACCCATACAGCAAAGCCTGCCCCCGGCCCGTCCAGGGCGAGGGCAGCCAGTGTGGTCGCGTTCGCCAGCCCCCACCGGACCCCAGGCACCGGGGCCGGCGGCGGAACCTGGCGTTCGATCAGGGCGAGCGCCAGACCTGCAGCCGTGAGGAGCCCGAGCCGGGTCAGCTGGCGCGTGGTGAACCGGCGCATCCGACCGCGCCCCATACCTCTACTCCCATTCAGCTCGGCCACCCCCCGCTCGGACAGGTCTGTGCGCTCACGTCGCTCCCCCGGCAGCCCACAGGTCTGGGCGCTCACGCCGCTCCCCCGGCAGCCCACAGGTCTGGGCGCTCACGCCGCTCCCCCGGCAGCCGACAAGTCTGGGCGCTCACGCCGCTCCCCCGGCAGCCCACAGGTCTGGGCGCTCACGTCGCTCCCCCGGCAGCCCACAGGTCTGGGCGCTCACGCCGCTCCCCCGGCAGCCGACAGGTCTGGGCGCTCACGCCATTCCCCCGGGGCCGGAAGAATTTTACACCCGCAGCACTCGCCGTTTCCTCGGCAAGATGCACGGGTTCTCGCAACTCGGAAGGACCGTCGCCACCGCAACGCGGACGTGCCGTCGCGACTGAAGCCCGCACGTGCCGCCGCAACCGCGGCCCTACCATTCCCCCGGCGTGAGCTGCGCCAGGCCGGCCATGCCCGGGGTCATCCGCACCTCGCCGGCGTCGCTGACCAGGAGCCCCTCGACGCCGTGTTCCACGAGGAAGCGGTACCCCTCCTCCATCCCGAGCACGAACGCCGCGGTCGCATAGGCGTCGGCCAACTCGCCCCGGGCGGCGACCACGGTGACGCTGGCCATCCCCGGCGCCGGGTACCCGGTGGCGGGGTCGAGGATGTGGTGGTAGCGCACGCCGTCAAGCTCGAAGAACCGCTGGTAATCCCCCGCCGTGTCGGCGAACCCCGCCTCCAGCGAGAGCGTCGCCAGAAAGCCCTGCGGGTCCCGGGGGTGCTGAACCGCGATGCGCCACGGGCCGCCTTCCGGCCGCTCCCCCAGCAGCGCGATGCTGCCGCCCAGCTGCACCAGCGCCGCCCGGACGCCGGCCTCCGCAAGCCGATCCCGCGCCATGCGGGCGGCGAGCCCCTTGGCCACCGCCCCGAACTCGACCTGCATCCCGGGCCTGGCGAGAAAGAGCGTGCCGGCCTCCGGGTCCACGTGCAGGTCGCGCCAATCGACCAGCGCCCGGGCGACGGCCAGTTCCTCCTCGCCCGGCAGCCGGCCACCTTCGCCGAATCCCCACGCAGCATACACCGGCCCGATGGTCGGGTCAAAGGCGCCCCCGGACTCCCGGGCCACCTGGAGGGCGATCTGCGCCAGCTCCAGGGTCTCGGGCGCGACGGCCACAGGCCCGGACCCGGCCGCGGCGTTCACCCGCGCCACGTCGCTGTCGGCCCGCCCGGGGTGCCACAGCGATTCCAGCCGGGCGATGAGTTCCATGGCCGCGTCGGCCGCGGCCCCGGCCTCACGCCGGCTGGCGTAGACCACCACCCGCACCGGCGTGTCCATCAACAGGGCCGTGCGCTCCACCCGCTCCGTCCGGCCCTGCCACAGCACGAGCAGCAGCGCCGCGGCCGCCAGTACCGCCAACGCCGGCCGGGCTGCCAGCCACAGTGCCGGCGGAAACGGGCGCCGCCGGGCCGTGACCGCGCATCTCCTTCCCCGCACGGCGCATCACTCCCCAAGGAAGGCCTACACCGCCTCGACCACCGGCAGGGGATGCGTGAGGACGATGCACTTGGTCGGGCACTTCTCCGCGCAGATCCCGCATCCGTCGCAGCCGGCGGGATCGATGTAGGCGACGTTGTTCACCAGCGAGATGGTCTTCTGCGGGCACTGGCGCACGCACAGGCCGCAGGCGATGCACCCGGCGCTGCAGACCTTGCGCACCTGCGGACCCTTGTCCAGGTTCCGGCAGGAGACCACGGTGGCCTGCGAGACCGGCACCAGGGCCATGATGCCCTTGGGACACGCCTGCGTGCAGATGCCGCACCCGGTGCACTTCTCCCGGTCCACCACCGGAAGGCCGGCCGCCTCGTCCATGGTCAGGGCGTCGAACGGGCAGACCTTCGCACAGGTGCCCAGGCCGACGCAGCCAAAGGAGCAGGCCTTCGGTCCGCCGCCGGGCATGAGCGCCGCGGCGCGGCAGTCGTCGATGCCCTGGTACAGATAGGATCGCCGGGCTTTGGCGTCGCTACCCACGCAGTGGACGTGGACCACCAGCCGCTCGCCGGCGTCGGCCTCCAGCCCCAGCACCTCCGCCACCGCCGCGGCCGTGGACGGGCCGCCCGCCGAGCACGCGTCGGGCTTCGCCTCGCCCTTCACCAGGGCCGCAGCCAGGCCGTCGCAGCCGGGAAAGCCGCAGGCGCCGCAGTTGGCGCCGGGCAGCCGCTCCCGCACCGCCGCCACCCGCTCGTCGGGCGGAACGGCGATCTTCACAGCCACGAAGGCCAGGCCGGTGCCCAGAACCAGTCCCGCGCCCCCGAGCACAAGCACTGCTGTCAACATGCTGTATACACCTCGCTTAGAAGAGGATCCCGCGGAACAGCCCCTGGAATCCCATGAACGCCAGTGCCATCAGGCCGGCCGCGACGAAGGCGATGGGCATGCCCCGCATCGCGGGCGGGATGTGCAGGCCTTCGATCCGCTCCCGCACGCCGGCAAACAGCAGGGTGGCCACGGTCCAGCCGATGCCGGAGGCAAACCCGTTCACCACCGACGCCATGAAGCCGTAGTCCTGGCTGATGTTGAGCAGGGCGGCACCCATCACCGCGCAGTTGGTGGTGAGCAGCGGCAGGAAAATGCCCAGCGCCGCATACAGCGGCGGGCTCACCCGCTGAATGACCATCTCCACCGACTGTACCAGGGCGGCAATGACCAGGATGAAGGCCACCGTCTGCAGGTAGCCGAGGCCCAGCGGCTCCAGCAGGAGATGCTGCAGCGGCCAGGTGATGGCCGAGGCCAGCGTCATCACGAAGACGACGGCGGCGCCCATGCCGTAGACCGTCTCCAGCTTGCTCGAGACGCCGAAGAACGGGCACAGGCCCAGGAAGCGGGAGAAGATGTAGTTGTTGATCAGAATGCCGCCGACGAGGATGGCCAGAATCTCCATTTAGACCGCCTCCCCCTCTCCGCCGCCGGTGTTGCCGGCCGAACCGCCCGCCGCCGCAGCCGCGCCCGCCGGCTGCGCCCGCAGCACCCGCGCTTGCTGACGCTGCTGCAGCCACGCCAGGCCGGCCATCAGGAACCCGATGACGAAGAACGCGCCGGCGGGCAGCAGCATCACCACGACCTCCAGCGGGAGGCCGCCGCCCAGAAGGGCGATACCGAACAGCTTCAGGTTGCCGGTACCCAGCAGCTCGCGCACGCCGCCGATGGCCATGAGCGAGACGGTGAAACCCGCGCCCACGCCCACCGCGTCGGCCACCGAGAGCAGCGGACCGTTCTTGGAGGCGAAGGCCTCCGCCCGGCCGAGGATGACGCAGTTCACGACGATCAGCGGGATGAAGATGCCCAGGACCGCGTGCATGTCGGGCAAGAAGGCCTTCATCATCATGTCAACCACAGTGACGAAGGTGGCCACGATGACGATGTACACCGGGATGCGCACCCGGTCCGGGATCACCTTGCGCAGCAGGCTGATGAGGAGCTCCGAGCAGGCCAGGACGAAGATCACGGCCAGCCCCATCCAGAAGCCGTTCTCCATCGCGGTGGTGACGGCCAGCGCCGGACAGAGGCCCAGCAGCAGCCGGAACGGCGGCGCCTGCCGGATGCCATCTCGGAGGACCCCCGGGAACGTCAGCTTGGAAGTCGTCTCGTTCACGGCCTTCACCTCCCGGTCTGAATCTGGCCGGCGGCGTCGAGCGCCGCGTTGACGCCGTCGAGCACCGCCTGGGACGAGATGGTGGCGCCGGTGATGGCCTGGATCTCATTCCCGGCGGGGGGCTGGTTCTTCACGAGCCCGATCCCCGGGCTGAGGCCCAGGAACTGCTGCAGGAACGCGGGCTCGGCCGCCTTGCTGCCCAGGCCCGGCGTCTCGCCGGTCGCGCTCAGGATCTTCAGCTGGTGCACCGTGCCGCCGGACTCGACGCCGACCAGCATCACGATCGGCCCGCCGTACCCGCCGGGCGCCGCCTGCACGACGACGCCCACAGGCTGCCCGGAGGCGTCAAATCCCCGCCAGGCCGCCTGCACCGCCTTGCCCGCGTCGTCCAGTTCCGCGGCCGGCACCGCCGCGAACGAGGCCGCTTGCGGCAGCACCTGGGACAGGCCCTCCTGCAGGGCCCGGGCCTCCATCTCGGCGATGATGGGCGCGGTCACGCCGTTCACTCCGGCCAGGGCCGCCCCGGCAACGGCGGTGACCACGAGCAGCGTCAGGATCATGCGCAGAGCCTCACGCACGACCTTTCACCCCCCCGAAGGGCGCCGGAACGATGAAGCGGTCGATCAGCGGCGTCACGACGTTCATGAGCAGGATGGCAAACAGCACGCCCTCCGGATAGCCGCCGTAGAGGCGGATGAGAGCGGTGATCAGGCCGCACCCGACCGCGAAGATCCAGCGGCCCTTCGGCGTGATGGGCCCGGTCACGTAGTCGGTGGCCATGAAGAACGCACCCAGAATGGCGCCGCCCGCCAGCAGGTGGTACAGCGGGTCACCCGTGAAGAGTCCGCCCTGCCCGCCCAGCATCCAGGAGAGGGCGGCCAGGGTGCCCAGGAAGCCGGCTGGGATGCGCCAGTCAATCACCCGCCTGGCCAGCAGGTAAGCCGCCCCGATGAGCAGGAGCAGCGCCGACGTCTCGCCGAGCGATCCGCCCACTGTACCCAGGAAGAGGTCACGGTAGGAAGGCAGGGGACCCGCCAGCACCTCCGGGGCGAAGGGATTGGGCAGCACCGCCAGCGGCGTGGCCGTGGTGACGGCGTCGAAGGGGCTGGTCCAGGTGGTCATCGCCGCCGGGAAGGCCGCCAGCAGGAAGGCCCGGGCCGCCAGGGCCGGATTGACGAAGTTGTGGCCGAGGCCGCCGAAGGCCACCTTGACCACGGCGATGGCGAAGGCGGCGCCTACCACCGGCAGCCAGGGGGGCGAAGCGGGCGGCAAGGTCAGCGCCAGCAGCAGACCCGTCACCAGCGCCGAGCCATCCCCCAGGGTGGAGGGCTTGCCCATCAGCCGCATGCAGCCCCACTCGGTCAGCGCGGCGGCGCCCATGCTGAGTGCGATGACCAGCGCGGCTCGCCAGCCGAAGAACCAGATCGCACCGAGGGCGGCCGGCGCCAGAGAGATGAGGACGTCCCGCATGATGTGGCTGGTGGAGACGCCGGCCCAGAGGTGCGGACTTGACGCGACCAGCAGTTCGCCGGTTTCGGTCTTGCTCATACGCTATCCCCTCCCTGCACGGGCGCGGCGCCCGAGTTCGGATTTGGCCAGCCGGATGGAATGCACCAGCGGACGGCGGGCCGGACAGACGTAGCTGCAGCTGCCGCACTCCATGCACGCCCGCACGTGGTACCGTTCCGCCGCCGCCCAGTCCGACGCCAGGGCAGCGCTGCAGAGCTGGGCGGGCAGCAGGCCCATGGGACAGGCCTCCACGCAGCGCCCGCAGCGGATGCACGGGCCCGCAGGGGTTTCATCCAGGTCCTCCGGGCCCAGCAGGATGACCGAGCCCGTGGTCTTGGTGACCGGGACGTCCAGATCCGGCTGGGCGATGCCCATCATCGGGCCGCCGGCGATGACCCGCGCCAGCGTACCCGTCAGGCCGCCGGCGGCCTGCACCAGGTCGACGAAGGACGTGCCCAGCGGCACCCGCCAGTTGCCCGGGCTGGCCACCCGGCCGCTGACGGTGACGATGCGGTGGGTGAGCGGGCGGCCCTCAGCCAGGGCGACGGCCGCAGCGGCGGCGGTGGCGACGTTCTGCACCACCACGCCCACATCCAGCGGGATGCCGCCCACCGGCACGGCCCGGCGCAGCAGGGCCCAGACCAGCATCTTCTCGGCGCCCTGGGGGTACCGGACCGGCAGGACCTCCACCGAGATGGCGGGATCGCCCGCGACGAGCTGCGCGAGCTTCGCGGCGGCGTCGGGCTTGTTGGCCTCGATGCCGATAATGCCGCGTCTGGCACCGCTGGCCCGCATGAAGAGCCGCAGCCCCAGCACGACCTGCTCCGGATGCTCCAGCATGAGCCGGTGGTCCGAAGTGATGGCCGGCTCGCACTCCGCGCCGTTGAGAATGACGACGTCGGGCGGCGCCTCCGGCTTCGGGGTCAGCTTGACGGCGGCCGGGAAGCCGGCGCCGCCCATGCCGACCAGCCCCGCCTGCCGCACGCGGTCACGGATAAAGGCCGGGTCCAGCGACTCGGGGTCGAGGTCCCAGCCCAGCCCCTCGGGGAGACCCTCCCAGGGCTGGTCCTCGGGCGCCGCCTGGATGACCACGGCCGGCTCCACCCGCCCGGCGGGCGTAAGCCGCGGCTCCACCGCCACCACCGTGCCGCTGACGCTGGCGTGCACCGGCGCCGACACCGGGGCCTCTGCGTCGCCGACGGGCTGTCCCAGGGCCACCTGGTCGCCCTTTTTCACCAACGGCTGACAGGGCGCCCCGATATGCTGCCGCAGGGGGATGACGACCCGCTCCGGCCGCGGCAGCGGCTGCGTGGCGCAGGCCGCCGTGGTCTTGCGGGCATCGGGATGCACGCCCCCGCGAAAGCGGGCCCACAAATTCATGCGTTACGCCTCCCTCTTCGAGATGGGTTTCGGTGATGCGAACAGACGATGAACCTTCCTCGGTCTCAGGAGGGATCGCCGATCGGTTCCTGTATCGAGTGCGGACACCCCGCGCCGGCACCGCCGACGCTGACGATGCGGGCGCGCCGGCCGCGCTCCAGCACGGCTACGGCCCCGTAGGCCAGCGCGCCCCCGGCCAGGGCCGCGCCCAGGGCCGGCAAGGGCGCACCGCCGAACGCCGCGTTGCCAGCAAAGAGCCCTGCCATGAAGCCCGCCAGCGGCAGCAGGTACGCCAGCGCCACCGCACGGGCCGGAGACGGCAGGGCCACGTCCACCAGAACCGTTTGCCCCGGCTGCAGCGGAGACGGCGCTTCCGCCAGCAGGTACCTTCCGCTGCCGCCGAACCGGGCCGAGCAGTCGTGGGTGCAGGCAGAACAGGCGCTCAAGGCGATCTGCACCTGTGCAATCCCGTCTCGCCACCGCACCACGGTTCCCTGCAGCTCCACGGAGAACCACCTCGCCTCTGTCAGGCCGTTCCAGGGACCTGCAGAATACTTATTGCCCTTATATTTTCAACCTCGGAGGTAACGCGGGTCAACGCGACCTCTCCCCCATCCTGCAGTAGGCACAAGGGCCGCGCGGCACCGCCGGCAGACGGTTCGAAAGTGCTATAGACAAAAAGAAAGGCGCCACTCCGGTGGACGCCCAAGGAGGAGAATGGCCAGGTATATCCGTTTGGCGCGGGTCGAGCACAAGGATGGCGCCCAGCCTGCGCGCCTCAGCCGGTCAGTGAGTGCGGGAGTGCCGTTCACCGCGCGCGTCTCAGCCGGTCGGTGAGTGCGGGAATGCCGTTCACCCTGCGCGTCTCAGCCGGTCGGTGAATGCGGGAGTGCCGCTCAGCCCGCACGCTTCAGCCGCTCGGCGACCGCCCGGTGCAGGGCGGCGCGATAGGTGAAGAGGCCCCGGGGCGTGGCCAGCATCGCCTGTGCGATGGGACCGCAGAGCGCATCCAGCGATCCCCAGGCCACGGCCGAGATCTCCCCGGGGTCCCGGGTCGCCGGCTCCCCGTCTGCCTCGGCCAGCACCACGTGGGTGGTCCAGGGCTGCTCGCGGTCCCCGTCCGTGAAGGTGACGTGCACGCGCAGGAGGTACCGGGTGACGCGCACGTACAGGCCGGTCTCCTCCAGGGCCTCGCGCGCCGCGCCGGCGGCCAGTTCCTCTCCGGGCGCCACGCCGCCGCCCGGGGCGCGCCAGATGCCCGGCGGGTAGTTGTGCTTCCGAATGAGCGCGATCTTTCCGGCCGGGTTGAAGATGAAGAGCGTCACGTCGTGCAGGCGAGTCTGGCCTCGGGTAGAGGAGACCACCATGTCCATTTCGGCGGGCGTGATGGGGAACCGCCAGGTCAGAACGTCCGGCCTGCCCAGCGCCGCCTCCGCCCGGATCAGGACCTCACCGGTCAGGTGAGTCATGGTTCCATCGCCACCTTCCACTGGATTGCGCCCCGCGCAGGGTCCGGCGCCCTGACCCTGTCGTCGACCTGAAACCGTCGCCGCTCTGAGCCCGTCGCCGCCCTGAACCCGACGGCGCTCTGAGCCCGCCGGCGCCCTGAGCCCGTCGCCGCCTTGAACCCGACGGCGCTCTGAGCCCGCCGGCGACCTAGAGATCCGCCGGCCAGGTGCCCGAGCGCAGGGCCTCGCCGTACCGGTCGGGATCCGCGTAGAAGTCCCGCTCCCGGGCAGCCGCGACCGCGGCGTCCACGTCGTAGGGCACCCGCCGCAGCTCGAACCGGGACCGGGCGGTGTCCAGCACGGCGTAGGAGGCCCGGCCGTCGCCGTCCAGCGAGAAGCCGACGGCGCCGGGGTTGGCCAGCCAGCGCCCCTCAAACCGGAAGGCGTAGGGCTGGTGGACGTGGCCGGCGATGATCCAGTCGGCCCGCTCGCCCTGCAGCAGCGGCCGGATCTCCTCGGCGCCCATGGTGGGGACGATGCCGTTCATCGCGTCCTGCGGGGACGCGTGGACGAAGAGCACCGTCTGGCCATCGGCCTCCAGCCGGTGGGAGAAGGGCAGCCCGGCCAGGTAGTCCAGGTCCTCGTCGGTGAGCCGCGCCAGCGGCCAGGCGAGGCTGGGCGGAAGCGCCTCCGGGAGCGCGAAGCCATCCGGAAGCGGCCGCTTCGGCGTCCGGCCCGCGGCCATCACCAGGAACAGGTCCGTATTGCCGTGGATGCAGGGGATGCCCAGCTCGCGGATGCGCCGGACGCACTCGGCAGGCTGCGGCCCCTTGAAGGCCAGGTCGCCCAGGCAGACCATGGCGTCCGCCGACTCCGGCCCGATATCCGCCAGCACCGCCTCGAGCGCCGCCAGGTTCCCGTGAATGTCGGAGATGATGGCGATGCGCACAGCGACACCTCGCTTTCAGACACTTATTCCAATGGTAAGGCTCCTGTCCCGGGCGGGCAAGCCAGAAATCGCCTGGGGCAGGCGGGAATTCGGCCCGAACAGGGCGAACAGGATGAAACCGAGAAACCGACATGGGGAGGGCGAACGTGACGACACGGGAACGGGCCGCCGCCCCGTCCGGACAGGACCGGGCCGCTGCCGGCGAAGGTTACAAGTGGATGGTGCTCATCGTGGCCGGCACCAGTGCGTTCATGAGCGCGCTGGACGGCAGCATCATCAACATCATCATCCCGCAGATCCAGGCCCAGTACCAGGCCACCATGGGCGACGTGAGCTGGGTCTCCACCGTCTACCTAGTGACCATCTCGTCCCTCCTGCTCTCCGTCGGCCGGCTGGGCGACATGTGGGGCTACAAGCGGGTCTTCGGGTCGGGGTTCATCGTGTTCGGCCTGGGTTCGCTGCTCTGCGGCCTCGCCCCCACGCTGCCGGCACTGATCGCCGGCCGGCTGGTGCAGGGGGCCGGCGCGGCGATCATGATGGCGCTCTCGCCGGCCCTGGTCACCACCACCTTCCCCGGCCGGGAGCGGGGCCGGGCGCTGGGGCTCCAGGCGACCCTCACCTACACCGGCCTCACGCTGGGCCCCAGCCTGGGCGGGTTCATCTCGGGCCGGTGGGGCTGGCACTGGGTCTTCCTGATCAACCTGCCCGTCGCGGCGATCGGGGCGACGCTGGCCTTCACCCGGCTGAGGCCAACGGAGCGCCGGCCCGGCCAGCGCTTTGACCTGGTTGGCGCGCTGCTCTTCGCCTCGGGGCTGGCCTCGGTCCTGCTCGCGCTGAGCCAGGCCGAGACCTGGGGCTGGGGCGACCTGCGCACCCGGCTGCTCCTCGCCGGCGGCGCCCTGCTGCTCCTGCTCTTCCTCTGGCAGGAGCGGCGCGCCGCCCAGCCGATGCTTCCGCTGTGGATGTTCCGGGTGCCGGCCTTCACCGGCGGGGTCGCCGCGGCGCTCCTGCAGTTCTCCGCCACGTTTGTCCTCACGTTCCTGCTGCCCTTCTACCTGCAGCAGTTCCGCGGGCTCAGCCCCAGCGCCGCGGGGGCCGTGATGACGGCGCAGCCCGCCGCCATGGTGGCCGTGGCCGGGCTGGCCGGCTGGCTCTCCGACCGGATCGGCACCCGCATCCCCGCCACGGCGGGCATGGCCGCCATCGCCTGCGGGCTCTGGCTGGTGTCCCGGGCCGGCGCCGCGACCCCGGTCACGCAGGTGGCGCTCTGCCTGGCCCTGATCGGCCTGGGCGCCGGCTTCTTCAACCCGCCCAACAACAGCTCCATCATGAGCGCTGCGCCCTGGGACCGGCAGGGGGTGGCGGCCGCCCTGCTGGCCGCGGCCCGCAACGTGGGCATGGTCACGGGCATCACCATCGCCAGCACCCTGTTCGCCCACCTGAGCCAGCGCATGGACTTCCTCGCCGCCTTCCGCACCACACTGGCGGTCCCGGTGGGCCTGGCGGTGACCGGCGCCCTGCTCTCGCTGGTGCGGCCGACGGTGGCGAAGGATGCCGACAAATAGCCGGCGGTCTGGCGACCGCCGGCCGTTGACGCTTACTTAATGATGGTGACCTTTCATGTTCTGGCGCGCCCAGTCCAGGGCCAGGAGCAGGCCCAGGAGGAGCTGTGCACCCTTGCGCAGCCAGATCTCCTCGGGAAACAGCCCGGTCTGCACGAGCTGCAGCATCGCCCAGGAGAACGGGCTGAAGTAGAGCAGCGGGTCCGCCAACCGGATGGCGAGGTAGGAGATGCCCCACCACACCAGGGCGACGCTCAGGCCGGCCCGCAGGCTGATCCGCCGCGACAGCGACAGGACCACGCCCATGAGCAGTGCGGCGGGTCCCAGCGCCAGGAGCAGGTCCGGCGAAGGCGCCGGCACCGCCACGAGGAGGAGCAGCCACAGGACCACCCAGGCGAGCCGGTACACCCAGACGAAGTGGCCCGCACGGGAGCCGGCCAGCACCACCTCGCCCATGCCGTGCTGGTCCAGGCTGAGGAGCACGACGGCGATGGCGGGCCCGACCAGCGGCAGCAGGAGCTCCAGCGCGGCGGCGTTTTCGGGGCTCGTCGCATCAAACCCGGCGAAGCGCAGGAGCAGCACCGCCAGGGGCACCAGCCAGGCGAGGCCGCGCCGGCCGTGGAAGAGCACGCGGGCCTCCCGCAGGAAGTTCAGGCTCATTTCTACCCTCATGGCCTCGCCCCCACCACCTGGAGCGCCGGGTCGCGCAGCAGGCGCAGGTAGGCGTCCTGCAGCCGCTGCGCCCCGGTCCTGGCCAGCAAGTCCGGGGCGGGACCGGCGAAGAGGATACGCCCCTCGTGCAGCACCACGGCCGTGTCGGCCAGTTGGGAGACCTCCGCCAGCAGGTGGGTGGAGATGAGCACCTGCGCACCCCGCTCGGCAAGGCCCCGCACCAGGGTCTGGAAGCGGTCCTGCTCCTCGGGGTCCAGGCCGGCCGTCGGCTCGTCCATCAGGAGGACCTGGGGGTCGCTCAGGAGGGCCTGCGCCAGGGCCAGGCGCCGGAGCGTGCCGCCGGAATAGGCCCCCGCCGCCTGGTCGGCCACCCGGCTCAGCCCCGTCTGCACCAGGCACCGGTCGATTCTCTCGGCCTCCACCACGTCCCGCAGGGCCCCGAGGTACTGGAGCACCTGCCGCCCGGTCAGGTCGCCCGGGGGCCGGAAGTGCTGGGGGACGTAGCCGATCCGGGTGCGGGCGTACGCCGGCTCGCGGACGATGTCCCGGCCGTGCAGCAGGATCTGCCCCCGGGTCGGCCGGAGCAGGGTCACCAGCAGGCGCATCAGCGAGGTCTTGCCGGCGCCGTTGGGGCCCAGGAGGCCGATCACGCGGCCTTCCAGCTTCAGGTCGAGCCCGCTGAAAATTCGCTTGCGCCCCAGCGTGAGTGAAACGTCTCGGAGCTCATAGGTCAGCATCTACTCCGCCTCCCTCGGGTGCTGCAGTTTCGCCAGCCGTCCGGCGATGTAGCGCTCGTGGCCCTGCTCCTCGCCCGCCTCCCAGTGGCGCAGGACCAGGCAGGCGTCGAGGGCGCTGAACTGATGGGGCTGGTGAAACGCCGGGTTCCACCGGTGCAGCATGCTGAACAGCACTTCGTGCTGGCGCTCTTCTGCCGCCGCCACGGTCGGCCCGTCAAACTGGTACTGTTCTGCCGCCAAAGCGGGAGCTGAGACGACGCCGTCACCGGGCAGGGCAGAAAGATCGCGGGGCGAAAGATCGATGGGCCGGAACCGATCCCCCCAGGCAAGGCGCCCGAGTTCGTCGTCAGGGATGTCCCACGCCAGTGCGCCCTCGCAGGCGCCCGCGGAGGAGGTCGTCCCGGTGGCCATGTAGTGCTCCAGGAAGGCCAGCAGCGGCCGGATCTCCCTTTCCTGCCCGCCGGAGAGGAGCCAGAGCGCCAGGTAGATCCGCGCCGGCCGGTTGACCGGCAGGGGCTCGGTGAGCTTCACAGCAATCGACAGCCGGTCCGCGACGCGGAACTGGCGCAGCAGGTCCTCGTCGACGATCAGGTTGGACCCGTCAACGAAAGTTTCGACCGGGTACGAAAGGAGGTTGAAGTCGGGAAGCACCCAAACATCTGCGATGCCCGTTTCCCAGGGGGCCTGCTCAATCCACGACCGGACGGTGCGGTAGACGGGCAGGAGTTCGTCCGGCACCGGCTTCCCGGCCGGCCGGTACAGGACCCCGGTCCCGGTCGCCAGCGCTTCCATGCCTGCTTTCGCCGGGACCGGGGCGGACGCGGACCTGTGGGTGACCGGATAGCGCGTTTGGATCGCACCTGTGAATGCCACTTCTGCGGGTACGGGATCGGCAACGGCCAGGTAGAGCGGCAGGCCCCCCCAGCAGAGCAGGGTGAAGGCGGCCGTGCCGGCGCGAAACGTGCAGCGATGCACTCGCTGCACCGATGCGGCCAAGCCGAGGAGCCCCAGGAAGCCCAGGAGGAAAGCACCCACCCAGCCTGCGGCGCTCACGAAGCCGACCCCCCAGGGATTCATCGGACTCACAATGGCCGCGTCGGTCAGCACCAGGAACCGGGCCATTTCCGAGACCTTTTCGGGGAGCCGGGGGGCGAACGCCACAATCCAGGTGAGCAGGGGGAGGGCGAAGGCGCCCCACGGGCTCCGGGTCGCCGCGATCCCCGCGGTGGCCAGCCCGGTCCAGACCAGCATGGTGGCGGCACTTCGGGCCAGGTAGGCCACCGCATAGGGCCAGCCGGACCAGGTGAAGGGCTGCCCGATCTGATGGACCAGGCCCACCCCGCACACACCGAGGCCGATCGCCACCACCGCTGCCAGGGCGCCGCCCAGCGCCCGCGCCGCCAGGGGGCCCAACTCGTGGTCGGTGCGCAGTTCGACGACCTCATCCAGCGCCTGATCCAGACGAGCCAAACGCCAGAGCATCAGCGACGCGACGAGCGGCCCCAGCAGGGTGCTGAGGCCGTAGACGTGCCGGCCGAACTCCCCGACCGACAACCACCCGGCCGAGGAGCCCGGGTTCAGGTCGAGTCCGACGGCAGCAAAGGCGAGGAACGCACTCATGAGGAAGTCGGGGCTCCGCAGGGAATGGGCGGTGTAGCCTTGCAACAGGCGGGTGAAAGTGCGAACGGACATCATGGGTTGCAGAGCACTCCCCTTCTCAGGCACATGAAATCCCTTCCTCATGGGAAGGGGGACACGAGAGCCAACATCGGCGACCCCTCGTTTCCCCTTCGGCACAACGATTACCGCAGGTAAGCATGCTGCAAATTGCAGGTATACCGGTAAAGGAGCAGGTCCTTGAACTCATTCCTGCAGGGGCTGCAGCGGCTCTTGGAGTGGAAATGGGGGACACGAGAACCAAGGCAAACCGCGCCTCGCATCCCCTGTCGGAACATGGGTTATCGCGGACAAAGTTTGCTAGGGATCGCATGCACAGCTCATGTAGAGCTCGTCCCGGAACTCATTCCTTGTCTCGCAAATCCCCGAAATGGAATCGCAGCAGACTCTTGACCTCCGATATCGATCGTAATAATGTCCCTTTTGTGGTTCAAATAGGCAAGCGAATGGGGCACTCTTGCAGTAAGTGTTCGTGTACTGCCAAGGCGACCAATCACCGCAAACCCAGCTCTGCGGAGTAACACCGTAATCGGTCATCCCGTCAGACTCGGTTGCTGTAGCCGGACCACCCAGCCCTGCGACCAGCAACAGCGACAGGAACCCGGCCATCAGAGCCCTTCTCATCGACACACCGTTCAACTTCCCCAAACTGTAGCGTTCATGGTGAGTCTAAATAATCCCGTTTCAGGAGGAGCAGAACCTGCTCCAGATCCTCCCTGGGCGTTGATGCAAGATGGATTGTGCACATGTAAATCTACATTGTATTCTGATTGCAGTCAACAGTGCTAAGGCCGTAGCCGGAAAATCATCTCACAGCGAAATGACCGACAGATCGGATGGGAGGTGCGCCGTATGCCCCTCGAGACCTTCCACCCGGCGGTGCGGGCCTGGTTCGAGGAGCGGTTCGGCCGGCCCAGCCCGCCCCAGGCGCAGGGATGGCCCGCCATCGCCCGGGGCGAGAACGTGCTCATCCTCGCCCCCACCGGCTCAGGCAAGACGCTGGCCGCCTTCCTGAAGTGCCTGGACATCCTGTACCAGCAGGGCGTCCGGCGGGAGCCCGGGGTCCAGGTGCTCTACATCTCGCCGCTGAAGGCGCTGAACAACGACATCTACCGCAACCTCGAAATCCCGCTCGCCGGCATCGAGGCCAAAGCGCGGGAGCTGGGCCTGCCGCTCCCCCACCTCACGCACGCCGTCCGCACCGGCGACACGCCCCAGCAGGAGCGGAAGGAGATGCGGCGCAACCCGCCCGACATCCTCATCACCACCCCCGAGTCGCTCTACCTGCTGCTCACCTCCCGCTCCCGCGACATCCTGCGCACGGTCCGCTACGTGATCGTCGACGAGATCCACGCCCTGTGCGGCAGCAAGCGCGGGGCGCACCTCTCCCTCTCCCTGGAGCGGCTGGAAGCCCTGCTGCCCAGGCCGCCGGTGCGCATCGGCCTCTCGGCCACGGTGCGGCCGCTGGCGGAAGCGGCCCGCTACCTGGGCGGGACCGACCGTCCCGTGACCATCGTGGACGCCGGTGCGCCCCGGGCCCTGGACCTCCGGGTGGAGGTGCCGGTGGACGACATGCGGACCCTGCCCGAGAACTCCCTCTGGCCCGCGATCCACCGGCGGATCCTGGACCTGGTGGCGGCCCACCGGGCCACCATCGTCTTCGTGAACAGCCGGGGGCTGGCCGAGCGGCTCGCCGGCCAGCTGAACGCGCTGGCGGGCCGGGAGGTCGCCCGGGTCCACCACGGGTCCATGAGCCGGGAGGCCCGGGAGCAGGTGGAGGCGGAGCTGAAGGCGGGGCGGCTGCCGTGCCTGGTGGCCACCTCCTCGCTGGAGCTGGGGCTGGACGTGGGCGCCGTGGACCTGGTGATTCAGGTCGAGTCGCCCGGCACCGTGAGCCGGGGACTGCAGCGGGTGGGCCGCGCCGGCCACGCCCTGGGGGCAGTCGCCAAGGGAAGGCTCCTGCCCAAATACCGGGGCGATCTGCTGGAGACGGCCGGCATCGTGCGGGAGATGCGCAGGGGCGAGATCGAGGAGACCCGCGTCCCCACCGGCGCCCTGGACGTGCTGGCCCAGCAGATCGTCGCCATGGCGGCGATGGACGAGTGGCGGGTGGACGACCTGCTCGCCCTCGTCCGCCGCGCCTGGGGCTACCGGGACCTGACCGGGCAGCAGCTGCACGGGGTGCTGGAGATGCTGGCCGGCCGCTACCCGTCCGAGGAGTTCCGGGAGCTCAGGCCCCGCATCGTCTGGGACCGGGAGGCCGGGATCATCCGGGGGCGGGAAGGCGCCCGCGCCCTGGCGGTGCTCTCGGGCGGCACGATTCCCGACCGGGGATACTACGCGGTCCACCTGGAAGGAAGCGGCGTGAAGCTGGGCGAGCTGGACGAGGAGTTCGTGTACGAGTCCCGGATGGGCGACGTCTTCCTGCTGGGCAGCGGCACCTGGCAGATCCGGGCGATCGAGCACGACCGGGTGGTGGCCGCGCCCGCGCCCGGCCGGATGCCCCGCATGCCCTTCTGGAGAGGCGACGGCTTCGGCCGGCCCTTCGAGCTGGGGCGGAGGCTGGGCGCCTTCACCGGCGAGGTGGCCGCCCGGCTGGAGGACCCGGGCGTGTACCAGTGGCTGCAGGAAGCGTGCTGCCTGGACGAGCGGGCGGCCCGGAACCTGGTGCAGTACCTGCGGGACCAGATCGCCCACACGGGGCTGGTGCCCACCGACCGGCGGCTGGTGCTGGAAAGTTTCCCCGATGAGCTGGGCGACCAGCGGCTGGCGCTCCTCTCCCCCTTCGGCGGTCGGGTCAACACCGCCTGGGGAATGGCGCTGCGCGCCCGCATCCGGCAGGTGCTGCAGCTGGAGGCGGAGGTGACCGCCAGCGACGACGTCATCCACATCCGGCTGCCCGGGGCCGACCGGCCGCTGGACCCGGCGGACCTGGTGCGCCTCGACCCGGACGAGGCGGCGGAGCTTCTCCTGCAGGAGGTGGGCTCGACGCCGCTTTTCGGCGCGCACTTCCGCATGAACGCGGGGCGGGCCCTGGTGCTGCCCCGCCCCCGCCCGGGCAAGCGCCGCCCCTTCTGGCTCCAGCGGCTGAAGGCGGCCGATCTCCTGCAGGTGGCCCGGCGCTACCCCGACTTCCCCCTGGTGCTGGAGACCTACCGGGAGGTGCTCCGCGACGTGCTGGACCTGGAGGGGCTGCGCCAGGTGCTGACCGACCTGGCGAGCGGGGCGATCGAGCTGGCGGTCGTGGAGACCGACTCCCCCTCCCCCATGGCCAGCCAGATCCTGCTGCAGTTCGTGGCCGAGTACATGTACGAAGGCGAGGCCCCGAAGGCCGAGCGGCACGGGGCCCTGCTGGCCCTGAACCGGGAGTTGCTGGACGAGCTCCTCGGAACCGGCGCTCTGCGGGAGCTGCTGGACCCCGGGGCCATCGCCGCGGTCGCCGCCCGGCTCCGGGGACGGGCCGAGGGCTGGCGCCCCCGGAACCCCGACGAGGTGGAAGACCTGCTCCGCCGGGCGGGCGACATGACCGAGGCGGAGCTGGCAGCCGCCGGGGTTCCTGCCGAGTGGCTCGCCCGGCTGGAGGCGGAGCGGCGGGCCGTGCGCCTGCCCGCCGCAGGCGGCGCTGCCGGCGACTCCGGCGCGGGCGGCGCTGGCTCCGGTGAGGGCACCGCGGGCCCCCGGGAGGACACTGCGGGCTCCGGGGAGGGCGCTACGGACCCGGGGGCGGGCGCCGCGGGCAGCCGGGAGGACGCCGCGGGCTCCGGGGCAGACGCCGGGACGTTCGGCGGGAACCGCTGGGTCCACGCGGACGACGCCCCCCTCTACCGGCACCCCGGGGCCGACGTGGCAGCGGTCGTCCGGCGGTACGCCCGGACACACGGCCCCTTCGGGCCCGAGGCGGTGGCCCGGCGGTACGGCCTGTCCGTCCCGGCCGTCGCCGCGGCCGCGGAGGCGCTGGTGCGCGCCGGCGCGCTGGCGGCCGGCGAGTTCACCCGGGGCGCCGAGGGCCGGGAGTACTGCGACCGTGAGGTGCTGCGGCAGATCCGCCGGCAGACCCTCGCCATCCTGCGCACCCAGGCGGAGCCGGTGGACGGCGCCGCCTACGCCCGGTTCCTGCTGCACCGGCACGGACTGGCTCCCCTGGACCGTTCCGGCGGGGGCGGGCCGCCCTGGGGCGTCTCGCCTGAGGGAGTGCCGCCCGGGGGCGTCTCGCCCGGAGGAGTGTCGCCCGGGGGCGTCTCGCCCGGAGGAGTGTCGGCCGGGTACGCGCCGGACGGACCGGCGCCGGACCGGCTGCTGCGTGCGCTCCGCCGCCTCCAGGGCATCCCGCTGCCGGCCGGGCTGTGGGAACGGGAGATCCTTCCCCGCCGGGTGCCCGGTTACCAGCCGCTGTGGCTGGACCAGCTCCTGGCCGCGGGGGAGCTGCACTGGGCGGGCGCGCCCGGCGGACGCGTCGCCTTCTATCTGCCCGATGAGGTGCCGCTGTTTGCGGACCGGCTGACGGCCTCCCCTCCCGAGCCGCTCACCCCCGCCCAGGCGCGGGTGCTGGCGGCCTGCCAGTCCGCCGGCGCGGCGTTCCTGGGACACATCGCACGGCTGGCCGGCCTGACGCCGGCCGAAACGCTGGAGGCGCTGTGGGCGCTGGTCTGGATGGGCGTCGTGACCAACGACACCTTCGCCCCGGTGCGGGAGGTGCTTCGGCCCGGCCGGGCTGCCCGGCGCCCCGGGCGGCCTGCGCCCCGGCTGCGGGGCGGCACGGGCCGCTGGTGGCCCACCGCCGCCCTGGCGGAAACCGGCACCGCAGACCCGGCGGAGATCTACGCCCGGCTGCTGCTGGACCGGTACGGCGTCGTGGCGCGGGAGACCGTGGCCGCCGACGAGGGCCCGCTTTCCTGGGGCGAGGTGCTGCCGTGCCTGCGGCGCATGGAGTGGCGCGGCGAGGTCCGGCAGGGCTACTTCGTCGCCGGCCTGACCGGGGTGCAGTTCGCCCGGGCCGATGCCGTGGAGCAGCTCCGCCGGGCGAGAGACCTGACCGGCGCCCCGCCGCTGCTCCTGAACGCTGCCGACCCGGCCAACCCCTACGGAACCGTCCTCCCCTGGCCGGAGGGGGAGCGGCTCGCACGCCTGGCCGCCAACTACCTGGTGATGGTGGACGGACGGCCCGTCCTGGGCGTGGAGCGCTACGGCCGGCGGCTGGTCCCGCTGGCCCCGGTCCCGGAGGAGCAGCTCGGACCGGTGCTGGCGGTCCTGCCCGGGCTCCTGAAGGCGCCCGCGGCCGCCCGGCCGGTGCGGCGGATCGAAGTGCACCAGTGGGCCGACATGCCGGTCCAGCAGAGCCCCGCGGCCGGCCCGCTGCGCGCCCTGGGCTTCGAGCCCTCGCCGCGGGGGCTCGTCTACTACGGATAGCTGCGGATGCAGCCGCACAGGCAGGCAGAGGGGACGGCCGCGGGGAATCCTGAAACCCGCGGACCCCAGCCGCCCGAGCGGCACCGATGAGGAGTGGTGAACAAGTTGCGACTGGCCACCAGGCTTCTGCTCTCCCTGAACAGGCTCTTCCCCCCGCCCGTGCACCCGTTCAACCTGGCCAACCAGGGCACGATGCGCTACGCCGACTGGCAGTTTGAGCGGGGGCATCTCACCCTGGCGCACTACCGGCCCTTCCTCTCCCCGGAGGAGATCATGCGGGACAAGACCGTGCTGGACATCGGCTCGGGCGCGGGCGGAAAGACCCTCTACTACGCCACCCTGGGCGTGAAGAAGATCTACGGCGTGGACGTGGTGCCCCACTACGAGCACGAGGCCCGGGCGATGGCCGAGGAGAAGAACCTCTCCGACAGGGCCGAGTTCCTCACCGCCGACGCCACCGCCCTGCCCTTCCCGGACGATTACTTCGACGTGATCATCGCCAACGACGTCATGGAGCACGTGGCCCAGCCCGAGGCGGTCCTGCGGGAGGCTTACCGCGTGCTGAAGCCCGGCGGCCGGTTCTTCACCAACTTCCCGCCGTACTACCACCCCTACGGCGCCCACCTGTCCGACGTCATCGGCATCCCCTGGGTCCACGCCTTCTTCAGCGAGCCGGTGCTGATTGAGGCCTACCGGGAGCTGGTAAAGAACCTGCCGGACGCCGAGATGCGGCTCCGGCTGCGGCTGGGCGACCCCGAGACGAACCGCACCCGGATCACGTACATCAACCGCATGACCATCAAGCGGTTCCGGCAGATCGTGGAGGCGTCGCCCTTCAAGATCGCCCACTGGCGGCTGGTCCCGCTGCGCAGCTTCCTGCGCCCCCTGGCCGCGGTGGCGCCGGAGTTCTTCATGAAGGCCGTGGTCTGCATCCTGGAGAAATAGGTCGCGGGCCGGGCGCGGCGCTGCACAGGAAAGGCTCCAGGCCCTCCCCCGGCGGGAGGGCCTGGAGCCTGCCGCGCATCACCTGCCGTGCTCACACCTCCGGCGCGGCGTGCCGGGCGAGCGCCGCCTTCAGCCGCGCCGCCGTGATGCCGTAATGGGAGTCGTACCACACCGCCCGGCCGTCCTTGATCAGCAGGGCCTGGGGCGACTGGTGCGGCACCCCCACCCGGCCCGCCAGCGCGAGCGACACGGGCCGCTCCTGGATCACCCGCACCCAGAAGTGCGCCGCGCGGCCGGCCTCAGGGCTGGCAAGAAAGGCCTGCCACTCCCGGTGGGCCGCAGCCGAGATGGGGCACCGGGTGGAGTGCTTGAACACCAGCACGGGCTGCTTCCGCGACGCCTCCAGCACCGCCTCCACATCCGCCCGCGTCAGCATCTGTCTCGCCTCGGCCAAGCGTCCACCTCCTCATGTATCCTCCGGCACTCTCCCCCAGTCTATGACGTGCCGGCGGCCGCGGCCTGTGCGGCGGGGTGCTGACGGGGCTGGTCGACGGACCAGAGGGAGACCTCGGGGCTGCCGACGGCCTGCCGGGTGGTGTCGGCCCAGACCTCCTGCAGCCGCTGGACGTCGGCCGGGGTGAGGTACGGGTCGCGGCCCGCCTCGTAATCCCGCAGGGCCTGCTCCACCGCCACCACCCGGTACCGCTGCTGACCGTCAGCCCGATAAGGGTGCACCCAGGTGGGCACGAACGAGACCTGCTCGATGCGGGTCACGCCGTCCGCCTTGGCCACGTCGATGAGCAGCATCAGCCCGGCCTCCCGGTACAGCCCCTCCTGGTTGGAGATGAAGTTGCCCAGGCTGTAGATCACGGCCCGGGGGAGGTCACGGCCGAACTCGTCCCGCACCTGGCGCACCTCGATGGGCTGGATGACGTGCGGATGGCTGCCCAGCACGACGTCTGCGCCGGCCTGCAGCGCCACGTCCACGTAGTAGCGCTGGTCGTCGTTGGGCTCACGGGCGTACTCCTCGCCGAAGTGCAGCGCGACGACCACCAGGTCCACGTCCTCCCGGGCCCGGGCCCGGCGGATGTCGGCCGGCATCCGCTCATCGTCCACCAGGTTGACCGACCAGGGCTCGGGCAGCGGGATCCAGTTGGTCGTCGCGGTGTAGGCCAGCACCGCCACCCGGATGCCCGGCGCGGCCTCCACGACCAGGATCTCCTCCCGCTCCTCGGGCGTGCGGGCCGTGCCCGTGTGCGGCATCCCGTACCGCTCCAGGGCCTCGTGGGTCTTCTCGATGCCGAACGTCAGGTAGTCCAGCGAGTGGTTGTTGGCGTGGGTCAGCACGTCGAATCCGACCCGCTTCAGATCCCGGGCCAGCTCCGGCGGCGTGTTGAAGCTGGGGTAGCCGGCCCAGGGGTAGTCGGGGCCGGTAAGCGTCGTCTCCAGGTTGGCGATGGCCAGGTCCGCGGCCTCGATCCACGGGCGGACCGGCTCGAACAGGGGCGTGAAATCCCAATCGCCGTCCGGCAGCGCCGACGCGTAAACCAGGGGCAGGTGCATGAGCAGGTCGCCCACCGCCAGCAGGCGGGCGGTCTGCCGCTGCCCCGCCGCCGGGCCGGGCGGCTCATCCGCGTCCGCCCCGGGGGCCGGATTCGGGCCAGGCGCCCCCGCCTCCGCCCCGGGTGCCGGGTTCGGGCCGGCCCCCGCCTCCGGGCCGGGGGCCGGCCCCGCACCGCCGGCGGGCGGCGCGCCGGGTTCCCCCCGGTCTCCCCCACCGGCACAGCCGGCCAGGATCAGGAGCAGGAGAAGCAGCGCACACCAGGCAGCCCGGCGGCGTTTCCAGGTCAACCGGATCCCCTCCTCGGAATCACTTCAGTCTTAGGACGATGGACGGGCCCCGTTGCGTTCCAGGAAGAGGCAGGAGCCTGGCTCCCCGGTGGGTGGCTCCCCGGCGGGATCCAGGCTCCTCTGCGCGGCGCGGCTCACTCCCGTTTCGGCCAGGCCTCCTGGCATTCGCCCAGGAGCGACAGGATCTCCTGTGACAGCACGATGACCCGGTGTGCTCTCGGCCACGGAGCTCCGGATGGTCTCCAGGACCGCCTGCCCCTTCGAGGCCAGCTCGATGTTCTCGCTGATCTGCCGGGCCAGCCGGCCCGGGAACGCGGAGAGCCGCTCCGGGCGACAGAACATAGGCTGGAGAGAAGATCCTCATGCGAGGTGAGCACCGTGCCTCAGTGCCCGCCAGGATCCTTCCCGTACGCCGTGCAGCCGGGCGACAACTTCTGGACCCTGGCCTGGCGGTTCGGCACGACCCCGCAGGCCATCGCCCGGGCCAACCCGGGGGTCAACTCCTGGGCCCTGCGGATCGGCCAGCCCCTCTGCATCCCGGGCAGGTCGCCCTGGGTCGCGCCGCCGCGCCGCTGCCCCCAGGGATGGGAGACCTACCGCATTCAGCCCGGCGACACCCTGGGCCAGATCGCCTGGCAACGGCAGACCACCGTCGCCAACCTGCTGCGCGTGAACCCGGTCGACCCGCAGAACCTGCGCATCGGGCAGGTCATCTGCGTGCCGGCGCGGTAAGCAAGATGGGGAGGGGCTTCCCCCTCCCCTTCAGCTTAGCCGGCCTCCTGCGCCTCGTACTGCTGGCGGAGCTGCGCGACGACGTTCGGGTCGGCGAGCGTGGTGGTGTCGCCCAGGGCCCGTCCCTCGGCGATGTCCCGGAGCAGCCGCCGCATGATCTTGCCGGAACGGGTCTTGGGCAGGTCCGCGGCGAAGTAGATCTCCTCGGGCCTGGCCAGGGCCCCGATCTTGCTCACCACGTGCTGCTTCAGTTCGTCGGCCAGGTCGGGCGTGCCGCGCCGGCCCTCCTTCAGCGTGACGAAGGCGGTGATGGCCTGGCCCTTCACGGCGTGCGTCCTGCCGATGACGGCCGCCTCGGCCACCAGGGGGTGATCCACCAGGGCCGACTCGACCTCCATGGTGCCGATGCGGTGGCCCGAGACGTTGATGACGTCATCCACCCGGCCGATGATCCAGAAGTAGCCGTCCTCGTCCCACTTGGCGCCGTCGCCGGTGAAGTACACCGCCTCGCCGAACCGGGCGAAGTAAGTGGAGACGTACCGCTGGGGATCGCCCCAGAGCGTGCGCAGCATCGAGGGCCAGGGCGACTTGATCACCAGGTAGCCGCCCGTGCCGGGGGGAACCTCCTTCCCCTCCTCGTTGACCACGGCCATCTCGATGCCGGGGAACGGCCGCGTGATGGAACCGGGCTTGGTGGCCACCACGCCGGGCAGCGGCGTCGCCATGATGGCGCCCGTCTCCGTCTGCCACCAGGTGTCCACGATGGGGCAGCGTTCGCCGCCGATGTGCCTGTGGTACCACACCCACGCCTCGGGGTTGATGGGCTCGCCCACGGTGCCCAGCAGCCGCAGCGACGAGAGGTCGTACTTTTCGGGCCATCCCTCGCCCCAGCGCATGAAGGAGCGGATGGCGGTGGGCGCCGTGTAGAAGATGTTCACGCGGTACTTCTGGACGATCTCCCAGAACCGGCCGCGGTCCGGATAATCGGGCGCCCCCTCGTACATCAGGGTGGTCGCGCCGTTGGCCAGCGGGCCGTAGATCACGTAGGAGTGGCCGGTGATCCAGCCGATGTCGGCGGTGCACCAGTACACGTCCTCGTCCTTAAGGTCAAACACGTACCGGGCGGTGGCCGCGACCTGGGTGAGGTAGCCGCCCGTGGTGTGCAGCACGCCCTTGGGCTTCCCCGTGGAACCGGAGGTGTAAAGGATGAACAGCGGGTCCTCCGCGTCCATCTCTTCCACGGGGCAGGTCACCGGGGCGTTGCGCATGAGCGTGTGGTACCAGTGATCGCGCCCGGGGTGCCAGCCATGCTCCACCAGCGACTCGTGGCCGATGCGCTTGACCACGATCACCTTCTCCACGCTGGGGCAGTCCACGACCGCCTCGTTGACGATTTGCTTCATGCGGATGATGTTGCCCCGGCGCCAGCCGCCGTCCGCGGTGACGACGACCTTCGAACGGCTGTCGTTGATGCGGTCGCGCAGAGCCTCGGCCGAGAAGCCGCCGAACACCACCGAGTGGATGGCCCCGATGCGCGTGCAGGCCAGCATGGCCACCGCCGCCTCGGGGATCATCGGCAGGTAGATGGTCACCCGGTCGCCCCTGCCGACGCCCATCTGCCGGAGCACGTTGGCGAAGCGGCAGACCTCCCGGTGCAGGTCCAGGTAGGTGAGCACCCGCTCGTCGCCGGGCTCGCCTTCCCAGATGATGGCCGCCTTGGTGCGCGTCGGGCCGGCCAGGTGCCGGTCCAGGCAGTTGTAGGCGACGTTCAGCTTGCCCCCCACGAACCACTGCGCGAACGGCGGGTTCCACTCCAGCACCTTGTCCCACCGCCGGAACCAGTGCAGCCGCTCCGCCTGGGCCGCCCAGAACCCCTCCCGGTCCCGGGCGGCCTGCTCGTACAGGCTCTCGTCCGCCACGTTGGCCCGGGCCGCGAAGTCAGGCGGCGGCGGGAAACGCCGGTCCTCGCTCAGAAGCGCCGCAAACTGCTTTCCATCCATCAGCCGAACCCTCCCCCAAAGATCCGGTAACGCCTGCCATAGTTCGTCGGACTATATTCACTTTCCTCTAAGTTCATGCAATCACGAGCCCGGACAGGCACACCGGGGGGGCAGGGCGGGAAACGACAGGGCCTGCACCCCCCGGTGCGGGCGGGTGCAGGCCCTGTCAGACGGCGGCGGGCCGCCGTCACTGCGTCAGCAGGTTCACGATTTCGACGGGCGAGGCGTCCTTGGGGATCTCGAAGGTGCCGGCCTGCAGCCGGGTCTCGACCCCCAGCTCGGCCACGACCGAGAGAAACTCCTCCTCCGACCCGACCAGCCCGGCATCCTTCAGCAGCGCGGCGATGTCCTGCGAGCTGGAACCCATGTCCACCGTGACGGTCACGATGGCCGGCTCCGCAGGCTCCGGCCCCGGCTCAGAGCCGGAAGGCGGCTCCTCCCCGATCCCCGGCTCAGACGCGGGATCCGGGTCCGCGGGCGGCAGCGCCGGCTCCGCTGACGGATCCCCGGCCGCCCCGCCGGGATCCGGCTGGCCCGGTTCCTGGACCACCCCGGTGCCCTGCCCCGGCTCAGGTTCCGCAGAAGGCGCCGGACGGGCGACAAGGGGCAGGAGCAGCGCGGCCACCAGCAGGCCGCCGCCGAAGCCGACCAGCAGGCCCCGCTGGAAGCGCCGGTCGCCGCCCGGAAGGAACCAGGGCCGGTGATCGGGAATCTTGATCAACTCGTCATCGTACTGCACCGGGCTGGTCAGAATATCCCATGCCTCCTGGACGGTGGCCTCCCGGGGAATGCGCTCGGCCTTCTCCGGGCGCCGGCGCGTCGCCGGTCCGCCCCATACGCCGAGGACGATGAGCAGCAAGCCTGCAGCCAACAGGAACCAGATCACAGGAACGACCCCCTGTCGCGTCAGTCCTTGACCCTTTTTCGTTGTACTGGTTCAGAGCAGGATCTGTCAACCGCGGGATGGAATTGGGGGGAGAACAAACAGAGGGAGGGTCATCGGTTGGAGGGCTTCCGTTTCGTCATGGAGCAGCAGGTCGTGTTCCGCGACATTGACATGCTGGGGCACGTCAACAACGCCGTGTACGCCACCTACTTCGAAACCGCTCGGGTCGAGTACTTCCACCAACTCGCCGAGGCGCTGTCCGAACAGTTCTCCTTCATCCTCGCAGAGCTGACGATCACGTACCGGTCGCCCGCCTTCCTCCGGGAGCGGCTGCTGATCGGCACCCGGGTGAGCGAAATCCGGAACTCCAGCATGGTCATCGAAGGTCAGATCATAGAGAAGAACAGCGGGCGCCTGGTGGCCACCAGCCGTGCGGTGCTGGTGCACTTCGACTACGGCCAGCAGCGCCCCGTCCCCATTCCACAGCATCTGCGGGCGCAGATCGCCCGCTTCGAAGGGAAGGACCTATGAGCAGGATCCGATGTGCGACGCGCCTGGCACTGGCCGCGCTGCTGGTGACCGGCTGCGCCGCCGCCCCTCCGGACACCGGGGAGATTTCGACGGCGCCCCGGCCCGTCCCTGCGGAAACGGTGCAAGTCCCAGCTTCTCCCCCCGTGGTGGAGCTGCATCCCGTGCAGGTCCTGCAGGGGGACTTCGCCGTGCTGCGGGTGGACCAGCCCCTGCCCGGCGATCCCACCCTCCACGTGGAAGGCCTCGACGAGCAGCCGAAGCTGTTCCTGCTGGACCGGCAGCCCACCGCCTTCATCGGCATCCCCGCCGCGGCCCGGGTGGGCACCTATCCGGTGCGCCTCACCTGGGACGGGGGGCAGTGGGAGGGCGCCCTGGAAGTGGTGAAGAAGGATTTCACGGTCGACCGGCTGGAGGTGACCGAGGAGCAGGAGCAGATCTACTACGATCCCCGGCAGGCCGAGCAGTGGGAGAAGCTGTACCGGCTGCGGTCCGTCAGCGAGCCGGAGCCGCTCTGGCGCGACGTCTTCCAGCCCCCGCTGGAGGGCGAACTGCGGGTGACCACCTACTTCGGCGAGATCCGCATTGTCAACGGCGTCGAGACCGGCCGGCACAGCGGCATGGACTTCGGCGCGCCGACCGGTACGCCCATCTACGCCCCGGCCCGGGGCAAGGTGGTGCTGGCCGAGGAGTTCATCGTCTCCGGCCGGACCATCGTCATCGACCACGGGCTCAATCTCTTCACCGCCTACTACCACTGCGACGAGCTGCACGTCCGGCCCGGCGACTGGGTGGAGGCCGGGCAGATGATCGGCACGGTGGGCTCCACCGGCTTCTCCACCGGGCCGCACCTGCACTGGACGGCCACCGTGGGCAACACGCCCGTGGACCCGTGGCCGCTCACCCAGGGCGGCGCCGCCGGTCTGTTCACCCGCAGGGGGGACTGACCCGCTGGCTTGAAGTGTCGGGCGCGCAGGTGGTACCATTGGGGCAGCGCCTGTAGGGCGAAGGGGGGATCGCCTTGGAGTGGGGAACTGATCCGCGCGCAGACACCGCCCCGAATCAGGGCAGCGACGAGCGCGAGGCACGGCCGGCCACGGACGAGGAGGTGGAGGCCGCTGTGGAGGCGTTCTTTGCGCGTTACCGCCGGGTTCTGGAGCGGCTGGGCACATGCTGATCTGCCTGACGACGGATCACCTGATCCGGCTGCACCGCCGGATCATCGCGGAGACCGGGGGCCCGCCCGGCGTGCGCGACATCGGCGGTGTGAAGTCGGCTGCCGCCCGCCCGTTCCGCACCTACGACGGCCGGGCGCTCTACACGACCCTGGAGGAGAAGGCCGCCGCGCTGGCCGAGGGCATCTCCCGGAACCATCCCTTCGTGGACGGCAACAAGCGGGTGGCGATCGCAGCAGGGTGCCTGTTCCTGATGCTCAACGGCCGCGAGATCACCGCATCGGAGCAGGAGCTGGAGCAGACCGCCTGGGCGCTCGCGGTGAGAGAGATCGACCTGGAACAGCTGGCCGAATGGTTCCGGCAGCACAGCAGGGAGAAGGCGTACAACTAGGCAGAGGCGGCTGCCGCCCCTCGGGGCGGCAGCCGCCGTTTCACGCGGCCTGATCGAACCCGAAGCGCAGCCGCACCGCGGCCTCCGCGCGGCTGAAGCAGGCGCGGTCCACCAGGATGCCCACGGCAAGGATCACGACGATGACGGCCATCACCTGGGCGGCATCGCCCAGATCGCGGCCCATCGCCAGCAGGTGGCCGAATCCCAGGTTCAGAAAGAGCAGTTCCCCGGCCATGAGGGAGCGCCAGGCGAAGGACCAGCCCAGGCGGAGGCCGGTAAGCAGGGCCGGCAGCGCCGCGGGCAGCACGACCCGGGTGTAGAGCCGCCATCCCCGGGCGCCCATGGTGGCCGCCGCCCGCAGGTAGCCCGGCGGGATGTTGCGCACCCCGGCCTCCGCGGCCGCGGCCACGGCGAAGAGCGCCCCGGCGGTGGTGACGAAGAGCAGGGCGCCCTCGTTCCAGCCGAACCAGAGCACGGCCAGCGGGTACCAGCAGATGGAGGGCATGGACTGCAGCCCCTGCACCACCGGCCCCAGCAGGTCGCTGAGCGTGCGGGACCGGGCCATCGCCAGGCCCAGCACCAGGCCGCCCGCGGCCGAGAGGCCGAACCCCAGGCCGATGCGCTTCATGGTGTGCAGCACCGCCACCGCCAGTTCCATGCTGGAGGCGAGCCGCCACAGCGTCAGCGCAACGTCCTCCGGCCAGGGGAACACGTAGCGGGGCCAGAGGCCGGCCCAGGCGAGGCCCTGCCAGGCGGCGAGCAGCAGCGCAGCCGAAAGCAGGCCGGCCTTCCACCTAGCCATCGCGCAGCTCCTCCTCCATCGCCGCCTCCACGTCGCTGCGCAGGTCGCGGACGAGGAAGGTGCGGATCTCCAGGAGCCGCGGGTCGTCGGCCTTGCGGGGACGGGGATGCTGGAGGGTCACCTCGCGCCGGACGCGCCCCGGCCGGAAGGAGAGCACCGCGATGCGGTCGCCCAGCCGGATCGCTTCCGAGACGTTGTGCGTCACAAAAATGATGGTCTGCCCCGTCCGCGCCCAGATGCGCTGGAGTTCCTCGTGCATCATGTTGCGGGTCTGGGCATCGAGCGCGGCGAAGGGCTCATCCATCAGCAGGAGCTTGGGTTCCAGGGCCAGGGCGCGGGCGATCGCCACCCGCTGGCGCATGCCGCCGGAGAGTTCGTGGATGTAGGCATCCCTGAAGCGGGCCAGCCGCACCATGTCCAGCGCAGCCAGCGCACGCTCCCGCCGCTCAGCCCTGGGTATGTTCTGCAGGCTCAGGCCGAACTCGACGTTGCCGAGGGCGGTCAGCCAGGGGAACAGCGCCCCGTCCTGGAAGACGACCACCCGGTCGGGCCCCGGCCCGGAGATGGGTTCCCCCTCCACCAGGACCTCCCCCGAGTCCGGCTCTTCCAGTCCGGCGATGATGTTGAACAGGGTGGACTTCCCGCACCCCGAGGGACCGAGCAGGCAGAGGAACTCACCCCTCTGCACGCTGAGGCTCACCCGGTCCAGGACCTTCAGCCGCCCGCGGCGGGTCTCGAAGTGCTTGGTCACCGAGCAAACGGCCAGCTCCGGCGGCACCGGCTGAACGGCCGGCTGTCTCATGGAGCCACCTCCTGAAGCAGGGTCAGGTCGTACAGGGAGGTGAGGTCCGGCGGGCGGGCGCCCAGCAGTCCGGCCGCAAAGGCGCGCCCGGCCATCTCGGCCACCGCATCCGGCATCGGGTCCCAGGTGAAGTCGATGCGCGCCCAGGCGGACGCCATCACCTCGTCGCTCAGGGGCCGGCCCTGCAGGTCGGCCAGCGCCTGCTGCACCCGGGCGCGGCTGCCCTCCGGGTCGGCCTGAATCGCCCGGGTGATGGCCGCGTGGGCCTCCAGGAAGCGGCGCACGACGTCCGGATGCCGCTCGAGGAAATCCGGGTGAACAGCCACCAGGGTCGTAGGCACCCTCCCCTCGGGCCAGAGGTCCCGCTCATCGATGGCGAGGACGCCCCCCGCCTCCAGGATCAGCCGGCTGCCCCACGGCTCGGCGACCCAGGCGCCGTCCAACTCGCCCCGGCTGAACAGGGTCAGGATCTCCGCCGGGGCCATGGGCGACACCGCCACGTCGCCGCCCCGCTCGCGGGTGCGCCAGCCCTCCTGCAGGAGCAGGTAGCGCAGGGCGGCGTCCTGGGTGTTGCCGATCCCCGGCGTCGCGAGGCGCGTGCCCCGGAGGTCGTGCCGGTCCACACCCGGCCGGAGAACCAGGACGGATCCGCCCGACGCCGCCCCGGCGATCACCCGCAGGGCGGCGCCGTCTGAGCGCAGGTAGCCCTGAATGGCCGGGGCGGGACCCACGTAGAGCAGATCCACCTCCCCGGCGAAAAGGGCCTGGAGCGCCGCCGAACCCGAAGTGAACAGGCGCGGCCGCACCTCGGCGCCGATCTGGCGCGCGAAGGTGCCTTCGGCCACGCCGAGCACCGCCTGGGCATGGGTCACGTTGGGCATGTAGCCGATGCGGACCTCCCGCGGCGGCGCGCCCGGCTGCCCGGGCCCCTCCCCCCTGGCCGCGCAGCCGGCGAACAGAAGCACAACCAGGAGCAGTGCGATCCATCTATGCATCTGGCGTCTTCGGCCCCCCGAGTGGCTGGACTTCTGTCTGTTCCACTCTATGGACCGCCCGGGGGGAAGGTCCTGTAAGACGCCCGCCCCGGCAGACTTTGGCAAAGGAGGCGCACCATGCGTCGCGGTCCACAGCGAGACTTCACACAGGGCTCCATTCCCCGCCACATCATCCTGTTTTCGCTGCCGCTGTTTGCCGGCAACCTCCTGCAGATGCTGTATAACGTGGTGGACTCGGTCTGGGTGGGCCAGGTGATCGGCAAGCACGCGCTGGGCGCCGTATCGGTCTCCCAGCCCCTCATCTTCGCTCTCATCTCCCTCGTCGTCGGCCTCACCATGGCCACGACCACGCTGGTCGGCCAGTACCGGGGCGCGGGCCAGGACGAGCTGGTGCAGCGGACCATCGGCACCTCCCTCACGCTGCTGGCCTTCCTCGGGGCGCTCGTCGGGGTGCTGGGGGTCGTCTTCCGGTACCCGCTGCTGCGCCTGATCGACACGCCCGAGGAGATCATCCACGACGCCGCCGCCTACCTGGCCATCTTCATGGGCGGCATCCTCGCCCTCTTTCTCTACAACACGCTGGGGGCCATCCTGCGCGGGCTGGGCGACGCCACGACCCCCCTCGTCGCGCTGGCCATCGCGACCGTCCTCAACATCGTGCTGGACGGCGTGTTCATCCTCGGGCTGGGTCCGGTGCCCCCTCTGGGCGTGCCCGGGGTCGCGACGGCCACCGTCATCTCGCAGGGAATCAGCGCCGTCTGGCTGGTGCGCTGGATTCTGAAGAAAACCGACCTGATACGGCTGAGCCGCGATTACTGGCGCGTGGACTGGCGCCTGGCGGGCCGCATCTTCCGGATCGGACTGCCCGCGGGGCTGCAGCAGGCGGTCGTCTCCTTCGGCATGGTCACGGTGACGGCGCTGATCAACAGCTTCGGCCCCGACGTGGTCGCCGCGTTCGGCGCCGCGCAGCGCCTGGACCAGGCCGCCTTCCTCCCCTCCATGTCGATGGGCCTCGCGGTCACGTCGGTGGTGGCGCAGAACCTCGGCGCGGGGAAGCTGGACCGGGTCTCGGCCGCCGTCCGGTGGTGTGCGGGCCTGGGCGTGCTGGTCACCGGCATGGTCACGCTGGTGGCCGTGCTGAAGCCGACGATCCTGATCGCCCTGTTCAACCGGGAGCCCGACGTGCTGGCGGCCGGCAGCCTCTACCTGCGCATCAACGGGTGGAGCTACATCTTCTTCGCCCTGGTCTTCGTGCTGGGCGGCGTGATGCGGGGCGCGGGCGACACCATGGCCACGCTGGTGCTCACGGTCATCGGCCTGTGGGTGGTCCGGGTGCCCGCGGCCTACCTGCTGGCCCGCTCCCTGGGGATGGGGCCGGCCGGCATCTGGACCGGCATCCTGATCTCGGCGGTCGCGAGCTTCCTGCTTCACCTGGGCTACTACGCCTCCGGTCGCTGGAAGCGGAAGGTCGCGGCGCTGCAGCCGGCCACGGCCGGGCGCCCCGAGGGATAGCACGGCGAAACGGCCCTCCCGCTCACCGGGAGGGCCGTTTCCGCGCTGTCCCACGTCCCTTACGCCGCGAGGCGGGGACGGACCTCGTGCTCGAACCGCTCGATGAAGAAGTACAGCAGCAGCGGCTGGCCGAAGATGGCCACGACCAGGGAGCCGACCACCGGCACCAGGGCGATCAGGCCGAAGGCAGCGATGAAGAGCAGCATGATCAGGCCGCCCAGCACGCTGGGGCCGAACTGGGACTTCAGGATCTGGAAGCCCTGCCCCACGGCGCTGCCGACGCTGTAATCGTCGTTGACGATGAGGTACGCCGGGTAGATGAGCAGCACGATGGACGCGGTCGGCCACCAGAGGAGGAAGACCAGCTGCCCGAGCACGGGGATGATGTTCACGAGCGCGCTGACCAGCAGGATCAGACCATAGATGATACCCAGCAGAATCATCTTGCCGAAGTAGCGGACCGCACAGGACCAGAACGTGCCGAGTCCCGCATCCTCGCCGCGGCGGTACGCAGCGACCGCCCCGATCATCCCGCCGTTGGCCATGCCCATGGCCACGACGCCGACGACCATGGCCACGATGAAGAACCCGCCCATGGCCCCCACCATCGCCCCGATCCGCCCGAAGGACGGGTCGAACCCCATGAAATCCATGCTGATCAGGGAGAAGATGACGGGACCCACCATCACCACGCCCAGCACCGCGGTGATGAAACCGGCTGCCACCTGCACCAGCAGCGCACCGAGGCCGACCAGCGCAAACTTCTGCCAGTCATTGAAGTAGCGCTGGAAGATCTGCCCCACATTCACTACGCAGACCTCCTTTGTGGTGTACTGAAGCGCCCTGCGGGGGCTCCCGTACATAGGATTAGTTCGATCCCATAAATGGTTCGCCTTAAATTCGCTAATTTTCCTGCCGATAGATGAGCAATTGCGAAAGTGTGACCATTCGGATGCCCCGGGCCTCCAGTTCGGGCAGCACCTCAGCCAGCGCTGCGGCGGTTCCTTCCCTCCCCACGCCCACGTGCCCGATGCCGATGGCGGCGCCGTGTGTCTCCGCCCATTCGGCGAGTTTGTACAGCTGGGCGGTGACGACCTCCTCGCCGTTCTCATGGTCCAGGAAGAGCGAGCGCTGCATGCAGGGCACGCCCATCTCCACCGCGGTGCGGGGCACCACCGTGTTCTCGGTGGTCATGCTGTCCAGGATGTACTTCCCGTGACGGCGGGCCACCTCCAGCACGGCCCGCACCACGCGCTCGTCCTGGGTTGCGACCGTGCCCATGTGGTTGTTCATCCCGCGGGCCTCCGGCACCGCGGCCAGCCACTCCGCGACCAGCTGCTGGATCTCCTCGTCGGACTGCCGGCCGGAGATGGGCCGGCCCACGTACCACTGCGGATCCACCTGCCCCGCGTCCATGGGCAGGTGCAGGATGACCTCGTGGCCGAGCGCGGTGATGCGGCGCGCCAGCGCCCCGGCGTCGGGCCGGTCAGGCAGGATCGCGAACGTGAGCGGATACGGCAGCGCGAGCATCTCCTCCAGCCCGGGGGCCCCGGTCGTCAGGTCGTCGATGACGATGGCCAGCAGGGGAGGCTGCCCGGGAACCGGGCGCGCGTTGCAGAAGACGGAGCCGTAGCCGCCGTCAGGAGCGAAGGCGGTCACCACCGCCGGGCCCGTCCGGAGCAGCAGGACGGCCACAAACATGAACAGCACCCAAGCCACCTGTGCCCTTTGCACCTGTGTCCCTCCCTCATGAGGAAGTGGTATGCGCGGACGGGCCGTCTATGACCGCCCGAGCTGGCCGGGCTGTCCATCGCTTGCGGTTCCCCCCGGGGTAATGTACAATGGCTGCAGATGAGCATCGCCGGTGTGCGCACGACCTGATGCGGACGCATCAGGTCGTCTTGTACGCCTGCGAAAGAGTTCCGGGAGAGGGGCGTGGTTCGGCATGAGCACCCGGTCCACCGTGATCTATCGTCTGCCGGAAGGCTGGACCCTCAGGAAGGTGGCATCGGCCATGGTGCGGGAATGGCTGCCGCCCTTCAGGGCCGAGCAGCCGGCCAAGTCGGCGCGCTGGGTGATCCAGCCGGTCATGGAAGAGGTCGATGAGGACCAGCCCCCTCTCTGGGAGCCGGGAATCCCGACCGAGGAGTACGAGCGGCGGCTGGACGAGGCGAACCTCCGCTGGTGCGTACGCGCCAGCGCGGGCCGGGGCAAGGGCACGATCCTGGCCCGGTTCGACCGGTGCGAGGACCGGCCGGACGCCTTCGCCGTCACCTGCTCCTCCGATCCCGTGCCCGACTCACTCTTCGATGTGGAGAAGATCCGGGCGCACCTCGGCGACCGGGCCTGCGAGGGGCTGCAGGGGCTGTTTGAAGCGCTGCTTGCAGAAAACGGCTTCACGGCAGTACACTAGACGCCGGAGGTCATCATGACGGGAGCGGGGCTGCCCCTGGTGGGCAGCCCCGATATTGCGACGGCATCTTTCCCCGGGAGGAATGGATACGCTGGTAGAGAGAGACTGGAAGCGGAACACCGCGCTGTTCCTGAGCAGTCAGACCCTGTCCACGCTGGGCACTTCGCTGGTGCAGTACGCGATCTTCTGGCACATCACCCTGACCACGCAGTCCGGGACGGCGACGACCCTCGCCATCATCTGCGCCTTCCTCCCCACCCTGTTCCTCTCCCCGTTCGCCGGGATCTGGGCAGACCGTTACAGCCGCAAGGCGATCATCGCCGTGTCGGACGCCGCCATCGCGGCAGCAACGCTCGTGCTCGCCCTGCTCTTCGCCGCGGGGTACGACTCCCTCTGGCTGCTTTACCTCATGTCGGCGATCCGCGCGTCGGGCAGCGGCGTCCAGACGCCGGCCATCAACGCCCTCATTCCCGACATCGTGCCGCAGGCGCAGCTCACCCGGGTAAACGGCGTGAACAGCAGCATTCAGGCCGGCGTGACCCTGGTGTCGCCCATGCTGAGCGGCGTCCTCTTCGCCACCGCCCCGCTGGAGTGGATCTTCTTCATCGATGTGGCGACAGCCGCGGCCGCCATCGCCATGCTCCTGACGCTGGTGCAGGTTCCGGTCCATCCCCGGGCCCGGGAGGCGCAGCCGTCCAGCTATCTCGCAGACATGGCGGCGGGATTCCGCTACATCGCCGGCCAGGCGTACATCAAGGCGTTCTTCGCGTTCTGCGCCCTCTTCTTCGTGCTGGCGGCGCCCGTCTCGTTCCTGACGCCCCTGCAGGTGACGCGCAGCTTCGGCGAAGACATCCGGTACCTCACCGCCATCGAGGTGGGGTTCTCGCTCGGCATGATCCTGGGCGGCCTTCTCGCCGCGGCGTGGGGCGGCTTCCGCAACCGTGTCCGCACGATGGCGCTGGCCACACTGGGGTTCGGCGCCTGCACCTTCCTGCTCGGCATCGTGCACGATTTCCGGACCTATCTGGCGATCATGGGGCTGAGCGGCGTGGTCTGGCCCCTGTTCCACACGCCGGCCACGGTGCTCCTCCAGGAGAAGGTGGACCAGAACATGCTGGGCCGGGTGTTCGGCGTGATGAACATGCTCACCGCCGCGATGATGCCGCTCGGCATGCTCGTCTTCGGTCCGCTGGCCGACTTCATCCCCATCGAGTCCATGCTGGTGGGCACCGGGATCCTGATGGCCGTGCAGGGCCTCATGCTGCTGAGCAACCGGGTGCTCCTGCGCGCGGGAATCCGGGCGACGTAGGCCGCCCGGATTCCCTTGCGTTATGCATGCGGCTCGCCGTACCCGACGGGGCGTTCAGCCCGCCGGCTGCCTGGATCACGTGCCGCCTGCTGCCTGGCTCCCGTGCCACCGGCTGCCTGGATCCAGCGCCGCAAGCTGCCTGGATCCCGCACCGCCGGCTGTCCCATGCCGCCGGCTGCCTAACCCCCGTAGAACCAGCCGGTGTCCCACATCTCGAGCACCTTGGCGTCGGGGTCGTTCAGGTGCACCGCCACAACCTCCAGCACGAAGACGGTGTGGTCGCCGCCCTGGTACGTGTGGACCACCTTTGCCTCAAAGGCTGCCGGAACACCCTCCAGCAGCGGCGCCCCGGTCTCTCCCTCGGTGAACGGCACGCCGTTCAGGGTGTTCCCCTCCAGCTGGGTGGGCCGGAAGAAGGTCTCGGCCAGGCTCTTCTGGCCGGCCCCGAGGATGTTGACGGCCACGGTGGCGCCCTGGCTCAGCAGGGCATGCAGCCCGCTGTCGGCCTTGACGGCCATCATCACGAGGGGCGGCTGGAACGAGGCCTGGGAGAGCCAGTTGACGGTCGCCGCCGCGGCCTGGTCCCCCTGCTTCGCCGTGGCCACGTACAGCCCGTAGGTCAGCTTGCGCAGGACCTGCTTCTTCACCTGAGCATCCATATGGTCAGTACCCCCAGTTCGCACATACTTCCTTAACATTGTCGTTGCCTGTCCGCGGCGGGATACGGAGGCGCCGACGCGCCCACAATAGGGGAGGATTCACCACACCGACAGGAGGGCCGAGGATGCCAGACAAGCTGCAACTTCCGACCACGCCGGCGGGACAGCTCACCGCCACCATGACCAACCTCGCGAACTTCCAGGGACAGTTCAACCTCGACAAGTCGGGCTACAACCCGAACATGCCGGGGCACGGCACCAACCATGACATGGTCACCCGGCAACAGCCGCGGACGGTCAAGAAGGTGGGCGCCGGCATCGGCCTCCCCTACGAGGTCCGGCTCGAGATGGCGCTGCAGCTGGATGACCACCAGTGCGCCCTGAACGTGGCGCTCCACCAGTACCGCAAGCACCACTGGCTGACCGAGGGCGCCGAGGCGTTCCACAGCCTGCACCACCTGCTGGACGAACACATCGAGAAGACTTCCAAGCACATCGACGATATCGGCGAGCGCGTGGCGCGGCTGGGCGGCGTGCCCACGGCCCATCCCGTCACCCAGCACGAGCTCTCCTACATCAAGCACGAGGTCGAGGGCCGCCACTCCATGCGGGACTTCCTCCGCAACGACCTGGAGCACGAGCTGAAGATCCAGGAGATGCTCCGCAAGACGATCCGCCGGGCGCACGAACTGGGGGACTGGGGCACGGTGGAGGTGCTGGAGGACATCCTGGTCGAGCGGGAGGACCTGGCCTACCACCTCTACAGCGTCCTGGAGGACGACACCCTGGTGCGCGGAATGACCCACCTGCTCGACGGGCAGAACGACATGGCCGGCGACCGGCCGATGCCCCCGGACAGCAAGCTGCAGTAGGGAGGCGGAAGCCAGGTGTCCTGGGACAGGCTGGAACACATCGGTGAGGAACTGCGCCGGATCGGCCACGAGCGGCGGGAGGTCGTCCAGCAGATCATGTCGGCCGCTGAAACCGATTCGACCGAGGCCAGGCAGCTCTACGAGGCCCTGAACGAGCTCAGCGGCGAAGCGATTCAGCTTCTCCAGCAGCAGCGCGCGCTGGTGCGTGAGCAGTTGAATCTGCACTGACCTTGACGGTTTTCAGTTGGTGTAGTATCATGGGATCAGGTCGTTATGCTCGACATAGCATAACGGAATCCAGCGGGCCCCCTACCCACCCCGGGGGTGCCCGCTGGTCGTTTTCCGGGAACCCCTGTCGCTTCGGCACGCGCCCGAAGGACAGGGGTTCCCTATGGTTCACTCGGCGCAATCAGCGCCTGGAAGGGTTTCCCTCCGGTTCATCCGGCGCAGTCAGCGCCCGGCAGGGGCAGCGCCAGGCACGGGCAGCGCCAGGCCGGGGTAGCGCCAGGCCGGGGTAGCGCCAGGCAGGGTAGCGCTGTGCAGGGCTGATTCGCCCTGCACTTCAGTACGCCCCCGGTGGGCGGTAGATCTCTTCCGGGTAGCGCAGCGGCTCGTCGAACGTGAGGTAGTCGATGTTCACCATCATGATGATATACCGCTGACCGGTCTGCGGATCGCTCAGCACGACGTGGTCGCGCGCGGCGTTCTCCACCTCGCCCCGGAACACCCGGGCTGCCCATTCGGGGTTGTTGTCGTAGGTGGCGTAGACTGTTGCCACCTTCCCCCGGTTCATCCGCAGGATGTTCTCCACATAGCTCTGTTCCTGGGGAATCAAGACCTGTCCGCCGTACATCAGCTCCGGGGGCGGGCCCGGCGGCATCATCATCTGCGGGGACAGTCCCGGTGGCACCATCATCTGCGGGGGCAAGCCCTGCGGCATCATCATCTGCGGGGGCAGGCCCACCTGCGGCCCCATCGGCCAACCGGGCCGGCCCATCTGACCCATTCCGCCCATCGGCATCATTCCGCTCAGATCCATCCACCTCACCTAGGAGAAGACTCGTGGGCACGCCTGCGCATCCGCCAGGTAGAAGCAGTGGTTCTTGTACTGGCCCGCCAGCGGCCGTCCCCACCAGGTGGCGGGACACGCCTGTCCAGGGGGCCGGAAGAACCAGAGCGCAAACGTGGCCGGATGCTGCCGTTCACCCCTGGCGTTCCGCTCCGCCAGGCGAATGTCGCGCTCACGGGCGCCCTGCCAGAAGTAGGGCTTGCACACGGCCTCAAACCCCGTCCGGCACTCGGTGGCCAGGTCTCGGTTGATGATGTCCCGCACCGAGCGCAGGCCCTGAAACTCTCCGCAGTTGGCGTAGATGCGATTCGTGATCACGGTGCCGACCATGAACATGCCGAGGTCCCCTTCGCCCTCGGCCTCTGCCCGCATCAGGCGCGCCATCAGTTCCAGGTCTTCCCTCGTGGTTCGGATGCGGCCGATCGCAGGTCCCTCCTTCATACGGGCGTGTGCATTATGGTATGCGGCGGGGACGGTGGCAGGTGAACGCCGGGGGCTGGCCCCGGCCTCACGCCGCAGGAGACGGATGGGGACGGCGCACGGGGACAAAGACTAGAACCGGCCGCGGAAAAGCGAGCTGACAACACCCGAGAGCGTCCCTTTTTCGTCTAAAAAGTTGCGAAACGTCCGGTGCGCCCGTCACCGCCCACCACCCACCGGCAAAGGAGGGGGTTCTCCTGACCACCACGCCCAACCGCCTCATCCACGAGGCTTCGCCATACCTCCAGCAGCACGCGTACAATCCCGTCGACTGGCACCCCTGGGGGCCCGATGCCCTGCAGCGGGCCCGGGAGGAAGACAAGCCGATCTTCCTCAGCATCGGGTACAGCAGCTGCCACTGGTGCCACGTCATGGAGCGGGAGTCCTTCGCCGATCCCGAGACCGCGGCGGTCATGAACCGGCACTTCGTCTGCATCAAAGTCGACCGTGAGGAGCGGCCCGACCTGGACGACATCTACCAGACCATCTGCCAGCTGGTCACCCGGTCCGGGGGCTGGCCGCTTTCGGTCTGGCTCACCCCCGACCAAAAACCGTTCTACGTGGGCACCTAGTTCCCGCCCACCGCGCGCTACGGCCGGCCGGGCTTCAGGCAGGTGCTGCTCGCGCTGGCCCGGGCCTGGCAGGAGAAGCGCGCCGAGATCGAACAAGTCGCCGAGAACTGGGCGCAGGGCATCGCCCTCAGCGACGAGCTCCCGCCTCCCGGCGGCCCTACGCCCGACCGCCGGCTCATCGCGGATGCGGCCCGTGCGCTGGCCAACCGCATCGACCGCGAGCACGGCGGCTTCGGCGGCGCGCCCAAGTTCCCCAACGCTGCGGCGCTGGAGCTGATGCTGCGGCACTGGAAGGCGACCGGCGACGACCTCTTCCTGCGCCTGGTCACCCTGACCCTCCGCAAGATGGCCGAGGGCGGCATCTACGACCAGCTGGGCGGCGGGTTCCACCGCTACTCCGTGGACGCCCGCTGGGCGGTGCCTCACTTCGAGAAGATGCTCTACGACAACGCGGTGCTGCCCCCCGTCTACCTCTCGGCTTGGCAGGCCACCGGCGATCCGCTCTTTCGCCGTGTTGCCGAGGAGACCCTGGACTACGTCCTCCGGGAGATGACCCACCCCGAAGGCGGCTTCTTCAGCACCACCGACGCCGACGCCGAGGGCGAGGAAGGCAAGTACTTCGTGTGGGACCCGCACGAGGTGACTGAGGTGCTGGGCCAGGAACTGGGGCCGCTCCTGTGCCGCCACTACGGCATCACCGAAACGGGGAACTTCGAGCAGACCGGCAAGACAGTGCTGCACGTCGCCGAGCCGGCATCGGCCCTTGCGGCCAGCCTGAACCTGCCTCTGGAGGAGGTGGAGCGCCAACTGGCCGAGGGGCGGCGCCGCCTGCTCGCCGCCCGGGCCCGGCGCGTGCCGCCCTTCCGGGATGAGAAGATCCTGGCCGGGTGGAACGGCCTGATGATCTCGGCCATGGCCAGGGCGGGCCGCATCCTCCGGCAGACCCGGTACACGGAGTCGGCCACGCGCGCGGCCGAGTTCCTGCTCACGCAGCTCAGCGACGGCCAGGGCGGGCTGCTGCGCCGGTACAAGGACGGGCAGGCCGGGATCGCCGGCTACCTGGAGGACTATGCGTTCGCTACCGCCGGTCTGATCGACCTGTACGAGGCCACCTTCGCGGAGCGCTGGCTGCAGGAGGCCCTGCGGCTGGCCGACGAGACGCTCCGCCGCTTCTACGACGGCGCCGGCTCGTTCTTCCTCACGCAGGACGGGGCCGAAACGCTGATCCACCGGCCGCGCGACACCACGGATGCGTCCGTCCCATCGGGCACGGCCGTGGCCGTGATGAGCCTGCTGCGGCTGCAGCCCTACCGGCGCGACGATCGGTTCCGCCTCGTCGCCGAGGACGTCTTCCGCGCCCACCGCGACCTCATGGCGAGAGCTCCCGGCGCCACGGCGTCGCTGTTGCAGGCCCTCGACCTGTACCTGAGCAGCCCGACCGAGGTAACGCTTGTCGGCGAGGCACCCGAGTCCTGGCTGGCGGCACTGGGGCGCAGGTACGAACCCAACCTGGTGCTGACCTGCATCGACGGCCCGCGGGACGACGCACCCATCTGGGCTGGAAAGGCCGCCGTGAACGGCGCCACCGCCTACGTCTGCCGGAACTTCGCGTGCTCGCCGCCGGCCGTCACCTGGCAGGAGCTGGAGAAACACCTCGGCGGGTGACCCGGCGCGGTCCGGGGCGCCGCCCACCCCCTCTCCCTGTGACCGCCGGGCCCGTGGACGCATACACTCTACTGATGGACCCCGCTCACGACCCGAGAAGGAGGTGGCCCTCATGCTCTACGGGTCCAAGTTCCCGGCCACCAAGGTCTCCGGTTTCTCGAAGTTCGTGCCCAGCTACTACTTCAAGATCCTCCCCTGGGGATGGGCCAAGTACGGTATTTAACGCATGACGGGGCTCGCCCGAGCGCAGATTGGCTGCCGGGCAGCCCCGATTCTGTTTCTCTTTCTCGGGAGCGATGAGGCGATGCGGCGTTGCCGGGTGACTCCTCGTCGTGCTGCGGCGCGGGCCGAAATCCTCGTGCCGACGGTGCGGGCCGCGAAATCCTCGTGCCGACGGCGCGGCCCGGGTCGCCTCCGCCGGTTTTCGCGTTTGCGCTGCACGGAGATGTGGAATTTCAGCGGCCGCAACGGCGCTTGCGGCCTCCGCCGACAGCGGCATCCCCCAGCACAGGCGGATGCCGTGGCTCGGGGCCACCTGAACTCCTCAGGGCGGGCCGAAGTCCTCGTGCCGACGGCGCGGCCCGGATCGCCTCCGCCGGTTTTCGCGTTTGCGCTGGACGGGGATGTGGAATTTCAGCGGCCGCAACGGCACCTGCGGCCTCCACCGATGGCGGCACCCCCTGGAACAGGCGCATGCGGTGGTTTCGAGCCACCTGAACTCCTCAGGGCGGCCCGAAATCCTCGTGCCGACGGCGCGGCCTGGGTCGCCTCCGCCGGTTTTCGCGTTTGCGCTGGACGGGGATGTGGAATTTCAGCGGCCGCAACGGCACCTGCGGCCTCCGCCGATGGCGGCACCCCCTGGCACAGGCGCATGCGGTGGCTCGGGGCCACCTGCAATCCTCAGGGCGGCCCGAAATCCTCGTGCCGACGGCGCGGCCTGGATCGCCTCCGCCGGTTTTCGCGTTTGCGCTGCACGGAGATGTGGAATTTCAGCGGCCGCAACGGCGCTCGCGGCCTCAGCCGACGACCGCACCCCCGGCGCAGGCGCATCGGGTGGTTCAGGGCGGCCCGAAATCCTCGTGCCGACGGCGCGGCCCGGGTCGCCTCCGCCGGTTTTCGCGTTTGCGCTGCACGGAGATGTGGAATTTCAGCGGCCGCAACGGCGCTTGCGGCCTCCACCGACGGCGGCACCCCCTGGCACAGGCGCATGCCGTGGCTCGAGGCCACCTGAACTCCTCAGGGCGGCCCGAAATCCTCGTGCCGACGGCGCGGCCCGGGTCGCCTCCGCCGGTTTTCGCGTTTGCGCTGCACGGAGATGTGGAATTTCAGCGGCCGCAACGGCGCTTGCGGCCTCCACCGACGGCGGCACCTCCTGGCACAGGCGCATGCCGTGGCTCGAGGCCACCTGAACTCCTCAGGGCGGCCCGAAATCCTCGTGCCGACGGCGCGACGCGGGTCGCCTCCGCCGGTTTTCGCGTTTGCGCTGCACGGAGATGTGGAATTTCAGCGGCCGCAACGGCGCCTGCGGCCTCCACCGATGGCGGCACCCCCTGGCACAGGCGCATGCCGTGGCTCGGGGCCACCTGAAATCCTCAGGGCGGCCCGAAATCCTCGTGCCGACGGCGCGACGCGGGTCGCCTCCGCCGGTTTTCGCGTTTGCGCTGCACGGAGATGTGGAATTTCAGCGGCCGCAACGGCGCTCGCGGCCTCCGCCGATGGCGGCACCCCCTGGCACAGGCGCATGCGGTGGTTCCGAGCCACCTGCAATCCTCAGGGCGGCCCGAAATCCTCGTGCCGACGGCGCGGCCTGGGTCGCCTCCGCCGGTTTTCGCGTTTACGCTGGACGGGGAAGTGAAAACCGAGCGGTCGCACCGGCAAAGATGGCCCGTCGGCGGCGTCAGCCGGGTCCACCGGTGGCCGGGAAGGTACGGGGTACGGGCTTAGGCTGTGCCGGGCCGCCCTGTCACGCAACGGCGGCGCCCCGAGCAGCTTTCGGCGACGCTGTACCGGCGCACCGCAGCAACTCCGACGACGCTGTGGCGGCGTAGTCGAGCAGCTTCCGCAACGCTGTACCGGCGCACCGCAGCAACTCCGACGACGCTGTGGCGGCGTAGTCGAGCAGCTTCCGCAACGCTGTACCGGCGCACCGCAGCACCTCCGGCGACGCTGTGGCGGCGCACCCGAGCAGCTTCGGCACCGCTATACCGGCGCACGGCAGCAACTCCGGCGACGCTGTGGCGGCGTACCCGAGCAGCTTCGGCAACGCTGTACCGGCGCACGGCAGCAACTCCGGCGACGCTGTGGCGGCACACCGGAGCAGGTGTCAGCGTCACTGTGCGCCGGCCACCCCGGGGCAGCCACTACACGCAGCCGCAGCTGAAGTCGACGACCCGCCGCCCGGGAAGCGTCCTCCAGTTTTCGAGTTAGCGCCGGGCAGCATTGTCAAACTCAGCCGGTCGCGGGCGTGCAGACACGGCGACAGCCTCGTGCATCTGCGCGTGGCCCGAACTTGATCGAACACACCATCGAAGCAACAGAACAACAGATCGGTATCTAGAAGGAATCTGCACCAGACTTGGCGAAAATTCCCTCATGGTGAATGGCATGCGTTTGAGGCTGATCGCCGTTCCGGACCGTCTGTGGGCCGATCGCACGGTGCCCGAAGGCGCGAAGCTCGTCTGGTGCTACATTTCCGCACTGTCGCACCTCCGGACCGAGTTCACGCTGAAGGAGCTGCGCCAGCACGCGGGCATCAGTCTTCCGAGCCTGCACAAGTACCTCGGCGTGCTGTCCCAGAAGGGCTGGCTCATCTACGAGCGGGTGCGACTTCGGGTCGTCCGCTGCCAGGTGATCGGGGAAGAGAGCGGGCCCCGCCTCGTCCTGCCTTCGGACATCCTGTTCGACCACAACCTCCCGCGCGGCGCCTGCTGGACCTGGGGCCTGATCTTCCGGATGGGCGGCAGGTTTGAGTACCGGGAACTGAGGAAGGCCACGGGATACAGCCAGGATACCCTGGGCAAGCACGTCAGGGAGTTGATCGCTCACCGGTGGCTGTGCGGCGGGCCCCGCCGCAAGGCTCGGCGCGTGATCTACACCTTCCGCGGAGCCAATCCGCATGCCCTCCAGCGCGCTCAGGAACTGCGGGAACTGGAGCGCGGCCTGCAGGCTGCCCGGAGTACTCCCGGGTACTCGCAGGGACAGTACATCCTCGCGCGGCTGCTCCGGGAGATGTTCCCGGGGCTGGAGATTCTCGAAAACGTGGAGATCACCGGCCTCGACAACATCGACACCGGTGGACGGCTGCAGGTCGACGTGTACGTCTCCGCGCACAAGCTCGCCGTGGAGTTTCACGGACCCCAGCACGCCGGACCCACGGAACGCTACCCCAGCGTCGAGGAGTTCCATGCACAGCGCAGACGGGACCTCATCAAGCGAGGGCGGTGCCAGGAGATGGGCATCGAACTGGTCGCTCTTTGGCCCAAAGACCTGGGCTGTGAAGGGATCCTGCGGGCGCTCGGTCACCGTCTCCGGTTCAACGGGTTCCGGGAGAGCCGGTGGCACGTGATCCGGTTCCTCGAACAGCGGGCAGAGTGGTACCGGAAAGCGGCCACCAAGGGCCAGGCCGCGGTCTGATGCCGGGCCGGACGATGCGGGCGCGGACAAGCAAGAACCCGCGGCAGTTGTGCCGCGGGATTTGCCGATATACCCCCGAGACTGACTCAGCGATGGCGCCTGACCGCCTCCAGCGGATCGAGCCAGGCCGACTGCAGGGCCGGCGGCAGCGACGCCGCGACCGACGCCGCGGTGACCGCGGCCGAGGCCAGGCCCACCAGCGCCAGCAGGGGCATCAGTCCCAGGTGCCTGAGCGCCTCCCCCGTGGTCGGGATCAGCCACAGGGCGCCGGCGGAAAGCAGGCCCCCTGCCACCGATCCCGCCAGGGCCAGGACAGCCGTCTCCCCCAAGGTGAGGGCCACCAGGTAGCCCCGGGTGGCGCCCATCGCGCGCAGCATGCCCAACTCAGCCCGGCGCTGCCCGACCCGGATAGAGGCCAGCAGCCCCGCCACCAGAGCCGCTCCCAGCGCCGCCACCGCCGCCGCCCGCCCCAGGTGGCGCACCAGCGGCTGCAGGTCCGTCAGCACGCGGCGCGTGGCCTGTTCCCCCACGATCGATTCAGCCTCCGGCAGCGTCTCCAGGAGCGCCGCGCGGGCCATCATCGCCGATTCCCAGAACTCCAGCCGCAGGACCAGGAGGGACGCGCGCGCACCGGCCGGCACGCCGGCGCCGCCGGCCGAGAGATCCACCGCCTCCACGCCCACCAGCCCGTAGATCTGCGCCTCGGCGATCCCCTGCTCCCACCGGGCCACGTCGATCGTCGCCGGAATGGGATCGGTCGCGCCCGTCGCCAGCCACTGCTCGACCAGCCGCCGGTGCTCGGGCAGGGCCAGCACCATGTCCGCGCCCAGATGTTCCAGGCCCCGATCCAGCATGCGGGCCATCCCCTGGAACAGGCTGAGCCCGCCCACCAGCGCCAGCGCAGCCAGGAGGCCCGCCAGCAGGCCGGCGGCGGACTGCCACGGCGAGCGGCGCAGCCCGGCCCAGATCAGGTCCCGAAGCCCGGGCGGGCGACCTTCACGACGCAAGGTGGACCTGCCCCGCGCTCAGAATCAGGTGGCGGCTGGCGAGCGGGACCAACTCCGTGCTGTGCGTGACCATGACGACGGTGGTTCCGGCGCGGTTCTCCTCCAGGAAAAGGTCGACGATCGCGCGCTCCGTCTCCTCGTCCAGGTCCGCGGTGGGTTCATCGGCCAGGATCAGTTCCGGCCGGTTCAGCAGGGCCCGGGCGACGGCCACCCGCTTCTGCTGCCCGCCCGAGAGCTGCCACGGCAGCCTGTCGGCGCAGTCGGGAAGTCCCACCCGCTCCAGCAATTCCAGCGCCCGCTTCCGGTCGCCGCCTTCCCCGGGCGGCAGGAACGAGGCGGGCACCAGCACGTTTTCCAGCACGGTGAGCGTGGGAATCAGGCTGGCGAACTGGAACACAAAGCCGATGTGGCGGGCGCGGAAGCGGGCGCGCTCGGCATCGGAGAGCGCCCAGAGATCCTGGCCCATTACGGTGACCCGGCCCTCGTCTGGCCGGGTCAGCCCGCCCATCAGCGCAAGCAGCGTCGACTTCCCCGCCCCGGAGCGGCCCGTCACGATCACGAACTCCCCGCGGGCGATGCGGCCGCTCAGCGGGGCGACGGCCACCACACGCTGACTTCGGGTTCGATAGGTCTTGGCGACTTCGTAGAGCTGAATCACGTGGCACCTTCCTCCTCTAGCGCGCGTGGATGGCCTCGTGGGGCTCCAGCCGGGCCAGCCGCCGGGCCGGTCCGGCCGCCGCCAGGGCGCCGCCTGCCGCAGCCACGAGCACCACCGCGGCCGCCAGCATCCCCTGCTCGCCCGCCGGCGGGTAGAGGAACGGCAGCGTGTACGAGACCATGATGGCCTCCTTGAAGAGGCCGTAAACCGCGGATCCGCCCAGCACCCCCGCCAGGCCGCCGAGCCCGCTGAGCAGGCCGGCCTCCAGCACCAGGGCGCCGGTCGCCTGTCCGGCGGTCGCGCCCATGGCCCGCAGCAGGCCGATCTCCCGCATCCGCTCTCTGGCGATCGCGAAGAACAGGATGACGAAGAGCAGGAGCGCCACCAGCAGCAGCGAGACCGTCACGGGAAGGAGGCTGGCCATGAGCAGCGTCAGATCGTCAGCCACCGACCGGGCGATCTCGCCGGCGGTGATCACCGTCACCCCGTCCAGGGTGCGCTCGATCTCCGCGGCGACCTGGGCCGCGTCGACCCCCTCCCTCACCTTGACCAGGATGGCCGAGATGTGGCCCTCGGGAATCTCCAGCGGCTCGGTAGCCAGCTCGTGCGAGCGCTTTGCGATCTCCCACACGGCGGGCGCGGGGAGGAAGACCGTCTCGTCCATCCCCATGCCGGTGGGATCGAGGCGGGCCGCCAGGCGGAACGTGGAGCCGTAGAAGAGCAGGGGATCGCCGGTCAGCCCGAGGATGTGGTTGCCCACCAGCACCTCGTCCGGCGCAAGCTCCCGGTCCAGGTTCCGGCGCAGCCAGGGCTTCACCGTGAAGTCAGTGTCCGGGTCGTATCCCACCAGCATGAGATGCCCGGTGCAGCAGGCCGAGGAGGCCAGGGTCTCCACGAAGATCTGGGGCGACGCTGCCTCCACGCCCTCCATCGCCCGAATGGCCTGCAGACGGCTGGCCCCTTCCATATAGAAGGCCGCGGGCAGCCCCATCACCAGGGCGGTGTGGGTCTGCTCCGCCGCGCCCTCGGGCACGACCATCAAATCCGCCCCGAGCCGCTCCAGCCCGCGGCTGACGGCGTAAGACACCCCTCGGCCGATCAGGCCGCCGGCGAACGCGGTGCCCGCCACCACCATGACCGCCAGCAGCACCACCAGCGTGCGGCCCGGATTGCGCAGCAGGTTTCGGGCCGCCAGCCGGAAGATTCCCGGTGTCTCGTTAAACCGCACTCCGCTCCCCCTCCGCCACATCCAGCCTGCGCAGACGCAGGGTCCCCACCAGTCCGGAGAGTACCGTAATGCCGCCCGTCAGATAGGCCCCGGGCTTAAAGCTGAGGTTGCAGATCATCCCGGGCATGGCGCAGGTGGGCACGAGCCACATCGGGATGATGATCATCAGCAGCCCGGCGCCGGCCACGGCCAGCGACAGCCCGCGCGCCGCGTCCGGGAAGAAGAACAGGACCAAGCCGGCAAAGGCCACCAGGGCCCCCACACCCTGGAACGCCCGCTCCGACCAGTGGCACCGCATCGGCATCGTGGCGCCGTTGGCCAGTTCCACCATGTGTCCATGATCCTGGCAGGTGTGCAGGAAGAAGTGTGAAGCCAGCACGGCGCCCACGCCCAGCACGATGAACAGCAGCGGGCGCCAGTCCCAGGTCCGCTTACTCACCCCAAGATCCTCCCCCAAAACGACAGTCATATCGCATAATTCGAGTTTAGTGTGGTTGCCGAAGAGGTTCAATACGCTGAGCGCCGGACACCCCGTGCATAGACTAGGGTCGTGACCGTAGGGCACACAGCATCTCCGCCTTGGGCTGGACCCCGGAGGCACTGGGGGTCCCGGGGCGCATGCACAAAGGCCCCGGCCTCAGAGGAGACCAGGGCCGGACGGGCATGGAAAGCAGCTAGAAGAAGAGCAGGCGGAACAGGAAGTAGACGGCCACCAGGACACCGGCCATGACCAGGACGACGGGCATGAGCACCTGGTATGCGGCGATGATCATCGCCAGCGTGTCGGTCCAGGTGAACCGGGGCAGGTCGTCGTCCTCCGCCTCGCGGCGGCGTTCCGCCCTGCGCCGGGCCAGTTCATCGCCGTCGAAGTTGCGCACCTTCATCCCCTCCCGTCGCCGCCGGCTGCCACGTGCCGTAGAGCAGGCGGTAGCGTCGTTGATCCCGGAGCACGTTGGCCACGTAGTGGCGGGTCTCTGCAAAGGGAATCTGCGCGAGTGTGTCCCGCTCGCCCGTCCACTGCTGGCTGTTGAGCCATGTATACACGTTGGTCAGCCCGCCGTTGTATGCCGCCAGCGCCAGGACGGGATCGCCGGCAAACTCCCCGAGCAGCGCGGACAGATACCAGCAGCCCAGGCGGATGTTGTAGGCGGGGTCGTACAGGTAGGCATCGTCGTACGGCAGCCCCATCTGCTCGGCCACCCAGCGCCCGGTGTCGGGCATGATCTGCATCAGCCCCCGGGCCCCCTGGGGAGACGTGGCTTCAGGCCGGAAGCGGGACTCGGCCCGGATCACGGCGGCGACCAGGTACGGATCGAGGCCGTGATCCTCTGCGCAGTCGGCGATCGCCGGCCGGTAGGCCAGCGGATAGCGCTGGGTGAGCGCGGCCCGCACGCCCAGCACGAGCAGCGGCAGGGCCAGGAGGACGGCCAGACGCCGCCGGATACGGCTCCCCGGCCTCACGGTCCCCCCGCCCGCCCTTCCGCCTCCCGGCCGGCAGCCGGGTTGCTGCCCGAGCCGGCCTCCCGGGTGGCACCCGAGCCGCCCTCCGGGGTGGCGCCCGAGCCGGCTTCCCGGGTGGCACCCGAACCGCCCTCCCCGGTGGCTCCCGAGCCGCCCTCCCGGGAGGCGCCCGAGCCGACCTCCCGGGTGGAGCCCGAGCCGGCTTCCCGGGTGGCGCCCGAGCCTGACTCCCGGCCCGACGCGGCAGCCTGCCAGGCCGCGGCCACCTGCGCCCGGGTCGCCTCCAGCGTGCCCCGGTTGTCGATGACGCGGTGGGCCCGCCGGGCCTTCTCCTCCAGGTCCATCTGGGCGGCGATGCGGGCCTCCGCCTCCTCCGCCGAAAGGCCGCTGCGGGCCATCAGCCGCGCCTTCTGGGTCTCCGCGTCCACGTAGACGACCCAGATCTCGTCCACCATGCGGTCCCAGCCGCTCTCGTAAAGCAGCGGGATGTCCAGGACGACCGCGGTGCGGCCGGCCCGGCGGTGATGCTCGATCTGCCGCCAGATCTCGGCGCGGACGGCCGGATGCACGATGGCCTCCAGGGACCGGCGCCGGCCGGGATCGGCAAAGACGATGCGCCCGAGCGCCTGCCGGTCCAGCGACCCGTCCGCCCGCAGCACCCCGGGGCCGAACTCCCGGACGATCGCCGCAAACACCGGGGTCCCCGGGCGCTGCAGGTCGTGCACGATGGCGTCGGCGTCGATCACGACCGCGCCCATCTCCCGGAGCATGGTCGCCACGGTGGACTTGCCGCTGGCGATGGAGCCCGTCAGCCCGATGATGCGCATCCTAGTCGCCCTCGATGCGGTAGTCGGCGAACTTCTCGAGCGTGGATTCCCGCAGCTCCTTCTCCGTGTACATCTCCACCCGCCACTTGCCGCCGCCCAGCGGCTTGATCGACATCTCGCCGGACACGTTGTAGCCGTCCCAGAGCTTCTTCACCGTATCGCGCATCTCTTTTTCGCTGGGGAACTCGAACACCAGATACTGCACAGGGTTCACCCTCCGAATCGTACTTGGGGGCAGGACCTCACCGGTACCGGCCCGGCGGCTCTGCGGCCACCCGCACGCTGGTGCCCCGCCGGCCCGGCCGGGCGCGCCGGGACGTGAGCGTGACGCCCTCGGGAACCGGCTGGCAGCGCGGGCAGAAGTGGGTCCCCCGCTGGGCCACCGCCACCTTCCGGATGGGCGTGCCGCAGACCGGGCAGGGTTCGCCGGTCCGGTCGAAGACCTGCAGCTCGTCGTACATGTCGCCCTCGTTGCCCTCGCCGTCGCGGTAGAGCGAAAACGTGGTGCCCCGCCGCTCCACCGCCCGCAGGAGCACGCGGCGGATGCAGCCGTGCAGGCGCGCCACCTCGTCGGGGGTAAGCGACCCCGCCGGCCTCGCCGGGTGGATCCGCGCGCAGAACAGGGCCTCGTCGGCGTAGATGTTGCCCAGCCCCGCCACCAGGGCCTGGTTGAGCAGCGCGGCCTTGACCGACGCCTGCCGCCCGGCCAGCAGCGCGGCCAGCACCTCCGGCGTGAACGCCGCCGAAAGCGGCTCCGGGCCTAAGTTCGCCAGCCCCTTCGGTATGCCCTGCCGGTCTGGGCCGAGCAGGTGGAAACCGCCGAACTTCCGCTGGTCCGCGTAGCGCAGTTCCTGGCCGTCGTCCAGGTGGAAAACCACGTGCAGGTGCTTCTCCCGAGGCCGGTCCGGCCCGCACACGTACAGGTGGCCGCTCATGCGCAGGTGGGCAACCAGCAGGAGGGGCCCCAGGTGAAAGAGCAGGTACTTGCCCCGCCGGTCGATGTCCTCGAACAGAGCGCCCTGCAGCTCGGCTGCGAAGGTCCGGGGGTCGGGATGGTAGATCTGGCGGGGGGTGAGGATCTCCACCTTTCGGATGCGCCGCCCGACGACGCGCGGGTGCAAGGTGCGCCGGACCGTCTCCACCTCCGGCAGCTCAGGCATCCCGATCGCCCTCGTACGGCTCCACCGAATACCAGTCCGGCCCGGCCTTGACCTCGACCTTCAGCGGAACGTCCAGCTTCATGGCCCCCTCCATCTCCCGCCGCACCAGCCGGGCCAGCCGGTCCACCTCACCGGCGGGACACTCGAAGACCAGCTCGTCGTGCACCTGCAGGATCATCTTCGCCGCAAGCCCCTCGGCGCGCATGGCCCGCCGCACGGCGATCATGGCCCTCTTCATGAGGTCCGCCGCGGTGCCCTGGATCGGCGTGTTGATGGCCATGCGCTCGGCGTTCTGCCGGATCGTGTAGACCCGGTGCGTGATCTCGGGCAGGGGCCGCCGCCGGCCGTCCAGCGTGGTCACGTACCCCTTCTCCCGGGCCTCCGCCTTCTTCTCCTCCATGTAGCGCCTGACGCCCGCGAACTTGGTGAAATAGGTCTCGATGAACGCCCTGGCCTCCGCCCGGGAGATGCCCACCGACCGGGCCAGGCCGTAGTCCGTCTGCCCGTAGATCAGGCCGAAGTTGACGGCCTTGGCCTGCCGGCGCATTTCCGGGGTGACCTGGTCCATGGGGACGCCGAAGACCTCGGCCGCCGTGCGGGTGTGGATGTCCTGGTCGTGCAGGAAGGCCTCCCGGAGGGCCGGGTCGCCGGAGAAGTGGGCGACCACCCTGAGCTCGATCTGCGAGTAGTCGGCCGACAGCAGCACGTGGCCGGGGCGGGCGACGAAGGCCTTGCGGATGCGCCGCCCCTCCTCGATGCGGATGGGGATGTTCTGCAAGTTGGGATCCTTGCTGGAGAGGCGGCCCGTCTCGGCCACGGTCTGGGCGAAGGTGGTGTGGATGCGGCCGTCCCGGGCGATGAGCTGGCCCAGGGCGTCCACGTAGGTTCCCTTCAGCTTCGTGAGCGTGCGGTAGTCCAGGACCCTGGCCGCGATGGGATGTTCCACCGCCAGCTCCTCGAGGACCTCGGCGTCGGTGGAGTAGCCGCCGCTCTTGGTCTTCTTGCCGTGGGGCAGGCCGAGCTTGCCGAACAGCACCTCGCCCAGCTGCTTCGGGGAGCTGATGTTGAACGGCATGCCGGCCAGTTCGTAGATCTCCTGGCTCACCTGCAGGATGCGCCGCTCCAGCTCCGCCGACATCTCGTGCAGCGCGGCCGGGTCGACGCCGACGCCGGCGGCCTCCATCTCCGCCAGGATGGGCATGAGCGGCAGCTCCACCTCCCGGTAGAGCCGGTCCATGCCCTGCGCGGTGAGCTCCGCCTCCATGCGCCGGCGCAGCTCGGGCAGAACGGACGCCCGGGTCGCCCACAGGTCGGGAGTGTCGCCCGGGGGCAGTTCGCCGAGGCCGTACTGCCGGCAGAGGTCGGACAGGTCGTAGGTCGTGCGGGTGGGGTCAAGCAGGTACGCCGCCAGCGCGGTGTCAAAGGCCGGCTCGGGCGGCTCGGCGCCCCGTCCGTACACCCAGTTGTAGAAGGGCTTCAGGTCGTGGCCGACGAGCCGGGCGCCGGGTGCGAAGAGCTGTGCCGGATCGGCCAGGGCCTCGCCCTCCAGCCACGCGGGCGGATTGCCCACGGCCACGCCCACCGGCCGCGGGCGGCCGGGGTTGCCCGGATCCGTGGTCATCCGGGCCAGTATGGCCGCGTCGCCGGACAGGCACATGGCGCCGGGCCGGTCCACCACCTGCGCGGTGACGATCTCCACCGCCCCGGCCCCGGCCAGTTGGGCGACGGCCTGCGCCTCCGCGCTGCCCTCGGGCGGCGTCACCCGGTTCAGAAGCGACTTGAACTCCAGCCGCTGGAAGAGCGCGTAGGCCTCGGGATAGTTGGGCTCGCGCCGGCGGAGGGCCTCCCGGTCAAAGGCGACCGGCGCGTCCAGGGCGATGGTGGCCAGCGTGCGGGAGAGCTCCGCCTTGTCCCGGTTCTCCCGCAGCCTGGTCTGGAGCCCGCCCTTGATCTGGTCCAGGTGGGCGTACACCCCGTCCACCGTGCCGTACTGCGCCAGCAGCTTCAGGGCCGTCTTCTCGCCGACCCCCGGCACACCGGGGATGTTGTCGGAGGCGTCGCCCATGAGGGCCTTCAGGTCGATGACCTGTGACGGCGTGAGGCCGTACTCCGCCTTCAGCGTCTCGGGGTCGAACCGCACGGTGTCGGTGATGCCCTTCTTGGTCATCACCACCGTGACGCGGTCGCTCACCAGCTGGAGCGCGTCCCGGTCCCCGGTGACGATCAGGGTGTGCAACCCCTGCTCGGCGGCCTGGTGAGCCAGGGTGCCCATGATGTCGTCAGCCTCGTAGTTGTCCACCCGGAACCAGGGGATGTTCAGGGCGGTGAGCACCTCCCTGAGCAGGTCCAGCTGCGGCCGGAACTCGTCGGGCGGCGCCTTGCGGGTGGCCTTGTAGTCCTCGTACATGGCGGTGCGGAAGGTCTGCCGCCCCTTGTCGAAGGCGACCGCGACGTATTCAGGCTGCTCCTCGTCCAGGAGCTTGAAGAGCATGGTCAGAAAGCCGTAGACGGCATTTGTGTAGACACCATCGCTGGTGGAGAAGAGCCGCAGGGCATAGAACGCCCGGTTGGCCAGGCTGTTCCCGTCCAGCAGGAGCAGTTTCTCAGGCTTCGGCATGCAGGTCACCTCTCTGCTGCACCCTCGTAGCTTCACCGGGCGCGCCTGCACTTATTTCAATGCCGTGCCGCAGGAGTCCTTCCCGTCCCCGCCCGGTGCACGGACAAACAGAGAAGGGCCCGTGCGGGCCCTTCGAGCAGCTTACGGCTCACAACTCGTAAGGGCTTCCGCACCGCTGGCGGAAGCCCCCGGGTTCTCCTAGCGCGCAGGCTCTGACCGGAACATCAGCACAATGACGCTGGTCTCCACGGCCTCACGCAGGTTCTTGAAGTTGCCCTGCTCCGTGGCCAGCTGCTCTTCGACCTTGTCGAGCTGCTCCAGGCGCTCCTGGGTGACCTCCCCCTCGAGGCTGGCCACCAGGGCGTCGCGCTGTTCCTTCAGCGCCGCGATGCGGTCCGCCGTCTCGGCGAACTGGCCGGCCAGGTCCTTCTCCTGGACCGCCAGCGCGGCGCCGTAGGCAGAGAGCTCGTCATCCAACAGCGCCACGGCCTCCCGGAACGCCTCTGCGGGCACGGAGATCTGCAGTTCGACCGTGCCGTCCCGCGCGTTCTCCTGCACCTGCCACTCGTCCAGCCGCGCCCTCAACCGCTCGGCCTCAGCGGCGGGATCGGCCACCGTCACTTCGGCCATGGCGGAAAGCTGCAGCTGCGGGGGCAGATCGGCGTCCATCCCGGTCTCGCCGGACATCGACGCGGTCTTCACGCCCCGGCCCGAACTGGTGGGTCCCAGGGGCGCAGGCGCTGCTCCGGGATCTTCCTCACCGGAAGGCAGGGCCGGACCGGTGGGTTCTTCGGCGACCGTCCCCGGCTGGCCGGCGGGCGGATCGCTGGGTTCGTCAACGCTTCCTCCGGTGTTAGACGGCGGCTGCGCTTCAGGCCCGTTCGCCGGATGATGCGCTGGTTCTGCCGTGTCAGATGTGGCGGGCGGTGGCAGTGTGCCCGGCACCTCTTCCGTGCCCACGTGCGGTTCGGGCGCGACCGCGACCGACTCCCCAGGTGGCGGCTCGACCTGCGCGACAGGCGGCCCAACCCGGTTCAGGCCGGCCACGCCGATCACGAAGGCTGCGGCTGCAGCCGCCGGAATCGCCCATCGCCTGAAAGAAGGAAGCCGCGACCGGCCTCGCCCCGCCCTGCGTGCGCTCGCGATGGGCGGATCCTCAGACACCAGGCGCTGGTGAAGCTGCGCGTGGAACGTGGAAGGAACCTCTACGTCATCCAGGGAAGCGACCAGTGCAACCGTCTGCCGGAGGGCGTCCACTTCTGCCGCGCACCAATGGCACCGCCGGAGGTGCCGCTCCACACGCAGCAACTCTCCGCCGGACAACTCCTGATCGATGTACGCGGACAGGAGCGGGCGTACTCCGTCACAGTTCATGGGCTTTTCCCCTCCTAGCCCTGTAGACGACTCTCGGCGACAAAAGTTCCAGGCTCATGAACTTTTCTTTGAGGGCGCCCCGCGCCCGGCTGAGCCGCGACTTCACCGTGCCCAGGTTGAGGTCCAGCGCCTCGGCGATTTCATTGTATGAGTACCCCTGCAGCTCACGCATGACCAGCACGACCCGGTACTCCTCGTCGAGCTCCAGGATGCTCTCCTGAACCGCCCGCTGCAGCTCGACCCGCTCCAGGGCCTGCTCCGGCCCGTCGGCAGTGTCGGCGATCTGCCGGGAGACCTCGCCGTCGTCCATCTCGACGGCCTGATCCAGGTAGGTGACCTTCTGCCGCTTGCGCCTGCGCAGTTCGTCAAGACATGCGTTGTTGACGATGCGGTACAGCCATGTGGCAAAGGAGGAGTCGCCCCTGAAGTCGGCCAACGAACTGTATGCACGAATAAAGGCTTCCTGGGCGATGTCGGAGGCGTCCTCATGATTGCCGGTCAGCCGGTAGGCGATGTTGTACACCGTCTTCTCATGGTGGCTGATCAGCTGCTCGAACGCCTCAACGTCCCCCCGTTTCGCCCTTTCTACCAGGAGTTCGTCGAGGGATTTGGACACCAACTTCACTCCTCCCCCTGTGCGGGGCAATGTTCCAGACGCATTTATGGGGCACGAAGTTCCAACCCTATACTATACCGTGCATCGCGTTCACGCTGCAAAGGTCAGAAGACGGAAGGACTGGGTGCAGGTCTGCGTTTTCGAGGATACTTCGGTAGAAGCGCCCCGTTTCCCTGCGCGCACGGGGGTGTGGCACGATTCGGCAGCGGCGCGTTTCTTGCCAGCCGGTCCCTTGATGTGCTATCATATCGAAGCACTCAGGCCGAAGTGGTGGAACTGGCAGACGCGCTCGACTCAAAATCGAGTGGGGTAACCCCCCGTGCGGGTTCGAGTCCCGCCTTCGGCACCACGTGGCAACAGGGCTGCAGGGTTTACCCCTGCAGCCCGCTTCGCGCAGAGGGGAAGACTCATTTATAGCTACAGTTCCCGACGTTCAGGGCAGAAACGGTCTATAGGGTCTGGACTGTAGATCAAAACTGATCCGCACAAAGGCGCTGGATACTGGTACACTGAAGACATAGTCCCTGAACCCGATCGGGGACCGCCGCGCCCCGGAGATGGAGGGATACACCCATGGCACATATTCTGGTCGCGGACGACGACCTTGACATTGCACGGCTGGTCGCCTTTCAGCTCAAGTACAGCGGCTACGAGGTCACCCTGGCCCACGACGGCACCGAGGCCCTGGCCCGGGCCCGGGAGGCCGCTCCCGACCTGATCCTGCTGGACTGGATGATGCCCGGCATGGACGGCCTGCAGTGCCTCACGGCCCTGAAGCGCGACCCGGCCACCAGCAGCATCCCCGTCGTGCTCATGACCGCCCGCGCCCAGCAGGCGGACGTGCAGGCGGGCATCGCCGCCGGCGCCGCGGCCTATCTGGTCAAGCCCTTCGAACTGGATCACCTGATCCGCACGGTCAAGGAGGCGGTCGGATGAACCAACCGGCTTACCGCTGGGACACCGGCCTTCGGCTGCGGGTCTTCGGCCTGCTGCTCTTCCTGCTCTCCCTGCTGGTCGGGCTGGGGGTCATCCTGACCTTTACCTTCACCCAGCTCAACTCCTTCCAGGAGCGGGCCAGGCTCACCCAGGAGAACGTGCGCCGGGCCGAACAGGTCGCCACGCACTTTGCCGAAGTGACGTCCGCCCTGCGGGGCTACGTGTTCACGGGCGACGAGACCATGCTGGAGCCGTTCGAGCCCAAGATGAACGAGCTCACCGAGCTGCTGTCGGACCTGGAGGCAAGCGTCGCGGCCGACCCCGAGCAGGTCAGGCGGGTCCATGAACTCCGGGGGCTGATCGAGACCTGGCGCAGCCAGGTGGCGGAGCCGGAGATCGAACGCATGAGGCAGGGCTCCCCCGGCGCGGGCAGCATCCTCATGAACGACGGCATCAACTACACCACGCAGATCAACGACCTGCGCCGCACGATCATCGACGAGGAGAACAGCCGCATGGAGGCCGACGTGCGGAGAGCCAGCACGGCCTCGGACCAGGTGGTCCGCGTCACGTGGCTGGCCATCTCGCTGGCGGCAGTCCTGGCCCTGGGCGGCTTCCTCGTCTTCGCCCGGGGCGTCACCCGATCCACCGCCGCCCTGGCCGACGCGGCGAACCGGATCTCCCAGGGCGAGCGCGGGGTCGTGCTGGAAGCCCCGCTGGACGGCGAACTCCAGGTGGTGGCCAACGCCTTCGTGAAGATGTCGGTCACCCTGGCCGAGCAGGAGAAGCAGCTGCAGCAGCAGCAGGAGCAGCTGATCGCCCAGAACGAGGAGTTGCTCGCCCAGCAGGAGTCGGTCCGGCGGCATGCCGAGGAACTGGAGCGGAAGGAGCGCCACCTGAGCCGGCTCCACAGCCTCTCCAGCAAGATGGTGGGCTCCATCGAGATGGACCAGCTCTCCAACCTGATCCTGGACGAGTACCTGGACCTTTACGGGGGCGTGGCCGGCGCGCTGCTCATGGTCGATGAGTATTCCGACCGTCTGCGGGTGGTCGCCGAGCGCTGGCTGTCCCACGACCTGAAGGGGCAGTTCATCCCCCGGTCGGGCCCCATCGCCCGCTGCATCGAGCTGCAGGAGGTCGTGATGGCCCGCTACCCCAACACGCAGACCCGCTTCAAGGTCTGGCTCCAGGAGGTGCCGGTGGCCCAGGAGGTATACGTCCCGCTCGTCCACACCGGCCGGGCGATCGGCGTGGTCGTCATCGCCTTCGCGGAGCCCACGGAACCCGGCGGCGAGGCCCAGGCGCTGTGGCACGCCGTGGCTGGACAAGCCTCGGTGGCGCTCGCCGCCGCCCAGAACCACCTGGAAGTGAAGCGCGCCTTTGCCGCGCTGCAGGACCAGGCGGCGCAGATCGAAATGCTCAACGCCCAGCTGGAAGAGGAGCGCGACCGGGCCTCGGCGCAGCTCGACATCTACCTCTCCATCGTGTCGACCATGCCGGCAGGGGCCTGGCTCTGCGACACCGGCGGAAACTTGCTGGTCTCCAACTCCATGTTCCAGGAGTTCTTCGGCAAGACCGTGCCCGACGAACCCCTGGAGGAGATGCTGAAGCAGATCGCAGCGGTCCTGCCCGAGGGCGATCCGTTCCCCCAGACCGTCCGCGAGCTCATCCACGACCCGTTCGCCGAGGCGGAGGGGCAGCTGCGCCTCACCACCGGCTACACCCTGCAGTGGTCGTCGGCGCCTGTGGGCAAGGGGCAGAGCCGGGTCGGCCGCCTCTTCACCTTCCAGGACGTCACGGAGCTGGCGGAACTGGACCGGCTGAAGTCCGAGTTCGTGAACACGGTCTCCCACGAGCTCCGGACGCCGCTCACTTCCATCATGGGTTACCTGAGCCTGGTGCTGGCGGGCACGGCCGGTCCGCTGCAGGAGCAGCAGCGGGAGTTCCTGGAGGTGGTCTCCCGCAACACCAGCCGGCTGGCCAACCTGATCAACGACCTGCTCGACATCCAGCGCATCGAATCCGGCCGCATGCCCCTGCAGCTCTCGCCCACCTCCCTCGCCAGCGTGGTGACGCAGGTCGCCGAGACCTTCCGGGTACAGGCTGAACAGAAGGGGCTTTCGTTCACGGTCCAGGTGCCGGAGGACGTGCCGCAGATCCAGGCCGATCCGGACCGGCTGACGCAGATCATCTCCAACCTGGTCTCCAACGCGGTCAAGTACACCAAGACGGGCGGCGTCACGATCTCGGTGTCCGCCGTCGGCGACCGGGTGGAGCTGGAAGTGAAGGACACGGGGATCGGCATCTCCCCGGCTGACCAGAAGCGCATTTTCGAGAAGTTCTACCGTGCGGAGCACCCGTACGTGCGCGAGGTGGGCGGCACCGGCCTGGGCCTGCCCATCGTGCGGACGATGGTGGAGGAGCACGGGGCGGAACTGCGGCTGGAGAGCCAGCCGGGCCGGGGTTCGCGCTTTATCGTCAGCTTCCCGGCCCTGAAGGCCGACTCGTGAGACGGGAGGCATGACCCATGGGCGACGACCTGGAAGCCCGGCTGCTGCACGCGTTCATCGACCTGATCCAGGAGCGGAAGGCCGCCGGCCGCCGTGAGCTGGCGGCCACGCACGAGACCATCGCCCGCTGGCTGTCCGATCGCACGGGCCTGGCGGTGACGCCGCGCCACGTGCAGTATCTGACGCTCGCCCTGCGGGACGGTCAGATCATCGACATCGGCGGCGGCGGCATCGGCCGCCCCAACACCTACGACACCCGTGAGGCCGCGATGGGAACCGAGGCCTTCTGGGATCAGGTGGACGCCTTCCTCATGGTCTGGCGCATGCCGGGCCGCGAATCGCTGCGAAAGGCCGACCCCGGCGCCTGAGGGCGCCGGGGTCTGGCGTTTTCGCCCGGCCACCTGCCGTGTCACCATCGCGCACGCCAGACCCACCCTCCGGCGACGGGGACCGCCAGTTTTCGACTTCGTGACCGGGGCGAAAGTGAAAACGCGCCGGTCGCCGGCGGGGGTGCTGGGGTGCGGGGGTTCGGGATTCTGGGGTGCGGAGGCGCTGGGGCCGCGGTGCACCCGGGCACAGGCCCGGGACCGGTGAAACGGCGTGTTCGCGTGGGGTCTTGCGACGCGTCCGGGCATCCGGCGGGGCACGGGCGCACGCCAGACCCACCCTCCGGCGGCGGGGACCGCCGGTTTTCGACTTCGTGACCAGGGCGAATGTGAAAACGCGGCGGTCGCCGTGGCAGGGGTGCGGGGGTGCGGGGGTTCGGGGTTCTGGGGTGCGGAGGCGCTGGGGCCGCGGTGCACCCGGGCACAGGCCCGGCACCGATGAAACGACGTGTTCGCGTGGGTCTTGCGACGCGTCCGGGCATCCGGCGGGGCGTGGGACCACGGCAGACCCACCCTCCGGCGGGGCGTGGGACCACGGCAGACCCACCCTCCGGCGGCGGCGACCGCTGGTTTTCGACTTCGTGTCCAGGGCGAATGTGAAAACGCGGCGGTCGCCAGCGCAGGCTTGGGGTTGGGGATGTCTTGGAGGAGGCAGAACCAGGCGTAAGGCCGGGGTATGACGGCTTCGCGGTGGGTCTGACAGACCCGCCGCGCGTCCGGTTGCGGGGCGTGCGCACTGCGGACGCTCTGGCAACTGGATGAACCGCCAGCATTCGACTTGCGGGATTTGCCCACGTGGAAAAACGCCGATCCGCAGCGCCGGTGTGCAGGCGCTGGGGATCACAACTTGACCCCGGCGCCTGAGTGCGCCGGGGTCCTGTTGTTCAGTCCTTCTTGCTGGGCATGCGCGAAGCCATCCAGTTGACCAGGGCCTCCTCCGAGCGGGTCTGCAGGTACACCCGGCCCGGCCCCGTGAACTCACAGACGAGCCCCTCGCCACTGGCGACCGTGGCGAACCAGCCCCGGCCGGCCTTCTGCACGCTGAACCGCAGGCCATCGCTGAATCCGACCACGTGTCCCGTGTCCACCCGGTACCGCTCGCCGGGGGCAAGTTCCTTCTCGTGCAGCGCGCCGTAGGCGGTGAAGAGCAGACCCCCGGTGCCCCGAACGCGCAGCAGGAAGAGCCCGCCGGAGCCGAAGAAGCCGCGCGCCCCTCCCCACCGGGAATCGATGGTGAGGTCGGCGTCCGCGGCCAGGTAAGCCCCGGACTTCAGGTAGAAGGTCTCACCCTTCAGCTCGACGTAGCCGATGTCGCCCGGCAGCGCGGGCGCCAGGGCCAGCTCGCCGGGACCGCCCCGCGCCTGATACCGGGAGGTGAAAAACGACTCGCCGCCCAGCACCGACCGGCCCAGGGCGCTGAAGAAGCCGCCTTTCATCTCGGTCTCCAACTCCACGGTACTGCTCATGGCGACCATGGCCCCTGCCTCAGCCTGCACCTCCTCGCCCGGTGCGAGATACACCACCGCCAACGAGTAACTGGGCTGGTACCGGATCTCACAGCGCATGGACTCACCCCCCCGGTATCGTCGGATGGTTCCCTCTTCGCCTCACCGTATACCGTTCCTGCCCGCGCATATCGAAAAGGAGACGCTCCTCCGCGCCTGTGGGGCAGCGCCCAGTCCACCTCGGCGCCGGAAGCAGCAAGGGGGGCATTCCGCCCCCCTGTCGATCGCTGCTCGGGCCACAATACGGCACGAGCCGTAACCCGTCACACGAATCCGGGCCGCAACTCGCTACATGAGCCATAACTCGTCATAAGGGCTGCAACTCGCTGCACGAGCCGCAACTCGTTACACGGGCCGCAACCCTTCACACGCACCGATACCCGTCGCAAGGGCCGCAGCTCGTTCCACGCGCGGTACTCGTTACACCAGCCGCAGTTCTTCGGTCCACACCTTGGGCGGCGCCAGCTCCGCGATCTTGCGGGCCGCCTCCAGGTACGCCTGCGCCGCCGGGTGGTCCTCCTTGTCGGCGACGATCGGATCGCCCACATCGGAGCCCAGGCGCACGTCGGCCGTGAGCGGGATCTGGCTCAGGACCTCGCAGCCGAGGCTGGCGGCGAGCGCCTGGCCGCCGCCCTTGCCGAAGATGAAGTGCTTCTTGCTGCACTCGTCGCAGATGAAGTACGCCATGTTCTCGATAACACCTATGATGCGCTGGTTGGTGCGCGTCGCCATGGAGCCGACCCGGGACGCCACCTGTGAAGCGGCGGCCTGCGGCGTGGTCACCAGCACGAGGTCGGTGCCCGGCAGCATCTGGGATACCGAGAGCGCCACGTCGCCGGTGCCGGGCGGCAGGTCGATCAGCAGGTAGTCCAGCTTGCCCCACTGGACGTTCAACAGGAACTGCTCGACCATCTTGCCCAGCATGGGTCCGCGCCAGATGATGGCCTGGTCCTCGTTCACCAGGCTGCCGGCCGAGATGAACGGGATGTCGTGCCCCCAGACGGGCAGCAGCATCTGGTCGTCCAGCGCCTCGGGACGGGACATGTTGCCCATCATGCGCGGAATCGAGAAGCCGTAGATATCCGCGTCGATGATGCCGACGCTGTAGCCCAGCTTCTTCAGCGCGACCGCCAGGTTGACGGTGGCGGTGGACTTGCCGACGCCGCCCTTGCCCGAGGCGATGCCGATGATCGTCGTGCGGGTCGCCAGGGCCATGGTCGACTGGCGCGCCTCGCCGTGGGGCTCGCTGCTGCCCCGCACCTTCGCGGCGACGGCGGCCCGCTCGGCTTCGGTCATGGCGCCGAAACGGGTGGTCACCTGCTCCACGCCGGGCACCTGCTTCAGGGCCGCCTCCACGTCCCGCTCGAACCGGTGCTTCAGCGGGCAGCCCGGCACCGTGAGATTGATGGTCACCGTCACATGGCCGCCATCAATCTCGATATCCTTCACCATGTCGAGTTCGACGATGGACTTGTGCAGCTCGGGGTCGTTGACGACCTTCAGCGCTTCCAGGACCTGCTCACGGGTAATGGACATTCTGTTCGCTCTCCTCCCGGGGGCCCGATACGGGCGATTCGTCAACTCACTGTCTACAGCATACCCGGATTCCGCCACGCTCGGCGTGACGCCAGTCACACCTCGCCACAACCTTTAGACGTGGCGCGGCCGCGGGCAAATACGGGGGCAGGCGCAGTCGTGCACCACCCTGAACACAGGGCACCCACCGCCCGAAACACGGGGGCAGGCGTTACCCGAAACATGGGGCTGACGCCGCCCGAAGCACCGGGCAGGCGCTGCCCGAAACACGGGGACGCACCGCCCGGAACCCGGCAGCATGCACCGCCCGAGGCACGGGGGCACACACCGCCCGGAACGCGGGACCAGGCACTGCCCAAAGCACGGCGGCAGACACCGCACGGAACACGGGAGCCAGCGCTGCCCAAAGCACGGGGACGTACCGCCCGAAAAACGGGGCACGTACCGCTGATCAGCCTTCTCCCTGCAACCGGTCGTGAAACAGCCGCCACAGATCCGGCGCCAGCTTGGGCAGGGCGCCGGGTCGGCCGCCGGGGCCCAGGAAGCCGTGGGTGGTGGTGCCCTCGCAGCAGAGTGTGCCGTCCGCCGCACGGCATATGCGGTAGGCGAAGACGATCCGGGCGGGCGTCAGCCGCTCGATGCGCGTCTCCACGTCCAGGAGGTCGTCGTACCGGGCCGGGTGGACCCACCGGACCTGCGCCTCGGTCACCGGTACCAGGATCCCCCGCCGCTCGAAGTCGGCGTAGGGGGCCCCCCAGGCGCGCATCAGCTCGTTCCGCCCCACCTCAAACCAGACCAGATAGTTCGCGTGGTACACGACGCCCATGGCGTCGGTATCGGCATACCGTACCCGCACCTGCGTCCTGACCAACTCGGCCGCCTCCCGATTCCGCTCCGGTGCTGACACAGGGCAAGCGGCGGCGTGTCCTGCGCCGCCGCTCGTTCCCGTTCCGTTACCCAGTTTACTTGACCGTGGCCTCCCCGCGCAAGACGAGCCCGTGCGCCACATCCAGCGTGATGACCGCGTCGTCGGGGATCTGGCGGGTTGCGCCTTCCGCCCCCACGATCACCGGCTTGCCCAGGGAGATCCCGGCCACCGCTGCGTGGGAGGTCAGGCCGCCCTCCTCGGTGACGATGCCCGCCGCCCGCTCCATGGCCGGAATGAAGTCGGCGTCGGTGAACCGGGTGACCAGAATGTCGCCCTCCTCCACCCGCGCCAGGTCGGCCTCGGACCGCACCACCCGGGCCCGCCCGGTGACCGCCTGCCGCCCGATGCCCGTGCCCTTGGCCAGCACGTCGGCCACCGTGTGCACCTTCAGCAGGTTGGTGGTGCCCTGGACCCCCAGCGGCAGCCCGGCGGTGATGACGATCAGGTCGCCGTTCTTGACGAATCCGGAGATCAGCGCGCCCTCCACGGCCCGCTGGGTCAGGTCCTCGGTGCCCGTCGCCTCGGGGCGGATGACCGGGAACACGCCCCAGACCAGCCGCAGCTGCCGGGCGACGCGCGGATAGGGCGTCACCGCGATGATCGGACAGGCCGGGCGGTACTTGGACACCATGCGGGCGGTGAAGCCCGACGTGGTCGCGGAGACGATGGCCGCGGCGCCCAGGTCGTGGGCGGTGGTCACCGTGGCGTGGGAGATGGCCTCCGTCACGCTGTCCATCCGGCCGAAGCGGCCGCGGGTGGCCAGCCTGTGGGAGTGGTCCAGGGCCGCCTCGGTGCGCCGGGCGATCGTCGCCATCGTCCGCACCGCCTCCACCGGATACTTGCCGGCCGCGGATTCGGCGGAGAGCATGATGGCGTCGGTGCCGTCCATGATCGCGTTCGCCACATCGGAAGCCTCGGCCCGGGTGGGACGGGGCCGGGTGACCATGGACTCCAGCATCTGGGTCGCGGTGATCACCGGCTTGCCCATGGCGTTGGCCCGCTCGATCATCCGCTTCTGCATGAGCGGCACCTCTTCGGTGGGCACCTCGACCCCCAGGTCGCCCCGGGCCACCATCAGCCCGTCGGAGACCTGCAGGATGGCCTCCAGGTTGTCAAACCCCTCCTGGGACTCCACCTTCGAGATGATCTGCTGGTGGCCCCCCGCCTCCTCAATGACCCGGCGGATCTCCAGCACGTCCTGGGCCTTCCGGATGAACGAGCCGGCCACGAAGTCGACGTCCATCTCCACGGCAAAGCGGATGTCCGCGATATCCTTGTCCGACAGCGCCGGCAGCGAGACCTTCGTTCCGGGCAGGTTCACCTTCTTCCGGTCGGAGAGCGTGCCGCCCACGATGACCCGGCAGCGGACCTCGGTGGAGGTCACCTCCACCGCCTGGAACGTCAGGTTGCCGTCGTCCAGGAGCAGGTAGCCGCCCTCGGCCACGTCGTCCACGATCCCCGGATACTGGACCCACACCCGCTTCCGGTTGCCCGTGCACGGCTCCGTGGTCAGGGTGAAGAGGTCGCCCTCGCGCAGCTCGACCTTTCCATCTTCAAACGTGCCGATGCGGATCTCCGGACCCCGCAGATCCACCATGATCGCGACATCCTTGCCCACCCGCCGGCCGGCCTCGCGAATGTGCTCGATCCGCTGCCGGTGCTCCTCGTGGGTCCCGTGGCTGAAGTTGAGCCGGCACACATCGACACCGGCTTCGATCAGCCGCGTCAGCACGTCCAGCTGCTCGCTGGCCGGCCCGATGGTGGCCACGATCTTCGTCTTGCGCAGCATCCCGGTACCTCACCTCGTCGAAATCAAATCGCCAGAATCTCTGCCAGGTCAACCAACTCGTCGGGGATCTCCTTGCGCCGGCCGAACACCTGATCCAACGGCCGCGTCACCAGTTCCTCGTTCTCCAAACCGACGAAGAGCCCGCCCTTGCCCTCGAGCAGCACTTCCGCCGCCCGGGCGCCCATGCGGGAGGCCAGCATCGCATCCAGCGCGGTGGGGGAACCGCCCCGCTGGATGTGCCCGAGGACCATGACGCGCGTATCGTAACCGGTCATCTCCCGGATCTGCTTGCCGACGTCGAACCCGCGCCCGGCGCCCTCCGCCACGATGATCAGGGTGTGCCGCTTGCCCCGCTCCACGCCGCGCTTGAGCCGGGCCACCACCTCTTCGAGGGGCAGCGGCCGCTCCGGGAGCAGGATCGACTCCGCACCGCCCGCCAGCCCCGCCGCCAGGGCGATCCAGCCCGAATGGCGGCCCATCACCTCCAGCACGAAGGTGCGCTCGTGGGAGGTGGCGGTGTCGCGGATCTTCCGGATCGCGTCCAGACAGGTGTTGACCGCGGTGTCGAACCCGATCGTCCGGTCGGTCCCGTAGACGTCGTTGTCGATGGTGGCTGGCACGCCGACGGCGGGCAGCCCCATCTCGGTGAGCCGCAGGGCGCCCCGGAACGAACCGTCGCCGCCGATCACGACCAGGCCCTCGATCCCGGCTGCCCGCGCCTTTTCCAGGGCCTCCTGCTGCCCCTCCGGCGTGAGGAAGTAATCGCTGCGAGCCGTCTGCAAGAAGGTCCCGCCGCGGTGGATGATGTCGCCGACGGAGCTGATCCTGAGTTCCATGAAGTCGCCTGCGATGAGGCCGGCGTACCCGCGGCGAACCCCCACCACCTCCGCGCCCAACGAAATCCCGCGCCGAACCACGGCGCGCACCGCCGCGTTCATGCCTGGTGCGTCCCCGCCACTGGTCAGAACGCCGATCTTGCGAATCCTGGGCACTTTCTATCGTCCCTCCCGGCTGCGTCCGCTTGTCGGTGTGCAGCAGCATCCGGTTGCGCACCGTACAGGCACTGGCCTTAGTATACCCGCCGGCTTTTCCGCCCGGTGGAGCCGTGGCGCACCCCGGATGGCGCGTGCAATGGCAGGTATTCTCCGCGCCGATGCGGTATCTCCTTCTTGGATGGGCAAACTTTGTTAGGTTTGCCTACAGAAGTGGCCGTCAACGTCGCTGGCCGGCCGCCGCGCATCAGGCGCCGGCCGGCCAGACACCCTACGGAGTGAGGTGTTGACCCGTGTCTGACCTGCTGAAGCGCATCGAAGAGGCCCGTGCAGCCGTGGCCGCCCGGGGCGGCGTGACTCCTTCCGTCGGACTCATTCTCGGTTCCGGGCTCGGCGACCTGGCCGACCAGGTGGAGGAGGCCGTGCGGGTTCCGTATACCGAGATTCCCCACTTCCCGGTCTCCACAGCGCCCGGGCACGCCGGCCAGCTCGTCCTCGGACTGCTGGAAGGCAAGCCGGTGGTGGCCATGCAGGGGCGTGTCCACTTTTATGAAGGCTATACCATGGAGCAGGTCGTCTTCCCCGTCCGCGTGATGCGCGCACTCGGCATCGAAACCCTGGTCGTGACCTGCGCCGCGGGCGGACTGAATCCCTCCTTTTCGGCCGGGGACCTCATGCTCATCACCGACCACATCAACACCATGGGACAGGACCCGCTGCGGGGACCCAACGACGAGCGGCTCGGCCCGCGCTTCCCCGCCACCGTGGGCGCCTACACGCCCGAGCTGCGGGAGATCGCCCTGCAGGTCGCCGGCGAGATGGGCATCCGGCTCCAGCAGGGCGTCTACACCGCGATCTCGGGACCGTCGTACAACACCAGCGCGGAGCTGCGCATGCTCCAGCGGCTCGGCGGCGACGCCGTGGGCATGTCCACCGTGCCCGAGGTCATCGCGGCCCGGCACATGGGCCTGAAGGTCCTCGGGATCGCCTGCATCACGGACATGGCCCTGCCCGACGCGCCCGTGCACCTCACCCACGAGCAGGTGCTGGAGGTGGCCAACCGGACCAAGCCCTTGTTCCAGCGCCTGGTGCGGGGCGTGCTGCGCCGGCTGTAGCGCGCCGGTTCAGGGGGCCCCGAACGGCGTCCCCGGTGCGGCGCGCCCGGTGCGGACGCCCGGGCTTACCGGGCGAGGGGATCCGCCAGCAGGTCCATCACCCAGGCGCTGTTGCGGATGATGTGCTGGGCTTCTTCGTACTCCGCCTCCAGCTGCCGCAGCTGGACGTGGACCTCCGCGAGCCACCGGAGCAGCTCGGCGTAGTGCACGGAGTCCGTGGCGGTGGACGTCAGCCGCTGCGACAGCTCACTGGCCCGCGCCCGTGCGCTCGCGAGGCGGGGTTCCAGCTCCTTCAGCCGGGCGATCGCCTGGATGCGCTGTGCGATGAGCTCCGCCGGGGTTCCCGCAGCCGCCCCCCGCGCTGCCCTCGGGGCTTCCGCCGGGACCTGGTGCTGCAGATGCGCCGCCTCGTTGTCGCGCAGGGCCCGCCGTGCCCGCTCCGCGACGCTGTTCAGGGCCTCCTCTGCCTGGGCCATCTCGATCACGCCTCCCCTACCTCGCATTCCCTCTGATGGTATTATATGGATAACCCAACCGCCTGGCAAGGGGGTGATGGGCCTGGAGGATCGCACACTCCCCCAGGCGTTCGTCGCACGCATGGCCGACCTGCTGCAGGACGAGTTCGACGCGTTCGTGGCCACCTATGAGGAGCCCCAGACCCGGGGGCTGCGGGCCAACCGGCTGAAGATCACCCCGGAGGCGCTGGCCGCGCGCCTGGGGTTTGCGGCCGATCCGGTCCCCTGGAACCCGGACGGCCTCTACTGTCCGCCCGGGTTCCGTCCCGGCTGGCACCCGTATCACGCGGCGGGGCTCTATTACGGACAGGAGCCCAGCGCGATGGTGGTCGCTCCCCTGGTCGGGGCGCGGCCCGGCGAACGGGTGCTGGACCTGGCCGCAGCCCCCGGCGGCAAGACGACCCAGCTGGCCGCCCACATGGAGAACCGGGGTCTCCTCGTCGCCAACGAGATCGACCCCGGCCGTGCGCGCGCCCTGGTGGAGAACCTCGAACGGCTGGGCATCACCTGCGCGGCCGTCGTCAGCGAGCGGCCGGAGCGGCTGGCCGCCCGGCTGCCCGGGTTCTTCGACCGGGTCCTGGTCGACGCCCCCTGCTCGGGCGAGGGCATGTTCCGCAAGACGCCCGAGGTCCGCGCCCGGTGGCGCCCCGACATGCCCGCCGCCTGCGCCCGCGTGCAGGGTGAGATCCTGGACAGCGCGGCCGACATGCTCCGCCCCGGGGGCCGGCTCGTCTACTCCACCTGCACCTTCGCGCCCGAGGAGAACGAGGAGGTGCTGCTGCAGCTCCTCACCCGCCGGCCCGACCTGCGCATGGTCCCCCTCCCCGCGGTCCCCGGGATCGAGCCGGCGCGCCCGGATTGGACCCGCGACCCTGAGCGCGCCGCCGCCCTTGGCATCGGGCTGGCCGGGCGGCTCTGGCCCCACAAGGTGCGGGGCGAGGGCCACTTCGTCGCGGCGCTGGAGCGGATCCCGGACGCCGGGGGCGCCCGGCCCCGGATCAAGGGCCGGGAGTGGCAGCGGCCGGCGAAGGAGGCGCTGGCCGCGTACCAGGATTTCTGCCGCCAGTGGCTGACCCCCCGGGCCCGGGAGGTGCTCCCGCCGGAGACGGAGGTGCGCCAGTACGGCGAGTGGCTCTTCGCGCCGCCGGAGGGCAGCCCGGTGCTCAGCGGCCTGCACGTGATGCGCGCCGGGCTGCAGCTGGGGCGCGCCCGGAAGGCCCGCTTCGAGCCGACCCACGCGCTGGCCCTGGCGGTGCGCCCGGAGCACGTGCGGCAGGTGCACGATCTGGCCGCGGACTCGCCGGCGCTGCTGGCCTACCTCCGGGGCGAGACCCTGCCCGCCGCCGGGGAACAGGGCTGGACCCTGATCACGGTGGACGGCTTTCCCCTCGGATGGGCCAAGGCTTCCGGCGGCATCCTGAAGAACCACTACCCCAAGTGGCTGCGGTGGCTCCCCGGCGCGGGGGCGCCCGCAGAGCCGGAAAGCTGAAAACCGCCGGGCAGTCCTGTGCCCGGCGGTTTTCCGTATGTGTCCGTGTGCGGCGCCGTTAGCCCTGCTTCCGCTTCGCGATGCCCATGGTGGTGAGCGCCATCGGGGAGAGGATCTCGTCGATCTCCTCCTCCGTGAGCAGCCCCTTCTCCAGCACGATTTCCCGCACCGGCCGGCCGGTGAGGATGGCCTCACGTGCCACCGCCGAAGCGTTCTTGTACCCGACGATGGGGTTGATGGCGGTCACCAGGCCGACCGACTTGCTGACCATCTCCTCGCACCGCTCCCGGTTGGCCTTGATGCCCCGGACGCACCGCTCGGTGAACAGCCGGACGGCGTTGGCCAGGGAGTCGATGCTGGTGAAGAGGGCGTGGCCCATGACCGGCTCCATCACGTTCAGCTCCAGCTGGCCGGCCTCGGCGGCCATCATGACCGTCACGTCCAGGCCCATGACCAGGAAGCAGGTCTGGTTCAGCACCTCGGCCATGACCGGGTTCACCTTGCCGGGCATGATGGAAGAGCCGGGCTGCATCTCCGGCAGCTGGATCTCGAACAGGCCGCAGCGGGGACCCGAGGCCATGAGGCGCAGGTCGTTGGCGATCTTGGAAAGGGCCACCGCCAGGGCCTTCAGGCTCCCGCTGAGGCCCACGAACGGGTCGAGGCTCTGCGTGGCGTCGACCAGGTTGGCCGGCTGCCGCAGCTCCCGTCCGGTGCTCTCGCTGAGCAGCCGGGTGACCAGCGGCGGGTAGTTAGGATCGGCGTTCAGCCCGGTGCCGACAGCGGTCGCGCCCATGTTGATCTCGCACAGCCCTTCCAGGGCCTGCTCGATGCGCCGGCGGCAGCGCTTCACGGCCGTGTGCCAGGCCTCAAACTCCTGCCCGAGCCGGATCGGCACCGCATCCTGCAGGTGCGTGCGGCCCATCTTCACCACGTCGTCGAACTCCTCGGCCTTGGCGTGGAGGGCCTCCTCCAGGCCGCGCAGGCTCTCGAGCAGCACGTCGGCGCGCTCCATGATGGCCAGCCGCAGCGCCGTGGGGAACGCGTCGTTGGTGGACTGGGCGAAGTTCACGTGGTCGTTGGGCGAGACCAGGTTGTAGTCGCCCTTCTGGCCGCCCATGATCTCGATCGCCCGGTTGGCGATCACCTCGTTGGCGTTCATGTTGGCGGACGTGCCGGCGCCGCCCTGGACGGGGTCGACCGGGAACTGGTCGGCCAGCGCGCCGGCCAGGATCTCGTCACACGCCTGCACGATGGCGTCGGTGACGTTGGCCGGGAGATAGCCCAGCTGGTGGTTTGCCTGTGCTGCCGCCTTCTTCACCTGGGCCAGGCCCCGGACCAGCGCCGGGTGAATCCGCAGGCCGGTGATCTGGAAGTTTTCGAGCGCACGGGCGGTCTGGATGCCATAATAGGCATCGGCCGGAACCTGCTTTTCGCCGAGCAGATCGCGTTCAGTTCGTGTCGCTTGCATTGGGGATCCTCCTTACTCCATCGTTGCCATCATGTTAACCGTTTCTTGTTGAGCGCCCAACAGCCGCCAATGCCTGGTTCAGATCTGCGATGATATCATCGGCGTCCTCCAGACCCACCGATAGTCTGACCAAACCGTCGCTGATTCCGGCGGCCGCGCGGGCCTCCGGCGGAATCACCGCGTGGGTCATGGACGCAGGATGCTGGATCAGGGTGTCTGTGTCGCCCAGAGAGACGGCTACCGTACACAGGTGTACGGCACCCAGGAGAGTTCTCCCTGCCGCGATGCCTCCAATTAGCTCGAAAGAGAGCAGACCCCCAAACCCGTCCATCTGCCTCCTGGCCAGTTCGTACTGGGGCGAGGACTCTAACCCCGGATAGTACACGCGCATCACCAAAGGATGTTCCTCCAGGTACCGCGCCACCCGCAGCGCATTCTCGCTGTGCCGCTCCATGCGCACGGCCAGGGTCTTCAGGCCCCGGAGCAGCAGCCATGCGTCGAAGGGCGACAGGATGCCGCCGAAGTCCTTTAGCGTCGTCTTGCGGATCTGGTTCATGACGCTGGCCGGGCCCACGGCCAGGCCCGCCACGACGTCGCCGTGTCCGCCGATGTACTTGGTGGCGCTGTGCACCACGATGTCCGCACCGTGCTCCAGCGGCCGCTGCAGGTAGGGCGTCATGAAGGTGTTGTCGACCACGACCGTGATGCCGTGCCGGTGGGCCAGGTCCGAAAGGGCGCGGATGTCCGCGAGCCGCAGCGTCGGGTTCGCCGGCGTCTCAAAGAGCAGCAGCCGGGTGTTCGGCCGGATGGCCTGCTCGACCAGGTCGGGGCGGGACGCATCCACCGGGGTGGCCTCCACGCCGAAGCGGGACATCACGTCCATCAGGAAGTCAAACGTGCAGCCGTAGATGGGGCTGCCGAACACCACGTGGTCACCGGCCTTTACCAGCGCCGTCACGACGCCGGCAATCGCCGCCATGCCCGAACCGAACGCCACGGCGGCCTCACCGCCCTCCAGGTCGGCGATCTTCTCCTCCAGAGCCGCCACTGTCGGGTTCCCCAGCCGGGTGTAGATGTACCCGGGTTCGTCGCCGGCAAACCGCGCGGCACCCTGCTCCAGGCTGGCAAAGGCGAAGGTGGAAGTCTGGTAGATGGGGGGAGAAATGGCACCTGTGAGCGGGTCGGGACGCTGCCCGGCGTGGACACACCGGGTGGCCAGTCTCTGCTGCCGGATCCTCTCCATCGCGGAGCACCTCCGTTGGAACCGTTCTTCCATGCCTATGCGGCGGGGTGGTGGAAAGGGTTACGGTGAACGTGTCCGGCCGTGCTCTGGTTGTTGCGCGTGTTATGCCAACTGTACTATGGTTGTGCTATGGATAGAGTAGCCCACAGACCCCTGACGCTCGCCTCTCAGGGACACGAGGGGGTGGTCGATGTGATCACGCCGCAGCCTCCGGCCGCCGGCATCCACCTGCCGCGCCCGCGCGTCAGCGCCCTGCTGTTCGGCGGCCTCTCCCGCCGCCTGACGGTGCTCCTGGCCCCCGCCGGCTACGGCAAGACCACGGCGCTGCGAAGTTTTGTGCGTGAGACGGGGCTCCCCGCCGTGTGGCTGGAGGCGCCCGCGCAGCTCGGGTGGCGCCAGTGCCTGCATCATCTGGCGCAGGGAATCGTGCGCCAGCTGGGCGGCGGCGGGCTGCTCGCCCGCGCGCTTGAAGAAGGCGGGCTCCCGGAGGATCCCCTCCCCCTCCTGCTCTCGGATCTGAACGCCATCGCCGAAGAGCATGTGCTGGTCTTCGACGACTTGCACCGGCTCCCCCCGAACTCGCCCCTCGCCGGCCTGCTCGGCCGGCTGGTGGCGTCTGCGGGCCGGCGGACGCACTTCTTCCTCTCCTCCCGCACGGCCCTGCCCTTCCCGACGGCGCGGCTGAAGGTCACCCAGGCGGCTCTCGAGATCACCGAACTGGACCTCCGGTTCACCCGGGAAGAGGCAGTCGCGCTGCTGACCGCGCTGACGGGCCAGCCGCCGCCCGCCGACGCGCTCGACCGGGCGCTGCAGCTCACCGAGGGCTGGCCTGCGGCGCTGGTCCTGCTCGCGACCGCTGCCGTGCGGGTGGGCGGCCTCTCGGTCATCCCCGCCGTCGATGACCTGGCGACGCCCCTGCCGAGGGACCTGTGCGCGTACCTCGCCGACGAGGTGGTGGGCGGCCTGGAGCCCCGCCTCCGGTCCTTCATGGAGGAAAGCGCCATCCTGGACGTGGTCACGCCCGCCGCGTGCGAGGCCATCCTGGGCCGGCAGGACGCCGAGCAGATCCTCGACCAGCTTACCCGAACGTGCCGGCTGCTGCTGGTGGTCGGGCCGGGCGCCTATCGCTACCATCCATTACTTCAACGTTTCCTGCTGGGGAACCTGCGAGCCCGGGGAGCCGAGGTGCTGAACCGGCTCAGCCGCAAGTGCCTGGTGCCTGGCTGGCTCACCGATCCCGAGCCCGGCCGTCTGAGCCGCGTCGTGGCACAGCTGCCGCCGTCGCAGAAGGCCGAGTACCCCTGGATGGCCCTGTGCGAGGCCCGGTACCTGCTCAGCACCGGACAGGCGGAGCGCTCGCTGGGGATGGGCCGTCTGGCGCTTCATGCTTTTGAGGAGGCCGGCGACCGCCGCGGCGCCTTCTATGCGCACCTGCTGCTGAGCGACTGCCTGTTTCTGCGTTACGACTTTGCGGGGAGCCGGGCGGAACTGGCGCGCGCCGCCGAGGCGCTCTTGCCCGAGTTCCGCGACGATGCGGCGCTGCTGGCCCTGAAGCGCGCACAGCTGGCGTACGCGAGCGGTGCGGACCCCGAGGATGTGGAGGCCCAGCTGCGCAGGGCGCTCGCGCTCTACGTCGAGTCGGGCGACCTGATCGGCGAAGCCGAGGTCTCCGACCGGCTCGGCTTCGTCCGAATCCGCAAGGGCGACTACCGCAGCGGCCTGGGCCTGCTGGAGCGCTCGCACCGCATGCTCCGGTCCGCCGGGGTGCCGGAGCACGAGACGGGCATGAACCTGGCCTGGGCGTACCTGGAGGTCGGCCGGTTCCGCGACTCGGCCCGCCTGAGCCGGCCGCTGGCCACGTCCTCGCGCAAGGCCGTGCGCCGGGCGTACGCGCACGTCTGCCTGCTGAACGCCCACACCCGCCTGGGCGAGTTCGCCGAGGCCGCAGCGCTGGCGCCCGCGGCCAACGCGCTGGTGGAGGAACTCAACCTTCCCCACCTGCGGACGTGGCTCACCGCCTCGCTGGCGGCGCTGTACCGGCTGGCCGGTCAGGCGCCGGTGGCCGCGCCCTTCGTCGGCGAGGCGCTGCAGATGGCCCGCAGCGGCAACCCGGAACACGCGCATCTGCCCGCCCGGCTGGAGGCGGCCATGCTGCATCTATTCTCTACCGGAAACGCGCACGCTGCCGCGGAAATCGCCCAGAATACGCTGGAAACGCTGGAAAGCAGAGCTACCGTCAGGGAGCGGGTGCTGCTCGCGCTCACCCTGGCGGTGGCCCGGTTCCGCACCAGCCGCACCGAATCGCGGCCCGAAGCGGTCCAGACGCTGCAGCGTGCGCTGGCCGAGTGCCAGCTGCGCGGCGCGGACTTCGTCGTGCTGCACGAGTGGCACCTGGCCCTGGCGGTCATCATCTACGGACTGGCCTACGACGTGCAGGCCGCCTACTGCCTGCACCTGCTGAAGTACATGGCCGAGGGCCTGCCCCCCGCCATCCGGCAGGCCGGCATCGCGCTCGGCGGAAGCGAGCTGCGCGCGCTGCCCGCTGCGTGGCAGGCGCTGCCCGACGACGCGTCCCGGAAGCTGCTCGCCTCGCTGTTGACGCCGGAGCAGCGGCAGCGGGTGGCGGTGCTGGCTTCGGGTCCGGCGCCGCTGACCATCCGAGTGCTCGGCCCGCTGTCCGTCCAGGTGGGCAGCACCCCCGTGGACGTGCGGGCGCTGAAGCGCCGCCGCAGCGGCCAGCTCCTGGTCCTCCTGCTGGCGCACGACGGCCCGGTCCCGCGGGAGCAGATCATCGAACGGCTCTGGCCTGATCTCAGCCCCCGTGCGGCCGACACGTCGCTCAGGGTCGCGCTCCACCACCTCCGCCGGCTGCTGGAGCCCCACCTGGGCGGCAGGGTCCGCTCCCGTTACATCCAGGCGGAGGGCGGCTTGATCTGGTTCAACCGGGAACCCGAGGTGTGGGTGGATCTGGACCAGCTCCGGAGCGTGCTGCAGCAGGCTGATGCCGCCCGCGCGGCCGGCCGTCCGGAGGAGGCGGCGCGCCTGCTCGAAGAGGCCTCCCGCCTGTATAAGGGCGACCTGCTGGCGGATGATCCCTATGTGCTGACCGATCTCCGTGACTTCTGGCGGGAGCGCTGCACCGAGGCGCTGGACTGGCTCGGCTACTACTACTGGCTGAACGCCGGCTCTCCGGAGAAGGCGATCCACACCTTCCAGCGCCGGCTGGCGATCGAGGAGTACCACGAGCCCACCCATCAGGCGCTCATGCGCATCTACCTCAGCGCCGGCCAGACAGAGAGGGTGCGGCACCAGTACAAGGTGTGCGAGGCCGCCCTGGCCGTCCACCTGGGCGTGAAGCCCTCCGGGGTGACCGATTCGCTCCTCCGGCTGGCCGTCGCTCTCGAGGAGGACAGGTAGGCGAACAAACCGAGGCCCCCGGCCGGCAGCCAGGGGCCTCGGTTGTGCGTGTCTGCGCGTCGGGCGCACGGCCCGGGATCAACAGCCTGCTCAGGTGAAGCGCGGCACGGAGGGCGCAGATCCGGAGCCGCTCACCTGCGCTGCGGGAGCCGAGACCAGCACCCGGGTCTGGCCCGAGCAGGTCGGACAGACCACCTCATCGCGCTTGCTGTAGGAGACCAGCTCCTCGAAGCGATGACCGCACTTCTCGCACTCAAAGCGATAGAACGGCACCCGATCTCACCTCGCTCCCATCATCGCTCGAACAACAGCTGAAGAAGCCACCAGGCCCCTACCAGGAGCCACACGAATACCCCCGGTCACACCGGCGGCAGGCCACGCCTGCCCTTCTGCGGTACGCCTCAGGTTCCGCTGGTGCAGTTCTGTCCGCGCCGATCCACCGGTTTCCCACCCTTCAACCACTCCGTACGGGGTACGGTATTAAGATACTGTGCGTGTCCCCGCGTGTCAAGCCCCGGGCGGGGTCAGGGCCGCGGCCACCCAGGAATTGTGCGTGGCGCGGTCAGGCCTCCCCCTCCTAGAATTGAACTGATCGATCATCACAGTCGAGGTGTTGTCGTTGGATTCGGTGACCCACCTGCTGATGGGGCACGCGATGGGCGCGCTGGCGGCGGCCGCCGCGCCTGAAGCCGGCCCGGCTGTGTACTGGGCGGCGTTCCTGGGCAACTCCCTGCCCGACATCGACGTGCCCCTGAGCGTGCTCATGCGGCGCGGCATTCAGCTGCACCGCACGTATACCCATACCCTGTTGGGTGCTGCGGTGCTCTCCGCGGCGGCAGCCTGCGCCCTGTCCTCCGCCTTTCCCGAGGCCGGACCGGCGCAGCTGTTCACCTGGACGCTTCTGGGCGCCCTCGCCCACGTGGCGGCCGACTGCCTGAACCTGTTCGGCGCCCGCCCTTTCTGGCCGCTGAGCGGGCGCACGGTGGAACTCGGCGTCCTGCACATCACCGACCCGTGGCTCCTGCTGCTCCTGGGCCTGCCCGCGGCCGGCGCGGGCGTCGGCTGGCTGCCGGCCCGGTGGCTGGGCGGCGCCTTCGTGGCCATGTGGCTCTACGTGGCGGTGCGCTGCCTGACCGCCCGGCGGCTCCTGCGCGGCCTGCTCCAGGCGGGCAGCCTGCGGGCCCGGGTGGTGCCCTGGTTCAGCGGCTGGCGGTACGTGGCAGAAACGGCCGACACCGTGGAGTTCGGCAGGTGGCGCCGCGGCCGGCGCGTAATGCTGGAGAGCTTCCCCAAACGGCAGGATCCGCGGATCGCGGCATCGCTCGGGGATCCGCGGGTCGGGCAGTTCCTGCGGGAATCGGAGTATCCCGTGGCGCTGGTCCAGGAGGGCGAGGTGGTCTGGATCGACGCGCTGCGCCGCCTGCGGGCGGACTTCCGGCCCCTGCGGGTGCCCGTGGAGGCCGAGGCCTGAACCGCGCGACGGGGCCCGGTGGTCTGCCACCGGGCCCCGCAGTCTTTTCCCAACGGATGGCGGGCCGCGCCTCAGGCGACCTCCACGACCTCGTAACCCTCTTCCTCGATCGCGCGCTTGACCGCCTCGATGTCCACGCTGCCCTCAAACCGGGCCTCGCCGATCTCCACCTGCAGGTTCTCGATGCCGGGAATGGCCGACAGGGCCTTCTTCACGCCCATCACGCAGTGGCCACAGCTCATTCCCGCGATCTTCACCGTGGTCATCCGCTGCACACGCTCCCTCCGCACCGGTGTGAATGTACCCCTACGGGGTACGGGTTCTGACATCATCCTAAACCCGAACGGCAGGGCTCGTCAAGCCCGTTCGGGGAGGACTATCCGACCGAAAGCCGTTCCCGGGTCCAGCTGGTCAGCACCCGGCAGCCGGACTCGGTGACGACCACGTCGTCCTCGATGCGCACGCCGCCCACGCCCGGCAGGTAGACGCCGGGCTCGATGGTGATCACGTGGCCGGGCCGAAGCACTCTGCGGTTGCCGGCCACCACGTAGGGCTCCTCGTGGATCTCCAGCCCGAGGCCGTGGCCGGTGCGGTGAATGAAATAGTCGCCGTACCCGGCGTCCTCGATCACGCGCCGGGCCGCCCGGTCGACCTCCTCCAGGGCGACACCCGGCTTCACGGCGGCGACGGCCGCCTGGTTGGCGGCCCGCACCACCTCGTAGACCTGGGCCAGCGGCTCCGGCCACTCCCCGCAGCAGACCGTCCGGGTGATGTCCGAGCGGTAGCCCCGGTACTCGGCCCCGAAGTCCATCAGGACCACCTGGCCGGGCTCCAGCACCCGCCCGCCGGTGGAGCCATGGGGCAGGGCAGATGCCGGGCCGAACAGCACGTGGGTCTCGAAAGCGACCCCGTCCGCGCCGGCGGCAAACATGGCCTCTTCCAGGACCCGGGCGATCTCCCGCTCGGTCACGCCCGGGCGGATCGCCGCGACGGCGGCGTTCAGGGCCGGGTTCAGCATGTCGGCCGCCTGCTGCAGGAGGGCCACCTCGTCGGCGCCCTTGCACTCCCGCAGCCCCGAAATCACCGGGCTGAGGTCGGCCGCCGCGCCGACCAGGGCGGCGGGCCCGAGCCCCAGCGCCCGGGCGATCTGCCGCAGCTGGCCGACGGGCAGGTCAGCCTGCTCCAGGGCGATCCGCCCGTCGCCGGCGCCGGCCCTACGCAGGATCCCGGCCAGCGCCGTAAAGGGGTCCTCACCGTCCTGCCAGGTGACCAGACGGAGGGCGGACGCGGCCCGCACCCCCTCCGCTTCCAGGGCCGGAACCAGCAGCACCGGCTCCCCCTCCGCCGGAATCACCAGCCCCGAGAACCGCTTGCTGGGGTTGGACCAGCCCGTCAGGTAACGCAGGCTGACCGGCGCCGTCACAAGTCCGGCCGCCATCCCCTGCTCCCGCAGGGCATGCTGCACCGCGTCGAACCGGTGTGATCTGCTCTCCATCACGCGCGCCGCCTCCTCGCAGAACCTCCTTGGCAGACTCACGTGCAGGACTGCTTCTGCCCCGGGGGCCGCGGCTCCTGCCGAACAGACCCACCTGCCGGCGCCGCGCCTCCGCCGGTCCGACCCGGCCTGTCCGGCTCACGCCGCGCCCAGGCCCGCCGGTTGACCCGTTGCGGACCCGAAGATAGACTGGTCTCAACGAGGAGGAGACATAACAATGACACATCCCCGCATCCGCCTGCTCGCCCTGGACATGGATGGCACGCTGCTCCGCTCGGACCTGACGATCTCCCCGCGCAACCAGGCGGCCGTGGCGGCCTGCCTGGACCGGGGCGTCGCCGTCGTGCTGGCCACGGGCCGGTTCTACCCGGCCGCGGCGCCCTACCTGGCGTACTGGCCGGGACGGCCGATCTGGGTGGCCGCCAACAACGGCGCCCAGCTGTTTGCGCCGGGAGAAGAGGAGCCGGTCGTCTCGCGGTCGATCGACCGGGATGTGGCACACGAAGTCCTGTCGTGGATCGACGAGCAGGGGCTCTCGGCGAGGGTCTACTTCAGTGACTCGGCCGTGATCAACCGGATGACCGAACAGACCCGGGCCTTCATGCGCCGGCTGGGCGCCCGGTGCCTGCACGCGCCGCAGCTGGCCGGGGCCGTGACGGAGCCGCCGGTCAAGATCGTCCTGATGGCCGACGCGCCCCGGGCGCGCGCCCTGGAGGCGGAGGTCCGGCGGCGGTGGGGCCTCCGGCTGGAGGTGACCAGCTCGGAGCCCACGCTGGTGGAACTCACCGGGCCCGGCGCCACCAAGGGCGAGACGATCCGCGCCCTGGCCGCCCGCCTGGGCATCGACCGCACAGAAGTGGCGGCCATCGGCAACGGGCGCAACGACCTGACGATGATCACCTGGGCGGGCCTCGGGGCGGCGGTGGCCAACGCCGATCCGGAGCTGCTCGCGGCCGCGCCGCAGGTGTACGCCCACCACGACGAGGACGGCGTCAGTGCGTTCATCGAGAGCTTTCTGGGCGGGTAGTTCCCCTTAGCCCAGGGGCACGGATTCGGCACCCAGCGCGGCGATGGTGTCGGCGAGGTCGCCGGAGACCTGCTGCAGCCGCGCCGACAGTTCCCGCAGCTCGGCCTGCGCCTGGACCACCTGGCCCATCTGGTCACGGATCTCCGCCACCATGGCCGAAACCTCTCCGATGCCCCCGGAGATTCTCTCGACCGACGCCAGGGCCTGCTCGGCGGCAGCGGCCATCTCCTCGGAGGACGCGGTGTTCTCCTCCACCACGGCGGCGACGTTCTCCATCGCGCCGGCGATGGACCGCACCCGCTCGGCGTTGGCCTCTATGGCCTCCCGCACGATCTGGTCCACCGCGGCGGCCGCCGTCTGGCTGGCCTCGAGGATCTGGTCCAGCCGCTCCCGGGCCTGGCTGCTCGTCTCCACGCCTTCCTGGGCGAGGACGCGCGCCTCCCGCATGGCCGAGACCGTCTGGTCGATGAGGCTCAGGGTGGTGCTGATGAGCTGGCCGATCTCCTGGGTGGCCTGGCCGGAGCGCTCCGCCAGCCGCCGCACCTCTTCGGCCACCACCGCGAAGCCCCGCCCCTGCTCGCCGGCCCGGGCCGCCTCAATCGCGGCGTTCAGGGCCAGCAGGTTGGTCTGCTCGGCGATCTCGGAGATGGCCGACGTGATGTCGCTGATCGAGCGGGAGTGCTCGCCCAGCCGCTCGACCAGGGCGACGGAGCGGTCGGCGTTTTCGGCGATGCGCTGCACGCCTGCCAGCGTCGCCCGCAGGGCCTCGTCGCCTTCCCGCACCAGCGCGAAGGTGCGCTCGGCTGCCCGGCGGGCCGCTTCGCCCTGTGCCAGGCTCTCGCCCTGGCTCTCGTCGATCTGGCTCACCATGGCCGTCACCCGGTCGATATGGCTAGCCTGCTCCTCCGCGCCCCGCGCGATGCCTTCCGCCGCGCGGGCGAGATCCCCCATCCCGTCCGCCACCTGGGCCGACTGCTCCTTGACCTCGGTCGCGATGGCCGCCCCGCTCTCGGTGCGGGAGGCCACCGCTTCCGCCAGCGAGGCGGTCCGGTCGGCCGAGGCGGCCAGCGAGGCGCTCAGGCGGGCCACGTCGCGGGCCGCCCCGCTGACCCGGAAGGTGGCCGCGCGGACTCGTTCCAGCAAGCCGTTCAGGCTCTCGGCCATCTGCCCCACCTCGTCCCGGGAGGGGGCCGTGAAAGTGGTCGTCAGGTCACCGGCGTCCAGAGCCTGGGCGAAGCTGCGCAGCGGCCGGGTGACCCCGCGTCGGGCCAGCAGCCACGGCAGCACGGCGCCCAGCAGCAGCCCGGCGATGCCCAGCGCGAGGCCGGCCGTGGTGGCGTTGCGGAAGGCGCCGGCCACCTGTTCGAAGTGGCTCTCAGGAATGCCGACGTACGGACTGGCGATGATCTGCCCGTTCAGGTCGGTGAGCGGCGCGTAGATGGTCCGCTGCCAGTGATTCACCACGAAGGCCCGGCCCTGGTACACCTCTCCCCTGCGGATCCGCTCCATGACGGCGTCGGAGTAGACGGTGCCCACCGCCCGCTCCACGGAGTTGGGCCGGCGGACGTTGGTGGTGATGCGGATGCCGTCCAGGGCGATGGTCGCGGTCAGCGGCGTGTCGCCAGGCGAACGGCGCTGCACCTCGTCCACGATCGCCGGGTCGTTGTTCAGGATGTCGGCCACCAGCACCGCGCCGACCAGCCGGCCCCCGGACCGCAGGGGGGCGGCCGCCGCCAGGGCCAGCGCGTCGGTGAGCTGGCTCCCCACCAGCTCGTGCGTGGCCTCCTGGGTCTCTTCGACGTTGATGACCACCTGCTGCCGGACCTCCGCGCGCTCCTGCGCCAGGTCGGCCGCGGCGATCCGCACCGGCGAGGAGATGGCCCGCCCCTGGGCCAGCACCGCGTCCACCAGCCCGCCGATGGAAACCCGGTCGCCGCCCGCGCCTGCGTAGCGGTAGCGCGTGCGTCCGTTGTGGTCCAGCACCAGGAAGATGTCGGCATGGCCTCGCATCGACTGGCCCAGCCGGTCAAGGGCCTGCAGGTCGGCCTCCCCGCCCGCTGCCACACGGGCCAGGGCATCGTTGGCCGACAGGGCGGAGACCGAGCCGAACAGGGCCTGCAGCCTGCCCTCGATGACCGTCTGATGCACCTGCATCGCCAGCTCCAGCGTGGTGTCCGCCTGCCGCTCGATGTCTTGCGTGACGGCGCGATTCAGGTACGCGCTGGTGGCCACGAGGCCGACGGCCGGCACCGAAACGGCCAGCAGCGTGATCAGGATGATCCGCACGGCAATGGACATACTGCCAATACGAATGGGCCGCATCACGATCCCAGTCCTTTCGGGGCACTTTTCAGGTAATCTTCGCCAATGTAACACAGTGATCCTCTTCGACACATAGTTATTTCGGTCTAGGTAAGTATACGAAAGTCGAAAACCCGCCGAAAGGCGGTGTGCGCAAGCGCTAAGGGGACGGACTAAAGGTCCGTCCCCTTGGTACGAATGGCTCTCCGCAGGTCATCCTTTCGGGCCGGTCCCCGGGCAGCGGCCGGTCTCAGTGCGCCGCCCCGCCCAGGTAGGCCTCGCGCACCGCCGGATGCGTGCGCAGTTCGGCTGCGGGACCGGAAAGCACGACCCGGCCGGTCTCCAGCACGTACGCCCGGTGCGCAATGGAGAGGGCCATCGCCGCGTTCTGCTCCACCAGCAGGATCGTGGCCCCGCGCCGGTTGAGCTCGACGATGATCTCGAAGATCTCCTGCACCAGCCGCGGCGCCAGGCCCATGGAAGGCTCGTCCAGCAGGAGCAGCTTCGGCTGGAGCATCATCGCACGGCCCATGGCCAGCATCTGCTGCTCGCCGCCCGAGAGGGTCGATGCCCGCTGGCTCTCGCGCTCTTTGAGGCGCGGGAACCGCTCGTAGACCTCGGCGAGGTTCTTCTGGAACTGGGACGGGCTCACCAGGTACGCGCCGAGTTCCAGGTTCTCCCGGACCGTCAGGTCGGGGAAGACCCGCCGGCCCTCCGGCACGTGGCCGATGCCCATCGCCACGATCTGATGCGCCGGGGTCCGGGTGATGTCGGCGCCCTGAAACTTGATGCTGCCGCTGCGGGGCCGGTTGAGCCCGGAGATCGCCCGCAGCGTGGTGGACTTGCCGGCGCCGTTGGCGCCGATCAGCGTCACGATCTCCCCCTCGTTGACTTCGAGGGAGACCCCGTGCAGGGCTTCAATATTGCCGTACGCGACGTACAGGTCTTCCACCTGCAGGATCATCCGCCCACCGCCTTTCCGAGGTAGGCCTCGAGCACGCGCGGGTCGGACTGGATCTCCGCCGGCGTGCCCCTGGCGATGATCTGGCCGAAGTCCAGCACCACCAGCCGCTCGCAGAGGTTCATGACCAGGCCCATCTGGTGCTCGATGAGCAGCACGGTCAGGTCGAACTGCTCCTTCACCTGGCGGATCAGCTCCACGAGCTCGCTGACCTCCGAGGGGTTCATGCCCGCGGCCGGCTCGTCGAGCAGCAGCACCTTGGGCCGGGTGGCCAGGGCCCGGGCGATCTCCAGCCGGCGCTGCGCGCCGTACGGCAGCGACCCGGCCTTCTCGTGGCGCCGGTCCGCCAGCTTCATCGGCTCCAGCAGCGCCTCGGCCTCTTCCCGCAGGGTCCGCTCCTGGCGGGAGAAGCGCGGCGAGCGGAGGAAGGCGTCGAGGAGGGTGTAGCCGCAGCGGGGATGCATGACGGCCATCACGTTCTCCAGCACCGTCATCTCCTTGAAGAGCCGGATGTTCTGGAAGGTGCGGGCAATGCCCAACTGGGTGATCTGGAAGGGTTTCAGGTTGTTGAGCACCCGTCCCTCCAGCGCGACCTCGCCCGCCGTCGGGGGGAAGACCCCGGTGATGACGTTGAAGACGGTGGTCTTGCCGGCGCCGTTGGGGCCGATGAGCCCGACCAGCTCGCCCTTCTCCAGCTGCAGTTCAAAGTCCACCAGCGCCTTCAGGCCGCCGAAGTGGCGGGATACGTTCCGGCATTCAAGCAGTGCCACTGGCCTTCCCCCCCTTCGCACGGCGCAGGCGCAGCCGGTCCAGGCTGAACTCCCAGCCGCCCATGAGCCCCTGCGGGCGCATGATCATCAGCACGATCAGGACCAGGGCGTAGACCACGCCGCGCCAGTCCAGGAACTGCTGGCCAAGCACGTCGCGCAGCCACTCCTGCAGGAAGACCACGCCCATGCCGGCGACCACCGTCCCGGTGAGACTGCCCAGACCGCCCAGCACGACGATCAGGAGCACGTCAAACGACTTCAGGAACTGGAAGTTGGTGGGGTGCAGGAAGGCGTAGAGGTGGGCGTACAGGCCGCCGGCCAGCCCGGCCATGGCGCAGCCCAGCGTGAAGGCCAGCATCTTGAACCGGGTAGTGTCGATGCCCATGATGTCCGCCGCCACCTCGTCCTCCCGCACGCTGATGCACGCCCGTCCGTGGCTGGAGTGGACCAGGTTGCGGGCGATCAGGATCACCAGCACCGCGGACCAGAACACCCACGGGAAGGTGGTGATGCGGGGGATGCCGGTCATGCCCATGGAGCCGCCGAACAGCTTAGAGATCTTGTCGCTGTTGTCGAACAGGACCTTGACGATCACGCCGAAGCCCAGCGTCGCGATGCCCAGGTAGTCCGACCGCAGCCGGAGGATGGGCAGGCCGATGAGGAAGGCGACCAGGGCCGCGGCGGCCGCGCCGGCGAGCAGGGCGAGCACGAAGTTGAGCGTCGTGCCGCCGTAAGACTTGGTGATGAACGCTGCGACGTACGCGCCGATCCCGTAGAAGGCCGCGTGGCCCAGCGAGAACTGGCCGGCGAAGCCGTAGATCAGGCTGAGACCCATGGCGGAGGTCGTCGTGATCAGCGCCAGGTCGAGGATCATGCCCCAATAGGTGGAGATGATCCCCTGCTTCCTGAGCACGTACAGCACGACGAAGAGGGCGACAACCAGCGCAGCGGAGACGATGCTCTGAATCATGCGGTTGTTGCTCTGCAAGGTCGCCACCCCCTTACACCTTCTCCGGCCCGGCCTTGCCCAGCAGGCCGGCCGGACGGACCAGCAGCACCAGGATCAGCATGGCAAAAGCGACAGCGTCCTTGAAGTCGGTGGTCAGGTAGGCCGCGGTCAGCACTTCAGCCTGGCCCATCAGCACCGCGCCCAGCAGTGCGCCGGGAATGGAGCCGATGCCCCCGAGCACGGCGGCGGTGAAGGCCTTCAGGCCGGGCATGATGCCCATGTACGGCCAGATCTGCGGGTAGGCAGCCGCCCACAGGGCGCCGGCTGCCGCCGCCAGGGCCGAGCCGATCGCGAAGGTGAAGGCGATCACCATGTTGACGTTGATGCCCATCAGCCGGGCGGCGTCCATGTCCATGGATACCGCCCGCATCGCCTTGCCGATCTTCGTGCGGTAGACGACCACCTGCAGGATGAGCACCAGGAGGATCGTGATGCTTACGATCAGCACCTGGATGCTGCTGATGGTCACGCCGAAAATGTTCCACTGCGCGCGGGCGACCATTGCCGGGAACTGGCGGAAGTCGGGGCCGAAGGCGATGCGCAGGCTGGCAAAGTTCTCGAGGAACAGCGACACGCCGATCGCGGTGATGAGCGCGGCGATGCGCGGCGCCCCCTTCTCTCGGAGGGGCCGGTAGGCCAGACGCTCGATCACCACGCCCAATACGGCGCAGACGATCATGCCGATCAGGATGGCGACGGGCCAGGGAATGCCCCGGACCAGTCCGAAGAAGGTGACAAAGGCGCCCACCATGATGACGTCTCCGTGGGCGAAGTTGATCAGCTTGATGATGCCGTAGACCATGGTGTAGCCCACCGCGATCAGGGCGTAGACAAATCCGAGTTGGAGGCCATTGACCACCTGTTCTAGCAACTGGCCCATAGGCCCGCCTCCTTATCAATGCGGTGCGCCAGGGCCAGGCCGCCTTCGGCCGGGCCCTGGCACGAACCTGATTCGCTGCTTACGGGTTGACGGTCGTGACGAACTCGTAGGACTTGTCGGCGCTGACCTTCAGGATGGTCGCGGCCTTGATCGGGTTGCCCTTGTCGTCGAAGGAGATGGAGCCGCCGACCGCCTGGAAGCCCTTCAGGTCCTGGATGGCCTGCCGGATGGCGTCGGTGTCGTCGGTGTTGGCGATCCGGATGGCCTCCAGCAGGATGTTGGTGGCGTCGTAGGTCAGCGCGGCGAAGGAGTCAGGCTTGTGGCCGAACTTGGCCTCGAACTCCTGGACGAACTTCTGCACCGCCGGGCTGGGGTCGTCAGCCGAGTAGTGGGCGGTGAAGTAGTTGCCCGCCAGCGCCTGGAAATCCAGATCCTCGGAGTCCCAGCCGTCGCCGCCCAGCATGGGCACGTCGAGCCCCTTCTCCTTGGCGGCCTTGGCCAGCAGCGACACCTTGTTGTAGTAGTCGGGCAGGTAGAGCATCTCGGGCTGCAGCGCCGCTACGTTGGTCATGACGGCGGAGAAGTCGGTGTCGGCCTCGGCGTAGGACTCCCAGGCCACGATCTGGCCGCCGCCCGCCTCAAACTCGGCCCGGAAGGACTCGGCCAGACCCACCGTGTAGGGGTTGCCCTTGTCGTAGAAGACCGCAGCCGTCTTCACGCCCAGTTCCTCGAGGGCGAACTTGGCCGCCACCTGGCCCTGGAACGGGTCGATGAAGCAGGCCCGGAAGATGTACTCCTTGCGGGAGCCGTCCTCGTTCACCGTCACGCCCTCGGCGGTCGCCGTGCCGGTGATCATCGGGATCTTGTTCTCGTTGGCCACCAGGCTGACGGGAATGGTGACGCCGGAGGTGACCGACCCGATGATGGCCTTGACGCCGTCCTGGGTGATGAAGCGGGTGGCGAGGTTCACGCCCTCCGTGGAGTCACCCTTGTCGTCACCGGCGACGAACTCGATGGTGTAGTCCCCGGCCTTGTACCCGGCCTGCTCCAGCGCGAGCTCAAAGCCCTTCTTGCTGGACTCGCCGAAGGTCTTCACGCTGCCCGTGAGCGGGGCGATCAGGCCGATCTTGATCACCTTGTCCCCGGCGCTCGTGCTGGGACCCGACGAGCCGCTCCCCGTGGACGTGGAGCCCGAAGGACCGGAGTCAGAACCGGAACCCGAGGACGCCCCGCCGCATGCGGAGAGCACGAGCATGGAAACCGCCAGAAGCCCTACGAGAAAGCGCTTCATGCTGACCCCCCTCATCCTGTTTCCCCTCTCTTGTCGTATTTGTCTCCGGATTTCCCGGATATTAGCTAGTGTATATTCTCTGGGGGATCAAAAACTCCTCTAGCGAAAGCCAAAGAGATTTTGGCAAGACACCAAGTTGTCGCGGTGAAAACCATAAAGCCTTACAGCGACAAGGGGTTCACGCCTCGGGGGTTGGCGATTTTCGCTCGGTTTTTTCTATTGCGACAACAGCGCGCCCGTGCGGCCCGGGGTCCGCTACAATCTGCAGCCGCGCCCGCGCAGCCCGGGCGACCGGGCAGGCCGATCGCCTGTGGCCCGCTGCGGAAGAAGCACGGGATCCCCCTCCAGGCGAGGGGGATCCCGTTTCGCGGTTCAGTCCTCCCCCCACACCCGCAGGGGCGGCACCGCGTCGAGCTCGCCCAGCCGGCGGGCGTGCTCGTAATAGGCCACCAGCCCCCGGCGGTAGCGGGGCCCGAACTCGTGGCGGATCAGGTCGAAGTAGTCGTCGACCACGGCGGGCGGCAGCCCCCTGCGGGCCACGGCCTCTGCCACCATGTCCGGGCGGCGGTCCCAGGCGTACTCCTGGGAGGCGTGGAACACCCGCGTGATCCGGCGCAGGGCGGCCGGGTCGGCCTCCGCCAGCTCCCGCCGGGCCACCCAGAGGGCGTAGACCATGGGGTGGCCGGTGAAGGCCTTCCACTCCGCCCCCAGGTCCGCATGGGGGATCTCGGGATGCCGCACGGCCGCCAGCAGGGCGTCGTCGCCGATCAGGAGGGCGGCGTCGTGCTCCGCCAGCATCGCCTCCAGATCCGGCTCCGCCCGCCGGTACACCGGCCGCACCCCGTAGCGCAGCTCCAGAATGATGCGGGTGAGCACCACCGACGTGGCCGAGGCGGTGGTGAGCGCGACGGGGCGGCCGTCCAGCTCCTCCAGCGGCCGGCGGTGGAAGAGCAGGATGGATGCCACCCGGCCGTCGGCGCTGATGGACAGGCCGGGCATGATCACGCAGTCCGCGGCGTGGCGGGCGTACTCGATGCTGGAGATGGGCGTGACGTCCAGCCGCCCCTCCAGGAAAGCCCGGTTGAGGACGGACGGCGGCCCTTTCTGCACGGCCACCTCCAGTTCCACCGCTCCCCGCTCGATGCCGAAGTACACCGGCAGGCAGTTGAGGTAGTCGATGTAGCCCAGCCGGACCGGGGGAGCCTCCGGCGCGGCGGTCGCGGTTCCGGCCGCGGCGTGCCCCGCCCGCGGCAGGGCGGGCGCGGCGCCGGACTCCGGCCGCGGGCCGGTCCCGGGGCGCACCGCCAGGCGTCCCTCCTCCCCGGTCCGGCTCCCCGCCGGCCCGACTGCCCCGGCCCTGAACAAAGGATCACGCATATCGCTTAGCCCTCCCAGTACGTCTCCAGGATCTCGTAGAAGGTGTTGCGCTTCGCCGGGATCCGGCCGGCGTCGCGGATCAGCCGGATGGCGTCGGCCGGTGTGGCGTGGAAGACGGTGCCCGCGGCCGCCACCACGTTCTCCTCCATCATGGTGCCGCCGAAGTCGTTGCAGCCGCAGTCCAGGCTGATCTGGCCGATGCGCACCCCCTGGGTGACCCAGGAGGCCTGGATGTTCGGGATGTTGTCCAGGAAGATCCGGGCCACCGCCAGGGTGCGCAGGTACTCGTAGCTGGACGTGGTCACGCCGTTATGGAGCCCCTCGGCCACCAGCGGGGTGTTGCCCGGCTGGAAGGTCCAGCAGATGAAGGACCAGAAGACCCCGGCGCCGTGCTTCTCGGCGGTCCGGTCCTGAATCTCCCGGAGCCTGAGCAGGTGCTCCACCCGCTCCTCCAGCGTCTCCACGTGGCCGAACATCATGGTGGAAGAGCCCCGCAGCCCCGCATCGGCGATGATCTCGTAGGTCTCCAGCCAGTCTTTGGCCGGATCCTTCAGCGGGGCGATGATGCGGCGGGGCCGGTCGGCCAGCACCTCGCCACCGGCGCCGGGCACCGAGTCCAACCCGGCCTCTTTCAGCCGCTCCACCACCTCCCGCACCGGCATCTTGTACATCCGGGCGAAGTGGCGGATCTCGGAGACCGAGAAGGAGTGGATGGCGATCAGCGGGTAGTGCCGTTTGATGAGCCGGCACATCTCGGTGTAGTACTCGAAGGGCAGCTTCGGGTGGTGGCCGCCCTGGATCAGCACCTGCGTGCCGCCGCCCGCGGCCAGCTCGCCCACCTTCTCCAGGATCTGCTCGTGGCTGAGCACCCAGGCGTCCGGGTCCTTCTCGTGCCGGTAGAAGGCGCAGAACTTGCAGTCGGTGACGCAGACGTTGGTGTAGTTGATGTTCCGGTCGACGACGAAGGTCACGATGTTGTCCGGGTGGAGCCGGCGCGTGATCTCCCCGGCCACCAGGCCCAGCGACCCCAGGTCGCCCTCCCGCATCAGCACGCAGCCTTCCTCGTAGCTCAGCCGGTGGCCGTCCAGGGCCTTGTGCAGAATCCGCTCCACCGCCGGCGTGGGCTCGGGCCTCGCCAGGGCCGCCTGGATCTGCTCCAGTTCGGCGGCACTCGCCCCGGCCAGCTTCGGCTGGGGTCGGCTCGGCTCGGTCAGCTTCGCTCCGGCCTGCTGCGGCCCGGCCGGATTCCGCCCGGCCCGCTCCAGCTGTTCCATCTGCTCCAAGGCTCAAGCCCTCCCTTCCGCTGTGCGCTCGCCGGCGCCTCCGGTCTGCGGCTCATCCAGAAACTGGACCGGCACGGGCCGCCCCCGGCGGCCTCCCGGGTGGAACCGGCCCTCGGCGATGGCCCGCTCAGCCGCGGAGAGGTGTACGGTCTCGGCGGTGTAGCCGTGGATGGCGCCCGCAGCCACCAGGGCAGGGTCGGGTTCCGGCGGGTACTCCCGGATCACCTCATACACGGTGTTCCGCTCGGCGGGGATGCGCCCGGCCTCCCAGATCATGCGCAGCAGCTGCTGCAGCTCGGTGTACTGCGCCGTCTGCGCGCCGGCCATGTGGTAGATCTTCTCCTCCCGCACGGTGCCGTCGATGTCGTTGGCGCCGAAGTGGAGCGCCACCTGGGTGATCGCCGGGGAGCTGGCGATCCAGTAGCTCTTGATGTGGGAGAAGTTGTCCAGCATCAGCCGGCCGACGGCGATCACCCGCAGGTCGTCGTACCCCGTGGGGCCGGGCAGGTGGGCCAGGTGGGTGTTCTCGGGATGGAACCGGAGCGGGATGAAGGCCTGGAAGCCGCCGCTCCGGTCCTGCTGCTCCCGGAGGCGCACCAGGTGGTCCACCCGCTCCTCAGGGGTCTCGATGGTTCCGTAAAGCATGGTGGCGTTGGATTTCAGCCCCAGCCGGTGCGCGGTGTCGTGCACGTGGAGCCACTCCTCCGCCGTCTCCTTCGGCTTGCAGATCTCCTCCCGCACCCGCCGGGCGAAGATCTCCGCCCCGCCGCCCGGCAGGGAGCCCAGGCCCGCCTCCTTCAGGGTCAGCAGCACCTGCTCGAGGGTCAGACCCGAGATGCGGGTGAAGTGGATGAGCTCGATGGCCGTGAAGCACTTCAGGTGCACGTCGGGGCAGGCCGCCTTCACCGCCCGGAGCATCTCCGGATACCACTCCCACGGCAGATCCGGATGGAGGCCGCCCACCATGTGCAGTTCGGTCGCGCCCTGGGCCACGGCCGCCCGCGCCCTGGCGACGATCTCTTCGATGGATAAGGTAAAGGCCTTGGGGCTGCGCCGGCTCTGGCCGAAGGCGCAGAACTTGCAGTGGATGGCACAGACGTTGGAGTAGTTGATGTGGGCGTTGTTGTTGAAGTAGACCCGGTCGCCGACGCGCAGCCGCCTGGCCAGGTTGGCCAGCTGCCCGACGGCGAAGAGGTTCGGGTGGGTCATCAGGGTCACGCCGTCATCGAACGAGAGCCGCTCGCCGGCCACCACCTTGCGGTAGATGGGGGCCAGGCGGGCGTCCAGGGTCCGTTCCAGGAGGCTGCTGCCGCCCATGTCTCCGCTCCTTCCGTTGTGGGGGATGCTTCCTCTACTGTAGCGGGGTTGGGCGTGCGGTGGGGGCCTGCCGACCGTCATTGTCCGTTTTGTGACACTTGTCGTCCGGTCAGGCGCCGGACGCTGCGGCATGATGGGAGGAGACAGAATCCGAGGGAGGAGACGCGGTGAACGGACCCAGGCTTCCCATCCTCACCAACCGGGCAGACACGCTGAAATATGTCAACGGCATTGTGCGGATCCTGGACCGGCGGCGGCTGCCGGAGGAGATCGTCTTCGTGGCCTGCCGGGACTACCGGGAGGTCGCGCAGGCCATCGTGGACATGGTGATCCAGGGGGCGCCGCCCCTGGCCTACGCCGCCGGCTACGGCCTGGCCCTGGCCGCCCGCCAGTTCCGGGACCTGCCTGAGCACGCCTACCGCCAGTCGCTGAAGCAGGCTCACCGGGAACTGCGGTCGACCCGGCCGACCGGCGCGGACATCTTTCCGCTGCTGGACCGGGCACTGGCCCTGGCGCTCTCGGCCATCGATGAGGGGCGTGACCCGGAGGCGGAGATCGTCGCCTTCGTGGACGGGCAGATCCAGGCCGGCGACCGGGCCGCCCGGCTGAGCGGCTGGCACGCGGCCGGACTGCTGGAGGACGGAGACCGCATCCTCACCCACTGCTTCGCCGGCGCCGCCCTGAACTACATGCTCTACTTCGCCCTGCAGGCGGGGAAGAAGATCGAGCTTTACGCCACCGAGACCCGCCCCTACCTGCAGGGGGCCCGGCTGACGGCCGCCCAGGCCCGGGAGATCGGCGTGCCGGTGACCCTGGTGACCGACAACATGCCGGGGTATCTCTTCTATCGAGGGATGATCACCAAGTACGTCACGGCCGCCGACTCCATCACGCTGGACGGCCACGTCTCCAACAAGATCGGCACGTTCCAGTACGCGGTGCTGGCCCACCACTTCGGCGTGCCCTTCATCGTGCTGGGCTACGACGGCCCCGACGCCGACCGGGCCACGGCGGCCGACATCCCCATCGAGGAGCGGGACCCGGAGGAGGTCTTCTACTGCCGCGGCGTGCGCACCGCGGCGGAGGGGATCCGGGGGTACTACCCGGCCTTTGACATCACGCCGCCGCAGTTCGTGAGCGTCATCGCCACGGACCGGGGGCTGTTCACGCCCTGGAACCTGCGGGATTACTTCCAGGCGCCGGAGCCGGAAGAGCCGCATGCGTGAGGTCACGGTGAGGGCTCTCAGCTCGCCCGTCCGGACGGTGCGGGGCCAGACCGCCGACGCGGCCGCGCCGACCGGCGGCGTGCCTGCGGGCCATGCCGGGGTGCACCGGCGGGCCGCTTCGCATCTGTAACCGGGCGATCCGCCCTGAAAGGGAGAATCCAACGATGGAACCCAGACTGCCGGTTTCGGTCGACACCGTGATCATCGGGGGTACCGCTGCGTATCACCTGGCATTCGGCCCGGGCTGGACCGAGCACACGGTGGAAACCCCCTACGGCCCCGCCGGCCCGTTCCGCATCTTCGCCGTGGGGGGACGGCCCGTGGCCTTCCTCAGCCGGCACGGGGGCGACGGGCGGCTGGGGGTGACACCGCCCTTCATTAATTACCGGGCCAACGTGTGGGCGGCCCGCGCGTTGGGCGCCCGGCGGGTGCTGAGCTGGAACAGCGCCGGGTCTATGGTGCGGTCGCTGCCGCCGGGGAGCCTGGCGGTGGTCTCGGATCTGATCGACTGGACCCGCCGGCGGCCGGACAGTTTTGGTGCTTGGTTGCGAGGGGGCGCGCCGGGGGATGCGCCTTCAGCGCCGCTACGCGGGAGGCCCGCCGGGAACACGTCGGCCACGGTCGCCGGAACCACATCCCGCACGGTGGCCGGGAACACGTCCCGCACGGCCGCCGGGAACACGTCCCGCACGGCCGCCGGGACGGCCGTACCTGCCCGGCGCCAGACAGGCGCCTCGACTGCGCTGTTCGACCCCGCCCTCAGGGCGAGACTGGTGCGGGCGGCCGCCGCGTGCGGCCACCGGGCGGCGCCCGGGGCCGTCTACGCCGCCACCGAGGGCGCCCGGCTGGAGACCCGGGCGGAGATCGCCCTCCTGGCCCAGGCGGGGGCCGAACTGGTGGGGATGACGCTGGCGCCGGAGGTCTTCCTGGCCCGGGAGCTGGGGATGGCGTACGGGTCGATCTGCTGGGTCTCCAACTACGCGACGGGCGTGCCTTTCGACGGCCCCGAGCAGCGGCTCTTCGGGCCGGAGGTGGGGCAGCTCATGTTCCGCATCGTGCGGCGCCTGCTGGAGGAGGAGGCGAGCGAGGGTGAGTGAGACGCTGTTCATCATGCCGGAGGAGCTCTGGCCGGAGGGGGCTGGCGGCGGGGCGACCCCTGACCGCACCGGCGGCTCGGATGACGGAAGCCCCGTGGCCGGGCGCGCATGCGGAGGTACGCTTTACGAGACGCCTTACGGTCGGGTGACGCAGCGGGGGCTCGCCCTGGTCCGCACCGCCGACACCGACCCCCGGGCGCTCATCTACGCGGCGAAGGCGGCGGGCGCCGCCGCGGTCCTGGCAGCCGCCCGGGCCGAGGCCGTCAGCCCGCTGCTCGAGCCCGGCGACCTGGTGGTGCCGGCCGACGTGATTGACCTCACCCGCCTCCTCCCTGCCACCTTCTTCGCGGGGAAAGGCTACGGCTTCATCCGGCTCGACCCGCCCTTCTGCCCCGAGCTGTCGGCCGCCTTGTACGCGGCGGCGCGCGAGAAGACCCCCCGGGCGTTCCGAGGGGCCACGTACGTAGGCGTTGACGGGTCCAGGGAGGCGACCGAGGCCGAGCGGCGCATGTACCGCACGTGGGGCGGGGACGTGGTCGGAGCCGGCCTGGTGCCGGAGGCCTTCCTGGCGCGGGAGCTGGAGCTGTGCTACGCGGGGCTGGTCATTGTGGGCGATGCCGAGACGGACCTGCTGCCGGTGCTGGCCCGGGCCGCGGAGCTGGCGCGGCGCCACCGGGAATGTGGCTGTGGCCTGGCAATGGCCGGGGCCCGGGCCCAGGGGCTGATCAGTGAGGACTGGCGGGAGTGGGTGGGGTAGTGGGGAGCTGTTGACTGGGGGGAGATGCGATCCGGAACGATGGGTCGGGGACGCCCCGGAGAGGCTGTCGCCGTCGTTCTCGGATCACAGGTACCGGTGGGGCTGCCGTCGGGTGCTACACCTTCATACGGATCCGTCCACGAACGGCTCGTTTCCTCGTGCCCGGCGCCGTGCTTATGCTGTGCCATCGCCTTCCCGGCACAGGAGGTTCGGCTGTGACGTCAGGAAAGGGCTCCCACCCGCCTGATCGGGTGGGAGCCCTTTGTGGTCTCGCAGAAGCCAGCCCCTCCCGCCCATGGGGATCGTATACAGCGGTGCGGACGAGGAGCGGTGGGACGGCTAACGCCTCGCCCGGCGGGAACGTCCGGTTTTCGACTTCGGCCCCGAGGCGGAAGTGAAAAAGTGGCGGCTCCCAGTACGCGATGGCGAGCGCACCATAAGTACAGCGGTCGTCATGCGGCCCCCCGCCCGACTCAGCACCGGCCCCCCCTCGCGCGCCCCCGAAGGAGACATAACATAGCGACCAGTTTACATAAGCGACACGGCCAGGCGACGAGTAGCGAGACGACTAGCGTTTACCCAGTGGCAACGTCCGGTTTTCGACTTCGGTCCAAAGGCGGAAGTGAAAAAGTGGCGGCTCCGAGACCTCGGTGGCGGATTCAACGGGGATAAGGCAGCGGCAGCATGGGACGCAGTGACACACGCGTGCAGGCCCGCCCCGTGTGCACAACGCCCGAGGCGACATAAGACAACCACCTGGTTTACATAAGCGACATGGGCGGACGAGGAGCGGCGGGACGGCTCACGTCTCGCCCGGTGGGAACGTCCGGTTTTCGACTTCGGCCCGGAGGCGGAAGTGAAAAAGCGGCGGTTCCCAGTCCGCCATGGCGAGCGCACCATAAGTACAGCGGTCGTAATGCGGCCCCCAGCCGGACTCAGCGGCGGCACATCCCCCCTCGCGCACCCCCGAAAGAGACATAACATAGCGACCAGTTTACATAAGCAACACGAGCAGGCGGCGATCTGCGGGACGACTAACGCCGCGCCCAGTGGGAACGTCCGGTTTTCGACTTTGGCCCGGAGGCGAAAGTGAAAAAGCGGCGGTTCCCAGTCCGCGATGGCGAGCGCACCACAGGCACAACGGTCGCGATGCGTCCCCCAGCCGGACTCAGCGGCGGCACATCCCCCCTCGCGCGCCCCCGAAGAAGACATAACATAGCAATCAGTTTACATAAGCGACACGGGCAGGCAGCGAGTGGCGGGACGACGAGCGCGTCGCCCGGTGGAAACGTCCAGTTTTCGACTTCAACTCGATGGCGGAAGTCAAAAAGCGGCGGTTCCGAAACTGCGACGGCAGGAACAGCCGGAATGCAGCGGGAGCGGATACAGCGGGCTCGGATGCACAGGTGTGACTACGATGACCACGTGCCAGTCCCCCCTCCCCCTAGCCCTGCCGACACTGCGCCAACAACACGAGGCTCCCACCCGCCTGATCGGGTGGGAGCCTCACGTCGCTCCGCAGGCTACTCCTTATTCGGCTTCAGCAGGTTCACGATGAGCGCCGTGACCACGGTACCCACGATGATCGCCACGGCGTACATCCCGAGGTTGCCCACGACGTTGCCCATCGGCAGCACCCAGATGCCGCCGTGGGGCACCATGAGCTTGCAGCCGAACAGCATCGAGAGGGCGCCGGTGACCGCCGAGCCGGCCATGATGGCGGGGATGACCCGGAACGGGTCGGCGGCGGCGAACGGGATCGCGCCTTCGGTGATGAAGCTGATGCCCAGCACACCGGCGGCCTTGCCCGCCTCACGCTCCTCGGCGGTGTACTTCTTCGGCGCCAGCAGGGTGGCCAGGAAGAGACCCAGCGGCGGGGTCATGCCCGCGGCCATCACGGCCGCCATGGGCTCGTAGACCTGCGAGGCCAGCAGGCCGGTGCCGAAGGCGTACGCCGCCTTGTTCACCGGGCCGCCCATGTCAAACGCCATCATGGCGCCCAGGATGAAGCCCAGCACCACGGCCGAGCCGCCGGTGAGCCCCGTCAGCCAGTTCTGCAGCCCCGTCATGATCGCCGCCATGGGCTCGTTGAGCACGTACACCATGATGAGGCCCGTGATGCCAACGCCCAGCAGCGGCAGGATCAGCACCGGCTTCATGCCCTCCAGGGTGCGGGGCAGCCGGATCCACTTGTTCAGGTAGTAGACCAGGTAGCCGGCCAGGAAGCCGCCCACGATGGCCCCGAGGAAGCCGGCGCCCACCGAGTTGGCCAGGTAGCCGGCGGCCATGCCGGGGGCGATGCCCGGGCGGTCAGCGATGGAGTAGGCGATGAAGCCGCCCAGGATGGGGACCATGAAACCGAAGCCCGCCTGTCCGCCGATGACGTTGAGGACGTAGGCGAACGTGCCCTCCGTCGCGGCGGCCTCGATGCCGAACATGAACGAGATGGCGATCAGGATGCCGCCGGCCACGACGAAGGGGATCATGTACGAGACGCCCGTCATCAGGTGCTTGTACCAGCCGGTGGCCTGCGCCTTCCGCTCCTGCTTGATCTCCTCCACCTGGGCCACCAGGTCCGGCGCCTTCGCCGTCAGCGCCCGGTCGATCAGCCCGGCCGCGTCCTTGATGGCCTCGCCGACGCTCACCTGCACCAGGGGCTTGCCGGCAAAGCGCGCCGTGTCCACCGCGGTGTCGGCCGCGATGATGACCGCGTCGGCCTGGCGGATATCCTCATCCGTCAGCACGTTCTCGGCGCCGACCGAGCCCCGGGTCTCGACCTTGATCGTGATCCGCTTGGCTGCGGCGGCCTTCTGCAGGGCCTCGGCGGCCATATAGGTATGCGCAATTCCAGTGGGGCACGAGGTAACAGCGACCAGCTTCTTCGCCACGTGGGGCACCTCCCATGCAAGCGTTGCGGGAACACAGGGTCTGCGGGTTACTGGAGGGCGTCGATCACGTCGGCCGGAGTCTCTGCAGTGAGCAGCTTCTGGCGGACATCCTCATGCATGAGCAGCCGGGCCAGCTGCGACAGCGCCTTCAGGTGCAGGTCGTGTGCGCCTTCGGGTGCGGCAATCAGGAAGACCATCCGCACGGGCTCCCCGTCCAGGCTCTCCCACTCCAGCCTGGTCCGGCTGCGGCCGAAGGCGACTGCGGCCCGGCTGACGGCCCCGCTCTTGCCGTGGGGGATCGCCACCCCGAAGCCCACCGCCGTGGTGCCCTGGGCCTCCCGGGACTTCACGGCCTCCAGGTAGGTGTCCAGGTCGCGCACTGCGCCGGTGGCGGCCAGCAGGGCGCCCAGTTCCGCCATCGCCTCCTCGGGCCTTCCTGCTTTCAGATCAAGCGTAATGGTATCCGGTGTGATGAGTTCCCGGATGCTCACCTTTCGTCACCTCCTTCTTCATCACAGCTCAACGCTTCAATGCGCACCCGGGGCAGCAGCGCGTCCACCGCGTCGCGGGTGCAGACCTGCGTACCGTCGAGTCCAGCCGTGGCGGTGCCTGCGGCGGTGGCCAGCCGGAGCGCCTCGGCCAGCGGCAGGCCGCCGCTCAGCGCCACGGCGAAACCGGCGACCATCGAATCGCCGGCGCCGACCGTGCTCCCCGGCCGGATGTCGGGGGGCGTCGCCCACCAGGACTGCTCCGGGGTCACCAGCGCCGCACCCTCGGCGCCGCTGGAAACCACCACCACCTCGGGCCCCCGCCCCAGGAGCTGGCGTGCGCCCTGCACCACGGCGTGCGGCGTTTCCAGGCGCCGGCCCAGCAGCCGTTCGGTCTCGTGCAGGTTCGGCTTGATCAGAGTCGGGCGGGCCCCCAGCGCGGTGCGCATCGGCTCCCCGTCGGCATCCAGGATCGTCGGGACGCCGGCCTGCCGCGCCAGGACAATCAGGTCCCGGTAAATGGTATCCGGCACACCTGCCGGCAGGCTGCCCGCCAGCACCAGCACCGCCGTCTCCGGCAGCCGCTCCTCCACCAGCCGGATGAGGTCCCGCATCTGCCGCCCGGCCACCGTGAAACCGCTCTCGTTGAGCTCGGTCAGCTGACCGCTGCCCGGCTCGACGATCTTCAGGTTGACCCGGGTCTCGCCCGGGACCATCAGGAACTCATGGGCCACCTGCGCTTGCGCGAGGCTTTTCAGAATCAGATCGGCATTTTCCTCGCCCAGGAACCCCAGGACCTGCACCCGGGCGCCCAGGGCCTGCGCGGCCCGGGCGACGTTGATCCCCTTGCCCCCGGGGTCGATGCGGGCCGCCGCCACCCGGTTGGTGGCGCCCGCCGCGAACCCGGGCACGACCAGGGTGCGGTCGATGGCGGGGTTGAGGGCGACGGTCGTGATGGTTTTCAACGTCTAATGCATCCCCTTTACTCGGCGGTGAGAACCTGAATGCCCCGGGAGAGCAGCTCGCCCGCCAGCCGCGGATCCAGGCCCCGGTCGCTGATCAGCATGTGCATGCTGCTCACGGGAGCGACGGCGGCGAAGGCCACGCGCCAGGCCTTGCTGCTGTCGGCCACCACCACCACCTTGCGGGCGGCGGCGATCATCCGCCGCTTGACAGACGCCTCCGCCGTGGTGGGTGTGGTCAGCCCGCGCTCGAGGTCGATGCCATTGGTACCCAAGAAGACGATGTCGGCATTTACCTGTTGCAGCGCGTGCTCCGCGAGCGGGCCCACCAGCGCCAGCGTCCTGCCCCTGACCGAGCCGCCGGTCACGATCACCTCGACGCCAGGCGCATCGGCCAGCTCTGCGGCGACGGGGTAGGCGTTGGTGACCACCGTCAGGTTGCGGCGGTCCTTCAGCAGTCGCGCGATCTCCAGCGTGGTCGTGCCGGCGTCCAGGATGATGGAGGCGCCGTCGTGCACCATGCCCGCCGCCACCCGGGCGATGGCCATTTTCTCGGCCCGGTTCTGGTCGGACTTCTCGGCGTAGCTGGGCTCCGAGAGCGTGGGGTCGGCCGGCACGGCGCCGCCGTGGGTCCGCTCCAGCAGCCCCTCCCGCTCCAGTTCCCGCAGGTCCCGGCGGATGGTGGATTCCGACACGCCGAAGGCCCTGCTGAGATCCTGCACGGTGACCGACGCGCCGCTGCGCACCCGCTCAATGATGCGACGCTTCCGCTCTTCCGGGAACATATGCTCACATCCAGTCGAATTATGATGACTGATCGTGCTCGATTATGCTCAGTTGTAAGTATACGCGATCGCATGGACGCGGTCAATACGCGAGATGGGCGACAAGGCAGAGGCGACCACCCCCGGCTCCGGGGGTGCTCGCCTCTGCCTTCACAACAACGCGGCGCCCGGGACGAAGAGGTCGTCCTGGACGCCGCGCATACCGTGCGCCGCCGGTTGTCCGCGGCATGGGTAGCCCGGCTGCTGGTTGCGCTGGCCACCCAAAAATGAGAAGCCGTTTCAGGTCCTGTACACCGTGATGTGGTACGCCAGGCCCGGGGAGGACAGCCCCGCGCTGGACTTCATGGGCGTCCACCCGCCGACCCTGCAGAAGGGCATTCCTCTGTATTGCCTGGCCCTTTCGTTCCCGCTGCTCCTCCGGGCCGCGGCAGCCCGGCGGAGACAGGCTTATGGCAGGTAGATGCACCGGCCCGATGGCGAGAGGCGTACCTCGTCACGACCCCGCCGCCGCGTTGGAGCTGTCCAGGTACATCTGGTAGTACACCATGGCCGCCAGCACCGCGGCGACCAGGTAGGGTACCCCTTCCACCTGCAGATCGCAATCCTTGCCGGCGACATCGCCGCCTATGCGTCCCCTGAGGAGCCCGTTCCCAGTGGTCAGCCGCATGTCGGCCCCGACGACGCTGCCGCCGATCCGGCCGGTGATCTGGTGGCCGTCCTGCTCCAGGGCGATGTCCCAGCCGACGACGTCGCCGCCCATGCGGCCTGTGCCGGTGTTGCCGCGGATCACGAAGCGCAGATCCCGCCCGTCGAATCTGCCGCCCCAGCGGCCCCGCAGCTCCGCGCCGTCGAACTCAAGCGCCACGTCCTTGCCGATCCAGGCGCCGCCGAAGCGGCCCGTGATGCTCCCGTGCTCGTAGGACACGCGAATGTCGTTGCCCACCCACGCGCCGCCGATACGGCCGGTGACTCTCCCTGCCATGTTCCCGGCCCCCTTCTGCATCGTCCGTCGGTCCACAAAGGGGCTGTCCGCCCGCTGAGGACGGCTCCTGTCCAGATGACGCTCATGACCTCACAGATGGTTCCGCCGGAGGGCGGACTCCACATCAGCTGAGGCGCCCCGGCGCGATCTCCGCGCCGGGCCTCCCAGCCCCGGGGAGGATCGTTCTCTCTGCTCCGGTCAGCGTGCGCAGGCTGCTGCGCCTCAACCCAGCAGGTTGAGGGTGATGTGCGCCGCGGTCGGCGCGATCAGGCTTCGGGTGCGCTGAGCGAGCATCCCGAACGCCAGGCCGATGGCAGCCTGGCTGGCCACGGACAGCGCCAGGCCCGCGCAGAAGTCACCCTGGAACATGGCGGTGTCTGCACCCAGGTGCCACAGCCCGAAGAGCAGGGAACTGACGACCAGGCTCCATTCCTCACCGATGAGCGGGTTCAGCCGGGACTGCAGGGCGCCTCGGAACAGGAACTCCTCCATGAATCCGTTCTGCAGGAAGTTGTCCAGCACGGCATACGGAAGCATGGAAACGGCCCGGGTGTTGCCGAGCGCGGTCCCCACCACCGCCAGGCCGGCCCAGACGATGAGAAAAGGCACCGTCAGGGCCCAGGAGCGATACCCCTGCCGCAGACCCATCTCCGCCGGCCTGACCCCCAGCAACAGCAGCACAGCGCCGGGCAGGACCATGTACAGGACGGGGTTGCGCACCCAGTTGTCGTTTCCGAACAGCCGCCCGCCAGCCCGTTCCAGGGCCTGCTCCAGCGGCGTCCACAGCGGAATCTGCTCCCACCCCGCCGGGGCGACCTTATGGAAGACCATGGCGCTCAGGCCCGTCAGGACGATGATGACGAGGATGACGGCCACCTGCGCCCACAGGGCTGCGCGGCTGTGGCGGGGGGCGTCGCCCTCAGGAGGAGACGGGGCGAGACGGTTCAGCAGGAGGGTGACGAAGAGGAGGGACAGGCCCGCGATGAGCGCGACCGAGACGACCAGGCGGGGGTAGCCGCGCCAGACCAGCGTGGCTGCGGCCACCAGCCACAGCGCCAGGAACGTGAGCCCGGCCGGATGGGTGAGGGCCTTGCGGATCTGACGCCATACCGATGTCCGCGGTGCAGGGTGGGTCCGGTTCGGGGAGTCCAGCATGGAGCACACCTCCTCGCCAGAGAAGACTGCTCGGCCACGCCCTCGGGTTCACCCCCTTCTGCCGGCCTGGGCCACCACACGGCTGGCCGGAGCGGCAGGCCCGCCAGACGTGTCTGGGCTCCCGCCCAACCGGCCGGGTGGGAGTGGCACAGCCACGACCCAGAGGAGCAGCCGGACCATGCCAACGAGCACCCCGCATGCGCAGGGTGCTCGCATCTTGCATCTCTTTGCCCGGCTACCTGCTGAGCAGCGTGCCCACGTACCGGATCAGCTCGTTCGCGCACACCTCGCAGTACCCGTGGTCGTCGATCAGCCGCTGGACCACCTCGTTGATGCGCTTCTGCTGCTCCGGGTCCGGCGTGCGGGTCGACGTGGTGATCTTCACCACGTTCTTCATGTCCGCGAACAGCTTCTTCTCGATGGCCTCCTTCAGCCGCTCGTGGCTGGTGTAGTCAAACTTCAGCCCCTTGCGGGCCAGGGTGGAGATGCGGATCATGATCTCCTCCCGGAAGGCCTTCTTGGCGTTCTCGGTCACGCCGATCTGCTCCTCGATGGAGCGCATCAGCTTCTCGTCCGGGTCCACCTCTTCCTCCGTGATCGGGTCGATCAGCTTCTGCTTGTTCACATACGCCTCGACGTTGTCCAGGTAGTTGTTGAACACCGACCGGGCCGTCTCCTCGAAGGCATAGATGAAGGCTCGCTGGATCTCGTTGCGGGCCAGCTCGTCGTACTCCTTGCGGGCCTCGTAGATGAAGTTCAGGTACTTCTCCTTGTCCTCCCGGGTGATGCCGGTGTGCTGCTCGAAGCCGTCCTTCAGCGCCCGCAGGGCGTCCAGCGGGTTGATGCAGGTGACGCCCTCCCGCACGAGCGCGCTGGAGAGCCGGTTGATGATGTAGCGGGGCGAAATGCCCACCATCCCCTCCCGCGGCGCCTCCTCCTGCAGCTCCCGGATGTCCTTCTGGGTGAAGCCCTCCACCGACTCGCCGTTGTACAGCTTCACCTTCTTGATGAGGCTGAGCCCCGCCTTCTTGGAGGGCTCCAGCCGGGTCAGGATGGCGAACAGCGAGGCGATGCGCAGGGTGTGCGGCGCGATGTGGATGCCCTTCAGCCCCGAGTCGTTGATGAGCTTCTCGTAGATTTTCACCTCGTGGTCTACCTTCAGGTTGTACGGCACGCGAACCAGAATCATGCGGTCCTTTAGCGCTTCGTTCTTCTTATTGTTTACAAAGGCGTTGAACTCGTTCTCGTTGGTGTGGCTGACGATGACCTCGTCGGCGTAGATCATGGCGAACCGGCCGGTCTTGATGGACTGCTCCTGGCTGAGCGTGAGCAGGCCGTAGAGGAACTTCTCGTCGCACTTCAGCATCTCGATAAACTCCATCAGGCCCCGGTTGGCCACGTTCAGTTCGCCGTCGAACCGGTACGCCCGGGGATCGGACTCGGTGCCGTACTGCCCGATGGTCGAGAGGTCGACGGAACCGGTCAGCTCAGATATGTCCTGGCTCTTCGGATCGGACGGCGTGAACGTGCCGATGCCCACCCGATTCTTCTCGGAAAAGGCGATGCGTTGCACGATCACGTCCTCTACCCGTCCGTCGTACTTGTCCTTCACCATCTGCCGGCACGCCGGGCAGAGGTCGCCCTCGATGTAGATGCCGTACTCCTTGCGGATCTCGTCCCGGAGCTCGTGCGGGATCAGGTGCAGCGGTTCCTCGTGCATCGGGCAGCCCTTGATCGCGTAGATGGCGCCCTCCTCGGTGCGGGACCAGCGCTCCAGGCCCCGCTTCAGCAGCGAGACGATGGTCGACTTGCCGCCGCCCACCGGCCCCATCAGCAGCAGGATGCGCTTGCGCACCTCCAGCCGCTTGGCCGCCGAGCGGAAATACTCCACCAGCTGCTCCAGCGGCTTCTCCAGCCCGAAGATCTCGTCGCTGAAGAACTTGTAGGTTTTCTGGCCGTCCGCGTTCTTCTCGACGCCAGCCGACATGATCATGTTGTAAACCCGCGCGTGCGCCAGGTCGGCCACTGCGGGGTTGCGCTTGACGATCTCGAAGTACTCCAGGAAGGTGCCTTCCCAGGCCAGGCGCTGCTCCTCCGCCCTGTGCTGCTCCAGCCGCTCCTTCAGATCCACGGGTACCCTCCTCTCTCCTCACGCCCGCCTCCTGTCAACGGTTGGGATAAAGTATATGAGGGAGGTCTGCTCCCGTGCCACGAAAAAGCGATGGGTCAAGCTTCTGCGGGGTGCGGTGGGCTGCGGCGGGCACAGGGACCCGGGAACGCCAGGAGGGATCGCCTGGTTGACACAGGGACCGCCTTCCGTCAGACTGTTCTCAGCACTCCGGAACGAGGAGGGTCCCCGATGAACCGACGGTGGCCAGGGGCGGCTCTGCCCGCCATCCTCCTGGCGGCCGCCCTGCTGGCCGGGTGCGCCGGCGCGCCGGCCGCGGAGCCCGTGGAAGTGACGGCGCTGATCCCCGCGGACATCCCCCCGGGAATGGAGCCGCAGACGCTGGACGAGGTGCCCTTCGCGGTGGAGCCGACCCTCCGGATCCTGCGAAAACCCGGGACGCCGACGGCAGGGATCGCCGCCGTGAAGATCATGGTCACCTCCCTCGCCGACGAGACGCTGGAGAACGTGCACGCCGCGGTGTGGCTGCCGGAGGAGGTTTTCCGCATCACCCCCAGGGCCCTGCTGGGCACCAACCTGGACCCCGGGATGTGGGACGTCGACCTGACGCCCGAGCAACCCGCGATGGGGCTGCTCACCGAGTTCGATTTCGCGGACTTCAGCCGGCGGGACGAGATCATCGCCGCGTTCAACGGCGACACCCGGGTGCGGATCGTGTGGGACGGCGGCGACGTGCTGTTCACCTTCCCCGCCGAGCTGTGGACGGTGGAAGTGGTCGGGGACGCGGCGCCCTGATCGCTCACGCACCGCCTGCCTGCACGCGCAACGCGCCCCGCGTGCGGCCGCACCGGCCGCACGCGGGGCGTCTGTCTCATCCCGTGTTGTCAGCCCAGCAGCCCGGCCACGCTCTCCAGCACGTAGTCCGGCTTCCAGGGCGAGCTCTCCACCTGCTCACGGCGGGTGATGCCCGTCAGCACCAGGGCCGTGGCCATACCGGCCTCCCGCCCCATGCGTATGTCCGTCTCCAGACGGTCGCCGACCATGATGCACCGATCGGGGGTGAGCCCGAGCAGGTCCATCGCCTCCTGCACGGTGATGGGCGACGGCTTGCCGGTGATCAGTTCCACCTTCTTGCCGGTGACCCCCTCCACCGCGCCGATCATCCCGCCCGCGTCGGCCACCTCGCCGCCGGGCACCGGGCAGGTGCGGTCGGGATGGGTAGCGATAAACCGGGCGCCGTTGCGGATGGCCTGAAGGGCGTCGTTGAGCTTCTGGTACGTGAACTGCCGGTCCCAGGAGACCACCACGTACTCGCAGTCCAGCGGGTCGGTGACCAGCCGGATGCCCCGCATCCTGAGCTCGGCCGCCAGCGGCTCCTCGCCGATCAGGTAGACCCGGCAGCCGGGCGATACCCGGCTCAGGTAGCGGGCCATCACGATCGACGAGTTGAGCACCTCCTCCACCGCCGCCTGGATGCCCAGTCGGTTCAGCTTGGCCGCGTAACTCGCGGCCGGCTCGATGGGCTTGTTGGAGAGGAAAGCGATTCTCGCGCCCCGGCGGCGCAGCTCGGCCAGGGTCTCGGGGGCCCCGGGGATCACCTGGTCCCCCAGGTAGAGCGTGCCGTCCAGATCGAAGATGTATCCGTCGAATGACTTCAACCAGCTTAACCCCCATTGCGCTTCAGGCTCAGCATGAGCACAGGTTCGCTAAGGCCGCCGCAACTCCTGCCCCATAAGATGAAACATCACCTTCACCGGGGGGAAGCTTCTTGCCCATCGCCGTGGCCGGAGCAGGCTATGTTGGCCTGACCACAGCCGTCTGCCTCTGCGAACTGGGACACGAGGTACTGCTCCTGGAGATCGATGCCCAGCGCGTGGCCCGCTTGCAGCAGGGCGAATGCCCCTTTTATGAACCCGGCATGGACCAGCTGCTGCAGCGCCACCTGGGCCGCTCCCTGACGGTAACGACAGCGCTCGATGAGGCCGTGCGCCGCGCCGAGATGCTCATCGTCTGCGTCGGCACGCCGCAGACCGCCTCGGGCGCCCCCGACCTGGGAGCGCTCTGGCGCCTCCTGACCGACCTGCGGGCGCGCCGTCCGGCGCATCCTCTGACCGTCGTGCTGAAGTCAACCGTTCCGCCGGGCACCAACCGCCTGGCACAGCGCCGGCTGGGTCCGGGCTTTGCCGTGGTCTCCAACCCCGAGTTCCTGCGGGAGGGGACCGCCATCCACGACTTCTTCCACCCCGACCGGATCGTCGTCGGCGCTGAGAGTGCGGAAGCGGCCCGGCAGGTTGCCGGCCTGTACCGGGGCATCGAGGCGCCGGTGATCACCACCGGCTGGGAGGAAGCGGAGCTGATCAAGTACGCCAGCAACGCCTTCCTGGCGGTGAAGCTCTCCTTCGCCAACGAGGTCGCGGCGCTGGCCGACGCCCTCGGCGCCGACGGCCTGGCCGTGCTGCGGGGCGTCGGCCTGGACAGGCGCATCGGCAGCCACTTCCTGGCGCCGGGCCCCGGGTACGGGGGATCCTGCCTGCCCAAGGACCTGGCGGGCCTGCTCTGGACCGCCCGCCGCCGGCGCGTGCGCCTGGACCTGCTGCCGGCGGCCCGCCGCGCCAACCTCAGGCAGCGGGCGCGGGTGCTGGCCCGGCTGGGGCCGGTGGCCGGGCGGCGCATCGCCGTCTGGGGCCTGGCCTTCAAGGCCGGCACCGACGACGTGCGGGAGTCGCCGGCGCTGGCGATCGTCCCGGCGCTCCTGGCGCAGGGGGCACGGGTGGCCGCGCACGATCCCCAGGCCCTGCACACCTTTGCCGCAGCCCTGGCCGCCAGCCTGAACCCGGCCGGGGACGGGGAACAGGCGCCCCAGGGGCGCACCGCAGACGACGGGAAGGGGACCACCTGCGGGCCAGGCGGTCTGCCCAACGGGCTTCAGCTGGTCGACGACCCCTGGGAAGCTGCCCGCGGCGCCGACGCGCTGCTGGTGCTCACGGAGTGGCCGGCGTACGCCGCCGCTTCGCCGGCGCAGATCCGGGACGCGCTGGCCGGGGACCTGGTCGTCGACGCCCGGAACCTCTTTGACCCGGAGGCGATGGCAGCCGCCGGGCTGCGGCACATCGGGGTGGGACGGGGCGGCGGGCGCTGATGGACGCCCGTCCCCCGCCCGCCCGGACCGGCGGCGGGGTTCCCGCCCCGGCGGCGCCCGCGAAAACGGGGCTGCCCCGGCGTCATCCCCGATGACGGGCCGGACAGCCCCTTTGCCCTTCCTCAGAACCCGGCGCTGCCGCCGAAACCATCTTCGTCGCCCCCGGCGCCATCGTCGCCGCCGGAGACGTCGTCGTCACCGTCAGCGTCGACGCCGGAGCCATCATCGTCACCCTCGGCGGCGGCGTAACCGCCGGAACCATCGTCATCCCCGTCGGCGTCGCCTTCGTCGCCGGATCCGGCGTCGTCGGCCATGTCAGCCTCCGCGCCCGCCATGTCCGCGTCGCCCTCACCCGACCCGTTGTCGTCGTCCTCGCCGGACCCGCCGTCGTCGCCGGCGTCGTCACCGGACCCGGCATCGCCGCCGGATCCATCATCGTCCCCATCGTCCGCGGCGTCACCGCCGGCCCCATCGTCCCCGTCGGCGTCGTCCTCGTCGCCGGACCCGGCGTCGTCCTCCATGTCGGCCTCCGCGGTGACCACGTCCGCCTCCACTTCACCCGACCCGTCGTCGTCGGCGTCCTCGCCGGACCCGCCATCGTCGTCGGCGTCGTCACCAGACCCGGCATCGCCGCCGCCAGATCCATCGTCATCGCCCCCGGCGTCGTCGTCGCCGTCGGAGCCATCGTCGTCGCCCCCGGCATCCCCGCCGCCGGAGCCGTCATCATCCCCGGACCCGTCGTCGCCGCCGCCCCCGTCGGCATCGGCGCCGGCCAGGTCCGCCTCGTCGCTGCCGGACCCGTCGCCCGACCCGGAACCCGACGCGTCGCCGGAGCCGCTCTCGTCGCCCGAGCCCGAACCGGACCCATCCCCGGAGCCGCTTCCGTCCTCAGCGTCACCGGTCGCCTGCAGCAGGTGCGCCCGAACCGGCTCTTCCGCATAGAGTGATTCCATATCCCGCTTCTCTTCCTCCACCAGGTTCAGCAGACGCTCCATCAGGTTCCCGGACTGAGCCATGTTCGCATCCCTCCGCCGTGGTCATACGGTCCTGCTGCGACCTGACGGTCCATCCTATGCCCGCGCGCCGCGTTACGTCACCTGGCCCAAGTCCTGCGAAGGGTGTGAACCCATGGACTTCTGCGATCTCGACCTGGGGCCGGACCCCTGGCCCCGGCTTGCGGAGGGCAGCCTCACCGGCTCGCTCCGCTGGAACGGGGGGGCCGCGCTGCCGGTCACGGTACGCATCCGCGGGGCACACTCCCGCAAGTTCCCCAAGCGCTCTCTGCAGGTGACCCTCCGGGCGGCACCCCTGCCCGACGAGCCCCCGGCCGGACACACCGTGCGACGCATCCACCTGAACGCCGACTTCGTCGACCCCACCCTGCTCAGGTCGGCGCTCTCCTACACCCTCTTCCCGCTGTTGGGGGTGGACGCGCCCCGGTGGCGGCACGTCCTCCCGACGGTCAGCGGTGAGCCGGCCGGGCTGTACGTCGCGCTGGAATCGGTGGACCGGGATTTCTGCCGCCGGCGGGGATGGACGCCCGGTCCGATTTTCTACGCCACCAACCGCAACGCCAACTTCGGGCTGATCAGCCCCTTCACCCGGACCCTGAAGGAACCCCTGGAGCGGGGCTATCTCCCGGTGGAAGGGGCGGACCCGGAGCCCATCCGGCAGATGCTGCTGGCCGTCAACCTGGCCGACGATGCCTCGCTGATGCAGGTCGTCCACCGGTGGTTTGACCTGGACCGCTACCTGCACTGGGTGATCGGCGCGGTCTTCGTGGGCAACCGCGACGGCTTCGTGCACAACTACGCCCTCTACCTGGAGCCCGAGGAGCAGCGGTTCCGCATCATCCCGTGGGACTACGACGCCACCTGGGGCATCGACATCCACGGGCGGCCCGCCCGGCTGGACCGGGTGCCCGTCACCGGGTGGAACAAGCTGTCCCACCGGATCTTCGCGCACCCGGAGGGACGGCGCCGCTTCCGCGCGGCCTTCCGCCGGGCCCTGGACGGCCCGCTGGCGCCCGACAACGTGCTGCCGCTCATCGACCGGCTGAGCCGGGCGGTGGAGCCGTGGCGGGAAAGGGACCCATACCTGCGCAGGGCCGATTACGCCCGGGAGGTCGACCGGCTCCGCCGCTGGGCCATCGACCGGCGGGCCCTGCTGCTTCGGGAGCTGGCGGCGCTCTGACGGTGACGAGGGGCTGCCCCGGCCGGTTCCGGATGACCTCGCCATCCGAAACGGCCGGGACAGCCCCTCACGCGTTCTACTGCACGATGGAGATGCGGGGCCGCGTCGGTCCGCGGAAGTGCGCGACCGCGGTGCTCACGCGGCGGACCTCCACGGAGGCCACGGCCGCCAGGTCGGTCCGGTCGTAGGCGTCGGCCTTCGTCTCCGGCTGCGGCTCCTTGCGCGCTGCGAACTCCGCGTCCGGCTCGATGTCGGTCTCCAGTCCCGCATCCCACTCCGGCTCCGCTGCCGGTCCGGCGTCCGTCTCCCCGCCGGCGGCGGCTTCCTCGGCGCCGTCCGCTTCGGCCCACGGCTCGAATTCGGGCTCCGGTTCCCACTCGGCGTGAATCTCCTCCACGCTCTCGGAAGAGTCGCTGGTCTCCGAGCTGTAGGCGTCCAGGTCCGCGCCGTCCTCCAGGAGGACGAAGGCCTTCACCCAGAGCCGGGCCATCCCCACCGTCTCGAGGGCGACGTGCATCTCCAGCGTCAGGTGGAACAACCCGTCCCGCACCTCCGCCTCCAGGCACCGTGCGCCCCGCAGCAGGCGGCCGGTGGTCTCGGTTTCTCCGACGACCCGGGCGACCAGCGGCACATCGGCGGGTTCCGCATGTGTGCAGGCGATGCGCTGCACCCGGGTCTCGTCCCCCGCACTGCACCAGACCTCGCAGACGGCGGAAAGGCGCACCTGCGGCCCTTCGGCGCCGTCTTCCACGGTCACCTGCGGGTGGCTCACGTGGACCCCGAGCACACAGTCTGTGCCGTCCGCGGGCGCCGTGTGCGTCCAGACGACCCGGCGGTCGCACCGGCCCACGACGGCACGGGTCATGATCTCCTGCAGCCGTATGCTGGACAAGGGCAATCCTCCTCACGGGCTATGTGTTCGTATCAACCTATGCGGAACGGCGGCGAACTGCTCCCGGCCCGGACACCGGCAGCAGCGGGCCCGCCGGGGGGCCGGCCTCACGCCCGCTGCGCCAGGAGCCACTTATACTGCTGCCACAGGCCGTCCTCCAGGGAGGTCGACGGCAGGAAGCCCACCTCCCGCCACAGCCGCTCGGTGTCGGCCCGGGTCTCCCGCATGTCCCCCGGGGCGGGGGGCAGGTGCTCGACCCGGATGGGCCGTCCCGTAATGGCGGCGATGAGCCGGATCGCCTTCTGGATGCTGACAGCGCTGCCGCCGCCTACGTTGATGGGCACCCCCACCACGGGATGCAGGGCGGCCCGTTGGGTGGCCGTGACGGCATCGCCCACGTAGGTGAAATCTCGGACCTGGCTGCCGTCGCCGTAGATCTGGATCGGCTCGCCGCGCAGCGCCGCATTCAGCCAGCGGCTGAACGCCATGTCAGGACGCTGCCGGGGGCCGTAGACGGTGAAGTAGCGCAGCGCCACCCAGGGAATGCCCGCCGTCCGGCCGTACAGGTCGCAGAGCTGCTCGGCCGCGAGCTTGGTGAGGCCGTAGGGGGAGACTGGGAGGGCCGGCCCGTCCTCCCGGGCCGGCATGGGCGCGTCGCCGTACACCGACGACGTGGAGGCCAGGACGAACTTCTTCAGGGGCCGCCCCCGGAGGGCCTCCAGGAGCCGCTGGGTGGTCTGCAGGTTGCCGGAGAGGTAGGCGGGGAACTGGCTCCAGCTCTCCCGCACGCCCGGCTGCCCCGCCAGGTGCACCACGTACTCGGCGCCGTCCAGGAGCGGCGCCAGGTCCATCGTGAGCAGGTCGCCCTGGACGTCGGCCCCCGGACGGCGGTCCACACCCACCACGTCGTGCCCTGCGGCCCGGAGCGACTCCACCAGGTGCGATCCGATGAACCCCGCCGCGCCGGTCACGAGAAAGCGTGCCACATCTCACCCCTCCAGTACCGCCAGAAGTTCGGCCGCCACCCGGCTCCACCCGAACCGGGCCTCGGCCAGCCGGCGGTTCGCCTCTCCCATCCGCTGCCGAAGGGCCGGGTCATCCAGCAGCGCCCGGATGGCGGCGGCGAACGCCTCCGGGCTGTCATGGGGCCGCACCAGAAGACCGTTCCGCCCCTCCGCCACCACCTCCGCGTTGCCGCCCCGGTCGGTGGTCACGACCGGCAGGCCGCAGGCCATGGCCTCGAAGTGCACCCTGGCCAGCGGCTCCTCCCACTGGGAGGCGCACACGAAAAGATCGGCCATCCGGAAGAAGGCGTCGACCTCCGCGTAGGGCACGTAGCCCATCATCCGCACACGGCCGCCCAGCCCGGCGGCCTGTCGCGCCACCGCCTCTACGTATGCATCGGCGTCGTTGCGCCCGTACCAGCGGGAACCCACGTGCACCAGCACCGCGTCGGGGTGCGTCGCCGCCACCCGCTCCATCGCCCCCAGGACCACGTGGATGCCCTTCTTGGGCGACAGCCTGCCCACCGAAAGGATCACGGGCCGTTCCCCCAGCCCGAGCGCTGCCCGCAGCGCCCGGGAGGCCGGAGACGGACCCGGGCGGAAGCGGTCCAGGTCCACCCCGGAGTAGATGGTGCGGAACTTCCCGGCGAACTCGGCGTAGTGGGCGACGGCGCTCTGCCGGATGAACTCGCTGATCGTCACCACGCCGTCCAGCAGGGCGAGGATCCGCCGCGCCCGCCCCGGAGGGATCCGGTCCGGGGCGAGCATGGCGTTGTGCAGCGACAGGATGAGCCGGGCGCCGGGGGCGGCCCGGGCGATGCGCTCGACGAAGGCCGGGCGGTTGAAGATCTCCACCGCGTCCCAGGACTCCGTCGCCAGAAAGGCGGCCACCCGGTCGGCGTAAGCTTCCGGGCCGTCATCGGCCGCAACCCGGACGAAGCGGGCGCCGCCCGCCTCCTCCGCCTCCGGCAGCGCCGGGTCGGTCCGGCACACCACCGTCACGGCGTGCCGGGCCGCCAGGAAGGGCAGCACGCCGTCGATATACGTCTGGATCGCCCCGCCCCGTACCGGGGGCACCGGCAGCTTCTCCGTGCAGACCAGGGCGATGCGCATGCCTACCCCTGCTCCCAGACGGACCGGATCTCGGACGCCACCCGGTCCCAGCCGAAGTGGGCTTCGGCCAGCGCCCGGCCCCGGCGGCTCATCCGGGCCCGCACGTCGTGGTTGCTCAGCAGGTGCAGGATCGCCCGGGCGAAGGCTTCGGGATTCCCGGGATCCTCCACCACCAGGCCGTTGCCCTGCCCGCGCACCACCTCGGGGTTGCCGCCCCGGGCGGTGGTGATGATGGGCAGCCCGGCGGCCATGGCCTCGTAGTGCACCCGGGCCAGGGGCTCCTCCCACTGGGAGGCGCAGATGAAGAGGTCGCCCGCGGCGAACCACTCGTGCACCTGATCGGCCGGCACGTACCCGGTGGTGTGCACCTTCAGTGGCGCCCGTGCGGCCAGGGCCCGCACGTACGCGACGTAGTCGCTGATGCGGTCCTCGCCGTACCACTTGCTGCCCACGAGGACCAGGCTGGCCTCGGGATACCGGCGTGCGATCGGTCCCATCGCCCGCACGAGGATGTCGGCCCCCTTCTTCGGCGAGAGCCGCCCCACGTAGAGCAGGATGGGGCCCCGCCCCAGCCCGTGCTCGGCCCGCAGTCGCTGCCGGATCCGGCGGGCCTCCGGCGACCAGATCGGCACGAACCGCTCCAGGTCCACGCCGGAGTAGATGGTGCGCCACTTGCCCTTCGCCTCCGGGTAGAGGGCTTCCACCCCCCGGCCGATGAAGTCGCTCACGGTGACGATGCGCTCCACCGCGCCGATGGCCTCCCGGGCCTCTTCGGGACCGATCTTCTCCGGCCGGAACATCTCATTATGAAGGCTGAGGATCAGCCGGGTCTCGGGCAGGACCTTCCGCACCGGCATCACCAGCCGCGGCCGGTTGAACAGGTGGATCAGGTCAAACCGCTGCCCCACCTTGCCCAGCACGCGCACCACCCGCTCCAGGTACTGCGGGAAGGGGCCGCCGGGAATGCGCCAGTACTCGACGCCGTCGCGGATTTCCCGGTCGGGGAGCTCGGGGTCCGCCACGCCCAGCACCGTCACCCGGTGGTCCCGCGCAAGGCGCGGCGCCACCGCGTGGATATACGTCTGGATCGCCCCGCCCCGCACTGGCGGCACGGGCAGCTTCTCGGTGCAGATCATCAGGGTGCGCAAGGGACCGGTCACCTCCTCCGCTTCAGACCCAGCTCCCGCAGGGCCTGCTGCTTGCGCTCGTCGGTGACCAGGAGCCGTTGCAGGGCGGCGACCATGGCGCCGTCCAGCATGTTGGGGTCGTAGAGCACGTCCTTGACCAGCTTGTAGAACTCGTTGGGGAGATACATGTCGATCAGCATCACCTGCATCGCCTCAGGCTCGATGGGGTGCACCTCGTGGTAGGCTCTGATCATCGCCTTCATCCACGTGAGGTCCCAATCGCCCCGGTCGTCCATGGTGCCGGTGATCAGCTTTCTGAGGTCGCGGAAGGCGAGGTCGAAGGCGACGCCGTCCAGGTCGATGATCCAGATCTTGCCGTCGGGCCCCACCTGCCCGTTGGACCAGCCGTAGTCCTGGTGGGCCAGGCCCCAGGCCTGGTCACCGCGGGCGATGAGCTTGCGGTAGGCAGAGGCCTCCAGCATCCGGATCGCCTCGTCGGCCTGAGCCTTGAAGCGGGGCAGTACCTCCAGCAGCAAGGGGCTGGCAGGCATGTCGCGGTACGCGCGGGCCAGGTGCTCGAACCAGTCGAGCTTGGTTCTGAGCTTCTGGTAGACCCGGGGCCAGCGGTGGAGCCGGCTGGCGTGGGCTGCGCCCGGTGGCGGCTGGTATCCCAGCGACTTGCGGTGGAACTCGGCCAAGCCGCTGCAGAGCAGGGCTGCGCCGTCCACCGTGTCCTTCGGGGCCTGTCGCAGCCCCTCGATCCACTCCGCGACGATGAACATGCGGCCGTCAACCACCGTGAAGAGACGCCCGTCGCGGGCCGGCACCAGCGGCGCCACCCGGGCCTTGCGCCGGACCAGGTACTGCTGTGCGCCGATGGAGAAGAGGTTTCGCTCGAAGGGGCGGTGCAGCAGCTTCAGGGCGCGGGGGCCGCGGTTCGTTTCGATCCGCCAGATCGCGCCCCAGCCCTTCTCGGGCTTGGTCGCGGCGACGGTCCATCCGGTGACCTTCATGTCCCAGGCCTTCGCCGCCCGCTCGGCGAGGGCCTGAATCTCCGGCGGCACCGCGAGGTCGGGGTATGCCTCCTCCGCGGCGGGCGTCCGCGGGCGAACGGCCGGGCTCCGGGACGCCATCCGCAGCCGTGCGTCTGCGCTCCGGGGCACCGCGGGACGCCGCCCGACGTCGCCCCACGCGGACGGGTGGCGCCACACCTCGACATCGTCCCACTCCGCCGCACGCCGCTGCGTCTCGACGTCCGACTGCGCTGTGCGCCGCCGCACCTCGACGTCGTCCCCCTCTGCCGGGTGCCGTCCCACCTCGACGTCGTCCCCCTCTGCCGGGCGCCGTCCCACCTCGACGTCGGCCGAGTGCGCCGGGCGCCACCGCACCCTGTCCTCCTCGCGTCCGCGAAGCCGCCCCTCACCATCCTCCGCCTGCGTATCCGGGTGTCCGGTGCGGCTCAGTCTCTGAATGGGCTCGTCGCTCGCCGAACCGATGATCTGCACGCTGCCCGACGCGGGCACGAAGACGCCGGCGCCCGCCGGCACGTAGATGATAACGGGGCTGTTCTTCACCGGGTCACCTCCCATACTCACTGCGGCCGCAGCGGCATCGCGAGGCGGGCATCGTCGCCCACCACCAGGGTGACGGGTCCCGCCGGCCGCGCCGAGACTGACGCGCCGGCGCCCACCACCGAATCGGCGAGACACAGCCCCGGCCCCGCCAGCCGGGAGCCGGGGAGGAGAATGGAGTTCCACACCTTTGCGCCCTCCAGGACTGCGCCATCCCCGATGCTGGTGGACGGGCCGACCTCGCTGTCGGTCAGCCGGCAGTCCGCGCCGATGACCAGCGGCCCCCGCAGCCGCACCCGGCGGAGGACGGCACGCGGTCCGACCGCAACGGTCCCCTCGATTCGCACATCCTCCAGGACGGCCGTTGGATCCACCCCTGGGGTCATGGCGTTCAGCAGCCGGGCGTTGGCCGAGAGCAGCCCGTCGGCGCTGCCGGCGTCCACCCACCAGCCGGTGAGCCGGTGGCCCAGGACGGTGCGGCCATCCTGGATCAGCCGTGCGATCGCGTCGGTGATCTCCAGCTCACCGCGGGCCGAGGGCGTGAGGCCTGCAATGGCGTCATGCACGACGGGCGAAAAGAAATAGATGCCCGCGATGGCCAGGTCCGAAGGCGGCTTCGACGGCTTTTCCACCACCGCGGTCACCCGGCGGCCGTGGAGCGCCGCCACGCCGAACGCCCGGGGATCGGCCACCCGCTGCAGGGTGAGCAGCGCCGCGGGAGCCGCGGTGCGAAACAGGCGCAGGGCGGGGCTCAGGTCCTCGTTGGTCAGGTTGTCGCCCAGGTAGAGCAGGAAGGGCTCTTCTGCCAGGAAGGAGCGGGCGGCGGCCACGGCGTGGGCGATACCGCCGGGCTCGGCCTGCAGGATGACGCTGATCCGCTGCGGAGACCACCGCTGGACGCTCTCAGCCAGCGCCTCCTGGCCGGGGCCGACGACGACCCCGATCTCGTCGAATCCGTGCTTGGCGAGGTAGGCGAAGATGTGCTGCCAGATGGGTCGCCCGGCAACGGGAAGCGATGCCTTCGCCCAGGTGTGGGTCAGGGGCCGCAGCCGGGTGCCGCGGCCTGCGCAGAGAACCAGGGCCCTCACATCCATCCCTGCCTTTCCTCCTTCCACCGTATGCAGCGGAGCCGGGCGAGGTTTACGTAACAGCTGCGGCCCGCGGCGCCAAGGCCGCGGGCCGCAGCTGTTGTGATGCGTCCGGATCGGGTTCGCCCGGGGTGTACGTGCAGGGACAACACGTGCCGGCAGCGGGGGATGCTGCGTGGCGCTCCGGTCCATCCTCCCGGGCAACCCTGCTCGGAGCGTATGGCGGCTGCCGACGTGATCCCAGTTGAACCTCAACATGGGAACCCCAGGTTTTCGACTTCGGCGCCGGGGCCAAAGTGAAAAAGCGGCCTTTCCCACTCGGCTGCGTGGCCGCGCGAAGGTTCTGCACCCCAGCGTCGCCACCGACGGGTACCACCGAGATGACATAACGCGGCCTCTGCGTTGACATTACCGCCGCCGACAGCGACAGCCAACGTGATCCCGGGCCCACCTCAACATGGGAACCCCAAGTTTTCGACTTCGGCTCCGGGGCCAAAGTGAAAAACCGGCGTTTCCCACCCGGCTGCGGGGCGGTGCGAAGGTTCTGCACCCCAGCGTCGCCACCGACGGGTACCACCGAGATGACATAACGCGGCCTGTGCGTTGACATAACCGCCGCCGACAGCGACAGCCGACGTGATCCCGGGCCCACCTCAACATGGGAACCCCAAGTTTTCGACTTCGGCGCCGGGGCCAAAGTGAAAAAGCGGCCTTTCCCACTCGGCTGCGTGGCCGCGCGAAGGTTCTGCACCCCAGCGTCGCCACCGACGGGTACCACCGAGATGACATAACGCGGCCTCTGCGTTGACATTACCGCCGCCGACAGCGACAGCCAACGTGATCCCGGGCCCACCTCAACATGAGAACCCCAAGTTTTCGACTTCGGCTCCAGGGCCGAAGTGAAAAACCGGCGTTTCCCACCCGGCTGCGGGGCGGTGCGAAGGCTCTGCACCCCAGCGTCGCCACCGACGGGTACCACCGAGATGACATAACGCGACCCGTGCGTTGACATAACCGCCGCCGACAGCGACAGCCAACGTGATCCCGCGCCACCTCAACATGGGAACCCCAAGTTTTCGACTTCGGCGCCGGGGCCAAAGTGAAAAACCGGCCTTTCCCACTCGGCTGCGTGGCGGCGCAAACCAACATACCCCCGGCCGACACCCCCAGGGCCGCGCCCCCGACAGCCGCAACGCCCAAAGAGAAGACCCGCGGCCGAAAGACCGCGGGTCACAGGCGATATGTGGTCAGCGTGCGGGCACGTGGTCCTCCGCCCGAACCCAGTAGCGGGTGAGCGCCCTGGCCTCCACCTCCACGGTGACGGCCAGGTCCACATGGATCTGATCCTCCTCCACCCGCACCCCGGTGGTGCGCGGGCTGCCGATGACCCGCAGGTCATACGAAGGGTCGTTCAGCAGATTCCCCCGCACAGCGACCGCAATCGGCTGCACGGTCTGGCACGGGACCCGCGTCACCCGGGTGCCGTCCTGGCCGAGGGACCAGATGTCGACCTCGACCGTGAGCTCGGCCTGCGGCGTCTCGCCCTCCCGGCGCAGGCTGGACGCCACGCGGCCGGGCCGCACCCCCAGGACCTGGACCGCCCCCTCGGCCGGCATGGTGTGGGTCCAGGCGAGGGTGTGCTCGGCCCGCCCGACGACCGCTTCGCTGATGATCTCCAGAAGCATGGGCCACCTCCTCTCCGGCGCGGAGCACGGCTGCGTCTGGTCCAGCGTATGCACCGGGGATGCCCGTCGCCCCACGCCCGCGGCCGTCGTCAAAATTGAACAGAAATCCCGGCAAAGGAGAGGAGTTCCCATGCTGCTGACGCCCCGCCCCGAACTGGAACGCCGTATCGGCCGCCTGCAGGCCCGCCTGCAGGAGCAGGGACTGGATGGCGCGCTGCTCCACAGCACCACCTCGCTCCTCTACTTCACGGGGTCCGCCCAGCAGGGCCACCTCTGGGTGCCGGCAGACGGTACGGCGCGCTATCTCGTCCGCCGGGTGCTGGCCCGGGCCCGCCGCGAGTCGCCCCTGGGCGACATCGAGCCGCTGACCAGCCTGCGCGCCCTCCCGGAACACCTGGGCGGGGCCCGCCGCATCGGGATGGAACTGGACCGCATGCCGGTCGCGCAGTTCGACCTGTACCGGCGTTACCTCCCCGACGTGGAGGCGGTAGACGTGGGCCCGGTGCTCCGCCACCTCCGCGCCGTGAAGTCCCCGTGGGAGGTGGAGCGCATCCGGGCGGCTGCACGGGCGGCGGACCAGACCTACCGGGCGCTCTTCGAGGCGCTGCGGGAGGGCATGACAGAGCTGGAGCTGTCGGTGGTCGGCGAAAGCGCCCAGCGGCTGGCCGGTGCGCAGGGGATGATCCGCTGGCACGCGCACAACGCCTTCGAGTCCCCCGCCATGATGGTGCTGGCCGGCGAGTCGGCCCTCGCGTTCTCCTTCGCCGACACCCCCTTCGGCGGCGAGGGGCTCACCCCGGCAGCCCCCTACGGCGCCAGCCGGCGCGCCATCCGCCGGGACGAGCCGGTCTGCGTGGACTATCCCACCGTGGTGGACGGCTACGTCCACGACCAGACCCGCACCATGGTGATCGGCAGACTGGAGCCGGAGCTGGTCCGGGCCCACGAGGCCTGCCGGGCCATCCTGGACATGATCGCCGCCGAGGCCCGCCCCGGCGCCACCGGCGAGCAGCTCTGGGAACGGAGCGTCGCCATTGCCCGGGAGACAGGGCTGGAGGCGCACTTCATGGGTTGGGGCGACAGCCGGGTGCGCTTCGTCGGTCACGGCGTCGGGCTGGAGCTGGACGAGTGGCCGATCCTGGCCCCGCGCCAGACCACGCCCCTGGAGGCCGGTCACGTGATCGCGGTGGAGCCCAAGTTCTTCTTCCCCGGCTGCGGCGCGGTGGGGCTGGAGTCCACCTTCCTGGTCACCCCCGCCGGGGCGGAGCGGCTCTCCCTCACGCCCGAGGAGCTCGGCGTGAAGGACGTGTAAGCCGACGCCCCGGGTGCACCCCGACTGACCCAGCCAAAAAAGAGCAGAGGCCCCAAAAAAGAGCAGAGGCCCCCCCGGCGGGGGCCTCCTTTGTTGCACACAGGGTGCGCGCCTACTCGGTCACCAGCTCGAGCGGGACGGGGATGTACTCGTCCAGCTGCTCGCCGTTCAGGTACTTGATGGCGGCCTCGAGGCCCAGGCGGCCGATCTCCTTCGGCTTCTGGGCGACGGTGGCGGCCATCCGGCCCTCCTGCACGGCCTTCACCGCGTCGTCGGTGGCGTCGAAGCCCACGACCTTGATCTGGTCGGCCTTACCGGCGGCCTCGATGGCCTCCAGGGCGCCCAGGGCCATCTCGTCGTTGTGGGCGAAGACGGCGACGATGTCAGGGTGCGCCTGCAGGATGTTCTCCATGACCGTCAGGCCCCTGGCCCGGTCGAAGTCGGCGGGCTGGATGGCGACGACCTCGATGCCCTCCACGCCGTCGACGGCCTCATGGAAGCCCTGGCCGCGGTCGCGGGCAGCGGAGGTGCCGGGGATGCCCTCGAGCTCGGCCACCTGGCCCTGGCCGCTGATCAGCTCGACGATGAGCTCGCCGGCCATGCGCCCGCCGGCCACGTTGTCGGAGGCGACGTGGGCGACGACCTCGCCGCCGCTGGCGCCCCGGTCGACGGTGATCACCGGGATGTTGGCGGCGTTGGCCGCCTCGACGGCGGTGACGATGGCGTCAGAGTCGGTGGGGTTGATGAGCAGCGCGTCCACCTTCTGGGTGATCAGGTCTTCCACCTGGCTGATCTGCTTGGCGGGGTCGTCCTGGGCGTCCATCACGATCAGCTTGACGCCTGCGGCGTCCGCCGCCGCCTGGGCGCCGTCGCGCAGGTCGACGAAGAACGGGTTGTTCAGGGTCGAGATGGCGAGGCCGATGGTCCAGGTCTCCTCAGCAGGGGTGGGTTCCGCGGACGGAGCGGGATCGTTGCTGCCGGTGCTGGGGGTCTGGCCCGAAGGCGTCGAGCCACCGCCGGAGCAGGCGGCGAGCAAGCCGATCGTGAGCAGTGCGACGAGCATGCGAGTGAACCTCTTCATGTGACCATCCTCCTGTGTCTATGGCTTTATGTTCGGGGCCTGCCGTCACTTGCGCCGGTCCATGAGCACGGCCAGCAGGATGACGGCGCCCTGAGCCACCTGTTGGTAGAACGACGAAACGCCGAGCAGGTTGAGACCGTTGTCCAGGATGCCGATGATGAGCGCGCCCACCGCGGTGCCCAGCACGCTGCCCTGTCCGCCCGCCAGGCTCGTGCCGCCCACGACCACCGCGGCGATGGCGTCCAGTTCAAACCCGCCGCCGGCGGTCGGCTGCGCCGAGTTCAGCCGCCCGGTGAGGATGGCCCCGGCCAGGGCGCTGGCCAGCCCCGTCAGCACGTAGGTGAACAGCGTCACCCGGGCGACGGGGATGCCCGCGAAGCGGGCGGCCTCCTCGTTGGACCCGACGGCGTAGATGTAGCGGCCCACCGGCGTGTGGTTCAGCATGAGGTAGACCAGCAGGAAGACCACGAACATGATGATGACCGGGGCGGGAATGCGCCACACGTAGCCGGTGCCCATCCAGCGCAGCGCCTCGGGTAGCCCGGAGATGGGCCGGCCGCCGGTGTAGACCAGGGTCAGGCCCCGGGCGATGGCCATGGTCGCGAGGGTGGCCACAAAGGGGGCGACCCGGCCGCGGGTGATGACGATGCCGTTGAACAGCCCCAGCGCGGCGCCCAGCGCCAGGCTGGCCAGCAGCGCCACGGGCCACGGCAGCCCGCTCTTCGCCAGGCCGGCCAGCACGGCCCCGGTGAGGGCCAGCACGGAGCCGACGGAGAGGTCGATGCCGCCGGTCAGGATGACGAGGGTCATGCCGCAGGCGATGACGGCGTTGATGGAGACCTGGCGAAGCAGGTTCAGAAGGTTGGAGACGGTCAGGAACTGGTCGCTGAGCAGCGAGAGCGCCAGCCCCATCAAGATCACGGCCAGGCCGGGGCCCAGCCGGCGCACGCGGTCCTTGATGTGCAAGTTAGCCTGCATTCCGCTTCCTCCCGGTGGCAGCCTGCATGATCTGCTCCTGGTCGAACTCCCCCCGGCTCAACTCGGCGGTCACGCGCCCCTCGTGCACGACCAGGATGCGGTCCGACAGCCCCATCACCTCGGGGAGCTCGGAGGAGACCAGGATGATGCCCATTCCCCGCTGGACCAGCTCGCCCATCAGCCGGTAGATCTCGGCCTTGGCGCCGACGTCGATGCCCCGGGTGGGCTCGTCGAGGATCAGGAGCTTCGGCGACGTGGCCAGCCAGCGGCCCAGAATAACCTTCTGCTGGTTGCCGCCGCTCAGGTTCGTCACCGACTGCTCCCGGTGCGGGGTGCGAATGCCCAGCTCGGCTACGTAGCCGTCCACCAGCTGCCGCTCGGCGCCGGAGCGGATCAGCCCGGCCCGGGTGAGGCTGCGGAGACGGGCGAGGCTTAGGTTCTCCCGCACTGACCGGCCGGTGAGCAGCCCCTGCCGCCGCCGGTCCTCGGGAACCAGCACGAGCCCCCGGCGGATGGCGGCCGCGGCGTCTCCCGGGGGCAGGGGCTTCCCCTCCAGCAGCACCGTGCCGCTTGCAGGCCGGTCGATTCCGGCCACCGCCAGCATCAGCTCGGTCCGGCCGGCGCCCATCAGACCGGCCACGCCCAGGATCTCGCCCCGGCGGACGTTGAACGACACCGGGTGGGAGGAACCCCTGAGGGTCAGGTCCCGCACCTCCAGCAGCGTGTCGCCGGGCGTGACCTCCACCTTGGGGAACCGCTCGGTGAGCTGGCGGCCGACCATGTGGGTGATGAGCTCGTCCGGGGTGACCTCCCCGATGGACCAGCTGCCCACCCGCTGGCCGTCCCGCAGCACGGTCACCCGGTCGCAGATGGTGAAGATCTCCTCCATCCGGTGAGAGATGTACACGATGGCCACGCCGGCGCGGGCGAGGCCGCGCATCACCTCAAAGAGCCGCTCCACCTCCGGCCCGGTCAGGGCCGCGGTGGGCTCGTCCATGATCAGCACCCGGGCGTCCAGGGAGAGCGCACGGGCGATCTCGACCATCTGCCGGGCGCCGACGCCCAGGCTGCCGAGCGTCGCGCGCGGGTCGATCTGCGCGCCCAGCCGCTCCAGCACCGCCGCCGCCCCGCGCGCCATGGCCCGCCAGTCCACCCGGCGGAGGAGGCCCGTCACCGGCGGGCGGCCCAGGTAGATGTTCTCGGCAACCGAGAGATGCAGGGCCTGGTTCAGCTCCTGGTGGATAAAGGCGATGCCGAGGGCCGTGGCCGTCCTGGGCGAGTCGATGACCACCGGCCGTCCGTCGATGCGCACCTCCCCGGCCTCGGGCCGGTAGAGGCCGCCCAGAATCTTCATCAGGGTCGACTTGCCGGCGCCGTTCTCCCCGAGCAGCGCGTGCACCTCGCCGGGCCGCAGGTCGAAATCGACGCCCTTCAGGGCCTGCACCCCGGGGAAGCTCCGGTCGATCCCCCGCATCTCCACGACGGGAGCTGCCGGCATCAGAAGGTCACCCCCGCCCGCAGAATGACGTTGGCGTACGGGGTGCACTCGCCGGTGCGCACCAGTGCGGCGGCCCGGGCCGACATCTGCTTCAGCTCCTCGTGGGAGACGACGGTGACGGGCGTCTCCCCGAGCAGTCGCGCCAGGCCTTCCGAGACGGCCGGGTTCCGTTCGGCCGTCTCCCCGGCCACCACGGCCGCCTCCACCTGCAGTTCGGTCAGGATGGTCTCGACCACATCCAGGAAGGCCGGGATGCCGGGCCTGAGGGCCAGGTCGATGCGCCGGACCCCCGGCGGGCAGGGCAGCCCGTAGTCGCCGATCACCAGCAGGTCGCCGTGGCCCATGCCTGCCACGACTTCAGAGAGCGCCTGATTCAGCAGCGTCGTCTTCTTCATCTTTCCAACCTCCCTGTCCGCAGCAAGGACATGAGCTCGTTCAGCGTCCCCATCGCCGGCTGGGCGCCGGCACGGGTCACCGCCAGGGCGCCGGCGGCCATGCCCCAGCGCACGGCCTCCTCCAGCCCGAGGCCCCGGTGGATCGCCGCAGCCAGCCCGCCCGCAAAGGCGTCGCCGGCAGCGGTCGTGTCCACCACCGGAACCCGGAAGGCGTCGAACCAATGGCCCAGGCCGTCCCGGTACAGGTAAGCCCCCTCGCCGCCCAGCTTGATCAGCACCTGCCGGTAGCCCTGCGCCGCCAGCGCACGGGCGGCTTCCTCCGCGCCGCGCCGGCCCGACACCGGCACGCCGGTGAGCGCGGCCGCCTCGGTCTCGTTGGGGGTGATCAGCCACGTGTTGTGCCGCAGCGACTCCGGCAGCGGCGCCGACGGCGCCGGGGCGGGGTCCAGGATGACCGGCACCCCTGCGGCCGCGGCCAGCTGGGCCGCCCGCACGCAGGCCGGCACCGGCACCTCCAGCTGCAGGAGCAGCACTGAGGCCGAAGCGATCAGCTCCCCGTGGGCCTCCACCAGCTCCGGCGTCACCTCTGCGTTGGCGCCGGCCACCACCACGATCCGGTTCTGGCCCGACGCCTCCACGGTGATGACGGCCGTGCCGGTGCCGGCCGCGGCCGAGCGGGAGACCCCGCCGGTCGCCACGCCGTCCTGCCGGAGGCTCTCCAGCAGCCGGTCGCCGAACGCGTCCTGCCCCACCCGGCCCACCATCGCCACGGGGGTGCTGAGGCGCGCCGCGGCCACCGCCTGGTTAGCCCCCTTTCCACCGGGGAACTGATCGAGCCGCGGGGCGAAGACCGTCTCGCCCGCCGCGGGCGCACGCTCCGGGTTCACCACCAGGTCCAGGTTCAGACTCCCAACCACCACCACTGGCCTATCCAAGCGGCTCCCTCCTCCGGGTCGTCCCGCGCACGATGAGTTCCGGCCTGTACACCTGCCGCCGGCCGGGTCCCGCGGCCTCCCCGCGGATGCGCTCCAGCAGCATGACCATCGCCATGCGGCCCATCTCCCGGGCCGGCTGCCGCACCGTGGTGAGGCCCGGCCGCACCAGCGCGGCCATCTGGATGTCGTCAAAGCCGACGACGGAGAGATCGTCGGGCACGGCGAGGCCCGCCTCCTCGGCAGCCCGGATGACCCCCAGGGCGATCAGGTCGTTGCCGGCGAAGACCGCCGTCGGCCGGGGCGAGCGCCCCAGCAGGACCTGCCCGGCCCGGTAGCCCGACTCGTAGGTGAAGTCGCCCCACACCACGCAGGCAGGGTCGTAGGCGAGGCCGGCCTCCTCCAGGGCGACCCGGTAGCCCTGGCAGCGGTCCTGGCCGGTGCGGGTGGACTGGTGGCCCGCCGCGTGGGCGATGCGCCGGTGGCCCAGCTCGACCAGATGGCGGCACGCGGCCCGCGCGCCGGCCAGGTTGTCGACCAGGACCGTGTCCACCTCGGTGTGGTCCAGCTGCCGGTCCATCACCACCACGGGGATGCCGTCGGCCAGCAGCCGGTCCACCAGCTCACGCCGCTCGGTGGTGCCCACGAAGATGACGCCGTCTACCCGGCGCTCCCGCAGCTTCTGCACGTCGTTGGCTTCCAGCGCGGGGTCGTTGTCGCTGTTGCAGAGAAAGACGGTGTACTCCGCCTCGCTGGCGGCGTCCTCCACGCCCCGGGTGATGAGCGGGAAGAACGGGTTCGTGATGTCCGGCACCACCAGGCCGACGGTGCCGCTCAGGCGGCGCACGAGCCCCCTGGCCAGCTGACTCGGCACATAGCCCAGCTCAGCGGCCGCAGCCAGGACCCGCTCCCTCGTCTCCGCCTTCACGTATCCCGTCCCGTTGAGCACCCGTGACACGGTGGCCACGCCCACGCCGGCCCGCCGCGCGACATCGCGAATCGTCACCGACACGCCTCGTAACTCCTTCGGGAATCGTTTCCACATTACATGATGAAAAGGCTCCAAAAGTGCAGTAAATCCAGTATGGAACCGTTTCCACTTCTACCGATTCGCCCACAAAGAAAAAACTCCTGCTGGCGCAGGAGTCTTTTCCGGATGAACTTTTTAATCATCCCCGGCGGCACTGAGCACCCGGGCGCGGGCGGCCATGAGCTCCGCCCACTCCGCCTCGGCCAGCGGCCGGTCAAACGACCGGAGCTGCGCCAGCCGGAAGCCCAGCTCCTCCGCCCACTGGCGGATCTGCCGGATCATGGGCAGGTTGAGGTCGGTGCCGAGCGAGGTGTCCCGGAAGTGGTGCATGAGCCCGAGAATCATCGTCTCGGCCATGCAGGCGTAGGCGAGCCCCCGCTCGAAGCCGAAGTTCCAGCCCAGGTCGGGCCGGCCGGGCACCTCCACCACCCCGCCATCGATGACCAGGACGTCGGGGCGAGCCCCCCTCACCGCCCGGGAGACGTTGGGCGGGCGGGAGATGTCGCAGACCGCGGCGCCGAACTTCAGGTTGGCCGGCGTCACCAGCTCCTCCGCGGTGGAGGTCGCCGTGAGCACCAGGTCCGCCTCCGGCAGGGCCGCATCGATATCCGTCGTGATCCGGATGGCGCCGGCTTCCTCCAGGGCAAGCACCAGGGGCTCGAAGACCCCGGGAGCCGCCGCGGCCTCTGCCCCGGCGCCGCTCGCCGGAAGCGGCCCCATCTCCTGGAGCCGGGCGCCGATGGTGCCCGGTGCGAAGCGGTGCCCCTCCCGGATGAGGTCCGCCAGGTGTGCGACCATGTCGCCGGCCACCTTCAGCAGCCGCCTGCGGCTGGCCTCGGGCCGGGCCGGGTTGCCGATCAGCACCATCCGGCCGACGCCCTCGGCCAGCAGGATGGACGTCGCCCGGCCGATCGCACCGGTGGCGCCCACCACGGCGATGGTCGCCTCGGGCAGCCGGGTGCCCAGCCGCTCCACCGCCAGGTACATGGCCTCCACGGCCGAGACGACGGTGTACGAGTTGCCGGTGGTGAGCGGCACGCCCGGGTTCCTGAGGTGCAGCCCGCCGCGGGTGACCACCGAGGTGTAGGCCCCCAGCCCCACCAGCTGCGCGCCCCGCGCCTTGGCGATCTCCAGGGCGGCGCGCACCTCAGCGATCGCCTGCGACTGCGGCATGGCCAGCAGCTGGTCGGCGGTGCGGGGCACCACCACGAAGTCGACGAAGACCCGGCGGCCGTTGGCGGCCGTCACACGGCACGAGCCCGCCACGAAGGGCTCCAGCAGGTCGTTGAACCGGTCGGCCATCTCCGCGATCTCCGCCGTGCTGAAGACCTGGAACGACTCGTCCATCTCCGGGTAGTTGCGCCAGTCCACGGGATGCACCAGGAAGGCGACCCGGCCCTCTTCGGGATCGCCGCTGGGCTCCGGCAGCGGCGCCGGTGCCGGGGCGGGCAGGGCCTGCGGACGGGACTCGACCCCCAGCAGGTGGGAGACCAGTTCGGCGGTGTTGCCCTCGGCCAGCGGGACCAGCATGCGCTCGACGGCGTCGATGGCCTCCTGGCACTGCGCCCGCGTGGCGATGAGCGGCGGCTCGATGCGGATGACCGCCGACCCGTTCAGGGTGGGGGCCACCCGGAGGCCGCAGACGTTGAGCAGGTACGAGGAGAGGATCGGCGTCAGGTTCTCCTGCTCCGCCAGCACCCCCAGCAGGCAGGTGCGCCCGTACGTCGAGCGGTCTACGCCGATCTCCAGCCCCAGCATGAACCCGCGGCCCCGCACCCGCCGGAGCACGTGGGGGTAGCGCTGCTGAAGCCGTTCCAGCCCCGCCTTCAGGAAGGCGCCGTTTTCCGCCACCTGGCGGATCAGGGCCCGGTCGTCGCGGGTGAGCAGCTCCAAGGCCCGCAGACCGACGCGGGCGGCCAGGGTGTTCCCCGCGAACGTGGAGGAGTGCTTCATCGCGAACTCCTCGGTGTAGACCTCCTCGGTGCAGAGCATCGCCCCGATGGGAACCAGGCCGCCCCCCAGGGCCTTGGCCAGCACCATCACGTCGGGCGTCACGCCCTCTTCCTCGCAGGCGAAGAGGCGGCCGGTGCGGCCCAGGCCGGTCTGGATCTCGTCCAGGATGAAGAAGACGCCGTACCGGCGGCACAGTTCCTGCGCGGCCCGCAGGTAGCCGGGCGGCGGCTCCACGATGCCGCCCTCGCCCTGAACCGGCTCCACGATGAACCCGGCGAACGCCTCCGGATGCTGGGCCAGCAGCCGCTCCAGGGCCTCCAGATCGCCGTAAGGCACCTTGGCGAAGCCCGGCACGGGCGCGCCGAAGGCGTCCTGGTAGGTCCGGCGATGGGTCGCGGAGAGCGCGCCCAGGGTCTTGCCGTGGAAGGCGTTGTCGCAGGAAATGATGCCCATGCGCCCCGTGGCGGCCCGCACGGCCTTGATGGCCGCCTCCACCGCCTCTGCCCCCGAGTTGGCGAAGGTGACGTAGCGGAGCCCCTCCGGCGCAAGCTGGATCAGCCGCTCCGCCAGCTCCCCCGCGGCCTGCAGGGCCGACGGCTGGACGAAGGAGGGCTCCCCGCTCGCCTCCACCTCATGAAGCGCCGCCCAGATCTCGGGCGGGTTGAAACCGAAGGGCAGGGCGCCGTAAGCGGCGACGAAGTCCAGGTAGCGGCGGCCTTCACGGTCGTAGAGGTAGCACCCCTCCCCCCGGACGAAGCGCTTGTCCATGTTGATCGCTTCCAGGAGCCTTCCCAGGTGGGGGTTTACATATTCTGTAAACAAGTGCACGGAAATCCTCCTAGCGGATCATGATGGTTCAGTCAGGGGCCGGCTGCCGGGATCACACGTCGGCGGCAGTGCTGGCGCCGGCTGCCAGGATCATACGTCGGCGGCAACGTTGGCGCCGGCTGCCGGGATCATCCCCCGGCGGCGGTGTTGGCGCCGGCCTCCCGGAACCGCTCCACCCGCGGGGTGAAGCCGATGCGGTCCAGCCAGTCCTCGTAGTCGGCCGGGCGCATGTCGTCGGCGCGCTTGCCGGCTGCGGCGACGATCAGCCCTTCCATCAGGTTGGTGCCGAACGAGCGGCCGCCCAGGTTCGGCGTGGTGGTGACCAGGGTGGCGACCCCGACCTGCTTCATCCACTCGATGTCGGCCTGGGTGACCGTGTTGGTCAGGATGGTCTTCCCTTCCAGCCGGTCGGGCGCGTACCGGCGGATGTAGAGCCAGTCGCCGGCGATCACATCCGCCCACTGGTAGTACTCGGTGAACCTGGGCTCGTGGCTCTCCTGCTTGGCGCCCGTGGGGTAGAGCCAGGTGAAGGGCAGCTGGGTGATGATCGGCAGGAGGACGCGGGCCAGCACGTGGATGGTGCGGAAGCTGCGGATGGGGACCGGGATCCCCAGGGCGAACATCATGTCGCCGAAGACGATGTCGGCGCCGACCTCCACCAGGGCCTCCGCCATCCCGAAGCGGTCCACCGCGGCGGTCATGAGCACCCGCTTGCCGCGCAGGGGCATCACGTGCTGGTCGACCCACCGCACGGCCCGGCGCTCCAGGGTGTTCTTCAGCCCCGAGCCGTCGACGATGGGCGACCGGACGGCGGCGGCCGCGATGCGCCGGGCGTCCCGGAAGGCATACCGCCGGCCGTTCGCGTGGACATACAGGTCGATGCCGCCCATGCCGAAGGCGTCGACCTTGCCATCCAGTTCCCGGATGAGGGCGATGGCCTTGTCGATGGAGCCGTCGGTGCCGATGCGCTCCACCGTCACCTCCTCGCCCAGCACGGTGACGGTGGCCACGGAGTTGCGCCGGGACGAGCCCAGGCTGACGCTGACGATGCGCTTCACGGGTAAGCCTCCCTTGCGCTCAGCCCTTCAGGCTCCGGATCAGGTTCCGGATCTTCTCGGGGCTGACGTACACATCTTCCGTCATGGGTGAGCGCCCGATCTCGATGCCGATCACGTGGGGGCCGACCAGGGCTTCCACCATCTTCAGCCGTTCGTCCGACCCGATGAAGATGACGGCGTCGCAAGCCCGGGCCCGGGCGATGAGCCGCATCACCTGGTTCAGCAGTTCCACGCCGTTCTGGCTGCGGGCAAAGTCGAGCCGTTCCCGGTCCGACATGAGCAGGATGAAGTCCACGCCTTCGGCCGCAGCCATCTCCGTGAGCTCGGGGCCGTTCGCCACGGGAAAGCCGACGAGGGCGATCTTCTTCCCCTTGCGCATCTCGCCCACCGACTCCAGGCGCGAGATCAGTGTCCGGTCCACGCCCAGGATCTCCGCGGTTTCCTGCTGCGAGAGGCCCTGCGCGCGGAGCTCCAGCATCCGGTCGACCATCCGGTAGATGCGCTCGGGGTTGATGACCTTGTCGCCGATCCGGATGAGCTGCATCGCCCGTCACCCCCTCGTGTGCACAAGATTGTGCTAGCGCCTATTGTACATTCTTGTGCACAGGGCCGCAACCTATTCGCGACGAGTCGGGAAGGGAAGGCCGGATAGCCTATCGAATAAAGAGGAATGATCAAACTGAGAAAGTCCGTGACTGCCACGGGGAGGAAAGGACGGATACCGGATGAAGACTCTGCTGCAGTGGCCTAACTGGGCGCTTTGTGTGATCCTCATCGTCACCGTCATCAACCTGGTGATGAACATCCTGCTGGTCCAGCGGGTCAAGGACGTATACGCCAAGGTCGTCATGCCGCCGCTGCCCTACCGCAACCGGGAGGAGCTGGAGGCCGCGTTCCAGTCGGGCGCGATCGACCGTGCGGAGTACGAGCAGCTGAAGCGGAAGATCTCCTGAGCGGGTCAGGACCATCCCGACATCCTGCAGATGAGGCGACCCCGCCCCGGCGAAGGCCGGGAGCGGGGTCGCTTTCGTCTGCGCGCGCCGGAGGCGCCGCGGGGTGACGGCGCCTCCCGGGAACGCCTCCCTCTGGGGGTGAGGGGGCGTAGGGCCATGACCCCGGCTCGGCCGCGGGGTCTCCCCTCAGGTTTCCCATCTTCTGCCGATCCTATACACCGCCTCCAAGCCCCGTTGACCCGCATCGACGAGATCCCCGCGTCATGGCGCCGGCCGCAGAACCCGGCCCGGCCGCCCGACGGCCTGTGGTTCTTAACCTGTCCTTAACCAAAGGCTAACCAGACCAAAACCCCCGCACAACACCCGGGTGATAGCATCGGTATCGAGCTACGGAAGTACTCGGCCAAGAGCCAGCAGAGAAAGGGGATCGACACAGCCATGAAGCGGACTCTGATGACCACCGCTGCCGCTGCGGCCCTGCTCGCCATGCTGACCGCCTGCGGAGGCCGGGCGAGCAGCAACCCCGGCAGCCAGCCGGGGGCGGGCAATCCGCCCGCGTCCCATCCGGAAACGAACAACCCGGCGCCCTCCAGCAGCGGCGGATCCGCCGGCACCGAGCTCTCGGGAACGGTTACGCTGGACGGCTCCTCCACGGTGGGTCCCATCTCCATCGCCGTCGCGGAGGAGTTTCGCAAGGTGCATCCCAGGGTCGACGTCCCGGTGGGCATCTCCGGCTCCTCCGCCGGCATCGGCAAGTTCGTCAAGCGCGAGGTCGACATCGCCAACGCTTCCCGGCCGATCAAGGAGAAGGAGCTCGAAGAGGCCAGGAACAACGGGCTCGACCCCATCGAGCTTCCGGTGGCCTACGACGGCCTGTCGGTCGTGGTCAACAAGGAGAACGACTTCCTGACCTGCATCACCACCGAGCAGCTCCACAAGATCTGGGGGCCTGAGTCTACCGTGACCCGGTGGAACGAGGTGGACCCGAGCTGGCCCGATGCGCCCATCAAGCTCTACGGCCCCGGCACCGCTTCCGGCACCTTCGAGTACTTCAACGAGATGGTCAACGGCAAGGGCGACGCGTCCCGGTCCGACTTCACCGCCTCAGAGGACGACAACGTGCTCGTGCAGGGCGTGGCGGGCGACAAGTACGCGATGGGCTACTTCGGCTACGCCTACTACGCCGAGAACAAGGACACCATGAAGGCCCTGGCCATCGACGCCGGCGACGGCTGCGTCGAGCCGAACGACGACACCATCGCCGCCGGCTCCTACCCCTTCTCCCGTCTGATCTATATCTACCCCTCCAGGCAGGCCCTGGAGCGGCCCGAGGTCAAGGCGTTCGTCACCTTCTATATGGAGAATGCCGGGGAGCTCGCCGCCCAGGTCGGCTACACGCCGCTGCCTGAGAAGATGTACCAGGACAACCTGGCCAAGCTGAAGTAAACGGTCTCCCTTTCAGTGGCCGCGAGGTCCCGGGGAAGCGCCCGCTTCTCACCGGGACCTCCGGGCCGTTTCCCAAGTGCGTGACGAATCGTGCGGAGGTGGCATCATGTCTGTTACGACAGCGCAGCATCCCCCGGCCTCTGCCGCGGCGGCGCTGGCCCCGGACAGGCGCCGGGCGCGCCAGATCCGAAAGGAGCGTGCGATCGCGGGGCTCCTCCTGGCCGCCGGGCTGGTCTCCGTGGTGACCACGGTGGGCATCGTCCTCACCCTCTTCACCGAGGCGGTCCAGTTCTTCTCCCTCGTTCCGGTCCGGGAATTCCTGACCGACCGGCTGTGGACCCCCACCTTCAGCCCCGCCCACTTCGGCGTCGCGCCGCTCGTGTCGGGTACCTTCATCATCGCCGGCGGCGCCGCGCTGGTGGCCGTACCCCTGGGCCTGGGCAGTGCCATTTACCTGAGCGAGTATGCCCCCGACCGGGTGCGGCGCATCCTGAAGCCGCTGCTGGAGCTGCTGGCAGGCATCCCCACCGTGGTGTACGGCTTCTTCGCCCTCACCTTCGTGACGCCCCTCCTGAAGAAGATCATCCCGGACATCGAGGTCTTCAACGCCCTGTCCGCCTTCATCACGGTGGGCATCATGATCACGCCGATGATCTGCTCAATGTCGGAGGACGCCATGCTGGCCGTCCCCCGGTCCCTCCGGGAAGCCGGTTTCGCCCTGGGGGCCACCCGGCTGGAGGTGGCCCTGAAGGTGGTGCTGCCGGCGGCCTTCTCCGGCGTCGTCTCCTCCGTCATCCTGGCCGTCTCCCGGGCCATCGGCGAGACGATGATCGTGGCCCTCGCCGCGGGCTCCACCCCGAAACTCACCCTGAACCCGCTGGAGTCGATTCAGACGATGACCGGCTACATCGCCCAGGTGGCGCAGGGCGACCTCGAGATCGGCTCGGCCGCTTACACCTCGATGTACGCCGTCGGCATGGCCCTTTTCCTCATCACGCTGGCGATGAACCTGCTCGCCCGGGCCCTCGGCCGCCGCTACCAGGAGGGAGAGCGCGCATGAACCCCGTCGCCGCCCGCCGGCGCCTCCGGCGCCGGCTGGATGCCGCCTCGCACTGGCTCTTTCTGCTGGCGATCGTCGTCGCCCTGGCCGTGCTGGCCATCCTGCTCTGGGACCTGCTCTCGACGGGGCTGCCCCGGCTCAGCTGGTCCTTCCTCACCAGCCACGCTTCCCGCTTCGCCGACAGGACCGGCATCCTTGCCCCGCTGGTGGGCTCCTTCTACGTCATCGTGCTCACCGCGGCCTTTGCACTGCCCGTCGGCGTCGCGACCGCCGTCTTCCTGGAGTTCTACGCCGAGGGCGACCGCCCGTCGCCCCTGCGCCAGAGCCTGACGCAGTTCCTGAAGCTCAACATCGACAACCTGGCCGGCGTGCCGTCCATCGTCTACGGCCTATTCGGCCTGGCCTTCTTCGTCCGCTGGATGCAGTTCGGCCGGTCGATCCTGGCCGCCGCCCTCACCCTGGCCCTCATGGTGCTGCCGGTGATCATCGTGAACACCCGGGAGGCGATCCGGGCCGTGCCCCCCTCCCTGGCCCACGGGGCGTACGCCCTGGGCGCCAGCAAGACACAGGTGATCTTCACGGTCATCCTGCCGGCGGCGCTGGGGGGCATCCTCACCGCCACCATCCTCTCGGTCTCCCGCGCCCTGGGCGAGTCCGCCCCGCTGCTGGCGGTGGGCGCCTGGGTGTACGTCACCAGCCTGCCCAGGACCCCGCTCGACAGCTTCACCGTGCTGCCGGTGCAGATCTACTACTGGGCCGGCATGCCGCAGAAGGCATTCCAGGAGGTCGCCTCGGCCGGCATCCTCGTGCTGCTGGCGCTCCTCCTGAGCCTCAACGGCATCGCCATCTGGCTCAGGAACAAATACCAGAAGAAAGCGGAGTGGTAGCATGGCCGTCGTCCTGGCAAGCCCGGCTGTACAGGACTCTCGCGCGGGCGGCTTCGTCGTACGGAACCTCGACCTCTTCTACGGCGCCCACCAGGCGCTGCATCAGATCAGCATGACGATACCCGAGCGAGCCGTGACCGCCATCATCGGCCCCTCCGGCTGCGGCAAGTCGACCTTCCTGCGCTGCCTCAACCGGATGACCGACCTGGTGCCCGACGCCCGCATCCAGGGCCACGTCAGCTTCCGGGGCGAGGATCTCTACGCCCCCGGGGCCGACCCCATGGCGATCCGCTACCGCATCGGGATGATCTTCCAGAAGCCCAACCCCTTCCCCAAGTCCATCTACGAGAACGTCGCCTTCGGGCCCCGCATCAACGGGTACGAAGGCGACCTGGACGACATCGTGGAGGCCTCGCTCCGGCGGGCGGCGCTGTGGGACGAGGTGAAGGACCGGCTGCGGCAGCCCGCCCTGGCCCTCTCGGGGGGCCAGCAGCAGCGGCTCTGCATCGCCCGGGCCCTCGCGGTGAACCCCGAAGTGCTGCTGATGGACGAGCCGACCTCGGCCCTGGATCCCATCGCCACCGGCAAGATCGAGGAGCTCATGACCAGCCTGAAACAGGAGTACACCATCGTGCTGGTCACCCACAGCATGCAGCAGTCCGCGCGGGTCTCCGACTACACGGCCTTCTTCCTGGACGGCCGCCTGGTGGAAATGGATCGGACGGAGCGGATCTTCTCCGCCCCGTCCGACAGGCGCACGGAAGACTATATCACGGGCCGCTTCGGCTGATTTACTCCCCGGTGTAGTAGAAGCCGTCGTCCGGCAGGCCGCCGCCGATGATCTCCGGGTTCAGCTCTGCCAGCTTGGCGAAGTAGAACTCCACGTCCTCCCGGGCCTCGGCCGCCGGGACGAACCGGAACGGCGTGCGGTCCAGCGAGCGCTCGATGACCGGCGCCTTCAGCCCGTGCAGGTAGGGCTCACCCAACCTCGCCGCATCGGCGGGGTTTTCCTGTATCCAGGCGACGGAGGCCTGCAGCCCCTCCTGGATGGCGGCGATGACCTCGGGATGACCCTCGATCACGTCGGTCACCGCGATGGTGCCCAGCTGCGGGATGGCGGGCTCCCGGCCGGTGACCCGGCCCCACTCCTGCCTGAGCTCAAACAGCTCCCGCACCGGGACGTTGTTCTGCTGCCCCTGCAGGATCGCGGCGGTGGCCACGGGCTCGGGGAGCACCACAGCGTCCGCCTTGCCGGCCATCAGCATCTGCAGGGCCTCGGGGGCGGCCGAGACGTACTGCAGGTCCATCTCCTCCTCCGGCACGCCAGCCAGCTGCGCGACGGTGCGGAAGATCAGGTCGGGGGAGTCGCCCTTGAAGGGGATGTAGACCGTCCGGCCCTTGAGGTCCTCCCAGCCGCCGATGTCCGGATCGGCCGTCAGCACCGAAAGGTGGCCCCACACGACCACGTTGAGCAGCTTGACCGGCAGCCCCTTCTGGTACAGGTTGGCGGCCACGTAGGTGGGCACCACGGCCACCTGCACCGCCCCCTTCACCATGTCGGCCCGCAGCTGGTCCAGGTTCTGGAACGCCTGGAACTCCACCTCGGGGACCAGGTCGGTCAGCCGCTCCTGCGTCGCCAGGTGGGCCAGCAGGATGGAGGGCGGGGCGGCGGGCGCCTGCAGGATCAGCTGCTCAAGCGGCGCCGCGGCCGGTGCGGAATCAGTGCCCTCAGTCGTGGTCTCCTCGGCGGCCGGCGGCGTCTGCGGCTGGTTGACGGGCGGGCTTTCCGCCCCCGGGCGGGCACAGCCGAAGAGCAGGCCGAGGGCGAGCAGACAGGCGATCAGCCTGGGAAGGGTAGATCGTGTGACGCGCATGGGGCATTCCTCCTAGTCGGGATAGGCTGCAGAGACTTGCGGCCAGATCGCGGCCACGGTTCGGTGGACGTAGGCGTCGGCATCGGTGCGCGGGGTGCGCCCCAGCGGCACCCGGGCGATGATGCGGCCCGGCGCCGGCGAGAGCGCGATCAGCGCATCGCCCATGCGAACGGCCTCGGTCAGATCGTGGGTGACGAACAGGGCGGCCACCTGCCGTTCGGCCAGCAGGTCCAGCACCAGCCGCTGCATGTCGGCCCGCAGGCCGGGGTCCAGCGCCCCGAAGGGCTCGTCCAGCAGAAGCAGGTCCGGCTCGATCGCCAGGGCGCGGCCCAGGGCCACCCGCTGGCGCATCCCGCCGCTCAGCTCGTGGGGGTACTTGTCCGCCGCGCCGGCAAGGCCCAGCCGCTCGATGAGGGTCGCCGCCACCCGGCGCTGCTCGGCGGCGGAGGCGCCGTCCGCCTTCAGCCCGAAGGCGATGTTCTGCCAGGCCGTCCGCCACGGAAGCAGGCGCGGCTCCTGAAACACGTAGGCCGGGCGGCGAAACCGGTTCTCCACCCGCCCCCGAGTCGGGGTGATGAGGCCGGACGCGATCTGCAGCAGGGTCGTCTTGCCGCAGCCGGAGCGGCCCACAATCGCCAGGACCTGGCCCGGCTCCAGCCTGAGGTCGATGTCCTCCAGGACCGGGTGGCCGTCGTAGGCGTGTCCGACCCCCGTCATGGTCAGCATTTCAGCCGCCACCTCCTTCCCGGCCCCGCTGCCACGGCTCCAGCCGGCGCTTCAGCGGCCGGAGCAGCAGGTTCTCCATCGCCAGCAGGAGGATGACGACCACGGCGATCCAGGCGAACATGCCGGCCACGTTGAGGTTCACGCGCGCGGCGCCGAGGCCGGCGCCCATCCCCGTGCGGCTACCGGCCATCAGTTCGGCCAGCAGGGCGACCTTCCAGGCCAGGCCGAGACCGGAGACCAGCGCGGGGAACAGGTAGGAGAGCAGGTGGGGCAGGTAGACGTCGGTGACCAGCATGCGCCGGGGCGTGCGGAAGACGGTGGCCATCTCGATCAGGCCGCGGTCGACGGCGCGGGTGCCCTCCAGCGCCGCGGCGAAGATGATCGGCAGCACCGCGACCGTGATGGTGAACACCGGCGCCGAGCTGTTGGCGTCGAACCAGAGCAACGCCACGATGATGAGCGCCACCGGGGGCACGCCCTGAATGGCGGTGACCACCGGCGCCAGCGCCTGCCGGAGCGGCGGCAGCAGCCCCGCCAGCAGGCCGCTCAGGCCGCCCAGCAAGACGGCCAGCCCGAAGCCGGCCAGGGTGCGGACCGTGGTCACGGCCACCGCCGCGACCAGCGTCCCTTCCCGCACGAGGCGCACCAGTTCCCGGGCGACGTCCGCCGGCGTCGGCACCGCCCAGGGCGGGTACTGCCGCGCGGCCGCGTGCCAGACGGCCAGGCTCAGCCCGATGCCGAGCAGCCCCCAGAAGGGGCCGGCTGTCCGCTTCGCCACACGGTCACCTCCCCGCCGCCGTTTCCGTTCTCGCAGATGCCGCCCACGCCGGCCGCCCGGCTCACACGCCGGACACGGCCCGCAGGCCGGGCGTGGCTCGCTGATCGTGCACAGCTCACCCGCTCCCAGCCCCCGGGCGCACACGACCGTGCATGGGCGGGCCCGGGCACCGGTGCACGCCCGACCCCCGGGCGGCCTGCGTGCGTGCGTCAGGCCTCCGCCCAAATTGTAGCGCACCGCACGTCGCGGCTCCAGTGCGGGCATGAACCGGAAGGCCGGGCAGGACCAGGGCGGCCGGCCGGGGCGCTCAGACGGCCATCTCCTGCCAGCGGCCGCGCGTGAACCGGTGCCAGAACAGGATGAGCCGCACGACCCAGTCGCAGGCCGCCGCGATCCAGGCCCCGAACAGGCCCCAGCCGAAGATGTCGATCATCAGGTAGGCCAGGCTCAGCCGCACGCCCCAGCTGCCCAGCAGGGTGATGGCCGCCGCCGCCCGGGTGTCGCCCGCGCCCTGGAGGCCGCCGTTCAGGATCAGCACCAGCCCCATGGGGATGTCGGCCACGGCCGCGACCCGCAGGGCCATGGTGCCCAGGTGGATCACGTCCAGGTCGGTGGTGAAGATGCGCATGTACACCCCGGGAATGAGCAGGAAGCTGGCTGCCACTGCGAGGGTGAAGGCGCCGCCCACCCGCAGACCCTCCAGCATGGCCAGGCGGGCCCGCTCGGGATTCTGCGCGCCCAGCGACTGGCCGATCAAGGTGGCGCAGCTGGTCCCCAGGCCGAAGGCGACCAGCCAGATCAGGTCCTCGACGACGTAAGCGATCTGCTGGGTCGCGATGGCGATGGTGCCCAGCCGGTTGATGAGGATGGCGTAGACGATCATCGACAGGGTGGCGGCGGTGCGCTCGAGCGCCGATGGGGTGGCCACCCGCAGGGTGCGCCAGGCCATGTGCGGGCTGAACCGCCAGAGGGTGCGCCACCGGAGCGAAACCGGCCCCCGGCGGAGGAACAGCACGAGCGCCAGCCCCGCCGAGCCGAGGAAGCGGGCAATGGAGGTGGCCAGCGCCGCCCCCGCCAGCCCCAGGGCGGGGAAGCCGTAGTGGCCGAAGATGAGCGCCCAGTCGAGCACGACGTTCACCACGTTGACCCCGAGGGCCAGCAGCATCGGGATGCGCGTCTCGCCGACGGCCCGCAGCGCGGCAGACATGGTGATGAACCAGTACTGGCCGAGCAGACCGGGCACCAGGATCTGCAGGTAGCGCACGCCGTGCGGGTGAACGTCAGGGGGCGCGCCCATGAAGGTCACGATACGCGGCGCGCCGAAGTAGAGCCCCGCGCCCAGCAGCAGGGCCAGGACAAGGCCCAGCCAGGCGGCGGTGCTGACGGCCCGCTCCACGCCCTCGTCCTCCCGCGCCCCGGTGAGGCGGGACACCAGGGCGATGACGCCGACGCCCAGCGCGCCGGCCACGCCGAAGGTCAGCCAGAGTGGCTGGGTGACCACACCCACGGCGGCCACGGCGTAGGCGCCGACCCGGCCGACGAAGGCCATGTCCACCATCTGGGTGGCCAGGCTGAGCAGCTGCTCCATCGCCGTCGGCCACGCGAGATGGATGAGGTCGCGTCGAACCTGCTGACGCAAGCTCCTCTCTCCTTTTCCGTCGTCTGCTGTGATTGACGGGCCCTGTCGTGTGGAACGGGGTGAGGCACGAGAAAGGACCACCGCGAAGACGGTGGTCATCGCATATCCGGTGGTATAGGCAGTTCGACACTCGAACGTGCATTCCCTGCATGGCGGTGCGCGGCTGTCCGCAGCCTGCGCAGGCCGTGAAGCGGGGACGCAGGGGGTGCGCAGACGCGCCTGCCAGGCGGCGGCACGGACGAGACACGGGTCTGCCGGGGCGGCACACATGGGCCGCCGGATGCGGTACGCATGGGCCGCCGGAGGCGGCACGCGCGGACCCCCGGGACTGCGGAAGGCGCAGCCCCGGGGGTCGGCTCACAGCGGGTTACGGGTTGTTCCGGACCTGCTCGGCGCTGACCGAGAAGGTGACAGACGATGCACTCAGCCCCTGGAACTCGTTGTTGGTGCCGAGCGGCAGGCTGACCTCGAAGGTCAGGGTCAGGATGTCGCCGGGATCCAGCTCGATGGCCGGTCCGCGGAAGGGCTCGCCCTCCTCATCCAGGAAAGCGCTCAGCTTCCCGGCGGCCACTTCCAGTCCGTACTCGTCGGTGACCCGCACGTACAGCTGCTCGGCCAGGGTCTTGTCGGCGTCCTCGGGCATGGTGGCGCTGATCTTGGTCATGCGGGCGGCCAGCGTCCCGACGTTCTGGATCTCAAACCAGCGGACCTGCGTGTCGCCCGGCGCCCACTCGCCGGTGGGGTTCAGCCCCTGGTCGCCGCCCAGGTAGAACATGGGGCCCGGGACCGTGTCGCCGCCGCCGCGCCGGCCGTCAAGCCGGAGGGTGCCGGCCACGAACTCCTGCGAGGAGGGGCCCGCCTGGTCGGTCAGCAGGGCCAGCGTGGCCCCGCCGACGCCGAAGGCCGCGATGGTCGCCCCTGTCGCCAGCAGCAGGTGCAGCTTCCTCATCTTCATGCCGTCACCCCCTTAGTCCAGCGTGACCGTGATCTGGTTGCGGAGCTTGCGGTTGACGTAGACCTGGATGGTCACGGTGTCGCCCGAACCGAGGCCGTACCGCTGCGGGTCGAACGGCACCCGGTAGACGCCGTCCTCGTAGGTCAGGCCGCCGCCGTTCATCACGAAGGAGGTGACGACCGCACCGCTCCCGGCGTCCAGGATGCGCACCAGGGCCGAGGGGTTCTCCGTCGGGATGTCGTTGACCAGCCAGTGGAACTCGATGACGAACCCGTCCGCGGGCTGCACGGGACCGAAGTCATCCGGGAACACGGCCTCGGCCAGCTCGCTGACCACGATCACGTAGGCCTCGTGGACCGTGACGCTGTAGTTGGGCAGGCGCCCCTCGGGATCGTCGAAGTGTACCTTGATCGGGTAGCTGCCCTCCGGCGAGGCGGCTGTGGCGGTGGTCGAGTACCGCACCCGGATCGACTCATCGCCGGCGATCAGGCCCGTCACCGTGCCGGTCAGCTCGGGGTTGTCCTGGCCGATCAGCCGGGTGACGGAGTGCGGTGTGACCACGAGCTCGGCCTTCTGGATCGGGATGACCAGGTCGGCGAAGGCCGGCGCCTCGTCCGCACTGCCCTCAAACTGAGCCCGCAGGATGCAGTCTCCCGCCAGGAGCGGCGTCACCGTCGCGGTACCGTTCTCGGTCGGGCCGACTTCGCAGATGTCCTGCGTCAGCGAGCCGATGTGCGCGGACTCGTGCCTGGCGGTCACGGTGAACGGCTCGTCGCCGTAGGTCACCTGCTCGGGCCAGTCGACGAAGCCGGTGTTGGCGGGCGTGGCGTTGATGCCCACCACCTGCGCCCGGGTGCCCTTGCGGTTCAGGGGATGCAGGAGCAGGAGGCCCTTGGTGCCGTTCGCCTCGTAGTTGGCCCGGTTGTACTCGATCGGCACGCCGTTGCCCGGCTGGGCATCCCAGAAGGGCAGCCCGTCGTACCAGCCGAAGTACGTGAAGTCCAGGCCGGGATTGGCGTAGTCGTAGGTGTACCACGGCGTCTCGTCGATCACGCCGTATGTCCAGTGCTCGGCCACGACCCGCCACTCAAACTTCGTGGTGGTGTCGTCCAGCCCCACGTCCCCAACCCAGACGGGGAAGATGATCACGTTGTTGTTGAACATGCCCGTCTGCAGCCAGGGAGCGAAGTAGAACCCGTTGTTGTACGGGTAGCACCCGTCTTCGACGCACAGGATCATGACGTCGGTGATCTCGTACGAGGCGCCGACCTGGAACAGGGCCCGGGTGTTCACTACGGAGTAGATCTTGTCGCTGCCCTCGGGCCGCACCTGAACCTCGTAGTAAACCTCCTCCGCCGGCGTGGACCGGTCGGCGTGGGTGACGATGCCGAAGTAGAGCTCGCTGTACGACGGCGGGAGCCCCCACGGGATCCAGGCCTGGGAGTCGGTGGTGACGCCGGCATACTGGATCACGGCGGTGATCGCGCTGGGCCCGATGCCGGCAGCCTTGTCGAGGCTGTCCACCGTGCCGACGTGCTGGAGCTCGAACGGAATGACAAACGAGTAGTAGTCATAGGCGGAGAAGTCGCCGGTGTCCAGGCCGGTACCCTCCATGCCCAGGATGGCGAACTCGCTGTCCCCCGTGAACATGAGGCTGTCCTCGGTCATCCGGATGTCAGCCGCAGGCCGGGCGGTCACCCAGACAGGCACCCGCAGGGCCGCGGTGGCGCCGGGAGCGCTGTTGATCGGCCGCAGCAGGATGACGCCGCTGTGCTCCGGGATCCAGGCACGGTCAAAGCCGAACTGGGTCTCCGGGACCGTCGGGTCGTGGGTTGCGCGCATCTGGGCGGCGTCCGCGGTGAGCCGCACCCGGAAGGTGGCAGAGCCTCCGGCAGGCACCGTCACGTCCCCGTCGGGGAAGCTGTACCGCAGGCCTGGAATCTCCGCGAACATGTCCACGCTGGGCCGGTAGGTGACCGAGCGGTTGGTGTGGTTGACCACCTTCACCCGGCGCTCGAAGGTCGCCTGACCCACGACCTCGACGGCGCCGAAGGAGACGCTCACCGCCCCGGGGTCGTCGGCGCTGTAGGCCACCACCTGGTTCGCCACGGCCGCTGCGGCGTCCACCCGGCCGGCGCCGACCCGGGACTGGCCGTAGCGGCTGCCCTTCTGGCCGAGCTCCTCGTAGAGGTCATGGCCGGCGGTGTTCATGACCAGCGCCTTGATCTCCTCTACCGTCCAGTCGGGGTTCTTCTCGCGGAGCAGGGCCAGGATGCCGGCGACGTGCGGAGCGGCCATCGAGGTGCCGCTGAAGGAGACCCCCTCCGTCCCGCTGCCGGCCCACGCCGAGAAGATGGAGACGCCGGGCGCCGAGACATCCGGCTTCAGGGCGTTGCCCTTGCGGGGACCGCGGGAGCTGAAGTCCGCCAGGGTGTCATTCCGCTCCGGAGCGTTGATCGTCACGCGGCCGAGCCACTCGTTGCTCAGCGTCGCCACGACGCCCCGGTCCAGGTTGTCCTTGATGGCCTTGGCGGCCGTGCTGACCGTCAGGATGCTGGGGATGCGGTCGTTGCCGGCGATGGCCGTCGTGAGGAAGGGGCCGGGCTCGGCCATGATGATGCCGACGGCGCCGGCGTCGGCGGCATTATTGGCGCGGGCCGCCGAGCCGCACGGGAAGGTCGCCTCGCCTTCCGGGATCCAGTCGACGAAGACGATCTTGCCTTCCAGCGCCCCCTCAGGCCAGGCGCTGCAGCCGGCGGGGTTGACCGGGTCGTAGACCACCGGCGCCGTGACCGGCTCGGTCATCGCCAGCCAGTTATAGCTCTGGCCGACGGTGCCGCCGTACAGGCCGGCCACGTCTTCGGGGGCGTCGATGCGGAAGCCGTCCGCCACGTCGACGGCGTCAGCCTGCGCCGCGACGCTGATCGCGCGGGTGGCGGTCGACGGGCTGCCGGTGATGTAGAAGACGTCGCCGGAGTTGCCGGCGGAGATGGCGAGAAGCACGCCGGCCTGGGCGGCGTTGTTGGCGGCGCGTGCGCTCGGGTCGTCAGGGCCGCCGAAGAGGGAACCCAGCGACAGGTTGGCGACGTCCATGCGGTCGGAGTAGTCGCCGTCCCCGTTGGGGTCGACCACCCAGTCGAGGGCCTGGACCGTCAGGCCAGTGCTGCCCTCGCACCCGAAGACCCGCAGCGCGTACAGCTCAGCGAGCGGCGCCACGCCGGGGCCGATGCGCATGGTCTCCAGAGGAATGGTGTCGTCATAAGGCCCGGAATACGTCGTGCCGTCCGCATTCACGCCATAACCCGCGATGGTGCCGGCTACATGGGTGCCGTGACCGCCGCCCCTTTCGAGCGGGCAATCCATCGGGTTCGGGTCCGGCTGCGGAGTGTTTCTGCGGGGATCGTCGGAGCTGGCGTCATAGTCGTCGCCCGCGAAGTCCCAGCCGCCGGCCACTTTCACGTTGGGGAAGTACTCGTTGAGCTCGGTCGTGTCCAGCTCGTAGGCCTCGGGCGTGCCGGGACCGCCGAAATTGGTATGGATGTAATCAATGCCCGTGTCGATGACGGCAACCTTGATGCCTTCACCCAGGACGCCGTAGTTCCGCCACACCTCCGGCCCGCCGATGAGCGGTACAGAGCCCACGTGACCCCGCTCGTGCAGTTCCATCACCGTGACGGACTTCACGCCGGGAAGCCGGCGGATGGCCTCGGCCCCCGCCTCGTCCGTGCGCACGGCAATGCCGTTCAGCACGTTCTTCACCTGGTACAGAATCTGGACGCCGCTGCCGGCGCCCCGGAGGGACCGCATCTGCCGGATGACATCGTTCTGGGCGCTGTCGATCTTCCTGAGGTGTTCCTGGGTACGCTGCGTGAGGTTGTGGGTCTGGCCCCGCATACGTGCCTCGGCCTGCATCTCGACCCCGGACGGATCCTCGAGCTCGACGAAGTACTGGCGTGTGCCGCTCGGCCGGATGACCTCCACATTCTGCAACTTGGTGCGTTCCGTTCTCGTGGACTCACCGGTGGAGAAACGCTTTTCGACCGGCACCGCCATCCGCTCCGGATCAGCAGGATTGGCAAACGCCATCCCCGAGCTGACCGAGAGCAGCATGGACGCTGTCATCAGTCCGGACAGCAGTCGCTTCGTCCCACCCATTCACTCCCCTCCTGTCGACGGTATAATCGGATGCACAAGTCACTATAGCCTGTTTATTCGGCTGTTTCAACGAGCAGCTGGCAAATTCACCCATTCGGGTGACCCAGAATCGCGGGCCTCCGCCCGTCCGCTCGTCCAAGACCCTGTCAGAGCGCCGATCAAAGGGGTTTTCGGTGTCGCGCCCATGACTTACAGGTTCATCCCTTCTAACCCCAACAGAGTAATTTGACCATACCTGGACGATTGAAGGGCTGCAGACCACGGCCGCAGGAAGGCGGCTGGCCGCGGCCGGCGCGCGAAAAAGACCGCCGCATCGTCTGCGGCGGTCTCCAAATCAGTTTGGGCAGCGACCTATTCTCCCCCTTGCGGAGTACCTTCGGCCCTGGAGGGCTTAACTTCCGTGTTCGGTATGGGAACGCCCTATCGCCGTCCGCTGCGCGGACGGCTACCGGGCTGCGGCAACCCTTCGGGTTGCCTCCGGGTGATCCCCTCCGGCTCTGACACGCCTGCAGCAGCAGAAGACCGCCGCATCGTCTGCGGCGGTCTCCAAATCAGTTTGGGCAGCGACCTATTCTCCCCCTTGCGGAGTACCTTCGGCCCTGGAGGGCTTAACTTCCGTGTTCGGTATGGGAACGCCCTATCGCCGTCCGCTGCGCGGACGGCTACCGGGCTGCGGCAACCCTTCGGGTTGCCTCCGGGTGATCCCCTCCGGTATCGCCACCCAAAAATTGTGGACTGTAGGTAGGCGATCCTCGGAACCGCCATCGGCAGTTCCTGCGGACGCCTGGGTCCTACCCTCAAAACTGCACAGCGATCTGCACACGCTCCGGCTTCAGCGAAATCAAGCCCTCGGCCGATTAGTACCGGTCCGCTCCACGGCTTGCGCCGCTTCCACTCCCGGCCTATCTACCTGGTCATCTTCCAGGGGCCTTACTCCCTTGCGGGATGGGAGATCTCATCTTCGGGCCGGCTTCGCGCTTAGATGCTTTCAGCGCTTATCCGTTCCGGCCTTGGCTACCCAGCTGTACCCCTGGCGGGATAACTGGTACACCAGCGGGCCGTCCACCCCGGTCCTCTCGTACTAGGGGCAGTTCCCGTCAAATCTCCTCCGCCTGCGATGGATAGGGACCGAACTGTCTCACGACGTTCTGAACCCAGCTCGCGTACCGCTTTAATCGGCGAACAGCCGAACCCTTCGGACCGACTTCAGCCCGAGGATGCGATGAGCCGACATCGAGGTGCCAAACCTCCCCGTCGATGTGGACTCTTGGGGGAGATCAGCCTGTTATCCCCGGGGTAGCTTTTATCCGTTGAGCGACGGCCCTTCCACTCGGAACCGCCGGATCACTAAGCCCGTCTTTCGACCCTGCTCGACCTGTCTGTCTCGCAGTCAAGCCCGCTTCTGCCTTTACACTCCCCGGATGATTTCCAACCATCCTGAGCGGACCTTTGGGCGCCTCCGTTACCTTTTGGGAGGCGACCGCCCCAGTCAAACTGCCCACCTGGCACGGTCCACGACCCCGTTGCAGGGGCCCGTGTTAGAACTTCGATGCTGCGAGGGTGGTATCCCAACGGCGCCTCCACCGAATCTGGCGACCCGGCTTCGCAGGCTCCCACCTATCCTGTACACGCACCACCAAAATCCAATGCCAGGCTACAGTAAAGCTCCACGGGGTCTTTCTGTCCAATCGCAGGTAACCTGCATCTTCACAGGTATTGCAATTTCACCGGGTCCCTCGCTGAGACAGTGCCCAAGTCGTTACGCCATTCGTGCGGGTCGGAACTTACCCGACAAGGAATTTCGCTACCTTAGGACCGTTATAGTTACGGCCGCCGTTTACTGGGGCTTCGGTTCAAAGCTTCGGCCTTCCGGCCTGACCTCTCCCCTTAACCTTCCAGCACCGGGCAGGCGTCAGCCAGTATACGTCGCCTTCCGGCTTAGCACTGACCTGTGTTTGTGGTAAACAGTCGCTTGGGCCTCTCCTCTGCAACCCTCCCCCGCTCTGCGGCGTCTCTCCGCTCACGGTCCGAGGGCCATCCTTCTCCCGAAGTTACGGATGCATTTTGCCGAGTTCCTTAGCGAGGGTTCTCCCGCGCACCTGAGGATTCTCTCCCCGCCTACCTGTGTCGGTTTGCGGTACGGGCACCCCGGGTCTCCCTAGCGGCTTTTCTCGGCAGTGTGGCGTCAGGGGCTTCCCTACTTCAGTTCGGTCGGCATCGCGTCTCACGTTTAGCCCGGCGGACTTCCCTACCGGGCCACGCTACCCGCTTACCCCGGCTCAACCAGCGGCCGGGTCCCCCTAGCCTCCTGCGTCCCCGCATCGGTCAAGCGACCCGTAGGTGGTACAGGAATGTCGACCTGTTTCCCATCGCCTACGCCATTCGGCCTCGGCTTAGGTCCCGACTGACCCTGAGCGGACGAGCCTTGCTCAGGAATCCTTAGGCTTTCGGTGGACAGGATTCTCACCTGTCTTTTCGCTACTCATACCGGCATTCTCACTTCCATGCGCTCCAGCCGTCCTTCCGGTCGACCTTCGACGCACATGGAACGCTCCCCTACCGCGTGAGCAGTGAGATGTGAGTAGTGAGTAGTGGGCTATTGCAACCTCTGCATCAGCGCGTAAATCTGCTTCCCGAGCTGTTCGTACTCGGATATCACCTTGTCCATGGCAGCGATCTCGTACCCGAGATCCCTGGCCAGACTCAGCACGAACATCTCGTTGGCAGACCCCAACGCCATCCGCAAGAAGTGTCGGAAGTCAGCGGCCGACTCGCGCCGACCGAATCCCTCGGCGATGTTCGCCGGTATCGATACGGCTGCGCGACGCAGCTGCTGTCCGAGCTCGAACTGTTCGTGCGCCGGAAAGCTTCGGGTCAGCCGGTGTACCGTCAGCGCCAGCTCATAGCTCCGCTGGTACACCCGCAGATCCCGAAAACTCCGGACCGCACTCACTGCTCACCACTCACCTCTCACCGCTCACACCCGCAGCTTCGGTGTCCTGCTTAGCCCCGAGTATTTATGGCGCAGCGTCATTCGACCAGTGAGCTATTACGCACTCTTTCAATGATGGCTGCTTCTAAGCCAACATCCTGGTTGTCTCTACAACGCCACATCCTTGCCCACTTAGCAGGAACTTCGGGACCTTAGCTGGCGGTCTGGGCTGTTTCCCTCTTGACGACGGACCTTAGCGCTCGCCGTCTGACTGCCGGCCATACTTGCTGGCATTCGGAGTTTGACTGAGTTCGGTAACCGGTAGGGCCCCTAGCCCAATCAGTGCTCTACCTCCAGCAAGCTCACATGCCGACGCTAGCCCTAAAGCTATTTCGGGGAGAACCAGCTATCTCCCGGTTCGTTTGGCTTTTCACCCCTATCCACAGCTCATCCGATAGCTTTTCAACGCTAACCGGTTCGGGCCTCCACGGGGTCTTACCCCCGCTTCACCCTGGCCATGGATAGATCACCGGGTTTCGGGTCTACAGCCACTGACTACGCCCTCTTCAGACTCGCTTTCGCTTCGGCTCCGGGCCTGAGGCCCTTAACCACGCCAGTGACCGTAACTCGCCGGTTCATTCTTCAATAGGCACGCACTCACCCACGTACGGGGCTCGTACTGCTTGTAGGCACACGGTTTCAGGGTCTCTTTCACTCCGCTCCCGCGGTGCTTTTCACCTTTCCCTCACGGTACTGGTTCACTATCGGTCGCCAGGCGTATTTAGCCTTGGAGGGTGGTCCCCCCGGATTCCCACGGGATTCCTCGTGTCCCGTGGTACTTGGGATCCGCCCAGCGGTGCCTCGCCTTTCGCCTACAGGGCTTTTACCTTCTGTGGCGGGCCTTTCCAGACCTCTTCGGCTAGACTCGGCAGCATCGCTTTACGGGCGTCCCGCAACCCCAGCAGCGATGGCTCGCTGCTGGTTTAGGCTCCTCCCCGTTCGCTCGCCGCTACTGAGGGAATCTCGGTTGATTTCTTTTCCTCGCCCTACTGAGATGTTTCAGTTCGGGCGGTGCCCCCCCACAGCCTATGGATTCAGCTGTGGGTGACTGGCCATTACGCCAGCCGGGTTGCCCCATTCGGAGATCCCCGGATCTACGCCTGCTTGCGGCTCCCCGAGGCTTATCGCAGCTTTCCACGTCCTTCATCGGCACCTGGCGCCCAGGCATCCACCGTGTGCCCTTCCCAGCTTGATTTCGCTGAGATGCACGCTTCCCGCGTTGCCTTTGCGTGTGTTCACTGTGCAGTTTTCAAGGTACGACGCTGCTGCAGGGAACCCAAGGTTCCCGAAGCAGCACACGGCGCTGCAAAGCAGCCCGTGGTCCCGTGCGGGAGCGAAGCTCCCGCAGGCACTCACTGAGGGGTTCGAAGATCCTGAGTCAGCAAGCGTGCGGGCCGGAACAGCTCTCACTGCTCACAGCCCACTGCTCACCGCTCATCTCGAACCCTCAAAACTAAACAGTGCAGATTCGGTCCGCCCAGCGGCCGTCAGTTTCCCTCAGCCCGTTTTGATGGGCTGAGGATCGACCTCGGAGTCTCCCCTTCTCAGGGGCTGCGCTCCTTAGAAAGGAGGTGATCCAGCCGCACCTTCCGATACGGCTACCTTGTTACGACTTCACCCCAGTCACCGGCCCCACCTTCGGCGGCTGCCTCCCTTGCGGGTTAGCTCACCGACTTCGGGTGTTGCCAGCTCCCATGGTGTGACGGGCGGTGTGTACAAGGCCCGGGAACGTATTCACCGCGGCGTGCTGATCCGCGATTACTAGCAACTCCGACTTCACGCAGGCGAGTTGCAGCCTGCGATCCGAACTGGGACCGCCTTTCGCGATTGCCTCCCCCTCGCGGGTTCGGGGCGCTCTGTGGCGGCCATTGTAGCACGTGTGTAGCCCAGGACATAAGGGGCATGATGATTTGACGTCATCCCCACCTTCCTCCGGTTTGTCACCGGCAGTCTCGCATGAGTGCCCACCTTGACGTGCTGGCAACATGCGACAGGGGTTGCGCTCGTTGCGGGACTTAACCCAACATCTCACGACACGAGCTGACGACAACCATGCACCACCTGTCTCACCGTTCCTCTCCGAAGAGAGGCACCCCCGCATCTCTGCAGGGTTCGGTGGATGTCAAGCCCTGGTAAGGTTCTACGCGTTGCTTCGAATTAAACCACATGCTCCGCTGCTTGTGCGGGCCCCCGTCAATTCCTTTGAGTTTCAACCTTGCGGCCGTACTCCCCAGGCGGAGTGCTTAGTGCGTTAGCTCCTGCACGAGGGGGGTCGATACCCCTCACACATAGCACTCATCGTTTACGGCTAGGACTACCAGGGTATCTAATCCTGTTTGCTCCCCTAGCTTTCGCGCCTCAGCGTCAGTGACTCCCCAGGCAGCCGCCTTCGCCACTGGTGTTCCTCCCGATCTCTACGCATTTCACTGCTACACCGGGAATTCCACTGCCCTCTAGAGCACTCAAGCCCGCCAGTTTCAGAGGCACCCCCGGGGTTGAGCCCCGGTCTTTCACCCCTGACTTAACAGGCCGCCTACACGCCCTTTACGCCCAGTAATTCCGGACAACGCTCGCCCCCTACGTATTACCGCGGCTGCTGGCACGTAGTTTGCCGGGGCTTCCTCGCCTGCTACCGTCAAACCCCGCCCATTTCCTGACGGGGCCCTTCTTCGCAGGCAACAGAGCTTTACAACCCGAAGGCCTTCTTCGCTCACGCGGCGTTGCTGCATCAGCCTTTCGGCCATTGTGCAAAATTCCCGACTGCTGCCTCCCGTAGGAGTCTGGGCCGTGTCTCAGTCCCAGTGTGGCCGGTCGCCCTCTCAGGCCGGCTACCCATCGTCGCCTTGGTGGGCCGTTACCCCGCCAACCAGCTAATGGGCCGCGGACCCCTCCTCTGCCAGCGCCACTGACTCCAGCGCCTTTTCTCCCAGCCCCATGCGGGACCGTGAGCTTATCCGGTATTAGCAGGCCTTTCGGCCTGTTATCCCAGAGCAGAGGGCAGGTTATCCACGTGTTACTCACCCGTCCGCCGCTGGGCTTCAGGGCCGAAGCCCCGAAGCCCCGCTCGACTTGCATGTCTTAGGCACGCCGCCAGCGTTCGTCCTGAGCCAGGATCAAACTCTCCGTGGAAAGCTTGACTTTGGCTCCTTTGGAATACCGGCTCGCTCGGCTTCCCTCTTCTGCACTGTCTAGTTTTCAAGGTTCGAGATCCGCTGCCGCCGTCAGGCGACAGCTTCACCAGTTTAGCAAGTTCCCGGCGTCGTGTCAACCGGCCAGTTCGTGCCACTTGGCCGTTCCGGCCGGCCCGCCGACAACCAGAGACCATCCTACCAGTAATGCCGACCGGATGCAAGCCCCAGTTGGCAGCCTGCCTGGCAGGAGCGGCGCCGCTGGCGCAGAGCAGACGAGGCCACCCGGACCGGGCGGCCTCGCCCTCGCTGGCGGAGGCGACGGGATTCGAACCCGCGATCTCGGCCGTGACAGGGCCGCATGTTAGGCCTCTACACCACGCCTCCAACAATATAAGGCAGGCGCTCCGCAGAAGCGCCTGTCGCCTTGAAAAGCGACCTGGTGCGCGGTAGAGGGATCGAACCTCTGACCTCATGAACGTCAATCATGCGCTCTCCCAACTGAGCTAACCGCGCATTTCGTTGCGGCGACGCGGACGCCGCCGCGCTGGTGGAGCTAAGGGGAGTCGAACCCCTGACCTCTTGAATGCCATTCAAGCGCTCTCCCAACTGAGCTATAGCCCCAAACCGCTGGAGCGGGTTACGAGACTCGAACTCGCGACCTCCACCTTGGCAAGGTGGCGCTCTACCAACTGAGCTAAACCCGCAGGTTGGCTCCGGCAGTAGGATTCGAACCTACAACCCTCCGGTTAACAGCCGGATGCTCTACCGTTGAGCTATGCCGGAATCTGTGGTTGGGGATCTAGGATTCGAACCTAGACTACCTGATCCAGAGTCAGGCGGGCTACCGTTACCCCAATCCCCAGTCTGCAACAAATCCGATGGCGGAGAGGGTGGGATTCGAACCCACGGTGGCTCATCACCACACCGCTTTTCGAGAGCGGCACCTTAAACCACTCGGACACCTCTCCGGAGAAAGGTGGTGACCCCAAGGGGATTCGAACCCCTGTTTGCGCCGTGAGAGGGCGCCGTCCTAGGCCTCTAGACGATGGGGCCAGCTCTGGTGGACCGCGTAGGACTCGAACCTACAACCTGCCGATTAAGAGTCGGATGCTCTACCATTGAGCTAGCGGTCCGTCCATCAGTGTAGCAGGTATTCTGCCCGTTGTGAAGACCCAAGTTGGCGGAGAGGGTGGGATTCGAACCCACGGTACGGTTTCCCGTACACAGCATTTCCAATGCTGCACCTTCAACCACTCGGACACCTCTCCGGAATCTGGTGGAGCTAAGGGGATTCGAACCCCTGACCTCGTGAGTGCGATTCACGCGCTCTCCCAACTGAGCTATAGCCCCACGAAAGCGGCGCACCGGACCGGTGCAGCCCGGCGACCGTGACCGGCCGCCGCCAGGTGACAGCTTCACCAGTTTAGCAAGCCTCCGGCCGTTCGTCAACCGGTAACCGCATCCCAGCGCTGCCGCCCTGCAGACAACTTCGGAAGCGGACGGCGCCGCTTCCGAAGCGAGGTTGGTTGCGGGGGAGGGATTTGAACCCTCGACCTCCGGGTTATGAGCCCGACGAGCTACCAGACTGCTCCACCCCGCGGTGTTCAGTTGAGCGGGACGCCGCCGCTCCGGCCGGCGGCCCTGTTTCATCCCCGCAGGCAAGTATTGTATCAGCTCCGTTCGGCGCCGTCAACTGTAAATTCGCGGCAGACGGCGAACCGACGCCCGGCTCCCTGCAGCCGCGGACCCGCTGCACGGGGCGTGCAGCGGGTCCGCGCCCCGCACCGTTTGTCGGCACTGTTTCCTGCTCAGAAACTCTGCTCCAGTTCATCCACCAGCGAACCGACGAAGGCGATGGCCGTGCGCATCGGCCCCGGGGTCGAGAAATCGACCCCGGCCATCCGTGCCAGGTCCACGGGCTTCAGTGTGCCACCGGCCTTCAGCACCCGCAGCCAGCGCTCCACGGCGGGCTGGCCCTCGTCCTGGATGGCCTGTGCGACCGCCGTCGCGACAGTGAGTCCCGCCGAGTACGTGTACGGGTAGAGCCCCATGTAATAGTGGGGCTGGCGCATCCAGGTGAGCTTCGCATCCTCGTCGATCTCCACCTCGCCGCCCCAGAACTGCTTCAGGATCTCGCCCTTCGTCTCGGACAGGGTGACGGCGGTGATGGGCGTGCCCTGCTCCGCCAGGGCGTAGATCCGGCGCTGCAGCTCCCCTTCCAGCAGGTGGCGCACGAAGTTGTGGTGGTACGTCGAGAGCAACTGCATGATCACCCATCGGCGCAGGCGGCGGTCATCGGTGCCGCGCAGGATATGCTGGCCGACCAGCAGCTCGCTCAGCGTCGACGGCGCTTCGATGAAAAACGTCGACGGGCGCGCGTTGAGCACCGACTGGTGCCGCTGGGCCAGCGTCAGGTGGCAGGCGTGCCCCAGTTCGTGCGCGAGCACCAGCACGTTTCGCATGGTGCCGGCCCAGGAGATCAGGATAAAGGGATGGACGCCGTAGGGCGACGAACAGAAGGCCCCGGTGGACTTGCCGACGTTGTCACACCAGTCGACCCAGCGGTCCGTCAGCGCGGCGCGGACGATGTCCGCGTACTCGGGTCCCATCACGGCGAGGCCGTCGCGGATGATCTGCGCGCCTTCGGCGAAGCTGACCGAGGGGTTGTACTCGGGATCCAGCGGCGCCTCGATGTCGCAGTAGAGGAGCCGGTCCAGCCCCAGCACCCGCCTGCGCAGCCGGGCGTACCGGCGCATATGCGGGGCGAGCTCGGTCTGGATGACGTCGAGGATGTTATGGTAGACGTCGATGCTGACCTCCTGGGGCTCGAGCAGCATGTGCGCCGTGGACTCGTACCCCCGGAGCCGGGCCAGCACCACGTTCTTCTTCACTTCGGCCGCAAACGCCGCCGCGAGGGTATTCTGGTACCGGCGCAGCCCGGCGGAGAAGCTGCGGAAGGCCGCCCGCCGGATCCCGGCGTCCGCGGAACGCTCCAGGCTCTCCTCGTAGGTGGAGAAGGAGACCGGCACCGTTTTGCCGTCTGCCACAATGGGGTCAAAGCGCATGTCGCCGGCCTGGGCCTGGTTGTAGATGACGTAGGGCGCGCCGGTCACCTCGCTGAGCGCGGCCAGCGCCGACTCCGTCTCGGGATGCAGGGTGTGCGCCCGCCTGGCCAGGACCTGTTCCAGCCAGCGCCTGAACGGCCCGAGGCCGGGCTCCTCGTCCAGGTATCGCTCCACCGTGCCTTCCGGAAGGGCCAGGAGTTCAGACGGCAGGAAGGCGAAAGCCGCGCCCATCTGCGCCATCAGGGCCCGCCCGCGGGCGTTCACGGCCTGGTTGCGGGGATCGGATCCGTCTTCGGCGAAGCGCAGCGATGCGTACGCGGCCGCCCGGGTCATGCGCTCCCGCAGCCGCTCGTACTCCGTCAGGCAGGCCAGGAGCACGCCGGCCCCCTCCCCCAGCCTTCCCCGGTACTGCGTCACGCGGGTCGCGGCCGCCGCAATCTCCTCCACCTCGCGTTCCCAATCACTCTCTGTCGGAAACAGATCGGTAAGCCGCCAGGTCTGTTCCTCGGGAACCTCTGCCCGTGTCCGTCGCTTCGTCACCGCGCTGGGTCCTCCTTTCGGTCGCGGTCGCGCAGTGCGCGGCCCCGATTCGGCGCGGGCATTCAGCCGCGCGCCCCATCTCCCCGCTTGTTTCGCTGCCCAACGCCCCGACGCCTGCACGCGCACCGCATCCGGGCGGCACGCGTGCAGCGGAACGCACCCGGATTGCCGGGTTCCGCACGCCGGCGCCCGAGCCGGCCGCCCCGCCGCGCGCAGGACTGCGCGGCGCGATCAGCGAACTACTGAGGACTGCTTTGCCTACGCACTTCGGAGGTGGCTCCGTGCCGACACGCGTTCTGCTCCTTTCCGCCGAGTTCGGCTCCGGTCACCAGGCCGCGGCAGAGGCCATCGCGCAGGCCTGCCGAACCCTGTCGGCCGACTGTGAGGCTGTCGTGGTGCAGTCCCGCAGCCCGCTGCTGGGACTCGTCGTGCGCGCCTACCTCTGGCAGATCCGGCACACGCCGGGCCTTTACCGGCGGCTGTACCGGCTGCCGCCCGGACGGCCGCTGCGGTGGCTGGTCATCCGGGTGCTGAGCGGGCCCGTCCGGCGCGCCCTGGAGGCGCACCGGCCGGACGTCGTGGTGGGCACCCATCCTTTCCCGGCCGGCGCCGCGCTGCACCTCATGCGGACGTCGCAGCGGCGCCAGGTGCCCGTGGTGATGGCCCTGACCGATTTTGCGCCCCACGGATTCTGGATATGGCCCGGCGTCGCCCGCTACTGTGCGGCGTCGCCGGAGGCGGCGGGTGAGCTCGTCCGCCGCGGAGCCGAGTCCGGCGCGGTCATGGCCACGGGGATCCCCGTGCGCACGGCACTGCTGGAAAGCGCGCGCCGCGGCGACCCCGCACCGGCCGGCGCTGCAGGTTCCGCCTCCCCGCTGCGGCGGGTCCTGGTCATCGGCGGCGGACTCGGCCTGGGGCCCATCGCCAAAGCCGTCGACGCCCTCCTCGGCCTGCCCCGCCGGGAGCTGCGGGTGACCGTGGTCTGCGGCCGGAACGAGGCCCTGCTGGCCCAGATCGGCCGCCGCCACGGCGACGATCCGCGCCTCACGGCCCTCGGGTTCACCCAGGACGTCCACCGGCACATGGCCGCAGCCGATCTGCTGGTGACCAAACCGGGCGGCATCACCTGTGCAGAGGCGCTGGCCCTGGGCGTGCCGATGCTGCTGATCGATCCCCTGCCCGGCCACGAAGAGGAGAACGCCGCGTACCTCGCCTCCACCGGCGCCGCCCGGGTCGTCGGCGCGGCGCACCTCGCGGAAGCGGCGGAAGAGCTGCTCTTCCGCCGCCCCGAACGGCTTCGGGACATGGCCGCTGCGGCCCGGCAGGCCGGCTCCCCCGCCGCGGCCCTGACCATCGCCGCCGAGGTCCTGGCGCTGGCCGATGCGCCGCGCGCCAGGACGGTGAGGATAACGTCTTCATCTTAACCAAACCTTAATATCGGTGCGCTACAGTAGATGGTGGCATGCCCAACCTTGGGGAAGAGGTGACGAAAAACCCGATGGCTCGACTTCGCAGTCGCGGGCTGGCGGCCGTCCTCCTTCTGGCCTCGCTGCTCCTCGCCGGGTGCGGCAGCCGCCCGCAGGCCGATCCCAACGATCCGCTGGCGGGCACCATCACGGCCAGCGGCTCCACCGCCCTGCTGCCGCTCGCCTCGCTGGCAGCGGAGATCTTCATGGAGCAGCACCTGAACGTCACCGTGAACGTCAGCGGCGGCGGCTCGTACAATGGCCTGCAGCAGGTGGCCAGCGGGGCTGTGGACATCGGGAACTCCGACATCCCGGCCGCCGGTGAGCTGGCCGCCGCGCTGGTCGAGCACCGGGTGGCCATCGCCCCGTTCGTCATCATCGTCCACCCGGATAACCCGGTGGACGGCCTGTCCCTGGAGCAGCTGGCCGGGATCCTCACGGGCGAGATCACCAACTGGCGGGAAGTGGGCGGCCCCGACCTGGAGGTGATGGTCGTCAGCCGGCCGCAGTCCTCGGGCTCCAGGGCCACCATCGTCGAGAAGGTGCTGGGGGGCGAGGGCGACATCACCCCCCAGGCCCTGGTGCAGGACTCCAACGGCAAGGTCCTGACCACCGTGCAGTATACCCCGGGGGCGATCGGCTACATCGACGCCTCCTACTACCGGCCGTCCAAGGTGAAGGCGCTGGCGCTGGGCGGCGTGGCCTACTCCCAGGACGCCGTGGAGGCCGGCCAGTGGCCGATCTGGACCTACGAATACATGTACACCAAGGGCGAGCCCGCCGGGCTTGTGCGCGCCTTCCTGGACTTCGTGCTGAGCGAGGAGTTCCAGGAAGAGTACGTGCGCGAGCTCGGCTTCGTGCCGATCACCCAGGAGATTGCACGCTGATCTGCCCGCGCCCCCTGCGTCGGAGGTGTTCCCTGTGCCCGAGCGGATACTCGTCGTCGATGATGAGCCGTCGATCCTGGAACTGGTCGCGTACAACCTGCGCCGGGCAGGATACGAGGTGCTGACCGCGGACAATGGGGAGGACGGGCTGCGCCTGGCCCGGGAGGAGGACCCGGATCTGGTGATCCTGGACATCATGCTGCCGGGCATCGATGGCTTCGAGGTCCTGCGCGCCCTGCGGCGCCACTCCGATCTGCCGGTGCTGATGCTCACCGCCCGGGGCGAGGAGATCGACCGGGTGGTGGGGTTTGAGATCGGCGCCGACGACTACGTCACCAAGCCCTTCAGCCCCCGGGAGCTGACCGGGCGCGTGAAGGCGATCCTCCGCCGCACGCGGCGGGGCGGGGACGGGCCCGACGGGCAGAGCCTGGTGCTGGGCCCGATCACCATCAACTTCGAGAGCTACGAGGTCCTGCGCGACGGCCGGCGCGTGGACCTTACGCCCACCGAGTTTCAGATCCTGGGCGTCCTGGCCCGGTCGCCGGGCCGGGTCTTCACCCGGGACGAGCTCGTGGACCGGGTCATGGGACCGGACTTCTACGGCGACGTGCGCACCGTGGACGTGCACATCCGGCACCTCCGGGCGAAGCTGGAGGAGAACCCCTCCGAGCCGAAGCTGATTGAAACGGTGCGCGGCGTCGGGTACCGGTTCGCCGTGACCAGGCGCCGGTGAGGCGGGGACGGCCATGAGGCGGGAATACCGCCCGGCGCTGCTGTGGTTCGCCCTGCCGCCGGCCGCAGGGCTCGCGGCCGCCGCGGCCTACCTGGCCTCCGGCCGGCTGGAGGCGGCCGTGGCCCGGGGACCCGGGGCGCCGGAGCTGATCACCGGACTGGTGCTGCTGGCGGCCCTGCTGGTTCCGCCGATCTACGGGTACCTGGAGGCCAGCGGGGTGGCGCGAAGCGCCGCGCGCCGCGCGGACGCCGCCCTGCGGCGCGCCGAACGCAGCGCCCAGGAGCGGCTGGACCGGCTCCTGCTGGAGAAAGCCCAGATGGACGTGATCCTCCAGCACATGGCCGACGGCATCCTGCTGGTCGACCAGCACCGGCGGATCGTGCTGGTGAACCCGGCCGCGGCGCGCATGCTGGGCGTGTCGCCGCACGAGGCCTTGGGGCGGGACCACCTGGAGGTCACCCACCACTTCGACCTTGACGAGCGCATGGCCCGGGTGCTGGCCACCGGTGAGCCCGAGACGCTGGAGATCCGCCGGGCCCAGCCGGAGGCGCAGATCCTCGAGGCCCGGCTCGCCCCGGCGGTGAGCGGCGGGGAACGCTCCGTGCTGGTGATGCTGCGGGACATCACACGCTCCCGCCAGCTGGAGCAGATGCGCACGGAGTTCGTCTCCAACGTGACCCATGAGCTGCGCACCCCCCTCACCTCCATCCAGGGTTTCGCGGAGACGCTGCTGGAAGGCGCGCTGGAGGAGCCGGAAACCGCCCGTCACTTCGTGGAGATCATGCTGCGGGAGAGCCGGCACCTGGGCGTCCTGATCGACGAGCTGCTGGACCTCTCCCGGGTCGAGTCCGGCCGGTTCCGGATGCAGCGGCGCCCCACCGCTCCGGGGGATCTGGTCGCCACGACGGTGGGGCGGCTCGCCCAGAAGGTTGAGCGGGCGGGGCTGCAGCTCTCGGCCGACGTGCCGGAAGGCCTGCCGCCGGTGAACGGCGATCCCGACCGGCTGGTCCAGGTGCTGAGCAACCTGGTGGAAAACGCGATCAAGTATACGCCCGCGGGCGGCCGGGTGACGCTCTCGGCCCGCCACGAGGGCGGGCGGGTCCTGATCGCGGTGGCCGACACCGGCATCGGCATCCCCCGGGCCGACCTGGGGCGCATCTTCGAGCGGTTCTACCGGGTGGACAAGGCCCGCACCCGCGCCACGGGCGGCACCGGCCTGGGGCTGGCGATCGCCAAGCACATCGTGGAGGCGCACGGCGGCACGATCGCGGTGGAGAGCGAGGTCGGGAAGGGCAGCACGTTCACGGTGATCCTGCCCGCCATGGCCGGGCCGGAGTAGGCCCGGGTAACAGCACTAGCCTATGACCACGGAGGAGGGGTTCGATGGACCGGGTGCGCACCGCAGACCGCCTGGCGCGCAACGTAATCACCGCGTGTGCGGTCCTGGTTGCCCTGGTGATCGCCGCCATCCTGCTCTTCGTGGGGTCGGAGGGTCTGCGGCTCTTTGCGGACGTCTCGCCCCTGGAGTTCTTCTTCAGCCCCGTCTGGAACCCGCCCCTGGGCCGGTTCGGCGCGCTGCCCTTCATGGTGGGGTCGGTGGCAGTGACGGCGATCGCGCTCCTGATCGCCGCCCCGCTGGGGCTGGCCGGCGCCATCTTCATGGCGAAGATTGCGCCGGGCTGGATGCGCACCGTGCTCCGCCAGGCCTCCAACCTCTTCGTCGGCATCCCGTCGGTCGTCTACGGCTACCTGGGGATGACGCTCCTGGTGCCGTGGGTGCGCGACCATCTGGGCGGACAGGGCTTCGGCGTGCTGGTGGCCGGCGTCGTCCTGGCCATCATGGTGATGCCCACCGTCCTCGGCATGGCGGAGGACGCGCTGCAGGCGGTGGACCCCGCCATCGAGGAGGGATCGCTGGGCCTGGGCGCCACCCGCTGGCAGACCATCTGGCACGTGACCCTGCCCGCGGCCCGTCCGCGCATCCTGGCGGCGATCATCCTGGCCTTCGCCCGCGCGTTCGGTGAGACGACCGCCGTGCAGATGGTCATCGGCAACTCGCCGGTCCTGGTGCGGTCGCTGACCAAGGGCACGTCGACGCTGACCTCGCAGATCATCATGGAGATGGGCCAGACGCCGCCGGGCTCCCCCTGGAACCGGGCGCTCTTCATGATGGCCTTCGGGCTCCTGATCGTCTCGCTGCTGATGATCCTGCTGGTCCGCTGGGTCAGCAACCGGGGGGTGGCCCGCTGATGACCCGACAGCAGCTTGCCGACCGGGTGGCCACGGCCGTGCTCTGGGGGGCGGGGATCCTGATCCTGCTCATCCTGGCCGGCTTCCTGCTGCCGATCCTGATCGAAGGCCTGCCCGTCATCGACTGGCAGTTCCTCACCTCCCGCTCCAGCGCATTCCGGGCCGGCGGCGGCGTGGGGGCGCAGCTCTTCAACACGCTCTACATCACCGGCCTGTCGCTGCTCTTCTCCTTCCCGGTGGGCGTGGCCGCCGGCATCTACATGGCCGAGTACGCCAAGCCCGGCCGCCTGACCGACCTGATCCGGCTCTCGGTGGAAGCGCTGGCCTCGGTGCCCTCCATCGTGCTCGGCCTGTTCGGCATGATCCTCTTCGTCAACTATATGGGCTGGGGCTTCACCATCCTGGGCGGCAGCCTGACGCTGGCCCTGCTGAACCTGCCGGTCCTGGTGCGGAACACCGAGGAGGCGATCCGCGGCGTGCCCCAGTCGTACCGGGAGGGCTCGCTGGGCCTGGGCGCAACCCACTGGCAGACCATCTGGCGCGTGGTCCTGCCCAGCGCCCTGCCGGGCATCCTCACGGGCCTGACGCTGGTCGCGGGCCGCGCCCTGGGTGAGACCGCCGTGCTGATCTACACGGCCGGCGTCACCGCCTCCCGCCACTTCCCGAACCCCGACGTCATGGTCGCCGGCGAGACGCTGGCGGTGCGCATCTGGTCGGTGACGTCGGAGGGGCTGGTGCCCGACGCGGACCGAATCGCGATGGGCAGCTCCGCCCTGCTGATTCTGCTGGTGCTGCTCGTCAACTTCGTGATCGCCCTGCCGCTGTGGCGGTACCGGCGGCGCATGCGGTAGTCGAGAAGGAGGCTGACCTGACGTTGGGCGAGACGATACGGATGCGCGCGGAGGGTGTGGACCTGTACTACGGCAGCTATCGTGCCCTGCGCTCCATCAGCCTGGAGATCCCCGCCAACCGGGTCACGGCGCTCATCGGCCCTTCCGGCTGCGGCAAGTCCTCCTTCCTGCGCTGCCTCAACCGGATGAACGACCTCATCCCCGGCGCCCGGGTGGAGGGCACCATCACGCTGGACGGCACCGACATCTACGGCCCCGGCGTGGATGTCGTCGCCCTCCGGCGGCGGGTCGGCATGGTCTTCCAGCGGCCGAATCCCTTCCCCATGTCCATCTACGACAACGTCGCCTACGGGCCGCGGATCCACGGCGAGAAGCGCAAGGCCGTGCTGGATGAGCTGGTGGAGCAGTCGCTCCGGGGCGCCGCCCTCTGGGACGAGGTCAAGGACCGGCTGCACCGGTCCGCCCTGGGCCTCTCGGGTGGGCAGCAGCAGCGGCTCTGCATCGCCCGATCGCTGGCGGTGAAGCCGGAGGTGCTGCTCATGGACGAGCCGGCCTCGGCCCTGGACCCCATCTCCACGGCCAAGATCGAGGAGCTGATCCGCGAGCTCCGCGCCGAGTACTCCATCGTCATCGTGACCCACAACATGCAGCAGGCGGCCCGCATCTCCGACTACACGGCGTTCTTCCTCTCGGGCGAGCTCATCGAGCACGGACCGACCGGCACCATCTTCACCAATCCGAAAGACCAGCGCACAGAGGACTACATCACCGGCCGATTCGGCTGAGCAGAAGGAGGTTTGGGCCCATGGCTGCCCGTTCGGCGTTTGACGAGCAGCTTGCCCACCTGCAGCGGGACATGCTGCGCATGGGCGTGTTCGTGAACGAGGCGATCGACAAGGCGGTGCAGTCCCTGCAGAAGATGGACCGGCAGCTGGCCCGGGAGGTCATCGAGGGCGACGAGGTGGCCGACCGGATGGCCATCGACCTGCAGCAGCGCTGCCTCCAGCTCATGGCCCTGCAGCAGCCGCTGGCGCGCGACCTCAGGGTCATCGGTACTGTGCTGAAGGTGGTCACGGACCTGGAGCGCATGGCCGACCACGCGACCGACATCGCCAAGGTGGTGCTCCGCCTCGACTGCCCCGCCCCGCCGAAGCCGCTGCTGGACATCCCGCTCATGGCCCAGCGGGTCCAGGAGATGAACCGGGAGGCGCTGGATGCCTGGGTGCAGGGCGACTCCGAGCGGGCCCGGCGCATGACGGAGCGGGACAACGAGATCGACGGTCTCTACCGCAAGCTCTTCGACGACCTGCTCCAGGTGATGCAGTCGGACCCGAAGTCGGTCCGCACCGCCACCTACCTGCTGCTGGTGGCCCACTACCTGGAGCGCATCGGGGACCACGCCACCAACCTGGGCGAGTGGACGATCTACCAGGAGACCGGCGAGCTGAAGGACCTGAATCGATAGGTACAGTACGGCCAGGCCCGGACGGGCCTGGCCGTGGTGTTGTTGCTGCCCTCCAGGCCGCCGGGGCGGTGGTGCGGCGTCGGCGGGGCCTGCACGCTTTCGTTGGCACGAATGTGCACTTTTCTCGAACCCTTGCGCCGCAAGCGTTTCCAGCGCCGCATCCCCGGCAGCCCTTGTCCCGACTGGGGTTCACGGAAGTGCACATTCTTGCCACTCGCCTCAGTAGCCGCCGACCACCCTCCCCCCGGCGCGCATGGCGGGAAGGACAACGATGGCGGAGTCCGCGCGCAACGTGCACACTGCATGGGCGCGGCCGCGCCGGACACGCGCAGACCCCCGCTGCACGGAGGCCTTCACGGCCACCGTGCAGCGGGGGCGAAACCGTAATCACGCCCCGGGGGCGCCAACCTTCACCGGGTCTGCATCTGCCCGAGGCGCGCCCGCCACAGCCAGCGGCGCTCCCGACGCCGCATCTTCGCGGGGATGTACCGGTAGTTGCTCACCGCCTCGTCAAACAGCCGCCGCGCCAGGGCCGTCTGCCGGCTCGCCCGGCACAGATGGCCCGCACGGGTGAGGATCTCGACGCTCTCGAACTGCTCCAGCGCGCCGACAAGCTCTTCGATCCGGTCGTCATCCCGGCGCTGCGCCGCCTCCTCGATGAGGTAGAGGTAAGGCTCGCCGTAGGCGACGTTGGGCTGGAGGGCCAGGGCCTTCTCCAGCATCGCGCGCCCTTCGTCCCCCCGCCCGAGCCGCACCCAGGCGGCGCCCAGCAGGAAGTGGGCACGGGCGCTGTCCTCACCGCGCGCCAGCGCCTGCTCCAGGTACTCCGCGGCCTGTGCGGCGCGCCCGCTGCGCAGGTAGTGTTCGCCCAGTTCCACCATCGCCCGCACGTCGGAGGGATTCACCTGCACAGTGTAGCGCAGGCTGGCGATGCGCCGCCGGTGGTGGAGGAAGGCCATAACCGCAGCGCCGATACCGAAATAGCGGTGGTCCAGGTACCAGAGCACCAGCAGCAGCAGGAGCAGCTGCCCGAGCGGCGTGCGGAGCAGCCACGAGATCGCCAGCAAGAGGCCGAATGTTTTCACCGCGGGGTCCGCCCCTTCCCATGCAAAAGACGTTACCTACCACGGATTCGACGGCCTCCGAACGATCCCTCCCTCAGGCCTACGCACGAGTGGCCAGCCAACCCGTAGACGTCCTAGTGGCCGGACATGGGATGGCCGGCCGGGTCGTAGTAGATTTCCGGGTCGGGGTCGCCCTGGACGTCGATAAACGCCAGGGCCCCCTTGTCCACGGCCCGGGAGATGGAGTGGTCGACCAGCTGGTAGCGGCCGGGCACTTCCGCGGTGAACTCGATGATGACGGCCCCGCCGGCAGGGATCAGCGTGACGCCGATGTTCTCCGTGACGGTCGTGCCGCCCTCGGCGTAGACCACGTCGAAGATCTCGCCGATCACGTGCAGCGATGAGGCCAGGTTGGGTCCGGCGTTGCCGACGAAGAGCCGGATGCGCTCACCGACCCGCGCGGTCATCGCCTGGTCGCCCGTCAGCGCCTGGAAGGCACCGTTGAACACCACATAGTTGGGCTGCTCACGGTACATCAGGTCACCGTCGAAGGGCTGGTGCCCGCCGTCGGTGTGGCGTCCCGCGGCGTACACCTCCGCCTGCATGATGTAGAACTCCCGGTCGACCGGCGGCAACCCCTCCTCCGGCTCCACCAGGATCAGGCCGTACATGCCCTGCGCAATATGCGTGGGGATGTGGGGCGACGCGCAGTGGTAGATATAGAGGCCGGGGTTCAGGGCCTTGAAGGTGAAGGACTTGCTCTCCCCCGGCGCCACCTGGGTCGAGGCCGCGCCGCCGCCCGGACCGGTGACCGCGTGCAGGTCGATGGAGTGGATGTTGGCCGAGTCCTCGGCGTTCTTCAGCGTCAGCTCCACCGTGTCGCCGGCCCGGACCCGGATAAACGGGCCGGGAACCGTTCCGTTGAAGGTCCAGTAGGTGTAGGTGGTGCCGTCGGCCAGCACGCCGTCCAGTTCCACCGTCTCCAGCTCCACCTTCACGCGGGCGGGCTCACGGCGCCCGACGGGGCCGGGCAGGTCGGCCGGGCTGTGCCGGATGTCGGCAGCACCTTCCCGCGGTGTGCCGAAGTCCGTCTTCGGCTTCACGCTCCGGGACAGGTGCTCCACCTGCCACGCCAGGTCCTGGATCCGTTCCCGGCTCGTGAGGCCGGAAACCCACGCCGTCACCCCGAGAGCCAGGGCGATCAGCCCGATGATGCCTGCTGCCCAGATCTCGGATCGCTTTCCCATACGTTACCTCCTCTCCGCCTCTGAGGGCCGTTGCAAACGGTACTGCGCAGATCGCCGTGCACGGGATTTCGTCCGATGCTTGTCGCTATTGTAAGTTTCGTACTGCTTACCTATCCGTGACCTGGGTCACAGTCACGCATGACGATGGGCAACGCCGCTGAGGCGGAGGGGATGCCACAGAACGAAAGTCGGAGGCAGGTCCTTCAGGGACCTGCCTCCGGCGGCTTACTGGCCATACCCGGGAAGCTCTGAGGGCTGGGGAAGCTTCAGCTCCATCCCCGCGTAGATCTGGTCCGGATTCTCCAGGCCGTTCAGCGCTTCGATGTCTCCGGCGTAGATGTGGGTGTTGTAGTACTTCTCGCTGATCTCGTAAAGCGTCTCGTTGGGCTGCACGATGTGCACGGCGGGGACAGCCTCATGGGTCGTCATGGCCGGGGTGGCCCCGTCCTCGGTGCCGACGGCGGTTTCGCTCCCGTCAACCGGAGCGGCGGCCTGCGGCGTCGTCCCCGTGCCGGCGTCGGACGGGTTCATGGCCGTCGTCGGGTCGGAGACCGGGTCGGCGCCCAGCGGCGTGCCGTTCTCGGGCTCCGCCACCTGCTCCAGCGGGTTCGCCGTCTCCGCCGGGTCCTGTGCACGCTGGGCCCAGGCGAAGACCGCGAGGCTGACGATCAGGACCAGCGCCGCCACCCCGCCAATCACCAGCGAGGTCCGGGTCTTGGAAGTCATGGTCTGCATGGTTTCCCTCCTCTCTGCCAGCCCGTTCTTGGGCTTCAGTGAGAGTATTTCCACGCAAACCATGAATTAAACATCCAATTTGCTCTCTTCTGCCGAAGCGCTCACGCGCCCTGGCGGGCAGCCTCCTGGGCGGGACGCACGGCCAGGTAGTACCACAGCGAGATGAACCCCGCGGTCGCCAGGCCCAGCCACCCGGCGACGGTGAACGGCGAAGCCACGCCGGACAGCGCCTGGGTGACGGGCGGGCCCGAGATGGAGCCCAGGGAGAAGGCCGCGCTGAGGAGGCCGAAAGCCACGCCGCGGCGGGCGGCCCCTGCGGCGTCGGCGTTCAGGGCCGACACGGCGGGGAAGACCAGCCCGAAGCCGAGCCCGTAGATGAAGAGCCAGGCGGCGAACGCCAGCGGCGCGGTGCCGTGGGCGAGGCCGAGGTGGCCCGCGCCAGCCAGGGCCATGCCCACGAAGATGGGCTGGTGCCGCCCCCAGCGGTCCGACGCGCGGGACAGCGGCGGGACGAAGGCGATGACCGCGCCCAGGCCGAAGGCCGACAGCGTCATGCCCACGGTCGCGGAGGACAGCCCGAGCTCGTGCCCCTTCAGCGGGTAGGCCGCAAACAGCACGTTCTGCAGGAACATGAGGGCGTACGCCACCAGGGCCGCGGCGAGCATCCCCGGCATGTTCACCCGCCCGGCCGCCGGCTCGTCCCTGGCCGGACTCGCCTCACGTACGGGCGGCGGCTCCAGCCACCGCCGGATGACGAAAGTAAAGACCCCCACCGTGCCGACCAGCAGGGCCAGCATGTACACGCTGGCCGCGGCGCCCAGGCTGGTGAGCAGCCGGCCGCTTGCCGCGGAGGCCAGCATGGAGGCGACGGCGATGACCAGGCCCATCCGGGCCATCGCAACGCCCCGCTGGTTGCGGGGCAGGCCGTCGGTCACGCTCGCCATCGCCGCGGGCGCTACCCCGGCGATGGCCAGGCCGTGCAGGGCGCGCACCCCCACGAGGCCCGCGGTGGAGTCCGGCAGCAGGTGGGCCAGGCCCGTCGCGACCATCGCCAGGAGGCCCGCCCCGGCCACCGCCATGCGGTCCACTTTGTCCGCCAGCATACCGAACACGACATTACCCAGGAGGTTCGCCGCGCTGTACGCGGTGGCCGCCCAGAATACGGCTTCGGGCGCGCCGGAGCTCACCGCCAGCCACGCCAGGATGGGCGACCACGCCAACTGATCATAGAAGCTGGTCCAGACCAGCACATGTGCCAGCGTCCTACGCTTAAACACGCTCTCGCTCCTCATCTGCGCACTGCGCCCACAGGCGACGCTTATACACGCTTTCGTTCCGCAACCGCACACAGCGCCCACAGGCGACGCTTATACACGCTTTCGCTCCTCAACCGCACACAGCGCCCACGAGCGGCGCTCCGGCATGCTTTCGGGCCTCTCCTGCGCACTGCGCCCATATGCTGTCCCAGAGGTTCGCTCCCGGGACGCTGCACTCCTGCCTGCGCCGCACCCGTCCTTCGGATCCTGTCGGGACGCGAAATAGTCCTATTTTATCTAGGGTATATAGTACTTCCGATCGTTAAACTCTAGACTTATCGACCTATACAATATTTCCAGCGTTTTGTGATATCATCAAGGCGGTTGGATCGCGCGGACGGGGAAGGAGGACGCAGCAGGATGAGACGCCCGATCAGACAGCGGCCGGTAAGGCGCGAACACATGCCCAGCACCATGAGCCGCGAGCTGGACTGGCTCGTCGACCAGTGGCGGGTCTCCAGCCCGGAGGAGCGGCTGCAGATCGTGCTGGCCAAGATCCGCGCCGAAGAGCGGCTCGAACTCGAAAAGGAACTGAGCACGGCGGGCCGCTGAGGGCCCGAATGTCGAGCCCCCGCTGCACTGGCTGCAGCGGGGGCTTCCATCTGCCTGCCTCAGCCCGCCAGCCGCTCCATCTCGTCCAGGAGCCGGGCGAACACATCCAACGCCTGCTGAACGGGCTCGGGCGACGTCATGTCCACGCCGGCCTTCTTCAGCACGTTGATGGCGTAATCCGACGAGCCGCTCTTCAGGAAGGTCAGGTAGCGCTCCACCGCCGACCGGCCCTCCGCCAGCACCTGCTGGCTCAGGGCCACCGCGGCGGAGATGCCCGTGGCGTACTGGTACACGTAGAAGGCGGAGTAGAAATGCGGGATGCGGGCCCACTCGACCGCGATCAGGTCGTCCACCACCATGCCCTCGGTGCCGTAGTACCGCTGGTTGAGGTCGTAGTAGATCTCGTCCAGCACATCGGCCGTGAGGGCCTGGCCGCTTTCCACCCGCTGGTGGGCGATGTGCTCGAACTCGGCGAACATCGTCTGGCGGTACAGGGTGGTCCGGAACGACTCGAGCTGGTGGTTGATCAGGTACATCTTCAGCTTGGGGTCGTCGGTGCCCTTCAGCAGGTAGTCGGTGAGCAGCGCCTCGTTGAACGTCGATGCGACCTCGGCGACGAAGATCTTGTACCCGGCGTAGTGGTACGGCTGGTGCCGGCGGCTGAAGTAGGAGTGCATGGAGTGGCCCAGCTCATGCGCCAGGGTAAACATGGAGTCGAAGTTGTCCTGGTAGTTCATCAGGATGAACGGCTTCGTGGTGTAGGCGCCGAAGGAGTACGCGCCGGAGCGCTTGCCCTCGTTCTCGTAGATGTCCACCCACCGGTCGACGGTCAGGCCCCGGCGGGCGATCTCGCAGTACTCCTCCCCCAGGGGCGCGAGCGCCTTCAGAATCGTGTCGACGGCTTCCGGGTACGGAATCTTCTTGTCGACGTCCGGCACCATGGGGGTGTACAGGTCGTACATGTGCAGCTCGTCGAGCCCCAGCATCCGTCTGCGCAGCTGCACGTACCGGTGCAGCGAGGGCAGGTTCCGGTGCACCGTCGCGATCAGGTTGTCGTAGACGCTCTCGGGCACGTTGGTGTCCGACAGGGCCATCGCGCGGGCCGATGGGTAGCGCCGTGCCCGGGCGTAGAACACATCCGTCTTGACCGAGTTGGCATACGTGGCCGCCAGGGTGTTCCGGTACTTGCGGTAGGTGCTGTAGAGCGCCTCGAACGCCTGCTGCCGCACCGCGCGGACCGGGCTTTCCAGGAAGCGCAGGTACCGGCCGAGGGTGAGCTCCACCTCGTTGCCCTCTTCATCCCGGATGTGCGGGAACTTGAGGTCGGCGTTGTTCAGCTTGCCGAAGATGTCGCCCGCCGCGGCGCCGACTTCGGCCATCTGGGCCAGCAGCTCCTCCACCTCCGGCGAGCGGACGTGCGCCTTCTGCCGCAGGATGTCCTCCAGCTCGTGCCGGTACTCGGCCAGGCCGGGCTCCTCCTCCAGCCACGCGCGGATCGTCTCCGCCGGGATGGCCAGGATCTCCGGCGTGAGGAACGCGCCGGCGGCCGCGGCCTTGGCGTACAGCGACCGGCTGCGCGCCGAAAGCGCCTGATAGGTGGAGTTGGCGGTGTCCTCGTCTTCCTTCATCCGGGCCCAGACGACGACCTGCTCCAGCAGCTTCGAGACCTCGTCACGGGTCTTCAGGACTTGGAGCAGGTTCGCGGCCGACTCCCCGACACGTCCCTGGAACGCGGTAAGCTCGGGGAGCATGGCCTCGACCCGTTCGTAATCCTTTTCCCAGGCGTCAACGGAGGCGTAGACCGAATCCAGATCCCACTTGTGCTCGTCTGGCACCTCGTGCCGCTTCTTCAGCTTCACTGGCAACCCTTCCCTCCAGAAAGATTGACCTCTCCCAAAGGCTTATTCTACCACGGCGGCCTTCATCCTACCGGATACGGCATCGTCGTTTCAACGGCCGCCCCCACCGGCAGGCGCGCCGCCGTTCCCCCGGTCAATTTTCATTCTTCCAAGGAGTGCACAACAGCGATTAACGGAATCCAGTCTCCGAGCCGAGGCCAGCCTCTGGCCCGGCCTCATCCTCACGTTCGGGGTGGCCACGGTTGCGTGGCTGCTCGGCAAGCACTTCCCGCTGATCGGCGGGGCGGTTTTCGGCGTCCTGCTCGGCATGCTGCTGCAGGCCACGGGGCGCATCGGGGCCCGGTTCCGGCCGGGCATCCGCGTGAGCGCCAAGCAGATCCTGCAGACCTCGGTCATCCTGCTGGGCGCGGGGCTCAGCCTGCGCCAGATCGTGGCCACCGGCCTCAGCTCGCTGGCGGTCATGCTCAGCACGCTGGCCGTCTGCCTGGCCGCCGCCGGCACGGCAGCGACGGGGGCGGTCCCGCCAGACACGGCGGGACCGCCCCTTCTCTGTTTCCTGCGCCCGTCCGCTTACACGTACGAGTGCATTCCCGACACCAGCAGGTTCACGCCCACCAGGGTGAACAGGACGATGACGAACCCCAGGGCGGAAATCCATGCGGCGGGACGCCCTTCCCAGCCGCGCACGATGCGCATGTGCAGGTAACCCGAGTAGAAGAGCCAGGTGATGAGGGCCCAGGTCTCCTTCGGGTCCCACGCCCAGTAGCGGCCCCAGGCCTTCTGCGCCCAGATCATGGCGAACACCAGGCCGCCCAGCGTAAAGAGCGGAAAGCCCACCGCGATCCCCCGGTACGACACCTCGTCCAGCAGCTTCGGGTTCATGGCGCCCACCGCCCGGGAGCCCAGTTCCCGCAGGGGCATGCCGGCGATGAGGCGGACCAGGCCGTACAGGATGGCGCCGAACACCGTGGAGAGCACCAGCGTATTCAGGTTCCTGGCGGCGTAGGCCCCCCGCATCCACGCCGGGGCGTGGACCAGCGGCAGCTGGAGCCCGAGGAACGACGCCTCGCCGGGCTGGGAGCCCAGCGGGCCGATGAACGGCGGAAGCGTGTACTCCAGGACCGCCAGGCCTCCGGCCATGTTGGTCACCTGGGCGCTGTAGCCGGCGATCTTGAAGCCGAGCGCCAGGACCAGAAAGCTGGTCAGCATGGCCCCGCAGAAGAAGAAGAACTCCAGCGCCGCCTCCTCCCACTCCCGCGACTGCTCCTTCCGCACCCGGAGCAGGTACATGAGCGCGGCGCCGAACGAGACGGCAAACGCACCCTCACCCAGCGCCGCAAACGACACGTGCAGCGGCAGCCAGAACGACTGGAGCACCGGCACCAGCGGCCGGACCTCGGTGGGAAAGACCGAGGCGTAGGCGATGACCACCACGCCGACGGGGGCGACGAAGGCGCCCAGCCCGGGCATCCGGTACCAGGCCGAAAGGATCACGAAGAACAGCATGATGGACCAGCCCAGGAACGACATGTACTCGAACATGTTGGCCAGCGGCACCTGCCCCGAGCCAATCCAGCGGGCGGCAATGGCGAGCCCCTGCAGGACCACGCCCGCGACCGCCGCCTTGTACCCGTGGCCGCCCAGCCGGTCGGCCAGGTCGAAGTAGCGGGGGTCCCTGCGCCGGAGGGTCAGGCGGGTCACGTACAGGATCGCTGCCGCCAGGTAGCTCACGAAAGCGCCCAGGAACAGGTAGCTTGACACCTGGATCATCGCTCGTCTCCCTCCATTTCGTCGGCGAAGGCGTACCGCTCGGGGTCGAGGCGGTGTGCGATCTCCCGCATCTCACGCTCGAACGAGCCGGCGTTGCGGTTGGTCCAGCCGCCCACGATCACCTGCCCGTCCTCGGTGAAGGCCCACCAGCGCCGGTGTGCGATGTAGAACGTGGCGAACACCCCGAGGGTCATGACGACCAGACCGGCGTAGATGATCGGCAGCCCCAGGTCCTTCTTCACCTGCAGCCCGGAGGTGAAGACGGTGGTCACGTCCCGGGTGGCCAACCGCACCGGCGTCGTGTCGTCAAACTCCATGTCCGGGTAGAGCGGGAAGAACCAGGTGAGGAACCGTTCTCCCTCCGGCGGCGTGACCTGCAGAATCATCCCCGGGTTGTTGGCGCGGCCGGACCGGGTGGTGGGCTTGCCGTCCTCGCCGATGCTGAAATCGGGGTAGTAGGCCACGAGCTCCAGCCGGTAACCGCCCACCGTGTAGGCCGGCTGCGGCTGAATGAGGTCCAGGGCGAAGCGGCCGATCTCGTCCCCGCTCTGCCTGTCCACCAGCGCGACGTCCGCCCGGCCCAACTCGGCGGCGTACGAGGACTGGTAGAGCTCCACCCGATTGTGCGCCAGCGGACGGTTCATGGCGATCGTCCCCGTCTTGACCGCGCTTCCGTCCGGGCCGATCACCCGGGTGTGCGTCTTGTAGCTCTTGGGCTGGCCGGTCTCGTAGTACTCCACTTCGAACCCGAGGCTCTCCACGTAGAAGTCGCTGCCCGGCACCTTGACGATCTCGCCGTCCCGCACCCAGATGAACTGCTCCAGGTAAACTCCGGGCAGGGCCCGCATCCCGGCGCCGACGAGCACCAGCAGGAGCCCGATGTGCGTGATGTACGGCCCCCATCGGCCCCAGCGGCCCTTGTCGGCATAGAGCCGCCCGTCCTGCTCAATCACCAGGTAGCGCCGGGCCCGCAGGGCCTGCGCCAGTTCCCCGTAGGGCGCCTCCCCCCGAGCCGGGAAGGTGAACCCGATCTTCAGGCGCCGGACGAAGGCCTTATCCGGCGCCGGGTTCGGCTGCTGCACGGCCCGCCACAGCGGCACGAACCGCTCCAGCGAGCAGATCACCAGTGAGGCGGTGATCAGGAGGAGCAGCGTCAGGTACCACCAGGACGAGTACGCGTGGGTCATGCCCGTGCGCAGCAGGAGCATGCCGAGCACGGGGCCGTAGCGCTGCGGGTAGTACTCCTCGGGCGGCAGGCTGGAGGCGTACATGCCCTCCTGTTCGATCAGCGTGCCGCCGATGGAGGCCACGGCGATCAGGAAGAGGAGCACCGTGGCCACCCGCACCGAGGAGAAGAAATCCCAGGTCTTGTCCAGCAGGTCCTTCTGCGGCTTCACGTCCGGCCCGTCCACGGTCCACCCCTCCTACAGCATCGATTCGATCGCCGCCCGCAGCTGCTCCGGTGTCACGGCCCCCGTCCACTTCCCCCGCACCACGCCGCTGCGGTCGATGAAGTACGTGGTGGGCAGCGGAACGATCTGGTAGAGCCGCGCCACGTTGCTGCCCCGGTCGACGAGGATGGGGAACGTCAGCCCCAGCTCCTCCTGAAAGGCGGTGACGGCCAGGTCGGACTCATCCAGGTCGATGCCGAGCACGACGAGGCCCTGGTCCGCGTAGGCGCGCCAGGCCTCCTCCAGCACCGGCATCTCCGCCTCGCAGTACCGGCACCACGTGGCGAAGAAGTTCAGCACCACCGCCTTCCCCTTCAGGTCAGACAGGCGGTACGCCTCCCCGCTCACCGTCTTCAGCTCAAAGTCCGGCGCCGGCCCGCCGACGGGCACCCCGCCCGACGCGGTGGCGCCCGCGTTGGGCCAGAGCAGGACGTAGCCGAACCACACCGCCAGGAGCGCGAGCGTGATGGCCGAGGTCACCCGCTTGTACCGGGGGTAGCGCGTCAACCCTCATCCCCTCCTCCGCGCAGCCGGGCGATCGCCTCGTGGGCCGCCCCGATCTGCATGTCGATCAACTCGGGCTGCTCGGCGTACTTCAGCGCGTTCAGCCGCTCCGCCGGGGCCGTCTCCAGGTAGCGCTGGTACATGGCCACCGCGGCATCGTCGTTCCCCGTCACCTCGTAGATCCAGGCCAGGTTGAAGATGGCCCAGAGGTAGTCCGGATCCTGCTGAAGCACGCGCGCCAGGGTCTCCTCCGCCTTCGCCGCGTCCCCGGCGTAGTAGTACGTGAGCCCGAGGTAGGTCCCGGCGAAGAGGTTTTCCGGTTCGGCGCTGACCACGGTCTCAAAGGCGGTGATGGCCTTGCGGAACTCGCTGACGGCCGCCGACCTGTGCCCCTGGTTGAGCATGGCCACGCCGGTCTCCAGGAAGAAGTTGGCCTGCGCCAGGGGGGTCATCGCCGCGATGGCCGCCTGGTCGATGCCCGGGGTCGGGTAGAGGGCCGTCCCCGCCACGGCGGTGCCCCGTGCCAGCCAGATGCCGCTGATGAGGCCCAGGCCGAACAGCAGAAGGCCGCACAGCACCAGGGCGGTCACCGGTCCGAGGCGCTTCGCCATGCGGGCCGGCGCGCGGGCTGCGGCAGCCCTGGCGGCGGGCCGGGGATGCACCGGGGGCCGGGGCTTCTCCCGCCGTTCGCCCATCCGGCCGCCGCAGAGATCGCAGTAGCTGCCGGTGGTTTCATGGCCGCAGGAAGGGCAGGTCGGCATGTTCGAACCTCCTCTGACTCGCTCGCGCAATGGATCCGCCAACGACAACGTTAACAGCATCAGACAATCAAGGGCTATGGATCCGGAGGCGGATTCAGCCGATAGACAGTCGGGAGATTCACACTGTGACAAAATGCCTATCAGTCTTTCGCGCACCCCATTCGGTCTCCGGCGGCTCCCCCGCCGGGCGGACCGCCCCGTGCGCAGACCCCTTCAATATAGGCGCCCGGGCAGGGGCCTGCCGTGCCGCCTGGCACCAAAAGACCAGTCCGCCATGGGCACTATGTGCCGGTGAAGGGGGGCAGGCCGCTTCATAGGCAAACATGTGTCAGCACTTTAACATTGCGCGTAGGCATCTCTGCCCCGGGAGGTGAGCCCGTGCACACCAGCATCGCGACCAAACTCATGCTCGGGGTGACGGCCGTGCTCATCGTGGTGCTGGGCCTCAACCTGGGCCTGGACATCCGGCACCAGCGGGCCCAGGCCGAAGAGGACCTGCGGGAGCAGGCCCGGATGGTCGCGACCCAGGTCATCGCCATGCGGGAGTTCATCGCCCGCAACCAGGACCGGATCAACTGGGACAGCGAGGGCCATTTCGAGTTCAAGTACCTGAACCCGGCGGCAGTCGGCCGGGGCGTCGGCCGGATCTTCGCCGAGATGTCCGACTACCGGTACAAGCAGACCCGGCTGGAGGTGCGCAGCGCCGAGAACATGCCCGACGCCTTCGAGGTCGAGGCGCTTCGCCGCTTCGCCGCCGAGCCGGGCCTCATGGAGATCGTCGGGTACACGGAGTCCGGCGAGGGCCGCGTCTTCCGCTACCTGGTGCCCCTGAAGATGGAGGCGTCGTGCCTGCCTTGCCACGGCCCGCCTGCCGGGGAGCCGGACATCGCAGGCTACCCCAAGGAAGGGCTGCAGGTGGGGGAGCTGGCGGGCGCGCTCTCGGTCACCATCCCGACCGAGCGGTTTGAGGCCCGCCTCGCACAGGCCATCCGGAGCCGGGCCTCGGTCATCGCGCTGGTGACCGGGCTCTCGCTGGCCCTGATCGGCTTTCTCAACCACCAGCTGGTGGCCCGCCCCCTGGCCGCCCTGGCCGGGGTGACCCGGCGCATCGGGCAGGGGCAGTGGGAGGTGCCCGAAGCGGAGGTCCGCGACCTCCGGGCCCACCTGGAGACGTCGCCGCTGGTGGACGCCATCCAGGCCATGTCCGACGAGCTCCAGGCGCTCTACCGGAACCTGGAGCAGAAGGTGGAGGAGCGCACCCGCCAGCTGCAGCAGGCTCATGCCAATCTGGAGGAGCTGCACCGGAGCCAGACCGAGTTCTACTCGGCGATGACCCACGAGTTCCGGACGCCGCTGACGGCGATCATCGGCTTCAGCCAGCTTCTCCTGAGCCCCGGCGGAGAACCCCTGACCCCGGGCCAGCGCGAGCACCTCGAGGACATCCTGGAGAGCGCGCAGCGGCTCCTGCAGCTGGTCAACGACCTGCTGGACGCCTCCCGGCTGCAGTCGGGGCAGATGCGGCTCAGCATCGCCGCCGTCGACCTGGGCGAGGCCGTGCAGGAGGCCTGCGCCATCGTCCGTCCCCTGGCCCGGCAGAAGGAGATCGAGATCACCTGTGCCATTCCCGCCGACCTGCCGCTGGTGGCCGCCGATGACCTGCGGGTGCTGCAGATTCTCCTGAACCTGCTCAGCAACGCGATCAAGTTCATCCAGCAGGGCGGCCAGGTCCGGCTGACGGCCGCGGCCGCGGATGGCGCCGTGCAGGTATCGGTCCACGACAACGGGCCCGGCATCCCGCCCGGGGACCAGGAGGTCATCTTCCAGCTGTTCCGCCGGGGCTCGGCCCACGAACGGACGGGCGGGTCGGGGCTGGGCCTCGCCCTGGCGAAGCTCCTGGTGGAGCTGCACGGGGGCCGGATCTGGGTGGAAAGCGAGCCGGGATGCGGCTCCACGTTCCACTTCACGTTACCCGTTCACGGAGGTGAACCGCGTTGTCCGTAGCCCGCCGTATTCTGGTGGCCGACGATGACCCGAAGACCCAGAAGGTCCTGGAGCATGCGCTCACCGCGGAGGGCTTCGAGGTGATCAAGGCCGGGGACGGTCAGGAGGCCCTCGAGCTCGCGCTGTCGCAGCGGCCTGATCTCATCATCCTCGATGTCATGATGCCGAAGCTGGACGGCTTCGCGGTCTGCGGCCGCATCCGCGCGGCCTCGGCAGTGCCGATCCTGCTGCTGACCGCCAAGGGCGACAGCGTCGACAAGGTGGTCGGTTTCCGGCTGGGCGCCGACGATTACGTGACCAAGCCCTTCGACCTGAACGAGCTGGTGCTGCGGGTGCACGCCATCCTCCGCCGGATGCCCACCCTGCCCGAGAGCCGCACCCTGCGCTTCGGCCACCTGGAGATCAACAAGAGCACCCGCACCGTGCAGGTCGGCGACCGGACCCCGGAGCTCACCCCGAAGGAGTTCGACCTGCTCTGGCTGCTGGCCAGCCACCCGGGGCACCCCTTCACCCGGGAGGCGCTGCTGAGCCGGGTGTGGCACGGCGATGCCCCCACAGACCAGTCCACCGTCACGGTCTGCATCCGCCGGCTGCGGGAGAAGATCGAGGAGAACCCCGCGCAGCCCCGGTGGATCAGGACGGTCTGGGGAATTGGCTACAAGTTCGATCCGGCGGGCGCCGAGTGACGGCGCCCGCTGCTTGTTTGCGATTCATCAAAACCCAAGACCCGTGTAAGCCCCGTGTAATCAATGCCTGCTACGCTGAGGGTGAGGGGAAAGGAGGTGATGCAATGCAGAGCAGATGGGGCAAGGGGGCCCTGATCGCCTTCGGCGCCCTGGTCGGCGCGTTCCTGATCCTGGCGTTTGCCCTGCAGGTGCCCGCCGTCGGCCAGACGATCGGGTCGCCCGCGGCGTGCGGCACGTGCCACGTCATGACCGACCAGGTGCTCTCCCTCGAGCGGGGGGTCCACCGGGACCTCGCGTGCGTGGAATGCCACATTCCCTCCGGCTTCTTCGCCAAACCGATCGAGGAGATCAAGGCGGCCGGCCGCCATGCAGCCGTGTTCCTGACCAACTCCACCCCCGATGTCATCACGACCACCCCATCCTCGCGCGAGATCATCCAGGCCCGGTGTATCGAGTGCCACGAAGGATGGCTGCGCGACACGTCCCTGGCCGATCACCCGACCGACGGGCTCATGTGTTTCGAATGTCACCGTGACACCACGCACGGTTTACCCCTTCGCAATTGAGCAGAACAGGAGGCTGTACAGACCATGAACCGCAAGTGGACGATCGCCATCGGGGCCGCCCTCGCGGTCATCCTGGTAGGCGTGGGCGTCTTCGCCATCGTGTCCAACAAGACCGAGGCCGTTGAGGGGCCGGCCATCACGCTGTCACCGGACGAGACCGACCCGGAGGCTTTCAAACTCCTGTACCCGGCCCACTACGATTCCTGGGCCCGCAACGCGGAGCTGAATCCGCCGGCGCTGAAGTACGGCTCCACGCCGAAGAAGCACAGCCGGCTCGATCAGTTCCCCTACATGCGCACGCTGTGGGCGGGCTACGGCTTCTCGAAGGAGTACAACGAAGCCCGCGGCCACATGTACACGCTGGATGACGTCATCGGCGGCAACGGCACCGAGCCCACCCAGCGCATCAACGAGAACACGAACCTGACGTGTATGTACTGCAAGTCGGCCGAAGTGCCCGGGCTCATCGAGCAAATGGGCGACGCCTTCTACAACACCAAGCTCCTGGCCGACAACAACAAGGACCTCTTTGTCCATCCCATTTCCTGTTCCGACTGTCATGATCCCCAGACGATGGAGCTGCGCATCACCCGCCCGGCGCTGGTCGAGGCCATGGCGCGGATCGGCAGGCCCGTGGAGAAGGCCACCCGCCAGGAGATGCGCTCCCTCGTCTGCGCCCAGTGCCACGTGGAGTACTTCTTCAACCCGAACGATGCCAACCGGGTCTACTTCCCGTGGGACAAGGGCTTTGAGCCGGAAGACATGTACGCCTACTACGAGGAGATCGGCTTCTCCGACTGGACCCATCCCCAGACGGGCGGCGGCATGCTGAAGGCACAGCACCCCGAGTATGAAATGTTCCAGGGCAGCGCCCACCAGCGGGCCGGACTCTCCTGCGCCGACTGCCACATGCCCTACATGACGCAGGGGTCCACCAAGATCTCCTCTCACTGGCTGACCTCCCCCTTCCGCACCTTCGAGCAGTCCTGCGGCCAGTGCCACCGGGAGAGCCGGGAGGAGATGGGCCAGCGGGTCCTGCACACGCAGGACCGCATCAAGGAGGCCCTCGACCGGGCCGGCATCGCGAACCAGGACGCGATCCTCGCGATCGAGAAGGCCATCGCGGCCGGCGTGGATGAGGAGATCCTGAACGAGGCCCGCGCCCTGCACCGTGAGGCCCAGTTCTACTGGGATCTGGCTTCCGCCGAGAACTCCTTCGGCTTCCACAACCCGCAGAAGTTCTTCGAGACCATCGCGGACTCCATCGATCTGGCCCGTCAGGCCGAGCTGCTGGTCACACGGGCGATGAAGTAGCGGCGCCTGCAACTGCCCTGCAGCGATAGCCCCGGCCGCGCCACCCTGGCGCGGCCGGGGCCTGTTTGCACATCAGATGAACCCATATATAATGAAGAAACGCGTGGGCCGATGGACCAGACGGTAAAAATGGAGTACACAATGTGATACAATCGGTAGGAAAGTTTGCGACAGAGGAGCGACCACGCGTGCACACTTACCCCATCTCCATCGCCTCAGAAACTTACAGCCTCGCCGGCACGCTTGTCCTGCCGGAGGGTGCCAGCAGCGCCGCCCCGGTACCTGCCGCCGTCATCGTCGGCGGCCCGGACCCCCTGCCCCTGCAGCGGCGGGAACAGGATGGGACCAAGAACTGGCCGCTGCGCTGGGCCGAGGCCTTCGGGGCGGCCGGCATCGGCTGCCTCTGCTACGACCAGCGGGGCAGCGGCGAGTCCGGGGGGCTGTACGCGGACGCGGACTGGGACGACCTCTACGATGACGCGGCCGCCGCCGCCGAGCTGCTCGCGCTGCAGCCGGAGGTCAGCGAGGTGGCGGCAGTGGCCTGGGCAGACGCCGCCGGATTCGCCCTTCGCCTGGCCGCCGAGGGCAAGGTGAAGCGGCTGATCCTGCTGGCCGCCGGGGCCTGCACCGCGGAGGCCCGCTACAGCGAGCAGGTGCGCCGCCTGGCCGCCAGCCGGGGGCTCTCGGAACGGGTCGTGGAGCTGCGCGTCCGCCAGTGGCGGGCCCAGGTGAAGGCCCTGCGGGAGCGCGTCGCGGCCGGCACGCACATCGCGGAGACCGACATCGGCGGCCGCCGCATCGTGACCAACCTGCGCCGCCTCCTGGCGGTCAGCGAGTTCGACCCCGCCGCCGCTGCCCGCCAGGTTCAGGCGCCCGTGCTCCTGCTGCACGGCGGCGCCGACACCGTGGTTCCTCCCCATGAGTCTGAACGGCTGGCGGCCGCACTCCCGGGGCCGGTCGAGCGGCGCGTCTACCCGGAGGAGGGGCACTTCCTGTACCGTTCCGACCGGGCGATGGCAGACGCCGTGGACTGGATGAACCGCAGGCAAGCAGGAGTCGCTGACGACTAGCACGAAAAGTTCCGACATGACTGAGGGGGGGCTGTATGTGTCGTCGGTGAGCGCCACCCGCCTGATCATCGTGATCACGCTGGTCGAAGTGGTGACGGGCGTATGCCTGTTCGCGTTCCCCGCGGAACTGCCGACGGGGCTTTACGCACCGCTTGCCCCGGTGACCTCCCGGATGGCCACCGCCCTCCTGACCGGTGGCGTCCTGCTGATCTTTGCCATGCGCTACACCCCGCGCCGGGCCGTGCTGCGGTGGCTCCTGGCGCTGGCTGCCCTCCCCCTCGGGCTGCTGGCCTGGATCATCGGTCAGTCCGGCGGGCTGACCGGTGCCGTCGGGTACGGCCTGCTGGCCCTGAGCACCGTCGCCCTCGGCTGGGCCGAGGCCGCTGAGCCCCTGCCGGCCGCGCTGGGTGCCATTCAGCTGGCCGAGGGGCTGATCTTTCTCGCGGCGCCGGGCGCCCTGGACTCCCCGGCCTACGAGGGGATCCGGCCCATCCTGCCCACGCTGGGCGCCCTGGGCCTGGTGAGCGGCGCCCTCCTCCTCCTCAGGCGGCGGCTTCCGGCGCGCCTGCGTCCCTGGGCGGAGCGGCTGGCCGCTGTCCTGCCGGCGGTGCTGGTGTACAACTTCTGGCAGTCGCGCGCCTGGACCGGCGCACTGCTCTGGACCATTCTCGGCGCAGGGGCCCTGGTGCACAGCCTGCCCCGCAAGGCGGCTGCGGAGGGCGACGGGCAGGCCGGTCTGCGCGACCTGAACGACCAGTGGGCCGCGCAGACCCTGAAGCACACCGAGGGCGTCTGCTGGCTGCTCATCCTGCTGATGGTCGCCGTCGCCGGGGTGCTCGGCGACGAGGCTGCGGCCGCGCTGCCCAACGCCGCCCTGTTCGTGCTGCTGATTGCAGGCGGCCTGGTGCTCTCTCACTGGGGGGACTCGCTGCGGCTCAGCTCCCAGGTCCGGCTCGATCTCCTCCTCTTCCTCCTGGGGGTCGCCATCAGCCTCATGGTCAGGTCCGCGCTCGCGCCGGCCCTCCTGCCGATCCTGCCGGGCATCCCCATGGTCACCGCGGTGACGGGCGGGCAGCGGCGGGGATTCGTCATGCTGGGGACCGTGCTGACCACGCTGGTCGTGACCCACCTGCTGCTGCCGGATGCGCCGCCGTACTCCCCCCTCTTCTACGCCGTGGGGCTGGTGCTGCTGGCCACCATCGGCGCGGTGTGGGTGCAGGCCGCGACCGCGCACCGCACGCTCTTCTACCAGCTGGAGGCCGCCTCACGGGACCTGGTCCTCAACAACGATGAGCTGCAGGCCGCCAACGCGGAGCTGGCCGCGCAGCGGGAGGCCCTCGCCGCGCAGCAGGACGAGCTGCTGCGGCAGCACCGCATCCTGGTGGAGCAGGCGAGGGCGCTGAGCGCCCAGCGGGATGAGCTGGCTGAAAGCGAGGGGCGTTTCCGCACCGCGTTCGAGTCGGCGCCGATCGGCGTCGCCCTGGTCGATCTCGACCTGCGCATCATCCGGGCCAACCCCGCCCTGCACCACATGCTGGGCCACCCGCCGGGGGAGCTGAACGGAATCAGCCTCCGGGAGGTCACCCACCCCGACGACATGGCGGAGCAGGAGGGGCTCCTGGACGCCGTGCGATCGGGCGAGTGCGGGAGCTGCACCCTGGAGCAGCGGTACCTGCACCGGGACGGCAGCGTCCTCTGGGTGTCGGTGAGCACCGCCCTGGTGCGCGACCCGCACGGGGCGCCGCGCTACTACGTCGCCCAGATCATGGACGTGACCGACCGCCGCATGGCCGAGGAGCAGCTCCGGCGGCTGGCCAACTTCGACCCCCTGACGAACCTCGCGAACCGGCGCTTCTTCCAGCGGCAGCTGGAGGCGGCGCTGGCCGACCCGGTCAGCGCCCGCGGCGCCCTCCTCTTCCTCGACTTCGACGATTTCAAGTTCGTCAACGACACCCTGGGCCACCTGGCGGGCGACGACCTGCTGAAGTCGCTGGCCCAGGTGATGTCGGGCATCCTGGGGGGCCGGGGATCGCTCGCCCGCCTGGGGGGCGATGAGTTCGGCGTGCTGGTGCCGGGCGTGGACGCCGCCGGGGCCGAGGCCATGGCGAAAGCGCTGCTGGAGGGCGTCCGCTCCCAGATCGCCAGCACCCACGAATGCCCGACGTGCGTGACCGTCTCCATCGGCATCGCCCTCTACCCGGACCACGGCCGCACGGCGGACGCGCTGATGCTGCACGCCGACCTGGCGATGTACCGGGCCAAGAACAGCGGCGGCGACCGCTACTGCATCTTCTCCCCCGAACAGCCGGGGGTCCTGGACGAGGGCGAGGCCGCCTGGGAGCAGCGGATCCGGGAGGCCCTGGCCACGAACCGGTTCACGCTGCTGTTCCAGCCCATCCTGGACCTGCGGCGGAACGCGGTCACCCAGTACGAGGCTCTGCTCCGCATGGTGGCGCCGGACGGCGCCCTGATTCCCCCTGGTCAGTTCCTTCCGGCGGCGGAGGCATGCGGCCTCATGCCGGAGATCGACCGCTGGGTGATCCGCCGGGCTGTCGAGACCATCGCCGGGCTGCAGGCCCGGGGCCGGCAGATCGCCCTCTCCGTCAACCTCTCCGGCCAGGCGGTGGGGGACCCGTCGCTGGTCCCGTTTGTCCGCGAGCTGATCGAACAGCATGAGATCCCGCCCGGCGCGCTGCGGTTTGAGATCACCGAGTCGGCGGCGGTGGCGGATCTGGACCAGGCGGCATCCTGCATCTCCGCCCTGACGGAGCTCGGCTGCGACTTCGCGGTCGATGACTTCGGATCCGGGTTCTCCTCGCTGCTCTACCTGAAGCGGCTGCCCGTCCGGACGCTGAAAATCGACGGCGGCTTCATCGAGCGACTGCCCGAGAGCCCCGTGGACCAGCACCTCGTCAAGGCCATGGTGGCCATGGCGCGCGGGCTGGGGATCCAGACCGTCGCCGAATACGTGGGATGCGACCGCACCCTGGCCCTGCTGCGGGAGTGCGGGGTGGACGCGGCGCAGGGCTTCCACGTGGGTGAGCCCGGCCCCCTGCCCGCGTAGGCGGGCCCGCGAACCCCGCCTGCGTCGCGGCGCAAGGGGCGCGGGTCTTGTCCCAGAAACAGATTCAGGAGGATCAGAAAACGTGGCTTGGGTCTACTTGGTCGTCGCAGGCATTCTCGAAGTGGCCTGGGCAACGGCGATGAAATACTCCGAGGGCTTCACCCGGCTGCTGCCCTCCGCCGCGACGCTGGCGTTCATGCTGGGCAGCGTGGTCCTGCTCAGCCAGGCGATGAAGACGCTGCCCCTGGGCACCGCGTACGGCGTGTGGACCGGCATCGGCGCCCTCGGCTCGGCCCTGGTGGGCATCGCTCTCCTGGGTGAGCCCCGGGAACCGCTCCGGCTGCTGTGCATCTTCCTCATCTTCGCCGGCATCGTGGGGCTGAAGCTGACCAGTTCGTCCTGAGCGTTCAGCCGCTCACGCCGCCGGGAACGCCTCCACGACGGCGGCAATCCCCTGGCCGCCGCCGATGCAGAGCGTGGCCAGCCCAAAGCGGCCGCCCCTGCGGCGGAGTTCCAGGAGCAGGGTGAGGAGCAGGCGGGCGCCGCTGGCCCCCACGGGGTGGCCGAGCGAGATGGCGCCGCCGTTCACGTTGGTGCGCTCCCGGTCAAGCCCCAGCTCCTGTTCGACGGCCAGGTACTGGGCCGCGAAGGCCTCGTTCACCTCCACCAGGTCGATGTCCGAGAGGGTGAGCCCCGCCCGCTGCAGGGCCCTGCGGCTGGCCGGCACCGGGCCCATGCCCATGTAGTGGGGATCCACCCCGGCGACCCCCCAGCTCACCAGCCGGCCCAGCGGGCGCCAGCCCTCGGCCGCCGCGCGGCTCTCCGAGGCCAGCACCAGCATGGCGGCGCCATCGTTGATGCCGCTGGCGTTGCCGGCCGTCACGGTGCCTCCCGGCTTGAACCGGGCGGGCAGGCGGGCCAGGGCCTCGTACGTCGTGTCCGGGCGGGGATGCTCGTCCTGCTCGAGCCGGGCAGGCGATCCGCGCCGCTGCGGCAGCTCGACCGGCACGATCTCCTCCGCCAGCCGGTCCCGGGCCGCGGCCGCCCGCTGCTGGGAGAGCAGCGCGTACCGGTCCTGGGCCTCGCGGGTGATGCCGTACCGCTCGGCGACGTTCTCGGCGGTGATCGCCATGCCGCAGCCGCAGTAGGTGTCGGTCAGCGTCTCCCAGAGGGCGTCGCCCAGCTCCGGCGTGCCGATGCCCGACCCGAACCGGTTGCGCAGCACATACGGCGCCTGGCTCATGGACTCGGCCCCGCCCACCAGGGCGACGCTGGACTCACCGGCCCGGATGCTGTGGGCAGCCGAGATCGCCGCCTGCAGCCCGGAACCGCAGAGCCGGTTCACCGTCAGCGCCGGGGTTTCGACGGGCACGCCGGCGTAGAGCGCGATGTGGCGCGCGAGGTACGGCGCGTCCCTGCCCGTGTGAATCACGTTGCCCACCACCACGTCATCCACGGCCGAAGCCGGCACCCCGGCGCGCGCCAGCGCCGCCCGGGCGGCCGTCACCCCCAGGTCGACGGCGGAGATGTCCTTCAGCGACCCGCCGAAGGTGCCGAAGGGCGTCCGGGCGCCTCCCAGAATCACGACCTCTTCCACACAAACCCCTCCCCTTCCGTTGCACTTCGCACACATCTGACAGTTTCCTTTAGTTCTATGGATGCGCGGGAATCCCCTCTCCGGCGGCGGGCCGGCCGGCGCGCAGAGACCGCCGCGGAAGGCCGGGGATGCGCTTCGCAGAAAGGACCGGACGCGGCTTCCGCCGCGCCCGGTCCTGGCGTCTGTAAGCTCCTGCACTACAGCCCCCACACGTTGGGGCCCAGAGCCGCAGCGTAGAACACCGCACGGCCCATAAGTTCGCCGGCCAGCGCACCGACCAGCCCGAGGCTCACCACCGAGGTCCGGACGGCGCTCCCCCGCAGCAGCATGGCGCCGGTGACGGCGGCGGGAACCAGCAGCCCGACCACCATCCGGGCCCAGAACAGCCACGTGCCGAATGCCGCCTGCGCCGAGAGGGCCACCACGGGGTCGGCCTGGCCGCGGATGCCGAGATCCGCGAGGCTCAGGGCGATCAGCAGCAGGGCGAACAGGCCCGTCGCTCCGCCGGCCAGCGAGGCCTTGCCGGCGGCCGGCTCCTCCTTCCCGCAGGCCTGCACCAGGCAGACGACGACCAGGCTGCCCAGCAGAAGGGCCGTGGCCAGGAACGCAGCCGTGTTGCCCGCGACGGTCCAGGCCGGCCGGGCGGGCAGGGCGTAGACCATGGCCGTCACCCAGACGCCGGCCAGGCCCAGGGCGCTGCCCAGAATCCCGAGCCCTCGCCGGGCGGACCGCGCGCCGCCCTTCCACCAGAGATAGCTGTACGCCAATGAGAGCAGCGTAAGACCGGTGAAGACCCAGATCTCCCGGCTCAGCCAGGCCGAGCCCACGTTGCGGAACGCCCGCACCGCCCCCATCGGGGAGCCCAGGTGCAGCAGCGAGGCGGCCAGGGCCACGGCCAGCAGCGGGAACACCGCCATGCCGGCCAGGCGCAGCCCCTTCATCGTGCCCGCGTCCTTCTCCGAGACCATCCCTTCGATCAGGCTCACCAGCAGCAGAATGCCAATGGCGGCCTGGCCCAGTACGGTGAAGACAACCAGCGGCAGTTCGTAGACTTCCATCATGTCCTCCCCCTCCCTAGCGGCGGCGGGCCGGCAGCGTGACCAGGACGCTGGGACCGGTCATGCCGGACGGCACGCCCCAGTTCAGCAGCCGGGCCCCGGGATACTTGGCCTGAAGCTCGGAGAGCTCACCGAAGTCCAGCGCATGGCCCGGGCAGGACTCGACGCAGCGGGGCGCCAGCCCCTGGTCGAGCCGCCGCGCGCAGCCGTCGCACTTTGAGACCTTGCCCTCCTCGGGGTCGTACTGCGGAACGCCGTAGGGGCAGGCCATCATGCACATCCGGCAGCCGATGCAGGCCTCGTGGTCCTGGATGACCAGGCCGTCGTCCCGCTTGGTGTAGGCCGCGACCGGGCAGTTCTTCAGGCACTGGGGATCCGCGCAGTGGTTGCAGCCCAGCGAAAGCGTCATGCGGGAAGCCGGCTGCTCCTCGTCGAAGAAGCGCACCCGGCGCCAGCGCACACCGGCCGGCAGGCAGTTCCCGCTCTTGCAGGCAACCTCACAGGTCTGGCAGCCGTAGCAGACCTCCATGTTGACGTAGAAGGCGAGTTGCTTCACCGCCTATGCCTCCTTCCTGACCTCGACCAGCGTGCTGTTCAGCGTGTGGCCGTTGGAGAGCGGCTCGGCCTTGTCGTTGCTGAGGATGGACGAGCTGCCGCCCTCGCTGGACCACCAGCCGTTCTCCAGGCTGACGACGCCTTCGAGGATCCACTCCGTGACCTCCACCTTCACCCGGATCTCGCCCCGGTCGTTGAACACCACCACGTAGTCGCCGTCCTGAATGCCCCGGGCCTCGGCGTCGCTGGGGTTCATCAGCAGGGTGTGCTCCCGCTTGGCGACCTCCTTCAGCCAGGGCACTTCGCCGTAGCTGCTGTGCACGGTGCGGTGGTTCTTGCGGTTCGTCAGCTGGAGCGGGTACCTGGCCGCCAGGGCCTGGTCGCCCTCCGGCGATTCCGCGGGCACGTAGTAGCGGACGACGGGGTGCAGCCCCTGCGCCTTCCAGTCGGGCACGAAGAGGTGCAGGCGAGTGGTGGGCGTCTTGAACACGCCGCCCTCGAAGGGCACGTAGGGCTTGGGCATGAGGTTGACCGGACCGGATGCCCGCAGGCTCTCCACGGTGAGGCCCACCGGAGCGAGGACGTTGTTGCACATCTCCTCGTCGGTCAGGTTGAAGACGTCGGCGAAGTCAAACCGCTTGGCCAGCTCCCGGAAGATCCAGGAGTCCTGGCGCGACTCGCCCTGCGGCTCCACGCCCCTGTCCATCAGCTGGACGAAGTGGCTCCGGATCCCCGTGGAGGCCAGCACGTCCAGGTTCTCGAAGGGGAGGGTGACCGGCAGCACCAGGTCGGCCCACTCGGTGTCGGAATCCATCCGGGGATGGGCCACGACGACGAAGGGCGTCTTCTTCAGGGCCTGCTGAACCTTCCTCGTGTTGGGATACTGGGTGGTCACCGACGTGTTGGCGATCCAGATCAGCCCGATCTCGTGGGGCTTGTTCTGGAGCAGGTACTCGCCCAGCGACGGGGCGGGGATGCCGGGAATGGGGTCGGTCGGGGCGCTGGGCACGGCCGCGCCGAACTTCACCAGCTGGGTGACGCCGCCGTTGTCGAGGACGCCGGCGCCGGGCATGCCGAAGTTGCCCGTAAAGGCGTTGAGGTAGATCTGGCTCAGCACGGTGTAGGTGCCGAACTCGGTGCGCTGCGCGCCGGACATGTTCTGCACGATGGCCATCGGCTTGGTCCCTGCGATCTCGCGGGCCAGCCGGACCACGGTGGACGCGGGAACCCGGGTGATCTCCTCCACCTTCTCGGGGGTGTACGGTTCGACCTCGGCCGCGATCATGTCGAACACGGTCAGGTAGTCCCGGTGGCCGGCCAGGGACAGGACGGGCTCAGCGCCCTCGGTGTCGTACGGGACGGGCTGGCCGGTCCGGCCGTCCATCACCAGGGGTCGCCCCTCCGCATCGGCGAGCTGGTCGCCGGTAGCCCGGTTCAGCAGGAAGGCCGCGCCAGTCTTGGTGAGGAGGAAGGGCTCGTCGTAGATCTTCTCCTTGATGATGACGGCCAGCATGCCCATCGCCAGGGCGGTGTCGGTGCCCGGCTTGATGGGCACCCACTCGTGGGCCTTGGCCGCGGTCTCACTGAAGCGGGGATCGATCACCACGAGCTTCGCGCCCTTGCTGATGGCCTCCGCGTACAGCTTCCAGTAGCCCTGCATCGTGACCGCGGGGTTGTTGCCCCAGCAGATGATGTACTTGCTCTCGGTCAGGGTATCGCGGAACTCGGTGCGGGCGCCCAGGGTGGGCGTCATGGCCGCGGTCACCGCGTTGCAGCAGAGGCCGCCGACGGTGCGCGTGCAGCCCCCGAGGTAGGAGAAGAAGGCGGGACCGACGCTCATGGCCAGCGACGCGAAGTTCCCGGAGCCGCCCATGTAGAGAATGCCCTTCGGGCCGTGCTTGTCCAGGGTCTCCCGGATCTTCTCCGCGATCAGATCCAGCGCCTCATCCCACGAGATGCGCTGCCACTTGGGGTTGCCCTTCTCGCCCACGTTCAGGCGGGGATAGAGGACGCGGTCGGGCCCGTACATCATCTGCACCCGGGAGCGACCCCGCAGGCAGGGCTGCGTATTGTGCTTCGGATGACCCTTGATGTTGATGACCTTGCCGTCCTGGATCTCCGCCACCAGCGAGCAGTGAATGCACTCGAGCGTACAGCTGGAGACCACTTCGGTGATCGGCGACTCCGGCGCGGCCGCCGCGGTGGACGGCTTCCGGCCGATCTCAAGGGCGCCGGCTCCCAGCACAGCAGCGGCACCGCCGACTGCGCCCGCGGCCTTCAGGAAGGTGCGCCGCTTCATCCCGATGGGCTGCTGTCCCTGGTTTTCAGCCACGATCTACTCCTCCTCCGTGTGGTGGTCGCTGGCAAGGCAGGACGGATGTCCCCACGCACCCGTTCGGACGCCTGCAGTTGCCGCACTCGCATTTTTTCATAATGTAAAGAAGTCGGGTAGTCATCGGCCGGACAAAGATTCCCCCATCACTAAGGCGGATGCGGGGCGGCCGGTTTGATCCAGGGAGCCCAGCCGCGGGCTGGGCAGATGCGGTTGGGTCGCGGCGGACCGGGCCAGCCCGTTCTGGCCTGCCACTCCGGGATGGCGCCCGGGTCCCTTCTCGCCAGTTACAAAGACCTACGGGGACGGCTTGCGCCGTCCCCGCCTGTCACAACCTCTCTTGCTTTACCTTTTCGCCCTCGCAGGTAAGCCGCGTCGGCCTGCCCTCCACCACCGTCTCCAGGTGAACCGGCCTCCCCCAGATCTGGTAGAGGTACTGCATGGTCTTCTCGGCATACGGCAGGTCGAGGTCGCGGCCGTCGTGCTGGTGGCGCAGGAGCAGCTCCTTCCGCCCCTTGTAGTCGCCGTCCTCCACCACAATGTAGGGGTGGCCGAAGTTGGTCATCGCATCGCAGAGCGCGTCCCGCACCCGCTCCCACTGCTTGTCGGTGATCTTCCACGCATCATCCTGCAGCTCGTAGACAAACAGGTCCAGGTCCCTGCACAACTCCTCGGTCAGGTAGGTGCGCAGGAAGGAGACGTCGTTTTCCATCTCCCGCACTTCGAAAATCTTGTCGCGCCCGAACCGCTTCTCGATGTCCTCGAAGACCTTCAGGCCCACGTAGTACGGGTTGATGCGCGTGTGGCCGGGCGTGCAGACGGCCGAGTGGAGCTTGCCGAACTCCACGAACTCCTCGTCGGTGAGGTCCAGTTCCCGCATGATGCGCATGTGCCAGAACGACGCCCATCCCTCATTCATGATCTTCGTCTGCATCTGCGGCACGAAGTAGAGCGACTCCTCGCGTACGATCGCGAGGATGTCCCGCTGCCAGTCCTCCAGGTGGTCGGCGTGCTCCAGCAGGAAGAGCAGCAGGTCCTTCTCCGGCGCAGCGGGCACTTTCTTGCGCGCGGGCCGGCGCGGCTTTGCCTTCTCCCGCCGGTCGCGGGACTGCTCCCTGGGAAACAGGTCGTCGTAAGGCCCCTCGCCGGATGCCTGGGGAGCCTCCTGCTCGGGCTCCTGCGCCTCCCGCCGGGGGTACGGGTCGATGTGGTCGGCGATGGAGAGCACGGCATCGAGGAACCGCTCGACCTCCAGGTCCCCTTCTTCGATGCCGTACTGCCGGATGCGCTGGGCGTTCTGGCTGACCGTCTCCAGCATCTGGCGGTTGGTGGGCGAGAACCAGATGTTGTGCTTGAAGAAGTCGGTGTGGCCGAAGACGTGGGCCACGACGAACTTGTTCTGCAGAAGCGAGTTGGTCTCCAGCAGGAAGGCGTAGCTGGGGTTGGCGTTGATCACCAGTTCGTAGATCTTGCTCAGGCCGTAGTCGTAGGAGGCCTTCATCGTGTAGTACGCCTTGCCGTGGGTCCAGTGGCTGAACCGGCCGGGCAGCAGATACGCCCCGAACTCGTACAGGATCGTGGCCGGCACGATCTCGAAGTGGGTGGGGAACGGATCCAGGCCCAGCCGCCGCGCCGTCTCCCAGATCTCCCCGATCGCTTCCTCCAGGGCCGGCAGGTCACGGTCATCCATGGGGCTGTCTCCTCCCTCCCGATGGGGTTCTTACATTTTATGCCCCGGCGGGGTGGGGAGTACAGGTACGCTGAATCCCAGACCGTTACAGAGGCGAACCGCACTGGTCGCAGAACCGGGCGTCCTCATCGTTGAGCGCCCGGCACTTGGGGCAGCGAACCTTCACCACCGTCTGCGGCGCGGGCGAATCTGACGCGGCGGAAGGCCGCACCTCCCCGAGGGCGTCCTTCACCAGGCCGCCCGCCGTGCGGGCCCATGGGCTGAGGTCCTCCCGGGCCTTCTCCGGGTCGAGCACGAGCCCGGCGCCGGCGGCTCCCCTGGCGCCGACTCTCATCATGAAGCTTCCGATCGACAGCAGCACGATGCCCCCGACGCCCCGCAGCATCATGCCCTGCATGCTGGTCAGGGGGTCGGCGAAAAAGGGACCCGAGAAGAAAGTGGATGGGACGATGACGAAGTTGGAAAGAAACAGCAGCCCGCCCAGCACCATGATGCCCATGCCGCCGTAGTAGACCGCCTTCCGTTCGGGTGAGATCTGTGGCTTCCGCATCCGGACGCATCACTCCTATCCCTTGCTGCGCTCCCGTCAGACTATAAGACTCGCGGCCGGTCCTCTCAGGTTCAGACCGGTCCGCAGAACAGCAAGCGGCACCGGAATTTCCGGTGCCGTTGTGTGTGCGCAAGTCCACAGTGATCACGCTCCAGGCGCCGTTCCCTGGCTAGAGCCGGAACTTCTCCACCTGCGCCTGCAGCTCCTTGGCCGTCGCCGCCAGGCTCTGGGCCGACGCCGCGATCTCCTCGGCCGTCGCCGTCAGCTCCTCCACCGACGCCGACACCTCCTGCGCGGCCGCCGCGTTGCTCTGCGCCACCTCCGTGATGCGCGCCACCGCCTGCGTCACCTCGTTTGCCCCCGCCGCCATCTCCTCGGTGGCCGCCGTGTTCTCCTCCGTCAGCGCCGCCATGTCGTTGAACGTCTGCAGCACCCGCTCCGAGTCCTGCCGCACCTGCGTCGCCGACTCGGCAATCGCGGTCACTTGGGCCGCCGCCCGGTTCAGCGTCGCCAGGATCTCCGCCAGGGCCTCCCCGGCCTGCGCCGCCATCGCATTCCCCTGCGCCGCCCGGGCCGTCCCCTCCTCCACGGCCTGCACCGCTTCTGCCGTGCTCGCCTGGATCTGCTGCACCAGCTCGCTGATCTCCCGGGTCGACGCCGCCGACTGCTCGGCCAGCTTGCGCACCTCGTCCGCCACCACCGCAAAGCCGCGGCCGTGCTCCCCGGCCCGCGCCGCCTCGATCGCCGCGTTCAGCGCCAGCAAGTTCGTCTGCTCGGCGATGTTGGAGATCACCTGGGTGATCGCGCCGATCTGGCCGGAGAACCGCTCCAGCTCCCGGATCCGCTCGGCGATGCGCTGCGAAGCCTCCCCGATGCGCCCGATCTCTTCCAGCGTCCGGCCCAGCACCTCGGCGCCCGCCTCAGCGCGCTCCACGGCAGCGGCCGCCCGCTCAGCCGTCGCAGTGGCGTCGGTGACCACCTGGTCCAGGTGCTGCGCCATCTCGTGCAGCAGCGTCGACGCCTCCTGCACCTCCGCCGCCGACCGGGTCGCGCCGGAGGCGATCTGCTGAATCGCGTCCTGCAGCTGGCTCATCGTGGCACTAGCCTGAGCCGTGGCGCCGGCCTGCTCGGATGCCCCGGCGGCCACCTGCGCGATGGCCTGCGCGGAGCCGGAGGCCGCCTGCGCCGACGATTCCGCGGCGGTGGAAAGCTCGTGAGAGGCGCTGAGTACGCTCGCGGTGCTGGCCCGCACCTGCCGGAGCATGGCGCGCAGGCCCTCCAGCATGCGGTTGAAGGCTTCCGCCATCTCGCCCAGTTCATCGCGGTTTCTCACCGACAGCGGCTCCACCGTGAGGTCGCCCTCGACCATCCGCGCGGCACTCCGCGCGATGGCCGTCACCGGAACGGCCACTTGCCGGCCGATGGTCACCGCGATGATCACACCGGCGATCACGGCCAGCCCGGCGGCCCCGCTCATGACCCAGCGTGCCTGCCGGTCCGTCTGCTCCACCTGCTCCCGGGTCGCCTCCCCCATCTGGTCACCCAGGGCGATCAGATCCTCGACGCTCGCGAGGAACCTGCTGCGCAGCGGGGGCAAGGTGCTGGTCACCATGGACTGCACCACGCCCGGCGACAGCGACTCCTGGCTGAAGAGCTGTGCAGCCGTGGCCTGGTAGGCATTGTGGGCCTCCCTGACCTGCCGCAGGATGTCTTCCCCCTCTGCCGTATCCACCAGCGCCTCGATCTCGGCCAGACTGGCTTCCAGCTGCTCAGCCGCCTTCCTGTACTCCTCCTCGTAGGCGCGGTTGGCGGTCAGCAGGAACTGGTTCAGGGCCCGGGCCTGTTCCGTCATCAACTGCTGCACGATGCGCGCCTGGAGCTGCATGTGGTGTATGCGCACAGACAGGTCCTCGTATTGCTCCACCACTTGGTTGAGCGCGGTGAAGGCCACCGCGGTCACGCCAGCCAGGAGGAGCAGGATCGACAGGAATCCTGCAAGCAGTTTCGTGCGCACAGTGAACCTCATCGGTGAAACCTCCTCAGCCCCCGACACCACCACCATTACATTAAATAAGGTATCATGGTACAAGCTGGATGTTCAAGCATGTACATATTGTGCCGCCCTTCCACGGGGAAGGGCGGCGTGTCTGCGGTGCAGCGTCAGACCTGGAAACGCTCCACCTTGCTCTGCAGTTCCCGGGCGGCGTCGGCCAGCCCCCGGGCCAGCGAGGCCACCTGTTCGGAGGCGGCGGTCAGCTCCTCCACGGCGGCCGACACCTGCTGGGCCACGGCCGCGTTGTCCTCGGAAACCCTGGCGATGAGGTTCACCGACTCCGTCACCTGGCCGACGCTCGCCGCCATCTCCTCGGTGGCAGCGGTGTTCTCCTCGGTCATGGCCGCCACATGGTTGAAAGTCTCGATGGCGCGGGCGGCCGAGCGCTTGACGAGCCCGGCCTTGCGGGCGATCTCGTCCATCTGCGAGGCGGTGTGCCGGGCGACGGCCAGGAGTTCACGCAGCGCCTCGCCGGCCTCGGCCGCCAGCTGGTTGCCCGCCGCCACCCGCTGGGTGCCGGCGTCCATCGCCTGCACGGCCTCGGCCGTGCCCTGCTGGATGTTGCGGATCAGTTCCGTGATCTCCTGGGCGGACGCGGCGGACTGCTCGGCCAGCTTGCGCACCTCCTCCGCCACCACGGCGAAGCCGCGGCCGTGCTCGCCGGCCCGGGCCGCCTCGATGGCCGCGTTCAGGGCGAGCAGGTTGGTCTGGTCCGCGATGCCCGAGATCACATCGGTGATGGCGCCGATCTGCCCGGAGTACCGCTCCAGGGCCTTCATCCGCCCGGCCGCGTCCACGACCATCCGGCCGATCTGCTGCAGTTCCTCCAGCGTGCGCCCGACCACGTCCGCGCCCGCCTGTGCCCGCTCCACGGCCCGCCCGGAGGCTTCCGCGGTCCCGGCTGCCGTCTCCGCCATGTCGTCCAGCTCCCGCGCCATGCCGTTGAGCAGGTTGGCCGCCTCCTGCACCTCCGCGGCGGCCTGGCCCGCCCCTTCGGCGATCTGCGCAATCGCCTGCTGCATCTGCGCCGCGCTGGCGTTGACCTGGGTCGTGCGCTGGGCCTGCTCCGACGCGCCGGCGGCCACCTGGGTCATGGCCTGGGAAGAACCCGAAGCCGCGGCGGCTGCCTGGTCCGACGCCGCGGTCAGCTGCCGGGAGGCCTCCAGCAGGGACCGGGAGGTGGCGCTGACGCCGGTCACCAGGGCCCGCAGGCTGAGCAGCATCTCGTTGAAGGCCCGGGTGGTGTCGCCGATCTCGTCGCTGCTGGTCACGGGGAGGGGTTCGATGCGCAGGTTGCCCGCCGCGATCTCGGACGCGGCCCCCGCCAGCCGGCGGATGGGGCGGATCAGCGTGCCGGCCACCACCTGGCTCACCGCGAAGCCCACGATCAGGGCGAGGACGGCCGCGCCCACGATGATCATGCGGGCCTGATCAGCCGTCTCCCCCATCGTGACGAGGGCTTCGGCGGCATCCTGCTCCAGCACGGCGGCGATCCGTTCCGCCTCTTCAATCGTCCAGTTGATGCTGGGGATCAGCTCCGCCTCGAGGACCGCGAGCGCCTGCCCCTGGTTGCCGTCCAGCGTGTGCTTCTGAATGCGCTCCACCAGTCTGCGGTGCTCGTCCTGCTTCGCCTGGAGGGCACGGAACTGCTGCCGCAGCTGGTCATCGGCGGCCAGGTCCGTCATCCGGTTCAGCGTGCGGGTCAGGTTCGCGTAGGTCTCCTCCAGGCTGTCCAGGTCCTGCTGCCGGGAGAACAGGATGTAATTGCGCACATGAATGGCCTGGCGCAGGACATCCGCCCGGACCGTCTGGCTGCTGCGGGCCAGCTCCTCCAGACGCCCCGACCGGTCCAGATCCGCGATGACCCGGCCGATGGACTGGTAGCTCAGCAGCCCTACGATCGCGAGGATCAGGATGAGCACCGCCGGCGAGGTGAGCATCTTGATCAGGATACTGACACGTATCTTCCGCCGCATAATGTCGCCTCCAGCATCTCCACAACAGTCGGCCAGTGCAGCGCCTTCCGCGAATTCGGCTGAATACACAAACAATCCCTGCCCCCATGGTAGGGGGCAGGAGTTACAGACGAGTCACAAACGGGGCGGAGACACCCATCCCCTATTCATCGAGCACGACCGAGAGGTACTTGTACTCCAGATAATCATCCAGCCCGTGGTGACCGCCCTCTCGCCCCATGCCGCTCTCCTTGACGCCGCCGAAGGGCGCCTGCGGAACCGCCAGGAGCGAGTCGTTCACGCCCACCATCCCGTACTCCAGCGCCTCGCTGACCCGCACGGTGCGGCCGAGGTCGCGGGTGAAGACGTAGGCGGCGAGGCCGTAGTCGGTGTCGTTGGCCCGCCGGATCACCTCTTCCTCCGTGCGGAACGTCAGGATCGGCGCGACCGGACCGAAGGTCTCCTCCCGCACGATGCGCATGTCGTCGCTCACCCGGTCGAGCAGCGTCGGCGCGTAGAAGAACCCCCGGTCAAACGCGGGTCCGGTCATGCGATGGCCGCCGGTCAGCACACGGGCCCCCTTGCTGCGGGCGTCGCTGACGTGTTCCTCTACCTTTATATAGGCGGCCTCGTCGATGAGCGGCCCCACGCTGGTGCCCTCCTCCATGCCGTTCCCGACCCGCAGGCTGCGGACCGCCGCCACCAGCCGCTCGGTGAAGGCCTCGGCGACGGACTCCTGCACGTAGATCCGGTTGGCGCAAATGCAGGTCTGCCCGGCATTGCGGAACTTGCTGGTCACGGCGCCCTTCACCGCCGCGTCGAGGTCGGCGTCGTCGAAGACGATGAACGGGGCGTGCCCGCCCAGCTCCATGCTGACGCGCTTCATCTGCGCCGCCGCGCCCTGCATCAGGTACTTGCCCACCTCGGTGGAGCCGGTGAAGGAGATCTTCCGGACGAGCCGGTTCGAAAGGAACGCCTGGCCGACGGACGCCGGGTCCCGGGTCGTGATGATGTTGACCACCCCTGCGGGCAGGCCGGCCTCCTGAATCAGTTCGGCGACGAGCAGCGCGCTGAGCGGGGTCTGCTCGGCCGGCTTCAGGACGACCGTGCAGCCGGCCGCCAGCGCCGGCGCGATCTTCCGGGTGACCATGGAGGACGGGAAGTTCCAGGGCGTGATGGCGGCCACCACCCCGACCGGCTGCCGGAGCACCCAGATGCGGGTCCGCCGGGACGAGCTGGGGATGATCTCGCCGTACACGCGCCGGGTCTCCTCGGCGTACCAGTTGAGGTACTCCGCGCCGTTCAGCACCTCCCCCCTGGCCTCAGCCAGGGGCTTTCCGTTCTCCTCGGTCAGCGCCCGGGCGAGCCGGTCGGCGTTGGCCACGATCAGGTCGTACAGCTTGCGCATGTACCGGGCCCGCACGTGGGCCGGAAGCGAGGACCACGCCGCGAAGGCCCCGTGCGCCGCCTCAATGGCCGCCCGGGCGTCCTCCGGACCGGCGTCGGGGACGGTCGCCACCACCTCCCCGGTCGCGGGGTTGGTCACCTCGAACCGCCTCCCGCTGACCGCCTCACGCCACTCACCGCCGATGTAGAGCCGGAAGCTCTGCGCAGACATGCGCCACCCTCCTTTTATTGTCGCGCTAATCATACAGTTTTCGGGGATCCGTGTCAATCGTGGTCTTGCGCGGGCGATCGGTCCTCCCGGGTACGGCGTAGCCATTCTCCAGCACGGGCGATTATATTTATGGATGAAGGAGTGTGACAGGCGTGCGCACCCGAACCGCACTGTGGGCACTGCTCGCCGTGCTGACCGCCGGTTTTCTGCACACGCCCGCGGCCGCGCAGGCGCCCGCTGCGCTCCCTGCTCCGACCGCCGGCCCGTTTCCGCCCGACCGGATCGCGGAGGCCGTCAGCCGGGCGATGGCCGGTTTTCCCGGGGAGTACAGCGTGGCGCTGGAGGACCTTACCACGGGCCAGCGGTGGCTGTACAACGCCGACAAGCTCTATCACCCGGCCAGCACGGTGAAGCTGCCGGTCGCCCTCTATGCCCTGGAGCAGTACCGGGCCGGGAAGATCGGCTGGCAGGATCTCATCGAATACACCCCGGACGACTTCGAGACCCCGGGCGCGGGCGCGTTTGAAACCGCCGAGTTCGGCGAGCTCTACCCCATTGAAGACCTGGTCAACCGGTCGCTGACCTACAGCAACAACGTGGCCGTCAACATGCTGGGGCGGCGTTTCGGGTGGGGGAGCATTGAACTCTGGACCGAGACCATCGGCGGCCGGCTGCGCCACGAAAACCGGCTCCCGCTCGCCAGCGCCCGGAGCGTGCTGGCGTGGTGGCGCCACCTGCACCGCCTGTCGCTGGAGGACCCCGAGCAGGCCACACGGGTCGTCCGGCCGCTCATGGAGGCGCCCTACCGGGACCGGATCACCGCGGGCCTGCCGGAAGGCGTGCCGCACCTGCACAAGTTCGGCTCCTACGAAGGGAACTACCACGACTCGGGCATCATCTACACCACCCGGCCCTACATCCTGGTTGTGCTCACCGCCGGTGCGCCGCTGGAAGAAGCCGATGCAGCCATCGCCCGGGTATCTGCCGAGATCTACCGGGTGATGGCCGCACCGCAGCCGATATCGCCGGCGCTGCTCCGAACGTCGGAGGCGCTCGCGAGCTTCGTCGGGCCGGTGGATTTTTAGACGGCGCCCTCGACCACCATGGCGATCCCCTGCCCGACTCCGATGCACATCGTCGCCAGGCCGTAGCGGCTGCCCCTGCGGGCCATCTCGTGCACCAGCGTCGTCAGGATGCGCGCCCCGCTGCAGCCCAGCGGGTGCCCGAGGGCAATCGCTCCGCCGTTGACGTTGACCCGGGCCGGGTCGAGCCCCAGTTCCCGGATGCAAGCCACCGCCTGCGCGGCGAAGGCCTCGTTCAGCTCGATGAGGTCAAGCTGACCGGTGGAGAGGCCGGCCCGCGCCAGCGCCTTCCGCGTCGCCGGGACCGGGCCGATGCCCATGAGCGACGGGTCGACGCCGGCCACCGCCGTGGCCAGGATTCTGGCCATGGGCGTCAGCCCCAGGGCCTCGGCCCGCCGGGCCGACATCACCAGCAGCGCGGCCGCCCCGTCGTTGATCCCGCTGGAGTTGCCGGCGGTCACGGTCCCGTCCTTCCGAAAGGCCGGGGCAAGCCGGCTCAGCTTCTCCAGGGTGGTGTCCGGGCGCGGGTGTTCGTCCCGGGTGACCAGCTGCGTCCGGCCGTCCCGGCCGGGCACGGGCACGGGCACCAGCTCGGCGTCGAAGCGCCCCGCCTGCATCGCGGCCGCGCACCGCATCTGGCTCTGCAGCGCGAACCGGTCCTGATCCTCCCGGGAGACGCTCCACCGCTCGGCCACCCTTTCCGCCGTCTCGCCCAGGCTGAGGGGCGGGTACCTCTCCGCCAGCCGGGGGTTCACGAACCGCCAACCGAGGGTGGTGTCATAGACCTCCGCCTGGCGCGCCCAGGGCGCCGCCGCCTTGGCCATCACAAAGGGCGCCCGGGTCATCGACTCCGTGCCCCCGGCGATGAAGATCTCACCCTCGCCGCACCAGACCGCCCGCGCGGCCTGCGCCACCGCCTCCAGGCCCGATCCGCACAACCGGTTCACCGTCACGCCGGGGACCGTCTCGGGCAGGCCGGCCAGGAGCACGGCCATGCGGGCCACGTTCCGGTTGTCCTCCCCGGCCTGGTTGGCGCACCCGAAGTAGACGTCATCGATGGCCTCCGGCGGGACGGCGGGATTCCGCTCCGTGAGCGCCCGGATCACCACCGCCGCGAGGTCATCGGGGCGCACGTCGCGCAGCGCGCCGCCGTACCGGCCGATGGGCGTGCGCACTGCATCCACGATGACGGCTTCTGCCACAGGCGTTCGCCTCCCCCCAACAGGCACCGGCCCCGCAGCATGGCGGGCGCCGGTGCCTGTTCCCTGAGCCGCGGGCTTAGTGCGGCCCCGCGTCGCGGATCGATGCCCGCAGGGCATCGTACCACTCGCGGTTCCGGGTCCTGCCGGTGATCGGATTTCGGTCCACGATCAGGTAGATGCGCTCCCCGTCCTCCAGGTCCAGCACCAGCGGTTCGCCCCGCACGAAGAAGGACAGGTTCGGCCCCTCCGGCCCGATGCCCCCGGCGTGGGCCCTGCCGTACGCCTCCGTGAACTCGAGCCGCACCCTGCGGATCGCCCTGAGCGGCAGCCGCCGCCAGCCCGTCAGGTCCAGCTCGCCTTCGGCCAGCTGAATCTCCCCCTGGTGCGGGAAAAGCCCGGCCGGGTTGACGGAACTGAGCGTCCGGCGGAGCGCGCCGGCGCTGCGCAGTTCGGACTCGGTTGCGCCGTAGTACTTGCTCATGGTCTCCTCCTTCCGGTCTCGCCCAGCGGGTCAGGGCGGTACCAGCGGGCCTGGTCGGCATAGAAGCCCGCATACACCCCTCCCCGTGCGACCAGTTCCTCATGGGTTCCTTCCTCAACAATGCGCCCGTCCTGCATGACGATGATCCGGTCGGCCAGCCGGGCCATCGGCAGCCGGTGGGCGACCAGGACCACCGTGCGCCCCTCTGCGAACCGGTCCAGCGAGCGGAGCAACTCGGACTCCGCCTGCCCGTCCAGCCTGCTGGTCACCTCATCCAGGACCGCCAGGCGGCTGGGCGCCAGCCGCCCCCTGGCGTAGGCGAGCCGCTGCCACTGGCCCCCCGACAGGTCCGTTCCCCCGAAGGGCTTGCCCAGCGGGGTGTCCAGCGACAGGGGCTGATCGTGCCCGAGCCGCAGTCCGGCGCCCTCGGCCGCCAGGCAGAGGGCGGCGTCGTCCTGCAGCGCCGGCAGGAAGCCGCAGCCGATGTTCTCCCGGACGGTGAACCAGTAGCGCTGGAACCGCTGAAAGACCCCGCTGCGGTCGCCGAGCGCGAAGACCGCCCGTTCTGCGTCCACACCGTCGAAGGTAATGCGGCCCGACGTGGGCAGGTAGAGGCCCAGCAACAGGTGGGCCAGCGTGCTCTTGCCGCTGCCGTTGGGGCCGACGATGGCCACCCGCTCACCGGGCCGGATGTGCAGGTCGATCCCCTGCAGGGCCGGCCGGCGTCCGGTGGGATAGGTGAAGGAGACCCCCTCCAGGCGGATCTCGACCCCCTGCGGCCGGGCGGCCGCAGCCGCAGTGCTGAAGCCGGACGTCGGTGCGGCGCCCGCCGCCTCGTCCGGGCCGGGCCCCCCGGCGGGACCGGGCGGCCCGGCAGCCGTCCACTCCTCTTCCAGGAAGGCCTGGAGTTCCGCCACTTTCAGCCCCTGCCCGAACCACCCTGCCGCCATCAGGACCAGCATGCCGATGGCCTGCTGAAACATGAACAGGCCGGTCAGGAGCCCCGCCACCATGCCCGCGCTCACCCGGCCGCTCCGGTACAGGTGGACGAGAAGCAGAAAGCTGCCCAGGAGCTGCAGGCTGAGGAGCAGCCGGCCCGCCGACTGCGGCAGCGCCAGGCGGCGGGTGAGGCGCCACTCCGCCTGCCAGAGCCGGTCCACCGTCTCCCGCCAGCGGTCGTAGAACCGGGGCCAGGCGCCGAACAGCAGCAGCTCCCGGAGGCTCTGGGGCCTGGTGAGCAGGTCGGCGAAATAGGCCTCCCTGCGGTGATCGGGCGTCTGTCCCACAAAGAGGGTATGCTGCCGGGACTGCGCCAACCCCTCCACGCCGAGCTGCAGCAGCCCGCCCACCGCGGTCAGGAGCAGCAGGCTCCAGTGGGCCATCCCGAAGACCACGGCCGTGCTGAGGACCATGACCCCCGTCTGCGTCAGCCACAGGAAGGACTCAGCCCAGGGCTCCACGACCCTGGCCAGGGCGGACTGGGCCCGGGAGAGCCGGTCGTGGAAGCCGCCCTCCTCAAACAGGATGGGCGGTGCGGTCCCCAGCTTGCGGAAGAGCGCTCCGTGCAGGGCTTCCGCGGTCGACTCCCGGTAGCCCGCCTGCAGAACCGGCGCCAGGCTGTAGAGCAGGTTGAGCCCGGCCAGCACCCCGGCGAAGGTCAGCATCCAGGTCCGCAGCCCGGTGGGGTCGGCCAGGCCATCGGCCCGGAACAGGCCGATCAGCGTGTCGAACAGCCCGCGCACGACCCCAATCTGGACGGCGGGCAGCAGGCCGAGCAGGCTCATCGTCACCACCACCGCCCACGACCAGACCGGATTCAGCCGAAAAGTCGTCGCCATCAGGCGGATCAGCCGGCGCATGCGCCACCCCCCTACACATACCAGGCCGCCTGGGCCTCGTAGATGCGCGCATAGAGCGCACCGTGGGCCAGAAGCTGCCCATGCGTCCCCTCTTCCACCAGCCTGCCGCCCTCCAGCACCAGCACCCGGTCCGCGAGGCGGCAGACGCCCATGCGGTGCGACACCATCACCACCAGGGCCTCCCGCGTGGCCGCCAGGACCCGTTCGTAGACCTCCACCTCCGCGCGCGGGTCGAGCGCCGAGGTGGGTTCGTCCAGGACCAGCAGCGACGCCCGCCGGGCCAGGGCCCGGGCGATGGCCACCGCCTGCCACTGCCCCAGAGAGAGCTCCCGCCCGTTCCACAGCCGGCCCAGCAGGGTGTCCAGGCCGTCCGGCAGGTGGGCCATGTGCCGGTCCAGCCCGGACTGGCGCAGCACCGCCTCGATCGCGGCGGGCCGCTCGGGCAAGAGCAGGTTCTCCGCCAGCGTCAGCTCATAGCGTTCGAAGTCCTGGAAGATGGCGCTGCAGTGCCGCCACCGTTCCGGGGGCGGAATGGCGCGGGCGTCCCGTCCGTTGATGAGGATGCGCCCTTCCGTCGGTTCGTACAGGCCCAGGAGCAGAGCCGCCAGGGTGGACTTGCCGGCGCCGTTGGGCCCCACCAGGGCCACCCGCTCCCCCGCCCGCAGGGTGAAGGTGAGGCCGCGCAGGGCGGGCCGGTCCGCGCCGGGGTAGGTGAAGGAGACGTCCTCAAACCGGATCTCGCGCACGGGCCCCAGCCCGGCCTCTGCCGCGGCCGGCCGGTCCTCCCGCACCGGCCAGTCCGCGTGCAGGAACCCGTGCAGGAAGCCCACCTCCAGCAGGTGCCGCTGCAGGTTGCCCAGGGCCATCACCAGCCGCTGGCTCTGAGAGCCGCTCCGGTAGAGGACCTCCGCGCCCGCCACCAGCCCGCCCAGGGTCACCAGCCCGGCCTGCACCCCCTGCACCGCCTGCCACAGAGACCAGAGGGTGGCGGCGACGGCGCCGAAGTTGGCGGCGAAGAAGAGCGCCTGGTGGCGGCGGATGCGGCGCAGCCGTTCCCGCCTGAGCCGGACGGAGAGCCGGTGCCACTGGTCCCGCAGCCAGGGGCCCAGGCGGAAGAGCCAGAGCTCGTGCCGGTAGCCGGGGTCGCTCAGCACCTTGGCCAGGTAGGCCAGCCGCCTGTGGGCGGGCGTCTGCTCCCGGACCAGCTCCGTGTAGTGGGCGCCGGCGAGGAGCCGCTGGACCACCGAGGGAAGCGCCCCGATCAGGAAGGCGACCGGCAGCGACCAGTGCACCGACCCGCCGTACGCGAGGTAGGCCGCGAAGGTGATGAACTGCTCAACGGCGCCGCTCATCTGGTCGACCGCCTGAGCCATGTGCGGAATCGCCCGCCGGGCCCGTTCCAGCCCGTCGTGAAACTGCGGGTGCTCGTGGGCCTCCAGGCGCAGGCGCCCGACCCGGGTCAGCAGCTGGTCCCGCAGGCGGAAGCTGGCGCGGTAGCTGAGCCGGGCCCGGAGCAGCCCCTGGGCGATCCCGGCGCCGTGGGAGACGGCCAGGGCGCCGCCGATGATCAGCAGCGGGCCGAGGAGGGCCGGGGGCGCCGCCCCGTCGTGCCAGAGCGCATCCAGCAGCCGCTGCAGGCCCCAGAGCTCGAGGCCGCGCATGCCCGCCCCCGCCACCAGCGCCAGCAACAGGAGGACGACCGTGCCCGGGGCGGCCCGGAGCAGCTGCCGCCAGTACCAGCCGTGGATCTTCCCGACGCCGGGGCTCTGGTTCATGGCGTGATCACCAGGTTGGCAAACTCGGCGTGCAGCCTCTCCTCCACCTGCCGGTGGATCACCTGGTCACCGCGGAACACCGCCCGGGAGCATCCCAGCACCATCATCCGTCCGTAGTCCGGCACGTAGAGGGAATCCCCGTCGGGGCCGGTCACCACCATCCGCCAGGACCGGTCGTCCGCCCGCGGCCCGTCCAGGGCGACCAGGGTCAGGTCCCGCCCTTCGCCCGCGAACCCGTCCATGGCGACGCCGGACCCGGTCACCCGGATGCCCAGCCGCTCCAGAATCTGCCCGATCTCCTCCTGCTGCGCGGGGTGGCCGCAGAGGATCGCCGGCGACGGGTGCCAGTCCGGATGGGCCTCCCACTCGGACCGGGTGACCACTTCCACCCGGTACCGGCCCCAGGCGCGGGCCAGCTTCTCGTACCGGTCTGTGCGGCGCCGCCACGGGTCGGGCACGACGACGCGCATGCCCTGCGCCCAGAGCGGCAGCAGGGCGCAGCTGATCAGGTCGGGCATCTGCGGTCCGGGGGCCTCGGCCAGTCCGGTCAGCCGGGGCAGGTCGTCGCGGAAGCGGGCCGCCATCCCGGGGATCACGGCGCGGAGCGGCACGCCCTCCAGCCAGGGACCGTGCAGGTAGCGGTCCATCTCCTCCTGGAACCAGGAGATGAGGGGGAAGCCCAGCGCCGTGGCCAGCAGGGCGAAGGTGGCGCGTCCCACCCCCTGCTGCAGGAACAGGCCGTACCGGAGCCCGAGGTTCAGGTGATGCAGGAAGACGCCCTGCAAACTGCCCCCGGCGAAGGGCGGCAGCGCCGCGAGCAGGCGTCCCGCCGTCCGGGGCGGTTCGGCCAGCGCATCAGCCACGGCTGTCCCCACCCGCCCGAAGTACTCCCGGGCGGCGTAGTGCCATCCCCCCCGCTGCAGCCACAGCCGGGTGATGCCGTACTCCTCCGGCTCCCGCGTAAGGGGGAAGCCGAAGAACATGAAGACCTCGGTCCCCCCCTCCCCGGGAACCGCCGCCCCGTGCCGGCCGTCCATGGGCAGGGGCAGGAAGAGCGAAGGATAGAAATGGAAAGTGACCGGAACCGGCTCCCGGCAGAGCCGGCTCACCTCCTCGGCCGGGGCAAGCCCCTCCGCCAGCGGCCGGAGCCGCTCCGCAGCCAGCGCCCTGCCGGGGCCGGTGAGGCGCGCCCACTCGGGCCCGAGCCGCGCCTCCAGCTCTCCCAGCGCGCGGGCCAGCATCTGCCCGTGGGGCGTCGCCTGGGGACTCCCGGTCAGGGCGTGCACCAGCGCCTTGATCACCTGGTCCCGGCTCAGCGTCTCCCTGAGGCGCGCGAGCAGCCGCAGCGCGGGATGATCGGCCGCCGGGCGGAACAGGTCGAGCACCGGGGCCAGCTCCGGGTTGGCCAGGGCCGCGGCCCCGTCCGGCGACAGGGCCGCCCAGGCCGCGGCCAGCAGCTCCACAGGGTCGAAGACGGCCTGCACGGGGGCGCGGTGCCGGGTCGCCATCATGCCGTCTCCCTCCTCTGCGTGTCCTTCTTCCGGGCGAAGAACTCCCGGTTCAGGGCGATGTATCCCCGCCACTGCTCCGGCACGGCCTCCTCCGGGAAGATGGCGGCCACGGGGCAGGCCAGGTCGCAAGATCCGCAGTCGATGCACAGGTCCGGGTCGATGTAGTACTGCCGCTCGCCCTCGGCGGTCTGAATCGCGTTGGCCGGACAGTGCGCCACGCACTGGGCGTACTGGTGGCCGACGCAGGGCTCCGTTATGACCCAGGCCAATCCGCTCCCCCCTCTCCCGCCTCCGCCCGGATGAGCGCCTTCTCCCGGAGAAACGCAATAAACTGAACCACGTCCGCGGTCACCTGTTCCACCGACGGCACCTGGTACTGGGCGCAGATCGCGTCGATGATCTCCTGCACCGAGGTGTGGCCGTTCAGCCGGTTCCAGATGAAGTCGGCCAGGCCGTTGAACCGGTAGAGCTGGCCGTTGGGGGCCATCACGATCAGACCTTCGGGAGTCCGCTCGGTGAAGGCCTCCTCGTGCTGTGCCGGGCAGAGCTCCAGCGTCGTCACGCTACTCCCCTCCTGTCTGAGCCATGCGGGCCTCGTGCTGTTTGTAGGTGAGCCACATGTGCCGGCGGAGCGAGCGGCGCAGCGAGGGGCAGTCCGGGTCGTAGGTGCCGTAGAGGTCGCCGGTCATCGCCATCTGGTGGGCGCGGCAGCCGCCGCCGCAGACGTACCGGAAGGTGCAGTCCCGGCAGCCCGGCAGGTTGTCCGGGTTCACGCCCAGCATCGCCTTCAGCACCTCCGACGTCTCCCAGATCTCCCGCAGCGGCTTCTCCCGGATGTTCCCGGCCCGGAACTGCGGATCGTGCAGCAGCTTGCAGGGGTAGACGTCGCCCTTGCAGTCGATGGAGATCTCCTCGGTGCCCACCCCGCAGTGGCGCTTCAGAATGAACGGCGGCGGCGGGTTGTGGAGGAACCGCAGCCCCCGCAGGTTCACCTCGTCGATCCGCTCCACCAGGATCCGCAGCGACTCCCGCTCCGCCCGGATCCGGTCAGGAGCGGATGCGGCCATGCCCGACTCGCCCCGCCCCAGCTCGCTCACAAACCCGATGCGGTGCGAACGGATCCCGTGGTCCAGGGCCCATGAGACCATCCCGGGCAGGTGCCCGACGCTCGCCGCCGTCACCGTGGTGTTGACATCGACGGGAATGCCGGCCTCCCGGAAGAGGGCGATCGCCCGGTTCGCCCGCTCCCACGAACCGGCGCCCCGCATCGCGTCGTGGCCCCCTTCCGCGCACGGGCTGTCCATGCTCACGGTCACCGAGGTGAGCGACCTGGCCAGCCGCTGCGCTTTCTCCGGCGTCACCGGACCGCCGTTGGTGATCAGGGAGACCTGAAGCCCGCGCGCCTTCGCATGTTCGATCAGATCAATGCAGTCCCGGCGCATCAGCGCCTCGCCTCCGGTGAAGGCCATCGCCTTCACCCCCAGGTCGGCCACCTGGTCGATCATCGCCATCGCTTCGGCGGTCGTCAGGTCGCCCGCGGTCTCCGCCTGCGGCGAGGACTCGGCATAACAGTAAGCGCAGGCCAGGTTGCACCGGTAGGTGGCGACGAAGTAGACCACCTTGGGCACGGTCCGCTTCACTTCACCCGGCGGTTCGGCAAACGGCTCCCCCGGCAACGCGGCGATCTTGTTGGCCCGCAGGAGCAGGATCAGCCGGCCGACCTTCCTGCGGGCCTCGGCGGCGGAAAGGCCGCGGTGCGACACCAGCCACGAGACGGCCTCGTTGGGCGTCATCCGCTGGTACTGGAGTCGGCTGATCACGGCGTAGTCGTCCCGGCTGACCACGATCCAGCTGTGGATCGCGTAGTTGTGAACAATGTAGCTGCCGGACTCATAGTAGACCGCCGTGGTGGGTGCAAAGCGTACGGGTTGATCCCACATGCGCGATCAGCTCCTTTGGGTGCGAGATAGGGGAAAAGGCAAGGAGGAAACCCTTGCCTTTTCCGCCCGACCTCGCCCGCTTGATTACCAGCAATACCCAATAATATAGCAGATGCACCAACCCTGGGGCGTCGGATTGAGCTCCGCCGCCATCGGCGCCTCGTACAGCACGGTGTCACCTCCTCCTGCCAGAACGTTCCGGTTGCCGGCGGCCGCCGAACCCTTTCCTTGCGGGTGCATTTTCCCCGCAGGGAAACCGGCTGTGACCACAGTATAAATGCCATGAGGATTCATGTGAATAAGACATGACTGCATTTAAGCGCGATTTAAGAATCGTAATTGAATATAGAAAACGGTAGGAATCCGACGACACGGGAGGGCAAGGCCATGGAAAAGCTGCTGCTGATCGAGGACGACCTGGCCATCGGCGAGCTGCTGGTCGAACGCCTCGCCGAGGAGGGGTTTCAGGTGGACTGGGAACGCACGGGCACCTCCGGCCTGACCGCCGCCCTGAACGGGAACTACGACCTGGTGCTGCTGGACATCATGCTGCCGGGGATGAACGGGTTCGACGTCTGCCGCGAGATCCGCAGGCACCGGCGAATGCCCATTCTGATGCTGACCGCCCGCACGGAAGAAGAGGAGCAGGTGCTGGGCCTGGGGCTGGGGGCGGACGACTACGTCACCAAGCCCTTCAGCCTGGCCACCCTGGTCGCCCGCATCCGCGCGCACCTGCGCCGTTACCGGCTGGCGGCGGCCGAGACCGGCATCATCCAGGCCGGCCCGCTGGTCATCGATCCGGTCGCCTGCCGGGTGACCCGCAACGGCCGGGAGCTGAACCTGACGGCCAAGGAGTTCGAACTCCTCCTTCACTTCGCGCGGAACCCCAACCGCGTCTTCACCCGGGGCCAGCTCTACGAGGCCGTCTGGAAGGAGCCTTACCTCGGGGATGACAACACAGTCATGGTGCACATCCGGCGGCTGCGGGAGAAGATCCAGCCGGACGAGTCGGACCCCGAGCTGATCCAGACGGTGCGCGGACTGGGCTACCGCTTCGTCGGGGTGTAGCCATGCGGACCATCCGGATGCAGCTGCTGGGGGCCTATCTGGTCTCCCTGTTCCTGCCCCTCGCCAGCCTGGCCGCAGCGGGCGCCGTCACCTGGTTCCTGCTCTTTCCGGCCTCGGGCGCCCTCGACCTGAACCGGCTTGTGCGCTACGCCGCCGACCTGAGGCCCATCGTCGAGAGCCGGCTGCAGCAGGAGCCGCCCGCCGCCGTTCACCAGTGGCTGAGCGGGCGGCTCCGCTCGGAGCTGCCTCCCTACCTGCGGGTGCAGGTGGTCGACCCCGACGGCGTGGTGCTGGCCGACACCGACGGGCTGCCCGGGGAGACGCTCTCGGCGGTCACCCTCTACCGGCTGATGGATCCCCCGGGGCGGCACGGGGGCCGCTACCACGCGGTGGAGGTGCTGCAGCGGGCGGACGGCGCCCCGCTGGGGCTGATGGTGGTGAGCGTGCCGGAGAGCGCCACCGCCGTCATCCACATGGGCGGGAGCCGGCCCCAGGACCGGATCGGGTCGGTCCTGCTGGCCAGCGTGCCCCTGCTCTCCTTCCTGGCCAGCGTCTCCCTGTTCTGGCGGCTGGGCTCCGCCCTCGTCCGCCCCCTGCAGGCGCTCTCCGCGGCGGTCTCCCGCGTGGCGGAGGGCGACCTGACGGTGGAGGTGCCGGTGGAGCGCCGGGACGAGATCGGCCAGCTGGCCCTGTCGGTCCAGGGGATGGTCCGCCGGCTGCGGGCCGCCCACGAGCGCGCGGAGGCGGCCGAGCGCGCCAGGCGGTACTGGGTGGCGGCCGCCTCCCACGACCTGCGGACGCCCCTGACCGTGATCCTGGCCCAGGTGGAGACGCTGCTGCGGACCGACCGGACCCCGGACCCCGTGCGTGCCCGGCTGCACACCGTCTACCAGAAGGCGGAGCAGCTCCGGGAGATGGTGGACGGCCTCTTCGAGCTGGCGGCCCTCGACGCCCAGGCGCTGGAGTGGCCCCGGCAGGAGGCCGACCTTGCCGAGCTCATCCGCCGGGAGACCGCCCATCTGCTGCCGGCCATCGAGGGAGCGGGGATGGCGATTGAGGTCGACCTGCCCGAACACCCCTGCCCGGTCCTGGTCGCGCCGGACAAGATTCAGCGGGCCTTTCAGAACCTGGTCCACAACGCCATCCGCTACGGCGCCTCCGGCCGGCTGCTGATCGTGCGGATGCGGCGGCCCCGCCCCGGCTGGTGGCGGGTGGAGGTGGAAGACCGGGGCCCGGGGCTGGACGAGGCCCGCATCCCGCTGCTCTTCGAACACATCGCCCGCGGCGGGAACGTGCCGGGGGAGGACCGGGGGGCAGGCGGCCTGGGGCTGACCATCGTGAAGGAGATCATCCGGCGGCACGACGGGCAGGTCGGCGCGAAGAACGTGCCGGACAGCGGCGCCTGCGTCTGGTTTGAACTGCCCGCCCTGCGGTGACGGCGGGAATTTAAGCTGCTTGTAAGCTCCCGTACAACTTCATGTAAGCCCGCTGCGCTACCTTATCCACAACGGAGGTGGCGCAGATGGATGCCATATGGGTACAGGGATTGCGCAAGGATGTCGTTTCGGGCAGCGAGCGGATCTCGGTGCTCAAGGGAATCGACCTCGCGGTGCCCAGCGGGAGGATCGTGGCCATCATGGGGCCTTCGGGCAGCGGCAAGTCCACCCTGCTCTCGCTGCTGGGCGGGCTGGATCGCCCCACGGCCGGCCGGGTCGTGGTCGGCGGCGAGGTGCTCTCCGAGCGCTCCGAGGCAGAGCTGACCCGCTGGCGCCGGGAGAATCTCGGCTTCGTCTTCCAGTCCTTCCACCTGTTCCGGGCCCTGACGGTGCTGGAGAACGTGGCGGTGCCCGTTCAACTGGCGGGCCGGAAGGACGCCTACGCGCGGGCCCGGCAGCTGCTGGAGGCCGTCGGCCTCGGCGGAAGGCTGAACCACTACCCCCAGCAGCTCTCAGGCGGCGAACAGCAGCGGGTCGCCATCGCCCGGGCCTTTGCGGCCGGCCCCCGCTTCATCCTCGCCGACGAACCCACCGGAAATCTGGACCGGGCCACGGGCGAGGAAGTGATGGAACTGATGCTCCAGCAGGCCCGGGCCTCAGGGGCCACCATGGTGATCGTGACCCATGACCCTGCGGTGGCCGAGCGGTGCGACCGGACGTTCCTGATGGAGGACGGGCGGATCCGGCAGCGGGGAGGGGCGGTCAATGTACGCTAGTCTCCGTCTCGGCTGGCGGGCCCTGATGGGCCGCAAGCGGCGCCTGATCCTCCTCTCCCTCCTGGTGGCGGTGGGGATCGCCGGCATGGTGGCGGTGCGCTCCACCGTCGGCGACCTCGCCCGGCAGGTCGAGGCGCAGGCCCGCTCGCTTCTGGGCGCGGACCTGGAGCTCCGGGTTCCGGCGGACCCGCCGGCCGCCCTGTCCGGGGCGCTGGCCGCCGTCGAGCAGGCGGGAGGCGCCGTGCAGCCCGTGACCGTCGTCCCGGCCGTGGCCGAAGCCGGCGGCCGGGAAGCGCTGGTCGAGGTGCGGGCGGTCGACCCGTCCCGCTACCCCTGGTACGGACAGATCGAACTGCAGTCGGGCGCGGCGCTGCACGAGGCGCTCGGCGGGGACGAGGTGGTCGTGGCCGCCGACCTGGCCGTGCAGCTGGACCTGGAGCCCGGCTCGTCCCTCACTGTCATCGGGCGGACGTACACCGTGGCGGCCGTCGTGGAGCGGGACCCCACCGCCGCGTCGAAGCCCCCGTTTTCCGGGCCGACGGTCCTCGTGGATCGCGCCCGCTTCGAACCCCCCGCCCGGGGCGCGGATGAACGGCTCTTCGTGAAGCTGCCGGCCGGCGAGGAGGCCGAAGCGCTCCGGCTCCGGCTGGAGGAGGCGCTGGGCGAAGACCGGGTGCGCCGGTACGACGAGGCGGCCGCCGACCTCCAGCGGACGCTGGCGCTCACCGCCCGGGCGCTCACGCTGGTCGCCTTCAGCGCCATCTTCCTGGGCGCCCTGGGCGTGGCCGCCAACGTGCGTGCGTTCCTCGCGGAGGAGACCGAGGAGATCGCCGTCTGGAAGGTGCTGGGCTCCTCCACCGGTGAGGTCGCCGCGTACTACGCGGTCCAGATTGCGGTGGCCGGCACCCTCGGAAGCCTGGTCGGCGCCGGTGCCGGAATCGGAGCCAGGTCCCTGGTGCTGATGCTCTTCCGGGAACAGCTGCCCGCGGCGTCCGAGACCCTGCCGCTGGGCGCCGAGCCGATCCTGGCCGGCCTGCTCTTCGGGCCGCTCATCGCCCTGCTGGCCGCCGTGCCTGACCTGGCCACCCTGACGGCCATCCCTCCGCACCTGGCGCTGCGGGCCGGCGAGCGCCCGGCCGGGCGGGGGACGCGGATGCTGGCCGCCGGGCTGGTGGTCGCCGCTGCGGCCCTGGGGCTGGTGGCCGCCCTCACCGGCTCCGTCGGGCTCAGCGCCGGCTTCCTGGCGCTGCTGACCGCGGCCGCGGCGTCGCTGTTCCTCCTCAGCCTCTTCACCCTCTGGCTCCTCACCCGGGTTCCCGGCGGGTGGCTGCCGTGGTTCGTCGCCAAGCGCAACCTGCGGCGCCCCACCGCACCGGTGGCGGTAGTCGCCCTCAGCCTCGGCACCTTCCTCCTCTCGGGCCTCGGACTGCTCAGGGACGGGCTGGTGGCCGACCTGCAGCGGAGCGGCGGCTCCGCCCTGACGCCCAACCTCTACCTGCTGCAGGTGCCCGCCGAGGCGCGGCACGACCTGCAGCGGTACCTGGATCAGCAGGAGACGGTCGTCTGGACCCTCCCCTCCTTCGCCATGGCCAACGGCCAGGTGACCACCGCCGAAGGCGAGCGGCGCACGGCGCTCCTGGTGGAGCAGAACCAGCTGATGCGCCATGAGATCGTCGCGGGGCGGGACCTGACCCCGGACGACCTGGGCCGGCCCCATATGCTGCTGCGCGACCGGGAAGCTGCCGCCTGGGGGCTCGGGCCGGGTGACGGCGTGACGGTCACCCTCAACGGCCAGGCGCAGACCTTCACCGTGGTCGGCATCTTCGACCCCGCCCAGGGGCTGCGGCTCGACGCACCGGTCGTGCTGCCTACCGGCGCCATCGACTCGGCCGGGACCTATATCCTGCCGCTCCGGGTGCAGTCCGGCGCCGTCGCAGCGCTGCAGTCCGACCTCCTGAACCGGTACCCGGGCATGCTCCCCGTCAGCCTGGACGATGTGCTCAGCATGGCCAGGGAAGTGGTCGACCAGGCCGCCCTGCTGCTGCGGGGGGTCAGCCTGCTCGCCCTGGCGGCGGGCGCCGTGGCCGTCGCCGGCGCGGTGGTGGCCAGCCACCTGGAGCGGCGGCGGGACGCGGCCCTGTTCAAGGTGCTGGGCGTCTCCTGGCCGCAGGTGCTCACCATGCAGTCGCTGGAGGGGCTGGTGCAGGGAGCGGGCGCCGGGCTGGCCGGCGGGCTGCTGGCGCTCGTCTCCTTCGGCACCATCGTCCGCATGCTGACCGGACAGGGCCTGCCGGCCCACCTGATCTGGCAGACGCTGCTCATCTGGCCGGCCCTCACGGGGGCGATCGCCCTGGTCTCCGGCCAGGTGGCGCTCTGGGGGGTCCGGCGGGAGCCCGTCCTGCTCACGCTGCGCGGGCAGTGACCCGCAGGTGCGCAAAAACCCCGTACGTCCCGCTCCGGACGTACGGGGTTCGCGCGTGCGGGGCGGGGCGCTCTCACCCCACCGCCACCCCGCCCCGACTGAACCACTTCTGCAGGGCCGGGTACACGTCCCGCTTCTCCGTAATCGTCACGATCACGAACCGCGGGTCCTTGATCACCGAGAAGGCGCTCATCAGCGAACTGGTGTACCCGCCGTCCCGGATCTCCCCGTACCCGAACAGGTTCGAGACCTCCAGCAGCTTGTTCACGAGCTCCACGCACAGCTTGTTGTCGTTGTCGCTCCAGTTGTCGCCGTCGCTGAAGTGGAAGGGATAGATGTTCCACCGCTCCGGGTCGTACCGCTCCTGGACGATCTCCAGGGCCAGCCTGTAGGCCGAGGAGACGCGCGTGCCGCCGCTCTCGCCCATCTTGAAGAACGCTTCCTCGTCCACCTCCTGCGCCTCGGAATGGTGGGTAATAAAGACGATCTCCACGTCCTGGTATTTCGTGCGGAGGAACCGGGTCATCCAGAAGAACAGACTCCGCGTGATATACTTCTTAAACTCGCCCATGGACCCCGATGCGTCGCGCATCGCGATCACCACCGCGTTGCTGCTCGGGCGCATCTCCTGTTCCCAGACCTTGAAGCGCAGGTCGTCGTTGGTGATGTTGCCGAGCACCGGCATCCCGCGGCGGGCGTTGCGCTTCAGGTTCTCCATGATCGTCCGCCGCCGGTCCAGGTTGGCCATGGGCCCCTTCTTGCGGACCTCGGTGAAGCGAACCTCCTCGGTGGGGATCTCCTGGGTGGACTTCGGTTTCAGGTCCGGCAGGCCAAGGTCCTCGAAAATCAGCTCCGCCAGTTCGTCGACGGTGACTTCCGCCTCGTAGTAGTCGATCCCGGGCTGGTCGCCCGGCTGGCTTCCGGCCCCGGCGCCCTTGCCCGCGCCCCTGGCCCGGCCGATCACGTCACCGACCTTGGAATCGCCGTCGCCCTGTCCCACGCGCTTGCCCTGGTTGGGGTCGAAACGAAAGCGGTATTCCTCCAGCGTCCGGATGGGGACCTTGACCAGCCGCTTCCCGTCGGAGGTGATGATGGACTCCTCGGCGATGATCTCGGGCAGGTTCTGCTTGATCGCCTCCTTGACCTTCTCCTGGTGCCGCGCCTGGTCGATGGGACCCTTCCGGTGCAGGCTCCAGTCGTGCTGAGACGTCGAGGCCATACTTCTCCCCCCTTTTCGCTGTGCACCCGGGAGAGTGCACGGGTCGTACTCCAGTCTATGCGCCTGGGCTGTGCCAGACCCTGCCCCCCGGTTTCGCCCACAGCTTATTTATGTGTATATTCGGAAAATCGCAGGAATTCAAGGGCGGGTCGACGAACAACCACCCCCACGAGGACTGGGGCCCCGGCCTCGAATCCCGTTCGGAGGTGGAGCATCCATGCGATCAGGGATCCGTTTGCGGCCCGGGCGGCTGGATCCCCGCCTGATGCGCACCGGGCTGGCGCTGCTCCTGACCGCCGCCGTGCCGGCTCAGGCGGTGGCCATGGTGGGCACCGTCATTCGCCCGGGACCCATCAAGGCGGACCCCAGAAAGCCTGCCGCAGTCTCCGTGTCAGCCGATTCCAAGGCCCTCGTCGCAGCCAAGGTCCAGCCCACGGTTCTCGAGGCGTTCAAGCACAGCGACAAGGTACGCTACCTAGTAAAGATGAAGCTTCAGGCGGACGTGGCGGGAGCCGCGGCCGCGGCCCGGCACCGGGCGGCGACGCCGGCGTCTGCTGAGCTGGCCGCGCGCAGCGCGGTGATCAACAGCCTTCAGGAGGCGGCAGACCTCTCGCAGGCCGGTCTCATCGCCCTGCTGGAGAAGGGCAAGGCCGCGGGGCAGGTCGAGTCGTTCGAATCGTTCTGGATCACCAACATGGTCGCGGTGACCTCGGACAGGGCGACGCTGGAGAAGATCGCCGCCCGGCCCGATGTCGAGGCCATCTACGAGGACGAGAAGGTCCACCTCATCAAGTCCGACATCGTGGCCGTGGAGGAAGCCGTCGAAGCCCTCTCGGGCGAACCCGAGTGGAACATCGTGCGGATCGGCGCCCCGTCCGTGTGGCGTCAGTTTGAGATTGACGGCACCGGCGTCGTCGTCGCCAACCTGGACACCGGCGTCGATGCCGACCATCCGGCGCTGGCCGGCCAGTACCGGGGCGCCGGCGCGGCGGACCACAGCGCGTTCTGGTTCGACGCGGTGAACGGGCGGCCCGAGCCCTACGACGACGAGGGCCACGGCACCCACACCATGGGCACCATGGTCGGCCGCACCCCTGACGGGGAGAACCAGATCGGCGTGGCGCCCGGCGCCCAGTGGATCGCCGCGAAGATGCTGGATGAGTTCGGAAGCGGCTACGCGAGCTGGATCCTGGCGGCCGGCCAGTGGCTCCTGAGCCCGGGCGGCGATCCGGCCAACGCGCCGGACGTCGTGAACAACTCGTGGGGCGGCGGAGCCGGCATGAACGAGTGGTTCCGGGACGTCGTCATCGCCTGGCGCGAGGCGGGCATCGTGCCGGTCTTCGCCAACGGCAACAGCGGCCCCGGCGCCGGCACGGTGGGTGTCCCTGCCAACTACCCCGAGTCCATCGGCGTGGGCAACACCACCAAGGACGACACGCTCAACAGCGGCTCCAGCCGCGGGCCCAGCCCGTACGGTGAGATCAAGCCCGAGCTGTCCGCGCCCGGCACCGCCGTCCGCTCTGCCCTGCCCGGCGGCCAGTACGGCGCAGGCACCGGCACGTCGATGGCCGCGCCCCACGTTGCAGGCACGGCCGCCCTCCTCCGCCAGGTGGACGCCAGCCTGACCGTGGATGAGATTGAAGAGATCCTCACCAGCACGGCGGATCCGAGGACCGACGACCAGTACACCACGGTGCCCAACAACGGGTACGGGCACGGCATCGTCAACGCCTACAAGGCGGTCGCACGGGCGCTGGGCCTGGCCGAGGGGCGCATCTCCGGCCGGGTGATGGCTCAGGGCGACGACCTGGAGGCGCCGACGATCCGCCACACCCCCGTGACCCAGGGGTACAAGCACACCCCGACCACCATCATGGCCGAGGTCAGCGACGACGTCTCCATCACCGCCGTCTACCTGCGGTTCCGCCAGCCCGGGCTGAGCTGGTGGGGCATCGTGGACATGACCCAGGTCTCCGGTGACTTCAGGGGCGGCACCTTCGTCGGCACCATCCCCGCCGAGCTTTCGACCACCGACGCGATGGAGTACTACATCGAGGCCGTCGACTTCGGCAACAACCGCGCCTACAGCGGAACCCGGACGAACCCGCACGTCATCGCCATGGCCGACGGCGCGACGCCGGGCTTTGCCGAAGACTTTGAGGGCAACATCATCGGCTGGGCCACCGGCGGGGAGCCCGCAGACCTCTGGCAGTTCGGCGAGCCCACCTCGGGCCCGGGCGAGGCGTACTCCGGCCGGAACGTGGCCGCCACCAACCTGGCCGGCGAGTACACCAGCAACGCGCAGGCCTTCCTGATCATGCCGCCGGTCGACCTGCGGGGCGGGGCAGCCGCACTCCGCTTCCAGCACTGGTACGACCTGGAGAGCAACTTCGATTTCGGCATCGTGGCCATCACCGCTGACTTCGGTGAGACCTGGGAGATCCTGAGCACCTACACCGGCAGCAGCGGCGGATGGCGGGAGGCCGTGGTCGACCTCTCCGGCTACGCGGGGATGGACAACCTGTTCGTGGCGTTCGTCCTCGACAGCGACTACAGCGTGGTGCGTGACGGCTGGTACATCGACGACGTGGAGCTGTACGTGGACGAAGAACCGCCGGCTGTGCCCGCCAACGTCACCGCCCAGGCGACGCCGCTGGGCTTCATCGCCCTGACCTGGGACCCCAGTGAGGCCGGCGACTTCGACCACTTCACGGTCTACCGGTCCACCTCCTCCGGCGGGGGCTATGCGCCGGTCGCCACCACCACCGAACCGGCCTACACCGACACCGACGTGGAGAGCGGGACGACTTACTACTACGTGGTGACGGCCAGCGATTTCTTCGGCAACGAGAGCGGGTACTCGGATGAGGTCTCCGCCACCCCCGCGGAAGTCGTCATCCGCTTCGCCGACGACATGGAGTCGGGCCCCGGCGACTGGACCACCGAGGGCACGAACAACCCCTGGGAGTGGGGCGTGCCCACCAGCGGTCCGGGCGAGGCCTTCTCCGGTGAGAACCTGTGGGCGACCAACCTCGCCGGCAACTACCCGAACAGCGCCAACGCCTCCCTGATCTCGCCGCCCATCGACCTGAGCGGTCTCTCCTCGGCTGCCCTGACCTTCACCCACTGGTACGCCATCGAGCGCAACTGGGACTACGGCCGGGTGGAGGTGACGGCCGACGGCGGCGAGACCTGGACCCAGGTGGCCATCTACACCTCGCCGGCCTCGGGCGGCGCCCCGGTTGGCCCCGAGACCCCGATGATCGACCTCACCGACTTCGCGGGCCAGACCGTGCAGATCCGCTTCCGCTTCACCTCCGACGGCTCGGTTAACTACGCCGGCTGGTACATCGATGACGTGATCGTGGCCGGCACGGTGGACGCGACCGACCCGGTCGACCTCAGCTTCTCCGATCCCGGCGACGCGGACGCCGCGAAGGACAAGAAGCCCGCCGGCTCCGTCACCCTGAAGCACCTGCTGCACAAGGTCACCAAGTCCGAGTACCGGGTCGAAACGGAGGAGCCGATCGTCCGCATCAACGCCCTGCCGATCATGGAGGCCACGGTGACCGTGCTGGAGAGCGGCCGCGTGGTGCGCACCAACCCGGCTGACGGCTCCTACTCGGTGGACCTCCCGAGCGGCACCTACACCCTCATCGCCGAGTCCTACGGCTACTACCCGCAGACCCGGCAGGTGACCCTCGGTCCCAACGAGGACCTGACGGTGAACTTCTTGCTGCAGGAGATCCCGCGCGGGCTCCTGGTCGGCACCGTCACCGACGCCCGCACCGGTGAGCCGGTTGAAGGGGCCCGGGTGCAGGTGCTGGAGGACGCCCGGGTCGCACCGACCACCACCGACGCATCGGGCCGGTTCACCCTGAACCTCCTGGAGGGCGCCTACACCCTGCGCGTCTCCCACCGGAGCCACTACATGGAGGAGATCTCGGTCTTCGTGCCCGGCAACCAGACCACCGAGATCGAGATCGCCCTGCGGCCCTTCGCGGGGATCCCCGGCGAACTGGCCTATGATGACGGCACCGCCGAGACCGCCTGGGCCATGTACGACGCCGGCAACGGGTGGGCCGTGCGCATGTCGCCCGAACCCGGCCAGACCGTGATGGTGACCGGCGCCCGCGTCTACCTCTGGGACAGCACGTGGCCGGCGCCCGGAGGCAACGAGTTCCTGGTGGCCGTGTACGGCAGCCGCCCGGACGGCTCGCCCGGCGACCTGCTGCTGGGGCCGGTGCTGGTGGAGAACGCGATCCGGGGCGGCTGGAACGAGGTCGACCTGCGGCCGTACGGCATCACGGTGAGCGGAGACTTCTACGTCGCCGTGCTCCAGTCCACGGAGTATCCGAACGTGCCCGGGCTGGCCTTTGACGAGACGTCCGATCAGGGCCGCACCTACCAGGTGATTGACGGCGTCTTCGGTCCGTGGACCGAGCCCAGCAACGCCATGATCCGCGCGCTGGTCTCCGCGGAGGTCGGCCCGCCGGTCATCCTGAGCCCGGCCGACGGCAGCTTCACCAACCGGACGGAGGTCCCGGTGGAGGGCCGCAGCCCGGCCGGCACGACGGTGGCGATCTACGTCGACGGCGCGCTGGCGGCCGAGACTGCAGCCGCCGCGGACGGCACCTTCTCCGCCCTGCTGACCCTCGATGAGGGTGAGCACGCGCTGACCGCCGTGGCCATCACCGCGGACGGCGACAGCACTGAACCCTCGGACCCGGTCCGGGTGATCGTCGACCTGACCGCCCCCGAGCTGACCGTCGAGCAGCCGGAGGACGGCGCCGTGCAGAACCACCGCCTGCTCACCGTCTCGGGTCAGGCCTCGGACCTCTACCTGGCCGGCGTGGATGTGAACGGCACCGCGGCCGAGGTGGATGCGGACGGCCGGTTCACCGCCGAGATCATCGTCCGCGAGGGTGAGAACGTCATCACCGTCACCGCCTTCGACCTGGCCGGAAACGCCACCTCGACCGACGTGACCATGACGGTCGACAGCACCGCACCCGTGCTGACCAACCTGCAGCCCGACACCGACCTCACGCTCCGGGCCGGCGACACCCTCACCGTCTCCTTCGAGTCTGAGCCCGGCCTCGCCCTGGCTGCCTTCAGCATCGTGGCGAACCTGGGCGGCGGCTCGGCCCTCGGCGACGACGCCTCCTTCGACCTGGAGCCCGGCGAAATCGCCATGACCGAGACGGAGCCCGGGGTGTACGTGGGCGCCTACACGATCCCCGAAGGCATGAGCCTGCCGCAGGCGTTCGTCCGCTTCCGGGCGATGGACGCCGCCGGCAACACCACCCGGGCGAACGCCCCCGGCCTCCTCACCATCGTCATCGACGAGGATGAGGAGCCCGGCGAACCCGACCCCGGTGAGCCCGGCGAACCCGACCCCGGTGAGCCCGGCGAACCCGACCCCGGTGAGCCCGGTGAACCCGACCCCGGTGAGCCCGGCGAACCCGACCCCGGCGAGCCCGGCGAACCCGACCCCGGTGAGCCCGGTGAACCCGACCCCGGTGAGCCCGGCGAACCCGACCCCGGTGAGCCCGGTGAACCCGACCCCGGTGAGCCCGGCGAACCTGACCCCGGCGAGCCCGGCGAGCCGGACCTCCCCGTCGCCGTGATCAGCGGACCCACGGAGGTGGAGGTCAACAAGAACGCCCGCTGGGATGCCCACGAATCCAGCTCCGACGTCCCCATCACCCGGTATGAATGGGACATGGGGGACGGCTCCGGCACCAAGCGCGGCCGCACCGTCACGCACAAGTACAAGCAGCCCGGCACCTACACCATCACCCTCACGGTGACCGACCGCAACGGCCGGACGGCCACGACCACTCTCGAAGTGGTCGTGGCCGGGGGCCGGGATCGGGGCCCCCGCGCCGTGATCGAAGGACCCGCGTCGGTGAAGGTGAACCAGCTGGCCATCTTCAAGGGCACACAGTCCAAGTCCAGCGTTCCGATCCTCCTCTACCAGTGGGATATGGGCGACGGCACCCGGTCACCCCTGCCGGTGACGGTGCACCGCTGGACTCGTCCCGGCACCTACACAGTGACGCTCACGGTTACGGACCTCGCCGGTCATACCGATACGGTCACCATGACGGTAGAGGTCACCCGGTGACCTGATGCCCTGCGCAGGAGGGAGCGGCCCGCCGCTCCCTCTTGCCGCGTCTGCCCCTCCCGGCCCCTCACCTCCGGTCCGCCCGGGTAACCCTTAACCTCACCCGCGCGGGCGATTTCCGTCCAGCGAAACCACCCGCAGATTCACCCCTTGATCAACCGGGATGAATGTTACACTTCCAGCAGGTGCGCTGATCTGGAGGGAGGACGGAAAGGATGAAGCGCCACGTCTTGCGCCGGCTGCAGTCGCTGCTGGCCGTACTGCTCTCCCTGGCAGGGCTGACCGTGGCCGCCATTCCGGCGTTTGCCCGGGAGCCCGATACGCACGCCGCCTGGCTGCTGGCGGCGGAGGCGGGTGAGGAGCCGTGGGAGGAAGCCGAAGGGACCGGGTGCCGCAGCACCGATTACCGGCTGACGGTCCCCGAGCTCGCGGCCGAGCGATACTATATCCTTCCGGTGGAGTGTCCGGACATCAAGAACCTGGCTCCCGGCGACTCGGGCAACGTGGGGACCTATCACGTGACCAACGGCGGCAACCGTACGCTTCAGCTCCGGCTGCTCGGTCAGGTGACAGGCGCGCTCTTCACCGGGGAGGTTCCCGTGGCGCTCACCGTCCAGGATGATGCAGATCCGGCCCGGGTGTATCCCTATGATGGCAATTTTCATGACATGCTAGACCTGGAGCCGGGAAAGACCCGTACCATCACCATCGACTACTCCTGGCCCGCTACGGCGGACAACGACTACCAGGCCGAACACGGAACCATCTTCTTCAAACTCCTCGTCCGGCCCACCGGCGGCGATGACCCCGGCGGTGAGGACCCGGGGGGCGATGACCCGGGCGGCGGCGACCCCGGCGGCGGTGGCCCGGGCGGCGGCGGACCCCCGCCCAGCCCGCCGCCCACACCCGGGAATGAACCCTCCGTCCCCGCGTCCGGCCGGATCACGGTCCGGGTACTGGGCGACGGCGCGGGCAACGGGGAGCTGACGCCTCTGGAGGGCGCTGAGGTGCAGCTGTCCACCTTCACCGCCTCCACCGACGCGCTCGGCCAGGTGGTCTTCGACGGCCTGCCGTTCGGCGCTTACACGGCCATGGCCACGGCGGTCAACCCGCTCACGGGGACCGACCCCCTCACCGGAACCGGCGCGGCACAGATCACGGCCGAGGATCCGGAAGCCTTCATCACGATCATCCTGACGTGGCCGCCGCGCCCCGTCCCTCCGCCGCAGGAGGAACAGCCGGATCCCGGCGACTCGGAACCGCGCGGCTCCATCACCGTGCGGGTGCTGGACGCCAGCCCGCGCAACGGCGGCGCGGAGCTGCCCATCCCGGGGGCTCTCGTGGTGGTGGGCAACCAGGCGGGCTTCACGGATCGGTCCGGTGAACTGCGCTTCACCGATCTCCCCCTCGGGGAGTACGCCGTGTACGCTGAGGCAACCGATCCCGCCGATCCGGAGGGGCCCACCCGCAGCGGCCAGGCCCGGACCCGCCTGACGGAGGACCGGCCCGACCAGGTCGTCATCATCCGCCTGGTCTGGGAGCAGGCGGACCCGGTGGCCGCCCTCGCGCCTGGCGGCATCGCCGGACGCGTCTGTGCGCCGCGCACGGGTGCGGCGCGGGTCTGGGCCACCCGTGAGTCCGGCGAGACCGTCGCCACCGCCGTGGCCGCTACCGGCCGGATCGGCATCTGGCTGGACTACGAGCTCTCCGGCCTCGAGCCGGGCCTCTGGACGCTCACGCTGCAGAACCCCGGCGACCCGCCGGTCTCGCAGCAGATCATCGTTCCCCCCGGCGAGGTGGTGAAGGCGCCCGACTTCACGCTGGCCTGCACCGGCGACGGCCTCACCCCGCCGCCGCACGTGGGCTACTACCTCGCAGGCGGCGCCCTGCTCCTGGCCGGCTGGCAGCTGCGCAGGATGGGCAGAAGGTCCCCGGCGTGATACGATAGACACTGCCGTCTGATATGCGGCCTACACATCTACGGTTTGGAGGGCTCGTCGTTGCTTCAGAAGCTGCAGATCGTGGCGCGGGAAGGTAGCATCTCCGTCTCCGATGTCTATCTCGGCCACATTAAGCGGGACGAGGAGCGCAAGCTCCTCGTCCACGCCAATGCCTACAAGTGGAACGATCTCGATCCCCAGCTGCGGGCGATCCTGACCCAGCACCTGTACCAGGCCATCGAGGGCGCGCCGGGGGAGGTCAACTTCCCCTGCATGTACACGGGGGAGGTCCTGCCCGTCGACAAGGTGGCCTCGGCGGAGTACGACCGGGTGCACAACCGCCCGTCGGTGGAGGTGCTGGAGGCCATCCGCGACATGGACGACGTTCACCCCGCATCGCTGGTGGAGCTGGGCAACGTGCTGGCGTACAAGGTGATGGCGGCCGGCGCGATCAAGAATCACCTGGTGGCCGTCCTGCGCTTCCAGGCGGTGCCGGAGCTCGGGGCTGCGCCGATGCGCTTCAGTTTCGCCACGGTGCTGGACCTGGACGACCGGGAGGAGTCCCTGTTCGACGAGCATACGGGTCAGTTCGTCACCCAGGTGCTGCACAACGTCATCAAGCGGGCCGGCGTCTCGCGGGCGGTCTTCTTCCCCTGCCTGGACGCGGAGGGTCGGGAGATCGCCGACCTCATGGTGTACGCCGGCAGCGGGGCCGCCGCCTGGTTCAAGGCGCTGGAGGCCACCCGCCGCCTGAGCCCGCGGCGGGAAGGACAGGCGCTCCTCCGCATGATCACCGAGCAGAACGTCACGGGCGAGGTGCCCCACGACCTCTTTCAGCGCATGGGCGCCGACCTGCTGGATGAGGCGGCCGACGGGCTGAGCGCCGAATCGGTGGTGCGCAGCATGGAGAAGGCGGTGGGGCACGGCGTCGACCGGCTGGGTTTCCAGGCGCGCTGGGAGTCGGCCTTCGGCGACCTCTCGTACCGCCCCGCCTACCACTCGCTCTTCGGCAGCAGCAGCACAGAGAAGCCGACCCGCATGAAGATGCGGGCCGGCAGCATCGAGATCACCCTGACACCCGACGACCTCGAGTCCTTCCGCCAGGTCACGGTGGGCGACCGGACCTTCATCCTGTTCGCGGTTCCCGAGCGGGCGCGGGTGGTGGTGGGCAAGGACCTGGACCTGAAGATCAAGCCCGTGGAGCTGGCCGACATCCAGCGCTGGATGACCGGGGCGGAGGATCAGTCCTCCTGAGGCGCTTCATCGTCGACCTCATCCCTGAGGACCCGCGCCTGCGCAGCCTGAACCGCCTCGTTCAGCCTCCGCAGGATCCGCACCCATTTCAGCACGGTGAAGATCAGCACGGCGAGGGCTGCGAACAGGAACAGGCGCTGAAATCCATCCATGCGGCGACCTCCCCATCCCCGACGTCCCGCCCATATCCAAACGGTTCGTTCGTATACCGTTCTTCTCCGGACGGTGCGGCTCCTGCTGTGGAACGGAGGTGGTCACCATACGCCGGAATGGCCGGACTCGGTTGGGCAACCTGCTTCTCATCGCGGGCGCGCTGCTGATCGCGCTTCCGGCCGTCCGCTGGCTGCAAGCCGAACGGGATTACCGGCGTCAGCTGGCCGAGGCACCCCCTTCGCCGGTGATGCTCTCCCGACCCGGGGATGCGGCGCCCGGGGAAGACGGGCCCGGGTCCCGGGCGGCGGCCGGGCTAGCGGACGCTGCCGGCGACGAGCGCGCAGCGGGCGGCAGGGGCACGGTTGCCGACGGCACCCCCGCGACCACCGGCGACGGCGCCGCAACCGGCGGGGGAGAGCTCGTCCCCACTCTCCTGTATCACATCTCCATTCCCCGTCTCGGGGTCACGTATCCGGTGAACGAAGGGGTGGACAATCCGGTGCTGGACCTGGGGCCGGGCCACTACCCGCAGACCGTGCTGCCCGGCGAGACCGGAAACGCGGCCATGGCCGGCCACCGCACGCGGTTCGGGCGCCCATCCTTCTTCTACCGGCTGGACGACCTGGAGCCGGGCGATCTGCTCCACATCCACTACCCCGACCGGGACCTCACCTTCGTGGTCGAGCGGGTGTTCATCACCGACCCGTATGACCTGTCGGTCATCGCCGCCACCGACTACCCCGCCCTCACCCTGACCACCTGCGACCCGCCCGGCAGCGACGAGATGCGGCTGATCGTCCAGGCACGCCTGCAGTCGCCGCTGGCCGCCGAATCGCCACATGGATAGCCGCGGCATCGCCACAAGGGTTGCCGCCGCATCGCCATAAGGGGAACCGCAGCCTCGTTCCGGCACATCCGCGCAGACGCCCCCGGGCCCGTCCCGGGGGCGTTTCGCGTTCAGTCCCACGTGCGCCTGTCCTGGAAATGCGGCCCGTCGGCCGGGAGCGCTCCGGCGGGGACGACCACCACGTCCGGGTTCAGCCGGACGGCAGCCTGCACGGCCTCCCGCACCGCCCGGGGGTCCGCCTGACCGGAAAACTCGATGCGGAGCACGTCCCGGTGATCCGCGTCCCGCTCCACCACCGCACGCCACCGGTCGATCCCGCCGGCCAGGTGCGCCAGGGCCTCCTCCAGCTGCCGGGGGTAGAGGAAGATGCCCCGCACCTTGGTGACGTCGCTCACCCGGCCCAGCCAGCCCTTCAGCCGCAGCGAGGGGCGGCCGCACGGGCAGGGCTCCGCCACCATCGCGCTCAGGTCGCCGGTGCCGAACCGCAGCAGCGGGTACGTCTCCTGCAGGGGCGTGACGACCACCTCCCCCATCTCCCCCACCGGCACCGGCCGGCCATCCGGGTCGCAGATCTCCACGATGACGTCCTCATCCAGGTGCATCCCGCCGCCCTGTTCGCACTCGTAGGCGATCAGCCCCACGTCCGCGGTGCCGTACGCCTGGTAGACCGCCACGCCGTGGCCCTTGATGCGCTCCCGCAGCGTCTGGGGCAGCGGCTCGCCGGTCACCACAGCCCGGCGGATCGGCAGGGGCGGGCCCGCCTCAGCCGCCCGCTCCAGCAAGGCCAGCAGGTAGGACGGCAGCCCGACGTAGCCGGTGGCCCCCACAGCCCTCGCCACGCGGATCTGCAGGTTCTGCTGCCCCACGCCGGCGGGCACCACCACGCAGCCCAGCGCCCGGGCTGCGGCGTCGAACATGAAGCCCGCGGGGGTCAGATGGTAGCTGAAGCAGTTGAGCACCCGCTCCCCCGGCCGGAACCCGGCCGCGGCGAGGACCTTGCTGAACCGCCAGTAGTCCGGGTCGGCGCCCTGGGGATCGTAGATGTCGCCGGGGCTCACAAAGATCCGGGCCAGGTGCTCCACCGGCACGGCCAGGAGCCCGCCGAACGGGGGGGACTCAGCCTGAACAGCGCCCAGCGACTCCTTGCGGAGCACGGGCAGGGCCTGCCAGCGAGGGCCGCCGGGCGCCGCAGCGCCGGCCTCCACGCCGCCAAGCACGGCAGCGCCCGTCCCCCCACCGTCGGCCTCCACGCCGCCAAGCACGGCAGCGCCCGTCCCCCCACCGCCGGCCTCCACGCCGCCAAGCCCGGCAGCGCCCGTCCCCCCACCGCCGGCCTCCACGCCGCCAAGCCCGGCAGCGCCCGTCGCCGCACCGCCGAGGCCGGCGGCGTCCAGCCGCTCCCGCCAGACCGGGCTCCCCGCCCGGGCCGCCGCCAGCACCTTCCGCAGCCGCTCTTCGCCTCCGGGCGGCACCCAGCGGCTGACGCCGCGAGTGCCCGCTCTTGGTGCCTTGCTGTTCATGCCAACCACCGTTTCCTGCGCTTGTAGGCCTTGGCCTCCCGGTAGTTCTTGCGCCCCACCTCGCTGAGGCCCAGGTAGAATTCCTTCACGTCCTCGTTGTTCAGCAGCGTCTCCACCGGCCCTTCCAGCACGATCCGGCCGTTTTCCATGACGTAGCCGAAGTGGGCGATGGAGAGGGCCACCATGGCGTTCTGCTCCACCACCAGGAAGGTGGTCTTCATCTCCTCGTTCAGCCGCTTGATGATGTCGAAGATCTCCCGCACCAGCCGGGGGGCGAGCCCCAGCGACGGCTCATCCAGCAGCACCAGCTTCGGCCTGGCCATGAGCGCCCGCCCGATGGCCACCATCTGCTGCTCGCCGCCGGAGAGGTAGCCGGCCTTCTGGCGCCGCCGGTGCACCAGCTTGGGGAAGTAATGGTAGACCATCTCCAGGTCGCTGCGCACGTTCCTCCGGTCGGTGCGGGTATAGCTGCCGGCGAGCAGGTTCTCCTCCACGGTGAGGTGCTCGAAGACGTGCCGGCCCTCCATCACCTGGAAGATGCCCTTCCGGACGATCTCGGCGGCCTCCAGGTTGTTGATGCGCTCGCCCATGAACTCGATGGTGCCGTCGGTCACCTCGCCGTTCTCCGACTTCAGCAGGCCGGAGATCGCCTTCAGGGTGGTGGTCTTGCCGGCGCCGTTGGCCCCCAGCAGGGCCACCACCTTCCCCTCGGGCACTTTCAGCGACATCCCCTTCAGCACCAGGATCACGCGCTCGTACATCACCTCGACGTTATTCAGAACGAGCACCCGATCACCTCACATCCTACTTCCCCTTCGGCTCCACGAAGTCGGTGATGGCCACGAAGCGGCCGTTCTGCACCTGGTAGATGCGGGCCTTGTCGGTGCCGCCGTGGTCGGTGGGGGTGAAGGTCAGCGGAGCGCCGATGCCGCCCAGGTCGACCTCCGTAAAGGTCTCAAACGCGGCCTTCAGCGACTCGCCGGTGACGTCATCGCCGGCCCGCCGGATCGCCTCGGTGAGCACCCTGCCGAACACCCAGCCCTGCAGCCACTTCTGCGTCAGGTCCTCCCGCTTCATGCCGATCTTCTCGGCGTAGGCCACCGCCTCGTCGATGCCGGGCCCCTCGTCGTACGGGAAGACGAAGGCGGGTGTGCCGACGAAGCCCTCCGCCGCGTCGCCGGCCGCGGCGAGCAGCGTCTCGTCAACCGAGTAGGTCATGCCGACCACCTGGATCTTGCCGCTCAGGCCCTGCTGCTGGACCGCCTTCAGTACCTGGGCGGTGCCTTTCACCACGTTCTGGATCATGATGAACTCGACGCCCTTGTTGTGCAGGTCCAGCACCTGGGTGACCGCATCGGCCGCGGCGCCGGGCAGGGCCGCTTCGCCGACCCAGGTCAGGCCGATCTGGGCCGCGTAGGCCTTGGCGTCCTCCAGCGGCGCCTGGCCGAAGGGCGAGTCGTGGAAGATCATGCCCACCTTGGCGTCGGGCTTCTGCTCCTTGATCCAGTCCAGGAGCACCCGGGCCTGCTGCGAGTAGGTGGAGGAGATGATGAAGTTGTACGGGGTGACGGACGGATCCACCAGGCTCTCCGCGTAGGAGCCGGAGAGGTACGGGATCTTGTCCTGCGCGATCATCTCCTTCATCGCCTCGGTGTCGCCCGTGCCCCAGCCCAGGACGGCGACCACCTTGTCCTCGTTGACGTACTTCTTGTAGAGCTCCACGGCCTTGGGCACCTGGTACGCGTAGTCGCCCCAGACCAGCTCCACCCTGCGTCCGTTCACGCCGCCCAGCTCGTTGTTGAGGTAGTCGAACCACGCCCGGGCGCCGTCCGCGTGCGGCTTCCCGACGTCGCCCGTCGCGCCGGTGATGTCGAAGATGCCGCCCACCTTGATCGGCGGAAGCGCCTGCCCGCCGCCGTCGGCCCCCCCGCCGCCGGACCCCCGGCCGCCACAGCCGGCCAGCAGCGCCAGAATCAGCAGCGCCCCCACGAGAACCAGAAACCGCTTCTGCCTCCGCATCTGTCCCCAACCCCCTCTGATGTACTGTGCGGTGAGCTGTGCGTGGTGAGCGGTGAGCCGGTGAAAGTGGCGCCAACGGTCTGTCGTGAGTGGTGCGTGGGTGCAAATGGCGTCGACAGTCTGTCGTGAGTGGTGCGTGGGTGCAGATGGCGTCGACAGTCTGTCGTGAGTGGTGCGTGGGTGCAGATGGCGTCGACGGTCTGTCGTGAGTGGTGCGTGGGTGCAGATGGCGTCGACAGTCTGTCGTGAGTGGTGCGTGGGTGCAGATGGCATCGACAGTCTGTCGTGAGTGGTGCGTGGGTGCAGATGGCGTCGACGGTCTGTCGTGAGTGGTGCGTGGGTGCAGATGGCGTCGACGGTCTGTCGTGAGTGGTGCGTGGGTGCAGATGGCGTCAACGGTCTGCGGTAATCGGTACGTTGTGAGCCATGGGCGGCTGTGGGCAGCAACGGTATCCGGGCGGCTGCCGGGGCCCTGTCTCCCCTCGCTCGCCCACTTCCGGCACGCCCCACCGGCCGCGGGGCCCGGCGCCACGGCCCCCGTCGGACGACTCGCCGGTGCCCACTGCCCAAAACCGTCGGCCTCTCACCGCTCACATCTCACAGCCCATGACCCATCTCTCCGCGCACATCTCACGACCCACAACCCGTCTCACCGCTCACATCTCACCGTTCACGACCCATCTCACTGCTCACATCTCATAACCCACGACCCGTCTCACCGCGCACATCTCACAGCCCACGACCCATCTCACCGCTCACATCTCACCGCTCACAACCCATCTCACCGCGCACATTTCACAGCCCACAACCCATCTCACCACTCACATCTCACAGCCCACGACCCACCTCACTGCTCACATCTCACCGCTCACGACCCATCTCACCACTCACATCTCACAGCCCATGACCCATCTCACAGCTCACATCTCACCGCTCACGACCCATCTCACTGCTCACATCTCATAGCCCACGACCCGTCTCACCGCGCACATCTCACAGCCCACGACCCATCTCACCGCTCACATCTCACCGCTCACAACCCATCTCACAGCTCACATCTCACGACCCACGACCTACCTCACTGCTCACATCTCACAGCCCACGACCCATCTCACAGCTCACATCTCACGACCCACGACCTACCTCACTGCTCACATCTCACAGCCCACGACCCATCTCACCGCTCACGACCCATTTCACCTGCTGTATCCGAAGGGCCACAGCCGGAAGTAGTCCTTCACGTTCCGCCACAGCTTCGCCAGCCCCTCCGGCTCCAGCACCAGGAAAAGCACGATCGCGGCGCCGAAGGCGGCGTCCCGCAGCAGCAGCACCTTCGTGCCGATGGCCGGGTAGATCGGCTCCAGCATCATCGACAGCTCACGCACCACGATCGGCAGCACCGTCATGAAGGCCGCGCCGTAGACCGAGCCCATCACCGTGCCCATGCCGCCGATGATGATCATGGCCAGCAGCTCAATCGACAGGTGGATCTCGAACTGCTCCGGCGAGATGATCATCACGTACGGCGCCCAGATCGCCCCGGCGATGCCGGCGTAGAAGGCCGACAGCGCAAAGGCCGTCACTTTCGTCCGGAACAGGTCGACGCCCATGACCTCGGCGGCCAGGTCCCGGTCCCGCACCGCCATGAACGCCCGCCCCATCCGGGTCCGGAGCAGGTTCTGCGCGAACAGGCCGAGCAGGAGCGCCACCGTGAGCGCCAGGTAGAAATAGCTGAGCTCGCCGGAAAGCGTGTAGCCGAAGAAGCTGGGCCGCCTGACCGACATCGAGTGAATGCCGCCCGTGAACCAGTCGGCCCGGGTGAAGAAGAACGAGAGGATCACCTGCGCCGCCAGTGAGGCGATCGCGAGGTACAGCCCCTTCAGCCGGGCCGAGGGCAGCCCGAAGAACGCCCCCACCGCGGCGGCGGCAAGCCCCGCCAGCGGCATCGCGATCCAAAACGAGAGCCCCTGCTTCATCAGGTAGCCGGCCGTGAAGGCCCCCATCCCGGTGAAGGCGCCGTGGCCCACCGAGATCTGCCCCGTCACGCCGGTGAGCAGGTTCAGCCCCAGCGCGGCGATGGTGTAGATCGCCACCATGTTGAGGATGGAGAGGTAGTAGTTCGGCAGCAGCGGCGGGATCGCGTAGAGCAGGGCCACCAGGAGCCAGCCGCGGGCCACGGCCAGCGGCGTCTGGTGCAGGGCGTGGTCCTGCTCGTAGGTGGTGATGTACACCCCGCACTCCATGGCGAAGGGGTAGCGCAGCAGTTTCAGCACAGGCCTACACCCTTTCGATGATCTCCTTGCCGAACAGGCCGTAGGGCTTGATCAGCAGGATGATGATCATGACCGCGAACGGCACCACTTCCTTGATGCCGGTCAGGTACTGGTCCAGGTAGCCGCCCGTCAGCGCCTCCAGGATGCCGATGATGAAGCCGCCGAGGATGGCGCCGGGAATCGAGTCCAGCCCGCCGAGGATCGCCACCGGCAGCACCTTCAGGCCGTAGGAGGTGAGCAGCGGGTTGACGCCGGCGATGTTGCCCAGGAAGATGCCGCCGACTGCGGCCACCATCGCCGCCACGGCCCAGGTCGCCGCCAGGACCCGCTTCACCGAGATGCCCATCGAGAGCGCCGCCTGCTCGTCGTCCGCGGTCGCCCGCATGGCGATGCCCAGCATGCTGTACTTGAAGAACGCGTTGAGCAGGAGCAGCAGGATCAAGGCTGCCACCAGGCCCCACAGAAACACCTCGGAGATGGCCACCGGCCCGATGATGATGGGCTGGCTGCGGAAGAGCCCCTGGAAGGAGCGCATGTCGGTGCCCCAGATCGCGTGAATCAAGGCCTTGATCAGGAAGGAGAGCCCCATCGTCACCATGATGATCGAGATCGGCGGCTCGCCGATGAACGGCCGGAGCACCGCCCGTTCGATGGCCACCCCCACCAGCGCGCTGACCACGATGGTGAGCAGCAGCGCCAGCGCGAACGGGATCTTCAGCTCGGTGGTGAACGTGAGCCCGATGTAGGCCCCGAGCAGCACCAGCTCGCCCTGGGCCAGGTTGATCACCCCGCTGGCCTTGTAGATGAGCACGAAGCCCAGGGCCACCAGGGCGTACAGGGCCCCGACGACGATGCCGTTCACCAGCAGGTTCAGAAAGAAGCCGAGGTCGCTGTTCATCCGACTCCCCCTCCTCCCGCCGCGCGCGGCTCGGTCTCCCCGGCCGGCCGGGGCTGCTCGGGCACGGGCAAGAGCTCCCGCACCTGCAGCACCGTCTCGATGACGGTCTCCCGGCCGTCCCGGTAGCGCACCCGGCTCTGCACCGAAATCTCCTTCGCCCCGCTGTAGAGCCCCTCGATCACCGGCGCGTACTTCTGGTAGACGAAGCTGCGCCGCAGCTTCCGGGTACGGGTCAGCTCCTCGTCGTCGGCGTCCAGCTCCTTGTGCAGGATGACGAACGTGCGGATGCGGGCGGCCTCCGGCAGGTCGGCGTTGACCCGGGTGATCTCGCCGGCGATCAGGTCGATCACCGGCCCCTTCTGGGAGAGGTCCTGGTAGGTGGTGTACGGGATGCCCTGCCCCTCCGCCCAGTGGCCCACCGACTGCAGGTCGATGTTGATCATGGCCACCACGTGGGTGCGGCCGTGGCCGACCGTGACCGCCTCCTTGATGTAGGGCGAGAACTTCAGCTTGTTCTCCAAGAAGTTGGGCGAGAAGATCTCGCCGGTGCTGAGCCGCATCACGTCCTTCAGCCGGTCGATGACCACCAGCTGGCCCGACTCCTCCTCGATGTACCCGGCGTCGCCGGTGTGCAGCCAGCCGCCGGCCAGGGTCTTCGCGCTCTCCTCGGGCATCTTGTAGTACCCCTGGAACACCGCCCGGCTCCGGAGCAGGATCTCCCCCTCCGGCGAGATGGCCATCTCGCCGCCCGGCAGCGGCGTGCCCACCGTGTGGAAGCGGATGTCGTCGTCCCGGTGCAGGACGGCGATGCCCACGATCTCGGTCTGGCCGTAGATCTGCTTCAGGTTCACCCCCAGGGCGTGGTAGAACCGGAAGACGTCGGGGCCCAGCGGCGCGCCGCCGGTGTAGGCCCGCTTCAGCCGGGAGAGGCCCAGGTGGTCCTTGATGGCGCTGAAGACCAGGATCTCGCCCAGGGCGTAGAGCACGCGGTCCTTCAGCGGCACCGGCTTGTGCGCGAAGCGGGCGTCGGCCACCCGCAGGCCCACCGGCTGGAAGACCTCCCACAGCTTCCGTTTCAGCCAGCCCGCGTCCTGGATCCGCACCTGCACCCGGGTCACCATGTCCTCCCAGATGCGGGGCGGCGAGAACATCACGTGCGGGCCGATCTCCCGCAGGTTCTCCTGCACCGTGTCGGGCTCCTCGGGGAAGTTCACCGTGAACCCGATGGAGAGGTGCATCGCCAGGGCGGTCATCTGCTCGCCGATCCAGGCCAGGGGCAGGAACGAGAGGAAGTCGTCGTCGGGCGTCAGCGGATCCACCGTCTGGATGGTGTCGCCCATCGCGAGCAGGTTCCGGTGGCTCAGCATCGCGCCCTTGGGGTTGCCCGTGGTGCCCGAGGTGTAGCAGATGATCGCGGTGTCCTCCCCGTCGCCCGCGGCCACCATCTGCTCGAACAGCCCGGGGTGCTCCCGGCCGTACGCCCGGCCCATCTCCATCACCTTCGGGAAGTAGAGGAGCCACGGGTCGGTGTACGTGCGGAGCCCCTTGGGGTCGTAGTAGATCAGGTGCCGCACCTTGGGGATCAGGTCCCGGACCTCCAGAATCTTGTCCACCTGCTCCTGGTCCTCCACCACCACGATGACGGCGTCGGAGTGATCGATGACGTAGGCCATCTCCCTGGCCAGCGAGTCCTGGTAGATGCCCACCGACGTGCCGCCCGCCGACTGCGCGGCCAGCTCGGCGATGACCCACTCCGGCCGGTTGTCCCCCACGATGGCGATCTTGTCGCCCCGCTGAAAGCCCAGGGAGACCAGCCCCAGACAGAAGTCGCGCACCCGGTCCAGGTAGTCCTGCCACGTGTACTCCTGCCAGATGCCGTAGTCCTTCTCCCGAAGGGCCACCCGGCTGTGGCCGTACCGCTCGGCCATCGCCTGCAGCCGCTTGGGCAGCGTATCCAGCCGCTCTGCGCTCACCACTCCACCCCCCTACACAACCGCCAGGTCCTTGTCGCCGAGGTAGGCCCGGATCACATCCGGGTTCCGGCGCACGTCGTCCGGCGTGCCCTCGGCGATCTTGCGGCCGAAGTCCAGCACCGCCACCCAGTCCGAGATGTCCATCACCACGCCCATGTCGTGCTCGATCAGCACGCAGGTGACCCCGCGCTCCTGGTTGATGTCGAGGATGAAGCGGACCATGTCCTCCTTCTCCTCCGCGTTCATGCCGGCCATCGGCTCGTCCAGGAGCAGCAGCGCGGGCTCCAGGGCCAGGGCCCGGCCCAGCTCCACCCGCTTCTGCATGCCGTAGGAGAGCATGCCGACGGGCTTGCGCCGCACGTGCGCGATCTCCAGGAAGTCGATGATCTCCTCCACCGCCTTGCGGTGCTCGATCTCCTCCCGCCGGGCGGGTCCCCACCACAGCCCGCAGGCCAGCAGCCCCGACCGCATGAGGGCGTGGCGGCCGACCATCAGGTTCTCCAGCACGGTCATGTGCTTGAAGAGGGCGATGTTCTGGAACGTGCGGGCGATGCGCAGCTCCGCCCGCCGGGCCGGCGACAGGCGGGTGATGTCGCGCCCCTCGAACAGAATCCGCCCCTGCTGGGGAATGTAGCGCCCCGAGATGCAGTTGATCAGGCTGGTCTTTCCCGCCCCGTTGGGACCGATGATGCTGGTGATGGAGCCCTTGCGCACGGTCAGCGAGACCCCGTCGAGCGCCTTCACCCCGCCGAAGCCGATGGCCACGTTCTCGACTGCCAGATGCACCTCGCTCACCCTGAGCCACCTCCTTTGCGCAGACCCGGCTTCACAGTCCCCCCGCCTCGGACCGGCGGTCGACGATCCGCACCCGGCGCGGCGACCGCTCCAGCGCCCCGTAGGGCAGGATCTGGACCGAGATGTCCACCGCCAGCTCGTCGGAGAGCCGCCTGGCCAGCCTGTCCTCCAGCGACGGCGACGGCAGTTCGCCCGGCGCCGCCTCCACCTCTACCCGGCAGCGGTCCAGCCAGGTCACCGGATCCCGCTCCAGCACGATCCGGTACTCGTCGGCCAGGCTGCCGTAGCTGGAGAGCACCCGCTCCACCTGAACCGGGTAGAACTTGGCGCCCCGGATCATAACCAGCTCGTCCAGCCGGCCCCGCACGCCGCCCGGCGAGCGGGCCAGCGTCCGTCCGCAGCCGCAGGGCTCGGTGACGAGGGTCGCCATGTCCCCGGTCCAGTAGCGGATGAGCGGCATGTCCTCCCGGGTCAGGTCGGTGAGCACCAGCACGCCGGTCTCCCCCTCGGCGCACGGCGCCATCGTGGTCGGGTTGATCACCTCCACCAGCACGTGATCCTCCGCCCAGTGGAGCCCTTCCTGGAGCCGGCACTCCCCGGCGAGAAGCGGGCCCACCTCGGTGATGCCGTAGAAGTCAAAGGCGGGGCAGCCGTAGAGCCGCTCCAGCCGCTCCCGGGTGGCCGGCTCCCCGGCGCCCGGCTCGCCGCCGAAGAGGCCGTAGCGCAGCCCGATGTCCCGGGGGGAGAGGCCCCGCTCCTGGATGCGCTCGGCCAGGTAGAGGCAGTGGGACGGCGCGCCGATCAGCATCACCGGCCGGAAGTTGAACAGCATCTCCACCTGCCGTTTCACCGAGTCGGTGCCGATGGGGATGATGGCCGCTCCCATGGCCCGCGCGGCCCGGTGCCAGGAGATGCCGCCGGCGAAGAGGCCGTAGCCGAAGGCGTTGTGGATCAGCTCGCCGGGCCTGAGCCCCAGCCCCCACATGATGCGGGCGCCGATCTCCGCCGTGCGGGCCAGGTCCTGCTCGCCGTACACGGTGTAGAGCGAACCGCCCACCACGTGCACCGGGTAGACCTCCCGCCGCGCCTCGGCCGGGCTCATGGGTAGGTCGCCCAGCGGCGGCTCCCGGAGCTGCGCGTCGACCAGGTCGGACTTGTGCAGGAAGGGCAGGCGGGCCACGTCGGCCGGCGTCCGGAAGTCCAGCGGGTCGATGGGCCCCGCACCCTGCCACAGGCGCCGGTAGAACGGCGACGCCAGGGCCCGCGCCACCTGGGTCCGGAGCCGCTCGGCCTGCAGCCTGGCCAGGTCGCCGCGCGCCATGCGCTCGACGGCCGGCTGCCAGTGGGGCCGGTCAAGCTCGATCTGCATCGCACCCCTCCTTCCTGCCGGTCCGCCTTACGCAAGCGCCGTGCCAACCCCCGGCCGCCCCCGCCGCGCGGGCGGACAAAACGGGCGCTTGTCAGGCGGCAGCCCTCTCCCCAGAAGGCTTGTGCCTCCCTGAACCATCCAGGGAGGCACGGAACGGAGCGGCGCCTCGGGCGCGGGATCTAAGCACTGGCGCTTAGCCCATTCTGCACCCGAGGGCGCGCCCGCGGCCCCGCCGTCCGCGCCCGGCGCGGGATGCGGGGCCAAAGCAATTTTGCTTAGGGGGCTAAGCAGGAATAGTTTGCATTCCAGAGAATTATGATTAGTGTTTCTGGGGGAGGGATGCAGGTGGCGCCGCTTTCTGAGGCGATGGTGCGCGCGCTGCTGGACGGGCTGGCCGAAGGCGTGATGGCCGTCGCGCCGGACGGGCGGATCCGGCTGGTCAACGGGGCGATGGCGCAGCTCCTGGGCGCCGCCCAGGCTGAGCTGCTGGACCGGCGGCCGGCAGACCTGGAGGACCGGGGCGCCTGGATTCCGCCCGTGCTGCGGCGCTGCCTGGAAACCGGGGAGCGGCAGGCCATGATCCTGGAGCGGGCCGGGCGCCGCCTGGCCATGACGGCCGTTCCGCTGCCGGAGGGCTGGGTGCTGGCCGCGGCCCGGGACATCACGGAGCTGGACCGGCTGGAGCGCCAGGTGGAGCGCATGGCCCAGGAGCGGGAGCGGTACCACCACGAGCTGGCGGGGCTGCGCGCGGTGCAGGCCGGCCGCACCGAGGTGGTCGGCTCCTCCCTGGCCATGCAGCGGGTCATGGAGCTCATCCGCCGCATCGCGCCGGTGGACTCCACGATTCTGCTCCTGGGGGAGTCGGGCGTGGGCAAGGGGGTGCTGGCCGCGGAAATCCACCGGCTGAGCCCGCGCCGGGACCGGCCGTTCGTCCGCATCGACTGCGCGGCCCTGCCCGAGACCCTGCTGGAGTCGGAGCTGTTCGGCTACTCGCCCGGCTCCTTCACCGGCGCCCGCCGGGAGGGGAAGCCGGGACTCATCGAGCAGGCGCACGGCGGCACGCTCTTCATCGACGAGATCGGCGACGTGCCCCTGGGGCTGCAGGTGAAGCTGCTGCACGTCATCCAGGAGCGGCGCATCATCCGGCTGGGGGCGGTGACCCCCACGGCCGTGGACATCCGCATCATCGCCGCCACCCACCGGGACCTGGAGGCCATGGTGGCCGAGGGCCGCTTCCGGGCGGACCTCTACTACCGGCTGAACGTCGTGCCGGTCACCATCCCGCCCCTGCGGGAGCGGCCCGAGGACATCCCGGTCCTGGCCCGGGCCTTTCTGGACCGGTTCTGCGCCCGGTACCGGGTGGAGCGCACCTTCACGCCGGAGGCCGTCGCCCGGCTCATGGCCTACAGCTGGCCCGGCAATGTGCGGGAGCTGGAGAACCTGGTGGAGCGGCTGGTGGTGACGCTGGACGAGCGGGAGATCCGGCCGGAGCACCTGCCCCTGCCCGCCCCCGGCGGTTCGCCGGTGCAGGTGCGGGAGATCGTGCCACTGAAGGAGGCCGTCGCCGCGCTGGAGCTGGAGCTGGTCGGCGAGGCCTACCGGCGGTTCGGCAGCTCGGTGAAGGTGGGCCGGGTGCTGGGGATCCACCAGACCACCGCGGCCAGGAAGATCCGGGAGTGGAAGGCGAGAACGCGGGAAGCGGCCAGGTCAGAACGGTAAGCGGTGCGGGGTCCCGGCCCCCCGCCGCGAGGAAAGGGCTGCCCCGGCCGCGCACGCGGCGCCGGGGCAGCCCCTCGGTTCGCGGGTACCCTGCCTCACCCGTCAGTCATCATTGTTGCTGGGCCGCCGGGCGTGGGCGATGCGGCTGGCCGCCGCGGCGGCGATGGCGGATACCAGGTCATCCAGGAACGTGTGGCACGAGCCGTTCTTGTGGGTGTTGAGCCGGCCGATGACCAGCGGCTTGGTCTTGTCCAGGTAGCCGAAGTTGGTGAGGCCGATGGAGCCGTATATGTTGGTGATGGAGAGCGCCACGATCTCGTCGACGCCGAACAGGAAGTCGTCGCCGGCGACGATGGACTGAAGCGGCTCGGGCAGCTTCTTCTCCTCCGCGAGCATATCCAGGGCCAGACCGGTCAGAATGGCGTTCTGGACCTCCCGCTTCTTCACCACCGCTTCCACGCTCTCCAGGCACTCCTCCAGCGGGAGCGAGTCGTAGTAGCCCTTCTGGATCTCGTAGACGACCTCGGCGATCTCTTCCAGCGTCACGCCCCGGTCGGCCAGCATCTTGACGACACTCTTGTACATCCGGGTCCTCCTGTTCTGCTCCGTCTCATGGCTTATTAATTATGAGACGTCTGACAATCCCGTGCGGATTCGCGACTCATTATACGGGAAATCGGCCGCGTTGTCTCGGGAACGGCTGGGAGAGGCCCGGACCACGCGCGCAGGAAGCCACCGGGCCGCTGAGGATGACCGCTCCTCAGCCCCGGTGGCTTCGCGCGTCGGATTCCGTACCTCTTACTCCTCCGGCAGCACCCGGATGCTCGTCGCGCCGCCCTGGGCGGGATAGGACATGAGCATCGGGCCCGTGACCTCCACCTCGACGCGGGCGCCCACCTTCAGGTCGTCCACCGTGCCCTCAGCGTCGCCCACCGTGATGGCGGTCTGCTCATCCACGGCCAGCCAGGCCAGGAAGGGCTCGCCGCTCGCCATGGGCTCGCCCTCCAGCAGGATGCGGCCGTCCGCGATCTCCTTGATCACGCCGGTGAGGACGTACGCCTGCTGGTCGGGGTCCTCGGCCGGCTCCTGCTCCTGCCCCACCGTGATGCTCGCGGCGCCGCCCCGGGCCGGGAAGGACTCCAGGATCGGGCCGGTGAGCTCGGCGATGATCTGGGCGCCCACCTGCAGGTCAGCGGCCGTACCGGCCTCCTCCCCCACGGTGATCGCCGTCTCATCTGAGACGGTCAGCCAGATCAGCATCGGCTCGCCGTTGGACATCAGCGGCCCCTCCACGAGGATGCGCCCGTCCTCCACCTGGCTGATCCTGCCGACGACCCGGTCCGCCTGCATCCCCTCCTCCGGGGCCGCGGGCTCCTCCGGGAAGGTAAGGTCCACCACCTCGCCCGCGATCAGGCTCATCACGCCCTCCTCCGCCTCGATCTGGCGCAGGCCCAGCACCGTGGTGAGCGCATCGGCGGAGATCAGGGTCCGGTCGTTCACGATCTGCGGCGGCTGCGCCATGGAGATCCGGCTGCCGCTGTCGGTCCGGGCGGCGGCGTCCAGCACCTCCGCCTCCTGCTGGCCGATGCGGAAGACCACGGTCCGGTCAGGCAGGGCCACCCGGGCAAGGCGCTCGTCCTGGTCCCAGGTCACCTCGGCGCCCAGGGCCTCGGCAATGGCCCGCAGGGGCACGAACAGCACGCCGTCGGCCGTCACGGGGCTCCCCAGGTCGCCGGAGACCGGCTCCCCGAACACCCGGATCTCCCGGGGCACAGGCGCGTCGGCGCCCACATCCCACAGGACCACCGGGCCCAGGGCCTCCACCTCTCCGGCCTGGCGGATGCTGATCACCTCGATGGCGGGGACCATCTGGATGGACATGCCGGTGAACTCGGTGCCGATGACGACGACCCTCTGGCCGGCCAGCTGCCGGAACTGCTCCTGGTCGCCGATGAGCCGCATGCCGCCCACGGCCCAGAAGCCGCCCTCCAGATCGACCCACTCCACCTCGCCGACGAGCCGCAGGATGCTCCGGCCCGCATCAGGGGCGAGGATCGGCAGGGCATCGACGGGAGCCGAAATGGGAACCGCCTCGATGGGGTGCTCGACCGGCAGGTCGGCCTCGCCCGCCATGGCGGGAACGGCGGACACGGTCATCAACAGAGCGCTGAGCGCAGCGGTTTTCTTCCAACGCTTCATCGTTCTTACCTCCTTTTCACTGTGACAGACGGAGCTCACGCCCAGGCCGTTTCAACGGCGGGTCGAAAAATGTCGGCTGCGCGTCCCCGCCCTTGACGCGCGTCAAGGCGGGCGGCGGCGTCCCCGCGGTATGCTGGAGCCGAATCCAGCATGCAGCGCCTCGCCGAGAGGCCCGAGGAGGCAAGCGATATGCACGTCATCTACACCCAGTTTCCCGCAGCGCTCATGCGGCACCGCAAGCTGATCGCGCTGGCCGCGGCCGGGCTGCTCATCATCGGCGGCTGGGCGATGCCGCCGCTGCACGCACCCCTGATGACGCTGGCCGCCGCCATCACCGGCATCCCGGTGGCCCGACTGGCCTGGAGCGGCCTGACCGGCCGGCAGCTCACCATCCCCCTGCTGGTCACCATCGCCGCGGCCGGGGCCCTCTGGATCGGCGAGCCCTGGGAGGCGGCGGCCGTCACCTACCTGTACATGCTCGGCGGCTACCTGGAGGACCTGACCCTCGCCCGGACCCGGGCGGCCCTGCGCTCGCTCATCGACCTGCGGCCGCGCACCGCCAGGGTGAAGGCAGGCGAGGCGGTCCAGGTGGTCCCGGCCGAGCGGGTGCAGCCGGGGCAGACCGTCGTGGTGCTGCCCGGGGACCGGGTTCCCGTCGACGGCGTGGTCACCGGCGGCCGGGCGGCCCTGGACACCGCGGCCCTCACGGGCGAGCCGCTGCCGGCCGAGGTGGGCCCCGGCGACCGGGTGCTGAGCGGCAGCGTGAGCGTGGGCGGCTACCTGGAGATCGAGGCCGAGCAGGTGGGGGCCGACACCACCTTCAGCCGCATGGTCTACCTGGTCGCCGAGGCCCAGGAGCAGAAGCCCCGGGTGCAGCAGTTCGTCGACCGGTTCGCCCGCTGGTACACCCCGGCGGTCATCCTGGCCGCGGCCCTGGTGGCCGTCATCTCCCGGGACGTGGAGCTGGCCCTCACCTTCCTGGTCATCGGCTGCCCGGGAGCGCTGGTCGTCGCCGCGCCGGTGGCCGTGGTCGCCGGCCTGGGCAGCGCCGCCCGGGAGGGGATCCTGATCAAGGGCGGCGAACGGCTGGAGCGCATCGGCCGCATCGACACCGTCGCCCTCGACAAGACCGGGACCCTCACGCAGGGGCGCCCCCGGGTGACGGCGGTCGTGCCCTTGCCCGGCGCCGCAGCCGGCGGGCTTCCCGCCGGGGACCCGGCGGCCGCCGTGCTGGCCTTCGCCGCCGCGGCCGAGCAGCGGTCCGAGCACCACCTGGCGGCCGCCATCCTGGCCCGGGCGGCGGAGGCCGGCGTATCCCCCGTCCCGGCCCGGGACTGGCGGCTGGAGCCGGGCATGGGCGCAACCGCCCTCACGGACCGGGGCGAGGTCCTGGTCGGCAACCGGGCCCTGCTGGCCGCCCGGGGCGTGGAGCTCACCCCGGAGCAGGAGGCGGCCGTGGCCGCCCGGGAGGCGGAGGGCGAGACCATCGCCCTGGTGGCCGTCGGCGGGGAGCCGGTCGGCGTCATCGGCATCACCGATCCCATCCGGCCGGACGCGCGGGGCGTGGTCGCGGCCCTGAAGCGGGCCGGCGTACGCCACACGGTCATGCTCACCGGCGACAACCTCGCCGCCGCCCGCCGGGTCGCGGCGCAGCTGGGCATCGACGAGGTGCGGGCCGGGCTGAAGCCCGAGGAGAAGGTGGCCGCCATCCAGGCGCTGCAGGCGCAGGGCCGGGTGGTCGCCATGGTGGGCGACGGCATCAACGACGCGCCGGCCCTGGCCGCCGCCGACGTGGCCATCGCCATGGGAGGGTCCGGCACGCAGGTGGCCGTGGAGGTGGCAGACATCGCCCTGATGTCTGACCGCATCGAACGGGTGCCGCGGGCGATCGGCCTCAGCCGGCGGATCATGGGCGTGGTGCGGCAGAACGTCGCCTTCGCCGTCGCGGTGGTGCTGGCGCTGCTGGCCGGGGTTCTGACCCGCCACGTGTTCCTCGCCGGCGGGATGCTGGTGCACGAGGCGAGCGTCCTGCTGGTGATCCTGAACGGCATGCGGCTGCTCGGCCGGCCCCGGTCTGCAGCGGGGGAAGCCGTGCCGGAGGCCACCCGATCTTGACCCGCGTCAATGCGGCGGTCGCAGGTCCGTGCTACCGTACCCCCTGGAGGAGGAATGAGAAGATGAAGCGCCAGATGATCGTGCTCGAGAACCTGAACTGCCCCGTGTGCGCCGCGAAGATCGAGAAGGCCGCGCAGAACCTGCCCGGCATGAAGGAGGCGAAGGTCTCCTTCGGCACCGGATCGCTCACCGTGGCGTACGACGAGTCGCGCCTGCAGGAACAGGCGATCCGGGACATGGTCCGGAAGCACGGCGTCGGCGTGGCCGCGGTGATCGATCGCTGACCCGGCCCCGCCAGCGCGAAGCGCCGGGCGGCGCCATCCCTCAGCGGGGATGGCGCCGCCCGGCCGCATCATGTCCCGCAGACCGGCTAGCCCTGCCGCTGCCCGACGAAGGTGACCGCGACCTTCACCTCGTCCTCCACCGCCACGAAGTTGGCGATGTTGGGCGGGTTCACGCCGAAGTCCGTCATGGCAAACCGCGCCTCGGCGGTGAGCGTCAGGACGCCGTCCGCCAGCTTCGCCGTGCCGGCGAAGGTGAGGGGCCTGTCCACGCCCTTGATGGTCATGGTCCCCTTGAGCCGGATGGGCACCTCGTCGCCCTCGGTCAGGACGGGATCCCCCTCGGCCCCCTCGATGCGGAAGACCGCGCGGGGGTGGTTCTTGGTGTCCAGCACCCGCTGCACCTGATTGTCCCGGCGGGACTGGTCGCTCCGCAGGGTGGTCAGGTCCACCTCGACGGTGGAGGGCTGGATGACGCCGTCCTGCAGGACGATGGCCCCGGAGAGGGCCGAGGTCCTGCCCACGGCGGTCACGTCCAGCCGCTGCCCGAGGAAGGTCTCGTCGACGGCGTACGAGGCCTCCGACTGCGCGGTGTCCACGTAGTAGGCGTCCCCGTCCGCGGCGGCCGGCACCGCGTCCTCGGCCTCGGTGGGCGCCGGCCCTGCTTCGACCCTGCTGGTGAACGGGGGAGCCTCCGGAGCCTGGGGCTGGGCCGCGCCCCGGGCGCATCCGGCCGCCAGCAGCACCGCCAGGGCCAGGCTGAGGATCCAGGTCGGTCGCTTCAGAAGAACCCCTCCAAACACGCTTGTTGGGTCTTAGTCTGGACAAGAAACCTGAAAGCAACCTGAATGTAGCATAAGTTTTGCCTGTGGATTGCGGAGCGGTTCTTCCCACTTTCGCCGGAGGACGGGCGGCTCACCGCCCGAGAAAGGAAAGCCGGCGGATGAGCCGGGCGCTGGCCACCCACAGCAGCCCCGTGTAAGCCAGCATGACCAGGGCGTGCCGGAGCACCGGCGCCTCGTCGCCGAACAGGCCCGCCTGCAGCAGCTCCACCGCCGGACGGGTGGGCATCCAGGCCTGCGCCGCCCAGACGCCCGGCTCTGCCAGCGCCCACGGCAGCGTCGATGCGAAAAGGAGCAGAAGCTGGACGGGCGTCCCGCCGATGGCCATCGTGCGCATGTCCCGGACCAGCAGTCCCACCAGGGTGCCGCCGGCCACGGTGAACAGCGCCAGCAGCAGGTAGCTGAAGAGCCAGAGCAGCGGGCGGGCCGGCATCTGCCCGAAGATCAGCAGCACCAGCCCGCCGACGGCGGCCGTCGCGGCCACCCCCAGCGCCCCCTTCACCAGCACGACCTGCCAGGGGCGGACGGGCGTGAGAAAGAGCGCCTCCAGCTGCCGCTTCTCCTTCTCCTCGGCCAGCGTGAAGCTGGGCAGGTTCCACCCGACGAAGTAGGCGGCCATCAGCAGGAGCATCGTCAGCAGGATCGGCTGCACGCTCTCCGGCATGGTCCACCGCATGATCAACCCCATGACGGGCAGGATGCCCGCGAAAAAGGCGAAGACCGCGTTACGAACCACGTCCTGCAGCTGCGCCCGGGCCAGTGCGATCAGTCGCACCTCAGCTCCCTCCCCGTCGCCTGCAGAAAGACCTCGGCCAGCGAGGCCTCCGCGGTGTGCACAGCCAGCAGCGTCCCCTCCGCCTGGTGCCGCGCCGCCGCCTCGATCCACGCCGGATGCTCCAGCGGCCACTCGAGGCTCGCCGTCCCCTCGCCCCGGGCGACGGTCACCCGCACCAGCCGCCGGCTGTGGCGCGCCTTCAGGGCCGCCGGGGTGTCGCACGCGACCAGGCGGCCCCGGTCCAGGATCGCCACCCGGTCGCACAGGGCCTCCACCTCCGCCATGTCGTGGCTGGCCAGGACGATGGTGCGGCCCGCCGACTGCAGCTCGCGGATCCGCTCGTGAAACGCCGCGGCAGCGGCAGGGTCGAGCCCCGACGTGGGCTCGTCCAGGATGAGCAGTTCGGGCTCGTGCAGCAGCGCCCGGGCCAGGGCCACCCGCTGCCGCTCCCCCTTGGACAGACGGCCGACGCGCCGGCCGGGCAGGTGGGCTGCCCCCGCCGCGGCCAGGGCCCGGGCGATGTGCGCCCGGCCGAGCCCGTAGAGGCCGGCGAAAAGCGCGAGATTCTGATCCACGGTCAGCCGCTCGAACAGGCCCGTGGCTTCCGGCAGCACCCCCATCCGCGGCCGCACGCGGTCCGGGTCCGCCCACGGGTCGACACTGAGCACCCGCACCTGTCCCGCGGCCGGCGGGGCCATCCCGGCCAGCAGGCGCAGCGCCGTGGTTTTCCCGGCCCCGTTCGGCCCCAGCAGCCCCAGGGTCTCGCCGGGGGCCACGTGCAGGTCCACGCCGTCGAGGGCGACCGTCTTTCCGTAGCGCATGGTCACCTGGGTCAGGCGGATCACGCTCACCACCTCCGCCCCCATCCTCGCATGCGCGGGGCGGGCGGCGCCGCCGGTTCCGGACAACTGGCGGATAACGGGCGACAACTGGCGGCAGGCCGCACCCTACCCGTTGAGGCGGACCCGCAGCTCGTGGGCGCGGTGCTTGCTGAGCGGCACCTCCTCGCCGTCCCGCAGGATGAGCGAGTAGGAATCCCGGGTCCACGCGGCGATCTCCCGCACGTAGGCGAGGTTGACCAGGTAGGCCTTGTGGCTGCGGAAGAACCCGCTGTCAGCCAGCCGCTCCTCCAGTTCCGCCAGGGTGAAGCTGACCCCGCACGTTCCCTCCGGGGTCTCGATGTAGACGGCCTTGTCCCGGGCGTAGGCGTACCGGATCTCCTCGGGGCGGAACAGCCGCACCTTCTCGCCCTTCCGGGCCGCCACGTGGGGAACGGGCCTGCGGGACGGCACCGGGGGCTCGGCCGCCGGTACCCGGGGGGCGGCAGCCGCCGCAGAGGCTGCAATGGGACGGACCGCTTCCCGCGCCGCCGGCTGTGCGGCAGGCTCGATCAGGCGGCCCCCCTCCAGGTAGCAGACCCGGGAGGCCGCGGGCAGGATCCGCGGGTCCCCGAAGGTCGTCACCAGCACGGCCTTGCCCGCCTCCGCCTCCTCCGCGAGCGTGAACGCGATGAGGCTGGCGCTCTCGCTGTCGATGTCGCCGGCGGGTTCATCCAGCAGCAGCACGGACGGATCGTGCACCAGGGCCCGGGCCAGCTTCAGGCGCGCCGCCTCCCCCGGCGTCAGCCGGTCCGCCCGGACGTGGAGCCGGCCCCCCAGGTCCAGCCGGTTCGCCAGCTCCGCCGCCCGCTGCCGGGGGGCGTTCCAGATGCGCGCGTACGTATGCAGGTTCTGCCAGACCGTGAGCCGCTCCATCAGGCCCCAGGCCTCGCCCGCGGCCCCGACCCGGGCCAGGCTCTCCCGCGTGCCGGCCGGGTGCCCGGCCAGCGTGACGGTTCCGCCATCCGCGGGGTGCAGGCCCACCAGCGCCCGCAGCAAGGTCGTCTTGCCGCTGCCCCGGCTCCCGACCACGGCGACCAGCTCGCCCGGCCGCACGTGCAGATGGACGTCGGTGAGCTTGCCGGCGACCGTCAAGCCTGTTACACGAATCAAGCGAATTCCCCCACTTTCCCGTATTCGATTCCAGCCGGGCGGGCGGATTCCTCCCCGCCGCCTCCAGCCGCTTCGCCCTTCCCCGGGAGATCAGAAGCGCCACCCCCGTTCCGAGGGTGGCGCTTCGGTGTCGCTTGCCCGTTCTACCGGATCTTGTGCGGCGAGTTCCGGTCCTCGATCATCCGCTGCGCGGACCGGTTGGCGTGGCACGACGCGCAGTGGTTGACCTGCTCCCCGTGGGAGATGTGGCACGTCTGGCAGGAGAAGTCTCCCATGTTGGTGCCGTGGGGGTTCCACGAACCCAGCCAGTCCGTGCCCAGGGCGACCCACTCCTTGCTGATGTGGCACTTGGTGCAGAACGCATCGTCGTACTCCCGCTTGGGCAGCGTGCCGTCCGCCAGGATCTTGTAGTTGCCGGTCACGGCGTCGATCCCGAACTGGATCTCCTCGCCCAGCGTGACGTCGTGGCAGTCCTTACAGTGAACCCCGGCCTGGTAGTGCACGTTGTCCAGGTGGTTGCTGGTGAGGTACGACTCGACGTTGGCCTCCATCACATGGCAGGTGGCACAGAACGCGGGGTTCGTGTTGGACTGGTGGAGGGCTGCGCCGCCGACACCACCGAACAGCGCCAGCACAACGACGAAAATCCCGATCACGATCTTCCACCAGCGCCGTCTGCGCGGTGCTGGAGTCCCAGTGGTCATAACGGGCTGTCACCCTTCCCTCATGTCCTACATGGCGGCGGCTGAGCCCCCGGGAACCGGCTACACCGTGCCCTCCGCGATCGCCTTGCCGGTCAGGTAGCCGAAGGTCAGGCAGTTCATGCCGTAGTTGTGGCCGGCCACCAGGAAGTTGTAGATGTTGGCGTAGGTGTCGCCCACCATGATGCCGACGCAGTACAGGCCCGGGATCGGGTTGTCGTTCTCGTCGCACACCTGCATGTTGGCGTTGGTCCGCAGGCCGCCGCACACCGTCAGGAAGGTGAGCCCGGACATGAACGCGCCGTAGAACGGCCCCTCCTCGATGGGCACCAGCAGCTCGGGCCGCTTGTGGAAGTCCTCGTCCACGCCCTTGCGGCACAGCTCGTTGTACCGCCGCACCGTGGCGAGGGTCGTCTCCAGCGGCAGGCCCAGCTTCTGGATGACCTCCTCGACGGTGTCTCCCTTCACCATGGTGCCGTCTTCCACGGCCTGCTCCCACTCCTGCCTGACCTGCTCCGGCGGGATCGGCTCGTCCCTGACGTCCATCCCGAAGCGGTACCAGGGGCCGCCCTGTTCGGCGTAGACATGGCTCCAGATGCAGTACGCGGCCATGTCGGGCTGGCGCATCTGCTGGATGGCCGACAGCGGGCCGTTCATGTCCTCGTTCGCGTACCGGTAGCCGAGCTTGTTGACCACCAGGCCCCGGTGCGAGCCATACGGCTGGTTGGCCGCCACCCAGGAGCCCTGGATCATCGGGGCGTTCGGGACGGTCTTCTGCCACGCGGCGCCCACCCACAGGGCCATCTTGTGGCCGTCGCCCTTGTACAGGCCGCCGAACTTGAACGTCGTGTCGTAGCCCTGGGAGCCGGTGTCATCCAGCAGCGGCATGGCCCACGGGCAGTACTTGGCCATCATCTCCCGGTCGGCGGAGAAGTCGCCGGTGGCCAGGACGATGCCCTTGTGGCCCACGTACTTGGTGTACTTGCCGTCCTCGCCCTGGGCGATGACCGCCGTCACCCGGCCGGTGTTGTTGTTCTCGCGGACCAGCTGCTTGGCCACGGTCTTGTAGATGATCTGCACGCCGCTCTCCTTCGCGGTCACCTCAAGCCGCTTGGCCACGGCCTCCGCGCTCAGGCCCGGGATGCTCCACACCGGGCTGCTCTCGCTGCTGTAGAAGCCGTGCGACCCCACCGGCGTTTCCATCGGGCCGAAGTCGGGGTCCCAGTTGCCCTTCTCAAACCCCACGCGGTAACCGGCCGCCTCCATCTTGTCGATCAGCCAGTTGATCGCCGTCTCGGCGTTGTTGTAGAACTTGTACCACTTGTCCTGGTCGACCCGGTAAGAGGCGTTGGAGAACTCCCGGCGGAAGAAGCGGTCCACGTCGTACCGCTCGAGTCCGGCGGCCTCCATGGCCTTGCTCCACGGCGCGTGGAACGAGCCGCCGCGGTAAATGGGCCCCGAGCTGGCCGAGATCAGCACGACCTTGGCGCCGTGCTCGGCCGCGGAGTTGGCCGTCACCAAGCCGGAGATGCCGGAGCCGACGATGATGACGTCCGCCTCCACCGTGTTGGCGATCTCGCTTTCGGGGATCGGATCGGGGGGGATCTCGAAGCTCCACTTCTTGGATGCCAGGTCAGCCGTCATGACGTCCGGGACGCCGGCCCCGGGGGTGGGCTCAGGGGTCGTGGACGCCGGGGGGTTCTCACTGACCACCTCGGGGCTCCCGCACGCGGCCAGGATTCCGCCGCTGGCCAGGGTCACCCCGAGCAAACCCGCATCCCGCAGAAAATCACGCCTGGTGCTGCCCCTCTGCTGGTTCTTCTGGGTCGTCATCGCGGTACTCCTCTCCTTTCCCGGCGCTCCCCCGCGGCATCCCCCCTGCGTGCACTCAGGACGGCTGTTCGAGAAGCGCCAGACTGTCTAACCCCGACTCTACCCGCCGTTCCCAAGAAGATCCATGAAGCAAGTTCATCAATTTCGATGCAAAGACTAGTTCGCAGCGTGTCCAAGAGGACTAGCTGGCTGAGAGTCTACGCCGCAGCGGGCTTCCGGGCACCAAAGGCGGAGGCGCCGCCCCCCCATAGACGGGAGGCGGCGCCTGGGTCCAGTTGATTAGGGGATGCGCCTTTTCGGGGGTGCACAGGCGTTCCGGCTAGGGCAGAAGCTCCGGCTCCTGCTCCAGCGAGACGCCGAAGCGGCGCCGCACCTCGTCCTGCACCTTCTGCTTGAACCGCAGGAGGTCGGCGGTGCTGCCCGCACGGTGGTTCACCAGCACCAGGGCCTGGGCCGGCCAGGTGCCCATCCCGGTCTCCGGATCCGACACACCCCGGAGGCCCGCCCGGTCGATCAGCCAGCCCGCCGCGAGCTTGACACCGCCGCCGGGGACGGGCCAGTGCGGCATGTCGGGGTAGCGGCGCAGCAGCTCGGCGGCGTGCGCGGCCGTGACGATCGGGTTGCGGAAGAAGGATCCGCTGTTGGCCACCACCGCCGGATCGGGCAGCCGGGCGCGCCGGATGGCGATGACCGCATCCCGCACCTGCTGCACCGTCGGCTCGGTGAGCCCGCGCTCCTCCAGATAACGGCCCAGCGCCGGGTAAAACGGAGGCCGGGGCGGCTCACGGAACAGCCGGAGCGTCAGGGACGTGATGAAGAACCGTCCCCGGTCCGCCCGGTTGAAGCGGGACCGGCGGTAGCCGAAGTCGCAGTCCGCCGCCGGGATGCGCACGAAGCGCCGGGCCTGCCGGTCGTAGGCTTCGACGGAGACCAGCACGTCGGCGATCTCCTGCCCGTAGGCCCCGACGTTCTGGACCGGCGTGGCCCCCGCGGTGCCGGGGATCAGGCTGAGCCGCTCGATGCCCGACGCGCCCGCCGCGACCGCGCGCGCCACCACCGCATCCCAGTTCTCGCCGGCCCCCACCCTGAGGAGCAGCTGACCGCCCGATTCTGCCAGGGAATACCCCGGAATCCGGTTGACCAGCACCAGGCCCGTGAAGCCCTCGTCCCGCCAGATGACGTTGCTGCCGCCGCCCACCATGATCACCGGCAGGCTGCGGGCCTCGGCCCAGGCAATCCCCTCCTCCACCTCGGAGGGACTGTGCACATGGGCGAGGTACGCGGCCGGGCCGCCCAGGCGCATGGTCGAGTAGTCGCGCAGGGAAACCCGTTCCTGAATCTCCAGAGGTGCGATGCCGGTAACCTCCTTCCGGTGCGTAGCCTATGCCGTCTCCGGCCCGTTCAACCGCAGGGAACGACTTCCCCGTAAGGGCGGACGGATCCTGCCGCCGGCCGGGGAGGGAGGCCGCACCGGCGCCGATCGTGCGAACGCGCCACCCGGTTTCCGGGTGGCGCGTTCGCAGTGCGACAGGAATCACATGAACACCGAGCCGGCAGCGGTGAACCAGGCGGCGAGGCTGGCCGCCATCAAGCTGCCCAGGTACACCCGGCCGGTCCGGCGGAAGTACCAGGTGGCCAGCAGCAGCAGGACCATGAACTCGGGGATGTAGATCATGGTCATGAGCGGCCACATGGCGCTGTAGGCGGAGATGCCCAGCACCTCAAACCCGGGCGGGGACCCCGTGAAGTACGGGATGTACTGCACCGCCCAGACGATCACCAGGCAGAACACCAGCGCGAACGAGTTCTTGAGCCACCAGATCACCAGCGTCTTGCATGGCGTCCCGTACTCGGGCTGCCGCGCCTGGCCGAACAGGAACATCCCGCCGTTCAGCAGCATGAAGGCGAAGATCGGGAGCAGCAGCAGCAGGAACTGCCAGAAGCGCTCGGTGTCCCCGAACTGCCGCATGAACCCCCAGAGGAACCGGAACTCCATGCCGAAGGCCCACTGGGTGAAGCTGACCAGCGTGTAGAGGAATGCGAAGCCGATGGCGCCCACAAGCAGCGTTTTGCCCAGAATCCGCCAGTTCAGGCGGAACCCGGACTCGTCGAAACTGACGCCCATGTGGTACATGGTGACGCCCTGCTTCTTTGCGGTTGTCCGATACCAGATCGTGAACAGCACGACGAAGATCAGCGAGCAGATCATGAACCAGAAGGCCACCGCCCACCCCTGCGGCAGGTGGATGAACTTGGGCCGGATCTGCCCGGCCGTGAAGGTGGCCCATGAATAGGTGAGCGTGCCGATGACGACGTTGATCGCGGCCAGCAGCCACCACTGCTTCTTCTGCGCCACGTAGCCTTCCGGCATCGGCTGCACCACTTCGGCGAACCAGGGGATCTCAAAGAGCAGGTTGGTGAGCGGCACAAGCGAGAAGATGGCGATCAGGAGGGCCGCCAGGGTCGCCCACTCTTTCCACATGTAGATGTGCCGGTCAGCCGGGATCCAGTTCGCGGGTTCCGCGTCCTGCATGAGGGCCTGGCGCATCCACTCCACGGCCTCGGTCACCGCATGGTGACTGTGCGTGACCCCGGGGTGGACCGTCCGGATCAGCGCCATCCGACGGGCCGTGCCATCCGCGAAGCTGCCATAGGTGGTATCCCACTCCACGACGTCCTCCCGCAGGAAGCCCTTCAGGCGGTTGGGATGGGTGGTCAGCCCTTCGACGCGGCCTTCATTCTCCCGGAAGCCCAGGAACTCTTCCCACAGGGCCTGAGAGAGGAGCACGTTGTGGTACGAGGGGTCAGGTGTTGCACCGCACTGCGGGTTCAGCGCCTTGTGGTCCGGGTTCAGCCCGGCCGTCGCGTAAGTCGTCATGGACCCCATGGAGTGGCCCATGATGCCCATGTTCTCCGGATCGACGAAGGGGAGCGTCTTCAGGTACTTGTACGCCGCGTCGCCGCCCCGGGTCGGGTCATTGCCTGCCGCCGACAGGTCGATGGTGGTGTCGCCGTGACCGATCTGATCCAGGGCCAGAACGACGAAGCCCCGCCGGGAAAGCTCGATGGCAAACGCTCCCTGAGTATCCTTGTCGTTCTGATACCCGTGAAGCGCCAGCACCGCCGGTCGCGGGTCATCCGCCGAGGCGTCACGGGGTCTGTACAGTTTGCCGACCAGGATCTGTCCGGTCTGGGGATGTACGATGCGAATCTGCTGGACGTCCACCGTTCCGAAGTTGCGCTCTACACGGCTAGCGAAACAGGACAGGAGAATGATCGCAAGAACACAGATGAGTAGATTCCTGAGGTTCCTGTTCACCCTTCTCCTCCTCCTCACAAGACGCCGAGGTGGACACGCGACAGGACCGTTGGACTGGGGCGGCACGCCGGGCCAGGGCTGGCGATCTCCCCTCCTTTCCTGAAGTCACAGGGGCACCACTGGTTGTCAGTTCAGTATCGATCTTTCCGCGAACGCCTCTTCAGACCCTTCTGTTGGCGCATTATTCGCTACAGAAACTCTTCGATCGTATTCGGGTGTAGGGCAAAATGGCTACGCCCGCGCCGGGAGAGCTCTCTTTGGGTCAGTGCGCCTTCAAGACACCCCGCCGTTGGCTGCACGGCGGTCCCGGCAGGATTCGCCCCGCATCTTCCGGAACCTTGAACCAGAACCCTGGTAGGAGGGATGCGGAATGAGCACCTGGCTGGACGGACGGATCGAGATCGTCACGGCCGACATCACGACCCTGCACGTGGACGTCATCGTCAACGCCGCCAACCCCAGCCTGCTGGGCGGCGGCGGGGTCGACGGCGCGATCCACCGGGCGGCGGGCCCCGAGCTGCTGGAGGAGTGCCGCACCCTCGGCGGCGCCCGGCCCGGCGAGGTGAAGATGACGAAGGGTTACCGGCTGCCGGCCAAGGCCGTGGCCCACGCCGTCGGGCCCATCTGGCGGGGCGGGGGCCGCGGCGAGGCGGAGACCCTGGCCTCGTGCTACCGGCGCGCGCTGGAGCTGACCGAGGCGGCCGGATACCGCACGATCGCCTTCCCCTCCATCTCCACCGGCGCCTACGGGTACCCCATCGAGAAGGCGGCCCGGGTAGCGCAGACGACGGTGCGGGACTACCTGCTGGAGAAGAACTCGCCCCTGCGCGTCACCTTCTGCTGCTTCAGCCCCGGCGACACCCGGGTGTACGAGGAGGTCGCCCGTGAGGTGCTGGGCGCTTCGTAGACTAGGGGGAACAGCCCAATGCGCAAGCGAGTCGGTTTTCCGATGGTCCTGGCCCTGGTTTTGAGCGTGCTGCTGGCCGGCTGCGGCAGCCAGGGTCCCGAGGCCGTGGCCGAGAGCTTCTTCAAGGCCCTGACTTCGGGCGACTGGTCCACCGTCGCCAAGCTGCAGTCCAGCAGGAGCGGCGCGTTCGAGCCGCCGACGAAGGATGAAGAGCGCATCGTGAACGCGCTGACCGGCAGGATGAAGTTCGATCTCGGCCAGGCGGACATCCAGGGCGATGAGGCGACCATCGACGTCGAGGTGACCATGCCCGACATGGAGCGGCTCGCTGCGGCGATGATGAATGAGCTGCTCCCGCTGGCCTTCAGCGCCGCATTCAGCGAGGACATGACGGAAGAACAGATGCAGCTCTTGATCGAGGAGAAGTTCGTGGAGATCCTCAGCGATCCCAACCTGGCCATGCGCACCCACGAGGCGGTCGTGACGCTGGTCAAGGAGGCCGACGGCTGGAAGGTGCTGTCCCTGGACGGGCTGGACTTCGGCAGCGACGTCTTTGACGGATTCTGAACGCGCGAAATGGCAAAGCGGGGAGGGCCTGGCGCCCTCCCCACTGGTATTGCCGGCGGTGCGGCTCACCCTGCGGGCTGCGCGCCCGGCCGCCGGGCCCCGCCCTGGGGCCGGCGCTCCCGCTGCCGCCGGTGCTCCCCCGGCAAGCGCTCCTCCGCCAGCTGCACGACCAGATCGAATGCCCGGGCAATCGCCGCCTCGCCGCCGGAGCCGACCTGCAGCGCCAGCCGGAGGTGCGGCGGCGAGGCGCTCAGGGCGGCCGCGGTCAGCCCCGGGATCCCGCAGGCCGCAGCGTCCAGCTGCCGGTCAGCCCGGGGCGGACGGGCGAAGTCCGCCTGGATGAGCACCTGGTCCCGCCGCCCGCGCAGCCGGTTCCAGGCCAGGGCGAGGGGGAAGTCCCGAGGCTCCAGCAGGCAGAGGAGCCGGAACCCCGCGAGCGGCGGCGACGGCTCCCCCACGGCCACCTCGAACGCCGAGCGGCCGTGCCACCGGACGGTGGCCCCCTGGCCCACGGCGCCGGCCGCCTGCCGGACGGCGCCCAGCAGCTGCACGGCCCGCCGGCGGTTCAGCAGCGCGCCGGCGAAGTACCACACGAAGAACACCCCGGCCACCGCGACGACCACGATCTGTCCCACCTGCATGCCATCGCCTCCGGTCCGCCCTCAGTGCACGTGCGGGACCTCTTCGATGATCTCCCGCTCCTCCAGCTGCCGGTGCTTCCACCCCTGCAGCTCCGGCAGCACGTGGGGCAGCAGGCGCAGCCCGATGGAGGAGTTCATGAGCGGGATGCCCAGCAGCTCGCCGAAGAGGACCAGGTTGAGCACGTCGTTGTACTTGGCCCGCTCATGCTGCAGCTCGTGGTACCACTCGAAGAAGAGGAGCCCCCAGAAGAACTGCCGCACCTTCTCCCGCCAGGTGCGCGGGGCTCTGTGCAGCGGTCCGTGCTTCACCCACGCCTCGTGCCCGTGCCCGTGGCCGTGGCCGTGGCTGTGCCCATGGCGGCCATGATCTGCCCCCACCGGCTTCACCTCCGCCCGTTCCAGGTTGGCTTTCCCCATTCAGTTCTCGCACGCGCCGGCAAATCCCTGCCGGATTGCGTGTTCTTATTTTAACAGTCTCAATTCAGCAGGAATTGGCTCGATTTCGGACAATACATTGGGACATGACCGGCAACTTCCGCGACAGCCCCCGAGGTTCAGGGGGCGTTTTCGAAAGGGGGGAATGGCAGGAGGAAGCCGCAGAGACTGCGTCGTTTTCCCGCGCCCAGAACACTGAGAGGAGGTTACTGGAAGGATGAGCTCACCGGCCCTGTTCGTGCTGCTTGCGCTCGTTGCGTACGGCATCGCGTACTTCGGGTACGGCAAGTGGTTCGACCGAACGGTCTGGAAACCGGATCCGAAGCGGACGACGCCGGCCCACATGTACACTGACGGGGTGGAATACTTCCCGGTCACCAAGTACGTCCTGTGGGGCTACCAGTTCAAGAGCGTCGCCGCGCTCGGCCCCATCCTGGGCCCGTACATCGCCATCAACTACGGGTGGGCGCCGGCCCTGGCCTGGATCATCCTGGGCAACTTCTTCATCGGCTGGCTCCAGGACTACGGCTCCATCATGCTCTCCGTCCGCAACCAGGGGCGCTCCTTCGGTCCCATCACCTACGAGTTCACCGGCAACACCGGTCGGAACACCCTCCTCGGCTTCATCCTGTTCTACCTGCTCATCATCTCCGCGACCTTCATCTACTTCATCGCCCTCTTCTGGCACATCTTCCCCGCCACCTTCGCGGCGACGGTCGGCATCCTGCTCGTGGGCGTCCTGGCCGGGCAGATGCTCTACAAGCTGCGCGCCAACGTCATCACCACCACCCTGCTGGCCATCGTCCTGATGGGCCTGGTCATCTGGGCGGCCGCCTCCTTCCCGTTCCTGCAGACCCCGCAGGGCGCCTGGCCGCCCGACCCGGCGCAGGGCGTCCAGGCAGGCGGCATCGCCGGCGAGTGGTCGCTGCTCGTCTGGGGCATCGTCGCCTGTATCGTCCTCTACCTCGCCTCGGTCCTGCCGCTGCCGACCTTCATCCAGCCCGTCAACTACGTCAGCTTCTTCCCCACCTTTCTGGCCGTACTGCTGATCCTGATCGGCGCGCTGGTCTCGGGCTTCACCGGGGTGCGGCTGGAGCAGCCGGCCTGGGTTGCCTTCAACCCGGGCGGCAACAGCCCCATGTGGCCGCTGATGTTCGTCGCCATCGCCTGTGGCTCCATCTCCGGCTGGCACAGCCTGGTCTCCAGCTCCTCCACCGCGAAGCAGCTGGACGTCGAGACCGACGCCCATCCGGTCGGCGCCGGCGCCATGCTCTCGGAGGGGCTCCTGGCTCTGGCTTCGCTGGCCGCGTATATGATCATCCCCAAGGAGCAGCTCACCGGCTCCGTCGGCGCCTGGGTAGCCGGCGCCATCAAGTTCACCTCCCCGTTCCTGGGCGGTGAGGCGGCGGTCGGCTTCCTGCGGGCGTACTTCGGCGTGGTCCTGATCCTCTATGCCCTCACGGTGCAGGCCCTGGTCACCCGCTTCTGGCGTCTGGTCTCCACCGAGGTCTTCCAGGGGCCGCTCTCGTTCCTGGGCCAGAAGCACATCGCCACCTTCGTGGGCCTGCTGATTCCGCTGGCCTTTGCGGCCACCGGTTCCTGGAACAACCTCTGGCTCTACTTCGGCGGCTCCAACCAGCTGCTGGCGGGCCTGGCCCTCATGCTGATCACCATCCACCTGGCCCGCACCAAGGCGCCCACCGTCTACACGCTCATCCCCGCGACCTTCATGATCGTCACCACCATCACCGCCATCGGGTGGCAGGTGGTCAAGGTCTACCTGCCGGCCTTCCTGGGCACCACCCCCACCCTGGTGCAGTACCCCTTCAACCAGTATCCGGCCTTCAGCCGGGCCATGGACGGCATCTTCGTCCTGGTGGGGGCCGCGCTCTTCATCCTGGGCCTGGTGATGGCCTACAAGACCTACTCGGCGTACGCCGACGCCCGGCGTCCGCCCCACACGGCGCCGCGCATCGCGACCAGCGGCGACTAGCGAGACTACCCGGGCAGCGGCGGCGCAAGCGGCCGCTGCCCGGGCACCCACCATCACCGGAGGTGAGACAGGCTTGGCGGACAAGAAACAGCCGAGGAAGGGCGGCTTCATGAACGCCCTGAAGGGCGTGCTCTACGGCATGGCCAGCCACGGCAACGTGACGGCCGCGCTGCGCACGCGGATGCACATGGAGCACCTGTTCATGTTCATCACCCTGGGCGATATGCTGGGCATCCCCGTCCTGCCGCCCTACTACTCCCTGCGGATCCTGCCGTACGCGGTGCCGAACATCGAGTCCTGGAAGCAGCGGGTCTTCCGGGAGCGCGACTTCACCGACGCGATCTACTAGCCGTCACCGCCCTCAGCGCGTGACGGAAAGCGAGGAGGCAGCGAACGTGCCGAAGGGCTTGGGTGCCTACTTTGAGCAGAACCCGGATGCGGAGATCGTCATCTTCGCCGGCAAGGGCGGGCTGGGCAAGACCACCAGCTCCTCCAGCCTCGCGTACTACATGTCTCAGGTGAAGAAGAAGCGGACGCTGCTCTTCTCCACCGACCCGCAGGCGTCGCTCTCCGACATCTTCGAGCGGAACATCTACGGCCAGGGCGAGGTGGAGCTCCTGCCCAACCTGTTCGTCGTCGAGATCGACGCCGACCGCCGGGTGCAGGAGTACCAGCAGCAGGTGAAGCAGAAGATCATGGACATGTACGGGCTGCCGGCCGTGCCCAAGGAGATCGAGGAGTACATCGACTCGACGTCCGCCGAGCCGGCCATGTACGAGAGCGCCACCTACGACGCCATGGCCGAGCTGGTGGCGCGGAAGGACTACGACATCTACATCTTCGACATGCCCCCGTTCGGCCACGGGGTGCGGATGGTGGCGATGGCCGACATCCTCTCCAAGTGGGTCGAGAAGATCACCGACGCCCGGGCGAAGGTCGCGGAGTACGACGCCGTCGCCGCGACGCTGAAGGGGGAAGCCGCGCGCGAGGACGAGATCATGAAGGAGCTGATCGACATCCGCAACAAGATCAAGTCCTTCACCGATCTGCTCACGGCCAGGCGGCGGACCGCCTTCTTCATGGTGCTCATCCCCGAGCAGATGGCGATCCTCGACACCGAGCGGGCGCTCACGATGTTCGAAAGCCTGGGGATCGAGATGTCGGGCCTGGTGGTCAATCAGGTGTACCCGGCCGAGCTCCTGCACCAGGAGGGCACGTCGGAGTACCTGCGCAACCGGGTGGCGATGCAGCAGGAGCACCTGCGCACCATCGCCCGGAAGTTCGGCGACAAGGTGCAGGCCGTCGTGCCCATGTTCACCCGGGAGCCGAAGGGGTTCGACATGATCAAGACCGCGTCCGAGTACCTCATCCACTGCCAGGTGGAGCTGCCGGACGTCCGGGGAGGTGTGGCCTGAGATGGCGCAGACCCTGCGGGAGTTTCTCGACAGCCGGCCGGGCCTCCGGTACATCTTCACCGGCGGCAAGGGCGGCGTGGGCAAGACGGTGACGGCCGCGGTGCTGGCCTACCAGTTCGCCCTCGAAGGGAAGAAGACGCTGGTGGCCTCGCTCAACCCTGTCCACTCGCTCACCTCGGTCTTCGGGCAGAACCTCTCCGGCGGCCAGTTCCGGCAGGTGGAAGGGGTGCCCAACCTCTGGGCGGTGGAGGTGGACGCCTCGGACGTGGTGGCCCGGTACCGGGAGAACATCGCCACGCGGGTGCGGGAGTTCCTGAAGTACGCCGACATTCCCGTGGACTCCGGCCCCTTCGTCGACATCGCCGTCACCAACCCCGCCTTCGAGGAGTCGGCCATGTTCGACAAGATGATCGACATCATGCTGAACGAGGCCCGGGACTTCGACCGAATCGTCTTTGACACCGCGGCCGTGGCCAACGCCATCCGGCTGATCGGCCTGTCGAAGATCTACGGCCTCTGGCTCGGCCGGATGATCCAGAGCCGGAAGGAGGCGCTGTCGCTCCGGGTGCAGCTCTCCTTCCGGAAGGAGAAGGTCGAGGAAGAGGTCCGCAAGGACCCGATGCTGGCCGACCTGATGGACATGAACGAACGGTTCACGAAGGTGAAGAAGCTGCTGGTCGACCCGGAGGTCACCGCCTTCTTTTTCGTCACCCTGCCGCTGACCTTGCCCATCTCCGTCGTCCGCCGCTTCATCCAGCAGGTGCAGGCCTACGACATCCCGGTGGGCGGCGTGCTGGTCAACTCCTGCATCCGCGCCGACGAGGCCCGCAGGGCGGCCGGCGACGAATACCTCCAGAACAAGTTCAAGGAGCAGGAGGGCTACATCCGGATCATCCAGGAGGACCTGGGGCCGCTGGTGCGTTCCTACATCCCGCTCTACAAGAACGAGGTGCACGGCCTGGAGGCGCTGCAGCAGGTGGCCCGCGACATGTTCGCCCCGGCCGACGCCTCCCTCTACCTCGCCTCGTGATGCGGGAGCACCTGCTTTCGGCCCGCCACCCGCTGCTCGGGACGACCAACATCCTGATCCTGGCCGTGCCCGACGGCTGGCGGGTGCTGGACGGCCCCGCCCAGCCCGAGGTGGACCGCTGGAGCGAGCGGGAGGACCTGCGCTGGATGAGCCAGGGCCACGCGTACTACCGCCTGGCGGCGGTGGCCCCGGAGGCGCCGCACCTCGCCCGGGCGGAGGTGGAGCTGCGGCTCACCTCCACCCCCTCCGCCGCCGGCGCCCACGGCGTCCGCCACCGGTTCACCACCGTGCGGCGGGGGCTGTTGCCCCGGCGGGAGGTGCCGGCGGCCGAGGTGGAGGTCGACTGCCCCCCGACCGCGCGGCGGCTGCGGCTCCTGCTCGCCCCCGCCCTGCGGGGCGGCAAGCCGGCCGCCGGCCCCGAGGACTTGCAGCGGCTCATCGACGTGATGCTGGAAGGGCTCCGGTGCCACTGAGCACGCCCCGGTTGAGGCCTGAGCCATGCCGTGCAGAGGAGAAAGGCGGGGAGGGCGCTTGCCCTCCCCGTCCGGGTGCTTCAGCTACTTCTTCAGCGGCGGAATCGGCGGGATGACCTGGAGGTTGGCCAGCTTCTCCGCATCCAGCTTCCATTGCTTGGCGTACTTCTCAGGGTTGGTGATCTCCTCGCTCTCGGTGTTGCGCCAGGAGAAGTGGCAGGTGTTGCAGATGTAAACGGTCCACACGTTCCCCACCGGGGACTCGACCATGACCTCGACGTTCTTGCTGTCGCAGCGCGGGCAGATCATGCTGTGCACCTCCGATCTTACTTGCCGGCCAGGAGCCGCCGGATCTTCTCCTCCCACTCCGCCGTGCCGGCCGGGTCCTCCACCAGCGCGACGGTGCGCGGGTTGGGCTCAGGCGGTACGGGCGTCGTGGCGTCGATGATCATCTTGGTGTGCATGCCGGCCGGGTACGAGGACGGATCGAGCGGCATGCCCGGGCAGTTCTCGATGAGGCTGACGTCCTTGTCGGGCTTGCACCGGGTGGTGATGGCCCACATGACCTGCTCCAGGTTGAACGGGTCGACGTACTCGTCCACCACGATGATCACCTTGGTGTACGGCATGCCGTGCGGCGTGGAGAGCAGCCGCATGGCGACCGCCTTGCCGAAGCCGCCGAAGCGCACCTTGGTGCTGATGATGGCGCCGATGCCGTGGGTGTACATGGCGTTGACCGCCTGGACCTCGGGGAAGGTCTCCTTCAGCTGCTTGAAGACCGGCACCGAGGTGTTCAGGGCCATCAGGTAGTCGATCTCCGACCAGGGCATGCCCAGGTACAGGTTCTCGAAGATGGGGTTCTCGCGGTGCGTGATCGTGTCGATCTTGATCTCGCACTGGGCCCGGACGCCCGAGTAGCTGCCCGGGAACTCGCCGAACGGCCCCTCGCAGGTGCGGACCCGCGGGATGATCTCGCCCTCCAGGACGACCTCAGCCGTGGCGGGCACGTCCAGGTTGGCTGTCTCCGCCTTCACCAGCTCGACGGGCTCGCCCCGCAGCGCGCCGGCGAAGTCGTACTCCGACTGGTCGTACAGGATGGGCGTGCTGGCCATGAAGGTGATGATGGGATCAACGCCCAGGCAGATGGCCACCCGGAGCGGCTTGTTCATCTCCTCCGCCTTGCGCAGGTGGATGGCGATGTCGTGGAACGCCAGCGCCTGGATGCCCACCCGGTCCTTGCCCTTCACCTGGATGCGGTAGGTGCCGACGTTCTGCTTGTTGTAGTCGTCGGGGAACTCGGGGTCCCGGGAGACGACGCTGGCCTTCGAGATGAAGAAGCCGCCGTCCCACTGGTTGATCCGGTACAGGGGCAGGATCTCGAACAGGTTGATGTCCTTCGTGATCTTGACTTCCTTACAGGGACCGGTGGAGACGTGCTTCGCCGGCACCGGGTAGTTATCCCAGCGGCGGTTCAGCTCCAGGAACTGCTCCTTGACGGGCGTGTCCTTCGGCATGCCCAGCATGAGCGCGTGGTTGGCCCAGGAACCGTGCACGTTGGTGACCACCTGGTTTCTGTAACCGGCCACTTTCTCGAACAGGACGGCAGGTCCGTTCTTCAGGTTGGCGGCGGCCCGCCCGGCAGCGCCGATGTGCGGCTCGGGCATGACCTCTTCCTTCACGCGTACGAGTTGCCCTTCTTCTTCCAGCTTCCGGAGAAACTCGCGCAGATCCTTGTAGGCCACTGAAGACACCTCCATACACAGTGGTTGGGTATTACAGCAGGCCGGTCAGCATCCACCAGGGAACCTGGACCAGCAAGGTGACCACGAACGTTGCGACCGTGAGCGGGATGCCCAGTCGGAGGGTCTCGGCGTCGCCGTACATGCCCGCCGCATCCCCCTGGCCGACCAGCACGTTCATGTGGTGGAAGGGCAGGAGGTAGTGCATCGACACGGTGGTGTACACCAGCAGCGAAGCCACCATGGGGTTGATGCCGGCCGCCTGGGCGAAGAGGATCAGGGCCGGTGCGGCGATGCCGATCACGGCCAGGGCGCTGCCCAGGACCATGTGGATGACCATGGTCACGGCGGTGGCGATGGCGGCGAAGATGAACACGTTGCTGGGGATGGTGGAGGGCAGGACCACCGAGGCCACCCACTCGTTCATCCCGGTGACATCGCCCACCTTGCCGATGGCCTGTGCGGCCGTGAGGAAGAACAGCGTGCCGATGGGGACAGCGCTCCAGGAAGAGGGTTTCAGCACATCGCCGATCTTGGGCAGGGCCAGGCCGACGGCCATCAGGGCGGCGATCCAGCCGGGGTGGATCCCGTGGACCGAGTCGGTGGCCCACAGGAGGACCGCCAGGGCGACCCAGAAGAGCGTCCGCTTCTCCACGCCGGTCATGCCGCCGAGGTTCTGAAGTTCCTTGCGGATGTCTTCCTTGTTGACCTCAAACTTCTGGCTGGGCTTGAAGAGCCAGAGCTGAAGGAGGCAGGTGAGGACCGAGGCCACGATGCCCGGGACGGCCATCTGCTTGGCCCACTCCAGCCAGGTGAGGGTGACGTTGCCGGCCGTGCCGCCGACCATGTTGAGCACGCTGTCGCCGGTGAGCAGGATCATCGAGGTGGGCGCCGATCCGGCGAAGACCGCCAGGCCGATGATCGCGGCGTCCTTCTTGGGCATGTCCGTGCTCTTGATCAGCACCGCCATGACCGACATGATCAGGAACGACCGCGGCCAGGGGTGCGGGATCAGGAAGCTCAGCAGGGCCCCGAGGACGTAGGCCGACACGACGATGCTGGTGAACGAGTTCACGAACTTCAGGATAAACAGGTATGAGATGCGCTTGCCGAGACCGGACTCCTGAACGGCGGTGGCGATGAGGTAGCCGCCGACCACCAGGTAGACCAGCGGCGTCGACCACAGGGAGAAGACGGTGCTCGCGGGAGCCACGCCGAGGACCACCCAGCCGACCAGCATGAGCACCGACGTGTACCCGGGCTGCAGGACGCCCGCGGCCCACCACACGACACCGAACAGGCTGATCGCCAGTGCGCGGCGGCCTTCCACACTCAGACCGGGGATCGGGCTGAACATGACCGCCAGCAGGACCGCCAGGCCGAGCACGGCGCCGATCTCGCGCTTTCTGGCGCCAAGGGAGATGCGCCTGGCCTCTGTCCGCTGGGCAGCGGCAGTTGCCGAACCCATGGGAACACCTCCTCAGTTGTGGGTTGGAACCCGGGTGGAAGCGAACGCCGCGGCTGCGCTGCCGACTTCAGCGTACCACCGCGCTGTCGTCAGACCTATTGGGCAAATGGGCGAAATGTGGGGGGCGCGGCCTCATCCTCGGAAAAAGGGACTAAGCCATGCGGCGAATGGTCAGGGGGACTAGTCATGGCTTACCATAAAGAAAATGGGGCCCTTCTGGGCCCTGCCCCCCTGTCGCTGGTCCTGTTCCTGCAAGGTCGCCGCACTAGATCGGTAAGGGACGGATGAGAATGAGCCAGACTGGCAAGGCGCAGTACGCGGACCTGTTCGCCCAGCTCCAGACGATCCAGGACGAGCTTGCGGCCCGGCTGGAAGTCTGCCTGGTCCTGGTGAGCCCGCGCGGCCGGGAGGTCACGCTGCCCTCGGGGATGCCGCTTGCCTGCAACCGCCGCGAGTGCACGGCGAAGCATCCCGCGTGCCTGCAGGCGCCGGCCGGGACGGCGGAACCGAAGATCGCCCGGTGCCCCTTCGGCCTCTACTGGACCGCCTTCCCCACCTCCCTCCAATCCAGCGAGGGCGAGCTGTACCTGCACGCGGGCCGCACCGCCACCGCCGACCAGATCGCCGCGCACCTGCCGCTGCTCACCGAGCTCTACACGCTCCCCCTGGCCGTGCCGGTGGTGGCGCGCAAGGAGCCGGCCCGGGCCCTGCCCGACGCGGACCCCATCCTCACGGCCCAGGAGCGCAAGGTGCTGGCCTGTATCGCGGCGGGCATGACCAACAAGGAGATCGCCCGCCGCCTCTGCATCAGCCTGAGCACCGTGAAGTCGCACATCAGCAGCGTGTTCAAGAAACTGGGGCTCACCAACCGCACCGAGGCGACCATCTACGCGCTGAAGAACGGCATCACCCTGGAGGGAGAAGATGTTTAGGCGGTGGATCCGGCGGCAGGAGTCCTTCTCCCACCTCTGGCTGCGGACCCACATCCTGCTGACCATCCTGTTCTTCGGCCTGTTCATCGTCTTCATCATCACCGTCATGTTCACCCGGCTGGACCGCAACATCGCCTCGCTGCTGGAGCGGACGCAGACCATCTCGTGGCAGGCCATGAACAGCTTTTTCGCGACCGAACGGGCCGCGCTCGAGGCGGCGATGGCCTCCGGGGACGACCTGCCGGCCCTGGCCCGGGCCCTGGACCGCCAGCAGGCGGTGGACATCTGGTTCGTGACCGACGAAGCGGGACGGATCCTCCGGTCCAACCTGCCCGGAGAATCTGTCCCGCCGCAGTTCCTGGCCGCGGCCGCCCGGAGCCGGGAGAACGGGGAGGCCAGCGAGGTCTTCGAACTGCTGGAGCTGCGCGAACTGGCCGCCTACAGCCCTGAGCTGGCCGGGCGGGCGGTGGTGAAGAGCGCAGACCCAGGTGTCACCTACGGCGCCCTGTTCCAGGTGCTGGCGGTGCCCTACCGCCCCGCCGACGGCCCGGTGCGCGGGGCCGTCGTCGCCGCCCGCCTGCTCAACAACAACTGCGCCGTCGCCGAGCAGGTCCAGCGGGAGATCCCCGACTCCTTCTCCACCATCAGCGCCCGGGGCATCCGGGTCGCCGGGAACCTGGAGATCACCGAAGGGCCGACCTACCACGGCATCGGGCGGCAGCAGGCGGAAGAGCTGATCGCCACCGTGATGCGGGGCGAGCGGTACAACGGCCGGGTCGTGCTCACCGACCGCCTGGTGCACCTGGTCGTCTCCGACCCGATCCGCAACAGCCAGGGTGAGGTGGTCGGGGCGCTGACCACCGGCCACCCGTCGCAGGGGCTGGCGACCTTGAAGCGCGACACCACGGTCTACATCCTGGCCTCCGCCGTCCTCTCCTTCCTGGCGGCGGTGTCCAGCAGCTCCTACGTCTCGCACCGGCTCTCGCAGCCCATCGTACGGCTCGGGAACATCGTCAAGCGGCTCTCCGAGGCCGAGGAGGTCCAGCCGGAGCACATCGCCATGCTGGAGGCGCTGCCGGCGCCGCGCACCGGCGAGGTGCAGGCCCTGCAGAACTACCTCACCTTGGCGACGAAGACCCTCTACCAGAAGAACCGGGAGATCATCGGCTACCTGGAGCGCATCGAGAGCGACCGTAACCGGCTGCAGCACCTGACGGCCCGGCTACAGCACCTGAACGAGACCCTGGAGGCCCAGGTCGAGGAGAAGACCCTGGAGCTGCGGGTGGCGATGCTCGACCTGCTGGAGTCCAACCAGCTGAAGGACAAGTTCCTGGCCAACACCAGCCACGAGCTGCGCACGCCGCTCAACTCCATCATCGGCTTCTCCGATGCGCTGCTGAGCGGCCTCTACGGCGAACTCACCGACCAGCAGCGGACCCGGGTGCAGATCATCCACGACAGCGCCAGCTACCTGCTGCAGCTCATCAACGACCTGCTGGAGATGTCGGTGCTGGCCCAGGGCAGACTCCAACTGGACCTGCAGGAGATGGACGTGCACGAGGTGCTGATGTCCGTGGCCGCCATCGTCCGGCAGCAGTGCGAGGAGAAGGGCGTCCGCCTGTCGCTGAGGCTGGCCGAAGGCCGGCTCCCAATTACCGCAGATCCGACCCGGATCAAACAGGTACTGTACAACCTGCTCTCCAATGGTGTACGGTTTACCCCCGAGGGGGGAACGATTACCGTCTCGACTTCGTCTGGACCAGAAGAGGTCAAGATCGCCATAGCGGACACCGGCATCGGCATTCCGGAGAAGGACCTGTACCACGTGTTCGACGAGTTCTACCAGGCCGAGAACCGCGCCTCGACGGGGCGGGGCGGCTTCGGCCTTGGGCTGCCCCTCTCGAAGAAGCTCGTGGAGGCCCACGGCGGCCGGATTGAGCTCCGGAGCCGCGTCGGGGCAGGCACGACCGTGACGGTCTACCTGCCGGTCCGGCCCGCGGATTCCGGTTCACAGCAGCAGAGGAGATTCAGCGATGGACGAGAAGAAGGCAAGCATCCTGATCGTGGAAGATGACAAGAACAGCGCGATGCTGATCATGGACCTGCTCACCGCACACGGCTACGGCGTCACCACGGTGGAGAGCGGCAAGGCCGCCACGGCGCTGATCGAGCAGCGCCCCTTCGACCTGGTGATCCTGGACCTGCGCCTGCCGGAGCAGACCGGCTTCGTGGTGGCCGAGACCATCCGGCGCAACCCGGCCACCGCGCACATCCCGATCGTCGTGGTGAGCGCCTACACCGACCGCCAGAACCGGCTGCGGGCGTACCGCTCCGGGGTCAACTTCGTCCTGAGCAAGCCCATCGACACCGCGGAGCTGGTGCTGGTCGTGCAGAACATCCTGGCCACGAACCGCCCGAGCCCACCTCCCGGCTTAGTCCCTTAGGATGAGGCCGGCCCGCGGGCTCGGGCTTTCCCCCCATCGGCCAGTTATGTCGCCCGGAGCCGCCATGGTAGCCTGTACATAGGCAGACCGAAAGGAGGCGCAGCCTATGTCGGCTACCACGGACTCGATGAAGCTTGTGCGGCAGATCACCACCTCGGGCATCCTGTCGGCCCTGGCGGTGGTCCTGGCCCTTATCGTACGGTTCCCGCTGCTGCCCTCGGCCCCGTTCCTGATGTACGAGCCCAGCGACGTCCCGCTGCTGCTGGGCGCCTTCCGGCTCTCGCCGCTGTGGGTCACCGGCATCTCCGCCGCGGTGGCCGTGGTCATGGGGCTGACGGGCACGGGCGGCATCATCGGCATGGTCAGCCGCTTCGTCGGCAGCGCCGCCCTGGCACTCACGGCGGCCGTCGTCTACCGGCGGCTCGCAGGGCGCAGCCGGAGCAAGCTGATCAGCGTCGCCGCCGGCATCGCGGTGTACACCCTCGCCGAGATCGCGCTGACCATCATCCTCGGGCCGCTCTTCTTCGGCGACGTGCGCATGGCCCTGGCGATGATCCTGCCGGTGATCATCCCGTTCAACCTGCTGAAGGGCACGATCAACGGCGTGGCGGCGCTCATCGTCGACGCGGGCGTGAGCGCCTGGGCAAACAGAAGGAGTGCGTGATCGCATGAGCAACCAGGTGGAGCTGACCGGCCGAGTCGTCACCGGACTGGGCGTCGCGGCGCCCGCCACCTCGCTGGACTGGTTCCGGGCGGCGATGCAGCGGCTGTGGGGGTTCGAACCCGTTCCGGGCACGCTCAACGTCATCGCGGACGGGGAAGGCGACCGGCGGGAGGCCGACCGGCTGTTCCTCACCGCCAGCACGGTGCTGGTGCCCCCGACGCCGGACCTGTGCTGCGCGCTGCTGGTCCCGGCCCGGATCGGCAGGGGGGACCGCTCCCTGCCGGCGGTCATGTTCCGGCCGATGGTCCACGGCTACAACCCGGCGCAGCTGGAGTTCCTGGCGCCGGTGAACCTGCGGGAGGCGCTGGGGTTGCAGGACGGCGACGAGATCACCATCTCCGCCGTGGACGCCAAGCCCGCGCACAAGTGGGTCGCCCCCGAGGGATCGGACACCGGCGGGCAGGCGTCGTCCAACATGCCGGGCGTGCAGACCGGCCAGGCCCGCCTGGTGGTCGACCTCTCCATCGGCCCGCTGGAGTGCCAGGTACTCTGGGCGATCACGCAGCAGGGGATCACGGTGTCGCTGTTCGGCGGCATCCCGCACGTGGGCTCCACGGCGTTGGCCATCCCCCGGCCGAGCCTGAAGGACCCGTCCCGGACCAGCGCCACCTCGTCGGTGCTGAACGTGACGGGCCACAAGGACGACGAGCTGGCCCGCCGGCTGGCGGAGTCGCTGGCCGCCGGGCTGAACCGGGTCGTGGCGGTGACGGCGGGGGTGCATGCGGGCCCCGAGGGGGTCTACGACCTGCCGGTGGAGGATCTGAAGCGGATCATCGGCATCGTCGGGCGGGTGGACGAGATCATCCGCATGGCGGCGGGGCAGGGGAAGGTGTAGTACACGCGGACGATAATACCCCGGCTGGGAAGCGGAACGCTTTCCGGCCGGGGTTGTTGTTCTCAGCGGCACCCCCCAGGTGCGTGGGGCCGGCGGCGGGGCGGGCTGAGCCGGGTACGAGATCAACGGTTTACCCCCACGCGCGTGGGGACGACGTTCCAACTTCCACCTTAACGCCGCCGCTGATCGGTTCACCCCCACGCGCGTGGGGACGACGGCGGGGGCCGGGGTTTTGGGGACCAAAATGTCGGTTCACCCCCACGCGCGTGGGGACGACGCGATCTTCCGACCGTCAGCGCCAGCGGCGAACGGTTCACCCCCACGCGCGTGGGGACGACACTAACGAAAACCGCATGGGATAAGCCCTCTTTTCTGAGAACCGGGGTTCTAGTATCAGTTCAGCAACCACCTAACTATCTCCATATCACCATAATTCTCCAAGAATTGCCCGCACCCCTGCTCCAAAAACCGGTGTGCCGATCACAACTCACTCGAACGCCGCCGCCTCCATCCGATCAACACAGTAAACCCCATCAAACACCCGCCGCCAGTTCACACAGCGCTCCTGCGCGTGCTCCAGCCCACTCATCACGAACGCATCCTCCCTCTCATCCGCCCGCAGGTCCAAGAAGGCCTCCCGCAGCCCCCGCCGGTGAAGCCCAGCCTCCAGGCTGTCCGGGCGGGCCGGGGCAGTGTGCTCCGGCGTGAAAGCATTCCGCCATGCCTTGGATGCGCATTCCCCCTGGTAGCACACCACGGCAATCGAGTAGACCGCCTCGCCCAGCTCGTCTGCGAGCACCCCGCCCATCGGCCGGTCCGAGTACCGCTGCAGTTGTCGGCCGTACTCCGGGTCGACCCGGGCGATCTCCTCCGGCCCCTTGGCGGCGTGGTAGTTGTGCGTCCAGACGAGGCGTGGCGGGCCGCGCCGTCCAGGCTCCGCAGCTCCTGCCGCCAGAAGGCGGCATCCGGGCCGTCGTCCGACTCGGCCCGGCGGATCAGATCCCACAGGAACTCGAAGAAGACCTCCCGGTCCAGCGCGCACACCTTGTGCGCAATCTCCTGCGCCAGCATCCCTTCCACCAGCTGCCGGAACGTCCGGTATGGCTCCGTTTCGACCAGACCCGGGTCCAACCGCCGGACGTACGCCTCCAGTTCGGCGGCGAGGTGCTTCCTGGCATCCCGCCCCACGTGGCGCGGGTCCACGCCGCCGATGCGTAACGGCCGGTCGGTGCCCACGCGCCGCCGCACCAGGTGCCAGAGCGGCGCCATCTGCCGGGTCATGCGCCAGAACCCGTACACGTTGGGCCGCACCCGCGCATCCACGTCCGACGGGCCCGTCAGCCGCTCCCACGCCCGAGTCAGGGAGAAGAAGCACGCCTCGAAGGGCAGTACGTCGAACCCGCAGTGCAGGTGCAGGTACTCCACCAGCCGGGCCTTCGCGGCGAAGGCGCCGCCGTCCCCGTGGTTCTGCTCGCCCAGCAGGACGATCCTCGCATCCCCGATCGCCTCCCCCATGGCGACCAGCGACGCCGGGCCCGTGATCGGGTGCGCGGCCCGCAACAGATGCTCCACCTTTCCCTCTCCCCCTCACTTCACCACGACCGACTGCTCCCCCACGATCCGGGCCAGGGCGTTCACCAGCGACGGCGTCACCGTCACCCGCAGGTGCTCGTGCACCTCGATCCACTTGCCCGCCGGCTCCATCTTGATCCGTACCGGCGTCTGCCCCGGATGGGCGCGCAACACCCGCTCCACCTTGCGCATCAGCGGCGAATCCTGGTCCCGCGCCGGGACCCGCAGGTACACGCACTTCGGCTGCGGCGCCGCGGGCGGCTCGGTGCGGGCCTCGCCCATCGTCTCACCCCCGGCGGGCGGCACCGGCTGCCGAACGGGTTCACGTACGGGCTCACGCGCGGATCCGCGCTCGGGCACCCGCATCGGTTCCCGCGCCGCCCTACGCCCTGGCTCCCGCACGGGCTCCCGAGCGGGCTCACGCCCCGGCTCCCGCGCCGGCTGCCGGGCCGGCTCCCGAACCGGCACTGGCGCAGCCTCCCCGGCGGCCCCTTCCCCCGCCTCCGGCGGCGCTGGCCGCCGGGGCTTTTCGTCGTCCCGGAGCAGAGTCACCTCGTCCGCCAGCAGCTTCACCTCGTCCTCCTGCACCTGCAGCCGGCCCCGCACCAGCAGCGGCTGCTCCTCCCGAAGCACCCGGGCGCAGGCCTGCAGCACCCGCGGGAAGAGCACCACCTCCAGCTGGCCGGTCTGGTCCTCCAGCGTCAGGAAGGCCATGTTGGCGCCGGACCGGGTGGTCACCTGCTTCAGCCCGGCCACCATGCCGCCCACCGCCACCCGGGCGCCGTCCCGCTGCTCCGGCAAGGCCGCCACCGGCAGGCAGCCGTGGGCCGCGAGCGCCGCCTGGTACTGCCGGAGGGGATGGCCCGACACGTAGAACCCCAGGACCTCCTTCTCCATCGCCAGCAGCCGCTGGGGCGGGAACTCGGGGATGTCCGGCAGCGGCTCCTCGCCGGCCGTGCCCGGCCCTGCCACCCCCAGGTCGAAGAGCGAGATCTGCCCCGCCTGCCGGTGCCGCTGCAGCTTCTGGGCGTCATCCAGGATCTTGTCCAGCGCCTCCAGCATCTGCGACCGGCGGGCCGGCCGGCCGCCGGGGGGCGCCACCCGGTCGAAGGCCCCGGCCATGATCAGCGACTCCAGCGCCCGCCGGTTGAGCGGCCGCAGGTCCACCCGCTCGCACAGGTCCCGGAGGCTGGTGAAGGGGCCCCCCTCCTCCCGGGCGGCGACGATGGCGTCGACGGCGTTCCAGCCGATGTTCTTCACCGCCCCCAGGCCGAAGCGGATCGTGTTCCCGTCGGGCACGAACCGGGCGAAAGACGTGTTCACGTCCGGCGGCAGGACCTGGATGCCCAGCCGGCGGCACTCTTCCATGTAGAGCGCCAGCTTCGCCTCCTGGCCCATCACCGAGTTCATCAGGGCGGCCATGAAGGCCACCGGGTGGTGCCGCTTCAAGTAGGCGGTCTGGTAGGCCACCTTGGCGTACGGCGTCGCGTGGCACTTGTTGAAACCGTAGTTGGCGAAGCGGATCATCTGGTCGTAGAGGGCCGTCGCCACCTCGTGGCTGTAGCCCCGCTGCTCCAGGGCCTCCATGAACAGGCGGCCGTACTTCTCCATGTCCTCGCGCTTCTTCTTGGCGATGGCCCGGCGCAGCAGGTCCGCCTGCCCCAGCGTCATTCCGGCCAGCCGGTGGGCGATCTGGATGATCTGCTCCTGGTAGACCATCACACCGTAGGTCTCGCTCAGGATCGGCTCCAGGTCCGGGTGCAGGTACCTGACCGCCTCCGGGTTCTGCTTGCCGGCGATGTAGTCGGGAATGTGCTCCATCGGCCCCGGCCGGCAGAGGGAGATGGTGGCGATGATGTCCTCGAAACGGGTGGGCTTCATCTGCCGGAGCACGTCGGCCACCCAGCCCGCCTCGATCTGAAAGAGCCCCAGCGTCTCCCCCCGGGCGATCATCGCGTAGGTCTCGGGGTCGTCCAGGGGGATCTTCTCTATATCAAAGTCGGGCTGGTACCGGCGCACGAACTTCACGGCGTGGTCGATCACCGTCAGCGTCCGCAGCCCCAGGAAGTCCATCTTCAGCAGGCCGATCTCCTTGAGCTGGTCCATGTCGAACTGGGTGACGATGGAGTCGTCGCCCATCTTGTACAGCGGCACGTGCTCCACCAGGGGATCGGCGGTGATGACCACCCCGGCCGCGTGGACCGACGGGTTGCGGGGCATCCCCTCCACCGCCCGGGCGGTGTCGATGAGCGTCCGGATCTCCTCCCGCTCCTGGTAGAGGGCGCGCAGCTCCTCCGTCTTCTCCAGGGCGGCGTCCAGCGACTGGCCCCAGGGCAGGAGCTTCGCCACCCGGTCGACCTCAGCGTAGCTCATGCCGAGGGCGCGGCCCACGTCCCGCACCGCCGCCCGGGCCGCCATGGTGTTGAAGGTGATCACCTGGGCGACGCAGTCGGCCCCGTACTTGTTGTGGACGTACTCGATGACCTCGCCCCGCCGCTCGTAGCAGAAGTCGATGTCGAAGTCGGGCATGTCCACCCGCTCCGGGTTCAGGAACCGCTCGAAGAGCAGGCCGTAGCGCAGGGGGTCGACGTCGGTGATGCCCAGCACGTAGGCGACCAGCGACGACGCGCCCGAGCCCCGCCCCGGCCCCACGGGGATGGACCGGGAGCGGGCGTACTCCACGAAGTCCCAGACGATCAGGAAGTAGCCCGCGAAGCCCATGCTGATGATCACGCTGAGCTCGTGCTCCAGCCGCTCCATCGCGCCCTCGGGCGGCTTCCCGCCGTAGCGCGGCCCGATGCGCTCGTAGCAGAGCTTGCGCAGGTAGCCCGGCGCGTCGTAGCCGGGGGGCAGGGCGTAGTGGGGCAGGTGGATCTCCCCCATGGGCAGCTCCACGTTGCACCGCTCGGCGATGGCGAGGCTGTTCTCCAGGGCGCCGGGGACGTGGCCGAACCGCCAGTACATCTCCTCGGCCGACTTGACGTACATCTCGGCCGTGTTCATGCGGAGGCGGTTGGGGTCGTCGATGGTCTTGTTGGTGCCGATGCAGATCAGCACGTCCTGGGTGCGGGCATCCTGCGGTCCCAGGTAGTGGGCGTCGTTGGTGGCCACCACGGGCAGCCCCTGCTCCAGCAGGAAGCGGTTGAGCCCCTGCTGCTCCGGCAGGCCCAGGTCCTGCAGCTCCAGGAAGTAGTGGTCGGGTCCGAAGATCTCCCGGTAGCGGCCGATGGCCTGCCGGGCCTCCTCCACCTGGCCGGCGAGGAACTTCTGCGACACCTCGCCGGCCAGGCACCCGGAGAGGACGATCAGCCCCTTCCGGTAGGTGTTGAGCAGCTCCAGGTCGACCCGAGGCTTGTAGTAGAACCCCTCGGTGTAGCCGGCGGAGACCAGCTTCACCAGGTTCTTATAGCCGGTGTAGTCCTCCGCCAGCACCGTGAGGTGGTATGGCTTCTCGCCGCCGGTCTTCACGTGCCGGGAGCCGGGAGCCACGTAGAGCTCGCAGCCGATGATCGGCTTCACCCCGTGCCGGCGCATCGCCTTGTAGAAGGGAATGACGCCGAAGAGCACGCCGTGGTCCGTCATGGCCATGGCCTTCATGCCCAGTTCGGCAGCGCGCCGGGCCAGGGGCTCGATGCGGTTGGCCCCGTCCAGCAGCGAGTATTCGGTGTGCAGGTGCAGGTGCACGAACTCCGGCCGGCCCATACCTCCGTCACCTCGCTCCTGCGGCGCTCCCGCGCCGCGCTCACCCTGGGAAATGGATTCGCCGCACGCCCCGACCGAACCTGCATTCGTCCCGAGTCTGACCTGCGCCGCAGGGAGGTAGAATCCAGAGAAGGGACGGCCCCCGCAGCAGACGCCGCAGGGGGCCGGGGGCGGGGCTGTGTACCTGCTGTCTAGTTCCATGGCGGAGAGCGCTCTCCGCTGCAGGATAGCGGAGATGGCGTACAGCTGGACGCCACCTCCTTTCAGCAAGGCGCCCCGCCCTCTTTCCTGCCTTCCCACAAAACACTATATCCCGCAATATGATGCTCCCCGCGCCGCTCACGGCTGCGGGGTTCCTTTTCCCGGGGGCGCACCCATCCCTCCGGGGCCATCACCCGCTGGCGCTCACAGCATCTCCAGCGGCACTTTTCGGGTCGGCGCGGGGAACGCCTGGTCCAGCTCCGCCAGGTCCTCCGGCGTAAGCGAGAGGTCCAGCGCCGCCCGGTTCTCCCGCACGTGCGCCGGCCGGCCGGCCTTCGGGATCACCATGATGTCCTTCTGCCGCAGCAGCCACGCCAGGGCCACCTGGGCCGCCGTGGCGCCGTGGCGGGCCGCCACCCGCTGTAGGGCGGGGTTCCGCAGGATCCGCCCCTGCTCGATCGGCGAGTAGGCCATGATGGGGATGCGCCGGGACCGGCACCAGGGGAGCAGGTCGTACTCGATGCCCCGGCGGCTCAGGTTGTACAGCACCTGGTCGGTGGCCGCCCCGGCCCCGCCCGGCAGCGCCGCCAGTTCCTCCATGTCGTCGGTGTCGAAGTTGCTCACGCCCCAGTACCGGATTTTCCCGGCCCGCTGCAGTTCCTCGAAGGCCTCCAGCGTCTCCGAGAGAGGATGGCGCCCCCGCCAGTGGAGCAGGTAGAGGTCGATCCGGTCCGTGCGGAGCCGGCGCAGCGACCGCTCGCAGGCCGCGATGGTCCCCCGCCGGGACGCATTGCCCGGCAGCACCTTGCTCACCAGGAAGACCTCGTCCCGCCGGCCGGCGATGGCCTCCGCCACCACCTCCTCCGCGCCTCCGTCGGCGTACATCTCGGCGGTGTCAATCAAGGTCATGCCCAGGTCGATGCCCAGGCGCAGGGCCTCTGCCTCCTCCCGCCGGGACCGGCGGTTCTCGCCCATCATCCATGTCCCCTGGCCGAGGACCGGCACCCGCTCGCCGGAGGGCAGGCGGAGCGTCGGAACGGGATGCACAGGATCGCGCGGGGTCATGGGGCACCTCCTCACCGCAGGACTCGTCAGCCCCATGTTACCACAGGCGGGCCCATCCTGGGCCGCAGCGGTCCGCAACCCCGCGGTCCGGCAGGATGCGGCGCAGCCGGGGCAGAACCAATAAAGCCAACTACAGTCAGATTGCGAGGCATTCGGATGCTCACCGTTCACGGCAGCTTCGTCCCTTCCGGCGCCGCCGGTTTCTTCTTCCTCTGGGGGCTGGACCACGGGGCCGCGCCATCCGCCGCGCCCCCGCGGCGGCGCGGCCGCGGCGTTCCCGCCCACCCGTGCGCGGCCGCCCCGGAGGCGCTCTTCCCCGTCCTGCAGGGGCTGCCCTACCTCAGCACCCTCACGCTGGTGCAGTGGCAGCCCGACCCCGAGGGCGCAAACCCGCTCCGGGTCCCGGGGATCGCCCTGTCGCTGCCCAACGCGGTGCAGTGGCTGCTGGACCTGGGCGATCACTTCGACGGCACGCCCCTGCGGCCCGGGCACAGCCTGCAGCTGTGGAGCGTCGCCGCCAAGCTGCTGCTGGAGTTCCTGGCGCGGGGCCGCGTCCTGCCGGTGCTGCAGGCCGAGGCCGGGGTGCTTACGGCGGGCTGGACGCTGCACCTGTCCGACGCCGAGGATGTGCGCCGCCTGACCCGGCTGGCCGCCGGTCTGCCGGATGCCTGCCTGGCCCTCGTGCCGCCCGACCGGAACCCCGGCACGTACCCCCTGCCCGGCGCCGACGGCCTGGTCCACCAGTTCATGCGCACGGCTGCCGCAGGCCTGATCCGGCTCCTCCTGGAGGACGTGCCCCTGCCCGAGCCGCAGTCGCTGCAGGACACCGCCCTGCGCCACTGGCTGGCCGCCCTGGCCGGGGCGGAGGCCCGGGACCTGCCACCGGGCCTGCCCGGCGCGCAGGAGCTGTTCACCGCACTCGACCGCTGGAGCGCCCCCGCCACCGGGGTGCTGGGCCACGCGAGCCTGCGCACGGGGGTGCGGCTCAACCTGCCCGGCCCCGAGACCGACGGCGAGTGGGAGCTGGAGCTGACGCTCCACGCGCCCGGCGAAGGCGCGCTCCCCGTCACCGCCGAGGCGGTCTGGGCGAGCCTGGGCGCCGAGGTGGAGATCGGCGGGCAGCGGTACCAGGGCGCCGAGCAGCGGCTGCTGACCGACCTGCCGGCCATGGCCCGCCTCTTCCCGCCGCTGGCGCCCCTGCTGCAGGATCCCGCCCCCAGCCGCGTGCGCATCCCGGTGGACGACGTGCTGGCCCTGATCCAGGAAGGGGCCCTGCTGCTTCAGCAGGCCGGCCACCCGGTGCTGCTGCCGGCCTCCCTGGTGAAGCCCGCCGCCCTGCGGGTCGGGATGCGCCTGAGCCCCGCCGGGAGCGGCCCCTCCCTGTTCGGGCTGCACCAGATCGTCGCCGTGCGCTGGGACGTCGCCCTGGGCGACAGCCCCCTCACGCTGGACGAGCTGCGCCACCTGGCCCGGCAGAAGCGTCCCCTGGTGCAGATGCACGGCCGGTGGGTGCGGGTGGACGAGCGCACCCTGGCCGCGGTCCTCCGGCGCATCGAGCAGCACGGCGAGCGGATGGAGCTGGGCACCGCGCTGCGCCTGGCCCCCGAGGCGGACGAGGCCACCGCGACCGGCTGGATCGCCGAGCTGCTGGAGCGGCTGCAGGAGCCGGCCCGGATGGAGCCGGTGCCGACGCCGGAGGGCTTTCACGGCACCCTGCGGCCGTATCAGCAGCGGGGGCTCGCGTGGCTCGCGTTCCTGCGCCGCTGGGGCCTGGGCGCCTGCCTGGCCGACGACATGGGCCTCGGCAAGACGGTGCAGCTCATCGCCCTGCTCCTGCACGAGCGGGAGGCCGGGCTGGCCACCGGCCCCACCCTGCTGGTCTGCCCCGTGTCGGTCCTGGGCAACTGGAAGCGGGAGCTCCGCCGCTTCGCCCCGGGCCTGCGGGTCCTGGTGCACCACGGCCCCGACCGGCCGGGCGAGCCGGACTTCGCCCGGGAGGCGGCGGCCCGCGACGTGGTGCTGACCACCTACTCCCTGCTGGCCCGCGACGAGGCCCTGCTGAGCCAGGTGGCCTGGAACGGGATCGTCGCCGACGAGGCGCAGAACCTGAAGAACCCCGACACCCTGCACGCCCGGGCCCTGCGGGGGCTCACCGGCGGCTACCGCATCGCCCTCACCGGCACGCCGGTGGAGAACCACCTGGGCGACCTGTGGTCGCTCTTCCAGTTCCTCAACCCCGGGCTGCTGGGCAGCCGGGAGGAGTTCGAGCGGCGCTACGCCGTGCCGATCCAGCGATACCGGGACGAGGAGGCCGCGGCCCGGCTCCGCCGGCAGGTGGGCCCCTTCATCCTGCGCCGGCAGAAGAGCGACCCCGCCATTGCGCTCGACCTGCCCGACAAGCTGGAGAACACCGAACTGGTGACCCTCTCGGTGGAGCAGGCGGCGCTGTACGAGGCCATCGTGCAGGAGACGCTGGAGCGGGCCGCGCAGGCCGACGGCATCCAGCGGCAGGCGGCGGTCCTCGCGGGCCTCACCCGGCTGAAGCAGGTCTGCAACCACCCCGCGGCCGTCACCGGCGACGGCCCCCTGGTGGGGCGGAGCGGCAAGATCGACCGGCTGGTGGAGCTCCTGCAGGAGGTGCTGGCGGCGGGCGAGCAGGCCCTGCTCTTCACCCAGTTCGCCCGTTTCGGCGGGCGGCTGCAGGCCTACCTGGCGGAGACCCTGGGCTGCGAGGTGCTCTTCCTGCACGGCGGCACACCCCAGCCCGAGCGGGAGCGTCTCATCGCCCGGTTCCAGGCCGGCGAGGCGCCCCTCTTCGTCCTCTCGCTGAAGGCCGGCGGCCTCGGCCTGAACCTCACCGCCGCGACCCACGTCTTCCACGTGGACCGCTGGTGGAATCCGGCGGTGGAGGATCAGGCCACGGACCGGGCCTACCGCATCGGCCAGACGCGCAGGGTGCTGGTGCACCGGCTGATCACCGCCGGCACGCTGGAGGAGCGCATCGACCGGCTGCTGGCCGAGAAGCGGGCCCTGGCGGGCCAGGTGATCACCAGCGGCGAGTCGTGGCTCGGCCGGCTCTCCACCGAGGAGCTGCGGGCCCTGATCGCCCTGGACCGGGAGGCGTAGGCGATGGCGGAGTGGCTGCGCGAGCGCTGGCTCGCCTATGTGGATGAGGAGCGGCTCCTGCTGCCGATGACCGAGGGCCAGCGCAAGAGCGCCGGGCGGGGCGACGCCCGGCTGACCTTCGAGCGCGGCGAGATCGCAGCCGAGGTGAGCGTGGGCTCGACGGGGGCCATCGCCGTCGCCACGCTGCGGTTCCGGCCCTTCGGGGCGCGGGACTGGCGGCGCGTCGAGGCGGCCATCGCGGCGGATCCCGAGGGGGCCCGCCGGCTGCTGAGCGGCGCCGTGGGCCCCGAGCTGGAACAGGCCTTCAACCAGGCCGGCCTGAGCCTCTTCCCCGCCGGGCGCGGGCGGCTCCCCCGGTGCACGTGCGGCCAGCCCCTCACCTGCCGGCACGTGCGGGTGCTGGTCGTGCGGGCGGCCGCGGCCTTCGCCGCGAACCCCTTCCTCTGGCTGCAGGTGCTGGGGCGGGAGCGGGATGCGCTGCTGGCCGGGGTGCGGGCGCAGCTGGCCAACCGGGCGGAGTCCGGCGCCGGCGGCCGCGCGGCGCCCCGGTCGGGTGCCGGCGCCCGGACCGTCCCCGTGCGCCCCGTGCTGGATCCCCGGCGCTTCCTGGCGACGGACACCGACCCGGCCGGCATCCCCGTGCGGCCGGACGAGGCGGCGGTGCCCGACGCCCTGCTGCGGGTGCTGGGCCCCCTGCCCCTGGCGCCGGCGCTTAACCGCACCCGCCGGTACGCGGTCGCCCAGGTGACCCGCTGGGGCCGCACGTTCCAGGTGCACGAGCCGGTGGAGGAGACCGCCGAGCAGGTGCTGACCCGCTTCTACCGGGCCATCAGCGCCGGCGCCGCTGCGCTGGCCCGGGGCGAGCGGGCGCCGGTCTACCGGGACGAGCCGCTGCCCGGGACGCGCGTCCACCCCCGCGGGCGGGTCGCCGCCGAGATCGCGGCGCTGGTGGACCGGCGCGGCGCCTGCGTGTCCCTGGACGAGCTGACGCGCGCCTGCCCCACGGCCGCCGCCCTTCCCCCCGAGGCCGCCGCCCAGGCGGTGCGGGGCGCCGCCGAGCGGCTGCCCGAAGGCTACATCGTCCTGGCCCGCCGCTACGTGGGCCGCCGCGACCAGATCGTGGCGGGCGCCGCATTCCGCCACGTCGTGACCTGGTCCGAGTGGCAGGCCGGTTGGCTCAGCACCGAGGGGGAGTGGTTCCTGGCCCTGGACATGCTGGGGGTCTGGCCGCCGCTTACGGTGGAGATGGGCGGGCGGACGGTGGCGCTGCAGGAATGGGCGCGGGAAAACCCGTCCGCCCCCGAGCCCTTCTTCGCCCTCCTGAAGCCCGAGGTGGGCGACGAGCTCGCCGTCGCCGTGGTGGAGCCCGAGCCGCTGCGCCTGCGGGTCACCCTGCGCCGGCGGGCCTCCCGGGACCTCCTGGAGCCGCTGCCCGTCGACCAGGCGGCCGCGCGGATCCTCGCCATGGGCATCGCGGCGAACCCGTACGAGGGGCTCGCGGAGCCGGCCGCGGTCCAGCTGCTCCTGGCCGAGGGGTTCTACCGCCCGGGGCGCGTCCCCGACCCGGTCTGGCTGCTGCCCATGCCCGCCGTGGGCGAGCCCGTCCGCTGGGGCTGGGGCCGGCGGCTGGTCTCCTCGTACTGGGGCCGGTCGTCGCTGATCCCCGGGGGCCAGGTTCCTGGCGGGCGCGAGGGGCACCGCATCATGAAAGGCTTCGCCGACTACGTGGCAGGACTGCCGCTTCCGGAGCGGCGCGCCGCCTCGGTCTTTGCAGAGGCGTGGGCGGAGCGCTGGCCGGGCAACCCGCTGGACCCCGACCGGCCGCCGCCCTATAGCGCCTTCCTCCACTTCCTGCTCAACCGGGCGCCGGTGATCGCGCATCAGCTCAACCTCTCGGCCGAGGAGGCGCTCCGGGCCCTGCAGCACGGCTTCCGGTACCTGGTCCGCGCCGAGCCGGCGATGGCCCCGGCTTACGAGCCGTTTCTCCAGGCCTGCGAGGCGGTGGCGCCCTTCCGGCACCGGCTCGCCACCCTGCCGGCCCTGCGCACGCCGGAGTTCCAGGCCTGGGAGATGGAGGGCTTCCGGTGGCTGGGGCCGGCGCTGAGCCTGGAGTAAGGGAAATCACGCGCCAGGGACCAGGGTGTGCTGCACCCTGGTCCCTTCTGCCGCTCTTCGCGGTCTGCACGGCCAACGCGCGCCGGCTCGGGATCGGCAACTTCCGCTGCGTCCATGTGCCGGCGGGCCAGCCCCTGCCGTTCCCGGACAACACCTTCGACGGCGTCCTCGCCGCCAGCGCGGTGGAGCAGACGCCCGACCCCCGGGCGACCCTCCGGACGGAAAGCCGTTCGGCCTGGGCGCCCTCACGGCGGAAAGGCTGGTGCGCGCCCGCCCTGCGCTGACCGACGCCGCCTACTGGACCCTCGCCTACCCCGGCTGCCGCACGTGGCTCCGGTGGGTGCGGGAGGCCGGTTTCACCCATGCGGCGCCGACCCACTCCGGCGGGCGGGCGGCCCGGCTCGCCTTCGACGCCCTTCCTCCCGCGGCCCGGCCCGGTGACCTGGCCGGCGTCGACGCGGTCCTCCGGCCGCTGGTGGCCGTCGCCGTCGCGCTGGAGGCGCCGCCGGAGCTGCACGGGCCGATCACCGCGGTGAAGTAAGCGTCCGCGGCGTGGCCCTCACCGCACCCGCAGCGCCCAGCGGCGGGTCAGGCCGTGCATGTCGTGGAACGCCTTTCCCTCGCCGATCCCCGCGAGCGCCGCCTGGTGGTGTTCCGGCGGCCAGGTGGCGCCGGCGATCACCGTCACCCCCGTGCCGGCGAAGGCCTCGGGGTAGAGCGGGGTGCTCGGACCGATGACCACGATGTCCCGGGCCCTCCGGCACCAGGGCAGGACCGCCTCCAGCGTGCCGTTGGTCACCGCGGAACCGGTGACGAAAACCACGTCGCACAGCGGCAGCAGCTCAGGCTGCTGCTCCTCCGGGCTGATGCCCGGCTCGCCGTCCAGCGACCGGTCGAAGACGATGATCCGGTTCACCCGGCCCTCGATCCGCCGGTGGATCGAGCGGATGAAGCCGATGAGCCCCACGGTGTCGTCCGGGCGCACGGGCACCGTCGTGAGGGCGTCGGGATCCTCCAGCGACCGGGCCGGATCCGGCTGCGCCACCGCGTTGCAGACGGCCATGCCCAGCGACCGGGCCACCAGGTCCGCCTGCTTCAGCCCGGCCAGCAGCGCCAGGGCGTCCGTCCCGGCGAACCGGTCCGGGTCCGGAAAGACCGGTTCCGGTTCCTTCCGCTCCCCCGGCAGGGCGTACGCCGCCCCGAACTCGCCGCTGTCCAGCAGCACCCCGACCAGATAGCGGCCGACCCGGACCTCCCGCACCCGCTTGCCCGCCGCCCGCGGGGCTGCGGCCTCGTACAGTCGTTCCAGCAGCGTCATGCACGTTCCCTCCTATTCCACCCGCAGCGTCACGCTCGTGCGGCCACTCAGGTGCTTGAAGTGCGCCCCGGCGGCGATCTGCGCCAGCGCCTCCTCCGGGTCGGCGATCTGCCAGCGGAAGCCGGCCAGCACCGTCACCCCAGAGCCCACGAACGCCTCGGGATAAAGCGGCGTGCTGGGGCCGATCAGCACGACCTCCCGGGCCCGGGTGCAGTACGTGAGCAGCCGCTCCAGCGTGCGGTTGATCAGGGCCGAACCGGTGATGAACACTAGGTCGCACTGGGGCAGCAGCTCGGGCTGCAGGTACTCGGGGTAGACGTCGTCCTCGTCCTCCTGGGACCGGTCGAAGATGATCGTCCGCGCCGCCTCCGCCTGCACCCGCCGGACCACCGTGCCCACGTAACCCACGAACCCCACCGTGTCGGTCGGCCGGGCGGGAACGGCCGCGGCGGCGTCCGGATCTTCCAGGCAGCGGGCCGGGTCGGGCTCCGCCACCGCGTTGCAGAGGGCCACGCCCAGCGCCCGGTGGAAGGTGGACTCGCTCCGCATGCACCGCCGGGCGACCTCCAGGGCCGGCTGCCCCGCGAGGGCCTCCAGCTCCGCGGCCAGGCCGGTCCCGGTCAGCGAACCCGGCGGCCGCTCGCCCGGCAGGTGGTAGCCCGCGCCGAAACGGCCGTCATCCAGGACCACGCCCACGATCTTCTCGCCCATGCTGGCGGCCCACACCCGCCGGCCGCTCAGGCCCGGCGCGGCCGCCTCCAGCACCCGCTCCAGCAGCATCTCTTCCTACCTCGCTTCCGTCACGATGAAGCGGCGCCCGTCCGGCAGGCCCACCACGTCCACCGGCATCTGGTACAGCGCCTGCAGGTTCTCCGGCGTCATCACCTCGGCCGCCGGCCCCGCCTGAAACACCTGCCCCTCCCGCAGCATGATCACCCGGTCGGCGAACGCCAGGGCCAGGTTCGGGTCGTGCATGGCCACCAGCACCCCCACGTTCCGCTCCCGGGCGATGCGCCGCACGATGGACAGGATGGCGTGCTGGTTGGTGAAGTCCAGGTGGGACGTCGGCTCATCCATGAGCAGGTACGGGGTCTCCTGCGTCAGCGCGCGGGCGATCAGTACCAGCTGCCGCTCGCCGCCGCTGATCTGCATGTAGTCCCGGTCGGCCAGGTGGGCGATGCCCACGGCCTCCATGGCGGCCCGGGCGGCCGCGCGGTCGGCCCGGCCGGGCCGGGCCACCAGGCTCAGGTGGGGGTTGCGCCCCATCACCACCAACTCTTCGACACCGTAGGGAAAGACCCCTTGGTGCTCCTGCGGCACAAACGCCACCCGCCGGGCGATGGCGGGACGCGGGCTCTGCAGCACGTCCAGGCCGTCGATCCGGATGGCCCCCGCCCGCGGCCGCAGGATGCCGTTCACCAGCCGGATGAGGGTGGTCTTGCCCGAGCCGTTGCGGCCCAGCAGGCAGGTGATGGCCCCCTCGGGCACGGCGAAGCTGACGCCCCGGATCACCTCGGTCCCGCGGTAGCCAAAGCGAACCGATTCTGCTGTGATCGCCATCGCCTACCGCCACGCCTCCCTTCTGCCGGTGATCAGCAGGTAGCCGAAGAACGGCGCGCCGATGGCCGAGGTGAGGATGCCCACCGGGATCTCCGCGGTGGTCAGCGACCGGGCCAGGTCGTCCATCAGCAGCATGAAGCCGGCGCCGAACAGCATGGCCACCGGCATCGACCGGTCGTGGTCCGCCCCGGCCAGCATCCGGGCGATGTGGGGCACCACCAGGCCGACCCACGAGATCGTGCCCGTGACGCTCACCGCGCCGGCCACCATCAGGGTGGCGGCCGCGATCAGCAGCGGGCGCAGCACCCGGACGTTCACCCCGAGCGACAGCGCCTCCTCGTCGCCCAGCGAGAGGATGTTCAGCTTCCACGAGGTGAGCAGCAGCAGCACGGCACCGGGGACCACCGTGAGCAGCAGGCTGCCCACCGCCGGCCACGAGGCGCGGTAGAAGCCGCCCATCAGCCAGAAGACGATGGTCGGCAGCTGCTCGTAGGGATCGGCCACGTACTTCAGGAACGAGAGCGCCGCGCTGAAGAAGGCGGAGACCACCATGCCGGCCAGGACCAGCATCACCACCGACTGGCCGCGGCTGGCCTGGGCGATGCCGTAGGCCAGGGCCACCGCCGCGACGCCGCAGGCGAAGGCCCAGAGCTGGATCGAGCCGCCCGCGGGCAGGAGGATGCCGATGGCCGCGCCCAGGGCCGCGCCGGACGAGACCCCCAGCACATCGGGCGAGACCAGCGGGTTGCGGAACATGCCCTGAAACAGGGTGCCCGCCCCGGACAGGGCGACCCCGGTCAGGGCAGCCAGGAGGATGCGCGGCAGGCGGATGTAGTAGAGCACCCGCGCCGCCTCCGTGGCCGTCTGCGGGTCAAACTGGCCCGAGACGATCTGCCACAGGATCCGCACCACCTCTCCGGGGGGGATGGGGTAGCGGCCAATGGCGAAGGAGAGCAGGATCACCAGGGCGGTGAAGAGGCCGGATAGGAGGAGGGCCCGCCACCTCCGGGCGGGCCGTGGCTTCCTGCTACTCATCCAGTGTGCCACCGAGCTCCGTGAAGCTCACGCCGAAGAAGGTCTCGTGGAATTCGTCGACCTCCCCCAGCAGGTCCACGTCGGCCATCTGCTCGGGGTACAGGGTGTGGGCCAGCCAGAGCATGCCCAGGATCGAGCGGGGCTCGGGGTAGTCCCACGGGTCCATGCTGTGGGGGAACATGTAGACCCGGCCGTCCTGGACCGCCTTCACGGTCTGCAGCTGCGGGTTGCTCAGGATCTCGTCCACCGTGCAGTCGCAGTACTGCACCGCGACGATGACGTCGGGGTTCCAGGCGACCACCTGCTCCGCGGAGACCTCCGAGAAGCCGCCCTGCAGCTCCGCGCCGACGTTGATGCCGCCGGCCGACTCAATGATGAAGTGCTGGTACATGGTGCCCGGCACCGTGGAGAAGACGCCGCTGGAGCCGACCATGTAGACCCGCAGCTTCTCGGCTTCGGGGATTGTGCCCACCTTCTCCGCCAGCATGGCCAGGGTGTCGTCGTAGTACTGGATCATCTTCCGGGCCTGCTCCTGGGTCCCCAGGATCTCGCCGATGAGGGTCACGGCCTCCTTCATCTGGTCGAGGCTCTCCGGAATCAGGACGAAGGCCGGGATGCCCTGGGACTCCAGCTGCTGGATGACCGGCTCGGTGTCGGCCCCGTGCCAGATGAAGACCACGTCGGGCTTGACGGCGACGATCTGCTCGACGTTCAGCCCCTTCTTGTTGCCCACGCCGGGCAGGTCCGTGATGCCGGGGAAGACGGCGGTCAGGAACTCGGACCGCTGCGAGGAGCTGTCCACGCCGACGATCATGTCACGCCCGCCGGCCGAGATCACCAGCAGGGTGCCCGGCCGCCAGGTGGTGACGACCCGGTTCACCTCAGCCGCAAGGGTGACCGTGCGCCCCGCCTGGTCGACGAGGGTGCGGGTCGCCGGCTCCTGGGATGCGGGCTCCTGGGCTGCAGGTTCCTGGGATGCGGGTTCCGGCGTGGAAGCCGGCTCCTGCTGCTCCTGCGGCGCGGGAGCGGCCGGGCCGGTGGGCTGGGACTGCGGCTGAGGCGTGCCGGCGGACTGGGAGCCGCCGCAGGCGCTAAGCAGCGGGAGTGCCAGCATCAGCAGAGCCAGGATCGGTGCCACGATGCGAGCCTTGCGCAGACGCAGTGACATGGCAGGTCGCCCTCCATTTCCGTTATGCATGGTGCAACATAACGAGACTTCATCCTCAGATAACCAGATGTCGCCAGGACCTGTCAAGCGCATCAGGGGACACGCCGCGCCCTCCAGCCTCCGCCAATCGGCGCCACCCGCCGAATGCGCCACGGAGCGCAACCAGATAGACAGTTCGTACGGCCGGCCGATGGCAAGTGGTCGCCTGCCGGACCGGCGTACGCTCCCCGCTCGCAGCAGCCACCCCGGAAACAGAGCGAACCCCGGGGGACGCGATGCTTCTCTCTGTTGATGAAAGATCACACCCGCCCGGCCGTTCCGTTCCCCGGACCCGCAACGGCGAAGCCCACCGGGGGAGCAGGGGCCGAGGTGCAAAGGAGGGAAAGCCCGTGGCAGCCGTGCAGACCGCTCTCCGGCCGGCCGGAGGCGCCGGCGCCCTCATCGACGCCCGGGGGCTCGTGAAGCGCTACGGCGCTACGGTCGCCGTCGACGGCTTCAGCCTGCAGGTCCGGGCCGGCGAGATCGTCGGCCTGGTGGGGCCCAACGGCGCCGGCAAGACGACCGCCATCGAGATGATGGAGGGGCTGCGCGTCCCCGACGCCGGCCACTGCCGCATCTGTGGGTACGACAGCCTGCGCAACAGCCGCGAGGTCCGGCATCGCATCGGCATCGCCCTGCAGGCCGCCCGCCTGCCCGAGTACACCACCGTGCAGGAAGTGCTGACGCTCTACGCGAGCTTCTACGAGAACCCCCTGCCGGTGGGCGACCTGCTCCGGCAGTTCAGCCTGGAGGAGAAGGCCCGGACCCGGTGCGATTACCTCTCCGGCGGGCAGCGGCAGCGGCTGGCCCTGGCCGTGGCCCTCATCGGCCGGCCGTCGGTGCTCTTCCTGGACGAGCCCACCACCGGCCTGGATCCCCAGGCCCGGCGCGCCCTCTGGGACGTGATCCTCGGCCTGCGGGAGGAAGGCCGCGCGGTCCTGCTGACGACCCACTACATGGACGAGGCGGAGCGGCTCTGCGACCGGGTGTTGGTGATGGATCACGGGCGCATCCTGGCCGAGGGCACGCCGCGGGAACTCACCCGGGCGTACGCGCCCGAGGCGGCGGTGGAGATCGACCCGGGCGGCATGCCGGTGAACCTGGAGGAGCTGGGGCGGCTCGCGGCCGTCACCCGGGTCCGGCAGGAAGAAGGGCGGGTGCTGCTGCACACCGCCGACCCCGCGGCCACCCTGATGGCCCTGGCCGAGTACGCGCAGGCGCGGGGGCTGCCGCTCTCCGACCTGCGCACCCGGTCCGCGACGCTGGACGACGTCTTCATGGCTCTTACGGGAAGGAGGCTGCGGGAGTGATGCGGAGGCTCGGCCAGGTCTGGCAGATCCTGCTGCTGAACGTCCGGCAGCAGATGCGCAATCGCATCGCGTTCTTCTTCAACCTGATCATGCCGATCCTGTTCCTGTTCTGGTGGGGATGGGGCGTGGGCGCCTCCGAAGTCATCCGCGCCGTGCCGGTGGGGGTCGCGGATCGGGACGGCGGGCCCGTGGCGGAGATGGTCCGATCGGCTCTCCAGGCGTCCGGCAACTTCGAGGTGGTGGACGGCGAGGAGGACGACCTCATCCGGAGGCTGGACGGCGGGAAGGTCCGCGCCGTGCTGGTGCTGCCGCCGGGGCTCAGCGACCGGGTGGCCGCCGTCGCCGGGCTGGGCGAGGTCGTCCTGCGCTGGGATCCCACCTCCGCCGCGTCCACCGCGACCCGGGGCGCGCTGCGGTCCCTCGTCTCTTCCCTGGACCCGGCCCGAAAGGAGCCGCTGCTCGCCGTGCGCGACCGGCCGCTGGAGGCCGCCGAGACGCTGGGGCTCTTCGACTTCCTGATGCCCGGCGTGCTGGTCTGGATGCTGCTCAACGCCGGCATCATGGCCGCAGGCCCCCAGATCGCCTACCAGCGCCGGGCAGGGACGCTGCGCCACCTGTTCAGCACGCCGCTCAGCATGGGTTGCTGGCTGGCGGGCACGCTGCTCGGCATCCAGGTGATCGCAGTCCTCCAGGTCCTGGTGCTCTGGGTCATCGGCATCGCCTTCTTCGGCGTGCACCTGCCCCGGAACCCGGCCGCCACCGCCCTCATCCTGCTGCTGAGCAGTACAGCCGGACTGAGCATCGGGCTGGCCATCGCGGCCTTTGCCCGGAACGTCGAGGCCGCCGGGCCCCTGTCGATCATCGTCGCCACGGGGCTCAGTCTTCTGGGCGGCGCGTTCCTGCCTGCCAACCAGGCCCCGGAGGCCTTGCAGGCGGTGATGCGGTTCTTGCCCAGCTTCCACATGATCCATGCGCTACAGCAGGTGACGATGAAGGGCCACCCCCTGGCCACGGTGCTGCCCAGCCTCGGGGTGCTGGCCGCCACGGCGGCGCTAGGACTGGGCCTTGCGGGCTGGCGGCTGCGCCGGACCGTCGTCTCGGCAACCTGACCGCGCGCCGGGCTCACAGGACAGGCGAGAACCGGCCCCCCTTCCCGGGGGACCGGTTCTCTTGCTGTGCGATTCGCTGCAGGTGGCCCCGGCGGGCGGGCCGGACCCAGTTGCGGGTGAAAGATGCAGTACACCCCCTGGGCCGAGTGCATCCTTCGCCCGGAACTTCCCCCGAAGGCCGCCTTGGGCGCGAAGTGGAACAGGGCTCCCGCCAGGGGAGCCCTGTTCAGCAGCAGGCAGCGGCGCTTCGTCCGCGTCCCGCAGGTCCCTAGAGCTTCTCCGACACCGCCTGCGCCTGGGTGAAGAGCAGCAGGTAGTCGGGGCCGCCGGCCTTGGAATCGGTGCCGCTCATGTTGAACCCGCCGAAGGGGTGGACGCCGACGATCGCGCCGGTGGACTTCCGGTTGAAGTAGAGGTTCCCGACCATGAACTCCCGCCGGGCCTTCTCCAGGTTCTCCCGGCTGCGGGAGTACACGGAGCCCGTCAGCCCGTACGGGGTGTTGTTGGCGATGCGCAGGGCGTCGTCGAAGTCCTCGGCCTTGATGAAGGCCAGCACCGGCCCGAAGATCTCCTCCTGGGCGATGCGGGCGGTCGGGGACACTTCGGCGAAGATGGTCGGCTCCACGTAGTACCCCCCGGGCAGGGCGCTTCCACCCAGCACCAGCCGGCCCTCCGACTTGCCGATTTCGATATACTCCAGGATCTTCTTCTGGAACCGCTCCGCCGCCACGGGGCCGACGTCGGTGTCCTTCTCGGTCGCCGGCCCGATCTTCAGCGTGCGGGTCCGGGCCACCACCTTCTCCAGCACCTGGTCGTACACGTCGGCCGTCACGACCGCCCGGGAGCAGGCCGAGCACTTCTGGCCGCTGAAGCCGAAGGCGGAGGTCACGATGCCGGCGGCCGCCTCGTCCAGGTCAGCGGTGCCGTCGACGATGATGGCGTCCTTGCCGCCCATCTCCGCGATCACCCGGCGCAGGAAGATCTGCCCCGGCTGCACCTTCGCGGCGAGTTCGTAGATGTGGCAGCCCACCTTCACCGAGCCGGTGAAGTTGATGAAGCGGACCTCCTTGTGGGTGGTGAGGTAGTCGCCCACCTCCACCGGGTCGGCGTACAGCAGGTTGGCCACGCCCGCCGGCAGCCCGGCCTCCTCCAGGATCTCAAAGAGCTTGGCCGCGATCACCGGCGCCTCGGTGGAGGGCTTCACCACCACGGTGTTGCCCGTGACGATGGCCGCCGCGGTCATCCCGGTCAGGATCGCCAGCGGGAAGTTGAACGGGCTGTGGACCACCCCCACCCCCAGCGGCCGGTAGTAGAGGTGGTTCTCCTCACCGGGATAGGGAGTGAGCGGCTGCGGCGCGGCCAGCTTCAGCATCTGCCGGCCGTAGTACTCCAGGAAGTCGATGGCCTCCGCGGTGTCGGCGTCGGCCTCGGCCCAGTTCTTGCCCACCTCATGGCTCAGCCACGCCGAAAGCTCGTGCCGCCGGCGCCGCATGATGGCCGCGGCCTTGAAAAGGACCCGGGCCCGGACCTCGGCCGGGGTGCTGCCCCAGGCGGGGAAGGCCTGCAAGGCCGCCTCCACCGCCGCCTCGGCCTCCTTCAGGCCCCCCTTGGCCGCGTAGCCCACCACCTGGTCGGGCTGCGAGGGGTTGACGGACCGGATGCTCTCGGCGGCGTCCACACGCCGCCCGCCGATGATCATGGGATAGCGCTTCCCGAGCTGCGCCTGCACGGCGGCCAGGGCCTGTTCGAAGGCGGCTGAGACCGCCGGGTTGCTGAAGTCGCTGAAAGGCTCAGGGCGGAAAGGCTCCAAGTATCAGCACCTCCTGCTACCGTTTCATCAGGTTGGCCAGGACGAACCAGACGTTCGCCGGCCGCTCCGCCAGGCGGCGGACGAAGTACGGGTACCAGTGTACCCCGAACGGGACGTAGACCCGAGTGCGGTATCCTGCGCGGGCCAGCTCCCGCTGCCGCTCCTGGCGGATGCCGTACAGCATCTGGAACTCAAACTGGCTGCGGGGAATGCCCTTCTCCTGGACGAAGGACTCGGTGAAAGCGATGATGGCGTCATCGTGGGTGGCCACCGCCGTGTAGCAGCCGGCCGCAAGATGCTGCGCGATGAGCCGCTTGAAGGCGGCGTCCACGTCGGCCTTCGCCGGATACGCCACGCTGGGGGGCTCCAGGTAGGCGCCCTTGACGAGCCGCACGTTCATCCCGAGGCCGGCCAGCTCCTCCAGGTCCTTCGGGCTGCGGTAGAGATAGGCCTGGATCACCGTGCCCACGTTGGGCTCACGAGCGTACACCCGCTTCACCACGTCCAGCGTCGCGTCCACCGTGTCGCTGGACTCCATGTCCACCCGGATGAAGATCCCCGAACGCCGCGCGATGTCCTGCAGGTGCGTCAGGTTCTCCAGCGCCACTTCAGGGTCGATGGTGAGGCCGAGCTGGGTCGGTTTCACCGACAGGTTCGCGTCCAACCGCTCCCGCTCGATCGCCTCCAGGATTTCCGCGCACCCTTTCGCCATCTTCCGGGCGTCCTCGCGGCTGGTGATCCCCTCGCCCAGGAGGTCCAGCGTCACCGCCAGCCCCTGGTCGTTCAGCCGCCTGGTGGCCTCCACCGCATCCTGGAGGGTCACCCCGGCCACAAACCGGCTCGCGCCGATCTTCAGCCCGTGCCGGGTCATGGCGCGGGTCATGAACCGGTTGCCCGCGACGGAGAGAATGGCCTTGCGCGCTAGCATCGACACGTCAGTCTGCCCCCTCCCTCAGATCTCCCTCGTGTTCCATCCCACAGCCGGAACACAGACGCCTAACGATTCCTTGCAACGATCGTGCCAGATCAGGAAAGGCCGGGAGCCGGCCTCTCCGGATGGGTTTCTAGTTTCATAATGGGTGAACCGGCGTGCCCGTGACAACTGGAGAAAGGAGCCGCCGACGGTCGGGCGCGCTACCCCAGGTCCACTTCCCGGCCCATCCCCATCGCCACCGCCCGGTCGTAGATGGCCCGGCCGACCACCATGTCCATGGCGGCCAGGCCCACCAGCTTGAAGACCGTCACCTCGTCGGCCGACACCCGGCCCGGCTTCTTGCCGGCGGCGATCTCCCCCAGCTCGGCGTAGATGTCCTCCGGCCGGAACAGCCCGTCCCGCACGGGGATCACCAGGTCGCCGGTCTCCTCCAGCGCGACCTGCCGCGACTCCACCACCACTTTGGCCGACGGGCTGATCACCCCCGGCGGCAGCTCCTGCATGGTGGGCCGGAAGGAGCCGATCGCGTTCACGTGCATGCCGGGCTCCACCAGCCCCGGCGGGAACACCGGCGTGTGGGAGTCGGTGGCGGTGACGACGATGTCCGCCCCCTGCACCACGTCCTCCGGCGTGAGGCAGACGACGATGCGCGGCCGCTTGCCCGGCGGAAGCTGCGCCTCGATGGTCTGGGAACACCGGTAGGCCTTGTCCGGGTGGTGGTTGTAGAGCCGCACCTCCTCGACCTCCCGGACCGCCATGATCCCCTGGAGCTGCCAGGGGGCCTGCGCGCCGGTGCCGATGATGGCGACGGTGCGGGCGTCTTCCCGCGCCAGCAGCCGCGTGGCCAGCGCCGTGGCCGCCCCGGTGCGCAGGGCGGTCAGGTAGGAGGCCTCCAGGAGGGCGACGGGCTCGGCGGTCTGCACGTCCGCCAGGACCAGGACCCCGGTGACGGTGGGCTTGCCGAGCGCCTTGTTGTGGGGGAAGACCGAGATGAACTTCACCCCCAGCCCCCCGGCCCTTGCCACCAGGGCAGGCATGAACAGGCTGGTGCCGTTGTGCTCGGTGACGGGCAGGGCCAGGCGCGTCGGGGCGTCGGCGCGCCCGGCCGAGAACTCGATCAGGGCGGCGGCCACCAGGTCGATGGCCTCCTCCATGGTCAGAATCCCCATCTGGTCACGTGCGCTGAGGATGCGCAGGGTCGGCAATTCCGCTCAGCGGCCTCCTCCCAGATATGCTGCGATCACCTGCTCGTTCCGGGCCAGCTCGGCCGCCGGCCCTTCCAGGGTGATCCGGCCCGTCTCCAGGACGTACGCCCGGGTGGCCAGCCGGAGGGCAGACCGGGCGTTCTGCTCCACCACCAGCACGGTGACGCCCTGCTGGTTGATCTCCCGCACGGTCTGCATGATGAACTGAACCAGGTTCGGGGCCAGCCCCATGGAAGGCTCGTCCAGCATCAGGAGCTTCGGCCGGGCCATGAGGGCGCGGCCCACCGCCAGCATCTGCTGCTCGCCGCCTGAAAGGGTCCCGGCCAGCTGCCGCCGCCGCTCCTTCAGGCGGGGGAACATATCGTAGACCCGGGCCATGTCTTCCTGGATCCGCTGCTTCTGGCCCCGGGCCAGGAAAGCGCCCATCTCCAGGTTCTCCTCCACGGTGAGCGGTCCAAAGATGCGCCGGCCCTCGGGCACCTGCACGATGCCCAGCTTCACGATCTCATCCGGCGGCATGCCGGCGATGGACTGCCCCTGGAACCGGATCTCCCCCTGCCGGGGTCTGAGGAGCCCGGAGATAGTGCGAAGGGTGGTGGACTTGCCCGCGCCGTTGCTGCCCAGGAGGGCCACCACCTCGCCCTCCTCCACCTTCAGGCTGATGCCCTTCAGGGCCTCGATGGCCCCGTAGAACGTGTGGATCCCGCTGAGTTCCAGCATGGCCATGGCTACGCCCCCTCCTCCTCTTTGCCGAGGTAGGCCTCGATCACCCGGGGGTCGGTGCGCACGCTGTCCGGGTCGCCCTCGGCGATCTTCTCGCCGTGGTCGAGCACCACCAGCCTGGAGCAGATGCGCATCACCATGCCCATGTCGTGCTCAATCAGGAGCGGTGTGACCCCATCGGCGCGGATTCTGTCGATGAGCTCCATCAGCGATTCCTTCTCGGCGGGGTTGAGGCCGGCCGCCGGCTCGTCCAGCAGCAGCAGCTTCGGCTGCGCCGCCATCGCCCGGGCGATCTCCAGCCGGCGCTGGGCGCCGTAGGGCAGGTTCTTGGCGAGCCGGTTGGCCTGGTCCTTCAGGCCCACGAACTCCAGCCAGTACAGGGCCATCTCCCGCACCTGGCGCTCCTCCAGCCGCTGGGCCGGCGTGCGGAGCATGCTGGTGAACAGCCCCGCCCGGGTGCGGCAGTGGGCGCCGGCCATCACGTTTTCGGCGGCCGTCAGGTTGGGGAAGAGCCGCAGGTTCTGGAAGGTGCGGGCCATGCCGAGCTCCGTCCGCCGGTGGGGACGCAGCCCCAGCACCGACCGGCCGTCGAACACGATGTCCCCGGAGGCCGGCCGGTAGAAGCCGGTGATGCAGTTGAAGACCGAGGTCTTGCCCGCCCCGTTGGGGCCGATGAGGCCGACGATCTCGCCGGCGTAGACCTGGAAGGTGAGGTCGCGGATGGCCGTCAGGCCGCCGAAGGTGAGGGTCAGGTTCTGAACGCTGAGCAGCGGCATCCGCTACGCCTCCTTCCCGCCGCGCCGGGCGGGCCAGAGCCCGACCGGACGGAAGAGCATCAGCAGCACCAGGGCGAGTCCGAAGACCAGATAGCGCCAGTCCGCGACGTCCCGGAGCAGCTCCGGCAGCAGGATGACCAGGGCGCCGCCCAGGATCACGCCCGGCACGCTGCCCATGCCGCCCATCACCACGGCCATCAGCACCGTCACTGACTGCATGAAGCTGAAGCTGCCCGGCGAAACGGCGGTCATCTTCACGGCGAAGAACGCCCCCGTGAGCCCGCCCCAGAAGGTGCCGGTGAGATACGCCAGCAGCTTGTAGCCCAGCGTGTTGATCCCCATGGCCTCCGCGGCGTCCTGGTCCTCCCGCAGGCAGGCCCATGCCCGCCCGACCCGGGAGTTGCCGAGGCGCGCCATGGCGATGGTGGTGAGCACCACCAGGATCAGCATGACGAAGTAGATGTTGCGGGGCTGCCCCAGCGACAGGCCGAAGACCTTCGGCGCCATGATGCCGAAGATGCCCGTGGGGCCGCCCGTGATCTTCAGGTTGTTGGCGGTGATGCGGATGATCTCGCCGAAGCCCAGGGTGACCATGGTCAGGTAGTCGCTGCGCAGGCGCAGCACCGTCATGCCGATGAACAGCCCCAGGAGCATGGCGAACAGGCCCGAGGCCAGCAGGGCCAGCCAGAAGTTCACGTGGAAGGTCTTGGTCAGGATGCCGAGGGTGTACGCGCCCACGGCGAAGTAGGCGGCGTAGCCCAGATCCAGCAGCCCGGCGTAGCCCACGACCACGTTGAGGCCCAGGGCCAGGCACATGTAGAAGAGCATGAGGATGGCGACGTCCAGCACGTAGGGGCTCGAGGAGACGAAAGGCAAGGCCACCGCCGCCGCCAGCAGGAGGACGACGCCGCCGGTCCGAGCCAGGCGGCCCCGGTCAGGCGCCGCGCCGCCGACGTTTCCCGTGTTCATGGCTACATCCTCCCCGCGGTCCTCTCACCCAGCAGGCCGGTGGGCTTGAAGACCAGGATCAGAATCAGGGCGCCGAAGGCGAAGACGTCCTTCCACTGGCCGCCCAGGGCGCTGGTGCCGAAGACCTCCAGCACCCCGAGCAGCATCCCGCCCAGCATGGCGCCGGGCAGGTTGCCGATGCCGCCCAGCACCGAGGCGGTGAACGCCTTCAGTCCCACGAGGAAGCCCATGAGGAAGTTGATCTGGCCGTAGTAGAGCCCGGCCATCACGCCGGCGGCCGCCGCCATGATCGAGCCCAGGAAGAACCCCATGGAGATCATCCGGTTGGCGTTGATGCCCATGAGCTGGGCCGCCTCCCGGTCAAAGGCCACCGCCCGCATCGCCTTGCCCAGGGTGGACCGCTCGACGAACAAGTGCAGCCCCACCATGAGGCAGAGCGCCATGGCGAAGATGGCCAGGTGGGCGTAGCCGATGTGCACCCCGAACAGTTCGAACCCGGCGCGGCCCAGGGTCACGGGGTAGACCCGGAAGCTGGCGCCCCACGGCCTGAAGACCATGACGGCGTTCTCCAGGAAGAGCGACATGCCCAGGGCGGTGATCAGGGGGATGATGCGCGGGGCGTCCCGGAGCGGCCGGTAAGCCACCCGCTCCACCAGCACGCCGAGTCCGCCGGTCAGGGCCATGGCGATGAGCATGGCCAGGAGGACCCCCGTCACCCCGGCCCCCAACGAAAGCCGCCCCAGCAGCAGGAGCGCGCTGTAGCCGAAGAAGGCGCCCAGCATGTACAGGTCGCCGTGGGCGAAGTTGATCAGCCGGATGATGCCGTAGACCATGCTGTAGCCCAGGGCGACCAGCGCGTAGAAGGAGCCGATGACCAGCGCGTTGAGCAGCTGTTCCAGTACCTGTGACATAATCGCACCCTTTCATGGGGTGGGCAGGGGCCCACGGCTCTGCAGCGTGGGCCCCGCATCCAGGCCGCCCGGCTTACCGGGGCACGCCCTGCACCACCGTGAACTCTCCGTCCTTGACCTCCAGCACGATGAAGTAGCCGTCCTTGCGGTTGCCGGTCTCGGTGAAGGAGATGGGGCCGCTGATGCCTTCGATATTGATATTCCGGATCGCCTTGGCCACCGCGGCGCGGTCCGTGGTGCCGGCCTGCTTGATGGCCTCGGCCACCACATACGCGGCGTCATAGGCGTGGACGCTGTAGGGACCGGGCTCGCCGTACTTCTCCCGGTACCGCGGGATCCAGTCGCTGGAGCCGGTGAAGTCGAAGGCGCCCGGGCTGGTGGTGATGGCCACGCCCTCGGCGTTCTCGGCGCCGGCGATCTCGACCAGGGTCGGGTCGTTGGCGCCGTCGCCCACCATGATCTTGGCATCGATGCCGAGGCCGCGGGCCTGCTTGATGATCAGGCCGCCCTCCGCGTAGTAGGCGGTGAAGTAGATGGCGTCGGGCTCCTTGCCCTTGATGCTGGTCAGGATGGCGCTGAAGTCCTTCTCACCGGGGGTGATGGCCTCAAAGGCGACCACCTCGGCCCGGCCCTGCAGGTTCTCCCGGGTCAGCTCCGCCAGCTCCAGGGCGAAGGCGGAGTTGTCGTGGATGAGCGCGACCTTCTTAGCGCCCCACTGGTTCACCATGTAGTCGGCGGCCGTGCGGGCCTGGTCCCGGTTGGTGGCGTTGATGAGGTTGATCTCCTCGTAGCCCTGCTCGGTCAGGCTGACCGCGTTGGCCGCGGGCACGACGACGCCCATCCCGGCGTTGTGGTAGATGGCCTCGGTGGGCAGGAAGGCGCCGCTGCAGTAGCCGCTGATGACCGCCACCACGTTCATGCTGACGATCTTGTTGGCCGCCGCCACCGCGGTCTGCGGGTCGCACGCGTCGTCCTGCACCTCCAGCTTCAGCTTCCGGCCGAGGACGCCGCCCTGGGCGTTGATCTCCTCGAAGGCCATCTCGATGGAGTTCTGCATGTCCTGACCCATCTTGGCGCTGCCGCCGGTGATGGGAAGGACGGCGCCGATCAGGATGTCGCCCTCAGTCTGGGTGGATGTGGAGCCGCCGGACGTCTGGCTCTGGGTGCCGCCCGACGATCCGCCCGGCTGCTGCGACGTGGAACCCGAACCGCAGCCGGCCAGCACCACCATGGCGAGGGCCAGGAAGACACAGGACAGTCGACGCAGATTCCGGAAGGATACCATCGCTCTCCTCTCCTTTTCGGTATCTTTCGGGGGCCTGTGGGCCGCCCTGTTCACCCCTTCGCTCCCCCGTCTGACCGCCATCCTGTATGCAATCACCGTGCCAAAGCGCGAAAGTCCCGGAAAATGTGCTAGTGTTTTGAATAACAAGCCGTTGTGTATTGAAATTTGTACAGACCCTGTGCTAGAATTCCGACACGACTCCTGGTGTTCGGACACTCGTACAGGGGGTTTTCTGTCCATGGGCCTGGCTCTCCTGACCGTCGCAGATGTGATGTCGCACAGGTTCACCCTCCTGGAGGCGGAAAACTGGAACGGCGAGCTGCGCCGCGAGCCGGGGGTGACCGTCATCCGCACCGAGCGGGGCCGCCCCGCCGGCGCGGCGGCCAGCGATCAGCTGGCCGACTATCTGGGAGGCCACCCGGGGGCGCATCCGGACGGGTTTCCCTGGCTGCCCGTGCAGACGGTGCCCGCCACGCTGCCGCTGGGCGCGGCCATCCTGCAGCCGGGCCGCGCGGTCACGGTGGTCACCGGCGCCGACGGCGCGCCGGTGGGCATCCTCTGCTGGACCGACATCGCCCGGTTCCTGCACGAGGAGCACCGCCGGCTGCAGGCGCAGTTCACCGCCCTCATGAACACCCTGGAGGAGAGCGTGTGCATGGTGGACGAGGCGGGACGGGTGAATGGCTGGAACCCGGCCGCGGAGCGGCTCTACGGCATCAAGGCCGCGGACATCCTGGGCCGGCCGCTGGCCGACTTCTTCCCCGGGCGCGACCAGTACAGCCTGCGGGCCCTGGCCACGGGGGCCTCGGTCCACCAGAAGCTGCACGAGCCCCGCCGCGACACGTGGGTGATCATCAACGCGCACCCGATCCGGATGGGCGACCGCATCATCGGCGGCCTGGCCGTGGAGCAGGATGTCACCAGCATGGTGAAGCTGCACCGGCAGCTCGACCGCACCACGTCCGAGTACCGGGCGCTGGCGGGGGAGATGTCGCGCATCCAGCAGCACGGCGACCCCTTCCAGCGCATCACCGGAAGGGGTCAGGCGATCCAGCGCACGGTCAGCATCGCCCGCCGGGTGGCCGCCTCCGATGCGACGGTGCTGATCCGCGGCGAGAGCGGCGTAGGGAAGGAAGTGTTCGCCCGGGCGATCCACGAGGCCAGCGAGCGCCGCGACCGGCCCTTCGTGGCGATCAACTGCGGCGCCATCCCGCCCGCGCTCTTCGAGAGCGAACTCTTCGGCTACGAGCGGGGCGCCTTCACCGGCGCCGACCAGAAGGGCAAGTCGGGGAAGCTGGAGCAGGCTCAGGGCGGCACGCTCTTCCTGGACGAGGTGGCCGAGCTGCCTCTGGAGACCCAGGTGAAGCTCCTCCGGGTGCTCCAGGACCGGCGCTTCTACCGGCTGGGCAGCGACAAGCCGCGCCTCGCGGACGTGCGCATCATCGCCGCCACCAACCGGAACCTGGAGGAGATGCTGCGCCAGGGCAGCTTCCGGGAGGACCTCTACTACCGGCTCGACGTGGTCAGCCTGGAGATCCCGCCCCTGCGGGATCGGCTGGACGATCTGGCCGACATGGTCCACCAGTTCGCCCGGGAGTTCGCCATCCGCCACAAGCGGTCGGTCAAGGGCATCGAGCCCGCCGTGATGGTCGCCTTCATGGCGTACTCGTGGCCGGGCAACATCCGGGAGCTGCGCAATGTGATGGAGCGGCTGGTCGTGCTCAGCGACGACGGCATGATCAAGGCGGAGTACCTGCCGCCGGCCATCCGAACCGCATCGCCGGCTGCCCCAGCCTCCTTCGCCGGGGCCCCGGCCCGGGTCTCCGCCCCGGTCCACGCCGCCGGCCCCGGCGCAGTCCATCCCGCTGGCCCCACCCCGGTCCACGCCGCCGACTCCGGCGCAGTCCATCCCGCTGGCCCCACCCCGGTCCACGGCGCCGACTCCGGCGCAGTCCATCCCGCCGGAACCGCCCCGGTCTACGCCACCGGCTCCGGCGGTGCCCATAACCCCGGCCCCGCCACCATCCCGGCGCCGGGCAGCGCCCCCGGGCCGGCGTCCCCCGCGACCGCGGGTGTCCGTGCCCCCACAGCCCCTGGCGCGCCCGGCATCGCCGGTCCCGCGGCCCCCGGCGCAGCCGCCGCGCCGGGGTCCGCCGACCCCGTCCCGGCCGGCTCTGCCGCGCCCGTTCCCGCCGCCCCGGTCCTCGCGGGCTCTGCCGTTGCCGCCAACGGCTCCCCGTTCCCGGCCGGAGCTGTGGTCACCGACCTGTCCTCGGCAGCCCGGGAGGCGCGCCGCGCTGCCATCCTGGCCGCGCTGGAGGCGGCGGGCCAGAACCGGTCGCTGGCCGCCCGGCGGCTCGGCATCTCGCGCAGCGCCCTGTACTACCAGATGAAGCAGCTGGGCATCACTTAGGCGCCTGCGTGCGCGCCGCCCGCCAAACGCGCGAACGGCGGAGGGCTCCCGCTGCGGGAGCCCTCCGCCGTGGTTGGTGGTTGGTCGAGGGTGGACTAGTAATGCTCCGCTTCGCTGCCGGTGCCCGCCCGGCCGAACAGCCGGTAGGCCCAGATCTGCCACAGCAGGACGAAGGGGAGGAAGATCAGCACAACCATGAACATGAACTGCAGGGTGTAGTGGCTGCTGGAGGCGTTGAACGCCGTGAGGCTGTACGCCGGGTCGATCTTGGACGGGAACATGTTCGGGAAGAGCCCGATCACGCCCGCGATGACGGTGACCCCCACGGTCAGCGAGCCCATCAGGAGCGAGAGCACGTGGCGCCCCTTCTCCATGTACACCCGGGTCAGCACCAGCAGGACGACGGCCAGCGCCGGAACCAGGAAGAGGGCGGGCACCTTCACGTAGTTCTCCATGAGCCGCGTGGCGAACGGGGTGTACACCAGCCAGGCGGCGGCCAGCACCAGGACCACGGGCCAGGTGCGCTTGCCGAACGTGGAGGCCTTGGCCCGGAGCCCGTCAGTGGGGGCCTTGTGCGCCAGCCAGGAAGCGCCGTTCATCAGGAAGGCAGCGACGAACAGCACGCCCGTCAGCAGGCCGTACGGGTTCAGCAGGCTGATGATCGTGCCGTGGTAGCCCTGGTCGTCCAGCAGCATGCCCTGGAAGATGTTCCCGAAGGCCACGCCGAACAGCAGGGCCACCAGCAGGCTGGCGACGGCGAGAACCCAGGCCCAGATCTTCTGCCACTGCCGGTCGTAGCCCATGTGGTGGTAGAACTCAATCGCCACCGCACGGAACATCAGGCTGAACAGGATGATGAACAGGGGCAGATAGAGGGCGCTGAACATGGTGGCGTACAGCTTGGGGAAGGCGGCGAAGGTCACACCGCCGGCCGTGATCACCCAGACCTCGTTGCCGTCCCAGATCGGGGCCAGCGAACCGATCAGGTGGCGCTGCTCCTCGTCATCCCGGAAGATGCCGGCCAGCATCCCGGATCCGAGGTCAAAGCCGTCGAGGCCGAAGTAGATTGCCCAGAGCAGTCCCCACAGGGCAAACCAGATCACCTGCAAGAGCTCGTGGGACATCCGTGCATACCTCCTTTGCGCACAGCGGGGTTAGTCTGCCACAGCAACCTGCCGCTCGTCGTAGGCCTCGGGGCCGGCCTTGGCGTAGCGGACCAGGAGGTATACATCCAGGCCCACGAGGATGGCGTAGAAGACCACCACGAGGCTGAGGCTGATGATCACATCCGAGAGCGCAACCGGCGAGACCGAATCGGCGGTGGTGATCAGGCCGTAGACGGTCCACGGCTGCCGGCCCACCTCGGCGACCATCCAGCCCAGGTTGGTCGCGATGTAGGGCAGCGGAATCGCATACATGAGGTACTTCAGCAGACGGGTGCGCTCCATCAGCGTGCCCTTGCGGTGGTGCCACCAGGCGGCGACGGACATGATCAGCATGAGGATGCCGAGCCCCACCATGATCCGGAAGGACCAGAAGGTCAGCCCCACGGGCGGCCGCTCGTTGACGGGGACATCCTTCAGACCCAGGACCTCGGCGTCAGTGCGGCCGTAGGACAGCCAGGAGGTCAGGCCGGGGATGGTGATGGCCTCCACCGAGTTGCGCTCGTTCTTCGCATCCGGGATCACCAGCAGCGAGAAGCCGGCATTCTGCTCGGTCTCCCACTGCGCCTCCATGGCGGCCAGCTTGACGGGCTGCCGCAGGGCGACGTTCTTGCCGTTGAAGTGCCCGGTAACGGCGTTGCCCAGGGTGGAGATGATGGCGAAGACCGTGGCGAACTTGATGACGGTCTGCATCATCTCAACGTTCTGCCTGCGCAGCAGATGGTACGCCGCGACCGCCAGGACGAAGAAGGCGCCGACGGTGTAGCAGGCGAAGATGGTATGAATGTAGGTGTACCACGCGTAGGGGTTGAAGAGGACCTCCCAGAAGTTCACCAGCTCCGCACGGTTGTTGCGCAGCACGTAGCCCACGGGATGCTGCATGAAGCCATTGGCAACAATAATCCATACAGCGGACAGGTGGGTGCCGAGCGCGATCAGCCAGCCGGCCAGCAGGTGCATCTTCTTCGACAGCTTGTTCCAGCCGAAGATCCAGATGCCCAGCATGGTCGACTCGAGGAAGAACGCCATGAGGGCCTCCACGGCCAGCGGCGACCCGAAGATGTCGCCCATGAACTCCGAGTACCGCGACCAGTTGGTGCCGAACTGGAACTCCATGGCGACGCCGGTGACCACGCCCAGCAGGAAGTTGATGGTGAACAGCTTGCCCCAGAACTTCGTCAGGGCCTTGTACTTGGGATCCCCCGTACGCACGTACAGGGTCTCCATGATGACGGTGAAGATGATCAGGCCGATGGACAGCGGTACGAAGATGAAGTGGAAACCGACCGTCAAGGCAAACTGGATCCGGCTAAGCATTGTGACGCCCAACTGTGCTCATCCTTTCCCGGCATCCGCCGCTTGACTTTGGCCCATGCTTGTCTGTGACGCGCGTCACAACTCTCGACCACTTTCAGTCTAGCAATGGCGATAGGTAATTGGTATGACTCAAAGGAACGATCTCACTCATACCCAATTCTGCATTGTTAACCGTAGGTGTCCCTACAGCGGCGGTTGCAGGGCGGGTTCCGGCCAGACTGGATAAGGAGGTATCTAGGATGGAGCGGCCGATCTACCTCGATTACAACGCGACGACGCCCGTGGATCCCGCCGTGGCCGAGGCCATGCTCCCTTACCTGACGGAGCACTACGGCAACCCTCACTCGACCCACCGGCTGGGCGCGGTCGCCGCCGCGGCCGTCGCCGAGGCCCGGGAGCAGGTGGCCGGCCTGATCGGGGCCGCAGCCGGGGAGATCGTCTTCACGTCCTGCGCCAGCGAATCCATCAACCTGGCGGTCAAGGGAATCGCCTTCGCCCGGGGGCGGGGGCATATCATCACCTCGGCCATCGAGCACCCCGCCACCCTGCAGGCCTGCCGGTACCTGGAGCAGCACTTCGGCTTCGCGCTGACCGTCATCCCCGCCGACGGCCGGGGGCTGGTGGACCCCGATGCGGTGCGCCGGGCCCTGCGCCCCGACACGATCCTCATCACCCTCCTGCACGCGCAGAACGAGACCGGGGTCATCCAGCCTGTGGCGGAAATCGGCCGGATCGCCCGGGAGGCCGGGGTGCTGTTTCACGTGGATGCGGCGCAGACCTGCGGCAAGATCTCCGTCGATGTCTCCGCGATCGGCTGCGACCTGCTCACCGTCGCCGGCCACAAGCTCTACGCTCCCAAGGGGGTGGGCGCCCTCTACGTGCGCAGCGGCGTCACCCTGCACCCGCTGATCCACGGCGCCGACTACGAAGGCGGGCGGCGGGCGGGCACCGAGAACGTGCCCTACCTCGTCGCCCTGGGCCGGGCGGCGGAGATCGCCGAACTGAAGCTGGCCACGGGCGAACCCAAGCGGCTGGCGGCGCTCAGGGACCGGCTGCAGGCTCAGCTCGCCGACGCGCTGCCCCTCCGGGTGACCGGCGAGGGCGCCCCGCGGCTGCCCAACACGCTGCACATCCGGGTGGAGGGCGTGGTGGGCAACGATCTGCTGGCGGCTGCCCCCGAGGTCGCGGCCTCCACCGGATCCGCCTGCCACGCCGGGGTGAGCGAGCCCAGCGCCGTCCTGCTGGCCATGGGCCTCTCCCCCGTCGAGGCGCTGGGCTCCCTCCGGCTGAGCGTCGGCCGCTACACCACCGAGGAAGAAGTGGACGCCGCAGCCGCCGCGCTGATCCGCGCGTACCGTCAGCTCAGCCCAGCCCGCCCATAGACCCCGGCTCCCCGCCGGGACCGACGGGCGGGTACTGCGCGGGTCGTAGCTGCCGCTAGACCCAGAGCGACCTTCGGCCCCATCCGCAGGAGAGTGGTCGGAAACCGCCGGACGCGACAGGGGATTTCCCCCCGGGTGGCGAATAATCTGTTCACAGGGTAAGGAGGTGAGGGCCGTTGCACCGCACTCCGACCAGGAACTGGATTGTGCTCCAGTCCATCCGCCTCTTTGCCCCGCGCGCGTCCGTCGGACCGCGCGACAAGGGGGGCGGGCTGCGCAGCGGCCTGCCCGGAATCAGAGAGTGTGTGCACGCGATCGCCTTTGTTTCGGAATCAGAAGCCCACGCGAAGCCGGGCCTGTGGCCAGGCTGTGCGATGTGAGCGCTCTGGTTGCGAAGCAAAGGCGATTTTTCACCCTGCCGACCCTTCCCGTCGTCCGGCGCCCGGCGGGGCCTGGCGGCAGGGGCGACCAGTGGGGAGAGCGGGCGCCAGAACATGCGCCAGGGAGGAATGCCCAATGAGTCTGAGGATGTACGAAGGCATGTCGCTCCGCGAGATCTCCGAGTACCTGTTCGTCGAGGATGAGCCCACACCCGGCGACCTGATCCTGGTCTTCGGCGGCAAGCGGCTCGAGCGGGCTGAACGCGCGGCAGAGCTCTACAAGCTCGGCCTGGCCCCCCGGGTCTTCATTACCGGCGGCGACAAGCGCGGCACCGGCGTCTGCGAGGCGGAACGGCTCCGCGACCACATGGTTCAGATGGGCGTGCCGGCCGAAGCGATCGACATTGAGTGCGAGGGCCTGAACACCATCGAGCAGGTGCAGTACTCGGTTAAGCGTATAGAGGAAACGATCGGCTGGAAGAATATCAAGAACGTCCTCCTGGTGAGCGCGCCGCACCACATGCGCAGGGTGAAGCGCACCATCGCCAACTATATTCCGCGGGAGACCGTCATCACGTGCTGCCCGGACCGGCGGACCGACATCACCCGCGACAACTGGTGGCACACGGAAGAGGGCAAGAACATGATCATCCGTGAGCTGGAGAAGGTCCGCACCTACGCCATGCACGGCAACCTGTAGATGAGAACGCCCCCCTGGCCGGTGACCGGCCAGGGGGGCTGCGGATTATGGGGCTCAGGGCGGCTGCTGTACCATCACGATTTCATCGCTTTACTGCCAGGTGCGCTGCGGAAACCGGCGCAGCTCGCCGGGGCTCAGGGCGCGCGTCCGGACCAGCCGCGGGTACCGCTGCCGGAGCGCGTGGAGCACCTCCCAGTGCCAGAAAGAACGCCACCGCCGGCGGAACCGGCCCCAGAACGCGGCGAACCAGCCGGTCCGCCGCCGGTTCCGGCTGCGCGTCCAGGTTCCCCTGCGGCGCAGCCGCCCCGCACCTGACCCCGGGCGCCTTTCCCGGCCCCGGCCCGAGTCGCGCGTTCCCACGTCGCCCTCACTCCCCCCGTGCAGCCTGCCCTAACAGTGTTCCCGGACAGGGCAGGCACGATACGGGGGAGGGGCCGGGGGCTAGCGGATGAACTCCATCACCTCATCCAGCGGCCGCCGGGGCGCCCCCTGCTTCTCCTCGGCCGGGAAGCCCACGGGGATCAGGGCGACGAACTCCCATCCCTCGGGGATGTTCAGCAGCTCTTCGATCTCCCGCTTCGCCTGCAGGGGGCCGGCCATCCAGCAGGCCCCCAGCCCCTGCTGATGCAGGGCCAGCAGCAGCAGCATGATCGCCCCGCCGATCGTCTGGATGCGGGACGACCCGAACCTGCGCCACTCCATCATCTCCGCGGCCGCCGGGTCCTGGGGGCCCCGGGCGGCCAGAAGCTTGTCGGCCACCGACTCGTAGCCGCCCACCTGGACCGCGATGCACGCCGGGGCATCGCGGAAGAAGGCGCTGGTCACGATCCAGCGGTCCGCCTGCGCCCGGTACGGGTCGGCCTCGGGCCACGACGCCATGAGCCGGCTCCGGGCCTGCACGGCATCGGCGATCCGCTGGATCAGCTCCCGGTTCTTCACCACGGTGAACCGCCACGGCTGGTAGTTTCCGCCGCTGGGCGCCCAGGTGGCCAGCTCGATGGCCCTCTGCAGCATCTCATCGGGCACGTCGTCCGGCTTGTAGCGACGAATCGACCGGCGGGTGCGGACCAGCTCGAACAGCTCCTGGTACTCCATCTCGCACAACTCCCTTCCATAAATACACGCCGTGTCTGCCACGGCGTGCCCGATTCCCGTGCTCCGTTCAGTTAGGATGCGCCGTCCAGTACCCGCTCGATGTCCGCTGCGGTGAGGCGCCGTCGGTGCCCCACCAGCTTGCCCGAGCGGTCGAAGAGGACCCAGTCGCCCATCTCCGCTCTCAGTTCCTCCAGCATCACCCCGGCTTCGGGGTGGCCCACGTCCACGTAGATGAACTCGCACCGCCCCCGGTACTGGCGCTCCACCGGCGCCACCAGCGGGCGGCTGAGGAGGCAGCCGAGGGAGAAGTCGCTGTAGAAGTGCAGGATCGTCGGTCGGGAACCCCCCCGGGACCGCTTCAGCTTCTTCCGGGGGTCTGCGGGGGTGACCGCCCCCCGGCGCACCGCAACCCAGTAGATGGCGAAGGCCGCGGTCAGCACCAGGACGATGACGAATCCCGCGAGCTGCCACTGCATCCGCCAGCTCACCAGACCGAGGACCACCAGCAAGAGCAGGCTCGACAGCAGATACGAGAACCGACGGACGAAGAACATCGGGCAGGTCTACCTCCTCCGGCCGTTCTGCTTCTCAATTCCGCATTGCTTGTCGCAAACCCTGCCATTTCCGCTGGAAGCGCCCGCTATCCTGCCCGCTCCCGGCCCGGGCCGGCCCCAGGTATCCGCTCGTCCGGCGGCGAATTGGGCACAATACCCTTCAGGTACCGGGGGCCCCCTCCCCCGGCCGACCTTCGCTGGGAGGTGTCGTCGTGAACGCGCTGCCGCTCGTGCCGCTGCCCAGGCAGGCTTCATGGCACGATCAGTCTCTCAGGCTCCCGGAGCAGATCTGGGTGGCCGTGCTGAGCCGCCACGACCAGCTTCTGCCCACGCTCCGCCGCTTTCAGGCCGCCGCCCGGGCAGCGGGCATCGAGACCCGGCTCACGGCCAGCGCCGCGGGCCTGGCCGGCGTGCCCCACGTCGTCGTCGACCCGCAGAGCGGGGCGGTTGCCCAGGCCCAGGGCTATGCGCTGACCGTCGACCCGATGCGCATCACCATCGCCGCCGCCGACCCGCCCGGGGCCGCCTACGGCCTCGCCACGCTCGCCCAGCTGCTGGCGCTCGCTCAGGGGCCGGAGGGCGGCCGGGAGGTGCCCTGCTGCGAGATCCGCGACTGGCCGGACTTTCCCCGCCGGGGCGTCATGCTGGACATCAGCCGCGGCAAGGTGCCCACCATGGACAACCTCTTCCGCTTCGTCGACCTGCTGGCCGACCTGAAGATCAACGAGTTCCAGCTCTATACCGAGCACACCTTCGCCTACCGGGAGCACCGCGAGGTCTGGCAGGCCTACTCGCCGATGACGGGCGAGGAGATCATGGCCCTCGACCAGTACTGCCGTGAGCGGTTTATCGACCTGGTGCCCAACCAGAACTCCTTCGGCCACATGACGCAGTGGCTGATCCACCCCCGCTACCGGCACATGGCCGAAGCCCCGGAAGGCTTCGACCTGCCCTGGGGCGGCCGCCGCAGCGAGCCCTTCTCTCTCTCGCCGGCGGAGCCCTCGGTCATCCCGTTCCTGGCCGGGCTGTACGACGAGCTGCTGCCCCACTTCACCAGCCGCTACTTCAACGTGGGCTGCGACGAGACGTTCGACCTGGGCCAGGGGCGGTCCCGCGAGGCCGTGGCCGAGCGGGGCGAGCACGCGGTCTACCTGGAGCAGCTGCTGAAGATCCACCGGCTGGTCACCGAGCGCGGCCGCACGATGCAGTTCTGGGGCGACATCATCATCAAGTACCCGGCGGCCGTGGCGCAGCTGCCCAAGGACGTGATCGCGCTGGAGTGGGGCTACGAGGCCGACCATCCCTTCGCCGAGCACTGCGCCGAGTACGGCCGGGCAGGGATCGCCTTCTACGTCTGCCCGGGCACCTCCACCTGGATGTCTCTGGTCGGGCGCACCGACAACGCCCTGGCCAACATGCGCAGCGCGGCCGAACACGGCCTCCGGCACGGGGCCGTGGGCTTCCTGAACACGGTGTGGGGCGACTACGGCCACCAGGACTACGAGCCGGTCACCTATCTGCCCCTGGCTTACGGCGCGGCGGTGAGCTGGGCCTTCGAGGCCAACCGGGACGCGGACGTCCGCCCCTTCCTCAACCGGGTGGTCTTCCGGGACCGGGCCGGACAGATCGCGGGCGTGCTCTACGACCTGGGCAACACCTACCTGGCGGCCGGCCCCCGGCTACACAACGCCAGCGTCCTCGGCCGCCTCTTCCACAGCGCCGCCACCTGGCGGGAGTGGCCCGTCTTGCTTGACTGCGACTTCGACGCACAGGAAGAAGCGGTGCGGCGGGCGGCGGGCGGCCTGGACCGCGTCGACCTCCGGTGCGACCGGGGCCACCTGATCCTGCAGGAGCTGCGCAACTCGGTGCGGCTGCTGCTCCTGCTCTGCGACCTGGGGCGCACGCTGCAGGGCGTGCGTCAGGGCGCCCCGCCGGCCCCGGGCGCCGCGGACAGGCTCATCCAGGAGCTGGAGGCCGTCGCCTGTGAACACCGGGAGCTGTGGCTCCAGCGCAGCCGCCCCGGCGGGCTGGAGGAGATGAGCATGAAGCCCTTCCGGGCCTGGCAGGCGGAGCTCCGGCGCCTCTAAGGGCCTGGTCTAAGTGTAAAGCCGGTAGGCCAGCGTCTCCTCTGCGAAGGCCCGGGCCTCCTGGTCCCAGCCGGCCAGCACCTCCGCAAGCGGAAGCTCCCCTTCGGCGGCCCTGTAGAGCCGGTCGGAGCCGCTCAGCCGGTCCAGCGAACGTACGCTGCCCCACCTGACCCACTCGAACTGGTGGGGGTGGAGCCTGCGCACGACGGTCACCACGTGCGCCCCCAGCTCCACCGGCCGCACGGCCCGCCGGTCCACGATGTGCACCTGCACGCCCCGGCAGAACTGCCCCTGGTACTTGGACGCCCACGGGGTGAAATAGGCCGGCCGGAACAGGACGCCGGGCAGGTCCAGTGCCCGCAGCTCCGCCACCGTGTGCCGTTCGTCGAGCCAGGGCGCGCCGAAGACCTGAAACGGCAGGGCGGTGCCCCGCCCCTCGGAGAGGTTCGTCCCCTCCAGGAAACAGAGGCCGGGGTAGAGCGTCAGCATGTCCAGGCCGTTGGCGGCCGGGCTGGGGGGCACGAAGGGCAGGTCCGTGTCGTCCCACCACATCCCCCGGTTCCACCCCTCCATGGGCACGACGACCAGGTCGCAGCCGATCCGGAACCGCTCGTTCAGCCAGCGGGCGATCTCCCCGTGGGTCAGTCCGTGGCGGGTGGCCACCGGATAGAGCCCGACGAAGGACTCCAGGCCGGGCTGTACGATGCCCCCCTCCACCTGCAGGCCGCCGATGGGGTTGGGGCGGTCCAGGACGATCAGCCGCTTGCCCTGCTCCGCCGCGGCCTGCATGCAGTAGGCCATCGTCCACGTGTAGGTGTAGAAGCGCACGCCCGCGTCCTGCAGGTCGAACAGCAGGACATCCACGTTCGCGAGCATCTCGGGGGTGGGCTTCCGGGTCTCGCCGTACAGGCTGTGGACAGGCAGCCCCGTGGCCGGGTCCACCGCGCTGCCCACCTTCTCCCCCGCCGGCGCATCGCCCCGGATGCCGTGCTCGGGCGAGAACAGCGCCGTCACCCGCACCCCCGGGCTGCCCGCCAGCCGGTCGATGATGGACTCCAGCCGGCTGTCGACGCCGGTGTGGTTGGTGACGATGCCGACCCGTACCCCTCTCAGCAGCTCCCGGCGGGAATCGAGGAGCACCTCGTTGCCCAGCCTGACTTTCGCCATGTCGATCCCTCGCTTTCGATTCGTCGTTTCACCCTCTGGCCCACTTGCCCTGGCGAGTCTCCCCTCGGCCTGCCTGCGAAGCGCCATTCCCGCCCGGCCGGCGATCCCCGGTCCGGTGCAGCCTCCCCGCGTTCACCGGCCCCGGCAGACCGGCTCCACCGGCGCTCATGCAGTCGCCGCGACAACGAAAGTGTTGCCGATGTCCATCACGGAGGAGAAGGATGCACACATGTCCGCCGTACCTGTAACCGACGGCCTGTACGATACCCGCTGGCCCCCGGGGCTGTACCCGGCGGGTCCCGCTGCCGCCGGACTCGATCCAGGCCGGCTGGAAGGGGCCATCCGCCTCCTGGAGGCGGAGATCGCCGCGGAACGGCTGCCGGGAGCGGTGGTGGTCATCGCCCGGAACGGGGCGGTGGCGGTCCACCGGGCCCTGGGGTGGGCGGCGGTCCACCCCCGGCGCCGGCCGATGACGCCCGGGACCCTCTTCGACCTGGCGTCGCTGACCAAGGTGATGGCCACCCTGCCGGCCGTCCTGCGCCTGGTGGAAATGGGGGAGATCCGGCTCGACGATCCGCTTCATCTATTCTTCCCCGAGCACCGGGGGGAGGGGCGTGAGCAGATCCGCATCCGCCACCTGCTCACCCACACCGCCGGCCTTCCGCCCGGCAGCCCGGCCTTGCGGGAGCCCGCGGCGAGCCGGGAGGAGCGCATTGCACGCCTGGCCGAGATTCGGCCGGAGGCGCCTCCCGGCACCCGGATCATCTACAGCGACCTGGGGTTCATCCTGCTGGGCGAGCTGGTCTCCCGGGTGAGCGGCCGGCCCCTGGAGCGGTTCGTGCGGGAGCAGGTCCACGGGCCGCTGGGGCTGGCCGAGACGGGGTATCTGCCCCGGGGGGAGCGCGCCGCCAGCGCCGCCGCCACGGAGTTCCGGGAGGAGCTGGGCCGGTTCCAGTGCGGCGACGTGCACGACCAGACTGCCGCCGCCCTCGGAGGCGTCGCCGGCCACGCGGGCCTGTTCGGCACGGCGCCGGAGGTCGCGGCGTACGGTCAGATGTGGCTGGACGGCGGCCGCGGCGTCCTCTCGCCGGCAGCGGTCGCCGCCGCCACCCAGGACCAGACCCCGCACATTGACGGCCCCGAACATCGGGGCCTGGGCTGGATCGTCGCGCACGAAAGGGCCGCCTTCCTCAGCTGCGGCGACCTGTTCAGCATCGGATCATTCGGGCACACGGGGTTCACGGGTACGAGCCTCTGGGTGGATCCCCACCGGCGCCTGGTCGTGGCGCTGCTGACCAACCGGGTGCACTTCGGCCGCACCGACCACATCATCCGGCTGCGGCCCCGCTTCCACAACGCCGTGGCGGCGGCGCTGGTGTAGGTGGCCGGGGTGGAAGAAGTATCACTGATCTGCTCGCAAGCAGGGGGTCATCGAGGCTGAGGAGCAGGCCTTCTCAGATCCTCGATGGCTCCTCTTTTTCGGCCCTCGATGGCCGCTCTGCTGCGGATCTCCATGGCCGCTCTTCTTCCCGCCGTCGTGGGCGCTGGATGCGGACGGTTCGCCCCGACGATCCCGCAGCTATCAAGCCGCCCGCCCTCGCATTCAGCGGAACGAATGTGCACTTTCCAAGAGTTCTTGGGGCACAAGGGATTCCGGCGCTGCGAGCCCCACACGCCGCTTCCCACGCGGCTTCCACCAAAGTACACGTTCGTGCCACTGGCTGCCGACCAGTTACCGATGGCCCCCAGATATCGTTCAAGACCCCCTCCGGCGCATTCCCCACTGGAACAAATGTGCACTTTCCAGAAGCCTTGCGGCGCAAGCGATCCCGGCGCTGCGAGCCCCGAGCGCCGCTTCCCACGCGGCTTCCACGAAAGTGCACATTCTTCCCACTGTCCTCCTGCCCGCGCCGGGCTGCCCCCGGGGCCAACAGGCGCGCCGTACAACCGCCGGGACTACAACTCCAGCGGCAGCCGCTCACCGGCGAAGCGCTGCACCATGCCCCCCTTGGGCACCATCAGCGTCGCGGCGTACTTCCAGTTCAGGCCGCCGCCGAGACAGCCCCGCATGCGGGCCAGCGACTTGTAGTAGTCCGCGTACGGCCAGCCGGTGCCGCCCTCCCACAGGGCAAAGCTGGATAGGGCGTCGCAGTACTGCGCAAAGATGGGCTCCGAGATCTGCACGTAGATGTCCGGCTCATACCCCTCCATGTCTTCCCAGTTCTCCGAGAAGAAGATCCGGCGCGTCCAGTGGGCCGGCTTCCCCCGCTCGATGCGCTTCAGGGCGGCGAAGAACGCGGCGTCCATGGCGATCTTGTGCGCGTGCCGGTGGTCCCGGTGCATCGAGTTCTGCCAGTGGGTGATGATCACGTCGGGCTTGATGTCGCGGATGATGTCGCAGACCTCCAGACTGACCTCATCGTTGTAGGGCAGCTCGGCGTCCTTGTAGTCCAAGACGATCGCCTCCGCGCCCAGCTTCCGGCAGCACTCGGCCGCCTCCCGCCTCTTCTGCTCGGCGTATTCCTCCGCCGTGAGCGTGGGGTGGCCCTTCTCGCCCGGGGTCAGGCTGAGCATGAACGCCTTGTGGCCCGCCGCCGTGTACTTGGCGACGATCATCCCGGCCGCCAGCTCCTGGTCAGCTGCGTGGGCGCCGATGGTGAGAATCCGCATCTCCTTCCGGTCCGTCAACAAAGGCCCCTCCTTCATAATGGGGGCCCCGTCGCGGGGCCCCGGGGTTATCTGGATGGCGAGACGTGTCTCAGGGTCGGGTGCAGAGCATGTTCCAGGGTCGGGTGCAGAGCACGTACCACACCCGTTCGCAGGCAGCGTGACCGGCCGCCACGCCGGCGCCGCTGCCTGCTGTCGCTTACAGACAGATCTTCCCCAGCACCGCCCGCTCCCGGCAGCCGGTGGCGCCAGGCACGTTGGTGGGCAGTCCCAGGATGCAGTCGTTGGCCAGCAGGGCGAAGGCGATGGCTTCCTTCGCATCCGAGTTGATGCCCACCGCCTCGTGGTCCACCACCCGCACCCCGGGCAGGGCCGCGGCGAGCATTCGCATCAGCGTCGGGTTTCGGGCGCCGCCGCCTCCCACAATGACTTCGTCCACCGGTCCCAGAAACCGGCGGTAGGCGTCGGCGATGGCATGCGCCGTGAAGGCCGTGGCGGTGGCAACGAGATCGGTCGGATCCCCCCGGCCGTGCAGACGGGCCGCAAACTGCACGCCGAACAGCTCACGCCCGGTGGACTTGGGAGGCTCCAGCCCGAGGTAAGGATGCGCCATCAGTTCGGCCAGCAGGTCGGGCAGCACCTGCCCCTCGGCGGCGATGGCGCCGCCCTCGTCATACGGCCGGCCGAAGAAGCGGCTGGTCAGGGCGTCGATCAGCATGTTGCCCGGGCCGGTGTCGAAAGCCACTACCCTTTCCAGATCGCACCCGGCGGGCAGGTAGGTCACGTTGCCGATCCCGCCGATGTTCTGCACGGCCCGGTTCAGGCGGTCGTCCCGGAGCAGGCAGTAGTCCAGGTAGGGCACCAGCGGGGCGCCCTGGCCACCGCCGGCGACGTCCCGCACCCGGAAGTCCCCCACCGTCACCACGCCCGTGCGTGCGGCGATGACCGCCGGATCGCCGATCTGCAGCGTGCTGGCCGATTCCACCCCCGCCCGCCGCACCGGAATCGGCTCGTGCCAGATCGTCTGGCCGTGGCTGCCGATCAGGTCGACCTCAGCAGGCTCGACCCCGGCCGCCCGCATCAGCTGCAGGGCCGCGTCGGCAAACACCTCGCCCAGCACGAAGTTCATCTGACAGATGGTCACGACGTCTGAGCTCTCCGGCCGGAACAGCCGGAAGATCTCCTCCCGGACGGCGGACGGGAACGGATAGGTGGCGAAGTGCGCCAGCTCCAGCTGCACGCCGGGGCCTCCCCCGCGGATACGCACCAGCGCGGCGTCCACACCGTCCACCGACGTGCCGGACATGAGTCCGATGACGAGCCGCTCCGGCTTTGCGGCGACAGCCTTCAAACGCTCCAGCGTCGCTCCCCCCTCCGTGGCGAAGCACGATCCGGCTGCGCCCCCGCATGGCGGGAATCAACCCCACGCCCGGGCCCGCCTGCCGACTGCGTTCGTCCCGCCCACGCCCATCCGGCCGGGGTCGTCCCATCCACGCCAATCGGGCCGAGCGCATCCCGACCCTGCCTATCCCGCCGAGCTTGTCCCGCCCGCGCCGATCCGGCCGAGCACGCCTTGCCCACGCCTATCCGGCCGAGCAGGCTGCGACCACGGCGTTGTGAAAGGCCGGTCGCAGCGCGAACAGGTCTGGCCCCTTCCAGTGAGGGACCGGGTGAAGCCGGTTGGTCAGCAGGATAATGAACAGCTGCTTCTCCGGGTCGATCCAGAGCGAAGTCCCCGTGAAGCCGGTGTGGCCGAAGGCCGAGTCCGAGAGCAGCTCGCCGCAGGAGTGCGGACGGGAAGGCAGCGTCTCCTGGGGCGGTTTCTGCCACCCCAGCCCCCGGGCCTCGCCCAGCGCCGGGGTCAGGTTCCGGGTGGCCAGCTGAACCGTGGGAGGCGAGAGGATCGGCCGGCCCCCCCGCAGCCAGGCCAGGGCGTAGAGCGCCAGATCCTGCGCGGTCCCGAAGAGGCCCGCATGGCCGGCGACGCCGCCCAGCCCGTAGTGGGCGTTGCCGTCGTTCACTTCGCCCCATAGTATCTCCTGCCGCCAGCGGTCAAACTCCGCGGCCCGCAACCCCGCCATCTCCATCTCAGTGCGGTTTCCCTCCTCGGTGGCGGCGATGCGCGCCCGGGGAACCTGCGGCAGCCAGCCGGTCTCGCGCATGCCCAGCGGCTCGAACACAGCCGTGCGGCAGAAATCGGGCAGGGATTGGCCGGTGACGCGCGCCACGATGGCCCCCAGCAGGATGAACCCCAGGTCGCTGTACACCACACGCTCGCCGGGCGCCTGCTCCAGCGGAAGCCGGCCGATGGCCCGCAGGTACGCAGGAAGCCCCCGCTGGTCCAGGTAGAGCGGCAGCCAGGCGGGAAGACCCGACGTGTGGGTGAGCAGATGGCGCACGGTCACACGCCGGTCCGTGAACTCGGGCAGCAGGTCGGCCACCGGCGCATCCAGCGAGAAGGCGCCCTGCTCCACCAGCCGCAGCACGGCCGGCGTCGTGGCGACCACCTTGGTGAGCGAGGCGAGGTCGAACAGCGTATCGGCGCGCATGGGCACGCGCTCCGGCTGCAGGGCGGCGTGGCCGAAGGCGCGCACAACGACCTCGTCGCCGCGTCCCACGGCGGCCACCGCGCCGGCAAAGGCGCCCCCCTCCACCCCGCGCTGGACCACGGCGAAGGCGAGTTCCAGGCGGCGCTTGTCCAGTGAAACCATCGGCAGACCCCCTCTACAGCTGATCGCCCACCGGGACATCCGGCGTCTCCAGGCCCCGGTGCGGCAAGCCGGTCTCGTCCCCGATGACAGCCGCGGCGGCTGCCCCGCAAGCGCACGGTGCAGCGCCGCGGCGATGTCATCGCGCCCTGGAAAATGTTTAGCAGTTGTCAAAACATCGGGTTCGTGGTGTCCTGAAATGTACGCCGCCTTACACTGTCACTCGTTCCGAAGACATAGGTACAGCTTCGGGCCCGATACCCTCGAAGCCTATCATGAACGAACAGCACGGCTGTCCGTTCGGATCACGGCCTGAACGCCCCCCTCACCTGCCGCCATTCGTCCAGCACGGCCAGTTTTCCGTGCGGCCAGAAGGCAGTTCTTGGGCACGACAAGATCACGGGTCTGGAAGATTCAGACATCCCTCCTTCCGCGGGAGGAGCCGCGCATCGCCCGAGCGAAATAGTACTTCAATACATAGTTAGTTATAAACCGAATTTGATAGGGTGTGACTACCTTGCGCAAACTGATTATGGCACTCGTGACGATTCTCTTCGCGATCATCGCGATGTTCGTCGTGATCCAGAACATGCCCGGCGATCCCGTGGAGACGCTGGCCGCCGAGATCTCCCGCACCGAGAACCTCGAAATGGAGATCGCCTACGCCAAGGCCAAGAGCGTCCTGAACTACGACCCCGACGTCCCCGTGGTCCAGCGGCTGGTCGGCTACCTGGGCGGCATCCTGCGGGGCAACCTCGGCGACTCGCTGGCCTACGGTAAGCCGGTGCTGGAGCTGGTGCTCGGGGCGCTGCCGTGGACGCTCCTGGTGCTGTCCGTCTCCCTCACCCTCTCCTTCACGGCGGGCGTGGTGGCCGGCCTTTTCATCGCCTGGAAGCGGAGGCGCTGGATGAACGCGCTCCTCAACCTCTGGCAGTCCATCTTCGGCTCGGTGCCTGACTACATCATCGCGTACCTGCTGGTCTTCCTCTTCGCGGTCACCCTCGGATGGCTGCCGGCCCGGGGCCCGTACAGCGCGTCGGTGACGCCGGGCTTCAACCTGGCCTTCATCGGCAGCGTGATGCGCCACGCCATCCTGCCGGTTCTGGCCTACTTCCTGACGACGGTGGCCAACTGGACCATCGGCATGCGGGCCAACGCCCTGGGCTCGCTGGGGGAGGACTACGTCGCCTACGCCCGGGCCCGGGGGCTCTCGCAGCGGCGGATTCTCATCCACTATGTCGGCCGGAACTCGATCCTGCCGATGATCACGTCGCTGGCCATCGCCTTCGGCTTCATGTTCGGCGGCTCGCCGCTGATCGAGAACCTGTTCCTGTACCCCGGCGTGGGTTACTACCTGAATCAGGCCATCGCCCGGCGCGACTACCCGCTGATGCAGGGGATGTACTTCATCATGATCGTCGTCGTCGTGCTCTCGGGACTGCTGGCCGAGAAGCTCTACGCGGTGCTCAACCCACGGCTGAGAGAGAGGTAGGCAGACATGAAGAAGGGACGCACCGGCCGGTTCGCCGGCATCAGGGCCTTTTTCAGCGTGATCTGGAGAAACCCCATGTCGCGCATGGGTTTTCTCATTTTGCTGGTCTTCCTGCTGATGGCCGTCTTCGGGCCTATGCTGATTCCCGACCTGAAATCCGACTACGCCAACCGGCTGCAGCCGCCCTCGGCCAGGCACTGGCTGGGCACCGACCTCGCGGGCAAGGACACCCTGCTGCAGCTGATCCTGGGCTCCCGTGACGTCCTGCTGGTGGCCGCCTACGCCGGCCTCTTCGCGGTGCTGATCGCCGCGGCGATCGGCATCGTGGCGGGCCTGCAGGGCGGCATCGTCGACCGGGTGCTCATGCTCTTCACCGACGTGGTGCTGACCATGCCCAGCTTCCCGGTGACCATGATCCTCTCCATGGTCATCCGCATCACCGATCCCCTGGTGTTCGGCCTGGTGCTCGGCCTCTGGTCGTGGGCGGGCCTCGCCAAGGCCATCCGCTCACAGGTGCTCACGCTGAAGCACCGGGAGTTTATCGAAGCCAGCCGGATCATGGGCATCAGCAAGCTGAACATCATCCTCTACGATGTCCTGCCCAACCTGGTTTCGTACATCGCCGTGAACTTCATCTCCATCATGAAGGGCGCGATCACCTCCAGCGTCGGCCTGATGATCCTCGGCCTGGTACCCTTCCAGGGCAATCACTGGGGCGTGATGATCCAGGTGGCCATCTCCCAGACCGGCGCCCTCATGGGATCGGGCTCCATGGTCTACTTCCTGGCCCCGGTCCTCTGCCTCATGCTCTTCCAGCTGGGCTGCTACTTCTTCGCCAGCGGGCTGGATGAGGCGCTGAATCCGCGGCTGCGGTCCTAGAGGAGGGTCTGATATGACCGAACCCATTCTGGAGGTCAAGCACCTCACCGTGGAATTCAAGCTGCACGACCGGACGATCCGCGCCGTGGACGACGTGAGCCTCACCGTGAACCGCGGCGAGATCGTCGGCATCATCGGCGAAAGCGGCAGCGGCAAGACGACGCTGGTCTCCGGCATCCTCAACCTGGTGCAGTCGCCGGGCCGCATCACCTCGGGCCAGGTGATCTACCATCCCCGGGGCGGCAAGCCCGTGGACCTGCGGACGCTCACCCCGGAGGCGTTCAGCCGGTACCGCTGGACCCACCTGACCAGCGTCTTCCAGGCCGCGCAGAACGTGCTGAACCCCACCCTGCGGGTGAAGGAGCACTTCCTGGAGACCGCCTGGGCGCACGACCCGAAGGCGCGGGAGGAAGACGTCTTCGCCAAGGCCCGGGACCTGCTGAGCCAGGTGCGGCTGGAGGAGCGGGTGCTGGAGTGCTATCCGCACCAGCTCTCGGGCGGCATGAAGCAGCGCACCATCATCGCCCTGAGCCTCATCCTGGACCCCGACATCCTCTTCCTGGATGAGCCCACCACGGCCCTGGACGTCATCACCCAGTGGTACATCCTGGAGATCCTGAAGCGCATCCAGCGGGACCACGGCCTGACCATGGTCTTCTGCACCCACGACGTATCCATCATCGGGTCCGTCGTCGACCGGCTGGGCGTGATGTACGCCGGCGAGCTGGTCGAGTACGGCCCGGTGCTCACCATGTTCCAGGAGCCGACCCATCCCTACACCGCCGGCCTGATGACGGCGATCCCGTCGCTCCGGGACGACGTCACCAAGCGCAAGGCCATCCCCGGCAATCCGCCGGACCTGGCCAACCTGCCCGAGGCGTGCCGGTTCGCCCCGCGCTGCTTCGCCCACGCGCAGGGCCTCTGCGAGGGCGACCGGGCCCGCACGCGGCAGCTGTACCCCAGCCACCCGGACCAGTACACGCGCTGCTACAGCTGGGAGAAGGTGTTTAAGTCGTGAACCTTGTGAAGTTGGAAAACGTAAGTGTCTACTTCCAGAGCGAGAAGAACCCCCGTGAGCGGGTCGGCGCCCTGGTCGGCGTCAACCTCGAAATCGCCCCCGGCGAGATCATCGCGGTGGTAGGCGAGAGCGGCTGTGGGAAAACTACGCTCGGGAAGGTGATCACCGACATCTACCAGCCCACCGAGGGCAGGATGCTGTTCAAGGGCAGGGACATCCGCCAGCTGGACAAGCGGAGATACCGGGAGTACCGGCTCGCGGTGCAGATGATCCACCAGGACTCCTACGCGGCGCTGAACCCCAACCGCACCATCTTCCAGTCGCTGTCGCTGCCGCTTCTGCAGCACCGGCTGGTGCGAAACACGCAGCAGGCGTGGGACGAGCTGGTGGCGCTGTTCACCGAGATCGGCCTCACGCCGCCCGAGCAGTTCCTGGAGAAGTACCCGCACCAGCTTTCCGGCGGCCAGCGCCAGCGCATCCTGCTCGCACGGGCGCTGTCGGTGAAGCCGAGCCTCATCGTCGCCGATGAGCCGGTCTCGATGGTCGACGTCTCGCTGCGGATCTCGCTGCTCGACCTGATGGCGCGCGCCAACAAGAAGTACGGCATCTCCTTCGTCTACATCACCCACGATCTGGGCACGGCGCGCTACATCGCCCATCACGGCCGCATCGCCGTGATGTACCTGGGCCGCATGGTCGAGCTCAACCAGATCCAGGCGGCCCTGGATCGGCCGGCGCACCCCTACTTCCACGCGCTGATCTCGGCCGTCCCCGAGGCAGACCCCACCCGGCGCGGGCGCATGCACCAGCTTCCGCTGAAGTCGTTCGACATGCCCAGCGTGACGAATGCGCCTCCTGGCTGCAAGTTCCATCCCCGCTGCCCGTACGCCGAGGCGGTCTGCGAGCAGGACGAACCGAAGCTGCGGGAGTCTGAGGGAGGACTGGTGGCGTGCCACCTGGTGGAGAAGATCAGGGCCGGCGCCCGGAACCAGGGCTAGGCGGTCCCCTGCAGTTTCTGCGTGCGATCACCGCGGCGGCGGTCACCATCCTGGTGATCGCCTTGCTGGGACTCGTCTTCGGACCCGGGGATCCGGGCACGCGCACGCTCTACGGCCTGGTGATCGGACTCAACCTGCTGGTGGCCCTGGCCTACTGGCCGGTCGTGCGGTGGCTGCAGCGGACGAAGCGATGAGCAAAGGAGCCCGAGGCAGATGATCAGACCCATGGATGCGCAGGATCTGGAGGCGGCCGCGGCACTCTGGAACCGGGCGGCGGAAAGCCGCGACATCCTCCACAAGCCGCTGGCCCCGGAGCGGTTCCGGCAGAAGTTCGTGGCCGCCGGCCCGGCCGAGGTGAAGCACAACCTGGTCGCCGAGGCGGACGGCCAAGTGGTCGGTTTCGGCAGCGCCTACCACAAGCTGGGCGCTGACCACGGCTACGTCACGTTCGTGCTCGTCGACCCCGCCCACCGGCGGCAGGGCATCGGAAGCCGGCTCCTTGCGGCCCTCGAAACCCGGCTGCGGGAGTTCCCCACGGTGACGAGGATCATGCTGAACTTCTTCAACCCGGTCAACCTGGAGTGGTTCATCCCCGGCACGCCCGGCCACGACCACCCCAACGCCCCCGGCGTCGACGCCCGGTCGCCTGCGCTCCCGTTCTTCCTGAAGAACGGCTACGTGGAGACCGCCCGGCAGTACTCCTACTACCGGCTGCTGGCGGACTTCGAGTACTCCCCGAAGATCGCCGAGCGCGCCCGGAAACTGGCCGAGCAGGGCACGACCGTCACCTACTACGACCCGGCTGTGCACCACGGCCTGAACGAGCTGTTCGACGACCTGGGCAACGAGGACTGGCGGGAGAAGGTCATGTCGGACGTGAACAGCCCGAACCCGCACCCGCTGCTCATCGTGCAGCGGGGCGGGCGAGTTGGCGGCTTCGCCGGCCCGCTGTACGTGCAGGAGAGCGGCCGCGGATACTTCGCCGGCATCGGCGTGCACAGCGAGTTCCGCGGGGGCGGAGCGGGCTCGGTGCTCTTCTCGGCCCTCTGCCAGGGGCTGAAGGACATGGGGGCCACGTTCATGTCGCTGTTCACCGGCAAGAACAACGTGGCCCGCACCATCTACGAGTCCGCCGGGTTTGAGGTCGTGCACGAATGGGCGTGCATGCGCAAGGACCTGGGCGGCTGACCGGCCGGGTCCCCCCACTGCGGCAGTGAGCGCGCGGCCTCGGGCCGCCCTCATGTGAAATCACCCAATCAGGGAGGCATCCAGAATTGAAGAAGCTGGCAGCAGCACTGCTCACCGCAGCGATGCTCCTGGCAACCGCGTGCGCCCGCAATCAGGACACCACCCCCCCGGGCGGCGGTGGGACGCAGACGCCGCCCGCCCAGGCCCCAGCCAGCCTGAAGCTCAGCGGTGACGTCGACACCACCAAGACGCTGACGACCTTCGTGAACACCCAGCCGCCCCCTGCCTTCCACGGGAACCCCTTCGATGATGTCGCGGGCCTGAACTGGTCGGTTCAGCCCTTCCTGTTCGAGCCGCTGACGGACTACTCCGCCCTGCCGGAGAAGGAGTACCGTCCTGCGGCCCTCGAGAGCTTCAAGATGGAGGGCAAGACCCTCACGATGGTGCTGCGCGACGGCCTGAAGTGGAGCGACGGCAGCCCGCTGACGGTCGACGACGTTCTGACCTCGCTCTACATGCAGGCGGCCAAGGGCACGCTCTGGCAGGTGGCTGAGTCCGTCGAGAAGGTGGATGAGCGGACCCTCGTCGTTGAGTTTGTCAACGAGAGCCCGCTCAACCTGAACCTGGTCCTGCCCACCTACATCATGACGCCGGCGGCCACCTACGGCGACTTCGCCGCGGAACTGCGGGACTACGTCGAGCAGTACCGGGTGTGGGACGAGGCCACCGGACGGTACAAGTTCGACGCGGCGGGCCAGGATGTCATCAACGACATCAACACGCGCCTGGGCAACTACAAGCCCGATCCGCTGAAGGACGTGCTCTTCTCCGGCCCGTACGTGCTGACCGGCGTCACCAGCGCCGAGATGATCTTCGAGGCCAACCCCCACTACTACATGGAGGTGAAGATCCCGAAGATCCGCGCCCTGCGCTCGGCCGGCGGCGAGTCCTTCGCGACAGCGGTGCTGGAAGAGGCCTTCACGGTGGAGAACGGCGGCCTGAGCCCCGAGATGACGCAGCAGGTGGAGAACAAGTTCAAGGACAAGCTGCGCACCATCTTCATCCCCGAGTTCTCCCAGATCGGCTACCTGTTCAACTACCAGAAGTACCCCTTCAACATCCCCGAGGTCCGCAAGGCCTTCGCCTACATGATGGACCGGGAGACCCTGATCAAGCTGGCCGAGCCCGGCAGCTTCGTCAGCGACACCCACGCCACCGGCATGCTGCCCTCGCTGATCCCCGCCTACTCCAGCCAGGCGTTCCTGGACAGCCTGACGGACTACAGCTACAACCCGGCCAAGGCCGAGGAGCTGCTGACGTCCATCGGCTGGAAGAAGGTGAACGGCAAGTGGGCGAACGAGAACGGCGAGGTCGTCAGGATCGAGCTGGTCACCATCGGCTCCTGGCCGTCGCTGATGTTCCCGTCTGAGGCCTACGCCACCATGCTGAAGGAGGCCGGCTTCGAGGTCGAGTTCAAGCCGATGGAGTTCGCCGCCATGATCGACTACATGAACAAGGGCGAGCACCAGATCGCCTCGTACTTCGTGCCCAGCATGTCGACCTACGCCCACCCGTGGGAGGTCTACAACCAGGCCTACCTGGGGGCGTACGCCGGCCGCATGAACCTGCCTCAGCTGGAGCCCGGCGAGGACCGGATCCTCAAGGCCCCCAGCACCGGCAAGGAGTACAACGTGACCCAGCTCCTGGCCCGGCTCTACGAGGCCACCGATCCGGATGAAGTCCGGTCCATCACCGAGGACCTCATGACGCTGACCAACGACCTGGTGCCGTTCATCCCGCTGATCGAGAAGACCGCGCCGCTGCGGATCTACGACCCGAAGCTGAGCGCAGCGGAAGGCGAGCTGGGGAAGCCGCAGAGCGACTTCTTCTGGTACGGCAACCTGAACAACATGCTGACCAAGCAGCTCCGGGCCGGAGAGCTCTACTTCGTCAAGTAGGCCCTGCCGGCCGTGCGGGAGGGGGTCGCGCCCCCTCCCGCTTTTGGATCCGGAGCATTCGGGAGGTTGGTAAGATGAACCCATCCCGCATCGTGCTCGGCATCGACGGCGGCGGCACCCGCACCCGCTGCCTGGCTGCGGACCTCTCCGGCCGGGTGCTGGGGGAGGGGCACGGCGGCCCGGCCAACGCCCTGGTGGTGGGGCTGGCCCGAGCCGTGGAGAGCATCGCACAGGCTGCCCGGGAAGCGCTGGCGGCGGCGGGCCGCACGGCCGGGGACGTCTGCGCCGTGTGCGCCGGGCTCGCCGGCGCCGGGCAGCCCGGGACCCAGGCGGAACTGGCCGGTGCCATCGCACAGGCGCTGGCGCTCTCCGCCTCCGTGCCGGTGCAGGTGGTGAGCGACGCCCGCGTGGCTCTGGCCGGGGCCCTGCAGGGCGCCCCCGGCGTGATCCTCATCGCCGGAACCGGGTCGATTGCTTATGGACTGGACGACGCCGGGCGGCTGGCCCGGGCCGGCGGCTGGGGCTGGATCTTCGGCGACGAGGGCAGCGGCTTCGCCATCGGGCGGCAGGCCCTGGCGGCCGCGCTCCGTGCCCTGGACGGCACCGGACCGGCCACGGCGCTCGGCGGGCGCATCTGCGCGGCCTGGGGCCTCTCGCAGCTCACCGACGCGATTCCCCGGGTCTACGCCGATCCCGCCGCGGCCCGCACGGAGATCGCCGGGCTGGTGCCCCTGGTGGCGCAGGCGGCCGCCGATGGGGATGACGTGGCCGGCGAGATCCTCCGCAGGGCGGGCCGGGACCTGGCGGACCTGGCCGCCGCGCTGCTGCGCCGAATGGCCCTGAGACAGCCCGTGGTGGCCACCACCGGCGGCGTGCTGGAGGGCGTCCCCGCCGTGCGGGAAGCGCTGGTGGCGCACCTGGCGAAGCGGATGCCGACGGCCCGGGTGGTGGAGAGCGCCGGGAGCCCGGCCGCCGGCGCCGTGCTGATAGCCCGGGCGATGATGGAAGGCGGGGCGAAAAATCCCGGCCGGGGTAAGCCCGGATGACCTCGCCAGAGAGCGGGGGACCTCCTCGCCGCGCTTTCGCTGGCCGTGAGCAGCAACTGGATGGGCGGTCCCGCCATGCCTGGTGGGACCGCCCGCTGGTCTGCGCGATCGGCGTGCGCTATGCCCGGGTCCTACACCTCGAGCCCACGGTCGAGTGTACATTCCGCGCGCAAATCCGCCGCTCGGCCCGCCGGCAACCTCGCGAGACAGGATCTCCCCGGTGAATCTCGCCAGACCGGCTACCCGCCGCCCTCGCCAGGTCGGGTCACACCGGGGTATCCCAGGGTCCTCGGCCACCTCCCGGCCTGGTTGCGCGCAGAATGTACACCGGCGCCCGATCGTCCAGTGCACATTCCGCGCGCAAGCCGGGCATCGACCCGATCCTACGATCTCGTCTGGTTGGGTCACAGCGGGGTGCCCCCGGGTCCTCGGCCAGCTCGCGGCCTAATTGCGCGCAGAATGTACACCCGCACCCGATCGTCCGGTGCACATTCCGCGCGCAGGCCGGGCATCGATCCCAGCCGATGACCTCGTCGGGTAGGGTCACACCGGGGCATCCCGGGGCCTCGGCCAGCTCGCGGCCTGACTGCGCGCAGAATGTGCACCTGCTCCCGATCGTCCGGTGCACATTCCGCGCGCAAGCCGAGCTTCGATCCTACCCGCCGGCCTCGTCAGACAGGGTCACACCGGAATACCCCGGATTCCGGCCAGGGGCAGTACGGGGTCAAGCACGCCCGGGTCCTGGTTCCGCGCACGATGTTCACCCCTCGCATCCGCCAGGATGCACATTTCGCGCGCTCGGCCCTTCAGCCGGGGGCGCGCTCACCCCAAGAAACCTGGAGACCCGCCGGACAGATGAGGCCGCCACGTCTGCAGCTGACGAGCAGGGTCGTCGCAGAGGGGACTCGTCGACGCTGACCGGTATGCAGTCTATGGCCCTGATGATGATGGGGAGGTCATCCTGGCTGTGTCGGCTGCCATCTGCGATTTCCGCTTGGCCGCCGACGCAGCTCAGGCGCTGACCTTCCGCTCCAGGGTCACCACCAGCGTGGTGAACCCGCCGAAGCCCTCGACCACGTACTGGAACTTGCAGCGCCAACCCTCCCGGGCGTACTCGTTGAGAGCATCCTCCAGCACCTCCGCGGCGGAGAGCTTGAGAACCTTGTACTCGTACACACACGCTCACTCCTTTCCATGCTCTGTCAAAGAGATGCGCCGGCCCTGCGCAATGGTTGGCGGTAACACCCGGGAACACTCGGCAGTGCCGGGGCGTCATTTCCAGAAAGGTTATGCAAGGAGTGGCGCTCATGTACGTTCATAGCTTCAAGGACCTGCAACACGAGGTGTTCCGCCTGCACGGCCAGGGCGCCTACCGGGAGGCGCTGGCGCTGATCGAGCGGGAAGCCGCCCGATTCCCCGACCAGGCCCCGACCTTCTACTTCTGGCGGGCTTGCCTCGCTTGCCTGACGGACGGCGCAGACGACGGGCTCCGCTGGCTGCGGGCGGCCGCCGATGAAGGCTTCTGGTACCACGAGCGCATGCTGAACGATCCGGACCTCGCGGCGCTCAGGGAAGACCCCCGGCTCGAACCGCTCATGGATCTGTTCCGCGAGCGCCGGGAGGCGGCGCAGGCCCTGGCCCGGCCGGTGCTGTACACGTACGAGCCGGAAGGGGCGCCGCGGGGGCTTCTGATGGCGCTGCACGGTGCGGGAAGCAGCTTCGAACAGGAAGAGGAAAGGGCCCCCTGGACGGCCGCGACCGCGGCCGGCTGGCGGGTGGCCCTGGCCCAGTCGTCGCAGGTGTGGGCCCCGGGAAAGTACTTCTGGGGAGACCGCGACCGGGCCCTGGCGGAAGTGAAGGCGCACCTCGACGGCCTCGGCCCGCACAGCAGCACCGTGATCGCGGGGTTCTCGATGGGCGCCGCGGTGGCCATGTTCGGGGTGTTGAGCGGGACGCTCCCCGCGACGGGCTTCCTCGCCGTCGCGCCGGCCATCCGGCCGGAGACGTTCCTGCCGCTGCTTGCGGAGGCGCGCCGGGACATCCGGGGCTATATCGTCATCGGCGACGGCGACTGGGCGTTCCCGGCGGCCCGGGAGTTCGCCTCCGCCATGCGGGAAGCCGGCCTCGCCTGCGAACTGGAGGTGCACCCGGGCCTCGGCCACGAGTACCCGCCGGGCTTCGCCGATCAGCTCCCTGAGCGGCTGGCCGCGCTCATCCCGCCTCGATGAACTTGAACTGCGCCTGAATCAGGCCGTAATAGACGCCCTTGCGCGCCATCAGCGACTCGTGGGTACCCATCTCCACGATCCGGCCGTGGTCCAGTACCACGATCTTGTCCGCGTTCCGGATCGTCGACAGCCGGTGGGCGATGACGAAGGAGGTGCGCCCCTTCAGGAGCCGCGCCAGCGCCTCCTGAATCAGCAGCTCGGTCTGGGTGTCGATCGAGGCCGTGGCCTCGTCGAGGACCAGGATGCGCGGGTCCGCCAGCAAGGCCCGGGCAAAGGAGATAAGCTGCCGCTCGCCCATCGAGAGCCGCGACCCCCGTTCCCGCACCTCGGTCTGGTAGCCGTGCGGCAGCCGCATGATGAAGTCGTGGGCCCGCACGGCTTTGGCTGCTGCGATGACCTCCTCGTCGGTGGCATCCAGCCGTCCGTAGCGGATGTTGTCCATGATCGTGCCGCTGAAGATGAACGTGTCCTGCAGCACCACGCCGATCTGCCTGCGCAGAGAGTCCAGCGTCACGTCCCGCACGTCCACGCCGTCGATGCGCACGGCGCCTTCGCTCACGTCGTAGAAGCGGGAAAGCAGGTTGATGACCGACGTCTTGCCCGCGCCGGTGTGACCGACCAGGGCAACCGTCTCGCCGGGGTTCACCTTCAGGCAAACCCCGCGCAGGGCGGTGCGCCCTTCTTCGTAGGCGAAGGTGACGTTGTCCAGCTCCACCTCGCCCCGGATCCGGGGCAGCGGCCGGGCATCCGGCTTCTCGGGCACCGTCGGCTTCGTGTCCAGGTACTCGAAGATGCGCTCGCTGGAGGCCATGGCGACCAGCATCTGACCGTAGAGCTGCGTGAGCCGCAGGATGGGTTCCCAGAACTGGCCCACATACGTCACGAAGGCGACCAGCACGCCGACGGTGATGCCGCCGCCCTGCAGGATCCGGGTCCCGTACCAGTAGACGACCGCCGTGCCCAGGGCGCCCATGATCTCCACGATCGGGTTGAACAGGGCGTTCAGCCGGACGGTGTCCAGCCATGTGCGGCGCACCTCCACGTTCATGTCGGCGAAGAAGTCCTTGTTGGGCTCCTGCTGGCTGAAGGCCTGCGTCACCCGCACGCCCTGGATCGCCTCCGCCAGGTGGGCGGTGAGCCGGGAGCGCTGCATCCGCACCCGCTGCCAGCCGTGGCGCACCCGGGTCCGGAGCCGCACGGTGGTGATCATCATGAGGGGCAGGAAGGCGAAGATCACCAGCGACAGCTTCAGGTGCATCGACATCATGATGACGATGATGCCGACCAGCGTCAGCACGTCCTGCAGCAGGTTGATGATGCCGTTGGTGAACAGGTCCTGCAGGGAGTTCACGTCGTTGGTGACGCGCACGAGGATCGACCCGGCCGGCCGGGTGTCGAAGAAGCGGAGCGACAGCGACTGGATGTGGGCGAAGGTCTTCTGCCGCAGGTCATACAGCGCCCGCTGCCCGACCCAGGCGGTCAGCCGGATCCGCCAGTGGTTCGCGATCCAGTTGACGACGTGCACGGCGGCCATCGCCCCGACCAGGATGGCGAGCCGCTCAGTGCGGTCGTAGGGCTCCAGCCACTGCGTCCAGCGGGTAAAGCGCACCTCGGGCTCCAGCACCGCGTCAATCGCCTGGGCGATCAGCCACGGCACGGCCAGGCGCGTGACCGTCGCCGCCAGCATCGCGACGCCGGCGATGACCACCTGGCGGACGTAGGGCCGCAGGAAGGTGCCGAGCCGCTTGATCTGGTTCCAGTCGAAGGGCTTCTCAAAAACCTGCTCCTCCCGGTAGTAGAAGCGGTCCGCGTTCTCGCTGCGCCGGACCGGCCTGCGGCCGTGCAGCTCGCGGGCCGTGCGGTAAGTGCCCATGCCCATCAGCGGCTCCCCCCCTTCGCGGCCGCCCCCGCGACCCGCTGCGCCTCGTAGTCCCGGAACTGGATGTCGTAGATGGACCGGTACACGCCGCCCCGGGCCAGCAGTTCCTCGTGGGTGCCCCGCTCCACCACCCGGCCCTGGTCCAGCACCAGGATCTCGTCGGCGTGCTTCACCGAGGAGAGCCGGTGGGCGATGATGAAGGTCGTGCGCCCCCGCATGGCGTTCTGCAGAGCGAGCTGGATCTCGTGCTCGGTCTCCATGTCCACCGAGGCGGTGGCATCGTCGAGGATCAGGATGCGGGGGTTGTTCAGGATCGCCCGGGCGATGGCGATGCGCTGCCGCTGCCCGCCGGAGAGGCCGAGGCCCCGCTCGCCGATGATCGTGTCGTAGCCGTTGGGCGTCTCCATGATGAAGTCGTGCGCCCGGGCGAGCTTCGCCGCGGCGATGATCTCCTCCATCGTGGCCGTGCGGCGGCCGTAGGCGATGTTCTCACGGATCGTCGCCGACCAGAGGAAGGTCTCCTGCTGCACGATGCCGATGTGCCGGCGCAGGTCGTCCAGGTCCAGATCGCGCACGTCGATGCCGTCGATGGTCACCCGGCCCCGTGTGACGTCGTAGAACCGGGGGATGAGCGAGACCAGGGTCGACTTGCCCGAACCGGTCGCGCCGATCAGTCCGATGACGCTGCCGGGCGGGGCGTCCAGGTGGATGTCCGCCAGCGCTGGGTGCGGGCTGATCTCACCGGAGCCCGGTCGGGGCGAGTCGTACTGGAACCACACCCCCTCGAAGCGCACGTGGCCCGCCATCTCCGGCATCCGCACCGCATCCGGCCGGCTGCGCACGGCGACCGGGTGCTCCAGCACCTCCAGGAGTCGCTGGCCGGAGGCCACGGCCTGGGTCAGCTCGTTGATGCGGTAGCCGATCTCCCGCATCGGCCAGATCCAGTACCAGATCAGGCTGTTGAAGGCGACCAGCTCACCCAGCGAGATCTCGCTCCGGAGCACCAGCCAGCCCCCGTAGCCCAGCATCAGGGTGAGGGCCAGGTTGGACAGCATCTCGATGACCGGGAAGTACCGGGCCCACAGACCCGTCGTGGCCAGGTTCGCCTCCAGGTACTCCTGGTTGTGCGCGGCGAACTTCTCCACCTCGAAGGGCTCCCGGGCGAAGGACTTGACGGTGCGCATGCCGCTCAGGTTCTCCTGGGCGGCGGTGGAGAGGCCGGCCAGGGCCTCGCGCACCCTGCGGAAGGCCGGATGCACCTGCCGCTCGAACCGCAGCACCACCACCAGCAGGAAGGGCATCGCCAGCAGGGTGACCAGCGTCAGACGGGCCGACATGGAGAGCATGACGACCAGCGAGAAGAGAGTCATAAAGAAGATGTCCATCAGGTGGACGAAGCCGAAGGAGAGGAACATCCGGAACGCCTCGACATCCGCGGTCACACGGGACATCAGGTCGCCGGTGTGGGCGTTGTCGTAGAACTTGAAGTGCAGATACTGAAGCTTGTCGTAGAGGGCGTTGCGCAGGTCCAGGGTCGCATTCTGGCCGAACGTGTGGCCCAGGTACTGGCGCAGGAAGTTGAACAGGCCGCGCACCAGGGCCACCGCGAGCACCGCCCCGGCCCAGTACGGCAGCTCGCCGAAGCGCTGCTCCCGGATCACCCGGTCGATGAGCTGCTCCAGGAGCCACGGCCGCACCAGCCCTGCCGCCGTCAGGAAGGCCATCGCGAGCACCGAACCCAGCCCCCACCCGATGTATGGCATGTAGAACCGTTTGAGGCGAGAGAACACCTGCATGGATGAAATCCACTCCCCCAGCGCAGTACAGCGATTGCTTGTTGAGGATTCGCCCCCTCCCGGCAGCATTCCTTCACCCGGTCAATTGTCAACCCTGCTTACCATTATCTTGTTGACAGTCTTCGCCAAGCAACCTACGCTTGAAATGTACAACTATATCCTGAAGAAAGACGGGGGAATCGGATGCGCATCCGTCTCGTCACAAAACTGATTGGTCTTTCCTTGATCGGAACCGTTACGGTTGGTGTGGCGGCAGGCTCGATCTTCCTCGCGCTGAACCGCGTGGAGGCGGTCTACGGGGAGGTCGCGCTGAAGCTGCAGGCGGCCCACCAGGCGGCCACGGCCCTCAACGCTGCCCTGTACCGCATGAGTGCGGCCGCGCGCGGCTACGTGCTCGACCCGTCCCCCTCCGTCCGGAATACCTTCATCGAGTCGGCGGGCGACCTGTCCGCCCAGATCGAAAACATCCGCGCGTACACCGATGACCCCGAGGTGCTCGACCACGTCGCACGAGCAGAGGAGATGGCCGCGGCGTACATCCAGGCACTGGAGAGCATGATGGCGCTGCGGGACGACGGCCTGGTCTCCCAGGCGACGAACGTCCTGAAGAACGAGGCCATGCCCACGGGCGAAGCGATCGTCAGCGCCAGCAGCCAGGCGGCGCAGCGGCTCCAGATCCTCGCGGAAGAGGCGACACTGGAAGCCCAGCGCCAGGCCGATCTGGCCCGGCTGATCGGGGCCGCGGTCACGTCGGTGGGCGTGGTGCTGTCGGTCGCGATCGGGGTTCCCGTCGCCCGCTCGCTCGCCGGCCCGATCCGGCAGCTTTCCGAGGTCGCGCTACAGGTGGCCGAAGGCAACCTGGCGGTGGCTGAACTGCCGGTCCGGGGCAGGGACGAGGTAGCCGACCTGGCCCGGGCGGTCAACACCATGCTGGCCTCGCTGCGCACCCTGATCCAGGAGCTGACCGCCTCGGCGGCCACGCTGGGCCAGGCCTCAGATGCGCTGGGGGCGGTGGCCGCGCAGGCCACCGAAGCCGCCGACCAGGTGGCGGTCAGCATGGACCAGGTGGCCGCGGGCGGCAGCAGCCAGGCAGCGGCGGCGGACGAGGTCCAGCAGACCATGCAGCAGCTGCAGGAGGCGATCCGACAGGTCTCGGCCGGGGCCGAGCAGACCACCGGCGAGATTCAGCAGGCCGTCGCGGTGCTCGGCGCCGTGGTTCGCGAGACCGCCGAGATGGCCCGGTCGGCGTCCGCCGAGGCCGCCGCGGTGCTGGAAGGGTCCCGCCGTGCGGCCGAAGGGGTGGCGGCGGTGCAGGATGCGACCGCCGGCATGGGCCGGGTGAAGGAGGCCGCCGATCTCACCGCGCAGCAGGTCCGCCGCCTGGCCTCGCTGTCGACGGAGATCGGGAACATCACCACGGCCATCTCGGACATCGCCGAACAGACCAACCTGCTGGCCCTGAACGCGGCCATCGAGGCGGCGCGGGCCGGCGAGCACGGCCGGGGGTTCGCAGTGGTGGCCAACGAGGTGCGGCGCCTGGCCGAGGGCTCTTCCCGGTCCGCTGCGGAGATCGCCGAACTGGTCACGAAGATCCAGTCCCTCACCGCAGAGGTCACCTCAGCCATGGAGGCCGGACTGGCCGAGGTCGAGACCGGCGTGCAGAAGGCCGTCGTGGCCGGTCAGGCGCTGCAGCGGTTGCAGGAGGCGTCTGAGCAGACCACCCGGAGCGTGGAGCGGATCGCCGAGGTGGCCCAGCGCACGCAGGAGCGGCTCCAGTCGATGGACAGCCTCTTCACCAACATCGTTACGGTCGCCGAGGAGAACTCCGCGGCAGCCGAGGAGATGGCGGCCCAGGCCGCCCAGGTGAGCGCCTCCCTGGAGCAGGTGACGGACGTCGCGCAGGAGAACGCCCAGGCGGCCGCCGCCGCCTCTCAGGCCGCGTCGAGCATGGCCTTCGCCAGCACCGAAGTCTCCTCGGCCGCCCGGCGGGTGCAGAAGGTCGCGCAGCAGATGCGTGAGCAGGTGGCCCGGTTCCGGACGCCGGAGTAAGGGCGGACAGCGTCTCGGGCGCAGCGCTCCGCCCGGGGTCCGCACGTCGGGGTAGGCCCGGGCATCGTCTCGGGCCCGGCGTCACGCTCGGGTCCCGTACGACGGGGTGGGCTCGGGCATCGTCTCGGGCGCAGCGCTCCGCCCGGGGTCCGCACGTCGGGGTGGGCTCGGGCAGCGTCTCGGATACAGCGATGCGCCCGGGGCCGGATGTCGGACTAGGGCCGGGGAGCATCTCGGGCGCAGCGATGGGGCCGGGTGCCGGATGTCGGAATAGGACCGGCCGGCTTTTCGGGCCAGGCGTCACTCCCGGGGCCCGGACGTCGGAGTACGTCCAGGCAGTATGCCGGTCCCAGGGATGGGGCCGGGTACCGTACGTCGCATGAGCCGGGGGCCGTCTCTGAACGCAGTCGTGCGCCCCGCGGCGGCCCGTCCGGTCTGCTTGCCCGAACCCCCTCGGGGTAGTATCATGGGCACATAGGGCCCGAGTGATGGGAGCGGTAAGCCATGCAGCACTTGCGGAGGCACCTCTCCGCCGGCGGACTCGTCGTGCACAACGGGGCCATCCTGCTGGTCCGGAACCGGCGCGGGCACTGGGGGTTGCCCAAGGGCCACTGGGAGCCCGGCGAGCTGCTGGCCGAGACCGCCGCACGGGAGGTGCTGGAAGAGACGGGGCTCGAGGTAGAGATCGGCGACCTCGCGTTCATCACCGAATTTCGGAACGCGGAAGCCAGGGAACACCTCGTCCAGTTTTTCTTCGGGGCCAGGCTGATCGGCGGCTCGCTGGCGCCCGCTCCGGGGGAGATCTCCGGCGTGAAGTGGGTGCCGACCTCCGAGGTGGAGAAGTACATCCGCTGGCGCCCCTGGCTGGAGCCCCTGCGCCACTGGCTGAACGGCGGCAGCATCAAGTACCATGCCTTTCCCGATCCCTCCCGGAACCGTATCCGCTGACGTTCCGGGAAGCGGCCCGACCGGGGCCGCGCATGAGGGGCTGTCCCGAACGTCACGCGTGATGACGTCGGGACAGCCCCCGTTTCACGTACGGCCTGACACCCTGATCCGGTCACCCGGCACAGGATCGCGGCGCCTCACCCCCGGGCCGCACGACTGTGTCTTCACCTAACCACGACAGATTTCCACTTCGGCCGCACACCAACTGGAAATCCCTCGCAATTCCCATCCCGCATCTCCGTCCTTCAACCCTCAACTATCGGGCACAGGACGGCGTCCTCACCTAACCACGACAGATTTCCACTTCGGCTCCACACCAAATGGAAATCCGCCGCCCTTCTCACCCCGCATCCCTGTCCTTCAACCCTCAACCATCGGGCACAGGAGGGCGTCCTCACCTAACCACGACAGATTTCCACTTCAGCCGCACACCAACTGGAAATCCGTCGCAGTTCCCAGTCAGCATCCCCGTCCTTCAACCCTCAGCCATCAGGCTCAGGACTGCGTCCTCACCTAACCACGACAGATTTCCATTTCGGCCGCACACCAACTGGAAATCCGTCGCAGTTCCCAGTCAGCATCCCCGTCCTTCAACCCTCAACCATCAGGCACAGGACGGCGTCCTCACCTAACCACGACAGATTTCCACTTCGGCTCCACACCAACTAGAAATCCGCCGCCCTTCTCACCCCGCATCCCCGTCCTTCAACCCTCAACCATCAGGCACAGGACGGTGTCTCCGCCTGACCGCGCCGGCGCGCGGGGGCGAACCCGCGGGGCCTGCGGACGCCCGCAGCGCACGGTCCGGCCTTCACCGCGCCTCCGCCTGCGCAGCGGGCAGGATCGCCCGCCGTGTGCGGAAATCCACCCCCGGGTAGTACATCTCGGCCACCAGCAGGTCAGGCCCCGTGCAGCCCGCCTCCGGGCAGTGGCAGTTGAGCGGCTGGAACCGCGGGTGCCGGTGCCAGCGGCCGAACGCGTCCTCCAGCCGGTCGGTGCGGACGTCGCCCAGCGGCGGGATGTCGCCGAAGTCCGTCACCCGGATGGCCCCGGTGAAGAGATCCACGTTGACCCGGTTTCTGCCGTCGGGGCAGTTGCGCACCGACACGTTGGGCGCCGCGGCCACCGCCCGGAGCAGTTCCTGGTCCTCGGGCAGCGGGCTGCACGGCAGGAACGGGAAAGTGCCGAAGAGCACCCACATCTTGGGGTCCCGCTCCTCGAGGAAGCGGCGCACCGCCGCCCGGAAAGCCGGCAGCGGCAGGACGGGCAGGTCGGCCGCCCAGTCCACCGGGTACATGGGGTGGACCTCGTGTCGGCGGCAGCCGATCTCCGCCAGGAACCGGTTCATCGCACCCAGATGGTCGGCGGTCTCGCCGTTGACCATCGTCTCGGCGGAGACGAAGTGCCCCTGCGCCGCAAGGGCCGTGGCGTTCTCGACGATCCGGCGGTACAGCTGACGGGAGGCGTCGGGCGAGACAAACGCGCGTCCGTGGCCCCAGACGGTGCGGTGGAAGTGCGCCTCGTCCCGGTAGTTCCAGGTGATGTGGAAGACGTCCACCCACGGGGCGATCTCCTCATAGCGCCCCAGGTCGAAGGTCAGGTTGGTGTTCACCTGCGTCTGCACCCCCCGCCGCTTCGCATACTGCAGCAGGGGCTTCACCCACTCCCGCAGGACCTCCGTGGATCCGCTCAGTTCGCCGCCGGTGAGGCTCAGCGTCGTGAGCCCCTCCACCTCGTCCAGCCGCTTCAGGATCAGGTCCAGCGGCAGCCGTTCGGGATCCCGGGCCATCAGCGCCTCCCCAACGGCGCAGTGGCGGCAGCGCAGGTTGCACCAGTTGGTCACCGTGATCTCCACGCTGGTCAGCCGGAAGCGGCCGTCTGTGAGGCCGCACCGCGGCTCCCAGGGGTCGGAAAGCAGTCCCCACTCCCCCACGATTCATTCCTCCCACTTTGCAGCATCGGTCAGTACAACAGGCGGCGGACCCGTGCGGGCCCGCCTCACGTGTATGTCGGTCTCCGCATGTTCAGGCCTGGGAACGTTCGGGACAACCGCCACCGGTTGTTGCCCCGGAGCCGTGCCGGGCCCTGCGCCCCCGGAGACCACAACTCCCGCTGCGCTGCCGTCACGGCTTCTGCTGCGCAGCCGCCAGGAACGCCTCGGGCTCGGCGGACCAAAGGTCGGCGCTGCTGGTGGAGACGCCGGAAGCGCCGGCCTGCAGCGCCCGGCCCACCTCCCTCGGCGTGCGCACCAGCCCCCCGGCGATGATCAGCGTGTGAGGCAGCTGGCTGCGGATGGCCTGCACCGCCCGGGGGATGATGCCCGGCAGCACTTCCACCACCTCGGCCCGGCTGGAGCGGGCGGCCTCAATGCCCGTGATCAGCGACTGGGAGTCCAGCAGGAAGAGCCGCTGCAGCGGCGTGAGCCCCAGCCGCCGGGCCGTCTGGATCAGGCCGGTGCGGGTCGTGATCAGGCCAACGGGCCGGGCGACCCGGGCCAGGTACTCCACCGCCTCATCGTCCCGGCCGAGCCCGCCGACGAAGTCCAGGTGGATGAACAGCAGCTTACCCGCTTCCGCCGCCGCGTCCCCCACTTCCCTGAGCCGGCTGAGGCTGGTGGAGAGCAGAAACACGGTGCGGCAGCGGGACTGCAGGGCCTCCTCCAGCCGCTGCTCATCCCGCACCGCTGCGATCACCGGGTGCGCCCTGAGCGCCTCGGCGAGACGTGACGCACCCTCGCTGCGCCGCCGCTCCGCCACGGCCATCAACTCGCTTTCGTCGTCATGCGCCTTCGTCCAGAAGCTCTTCCAGGCTGGCGGCGTCGTACCCCACCACCACCCGGTCGCCCCGCACCACCACCGGCCGGCGCCAGAGGCCCGGTTCAGCCGCCAGCAGGTCGACCAGCTCCTCGTCGGTCAGCTCGCGCTCCGCCAGCCCCAGCTCCTTGTACCGCCTGCTGCGGGTGGAGAGGAGGTCCCGCACGCCGCCGGGCAGGCGGGCCGCCAGCCACCGCACCTCCTCGGGCGTGGGCTTCTGCTTGAAAAAGCGACGCTCGTTCACGGAAACCGGTTTGGTCTCAAGCAACTGCTTGGCCTTCTTGCACGAGGTTCACGTGGGATAGGTAAAAAAAGTCACCTCAGGTTTCGTTGCAGACATCTGCAATCACCCCCGAGGTGTATTCTTTCCACCCTGGCCAGGTCGGCTCCTTCTCCACCGTCACGGAGGGCGCCGGGCCCCCTGCCCGGAAACGCCCTCCGGCGTGCCGCCCCGCGCCGTCAGCACACGGGCACGGGAGCGATTACAGCTCCTGATCCCGGGCCCGGTCCGGGTCGATCCGCTCCAGCCACGCCATCTCTTCGGCCGTCGGCGGCGGCGTCACCGGGTACTCCCGGGTGGGGATGGGGAAGCCCGTGTTCTCCTGCACCTCCGCCAGCGAACTGGTCGCGTGGATGGACTCCAGCTGCAGCTCGCCGTCCACCCGGCGGAAGACGCCGAGCGGCGTGACGACCACGTCGATGTTGCCGGTGGCCGACACGAAGTCGACCTCCTCCACCAGCGCCTTGGTGTTGTGCTTACCCCGCCAGACCAGCACCCGGCCGCAGGTCGGGGCGATGACGGCGCTGCCGGCGCCCCCTGGCAGACGGACCTTCGGCCTGTCGAAGTCGCCGATGACGCTGGAGTTGATCCGCCCCCGCCGGTCGATCTGCACGCCGCTCAGGAAGGCGACGCTCAGCCCGCCCCGCATGGAGAGATCGAAGATGTCGGTGAGGCCGAACAACGAGGCCGAGCCGTCGAGCATGTTGGGTCCGTCCGTCGACGGCGCGAGGCGCGGGCTCGCGTTCACGCCGCCGGCGATGTTCACGTAAGTGACCGCGCGGCCGTGGGCCTTCTGGGCCAGAAGAATCGCCGCGGCCGGAATCGGGGAGGCCACGCCGTGAAAGGCGGTGTCGCCGTCCCGCAGCTCCCGGGCCAGGCAGACGACCATCTGGTCGGCGATCGTGTACTGCATCAGCGGCTCACCCCCTCGTGCGCGGTGTAGGCGGCCATCTGCTCCAGGTACCGGCCCAGCTCCTCGGGGCCTGTCACGGCCTGAAACGCCCTGACCTGCGCGTCATCGATATCGTAGTGGCCCGCGCAGCTGCCGGGCGCCGCGCCGCCCGGCGCGTGGACCACGGCCTCCACCAGGAAGCCGGGGATGTCGGTCCGGTCCGGCTCGGCCTCGAACCGCGCGGTCTCCACGATGCGCTCGGCGGTGAGGATCACCCTCCTGGCCGCCTTCGCCATCAGCGCGTCCTCGTACTTAGGGCCGCCGATGCGTCCGTTGCCCAGCCCGTCCGCCTCCTGCACGTGGAGAATCGCCACGTCGGGGCGGATGGCCGGGATCGCCACATACTCCCCTTCGCCGTAGGGGTTGGTCACCTTCTTGAACCCGCGGGCAGCGATCAGGTCGCTGCCGTCCAGGCCGCGCACCGGCAGAAACGGCAGACCGCAAACCGCGGCCCGAAGGCCCATGATCACGGTGTAACAGGCGTTCTCCCGCGCCTCCACCCGGCCCTCCTGCACCGCCCGCCTGAAGAACTGGCAAAGCCCGTAAGGCGGCTCGTAGGCGATGTAGCCGAAAGTCACCGAGGCCACGGCGCCGGCCGCGCAGAGCAGGTCCACGTCCATGGCCCCGGCGGTTTTCACAAGATGGAGACCCCTGCGCCCCTGGCGGGCCAGCTCCGCGGCGGCGGCCATGGGCGCCCGGTGCAGCACATTGCCGCCGAGCGCGACGGTGTCGCCGTCCTTCACTCGGGCCATGGCCTCCTGCAAGGTCGTCAGCTTGCTCATCCTCTCACTCCTCAACATCGTTGCGCGCCGCACGGCGTGTGCTCCCCGGGTCGACCGCCCGGCTGCTCGGGTCGCCCGCATGCCTCCTCAGGTCGCCCGCCCGCTCGCTCGGGTTGCCAGCCTGTCTCCGCAGGCCACCTGCCCACCTGCTCGGGTCGCCAGCCTGTCTCCCCGGGTCGCCCGCCCGCCTGCACGGGTCGCCCGCATGTCTCCCCAGGCCGCCCGCCCGCCTGCTCGGTTCGCCCGCCTGTCTCCCCAGGCCGCCCGCCCGCCTGTTCGGGTCGTCCGACCGTCTCCGCAGGCCACCTGCCCGCCTGCTCGGGTCGCCAGCCTGGTCTGAGGCTCACCGGGTCAGGGCGCTCATCGCGACATGGACGGCGTCCCACACCTGGGCAAAGGGCGGGGCATAGGCCAGATCCAGCAGGGCCGCATCCTGCACCCTCATCCCGGAGGAGATGATGGTGGCGAACACGTCGGTCCGCAGCGCAGCGCCGCGCTTGCCGGCCAGGCACGCGCCGATCAGCCGGTCGGTCCGGCGGTCCATGACCACCTTGATGCGAATCGGCTCCGAACCGGGGTAGTAGCGGGCATGGCTGCCCACCTCCACCACCGCCGTCTTCACCGGAATGCCGGCCTCCCGCGCCTCCTGCTCGGTGACGCCGGTCTTGCCCGCTTCCAGGTCGCACACCCGCACGACGGAGGTGCCCAGGGCCCCGCCGAACTCCCGCTGCGCCCCGGCCAGGTTCTCGCCGATCAGCCGCCCCTGCTTGTTGGCATTCGTGCCCAGCGGGATGTAGACCGGGCGCTGCAGGATCATGTGCTCCACCGTGGCGCAGTCGCCGCCGGCCCACACGTCGGGCACCCCCGTCTCCATGCGCCGGTTGACGACGATGGCGCCGTTCTTCAGGAACCGGAAGCCCGGCACGTCCCGGAGGAAGGCGGTATTGGGCCGCACGCCCACCGCCAGCAGCACCACGTCCGCCTTGTACTCGCCCCGCTGGGTGCGGGCCCGCCGCACGCGCCCCTGCCCCTCCAGGGCCACCAGCGCCTCGCCGGTATGCAGGGCGACGCCGTTGCGCCTCAGCGCCTCGGCGATCCACTCGCTGATCTCGGGCTCGTAGACCGGCAGGGCGCGGTCCTGCATCTCCAGCACCCGCACCCGCTTGCCCAGCCGTACGCAGGCCTCGGCCATCTCCAGCCCGATGAAGCCGCTCCCGACGATCAGCACGTCTTCAACGTCCGGCTGAGCCAGCTGCTCCTTGATATGCTCGGCATCGGGAATCGTCTTCAGGGTGACAACGCCGGGCAGGTCCACGCCGGGCAGCGGCGGCCGGATCGGCGAGGCGCCGGTGGCGATGACCAGCTTTTCGTACGGGGCCGTGAAGGTCTCGCCCGTCTCCAGGTTCCGCACCGCCACGATGCGCGCCGTCGGATCGACGCCGTAAACCTCGTGGCGCAGCCGTACGTCGATGCCCTGCTTGCGGAACTGCTCGGCGGAGCGGATGCGCATCAGGTCGGCGTCGTCGTTCTCGCCCGAGATGTAGTAGGGCAGGCCGCAGGCGCCGTACGAGACGTCCAGCCCCTTTTCGAACACGGTGATCCGGGCCTCCCTGCACGCGCGCCGCAGCTTGGAGGCGGCGCTCATGCCGGCCGCCACACCACCTACGATGACGACGTTCACTCGTCACAACCCCTTTCCGGCCCGCTCCAGCGGGGAAGGCGCCCAACCCGGTATCCGCGGGGGGCGCCGTCACCTGTGCGGGTTCTTGCGTCACTACCAGAATAACCGTAAGTGCCGTCTTATTTCTACAGGAACAGACTCAGCAGGAGGATGAAGACCAGGCTGATGACCGCCTCCAGGGCGCAGACGACGGTATAGGTCTTCAGGCCGCCCGAGGTGGTCAGGCCGGCAATCTTGGCCGTCACCCAGAAGCCGGAGTCGTTCAGGTGGCCGCCGAACAGAGTCCCGGAGAAGGCCGCCATGGCGACCCAGATCGGGCTGATGTCCATGGTGGGCACCGTAGGCGCCAGAATGGAGACGGCCGTGATCATGGCGACGGTGCCGGAGCCCTGGGCGATCTTCATCAGCGAGGCGATCAGCCAGGCCAGCAGGACCGGGTGGATGGAGACGTGCGACATGACGTCGGTGATCGCGCCGCCCACGCCCGAGGCGGTCAGCACGCTGCCCAGGGCGCCGCCGGCGCCGGTGATCAGCAGCACGACACCTGCATCGTTCAGCGACTTGCCGATGGACTTCTGAATCTGCTCCGAGGTCATGTTGCCGCGGGCCACCAGGATGGCAGCGAACACGCCCATCAGCATGGCGACGGTCTTGTCTGAGAAGAAGGAGACCCACTGGGGGACGGTGCCCAGAACCGCGCCGGTCACGGTACCCATCAGGATCAGGACGATCGGCAGCAGGATGGGGAGCATCGCGGCGCCGAAGCTGGGCAGCTTGCCCTCGGAAACGACGGTCGCATCCTTGGCCTTCGCCTGGGTCTCCTTCTCGCTGTAGTTGGCATCCTCGTCAGTTTCAGGGTTCCAGAACTTCGGGTTGCCCAGGAAGAACTTGCCATAGACCCACATGGCCAGCAGGAACGTCGGCAGGCCGACGATGATGCCCCACATGATGGTGGTGCCCAGGTCGATGTTCAGGAGCTGGGCGCCGGTGAGCGGGCCGGGGGTCGGGGGGATGAAGGTGTGGGCGATGCCCAGACCGGCGACCAGGGCGCCGATGAAGTGCGGCAGGGTCTTGGCGGTCTTGGCCATGGCCCGGGCCAGCGGCGTCAGGATGACGTAGCCGACATCGTAGAAGACCGGGATCGAGACGATGAAGCCCGTGGCGCCCATGGCGTAGTCGGCCTTGTCCTTGCTGAACCTGCGCAGGATCGCGTTGGCGATGGCCTGCACGCCGCCGCTGTCGGCCACCAGCTGGCCGAGCATCACACCGAAGCCCACCGACAGGCCGATGCCGCTCATGAGGCTGCCGAAGCCGCTGGTGATCTTGCCGACGGTCTCCACCGGCCCCAGCTGGGACGCCAGACCCATGTACACGGAACCGAGGACGAGCGAGATCACCGGGTTCAGCTTCAGCTTCAGGATCAGGAAGATGACCAGCGCAATCGTAATCAGCAGATTGACCATGATCAGCGTACTCGACATGCGGGTACCTCCTATACTAGGTCGATGGCTGGATCATGCGAGAGCTACAGGTACCGACAGAAGCACGCCAACCCTGCCGGCCGGGGCGCCGCGAGCGGTACCCGCGGCGCCCGGACCGTTCCCCCTCTCCCCCGTTGGGTCCGGAACTACTTGACGACCGCGCCCTCGCTGGGCGAGCTGACCAGCTTGGCGTACCGGGCCAGGTAGCCCTTCTTGACGTTGGGCTCCTTGGGCACCCACCGGGCACGCCGCTCGGCGATCTCCTCCTCCGTCAGCCGCACGTTCAGCTGCCGGTTGGGAATATCCACGTCGATGATGTCGCCGTCCTCCACCAGGCCGATCAGGCCGCCGTCGCACGCCTCGGGCGTGACGTGGCCGATGCAGGCCCCGCGGGTCGCACCCGAGAAGCGGCCGTCGGTGATCAGCGACACGCTGGTGCCCAGACCGGCGCCCATCAGCGCGGCGGTCGCCGTCAGCATCTCCCGCATGCCGGGGCCGCCCTTGGGGCCCTCGTAGCGGATGACCACCACGTCGTGCGGCTTGATCTGGCCGGCCAGGATGGCCTCGACCGCATCCTCCTCCCGGTCGAACACCCGGGCCTTGCCGGAGTGCTTGAGCATGGAGGGGTCGCAGGCGGACTGCTTCACGACCGCGCCGCCCGGGCAGAGGTTGCCCCGCAGCACGGCGATGCCGCCCTCGGCGTAGTACGGGTTCGAGATGGGCCGCACGACTTCAGGGTTCCGGTTCTTCACGCCGGCGACGTTCTCGCGCATGGTCTGGCCGGTGACCGTCAGCACGTCCAGGTTGAAGAGGCCGGCCTCTGCCAGTCCGGCGATGACCACCTGGAGGCCGCCCGCGGCCAGCAGGTCCTGCAGATGGTACGGGCCGCCGGGGGCGAAGTTGCAGAGGCGGGGCACCCTGCGGCTGATCTCGTCGAACATCTCCAGCGGGATCTCCAGCCCCAGCTCATGGGCGATGGCGATCAGGTGCATGACGGTGTTGGTCGAGCCGCCCACCGCCATGTCCACCGCGATCGCGTTCTTGAACGCCTCCATGGTGAGGATCTGCGACGGCCGGATGTCGTTGTTGTACAGGTACATGATCTGCTCGCCGGCCTGCCGGGCCAGGGTCTTGCGCTTGGCGGAGGTGGCCGGAATCGTCGAGTTGAACGGCAGCCCCATGCCCAGGGCCTCGGTGAGGATGTTCATGGAATTGGCGGTGCCCATGAGCGAGCAGGCGCCGCAGCCGGGGCAGGCCGACTCCTCCAGCTCGTACAGGTCGTCCATGGTCCAGTGGCCGGCGGCGACGGCGCCCACGGCCTCGTAAATCTTGCCGCCGTCGACGATCTGGCCGCGGAAGTTGCCGGTGTCCTGCACACCGCCGGCGATGACGATGGCCGGGATGTCCAGCCGGGCGGCGGCCATCAGGCACCCGGGGGTGATCTTGTCACAGTTGGTCAGCAGCACGAGGGCGTCCAGCTGGTGGCCCTCGGTCATGGCCTCGATGGAGTCGGCGATGAGCTCACGGGAGGCGAGCGGGTACCGCATGCCGGCGTGGCCCATGGCGATGCCGTCGCACAGGGCGATGACCGGGAACTCCACGGGGGTGCCCCCGGCGGCGGCGACGCCCAGCTTGATGTGGAAGGCCAGGTCCCGCAGGTGCACGTGGCCGGGGTTGATCTCGTTGAAGGAGTTGACGATACCGATGAGCGGCTTCTTCAGATCCTCGTTGGAGAGACCGGTGGCCTTGAGCAGGGACCGCTGGGTGGAGCGCTCGTAACCCTTCTTGACTACATCACTGCGCATGGACTGACTCCTCCCTCTGATCGGTGGAAAGGGACTGCGGCAACTGACTACTGCTGCCTGGCACGCTCCTGGAGCTCGAGAACCACGTCGAGAATCACGTCCTCCTGGCCGCCGACGACCTTCCGCTTGCCCAGTTCCTCGAAGATGGCCCTCGCCGGCACCCCGCTCTTCTCGGAGGCGGCGAGCACCCTCTGGTAGAAGCTGGAGTAGATGCCCGTCATGCCCAGGACCAGCGCCTCGTTGGTGACCTCCAGCGGGCGGTTGATCAGGGGCCGCACGTGCTTCTGGCCGGCCTCGGCCAGCTTGTACCAGTCCGCGCCGGTGGTGATGCCCGCCTTCTCCAGCACCGCGGCGATGTTCTGGGTCGAGGTGTTGCCGCAGCCGGCCCCCCACCCCTCCAGCGCGCCGTCGACGAACTCGGCGCCGGCGTCGACCGCCGCGAGCGGGTTGGCGATGCCGAGACCGAGGTTGTTGTGGCAGTGCACCCCGATGGGCAGGTGGGGCACGGCCCGCTGCACGGCCCGCACACGGGCCTCGATGTCGTAGGGCAGCATCGCGCCCGACGAGTCGGCGATGTAGATGATGTCCGCACCGTAGCTGGCGGCCATCTCGGCCTGCTCCGCCAGGGCTTCCGGCGTGGTCATGTGGGTCATCATGTGGAAGGCGGCGACCTCCATGCCGAGCTCCTTGCCCAGGCGGATGTGCTGTGCGCCCACGTCCACCTCGGTGCAGTGGACGGCCACCCGAACCATCTGCGCGCCGTGCTTGTAGGCCAGCTTCAGGTCCTCCATCGTGCCGAGGCCAGGAACCAGCAGCACACAGAGCTTCGCATTCTTCAGGGCCTCGGCTGCGGCCGACAGCAGCTCCTCGTCGCTGTGCTTGGAGAGGCCGTACTGCAGCACCGAACCGCCGACGCCGGCGCCGTGCCCGACGTCCACCGCGTAGACACCGGCCTCGTCCAGCGCCTTGCAGATGTTGTACACGTGCTCAGGCGTGTACTGGTAGTGCATGGCGTGGCTGCCGTCACGCAGCGTCGTGTCGATCAGCTTCACCGTTCTCATGCCAGCTCACCCCGCTCCCGCAAAAGCTTCTCGGCAAACATCTCGGCCATCTTGACCGCGGAGGCCGTCTCGATGTCCAGGTTGCCGGCGTACTTGGGCAGGAAGTCGCCCTGACCCTCGACGGTCACGGTGGTGGTGATCACGTCCCGGTCGATGACAGGGGCCACCGTCAGCTCGTAACCGGGGACGTAGGTGCGGATCTGCGCCGCCATCTCCTCCACCGACGCCCGCACGTCCTCGATCCTGAAGTCCCGGTGCCTGGGAATGCCGAAGACCGTGTTCCGCATCGCCATCTGAGGCTTGGCCGGGTTGAAGATCGTCATGACCTTCGCCCGCTCGGCGCCGCCCAGCAGCCGGAGGGCCTTTGCCGTGGTCTGGGTGTACTCGTCGATGTTCGCCCGGGTGCCGGGGCCGGCGCTGTCGCTGGCCACGGTGGTGACCACCTCGGCGTACGACAGGGGCACCACCCGGTTGATGGCGTAGACGATCGGCGTGGTCGCCTGGCCGCCGCACGTGATCAGGTTGACGTTCTTCTCGTTCAGGCAGTCCTTCATGTTGACCATCGGCGTGGCGATCTTGCCGACCGCAGCCGGCGTCAGGTCGATGGCGATCTTGCCCAGCCGCGCCAGCGTCGGGGCGTTCACCTGGGCGTGGGCCCTGGCCGTGGTGGCGTCAAAGACGATCTCGGCCATGTCCGGATTCTGCACCAGGAACTCGATGCCGTCGCTCGAGGTGGTGATGCCCAGACCCGCGGCCCGCTTCAGACCGGCCGAGCTGGGATCGATGCCGATCATGACCGACATCTCGAGAAGGGGACTGCGCATGACCTTGTACATCAGGTCCGTGCCGATGTTGCCCGGACCGATGATGCCTACCTTGATCCGCTTGCCCATCCATGGTCCTCCTTGCTGTGACGTGTGCGACAAAAGGAACCTGCGTGTCACTGGCCGAAGACGCTCACCCGGCCCAGCCGGTCGAAGACGGCTTCGACGTAGTCGCCCTTGCCGATCGGGAACACCGGGGTGAACGACCCGGACATGATGACCTCGCCCTTCCGTAGGGGCGAACCGAGCTCATACATCTTGTTGGCCAGCCAGACCACGGCATGAACGGGATTTCCGAACACCGTGGAGCCGGTTGCGGAGTCCATCAGCTTGCCGTTCTTGAAAATGGAGAGGCCGATGTAGCGCAGGTCGAAATCCTCCAAGGGCTTCATGACCCCGCCGAGGATGATCCGGGCGTTTCCCGCCTGGTCGGCGATGGTGTCGGGAACCGTCACCCGCCAGTCCTCAAACCGGGTGTCCACGATCTCGATCGCCGGCATGATGCCCTCGGTGGCCCGCACCACATCGGCAGCCGTGATCCCGGGCTTGTCCAGGTCGCTCTTCAGGACGAAGGCGATCTCGGCCTCAACCCGTGGGCTGTACAGCTTGTCGATCTCCAGCGGCTCGTGCTCCATGAGCACGCAGTCCTCGAAGAGCACGCCGTAGTCGGGTTCGTCCACGTTGAACTGCCGGCGGAGCTTCTCGCTGGTGAAGCCGATCTTCTTGCCGATGATCACGTGACCCTGAGCGAGCTTCTGCTCCACGAGGGCCTGCTGGATCCTGTAAGCGGCCGCGGTATCATACCCGGTGAACCGCTCTGAGAAGGGCTGAATGGGCGTGGCCGTGGCCTGCGCCTGCAGCAACTGTGCGGCCAGTTCACGGACCGGAGGCAGATTCTCCAAGACGAGACCTCCTTTCCGCATAGCGGAAATGCCTTCCGATATTCGGTCCAGAAAAGGTGCCCGTCGTCCGGGCACCGCTGTCACACGATCCGATCAGACCACCTTGCGGGAAAAGCCCAGGTCCCGGCTGATCGCCGCGGCGGTCTCCTTGATGTCAGCGATCAGCCCCGCCTCGTCGTAGACGAACCGGGCGACCGGAATTGAAATGCTGACGGCCCCGACGCACCGGTTGGCACTGTCGAACACCGGTGCGCCGAAGCAGCGCAGTCCGATCTCCGACTCCTCGGTCTCCATGGCCCAGCCCTGCTTGCGCACCCGTTCGATCTCATCGACCAGCCGCGCCTTTTCGGTGATCGTGTGCGGGGTCAGGGGCACCAGCTCCATCTGATCCAGGACCCGCCGGAGCTGGGCGGCGTCGTAGTAGAACGCCAGGATGCACTTGCCCGCGGAGGTGGCGTACAGCTTGTGCGTCTCGCCGATGCTCGGCGTGTAGACGAGTCTGCGGTCCGCATCCACCTTCTCGATGCAGAGCACTTCCAGGTTCCGCTCGACGACCAGGTTGACGGTCTCGTTGTACTTCGCGAAGAGCTGCCGCAGGTGCGGGCGCGCGACCGAGCGCAGGGTCTCGAGGGTCTTGACCCGGGTTCCCAGAATGAACGTCTGGATGCCCAGACGGTACCGGCCCGTGTCCGGGTTCTGCCAGATGTAGCCGAGCCCCTCCAGCGTGGCGAGGAAGCGGTGGGCCGTGCTGATCGGCAGACCGGTGCGCTCGCTGATCTCCGTGATCGACAGTTCATCCCGCTTCAGATCGAACAGCTGCAGAATGCGAAACGCCCGCTCCACAGACTGCACCCACGCGTCCCGCTTCTTCTGCTGCACACCCACCCCTCCTTTCGCTCGCTCCTCTGGATGGTCCATGCGCCATCCTCCTAACTGATGAGCACACACTCATTCTAGGGGCGAAAGGTATTCCAGTCAACAGAAAGCCCTTCCGCTATGCGGAAATTCCGCGCGGATAAGCCATTGGGACCACCGCCTCCGTCCCGCGGCAATGAAAAAGGCCCAGCGCGCTGGGCCGAAAGGAGGTCACGCCGCCACCGGGCCAAGGCCCGTGCGACCACTGAGCGAGGACGAAGCCGATGCGAGGCCGCCCCGTTCAAGCTCCACCGCTCGCTCGCATGCGCCTGCTCACCGCCTCCAGCGCCGGGCCACCACCGGCGGAATCGCCAGACCGGCGGCCAGAATGCCCGCGATCAGCAGCGCCCGCGCCAGCTGCCAGGCGCCCTCGGCGAGTTGGTTCTGCGACAGCAGCAGCATGCCCCGGTAGGCGATAATCCCGGGAACCAGCGGCAGGAGGCCGGGGATGACGAACAGAATCGCCGGCTGCTGCAGCCGCCGGGCCAGCACCTCCGAGGCGATGCCCAGGGCCAGCGCGCCGACGAACACCGCCGCGGCCTCCGGACCGCCGGCCCGCAGGGTGAGGTCGAATCCCGCCCAGCCCACGAGGCCGCAGAATCCGGTCCACAGGATGGCGGGCCGGGGCGAGCGGAAGGAGATGGCGATGGCCGCCGCCGTCACGAAGGCGAAGGGATAGGTGATCACAGCACTCCACCTCCCCCGACCAGGTACAGCGCGGCGCCGACCCCCGCGGCCAGGGCGGTCACCTTGACGAAGGCCTCCAGCCCCCGGGCCGTGGCGCTGACCAGGTCGCCGGCGATGGCGTCCCGCAGGGCGTTGGTAAAGGCCAGGCCGGGCACCAGGATCATGATGCCGCCGGCCACCACCGGGCCCACCGGAACGTCCAGCCAGCGGTTGAGCAGGGTGGCGCAGAAGACGGCGTTGGCCCCGGCGATCAGGTCGGCCACCGCGTCGGGCAGCCCGACCCACCGGCAGAGGCGCTCGCCGGCCTGCACGACCAGATTGGCGAGAAAGGCGGGCAGCACCCCGGGGAGGGAGCCGCCCACCAGCATGGTGCACGCCGCCGCGGCGAGGCCGCTGGCGGGAACGTCCAGCCAGCCGGGCAGGGGCGTCGGCTGCTCGCCGATGGCCCGGATGAGGCGCAGCGCCTCGGCCGGATCCTTCGGGTCCGCGGCGAGCGAACGGGAGAGCGCGTTCACGGCGCTGATGCGGTCGAGCGCGATGGTGCGCCGCCGCACCCGGCGCACGACGGTGGCCTCCTGGTCCGCCAGGCTGATGAAGATGCCCGTCGGCGTCGCGAAGATCTCCGGCTCGCCCACCCCGTACGCCCGGAGGATGCGCGAGACGGTGTCCTCCACCCGCGCCACATCGGCCCCGGACTGCAGCAGCACGACACCGGCCGCCGCGGCCACCTGGAGAACGGCAGTCCTGGATCCTGCATCCACGTCCACTCACCTCAGCAACGTCGGATCCCGCCAACCCCCTCGCCTGCCGTATCCCCGCGTGCCCCGCCCTAGATCACAGCCCGGTACCGGCTGAACCCCGCCGTCCGCGAGTAGCGGGCCCGCCCCTGCACCACCAGCAGGTCCAGGTGGGCCAGCACCTCGGACAGCGCGAGGAAGTGATCGAACCCCTGCACCTCTGGATAGAGTTCCCGGGTGAGCTCCCAGGGGCTCCGTCCGGCGCCCAGCCGCTGCAGCAGGCCGTCCAGCCGGCGGCTGTGCTTCTCCCGGTAGCGCGCGACCACCCGGCGGTGGTCCGTGATCACCGCGCCGTGGCCCGGCAGCACCTGCGCCACGTCCAGGGCGGCGGCGCGGTCCAGCGACCGCAGAAACTGGCCGAGCGTCAGCGCCCTCACCGGATCGTGCGGCACCGCGTCGGGATGGCCGGGCCGGACCGGCTCCAGGATGGGGTTGGGCGTGATGCCGTCCAGCAGGTGGTCCCCGCCGATCAGCCGCCGCGAGTCCCGGTCGAGGAAGCCCGTGTGCCCCAGGGCGTGGCCGGGCAGGTGGACGGCCTCCAGCGCGCCGCTGTCAAACGCGAACCGCTGGCCGTCGGCGATCGGCTTCCATTCCTGCAGGGGCACCACCAGCCGGCGGTTCAGGCGCCAGAAGTGCTCGATCAGGGCGAAGCCCTGGGCATCGACCCCGGCCTCCGCCAGGATCCGGTCCCGCGCCTCCTGCCACCACGGCGCGATCTCGGCCTTGCCGGCCTCGTCGGGGTGAAGGTAGACTTCCGCGCCGGACTGGTCCTGCACCCAGCCGGCCAGCCCGAAGTGGTCGACGTGCGCATGGGTGAGCAGCACGCGCCGGATGTCCCGGAGGCCGACCCCCAGTCCCTTCAGGGCATCGGCCAGCGCAGCGCGGCACTCCGGGGTGTTGAGCCCCGCATCGATCAGGGTAACCGGATCGCGGCGGACCAGGTAAACGTATACCGGCCCCAGGGTCTCCCAGGGCGTCGGCAGCGGGATCTGATGAATCGGCAGCATGTCCGCGAAACCCTCCCCCAACGGGGAGGCGCCGTGCCCCCCACGGCGCCTCCACACACAGTGACTTTACTCCTTTTCTCCCGGATGCGCAACGGTTGCTGCGGCCTCCGGTCCCCCGCCGGTCTCCACGGCCTGCAGCAGGAGCTCCGCCAGGTCGAGCACCCGCACCTCTTCGCTGCGCGCCTCGGCGGCCACCCCGTCGGACAGCATGGTCATGCAGAACGGGCAGTTGGTGGCGATGGTCGCCGCCCCGGTCGCCAGGGCCTGCCGGGTGCGCTCCACGTTGACGCGGGTCCCGTGGTGCTCCTCCATCCACATCTGCGCGCCGCCCGCGCCGCAGCACATGGCGGTGCACCCGTGCCGCTCCATCTCCCGCAGCTCTACGCCGGGCAGGGCGGCCAGCAGCTCCCGCGGCGCCTCGTACTCGCCGCCGTAGCGGCCCAGGTAGCACGAGTCGTGGTAGGTCACGGCCGCGGCAACCTCGTTCACCGGCCGCAGGCGGCCCTCCTTCACCAGCCGGGCCAGCAGCTGGGTGTGGTGGACGACCTCCACGTCCAGCCCCATCTCCCGGTAGTCCTTGTCGAAGGTGTGGAAGCAGTGCGGGCAGTGGGTGATGATCTTCTTGACGCCGTAGCCCTGCAGCGTGGCGATATTCTCCATGGCCAGCTGCTGGAACAGCAGCTCGTTGCCGGCCCGGCGGGCGGCGTCGCCGGTGCACTTCTCCTCGGGGCCGAGGATGGCGTAGGAGACGCCGGCCTGGTCCAGGAGCTGCACGATCGCCCGCACGATCTTCTGCCCCCGCTGGTCGAACGCGCCGGCGCACCCGGGCCAGAAGAGGTACTCGGCGTCGGGCTTGTCGGCCAGCAGCGGCACGTTCAGCCCCTCGGTCCACGCCGTGCGGGTGTGGGCGCCCATGCCCCACGGGTTGCCCTGCCGCTCCAGGTTCTTGAAGGTCTGGTTCAGCTCCGCCGGGAACTCGCCCTGCAGCATCACCTGGTGGCGGCGCATCTCGACGATCTTGGGCACGTGCTCGATGAAGACCGGGCACACCTCCATGCAGGCGCGGCAGGTGGTGCAGGCCCAGAGCGCCTCAGGATCCACCACGGGCCCCACCAGCTCGGACTCGAAGGGCTGCTCCGCGGGCCGCTCGCCCTTCATCGCCGCGAGCGCCAGCAGCGGCCCCTTCTCGTGCAGGTGGTGCTGCAGGTCGAGGATCAGCTTCTTGGGATTCAGCGGCTTGCCGGTCAGGAAGGCCGGGCAGTTCTCCTGGCAGCGGCCGCATTCGGTGCAGGCGTCCAGGTCGGCCAGGTCCTTCCACGTGAAGTCCCAGAGCGAGGCCGCCCCCAGCACCGGGTTCTCGGCCTCCAGGTCCGTGGAGGCCATCACGCCGGCCGGCCGCAGGTCGGAGAGGAAGATGTTCACCGGCCCGGTGATCAGGTGGATCATCTTGGAGTAGGGCAGGTAGGCAATCAGGGTGAACGAGATGATCATGTGGAACCACCAGAGGATCCGGTGGAGCACGAGCAGGGCCTCCAGGGACAGGAAGCCGGCCAGGATGCGCCCGTGCACCAGCCCGACGGGCGACCACGCCCCCCAGGGGTCATCGGTGGCCACGATGCGGATGCCCTCCACCCAGAAGCCCGACCACAGGATCAGCACCATGTGCAGGAGGAAGACCCAGTCGTCGAAGGGCGACGTGGGCTGAGAGACCCGGGAGAGCGCCCGGGGCTTCAGGAGCCCGCGCCGCACCCAGGCGATCACCACGCCCACCAGGGCCAGGAAGCCGGCCACGTCCAGGATCAGCGACTGGAACCAGAGATAGAACGGCCCCTGCATGATCCGGATGCGCAGATCCTCGTGAACCATCACGACCAGCGTGCCGATGAAGAGGATGACGAACCCCCAGGAGAACAGGATGTGGAACAGCCCGGCCACCCGGTTCTGCGACAGCCGCCGCTGCAGCGCCGCGTGCTGCCACACCCGGCGCAGCCGCTCCCGCACCCGGTCCCAGCGCACCTGCGGCGTGCCGACGAACCAGAGCCGGACCCGCTGCCACATGCCGTAGGCGAAGACCGCCACTGCGGCGATGAAGAAGAAGTACAGGATGTAGCTGTGCTCGATGTTCCAGTAGACAGACCTGGTCGCCAGAATCATGCTGCCTCCCCCTTATCGGGCTTCGTGCTCTGCCCCCACGTGTCCTGAATGAACACCCATTCATTCGCTCTCGCTGTATTCGTCCTTCTCGGCAAAATATCCTCTAAGATCGCCCTATTCTTTCGCAGGTTGCCGCCAAAATGGCCGCCGGAGCGGCTCAAACGCAAGGATCCGCCCCGTGGGGGGCGGATCCGCAGAACGGCGCGGCATCGGGCCACATGGGCGCCCGGGCCGCGTCATAGCCTGTCTCGGGGGGGTGATCGCATGCGGGACCTCGGGGAGCGGCTTTACCACGCCGGCTTTCCGGCGACGGCGGCCGGATGGGCCGGGTTCCTGCTGGCGGTGGCGGCGGGCACGGTGCTGACCGCCGCCGCGGCGGAGGTCGACCTGTTCCTGCTCGCCGGGCTGATCCTGCTTTCGTGGCTGGCCAACCTGGCCACCGTCCGCTGGGCGGTTCCCTGGCGGCTCGTCTGCCACGTCTTCTGCTGGGTGGTGCTCTACCGCGCCGTGCTCCCGGGGCGCGCTTGGTACCTGGTGGTGCCTGGGGCCCTGCTGCTGGCCGGCGCGGTCATCTGGGAGCAGGAGCGCCGCGCGACGCAAGCCTGACGCCGCAGTGGGGGCAGTAGCGCGCGCCCTGGGGGTAGACCGCCCCGCAATAGGGACACGGGGTCTCCGCCGCGACCAGCGGGTAGGCGGCAATGGGCCGGAACGGCGACGCCTGCTGGGCGCGGCGCACCCGCGGCAGCAGCGTCATCCACAGCGCGACCACCGCGGCGTAGAGCAGCGCCGTGCCGAAGCCGTAGCGAATCAGGTCGGTCAGGCTCTCCAGGGCCATGTCCTGGTTCAGGCTGCCCAGGTTGTAGAAGCCGTGGAGCAGGATGGGCAGCAGCCAACCCTCCAGCACGTGCAGCACCTTCTCCCGGCGGTTCCGGGAGAACCGCACCACGCCCAGGTGATAGCCCATGATCATGCCGACGATGACGTGCATGGGCACGGCGGTGGTCGTGCGCACCATCGCGGTCAGCAGCCCGGTGTAGATGTCGCCGCCCAGGAAGACGTAGACGAGGTTCTCGGCCACGGCGAAGCCCATGTGGGTCACGCCGAAGTAGACGATGCCGTCCATCACCTCGTTGAACTCCGATCTGCGCCAGCTGACGGCCCACGCGGCGATGCCCTTGCCGGTCTCCTCGGTCAGCGCGGCGACGATGAAGGAAGTGTAGACTGTAGACATGAAGCCGGTAAAGGGGCTCACCTGGTCGAGCAGGACCTCGACAGCATAGACCGGCACCGTCACCAGCACGCCGGCCACGAAGGCGGCGGCGATGTGGGTCCAGGGCTCCGGCTCGTACTTGTCCAGGTGCCGGATGTACCACAGCATGGCGACGGCCGGGGCCAGTGCGATCAGCAGGGCGAACAGGTGAAGCAGAACGCTCCCCCCCTTCGGCAGTTGTCCTTTGTGTATACGTGAACAAGCCTCGCGATCCCTGCCGCCGTCAGAGCCGGCGGCAAAAGGCGCCCCCGGCCATCCCGGCCGGGGGCGCCCTCACGCTGGCTGCGGAAGGGCTCAGGTGAGCAGCTGCTGCAGCTTCATCGCCTGGCCCATGTCGCCCCGGATCTTCAGCTTGCCCGCCATGAAAGCCGCCATGGGGTTCAGCTTGCGCTCCAGCAGGGCGAAGAAGTCGGCGGTGGCGATGGTAATCGTGCAGCCGGGGTTCTCCACCGGCCCCTCGCCGATCTCGTACTTGCCATTGTCGAACACGGCGTGGTACGTGCCCCCGCCTTCGCCGGTCAGCTCGAACTGGTAGGTGGCCTTCAGGTTGGCGATCTTCCCCGGGTTCGCATCGATGTGGGCCTTCAGCTTCTCCAGCAGTTCGGCAATCGTCATCACTCGGGTCTCCCTTCCTAGGTCTTGCGCCGCGCGCCTGGGTGATTCACTTCGCCAGCCGTCGTGCGAATTTCCTGCTCAGTCCGCCGACGCCGCCTTCCGCTCCCGCTCCGCGGCCGCCTTGCGCTCCTGCTCGGCCAGCACCCGGCGCAGCACCTTGCCCACCGTCGACTTCGGCAGTTCAGGCAGGAACTCCACCGACTTGGGCCGCTTGTAGGCCGCCAGCCGCTCCCGGCAGAAGTCCAGGATCTCCTGCTCGGTCGCCTGCGCTCCCGGCTTCAGCACCACGAACGCCTTCACCGTCTCGCCCCGGTACGCGTCCGGCACGCCCACCGCGCAGGCCTCCAGGACCGCGGGGTGCTGGTAGAGCACCTCGTCGATCTCGCGCGGGTAGATGTTGAAGCCCCCGGCAATGATCATGTCCTTCTTCCGGTCCACGATGTACAGGTACCCGTCGTCGTCCATCCGGCCGATGTCGCCGGTGTAGAGCCACCCGTCCCGGATGGTCTCGGCGGTCTCCTGCGGCCGGTTCCAGTAGCCCAGCATGACCTGCGGGCCCCGGATGAGGATCTCGCCCTCGCCGCCCGGCGGCAGGTCCTCGCCGGTCTCCAGGTCCACGATCCGCACGTCGGTGCCGGGGTAGGGAAGGCCGACGCTGCCCGGAATCCGCTTGCCGACGCGCGGGTTGGCATGGGTCACCGGTGAGGTCTCGGTCAGGCCGTACCCCTCCATGATGGTGGCGCCGGTCACCTGCTCGAAGCGGCGCAGCAGGTCCACCGGCATGGCCGCCGCACCGGTGACACAGAGCTTCAGGGAGCTCAGATCGTACTTGTTGAGGTCGGGGTGGTTGAGGAGGCCGATGTACATCGTCGGCACACCCGGGAACATGGTCGGCCGGTACTTGGCGATGGTCTTCAGCAAGTCGCCCGCGTCAAAGCGCGGCACCAGGATCAGGGTCGAGCCGGAGGCCAGCCCCATCCCCACCGCCGCCGTGAAGCCGTAGGAGTGGAACATCGGCAGCACCGCGAGCACCGTGTGGTGCTCGTCGCCCATCTGCAGCCACTCCCGGATCTGCGTGACGTTAGCGGTCAGGTTGTAGTGGGAGAGCATGACGCCCTTGGAGACGCCTGTCGTGCCGCCCGTGTAGAGCAGGACTGCGATGTCCTCCTTCGGATTGACCGGGGGGACCTGCAGCCCCTGCGGGCTCTCCTGCAGCAGTTCCATGAAGTGGGTCGCGTCGGAGGCCGGGATGCGCGGGGGTTTGGCCTTCAGGCGGTAAAGGAAACTCAGGGGGAAGTTGAGGAAGTCCTGCACCCCCGTCCAGATGTAGGCCTCGACGCCGCCGGCCTCGCGCACCTTCTGCCAGAACAGGTCCAGCGTGATCATGATCCGGCAGCCCGAGTCCTTCACCTGGTAGGCGATCTCCCGGGCCACGTACAGCGGGTTGAACTGGACCGGGATCGCGCCGATGCGCTGGCACGCCACGGTGGCGATGACGTTCTGCGGGCTGTTGGGCAGGATGATGCCCACCCTGTCGCCCTTGCGGACGCCGTACCGCCGCTGCAGCGCCGCACCGAACCGGTCGATCAGGTCCACCAACTGCCCGTAGCTCACCCGTTTACCCATAAAGATAAGTGCCGTCCGCTGCGGGTGCCTGTCGGCCTGTTCGAACAGGGCCTGATAAAAAGGAACCTCCGGGAACTCGATATCCCAGCGTACGCCCTGCGGATAGGCCTTCAGATACGGTCGCTCCACGGGAAGTGCCCCCCTTTGCCCTCAATTCCCCTATGGCCGGGTCGGATTTTTCTCATTGTAGCATGATTGTGATTTACCCTCCAGGGAGAATATGCCGGATTATTTCGTTCTTTCCTTCACATGTCGGCCGCATAACCGGTTTCAAGGCGGGGAAAATATCGCCCCGGAGGTGCCAGTGCGAACCATGGATGTGAGACACGAAGCGCTGAAGGTCATCCGGGAACAGGTGGGCGATCCCACCATCGGCCCTTCGACCCCCCTGGCGGCCCTGGCGGAGACGCACGAGGCCAGCATGGAGGCGCTGGTGGAGGCGCTGGAGGCCGAGTTCGGCGTCGAGCTTTCGGAGGAGCTCCTGGTCGACGTGGAGACCGTCGGCGAGCTCTGTTCGCTGGTCGCCCGGGACGACGAATAGGCGCACAATGGCAGAAGCCACCGAGACCGCGGGCCCTGTGCCCTCTGTTCTCGATGGCTTCTCTTGCGGCCGGGCGGCCCCGCCTCCCGGGCGGGGCCGCCGGACAAGCCCTTATTCGCCCCGGGCGATCTCCACGCAGATCTGCCCCAGGATGTCCAGCGCCTCGTTCAGCTGGTCGTCGGTGATCACCAGCGGGACCAGCATGCGCAGGGTGTTGCCGTAGATGCCGCACTTCACGGCGACGACGCCCCGCTGCCACGCCCGCCTGACCACCTCCGCAGCCTCCTTGGTGGCCGGCGCCCGGGTGGCCCGGTCGGTCACCAGCTCCACGCCGACCATCGCGCCCAGCCCGCGGATTTCGCCGATCTGCAGGGCAGAGCCGGGGACGCTCTCGAGCTGCACGGCCAGATCCTGGAACCGGCGCCGCATCAGGTCGCCGATCTCCCGCGCCCGGCTGACGAGGCTTTCCTGCTCGATCACGTCGAGCACGGCGTTGGCCGCGGCGCAGGCCACGGGATTGCCCACGTAGGTGCCGCCGATGGTGGAGTCCTCCGGCGCGTCCATCACCTCGGCGCGCCCGATCACGCCGGAGAGCGGCATGCCTGCGGCCAGCGACTTGCCCACGCAGATCAGGTCGGGCACCAGACCCAGCTGCTCGGAGGCGAAGAAGGTGCCCGTGCGCCCGAAGCCGGACTGGATCTCATCGGCGATGACCAGGAACCCGTGCCGCCGGGCCAGCTGGCTCACGCGGGCCAGGTAGTCGGGATGAAGCGGGACGAAGCCGCCCTCGCCCTGCACCGGCTCCAGGATGATGGCCGCAACCTCCTCCGGCGCCACCTGCGTCGTCAGGGCCCGCTCCAGGGCGTCGGCGCAGAAGCGCACGTACTCGGCCTCGCTCATGCCCGCTGGCCGCCGGTAGGTGTACGGCGCGGGGACCCGGTAGATCTCCGGGGCAAAGGGGCCGAACCCCTTCTTATACGGCTTCACCTTGGACGTGAGGGCCATGGCCAGGTTGGTGCGGCCGTGGAAGGCGCCCTCCAGCGTGATGATCGCCCTGCGGCGGGTGTACTTGCGGGCGATCTTCACGGCGTTCTCCACCGCCTCGGCGCCGGAGTTGAAGAAACAGGCCTTCTTGGGGAAGTCGCCGGGCGCCAGCGCCGTCAGCCGTTCGGCCAGCCGGATGTACGACTCGTACATGATGACCGAGAAGTCGGTGTGGGTGAAGCGCGCCGCAGCCTGCTGAATGGCCTCGACCACCCGGGGATGGGAGTGGCCCACATTCATGCAGCCCAGACCCCCGGCGAGGTCGATGAAGACGTTGCCGTCCACGTCCGTGATCAGGGCACCGCGGCCTTCCTGGATCGCCACGGGCACGTGAATCGAGAAGGCGTCCGCCACCACCCGCTCCTTGCGGGCCATGAGCTCCCGCGAGCGGGGGCCGGGAACCTCCGTCACCAGCCGCACGTGGCGCGTCGTCTGGGTCATGGGTATACCTCCTTTCAGGCGCATCCGGCTGTTATTGTATGCAAGAATGTATATTGGCTTCCGTCCCCGCCGGTTCCTGCTCGCGCACTCCGGCTCCGGGGCGCGAAAAGCCCCTCCGTCCTGGGAGGGGCCTTCCCGGCAACCGGTCAGAACTTATCCGGGCTGAGCCAGGTGGTGTCCGGCTTGGCGATGAGGCGGGCGTTCTGATAGGCCATGTCCAGCGTGAGGATCGTGTTTCCCCGGTACACATCGCCCATCCGCTGCAGGACCAGGGCGAAGTCGGGCGGCCCGCTGAACTCGCCCGAGAGGTAGATGGGCATCAGGAACTGAATCTGGCCCATGTAGTACTGCGGCACCACCAATTTGTAATTCCGCCTGGCCATGATGCGCCCGAACTCGATGGCCGCCTGGAACAGGGCGAAGATCTCGCTCTTCTTCCGGTTCCGGTAGGCGGGCGGGATGCGGTCGAAATTGTCGTCGATGATGTGAATGTCGTCGGTGTTGATCTTCAGGTCGGGATCGAAGATCACATCGGTGATCTTATCAAAGAAGGTGGCCATCGGGGGCTTCTGATTTTCGAAGGTCTCCAGCACCTCGCGGTCGTTCTCCAACACCGGGCGGGCGTTGATCACCCGCTGCGGGTACTCCGGATCGGCCTCGCCCAGCACGTAGATTTCTTTGAAATATACGTTGATGAGCCCCGTGTTGAAGAGCAGCTTGTTGTCGTGACGCAGGATGCGCCCCTGCTGCTTCAACCGCTCATACGTCTTTTCCACGTAGGACTTCAGAATGGGGTGCTGCTGCCTGGACTGGTACTGGCTGTAATTCCACCGCTCCGGAATGGCCATGCCGGCCAGCTCCTCCAGGAAGCGGGCGCCTTCGTTCCACGTGCGGAAGTACAGATCGCCGATCACGAAGCCCTCCCGGCGCGCCGCCTGGAAGAACAGGCCGAACCACGGCTGCCGGTTCGGATTCTTGTTCAGGATACACTTGGCCAGGATCTCCTCGCCCGTGGGCGTGGTGTGGCCGGTCGGGAAGAGGACGGCGTCAGCCTCCGCGCGGCTCTCCACAGGCTGTTCGTCCCGCAGGTAGGCGAACAGGTCCTCGCGGGCTGCGCGGTCGAGCGCCCGCTCCAGGTCTGCCGCAAGCTGGTCGAGCGGGCGGTTGGGCTCCCCCAACATGTTGGCCAGGTACCGCAGCGCCTTCTCTCTCACATCCAGAGGCAGGTACGTGAACTCCTCCAGCCGCAAGCATCATACATCCTTTCCATGCACGCCGTCGCTGGTTGGTCGTCTTGATGGATTTCTGCGCCGCTTGTCGAATCCCTGTCGAATCCGGCGATTATTATCCTTCTAAAAGTCGATTTTCCGTCAAGTGGTAATGAAACCAGGCCTCGAAGAGCACGGCCATCCCCACGGCGGCCAGCAGCCCGCCGAACCGGAGGGCCGAGCCCATCGCCCGCAGCATGAGCAGCGACCCCACCAGCAGCGCCGCGGCATCGCCGGCCAGCGCCGTGGTCCGCCCGAAGCGGGGCAGTACGATCAGGTCGCCGAGCCACAGCACGAGGGTGTGAACGGCCGCCATCATCAGCGACTGGGGAAAGGCCTTGTGCCCCTGCACAGGCAGGGCGAGCGTGAAGATGAGGATGTACGCAGCCAGCTTCAGGCAGAGCGTGTTCACATGACGCACGGTCCCCTCCTCCTTCGCAAACGGCCTCTACGAAGAAGGATACGCCCCGTCCATGCCGGCATGACGCTGCCTACGCGTCGCCCGCGGCCGTTCCGTCCAGCCCGAGGGGGCCGGCGGCTTCCTGAAGGGCCGCGATCACGTGCCCGATGTGCGCGTCCAGGTCGACCCCCAGCTCCTCAACGCCGCGCAGGACGCACTCACGGTCCACCCCAGCGGCAAACCGCTTGTCCTTCATCTTCTTGCGAACCGCCCGCACGTCCACGTCGTGGATGGACTTGGTGGGGCGCACCAGGGCCGTGGCCACCACCAGGCCCGAGAGCTCGTCCACGGCGTACAGCACCTTGTCCCGCAGCGACCGGCGCGGGTAGCGGTCGGCCACGGCATCGGCATGGGAGCAGATCGTGTAGCGGATGTCCTCGGGCACCCCCAGCCCGGCCAGGATGCGCTCTCCCTGCAGCGGGTGATCAGGCGGGTTGGGATAGCGCTCGTAGTCGAAGTCGTGGAGCAGGCCGATCACGCCCCAGGTCTCCTCGTCCTCGCCGTAGAGCCGGGCAAAGTAGCGCATGCAGGCCTCCACGGCCAGCAGGTGGTTGAGCAGCCGCGGGCTCTTTACATATTCATTCACCAGATTCCAGGCTTCTTCGCGGGTCACGCCGATGCGCCTCCTCAGAAACAGATAACATCATGTTAACCACGTCCCCGCCAAATCCTTCATCGCCGTGGTAGACTGGGGACGGAGGTGAGCCCATTGCGAATCTACACACGAACCGGCGACGGGGGAGACACCAGCCTGCGGTGGGGGGAGCGCGTGCCGAAAAACGCGCTCCGGGTCGAGGTCTACGGCACCGTGGACGAGGCCAACGCCCACGTGGGGATGGCGGTGGCCCTGATGGAGGGCGCCGCCTTCGACGCGGTGCGTGCGGTGCTGGTGCGGATCCAGAACGAGCTCTTCGCCGTGGGGGCCGACCTGGCGGCGCCGCCCGGCCGCGACCGGGGGGAGCAGCCCCGGATCACCGAGGCGTCGGTGGCCGCCCTGGAGGCCGATATCGACCGGCTGGAGGCCGCCCTGCCCCCGCTGAACCACTTCGTGCTCCCCGGAGGATGCCGGCCCGCGGCCGCGCTGCACGTGGCCCGGACCGTCGTCCGCCGTGCGGAGCGGCAGCTGGTCTCGCTGATGCAGCAGGAGCCAGTGGAGCCCGCGCTGCTGAAGTACCTGAACCGGCTCTCCGACCTGCTCTTCGTGGCGGCCCGGGCCGCCAACCACGCGGCCGGCCTGCGCGACGTGCCCGTGGACTGGAAGCGCTAGTCCGCAGATTCCAGCCCGCCGGCCTTTCCGCCGGCCGGCCCCAGCAGCTCCGCCACGAAGGGCGAGGGCCGGCACTCCCGCCCCTCGTAGGAGCGGGGCACGCTGATCCACAGCTGCTCGCGGGCGCGGGTGACGGCGACGTACATCAGCCGGCGCTCCTCCTCCACGTCCGCATTCGACCGGTGCGGCAGGAGCCGGTCGATGGCGCCGGCCACCACCACGAAGCGGAACTCCAGCCCCTTGGCGCGGTGGCAGGTCACCAGGGTGACGGCCGGCGCGCCGTCCGGGGCCCGCCGGTCCGCCTCGGCGGAGAAGCTTTCGACATGCCCCAGGTAGGCCGGCAGCAGGAGCCGCGGCGCGGTGCGCTCGACCTCGGCCAGCAGCCCCAGCAGCTCGTCCGGCCGGCCCCCCGCCCGGGCGGCGTACTCCCGCAGGTAATCGTCGTAACCGATGATCGTGCGGACGTAGCCGATCGCGTCCGGCGCCGTCATGCGGCTCAGCGCCCGCAGGTGATCCTGCAGCTCCTCCACCGGCCGCAGCTGCCAGGAGCGCAGGAGCCCCGTCTGCCCGATGGCGGCGAGCAGGTCGCCGTGGGTCCGCGCGGCGATGCGCGCCGCCTCTTCGGCCACCGCGCGGGCCAGATAGCGGTTGGGACGGTTGAGGACCGGCAGGATCGCCATGCCGTCTCCCGCCGCCGCCCGCAGGTAGGCCAGCACGTCCTGCACGGGCCAGCGCCGGTAGAGGTTCGGCAGGCCGCCCAGCACCCGGTAGGGAACGCCCTCCCCGCGCAGCACCTCGGCCAGCACATGAGCCTGCTGGTTGGTGCGGTAGATCACCGCCCAGTCGCTGAGCGGTGCCCCCGAACCCCGCACCAGCCGGGCAATCGCCTCCGCCTCGGCCCGCGTGTCCGCGGGCGTGAGGAGCTGAACCGGCCGTCCGGCGCGGCGGGCGGGGCGAATCACCTTCCCCAGTCGTCTGACGTTGTGGGCCGCCAGCCGGTTGGCGGCCTCGACGATGGACGGCGGACAGCGGTGGTTCACCGCCAGGGTCACCTGCACGGCCTCGGGATAGTGGCGCGGGAAAGAAAGCAGGAACTCCGGCGATGCCCCCCGCCAGCCGTAGATCGCCTGGTCGTCGTCGCCGACGACGCAGAGGTTGCGCGCCGGCTCGGCCAGGAGGCGGACCAGCTCGAACTGCACGGGGTTGGTGTCCTGAAACTCGTCGACGAGGATGTGGGTGAAGCGGCGCCGGTAAGCCGCCAGCAGCTCCGGGTTGCCCTGCAGGAGGGCCAGGGCCTCGTGCAGCAGGTCGTCGAAATCGCGCAGTCCCCGCTCGGCCTTGGCCGCGGCGTAGCGCCGGAGCAGCTCGCCGAACTCGCCGGGCGCAAGCGACTGCGGCCGGAACGACGCCTGTCGGGCCGGGGCGGCCCGCAGCCGGCTCAGATCGGTCAGCACGTCCTGGACCGCCTCGTCGTCGGTGTTCAGCCCCATCGCACGCATCAGCTGGCGGATGAGCTGAAACTGCTGGTCTTCCATGAGGATGGGCAGGGGATCTCCCCGCCGGGCGTGGCGGAGCATGCGGTAGGCCAAGCCGTGGAAGGTGCCGAAGAAGGCCCGCGCCGCCGCCTGCCCGACGGTCCCCGCCGTGCGGGCCTTCAGCTCGTCCGCCGCCGCCTTGGTGAAGGTGAGCACCAGCAGGGACCGCGGATCGACCCCGGCGGCGGCGATGAGGTAGCCGATGCGCCGCGCGATCACGGTCGTCTTTCCGCTGCCCGGCCCGGCGACGACCATCAGCGGGCCGGCGGCATGCGTCACCGCCCGGGCCTGCTCGGGGGTCAGCCCCTCCAGCAGGCGCCGGGCGGCGGGGTGGGATGAGCTCTGCAACAGGCTTCACCGTCCTCGCGCCCCGGGCGGGATGTGATCACCCTCAGGGTTCGGCAGGCCGGCTGCCCATCCCTTCCCGTGAATCTTCCGCTTGCGGCGGAGGCGGGAGGCGTTTCTCACTGCGCACAGACATGAGGTGACACCCATGGCCCTCGTTTCGTTTGACCTGGACGGCGTGCTCCAGCGAAACCCGTTCCACATCGGCAGGCCCCACGGTGTGTTCGGCCACATCTGCCGCACCCTGGCCCCCTGCATCGCCGATCCCGAGCCGGAGCAGGCGATCCTCAGGCGGCTCGTCGCCCTGCACCGGGCCCGGGCGGCGGGCTGGCTCTCCGTCTACGTCGTGCAGCCGCTCGCCCCCGGCTACACCGAGATGCCGCCGGAGCTGGCGGCCCTGCCGCCCTGGGAGCGCCCGACCGCGGGACGGGACTGGCTGGAGGCCCGCTTTGCCATCGACCGGCGGTGGCACGACTACCCGCCGTGCACGCTGGACGACTGCATCCCCGATGCGATCGTGCGCCACCTGGACGAGGTCCCGGCCACGATCGGGCACCTGGTGCAGGCGGCCGGGTGCCCCTGACCGCCGCCCGGCCCGCTTTCCGGGCGGCGGCGCTCAGGCTTACCGCGGGAACGCCGCGAAGCTGCTGACGACCGTGCGCTCAAAGGCCGACCCGTCGCTGAGCTTGCCGGTGACCGTGACCGTCACCGTGTAGACCCCGGGCTCCTCCGGCACGGGAACGGCCGCCGTGTGGCCGCCCCGCCCGTCAGCGGCCCCCGCGGCATCGCCCAGGACGCCGTCACGGCCGCTCAGCGTCACGGACATCCGGCTTTCCGCCACCTCCGCCCCCTGCACCCGCAGGCCCAGGTTGTGGGCGGTTCCGGGCGCAGAAAGCTGGCTGCCCCGGTCCAGCACCGCGGTCACCCCTCCCTCCAGGGCGGCGACCATCAGGTAAGCGGCGCCCTCCGGCCCGCTGGTCACCAGCCGCCACTCGCCGGCCGCGGGGGCCTCTACCTCCAGGGTGCCCAGCCAGGCGCCGGCGAAGACCTCACCGTCGGCGACCTGCGTGCTGAACGTGACCGGGTGGAGTGAGCCGTCCGGAGCGGCGAGGCTGGCCTTCACGTCGGCGTGGGACGCGAGCACGTGGAACGTCGCCGTCTTCACGCCCCGCTCCACCGGGAAGACGTCGCTGCCTGGCTCGGCGCCGGCCTTCCCGCCGCGGAGGATCAGGTCGCCGGGGGCGGACACCTGCGCGGACACGCTGCGCCCGCCGGGGGAGGCCGGGAGCCCGTCAGGAGAGGCGGCAGGACCGTCGGGAGAGACCAAGAGCCGGTCAGGGATGCCCGGGCTGCCCTCGGGCGAGACCGTCTGGCCGGACAGCGTGAGCTGCGGCGCGATGGTGTTCCAGACCCTGCTGCCCATCCGGATCTCATCGTGGTCCCAGTAGCCGTTCTGCAGGTGGACCCCGCCCGGCTTCTGGGTCGACCAGACCGGCACCACCCCGTCATCCTCGCCGGAGATGTACATGCAGCCCAGCCACAGGGCGGTGAACACGGGGCCGCACTTGTACCCGGAGACGGTGCGGTACGCGACCCCCGGGTCCAGCCCGTCGGTGACCGAGCGGAAGTACTCCATGTACCCGGTCTGCATCACGTAGGTCGCTTCGGTCCGCTGCCCGAGCAGCTCGGCCAGCCACGAGGCCCAGCTGGAGTAAGCCAGGTCGGCCAGCGGCGTGCCCCAGTGGGGCGTGCCCAGTGTGATGACCCGGCTGATCTTCGGGGCAGCGCCGTAGTGCGCCGCTGCAGCGTTGGCGTCCACGCCGCCCTTGGAGTGCGCCACGATGACCACCTTGCTGACCCCGAAGTACGCCGTGATCTGGTTCAGCAGGCTGCTGAGCAGCTGCCCGTTGTCCCACATGGTGCCCTCCGGGTGCAGGTCCACGAAGGCCGTGCGGTAGCCGTGGTTGTAGGCGTAGGTATACATGTCGTTGGCGCCGTGGTACATGGTCTGCCCCCACCAGCCGGAGGCCGAGCCGCCCTTGCCGTGCACGAACACCAGCACCGGCTTGCTGGGGTCGGCGTTGGGAGGCGTCGCGCCCACGTACCAGTCGCCTGCGGCGAGGGTCCCGCCGGCGGGCCCGCCGGCCGGCGCGGGCAGCGCGGGGGCTGCCGGCGCCGCCAGTGCTTCCGCCGTTGCCGCCAGGGCTTCCGCGGGCCCGCCCCGCCCGGCCAAGGCCGGCTGGGGGGCGGCTTGTGCGCCCGGTGCGGCGGCGGAGAGGAACATAAGGGAAGAGACCAGGAGCAGCGTGATGATCCTGCGCATGGGGATGACCTCCTTTCCCCCTGAACATAGGACATCACGCTACTCTGTGTACATAATATTCTGTTATTTTCGCTGGTGGCATTGCGCCCGGTCAGCCCGCGGCCGTGTTCAGCACCCGCCCGTCCACCATGTGGTAGATGCGGTCGCACACCTGCCCGACCACCGGATCGTGGGTCACCACCACGAAGGTCTGCCCCCGCTCCTGGCACAGCCGGCGCATGAGCCGCAGCAGCGCCCGGGCGCTCTGGGAGTCCAGGGAGCCGGTCGGCTCGTCGGCCAGCACCAGGGCGGGATTGTTCACCAGGGCCCGGGCGATGGCGACCCGCTGCTGCTGGCCCCCGGAAAGCTGGCCCGGCAGGTGGTGCATGCGGTCGGCCAGCCCCACGGCCTCCAGCATCGCCTTCGCCTGCCCGTACGGATCTTTCGGGCGCGGTCGCACGTACCGGAGCGGCAGCGCCACGTTCTCCAGCGCGGTCAGGGTGGGCACCAGGTTGTGCGACTGAAACACGAACCCCAGCCGGTTCAGCCGGATTCTGGGCAGGGCCGCGTCCGAGAGCCGGGTGACCTCCGTCCCGTCGATCCAGACCCGGCCGGAGTCAGGCCGGTCCAGGCACCCGAGGATGTGCAGCAGGGTCGACTTGCCGCTGCCCGACCGCCCCATGATCCCGACGATCTCGCCCCGGCCCACGGTGAGGCTGGCGCCGTCCAGCGCCCGGACGCCCATGGGATACTCCTTCACCAGGGACTCCGCCTGAAGGAGCGGCTGTGCGCTCACGGTTCTCCCTCCTCCCTTGTCTTTCCGCCTGACTAGATCGCCCGCAGGGCCTCCACCGGATCGAGGTTGGCCGCCCGCCAGGCGGGCCAGGCGCCGGCCACGCCGCCCAGGCCTGTCGCAAACCCCAGGGCGCCCAGGGCGAGGCGCGGCGTCAGCAGAAAGACCGGCGTGCCCTCCTGGGCCGCGTAGCCGTTCAGCGCCGCGATGAGCCCGGCGGCCAGACCCAGACCCAGCAGCCCCCCCAGGAAACCGATCAGGACCGACTCGGCCAGGAACTCCCGCAGAATAGCCCAACGCCCGGCGCCGATGGCCTTCTTGATGCCGATCTCCCGGGTCCGCTCGCCCACGGCGAAGAACATGGTGTTGACGACCGCCAGCGACCCCACGATCACGGCGATGGCGCCCGAGCCCAGAATCGCGGTGTTCAGCACGCTGGAGGCGGTCCCGGCCGCCCTGGCCAGCTGCTCCGGCGAGTGCAGCAGGTAGCCCCTGCGCAGGCTGTGGGCCAGCTGGTCGGTGAGCACCTCCCCCATGCCGGGCTCGACCAGGGCGTAGGCGTTGGTCCATACCTGGTCCGGCCCGATCCACTGAAGCAGGGACGAGCCTTCGAACAGCAGCTCCCGCGCGTCCTCCTCCGGGATCAGGGCCCAGCCGTCGGGCAGCGAGAGCGTCTCTTCCAGGACGCCCACCACCGCGAAGTCGCGTCCGCGCGCGTGCAGGGTGTCCCCCACGTCCAGCTTCATCTTGTGGGCGACGGCGCTGCCCAGCACCGCGACCTGCCGGTCGCCCGGCTGCCACCAGGACCCCCGGGCCAGCCGCAGCTGGGTCCCCCGGTCGCCCATGAGCTGCGCCCGGGCGAAATTGGGAAGGTTGACGCCCACCAGGAAGCGCGGCGCCAGCTCGAACCCGGCGGTCTCGTCCAGCGGCATCATGATGTGCGTCTCCACGTGCCGCACTCCGGGCGTGCGCTTCATGACCTCGATGTCCTCGGGGCCCAGGAGGTTGAGGCGCAGGGCGCCGCCGGTGGAGTGGATCGCGATGCGGTTGGCGAAGTAGGCCTCCCCCCCGGCGATCAGCCGGTTGAACTTCTCGGCCATCGCGCCCATGACGGTGAAGGCCAGGATGCCCACCGCGATACCCAGTACGGTCAGGCCGGTGCGCAGCCGCCGCCGATACAGGTTGCGCAGAATCTCCATGGAAGTCCTTGCCTCCCGCGGCAGTACTCCCCTATAGGATGCCCAGATCGCGCCAGTTTCAAAGGGGCTCCGCCGGCAATGCGAAGGGGCCGTCCCGGCGTGTGCGCACGCCGGGACGGCCCCCTTTCTGCCTCAACAGACCCCTACCGCCTGAGCATCGACGCGGCTTCCCCGTCCAGCAGGACGGTCGCGTCCGGGTGGAAGTGCAGGGCGGACGCCGGCACCTCCGGCGTCGGCTCGTCCTCCACCAGCCGCTTCACGATCGGCGCCTTTCCCGTTCCGCTGGCCAGCAGCAGGATCCGGCGCGCCTCCAGGATCGTGCCGATACCCATCGTGATCGCGCGCCGGGGCACCTCATCGATGCTGCTGAAAAACCGCGCGTTGGCCTCACGGGTCCGCTCGGCCAGCTCGACCACGCGGGTGCGGCCGTCCCAGGGTGAGCCGGGCTCGTTGAACCCGATGTGGCCGTTGTGGCCGACGCCCAGCAGCAGGATGTCGATCCCGCCGGCGGCGCGGATCGCCTCCTCGTACCGGCGGCACTCGGCCTCGGGGTCGGGCGCGTTGCCGTCGGGGATGTGACAGTTCTCGGGGCGCAGGTCGGTGCGGTCGTACAGCATCCGTTTCATGAAGGCGTAGTAGCTCTCGGGATGCGTGCGGGGGAGGCCCATGTACTCGTCGAGGTTGAAGGTGCGGGCCCGCGCCAGCGAGACCCCGCTTTCCACCAGCGCGTCGTAGAAACCCACCGGGGTGCCGCCGGTCGGCAGGCCCAGCACCGCGTCGGGCTTCTCTCTCAGCAGGTCGATCACGATCCGGGCTGCGCGGTGCGAAAGCGCATCGTAGCTCTCGTGCACCTCGACCTTCAGGGGATACCGCTTACCTGTCATCATACACGACCTCACCGCCTATAATCGTGGTTTTCACGTTGAGCTGCTCGTCGAGAAGCAGCAGATCCGCATCCTTGCCCGGGGACAGCGAGCCTTTCCGGCCGTCGAGCCGGAGGCTGCGGGCCGGATTGAGCGACGCCATGGCCACGGCGGCCGGCAGGTCAAGCCCCACCAGGCGGACCAGGTTCTGCACCGCCCGCTCCATGGTGAGGACGGAGCCGGCCAGCGCGCCGCTGTGCAGCCGGGCCTGCCCGTCCTTCACGATGACCGGCAGCCCGCCCAGGGTGAACTCGCCCTCCCCCAGGCCTGCGGCCCGCATGGCGTCGGTTACCGCCACCACGCGGTCCGGCCCCCGGGTCCGGATGGCCACCTGCATCGCCGCCGGGTGCACGTGGACGCCGTCGGCGATCAGCTCGACCGTCATGTTGGCGAGGGTGAGCGCGCCGCCCACGGTGCCCGGCTCACGGTGGTGCAGCCCCCGCATGCCGTTGTAGAGGTGGGTGGCATGCGTGAGGCCTGCCTCGGCCGCCATCCGGAGCTGCTCGTAGGTGGCGTCGGTGTGCCCGGCGCTCACCACGGCGCCCCGGCGCACCAGGTGGCGGATCGCCTCCAGGGCCCCCTCCGTCTCCGGCGCCAGCGTCACGTGCCACCGGTCGTCCGGCCCGCCCTCCGCCATCCAGCGGTCGATCTCCGCGATCGACGGCGGCCGCACGTACTCCGGGTTCTGCGCCCCCTTGTGCGCCAGGTTGATGAACGGTCCTTCGATATGAAAGCCCAGGACCCGCGCCCCCTTCGGAGGGGCCTGCCGGGCTGCACGGATGGCGCGGATGATCTCCTCCTCCGGCGCCGTCAGGGTGGTGGCCAGCAGCCCGACGGTCCCGTGGCGCGCGTGAGTGGTGGTGATGGCCACCACAGCTTCGGGGTCCGCGTCCATGAAGTCGCCCCCGCCGCCGCCGTGCACGTGGATGTCCAGGTAGCCCGGCGCCAGGTAGCCCTCACGCACCACCTCCGCCCCGGGCGGAACCGGCGGGGCCGCCGGATCAGCCAGGTCCCACACGTCGGTGATCCGTCCGGCTTCATAGGCCAGCAGGCCGTCTTCCACGACCCGGTCCGGAAGGATCAGCGGCGCCCTGAACCACCGCTTCATGCCGACATCTCTCCTTCGTCCGGTGTCCGGCTGCTTTCGCTGCACGTTCCCGCTTACTTGCCCTGCGCCAGCCTGATGGCCTCGCGCACGAAGCCGCCTGCCCGCTCCAGGGCGTCCCGGGCGGCCCCGGTGTCCACGCCGGCCAGGAGGGCCACGATGGCCTGCTTCACCGAACCGCCGGCCTCCTCCAGGACCCGGGCCGCCGTCGCCTCGTCGCGCCCCGTCGCCAGGACGACCATGCGGACGGCCCGCTTCCGCAGCTTCTCGTTGGAGGCCTGCATGTCAACCATCAGGTTCGAGTACACCTTTCCCAACCTGATCATCGCGCCGGTGGAGAGCATGTTCAGCACCATCTTCTGCGCGGTGCCGGACTTCATGCGGGTAGAGCCCATGATCACCTCCGGCCCCACCACGGGGGCGATAGCGATGTCCGCGGCCGCCGCCAGGGCGGAGTCGGGGTTGTTGGTCACCGCCACGGTGGCACAGCCCAGGCGCCGGGCCTCCTCCACCGCGGCCACCGTGTACGGCGTCCGGCCGCTCGCGGCGATGCCCACCACGACGTCGCCGGGACGCACCCGGGCGGCGATGTCCGCGGCGCCCTGCTCCCGGGAGTCTTCGGCCCCTTCCCGCGTCTCGAAAACCGCCTCCTGGCCGCCTGCGATCACGCCCTGCACCAGGTCCAGCGGTGCGCCGTAGGTCGGGGGGATCTCGGAGGCGTCCAGAATGCCCAGCCGCCCGCTGGTGCCGGCGCCCACATAAAAGAGACGTCCGCCGGCCCGCAGCCGCTCCGCGATGAGGTCGACGGCGCGCGCGATGTTGGGCAGCTCCTTCTCTACCGCCAGCGCCACCAGCTTGTCCTGCTCGTTGATGATCCGCACCATCTCCAGGGTGGACACCTGATCGATCTCCAGCGACTCCTGCAGCCTTCCCTCCGTCACCAGCCGGTTGATGTCCACGCTATCTCCCTTCTTTCCCGCAGAGTTGAACAGCCCACTTCTATCCATTTCCCCGGTTGCTGACCGTATGCCTGCACGGGCGGCCCAATTCCGCTGACCGCATGCCTGCACGGGCGCCGCAACGCCGCCGGGCCTTCCCGGTCAGAGGATACCCCGCGACCGATACGCAGATGTCGGTCGGTGAAGGGATTCAGGAATTTCGCGCAGGACCCCGCCGCGCAGAAAACCATTTAATGGGTTCCTTCGTAATAACTAACAGAGGGTTTGGCTCCCACGTGAACCGTGGATTGGGGGTGTTCCCGTGCTGCAAAGGGCCCTTGCTCTCCTGCGCTTCCGGGCCCCTGAGACCCCTCCCCGGGCGCCCGACCACTACGCGCTGATGAAGGCCGCGCTGAGCCGGGTCGAGACCGCGCGGCAGATGATGCGGGAAGCCCGCACCCTCGAAGAGCTGGACCTCGCCCGGTCGGCCCTGCAGCAGGCGCAGGCCGAGGTGCAGCACGTCATCCGCACGGCCAAGCGGGAGCGCGGCGTCGCCCTCCGGCCGATTGCCGAGACGGAGAAGGTCTACCGCACCCTCTGGGAGCGGCTGAAGGGCGGCCGGAGCCGGGGCGCGGCTTCGCAGGGGCAGTCCGGACAGCCGAAGCCGCCGGCGGTGGAAGGGTAACCCGGGTCACGGCCTCTGGCGCAGCATCGCCAGCCGGGCGGCGCCCACCACGCCGGCCATGGGGCCCAGCTTCGCCCGCCGGACGCGGATGGACGTGGAGCGCTCCCGGCACCCCTGCCGGGCGGTCTGCACCAGCCGGTCCCACCAGTAGCCGAGCCGCGTGATGCCGCCGCCCACCACGATCATCTGCGGGTCGAAGGCCATCTGCAGGTTCATCAGGAAGAGCGCCAGGTCGCCGGTCCACTGCTCCACCCCCAGGCGGGCGGCGCGCTGCCGCTCGCCTGCGCCCTGCTCTGCGGCGCGGATCACGTCGCGGATGCCGCGAAACGGAGTCCCCTCCGTGAGCGCCTCGTTGGCCCGGCGGGTCAGCGCCTTCGACGACACGTACCGCTCGGCGCATCCCCTGCCGCCGCACGGGCAGGGCTCGCCGCCGGGGTAGAGCGCCATGTGGCCTACCTCCCCGGCGCCAAAGCGCGCGCCGCGCCAGAGCCGGCCGTGCACGGTAAGGGCGCCGCCCACGCCGGTGCCCAGCGTCAGCATGAGAAAATCCGACGCGCCCCGGGCGGCGCCGATCCAGGCCTCGCCCGTCGCGGCCGCGTTGACGTCGTTGTCCACGACGACGGGGACGCCGAAAGCCTGGTGCAGTTCCGCCCCCAGGGCCAGGCCGGTCCAGCCGGGCAGGTTCCCGCTGGCGAAGATCACCCGCCCCCGGCGGTGGTCGATGCGGCCCGGCGACCCGACCCCGCAGGCCATAACCGGTGTCTCTGCCCGCTCCATCAGCGAAAGGCCCAGCCGCCGGATGCGCGCTAGCACGGCCCCGGCGCCCTCCGCTGCGCCGGTGGGCGCCTCGGCGCGGTGCAGGATGCGGCCCTCCGCATCCACGATGGCCGCCTTGATGCCCGTGCCGCCGACGTCGATGCCCAGGTAGACCACGGCACTCACCTCCCCCCTCCCACCTTTACCGATCGCACGCAGAGCGCTCGCCTCTGCCATAGCATGTCCGCATCCGGGACGGCCGGGGCGGCGAACAGCCGACAGAGGGATTCCCGGGCTGTCGGGCGAATCCTTTCCGCCACGGGAGGGTTTCACATGCAGTTGCTGCTGGAGAGCCCGGGGATGGTGCCCGGGGATCTGGCGGGACGCGTCGCCGCGGTGACGGGGGCGGCAGGCGGGGCGGCAGCCGGATAAGTCAGGAGTGGAATTGATGTACGTATTCGTCGCTCTGGTTTTCGCAGTGTACGGAGGAGTCGGGTTCTACATCGGCCTGCGCACGGCCCAGTGGCTGGCAGTCGTACTGCCCCGGCCGGTCCCGGCGGCGCCGTACTGGGCCGCCGTCGCTTTCCTGGCATCGGCGTTCCCGCTTTCCCGCCTCGCCGCGGCGTCCTTGCCGCTGTGGGCGGCCGAGTGGCTGGCGCGGATCGGCGGCTGGTGGATGACCGCCTACGTCTACCTGTTTCCGGCGCTGCTGATGATCGACCTGGTGCGTCTCGTGTACGGCGGGATGCGGCTGGTGGCCCCGGGCGTCCTTCCCCACCTGAACCTGGTGAAGGGCACGGGGGCCGTTCTGCTGGCCGCGTACGCCGCCGTGCTGATCTGCGGCGCCTGGTCGGCCCGCACACCGATGATGACCCGGCATGAAGTGACCATCCCGAAAGCCGCCGGCCCCTACCGGGAGCTGAATGTCGTGCTGGTTTCCGACACCCACCTGGGCCTGATCATCGGCCGGAACCGGCTGGAGCGGCTGGTGGCCGACATCAACCGGCTCCAGGCCGATATGGTGCTGCTGGCCGGCGACATCATCGACGACGACTTCCGCCCGTTCCGGGAGCGCGGCATGGCCGGAGTGCTGCGGGGCCTGCACGCGCCGCTGGGCGTGTACGGGGTCCTGGGCAATCACGACGACGGCGCCGACGACCTCCCGGCCTTCCGGGCCGCCATGGCCGAAGCCGGTGTGCAGTTGCTGGTGGACGAATGGACGCTGGTGGACGGCGCCTTCTACGTGGTCGGTCGCAACGACCGTTCGCGCGGTCCTGCGCCGCTGGAGGAGGTCCTGCAGGGCGTCGACCGGTCCAAGCCCATCCTGCTCATTGACCACCAGCCCGACCGGCTGGACCAGGCGGTCGCCGCAGGCGTCGACCTGCAGGTCTCGGGCCACACGCACCGGGGGCAGGTGTGGCCGGGCCGGCTGCTCACCGCCCGGATCTTCGAGGTGGACTGGGGCTACCTGGCCAAGGGCGGCACCCAGTTCGTCGTCTCCCAGGGGTGGGGCACCTGGGGCCCGCCGATCCGGGTCGGCACCCGCTCGGAGATCGTGCAGATCCACATCCGTTTCGAGCCATGATCGGTATGCCTCGTGATCGGCACGTGCCGTTTCGGCATGTGCCGTGTCGGCATATATCGTGATCGGGCTATACCGTGATCGGCTTGCAACTGGGGCCGGCGTGCACCGTGACCGGCGTGCACCGTGGCCTGCAGCGTGGACCACGGGTGCGCCGGCGGATGCTCCGTGCACGGCGATCCCTAGAGAACGTGGCAAGCAGCCAGGTGGCCGGGGGCAACCTCCCGCGCCACCGGCTTTTCTTTTGCGCACCGCGCGACCGCCTGCGGACAGTAGGCCGCCCAGGGGCAGCCGTGAAACGCCCGCCCGGCGGTGTCCTCATCGGGCGGCAGGGGCCCACCCTCCCGGCCGAGGAAGCGCTGGCTGAACGGGTGCCGGGGGTTCATCAGCACCTGCTCGGTGGGCCCGGTCTCGAGGATCCGGCCCAGGTGCATCACCGCGACCCGGTGGGCGAGACGGGCGATCACCCCCACATTCTGGGAGATCAGGAGGTAGGCGGTGCCCCGCTCCCGCTGGACGGCGGCGAACAGTCGCAGCAGTTCCTCCTGCAGCCGGGGGTCGACGCCTGCCACCGGTTCATCCAGGGCCACCAGGAGCGGGTTCAGGACGAGGGCCCGCGCAATCGCCAGCCGCTGCTGCTGGCCTCCGGACATCTGGCGGGGGGTGCGGCCCAGGAACTCCGCCGGCGGCAGCCCCACCTGCTCCAGGGCGCGCCGGATGCGTGCGTCGCCGTCAGGAAGGCCGTGGGCGCGGATGAGGTCGTCCAGCTGTGCGCCCACGGTCTTCTCCATGTCCAGCGAGGCCCGCGGATCCTGCCGCACCATCTGCAGACGGCGCCGAATCCGCTTGCGGTCCAGGCGCCGGACGTCCTGCCCCTGGACGTAGATCGCGCCCCGCTGGATGGGCAGGCGCAGGACGGCCGCCTCCGCCAGCGTGGTCTTCCCCGCGCCCGACCCGCCCATGAGCCCCAGGGTTTCCCCCCGGTCGACGGCGAGGCTGACGCCGTCCACGGCCCGCACCGGCCGGGCGCCCCACAGGCCGAAGGGGCCGGAAGGATCGGTGCGGCGCAGCACGACGACGTCCTCGAGCCTCAGAGCCGGTTCGGACATCCGCCTACACGACCTGGAAGGGGTCGCGGCCGGCCTGTGATACCACGACCTCGGCAGAGTGCCCGTCGGCGGCCAGCCGCTCCCGCAGGTAGTCCGCCAGCGCGCCGACGGCTCCGGCCTCCGAAGCGTAGTGGCCCACGTCGATGATGGCGAGCCCGAGGTCCAGCGCATCCTGGGCCTCGTGGTATTTCACGTCTCCGGTGACGAGCACGTCCGCGCCGCGGGAGGCCGCGGGGCGGATCAGGTCCGCGCCGGCGCCGGCCCCCACCGCGACGGTGGCAATCTCGCGGTCCGGTTCGCCCACGATGCGCACCGCCGGGGTACGCAGCGACGCCTTCAGGCGCGCCGCCAGCTGGGAGAGGCGAAGAGGCTGCGCCAGCCGCCCGATGCGGCCGTGCCCCCGCACCCTCCCGGGGTTCGCCAGCGGGTACAGGTCGTAGGCCACCTCTTCATAGGGATGGGCATCGATCATCGCCCGCACGGCGTGCTCCACCGCGGACTCGGGCACGATGGTCTCCAGCCGCAGCTCCTCGACCCGCTCCAGCTGTCCCCGCTGGCCGATGAAGGGGTTCGTGCCCTCCAGCGGCAGGAACGTCCCGGTGCCGGGCGCCTGGAAGGTGCAGTGGCTGTAATTGCCGATGTGCCCCGCCCCTGCGCCGGCCAGGGCGTCGCGCACGGCATCCTCGTGCCCCCGCGGCACAAAGACGACCAGCTTCACATACCGCTCCTCCCCGGCCTGCTTCAGCACTTCGAATTCCGTGAGCCCCGCGGCCGCCGCCAGCGTGTCGTTGGTCATGCCCGGGGCCTGGTCGAGGTTGGTGTGCGCGGCGTAGAGGGCCATGCCCCCCCGGATCAGCCGCAGCAGCCTGCGGGCCGGGCGGTTGTCAAAGCGCAGCGCCTTCAGCGGCCTGAAGATCGGCGGGTGATGGACCACCACCATATCGCAGCCCAGACTTTCGGCCTCCTCCAGCACCGGATCCGTGAGCTCCAGCGCGACCAGCACGCGCTGCACGGCGGCACCCGGGTCCCCGACCTGCAGGCCGACGTTGTCCCACGACTCCGCCCAGTAAAGCGGCGCCAGTTCCTCGATGTACGCCGCGATGTTCCTCACCGTCGTCATCCGGCAGCACCTCCCTGTTTCCCTCAGCGGTCGCCGGCGCAGATGCGCAGGGCCCGGGCCAGCAGCTCGACCAACTCGGACAGCTGGGCCGCGCGCTCCTGCGCCGCCGGCTGGTCGGAGCGGGACGCGCCCGCCAGGGCCCGGCGGGCCAGCTCCAGCTTCTCGTCCACGTAGCGCACGACCAGCGGGCCGCCCTGACGCAGCAGGAGCGGCCCCACCTCTTCCTCCATGCGGGTGAGGCCCATCCGGCCGGGCTCGGCCACAAGCACCGGATAAAGCCGTCCGCCGTCCTCGACGACCTCCTCGGCGACCAGGCGCCAGCCGTTGTCCGCCAGCCAGCGGCGCAGCTGCGCCTCGCCGCCCATTGGCTGCAGGACCAGCCGCTCCACGCCCGCCAGCGGCCCCTCTGCCAGGATGCGTGCGATCAGCGGTCCCCCCATGCCGCACACGGCCACGCACGGCGCCTCGCCGGGCGCCAGCACCGTGAGCCCCGAACCCAGCCGCACGTCGATGCGGTCCGCCAGCCCCGCGGCGGCGACGGTGGCCCTCGCCGCCTGCAGGGGCCCAGGCAGCACGTCGCCGGCGACGGCGCGCGGCACCCGGCCGGACTGCACCAGATGGACCGGCAGGTAGGCATGGTCTGTGCCGATATCGGCAAACGGCCGGCCAGCGGGCACATGGCGGGCCACGGCGGCCAGGCGCGGGGAAAGCTGAATCATCGCGTTGGCAAGCCCTCCGATCGCAGGTTAGGATTCGCTCCGCCCCCCGGTTCGTCGCCCCGAACTTCGGGAAAGCTGAGCAAAAAACCGAGGGAGGCCTGACTGTGCAGCGAATGGCCCGGACCAGACCCCTCCTGATCTGCCGGCCCGGGCTCCCGGCGGCGCTGCCGGCAGCCCTGTCCAAGTCCCGATCCCGGTTGCTGCGGACCCTGTTCGCGGCGTTGCTTGCGCTCGCTTCGGCCTGCGGCTCGCCCGCCGCGACGGGCACGTTCACCACCCTGGCCCGGGGAACTCACAGCGGCATCACCGCGCAGGAGGCTGCGCTCATCACCAGCCTGGCCGAGTGGGAAGCCCTCTGGCGGCGCCACGCCAGCCGCTTCGACCCGCCCCCCGCCCTGCCCCCGGTGGATTTCAGCCGCTCCTCGGTGGTGGCGCTCTTCGCCGGCGAGCGGCCCACCGGCGGATACAGCCTCTACATCACGGACGTGGCGCCGCAGGGCGACAGCCTGCGGGTCACGGCCCTGGAGCTGCGCCCCGCCCCGGGGCGCCCCGTCACCCAGGCAGTCACGCAGCCGTATCACGTCATCGCCGTGCCGCGGGTGAAGAAGGACACCCGCCTGGAGGTCCGGTGGCGGGTGCGGACCGACTCCGCCGGCCTACCAGCGGGCGCGGTGCTCCTCGGCCCAGCCCACCACCCGCTCGATGGCGATGCGCTCACCGGCCTCCGTCGTCACCCAGCCGCTGAACCGGCCGATCATCTGATGGACCTCCGAGCGCACGACCAGCGCGTCGGTGCACGCCACCCGCTCGAAGAAGGGCTCGAAGAGCAGGTTGACCTGGTCGGTCTCCCGGGTGCGGATGCGCCAGGGGCGCATGAAGTCCGCGGGGTCATACTCGAAGTTCAGGTCGTCGTGGATCTTCGTGACCCGACCGTCCACCACGAAGCCATTTTCGTTCATGCCGGTCCCGTCGGTCCAGCCGCCGCCCAGGTTGAGGCCGATCGTGTGGCCGCCCTGCACGCCTGAAGCGGCGGCCCAGTTCCAGAAGCCCCGGTAGGGCCAGACGCCCCGCCCGAAGTCCAGGCAGGCGAAGCCCTCAAAGGGGATGCGCCGATCGCCGAGCCGCACCTCCCCCCGGGCCGGCAGGGCCTCCTGCTTGGAGGTGAACTGGAACCGGTGCCGGCTCCACGGGATGACCACGTTCATCGACTCCTGCTCCGGCGGGCGGGTGACGGTGAAATCGGCCTGCATGGGCACCCCGCCGAAATCCGGGCTCGCCGCGGTGAGCCGGACCGTTTCCCCGTCGTCGTACATGTAAAGCCGCATCTTCTCGTCGTCGAACCGCACCTCGCCCTCCACGTCGTCCGGCAGGGTCAGCCCCCGGCCGAGGAGGTGCAGGACGGTCTGCTCCGTGAAGTCGCCGGTCCCGAAGTCGAGGAAGTACGCAAACCCCAGGCCGGCGTAGTCCAGGTCGGTCACCGTCAGCGAGAACAGATGCGTCTCGGTGGTGATGGCCCAGTAGTTCCAGCGCTTCTTCCGCAGCCAGTGTCCCCGCAGATTGCAGCGGTGCAGCGGTCTGCGGGACCAGCCCACCGCGTCGGGATTGAGCCGGCCGCGGTCGTCACAGAGCGGAACGGGCTCCAGCAGTTCGCGTTCGACGTTCATGGGGCACCTCCTGTCGGCTGGTCTGCCGCGCACCCTCCCCCGCCGCCGCCGATCCGGCGGCGGCTGTTCCGCGCCAGTTGGCTCTGCTCTGAAACGTTCTACCGCCGGACGCCAGTTCCCTCCCCGCCGAGATCCGTGTGCCAGACGTCCTGGATCGCGCGAGTCCGCGACTCAGCAGGCTCACCCGGGTCGACTGCCGGACTCTGCCGGCGGTGCGGGCGTCCCGTGCGTGGTGTAACGGCATCCCCCGTCGGGCGGCGGTGTCGCCGCGTTGTGCAGATCCCCTCGGGTTTTGCAGATCCCCCTTGACCCTGACACCCATGTCAGGGTTTACAATACCCCCCGGGAGGTTCAAATGAGATGCGTATCGGCGAGCTGGCTAGGCGGACCGGCGTGAGCATCCGGTCCTTGCGCTACTACGACAACATGGGCCTTCTGGGCGCCCAACGCCTCGAGAACGGCTACCGGGAGTTCGACGAAAGCGCCGTGAGGCGGGTGCAGGAGATCAGTGCACTCCTCGAGGTCGGGTTCACCGTGAAGGAGATCCAACAGATTGCCCACTGCCTGGGCGATCCGGTTCACGGCCACCAGCTGTGTGAGGTGGCCCGCAACATGTACCGTGACAAGCTGAATGAAATTCGCAACCGCATCCTGCAGCTCGAAAAGATCAGCTCACGCATCGCCGTCAGGATCGCGGGGGAAGGGGATGAGACCGCATGAGCGCCTCGGACGTCGCCGCCAGCGTGTCCAACGCGCCGGCAAGGAGAGGGAACCAGGAGCTTCAAGGGTTTGTCGTGATCGTGACCGGAGGCGGCACCGGCATCGGGCGCGCCACGGCGCTCGCCTGCGCACGCCGGGGTGCGAAGGTGCTCATCACAGGGAGGCGTCCTGAGCCGCTGCGGGAGACCGAGGCCGCTGCGCCGGGCATCCGGGGCGTCACGGCCGATGTGACCGTCGCATCGGACGCCCGGCGTGTTGTCGAGGAAGCCGCAAAGCTCTGGGGCCGGATCGACGTCGTGGTGAACAACGCAGGAATGTTCGCCTCCGGTCCGTTCGAGAAGGTCGGCGCGGAAACCGCCGCCCAGCTCTTCGCCACCAACGTCTTCGGCCCCATCAACCTCGTCAGGGAAGCGCTCCCGTGGCTCAAGGAGAGCCGCGGAGCGATCATCAACGTCTCCAGCACCTACGGGCACAAGGCGGCCGCCAACGTTGCCCACTACGCGGCGAGCAAGGCGGCGCTCGATCACCTCACCCGTTGCTGGGCCCTGGAACTGGCGCCCTACGGGATCCGCGTCAACGCCGTCGCCCCCGGGCCGACGGAAACGCCCATCTTGTCGAGATCAGGGCTGCCGGAAGATGTGGTGGCGTCCATCAAAGAAGCGGAGAAGAGGCAGATCCCCCTTGGCCGCCGGGGCGAACCCGACGATGTGGCAGCCTGGATCGTCGCCCTCGCCGCGCCCGGTTCGCACTGGCTGACCGGCCAGGTGATCGGCGTGGACGGCGGCCTGAGTCTCGCCTGACCAGTACGGCTCCATCCTGCCCGGAGGCGCGACGTGGCCCGGGGACTGCTGAAACAGTCTCCGGGCCACGCCCTCTCCCCCTGGATTCCTCTGGTGGGCCCTGTAGGATTCGAACCTACGACCAACCGGTTATGAGCCGGCAGCTCTGACCGCTGAGCTAAGGGCCCGCATAGAGCATTTTACGCGACGGGGAGGCGTTTCACAAGATCGCCCCGGCGGACATGCAAAAACAGGCGGTTTCCCGCCTGCACATACCTGGCTCCGGCGGTAGGATTCGAACCTACGACCCTCCGGTTAACAGCCGGACGCTCTACCGCTGAGCTACGCCGGAATCAGCACCGGTAGTATTCTACCCGGATACATGCCTAAAGTCAACAAGCAATTCATGGGGGGGTCTGTCAAGTGAAAGTGGGTACATCGCACTTCCAAAAGTGTTCTGTATGATTTTGGTTCATGAATTGGCGCCGAATGCGTCTGTTGCCTCTTCTACTTGGTGAAGCCGGCGGCCGCCCTCAGCATCCGAGAGTATCCGCCACTGGCGTTCCGACCGGCATACAAGATCGGCATGCGCCCGTGGCGGACTCCTTCAATACCCCGCCCCACGGTCTCCACGACCCGGTTCCGCACCTTTTCCCGAACTGCAGCCAGTGATTCGAGTCCCAGCTGGCGTTCCACCATCTCCACGGCCCCACGCAAAGTGCCGTGAAAATAGGCGGCCAGCACGTGCATCATCGCCTTCAAGCCTCTCGGACCAGCTCCGGCCGACCTTCCGCAGCCGTGCTGAGTACCGCTCCACCGCCCCTTCCGCTGCACCCAGGCCGCGTAACCCTTCCACGCTGACGCCCCGCTCTTGAAGTCGGACGCGGTAGTCCCGTATCGACTCCGGCATCGTCCTGAGGTCGGCCACCAGCCTGCGGATCTCTCCACGACGCTTCGAGTCGGTCTCAGCAACACGCGCTTCCTCCAGTACCGCCAGCAATCCTCCGGCGTCGTTTGTCTCCAGCGCAGCGTTCGCTCGTTCCAGGAGCCGGGGCTGGTGGCGCAGCACGTCCCGTTGATGATCACCCACGTGTCGCTGAGATCGTACTCCCTCTCCAGAAACTCGCTCAACTGCTCCCAGCTGTCCCGTCCGCTGTCGGGAATGAAATCGCGGCGGTTTACCAGCCTGTACTCCGTACCAGCCGGGGTTCGCTCTACCCAACCCTCATGAATCACGAACAGCCGCACTTCCGCCTTCTTGCCGCGCTGACGACCCGGCCAGAATCCATCCGCCTCGATGTACAGGAAGCGGACTTTGCGGGTCCCCCCTTCGGTCACCTGCCGCTGCTTCTGCGCTGCCGCAAGGGCCATTCCCGTCTCGATGCTCCACTGCCGGATCGCCTCGTGGCTGACGTAAACCTGACAGTCCCGCCGCCCCAGCTCTGCTGCCGCACCCCGAAACGATCCGGCCGTCACTGCAGCTTCAACCGCATCTGCCCTGATCGATTCACTCAGGCGACGTCCCAGCCGCCGTGGAATTTCGTGGCGGCCTTTTTCTTCGTTTTTAGGCCGTTTGCACGGCGCTGGATGCTTCTGGAGCGGCGTGTCTGCTTAGGGCTTCCGACAGCATTGGGAGCTGGCGGTATCCCTTGATGCGCCGGAAGCCCTTCTCCGCTTCCAGGAGGCCCGCGGCAGTCCAGCGCAGCACCTGCTGGCCGTTCCGCCAGCGCTTGACGTTGCGGCTAGCCATCCGTACCTTCTCGAAGGCGGACTCGATGGGGTTCGTGGAACGGAGAGTCTTGCGCAGCGCCTCGGGCAGTTCCAGCCGCAGGACGGTCAGGGTCTCCTCGAGCCCCTCGCGCAGGCTGGCGGCGGCGCCCGGATACTTGTCGTCCAGGGTCTTGGCCAGGCTGGTGAGAGCAGTCCGGGCCTTCTCGTAGTCCGTCTCCCTCCAGGCTTGCTCCAGCTTGCGGCTGACCCACGCGCGAGCCTCGTCCGGCAGGTGGTCCAGCACGTTGCGCTTTTTGTGAACTTGGCATCGCTGCACGGTCGCCCTGGCACCCAGCACGTCCCGCACGGCAGCCCTGAGGGCCTTGGCCCCATCTATCACCACCAGGATGCCTCCGTCCACCCGCAGGCCGCGTTCCACCAGGTCTGTTAGCAGGGCGCGACAGACGGTTGCGTTCTCGGTAGCCCCTTCCCAGAGGCCGAGGATCTGCTTTTGCCCGTCGTCCGTGATCCCCAGTGCGACCACCACGGTGTGGTCTGCGACTTCGATCCCGTCCAGCATCAGCACCAGGTAGCGCTGATCACCAAGCGGCCTCGCCAGCAGCTCAGCCAGTGCCTTGCGTGTGGCCGCCACGAAGTGCCGGCTTACGCTGCTCTTGGACGTAGCCACGGCCGGCAGATCGTCGCCCACCGGCTCCAGGCCATGATGGTAGCGCCGAGTGGAGAGGCCATGAAGCATCCGTTCCAGGGCGGCCTGCGTCAGCAACTGCTCATCCTGGAAGGCTTCGTAGCTCGAGAGCCTGACCTCCTGTCCGTCCTTCGTCCGCACCCGAGGCCGCTGGATGGGTACCTTCCGTCCCCCCAGCACCACCCGCCCCTCCTCGGCACCGTGCCGAAAAGCCTTTCGATTGGGGTTGTGCTTGCCCTTGGGGCCGACGATGGCCGTCACCTCTGCCTCCATCATGGAGCGCAGTACGTCAAGCCCCACAGCGACGGCCAGGGCCAGCAGACCCTCCTTGGCTGCTCCCATGAGGGCATGCAGCGTCACCTGCACCTGCTGGGGCAACCAGGGCTGTTTGTCCACCTCCAGCATCTGGCGCTTCTTGGTCTTCCCGTGGTACACTGACATCAGTGGCGGCAACCTCCTTCCTACTGTCCACCCCCGTTATACCAAACGGGGCTTGAGGGCCGCCACTTTGAATTTCCACGATTTCCGGGACAACGCCGTTCACTCACCCGCTGCCGCTTTGCGATCTGCAACACCTCATCCAGCAGAAAGACAAAGCACTTTTCCTCCTGGTCCCAGTAGTAGCGGCGCTTGAATGTGATCGGGCCAAACTTGGTCATGAGGGTGCGGGACCGCATCTCTTTGAGCACATACCGCTGGGCGTCCCGGTTTTCATACAGCAAAGTGTCCACCCGCGAGAGTGCCTCAACCAGCACTTCGCGGAAACACTCCACTACCTGCTGCCAAACACCACTTTCAAGTTCCTCAAAGGAAAAGCCGTTGTCTGCACGAATCTCAACCATGACGAGAGATGACCCTCCCTGTGTTGGTGTTTGTTTCCCAGCAACAACACTTTTGGAAGGAGCCATCTCTCGTCCTGCTTTTTCTAGCAGAAATGTTGTGGCCTACCCACGAAAACTTTACTCACACTGCCACGTCTCCCTGATTCCAGAGACATCTCCTTTGGGCAACACCATATAACGAACGCGCGATCCCGGAACTAAAGTTCGAGTTTCTTCTGCACAACAGAAGGAGACCGTAAGAGGATGGGAGAAAATCCTATCTCAGTCAGCTGCGCCCATTAGTGCGGCCAATTCGCTCTTATGGCGGCGAGCCAGCCAGCGAACAGCTATTCTTGTCACATGAACACTTAGAGACGTGGAGGCCACCCCTCTGTGTCAACATAGGTGAGACAGCGGTGGGGAACGAATTAGAGTACAAACGGGCGGAGAAAGGTGTAGTGATCCGGGCATGATCGATGAACAGAATGCTTCACCGCAGGAAGCAGGTGCTGCCGGTGGGATCGACGAGCAGACGCATGCGCCGGACCCGGAAGTCGTTGCCAAGCCCGTGACAAGGCGATTCACGGCGGGCGAGAAGGCCCGGATTCTAGCAGAGGCTGATCAGTGTCGTCGTGGCGAGTTGGGGGCACTGTGTCGGCGGGAAGGGATCTACTGGTCCACACTCCGTCGGTGGCGCAAGCAGCGAGAGAGAGCCTTGCAGGAGTGGCTGGCGCCGCAGAAGTTAGAGTCCAAAGTAGTGGTGTAAATTCCCCGGACCTTCCGGTGGGAGGGGCTGCTTGACATAAGTGGCCACCTTTGGGTTCCATGCGAAGTAGGAGCAATACATCGCAAAGGGGGAACCCGCAGGTGACCAACTTTAGGATCGCATTGGAGGAGCTTCTGCGCAAGTCCGGTGTGGACGACGTGGATTTCCTCCGGGAAGGAGTTCGGGTGCTGGCTCAGGGTCTCATGGAACTGGAAGTATCGCAGCAGATTGGCGCTGAGCGGTACGAACGGTCGTCTGAGCGCAGCAACTACCGCAACGGCTATCGGGAACGTCAGTGGGATACGCGGGTCGGGACGATCGATCTGCAGATCCCCAAACTCCGGAAGGGGTCCTACATGCCAAGCTGGCTCGAACCTCGCCGACGGGCCGAGAAGGCCTTGGTGGCTGTGGTTCAGGAGGCTTACATTCAGGGGGTCAGCACCCGGAAGGTAGATGAGTTGGTGCAGGCCCTGGGGATGACCGGCGTGAGCAAGAGCCAGGTCTCCCGGCTTTGCGCCGAGTTGGACGAGGTGGTTGAGGCCTTTCGCAACCGACCGTTGGAAGGGCGCTACCCTTACGTTTGGCTGGATGCCAAGTACGAGAAGGTTCGGGAGAACGGCAGGGTCTCCAGCATGGCCCTGGTGATCGCCATGGGTGTACGAGAGGATGGCGAACGGGAGATTCTGGGGCTAGACGTGGGTCCCAGCGAAGATGGGGCCTTCTGGACCGCGTTTTTGCGGCAGCTGGTCGCTCGGGGCCTCAAGGGCTGCTTCTGGTGATCAGTGATAACCACGTCGGTCTGCGTGAAGCGATCCGAACCGTGTTCAGTGGCGCCAGCTGGCAGCGCTGCCGGGTTCACTTCATGCGGAATCTGCTCGGCTATGTGCCCAAGAACCTGCAGTCCATGGTGTCGGCTGCTGTGAGGACCATCTTCGCACAGCCGGACCAGCAGGCAGCGAAGTCTCAGCTAGCCGTTGTGGTCGAGAACCTGCGGAAACAGTTCCCCCGGGCGGCCCAACTGCTGGAAGATGCCGAGGAGGACATTCTGGCTTACATGGCCTTCCCGACTGAGCACTGGCGGCGACTGCACTCCACGAACCCCCTGGAACGGCTCAACAGAGAGATCGGCCGGCGGACGGAGATCGTGGGCATCTTCCCCAACAGAGAAGCTCTGATCCGCCTGGCCGGAGCCGTCATGATCGAGCAGCAGGAAGAGTGGATGACCGCCCCACGAAGATACTTCAGCCAGGCGTCCATGGCGAAACTGTACGCCCATGACCCGAGCCTCGGCCGTCCTGAACTTTTGCCGCTGAGTGCCGACTAGAGCAACTACAATGCTGGAACCCGATTTACACCACTTGACGGGACTTGATCGAAGCAGGCGGAGACAATCATCGAGGTGCAAAAAAAAATCTCCGAGATGTTGCTGATTCCTCTGAATCCACCAGCGAGCGACAGCAACGACTGATCGCTGCGGTGGTTGAGCTCGGTGAGGCGACACGCTGAAGTACCGCCCGGACTTTCCAGACCGGTTCGGCTCCATCGAGGATGCCCGATCCTTCTGCCAGGGCTTTTTTACCTGGTACAACAACGAGCACTACCACTCGGGAATCTCGCTGCTGACCCCGCACATGCTGCATTACGGCAAGGCTGAGGAAGTGCTCCAGAAGCGGTCCAAGGTACTTGCGAAGGCTTACGAAGCCCACCCAGAGCGATTCGTGAACAGGCCACCGGCTCATCCGCCGGCTCCCACTGCAGTCTGGATTAACCCCCCGAAAAAGCAGCCGCAAAACAACCCCTAATTTCACCGGTCAACTGTCTCAAACTCGTTGACACGTTCCGCACAGGCTTGCAACGCTGGAGCAGGGATCATCATCGGTTGTCAAAAAGTGTACGGGTACCTTAACATGAGAGCATAGCGATAGATGCGCTCGGAACTTCCAGTCCAGGAACATACCGATCGTTGGGTTGGATCAGATGTTCTGGATAACCCTCTGACATGCCAAGGTATCTGGCACGTCATGTAAACGGTCGGTGGACGTTCTAGTTAGTTCACTAGAGGGAGAGGATAAGTAAGAAATGGCCACAGCAGACAAGGTCCCTTTGGCAGACATTTCCTTTGACATAAGAGAAAAACTACTAAGCGTTGATTGGAACTTCGAAGATAACGGCACACGGAACGGTATCCACAACATCCATCCCTATCCCGCCCGGTTCATCCCACAAATTCCCAGAGAACTAATTCGCCTATTCCACCCAGGTGATGATAGCGCTGTCTTGGACCCGTTTTGCGGATCGGGTACTACCCTCGTGGAAGCCATTATGGCCGGTAAACCGGCCATTGGCATTGACGTAAACCCTCTATCGATATTGATTTCCAAAGTAAAGACGACACCACCGACACGAAATCTTTCTCTCTTGGCCGCACAAGTCGTGGCTCAAGCCAAACGGGAGGCCGCGACCATACCAAGTATACCACGATTAAACCATTGGTTTTTACCGGATGTGCAACAGGCCCTAGCGCGAATCCTGTCCCAACTAGAGCGGATTGATGACCCAACTGCTCGGGATGCATTAAAAGTTGCCCTGTCTCGAATTATGGTGCGCGTCTCTAACCAAGAAAGCGATACACGATATGCATCCGTTAAGAAAGACGTCGACGCTCAGCTCGTCTATGACTTGTTCCTCAAATCGGCAGAACTGGTTGACAAAGCGCTGACCGACACCTATTTTGGGTTGTTCGCGCCAAATCCCAGGTGCACATTATTAAACCGGAATATTCTTGAAGTCCAACCTGATGAAATCGGACGTCGGGTTGGGTTGGTCGTGACTTCCCCTCCGTACCCGAACGCCTACGAATATTGGCTGTATCACAAGTATCGCATGTACTGGCTCGGCATGGACCCAATAGCTGTAAGGCAACAGGAAATCGGTGCACGACCGCATTACTTCAAGAAGAATCCCCAGACTGAAGTGGATTTCGAACGGCAGATGAGCCAGTGTTTTTCTCTGTTATCACGAGTGATGCTACCTAATAGTTTGGCCTGCTTCTTGATTGGTCGTTCCGTCATTCACGGGAAGACGATTGACAACGTTGCATTGCTCGAGCGCGCGGCTGCTCCCCATGGGTTTAGACGCGTTGCTCAGGTCGAACGCAGAATTCCCAGCAAGCGTAAGTCCTTTAATCCCACTAATAGCGCCATTAACGAAGAATGGATAGTTATCTTCTGTCTGGAGGGAAAAACCGGGTGAACTGGTGCCGGCTCGTCTGGGCTGACTATCGTCTGTTTTCCTATGAAAAGGAACTAGCACTTCGTGAAGTACAGACGCTTCTTCCTGGGCCCGTTGAGTTTGTCCATGACGGGCTAAGAGTTCCGTTTTCTCCTCAACATATTAAGACCTTATCAAGGTTGACCTATTTTGCTAAGGCTATCCTACCAGACGGAAATGTGATCATCCCTGATCAAGCCAGACTGGAAGCTTCTGCACGTACCGAACCGACACAGCGAAGTCGTCAGAGCACTCGCTACTCTGCCCACGGTCTTCATGAATATAAGGGCAAGTTCAATCCCCAGGTTGTAAGAGCTATCGCGAACTTGATGAGCTTAGATGAAAATGAGTGGATCTTAGATCCGTTTTGCGGTAGCGGAACCACCCTTCTCGAGGGTGCACATTCTGGGTGGAATGCCGTTGGAACCGATCTCAATCCTCTAGCCATCAAGATTTCCAACGCCAAGATCATGGCTGTGAAGGCTCCGACTGAGACCTTGGAAGCTGCGGCCGAGACTCTGATTGAAGTCCTCTTGTCTTACTCTGCGCAGTGGAATTTTGAGGTTGCCTGGACTCCCGACCAGATTAACACTGTGTTGGGACCTCAGTGGCTCGATCGCCTCCCCAACAAAGAGTATCTGCTGGCCTGGTTTCCGATATCCGTTCTTCCGCAGTTGTCCCTCATACTTGCGGAAATCGACCGGGTGGTTCCACGCGACCTGCGAGAAGTTTTTCAGATAATAGTGAGTGACTTGGTCCGCCAAGTCTCTTTGCAAGACCCAGGCGATCTACGAATCCGTCGTCGCAAAGATGCCAAGGACAACTATCCCGTGATACCGATGTTTCTAGAGGAGTTAAGAGCCAAACTCCTTGCCATCAGCCGTGCAAAGGCTGTAATTGGAACGGGGCGCGGATACCAGCAAGCCTTCCAAGCCGACAACAGGTCGGACCTTCGAAGAGTGGTAAGAAACCTGCCTAGTGAGTTTAAGGGCTTTGATGCCGTCATCACGAGCCCGCCATACGTAAGTGCGCTTCCATATATTGACACTCAACGCTTGAGTTTGGCTATCTTGGGCCTTATTAGCTCCAGAGAAATCATGTCACTGGAGCGCGCGCTGACAGGAACCCGAGAAATAGCGGATCGCCAACGCAAAGAGCTTGAAGCAAGGATCGCTACAAATCCCGATCAACATCTCCCGAAGAGCGTCGTGGACTTGTGCAGACAAATGCTGTCACTAAGCTACCTGCCAGGCAATGGGTTCAGGCGTCAAAATGTTCCGGCGCTTACGTACGCATATTTCGTTGATATGGCTAAGATGTTCCGTAATGTCCTTGAGGTGACAAGGAAAGGCGCCGTGTTTGGTCTTGTAGTAGGTTTGAATCGCACCGAACTTGGAGGAGAAAAAATACTAATTGATACTCCGCAATTATTAGCTGACGTAGCCTGCGTCAACGGATGGCGGTTGAAGGAAATCATGCGCCTGGAAACTTACCATCGCTTTGACATGCACAGCAAGAACTCCATCACCCGTGAAAATCTGCTTCTACTAGAAAAGCCGTAATGGTGTGCAAGACAGCCGCTCCAGGGCGGCTGTCTTGGTCATGTTACGGCCCATACCCATACCGATGCTTTGCTCGCTTGGTCGTTAGGTAACTGGCATAGTCCTGGTAGGTTGGATCGGAGGCTGTTATTAGACGAACAACGAAAGAGTAATCTTCATTTTCTGGGGCTCGCTCAATCACCACAAGGGAGTCTGTGCTGAATCCTGGCGGCACGTAACCTCGTATCGTCCCAATGGGCCCGAGTCGGATCCGATGCTCGGGTAAATGGCCAGGCCTTTCCGGTCTAAACCACAACACCACATCGATAAGAATGCCGGAGGGAGGAGTTTGGCTCGTTATTAACCTTCCCTTGGTCCGCCACTCTCGCCTACCAACCTTGCTGGCAGGATTCACCTGATATTTGTCAGGCCATCCCCAAAAAGACGGAAATTGGTCCCGAGCGGACTCTCCCAGATCGGGCTCAAACGTACCAGCTGCAGCGTTAACTAATTTGTTAACGTCGTTATCTGTCAAAGTGCGGACGAAAAACCGGTCCGGCAAGGGGAACGAATTCACAGGGTCCGTATCTTCGGAAGCAAATACAAGATCCTCTTCGGGATCGATTGGGAATGGGATGATCACTTCCTGCCGTGCATTACGGCGTACAGCACTAGGAGGCGCTGTTGGTAGCAGTAAGGACCCTGGCTTTCGAGATTGCCTACGTTCAAGACGACGCCGATTCTTGACTGTACTTTCTAAGACTATGTATCCTGCCTCATAGAGTTGCCTGACATCCTCGTCGCTGGACACCTTGTAGGCGAAATGCGATTGTGTAAGCTCGTCCCAAATTTTGTCTGCTGCTATTAGTAATTCTTTCCCGTACTGGGGTACTTCTGGTCCAAGATCAACGGCCAACGATGCTTCGAAGTTGGTAAGTAATCCGCCTTGCGTTAAGTTTCCTGACCCTACGATAAGCGTGGCACGTTCAGTATCCCCCTCACCGCTTTGGAAAAGGTACAATTTGGGATGGAAAGTCTGCCGATTGTGCTTATAGAACACGGTCAGAGCGCGAGCTCGTTGTAGCAGCAGGAGTAGCGCTTCGACAGTTGTGCCTTTATCGTTGACGCCTACCACCACATCGAGCTCGGCGATATGGGGGCTAATTGCTTCTAACAGCCCCAGTACACCCTCTTGTCTAGCCCAGGCGACCGCTAGACGCAGCCTCCCTCCAGTGTGTTGTTCTGCAGCAGACCTTAGTTCATCGATAAGACGCCTACGGGGACCGAACACCAACCGAACCATCATGTCACTCCCTTTGTAGAAGCATGGGGCTGTTTCGGCAACCATGGTTTGAACTGGTACGTTTCCTATTAGGTTGCAACCTCACGCAATCCTGCTGGACATAGCGGACTGTCAGATGAAAGTCCTGTACGCTGGGTCGTCCTAGGCAAGAAAACCCCGACGGAGTCGTGACGGCACCACTGTCCCTTCACGACTCCATCGGGGTAGTTTACGATGCACATCGGCCAACCTTAATCCGCCACGTTGAACTGCTCCTCCTCCGTCGACCCCCGCATCGCCAGGGTGGAGGAGTGGCCGCCCGAGATCACCTGCGCGACCTCGTCGAAGTAGCCGGTGCCCACCTCCCGCTGGTGCCGGGTGGCGGTGTAGCCCTCCCGCTCCAGCGCGAACTCCTTCTCCTGCAGCCGCACGTAAGCCGTCATGCCCTCGGCCGCGTAGCCCTTCGCCAGCTCGAACATCGAGGCGTTGAGGGCGTGGAAGCCGGCCAGGGTGATGAACTGGAACTTGTACCCCATCGCCCCCAGCTCCCGCTGGAACTTGGCGATCGTCGCGTCGTCCAGGTGCCGCTTCCAGTTGAACGAGGGCGAGCAGTTGTAGGCCAGCAGCTTGTCCGGATACCTGGAGAGGATCCCCTCCGCAAACCGCTTCGCCTCGTCCAGGTCGGGCGTGGCCGTCTCACACCAGATCAGGTCGGCGTAGGGCGCGTAGGCCAGGCCCCGGGAGATGGCGGCCTCGATGCCGTTGCGGACCCGGTAGAACCCCTCCGGCGTGCGCTCGCCGGTGAGGAACTCCCGGTCCCGGGGGTCGATGTCGCTGGTGAGCAGCGTGGCGCCCAGGGAGTCCGTCCGGGCCACGATGATGGTCGGCACGCCCAGGATATCCGCCGCCAGCCGGGCCGCGACCAGCGTCCGGATGTGCTGGCTCGTGGGCACCAGCACCTTGCCGCCCATGTGGCCGCACTTCTTCTCCGAGGAGAGCTGGTCCTCCCAGTGCACGCCGGCGGCGCCGGCCTCGATCATCGCCTTCATCAGCTCAAAGGCGTTCAGCGGCCCGCCGAACCCGGCCTCGGCGTCGGCGACGATCGGGACCATCCAGTCGATGTCGTCCTTGCCCTCGGACCAGGCGATCTGGTCGGCCCGGCGCAGCGCGTTGTTGATGCGCTGCACCACCGCCGGCACCGAGTTGACGGGGTAGAGCGACTGGTCGGGGTACATCTGGCCCGCCAGGTTGGCGTCGGCCGCCACCTGCCAGCCAGAGAGATAGATGGCCTTCAGGCCCGCCTTCACCATCTGCACGGCCTGATTTCCCGTGAGGGCCCCCAGAGCGGGGACGTAGGGTTCCGTGTGCAGGAGATGCCAGAGCTTCTCGGCGGCCCGCCGGGCCAGGGTGTACTCCACCTGGAACGATCCGCGCAGACGCACCACGTCCTCGGCCGTGTACGGCCGCTCCACACCCTTCCAGCGCGGGTTCGTCCTCCACTCCCGCTCCAGCTCTGCCGCCTGCTGGCGAACCTTCTCACGCATCTCGATGACCTCCCCAAGAACCTAGATCAGGTCGTATCCGGGCAGCGTCAGGAACTCCGGGAACTCCTCGGACAGCGCCACCTGCTCGAACAGCTTCCGGGCGGACTGGAAGCGGCCGCAGGTGAAAGCCCGGGATCCCACCTGGCGGTGGATCCGCTCCAGCTCCTCGTCGATCAGCTCCCGCACCAGGGCAGGGGTCACCTTCCTCCCGTCCTGCAGGGTCGCCCCCTGGCGCAGCCACTGCCACACCTGCGAACGGGAGATCTCGGCCGTGGCGGCGTCCTCCATCAGGTTGTGGATCGCCGCCGCCCCCACGCCCCGAAGCCACGACTCGATATACTGGATCCCCACGTTGATGTTGAGCCGGAGCCCTTCCTCGGTGATCGCCCCCGGCGTGGCCGCGAAGTTCAGCAGGTCCTGGGCGGTGACCCGGACGTCCGGGCGCTGCCGGTCGATCTGGTTGGGCCGCTCGCCCAGCACCTCGTCGAAGACGGCGGTGGCCACGGGCACCAGGTCGGGGTGGGCCACCCACGTGCCGTCGAAGCCGTCGCCCGCCTCCCGCTCCTTGTCCTGCCGCACCTTCTCCAGGGCGACCGCGTTCACGCGCGGGTCCCGCCGGCTGGGGATGAACGCCGCCATGCCGCCCATGGCGAACGTGCCGCGGCGGTGGCAGGTCTTCACCAGCAGCTCGGTGTAGGCCCGCATGAAGGGAACCGTCATCGTGACCGCGCTGCGGTCGGGGAAGCGGACCTCGGGCCGGTTCCGGAACTTCTTGATGCAGCTGAAGATATAGTCCCAGCGCCCCGCGTTGAGGCCCGCCGAGTGCTCCCTCAGCTCCCAGAGGATCTCATCCATCTCGAAGGCGGCGAGGATCGTCTCGATCAGCACCGTCGCCTTGATCGTCCCGCGGGGGATGTCCAGGTAGTCCTGGGCGAAGCAGAAGACATCGTTCCAGAGCCGCGCCTCCAGGTGGCTCTCCAGCTTGGGCAGGTAGAAGTACGGCCCGGTGCCCTTCTCCAGCAGCCGCCGGACGTTGTGGAAGAAGTACAGGCCGAAGTCCACCAGGCTGCCCGAGGCGGGTTCACCGTCGATGACGATGTGCCGCTCAGGCAGGTGCCAGCCCCGGGGCCGCACGAAGAGCGTCGCCACCTTCTCCTTCAGCCGGTAGACCCGGCCGTCGGGGCTGGTGTAGGTGATCGTGCCGCTGACGGCATCGATGAGGTTGATCTGTCCCTCGATGATGTTGGCCCAGGTGGGGGCGTTGGCGTCCTCGAAGTCGGCCATGAACACCCGGGCCCCGGAGTTGAGGGCGTTGATCATCATCTTGCGGTCCACAGGCCCGGTGATCTCCACCCGCCGGTCCGCGAGGTCAGGGGGATACGGCGCCACCTGCCACTCCGACTCGCGGATGTGCCGGGTCTCGGGCAGGAAGTCGGGCCATTCCCCGCGGTCCAGCCGCTCCTGCCGCTGCGCACGCAGCGCGAGCAGCTCCTTCCGCCTGGCTGCAAACCGGCGGTGCAGCTGAACCAGGAACTCCAGCGCTTCGGGGGTAAGCACCTCATCGTAGCGTTCGCCCAGTGCGCCCCGAATCGAAACGCCTTCCAGGGTGAGCATTCGGAATTCCACCGCCCTTCAGCCAGTTTTTCATGGTGTTAGTATAATAAGTTCACTTCTCAACGTCTCCCGGACGGCGGTCAGAGGGCCCAATTCCGCCGCAAGATGCGCGGCGCCGCATGCCTCCCCCCGGCACAGCCGTTCGTGCGCCAAAGCCGGCAGTCTATCGCAGAAAGCCGGCCATTCCGCCGAACCAAACGGGCGCTTGTCGGGATCGAGGCCCGGCCCGGCGGGAACGGGCGATGGACCGCCCGATGGTTCGGCGCGCAGACACGGCGGAGGCGCCGGCCGCTCTGGCCGGCGCCCTCGATCCATGAACCCCTACATCTGCGGCTGGGACTTGGAGAGCCCCTGCGTCACCCGGTCGATGATGATCGCCAGGATGACGATGGAGATTCCACCGGCGAAGCTCCGCCCGGTCTCGATGCGGGCGATGCCGTTCAGCACCTCCGTGCCCAGGCCGGAGGCGCCGATCATCGAGGCGATGACCACCATCGACAGGGCCATCATCACGGTCTGGTTGATGCCCGCCATGATGGTGGGCATGGCCAGCGGCAGCTGCACCTTCAGCAGCATCTGCCGCCCGGTGGTGCCGAAGGCCTTCGCGGCTTCGACCACGTCGGCCGGCACCTGGCGGATGCCCAGGTTGGTCAGGCGGATCGCCGGCGGCACGGCGTAGACGAAGGTGGCCAGCACGGCCGGCACCTTGCCCATGCCAAAGAGCATCAGGATCGGCACCAGGTAGACGAAGCTGGGCAGGGTCTGCATCAGGTCCAGGAGCGGCCGGACGGCCCGCTCCAGCCGGTCGCTGCGGGACATGGCGATGCCGGTGGGGATGGCCACGGCCACCGCCAGCGCGGTGCCGGCGATCACCAGCGTGAGCGTCCGCATGGCGTGGGTCCAGAGGCCGAGCGACCCGATGAAGACGAGGCCGAGGGCCGACCCGAGGGCCAGCTTCCAGCCGGACGTCTTCCACGCCGCCGCCGCCACCACCAGCAGGATGACCCACCAGGGCAGCCACAGCAGGAAGTTCTCGAGCCCGACCAGCGGCTTCAGCAGGACGCGCCCCAGCCAGTCGAAGAACGGCCCGCCGGTCGCCACCAGCCAGTCCACCCCGCGATCCACCCAGTCGGCCAGGGGCAGCTTGTAGCTCTGCGGAAACACGTCAGTTCACCTGCCTTTGCGACACTACAGGCTCACGCCGGCCGCCGACAAGGCCTGCTCCACCTTCTCAGCCACGTCGTCAGGCACCCAGCTCCGCCAGAGATCCTGGTAGTTGGCGAAGAACCACAGGGCGGCCCGATCGGCCTCGACGTTGTTTTCCTCCATGTAGGCCGAAATCTTGTTCAGATCCTCCGTCGGGATCATGAACTTCTCCAGGAACGCGACCACCTCGGGCGCCCGCTCCTTCAGCGAGGGGTGCACGCCCTTGACGACCGGCGCGTCTTCCCAGGCGCAGCCAGCCTCAGGCGGGATCTGATCCATCGGGATCTCCCCGGCCGCGCCCTGGCGCACCAGGGACCAGCACTGCTCGGTGTAGGGCGGCTCCTCCAGCAGGACCATGTCCAGGGCGCCCATCAGCCAGGTGGGCTCCCAATAGTAGGTCAGCAGCGGCTCGCCCCGCTGGTAGGCGCCGGCGATCGCGGCGTCCAGGGCGCCGGAGGTGCCCGGCTCCTGCAGATTGTAGAGGTCAGCCAGCCCGTAGGCGTGCAGCTTCACCCGGTTGACGTTGGCGCAGTCCCAGCCGGTGATGCAGCTGATCAGCCGGCCCTTGCCGGGATCCTCCGGATCAGCGAAAAGCTGAGCGTACCGCTTCAGGTCCTCGACCGACCGGAGGTCGGGCGCCATGGGCTCGATCCCCCGCTCGGGGTCGCCGTGCACCACGTAGGCCGGCACGTACCAGCCCTGAGTGGTGCGGTCCATGACCTTGCCGAGATCGAGCAGCTGGCCCTTCTCGATGACCTCGTTGTACCAGTCGACCATGTTGCCGGTCCAGACCTCCATCGCGACGTCCAGATCGCCCCGGACCAGCGAGAGCTGCATGATCGGGGTGGTGACCTCCACGGTCTCCACCGGGTAGCCGTAACCCTTCTCGATGATGAACCCGGCGATGGCGTTGTTGATCCAGAGCGACTGCCACTGCATGTCGCCCAGGCGGATCGCCTGCTTCTGCCCGCCGGACGGGCCGCCGCCCCCGGCGCTGTCGCCCCCGCCGCCGCAGCCGGCCGCGAACAGGAGCACACCCGCCAGGACGACCGCCGTCAGCATGCGCCATCTATGCTGCTTCCGCATGTTTCAACCTCCCAGATAGACTCGCGTGTGCATCATCCCGCCTGGCGGGGAGCTTCCGCCTCGGTCCTCCCGGCCAGCCCCGCCAGCACCGCAACCCGCGGGATGATCCCCAGCAGCCGCCGATCCTCGTCCAGCACGGCGATGGGCCAGCGGTGGCTCGCGGCGACGGGGATCAGGGCTTCCAGGAGCGTGTCGGGGCGTGTCGTCGGCACGTCCCGGATGATCAGGCTGCTCAGGCTGGTCTCGCCGTGCTGCGCGGCCCCGATGGCCGCCTCCGCCTGGACCAGCCCGACGAGCCGGTGCTCCCGGTCGACGACGAAGACGCTGGACAGGCCCTGCTCCTCCATCAGCTTCAGGGCGGCGCGCGGGCCGTCCCGCCCCACCACGGCCACCCGGGGCTGCTGCATGACCGAGCGGGCCGTCAGCACCCGGCTCCGGTTGACGTCGCGCGTGAACTCGGCCACGTAGTCGTCCACCGGGTGGGTGAGGATCTCCTCCGACGTACCCACCTGCACCACCTGGCCATCCTTCAGGATGGCGATCCGGTCTCCGAGGCGCAGCGCCTCATCCAGATCGTGGGTGATGAAGATGATCGTCTTGTTCAGCCGGGTCTGCAGCTGCAGGAGCTCAGACTGCATCTCCCGCCGGATCAGCGGATCGAGCGCGCTGAACGGCTCGTCCATCAGCAGGATGTCGGGGTCGTTGCACAGGGCGCGGGCGATGCCCACCCGCTGCTGCATCCCGCCGCTCAGCTGGCTGGGGTAGCTCCGCTCCCAGCCCGCCAGCCCCACGGTCTCCAGCCACTTCCGGGCCTTCTCCTCCCGCACCGCCTTCGGCACGCCCTGAACCTCCAGGCCGAAGGCCACGTTCTCCAGCACCGTGCGGTGCGGCAGGAGGCCGAACCGCTGGAAGACCATGGCCATCCGCTTCTGGCGGAGCTCGCGCAGGCCCCGCTCGTCCAGCGCCAGGATGTCCTGCCCTTCCAGCAGGACCTCACCGGCCGTCGGCTCGATCAGCCGGTTCAGGCAGCGCACCAGGGTCGACTTGCCGCTGCCGGAGAGGCCCATGATCACGAAGACCTCTCCCGCCTCGATCGAAAGCGACACATCCAGCAGACCGACCGTGTGGCCCGTCTGCGCCATCACCTGCTCCTTCGTCAGACCCTGGCGGATCAGGGCCATGACCTCCTGGGGCCGGGGGCCGAAGACCTTCGTCAATCCCCGAATCTCGATCAAAGCCATGGTTTCACCCCCGTGAAAACAAAACCGACAACCTGATATTACACTTTAGAGTTGGCAGTTGTCAATTCAGACCGGGCGGCAAGACAGACGAGAACCCCGCCACGCGATGTGGCGGGGCACGGAACACCAAGGCCTTCAGTCCCTTGCTGGAGACTTCCCCACATCCCAACACCCATCAAAAAAGAGCCGGTGTGTACCCGGCCCTTTTTCGCTCTATGTGACCTGCCGCACGAACTCCGGGAGACGCATCCCCGGTCGCCCTTTCGCCAAGTAGGTTATTCGAGATAGTCCTTCAGCTTCTTCGACCGGCTCGGATGGCGCAGCTTCCGCAGGGCCTTGGCCTCGATCTGCCGGATGCGCTCGCGGGTCACGCCGAAGACCTGGCCGACCTCTTCCAGCGTGCGGGCCCGGCCGTCGTCCAGGCCGAACCGCAGGCGGAGCACCTTCTCCTCACGGGGTGTGAGCGACTCCAGGACCTCCTCCAGCTGCTCCTTCAGCAGTGTGAACGAGGCGGCCTCGGCCGGCGCCGGGGCGTCCTGGTCCTCGATGAAGTCGCCCAGGTGCGAGTCCTCCTCCTCGCCGATCGGCGTCTCCAGCGACACCGGCTCCTGCGCGATCTTCTGGATCTCCCGGACCCGCTCCACCGAGATGTCCATGTGCGCGGCGATCTCCTCGGGGGTCGGCTCACGCCCCAGCTCCTGCACGAGCTGGCGGGTGACCCGGATCAGCTTGTTGATCGTCTCGACCATGTGCACCGGGATGCGGATCGTCCGGGCCTGGTCGGCGATCGCACGGGTGATCGCCTGGCGGATCCACCACGTCGCGTAGGTCGAGAACTTGAAGCCCTTCCGGTGGTCAAACTTCTCAACGGCCTTGATCAGCCCGAGGTTGCCCTCCTGAATCAGATCGAGGAACTGCATCCCCCGGCCCACGTAGCGCTTCGCAATCGAAACGACCAGGCGCAGGTTCGCCTCGGCCAGCTTGCGCTTGGCTTCCTCGTCGCCCTGCTCGATGCGCTCGGCGTACATGATCTCCTCTTCCGCGGTGAGCAGGGGCACGCGCCCGATCTCCTTCAGGTACATGCGGACCGGGTCATCGATGGCAATCCCTTCCGGCACCGACAGGTCGAGATCCTCGTCGGCTGCGGCGTCATCATCCGGTTCCACCTCGTCGACGGGCGGAGGTTCCGCAACCTCCAGGGCCTCGACGTCAGCGTCAGGCTCACCCGGCTCCTCCGCCTCGTCGGGGCGGTCGCCCTGAAGCTTGATGCCCGCCTCCGTCAGCCTGTCGAAGATGGCTTCCATCTGCTCAGCGTCCAGCTCCAGCCCCTGGAGGGTGTCGGCCACCTCATCGTAGCTCAGACATCCCTTGCGCTTGCCTTTCGCGATGAGCTGCTTCACCAGTTCGCGGGCGTTCTGCACTTTCGCTTCGTTGGACTCCATGATGACTACCCCCCCTTCCGCAGCCGCCTCAGGATCGGGACGACTTGAGCTTACGCACAAGCGCCATATATTCGTTCCATATGGCCGGGTCCACTCTCTGTTTCGCTGATGCTGCGGCCTTGATCTGGTTCTCCAAGTCCTCTAGTCTCCTCGAATCTCTATGCTTAGTTATCTTCTCGATGCAGTCTGCTGCTTCCTTTTCCGGGTCGGTGGTCAGCATCGGTTTGGCTGCCATTTCGGTGAGGACCCGTCTGGCCTCCGGATCCGACAGCCGATCCAGGAGGCGGGCGATCGCATCTCCCCCCGTCAGGGGATCTCCCTCGGCCAGAAGACGCCGCCACGCAGCGTAGACCTGCTGATGGTGGGGATCCGAGAAGGGCGCCTCTCCCAGGGCCGGCTCGACGAGGCGGAGCAGTCCAGGGTGTTCCAGTAGCAAATACAAGAGCGCCCGCTCAGCCCTCCGCGCCCCCTCCTCCGGCGTGACCGGCGCATGGGGCGAGCGATGACGCGGCGGTCCGGGCGAGGCAGGTTCTCCCGGACCTCTTCTATTATTCCTGGAATCTGGCAGATTATGCTGGAAACCCCGCCGCAGCAGGCGGTTCATCTGGCGGTCGATCGCCAGCTTCAGATCGGGCTTGGCCAGCGGGTTATCGCCTGCAAGCCGGTCGGCGACCTGGTCGACGTACGCCTCCCGCAGCACCTCGTTGCGGACGTCTGCCAGAACCTGGGCCACCGACTCCACCGCCTTGGCCATCTCCTCCGGCGACGGCCGGCCGGTGCGCGGAAGCACCAGATTGAGCCGGAACTCGATCAGCGGAACAGCCTGTTCGATTCGTTCGACGAACGCAGCCCCGCCATGGGTGCGGATGAACTCGTCCGGGTCCTTCCCCTCCGGGAGCTCGAGCACCCGGACGTCGCAGCCGCTGTCGTACAGCTTCTGCAGGCCGCGCAGGGTGGCCATCTGACCGGCGGTGTCCATGTCAAACGCGACGATGACCTGCTGCGCCTGCTGCCGGATGATCCGGGCCTGCTCGTCGGTCAGGGCCGTGCCCAGCGGGGCGACCACGTTCCGGATGCCCGCCTGGTGGGGCATGATGACATCCATGTATCCTTCTACGAGGATCGCCTGATTCCTGGCGCGCATCGCCTCTTTGGCCTGATCCAATCCGAAGAGGACGTGCCGCTTGACGAACAGCGGGGTCTCCGCGGTGTTCTTGTACTTGGCGCCCTCACCGCTGAGGATCCGCCCGCCGAAGCCGATCACCCGGCCGGCCAGGTCGGTGATGGGGAACATGACCCGGTCGAAGAAGGCGTCCATGAAGCCCGCCCCGTCGCGCCGGGGAACGATCAGCCCCGCCTTCTGCAGGATCTGGGGCGGGAAGCGGTCCCGCAGCGCCCGGTAGAGCTGGCCCCGCCCCGGGGCCCACCCGAGCCGGAAGCGCCGGATCGTCTCTTCCGTCAGCCCGCGCCCCAGCAGGTACTGCAGCCCCTCCTCGCCCGCGGGGGAGAAGAGCTGGTGCTGATAAAAGCGGGCCGCCAGGTCCAGCGCGGCATACATGTCGCGCCGCTCGCGGTAGGCCCGCTCCTGCTCCGGCGTCCGCTCCTCCTGCGGCAGGGGGATGCCCGCCCGTTTGGCCAGCTGCACCAGCGCCTCGTAGAAGGTGAGGTGCTCGCGCTCCATCAGGAAGGTGAACACGTCGCCGCTGGCCTTGCAGCCGAAGCAGTGGTAGAACTGTCCGTCGGGGACGACGTGGAAGGAAGGCGTCTTCTCGCTGTGAAACGGGCAGAGTCCCACGTATCGGTTGCCCCTGCGCTCAAGCTTCACGTAGGCCGAGATCACTTCGACGATGTCATTCCTGGCGCGTACCTCGTCCTTGAATGCCTGGTCGAACCGGGCCACCGATTACCACCCCATCGTGCCGGAACACTGCTGCCCCAATAGAAAACCCCTCGGTACCACCGGGCGAACAGGCGTGGGCGAGGGTGTCTGGCGTGCCATCTCCTTTTCGACAATGGCCGGCGCGATTCCTTCCGTATATAAGACGACCCGGCACGCAGTCAGGGTCCGCCTCCCCGCCGGGAAGCGGACCCTGACGCCTTGCGACCTGGTTAGACGGTGCTGGAGGTGGCGCGCTCACCCCTGGCCTTGGCCGCCGCCTGCGCCGCAGCCAGCCGGGCCACGGGCACCCGGTACGGCGAGCAGGAGACGTAGGTCAGGCCGACGCTCTGGAAGAACTCGATGGAGGCCGGATCGCCGCCGTGCTCGCCGCAGACGCCCAGCTTGATGTCGGGCCGGGCCTTGCGCCCGAGCTCGCACGCGATCTCCACCATCTTGCCCACACCCCTGCGGTCGATGGAGACGAAGGGGTTCTCGGGCAGCACCTTCTTCTCGACATACTGCGCCAGGAACTTGCCCTCGGCGTCGTCCCGGGAGAAGCCGAAGGTCGTCTGGGTCAGGTCGTTGGTGCCGAAGGAGAAGAACTGCGCGTGCTCCGCGATCTCGTCGGCCGTCACGGCGGCACGCGGCACCTCGATCATGGTGCCCACCATGTAGTTGAACGTGACGCCGTGCTTCTCCATGACCTCCCGCGCGACCCGGTCGGTCATCTCACGCAGGAATGAGAGCTCGGTGACGATGCTGACCAGCGGGTGCATGATCTCGGGCTCCACCTGCATGCCTTCCTTGTTGCACTGCGCGGCGGCCTCGAAGATCGCCCGGACCTGCATCTCGTAGATCTCGGGGTAGATCATGCCCAGGCGGCAGCCGCGGAAGCCCAGCATCGGGTTCATCTCGGAGAGCGCCCGGACCTTCTTCAGCAGGGCCTCCTTCTCGTGCAGCTCGCGCCCGTTCTCGCCCCGCTCCCGGAGCAGGGCGACCTCGATGGCCAGCTCCTCCTCGTCGGGCAGGAACTCATGCAGCGGCGGATCCAGCAGGCGGATGGTCACCGGATACGGATTCATCGCCTTGAAGATCTCGTAGAAGTCCTCCCGCTGCATCTGCTCGAGCTTCTCCAGCGCCGCCATCCGCTCCTCGAGGGTCTCGGCGAGGATCATCTCGCGCGCCACGGCCATCCGCTCGGGATGGTGGCCGCCCTGGCCAAACATGTGCTCCGTGCGGCAGAGGCCGATGCCCTCGGCGCCGAACTCGCGGGCCCGGGCGGCGTCCGCCGGCGTATCGGCGTTGGCCCGCACGCCCATGGTGCGGATCTCGTCGGCCCAGCTGAGCAGCGTGCGGAACTCGTCGGAGAGCTCGGGATCCACCACCGGGACTTCGCCGAAGATCACGTTGCCGGTGGCGCCGTCGATGGAGATGACGTCGCCTTCCCGGATGACCCGGCCGTTCACGGTGAACTCCCGGGCCTCCAGATCGACCTTGATGGCCTCGCACCCCACGACGCAGGGCTTGCCCATGCCGCGGGAGACGATGGCCGCGTGGGACGTCATGCCGCCGCGGGAGGTGAGGATGCCCTGCGCCACGACCATGCCGTGGATGTCATCCGGCGAGGTCTCGGGCCGCACCAGGATGACCTTCTTGCCCTCCCCGGCGAGCTTGACGGCCCGGTCGGGATCGAAGACGCAGACGCCCGAGGCGGCGCCGGGCGAGGCGGCCAGCCCCTTGGCCAGGATGTCCAGCTTGGCGTTGGGATCGATGGCCGGGTGCAGGATCTTGTTGATCTGCTCGGGATCGACCCGCAGGATCGCCTGCTCCTTCGAGATCTTGCCCTCCTTCACCAGGTCGACGGCGATCTTGATGGAGGCAGTCGGCGTCCGCTTGCCGGCGCGGGTCTGGAGCATGTAGAGCTTGCCCCGCTCCACGGTGAACTCGATATCCTGCATGTCCCTGTAGTGCGACTCCAGCAGCTCGCAGAGCTCAAACAGCTGCTGGTAGACCTCCGGCATCGTCTCCTTCAGGTGCGAGATCGGGTACGGGGTGCGGATGCCCGCGACCACGTCCTCGCCCTGGGCGTTGGGCAGGTACTCGCCGTAAAACTCCTTGGCGCCGGAGTTGGGGTTGCGGGTGAAGCAGACGCCCGTGGCGGAGTCGTCGCCCATGTTGCCGAAGGCCATGGTCTGCACGTTGACGGCCGTGCCCAGGGTGTCGGGAATCTTGTTGATGCGCCGGTAGACCTGCGCCCGGGGGTTGTCCCACGAGTTGAACACGGCGCGGATGGCCGCCATCAGCTGCTCGCGGGGATCCATCGGGAAGGGCTGGCCGGTGTGCTTCTCCACGACCGCCTTGTACTCGGGCACGATCGCCTTGAAGTGCTCGGCCTGCAGCTCAATGTCCTGGGTGAACCCGTTGCGCCGCTTGTGCTCCTCCAGGATGGACTCGAAGTGGTGCAGTTCGATGCCGAGCACCACGTTGGAGAACATCTGAATGAAGCGACGGTACGAATCCCAGGCGAACCGCTCGTTGCCGGTCAGCTCCGCCAGGGCCGTGACGGTCTCGTCGTTCAGGCCCAGGTTGAGCACCGTGTCCATCATGCCCGGCATCGAGACGGGCGCGCCGGACCGGACCGACACCAGCAGGGGATTGCGCACGTCGCCGAACTTCTTGCCCGTCCTCTGCTCCAGCGCGGCCAGGGCCGCGTCGACCTGTTCGATCACCTCGGGCGAAATGCTCTTGGTCTTCTGGTACTCCAGACAGGCCTCGGTGGTGATCGTAAAGCCCGGAGGCACCGGCAGCCCGATGTTGGTCATCTCCGCCAGATTGGCGCCCTTGCCGCCCAACAGCATCCGCATGTCTGCCCGGCCCTCGTCGAATAGATACACCCACTTCCTAGTCACCGAAATTCACCCCTCGGTTGATGATTTCCAGGACCCGGACTGCCGTCTCTTCAACCGCCTTGTTCGTGACATCAATCACCGCGCAACCGACCTTCTTGAAGACCGACTCGGCGTAGTCCAGCTCCTGGAGTATTCTCTCCATGCTTGAATAGTTTGCGTCTGATCTGAGGCCGATGGTCTTGATGCGCTCCTCGCGGATCTGATGCAGCTTCTCGGGGCTGACCCGCAGGCCAACCACCTTGTGGGGCGGGACGAGGAAGAGCTCCTTGGGCAGGCTGACCTCTGGCACCAGCGGCAGATTCGCCACCTTGTACCGCCGGTGGGCGAGGTACATCGACACCGGAGTCTTGGAAGAACGGGAGACACCGATCAGCACGGCATCGGCCCGCAGGAAGCCGCGGGGATCCTTGCCGTCGTCGTACTTCACCGCGAATTCCACCGCCTCGATGCGGCGGAAGTAGTCATCATCCAAGCGGTGCATGCGTCCGGGCTCAAGCTTCTCGGGCGGCCCGAGCAGCCGGGTCATGCCGTCGAGCATGGGCCCCATAATGTCCACAGCGGGTATATCCCACATGTCAACCAGCCGCTGGAGCTCGCTGCGGATCTCAGGGACGATGATCGTGTAGACAATCAGGGTGGGCTGCTGACGAGCTGCATCTATCACCTCCCGGAGGGATCGGGCATCGTCGATCATGGGGAACCTGCGGATTTCAACGCCCCGCTGGCCGTACTGGGCCAGCGCCGCGCGGGTGACCAGATCGGCCGTCTCGCCGACGGAATCGGAAACGATGAAGATGACCGGCTTCGCGCCCATCTGCGCCCTCCCTGCTTGTTCCCAAATGCACATCCGACGCCGTTTTTGTACATTCGTTTATAAATTTCGCCCGCGAATCCGCCTCTCCTGCCCCCGCGCCGGGGGCCCGGGGGCCCCCAGGCTCATGATGTTTTCAATCGGAGTTCAAGAGAGCGTCTATCGCCTCCGGCGCCCCGTGAGCCCCGGCGCCACAAGGGCTCCGGGGATCCGGAGTTCCGGGTCCGGGAGCCCGTCGTGGCACCGGTGCCGCGCAGGGCCCGGGACGGGGCCGCAGGGGATCCGGGCCGCGCAGGACCCGGCCCTGCGCCGGTGCCGGGGGCGGCGGGCGACCCCGGAGACCCGGAAGCGGGGACGGCATATGCTGGTGCAGCAGCCCGCCTGCGAGGGGAGGTGTTTCGGTGCACCTGTTTGCGAGTCTTTCACCCGGCGCACCGGCCGGCCTGACGATGCCCGGCGGCACGCCTGAGAACCCCCTGGCCATGGGAGGGCCGCTTTACCCCCCTGCCGTCACCCTGCCCCTCAGCCAGATGCGCCGGGTTTCCATGCTCAACCTCGAGCATGCCCAGCGGACCACCGCCCCCGTCACCGTGGTGGCGGAGGTGGACGCGACGGGGCTCGTCTCGGTGCGGGAGTCGCTGAAGCCCCTGGCGGAGCGCCACCTGGGCATGCCCCTGACCTACCTGCCTTTTTTCGCCATGGCGACCATCCGGGCGCTGAAGGCGTACCCGATCATGAATGCGATGCTCACCCCCCAGGGGTTCATCATCCCCCGGTACATCCACCTGGCGGTCGCGACCAGCGTTCCCGGCGGCGTCCTGCTGCCCGTCGTCCCGAACGCCGAGCGCATGGGCTTCTGGGACCTGGCCCGGGCCATCTACGTCCAGACCCAGAAAGCCCGGGCCGGACGGCTGACGCCGCAGGAGCTGGCCGGCCAGACGTTCGTCATCACCAACACCGGCCGGTGGGGGACCACCCTCTTCGGCACCCCCATCATCCAGCCGCCCAACGTGGGGATTCTCGCCTTCGAGGCCATCAAAAAGCGGCCCGTGGTCACCGAGGACGACCAGCTGGCGATCCGGCCGATGATGTACCTCGCCCTCACGGCGGACCACCGTGCGGTGGACGGGGCAGAGATGATCGGCTTTCTCGCCAAGGTCAAGGAGGCCCTGGAGCAGGTGGCGATGTGACCCCCTCCAGGGCCTCTTCGCCCCGGGGCAGGGGCGCCGCCCGGGCCTGCGCCTCCGCCGCGTCGATCTCCGCGGCGACCGCCCGCTCCAGCTCCGCCTCGCGCGCCGGCGAGAGCAGACCTGCCCGCCGCAGATAGTCTGCCACTTTCGGCAGCGGATCGCGCTCGCGGGCCGCGGCCAGCTCCGCCGCGGAGCGGTAGGTGGCGTGGTTGTCGTCGCAGGTGTGGGGATCCAGCCGGTGCACCCGGACCTCGATCAGCGCGGGCCCCCCGCCATCCCGGGCCCGCGCCACCGCCCGCCGCACGGCGGCGCAGACCGCGAACGGGTCCGTTCCGTCGACGCAGACCCCTTCCATCCCGTACCCGGCCGCCCTGGCGGCGACGCTGCCGCCGGCCACCTGGCGCTCCGCCGGCACCGAGATCGCCCAGCCGTTGTTCTGGCACAGGAAGATCACGGGCAGCCGGTGGAGCGCCGCCCAGTTCAGCCCCTCGTGGAAGTCGCCCTGCGAGGACGCGCCCTCGCCGAAGCTGCAGTAGACCGCGATCCGGTCGCCCCGGCGGGCTGCGGCCTGGGCGACGCCCACCGCCTGGGGGATCTGCACCCCCACCGGCGCCGAGCGCGCGACGATGCGCAGCCGCCGGTCGCCCCAGTTGTACGGCGTCTGGCGTCCCCCCGACGAGGGGTCAGCCGCGCGGCCGAACGCCGAGAGCATCACGTCCAGCGGCGTGGTGCCGGCCACCAGCACGGCGCCCAGGTCGCGGTAGTAGGGGAACCACCAGTCCACCCCCCGCTCGAAGGCCAGGGCGGCCCCGACCTGGGCCGCCTCGTGCCCCCGGCAGGAAAGCGCCAGGGGAATGGCGCCGGCGCGCTGCAGGATCGCCAGCCGCTCATCCAGCCGCCGCGTCAGGAGCATCCAGCGGTAGATCTCCACGGCCTGCTCATCGGCAAGCCCCGCTGCGCGATGATCCAGCAAGTCGTCACGCCCCCCGCGTCTCTCTTCGCACCGCTTGCACCGGCGGGACCGGCTCACAGCGCCTTCACCAGCGACAGCCGGTCCACCCGGCAGCCCTCCCGCAGGGCGTGCCGGAGGGAGGGTGCATTCCCGGGATCGATGTGCCGCCGGATGAGGCGCGCGCCCAAAGCCCGGCAGTACGCCTCGCCGGTGGCCGTCAGCCGGTGGCTGATCCCGCTTCCCCGGTGCGCCGGTTCCACGAAAATGTCGTAGAAGAGCCCGACCGGCAGCCCCGTCAGCTCATCCGGCACCAGCGCCACCACCAGGTAGCCGACCGGGGCGCCGCCCGCGCGCGCCACCAGCGCGGCGCTGCCGGGCATGGCCAGCAGGGCGCGCAGGTTCCGCTCTGCCCGAGCGGCCACCGCCTGCGGGGTCACCCCGTGCCGCAGGGCCGGATCCACGTGGGCCCAGGCCGTTGCAGCCGAACGGGCCGCCAGCCAGGACCACTCCTTCGGGGTCAGGAACCCGACGTCCACCGCCATGGGACCGCCCCCCTCCTCCGACATGGATATGCACGGGACCGGGGCCGCCGCACCTGCATAGTATGGCGAGCGGCCCGCACGGGCCGCCGCGGACCACTGCTGACCGTGAAGGAGGTGGCCGCCCTGCGGATCATCGACCTGACCCTGGGCTACAGCCACGGCATGCCGGCCTACGGCACTTCCTGGTATAAGGAGGTGGAGATCCGCCCGCTGATGACGCCCGAGACCGACCCCACCGGCCACGGGCGCCGCTTCAGCCAGTTCGTGTTCAACCCGCACAACGCCACCCACGTGGACGCCCCGAGCCACTTCGTCCCCGGCGGCAAGAACGTGGATGACCTGGACCCGGAGCGTTTCATCGGGCCTGCGCTGGTGCTGGACCTCACGCATCGCGGCCTGTACGAGCCCGTCACCGCCGACGACCTGGAGAGGGCCGCCCGGGGGAGGATGCGCCCCGGCCTCAGGCTCCTCCTGCGCACCGACTACGTCGACCGCCACTGGGGCGACCCCGACTTCTGGCAGAAGCCCCCCTACCTCGCGCCGAGCGCGGCCGACTGGTGCGTGGAGCAGGGCGCGGCGCTGGTGGGCCTCGACTTCCTCACCGAGGAGCCCGGCGACCGGGCGTTCCCGGTGCACCGCCGGCTGCTGGAGGCCGACGTCCCCATCCTGGAGTACCTCTGCAACCTGAAAGCCCTCTCCGGACCCTTCGTCTGGCTCATGGCCGCGCCGATGCTGGTGGCCGGCGCGGAGGCGGCGCCGGTCCGGGCCCTGGCCGTGGAGGGCCTGCCGGCATTCGCGGGAGGTGGGCCGGGTGGCGAAAGCTGAACCCGTCCGCCGCCTGCCCCTGCCCCCCTGGGGCCCCGCCGATCTGGCCGCGGCCCTGGGCCCCGGTCCGCTGGCGCTGCTGGACGGACTGACGTGGTCGGGCCGCAGGGTGGCGCTGGTCGCCTGGGCGCCCGCAGCCCACGCCCGCACGGTCGGAGAGGCGTGCGCGCTGGCGGGGCGGGTCCCGCTGCCTCCGGAGGCGCCGCCGCTGCTGGGCGCGGCGGTGGGCCGGCTGGACTGGGACGGGCGCTGCCGCTTCTGGGTCCCCGCCGCCGCGGCGGTTTTCGACCGGGACGCGGGCGACCTCTGGGTGCGGGGCGAGCTGCCCGCCGTCACCGGAGCCGGACGGCCTGCTGCCGATCCTGCGGCTGCCGCTCATGCGGCCCCCGGTCCCCCTGTGCGCGCCGTGCCCCTGTGGCCGTACGCGGACTACGCCGCCGCCGTGCAGGAAGCCCTCGCGGCCATGGCCGAGGGCCGGGTGGAGAAGGTCATCCTCTCCGTGCCTTTCGCCGCACCCTGCGCCGTGCCCCCGCTGGCGGTCTACCGGCGGCTGACGGCCGGCGACCCGCCCGGGCTGGGCTTCCTCCTGCAGGGCGGGGCGGGCGCGGAGAGCCTGGCCGGCCTCTCCCCCGAGCCGCTGGTCTTCCTGGAAGGCCGCCGGGCCCGCATGCACCTGCTGGCCGGCACCCGGCCGGCCGGCCGCGCGGCGGAACTTGCCGCCAGCGCCAAGGACAGGGAAGAGCACGCGGTCGCCGTGGAGCAGGCGCGACGGGACCTGTCGACGGTCTGCGTGCCGGAGACCGTCACGGTGGACGCGTTCATGGAACTGGAGCGGCACCCCGGGCTGGTCCACCTGGCCTCCCGGCTGTCGGGCACGCTCCGGCCGGAGGCGGGGCCGGCCGACCTCGTGGCCGCGTGCTTCCCGGCCGGCACGGTGGGCGGCATCCCCCGGGAGGCGGCCCGGACCCTGATCGAGCGGCTGGAGCCGGTCCCGCGCGGGTGGTACGCCGGCGCCGTGGGGGCGGTGCTGCCCGGCGGCGACCTGCAGCTCTGGCTCACCATCCGCAGCCTCGCTCTGGCAGGCGGCACCGCGCTCGTCCGCGCCGGCGCCGGGCTCGTGCCGGGCAGCGACCCTGCGGCGGAGTGGCGCGAATGCATGGCCAAGGCGCAGCGGGCCCTGGCGGCCGCGGGGGCTGCACTCCCGCCGCCGGAGGAGATCATGAACGGCTCCGGTGACGCGCATGGAGGTGATCCCCGGTGATGACGCCGGCCGAGCTCGACGCCCATGTGCGGGAGATCGTGCGCTGGCACTTCAGCCCCGGCACCGGCTCGCCGTACTGGCTGCGCAAGGCGGGGGAACTGGGCTTCGACCCCCTCACGGAAGTGCGGACGTTCGACGACCTGACCCGCTTCCCCGCCGTGGCGGAGGAGTGGCGGTACATCCCCGCGGGCGACCTCATCCCCCAAGGGTGCCCGGCGCCGTTCGACGTGTGGGAGACCGGCGGGACGACCGGGCCGCCGACGCGCATCGTAGACGCTGGGGCGCGCACCCGGGGGATCCGCCGGGTGGACCGGATGCTGGACGAACACGGCTTCCCGCGCGGCCCGGCCTCAGGCCCGACGGCCGCCGCCCGCCCGGCCTGGCTCCACCTGGGGCCCACCGGTCCCCACCTGGTGGGCACCAACGTGTCCCGGCTCGCCCGGCTGCGGGGGATGCTCTTCCACACCGTCGACCTGGACCCGCGCTGGGTCAAGCGGCTCTACCGGGAGGGCCGGGCCGACGAGGCCCGGCGCTACACGGCGCACCTGGTCGAGCAGGCGCTGGCCGTGCTGCGCACGCAGCCGGTGGTGGCCCTCTCCGCCACCCCGCCCCTGCTGCAGGCGCTCTGCGAGCACCCGGAGGCCTACGGGCTGCTGTCTGCCAAGGTGAAGGGCATCATCTGGTTCGGCACCTCGCTCACCGCCGAGGGGCTGCGGCTCCTGGAGGAGGAGCTGCTGCCCGACGCCCGCCTGGTGGGCTGGTACGGCAACACCCTCATGGGCATCGCGTGCCAGCGCCCCAGGCGGGAGGGCGACGCCCACCGCTGCGTCTTCTCCCCGCCCGGGCCGGACGCGGTGGTGCGGGTGGTGGATCCGCAGGACCCGACCCGGCGGGTGAAGCCCGGCGAGGCCGGTCAGGTGCGGATCAGCCTCCTCAACCGGGAGCTCTTCCTGCCCTGGCACCTGGAGCGGGACCGGGCGGTGCGGGTCGCCTGGCCGGGGTCGGACCTGTGGGATGAGCTGGCGGAGGTCGCGCCCCTGGAGGGGGGCGGCCCCCGGGTCGAGGGGGTGTACTGAGATGCGGGAGATCCCCATCTGGCGCGGGGGCCGGGAGCGCACCAGCCTGGACCTCCGGGTTCTCCGGGACTACCGGGGCGCACCCCTGGCGAAGGTGGCCGCCGCGCCGGCGCTGCTGGTCCACCGTGCGGTGGCCGAGCTGCGGGCAGCGGCAGAGGCGGACGCCGACCTCCCCGCCCTCTGGGACGCCATCGCCGCGGCCGGCCGCCTGCTGGACACCGCGCGACTGGGCCGCTGCACCCCGGACGAGCACGCCCGGCTGGTGACCCTGGCCACCGGGGCGCCCATCACCGACAGCCGGTGCGCGCTCGCCGAACTGGCCCGCGGCCTGGTGAACATCCGGGATGCGCTGGCGTGGCAGGCGCCCGGCGGCACGCCGGAGCCCTTCCTCACCCACCGCATCGAGCCCGCCCCGGGCAAGTCCTGCGGGTGGGTGCCGGTCGGGCGGGTGCTGGGGTTCATCGCCCCCTCCAACCACCCGGCGGTGCACCTGACCTGGGTGCTGGCCCTGGCGATGGGCTGGGCGGTGGCGGTCCGGCCCGGCGCCGACGACCCCTTCACCCCGTGGCGGGTGCTGCTGGCCCTCCGGGAGGCCGGGTTTCCGGCGGAGCGGGTCGCCCTGCTGCCCGGGGGCCACGACCTGGTGCCCGCCCTGGTGGAGCACTGCGACCGCACGGTGGCCTACGGCGGACCGGTGCTGGCGTCGCTGCTGGGCCGCGACCCGCGGGTCCTCTTCAACGGGCCGGGCCGGTCCAAGGTGCTGGTGGACGCCGATGCGGTCAGCCGCGCGGCCGGCCAGCCGCCCGGCGAGCCTGCCCGCCACCCGCCCCGGGCCCCGGAGGCGGGGGTACACGCTGCGGGCCGAACGGCGGGGCCGGAGGACCCCATCGACTTCCTGGTCGACTGCATCCTCCACGACGGCGGGCGCAAGTGCACCTGCGCCAGCGCCGTCCTGCTCCGGGGGGAGACACCGGGGCTGCTGGAGGCGGTCGCCGACCGGCTGAGCCGGCTGCCGCTGCTGGATCCGCTGGACCCGGCGGCACGGGTGCCCGCCTGGAAGGACCCCGGCGCCGCCCGCCAGACCCCGGCCGAAGTCGTGGAGGCGGACGGCCTCACCTTCGTCCGCCCCGCGCTGATCCTGGACGTCGATCCGGCCGACCCCCGCTTCGGCGCGGAGCTGCCGGCCCCGTGGGCGACCGCGGTGAGGCTCCCCGCCGGGGCCGATCCGCTGCCGCTGCTCCGGGGCTCGCTGGCGGTGACGCTCCTGACAGGAGACGCAGCGCTCGTCCGGCGCTGCCTGCGGGAGACCTCCATTCAGAAGCTGTTCGTCGGCCCGATCCCGCCCTGGCACACCGAGCCCGGAGCGCCCCACAAGGGCCGGCTGGCGGACTTCCTCTTCACGGCCAAGGCATACCGGGAGGCGGTGATCCCGTGGATCTGAGCGGCAAGCGGGCCCTGGTGACCGGGGCCTCGAAGGGGCTGGGGGCGGCGGTGGCCCGCCGGCTGGCAGAGGCGGGGGCCGACGTGGCGGTCCACTACCATCAGGACCGGGCGGGCGCGGAGGCGACGGCGAGGGCGGTGCAGGCTACGGGCAGGCGGGCGCTGGTGCTGGGCGGGGACCTCGCCGCGTCCAAGCAGGCCGAATCCGTGGTCGGGCTGGTTCTCGACGCCTGGGGCGGCCTGGATCTGCTGGTCAACAACGCCGGCGTCGCCCCCGTGCTCCCCTGGGACCAGGTCAGTCCGGAACAGTGGGCGGCCGTGCTGGCCGCGAACCTCAGCGGCCCCTTCCACGTGATGCGTGCGGCCCTGCCGCTGCTGCGGCAGGGCCGGGAGCCGGCCGTGGTCAACGTCGGCTCGGTGGTCAGCTTCAACGGCGGCGCGTTCGGCCCCGCCTACGCGGCGGCGAAGGCGGGGCTGGTGGGGCTCACCCGGTCAGCGGCCCGGGAGTGGGGGCCGCTGGGCATCCGGGTCAACTGTGTGGCTCCGGGGCCCATCGAGTCGCCGCTGGCCCGGGCGCTGCCCGCTCCGGCGCTGGAGGCGATGAAGGCGCAGACCCCGCTGCGCCGCCTGGGCACCTTCGCCGAGGTGGCAGAGGTCGTGGCCTGGCTGCTCTCGCCCGCTGCGGCGTTCGTCACGGGCCAGACCGTCGTCGTCGACGGCGGCCGGGTGATGAACTAGCGAACCGGCTGCGCAGCCATGGCGGCCGGGTGAGAAATCAACGAGCCGGCGCCACCGGCTGGCGCAGGATGGTCCTGAGCTTCTCCGGCGGGGTGCGCCGGAAGTCAGACAGGTAGACCTCGTGATGGCGCCCCCGGAGCCGGTACCCCTGCTCGGCGATGAAGGCGTGCAGCCGCTGGATCACCGGCCCCTCCTCGGCGAAGGGGCCCACGTGGAGCACCTGTGCCGCCGTGCCCTCGGCGAAGCGCTCGAACCGCACGCCCAGGATCCGCGGGTTCTTCTTCTTGGCCGCCGCCTGGGTCCGGGCGGCGGACACCTGCGCCTCGCTGATTCCTTCCGGCATGCGAATGAGCAGCTGCCACTGCCACTGGTCGCGCGGCGTCCGCGCGAAGGCCTCGGGCGGCTCGGTCCACCACAGCCCCTCCAGGGGCGGCACCTTAAAGTCCTGACCCGCCGCCTTCTGCTGGAACTTCAGGGTGTAAGCCAGACCGTAGAGCGCCTCGACGGCCTGCCGGAACTCCGGGCTCTCGGGCGCGCCGGCGCCGCTCACGGTCAGGCACCAGGTGTCGGGTATTTCAACGATCTCCGGTTCTCTGCGGGCCTTGAAGAGCACGGGCGGGAACCCTGCAGTCATGGCGGAAGCCTCCTTTGCCCTGGCCGCCATTATCCAGCCAGCTTGCTCAGGTCGGCCGGCGCCGACAGCAGGCTGCCCAGCGCCTGGAGCAAGGCGTAGCGGTTCGCCCGCACCTTCTCGTCCTCCACGTTCACCCGCACCGTGTCGAGGAAGGCGTCCACCGGCGCCTTCAGGCGGGTGGCCATCCGGTAGAAACCCCGGTAGTCCCCGGCCTCGTAGGCCCGCTTCATCTCGGGCCGCAGATCCACGAAGGCGCCGTACAGGTCCCGCTCCGCCGGCTCGGTGAAGAGCTCAGGGTCGATCTCGGCGCTCACCGCCCCGGCCTCATGCCCCTTGCCGGCCAGATTGGCGACCCGCTTGAAGGCGCCCGTCACCGCCGCGAACTCCGGCTCGCCCATCACAGCGGCCAGCGCCTCGGCCCGGTTGACGGCGTCGGTGACGTCGCGGAAACCGGCCGCCAGCACCGCGTCGATCACGTCGTAGCGGATCTCCCGCTGTTCCATCAGCACCTTCACCCGGGCCCGGAAGAACTCCATCAGGTCGCTGTGGGTCCGCACCGCCTCCTCGCCCGGCAGCCTGTACTGCTCGATCGCCATCGACGCGAGCGCGGCCAGGTCGGCCCGCAGGCCGTTCTCCACCAGGGTCTGCACCACGCCCTGGGCGGCGCGGCGCAGGGCGAAGGGATCCTGCGACCCGGTGGGAATCAGGCCGATGGAGAAGTAGCCCGCCAGGGTGTCCAGCTTGTCCGCCAGGGCGACCACAATGCCCGGGCCGGTCCGGGGCAGGTCGTCGCCGGCCCCGCGCGGCAGGTAGTGCTCGTAGATCGCCTCGGCCACGGCAGGATCGCCGCCCTGGTGCAGCAGGTACTGCTTGCCCATGTAGCCCTGGACCTCGGGAAACTCGAAGACCATGCGGGTCATCAGGTCGGCCTTGCACAGCCAGGCGGCTTTGGCGGCCTGCTCCTGCTCTTCAGGCGGCAGGCCCAGCGCCTGCGCGATGGGCCGGGCCAGGGCGACCAGCCGCTCGACCCGCGCGAACTGGGTCCCCAGCTTCTCCTGGAACACGGCCTCCTTCAGCCGGGCGTTGAACGCCTCCAGCGGCTGCTTGCGGTCCTCGTCCCAGAAGAAGCGGGCATCGGCCAGCCGGGCTGCCAGCACCTTCTCGTTGCCGGCCCGGACGATGTCCAGGTGCTCCTCGCCGCCGTTGCGGATGCCGATGAAGTACGGCAGCAGCTCATCCGAATCCTCGGACTTGTACACCGGGAAGTAGCGCTGGTGCTCCTTCATGGTGGTCACCAGCACCTCGGCGGGCACCTCCAGGAACGCCGGATCGAAGGAGCCCGTGAAGGCGGTGGGCTGCTCCACCAGCCAGGTCAGCTCCTCCAGGAGCGCCTCGTCCCGGCGCACGTGCCCGCCCAGCCGGGCCGCCTCGGTGGTCACCTGCTGCCAGATCACCTGCTTGCGGATGCCCTGGTCCACCATGACCCAGCCGCTGCTGACCTTGGCGAAGTAGTCGTCGGCGTCCTTCACCGGAATGGGCTCGGCCGGACCCAGCACCCGGTGGCCCCGGGTGGTGTCCACCGTCTCGATGCCGTCGACGTCAAAGGGTACCCGCCGGTCGCCCAGCATGGCCAGAATCCACTTGATCGGCCGGGCGTACCGGATCTCCCGGTCGGCCCAGCGCATCGCCTTGGGCCAGTGGATGGAGGTGACCAGCCCGGCCAGGAGCGGCGGCAGCACCGCGGCGACCGACTCCCCCTTGATCAGCTTGCGGGCCCAGATGTACTCGCCGCCCTTCTCATCGGGCCGGACCTCCAGGTCCTCCACCGCCACCCCCTGCCCCTCGGCGAACTTGCGGGCAGGCACGGTGGGGTTGCCGTCCGCGTCGAACGCGACCTTCCTGGGCGGCCCTTTCACCTCCATCACCACATCCCGCTGGCGGAGCGCCAGGTTGCGCACGTACAGCACCAGGCGGCGCGGGGTGCCGAAGACGTCGACCAGCTCGTAGTCCAGCCGGGCCTCCTCCAGCGCCTTGGCGGCGTTCGCCTTCAGCTGCTCCAGGGCCGGCCCGCAGAACCGGGCCGGGATCTCCTCGGTGCCGATCTCGAGAATGAGGTTGCGGGTCTCAGCCACGGCTAGTTCCCTCCTTCCGCGGTCCGGGTCTCGCCCTTCGGATCGGGGCCGTGGCCCCGCCCGCCGGCGCCGTAGCGCGCCGCCCAGGTGGGCCGCTCTTCCAGCGGCTTCAGCAGCGGGAAGCCCAGCGACTCCCGCATCTCGATGTAGGCCTTCGCGGCCGCCCGGGCCAGGTTGCGCACCCGGAGGATGTACCCCTGCCGCTCGCTGACGGCGATGGCGCCGCGCGCATCCAGCAGGTTGAAGGTGTGCGAGCACTTGAGGATGTAGTCGTAGGCCGGGTAGACCAGCGGCGGATCGAGGGCGAGCAGCCGCTTGGCCTCCGCCTCGTACATGCTGTACAGCTGGAACAGCATCTGGGTGTCCGACTGCTCGAAGTTGTACACGGAGTGCTCCCACTCAAAGCGCTCGAACACGTCGCCGTAGCGCAGGTGCTCGTTGTACATGATGTCCCACACGTTGTCCACGCCCTGGATGTAGGAGGCCAGCCGCTCCAGGCCCAGGGTGATCTCCACGGAGACGGGCTTGCACTCAAATCCGCCCACCTGCTGGAAGTAGGTGAACTGGGTGATCTCCATGCCGTCGCACCAGACCTCCCAGCCCAGGCCCCACGCGCCCTGGCTCGGCGCCTCCCAGTTGTCCTCCACGAAGCGGATGTCGTGCTTCTTCGGGTCGATGCCGATGCGCTCCAGCATCTCCAGGTAGATCTCCTGGATGTTCTCCGGCGACGGCTTCATGATGACCTGGTATTGGAAGTAGTGCTGCATGCGGTTCGGGTTCTGGGCGTAGCGGCCGTCGGCAGGCCGGCGGCAGGGCTCGATGTAGGCCACGTTCCAGGGCTCCGGCCCCAGGGCCCGGAAGAACGTCTCGGGGTTGAAGGTGCCGGCGCCTTTCTCCACGTCGTACGGGTGCCGGATGATGCACCCCTGCTCGGCCCAGAACTTGTCCAGGGTCAGAACGAGATCCTGAAAGTACATGCGCGGTCCTCCTTCTGCCAGCGGGGGTCCGATGCGAAAGGCTCTCGCCCCGGGCCACCCGATGATGTGGCCAGGGACGAGAGCCTGTGCGTGCTCCCGCGGTTCCACCCTGATTGGCGCCCTCAGGGGCGCCCACCTCTGCCGTGATGCAGTTCTCGCTCCCGGGCGCCGTTCCCCGTGCCTGCCCGCCCTGCTCGCACCGGATGCAGGGCTCTCTGCCAGAGCCGGCTGGCGGGTACTCCTCCCGTTCCTCGCTAGCAATGGATGCTAGCAAGTCGGGACGGGCGTGTCAAGGGGTGGAAGGGAGCGGGGTCTGTCAAGTGAAAGTGGGTACGTCGCACTTCCAAAAGTGTTCTGTATGATTTTGGTTCATGAATTGGCGCCGAATGCGTCTGTTGCCTCTTCTACTTGGTGAAGCCGGCGGCCGCCCTGAGCATCCGAGAGTATCCGCCGCTGGCGTTCCGACCGGCATACAAGATCGGCATGCGCCCGTGGCGGACTCCTTCAATGCCCCGCCCCACGGTCTCCACGACCCGGTGCCGCACCTTTTCCCGAACTGCAGCCAGTGATTCGAGTCCCAGCTGGCGTTCCACCATCTCCACGGCCCCACGCAAAGTGCCGTGAAAGTAGGCGGCCAGCACGTGCATCATCGCCTTCAAGCCCCTCTCGGACCAGCTCCGGCCGACCTTCCGCAGCCGTGCTGAGTACCGCTCCACCGCCCCTTCCGCTGCACCCAGGCCGCGTAACCCCTCCACGCTGACGCCCCGCTCTTGAAGTCGGACGCGGTAGTCCCGTATCGACTCCGGCATCGTCCTGAGGTCGGCCACCAGCCTGCGGATCTCTCCACGACGCTTCGAGTCGGTCTCAGCAGCACGCGCTTCCTCCAGTACCGCCAGCAATCCTCCGGCGTCGTTTGCCTCCAGCGCAGCGTTCGCTCGTTCCAGGAGCCGGGGCTGGTGGCGCAGCACGTGGTTTAGCTCCTGCTTCAGGTGAAACCGGTCGATCTGGTACAGCGCCTTCGGAAACCACGTCACGCCCTCCCGAATCCACCGGGCCCGGTCCCCGTTGATGATCACCCACGTGTCGCTGAGATCGTACTCCCTCTCCAGAAACTCGCTCAACTGCTCCCAGCTGTCCCGTCCGCTGTCGGGAATGAAATCGCGGCGGTTTACCAGCCTGTACTCCGTACCAGCCGGGGTTCGCTCTACCCAACCCTCATGAATCACGAACAGCCGCACTTCCGCCTTCTTGCCGCGCTGACGACCCGGCCAGAATCCATCCGCCTCGATGTACAGGAAGCGGACTTTGCGGGTCCCCCCTTCGGTCACCTGCCGCTGCTTCTGCGCTGCCGCAAGGGCCATTCCCGTCTCGATGCTCCACTGCCGGATCGCCTCGTGGCTGACGTAAACCTGACAGTCCCGCCGCCCCAGCTCTGCTGCCGCACCCCGAAACGATCCGGCCGTCACTGCAGCTTCAACCGCATCTGCCCTGACCGATTCACTCACCCGCTGCCGCTTCGCGATCTGCAGCACCTCATCCAGCAGAAAGACAAAGCGCTTTTCCTCCTGGTCCCAGTAGTAGCGGCGCTTGAATGTGATCGGGCCAAACTTGGTCATGAGGGTGCGGGACCGCATCTCTTTGAACACATACCGCTGGGCGTCCCGGTTTTCATACAGCAAAGTGTCCACCCGCGAGAGTGCCTCAACCAGCACTTCGCGGAAACACTCCACTACCTGCTGCCAAACACCACTTTCAAGTTCCTCAAAGGAAAAGCCGTTGTCTGCACGAATCTCAACCATGACGAGAGATGACCCTCCCTGTGTTGGTGTTTGTTTCCCAGCAACAACACTTTTGGAAGGGGCCATCTCTCGTCCTGCTTTTTTCAGCAGAAATGTTGTGGCCTACCCACGAAAACTTTACTCACACAAGGGAGCGCCAGATCAGGACAGGGATATGAAGGAACCAAACCATCAATGAGGAACATATATGCTGTTCGAAAACTATGGGGATCGGAGGGTTATCGTTGCGTCGCTTTATCGCCTTCGTACTTGCCGCGTTCATGACATTGGCCTCCTTCCCGAAGGTGGAGGCCGCCACCTACTGGCAGTTGGTGGAGGAGGGCAACCGGCTGGCCGAGGCCGGAAAGGCCGAAGAGGCCCTGCCCTACTGGCTCCAGGCCATCCCCATGATCATCGCCGACGGCAACAAGCGGATGGCCGGCTACTACGCCCAGCAGGTGGCGTACACGCTGGACAAGCTGGGCCGCTTCGAGGAAGCGCTTCCATATTATGAGATGAAGGTCCAGTTCTACCGGGAGACCGGCGTGCCCGATGAGCAGATGAAGTGGGACATCCTGCGCATCGAGCAGCTCACGCCGCGCCTGGAGGTCTTCGTCTCCCGGCCCACGGAAGGCGTCGAGCCCAAGAACCTGGGCAAGTTTGAGCCTGCGTTCGGCACCATCGTCGGCGGGACCGTGGACCAGGACCCAGCCATCTACAACCAGCTGGACAAGGTGGCCCAGGTGTACGGCAAGCCCTACGGCGTGGTACTGGTCTACAACACGGTCGCGGCCTACGACTACCTCAACGTGTCTTCACTGGTCCTGGAAAAGGGCGTCCCGCTGCAGATCGCCTGGCAGCCCGAGCTTGGGCTGGAGTCGGTGACCGAGCCCGTGGTGCGCGCCTACGCCCGGAAGCTGGCCGAGTACGGCCAGCCCGTCTTCCTGCGTTTCGGCAACGAGATGAACGGCAACTGGGTGGAGTGGTACGGCGACCCGGAGCTGTACAAGGCGAAGTTCCGGCTGGTGGCCCGCATCATGCGCGAGGAGGCGCCCAACGTGGCCATGGTCTGGGCGCCCAACTTCGTGGGCGCCGACTACATGCCGTACTACCCCGGCGACGAGTGGGTCGACTGGGTCGGGGTCAGCGCCTACCATGACGCGTACTACAGGGGCGACATGTCGAAGAGCGACATGGTGGCCGGCCTGTACCACCAGGGCCAGAAGGCCAATCCGCTGGACAAGTTCAAGGAAATCTACGAGCGGTTTGCGGACCGCAAGCCCATCATGATCGCGGAAACCGGGTACAACCACTCCAACAACACCCCCACGGCACGGAAAGACGGCCTGCAGCTTTACGACGCCTCCGAATGGGCGGCGCAGACGGCCCGCTACGTGTATGCCTACCTGCCCATGGTCTATCCCCGCATCAAGATGGTCGGCCACTTTAACAACCCGCGGACCGGGGACCCGCAGGCCTACACCATGTCGCAGAACCCGACCCTCCTGAAAGCCGTCCGCGAGGCCATCGCCGACGACTGGTACTTGTCGAGCCTGAACCAGGTGCCCGAGGACTACTGGCTCCCCATCGCGCAGGCCACCCTGCACGGGAAGACGCGCGTGGCCAGCTACGTCTGGCTGGGCGACCGGGGGCTCGGCAAGGTGGAGTACCGGCTGGACGGCCGGCTGGTGGCCACCCGCACCCAGGTGCCGTACGTCGCCGACATCGACCTCACCGGCCTGACCGGCGAGCACGTGCTCACCGTGCAGGCGTACGACAAGTCCGGCAAGCTGGCCGCGGAGCGGGAGTTCACCTTTGACGCCTCCCCGATCCGGGTGCGGCTGGACGGCCGGTTCCTGGACTTCGCCAAGCAGCCGGTGAACGAAAACGGCACGATTCTCGTTCCCTTCCGGGCGATCAGCGAGGCGCTGGGCGCCCAGGTGGCCTGGGACGCGCAGACCCGCACGGCCATCGCCAGGAAGGACGGCGTCGAGCTGCGGCTGACGATCGACGACCCGGTGCCCATCGTCAACGGCAAGCCCCAGAAGGCCCTGCCGGCGCCGGCCCGCAACGTGGACGGACACACCATGGTCCCCGCCCGGGCCATCGCCGAGGCCTTTGGCATGAAGGTCGGCTGGGACCAGGAGAACAGGACCGTGCTCATCGACTCGGCGGCGCCCGCCGATGAGCCCGCGCCGGGTGATCCGCCTGCGGACGGGACCGCGCCCGATGCTGCAACGGAGACCGGAGCCGGGATCGCGGACGACGCCACCCCGGCACCCGGCGCTGAGAACGGGGACGATACGGCCCCGAAGCCCGAACCGGTGGATGCCGGCGAAGCCGGGGACGCGGATCCGGCCGAGGCCGGCGGGGAACGCTAAAAGGTAAGCGGCCGGCAACCTGCCTCAGGTGGCCGGCCGCTCTTGCATGTCACCGCCGCAGCCCCCGCAGCCGGAAGCCTTCAGCCAGCAGGTGAAAGGCCGCTGCGGAGAGCCCCAGCGCGAGGCCGGGATAGAAGGGGATCCAGGGCGCCCCCAGGAGGTTGTACCGGTTGGCCCCCAGCATCTGCCCCCATTCAGGCAGGTACTCCATGTACCGCACCCAGCCGTCGCCGCGCACGGCCACGGTGCCGCCCACGTAGATGCCGAAGACGGCCAGCTGCCCCATCATCAGCAGTACCCAGGCCATCTCGGAGGAGAGCATCACCGCGACGTCCGCCTGCATGAGCGGCAGCACATGGCGCAGAAGGATGCGCCGCCGCGTGGCGCCCAGCGCCCGGGCGGCCTCCACGTGGGGCATGATCAGAATCTCCTCGGTCCGGCGGCGCACCTGCTCGGCCATCCGCGGCGCGCCGGAGAGCACCAGCATGGCCACGTAGACCGCCAGCCAGCCCGCCTCGCCCGGAAAGAGCCAGCGCAGCCCCGCCAGGGTCATGGCGACCAGCGCCAGCGCAGGGATGGAGCCGAAGCCCACGGCCAGCGTCTGCACCAGCTGGCCCGCCCTCCCGCCTGCCCACCCCGCCCGCAGCCCCACCGGCAGCGCGACCGCGGCGCGGAGGAGGATCACCACGGCCGCCAGGCCCAGGGTATACCGGGCGCCGTAGACCACGCGGGAGAGCAGGTCCCGGCCCGCCATGTCGGAGCCCAGGACGTAGCCGAACTGACCGGGCGGGAAGGGCGCCAGTCGCAGCCGCGTGCCCTCCATCTGCATGTACACGCCCACGTGCGGGTCGGGCAGGTCGACCACCTCCGGCAGCACCAGCAGGACGACCAGGCCCAGCGAAAGCAGCAGCCCCAGCAGGAGCGGGAAGTTCAGCCGCCTCATGCGGCGCCGCCTCCCTTCAGCAGGGGGTTGGCCATGGCGCGCAGCGTGACGGCGATCCCGTCCATCACCAGAAACCAGGCGCAGAAGATCAGCCCGATGCTCGCCACCACGTGGGGCTGGCCGTAGCTGAGCCCGCGCATCAGCCCCGACCCGATGCCATAGTGGTTGGTCAGCACCTCCACCACCAGCTGGCTGGAAAGGGTGACGTTGAGCATGGCCGGCATGCCGTTCAGCGCCCGGGGAAGGGCGTTGCGCATGGCGTGCTTCAGCACCACCCACACCTCGGGCACTCCCTTGGCCCGGGCGGTGCGGATGTAGTCCTCCCGCATCGCCTCATCCAGCGCGGTCGAGATCAGGCGTGCCGTGTACGCCATGGGGATGATCGACAGGGCCACCAGCGGCAGGAGCCAGCCCCGCTCCCCGCCCTGCGCCCCCAGCACCGACCAGAGCCGGATGCCGAAGTTCCGGTAGGACCAGATGGTGAGCATCTGCCCCAGCAGAATCAGCAGGAAGTCCGGTACGGAAACGCCCAGGACCGAGACGCCCAGGGAGAAGGCGCGGGCGCCGCGCCGGCCGAGCACCAGCCCGCCCAGGAGCAACCCCAGCACGATGCCGGTAACCAGGGCCGCGAGGAAGAGCTGGAAGGAGAGCCACCAGGTCTCCCGCAGGAGCGGAAGCAGCGGCAGGACGGTCTGCGCCGTGCCGTACCACCGCTGCACGGTCAGTTCGCCGGTGAACAGCCCGTGCAGGTAGCGCTTCACCCCTTCCCGGTACTGCGCCGACGACCACGTGTAGGTGAACTGGGCGCCCGCTTCCGGAACCGGCTCGATCCGGAACTTCTGCGTCGCGTCCGTCCTGACCTCGCCCAGGTGGCCGGGCGCGGGCGCCTCGCCGGTGACCACCACCCCTTCCGGCAGCATGGCCACCAGCACCACGATCGCCGCGGACAGGCCCAGCAGGCCGACGCGCACGCCCCAACCGCGCAATACAGCAGACCACAACCCCATAGGTTCCCCTTCTCCTGCTTGCGGACTAGATTCGGTCACGGAGATCCCGCTCGCGCAACCCCTCGGCCAGGAGGTGGAAGGTGGCGGCGGACAGGCCGAGGGCGATGCCCGGGTAGATCGGCAGCCAGGGGTACTGGAGGAGGAACTCGCGGTTCGTCCCCAGCATCTGCCCCCATTCCGCCATGTATTCGACGTAATAAATGTTCCCGGTGATCGTCTCCACCTCCACCGCCCCGCCGGGGTGAACGCCGAACAGGGCGAGCTGCGCCATGATCATCAGCACCCAGCCCATCTCAGACGGGGCCATGACCAGCAGGTCGCCTCGCATGACCGGCAGCACGTGGCGCCGGATGATCCGCGCCGGCCGGGCGCCCACGGCCACCGCGGCCTCCACGTGCGGCATGAGGAGGACCTCCTCGGCCCGCCGCCGGACCTGCTCCGCGATGCGGGGGGCGCCCGAAAGGGCCAGGATCAGCACATAGGCGATCATCCACTGGCGTCCGCCCAGGAAAAACGGCCAGAGGCCCCGGGCGGCCACCAGCACCAGCACCAGCGCCGGAAGGGCACCGAAGCCGGTGGCGGCCGCCTGAACCGCCCTGGCGGGCCAGCCTCCCCGCCAGCCGGCCCAGAGCCCTGCGGGCACCCCGGCGGCAAACCGGATGAGGTTGATCATCAGGGCCAGCCCCAGCGTCGTCCGGGCCCCGTACACGAGCCGGGACAGGTAGTCCCGGCCCACCAGGTCGGACCCGAGCGCGTAGCCGAGCTGTCCCGGCCGGTACGGCGGCGCCGCCAGCCGCGTCCCGTCCATCTGCAGGAGCACCCCCTGCTGAGGATGCGGCAGGTCGGCGAATGCGGGCAGCAGGAGCACGATCACGAGGCCGCTCACCATCAGGGCCGCCACGGCCAGCGAAGGGGGGATGCGCCGCCGCATCACGACCCCTCCCTCAGCCGGGGATTGGCCAGGATCCGCAGCGTGTTGGCCACGCCGTCGACCAGGCCGAACCAGAGGCAGAAGACCAGGCCCGCGGTGGCGACCACCGGGTGGGCGGAGCCCCAGAGAAGCGCCGCCCCGAGGCCATTGACATTGGTAAGCGTCTCGATCACGACCAGGCTGGAGAGTGCGATGCCCACCATGCCGGGCAGACCGCCGAACACACGCCCCAGCACGTTGCGCAGCCCGTGCTTCACCACGACCCGCGCCTCCGGCAGCCCCTTGGCCCGGGCAGTGCGGATGTACGGCTCCCGCATCACCTCATCGAGTCCGGTGACCACCAGCCGGGCCGTGTAGGCCATGGGACCCAGGCTCAGCGCCAGCAGGGGCAGGAGCCACCCGCGCTCGCCGCCCTGGGGGCCCAGCACCGAGTACAGCCGGATGCCGAACTCCCGGTGCGTCCAGATGGTCAGCAGCTGCAGCATGATCACCGCCAGGAAGTCCGGCACCGCCATGCCCGCCACGGTGAGACCCAGTGAGGTCCCCCGGAACCACCCCCTGCGCAGGCTGAGCAGGCCGAGCACCATCCCGGCGGCCATGCCCAGCCCCAGCGCCCGGGTGAGCAGCCGCAGCGAGACGAGGGTGCGCTCCCGCACCAGGGCCAGGACGTCATAGGTGACTTCCACGGCACCCCCGAACCGCCACTCCCAGGTGGTGTCCGTCAGCTCGCCCGAGACGAGCCCGCGCAGGTAGCCGAGCACCGCGTTCCGGTACTGGGAAAACGACCAGACGGCGCGCGGCGGTGCAGCCGCCGGCGGGGGATCGATGATGAACGGCTGCATGGGTTCCGTACGGACGCCCCAGACCACGCCCACCGGCAGGTCGCCCGCCTCGATCCAGACCACGCCGGCAGGAAGCCAGGTCAGGCCGACCACCAGCAGACCGGCGGCCAGCATCATGCCGAGGCGGCTGAACCAGAGGCGTACTACGTCGCGCATGTGGAATCACCTCTCAGCCCCTGTGTGGAATAGGACGGTGGGCAGACTGCTTGCGTTCGATATACATTTAATGTGTTGAATTCGCATACCGGAACTCGTTTGCGTCAACACAAGTAGGGGTCCCGGCCGCCGCTGCAGCCGGGACCCTCCGTCCGCTGCGGTTCCGCCGCCTCTACAGGTTGGACCGCAGCGTATCCAGAAACTCCTTCGATTTCAACCGCCGCTCCGTCCGCGCCAGGATGTAGGCCGAGAGCGCCCGGTCGACCTCCCCCGCCACCTCGCCCGCGAGGCGGATCATGTGCGCACGGCGGATGTCGCCGTCCAGGAGCCGCTTCATGCTCTCCAGGGCCCCCAGCGACAGCCGCATCGCGCCTTCCCCCTCGTCTGAGCACTGCGGGCAGAGCACGCCGCCCAGGACCGGGGCGAAGCGCGCGCGGCCGCCCTGCTGCACCTCTCCTGCCCCGCAGCCGACGCACGCCCCCAGGCTGGGGCGGAACCCGAGCATCGAAAGCAGTTTCAGTTCAAAGGCCCGCAGCAGCGGCTCGGGGGCCCGGTCGGGCTCGGCGAACAGGTGCAGGCTGGTCAGGAGCAGCAGGAAGGGCGCCTCCTGCCGCTGCCGCTCCGGCAGCAGCGTGTCCACCAGCTCGCAGGCGTACGTGGCGTAGGCCATGCGCACCAGGTCCTCCCGCAGCCCCCGGAAGGACTCCACGATCTCCACCTGGCTCAGCGTGTCGAGGCTGCGGCCCGAGAAGAGCTGGGCCCGCACGTGCGAGAACAGCTGCGTCGCCGCGGCGAACCGGTTCCGTGGGCGCCGGGCGCCCCTGGCCACCGCCTCCACCTTTCCCTCCTCACGGGTCAGCAGCACGACGATCTTGTCCGCTTCCTGGAAATTGCGCACCCGGATAACAATACCATCGACGTTGTACAGTGCCACGTCGCCACCTCCGCCGTCCTGCACTCATCATAACACGCGATGTGACGCCGGTCACTTTGCGCCTGGGGCGGAAAGGGGATACTGAGAATGAATCTCACCGCAATAGGAGGGGGTCGCCATGTCTTCACCGCCGCGGCCGAACCCGGTCCGCTTCCCCCTGCTGCTTCTCGGCATCTTCACCCTGCTCGCCGCGCTGTGGGCCGGCATGCTGCGCATCGGGCTGGCGCTGCCCCCGCTGAGCCCCACGCTTTCCGGCGGCCACGGCCCGCTTATGATCGCCGGCTTCCTGGGCACCGTCATCGGGCTGGAACGGGCGGTGGCCATGGGACGGCCGTGGATGTTCGCGGCGCCCGCCCTCGCCGCCGCGGGAGGTCTGCTGATCATCTTCGGGGCGCCGCCCGCCGCGGGCGCCCTCAGCATTGCCCTGAGCAGCGCCGTCCTCATCCTGGTCTTCACCCAGATCGTCCGGCTTCAGCCCATGCTCTTCAACTACGTCATGACGCTGGCGGCAGCCGTCTGGCTGATCGGCAACCTTTTCTGGCTCTTCGGCACGCCCGTCACGCACGTGGTCCCGGCCTGGGCCGGGTTCCTCGTGCTGACCATCGCGGGTGAGCGGCTGGAGCTGGCGCGCCTCGTCCGCATCCCCCGGGCCGGCACCGCCGCCTTCCTCGCCGTGCTCGCGGTGATCACCGCGGGCGCGTTCCTCGCGCCGTCCAACTACAGCCTGGGCTGGCGGGTGACCGGCCTTGGCCTGGCCGCCCTCTCGCTCTGGCTGCTCCGGTACGACATCGCGCGGCGCACCGTGCGGGCCCGGGGGCTGACCCGCTTCATCGCGCACTGCATGCTGGCGGGGTACCTCTGGCTGCTGGCGGGCGGGCTCATCGCGGCCTGGCACGGCTTCATCTACGGCGGCGTCTACGACGCGGCCCTGCACGCGCTGTTCCTCGGCTTCGTCTTCAGCATGATCTTCGGCCACGCGCCCGTGATCTTCCCGGCGGTGCTGGGTGTGCGCATGGTCTACACCCCCTGGTTCTACAGCCACCTGGTCCTGCTGCACGCCTCGCTGCTGCTGCGGGTGGGCGCAGGGCTCCTGGAGTGGCTGCCCGGCCGCCAGTGGGCGGTCGTCCTCAACGTCATCGCCCTGCTCCTCTTCCTCTTCCACACCGTGCGGTCGGTGCGCCGGAAGCCGGACCCACGAATGGGCACTTAGTTCGGACATGTTCTGTTGCATATGTGCGACTGTCGTGTTATAACCGAAGATAAAGATGCAGCGTATGGAGGTGGGGCATCGACCCACCTCTCTCCACGTATGGGGCCCCCCTGAGCTGGAGGGAGTGATACGGTGGCCCGGACCAGTCCTCTCGAACAGCAGAAGCGGCGGCTGCTGCTCGTCGCGCTTCCCGCGGCCTCAGCGGCGGCACTGCTGGAGTGGCTGCTCCACAGGGGAGGTGGCCAGCAGCCTCCGGGCCTCCTCCTCGGAGGCGCCGCCCTCACCCTCCTGCTGGCTCTCTTGCTCTGGCGGCGGCGGCGCAGCCTGCGGTTCGTGGAGACCGTTCTGACGACCAGCATCGTCGTCGGGCTGTTTGTGCTGCTCTACCTGGGGCTGTTCACCGCCGACTCGCTGGCGCTGCAGCGATTCGCCAGCCTGAGCCCGTGGATCTCCGTCTCGCTGGTGGGGCTCGTCCTGGTCAACGGCTCCCGGCTGGCGCCCTGGATCTGTACAGGCATCTACCTGGGCCTGCTCACCGTGGGGCTGGTCCACCTGTTCAGGATCGGACCCGAGGGGGCGCGGCCGCTCCTCCTGGGGCCGCTGGCCCAGTTCTATCTGGCCAACGCGGTGCTGCTGTGGGTGCTGCACATCTGGTCGGGGCTGCAGCAGCAGCACCACCGGACGCAGGAGATTGCCCGGTCGCTGGCCAGCCTGGCGCACACCGATCCGCTGCTGGGGATTCCCAACCGCCGGCAGATGCAGGCCCTCATCGAGCAGGAGATCCGGTGTGCCGAGGCGGGCGGGCACCCGGCCACACTGATCATGTTCGACGTGGACCGCTTCAAGGAGGTCAACGACGTCTACGGCCACGAGACGGGCGATGCGGCGCTGCGCGCGGTCACCACCGTGGTGCGCCAGGCCCTGCGCGCCACCGACCACTTCGGGCGATGGGGCGGCGACGAGTTCGTCATCCTGGCCCGCGTCCACGAGACGGCGCAGGCGTACCAGCTGGCCCAGCGCATCGGCGATGCCGTCCACCAGAAGCTGAGCGAACGCTTTTTCCGGGTGACCATCAGCCTGGGCGTGGCGCCCTACCACCCCGGCGACACCGTGGCGTCGTGGGTCAACCGGGCCGATGCGGCCATGTACAGGGCCAAGGAGTCCGGCCGGAACCGGGTGGTGGTGGGGTCGTAGCCATGCCGCAACGCCAAAGCGGTGGGAAAAGGAAAACCGTGGACCGGTGCACGCCGGACCACGGTTTTGTGATTTGCCCACCGGTCTACGCGCCCTGCTCCGGGAGCCCCGTCACGATGGCCACGCCCGCACTGGCGCCGATGCGAGTGGCGCCGGCCTCGATCATGGCCAGGGCGGTGGCCAGGTCCCGGACGCCGCCGGAGGCCTTCACCCCCATGGCGGGACCGACGGTGCGGCGCATGAGGGCCACGTCGTGAACCGTGGCGCCGCCCGCCCCGAAGCCGGTGGAGGTCTTGACGAAGTCGGCGCCGGCCTCCTGCGCGAGCTGGCAGGCAAGCACCTTCTCGTCATCGGTCAGCAGCCCGGTCTCGATGATCACCTTCACCAGCCCCTCGCCGGCCACGGCCGAGACCACGGACTTGATGTCGTTCAGCACCACGTCACGCTGGCCGGACTTCAGGGCGCCGACGTTGATGACCATATCGACCTCCCGTGCCCCGCGGGCCACGGCATCCTCCGCCTCCACCGCCTTGATTTCGCTGCGGTTCGCCCCCAGCGGAAAGCCGATCACGGTGCACACCCGCACGTCCGTCCCGCGGAGCAGCTCCGCGCACAGCGGCACCCAGTGCGGGTTCACGCATACCGACATGAACTGATGCTCCCGCGCCTCTGCGCAGAGCTGGCGAATCTGCGCCTCGGTGGCGTCGGGCTTCAGCAGCGTGTGATCGATCATCTTGGCCAGTTCCCTGCGCGTGATGCGCCTCGCATCCATGGCGTTCAACCTCCTCGTGCCCGGGCAGCAAGGCTCTGCAGCATAGTCTTCCCGGTTCATGGTGAGGTTCGTTGGCGCTTCCGCGATCACCTGCACGGGGCTGCCAGCCCTGGAAACCGCCGCTGGGCTCCAGGAGATCTGTAACATTATCACCACACATTATACATGGACCTAGTGAAGTGACATGCGTTACCCTATTAGACGACTTCGGTCAGACCATAAACGCTGAGTTCCTTAACGGAAACGGGGGACCCACTTTTCTCCAAGGGGCTAAGCGCAGTGCTGGCACTGCCCGGGCGACACTCCTGCCTCCCGCGCCCGACAGCTAACCCCGTAAGCGTTGCAGGAGGACAACAGCTCCTCCCTGACTGTGGCATCGCCAAGTCACGACTGGAAAAGGAGGAGGAACCATGCGCTTTTCGAAGATCAAGGGTCTTGCCCTGGCGCTCGCAGCCGTGGCTGCCGCGCTGATGGTGTCGGCTCCGGCCTCCGCGGCGACGACCTACGTCACCGCTTGCAAGACGCCTGTGTACTACACGACGTCGAACCTGGGGAACCGCTACGTCATCAAGCTGAACGTGCGCTGGACCGCGCCGCAGACCACCCAGACCCAGTGGCGGATCGTGCAGACGCCGCAGCCTGCGGTGAAGCAGCCGCAGCCGACGCAGCAGCCGACGCCCGTGACCCCGCAGCCGCAGCCGCCGAAGCAGACCGAGCAGCCCAAGCTCCAGCAGCAGCCCTCGACTCCGCAGACCCAGGACACCGCCGGCCTGACGACGGCCGAGCAGCAGATGCTGAACCTGGTCAACCAGGAGCGGGCCAAGGCGGGCCTGAAGCCGCTGCAGGCCGACGCGCAGCTGACGAAGCTGGCCCGGATGAAGAGCCAGGACATGATCAACCGGGGCTACTTCGACCACAACTCGCCGACCTACGGCTCGCCGTTTGACATGATGAAGAGCTACGGCGTCTCGTACCGCACCGCGGGCGAGAACATCGCCGGCAACCGGTCGGTTCAGGCGGCCCACACCGCCCTGATGAACTCGTCCGGCCACCGGGCCAACATCCTGAACCCGAACTACACCCACATCGGCATCGGGATCGTCGAGGGTGGCCCGTACGGGATGATGTTCACGCAGATGTTCGTGGGGCGGTAACTTAACGAGGCACCCTCAAGTAGGGTGCCTCTTAAATCTGTACCCGCGTCCTTTCCTACAGCGTGTTAGGAACTGTTGAAAGAGGTGTTGAGTGTTCGTCAACGAAACAGTTAACACGTCACACACTATTGAAGGTCTTTTAGCGGAGTGGAGACCTAGATGAAACATGTCTGGGAACAGCTGTCGATGTTTGAAAGCCAGGACTTGTGCCGCCGGTTCTATAAGGCAATGCACGGACGTGAACTATCGGCTGGAAAGGCCTCCGAAATCTGTGCCCACTTCTCACACGGACGGGCATATTTCGAGAGTGCCGCTGGAGCTACCGACACCGTTCGTCCCCTATTGCTTTATTATGGCGTGCAAGCACTGTCCAGAGGCTTGATTCTATTTCTGGACCCTAAGATGCGAGAATCAGGGCTAACACCGTCTCATGGCCTACAAACAGATTCTTGGACTAGCGTCCTTTCCAGGGGAATTGAACACGTCAGCGAACTACGGCTGAGACCTTCCAAAGGCACGTTCACGGAATTGGTTCGCATTACCCATAACGTGGACATTGCGGTATTAAGCCATGGTAGTCAAGCTTTCTCAGGGTCAGCATCTATCCCGGAGGAGTTTCGACCGACACTGCGAGAGGTGCTCTCCAGGATCCCAGAACTTTGGGTTCTTTATGAAGCAACGTTCAGGGAACATGCCTCGTGCTTCTTGGTTCACATTCATCCTACCTTGCAGAATCCCAGTCTAGCGGAGATCGTTTTTCCTCTCAAACAGAACGGCGTGCTAGACATCGAGGAGCTAGCCGGACGTTTAAGAATCCCTCCAGACGTCCACCTTTACGAAACTGATTACTTCACCCGGCAGGAAGTTGTCCGGGTGCCTGCACTTAGAGTTACTTGGGGTTCTTGGCACGATATGTTACATATGGTAAGCAGCCAAGACGGCGATACTTACGTGATTGCCCCCTTCTCTTCCGGCGAACGACTATCTCAACTAACCCTCTATTTCGCGGCAGCCTTTACACTCGGGATGTTGGTCCGCTATCATCCCACAACCTGGACTCAGATGCTAATGAGGGGCAACGGCGACTATGTAGTGCCTTTAATAAAGGCGACAATACGTGCCGTCGAATCCAGGTTTCCTGAACTTGTGTTCTGGTCACTCACGGGTCATCAGGACTCACAGTGAAATCTGTCACTTGCCCTCAAGCAGAAACCTCGTGTTCTGCTCCTTGCAGGGAGGGCGACAACGAACCATCCACCGCTTGGTGCACGCAGGAGAGATCATAAGACGCACTCAGTTCTAGAGAGTTTTTCCTTGACCCTGAGTCTTACATATGCGGAGACTGCTCCTATCTAGGGGGCTAGCTTGGTCACGGAACGCCGAGCACGGGTAGCTGTACGTCTAGCTCAAGTTTCACGCGAACAACTCGACATTCGTGGTGTTAAAAGGGCGTATGGGTAGGGAGTGGCCCGGTTCAGGGTAATCTCAGCTCCAGCCAGGGGAGTACCCCGGCTGAACACCAACCGCAGCGTGTCGCCGAGGCACCGAATGGTTGCTCGGCACCGGGCCGCTACTCGTACCAAGAGTCGACTCCCCGCCTCGGCCAGTTTGGGCGAGTTCGTGCTCAGAAACCGCCAAGCCCAGCGCACCAGGTTGAAGGCGAACAAGACCAGCTGCGTGAAGGCGGCGTTGGCCTCATACTTCCGCATCCGAGGAGTACCAAAGTGGAACGTTCCCTTCCACTCCTGGAACCCGGCTTCGATGGTCTGCCGTCCATGGTAGAGCTTGACGACCTCTGTCGTGGTGAGCTCCTCAGGCTGGAGCGTAGTCAGGATGACGCTGCGGACCTCCCGGCCATCGGCGTCCCAGCGGCGCATGGCGACCAGTCGCACCGGATACGGTGCGAGCAAAGTGGGGCCAGGTACGGTAACGGCTTCGGAGGCAAACCGGTTCTTCTCGACTTCAACCCAGCCCTCCGCCGGCACGGCGTCGAAGAGGCGCTTGTAGGCGGGATTGCTTCCGGAGTAGGACTTGATGGTGAACTCGTATCCCAGCTCCAGCAGCCGCTGGATCACCTCCGGCGTGCCAAAGGCGCTGTCGGCTCGCAGCACGATCCGGAGGGGAGCCGGGTTCGTCCGATTCTCCTGCCGGTACTGCCGGAGTCGCTGGTTCACTTCACGGAGGTGCTGAACCTCCTCCTGGAACTCACGCTGCAGCTTCTGCTTCCGGCGGGCGCTGCCCTTGCCTGATACCGTCTGCAGTTGCTGATACAGCTGCCTGACCCGAGCCTTCTGCTGAGCCAGGCATGCCTCGACCCATTCGACTCGCCGCAGGGGACGACCAATCCGGGCTTCGATCCTGGGAATCAGTTCGAGCAGGCAGGCGCCGGAACGGCTGTTGGCCTTGCCGGACTTGAGAAGGCCGTCGATGGCAAAGCGCTGCTGCTTCCCGCTGAGGAAGGCGGCTGCGATCTGATAGCCTCGGGCTATAGTGGACCCAGAAAACTAGACACGAAAAAGGCGATTGATAAGCTACAATCCAACCATGAGAAAGAGACACTCACCCGACCTTAAGACACAGATCGTACTGGAAATGCTCAAGGAACAGAAGACGGTGTCTGAATTAGCATCTGAGTATGGCATCCACCCCACTCAGTTGCACCGGTGGAAGAACCATGTGATAGCCAGCATGCCGCAGTTGTTTGAACGGACCGACAACGTGGCCGCCCTCAAGGCGGACTACGAGAAGAAGATCGAAGAGCTCTATACCGAGATCGGCCGGCTGACTACTCAGTTAGCTTGGCTGGGGAAAAAAGGTATCCGAGCTGACTAGGGAAGAACGCCTTGCGCTGGTTGACTTCCATGACCCTGAGCTGTCGGTGAAGGCTCAGGCCGAGCTGCTCGGTCTGAACCGCTCCAGCCTGTACTATAAGCCCGTGGAGCCCTCTGAGGACGAGCTGGCTCTCAAGCGGCGTATCGACGAGATCTACACCGAATGCCCCTTCTATGGCTCCCGCCGCATCACGGCGATACTGCACCGGGAAGGGCTGCAGGTGAACCGTAAGGCGGTTCAGCGCCATATGCGGGAGATGGGGATCGCCGGCATCTGCCCGGGCCCCAACCTCAGTCGACGAAACCAAGAGCACCAGGTCTTCCCGTACCTACTCCGAGGTCTCCAGATCACTGGCCCCAATCACGTTTGGGGGATTGACATCACCTATATCCGACTCCAGAGGGGGTGGCTCTACCTCGTCGCAATCTTGGACTGGTACTCCCGGTATGTGGTATCCTGGCAGCTCGATCAGACCCTGGAGATGCCCTTCGTGCTTGAAGCCGTGCAGCGGGCGCTCTCCACAGCTCAGCCCACCATCATGAACAGCGACCAGGGCAGCCACTTCACCAGCCCCGCCTACATTCGCCTGCTCCAAGCAGCAGGCGTACAGATCAGCATGGACGGCAAGGGCCGATACACTGACAACATCTTCACGGAGCGGCTCTGGCGCAGTCTCAAGTATGAAGAGGTCTACCTCAACGAATACGCGAGTCCCCGAGAGGCCCGTGAAGGGATCGGTAGGTACCTGAATCTTTACAATACACAGCGGGTCCATCAGGCCCTTGACTACCGGACGCCTGCCGAGGTATACGCCGCGGGCCTATAGTCCTCGTGGCTGCCCTCGGGGTCGGGCCTGGCTGATGATAGCCGGCTCCGGGTGGCCGTCAAGACCCTCCGCTGCGCTCCGGCCCTTCGGGCGGCTGACGCCGGTCCTGACCGCCCCCCCTTCGCCAGCTGAGTAACCTAACAAGCCCGCCCCTGATGGTTTCCAGGGGCAAGGGTGCGGAACCACCAGGACCTGCATTCCGACCCTGTTAGTGCCAGGTGCAGCTTTCCAAAGCTGGTAACGCAGAATGTTCTGTTTCGCACCCTTGATGCCCGCATGAGAGGAGGCGAGTGTAGCTTAACCAAGGCCAAAATCGTGTCTTGACAATGGGGTCCACCTTAGGCCAACTTCCCCTGGATGTAGCCGAAGTCGGTACCGGTGTACTGCCTGGTCTCGCCCCGAACCTTCTGGCCGGTGAGGTCAATGTCGACGATGACCATTCCGGAGCGGTCTGCACCTGCTACGGCAGCCACCTCCTGCTGAAGCAGCGGGGCCTGGATCTCAGCGAGTGCGTCGGAAAGCTGCTGAACGTTCTCCTCCGTCAGCTTGCTGAAGGTCGCACAGACGGTGGAAAAGTGAGCAAAACGTTCCTGCCCCCAGGCTTGAGCTACGGCAGGATCGGCAACCAGCGGCTCAGGGTCGAAGTTGAGATCCTTCATGTAGCGACAGTTGCCGAGAATGGCAACCAACGCCTCGACCACCTTGTCAACCGGCGTGTGGGCGTAGGTCTTCTGCTTGATGCGCAGGTGCCGATTCAGGATCTCAACCAGGTTGAGCCTTTGAGCTACCCAGCCAAGAGCGACGAGAAAACCATGTCGGGTGGTGGACTTGATGGCTTGCGCAGCGATGTTGGGTGTCGTACCATGAGACTGCATCAGTCGAACCTCCACATGGTGGTTTAGGAGGGGCAACTCCCACCATGTATCATTGGTTCTGACTGATGCTTTTTCAATGGGTTTCCATTGCACGAAGTCCGGGTTATTCACGCGAAACTTGAGCTAGAAGGCCCCCGGACATAAGCCTAGTGGCCCTGTCATAGTAGGGCAGTGCAGTACGAGCAGTATCAACAAGACAAAACTCACAAGGCTGTTAGTTGTTGGATGGCGGCTGTTTCTCTTTGTTAGAGCTAGGAGATCGGCCAGGGACACAAACACGAGTAACGCTGGCCACGCCTAGTGTTCAGCAACCGCTACCTGTTGAGCAGGCGAAGCGGAAACGAGCCAGTAGTCCTTAGTAATTGTATCCAGTTCAAGAACGATCGGTTGAGGAGACAGCGACGCCTTGCCAACCAACACACAATGCCTTGGAGGCAGGGATGCAATGGTATGAGCGAATTGGTCTCCTACGTAATTTGCAAGGAAATCCAGACCCGTCTGGTCAAACATGCGCAACGCGAAAACCGTATTGCATTGGTTAAGAATGGTCTTGGTAACATTTGCAGTACGTTGAGTGATCACCATCACTCCCAGGCCATACTTTCTACCCTGGAGAACAACCCGCGCTGTCCTGTTTACGTAATTCGAGTCGTCCCTATCGACAACCTGATTCCACTCAGGAATCAAGGAATGTGCTTCCTCAAGCACTAAGCAAAGCCTCGCTGGAACGTCTACGCTCACCTCTAGGGTCACTGAGGAGGATACATATTCGTATGCTTTTTCAACAATGGAGGAAGTAATTCGGGGAGGGGTCCAACTGTTATTAGTGTCAAACTCGTAGATACCTAAAGTGGACTCCCCTTGGATCCAAGACGGGAGCGTTTCCAGGTTGGTGATCTTTGTTGGAGTCAACTTTTGCAGGAATGGCATATACTGCCGACTCGGGTCGAGAACGAGGACTTTGATGCCCTGCGCTGCCATAGCTTCGATTAGCCTGAATGACAGATATGATTTGCCGCTACCCGTTACGCCTAAAATAGCTGTATTGTGCGTTACTAAATCGTTTATGTTAATGCCGACCCGAAACTTAGTGGAAGGAACATGTCCGATACTAAACACTCCGTTTGGAAGCGGGTCAGAGTCCTCACCGGAGTATTCGGCCACGGCATGGACGGCGCGCCCGGCGGGGGGCACCCACGGATATGGTTCAAAACAAGATTTGGTACGATTCCAGCAACCGAGTTGTGGCGCTTGGACAGCTACAACTTGGAAAGAGTCATCAGTACCTTCTACTTTAACGTTTTGAACGGTCGCCTGGGTGACCTGGTAGTAAATCCATCTCCCGTCAGGAGCTTCCACCTGCAAGAGTTGTCCTGTTCGTAGTTGGGCATCTGGCCTTACGGCAGTACGTAGTGTGGAAATGGTGGAACCGGGTTCCACCACACCTTGAATCGAAGACGGCTTCCAGCTTTCGGTCTTGAAGATCCCTAGAGGCGAATTGGCCGTGGCAAGAGCTGCCTGTACCCTTTCTCCCTGGTGATGATCCATAAGAATGATTCCTATTCTCTTTCCTACCAATGTCCTGTCCTCGACAAGAGTACCCGACACCAGGGCCTCGTCAGGGTCGATGCCTACGCCTACTCTGTCACCAACTCGCAGTGGACTGTTAGGCTCAAGTCTCACTCGCAACAGGTTAGGTTCACTGATCGATTCCACAACCCCCCACTTCTGGTTGTCATTTGCCTCTGGCGATGGGTAAAGCAAATTGTCTAGTAACCTCGAGAGTCCCAAGAGGTCGTATGTAAGGAAGACAGACCAGTAAAGAAACAAAATGTTCGATTCAAATGTATCGACTCCGAACTTCCGTATGACGGACCATAGAAACAGGGTTGAGAACAGCACTCTCGGTGACCCGACATGACGAGTGATACGTGCAAGTGCTGTAAGACGTTGAGTAGGACGCCCGTTTGCAAAGCTCTATAGTGGACCCAGAAAACTAGACACGAAAAAGGCGATTGATAAGCTACAATCCAACCATGAGAAAGAGACACTCACCCGACCTTAAGACACAGATCGTACTGGAAATGCTCAAGGAACAGAAGACGGTGTCTGAATTAGCATCTGAGTATGGCATCCACCCCACTCAGTTGCACCGGTGGAAGAACCATGTGATAGCCAGCATGCCGCAGTTGTTTGAACGGACCGACAACGTGGCCGCCCTCAAGGCGGACTACGAGAAGAAGATCGAAGAGCTCTATACCGAGATCGGCCGGCTGACTACTCAGTTAGCTTGGCTGGGAAAAAAAGGTATCCGAGCTGACTAGGGAAGAACGCCTTGCGCTGGTTGACTTCCATGACCCTGAGCTGTCGGTGAAGGCTCAGGCCGAGCTGCTCGGTCTGAACCGCTCCAGCCTGTACTATAAGCCCGTGGAGCCCTCTGAGGACGAGCTGGCTCTCAAGCGGCGTATCGACGAGATCTACACCGAATGCCCCTTCTATGGCTCCCGCCGCATCACGGCGATACTGCACCGGGAAGGGCTGCAGGTGAACCGTAAGGCGGTTCAGCGCCATATGCGGGAGATGGGGATCGCCGGCATCTGCCCGGGCCCCAACCTCAGTCGACGAAACCAAGAGCACCAGGTCTTCCCGTACCTACTCCGAGGTCTCCAGATCACTGGCCCCAATCACGTTTGGGGGATTGACATCACCTATATCCGACTCCAGAGGGGGTGGCTCTACCTCGTCGCAATCTTGGACTGGTACTCCCGGTATGTGGTATCCTGGCAGCTCGATCAGACCCTGGAGATGCCCTTCGTGCTTGAAGCCGTGCAGCGGGCGCTCTCCACAGCTCAGCCCACCATCATGAACAGCGACCAGGGCAGCCACTTCACCAGCCCCGCCTACATTCGCCTGCTTCAAGCAGCAGGCGTACAGATCAGCATGGACGGCAAGGGCCGATACACTGACAACATCTTCACGGAGCGGCTCTGGCGCAGTCTCAAGTATGAAGAGGTCTACCTCAACGAATACGCGAGTCCCCGAGAGGCCCGTGAAGGGATCGGTAGGTACCTGAATCTTTACAATACACAGCGGGTCCATCAGGCCCTTGACTACCGGACGCCTGCCGAGGTATACGCCGCGGGCCTATAGTCCTCGTGGCTGCCCTCGGGGTCGGGCCTGGCTGATGATAGCCGGCTCCGGGTGGCCGTCACGACCCTCCGCTGCGCTCCGGCCCTTCGGGCGGCTGACGCCGGTCCTGACCGCCCCCCCTTCGCCAGCTGAGTAACCTAACAAGCCCGCCCCTGATGGTTTCCAGGGGCAAGGGTGCGGAACCACCAGGACCTGCATTCCGACCCTGTTAGTGCCAGGTGCAGCTTTCCAAAGCTGGTAACGCAGAATGTTCTGTTTCGCACCCTTGATGCCCGCATGAGAGGAGGCGAGTGTAGCTTAACCAAGGCCAAAATCGTGTCTTGACAATGGGGTCCACCTTAACAAGACGAGTTTCGGCTTCCAAGATGGAGATAGGGAGGTGCCACATTGTCTCCTTCAGCCAAGTGGCTGTTGACCATCCTGATCTTCGGCTTGTTCCATCTCATGTTTCAGCTCCTTGTGATCGCAACGATGAATCCTGGTACGGTAGTTAACGTTTTTCCCTTCGGCCATCGCGACCAGCGGGGAGTGACTATCATCACTCTGGTAGAACTGTGCATCCTGGCCGTGGTGGCGCTCGCTTTCATCATCCAGCTACATCGCAGTAGTGATGACTGACCCACCGCATCCCTACCTGTGGCGACAGTGGGCCTAATTGCAGCCAAAGGATGAAAAGCCCATGGGAAAGTCTATTAACAGCGCGGCTCGGTCGCAATATCCGCGTTGAAAACCCATGGTGCATCAACAGTTTCAGGGCTTCAAGTCGCAGCAACTTTGTCGTGCAATAGAAGCATAACGCCATCGGCTCTCCCTTATGGGGGTATAGGAGCCTGTCTGAGTAAGCCAGTTCTGTAGGAGCAAAAGGGTTGGGTGTCCAATGTCTTCATCATGAGCAAGAAGACGTATCGACCGTATCGCCCAATCAGCTGTTGCTGCTGCCCCCTGCCCTGCAGGACTGGCTTCCGCATGACCATTTCGCTTATTTCCTGAGTGATGTCGTGGACTCACTCGATCTAAGCCAAATCGAACGGACATACGAGCGAGAGCTGCGAGGTTACCCACCGTACCATCCGCGGATGATGGTCAAGGTGCTGCTGTACGCCTACTGCAACGGCGTCTACTCCTCTCGCAAGATCGAACGCCGGCTGCAGGAGGACGTAGCCTTCCGCGTCCTTGCGGCCAACAACCAGCCCGACTTCCGGACGATCAGCGATTTCCGGAAGCGGCATCTAAAGGCCCTCTCCGACCTGTTCCTGCAAGTGGTCAAGATCTGCAAGAAGGCCGGACTGGTTCGCCTGGGTCATGTGGCCTTGGATGGCACCAAGATCAAGGCCAACGCCTCCAAGCACAAGGCGATGAGCTATAGCCGGATGGTGGAGGAAGAACAACGCCTGAAGGCGGAGATCGCAGAGCTGCTCCAGAAAGCCGAGCAAGCTGACCAGGTCGAGGATCACCGCTTCGGCCCACATCGTCGTGGGGATGAACTGCCCGAAGAACTCCGCTTCCGTGAGCGGCGGCTGGCCAAGATTCAAGAAGCCAAGGCTGCTCTGGAAGCCGAAGCGCGCCTGAGGGCCGGCGCTGACGAACATGAGCCTCCCGAGGAGCCGGGACCCAAGGGGCCCAAGGGCGGTCGTCGGCGGAAGCGGCCGAAGGCAGAACCCGCACCAACAGCGCAGCGCAACTTTACGGATCCCGATTCCCGGATCATGAAAGGCTCTGATAAGCAGTTCATCCAGGGGTACAACGCCCAGGCCGTCGTCGATGCCGATACGCAGATTGTCGTCGCTGCTGCCGTAACAAACCAGGCGGCAGATGCTCCGCACTTTATAGTGGACCCAGAAAACTAGACACGAAAAAGGCGATTGATAAGCTACAATCCAACCATGAGAAAGAGACACTCACCCGACCTTAAGACACAGATCGTACTGGAAATGCTCAAGGAACAGAAGACGGTGTCTGAATTAGCATCTGAGTATGGCATCCACCCCACTCAGTTGCACCGGTGGAAGAACCATGTGATAGCCAGCATGCCGCAGTTGTTTGAACGGACCGACAACGTGGCCGCCCTCAAGGCGGACTACGAGAAGAAGATCGAAGAGCTCTATACCGAGATCGGCCGGCTGACTACTCAGTTAGCTTGGCTGGGAAAAAAAGGCATCCGAGCTGACTAGGGAAGAACGCCTTGCGCTGGTTGACTTCCATGACCCTGAGCTGTCGGTGAAGGCTCAGGCCGAGCTGCTCGGTCTGAACCGCTCCAGCCTGTACTATAAGCCCGTGGAGCCCTCTGAGGACGAGCTGGCTCTCAAGCGGCGTATCGACGAGATCTACACCGAATGCCCCTTCTATGGCTCCCGCCGCATCACGGCGATACTGCACCGGGAAGGGCTGCAGGTGAACCGTAAGGCGGTTCAGCGCCATATGCGGGAGATGGGGATCGCCGGCATCTGCCCGGGCCCCAACCTCAGTCGACGAAACCAAGAGCACCAGGTCTTCCCGTACCTACTCCGAGGTCTCCAGATCACTGGCCCCAATCACGTTTGGGGGATTGACATCACCTATATCCGACTCCAGAGGGGGTGGCTCTACCTCGTCGCAATCTTGGACTGGTACTCCCGGTATGTGGTATCCTGGCAGCTCGATCAGACCCTGGAGATGCCCTTCGTGCTTGAAGCCGTGCAGCGGGCGCTCTCCACAGCTCAGCCCACCATCATGAACAGCGACCAGGGCAGCCACTTCACCAGCCCCGCCTACATTCGCCTGCTCCAAGCAGCAGGCGTACAGATCAGCATGGACGGCAAGGGCCGATACACTGACAACATCTTCACGGAGCGGCTCTGGCGCAGTCTCAAGTATGAAGAGGTCTACCTCAACGAATACGCGAGTCCCCGAGAGGCCCGTGAAGGGATCGGTAGGTACCTGAATCTTTACAATACACAGCGGGTCCATCAGGCCCTTGACTACCGGACGCCTGCCGAGGTATACGCCGCGGGCCTATAGTCCTCGTGGCTGCCCTCGGGGTCGGGCCTGGCTGATGATAGCCGGCTCCGGGTGGCCGTCAAGACCCTCCGCTGCGCTCCGGCCCTTCGGGCGGCTGACGCCGGTCCTGACCGCCCCCCCTTCGCCAGCTGAGTAACCTAACAAGCCCGCCCCTGATGGTTTCCAGGGGCAAGGGTGCGGAACCACCCAGGACCTGCATTCCGACCCTGTTAGTGCCAGGTGCAGCTTTCTAAAGCTGGTAACGCAGAATGTTCTGTTTCGCACCCTTGATGCCCGCATGAGAGGAGGCGAGTGTAGCTTAACCAAGGCCAAAATCGTGTCTTGACAATGGGGTCCACCTTACTCAGTGCCCACATTAACCCATAGGCCAGGGCCATCATGACAATACAGAGAGCAACCAATACCAACCACAAGGTTCCCCGCTCCTCCTTGGGAACCCCAAGGAGGGATATGGCAGCTGCACTTGTGTTGAGCAAGACGTTGGCATCCTTCGAAAAAAAGGGCTGGTCTACTAACGCACCTAGAAGTAGGGCAATCAACGCAGCGTTTGACCAGAAGGCCCCCAGAAAAAAGTCTAGTGACCCTGTGACATAATACCCAGCCGCCAGCAAGAGCAGTATGAACAAGACAAGACTCATAAGACGCGAACGCAGCTTCATACTCTCCACTCCTATTTGCGGCATACAGGCTTGAAGCCCGTGGGTCATCAAAACACCGGATCAGACTCAGGTCCTGCCGGAACGTGGCATCGACTCACCGGATATAGAGGTAGAATCCCTAACCAGGCTCAGAATTGCGAAGCGAACTTTGGTTCCAACTCCTCCTCCCACCTGTTCGAGTTTCCAGAGGTAAGGTACGAGAAGCCGACAAGCAAGTCCTTCAAGCCTTGTGTTAAAAGACTGGCGGGCTAGGCTGTTTCTCTGAAACAGAGTGAATCTCAATGACAGTCAAACCTTATGTGTGGACGAGTGTTCTAACGGGTCGCCGTTTGACATGATGAAGAGCTACGGCGTCTCGTACCGCACCGCGGGCGAGAACATCGCCGGCAACCGGTCGGTTCAGGCGGCCCACACCGCCCTGATGAACTCGTCCGGCCACCGGGCCAACATCCTGAACCCGAACTACACCCACATCGGCATCGGGATCGTCGAGGGTGGCCCGTACGGGATGATGTTCACGCAGATGTTCGTGGGCCGGTAACACACTCGGAAAAACCCCTGCCGCTTGCATGCGGCAGGGGTTTTTCAGGCTGCAGACAAAGGCGCCTCTTGTGGCCGCTCAGCGGCTCACAGGAAGCGCTTCTTGGTATGTACTTCCAGAAATTCGCCTGGATTTGCCTCAGTTGGGTGCTGGGGAAGTGGGAAACGGAGGGTCTTTCCCGGTATCCTTAGGCGCTCAAGGCATACGAAGATCGCCGGCTCTCTAAGAGGGCCAGCTTCTTCAAGTTCTGCGCCAGGGCCGACACCAGGCACTGGTGCTGCACACGTTTTCGGCCTCTGTATCGCGCATACCGCAGACCGTGCAACTCTTTGGCATCGGCAAAACTGCGCTCTACCGTTTCCCGCCGACGCTGTGCGAGGCGCTGCCCTTCATCCGTCTTCACAAACTCCCGCGCCTCTTCCCGCAGGTGCTCGTAGAGGTGGCGATGGATCACTTTCTGCTTCGTGGTGGAGCGAGTACACTGGCCAAGGAGTGGACACGACGCACAAACCGAAGCATCGGATCGGTAGACTCGGTAGCCGTCACGGTTGGTGGTGACGTACGTCAGCCACTGCTTGGCCGGGCAGCGGTAGGCATCCCGTGAAGCGTCATACTTGAAGCGCCACTTGCCCATCAGTTCCTTGGGCGAAGAGTGACGGCGATGCGCTACCGCAGCCTGAATCCCTCGCTTGGACAGCAGGTGCAGAGCCTCCAAGGTGTTGTACCCGGCATCGACTCCAACCTTCTCGACCTTCAGCCCGTGCCGGTCAACACGGGAAAGGCACGTGGGGTAAACCTGGGCGTCGGTCATCGCCGCCGACGTGACGAGCACGTCGAGGATGAAGCCGTGGCGACCATCGACGGTGCGGTGCTGCAGGTAGTGAAACCCGTCAGGCTTCCCCTCACGGCGAAGCATCGCCGCTTCCGGGTCCGTCAGGCTGACCGTCATCTCGTCAACCGACAGATCCGGCTGCGGGTCTTCTTTGCGTTCGGGCAAGGGCTTCAGCCCGTGGGCCTCGCGGTCAGCGTTCACTGCGGCCAGTAAGCCATCCTCCGTATCATCATTTGCCGCACACTCTTCCCGTTCGGCCCGACGAGCCGCCAGGTGCCGTTCCCGGGCTCTGGCGATGTCCTCCAGGGTAACGCCTTTCGTACCTTCTTTGGCAATCCGACGCTTGTTGGCGTTTGCCTTCAGGTGGCTGGAATCGGTGAAGATCATGCGACCATCGATGTATCCGGCATCAATGGCCTGCTTGACGACATGGTCGAACAGTTCCTCAAACAGGCCGGAGTCCTTCCACCGACGGCTGTAGTTCTTACCTGGCGTGGTGAAGTGCGGGACCGGATCGGTAAGCCCCAACCCCAAGAACCAGCGGTAGGCGACGTTGACCCGGATCTCCTCGACCAAACGCCGATCCGATCGGATGCCGAAGAGGTATGCGATGAGCTCCATCTTCACCAGCACTACTGGATCGATGGCCGGTCGCCCCCGGTCGCTGTAGAACCTGGCCGTGCGTTCCCGGATGAAGTCAGTATCAAGTATCGCTTGGATCTTCCGGAGCAAATGATCTTGGGGCACCAAGTCTTCGATCAGCACGAGCTCATACTTGCGCTGAGCATGTCCATGTTCCCGAAGCACCGCATTCACCACCGCCAGATACTGCTTATGTTGCCATTGTACAACAAAATCCGGGCACCCGCGAGGGGTTACCCGGATTTTGTCTTCAACCTGAAAAACCCCTGCCGCTTGCATGCGGCAGGGGTTGTTCGTCCCATTACGGCCGCAGCAGCCGGGCCAGATCCCGGGCGGTCATGCCCTGGATGTACCGCCCCACGTCCAGCCGCTCCAGCGCCGCCGTCAGGTTTTCGTCCAGCGGCAGCCCCACCAGGGCGGCTTCCAGCTCAGACAGCTCGGCGCTGCTGAAGAAGTCGCCGTAGATCCTTACCCCCTGGATGCGCCCCCTGTCCGCCTGCAGGTAGACGGTGACCAGCCCGAAGTCGAACCGCTCCTCCACCCGCACGTCGTAGGCCGGCGAGGCGCCGTAGTTCCATTCCCAGGTGGCGTATTTCTCGTCGCGCAGCCGCCGGACCTCCTGCAGCTGCTCCGGGGTGAGCGCCATGGGCTCGAGGCCCTCGGCTTCCAGGATGTAGCGCTTCAGCAGGCCCTTGAACTCCTCCATGGTGATCGGGCGGGGCGCATGGGCGTTGATGGTGGTCACCCGGCTGCGCACCGACTTCACGCCCTTGGACTGGAACTTGGCCTCCCGGACCTTCAGGGCGTTGGCCACGACCTCCAGGTTCGAGTCCAGCATGATGCAGCCGTGGTGCATGATGCGCCCCCGCTTGACGTACTGCGCGTTGCCGGAGAACTTCTTCCCGTCGATCGTGAGGTCGTTGCGGCCCGTGAACTCAGCCTTTACGCCCAGCCGCTCCAGGGTCTTGATGACCGGTACGGTGAAGACCTTGAAGTTGAAGTCCGGCGCGGCGTCCTTGTCCACGATGAAGGTGTAGTTCAGGTTGCCCGAGTCGTGGTAGACCGCCCCGCCTCCCGAAAGCCGCCGGACGACCCGGATGCCGTGCTCCTCCACGTAAGGCTGGTTGATCTCCTCGTACGTGTTCTGGTGCTTGCCGACGACGATGGTGTTCTCGTTCTGCCACAGGATGAAGTAGGACCGGCTCCGGTCCATCTGCTCGAAGACGAACTCCTCGAAGGCCAGGTTGAAGTAAGGATCCGTGGTGCCCGTCTCCAGGTAGATCATCCGCTCAACTCCTCCCGCGTCGGTTAGAAGGATGCGCAAGCCCCGTCAGTCATTTGACCGACGGGGCCTGTTTTTCCTGCTGATCACCGGGCGGGTTCGCCGATCGCGCCCCGGGCGGACTTCCCCTGATTTGCGCCCCCTGACTAGACTTTCGTACGCCCCCGGCCGGCAGCAGCGACCAATGGGCTCAATTCCGAAAACCACGTTGACCGCGTCCAGACGTCCACTGTATAATATACAGGAAACTGTAGACTGGAAGGGGTGGATTGGGTTGATTCGCTTCGCCATAGGCGGCCAGGTGGACAAGAAGAAGATCGCCGAGATGGTGCGCCGGCTGGGTGGCGACGCGGTGCAGGTCACGGAGACCAGCGACCTGGAGGCGGCCATGCAGGTGAAGACAGGCAAGGCCGACTACTACCTGGGCGCCTGCCACACCGGCGGCGGCGGGCTGGCCATGGCCATCGCCATGCTCGGCAAGGCGCAGTGCCTCACCGTCTCCATGCCGGGCCGCCCGCCGAAGGAGGACGAGATCCGCAGCGCCGTGGCAGCCGGGGTGAAGGCCTTTGCCTTTACGGCCGACCACGCCGAGCAGGCCGTGCCCATGATCGTCCGCGCCATCCTCGAGAGGGGCCAGGCATGATGCCGCTGGTCACGCACCCCCTCCCCGCCCTCTCCCTGGCCGAGGCTGCAGCCATGCAGTGGCGGCTGGTCGACCTGATCCACACCCACTTTGACGGCCATGAGATCCTGCAGGCCGGCGACCTGGGTGTGGCGCCCGGCCTGGGGCGGCCGCGAACGACGGCCCGCGTGGAACAGGTCCTCGCCGATTTCTTCGGCGCAGAGGCCGCTGCACTGGTGCGGGGGGCAGGCACCGGGGCGCTGCGGGCCGCCCTGCAGGCCATCCCCGGCGCCACCCGGATCCTCGTCCACCGGGCCCCCATCTACCCGACGACCCGCTGCACCATCGAGGCCATGCAACTGGACGTGCTCCAGGCCGACTTCCACGATCCGGACGAGCTGGCCCGGAAGGCAAGGGAAGCCGACCTGGCCCTGGTGCAGCACACCCGGCAGCGGATGGACGACCGCTACGACCTCGGTGAGGTCATCCGCACCCTGCGGGAGGCGGCGCCCGGACTGCCCATCGTCACCGACGACAACTACGCCGTCTGCAAGGTGCCCCGGATCGGCGTCCAGCTGGGGGCTACCGCCTCGACCTTCTCGCTCTTCAAGCTCCTGGGGCCCGAGGGCATCGGGTGCGTCGCCGGCGAGGCAGACCTCATCGCGCGCATCCACCGCGACGCCTATTCCGGCGGGCTCCAGGTGCAGGGCCCCGAGGCGATGGACGCGCTGCGGTCCCTGGTCTACGCCCCCGTGGCACTGGCCCTGCAGGCGCAAGTGGTACAGGAGGTGGTTGACCGACTCAACGCCGGCGAGGTCCCGGGCGTGGCTGCGGCCGCCGTGGCCAGCGCGCAGTCCCGCGTCGCCCTGGTCCGGCTGGCCGAGCCCATCGCCGACCGGGTGCTGGCCGCAGCGCCCCGCTACGGGGCCGCCCCCCACCCGGTGGGCGCCGAATCCCGCTACGAGGTATCTGCCATGTTCTACCGCGCATCCGGCACCTTTCTCGCCGACCGGCCGGACCTGGCTCCGTTCCTGATCCGCATCAACCCCATGCGGGCCGGGGCCGGGACGGTCCTGCGAGTGCTCCGGCTTTCCGTGGAAGCCGCCATGAAGCAGTAAAGGAGAGATGACGCGTGGATCTGCTTCAGCTTGTGGTTGCGGCCCTCATGGGCGGCCTGGCCGCCTACCTGTCCCAGCAGGGCATCGCCGTCTTCAACGACGGCCTCCGTCCCCTGATGCCCGAGTTTCTGGAAGGGCGCATGAAGCGCCGGGAGCTGGCGCTCACGTCCTTCGCCCTCAGCTTCGGCCTCGTCATCGGATTCGGCATCCCCTTCTCCCTCACCAGCCATCTCATCCTCATCCACAGCGTCTTCCTGGCCACCGACATCATCGGTACCTCATCGCCCAACAAGTGGCTGGCCGCCGGGCTCGGCGCCGCCTGGGGCGCCCTGCTGATCGTCGGCCTGCAGGCGGTGGTTGACGCCTTCGCCCTGCTGCCCGTCAACTTCCTGGACGCCCTGGGCCAGGTCAGCTCCCCCATCGTCACCGCCTTCGCCGTCTTCCCGGCCCTGGCCGTCGCCCTCCACCACGGGTGGAAGCCGGGTGCACTCACCCTGGCCCTGCAGATGCTGGTCCGCCAGCTGGTCGTTCGGTTCAGCCCGATCGCCATCGGCTCGGCCAGCATCAACCTGAACCCCGAGGGCTCCGCCCTGGTCGTCGGCATGATCCTGCTGCTTATCTACGCGGCCCGTGAGAAGGCCGAGGTCAGCACCGAGACCAGCCTGGCGGCGGTGTTCTCCGATCGGGTGAAGCGCATCAAGCAGAACGTCATCGTCCTTTCCATTATGGGCGCCCTCGTCGCCGCCGCCGCCAACCTGGGTGCGGTCGCGGGCGACCCGATCAGCCTGAACCTGGCCGCCCAGGGCAACGTCACCGACGCCGCCATCGCCGCTCTGGCCCGGGGCATCGGCTTCGTGCCGCTGGTGGCCACCACGGCCATCGCGACCGGCGTCTACGGCCCGGTCGGCATGACCTTCGTCTTCGCCGTGGGCTTCTTCTCTCCGCACTGGATCATCGCCGCCCTCCTCGGCGCCCTCATGATCTTCATCGAGGTCATGCTGCTCGACTGGATCGCCCGCTTCCTCGACCGGTTCCCGGGCGTCCGGCAGGCCGGCGAGCACATCCGCACGGCCATGACGAAGGTCCTGGAGATCGCCCTGCTCGTCGGCGGCATGATCGCCGGCAACGCCATGGCGCCGGGTCTGGGCTACTTCGTCGTCGCGGCGATCGTCGTGCTGAACGAGGCGGCCGGGCTGCCCGTGAACCGGCTGGCCATCGGGCCCGTGGCCGCCATCGTGACCGGCATCCTGATCAACATCCTGAAGGTCCTTACCCTCTTCACACCGCCTGCCTCGTAGTACAGGATGCATAGTAGGAGACAACGGAGGGGCGGGGCGCTTCCCCCGCCCCCCGAACCAGGGAGGGACGGTGCATGAACCAGTGGCAGTCGGACCTCTACCGCAAGTACGGGCGCGTGGCCGTGCAGATCGCTGCGGACCTGCTCGCCCTGCGGCCCGGCGACCGCATCCCGCGCGTGCAGGACTACGCCCGGCGGTGTGAAACCGGCCACGGCACGGTGCAGAACGCCCTGCGCTCGCTGGTCGACGCAGGGGCGGTGCAGGTGGAGGCACGGGGCCACATGGGCACGTTCCTGGTGCAGGCGGACTACCGCAAGCTCCGGGAAATCGCGGGGCTCACGTCGCTGCTGGGACTCATGCCCCTCCCCTACACCCGGCGGTACGAGGGGCTGGCCTCGGGTCTCTACGAAGCGGTGCGGCAGAGCGACATCCCCTTCAGCATCGGATACATGCGGGGTGCGCGCAGCCGCATCGCGGCCCTCCGCCGCGGGCAGGCCGACTTCGCGGTCCTCTCCCGCCTGTCGGCCGACCTGGCCGCGGCGGAAGGGGGCGTCGTCATCGCGATGGGCCTGGGGCCGCAGACCTTCGTCTCACAGCACGGCATCCTGCTGGCCGGGCCGCAGTTCAGCGGCATCACCGACGGGATGCGGGTGGGCGTCGACCCGCAGACGCTGGACCAGGCCTGGCTGACAGCGGAGGAGTGCCGGGGCAAGCAGGTGGAGCTGGTCGAGGTACCGTACTCGCACCTGCTGCAGCGTCTGCGGGAGCACCAGATCGACGCCGCGATCTGGAACCTCGACGAGTTCACTTCGGGCACGATGGACATCCATTCCATGCCGCTGCAAAGCCCGGCTGCGCGCCGGATTGCGGAGACGTCGTCGGAGGCAGTCCTGGTCATCGACGCCAACCGCCCGGACCTGGAGCGGCTGCTGCCCGAGATCATCGACCCTGCCGTGGTGCGCCGCGTGCAGGACGAGGTGCTGGAGGGGAAGCGGATCCCCTCGTACTGACAGAAGAACAGGCAGGGGAGTGAGACCCGTGTCGCTGGAACTGCGGCTCCGGCTGTTGGAGGAGAGCGGGCAGATCAGCCCGGAGGTGGCGGAGCTCACCCGGCGGATCCTGGCGCGGGTGGAGGAGCGCTACGGGATTGTCCTGACGGAGGAGAACGGTGCGATGTTCACGACCCATCTGGCGATCGCCCTGGAGCGGCTGCGCTCGGGCGAGGCCATCGAAGCCATGGTGGCCGAGGGACTGGCCGAGGTCAAGGCCTACCCGGAGGAGTGGGCGTTCGTCAGCGAGACCGTGGCCGGGGAGGCCGGGCGGCAGCTGGGCGTTGTGGTGCCGGAGGGCGAGATCGGCTACCTCACCGCGCACCTGATCACCCTGGTCCGCCCGGAGGGTCTGTGACCCCCCGCTGGCGCCGGTCGCTGGCGGCCGCCCGGGCGCAGCTGGGCCGCTCGGTGGTCGCTCTGGCGCCCGGGGCCGACGCCGCGGAACCCGGCGATGGGGTGCTCCGCCTCGGCATCAAGGACACCGCCGCCATCGGTGAGACGCTCCGCCGACGGCTGGCCGCCGAACCGGACCTGGCGTGGCTCACGGTGGACCGGGCCGCGCCCGGCGGGCGCGCGGTCGACACCGGCCTGACCAACCCGCTCACCGGCAGGCCCATGACCGGCTCGACCAGCGGCGGCCCGGTGAACATCCTGCTCGGCATCATCGACCTCTGCGTGGGCACCGACGGCGGCGGCTCCGTGCTGGGCCCAGCCCTCGCCACCGGCCTGGCCGGCGTGATCGGCGCCGGCCTCGGCCTCACCTGTCCGGTGGAGCGCGTCTCCACGGACGGCTTTTCTTTCCGGCCCTCCCTGGGGATCATCGGCCGGGACTGGGCGACCGCCCGCACCGGCTTTGCCGCCCTGCTGCGGGCCACCTGCGCCGGGCAGCCGCCTGCGGCGCCCGTGGCCGGGCTGCGCGTCGCGGTGCCGAAACCCGGCTCGGTGACCCTGCCCGACGGGGCGGACATGGCCGCGGAACTGGAGCCCTGGCTCGGGGCGCTGTGGGCGGCCGGGGCGGAACCCGTCGCTGTGGACATGGCGGGCATCGCTGCCCGCGAGCGGTCCATGACCTTGCTGGGGGAACTCTGGGACGCCGCCGACCTGGCCGTCACCCTGGAAGGGCCCGTCGATGTGTACGGCCTCGGCGACTCGGTGGTAGGCTCGCTGGGCCTGCCCGGCGCCGCGCTGCAGGCGCGGGGCGGCAAGTACCTGCTCCGGGCGCTGAACGTGATGGCCTGCACGGGCATCGCCCTGCCCGTGCCCCGCCTCGCGTCGGGCCTGATCCTGGCTGGTCCGCCCGGGCCTGTGGGTGCCGCCCGCGCCCTGGCCGCGGCGGACCTGCTGGCCCCATCCCTGCGAATGCCGCCGCTCTTTGAGCGTTACTTCTTTCAGCTTCCGTGACACCAACGCCAACACCGGGGAGGTTGCCGCATGGCCCATATCATGACCGTTCTCGGCCCCCTGGACCCGAAGGAACTTGGCCCCACGCTGATGCATGAGCACCTCTTCATCGACCTCTCCGGCCGGAAGAACGACCCGGACACCGTGCTGGACGACCTGGATCTCGCCTGCGAGGAGGTGGCACACCTGCAGCAGGCCGGTGGCCGGGCGCTGGTGGAGGTGACCTGCCACGGCATGGGGCGCAGGCCCGACCTGCTCCTGGAGGTCGCCCGCCGGACCGGGCTGCAGATCGTCGCCGCCACCGGCTTCTACCAGCAGGCCTATCACCCGCCGTACGTGGCGGAGCAATCGGCGGAGGCACTGGCCGAGCAGCTGATGCGGGAGATCGAAGAGGGCATGGACGGCACCGCCGTGAAGCCGGGGATCCTGGCCGAGATCGGCACCTCGAAGGGCGAGATCCGCCCGGACGAGGCCAAGGTCTTCCGGGCCGTGGCCCTGGTGCACAAGTGGACCGGCCTGCCCATCTCCACCCACTGCACCCTGGGGACCATGGGGCGGGAGCAGCTGGACCTGTTGGAGTCGCTGGGGGTCGACCCGGCCCGGGTGGTGATCGGCCACCAGGACCTGGCCGACGACCTGGAGACCCACGTGGCCCTGGCCCGCCGGGGCGCCACGGTGGCCTACGACACGGCCGGCAAGGAGGCCTACATGCCGGACGCCGTCCGGGTCCGGCTGATCACGGGCATGCTGGAGCGGGGCCTGGGCGACCGGGTGGTCCTCTCCATGGACGTGACCCGGCGCTCCCACCTGAAGGCCAACGGGGGATACGGCTACAGCTACCTCTTCGACCGTCTGGTGCCCCAGCTGCGGGCAGCCGGGGTGAGCGAGGCGGAGCTGGAGCAGATGCTGGTGCTGAACCCGCGGCGCATCCTGACCGTCGGCTGAGGTTCAGCCCGAGAGGAGAGAAGTGGATGTTCCTGGAGGTGACCGTGCGCCGGAACCCCCGGCTGATCGACGCGGCGCTGCGTCTGCACGCCGAGGGGCGGCTGCCGCCCAACACCTATGTACTGGACCTGGATGCCATTCGCACCAACGCCCGCGCGCTGGCCGAAGCGGCCCGGCGGGAGGGAGTTCAGCTCTACTTCATGTCCAAGCAGCTCAACCGGAACCCGCAGGTGATTGCGGCGGTGGCCGGGGCCGGGATTCCCCGGGGTGTCGCGGTGGACATCGACGATGCCCGGGCCTTCCGGGAGGCCGGCGTCCCGCTGGGCCACGTGGGCCACCTGGTGCAGATCCCCCGGGCGTTCCTGCCGCAGGTGCTTTCCTGGCGGCCGGAGGTGATGACCGTCTTCGGCCTCGGCCACGCCCGGGCGGTGAGCGATGCCGCCGTCCGGCTCGGGCTCCGGCAGGACCTGCTGCTGCGCGTGGCCGCCGGCTGCTTCCACCCCGGCCAGGAGGGCGGCATCGGGCTGGACGAGCTGCCCGAGGTGGCGAGGGCGATCCGCGCGCTGCCGGGCGTCCGGGTGGCGGGCGTGACAGCCTTCCCCTGCCTCGTGGCCGAGGACGGGCGTCCTACCCCCACCCCCAACCTGGAGGCGCTGACCCGGGCGGCCCGGCTGCTGCGGGAGGAGCTGGGGATGGAGGTTGCGCAGGTGAACGCTCCCTCCCTCACGTGCGCCGCCACGCTGCCGATTCTCCGGCAGGCGGGGGCGACCCACGGCGAACCCGGTCATGCGCTCACCGGCACGACCCCGCTGCACGCCGTCTCCGACCAGCCCGAGGTGCCCGCCATCGTCTACCTCACGGAGGTCTCCCACACCTACGGCGGGCGCGCCTACGCTTACGGGGGCGGCAGCTATCCCCGGGGCCACATGCAGCGCGCGCTGGTGGGCGCCGAGATGCGCCGCGCACCCCTGCACCGCCCCGCCGCCGAGAACATCGACTACTACCTGACCCTCGACGACCCCCGGGCCCGGGAGGGCGAGCCCGTCATCGCCGCCTTCCGCACCCAGGCCTTCACCGCCCGGGCGAACCTGGCGCTGGTGGAGGGCATTCAGTCAGGGGCCCCGCGGCTGGCCGGCCTGTACGACCGGGCCAACCGGCCCCTGGATCTGTCGCTTTAGTGGAAAGGGTTATCGTTATGGCAAGACGAGCGATCGTACTGGTACTGGACGGCTTCGGCGTCGGGGCCATGGAAGACGTGGCACAGGTACAGCCCCGGGACGCCGGGGCCCACACTCTGGCCAGCCTGGTCCGGTCCGGGGCCTCGCTGCAGATCCCGACTTTGCTGCGGCTGGGGCTCGCCCACATCGCCCCGGAGGCCGGGCTGCAGCCGCCCGGCCCGCCGCAGGCCGCCTGGGGCCGCTGCAACCTGGCCCACTGGGGGGCCGACACCTTCGCGGGCCACAACGAGATCCAGGGCAACCGCCCCCGCCGGCCCGTGACCGGACTGTTTGCCGAGGTCGCCGAGGGCGTCCGCGCCCACCTGGCGCGCGCCGGCCACCGGGTCGAGACCGCCGTTCCGGGCGGCTCCGCCCTGCTGGTGGACGGGCAGATCCTGGTGGGGGACAACCTGGAGACCGACCCCGGCCGCATCTACAACGTGACCGGCCCCCTGGACGCCGTGCCCTTCGACCGGATCCTGGAGGTGGGCCGCCTGGTCCGGCAGGTGGTGCAGGTGAGCCGGGTGATCGCCCTGGGCGGCGTCGGCATCACCGTGGAGGATATCCTGGCCCACACGCGCGTCACCCCGGCAGGCCAGACCGGCGTCGTCACGCCGGCCCTGCACATCTACAACGAGCACTACCGGGTGAGGCACCTGGGCTACGGCATCGACCCCGCCGTCCAGGCCCCCTCCCTGGTGGCGTCCACCGGGCTGCCGGTGGCGATGATCGGCAAGATGGCCGACGTGGTCGAGTGCCCCGGCGCCCGCTGGCGGGACCCGGTGGTGGACACCGACGCCGTGCTGGAGCAGGTGCTGGCGCAGCTGGAGCGGATGCCCGACGGCGGCTGCATCGCCGCGACGGTGCAGGAGACCGACCTCATGGGCCACGAGCAGGACCCGGTCCGTTACGCGGAGGTCCTGGCCCGTGCCGACCGGGGCATCGCCCGGCTCCTGGACCGGCTGCGCCCCGGCGACCTGCTGATCATCCTGGCCGACCACGGCAACGACCCGCTGATCGGCCACGCCCTCCACACCCGGGAGCAGGTGCCCCTGCTGGTCGCCGGCCCCGGCGTGCGCCCCGTTCCCCTCGGGGTCCGGGCGACCCTGGCCGACGTGGCCGCCACCGTCTGCGACCACCTGTGGGCTCCCTCGCCCGAGTTCGGCACCAGCTTCCTCCCCCTCCTGGCGGATAAGTGATCCGCCGGCGCCAGATCTGCACACGCACAGCGCCCCGTCCGTCCTTCCGGACCGACGGGGCGCTGCGCTGTCCCAGGAACCGGGTCTAGAGCAGCAGGAGGCCCATGGCGAAGACCATGTACACCGAAGCGAACTTGAACAGCCGGAGGTTCACCTGCACCGACGGGCGGATCAGGGCGTTGGCCCCGAGGCCGACCAGCGCCATCGCCAGGGCGGCGTCGACGGCGATCACGCCCAGGCGCTCCACCAGCTGCCAGGCGATGCCGGTCATCGTCGCCGCGGCCAGCACCGTGGAGAGGCTGATCGCGGCCTGGGTCGCCCGCACGCCGTACACGTTGGGGAAGACCGGCACGCCGGCGGCGGCGTAGTCCGCCGCGTACTTGATGCTGAAGGTCATGATGTGGGTGGGGATCCAGAGCAGCACGGCCAGGGCGAGCAGGAGGCCGATCCCGTCCACCTGGCCGGTGGCCAGCACCCGGCCCGCCAGGACCGGCATGCCGCCCGAGAGGCCGCCCCAGATGACCGACCAGGGGGTCCGCCGCTTGAGCCAGACGGTGTAGACCACGCCGTCCAGCAGCCACCCGGAAAGCACCACCAGGCCGAACAGCGGGTCGAGCCGGAAGGCCCACAGGAGGCCCGCGGCGCTTATCGCCCCGCCGAAGGCCAGCCCCTCCCACGGGCTGAGCCGGCCGGCCGCCAGCGGGCGGTGGCGGGTGCGGGCCATGACGGCGTCGATGTCACGGTCGTAGACCATGTTGAGCACGGTCACCCCGGAGACCGCAAGGAAGAGACTGCCCAGCAGGGGCCAGGTGAGGTCCGGGCCGGCCGCCCCCTTCATCCCGCTGGCGTAGCCCACCCACCCGGTGAAGAGCAGAAGCAGGGTCTGCTTGCCCTTGATGAGCGACCCGTAGTCCCGCGCTTTCTGCAGCATCGCACTATCCACTCCCTTCCGGAGCGCGCACGCAGCGGAAGCCGGCATTGGGGCTCACGTACTCCGGCTCGGCGCTGTTCCGGCTCCAGACCCGGAGGTCGTAGCCGTAGTTCGCCTTGCTCCCGCCCCGCAGGAACCGGTAGTGCATCATGGGGTAGTCGTCGGCGGTCCACTCGGCCACGTTGCCCGCCATGTCGTACAGGCCGTAGGGGCTGGCGGCGTCGGCCGTCTGGAACTCTCCGTACCGGGAGCCGTTGTAGAAGCCCACAGGGGTGGTGTCGCTGTAGCCCTCCGCCGTCTCGAAGGGGTCGCGGCTGTGGTAGTAGTTGGCGTACTCGGGGGCGATGCCCTCGCCCCACGGGTACGGCCGGCCATCCTCGCCCCGGGCCGCTTTCTCCCACTCGGCCTCGGTGGGCAGCCGGCCGCCGATGGCCTCGCAGTAGGCCCGGGCGCCGAACCAGCTCACCATCGTGACCGGATGGTGCTCGTACCCGGCCTTCACGGCCAGCGTGTCCCCCTCCAGGACGATGCGGCTCGCAGGGTCATCCAGGACCATGTGCAGGTAATCGCCGGCCGGGTACGCCTTCTCGTGTTTGGCCCCGTGAAACGGCTCGCCCGGGTACGGGCCCAGCACCCTGCCGCCTTCCAGCCGCACCTCGCCCTTCGCCAGGGCTTCCTCCAGGTAGGCGGCGTACTGGCCGTTCGTCACGGGCGTGACCATGATCTCGTAGTCGGCGGCGATGACGGTCTCTGCCTCGTCCCGTCCCATCTTGAAGGGGCCGGCGGGGATGCGCACCCAGGCCTCCGGATCGGCGCCGGGCTCGGTGTAGAGCCCCAACCCGGGCGGGACCGAGGGCTCCCGGTTGCAGGCCAGGAGCAGCCCTGCGAGGACCAGCCAGACCGCCGCTCTCGCATACCGCCTCATTCCGCCTTCACCTCCTCCCCGGCCTCCGCTGCCCAGCGGCCTGTCTTCCGGAACAGGTCAGTCAGCCGCCAGATGAGCAGGATGGCCAGCGTGACCAGGATGGCCCCGAGGCCGAAGTCGATGGCGAGCATCAGCCAGTTGACCATGACCTGCTGGCCGTACTCGGTCACGAACAGCCGCTTGATCGAGAAGAGCGTCGCGCCGGCCAGAGCCACGTCCGAGGCCAGGATGAGCACCCAGCCGAACCACCGGCGGACCCGGCCCCGGAGCCCCATCATGTCGGCAAAGTAGCAGAGCAGGATGGTGGCCGTGAGCAGCGACAGCGCGTGCCAGTGGCCCGTGAGGGCGATGCGCTCCTCCCGGTGGGGCCACACCCGGAAGATCTCGTCCAGCTTGATCGCCATGAAGATGCCCACGCCGCTCACGACGAAGTTCATGTAGACCATCTGCCACAGCGCCCCGAACCGCAGCGGGTCGTGGAGCAGGGCGGCCAGCTTCTGCCCGAACGTCGGCCGGCCGAGGCCCAGCTCCGCCGTGCGCTCCCGGATCAGCCGCTGCCAGCCGTAGATCACCAGGAACAGGGCGGCCAGCATCACGAAGACCGAACCCACGTAGATGATGGTGTGGGCATGGGGCGTGACCACCACCGACCAGGCGCCCAGGGTGATGACCACAGTGCCGAAGATCATGAGGGGCATGGCCATCTTGTGCAGGATGCCCTTGAAGTCGAACCAGCGGCCGATGATGAGCGCCGTGGCGATGCAGATGAGGGTCAGCATGATGTGCAGATGGCCGATGACCGCCTTCTGCAGCAGGTCCTTGACCGGCTCCCTCACCAGGTCCTCGGCCAGGAACGACTGGAACCCGTTGCCGAAAAAGGCCCCGGAGATGCCGCCGAGGGCTGCGGAGCCCAGGGTGGAGACCGCCATGACGAAGAAGGCGACTCGCTCCAGGTCCACTCCGCCCCGGGTCCGGGCATAGGCCGGGTCAGGCTGCCGGAACTCCCGTCCCCAGGGCCACAGCGCCGCCGCCAGCAGGCACCCGGCCCAGAAGATCAGGGCCTGGGCCACCAGGAAGAGGCCGTGGAAGATCCAGTTGCGGCTGAAGTAGCCGAAGATGAGCCCGGAGACCATGGCCAGGATGTAGCCCACCGTGATGGTCCCGTTGATCTGGGCCCGCTGGTGGGGCCGCATGGGGATCACGTGCGTCATGAGGTAGACGAGCACGGCCACCACGGCAAAGGCGATGGAGTGGTAGAGGGTGATGATCCGGCCTTCCCGCTCGGCCTCCACCAGCCGCATGCCCAGGGTGCGGACCACGAAGTCCTTCACGCCCCACTCCACCATCGGGCCGGAGAGGGTGCTCCAGATCGCCGTCACCAGGGCCACGAGGCCGATGGCCAGCAGCACCAGGCCCCGCGTCGAGGTGAAGAGGTAACGCAGCCGGCTCGGCGACGACCGCATGGTATCAGCTCCCTTGTTCAGGAGTTCCGCCGGTCAGGAAGCCCGCCGCGAAGCTGGCCGTCATGAGCAGCAGCAGGGGCGCCAGGATGAGGAAGATGACCTCGGCGGGGAGGATCGGCCGGCCGGTCTTCAGGAAGGCCAGGGCGATGCCGCCGATGCCGATCAGGGCGCCGCCCACGCCGACCCAGGCGAAGCCCTTCGGGGCGAGCTGCCTGAAGCTGTACCAGAGGGGCAGGCCGAAGATGATGAGGCCGGCGACGCCGTGGACCAGGATCAGGGTGAGGATGGACAGCGCCCGGGGGCCGGTGAAGCGGGTAATCGCCAGGGCCAGGAGCCCCACCACGGCGAAGAGGTTGTACAGCCGGGACCTCGCGGGCACGTGCTCCCCCACGAGCCCGCCTGCGAGCGTGACGGGGATCAGGCTGGCCACCACGACGACCAGCGGATTGGGCAGGATGTCGTAGCCGAAGATGATGAGGAGGAGACCGGAGGCGAGCAGCACGGCGAATGAAACGATGTACAAGATTCCCGAACCGGCCGGGCGCTTGCCGGACTGCAGGTCCTGGTAGAACCGCCACACCATGTAGAGGGCGGTCAGGCCCGTGATCAGCAGCACGACCTTGTCAAACAGGTTCATCAGGATCCCTCCTGCGTGCGTACTCACCGGCAGAAAAAGCCGGCTGTCACCTTCCAGTGTGACAGCCGGCGAAGTCTGTTCATTGATCCAAATCAAAATCGGGCACTATCCGTCGTCTAGACCTTCGGCGATCGCGTGTAGTCCACAAGGATCACGCAGTTCGATGCGGTTGCGGCCCCGGTCGCCGATCAGGCCGGCGGCGCGGAACTCGGCCAGCACCCGCACGACGGTCTCGCGGGCCACCCCCACCATCGAGGCGATCTCGCTGCGCGAGAGGGTGATGATGGACTCGCCCTGGTCGGTGCACTCCGTGGCGGAGAGCAGTACCTGCGCCACGGCGTTGCGGGTGGGCAGCATGGAGAGGCCGTGCAGCTTGTGGTAGGCCATGCGCACCTCCTCGGCCATGCCCGCCAGCAGCGCGTAGAAGATGGACGGATTCTCCTCGGCCAGCTGGCGCCCCCGCTCCCGGGGCAGGAAGCAGACGTCGGCCCCGAGCCGTCCCGCCCGGGCCGTTGCCCAGTGGGGGGACACGCTGCCGAGGCCCGACATGCCGCACACGCTGCCGGCGCGGGCGATGCGCACGATCTGCTCCCGCCCGGCCTTGTCGACCACGTACTCCAGCACCTGGCCGCGACGCACCAGGTACCAGCCCCGGGCGGCGTCGCCCTGGCAGTAGAGCACCTCGCCCGGCGCCAGCCGGCGGGAGACGCCGCGCGCCTCCAGCAGCGCCATCTGTGCCTGCAGGTCACGCCAGCAGACCGGAGCGCCGTGGGCGCGAACGGGACAGGCGGCACACTGCACCGGCAGGCTCTTCGCGTTCTGCACCGAGGCATCCCCCCAATCTCCGGGGTTTTCCCGCCTGACACCAACGTACCCGTGCAGCGAAAGGTGGGTCAATCCTCCATCGGTACAAGGTCCGGTTGCGCCGCGCGTACAGCGGCGGCTGTAGGGGCAGACTGCGCGCAGGACGACTTGAAGACTGAACGCGAGGTGGTTGCCCATGACTCATCCAAGGCGGCTGCGCACCGCCGTCCTGCTCGCCCTCGTTCCCCTGCTGGTCCTGGCGCTCGGCCGCCCGGCGGCGGCGCATACCGACGACCCCTTCGCCTACTGCAAGGAGGTGGGGACGGTCGATGCGCCCGACGAGCACTGGACGGGGCCGCCGGTGCCCGACGCGGTGATCGAGGGGCTCATCCGGGCCGCCGACCTGCCGAAAGACATTTCCAGGGAGCAGCTGCGGCAGTCCACCTTCTGGCGCTGCATGGGCGGCGAAGTGTACGCCTGTTTCGTCGGCGCCAACCTGCCCTCCCAGTCCAAGGCGGACACCCGCCGGATCCCCACCCTGGCCATGTGGCGCTTCTGCCGCGCCAACCCGGGCGCCGACAACATCCCGGCCGCTGTGACAGGCCGGGAGACCATCTACCAGTGGCGGTGCACGGGCAGCCGGCCGACCATCGTGCGCCAAGTGGATGCCCCCGACGCCCGGGGGTTCCTGAAGCGCATCTGGTACCGCATCAGCCCGCAGTGAGGGGACCCTGGGCAATCCCACGTGGGTTCGGGGCTCCCGCGCGCCGGAAGGTCAAGTTTTCGACTTCGCCCTCGGGCCGGAAGTGAAAAAGTGGACCTTCCGAGGTGATGCAGGGGGGATTCGGGTGGAATCGCGGTCTTCCGCCCCCGCGGACGCTCATTCCGGGTGGTCGCAAGATAACATAATTCGGCTTCCGGGTTGACGTAACGCCGGGCAGAGGCGGAAGGCGAGGTTGTCCCGGCGGCACCTTCAGATCGGAAGGCCCAGTTTTCGACTTCGGGTCGGAGCAGAAAGTGAAAAAGCAGGCGTTCCCACGACTCGCCGGCAGGCACGGCGGGTCTCGGCCCACAGTGAGGACGGTGACAGAGAGCCCTGCGGCAGGCGCCGCAGGGCTCTCCTCGTTTCGTATCAATGGCCGCTCCTCAACGCCGGACCCTACGCCTTCCCCTGCTTCCGGGCGATCGCCTTCCGCACCACGGGGGCGACCTGCGTGCCGAACAGCTCAATGGCCCGCAGGACCTTGTCGTGCGGCAGGCTGCCGACGGTGAGCTGCAGCAGGAAGCGCTGATGGCCGAAGATCTCGTGCTGGTACAGGATCTTCTCGGCCACCTCCTGCGGGCTGCCGACAAAGTCCGCCCCCCGCAGGCTGCGGGACGCCTCAAACTGCGCCCGGGTCATCGGCGGCCAGCCCCGCTCCCGGCCGAGCTGGTCCATCACGGCCTTGAAGGCGGGAAAGGCAAGGTCGGCCGCGTCCTGCGACCGGTCGGCGATGAAGCCGTGGGAGTTGATGCTGAGGGCGGGCGGCTCGTGCCCGTTCATCACCGCCGCCTTCCGGTGCAGCTCGGCCAGCGGCCGGAACCGCTCGGGCAGCCCGCCGATGATCGCCAGCGCCATGGGAAGCCCCAGCGCCCCCGCCCGGACGGCGGAGTGCTGGGTGCCCCCCACCGCCACCCAGATGGGGATCCGCTCCTGCACCGGCCGGGGATAGACCCCCTGGCCGCTCAGCGCGGGCCGGAACCGGCCCTCCCACGTGACGTGCTCGGACTCCCGCAGCCGCAGCAGCAGGTCCAGCTTCTCGGCGAAGAGCGCGTCGTAGTCGTTCAGGTCGCAGCCGAAGAGCGGGAAGGATTCAATGAAGGAGCCCCGCCCCACCATCATCTCAGCCCGCCCGCCAGAAATCAGGTCGAGCGTGGCAAACTGCTGAAAGACCCGCACCGGGTCGTCGGAGCTGAGCACGGTGACCGCGCTGGTCAGCCGGATGCGCTTGGTGCGGGCTGCCGCGGCCGCCAGGATCACCGCCGGGGCGGAGGCGACGTACTCGGGCCGGTGGTGCTCACCGATGCCGAAGACGTCCAGCCCCACCTGGTCGGCCAGCTCGATCTCCTCCAGCAGGTTGCGCATCCGCTGCTCCGGGCTCAGGCGAACGCCGGTTGCAGGATCCGGCGTCGCCTCCACGAACGTGTAGATTCCCAGTTCCAAGCCTTCATCCCCTGTCTGCCGCTGTGGGCCCACGAGCCTGCGCGCCCACACAAGTCTCGGTACCTATGTACGCCAGGGCTCCGGCAAGCGGCACGCTGCAACCCGGTTCCGGCCTCAGGAGGAGACCGGCACCTGCCGGGTCACGAACGCCTCTACCTGCTGCACGGTCTTGGCGTCGCGGCTGTAGAGCCGGTCGGTCAGCTCGCCGCCGCGGAAGACGAGCAGCGACGGGATGCCCCGCACGTCGAAGCGCTCGGCCAGGTCCGGGCTCTCCTCGGTGTCGACCACGGCAAACGCGATCTCCGGGAAGCGCTCCGGGAAGGCGGCGTAGGCGTCCTTGATCCGCCGGCAGTCCGGACACCAGTCGGCGGTGAAGTTCACGATCAGGTGCGGGTGCTCGCGCACGGCCGCGTCAAAGCTCTCGGCAGTCAGTCGCCGCATGCGTGTTCCCTCCTCTTCCCCCGGCCGGCCGCGCGGCCGGCTGTGGGACTAGTCTCCTGCTCTAGAGACGCCCGCATACCCCGTTGCGGTATGGCCCGGCCGGTGGAGGAAACGGCCGGAGGGAGGCGAAGGAATGGACAGGTGATGATGTTGACCACGCTGCTGGAGATTTCCGACCTGCACCACCCGGAAGGGCTGCACGGCCTCAGCCTCACCGTGTCAGCCGGCGAGACGCTGGCCCTGGTGGGCAGCCACGGCAACGGCAAGGATCCGCTGCTCAAGCTGCTGAGCGGGATGGGCTCCCCTTCCCGCGGACACATCCGCGTCTGCGACAGCCGGCCGGGCACCCCCGAGGCCCGGGCGAAGGTCGGCTTCGCAGGGCCGGGATGGGGGCTCACCCCTCTCCACACCGTGGCGGAGACGCTGGCGCTCTTCGCCGGCCTCTGGTCCCTGCCGCAGCGGAGGGCGGCCGAGGTGGCTGCGGCGCTCGAACTGACACCGCTCTCCGACCGCCTGTGTGCGGACCTGTCGCCGGGCGAGGCGGCCCGCCTCCGCATCGCCCGCGCGCTGCTGCACGATCCTGCGCTTCTCGTCCTGGATGAGCCACTGGGCGACAGCGACCTGGAAAGCGCGGAGGTCATCGCGGCGGCCCTCAGCGCCCTGGCCGACGAGGGCAAGGGCATCCTGCTCACCACGTTCGGGCATCCCGGCGCCCTGCGCCTGGCGACCCGGGTCTGCTATCTGGAGCGCGGCCGGCTCGTGCCGCCCGACGATCGGGCCGCCCGGCCCGGCGCGACCCATCCCGGCCCGGCCCAGGGCGCATCGACCCGGGGTGGTCCGTCGGGCGCCGGTACCGCACACGGCAGCCCGGAAGGCCGCGCCGCGGATGCCCGGGCGGTCCGGCCCCGGGTGGATCAGATCGCGGCCCGGCGCGATGAGCGCGTGGTCCTCTTCTCGCCTTCGGACATCCTGTACGCCTACGCCCAGGACAAGAGCGTCTACCTGCACACCGATGAGGGGGACTGGACCGCCTCCTTCACGCTGGCCGAACTGGAGGCGCGGCTCAGCGCCCACGGGTTCTTCCGAGCCCACCGCGGCTACCTCGTGAATCTGGCCCACGTGAAGGAGATCGTCCCCTGGACCCGCAGCAGCTTCTCGCTGCGGATGAAGGACGGCACCGACGTCCCGCTGAGCAAGCACCGCGTGGCGGAACTCAAGGAAATGCTGGGCTGGTGACTCGGCCGGGCATCCCCGCGCCGCACCGGCCGTCCGCCGCCTGGCTCACTCGTTCCCTGGTGTGAACCCGCCATCCCCGCCAGTGCACTCGTTCCCTCCTGCGCACCAGCCATCCCTGCCAGTGCACTCGTTCCCTGCTGCGCACCAGCCATCCCCGCCAGTGCACCACTCGTTCCCTGCTGCGCACCAGCCATCCCCGCCACTGCACCACTTGTCCGGACGCCGCACCGGTCGTCACCCAAATGCTGCTGCGCCTCGGGCCCGCCGGGAAAATGGGACCGAGGTGAGATGCATGATTCAGCTGATCCACGTGACCAAACGCTATGGCCCGGTGACGGCCCTGGACGATCTGAGCCTGGAGGTTCATGAGGGCGAAACCTTCGGGCTGCTCGGCCCCAACGGCGCCGGAAAGACGACCACACTCCGGCTGGTGGCCGGCCTGGCCCGCCCCACACAGGGACAGGTGCGGGTGGCCGGGCTCGACCCCTGGCGCAACGGCGAGGCGGTGCGCCGCCTGATGGGGGTCGTCCTGGAGGGCGGCCTGCTCTACGACGGCCTCACGGTATGGGAGAACCTGCTGCTCTTCGCCGGGCTGTTCGGGGTGGGGGAGCAGTCGGCCCGTGATGCGCTGGCGCGCATGGGCGTCTCCGACCTGAAGGACCGCCTGGCCGGCAGACTCTCCAAGGGCCAGCGGCAGCGGGTGGCCCTGGCCCGGGCCATCCTGCACGGCCCGCGGCTGCTGTACCTGGACGAGCCGACGTCCGGCCTCGACCCGCTGGCGACGGACGAACTGCACCGGCTGATCCGCGACCTGCGCCGCCAGGGGGTCACGATCCTGCTGAGCAGCCACGACATGGCAGAGGTCGATGCCCTCTGCGACCGGGTCTGCATCCTGCAGCGGGGACGCATGGCGGCCTGCGGAACGCCGGCCGCGCTGAAGGCGGACCACGGTCCTTCGCTGACCGACGCCTTTATCCAGCTGACGGGGAGGGCTCAGTGATGCGGTTTGCCAGCCTGGTGCGCGGAGAGTTCTGGGCGCTGAAGCGCAACCGGCGGATCCTGCTCTTCATGGCGATGATGCTGGGCATGGCGGCCATCTACGCGATGGACGCGCAGGATGCGTCCACCTTCCTGCCCGTGGTCCTGATCGTCGCCATCTACGCCGGCATCTGGCAGATGACGGTCAACTCCCTGGTGGAGGAAAAAGAGCGGCGCACGCTGGAAGCCCTGCTGGTCACCCCGGCCCGGCCGCTGGAGATCATCGGGGCGAAGGCCTTCGTCGGCGTGCTGCTGGCCTTCCTCATGTGCGCGCTGATCCTGCTCCTGTTCCACCAGCCGCCGCGGGCGCCGCTGGTGCTGCTGGTCGGGTTGGCCGTCGCCATCGGCTTCGCCACGGCGTCCGGCGCTCTCGTCGGGATCGTGGCCCGCGACCTGAAGACCTCGTCCCTCTACCGCATGCCGGTGTTGGCGGTGCTGGTCGGCGGGACCATCGTGCCCTGGCAGGAGTCCCACTGGGCCGTCGCCGAGGTCATGCGCTGGCTTCCCACCCGGCCGGTGCAGGAGCTGATCTGGGGCGGCTGGACGGGCGCGCCGGTGCCCGTGGCCCAGCACGTCGCGGTCATGGTGGCCTACACCGCCCTGCTGCTGGGCGTCGGCGCCCGGATCCTGCGGCAGCAGGCGACCAGCAGGTGACAGAGGCCTTACGGAAAGGATGATGGCGTTGCTGCACATCGTCTACGACCCCCACGACCCCACGGCCTGGTACCCCAACTTCCTGGCCGGACTCCGGCGGGGGCTGGATGCGGCGGGGGTGCCTTACGAGTACCTGACCCGCATGCCCGAGCGGCCCCGGGGACCGGTCTTCTTCACCCGCTACACCGTGCAGAAACAGCTGCTGGAAGCGCTGGAGCCGCCAGAGCACGTCATCATCCACGAGCACGACATCTGGAACCCCTTCACCAACGCCTACGACCCGGCCGACCTGTGGATCTACCGCCACCCCTCGCTGGCGGCGATCCTCGTGACCAACCCCTCCATGGTGCCCTGGGGCGAACGGTACCTGCCTGCAGGATCGCGCGCCCAGGTCGTTGCAGCCGGCTTCCCCTACGACCATTCGCTGATCGACCGGGTCATCGCTGAGGTGAAGCCCGGCCCTGACCGGGAGAGGCTGGTCGTCTTCCCCGGCCGGCTCAACGAGTTCTACCAGCCTTACCTCTCGGTGCGCCTGGCCTTCGAGCTCATGGACCGGGGCTACCAGGTCTTCATCGCCTCCCCCATCGACCCACTCTCCTACTACCCGGTCGAGCTGTGGCGGCAGATGGGCATCGAGGTGGGCCGCCTGAACCACGAGGACTACTACCGGCTGCTGGCCCGGGCGCAGGCCGCCATCTCCACCACCACCGGCGGCAGCCTGACGCTGGCCCTCTACGAGGCGCACCTGCTGGGGGCAACCCCCATCGCCCCGGCGGGCCGGCCGGACCTGCCCCCGTGGACCGAGGTCTACCACCCCCGCTACGACGCCCTGAACCCCCGCCAGGCCATCGAGATGGTGGAGCGGGGCGTGCGGGTCGAGGTGGACCGCCGGTGGTTCGAGATCCGCCACTACGTGGAGCAGCTGCTGGCGGTGGCGGGCCGCTGGATCTAGGCGGCCGTGCCCCCGCGGCAAAGAGAAACCGGGCTGTTCCCCGGCCTTCGAACGGCTGGGGAACAGCCCGGAAACGCTTCACGGGACCGGTTTCGAGGCTAGTCGTCCTCCCGCTTGCCCAGCTGGCTGTCGAGGAAGAGCAGTGCGCTCTTGCTTTCGCCGGCCATGCGGAACTTCTGCAGCACCTCGTCGGCGCTCTTCTCCTCCTCGACCTGCTCGTCGATGAACCACTGGAGCAGGGGCAGGGAGCCGTACTCCTTCTCCTGCACCGCCAGTTCGTACAGCTTGTGGATGGATGCCGTCACCTTCTGCTCGTGCGCCAGCACAGCCTCGAAGACGGCCAGCGGGGAGGCATACTCGTGGACGGGCTCGGGGATCGCCTTCAGGACCACCCGGCCGCCCCGGTCGTTGACGTGGTTGTAGAACTTCATCGCGTGCTCGAGCTCTTCCTTGGCCTGGACCTGAAGCCAGTGCGCGGTACCGGGCAGGTTGATGGACTCACAGTAGGCCGCCATCGCGAGATAGGTATAGGCGGAGCTGAGTTCCATCACGATCTGTTCGTTCAGTGCCGCCTCCATGGCCTGGTTCACGGTCATCGCCTCCTTATTCTGACCGGGTACCCCGGCTCGCCTATCACTTCCACGTATAGCCAGCACCCTCCTGCCAGACCGCAGGAAAGGCCGGCAGGACGACCATCTTGCCAGCCCGGCCCATGCCATGGTATCCTATGCCTAGGAGTCCTAGGTATAGGGGGTGGATCGTTGAACCAGGAGTTCGTGAAGGGGACTGCGGTTCCGCTTGTGCTGCGGGTCCTGACACAGGGTCCCCAGCATGGCTACGGCATCATTCAGGCAATCCGGGAGCAGTCCGGCGGCGTGATCGAGTTCAGCGAGGGGACGATCTACCCGCTGCTGCACGCCCTGGAGCGCGAAGGCCTGCTCTCGTCGGCCTGGGAAGTCCTGCCCTCGGGCCGGCGCAGGAAGCTCTATTCCCTGACCGGGCGCGGGGCTGAGCGGCTGACCCGGCTGACCGCGGACTGGCGGCAGTTCCGGTCGGCGGTGGACGCCATTCTGGGCGATGGGGAGGCGGTCCCCGGTGCCGTCTGATTTCACCGCCTTCGTGGCGCGCGTCTCCGCCCGCGTGGCGGGCGAATGTGAGCGGCGGGCGCTGGAGGATGAAATCCTGGATCACCTGCTGGAGTCCGCCCGGGAGCTGGAAGCCGGGGGCGTGCCGCCGGAGGAGGCCAGGCGGCAGGCGATGGCGCGGTTCGGCGACCCGGATCGGATCGGAAAGGAGTTGGCGAGGGTGCACAATCGGGTTCCGTTCCGGTTCTTTGCCCTGGGCGGCCTCGTATGGTACGCCCTCGGCGCCGTCTTCCTCGAGACCGGCGCCTTCTACATCAACCAGCACTGGCTCGTGCAGCTTCCCCTCCAGGTGCTCGGGCTGCCCCACTGGCTGGCGGAGGTGTCGCCCCAGATCCAGGCGTTGGCCCAGCTGCTGGCCCCTGTGGCGAGGTTCATGAGTGAGTCGCTGTCCGTATCGCCATGGCACCTGGGCGCGGCCATGAGCGCCGTCATCCTGACCCCGCTGGCCTACGGGCTGTATTGCGGGGCGCATCGGTTCATCCGGTTCATCCGGCAGCCTGAGGCGGCCCAGGCCTGGGGGCTGCTCAAGCTGGCGTGGAAGAACTGATCAGGGTCGGGACCGCCGCCGTGCCGACCCGGGAATACGTAGGCAGGCAGCGCACCCGCGCTGCCTGCGTCTCCGTCCATCACCATGCATGTCCCTGTGCACGCCGCTTACCGCCGGAACTTGCCCCGCACGTAGGGCTCCGGCCACGCCACCTCACGCCCCAGGCGGTGGGCCGCGGCCAGCAGGAAGTACGGGTTCCGGAGCAGCTCCCGGCCCAGCAGCACCACGTCGGCCTGGCCGGTGCGGACGATGCTGTCCGCCAGCTCCGGGCTGGTGATCAGCCCCACCGCGCCGGTGGCGATGCCGGCCTCCCGGCGGATCCGCTCGGCGAAGGCCACCTGGTAGCCCGGGCCGAGGTTGGCGATGTTCTGCAGGGGCGAGAGCCCGCCGCTGGAGACGTCCACCAGGTCCACGCCCCACGCCTTCATCCAGCGGGCCAGTTCCACCGCCTCGTCGACGTCCCAGCCGCCCTCCACCCAGTCGGTGGCGGAGATGCGCACCCAGACCGGCCGGTCGGCGGGGAACGCCTCCCGCACGGCCTCGAAGACCCGCCTGAGCAGCCGCGCCCGGTTCTCCAGCGGGCCGCCGTAAGCATCGGTGCGCTTGTTGGAGAGCGGCGAGAGGAACTCGTGCAGCAGGTACCCGTGGGCGGCGTGGATCTCCACCGCATCGCAGCCCAGCTGGCCCGCCCGACGGGCCGCGGCGCCGAAGGCCGCCACAACCTGCTCGATCCCCGCCTCATCCAGCGCCTGCGGGGTCACCCAGTCGGAATCCCACGGAATCGCGCTGGGGGCCACGGCCGGCTCCGGCCCCCGCCCCTTGTTCGGGGACCAGGCCTTCCGGCCGGCGTGGGCCAGCTGGATCGCGAAGGCGGCCCCCTCCGACCGCACGAACCGGGCGATGCGCGCCAGGGCCTCGGCCTGTGCGTCGTTCCACAGGCCCAGGTCATGCTCGGAGATGCGCCCGCGGGGCTCCACGGCCGTGGCCTCACTGATGATGAGGCCGATCCCGCCCGTCGCCCGGGTGCCGTAATGCACCAGGTGCCAGTCGGTGGGCAGGCCGTCGGTGCCTGCGACGTACATGCACATCGGGGACATGACCAGCCGGTTGCGCAGGGTGACCCCCTTCTGCGTGAAGGGCGCAAACAAGTGGGACATCTTGCCGAACCTCCTTACCCGTGTACTGCGAGGGCAGCGCTCAGAACACCGCCCGGAGCACCGCCGCGGCGATGGAGAAGTAGACCAGCATCGAGGTCGTATCGGTGATCGTGGCGATGAACGGGCCGGAGGCCACCGCCGGATCCAGCCCGATCCGCTGAATGATCACGGGCACCAGCGATCCGGCCGTCTTGGCCAGCATCAGGTTGATGGTGATGGAGAGCCCGACCACCAGGCCGATCCAGGGCGATCCGTTCCAGAGCGTGGCCGCGGCGCCCAGCACCAGGCCGCACAGCAGGCCGATGACCAGGCCGATCCGGGCCTCCCGCCACACCACCCGGATGAGCCGGTCCCGCTCCACCTCGCCCGTGGCCAGGCCGCGCACCATCACCGTGAGGGCCTGGGTGGCCGCGTTGCCGGCGCCGCCCGCCATGGTCGTGATAAAAATCGCCAGCGCGTGGAAGCGGTCCAGCAGCGGAGTGAAGGTCTCGATCACCTTGCCGGAGAGCAGGCTCAGGAAGAGCAGCCCCAGGAGCCACGGCAGGCGGGCGCGGATCGACGGCCAGATGGCCCCTTCCAGGTCGGTCTCCTGCTCGGCCTCAGAAACGCCGCCGGCCCGGTAGATGTCCTCCGTGGCCTCCTCCTCCAGCACGTCGATGACGTCGTCCACCGTGACGATGCCCCGCAGGATCTGCTGGTCATCGACGACGGGCACGGCCAGCAGGTTGTACTTCTGCACCACCCGGGCGACTTCTTCCTGGTCCTCGCCGACGTGCACGGACACCGGATTGGTGCGCATGATCGACCGGACTTCGGCGTCGGGAGGGGCCACGATGAGCTCGCGGAGCGAAAGCACGCCGACCAGCCGCTCGCGGGCGTCCACCACATATACGTAATAGGCTGTCTCCGCCGAAGGCGCCTCCCGGCGCAGCTGGTCGATGGCCTCCTCCGCGGTGCGGTGCGCCTGGACGGCGACGAACTCCGTGGTCATGATGCCGCCGGCCGAGTCCTCCCGGAAGCCGAGCAGCTCGCGGACGTCCGTGGCCTCTTCCGTGGCCATCAGGTCCAGGAGGGCGCCGGCCTTGTCCGGATCCAGCTCGGCGAACAGGTCTGCGGCGTCGTCGGCGGACATCTCGTCCAGGATGGCCTTGGCCTGGGCGGGCGGAAGCGCCGTGACGAGATCGACCTGCTCCTCCAGCTCCAGTTCGCTGATCGCCTCCGCCGCGGTGGGGCCGGCCAGGAGCTGCACCACGGTCGTCCGGTCCGCCTCATCCAGCTCCTGCAGCACCTCGGCGAGGTCGGCCGGGTGAAGTTCCGAGAGCAGGGCGCGCAGTTCGTCCAGCCGGTGCTGCTGCAGCAGGACGATGGTCTGGTCCAGGGTGCCGATCAGTTCCTGGTTCAATGGCCTCGCCTCCCTTTCGTGTGGAGCTTGCCGCCTCCCCGAAAAAGAGAAGACGGCCATGCGGAGGCCCGCACAGCCGTGGCGAAGCGCAGGAACAACCGGACCGGGCGAAGCCTGTCACCGGTGCGCGACGACAGACCTCACCCCGAGCGGCAGTTCGACCCGGAGGGCTGTGAGTATGGGCGGGCCTCCTAAAGGATTCCGCAAACTGTGCACATCCAGACTCAGACTTGGCCCGGCATCCATTCCCATCACCACCTCCGTTCGACACGCTCACTGGAAGAGGCGCCCTTCGAGCCAGGGCGCCCCGCAGTCGAAACGTCCTTCTGTATTGTAAACAGACGCGCGAGCAGATGCAACCATTCACGCCAGGAGTTTCAGCAGAAATTCCTTCACCGCGGCCCGCGCGTCATCTCGGTAGAGCAGCTCGGGATGTCCCGCCCGCGGCACCAGGTGGAAGCGGCCATGCGGCGCGAGCCGGGCCAGCTCCTGTCCCTGCTCCAGCGGCACCATCTGGTCCCGGTCGCCCTGCACCACCAGGACCGGGACCGGGATGGACGCCAGCCTGGCCGGGTCGAAGCCGGGCCAGGTCGCCAGCATTTCGCCGAGGGCCGTCGCCAGCGCTTCCCAGGGGGTGGCGATGTGCCGCTCATCCAGCTGCCGGGCCCAGAGCGGGGAGCGCCGCCGGATGGCAGCGGGCGCGAACACGGCGCGGGCGCCGTCCGCCGGGCGGATGCGGGACGCCAGGACGACCAGCCCCGAGACCCGCCCCCGGAGGGCCAGCTCGATCCCCACCATGCCGCCCAGGCTGTACCCGGCCACGAGCGGCCGGCCCAGGCCCAGCCGGTCGATGAGGTCTGCCACGGCGTCTGCCATGCCGCTGATCGTGAGCCGGCCGGGGAGCGCGGACCCGCCGCGCCCGGGCAGCACAGAGCGGCCGTGGCCCGGCAGGTCGACGGCGATCAGCCGCAGGCCCAGGGGGGAGAGCGCTTCGATCAGCGGCGCCATCGACTCGTGGGTCTGCAGCGCCGCGTGCAGCAGCAACACGGGCCGGCCGTCCGCCGGCCCGGACTCGGCGTACCAGAGCGTTCCGCCCGCCGGGATGGGAAGGGAAGACACCGGGTCACCTCCCGTCTTGCCCGGGCCCCGGCGTTCCGTTCGCGTCGGGCCCGGTCGTCTCCTGCTGAGGTCATCGGCTCGTCCCTTTAGTCTCCCCAGCACGGGCGGCGGATGCGTCAGCCCGTCCGTTTGGCCACGGTGAAGTTGTCGTCCAGCAGCAGCCAGTTCTGCGGGAAGTCGAGGCCCAGCTTCCAGTAGCTGATGCCCCTGAGCCCCATCTCCTTCAGCAGGCTGAACTTCGCCTGGATGGAGCGGGCGTCCTCGAACCAGACCTCGTGGGTGCGGCCCTGCTCATCCACGTAGCGGTAGAACGGGGCCTGGGCCCGCGGGTCGAACTCGATGGCCACCCCCCGCCGGGCGGCCTGGCGGATGGCCTCCTGCGGGCTGATCGCCCGGGCGTACTCGCCGCCCGGCCGGTACGGCAGGGTCCAGTCGTAGCCGTAGAGGTTCTGGCCCATCATGATCTTCTGCCGCGGGATCTGGGTGACGGCGAACTCCAGCACCCGGCGCACCTGGTCGATGGGCGACACGGCCATCGGCGGCCCGCCGCTGTAACCCCATTCGTACGTCATCAGCACGACGAAGTCCACGATCTCCCCGTGGGCGGCGTAGTCGTGGGCCTCGTACCACTGGCCCGCCTGCTCCGCGCTGACCTTCGGCGCCAGGGCGGTGGAGATGAGGGCGCCTTCGGCGTGGATGAGATCGGCCGCCCGCCGGAGGAAACGGTTGTACGCCTCCCGGTCCTCGGGCCGCAGGAACTCGAAGTCGAAGTGGACGTCGCGGAAGCCCATCTCCCGGATGAGCCGCTGCACCTCCTGCAGCAGCCGGTCCTGCGCCGCCTGGTCGTTGAGGATGACCTGGCCCAGCTCCGCGCTGAAGCCGCCCTCCTCCAGATTGGTCACCACCAGCATGGGCACCGCCCCGCCCTCCCGGGCGATCTGGAGCAGACCGTCCAGCGGCGGCGGGTTCAGGGTGCCGTCCCGCTGCACCTGGAAGCTGAACGGCGCCAGGTAGGTGAGGTAAGGCACGGCTGCCCGCGAGGCCGCGACCAGGTTGGGGCTCACGGACTCGCCGAAAGGCTCCACGTAGGCGTTGGCCTCGATGGAGGGCCGCGGGGCAGGCGGTATGTAGAGGCGCAGGCCGACGGGGAGCGTGGCGCCGGCGGGGATGCCGTTGATGCGGGCCAGCTCCTCCGGGGCGACGCCGAACCGCTGGCCGATGGACCAGAGCGAGTCGCCCGGCTGGACCCAGTAGTACCGGCCGGTGATGGGGATGACCAGGGCCTGCCCGACGACCAGGTACGGCAGGCCGTTCAGCTGATTGGCCTCGCTGATGGACTCCGGGGTGACGCTGTAGGCGCGGGCGATGCCGTAGAGCGACTGCCCGGGCTCGACCACGTGAATCTGCATCGCGCTCAGCCTCCCGCAGGGCATTCCAGATAAGATCATGGTATGCCGGGGCGGGCGCGGAGCATCCTGCGCGAACGGGCCGGGAGCGGGCGAGACGGATGGATGCCGCTTTCCACGGGCAGCGCAGTGCGGACGGAATCGCGAAAGGCCGCCAGGATCGACCTGGCGGCCTCCGTTTCCCTACAGCGACATCCGCAGGATCGCGGCCACGTCCTCCTGCGTCAGCTTGCGGAACTGGCCGATCGTCCCGCCCTCTGTGGCCAGGGCGGCCATGCGCTCGATCTGGTCGTCGCCGATGCCGTAGTCGGCCAGCCGTGAAGGCGCGCCGAGGCTCGTCCAGAACTGCCGCAGCCGCTCGATCCCCTCGAGCCCCACCTCCCGGTCGGTGAGGCCGGCCGGATCCACGTCGAAGACCCGCACCGCCAGCCGGGCAAAACGCGCCGGGTCGGCATCCAGGCAGTACTTCATCCAGTTGGGATGGACGATGGCCAGCCCGCCGCCGTGGGGGATGTCGTAGAGCGCCGAGATCGCATGCTCGATGGCGTGGGTGGCCCAGTCGCCCCCGTCGGTGCCCATGGCGAGCACGTCGTTCAGGGCCATCGTGCCGCAGAACATGAGCGTCTCCCGGGCCTCGTAGTCCTCCGGGTTGGCGACCGCCTTCGGCGCAGCCTCCATGACCGTCCGCAGCAGCGCCTCGATCCAGCGGTCGATCAGCGGCGCGTTGGCCGCCGTGTGGAAGTACTGCTCCAGCGCGTGCGACATCATGTCCACCACGCCGTAGACGGTGTGGTCCCGGGGCACCGTGAACGTGTGAACAGGGTCCAGGATCGAGAACGCGGGGTAGGTGTGAGGGGCGGCGTCCCAGCCGAGCTTCTCCCGGGTCTCCCAGTTGGTGATCACCGAACCCGAGTTCATCTCCGAGCCGGTGGCCGCCAGGGTGAGCACCGTGCCGAAGGGCAGCGCGCCGGTCGCCCGCTCCTTCCCGGTGATGACCTCCCACACGTCGCCGTCGTATTGGGCGCCGACGGCGATCGCCTTGGCGCAGTCGATCACGCTGCCGCCGCCGACGGCGAGGATGAACTGGATCTGTTCCCGGCGGCAGATCTCCACGCCCCGGTGGACGGTGGTCAGCCGGGGATTGGGCTCCACCCCCGGCAGTTCGAACACCTCGCAGCCCGCCTCCCGCAGGATGGCCATCACCTCGTCGTACAGGCCGGTGCGCTTGATGGAGCCGCCGCCGTACACCAGCAGCAGCCGCTTCCCGTACGGCTCCAGCTCCGCACGCAGGCGGCTGAGCTGCCCACGGCCGAAGATCAGTCGGGTGGGATTGTAGAAGACGAAGTTTTCCATGATGTGCGGTCCTCTCCTCTGCTGCTTGCGGAAGTGCCATGACGGAACGGAGGCTGCCAGGCTGACCTGGCGGCCTCCAAGCCGTCCACAGGGTCGGCGCAGTCCGCTATTCTTCCCGGTACCCGAGGCTCCGCAGGACCGACTCCCGGTTCCGCCAGTCCTCCTTCACCTTCACGAACAGCTCCAGGTAGATCTTGGAGCCCAGCATCTGCTCGATGTCCTGGCGGGCCCGGGCGCCGATCTCCTTCAGCATGGACCCGCGCTTGCCGATGATGATCCCCTTCTGGCTCTCGCGCTCGACGTAGATCGAGGCGGCCACGTAGACGGTGCCGGTCTCCCGGCGCTGGAGCTGCTCCACGTCCACCGCCACCGAGTGCGGGATCTCCTCCCGGGTGAGGTGCAGGATCTTCTCCCGGATGAACTCCGCGATCACGAAGCGCTCGGGCTGGTCGGTGATCATGTCCTCGGGGTAGTACTTGGGCCCTTCCTCCATCTGCTGCACGATCAGGTCCAGCAGCGCGTCGACGTTCTTGTGCTCCAGGGCCGACACCGGCACGATGTCGATCCACTCGATGGTGGGCGCGCCCGGCTCGGGCGTCTCGCTGCGCACCTGCGGATCGCCGAGGGCCTTGTAGGCGTCCATCACCGCGTACCAGTCGCCCCGCTTCACCCGGTCCATCTTGTTGACCACCAGGATCGCCGGCCGGCCGGAGCGGGCGACCACGTCGGCGACGTACTTGTCGCCCTCGCCGGGCTCCGGCACGGAGCCGTCGACGACGAACAGCACCACATCCACCTCGGGGATGGTGCCGATGGCCACCTTGTTCATGTACTCGCCGAGCCGGTGGCGCGGCTTGTGGATGCCCGGCGTGTCCAGGAAGACCACCTGCGCGTCGGGCCGGTTGTAGACGCCCAGGATCCGGTTGCGGGTCGTCTGGGGCTTGTCCGACATGATGGCCAGCTTCGCCGCGACAAAGGCGTTCAGTAGCGTGGACTTGCCCACGTTGGGCCGGCCCACGATGGAGCAGAAACCGGAGCGGAACGGTGCTTCCTTCATGCGCGGCCCTCCCCGTCGCCAGGCAGGTCTGCCGGGGTGAAGGCCCCGGGGAGGAGATCCCGCACAGACCCGGTCCAGATGTCGCCCTTCAGATTGGTCAGGATGACCCGGGCGTCGGGCCCGAACTCGGTCATCACCTGGCGGCAGGCGCCGCAGGGGCTGCAGGGCCCGTCGGTGTCGGCGATGACGGCGATGGCCGTGAAGCGCCGCCGCCCCTCGCTCACCATCTTGAAGATCGCCGTGCGCTCGGCGCAGTTGGTGAGGCCGAAGCTGGCGTTCTCAATGTTGCAGCCGGTGTAGAGCGTGCCGTCGTCGGCCACCAGCGCGGCCCCCACTGGAAAGCGGGAATAGGGCACGTAGGCCTGCCCGCGCGCGTCCCGGGCGGCGGCGATGAGTTCGGCATCAGTCAAGGTGAATCCCTCCTCACGACTCCTGCCGGGCGCCTCCGAAGAGGCCCAGGAGCCCGGCGGCGGCCGGCGGCAAGAGCCAGGCCGGGCGGTGCAGCAAGAAGCGCAGCACCGTCTGTATGGTATCGGTCAGATCCCGCCGCAGCGCGAAAAGAAGCGCCGCGGCGAACACGGCGTGCAGCGCAGTGAGCAGCACGGCGCCGGAGGCCACTTCCTTGGCGGCGCCGGCCAGCGGGTGCCGCTCCCGGCCGGCGGCCAGATCCACGGCTCGCTCCACCGCCGTGTTGACCAGCTCGGCAAACAGCACCAGGGCGATCGTGACGGCCAGGTAGGCCGTCTCCCAGCCCGCCAGCCCCACGGCGATGGCGGCCACGGTCGCGCACGTGCCGGCGAAGACGTGGAAGCGCAGATTGGGCTCCTCCCGGTAGGCCTGCACCAGCCCGCGGCCCGCGTCGCGAAACCGCGGGAGGATCGACCGGTGCCGGAAGGGCCGCCCGCTCATCGGCTCAGCCCCAGTCCCGCCAAGATCTCCTCGGTCTTGGCCATCATGGCGGCCTCCTCCTCGGGGGTCTGGTGGTCCCAGCCCAGCAGGTGAAGCATGCCGTGCGCCGTCAGGAACCCCAGCTCGCGCTCGAACGAGTGGCCGTAATCGGCCGCCTGGCTGACGCAGCGCTCCACCGAGATGAAGATGTCGCCCAGCGGCACCGGCTCGCCCTCGGGCAGGTCGCCCATGTCCTCCCCTTCCAGCTGTGAAAAGGAAAGCACGTCGGTGGGGCTGGCCAGCCCCCGGTGGTCGCGGTTCAGGTCGGTGATGGTCGCATCATCCACCAGCGTGATCGACACGGCGACGTGGGCGCCGAGATCCGACCCGGCCAGCTGCAGGGTCCGCTCAGCGACCCGCCGGACCAGGTCCTCCTGCTCCGCCGTCAGCTCCACCGTCTCCTGTTCGTTGTTGATCCAGATCTCCATCCGTCAAAGCCTCCTCGGCGCTGTCCGGACCGGGGGCCGCCTTCTGCTGCCCGCCGTTCTCCTGACCGGCGTTCTCCTCTCCGGCCCCCTCCTGCCCGGCGGCGTCCTGTGCCTCTCCGGCGCCCTCAGCGGGCTTCTGCTGGCCGGGGTAGTCGATGCGGGCATGGTGCACGCCGCTCAGCACCTTCACAAACACCCGGGCGATGGTGTCCAGCTCCTTCAGGGTGAGGTCGCAGTTGTCCAGCTGCCCCTGCTGGAGCCGGTCGTTGATGATCTTGCGCACCTGCTGCTCGATCTGGTCGTGGGAGAGGTGGCTCTTCTGCCGCATCGCCCGGACCGAGGCCTCGCAGCCGTCCGCCAGCATGCAGATGGCCGTCTCCCGCCTGCGGGGCTTGGGACCCTCATAGCGGAAATCCTCTTCCAGCACGTACTCGGACTGGTTGTTCTGCGACGCCATGTGGTAGAAGTAGCTGACCAGGGTGGTGCCGTGGTGCTCGGGGATGAAGTCGATGATCTCCTGGGGCAGCCCCGCCTCCCTGGCCAGCTCCACCCCTTCCTTGACGTGGCTGGTGATGATCATGGCCGAGAGGCTCGGCGGCAGCTTGTCGTGCGGGTTCTCCCCGCCGAACTGGTTCTCCACGAAGAACGCAGGCCGCTTGATCTTGCCGATGTCGTGGTAGTATGCCCCGACCCGGGCCAGGACCGGATCGGCGCCGATCGCCTCGGCCGCCGCCTCGCAGAGGTTGGCCACCAGGATGGTGTGGTGGTAGGAGCCCGGGGCCTCCACCATGAGCCGCTTCAGCAGCGGGTGGTTGGGGTTCGAGAGCTCCAGGAGCTTCAGCGGCGTGACGATGCCGAAGAGCGTCTCGAACAGCGGCAGGGCGCCGGTGGCGAGGATGGCCACCAGCAGGCCGTTCACCGCGCCCAGGGCGACGTCGCGCCACATCTGCCAGTCCAGCAGCGGCGCCGACTCCAGCAGGTTCAGGGCGAGCACCGTCACGGCGTTGGCAACGCCCAGCATGAGGCCGGAGCGGTACAGGTCGTTCCGGCTCTCCACCCGGGCGACGGTGTAGACCCCCACCGCCGACCCGACGACCCCGACGGCGACGGCGCCCACCTGGGCCGAGGAAGCGAAGACGCCCAGCAGCACGGCGATGATCACCGACTGCAGCAGGGCCACCCGGGGATCCAGCAGGATGGCGGCCAGTACGGCGTTGAGCGCGATGGGCATCAGGTAGGAGGCGCCCTCACCCAGCTGGCCGGAGAAGAGGTTCATGGCCAGGGAGAGGAAGAGCGTGATGAAGCCGATGAGCCCCAGGAGCATCAGCTTGGAGTCGCGTTCCAGGATCTCGGGCCGCCAGCGGGCGATGGAGATGGCCATGATGGCCACCACCACCAGCGAGATCAGGGCCGCGCCGGCCCAGGACTGATAGCTGGCCTTCTGGCCCACCAACCCCAGGTCGACCAGCGCGGCGTACTGGTCCGCGGTGATGGTCTTGCCCTTCTCGATGATCAGCTGCCCCGGCTGCCACCAGACCTCGGGGACCTCCTGCGCGGCCTTCATGCGGAGCCAGTCGGTCTGCTCCGGATCCTCCACCATGTTGGCCTCGACGCGGCTCTTCACCAGCTCCCGGACGAAGCGGCTGAGGTTCGCATCCTCGATGGCCAGCGTGAAGGGCTCCGCCCCGCTGTCGATGCCGGCCCGCAGGCGGGGGACGTCCCGCTCGAACACGTCCTCGCCCAGCACGATCTGAAGCAGCGCCAGGGCCTGCTCCTCCGCGTAGACGATCTGCGCGTCGTCGGCCGTCAGCAGCGCCGCGTAGACCTCATCGGGCAGGACCGCCAGCCGGACGCGATCGGCCAGATTCTGCACCCGCGCCTCCAGGTCGACCTCGCCCTGGCCGCGGATCCGGCGGATCTCGCTGAAGATCGCCTTCACGTACCTTTCCGCGTTTTCCAGCACGGCCGGTTCCCGCTTGTACACGGGGGTCACCGCCTGCGCCGCGGCCTCCTGCCGCTGTGAGGTCAGAATCTCGTTGAAGACCGCGCGCGGCGCGGGCACGTCCCGCGGGGCCACGTCGCCGATCTTCACGTCCAGGCGGGCAGGCACGGTCTGGTTTCCCAGGACCAGGGTCAGAAGCGCGAAGAAGAGAACCCCCCAGATCACTCTGCGGATTCGGGAGTTCTTCCACCGGTTCTGTCCTGTCAGGTTCTCGAGCCGTTCACGAAGCTGCTGCCATATACGCATAGGTCTGACTTGGGAGGGTCTGGCTTTACCGTCCCCTTACCTCCCATCTTCATCTAAGACTCCGACCCGTCCGGCTGACCGGCCCGCGGCCTGGGCGGGTGCGAGCCAGTCCCACCGCCCCCTGCGGCCTCGTAGGCCTTGATGATCAGCTGGACCAGGTCGTTGCGCACTACATCTCGCTCTGTAAGGTAATAGAAGGAAATGCCCGGGACGTTGCGCAGGACGCGCTGCACGTCCACCAGCCCGGACCGGGTGCCCTCCGGCAGGTCGATCTGCGTGATGTCGCCGGTCACGACCACCTTCGAGCCGAAGCCCATGCGCGTGAGGAACATCTTCATCTGCTCGGGCGTGGTATTCTGGGCCTCGTCGAGGATGATGAACGAATCATCCAGCGTCCGGCCCCGCATGAACGCCAGTGGGGCGACCTCGATGATCCCGCGCTCCATCAGCCGCTCGAACGTATCCGAGCCCATGATGTCGAACAGGGCGTCGTAGAGCGGCCGCAGGTAGGGATCCACCTTCTGCTGCATGTCGCCCGGCAGGAAGCCGAGTTTCTCGCCGGCCTCGACGGCGGGCCGGGTCAGGATGATGCGCGCGACCTCCTTCGCCTTGAAGGCGGCCACCGCCACGGCCATGGCCAGGTAGGTCTTGCCCGTGCCGGCGGGCCCGATGCCGAAGGTGACGCCGCTGCGCCGGATGGCGTCGACGTACTCCTTCTGCCCCAGCGTCTTGGGCCGGATCTGCTTGCCCCGGTACGTCGTCACGATCACATCGGTCAGCGCCTCGGCCAGGGGCTTCTCCTCCCCCTCCCGGGCCAGCCGCACGGCGTACCGGACATCGCGCTCGGTCACCCGGCCGCCCCGCTCCTGAATGGCCGTCAGGCGGTCGAACAGCCGAACTACCCGGCCGACCTCGTCCTCCTGGCCCTTGATGATAACCTCGTTGCCCCGGGGCACGAGGGTAACGTCAAAGCCTTCCTCGATGAAGCGCAGGTGCGAGTCGTTCAACCCGAATAACTCGCGTGCGCGCTCGTTGTCTGCGATCAGGATCCGCCTTTCCTGGGTCTCATCCAACCCGGTCACCTGCCCATGCTCAGCATCGGCCCCTCCAGCGGGGCGGAAACCTCCTCCAGCGTCTCGACGGTGACCAGAATGCCCACGTAGCCGCCTTCCTGCTGCACCACTTCCGCCCTGAGCGGCACCAGAATGCGGTCGTTCGGGCCCAGCATCCAGGCCAGCCGCCGCTCCATGGCGGCACGGGCCCGCTCCTCCAGCACCTCCACCGGCACGGGCTCCGCCCTCACCGTGACTTCCAGGGCCTCCCGAATCTCGATTTCGACAGGTGGGGTCCAATTCCTCCACTGGCCCGGGGAGATGGTCCGGGTGGTGACCTCGTAGTCCGCAAACGGAACGGGGCCGCGCCCGCGTAGTATTATGGACCGGCCTTTCCAGTTCAAAACCCACTGCACGTGCCGCCGGCCGGTGGGCTCCTTGACCTGCTCCACCGCGGGGTATTCATGGTACTGCCGGTAGGCGACGCGCGCCTTCACGCTGGCCTGGGCGACCACGGTCCGGGCCAGGTCCTCGCGCGGCGGCAGGGGCATGCCGGGGATCACGGCCGGTCGCCCCCCTGCCCAGTAGCGCAGGGCGCACTCCACCAGCATGTCCCCCGCCTGCACGACGTCGCCCTTCTTCACCAGGGGCTCCCCCTGGTACGGAATCACCTGCTCCACGACCCCGGACTTGCGGGCCACCAGGTGGACGCACAGCGCCTGGTCGGGCGGGGTCACCGCCCCCTTCTCCACCACCTCGATGACGGCACGCGTGCCGTCGACCCGCACCACCGCCCAGGAGAGCTCCTCAATCCTGGACTTGAGCTGCTGGGTCACGTGGTTGAGGTCGACCCGCGCCTTCCACGCGCCCTTGCGCAGGCCGGCCTCCGCCGCCACGGCCAGGATGGCCCGGGGGTCCAGGTAGCCGGGGCCGCTGATGCGCACGTCCACCACCCAGAAGTGGCTCCCCGCCCAGATGAGGGCGGCGAGGCCGAGGGCCGCGCCGGCCAGGAGGAACGGGCGCCGCTTGAGGCGCCTGCTGAGGAACGGAAACCCGTATCGCCCGCGGATGCGCACGCGGCACCGGCTCGCGCGGGCGACGGGCCGCAGGCGGAAGAAGTCCGCCAGCATCAGCGTGACCCGCAGCCGCCCCGGCTGCCGCTGCAGGTCCCAGAGCAGGACGCCCTCTTCCAGGCAGAGGTTGAGGAAGCGCTCGATGTCCCCTCCCGTCAGCTCGAGGCGCAGGGTGCCGAGCAGATAGCGAATCAGCCGGCGCAGCATCCACGCACCGCCTCCTTCCCGGGCAGCGCTTACGCCCTGCCTTCTTCCGGCGGCGCGCAGCGCAGCCCGTCGATGCGCCCCAGGAGCACCGCCTGGTCCGGCGAGAGGAAGCCGATGCGCAGGTCCTCGCCGTCGATGGTCATCTTCCCTTCCGGCAGCCGCAGCACCACCCGGTCGGGGCGGTACTCCACCAGCCCCCGGTGGTTCTCCACGACCAGCTCCATGTTGCCGATCAGGACCGCCCGGGGCACGTCCAGCACCGCATCCCCCGGCAGTTCGAGAAGGGAGACCAGCCGCTCCCTCAGGCCTCTGCGCCGCTGCTGCAAGGGGCTTCCCCCCTTCCTGTCGATGGCACGTCCACATGGAAGGTATGCGGACCGGGGGGGAGACTAGAAGTGGCGGTGAGCGGTGGGTGGTGGGCAGTGAGCAGTGGGTCGTGTGCGGTGGGCGGTGAGTGTGGGCTGGTGGGTCGTCGAGGGTGGGCGGCTGGGCGGTGGATCGTGAGCGGTGGGAGTGGATGGGGTCGTGAGCGGGTTGACTGCGGGATGTGACATGCGGAGGGGGATGTGCGTGGTGAGCGGTGGGAGTACGGGGGCGGGTCGGAGGCGGCGAGCGTACTGGCGCTGGGTAAGAGATGCGGCAGCAAGAAGTGGGTGATGGGTGGTCGGCAGTGCGCGGGCTGGCGACGGTGATGCCGGCGGTCTGAACCGAGTAGGCGTCAACGCACGGACGCCGGCTCCCCTTCACGCCGCAACCACCCGACACCAGTTCCCGTTCACACGGCAACCTCCCGGCGCCGACGCTGCCCGGCTGGCCAAATGCGACAGATTTCCACTTCGCTCGCCGGCCAAGTAGAAATCCGTCGTACTTCCTCCTCCGCCCCCGCTCCTCCACACTTCAACTGCGCGGCACCCGTTCCCCGTCACCTTTCAACTACCGGACGCCAGTTCCCCTTCACGCCGCAACCACCCGACACCAGTTCCCGTTCACACGGCAACCTCCCGACGCCGACGCTGCCCGGCTGGCCAAATGCGACAGATTTCCACTTCGCCCCAAGACGAAGTGGAAATCCGTCGCACGTCGTCCCTGCGCCCGACCCCTTCTGCTGCGACCACCCTGCACAGGGCCGCCTAGCCAGCTGCAAGTCGACGAGGAGCACAGCGCTGATATCCTTCTCCCACCCCGCATCGACCGCCAGGCCGTCATCCCCCGTCGCCAGCGACTCCAGTTGTCTGACCCCCAGCTCCGGTGAACAGTCCGACACAAGCCGCCGTGCCGACGGGTGTGCCGGAGCGCCAGCGGGGTATGGGCGAATCACCGCGGCGCAGCCAGTCGGCCCCACTGTAGAAACCTGCATCAGTTCACGTTCGTCCTAGAAGCCAAGTGAACAAGCACCGGTTTCCGCACGGGCAGCCGCATCTGCCTTGGTCAGGCCCCAATGATCACCCATCACCTGATCGCCCACGCCTGGCCCCGGCAGGGGCGTCCCCGCCCGTGGCCGAATCCCCCTCACGAAGGGAGGCGGACCCATGCGCATGAAAAAACCGGCCAGGCTCCTTCTGGCCGTGCTGATCCTGCTGACCGCATGCAGCCGGGGCCCGGGGCAGGAGCCCGGTCCGGGTGAGCCGCAGGGCGGTAACGCCGACCCGGGCAAGGACCGGACCACCCTGGTCCTCGCCGCGCCCGAAAGCCTGGAACTGCCCGCGCTGGAGGGCGTGGAGGTGCTGCGCACCCCCGAGCCGGCGCCTGCGCTGATGCGGGGAGAAGCCGACGCAGCCGTGATCGGAGGCGACCCGCCCCCGACCCTGGCCGCTTTTCCCCTGCGCGTGCGGGAACAGATCATCCTGCAGGGATGGCTGGACGAGCCCCTGTCGCTGACGCTCAGCGAGGCTGAGGCCCTGCTGCCCCAGTTGGGTCCCCCCGGCGAACCGGAACGGGGCGCGCTGGCGGCCGGGCGGCTCGCCGACCTGCGGCCGGGCTGGCGGGCGGTGCCGGTGGACGGCGTCGCGCCCACGCCCCAGACCGTGCGGTCGGGCGAGTATCCCCTGGCCGAGCGGCTGATGGTGGCTTACAGGCCAGAGGATGAGGCGCGCATCGCACCGCTCAGGGAGACGCTGCGGGCGGCGCTCAGCGGCAGCGCTGAAGGAAGTGCCGTCGGCGGCAGCGCCGGAGGCGCTGGCGGCGGGGCTCCCGGCGGGGAGGCGGGCGGTGCGGGTCGGGCGGACTGGATCCGGCTCTCCGTCGCCGGCGACTTCATGCTGGCCCGGGGGGTCGCCCGGGCCATGCGGGAGAACGGCACGCTCTACCCCATCGAACAGGTACGTGACCATCTGTCATCGGCGGACCTGGCCTTCGCCAACCTGGAGTCGCCCATCGGCGTGACGGGCCGCCCGCTGCCGGGCAAGCAGATCTGGTTCCGGGCGGCGCCGGAGGCCGTCGAGCTGCTGAAGGCGGCCGGGCTGGACGGGGTCACGGTGGCCAACAACCACATCATGGACTACGACGAGGAGAACTTCCTGGAGACGCTGGACCTCCTCGCGGAGGCCGGCATCCCGTGGACGGGGGGCGGGAGGAATCTGGAGGAGGCCCGCCGGCCGCTGGTGCTGGAGGCGCAGGGCGTGCGCATCGCCTTCCTGGGCTACAGCGAGTTCGCCGACCTCTTCTTCGACTGGGACTATCCCCGCAGCTTCGCCGCCACGGAGGACCGTCCGGGTGTACCCGCCATCCGGGAGGACTGGCTGGCCGAGGACATCCGGGCCGCACGGGAGGTGGCGGACGTCGTCGCCGTTGCGCTCCACTGGGGCGTCGAGTTCGTCAACTACCCCACCGAGGAGCAGCAGCGCCTGGCCCGGTACATGGTCGATCAGGGGGCGGACCTGGTGCTCGGGTACCACCCCCACGCCATCCAGGGGTTCGAGCTGTATAACGGCGGCTTCATCGCCTACAGCCTGGGCAACTTCATCATGGACCGGCAGGACACCGACCTGGCCAGGGAGTCGATGATCCTGGACTTCCTGATCGGCCCCGACGGCGTAAAGCAGGTGGAGGTGCACCCGGTCTGGATCCACGCCGAACAGCCCCACATCCTGCAGGGCGAGGAGGCCGCCCGGCTGCGGCAGAAGATGCAGGAGATCTCTGGCTGGTAGGGCGGCAGCGCCACGCCTGAGCGGGCACCCCGCACATGAGTCAGGACAACGAAGGCTACGGCAACCAGAGAGCCTGCACCCCCACCAACGGTGGTGCAGGCTTTGTTTACCCGCCTGCACTGGCTGGAGGGTCGGTCCCCGCGCATGCGGGGGAGACTGGATCGAGAACAGCAGGTCGGCCTCGATCTTGGGTCGATCCCCGCGCATGCGGGGGAGACCGTCCGCTCCTCTCATCTCACGTCCACGTCTCGGGTCGATCCCCGCGCATGCGGGGGAGACCCGGCTCGCTGAGCAGGCCGGGGAGGGGCGGACGGTCGATCCCCGCGCATGCGGGGGAGACAACCGGAGTACAGTAACCGCCTTCCGAAGCAACGGTCGATCCCCGCGCATGCGGGGGAGACCCGCCATAGGGCGGATGGGGCTCGTCAGGTGGGGGTCGATCCCCGCGCATGCGGGGGAGACGACATGCGAGCCCATCCCGAGGACGCCCCGGCGGGTCGATCCCCGCGCATGCGGGGGAGACAGGTGCGGAGACGCGCGGAGAAACGCGAGATGGGGTCGATCCCCGCGCATGCGGGGGAGACGTGCGCAACCACCGCGCACCACTCGCGCGTCCGGGTCGATCCCCGCGCATGCGGGGGAGACCTCCTCTACTCCTGTGGTGGGTGGCTGTCCTAGGGTCGATCCCCGCGCATGCGGGGGAGACCCTCTGCCACGAGGACAGGAAGAGCTATCATGAGGTCGATCCCCACGCATGCGGGGGAGACTGGCGCTCATCCGTACCAGCGGATTTGACGCCAGGTCGATCCCCGCGCATGCGGGGGAGACGGCTTCCAGCGCTGCGAGGCACATGTCCCGCGGGGTCGATCCCCGCGCATGCGGGGGAGACGCCGACATCGACAAGGAGGCCCTTTACCGGGGAGGTCGATCCCCGCGCATGCGGGGGAGACGGGCATGTAGAAAGCGGCGGGCTTCTGGAGCGGGGTCGATCCCCGCGCATGCGGGGGAGACCTCGAACTGGGCGGCCACCTCCGGCCGGTCCCAGGTCGATCCCCGCGCATGCGGGGGAGACGCCGGACGGTTGCCAGCACGGAGGACCTGGAGGGGTCGATCCCCGCGCATGCGGGGGAGACCGGCTGCTGGACGGCGTGCAACCGGTGCTGGTGGGTCGATCCCCGCGCATGCGGGGGAGACTGGATGATGCAGCGCGCCGTGGAGGGGTCGATGGGTCGATCCCCGCGCATGCGGGGGAGACGAGGGGCTGACCGGAAACGAAGGCAAACAGTGGGGTCGATCCCCGCGCATGCGGGGGAGACCGGCTGCTGGACGGCGTGCAACCGGTGCTGGTGGGTCGATCCCCGCGCATGCGGGGGAGACCTGTGGGTGCTGGGGGACGGCGAGGAGGCGAAGGGTCGATCCCCGCGCATGCGGGGGAGACAGCGTCACGGCGGTCTCCCTGGCGTGCCACCGGGGTCGATCCCCGCGCATGCGGGGGAGACATCAGGCGCCTGGGCCTGCACCACGAGTGTGGAGGTCGATCCCCGCGCATGCGGGGGAGACATAGGCCCGTCCGAAGGGGGACCGTCCCCACGGGGTCGATCCCCGCGCATGCGGGGGAGACGCGTCGGAGCCCTTCTGCCTGTAGACTTCCTTGGGTCGATCCCCGCGCATGCGGGGGAGACGCCGCAGCGGTAACAAAGCCCCTGCTCTCGCCAGGTCGATCCCCGCGCATGCGGGGGAGACTGGAGGCCGGGCATGAAGGCAAGGTGGGGTACAGGTCGATCCCCGCGCATGCGGGGGAGACTCGAACCGCTTGACCCGGGTGCGGAAGTAGACGGGTCGATCCCCGCGCATGCGGGGGAGACACTATCGGTCCGGCCGGCAGGTCCGCGTGGAGGGGTCGATCCCCGCGCATGCGGGGGAGACTTGACGTCCATGTCCAGGTCGGCGTAGAGGAACGGTCGATCCCCGCGCATGTGGGGGAGACCGCGCTCGGTGGAGTAGTCGACCCCGGTGGTGGGGTCGATCCCCGCGCATGGGGGGGAGACGTCCGGGAGCTGCGCACCACGCTGGCCCAGGGGGGTCGATCCCCGCGCATGCGGGGGAGACCGGACTCAAGTGCAACGGGTGCATGACCTCGGGGGTCGATCCCCGCGCATGCGGGGGAGACCGGGTCAGGCCCGCTTCCCGCCGTGCCGGTACGGGTCGATCCCCGCGCATGCGGGGGAGACACAGCCGGGTGGTGAACGGGACGCCCACCCGGCGGTCGATCCCCGCGCATGCGGGGGAGACCAGCCCAGCATGTAGTCGCGCCAGCCAATCTGAGGTCGATCCCCGCGCATGCGGGGGAGACCCATCGGCGTGCATACTCTTCGTATCCGCGCCGGGTCGATCCCCGCGCATGCGGGGGAGACCGGGCTCAGGAAGATCGACGACCTCCCCAAACGGGTCGATCCCCGCGCATGCGGGGGAGACCGCTGGAGTCACGTGCCCAGTTTATCAGGTGACGGTCGATCCCCGCGCATGCGGGGGAGACCATGCGCCGCACACGTCGCAGATCACAAACTCGGGTCGATCCCCGCGCATGCGGGGGAGACCCACAGTAGCAGCATGGGACGTGATCAAAGCGCGGTCGATCCCCGCGCATGCGGGGGAGACCCTAGACTTGGCGTCTGGCCGTTTCCGTGCCGGGGTCGATCCCCGCGCATGCGGGGGAGACCATGCGCCGCACACGTCGCAGATCACAAACTCGGGTCGATCCCCGCGCATGCGGGGGAGACCCACAGTAGCAGCATGGGACGTGATCAAAGCGCGGTCGATCCCCGCGCATGCGGGGGAGACCCTAGACTTGGCGTCTGGCCGTTTCCGTGCCGGGGTCGATCCCCGCGCATGCGGGGGAGACCTAGACGTCGCACACAAAATACCGTAAACGGTGGGTCGATCCCCGCGCATGCGGGGGAGACAGAGGACAAAATCGGGCACGTCCTCCGGGTCGAGGTCGATCCCCGCGCATGCGGGGGAGACTTCTCGATGGCCTTCTGAATGCGGGCCTCCAGCGGTCGATCCCCGCGCATGCGGGGGAGACCTGGTAAACCTGGTCGTCTTCCCAGCAGGCGACGGTCGATCCCCGCGCATGCGGGGGAGACCGGGGTCGGTGGGATGGCGGTACTGGTAAACCAGGTCGATCCCCGCGCATGCGGGGGAGACTCTACGCACGGATGCCATCGCGGCCCTGGACCGGGTCGATCCCCGCGCATGCGGGGGAGACGGGCCTGAACATGATTAAGTGGGCCGCCATCGGGGTCGATCCCCGCGCATGCGGGGGAGACCCCCTCATGCTGGCCCGGCGCCCTGGCCTGAAGGGTCGATCCCCGCGCATGCGGGGGAGACTCCTGCTGTGGAAGTTCGTCAACGCTGTTGTAGGGTCGATCCCCGCGCATGCGGGGGAGACTCTTGAAGTACAGCTGAACATGAGATAATATAATACTTTTACGTCTACTCTACCTCTCTTCTCCGATCCCGGCGGATGAGCCGTTCACCCCACCTCGTCTCGCGCTGCCCGTTTCGTCAAGAGAAGCCCATCCACCTCAACCAACTCCACCGGCGGCAGGCCCAGCGTGCGGACGGCATATCCGCCCGGCACGCTGGGTTCACTCCATACCATGACGATGCTGGCCTCCGTCTCGAGTTGAAACCAATCCTCAAGCACGGCCCAAATGCGTTCCCTCACCGCGGTGGAATAGCGGACGCTCATGTAGACGCCCGGGGCCAACTCCAGCATCGTGGAAGCCAGGAACCCCCGGATCCGATCAGCCACGTTGCGGGTGACGATCACCGTCATCGATCATCAGCAACTCCTTGATCCGGTCGATCATCGCCGGAATCAGCTTGTACCGCTTGAACCAGCGCGCAGCCTCATACCGCACCGCGCGTTCTAGGCTGACGGAAGGATCCTTCATCACCTTCGCGGCCACCGAGAACGCCAGCGGCAACGTGATGTCGGTCCGCCACAGGTCCGCGATGTCTAAGGTGAACGCGTTACTGGACTCCTCGTGGATGAACCCCAGGGGAGGCAAGGCTCCCACCGCGGCCACGGCGATGTCGGCCGCGGCTTCCACGAACGTAGCTGCGTGGTTAATGGCCTGGTTGGGTATGTCAGCCGCCGCGGGATGGTCACGGTCGTAGCGACGGCCCTTCCACTCCACGCCGTAGCGCTCAGCGATGAGCCGGTACATCTGCCTCAGGCGACCGCCTTCCATTCCCCGCAGTACGCTGATGTCTCGGTGCGGCAAGACCTCACCGAATCGATAGGCGTACATCCGGCGTGCCACCTGTATGCGGCTTTCCTCATCGGCCCAGAGACGGGCATGCGCACGGGCCACATCTGACCGACCCTGACCCATCGGAGGAGCGGTGTACATCTTCACGCCGCCCTCGCCAACCGCCGCGAGCAAGGTCCCGTGACGGGCCAGGAGCCGCAGCACATCGTGGGTGATGGACATGCCGGGACCCGCCAGAATCATCGACACGGTTTGATACGGGATGGCATAGTCACCCGGTGCGATATCATCACTGCCGGCGGCCAGGAAGCGCAACGTCCCATCCTCGACATACAGCTTCCCGCGGGAGAGCCATAGGAGGCCATGCCGATCCACGTGCGGTATCCGCGCCCCTGCCAAGCCCAGGCGGCCCGGGAACAGGAACGACCCGTTCATGGCGCCGGCCTCAGCAGGAGCATACCGTAGCCGAATGCCCGATGCCGCCCCACACCCCGGCGAAGCAGGGCGGAGAACGCCTCGGGATCGCCCACGGTTAGTTCCCCGCGCAGTAGGGCCTGGGGCCGCACGAGCCGCCGGAGGGAACGCTGACCACCGGTTCCCTGGTCCTTTCGAATCTGGCGCACCAGGCGGAACCCCTCCAGGCGGATGAAGGTGACACGGGCGGCAGCGTGGCGCTCCAGTTGCTCGCGCGCCCATTCGCAGTAAACCGCGTCCCTGCGCAGCCTCTGTGCTTGCGGTTCATCGGCCCGGATCAGGAACAGGTCCTTTTCCACACGGGTGCCGGCCTTGCGGCCGACCGGGCAGCCAAGAACCTCGAACGCCAGGCGCCGCCCGGTCCGCCAGTCCGAGGGCATCTCACGGCTGGCGATAGCTGCATCCGGCTGGGCGCAGACCGCCCACACGGACGGGTCAGCGAACTCCCGCAAACGTTGTCTCAGTTCCGCAGCGTCGTGGGACGTATAACCGAGCACGCGGGCCGGGCGTCCCCTTCCCGTGAACAGCCGCCAGGGATGCGGCGCCAGCTCACCGAAAGCCGCGGCCATCCAGGCATGCACCCCGTACCCCAGGTCATCGTCCTCGCCGCTCCGGTCCAGGCCCTGGCTCGCGAGAAACCGCAGGAGGGCCGGTATATCCAGCTGCAGCTCGACCATATACAACGGCTCCATCAGTCGGTCCCCCCCAGCATCCCCTCGGCACGCCACCGGGATCCCGCCGGGATGTGATTCCGCCAGTCGCGCAGATCGAACACGCGGCGTACCTCTCCACGGCCGGCCACTCCCAGTTCGGCCGGCCAGCAGGCATGGGTTGCTCTCCCCGGCCCAGGGGTGCCGTCCCGGGTCCAGACAGGCACCATACGCAGAATCGTGAGCAGGTCTTCCCCCTCCACGACCGGCGTATGGGGATCCAGCAGCGGGCGCGCCGGCAGGCAGCTCTTGCGTCCCAGAAACAGCGGCCGCGCTGGCTGCTGCAGGGCCGCCTTCACCGCCTCGAGATCGGGGGCCTCCTCCCCGGCAACGTGGAGCGCCACGGTCATGAGGCCGTCCGCCCAGTAATGGCGGTAGCGCTGGTGCGTCCCCAGCCTCGCCGCCTCACCCCCGCTGCGGTGCTCAGGTTCACCGCGGGTGGTCCAGCCGGGCTCCCGCATCTTGGGCTGACCGAGATCGACCGTATGATAGTCGACCACGTGCTCGGGGTCACTGTCCCACCGGGCCGCGAACTGGATCCTACCCTGGAGCGCCTGCAGGCGGTCAAAGTCGGCATGGTCCCATCCCAGTGCGTTGGCGATCAGGCCGGTGAGCATCGCCGTGCCCGGAAAGCGATCCGTGAACCCGTGCTGGTCCACCATCACGTATCCGAAGCTCATCAGGGGGGCGTCCAGCCGTAGAATCAACGTCTTCATGGCTACCTCCCGAAGAGCGCGTCCAGGCTTGCGTCGATGGCCGTTGCAAGGGGGGCAGTGGCCTCCCGGGACCGCGGCCAGGCGTGGAGGGTCGAAACATAGCGGTGCTCACCAGTGTCTCCGTACATCCCTTCGAGTCCGTCCAGGTACCGCGCGATAGCCGCGACCGACTGCTCCATCGGATGCTGGTCCCCTGCACCCAGACGGACCGGACGGAGGAAGGCGTTGGCCAGGCTGCGCGGCTGCGCGGTGCCGCTCTCCAACATGACGAACTCGGCCCGGGCGTAGGGTGCCGTCGAGCCCAGCTTGGCACCCGGCGTGACCTGCGCGATGGCGTGGACGAGCGCGGTGAGCGCGGAGCGGGCGTCGTGGGCATCCTGTCTGCGCCACTCTTCGCGGGAGCAGCCGGTCAGGTTGGACACCAGCAGCGGAACGTCCACCGCGACATAGCCGTAGAAGATGCCTGCGCCCAGTTCCATGTCGTTGGCATGGGCGGCCCCGGTCTCGTCGTCGGCTGCCAGGTCGTCCACTACCGTGAAGAAGTCTACCTCCGTGTTCAACTCATGGGTCGTAAACGCGTGGGCGACGTGAACGGGCGCGTCAACGCGGGCGAGAATATCGGACGTCACGAACCGCCCGAACATCGCACCGTCGAAGCCAACAGCCGGATCAGGCACGCCGGCCTCGCGCAGGAGCGCCTTGAAGTTGCCCTTGCCCTTCTTGATCTGCTGATCCAGGAAGTCCTTCGCCGCCTTCTCGTCGCCCTGCTGGGCGGCGTCTGTAACCAGGCGAGTCAGGTAGGTGGCTTCGGGATGGCCGAACAGCACCGGCTGCTTCATCGCCAGCGTCTCCTTGTCCAGCGCATCCTTCTCCCCTGCGGCAGTCAAAAGCCCGCTGGCCAGGTGCAGAATGAGACGGTGGGCCAGCTCCTCCTCCACCCCGGCCTCTACAACCCGCCGCTTCAGTTCCCGGCTGAAGAAGTGGCGGGAGCGAAGCCCGGCGGGCAGGTCGACCTGTCCCGTCATCCATTCACGCCAGTGACGCTTCTGGCACTGGCTGGAGACCCGCAGGCGCGGCACACCCCCGAAGGTGATGCGCTTGGCCAGCCCGGCGTCGTCGCGGTTCAGCAGACTCGCGTGGTAGCTCGTCAGGAAGTGGATCTGCAGAAACATGGCTTTCCCCCCATCTCGTTAACTTGCGGACTGATAATAGTCCTTTGCAATTCGCCTCTGAATCTGTTCCCGCTTGTCGGGGGCACGGGTCAGGAGCAGCTGTGCCGCATCGACCCAGTTGCAAGCGGACCCTTTCGCTGCCAGGAATCGGGCGGCCCGCAGCAGCAGCGTACGGCGAATGTCGCCATCTGCCGCCAACAGCCGTTCGAGCCTGGCTTCCGAGTAGCCCGCTTCCGCCAGCGCCGTCCCCAGCCTTCGGTCGGGCCGGTGCGCGTTGGGGCTCATCAGGGCAAGGCCGGCGACGATCGTGATCCAGTCCTTCCGCAGTTCGGCATCCGCATCCCAGCCCGCGTCGAGGTGCCGCAGGGCAAACCGGTAGAAGGTGAGGGGTGGCGCCTGGGTGGGAACCATGCGCCGGAGCGCCGCCCGCTCGCCGGTGGGGAGGCGGTCGCTGTCGATCACCTGTGCAATGCGGCCGATGGTGCTCGGCAGACCATGATCAGGAAGTGGTTGTGCCTGCATGTGACTCCTCCTTTACAAAGGGAAAGGTTCTGTACAACGCACCCCAGAAGGTTCTCTCCGCCCGAACCTGGGCCCGATAGTGCCGCCCGGCCCGCCTCGGCATCGCCGCCATGGCCTCGCCCAGAACCGTCAATCCATGATCGCGCAGCAGTTTTACCCACCCGGTGAGGACCTGCTCCTCCACGAACGGGTCAGGAACGGACCAGAGCCACGGGAAATAGGCGTCCGCCCACAGCGCCGCAAACCGCCCCGAGAACCGTTGCCACCAGGCTTGCGCGGAAACCCGGTCCAGCTGAACGGTCTCCGGCGCGCCTTCCAGGTATTGGAACACCGCCGGCTTGAGCACACGTTTCTCGAAGAGGCCGGCATATTCCAGCGCCGCCCGGCTGAGCTGCGCCAGAGGTTCCCGCTGAGCAGGCGGGCCGAAGAGGCGTGCCTGCACCTTGGGCGGAATGGATATCTCACGCTCGTGGAAGCCGTCCGTGGTGCCTTGCCCTCGGACGAGAACGGACACGGTCAGCCAGAGCAGCCCGCTCCACCCGTCCCCCGGCCTCTGCAGCGGCGATATCCGCAGTCCGTCGGCGAAGACCAGCCGGCGCAGGACCTCCGGGGTCAGCCCCTGGGGCGAGATGGTCAGGGCCTTTTCGTCGCCTGACCGTCCTCCCTTCCCGGTGCCGATGTCGATGGGCAGCCACGCATCGCCGACCACGCCTTTCAGGTCCTTGGCGGCAATGCGGTTCGATTCCGACGGGACGGTATCAGCCCGGATGTGCCCGTCCTGGCTCCGCAGTCGCACCCGCCGGCAGATCTCAATATGGAAGGGATCCAGCCTTCTGAGGGGCAGAGAATCTCGTCCATCCCAAGGATCCAACCATACAAGGACCAGGCCGTGCGGATCATAGCCGAACGCGTCCGCAAGCACCTGCTGGCGATGCCGCAGGAGTCGGGTCACCGCATCCCGCCAGCGCTGTCCCAGGCTCCGGCTGCGGACAAGCTCCACGATGGGGCGATTGCCGAATCCGCTGTTCATACGGGCGATTCCCGGGTTGCCGCGACCGAAATAGCCGCTCATCGTCTGCAGGCTGATGAGTGCGTAGACCCACTCATCCGGGTGCGAATGGGCAGCCCGGGCCTGTTTCAGGTCGTGGTTCTTGGCGGTCGGCAGCAGGTCCAGTGCGTCCGCACTGTATGCAGAAGGTTTGAGCTTCCCGTGGTCTGCTCCCGGCAGTGGCGGCTGCATGAAGGCGGGGCGCGACAGATCCGGAACCACCAGCCTCCAGGCATCGTCTCCCGCCTCACCAGCCAGCGACCGAAGCCTCTGCCGCCAGTAGTCCTCGTCCTGGACGGGATCGGTCTGCCCGTCGCGGGCCAGGATGGCCCCGGCTAGGTAGCAGAGGAACACATGAAAGGCGTCGGCCTGATGGCGTTGCAGGCCCACCAGATGGTGCACCCGGTCGTCCCCCAGCGCGGCCAGGAGGGCTGGCAGACTGAGCGGTTCTTGCCCCTGGTCGGTAACGGCTCTGAGCAAGGGGTCGACAAGCAGGTTCATGGCGCCACCTCCAATCCAAAGCGGCTGTAGTGGTAGCGACGGTTGCCACACCGCAGGAGTGCTGTGCCCTGGTTCACGTCCTCGATGACCACCTTCTCTTCCCACTCATCCGGCGCCATATGGCCGGGGATCACCAGTTCGTGGAGCGTCTGCCCGAAGGGGCTCGTCAGCGGCTCCGCCAGCGGCAGCTGCAGGCTGTCAGCGCCCAGCCGTACGGCCACCCTACCGCCCTGTTCGTTGAATGCAAACGCACCGAAGTACTCGCTGAAGGTGGCCGCGGCATGACCCGCCGCGATGGCCCGCGCGAGATCCCCGCCCTCGATGTTCTGGGCGTGCCGCTGCCAGCGGGTGCCCTCCAGTGCGGCCAGGCGCTCAGGATGCGTAACGGCTTCCACCAGACGGCGATTGTCCTGGGGGATGCACACGACCGGCCAGTCGCCCAGCGCCCGGCGGGTGAGCTCCAGTGTCCGCAGATCCGCGTAGACGCTGCCGTAACCGATCCGCCTGTATGCGCTCAGCGTCTCACCGCGCTCGTCGAGCGCTTCCTCCAGATCTCCGGCAGGCGTGAGGACCACGCAGCGCGGGTGCCCAAACCCTTCCGGCCGCGGTCGCGGGTGTCGGTGGAGACGCCCTACACGCTGCAGGAGTACGTCGGCCGGAGCGAGATCGGTGATCAGCAGATCCGCGTCGATATCCAGGCTTTGCTCCAGGGTCTGGGTGCCGATCAACAGCAGCGGCCCCGACGGGCTGCCCGGTCCGAGCCGCGCGCTCACCTGCCGGTCCAGGACGAGACGGTCTTCCGCCGCGAATCGGCCGTGGTGGGGGCAGATCACACCGTTGCACCGGAACAGCCACTCGGGGTCCACCAGCGGATGCCTCTCGACGGCCCGCAGAAGTCCGATCGCCCTTCCCACGGTGTTGAGCACGACCAACACGCGGGCACCCGCCTCCAGGGCCTCTGCAATCCGATCGATGGCCTCCTCCTGGGAAAAGGCCAGAGGGAGGGTCTCGAACCTCACCCGTTTCTGCGGGCGATCACCAGAGCCGGCAGGCTTGGGGGTGCCGTCCCCGATCGTGACGGAAGGATAGGGCGCCGCCACCGCCGAGTTGAAGCTGGGCACCTCGCCGGTCGGTTGCCGGCGGGCGATGGCGCGCACGGCCACGGCCACGTAGCGCTGTCGCGCACGGGCCCCGAGGGTGGCCGAAAGCAGCATGGCGTACCCCCCGGCCCCGAGGTGATGATCCAGCAGGAACTCCAGAAGCCGGCCCATGTACGGGTCCGATGCGTGCACCTCGTCGACGACCAGCAGGCTGCGATCGAGGCAGACGGAACGCAAGTGGGCATGCGCTGTCTGCACCGCAGAGAGCAAGACCTGATCGATCGTACCGACGGCCACCGTAGCGGCCAGAAAGCGCTTGGGATGCTCTGCGGCCCACTGCCGCTCGCGCCGCAGCAAGGCCGGGTCATCCTGCCACAGGTGACCGGCATCCGGCAGCAGCCGATCCGGCGGAAGACCATCGACCTGTGCGTAGCCCGGCACCGCCAGCAGCGTCACGGGCCGGTGCTGCGCATCCGGAAACCAGCGGCTGATCGTGCGATGGACGCGCCCGTAAAGCTCGCGCGCCGCGACCCGGGTAGGCAAGGCGAAGTAGAGCCCGTCCACCTTGCCCGCCGCGAACAGCTTGAAGAACCAGTTCAGCGCGGCCTCGGTCTTACCTGATCCGGTCTCGGACTCGGCAATAATGAGCCGGTTACGCTCGTCTGCGGGATCCAGGGCATCGACCACAGCCTGCAGCGGGCGGGGCGAGAAGCCGAAGCGCGACGCAAACGTCGAAGACAGGCCAGCGAGCTGTGCACGGCTTGGCCTGGCGTCGAGGCCCACAGCCCACAAGAGGCTCGGCACAACCCGGGTACCATGCTGTAGCCGCTCCGCCGGCGACAGGGGCTGGATCGGAAACCAGTCCGGGTGCGAGCCGAGCCAGTCAGCCAGCATGACCAGGCCGGCGAAGCGGTGGTGGAACCGGGGCGCTGCTGGCAGAGGCTCCCCACCGAACTCGAAGGCCCGCGGGAAAGCCAGGCGGGCAGCCGCGGCGATGTCGGCGATGGCATCCATGGGGTTCATCGCGCCGTCCGCGCGCCACCACTTCCGGCGCGCTTCCCAGTACGTTCCGGACATCTCTCCCTGGAAACACAGGGGCCAGCCGTGGTGCGAGAAGCTGGCCAACAGGTAACTGTAGGCAACCTGATCGTCCGGAAACCAGGCGGCCAACTCGGGAGGCAGCGACTGCAGAAACGCCGCGTGCAGCTCCGGATCGTGGACCTCGGGATCCAGGATCGGCGCCATCTCCCGGATGTGACCCGCGCGGGGGGCGTCGGCACTGAACACCTTGCGCTGAAAGCCGAGGTTCGCCTTGCCGGCGTCGTGCAGCATCGCCAGTACAGCCAGTCGGTCCAGCTGCTGATCAGACAGCGGCAACCCGCTCGTGCGGTCCAGGACCCTCCGAATCGCATCCAGGTCACAGAGGCCCCGGAAGACCAGTGCGACATCGAGACAGTGGCAGGTGAGGGGCAGCCACGTCCCCCGCGCCTGATCGTATTTGCCCCAGAAAGCCGCGCGCGACATCCCGTCTTGCCCCCTTTCTCAGTCATCTACCCGCCTTCCGCCAGGTGGATGGCTAGACTTCACAGTTGTAAGATCTATTCTGGCACACTTCGCCTGACTCCTCCGGACTGTCTGGCCACCCGCCGACATGGAGTGATCCATAGTGACACACATTTCCAAAGCGATTCTAACGCTCTCGAGTGACAACGGTGTGTCACTGGTGAGCAAGAAAAGGGACTGACAGACGTCTCAGCAGCCGAAAGCCCACCAACTCGGCCGGCACGCTCCGAGTCCCGGCCGCACGAGGGCCACACTAAGTAAAGAGCCTGCTCCCCCGTCGACGGTGGTGCAGGCTCGTTCGTATTGACCGCCTCAGGCGCCCGGTGAACGCTACCCCGGCCAGCGCCAGGACCACGGCCAGGTAGAGCGGCGCCGCGTCGCCGGGAATGCCGTAGCGAAAGAACAACCGAAACCTCCCCGGAAAGACTCCCCGCCCGCCACGGGGCCGGACTCCCTCTCCGGAAGCGGTCCGAACGGACCGTAATCCCAATATTCAGCATACAACAGAGCAGTTCGGCCGCGCCAGCCCGTTTCCTTCCGCAGCCACAGAACAAGCCATCGAGTCGCCGGGGATGGACCCTCCCCGGTCTCAAAGGCTCCTGTTCTGGCATCACGGCGCTCGGCCCGCCGGCGCCTCTACCTGTCCCGCAGCGTCGGGAACAGGATGACGTCCCGGATGGACGGCGCCCCGGTGAGCAGCATCACCAGCCGGTCTACGCCGATGCCCAGCCCGCCTGTGGGCGGCAGCCCGACCTCCAGGGCCGCCAGGAAGTCCTCATCCAGCGGGTGCGCCTCCTCGTCCCCGGCCGCCCGCTGCGCCAGCTGCGCCTCGAACCGCGCCCGCTGGTCCTCGGGGTCGTTGAGCTCGGAGAAGGCGTTGGCCAGCTCCCGTCCCTGCACGTACAGCTCGAACCGCTCGGTCAGGCGGGGGTCCCGGGGATCGCGCTTGGCCAGGGGCGAGGTCTCCACCGGATGGCCGATGACGAAGGTGGGCTGGATGAGCCGGTCCTCCGCGTACCGCTCGAACAGCTCGGCCAGGAGCCCGCCCCAGGTGGCCGCCTCGACCTCGTAGCCCGCGGCCTCCGCCGCGGCCCGCACCGCCGCCGCGTCCTTCCGCTCGTCCCCCGACGATCCGAGGGCCATCACGTCGATGCCCGTGGCCTCCTTCACCGCCTCGGCCATGGTGACGCGCCGGAAGGGGCCGGTGAGGTCGATCTCCCCCGCCTGCAGGCTGCCGTTCGCCGCCAGGGCCGCGTTCTGCACCAGCCGCTCGGTGAGGTCCATCATGTCCCGGTAGTCCGCATAGGCCTGATAGACCTCCAGCGAGGTGAACTCCGGGTTGTGCCGGGTGGAGAGCCCCTCGTTCCGGAAGACCCGGCCGATCTCGTAGACCCGCTCCATGCCGCCCACCACCAGCCGCTTCAGGTGCAGTTCCGTCGCGATGCGCCGGCTCAGCTCCCGGTCGAGGGCGTTGTGGTAGGTCAGGAAGGGACGTGCGGCCGCCCCGCCGGCCAGCGGGACCAACACCGGGGTCTCCACCTCCATGAACCCCAGTTCGTCCAGCGTGCGGCGCAGGCTGGCCACGATTCGGGACCGCGCCTCGAAGACAGACCGGCTCTCGGGATTGACCAGCAGGTCCAGGTGGCGCTCGCGGTAGCGGAGCTCCACGTCCCGGAGCCCGCCGTGCTTGTCGGGCAGCGGCCGGAGCGCCTTGGTCAGCATGGTCAGGCTCTCCACCCGCACCGTCAGCTCGCCGGTGCGGGTGCGCATCAGCACGCCTTCGGCGCCGACGATGTCGCCCAGGTCGAGATGCTCCCAGACCAGGCGGTCCTGGTCCGTCAGCTCGGGCAGGCGCAGGTAGATCTGCAGGCGGCCGGAGCCGTCCTGCAGATGGGCGAACGCGATCTTGCCGTGGGACCGCAGGCTCACGACCCGGCCGGCGATCCGCACCCGAACGGGGGCGGCGTCCAGTTCCTCCGCCGTCGCCTCTCCGTACGCACGGCGCAGGTCGCCCGTCAGGTGGCGGTCGCCGAAACGCGTGCCGAAGGGGTCGACGCCGGACAGGCGCAGGGCTCGCAGCTTGGCCCGGCGCGCCTCCTGCAGCTGTTCTTCGCGCGATAGCATGCTGAAACTCCTCCTCCTCAACAGTCGGCAAGACACAGAAAAAAGCCCCCGTCCCGGTGTCGGGACGGAGGCCTGTGCTCCGCGGTACCACCCAACTTGGCCGCCTCAGCGGCGGCCCTCTTCATCCGCGCATGTCCCGGCGGGACCGGCCCGCGCAGGAAACGCCCGGCTCCCGCTATCGGGGGAGAACCGTCCTCGTCTACTGCCCCGGGCGCGCCGGGGGTTCGGGAGGCAGCTCCGAGGCCTTGTACGCAGGTCTCTCCAGGTCGGAACTCTCACCGGCCGTTCCGCTCTCTGTGCCCGAGAAGGCCTGCGCAGCGGGGAGCCGTTCCCCGCCCTCTTCCTCGCCTTGCGCGCTGTACGAACCTATGCTATCCCTCCGCCGGAAGCGTGTCAACCAGGCAGGACGCTGGGTTCGCATGGTAAGACGTGCGCGGGATGGCAGCGGCGCCCGGGTGCGCCGCGTCGCGTACGCCCCCGCATAGGGCCAAACGCACGACAGCGGATACGTGGCGCCCAGGACGCTGCACCCGGTTCGCGGCATCCATATACCCCGGCATCAAGAAGCCATCGAAGGCCACATGGACCGGCCGCCGATGGCTTCTTCCGCTCGGACCCTACTTCGTCGCGTACAGAATCCCGATGGTGCCCGGCCCGCAGTGGCTGCCGATGACGGCGCCGGCCCTGGTCACGAGGACCTCCTGGACCTCCGGCATGATGCGCCGGACCGCCTCGACCATGTACGGCGCATCCTCGTGGGGCGAGTCCGGGCTCGTCACGAAGACCCGCTCGGGGCGCACCCGGCCCTGCGCCACATCCTCGGCGAAGCGCTCCAGCATCCAGTCCAGGGCCTTCTTGCGGGTTCCCCGGATCTTGGCGGCGACGATCATGCCCCCGTCGACGACGGAGATCACCGGCCGGATCTTCAGCAGGGTGCCGACCAGCGCCGCCACGCCGCTGCAGCGGCCGCCCTTGTGCAGGTACTCCATCGTGTCGATGACGAACGACGTCCGCACCCCGGCCTGGTAGGTCTCCAGGTCCGCGATGATCTCGTCCATCGACTTGCCCTGCCGCACCAGGTCACAGGCATGAAGCACCTGCAGCCCGATGCCGGTGGAGAGGTTCCGGGAGTCGAAGACCCGCACCTGGCCCTCGGGGAACTCCGATGCGGCGATCTGCGCATTCTGCAGCGTCGCCGAGAACTGGGACGAGATGCCGATGAACAGCACTTGGCTCCCGTCGGCCGCCGCCTCTTCGAAACACTTGCGGAAGACGGCGGGGGCGGGGCTGGCCGTCTTGGGCAGTTGATTCCGTTCGGCCACCGTCCGGAACAGCCGGTCGGTGTCCATATCGACCCCGTCCTGGAACGACTCCTCGCCGAACTGCACGAGCAGGGGCACCACCCGCACATCAAACGCGCGCAGAAGCTCAGGGGAAAGATCCGCGGTGGAGTCTGTCACGATGCGAATGGAAGGCATGGCATACGACCTCCGTATGAGCAGGTTCGCTTAGTTAATACTACCATACCTTCACGGATTCAGCGCCTGCCCCGTTCGCCCGATGTCCCGACAACCTGCCTTTCGGCGGCGCAACGGCGTCCGGTTGGCAGGTTGACCCCGCCCCCAGGGCAGAATAGAATCCTTAATGGAACCTACAGGCTTAAACAACAACCGGCCCGATTAAGATGATTCGTGAAGGGGAGAACGAAAATGACCAAGTACCGGCTCCTCAGGTTCATCGCAGTCCCCGTGCTGGCCGCCTTCCTGCTGGCCGGCTGCGGCGGCGCCCAGTCCGGCGGCTCCAACCAGACCCCGGGCACGCAGACCCAGCAGCCCGCCCCGTCCGAGCAGACACCGGCCCCGACGGAGTCCGACGCCAAACCTGTGCGCGTCGTGGTCGTGCTGCCGGACAAGATCGGCCTCAACCCGTTCCACCAGGTGACCGTCCAGGGCGTGGAGCGGGCCAAGGCCGAGTTCGGCATCGAGGCGCAGATCATCGAGTCCAAGGACTGGGGCGCCATCGAGGAAAACCTGCGGGCCGTGGCCGCCGAGGAGAAGTGGGACCTGATCTTCACCTCCGGCTTTGAGTCCGCCGAACCGCTGCAGAAGGTGGCGGCAGAGTTCCCTGACCAGAAGTTCGCCATCCTCGACACCACCGTCGACATGCCCAACGTCCGCTCCATCGCCTTCAAGGAGCACGAGGCCGCCTTCCTGCTGGGCGCGGCGATGGGCCTGGTGACCGAGACCAACATCGTCGGCATGGTCGGCCCCCTGGAGATTCCGTTCTTCCAGCGCTGGACCCAGGGCATCCGGATGGGCCTGGACGCGGTGAACCCCGACATCAAGCTGCTCATCCACTGGACCAACTCGTTTGAGGACGTCGCCCGGGCGAAGGAGCTGGCCCTGGAGCAGCACGCCCAGGGAGCCGACGTGATCGCCGCGGTGGCCGGCGGCGGCAACTTCGGCGTGTTCGAGGCGGCCCGGGAGAAGGGCTTCTACACGGCCGGCCAGGACACCAACCAGTCCGTCCACGACCCCGAGCACATCCTCTTCAGCCAGATCAAGGGGCTGGACATCGTCACCTACGCCACCATCAAGGACCTGGTGGAGGGCAACTGGTCCTTCGGCACCGCCGTGTACGGCCTGAAGGAGGGCGGCGTGGGCCTCTCCCACCTGGCCGACAAGACCCTGGAGCGGCATCCCAAGCTGACCGACGAGGTCATGCAGAAGCTGGAGGAGCTGCAGAACAAGATCCTCACCGGTGAAATCGTGGTGCCCGACCCCCTGGCCGGGTAGGGCTCCAGAGGTGGCGCTGACATGAGTCGTGCACCGGCCATCGCCGCGACCGGCCTGGTGAAGGTCTACCCGGGCGGGGTCGTGGCCAACGACGGTGTCTCCATCCAGGTGGAAGCGGGATCGATCCACGCCGTGGTCGGCGAGAACGGCGCGGGCAAGACCACCCTGATGAACCTGCTGTACGGCATGGAGCAGCCGACCGCGGGCGAGATCCGCATCCACGGGGAGAAGGTGGTCTTTCGCAGCCCGCACGATGCCATCGCCCGCGGCGTGGGCATGGTCCACCAGCACTTCATGCTCTTCCCGTCGCTCACCGTGGCAGAGAATATCGTGCTGGGGCGCGAGCCGCACCGGTTCGGCCGCCTGGACCGGCGGGAAGCCGCCGCCCGGGTGGCCGAGCTGGCCGAGCGGCACCGGCTCCCCATCGACCCTCTGGCCCGGGTGGGCGACCTGCCCGTGGGCCTGCAGCAGCGCGTGGAGATCCTGAAGACGCTGTACCGCGGCGCGGAGATCATCATCCTGGACGAGCCCACGGCGGTGCTGACGCCGCAGGAGTCCGACGAACTCCTGGCCGTCATGCGCCACCTGGCAGACCAGGGCAAGACGATCCTGTTTATCTCCCACAAGCTTGCGGAGGTGCTGGCCGTCAGCGACCGCATCACGGTGATGCGGGGCGGCCGCGTGGTCGGCGAGCGGGACCGGACAGGGACCAACCTGGACGAGCTGGCCACGCTGATGGTCGGCAGCCTGCCGGCGCCACCGGCGACCGTCCGGCGCGAACCGGGGGCGCCGGCCCTGCGCGTGGAGGGGCTGTGGGTGCGCGGGCCCCGGGGGCAGTCGGCCGTGCAGGGCGTCTCGTTCACCGTGCGCCACGGCGAGATCGTCGGCATCGCCGGCGTGGCCGGCAACGGGCAGAGCGAGCTGATCGGCGCCCTGACGGGGCTGGTGCCCGCCGCGGAGGGCCGGATCCTGCTGGACGGCCAGGACATCACCCGCCTCTCCGTGCGGGAGCGGCGTGCAGCGGGCATGGCCCACATTCCGGAGGACCGGTACCGGTGGGGATCTGCCCGGGAGGCGTCCGTCGCCGACACCGCCGCGATGGGCCCGCACTACCGGCCGCCGCTCTCCCGCCGGGGGCTGATCGACCGGTCGGCCTGGCTGCGGCGCGCCGCCGCGATCGTGGCCGAGTACCGGGTGCGCACCCCGGGCCTCTGGGCCCGGGCCGGGGCCCTCTCGGGGGGCAACCTGCAGAAGCTGGTGGTGGGCCGTGAACTCGCCGGCGACGCCCACTGCCTCATCGTCGCGGAGCCCAGCCGGGGCGTGGACCTGGCCGCCGCGGCCTTCATCCACGACCAGCTGCTCGCCCGCCGGGAGCGGGGCGATGCCATCCTGCTGGTCTCCGCGGATCTGGGCGAGCTCATGGCCCTCTCGGACCGAATCCTCGTGATGTACGAGGGGCGGATCGTCGGCGAGGTGGCGCGGGACCAGGCGGACGAGCGGCAGATCGGGTTGTGGATGGCCGGCGCGGACCTGCCCGCCGCGGGGGAAGGAGGGGACGCCCGTGAGTGACCGGTTCACCGAGGGGCTGGCGGATCTCCTGCGACCCTTGCTGGCGGTGCTGCTGGGCCTGGCCGTCGGCGCCGCGGCCATCTGGGCCACGGGCCATCCGGTGGGCGAGGCGTACGCTGCCCTCTGGAACGGCGCGTTCGGCAACCGCACCTTCTTCGGCTCCACCCTGGCCCGCTCGTCCACGATCGCGCTGGCCGGCCTCGGCGTGGCCGTGGCCTTCCGGGCCGGCGCCCTCAACCTGGGCGGCGAGGGCCAGCTGGCCCTGGGCGGCCTGGCCGCGGCCCTGTTCACGATCTACGTCCCCCTGCCCGGCCCCCTGCCGCTGGTCGCGGGCCTGCTGGCCGGCGCCGCGGGCGGCGCCCTCTGGGCCCTGCTGCCCGCCTGGCTGGAGGTGCGGTTCAGGGTCCAGCTGCTCATCAGCTCGCTCCTGCTCAACTACGTGGCCGTCTACTCGGCCAGCTACCTGGTGAGCGTCCCGTTCCGGGATCTTTCGGGCGGCGGGGCCCTGGCGCAGACCCGGCTCATCCCCGAGGCGGCGCGCATCGCCCTCCTGCCCGGCACCCGCATGCACGCGGGCATCCTGATCACCCTGGCCCTGAGCCTGGTGCTCTGGTTCGTCATGATGCGCACGGTGACCGGGTACGAGTGGCGCATGACCGGCCTCAACCCCGACTTCGCCCGCTACGGCGGCGTCGACCGGGTGCGCGCCCTGGTGACGGCAATGCTGGTCAGCGGCGCGGTCGCCGGCCTGGGCGGCGCCATCGAGGTCATGGCCGTCTACCACCGCTACATCGACGGCAACCTCACCCGGCCCGGCTTCGCCTGGTCCGGGCTGATGGCGGCCCTGCTGGCCGACAACCACCCGCTCGGGGTGCTGCTGGCCGCCTTCCTGCTGGGCGTGATCCAGGTGGGTTCCACCGGCATGGAGCGGACCACGCAGATCCCGCTGGAGATCTCCAGCGTCGTGCAGGCGGTCATCGTCCTGTTCGTGTCCGTGCGCATCGGCGCCGACCTGCTCAGGCGCTTCCGGGGAAGGAGGGCGGCCCGTGGCTGATCTCTTCGACATCCAGCTCCTGCACATGACCCTGCGGACCGTCGTCCCGGTCCTGCTGGCCGCGCTGGGCGGGGCCCTGTGTGAGCGGGCGGGCCTGTTCAACGTCGCCCTGGAAGGCATGATGCTGGCCGGCGCCTTCGGCGCCGTGGTCGGGTCGTTCTTCCTGGGCGGCGCCGGGTGGGGCGTGCTGGCGGCGATTGCCGCCGCCACGGCGATCGGCCTGATCCTGGCGGTTCTCAGCCTCAACCTGCGGGCCAACGAGATCGTCGTGGGCATTTCGCTCAACCTGCTGGTGGTGGGGCTCACCACCTTCCTCACGCGGGTGGTGCTGGGGGCAACGGGCACCTTCCACCACCCCGATCTGCAAGGGCTGCCCCAGTGGTCGCCGGAGTGGCTGCAGGCGGTCCCGGTGCTGGGCCGGCTGCTCAGCGGCCACACCCCGGTCGTCTGGGCCGCTTACCTCGCCGTCCCCGTCCTCTCCTACTTCCTGTTCCAGACGACCATCGGGCTCCGGCTGCGCGCCGTGGGCGAGCACGCCCGCGCGGCGCAGACCCTGGCCGTGAACCCGCTGCGCATGCAGTACCTGGCGGTCATCCTGGCCGGCGTGCTCACCGGCCTGGCCGGGGCACAGCTCTCGCTGGGGCAGGTCCGCATCTTCCAGGAGAACATGACCGCCGGGCGCGGCTTCATCGCCCTGGTGGCAGTGATCTTCGGCCGGGCCCACCCGACGGGCGTGCTGCTGGCCAGCCTGCTCTTCGGCGTGATCGACGCCCTGGGCATCCGGCTGCAGGGCGCGGGCCTGCCGTCGCAGGTGACCGGACTGCTGCCCTTCGTCGTCACCCTGCTGACCCTGGTCGCGCTGCGGGGCCGGGGGCTCAACCGGCAGGGCACCGCCTGAGCGAAAGGAGAGGCAATCCGATGCAGAGCGTGATTGCAGACCCCTCCCTCGCCCCGCTGGGCCATCAGAAGATCGACTGGGTCGCGGCGCACTCCCCGGTGCTCAACCGGCTCTTCGAGGAGGTGCTGAACGACGGCAGCCTGAAGGGGCGCCGCATCGCCGTGGTCGTGCACCTGGAGGCCAAGACCGCCTACCTGGCCCTGCTGCTCAAGAAGGCCGGGGCGCACGTCATCGCCGCCAGCTCCAACCCCCACTCCACCCAGGACGCGGTCTGCGCCGCGCTGGTGGAGCGCGGCGTGCAGGTCTTCGCCCGGCACGGCGTGAGCCAGGAGGAGTTCGAACGGGACCTGGAGCGGGTCCTGGAGGCCCGGCCGGAGTTCATCATCGACGACGGCGCCGAGCTGGTGAGCCGGGCGGTGCGCCGGGGCGGCGACATCCTGGCGGCCATCCGCGGCTCCTCGGAGGAGACCACCACCGGCGTGATGAAGCTGGAGGCCATGGCGGCGGAAGGGAAGCTCCCCTTCCCGGCCATCGCGGCCAACCACGCCATGTGCAAGCACCTCTTCGACAACCGCTACGGCACCGGCCACTCCACGCTCGGAGCCATCATGGCCGCCACCAACCTGTTCCTCACCGGCAAGAAGGTGGTGGTCATGGGCTACGGCTGGGTCGGGCGCGGCGTGGCCCGCTACGCCGCGGGGCTGGGCGCCCGGGTGACCGTCACCGAGGTCGACCCCGTCAAGGCGCTGGAGGCCTACGCCGACGGCTTCAGCGTGGCGAACTCCCTGGATGCCGCGGCCACCGGCGAGGTCTTCATCACCACCACCGGGTCGGTGCACGTGCTGCGCCGGGAGCACTTCGCCCGCATGCGGGACGGCGCCCTGGTGGCCAACGCCGGCCACTACGCCCACGAGATCGACCTGGAGGGGCTGGCCGCGATGGCCGTGGCCCGGCGCGAGGTCCGCCCGAAGGTGGAGGCGTTCGAACTGGCAGACGGCCGGCGCATCCACGTGATCGCCGGCGGCGAGCTGGTCAACATCGCCGCCGCCGACGGCCATCCGGTGGAGATCATGGACCTGACGTTTGCCGTGCAGGCCCTGTCCTGCCACTACCTGGTCAACCACCACGACGAGCTCCGCCCGGGCGTGCACCGGCTGCCCCCGGCGATCGACCGGCAGATCGCCGAGACCAAGCTGAAGACCCTGGGTGTGACGCTGGACGAACCCACCCCGGAGCAGGAAGCCTACACGAAGCAGTGGTAGATCAAGCGGCCCGGGGCTGCCGATGCAGCCCCGGGCCGCTTTGTGGCTGTTCGCTCAGTCCGCCGGCGCACCGGTGGTCCTCACGGCCCCCTGCGGCTCCGGCCGCAGGGTGAGGTATCCGTAGACCCCCGCCGCCAGGTAGGCCAGGGCGTAGCCCAGCATGGTGGTCGCCGCCCCGAAGCGGTCGGCCAGGGCGCCGGCCATCAGGTTGCCCGGGATCATGATGAGGGCGCTGATCGTGCCGAAGGAGCCGAAGATGCGGCCGCGCACGTTGTCGGGGACGAGATCCGCCACGGCCACCTGCAGCCCGACGTTGATGGCCCCGCTGCCCAGGCCCAGCAGCATCAGGAAGGCGGAGCTGGGGAGCAGGCTCCGGGCCACCACGGCGCCGGTGGCGGTGAACCAGATGTAGCAGCAGCCGAGGCTGAACAGGTGGCGCCAGTGGACGCGGCCCCCGATGGCCCCGATCAGGAACGCCCCGAGCACGGCCGCGCCGCCGAAGGCGGCCAGCACGAATCCCATCTGCTCCGCCGCCACGCCCAGAGTGACGGTGAAGAAGGTGACCAGCAGCACGTTGGTGCCCGAATCGCCGAAGTTGGCGATGCAGAGGCCGGTCAGCAGGTAGCGGAGGGCCGGGCGCTCCCGCACCACGGCGGCGGCCTCCCGCAGGTCGCGGACCAGCTTGGTCAGGGGGGAGACGGCCCGGCGCGGACCCGGCTGCGCGTCGGCCCGCCCCGGCGCCTCGCCCGGCGCGGCCACCGGCACCCGCATGCCCGCGTGCAGGACGGCGGATGCCAGGAAGAGCCCGCCGTTGATGGCGAACACGCCGGCCGGCCCCACCAGGACGAGCAGGACGGCGCCCAGGCCGTTGCCGAACAGCATGGCCAGCCGCTGGGTCATGACGTTCAGCGACCCCGCGGTCACCAGTTCCTCCCGCCTCACCAGGTTGGGCAGCAGGGCGGAGCTGGCCGGGCTGAAGAAGGCCGTGGCCACGGCGGCGGCAAAGTCCAGCCCGATCAGGGCCAGCGGGTCGTGCACGAAGATCATGCTGAACATGAGGGCCGCCCGCACGACGTCCGCGCAGACCATGATCGCCTTGCGGGGCAGCCGGTCGGCCAGCGTCCCGGCCACGGGGCCCAGCAGCAGGGTGGGCAGCATGTTGGCGACCACGACCAGGGACGTGTAGAAGCCCAGACGGTCTGGGTCCTGGCTGAACAGCTTCACCAGGGCGAGGGTGTTGAAGAAGTCGCCCACATGCGCCGTAGCGGCAGCCAGCCAGAACATGAGGAAGCTGCGGTTGCGGAGCAGGGCCAGATAGCGGGTCAAAAGCCGTCACTCCCCCGGGGTTGCCTCCCGCGATGTCTGGCTCCATGTTACGGGGAACCACCCCGGCGCAAATCGTACGTCGGGGACGAAAGGGCATCGTACGTTGGTACGAGTGCGCCATCGGACGGGCAGACTAGCCGCAGGGGGGTGTCGTTCTGGTCAACTTGTTTTCGGTGCGCGGCCGGCACGGCCCGCAGCTCACCCCGGCGCTCATGGCGCTGCTGGAGCACGCGGACCGGGCCGTGCTGAACGGGCTCCTGCGCCTGGCGGGCCTGGACGTTCCGGCCGGCGGCGAGGCCGCCTTCCACTTCCCGGCGCCCGACGGCGCCGACGGCGCCGGTGAAATCCACCTGGGCGACCGGCGGATCTGGCTGGCCGCGGTGGCGCCCGGCGAGGAACCGCCGCCGCTGCCGGCCGGGGGCGCGGAGCCGGTGATCATCAGCCCGGGCGCGCCCGCGGGCCGGGACGGCGACCCGGTGCACCGGCTCTCGTGGGACCGGGTCGATCGCTGGCTCGGCGAGGTGGAGGCACAGTACGACGCGAACACCCGGACCGGCTTCCTCGTGCGCCAGTTCCGCGCCTACCTGCCGGAGGCCGGCATCCGCTGCTTTCCCGGGTTCGATGCGGAGATCCTCGCCCGGGCCCCCCGGGCCTTCCGCGACCTCGCCGAGTTCCACAGCCGTGTGGAAGCGCTGTTCGAGCAGATCGGGACCGGGTTCGCCGCCTCCTGGCCCCTGCTCCGCACGGCGCGGCCGCAGGACGTGCTCGCCGGGTACTGGTTCCGGGACTACGCGGGCGCCGGGAAGGGCGAGGACGACTTCGTGCGCATCGCCCTGCACCTGGAGGCCGGCGAGCTGCAGATCGCGGTCTGGCTGTCGCCGGGCGGCGCGCCCCACGCCCGGCTGCAGGCCGCGCTGGCGGAGGAGGGCGGACTGGGCGAAGCGCTGCGGGCCCTCACACCGCCGCCCGTGCTCCGCCTCTGGTCCGCCGCGGACGAGCGGCAGATCCGGGCCGAGGAGCTGGACCCGGCCCTCCGCGGGACGGTGGACTGGACCAGCTACACCGTGGCCGTCCAGGTCGCCCGGCCCCTTTCGGATCTGGCCGGCGAGGGGCTGCCGGAACGGCTGGCCGGATGGACCCAGGAGCTCCTGGACGTCCTGGCGCCGGTGCTGGCCGACGTGGTGCACTGATGCTTCTACCGCCTGCCCCACGGCCGCAGGGCCCTGGGCTTGCCCAGCACCTCGGACAGGAGCACCGCCTGCGCGAGCCCCTGCCGGGTGGCCAGCAAGGCCAGCGCCGACCGCCGGGCATCGCCTGCAGACCCGGTGCCTGCCCCGGCGCCGGCTCGGGGCGCAGGGGACGCGGCGCTTTCCGCACGGCTCCGCAGCGTGCTCAGCGGGTTTGAGCGCACGACCTCCGCGCGGACGCCCGGGCTTGCAAGGCCCTCCGTGCGGACACCTTCGGTGCCGAAGCCTTCGCTGCGGACGCCCTCGGAACCAACGCCCTCAGCGCTGGTCCATGCGGGCCTCGGTCCCGGACCGCCGGGAACGGGGCCCGCCGCGCGCCGCGGCGCCGGGGGACGCGCCTCGGCCGGTGAAGGCGTGACCGGGCGCACCTCCGCAGGCCCGGGCGAACCCGCCCGCTGCGGAAGCTCCGTGCCTGCCGTCTCCGCCGGCCGGTCGGGCGCGAGCGGCTCGGGGTCGGGATCCTCGGCGCCGTCGATCCGCTTGCGGATCCGGCCCCAGACGAGGCCCACTACCGCGATCACCAGGAACTTGATGACGTCCTCCAAGACATTCTCCAGGGCGGATCACCTACTTCTGCTCTTCACCGCCGGCCTGGCTGCCCTTCGGACCGCCGCCCAGCGCCTCCCGCATGGCGGTGTCCGCCATGAGGTTCTGCATCTGCAGGTACTCCATCACGCCGAGCTTGCCCTCGCGCAGGGCCTGCGCCAGAGCCCGGGGCACCTCGGCCTCGGCCTCGACCACCTTGGCCCGCATGCGCTGGGTCTCGGCCCGCATCTCCTGCTCCTCGGCCACCGCCATGGCCCGCCGTTCCTCAGCCTTGGCCTGCGCCATGACCTTCTCGGCCTCGGCCTGGTCGGCCCGCAGCCGTGCGCCGATGTTGGCGCCCACGTCCACGTCCGCGATGTCGATGGAGACGATCTCGAACGCGGTGCCCGCGTCCAGCCCCTTGGCCAGTACGGTGCGGGAGATCATGTCCGGATTCTCCAGCACCTCCTTGTGGCTGTTGGCCGAACCGATGGTGGAGACGACGCCCTCGCCGACCCGGGCGATGATCGTATCCTCGCCCGCGCCGCCGACCAGCCGGTTGATGTCGGCCCGCACGGTCACTCGCGCCTTGGCCCTGAGCTCAATCCCGTCCTGCGCCACGCCGGCGACCACAGGGGTCTCGATGACCTTTGGGTTGACCGACATCTGCACCGCCTCGAGCACGTTGCGCCCGGCCAGGTCGATGGCCGCCGCCCGCTCGAAGACCAGGTCGATGCCGGCCCGCTGGGCGGCGATCAGGGCGTCGACCACCCGGTCGACGTTGCCGCCGGCCAGGTAGTGCGCCTCGAGCTTGTCGATGCTGATCTCCAGCCCGGCCTTCTCGGCCTTGATCAGCGCGTTCACGATGCGGTGGGGCGGCACCCGGCGCAGCTTCATGCCGATCATGTAGAAGATGCCGACCCGCACGTCGGCCGCGGCGGCCGAAATCCACAGGCCGACGGGGACGAAGCTGAAGAAGAGGACGAGAAGCAGGATGACCAGGAACGTGGGAATGAGAAAACCGAGTTCAGGCATGGGCAAACCTCCTCATGAACCTCCTCACACATCAGGACTGTTTCCCGACGGACCGGACCACGATGCGGGTCCCTTCGACCCGGACGATCTTCACGGGCACGCCGGCCGGCAGGAACTCCCCTTCGGTCACCACGTCCAGCCGCTTGTCATCGAACACGGCGGTGCCCGCCGGACGGAGCACGGTAAGGCTCACGCCCTCCCGCCCCACCAGCCGGCTGCGGTCCTCGCCGTGGGCGGACCATTCTTTCGCCGTGTCTTTCAGCGTAAGCATCTTGCCCAGCCCCCGCCGGCTGATCGCCCGGATCACGGCGAAGAGCACGACCGCCGAGGCGATGGTCGTCCACGTGAGGTACCGCCAGGCCAGGCCGGCCGACGGCGCCGCCAGGAAGATGGCCGCGCCGAAGGCGGCGATGCCGGCCACGCCGAAGATGCCGAACCCCGGCGTGAACAGCTCGACGCCCATCAACACCAGGCCGCTGACCGCCAGCGCGATCTCCACCCAGCCCGCGGTGCCCACCAGGGCGTTGCCCAGGAAGAAGAGCGTGAGGCAGATGATGCCCACGGCGGCCGGCCCGGTCAGGCCGGGCTGCGTGAACTCGATGCCGAAGGCGATCACGCCTGCCACCAGCAGCAGAATCGCAACCCAGGGCGTCGTGAGAAACCGCCCGACCTGCTCCGAGAAGGTCCACGCCGGCTCCACCAGCTGAAACTGCGCGATGCCCGCCTGGCGGATGGCGTCGTTCAGGCTCTCGGCGATGCCGTTGGCGTAACCGATGTCCACCGCCTGCTGGTAAGGCAGGGCGAGCAGCACGTCCGTCTGCCCGGGGATGGGATGGTCCTTGTCGACGAACGCCCGGGCGACGTCGGGATCCCGGTTCCGGGCGATGGCCGCCGAGGTGAAGTAGTTGACCACCACGGAGAGCGCCTTGTAGTCGGCGGGCTGCCCGGTGCCCGTGCGCGGCTCTGCCGCGCCGATCACAGAGCCCGGGTGCATGTAGAGGTACTCCGCGGCGGTGGCGATCAGGGCGCCCGCCGAGATGGCGTCGTTCTCGACGTAGGCGATGGTCTTGATCCCTTCCGGAACGGCCAGCAGGCGGTCCTTGATGCGGGCCGCGCTCTCCACGTAGCCGCCCGGCGTATCCAGCACCACGGCAATCCCGGCGGTGTCAGGGTCCGCCAGTGCCTCGTTGAAGAGGCGGTCGGCGAACTGGGCCAGCCCGGGATCGATGACCTGCCCGTTGTCGATGCGCAGGACGTAGACCTTTCCGGCCCCGTCCGCCGCCCGGGCTCCGGGCGCACCGGCCAGCAGCAGGGCGAGGCCCAGCAGCAGGACCGCGGCGCGCCAGAGGGCGCTTCGCTGGCGCATGAACGATCACCTCCAGGTGGGGCCGGGAACCTGCGCGGCCCCGGCCGGTTCAGCGCGATGCGTCATCGCGCCGGCCTTCATCCGGCGGAACGGCCCGCTCCACCTGCACCAGGTTGGTGTGGAACGAGGCGCCGCCGCCCATGTCGGCCGGCCGGTCCGTGGTCAGCACGTTGATGCCCGCGCCGTCCGGCATGTCGCGGGACCACCAGATGGTGGGCGAGATCGCGACGCCGGGCCGCGACCAGTCGCCCACCCGGGCCTGCAGCCGCACCGAGCCCCGGTCGTTGAAGACCCGGACCCAGTCGCCGCTGCGGATGCCCCGGGCCTCGGCGTCCGCCGGGTTCAGGAAGATGGTGGGCACGCCCTCCCGCTCCCGCATGCGGGGCAGGTTGGCGAAGGTGCTGTTCAGGAAGTGGTGCGCCGCCGGCGTGACCAGGGCAATCGGGTAGCGGGCCGCCAGCTCGGGCGAGCCGTCCACCGACTCTGCCGGGGGCGTGTACGCCACGACCGGGTCCAGCCCCATCTCCGCCAGGGCCTGGGAGTAGAATTCCACCTTGCCCGACGGCGTACCAAAACCGCCCTCGGCAAACGGCGCCGCCGGCCGGTTCACCTTGATGAATCGCTCCTGGCGGAGCCGCTCCAGGGTGATCCCCTCCAGGTATGGGCTGCCGCCCGAGAGCGCCTGCCGGATCAGATCCTCGTCGCTGTCCCGGAAGCAGGGCTCGGTGAACCCCATCGCCCGGGCCAGCCGGCGGAAGAGCTCGGTGTTGGGCACCGCCTCGCCCAGCGGTTCGATGGCCGGCTCGTTCAGCTGCACGTACAGGTGCCAGTACGAGGTCATGAGGTCGGTGTGCTCCAGCTGCGTGGTGGCCGGCAGCACGATGTCCGCCCAGCGGCAGGTGTCGGTGAAGAGCTGCTCGTGGACCACGGTGAACAGGTCTTCACGGGATAGACCGGCCAGCACCTTCGATTGGTTCGGCGCCACGCACGCAGGATTCGAATTGTACACGAAGAGCGCCTTGACGGGCGGGTCCTGCAGTTCGGTGAGCGCCTTGCCCAGCTCGATCATGTTGATGGCGCGCGGGGGCGGAGACGGCATGAGGTCGGGGCGCTCCAGCGCCGCCGAGTTCAGCCCGTAGGAGCCCGAATTGGACAGCAGGAAGCCGCCGCCCCGGTCCCGCCAGTGGCCGGTGAGCGCCGGGATCATGCAGATGGCCCGCACGGTGGAGCCGCCGTTGGTGTGCCGCTGCAGGCCGTAGCCCACCCTCAGGACCGCGGGACGGCTCTCCCACCAGAGCCGCGCCAGCCGCTCGATGTCGGCCGCGGCGATGCCGGTCACCGCCGCCGCCCGCTCCGGCGGCCACTGGGCCACCTTTTCCCGCAGCTGCTCGAACCCCAGCGTGTACCGCTCCACGTAGTCCCGGTCGATCCAGCCCTCCCGCACCAGCACGTGCATCAGCCCCAGCGCCAGGGCCGCGTCGGTGCCCGGGCGGGGTGAGAGGTGCAGGTCGGCCTCACGCGCCGCCTTGTAGCGGTAGGGGTCGATGACCACCAGCGTGGCCCCGCGCCGGCGGGCCTCCTGGATGATGGGCCACTGGTGGGGGTTGGATGAGATGACGTTGACGCCCCAGACCACGATCAGCCGGGCGTGCACCATGTCCTCGGGATCGGGCCCCATGCGGTGGCCCGTCACCGACTGCACGGCCGCCGAGCCGGCCTTGGAGCAGATGGTGCGCAGGAGCCGGCTGGCCCCGAGCCGGTGGAAAAAGCGCCGGTCCATCGAGCCGTACTGCAGGACGCCGATCGTGCCCGCATAGGAGTACGGCAGGATCGCCTCGGCCCCGTACTCGGCGATGATGGCGCGGAAGCGGTCGGCGATGGTCGTGAGCGCCTCGTCCCAGGAGATGCGCGCGAACTGCCCGGAGCCCTTCGGCCCGGTGCGCTTCATCGGGTAGAGCACCCGGTCGGGGCTGTAGACCCGCTCTTCGTAGTGGTTGGTCTTGACGCACAGGTACCCGCGCGTCACCGGATGGTCCGGATCGCCCATCACCCGGACGACCCGGCCGTCCTTCACGTGCACCAGCATGGAACAGGTATCCCAGCAGTCATGGGGGCAGACGGCCCGCTTCACGACCACCCCGTCGCCGCCGCTGCGGCTCTCGGGCCGGGTCCTCCTGGAGATCTCCACGGTTCTCCCCTCCTCCTCACACGGCGGTCCCGTCAGATCCTGAGCGTCGCCGCCAGCCGTCCGGGGCGGAGCAGAAGGTCCAGCGCATCTTCCGGCGACCGCACCACCACGTCCGCGGCCATGAGGGTCGCCGCGGCCGCGCCCTCCGCCTCGAGGACGCAGATGGAGAGCGCCGCCCGGGCGAGCATCAGCCGGTCGTTGGCCCCGTTGCCGACGGCCGCGACGGAGGCCGGGCCCAGCGTCTCCACCAGCTCCGCCTTGGCCTCGGTCTGGCCGCCCTGGCCGATGATCTGCAAGATCACGGGCAGCCCCGCCGTCTCCTTCCGGGCGCTGCCGAACGTGTCGGCCGTGATCACGTGCACCTGCAGGTGCGCGGCCAGCTCCCGGATGCGCTCCGCCACCCCCGGCCGCAGCGCGCCGTCCCGGGCCAGCGTGCCGTTGTAGTCCAGTACCAGGTGCGCCAGGCGCAGCGTCTCCCGGCCGGGGATCCGCAGTTCCAGCACCCGCCTCGCCTCCCCCGTCGTTCCGATGTCTATTTCGGCAGCAGCCCGCCGTGGCCCATGCGGACGAAGTCGGCCTTGGCCAGCCGCTCGCCCGCGAGCACCCGCGGCAGCACGTGGTCGAACACCGTCTCCTTCTCCCACATGACGGCCCCGGGCAGGCCCATCACGGGCACGTCGCCCAGGTAGGCAAACAGGAACATCGAGCCGGGCAGGAAGGGCACGCCGTAGGTCACCACGTCGGCCCCGGCGCGCCGGATGGCCCCGGGCGTCGCGTCGTCCGGGTCCACCGACATCCCCCCGGTGCAGAGCACCATCTGCGCGCCCGCCGCCACGGCCTCATGGATCTTCGCCGCGGTCAGCTCCGCCTGGTCGCTGCTGTACGCCTTGTAGACCACGGGGCAGCCGAAGCGGGCCAGCTTCTCCTCCACGACCGGGCCGAACTTGTCGGGGATCCGGCCCTTGTAGACCTCGCTGCCGGTGATCACCAGCCCCGCGCGCAGCGGGGTCAGGGGCTTCACCTCGATCCAGCGGCCCACGGCCTCGGCGCGCTGAATCTGCGCCTCCGGCACCAGCAGCGGCGTCACCTTGCACCCGGCGACGATCGCCTCCGGCTCCACCAGCGTGGCGTCGCGCAGCGTGGCGATCGTGATGTCGCCGATGGCGTTGATGGTCTCCAGCCGGGCCGCGTCCACCCGCAGGAGCCCCCGGAAGGCGGCCTTCAGGCTGACCTTTCCCTCCGCGGGCGGATCCCAGCGCAGCCCGCCGCCGGCGCCGGCCCGGGCCAGCCGCAGGGCCGCTTCCTCTTCGTGCACCATGCCGGGCTGCGGCTCCCAGACGTAGAGGTGCTCCTTCCCCATGGCCAGGAGCACCGGAATGTCCTCGGGCCGGACGATCTGCCCGCGCCGGAACGCGGGGCCCTTTCCCTCGCCGGGAACGATGCGGGTCAGGTCATGTGCGAACATCAGGCCCACGGCCTCTTCCGTGGGCACTTTGCGCAGGGTGTACATCGAATACCTCCTGTTTCAGCTGCGGGGCGTTACGGTGATGGCAGGGGGCGTGCTCACGCAGACGTAGGCGCAGAGGCCGCATCCGGTGCACAGGTCCTGCTGGATCTCAGGCTTCCCGTTCACGAGCCGCAGGACCTCGTCGGGGAAGGGACACCGCTGGTAGCACAGGTCGCAGATCGACCCCTGGTGGGCCCAGCACCGGGCCGGGTCGATGGCGGCCACGCCCATGCGCACCTGCCGGGGATCGGCGACCTGGACCAGGGCCCCCGGCTGGCAGGCGGGCATGCAGCGGCCGCAGAGGTCGCAGGCCTGCTGCAGCGGGTCGATGTAGGGGGTGCCCACAGCCGCGCCCGCGGTCTCGGGCAGGAGCCGGATGGCCCCGGCGGGACAGGCGCGGGCGCAGTCGCCGCAGCGCGTGCAGGTGAGCAGGAAAGCCGCCTCAGGCAGGGCCCCCGGGGGCCGGAGCCAGCGGACGCCGCCCGAACCGCGGGCCGCCGCCTCATCGGCCGCCGCCTGCGCGGTCTCCGCCACCGCGCGCAGCAGGCTCCGGAACCCTTCCCGGAAGAAGCCGCGGCGGTCGGTCGGCTTGTCGGCGGACACGGCACCCCCCCCTTTCCGCCAGCATTGCGCTCTTCCACTATACCACGCCTGTACCCCCTTTCGCGACAAAATAAAGAAAGCCCCGATGGATGGGATTTCATCCACCGGGGCGCCCTTGCTACCCGAGCAACTCCTTGACGATCTGCTGGACCATCTTTCCATCCGCACGGCCTCGGACCTGGGCCATCAAAGGACCCATGACCTTGCCCATGTCCCGGGCGCCCTGCGCGCCCACCTGGGAGATGACCTTCCGTGCCAGGTCGCGCACCTCATCTGCGCTCAACTGTTCCGGGAGGTACGCCGACAGGATGGCGATTTCGGCCTCGGTCTTCTCGACCAGATCCTGCCGGCCGCTCCGCTGGAAGTCAGCCAGCGTTTCACGGAGCTGCTTCACCTGCTTGGTGATGATGCCCAGGATCTCATCGTCGGAGAGGGGTGCGTGCTTCTCGATCTCGGCGTTCTTCACCGCCGCCCGCAGGAACCGAATGGTCTCCAGCCGCTGTCTGCCGGCGGGGCCGGCCTTCATCGCAGCCTTCATGTCCTCGGTGAGGCGTTCATTCAGGTTCATGGGCAGCCAGCTCCTTCGACGTTAGCGGTACTTGCGCCTGCGAGCCGCTTCGCTCTTCTTCTTGCGCTTCACGCTGGGCTTTTCATAGTGCTCCCGACGGCGCAGCTCGGCGAGCACACCGGCCCTCTGCAGCTGGCGCTTGAAACGGCGAAGGGCGCTATCCAGCGACTCATTCTTGCCGATTTTGACCTCGGACATCCCGAATTTCCCTCCCCTCCGCTGGACCTGGGGGAAAAAGAACACGCTCCGCGATTATACCGCGGGGCAAACCTTATGTCAATTCTTCAGGCCACCGGGCCGAGCCAGCGGCCGCCCAGCACGTGGAGGTGGATGTGGAACACCTGCTGACCGGCATCCTTCCCGACGTTGGTGACCACGCGGTAGCCCGTCTCGGCCACGCCGGTCTCGGCAGCCACCTGCCGGACCGCCGCGAACAGCCGCCCCAGCAGCGCATCGTGCTCCGGGCCGAAGTCGGCGACGGAGGCCAGGTGCTGCTTGGGGATGACCAGCACGTGGACGGGCGCAACCGGGTTGATGTCGTGGAAGGCGAGGACATGCTCGTCCTCATACACCTTCTTCGAGGGAATCTCGCCGGCTGCGATCTTGCAGAACACGCAATCGTGGGCCATCGGTATCACTCCAGCGCACGGCTCACGCCTGAGCGGCGTACCTGCCTATTCTCGTCGATCCCTGTCGCATTATTCTTCCCCGCCGATGGAAATTCCTTCACTCACACCGAAGTGGCGTTGCGGTTCTTGTCGGCGTGCCGCTCCAGCGCCAGCGCGATCAGCCGGTCGAGCAGCTCGCTGTAGCTGATGCCCGAGGCCTCCCAGAGCTTGGGGTACATGGAGATGTTGGTGAAGCCGGGGATGGTGTTGACCTCGTTGATGTAGATCCGGTCCGTGCCCCGCTCCAGGAAGAAGTCCACCCGGGCCATGCCCGCGCCGTCGATGGCCTTGAAGGCGACCACCGCCTGCCGCCGGATCTCCTCCATGAGGTCGTCGGGCAGGTCGGCCGGGATGCGGGTCTGGGATGCCCCGCTGAAGTACTTGTCGGTGTAGTCGTAGAACTCGGCGCCGGGGAGGATCTCGCCCGCGACGGAGGCGACGGGGTCGTCATTGCCCAGGACGGCGACCTCGATCTCCCGGGCGTCGATGCCCTTCTCGACGATGATGCGCCGGTCGAACCGGGCCGCCTCCGCCATGGCCCGGTCCAGATCCTCCGGCCGCTTCACCTTGGTGATGCCCACCGACGAACCCAGGTTGGCGGGCTTTACGAAGAGCGGGTACTCGGGCAGGTGCGCGGCGATGTCGGCGCGCACCGCCTCGGGCCGCTCCTCCCAGTCGCGCCGCAGGTAGACCCGATAGGGGCCCACCTCCAGACCGGCCTGGCGGAAGAGCGCCTTGGCCACGCCCTTGTCCATGGCCACGCTGGACGCCAGCACGCCGCAGCCCACGTAGGGCACGTTGGCCATCTCCAGGAGGCCCTGAATGGTGCCGTCCTCCCCGTATGTACCGTGCAGCACCGGGAAGAAGACCACCGGCCCGTCGTGCGCCTGCGGCTTCACCGCCTCGGAGAGGGGCACCGGAGCGGGATACGCCGGGTCGCCCAGGAGACCGACGGGGAGGCCCCCGGCCGCCGTCACCCCCTCGGTCAGGGCCCGCAGCGGGTCAGCGACCTGGAGCCAGCGGCCGTCCTTCGTGATGCCGACGGGGATCACCTCGTACTTGTTCCGGTCCAGGGCCTGCAGCACGTTCCGGGCCGACATCAGCGACACCTCGTGTTCGCCGGAGCGGCCGCCGAAGAGCAGGTAGACACGGGTCTTCGCGCACATGAACGCATCGCCTCTTTTGCGTGGGGTAGTGAGATCAGCGGCTGGGGGAACGTCCACCCGGGGTCTCCGGCGTCAGTGCCGCGCCGCAGAAGTGGCACCGCATGATCCGCGCGGGCTGGCCCAGGTGGTGGCCGCACTCGGGGCAGCGCCAGTCGCGCCAGATAAACCAGAAGTATGCGCCGAAGATGCAGCAGGCCACCAGGATCGGAATCCAGCGGGCCCCGCCCCGCGCGACCAGGGGGAGCACGACGAAGGCGGCGATGATCGTCACCCAGGCTGCCGCCGTGAGCCGGATGCGGAGTCTCTCGTAGGCTTGAAAACGGTCATGCGGCTCCATGAAAGCACCTCCTGCGGGCCGCGGCGCCTCCCTGCGGTCTGTGGGCCGCCAGGCCGCCCCTCTAGCTTCTCCGCCTCTGCGGCGCGATCTTGCGCGGCAGCATCCACGCTACTTGGACGCTCCGGAGCCCCCTTCCAGTTCCGGCGCCGGCTGACGTGCCGCCGTGTGAAACCCGGCGAGCCGGCGCATGCTACCCGGGAACACCCAAATGGAGAGGGGCCGTGACCGCAGTGGAGAGACGACCGGGGTCTGCACTCCCGTGGCTGATCGCCGGCGGGGCGGTGGCCGCGGCATGGATGGTGTGGCGGCGGATGCAGCAGCCCTACTACCCGAGCGTGGCGCTGCAGGCCGGGCTGGCGATGGTGAGCCGCCGCTGGCGGGTGCTGGCCATCGGGCCGCACCCGGGCGATCTGGAACTGTTCGCCGGCGGCACCCTCCGGCTGCTGGCCCAGAACGGCAGCGCCGTGACGATGGCCGTGCTCTCCCGGGGCGAGGGGGCCACCAACCGGGCCAACATCGGGGAGATCCGGGCGCGGGAGGCGGAGCAGGCCGCGGCGATCCTCCGGGCCGAGCTGGTGCAGCTGGACCTGCCCGATGGCGGGATCCGCCCCGGCCCCGAGCTGGAACGGGCGCTGGACGATCTCTGGCTGCGCACGCGCCCGGAACTGGTGCTGGCCTTCGATCCCAAGGGCCCGACGCCGCTGGGCCAGAACCCGGACCACGTCGCCCTGGGTGCGGCCGTGCTGGCCCGGGCGCGCAGTGCGGTGGCGCGGGGCGAGCGCGTCTACTTCTACGCCGCGCGGCAGCCCAACGTGCTGGTGGACATCACCGAGGTGCTCCAGGAGAAGCTGAGCGCGGTGAAGGCCCACCGCAGCCAGCTGATCGGGCCGGACTGGGCCGTGTCCGCGCTGGCACGCTGCGCCGGCCGCCTGCACGCCGGCCGGGTGCCGGCCCTCTACACGGAAGCGTTCTACCGGCTGGTATGAGGAGGTGGCCGAATGCCCGAGCACGTGCAGGCCCGCCCTGACCGCACGCTGGCGGTGAAACGCCGGCTGTTCTCCGGGCTCTACCGGTTCGGCCGCCTGCGGGGGGTCGAGGCCGCGGCGGCCCGCCTCCTGGCGCCGGAGCATCCCGCCCTGGCCATCGCGCAGGGGGAGCTGCTCGTGCGGACGCCGCGGCGGGTGCTGGCCTTCACCGCGCACCCCGACGACCTGGAGTTCTTCTGCGGCGGCACCCTGCGGCGCATGGCGCTGGCGGGCAGCCGCATCACGGCCGTGGTGCTCTCCGACGGCGAAAAGCGCGGCAACTGGAGGGACCTCGCCGAACAGCGGCAGGCGGAGCAGTGGCACGCCGCGCGCCTGCAGGGGTACGAGTCCGTCACCTTCCTCGGGCTGCCGGACTTCGGCCTGCCTGAGGACCCCCGGCTGGAACGGGTGCTCGCGCGGGCGTGGGACCGCACGGCGCCTGAGGTGGTCTTCGCCTTCGATCCCAAAGAGCTGGTGCCGCAGATGGCCCACCGGGACCACAAGGCGCTGGGGCGCGCCGTCATGGACTTGGCCCGGGCCCGCGCGGCCGGCGGGGCACAGGTCTACTTCTACGGCACCCGCAGCCCCGATGTGCTGGTCGACATCGCGACGGTCATCGCGGACAAACTGCGGGCGGTAAAGGCGCACCAGAGCCAGATGGTCTACCTGGATGAAGCCGAGACCGACGGGGCCGTCCGGCTGATGGCCCGCATCATGGCCGGCGGTTCGGGTCTCGCGTACGCGGAAGGGCTTTACCGGTTGATCTAGCGGTCCCCGTCAGTCCCACTCCCCGCGGGCGTACAGGATTGCGGCCACCGCAGCCAGGGGCGCCGTCTCCGTCCGCAGGATGCGGGGGCCGAGGGTGACCGGAACCGCCCCGGCCCGGCGGGCGAGGTCCACCTCCCCGGGGGTCAGGCCCCCTTCCGGGCCGATGAACAGCGCGTAGGAAGCCGCGGCGGGGTGCGCCTCCAGCACCTTGCGCAGCGGCTCGCCGCCGCCCTCCCAGGCCACCAGGGCCAGGTCATGCGCCGGAATGCGGGCCACCGCCTCCTCCCAGGTGTGCAGCGGGGCGACGACGGGCACAGCTCCCCGGCGGGACTGCTCCGCCGCCTCGCGCGCGATCCGCTGCCAGCGCTCCGCGCGCTGGGCGGCCTTGCGCGCGTCCAGCCGGACCACGCTGCGGGACGCCGCCACCGGGACGAACTCCGCGATGCCCAGCTCCGTACCGTGCTGGAGCACGAACTCCATCTTCTCGCCCTTCGCCAGCCCCTGAAAGAGCGTGATGCGGATGGCCGGCTCGCCTGCAGCCGGCCCGGCCGCGACGACGCGGCCCACGGCCAGGCCGTCCTCCACCCGCTCCAGCACGCAGTCGTAGGCCATGCCCCCGGCCAGCACGGCAAAGGGCGCGCCCGGGGCCGCCCGCAGCACCCGCAGCAGGTGGTGGGAATCCTCCCGCGGCAGGACCACCGCATCCCCCTCCACCCGCTCCAGGAAGAAGCGCGGGATCATGGCCGCATCGCCAGGATGGCCACCCAGCCGTCCTGTTCCCGCACGCCGAGAGGCAGGAGCCATGCCTCGGTCATGGCCTCGCCCACGGCGTCTTTCTTCTCCGCGATGATGCCCGAGGCCAGGAACCGGCCGCCCGGCTTCAGCCGTGCGACCACCTCGGGGAGGATGTCCACGATGACCGAGGCGATGATGTTGGCCACGATCAGATCCGCATCCCCCTCGGGGACCTGGTCCAGCGTGGCGCGGCGGACGTCGACCTCCACGCCGTTCTGGCGGGCGTTCTGCTCCGCGGTCTCCACGGCCACGGGGTCGATGTCGATGGCCACCACCTCCGCGGCGCCAAGCCGCTTCGCGGCGACGGCCAGAATGCCCGAACCGGTGCCCACATCGATCACGCGGCTGCCCGGCTGGACCAGCTCTTCCATCCAGCGCAGGCAGAGCGCCGTGGTGGCGTGGGTGCCCGTGCCGAACGCCATGCCCGGATCCAGGTAGAGGGGGATCTCGCCGGCTGCCGGCGTGTAGTCCTCCCAGGTGGGGACCACCACAAGCCGGTCGCCGACCCGGGTGGGCCGGAAGTAGGCCTTCCAGGCGTGCGCCCAATCCTCTTCCTGCACCCAGCTGAACCGGGCCGGATCGACCGCCCCCAGCCCCGCAGCCCGGATCTCATCCAGGCCCGCCTCCAGGCGGGACCGCTGCTGCTCCAGATCGTCCGTCTCGGCCAGCCAGCCGGAGACCGTCACCCACGCCGGATCTCCGGGCACCAGGTCGGTCAGGTCCCACCGGTCCCGGTTCCGCTCGATGATCAGCGGGTCGTCCACCGCGTAGCCGGCGCCGGTGAGCGTGAGCAGCAGGTGCCCCACGGCATCGGCTGCGGCCCGCTGGCAGCGAATCGCAACCTCCAGATAGCGCAAGTCGTTTCCTCCATTCACTGTCCCGAACCGGCCGCCTGCCGCACCTCGTCGGGCAGCGCGAGCGGGGCCGCGTCCGGGTAGGTCCAGTCCAGCTGGTAGTGGAAGCTGGAGCCGCGGCCGGCCGGGCGCTCCACCCGGAGGGAGAAGCGGACCGGGCGCAGGCGCCGGACATCCACCCACAGCCGGTACTCCACCTGTTCATCTTGCCCGGGCGGCGCCACCTGCATGACCGCGGGGTCGAGGTCCAGCGCGAGGACCGCGGTCTTCACGCCCCCCAGCCGCTCCCGGCCGAGCAGCTCCGCCCCCCGCACGCCCGCCAAGAGCGGGGCGGCCAGCTGGTCCGGCAGGAAGGCGGTCACGTCGGGCACGTCCGCCGTGGGCGAAAGGAGCCAGCCCCCGCCCCGCGCCTGCCGCACGTAGAGCTCCTCGCCCGACAGCCAGTACTCCAGCGGCGTCCCGACCTCGCCGCTGCCCACCTCGCCGGCCAGGTGCAGAAGGCGCGGCTCCGCCTGGAACGCGCCGGTCAGCCGCGCGCCCGGGAAAAACCCGTCGGGGGAGGTGCCCGTGATCTGCGCCGTGAAGCTGTAGCGTGGCGCGCCCAGCAGGGCCCGCCCCGCCGCCTCCGCCACCTGTTCCGGGGTGAGGCCGCGCGTGCGGTCCAGGAGGGTGTCCGCCCCCCAGACGGCACCGAGGCCCACCAGGAGGGTCAGGATGAACCCCAGCCACCGCCGCGCCCGCTGCCGCCGGCGGGCAGCCTCCCAGGCGGAAGGCGGCAGCGTGGGGTCGAGGAGCGGGTCCCGGCGGGACAGCCGCGGCATGGTCAGATCGCCTCCTCCGTCGCCCCGGCGCAATGACAGCCGGGCCTCCCCCGGTCCCAGGAGGAGGCCCGGCTGCCGCATTCAGCGGCCGCCCAGGGCGTCCTTCATCTTCTTCAGGAAACCCTTCTCTTCTTTCTGTTCCGGCAGGCCGGCGACCTTCTCGCCCCGCAGGGCGGCCAGCTCCAGCAGGAGCTCCCGCTCCCGCTCGGAGAGGCGCCCGGGCGTCCTGACGCTCAGCACCACGTGCAGGTCGCCGCGGCCGGGGGCCCGCAGGTGCTTGGTCCCCTTGCCCTTCAGCCGGATGGTATCGCCCGGCTGCGTGCCTTCCGGGATCTTGACGACCTCGGGGCCGTCCAGCGTCTCGACCTCGACCTCGGTGCCCAGCGCGGCCTGGATGAAGGAGATCTCGGCCGTGGTGAAGAGGTCGTCGCCCTCACGCCGGAAGCGCCGGTCCGGCCGGACGCGCATGACGATGAACAGGTCTCCCGGCGGGCCGCCGCGTTCGCCGGCCTCGCCGTAGCCCGGCATGCGCAGGCGGGTGCCCGTCTCCACACCGCCGGGCACCTTGACCTCCACCCGCTGGGTCTTCTGCACCCGCCCCCGTCCCCGGCAGGTGGGGCAGGGCGACTCCACGATCCGGCCCTCCCCCCGGCAGCGGTCGCAGGTCGTCACATTGACGAACCGACCGAAGACGGTGTGCTGCGTCATCTGGATCTGCCCGGTGCCGCCGCACTTGGGGCAGGTCACCGGATGGGTGCCGGGCCGTGCGCCCGAGCCGCCGCAGGTATCGCAGTCCTCGATGCGGGGCACCCGCAGCTCCTTCGTGCACCCGAAGGCCGCTTCCTTCAGGGTGAGCTCCAGTTCGTACTCCAGGTCGGCGCCCCGGACCGGCCCGCGGTGGCGCTGCTGCCGGCCGCCGCCGAAGAACATCTCGAAGATGTCGCCGAAGCCCCCGAAATCGCTGAAACCGCCGAAGCCTTCGAAGGGGTTGCCGCCGGCCCCGCCCATCTGCTCCGCGGCATGGCCGAACTGGTCGTAACGGGCCCGCTTCTCCGGGTCGGAGAGGACCTGGTAGGCCTCGTTGATCTCCTTGAACTTCTCCGCCGCGTTCGGGTCGTCCTTGTTGGCGTCAGGGTGGTACTTGCGGGCGAGATTGCGAAAGGCCTTCTTGATCTCGGCCTCGGTGGCGTTGCGGGGAACGCCCAGAATCTCGTAGTAGTCGCGCTTGGCCAGTCGGTCCACCCCCCTACGTCTTAGAAATTACCATCTGGCCGGATCCGGGGCAAGTGACAGGAGGGGGGCTCCCAAGCGGCCCCCCTCCCGGAGACTCATCCCGTCAGACCTACTTGTCGTCGTCCTTGACCTTGAACTCGGCATCCATGGACTGGCCGTCGCCGGAGCCGGCGGCGCCGCCCGCCTGAGCCCCAGCATCCGTGCCGGCCGAGCCGGTCTTCTCGTAGATGGCCGACGAGAGCTTGTAGACCGCCTCGGTCAGCTTCTCGGTCGCCTGCTTGACGGCCTCGATGTCGGTGCCCTTCAGGGCCTCCTTCACCGGGTCGATCGCGTTCTTCACGCCATCGATCACCGACGGGTCGATGCCCTTGCCCTCCGACTCCTTCAGCAGCTTCTCCGCATTGTACACGGCAGAGTCGGCATTGTTGCGGATCTCGGCCTCCTCCCGCCGCCGCTTGTCCTCGGCCGCAAAGGCTTCGGCCTCCTTGATCGCCTTCTCGATCTCCTCCTTGGACATGGAGGTCTGCGACTGGATGGTGATCTTCTGTTCCTTGCCGGTGCCCAGGTCCTTCGCCGACACGTGGACGATGCCGTTCACGTCGATATCGAACGTGACCTCAATCTTGGGCACGCCCCGCGGCGCCGGCGGGATGCCGTCGAGGATGAACCGGCCCAGCGTCTTGTTGTAGGCGGCCATCTCGCGCTCGCCCTGGAGCACGTGGATCTCCACCTGCGTCTGGCCGTCCGCAGCCGTGGAGAAGATCTGGCTCTTCCTGGTGGGGATGGTGGTGTTGCGCTCGATCAGCTTGGTGAACACGCCGCCCAGGGTCTCGATGCCCAGCGACAGCGGTGTGACGTCCAGCAGGAGGACGTCCTTCACGTCGCCCGTGATCACGGCGGCCTGAATCGCCGCGCCCATCGCGACGACCTCGTCGGGGTTGATGCCCTTGTACGGCTCCTTGCCGAAGAAGCGGCGCACGGCCTCCTGCACCGCCGGGATGCGGGTGGAGCCGCCCACCAGCAGCACCTTGTCGATCTCGTTCGGCTCCACGCCGGCGTCCTTCAGGGCCTGGCGGGTGGGGCCCATGGTGGCCTCCACCAGGTCGGCGGTCAGCTCCTCGAACTTGGCCCGGGTGAGCGTCTCGTCCATGTGGACCGGGCCGTCGGCGGTCATCGAGATGAAGGGCAGGTTGATGTTGGTGGTGGTCACCGAGGAGAGCTCGATCTTGGCCTTCTCGGCGGCCTCACGCAGCCGCTGCAGGGCCTGCTTGTCCTTGCGGAGGTCGATGCCGTGCTCCCGCTGGAACCGGTCTGCCAGGTAGTTCACGATGCGCTCGTCGAAGTCGTCGCCGCCCAGCTTGTTGTTGCCGGCGGTGGCGATCACCTGGAAGGTGCCGCCGCCCAGCTCCAGGATCGAGACGTCAAACGTGCCGCCGCCCAGGTCGAAGACCAGGATCCGCTGATCCTCGCCCTTGTCCAGGCCGTAGGCCAGCGCGGCGGCCGTCGGCTCGTTGATGATGCGCAGGACCTCCAGACCGGCGATCGTGCCGGCGTCCTTGGTCGCCTGCCGCTGGGCGTCGGTGAAGTACGCGGGCACCGTGATGACAGCCTGGGTGACCTTCTCGCCCAGCTTCTCCTCCGCGTCGGCCTTCAGCTTGGAGAGGACCATCGCGGAGATCTCCTGCGGCGTGTAGGTCTTGTCGTCGATCCGGACCTTGTAGTCGCTGCCCATGTGGCGCTTGATCGAGAGGATCGTGCGGTCCGGGTTGGTGATGGCCTGCCGCTTGGCCACCTTGCCGACCAGCCGCTCGCCGGCCTTGGTAAAGGCGACGACGGACGGAGTGGTCCGGTCGCCCTCCCTGTTCTCCAGAACCGTCGGTTCGCTGCCATCCATCACGGCGACCACCGAGTTGGTGGTGCCGAGGTCGATGCCAATGACCTTGGCCATGTACCGAAAAGCCTCCTCACTACCAGTCTGCCCGCTAGCTCCGGGTGTTCACCTTCACCATGCTCGCCCGGATCACCCGGTCGCCCAGCATGTACCCTTTGCGGAACTCCTCCAGGACGATGCCGTCTTCCTTCTCCGGGTCGTCATGGGTCATTACCGCTTCGTGCAGGTGCGGATCGAAGGGCTTGCCGACGGCTTCGATCGGCGTGACGCCCTCCTTGGCCAGGATCTCGAGAAACGACCGCAGCGTCAGCTCGACGCCCTGGCGCAGCCGCTCATCGCCGGGGTTGGACGGCGTGGCCAGCGCCCGTTCCAGGTTGTCGATCACGGGCAGGAGGTTGATCAGCAGCCGCTGGGTGCCGTACTGCGCGATCTCCTCCTTCTCCCGCTGCATCCGGCGCCGGTAGTTCTCAAAGTCGGCCTGCAGCCGGATCAGCCGGTCCATCAGCTCGGCCACCCGGCCCGACTCCGCCCCGGCGTCCGGTTCGGCTTCCGCTCCGGGTTCTGTTTCCGATGCCGGCTCCTCCGCGGGCGCCTGCTCCCGAGCAGCCGAAGCTGCATCCGCCTGCGCCGCGCCGCTCTCCCCGCTGCCTTCCGCTGCGGGTTCGGCGGCCGGGGCCGGCTCCGTCTGTGTCGTGTCGGTCTCCTGCTCCGGAGGAGGCTCTGCCCGAGGGGTCTTCTTCAAGTCATCCGCCACTGCTGCCGGTCACCTCTTCTCTCTTGTTAGCACTCTCAACACCTGAGTGCTAACGCATCCACAAATGAACATAGCACCCACCTCTACCCGTGTCAAGCCCCGCAGCGCGGCGCGCAAAGGCCCGGAGCCGAATCTGCCCCGGGCCCGCGGTCCCTAGAACCGCCGGTTCATTTCGCTGAGGTAGGAGGCGATCGCGTTGAGGATCGAGACCACCTTGGGATACTCCATGCGCCTGGGCCCGATCACGCCCATCTTGCCGATGATCCGGTCGCCCAGCCGGTAGGTCGCGGTGACCACCGAACAGTCGGCCAGCTCCCGCAGCCGGATCTCCTCGCCGATCTGAATCTCCACACCCTCTGACTCCCGGTCGACGCCGAGCACCGAGGCCACCGCCTCCTCCTGCTCCAGGAAGGAGAGGACCCCGCGCAGCTTCTCCACGTCCCGGAACTCGGGCTGGTCCAGCATGTGGGAGGTTCCGCCCAGGTAGAGCCGGTGCCGCTCGCCGGGCTCCAGCTTCTGCTCCAGGAAGTACAGCGCCTGCTCGAGCAGGGTGCCGTAGCGGACCAGCTCCCGCTGCAGGCTCTGCAGGGCCGTCCGGGAGAGCGTCTCCACCCGCTGGCCCCGCAGGTGCTCGCTGAGGAGCGCCGCCACCTGCTGCAGCTCCAGCATGGTGACCTCCAGGGGGACCTCCACCACCTGGTTCTCCACCAGGCCGCTGTCGGTGATGTAGATCAGCAGGGCGCGGTCCTGGCCGAGGGGCACCAGGCGGATCTCCTTGAACACGGCTTTCTCGAACTGCGGGCCGGAGATGACGGCCGTGAGCTGGGTCGTCTCCGAGAGCAGCCGGGCCGTCTCGCGCACCAGCGTGTCGAACTCGCGGATCTTGCGCTGGAACGTCCGGCGGATGGCCTCCTGCTCGGCGGGGTTGATGGGCCGCTCCGGCATGAGGCAGTCGACGTAGTAGCGGTACCCCCGGTCCGACGGGATCCGCCCGGCCGACGTGTGCGGCTGCTCCAGGTAGCCCATCTCTTCGAGGTCCGACATCTCATTGCGGATCGTCGCCGGACTGACGCCCAGGTTGTACTTGCGTGCGATCGTGCGGGACCCGACCGGCTCGGCGGTGGCGACGTAGTCCTCGATAATGGCCTGCAGTACCTTGTTCTTGCGGTCATCAATCACGGGGTGTCACCTCCGGATGACCCCGGAACCACGGACCATACGGGCGCTGACCCCTTTTAGCAGTCAACGCCCGAGAGTGCTAACGCGCTCAGCTTGAACATAGCATCAAACGTTCGGAGAGTCAAGGGGACCGAGGCCCGCCCGGGCCGCACCAAGAAGGAGCCGGCGGCCTGCGGCCCCGGCTCCGGCTGCTTCCGAACCTGTGTTACTCCCACTCGATGGTGCCCGGAGGTTTGGGCGTGACGTCGTACACCACGCGGTTGACGTGGGGCACTTCCCGCACGATCCGGCCGGTGATGCGCTGCAGCACCTCCCAGGGCAGCGGGTAGACGTCGGCGGTCATCGCATCATCCGAGGTCACGGCCCGGAGCACGATGGGATAGGCGTACGTCCGCTCGCCGTCCTGCACCCCGACGCTGCGCACGTCCGGGAGCACGGCGAAGGCCTGCCAGAGCCGGTCGTACAGGCCGGCGCGGCGGATCTCTTCGATATAGATGGCATCGGCCTCCCGCAGGATGTCCAGCTTGGCCCGATTGACCTCCCCCAGCACCCGCACGCCCAGGCCCGGACCGGGGAAGGGATGGCGCCCGACGATCTCTTCGGGCACGCCGAGCGCGCGGCCGACCGCCCGCACCTCGTCCTTGAACAGCTCACGGAAGGGCTCGATCAGCTCGAACTGCATATCCTCGGGCAGCCCGCCGACGTTGTGGTGCGACTTGATCACCCCGGCGGTGCCCGTGCCCGACTCGATGACGTCCGGGTACACGGTGCCCTGCACCAGGAAGTCCACCCGGCCCAGCTTGCGGGCCTCGTCCTCGAAGACCCGGATGAACTCGTTGCCGATGATCTTCCGCTTCTGCTCGGGGTCCGTGACGCCCTTCAGCTTGCTGAGGAACCGGTCGGCGGCGTCCACGTGAACCAGCCGGATGTGGAAGTGGTCGCGGAACGTGCGCACCACCTGCTCGGGCTCGCCCTTCCGCATGAGGCCGTGGTCCACGAAGATGCAGGTGAGCTGGTCGCCGATGGCCCGGTGCACCAGGACGGCCGCCACCGAGGAGTCGACGCCGCCGGAGAGGGCGCAGAGCACCTTCCCCTCGCCGACCCGCCGGCGAATGGCCTCCACCTGCTCGGCGATGAACGACTCGGTGGTCCAGGTGGGCGCACAGCCGGCGACATTGAAGAGGAAGTCCGCCAGCAGGGCCCGCCCCTCTTCGGTATCGGCCGACTCCGGGCGGAACGACTGCCCGGGGCCGAGCACCGGAATGGCGGGAGGAAAGGTTTCGGCCTCCGCAGCAGACCCGGCGCAGAGGATGATGCCCTTGACCGGCGCCTCGCGGTAGCGCGCCGCGGGCGCGTCCGCCGGCCACACCTCACAGTAGACCTGCCGCTGCCTGACGAGGCGGGCGATGCTCTGGCCGTAGCGGCCGGTGGGATCCACGACGACGATGCGTTCACGATTCTGCGCCATGCTGCTGCTCCTTTCGCTGGGACCCGCGTCAGCTGCGGTACATTTCAGGCTTCAGAACACAGATATCCCGGAGGTTCCGGTACTTCTCGGCGTAGTCCAGCCCCATGCCGACCACGAAGAAGTCCGGCACCTCGAAGCCGCGGTAGTCGATGGTCACGTCGACCTTGCGCCGGGAAGGCTTGTCCAGCAGCGCCGCCACCTTCAGCGTGGCCGGACCCCGCTGCGACAGGTACTCCTTGAGGAACTTGATCGTCAGCCCCGTGTCCACGATGTCCTCGACGATCAGGACATGACGCCCCTCCAGCGTGTAGTCCAGGTCCAGCAGGACCCTGTGCACACCGGTGGACTTGGTCGCGGCGCCATAGGAGGCGATGCGCATGAAGTCCAGTTCCGCGGGAATCGTGATGGCCCGGAAGAGGTCGGAGCAGAAGAGAGCCGCCCCCTTCAGAATGCCAACGACCACCAGGTCCTTGCCCCGGAAGTCCTCGGAGATCTGCGCCCCCAGTTCCCTGATCTTCGCCTGAATCTCTTGCTCTGAGATCAGGACGCGCTCAATATCTTGCTGCACCGCTGCGGTCTCCTCTCCTACCCTGGGGTGTCTGGTTTTGGCAACAGTCTACCCATCCTGCCAACCAGCGTCAAGGGCGCGAAAAAGGGTTCGCCGGGGGCGGCGGCGAACCTTTGCGAGATTGTGGTCGTGATCCGTCAGGCGAGGCCGGTCCGGGCGGCGGAGGGGCTCCGGAAAAGCGCCCCCGACTCGTAGGCCGCCCAGAAGGCGAGGATTCCGTCCGCGATCACCTCTGCCATGCCGACCGTCTGGTCGAGATCGGCAAACCAGATCATGAACGGGAAGTTGGCCATGCCGCCCATGATGTGGAGGTGGCCCACCTGGGGCAGGACCTTTCCCATGGCCGCGCCCGGCTTCAGCGGCCCCCGGTTCAGCGTGAGCCGCCCCGGCCGGCCCACGGCGGCGTCGACGGCGATGATGTAAGGCAGCCGCTCACGGCGCAGCGCGCGGGTCCACGCCTCAGAAAGCCGCTCCCGCAGGTTGGCGGCGTGCACGGGATCTTCGAGATCTCCCACATGTTCGCCCCGGAAGCCCTTGCGCTTCAGGAACCAGCCCGTGAACGGCCCCAGGGCATCGCCCGTCGAACTGGTGGCGCCCACCAGGAAGAAAACCGGAAAGTACCGCTCCGGCTGCGCCAGCGCGCGGAACTGCGCCGCGATGGCGCCGGCCAGGCGTTCGGGCGCCCTCGGGTCCTCGAAGTGCATGTCCAGCAGCGGCAGCCCCCCTGCTGCCGGCCCGGGGAAGTCACGGCTCACCGCCCACTCCTCCTCGTGACTGCTATTTCATACTATACCAGCTCCTTTCTATGATGTCAATTGCTGGATAAGGTGATAGTGGATGGATCTTCCCCTGCGTGTGCTCCAGCCGTTCCTCGGCGCGCGCATCCTGAAGACCGGCGTCGCGGTCTTCCTGACCCTGGCCCTGCTGCACCGGCTGGGATCGGCCTACGCGACGTTCGGCGCGGTGGCGGCCGTGCTCGCCGTGCAGCCCTCCATCACCCAGGCCAGGAACGCCTTCCAGCAGCAGCTGGTGGGCAACGCCGTGGCCGGGGCGGTGGCCACGCTGCTCGGGCTGTGGCTGCCGGTGAACCCCCTCACCATGGCTCTGGGCGCCGTCCTGACCCTGGGCATCCTGGTGCGCTTCCGCCTCTCGGAAGCCGCCGGGCTGGCCGTGGTCGTGGTCCTGTTCGTCATGGACCGGCCGGCCCACGATTTCCTCCTGTACACCCTCGGGCGCATGGGCACCATCGTCGTCGGGATGACGGTCGGCTTCCTGGTGAACCGGCTGATCCGCCCGCCCGACGCCCTCCGGCGGGCGCGCAGCGAACTGGCGGAGGCCCACCGGCACCTGGACCGGAGCCTGAACCGGCTGCTCCTCAGCCTCAGCCACCCGGAGGACGATCCCGTGGAGCAGGTCCTGGCGGATGCCGACATCGCCCGCCGGCACCTCTCCGCCGCCCGCACCCTGGTCGATTTCGGCGCGGCGGAAGGGCGGCAGGAGGAAGCCGGGATGCTGCGGCAGGTGCACGACGCCCTGGAGGGGTTCCTCCCCGCCGCCGCCGACATCCACCGGGCGGTCCGGGAGGCCGGGGGAATGGCCCACGGGCCCGAGCGGGAGGCGTTCACGGCAGCCGTGAAGGCGCTCCAGGCCTACGCCCGCGCCGTCCTGGAGGGCCTGCTGCAGGGGACGGCGATCGATCCGGATGCCGCCCGGCGCTGCGACAGCGCGCTGGCCGCCTTCGCCGGCTCCGTGGCGCACCTGATCGACCGCCGCGACCGCCGGGAATTCGGGCTGCAGCTGCATCTGATCCTGGCCGAGATGCGTCATATGGTGTGGCGGCTCAGCGGCCTCGCCCGGCTGGCCAGGACAGGCGGACGGCAGGCGCCGTAACCGGCCCTGCCGCCCGCATCCGCTCGTGTCCGTCACTGCACCTGGCCATACCCCGGGTAGTAGCCGTAGGGAATGCCCGCCATTCCCGGCGGGTACTGCTTGGCGAAGCCGCCGCCGGGCACGGGGGCCCAGCCGGGCATCTTGCCGAACCCGCCCTTGTCGAAGGGCATTCCCTTGCCAAAGGGCATCCCCTTGCCGGAAGGCATCCCCTTGCCAAAGGGCATCCCCTTACCGAAGGGCATCCCCTGGCCGAAGGGCATCCCCTTACCGAAGGGCATCCCCTGGCCGAAGGGCATCCCCTTACCGAAGGGCATCCCCTGGCCGAAGGGCATACCCGTCCCGAACAGCATCGGCGCCTGGCCGAAAGGCATGGCCGCCATGTCATCCCAGTTCATCGGGTCACCCCCTCCGTCAGGTTATGAAGCGCTCGCAGGCGGTGTCCGCAGGGCTGACCGGCCCCCGCAGCGGCATCCGCCCGCTGGGCGTCTGGAACCGGAGGACCGGGGCGCGAGCAGCCCCCCGACGTTCGGCTTTCCGGGCGTCGCTTTGCCGCGGAATCGAGTCCAGAGCATGTGGTTCACCTCACAGACCCAGCCTATGATTGAACCCCCGCGGCGGACCCGAAAAAGCGATACGTTAAGGAGCGGTTCAACGCGATGACGGCTGTGACCCGTGACTTCACCGTGGCCACCTTCGTGGTGCACGAGGGCAAGGTCCTCCTCCTCTGGCACCGGAAGCTGGGCATGTGGCTGCCGCCCGGGGGCCACATCGAGCCCAACGAACTGCCCGACGAGGCAGCCGTGCGCGAGGTGCGGGAGGAGGCCGGGATTGAGGTGCGGCTGATCTCGCCGCCCGCCCTGCCGCCCATTCCGGGGCCGCGGCAGCTCGCCCGGCCCGAGGGCATCCAGCTGGAACAGATCGCGCCGGGCCACGAGCACATCGACCTCATCTACTTCGCGCGCCCGGCCGATCCCCGGGCCGTCGGCCTCATGGCCAACCACGAGGTCGAACGGGTGGGCTGGTACGGCCCCGACGAGCTGGACCGGATTCCGCTGACCGCCGAGGTGCGGGCCTGGATCCAGAAAGCCCTGGCTGCGGCCGCAGAACGGGAGTGAGCAGCAGTGCGCCGATTCCTCATCGTGCTCGGACTGGTGCTGGCGCTGCTGGCCGGCTGCGCCCGTGCGGAACCCACGGCCGAGGCGGCCGCCGGCGCGGCCCGGAGCTTTATGGAGTCGCTGGCGGCCGGCAGCTTCGAGGGGGTCTGGGGCGCGCTGACCGCGGAGGCCCGCCGCCGCATGGATGCGGAGATCGTCGCCGCCTGGCTGGCCGGCCGCCACGTCGCGTTCGAGGGCGTGGGCGAGGCCCGGGAGATCGAGCCCGGGGTGATGCAGGTGCCCCTGGTGGGCGTCACCGTCCGCGACCCCGGCCGTTCCGTGCGCTGGCCGCAGTCCTGGCTGACCCTCCGCTGGGAGGACGAGCGCTGGGCCGTCGCGTGGGCGGAGCCGCTCTTCGAGCCGGCCGAAACCGCCTACCACAACACGCTGTACCAGGAGCAGCTGGACCTGGCCCGCGACATCGTCGCCATCGACCCTTACCACTACCGCGGCCATCTCGAGCTCCACTACGCCTACCGGGGCCTGGGGCGTTTCCGGCAGGCGGAGCACGCGCTGAACACCGCCTGGGCGCGCGCCTCGGCGGCCCAGAAAGCCGACGTGATGGCCGCCCGGGCCCGGTACAAGCTGGCGCTGGGCGCGCCGGATGACGCCCTGGCGCACGCCCGCAGCGCGGTGGAACTGGCCCTTCCGTATGTACCGGGGACCTATTCCCCGGCGTGGCAGGCCGAGACGCTGATCGTGGGCGCACAGGCTGCTTTGGCCCTGGGCGACCGCGAGGCCGCGGCAGAGCTGGCCGACCGGGCCGCGGCTGCCGATCCGGAGAGCGCCGCTCTGGCGGTCTTCCGCTACCAGCTGGCCGCAGGCAGCCTGTCGCCGTAAGCAAATACGAGGTGAGGATCTGGTGGATGGGAAGTTGGAGGCCTGCGGCGTCATCCTGGCCGGGGGCCGGTCCAGCCGCATGGGCCGGAACAAGGCCCTGCTCATGCTGGACGGGGAGACGCTGATCGCCCGCCTGGCGCGGCGGTTCTCCGCCTGGTTCCGGCAGGTGGTCATCGTGACCAACACGCCGGAGGAATACGGCTTTCTCGGCATTCCCATGGTGAGCGACCGCATTCCGGGCCTCGGGCCGCTGGCCGGCCTGGAGGCCGGGCTGCAGGCGAGCCGGTACGAGCACGCGTTTTTCTGCGCGGTGGACATGCCCTTCGTCGACGAGTCCCTGGTGCGGTTTATGGTAGAGGCAGCGCCCGGCTACGATATTGTCGTGCCGGCGCCAGACGGCGAGTATGAACCCATGCACGCCGTGTACGGCCGGGGCTGCCTGCCCAGCATCGCCCGCAACCTGGATGCGCGCCGGCTGCGCCTGGTCTCGATCTTCCCGGAGGTGCGCGTGCGGGAGATCGGCGGCGCCGAACTGGCCCAATTCGGCGATCCCGAGCGCCTGTTCTTCAACTGCAACACGCCCGAAGACCTGGAGCGGGCACGCCGCTGGCTGGAGGAAGAAGGTCGATCTCGTTGAGACGGCCCAGCGCTCTCTGGATCTCGCTCAGCTCGCTCACCCTGGTGGCCGCCGCGGCGCTCCTCCTGCCGCTGGAGTTTCCGGCCAAGGGCGAGCCGCTGCCGCCTCCCGGCGCGGCGCTGCTGCCGGTGGCGGTGATCGCGCTCCTGGTGTGGCTGGCCCAGCCCTGGCGCGTGGCCATCCGCGGGGCCAGGGGCGACATCTCGATCTCCATGGCCATCGACGTGGCGGCGATGCTCCTCTTCCACCCCTTCATCGCCGCCCTGGGCTCGGCGGTCGGCACGGCCTTCTACCACCTGGCCGGCGTCCCGTTCACCCGGCGGGTGCCCCGGGAGCACCGGCTGCCACGGGCTCTGATCCGCGGCGTGGTCACGTTTGCCGCCGTGGCCCTGGGCAGCTGGGCCGCCCGCATGATCCGCCCCGCCGCCGGCCCCATCGTCTTCACCGCCGACTGGCTGGCCCTCTTCGTCGGCATCTCCATCCGGCTCCTGGTCCGCATCATCTTCTACCCGCTGGGCATGGCGGCGCTGCGGCAGGGTCCCGTCTGGGCGTACCTGCGGAAGGAGTGGGAGCGGCTGCCCCTGGTGCCGTTCCTGCTCACCACCACCTTGGGCGGAACCGCGGCCCTCATCTACCAGTACCAGCCGGCGGCCCTGGTGCTGCTCTTCGGGCCGCTGGCCTCCACCTGGGCGCTGTCGCAGGAGTTCCACCGGATGAACCGGCTGCTGGACACGCTGGAGGACAAGATCGCCGACCGCACCGCCCGCCTGGCTCAGACCGTGACGGCGCTGGAGCGGCGCCTGGCTGAATCGGAGGCCCTGCACGCGGTGGACGAAGCCATCACCACGGCCATCCACCCGGACGAGGTGCTCACCGTGATTGCCCGGGAGTCGGTGCGCGTGACCGGCGGCTCGTCCGCCCTCATCACCCTGCTGACATCGGACGGATCGCGCCAGTTCGTGCGGGCCACCTACGGCGCGGGGATGGAGGCGTACGTCGGCCTGGAGCTGCCCATGGAGGGCAACCTGACCAGCCTGGTGCTGCAGACCGGCAAGCCCCACGTCTCGCGCGACCCCGAACGGGACCCCCGCCTGAACCAGGACCTGGTGCGGGCCGGGCAGTGGCGGGACGTCATCGAGGCGCCGATCCGGACCAAGCACCGCACGCTGGGCGTGCTGGTGGTGGCCAGCCGGCAGCCCGGGCGGTTTGACGAACAGCACCTGCGCCTGCTCACCCTGCTCGCCAACCAGGCCGGCCGCATTATCGAGAACGCGGAGCTGCACGCCAAAGCGCGCGAGGTGGCGGTCCTGGAGGAGCGCAACCGGCTGGCGCGGGAGCTGCACGACTCCGTGACCCAGGTGCTCTTCGGCCTCACCCTGAACCTGGAGTCCGCGGTGGGCCTGATGGACCGCAAGCCCGAGAAGGTCAGGGACCTGATCACCCGATCGAAGGAAATGGCCGGCGAGGCCCTGGCCGAGATGCGGTCGCTGATCTTCGAGCTGCGGCCGGCGGCGCTGCAGGAGAAGGGACTCGCGATGGCGCTGAGCAACCACATCAACCTGTTCCGCCGGCGCCACGGCGTCGAGGTGACGCTGACGCTCAGCGGCGACGAGCGGCTCGCGCCCGAGGTGGAATTCGCCCTGTACCGCGTGGCCCAGGAGGCCCTCAACAACGTGGCGAAGCACGCCAGGGCGCACCACGTCAGGGTGAAGCTGGATCTCCGCCCCGAGGAGGCGCTGCTGGAAGTCTGCGACGACGGGGTCGGATTTGACCCGGCGGCTGGCGCGCGGGGCGGGTCATTCGGTATGATCGGAATGAAAGAACGGGTGAACGAAGTGAAGGGCTCCCTGGAGATCGTATCCGCACCCGGCCAGGGGACCTGTGTTCGGGCACGCGTTCCCACAGTCTCCGGAGGTGAACCCCGGTGAACCCCATCCGCATCCTGATCTGTGACGATCACTTCATGGTCCGACAGGGACTCGCCACCTACTTCGAGCTGCAGGACGACTTCGAGGTGGTCGGCGAGGCGGCCGACGGCCGCCAGGCCGTGGAGATGGTCAGGTCGCTGAAGCCCGACGTGGTCCTGATGGACCTGATGATGCCCGAGCTGGACGGCCTGAGCGCGCTGCGGACCCTGAAGGGAACCGGTACCCGGGTGATCATGCTCACCTCGTTCCTCGACCTGGAAAAGGCGATGGCCTGCATCGAGGAAGGGGCGCTGGGGTTTCTCACGAAGGACATCGAACCCGCTGACCTGGTGGACGCCATCCGCGCCGTGCACCGGGGCGAGCCGCGGCTGCACCCCGAGGTCATGAAGCGGCTGATGATCCGCACGGCCCATCCGCAGCAGCCCCGCAAGCGGGAGCTGCTGACGCCCCGCGAGCTCGACGTGCTGCGGGCCCTGGCCCACGGGCTGACCAACCGGGAGATCGCCGAACGGCTGGTCATCAGTGAAACCACCGTGAAGACCCACATCTCGTCCATCCTGAGCAAGCTGCAGCTGACAGACCGCACCCAGGCGGCGCTGTGGGCGGTGAGGGAGGGGCTCGTGGACGACTGAGCCTTCCCGGGCCGCCTCCTCCCTGCGAAGGAGCTGCGCGTCCTCCTCGGGGAGTCGGCAAAATCCCATCCGCAGCAGGATGCCGAGACGGGGGCAGGTGCATATACTAAGGCTGTGACCAGCAAATCCCCTGTCCCCCCATGTGAGAGAAACAGGACGCCGTGCGGGAGGCGTCCTGTTTCTTTTTGCTTTTGTACGATGTCACAATCCGGAGAACTGACCCACTAGACGGTGATTCTGATAGACAAAACTAATCATATGACACTTGCATTTTCGATCACTGCAGGACAGTATTTAGAATATAGCCCTTCGCGAACCCAGAAAGGGTGGTCAGCGCATTCTATGATCGAGCTGATTAAGGTAAATAAACACTTCGGACCCCTGCACGTGCTCGTGGACGTCGACCTGACGGTGAAAACCGGCGAGAAGCTGGTCGTCATCGGTCCTTCGGGCTCCGGCAAGTCCACCCTGATCCGCTGTATCAACCTGCTGGAACGGCCCACCAGCGGGACGGTCATCGTGGACGGCGTCGACATCACGGCGCCGCGGGCGCCCCTGACCAAGGTGCGCCAGTCCATCGGCATGGTGTTTCAGCAGTTCAACCTCTATCCGCACAAGACCGTGCTGGAGAACGTCGCGATGGCGCCGGTGCTGGTCAAGGGCATCCCCCGGGAGGAGGCGGAGGCCTCGGGTCTGGAGTTCCTGGACCGGGTCGGGCTGAAGCACAAGGCCAACGCGTACCCGTCGCAGCTCTCCGGCGGGCAGCAGCAGCGGGTGGCGATCGCGCGCGCCCTGAACATGCGCCCGAAGATCATGCTGTTCGATGAGCCTACCTCCGCCCTGGACCCCGAGATGGTCCAGGAGGTGCTGGACGTGATGATCAGCCTGTCCCAGGAGGGCATCACCATGGTCGTGGTCACCCACGAGATGGGCTTCGCCCGGGAGGTGGCCGACCGGGTCATCTTCATGGACGGCGGGCAGATCCTGGAGGAGGGGCCGCCGGAGCACTTCTTCGAGGCCCCCCGCCACGAGCGGACCCGGCTGTTCCTCAGCCGCATTCTGCGCTGATGACAGATAGAAAAAGAAAGCAGAGGGGAGTATCGGAATGAAGCGCAAGTGGGGTGTGATGTTCGCAGCGATTCTGTGTGCCGCCGTTCTGGCGGGCTGCGGAGGGCAGTCCCAGGCGCCGGCCGGCGGCGGCAGCGGGGACGGCGCCTCGGACCTCCCGGCCCAGGTGCAGAAGATCAAGAACGCCGGCGTCCTGAAGGTCGGCGTGAAGGAAGACGTGCCGAAATTCGGCTACCTGGACCCCGCCAAGAACGTGCATGAGGGTCTCGAGATCGACCTCGCCAAGCGCATCGCCAAGGAGATCTTCGGCGACGAGAACAAGGTGCAGTTCACCGGCGTGAACGCCAAGACCCGCGGCCCTGCGCTGGACAACGGCGAGATCGACATGGTGATCGCCACGTTCACGATCACCGAGGATCGGAAGAACAGCTGGAACTTCTCCGACCCCTACTTCACCGATCACGTGGGCTTCCTGGTGCTGGAGAGCAGCGGCATCAAGTCCTGGAAGGACCTGGACGGCAAGGTCATCGGCGTGGCCCAGTCCGCCTCCACCCGGGCAGCCCTGACGGAGCAGGCGGAGAAGGACGGCATTAAGGTGGAGTTCATGGAGTTCGCCACCTATCCGGAGATCAAGGCGGCGCTGGACTCCGGCCGGATCGACGCCTTCTCCGTGGACCAGTCGATCCTCTGGGGCTATAAGGACGACAAGAACGTCATGCTGCCCGACAAGTTCGCGCCTCAGGAGTACGGCATCGCGACCAAGAAGTCCAACACCGAGCTGGCCGAGTTCGTCAACAACATCATCAAGGAGATGATGGCCTCCGGTGAGATGGACCAGCTGTACGAGAAGTGGGGGCTGAAGTAGCCAGTGGATCGCTTTGCCGCATTCAAGTGGCAGGCGCTCTTCCGAGACTGGCACATCCTCCTCGAGGGCCTGGGCCGGACCGCCAGCACGGCAGGTCTGGCCCTCCTCCTCGCTCTGGCGCTGGGCGTGCTGTTCGGTGTCCTCGCCACCGCCCCGTGGAGGAGCGGCCGGACTGTGAGCCGCCTGTACGTGAGCTTGATCCAGAACACCCCGCTGGTGACCCAGGTGTTCTTCCTCTACTACCTGCTGCCCCATTTTGACATCATGCTCCCCACCCCCGTGGTGGGCGTGCTGGGGCTGGGCGTCTACCACGGCGCCTATGTGACCGAAGTGGTGCGGGCCGGCATTCAGGCGATTCACCGGGGACAGCTGGAGGCCGCCCTGTCCCAGGGCTTCAGCTACGTGCAGGCCATGCGCTACATCATCCTGCCCCAGGCGGCGCAGATCGTGCTGCCCCCCATGACCAACCAGGCCGTGGCGCTCATCAAGAACTCCTCGATCCTGGCCATGATCTCCGGCGGAGACCTTATGTTCCAGGCGGACTCCTGGTCGGCCACCACCGGCTATTACGGGCCGGCGTACCTCACCGTGTGGGCGATCTACTTCGCCATCTGCTTCCCGCTGGCCCAGCTGGCCCGGCGCTGGGAGGAGCGGGTGCGGCTCAGCCGCGGCGGGGAGGTGACGGCCGCGTGATCGAAGAACTCCAGGAACTCGCTCAGTGGCACAACCTGCGGTCCTTGGGAGAGGGGCTCCTGATCACGCTGCGCATCAGCGGACTCACCATCGTCTTCTCCTTCATCCTCGGCACACTGCTGGGCGTGATGCGCTACAGCCGCCACTGGCTGTTCAGCCGTATCGCGGCCGTGTACATCGAGAGCTTCCGCGCCTCGCCCCTGATCCTGCTCATCCTGCTGTTCCGCTTCGCCACGCCGCTGAAGCCGGTCAACTCCGGCACCCTGGCCATGACGCTCTTCACCGCGGCCATCGTCGGCGAAATCGTGCGGGGCGGGCTCAACTCGGTGGACAGGGGGCAGTGGGAGGCCGCCCGGTCCCAGGGGTTCACCTGGTGGCAGACGATGCGCCACATCGTCCTGCCTCAGGCCCTGCGCAAGATGATCCCGCCGCTGACCGGCCAGTTCGTCACGGTGGTGAAGGACACCTCGTACGTGTGGGTCACCGGCGTGCACGAGCTGACCGGCAAGGGCGTCATCATCCTGGGCAAGCACGGCTCCACGGTCCAGTTCTTCGCTATCTTCGGCATGATCGGCCTGATCTACTGGGTGCTCTGCTTCATCGTGAACCGCATCGGAATCTGGCAGGAGAACCGCATGTCCTGGCTCACCCACTGACGGGCAAGGTACGGGGCTGCACGCCGGAAGCGTGCAGCCCCGCTGCTTTCCCACCGCGCAGCCCTGCGGCGCCGTGCCGTCCCCGCCGGGGCGGGCCCGTTACTTCAGCTCGACGTCGTCGATGAAGAAGCTGGTCGGCAGCAGCCAGTCGTTGGTGGCGCTGAACTCCAGACGCACCGTCTGGCCGGCCCAGCTGGCGAGGTTGACGTTCTCCTGCACCCACTGGTTCCGGGCGTCGCGGTTGCTCCGGGTGACCAGGGTGGCCAGCAGGCTGCCGTTCTGGCTGTAGAGCCGCACCCGCAGGTAGTCGTAGGCCGTGGAGCTTCCCTCGCTGGTGCTCATGTACCACCAGAACGTGAGCTTGCCGTTCTGGGGGATGGTCACCGTCTGGCTGATGGCGTCGGTGCCGTAGTTGTAGCCGCCCAGCCAGGCGCTGTAGTTGCCGGTCCGCGGCAGATAGGTGCTGATCAGCTGGTAGCCGCCCGAGGAGCTCTGCACCCAGGGGGCGGTCCCGTTCTCGAAGCCGCCGTTCTGCACCTTGTTCTCGCCCGGGTCGCCGGGTTCGGGATCAGGTCCGGGGCTGGTCTCATTCATGACGGCCCTGTAGGCGTTGATGCGGCCGGCGGCCCAGTACGTGCCCGTACCGGGGATGGGGTCGGCCGTCGCCACGATGCGGTCCCAGATCTCCTGGTTGGTCAGGTTCATCGAAGCCAAGAGGCCCGCCAGGCCGGCGACGTGGGGGGTCGCCATGGACGTGCCGCTGATGGTGTTGTAGCCGCTGCCGATCCAGGTGGAGTAGATGCTGGACCCCGGAGCGGCGACCTCCACCCAGCTGCCGTAGTTGGAGAAGGACGAGCGGGTGTCTGAGTTGGTGGTGGAGGCGACGGCAAAGCACCGGGAGTAATACGCCGGGTAGGAGGGGGCGCTGGTGTTCTCGTTGCCCGCGGCGCAGGCCAGGAAGACCCCCCGGTTCCAGGCGTAGTTGACGGCGTTCTGCAGGGTCGTAGACCCCATGGCGCCGCCCAGGCTCAGGTTGATGACGTGTGCGCCGTTGTCAGCCGCCCAGGTGATGCCGTTGGCCACATTGGCCAGCGTGCCCGAGCCCGAGTTGTTCAGCACCCGCACCGGCATGATGCGGCATTCCGGGCACATGCCGGCGCCGCCGGTACCGTTGTTCGTCTCGGCCGCCGCGGTGCCCGCGACGTGGGTGCCGTGGCCGTTGCCGTCATCCGGGGCGTTGTCCCGGTCGACGAAGTCGTAGCCCGGAACGATCTTGGCGTCCAGGTCCGGGTGGTTGCGCTGCACGCCGGAGTCGACGATGGCGATAATCGTGCTGGAACTGCCCCGGGTCACGTCCCAGGCGTCGTAGGCGTCAATGCGGTCCCACGCCCACTGCTGGGTGCGGCCAGGATCGTTGGGCGTCCACTGGACGGTGTAGATGTAGTTGGGCTCCACATACTCGACGTTGGGGTTCATCTTCAGCGCCCGGACGACCGACTCGGCAGCCTTGGGGTCACTCTTGGCGGACAGGGCCGGGAACTCCAGCACCTCGACGTCCAGCGCCGCCACCCGGTCCACCACCTTCGCGCCGGCCTCGGCGGCGATGGCCGCCCGCTGGGCCGCGGCGACGCCCGGCTTGAACTTCACGATGAACTGGCCGGGAACCGCCGGGGCTTTCAGGTCCACGCGCACGTGGTCCTTCGGGGAGACCGCATGGGGCTGCGCCAGGGCCGGATTCCACGCCGAGGCCGCCAGCACCGTGCACAGGGCCACAAGCCAGGTCACTACGCGCTTCATGGGTCCTCCTCCTTTCCTGATCTGCAGACCGCTTCCGGCCTGCACCGCGCTGCTGCGGTGTCGTTATGGTAAGGCCTGCAGTCCGGAAGGACAAGGCAGAAGCGGTACTTTTCTCTAACAGGTGAACAATATGAATGTTCACAGGGAGACCGCCGTATCCCCGCGGTGGATAGGAACGTACATTCGGTTACTGGAGGACTGAGGAGAGTGAACGCGGAACTGGCCGTACGGCAAGTGGGGCGTGCCGCCGCTGGCGGAGATCCTGCGGCGGCTGGAGGAGTTGGGGCGAAAGAGCCCGTAGACGCGCATCGACACACCAAGGACGTTGCGTCGAAACACGGCGAACGAAAAACAGAACGCACCGATGGTCTTCGACAGACCAGCGGTGCGTTTTGTCGTCATGGTCCATGGCCCCGATCACCCGGCCGGCCTCCGATGACCGCCCGGAGCATGCCGCTCAGCCCATGCGCTGCGCGAGAATGTCCGCCGCCAGCGCCATCTGCCGCTCCACCTCGGCGGGCGCGGTGCCCCCCAGCGACGTGCGCAGGTTGACGCACGTCTCGGGGGCGATGGCCTGGTAGATGTCTTCCTCAAACAGTTCCGAGAACGCCTTGAACTCCTCCAGGGTGCAGTCGGCCAGGTACTTGCCCCGCTCGATGCAGTAGAGAACCGCCCGGCCCACGACCTCGTGCGCCTCCCGGAAGGGCATGCCCTTCTTCGCCAGGTAATCAGCCATGTCGGTGGCGTTGGAGAAGTCCTGCCGCACGGCCTGCGCCATGCGCTCCCGGTTGAACCGCACCGTCGCCAGCATGCCGGTCATCACCGTCAGGCAGGCCTTCAGGGTGTCCACCGCGTCGAAGAGCCGCTCCTTGTCCTCCTGCAGGTCGCTGTGGTAGGTGAGCGGCAGCCCCTTCAGCACGGTCAGCAGGGCCATCAGGTCGCCGTAGACGCGGCCGGTCTTCCCCCGCACGATCTCCGCCACGTCGGGGTTCTTCTTCTGCGGCATGATCGACGAACCGGTGGCGTAGGCGTCGTCCATCTCCACGAAGCCGAACTCCGTGGAGGACCAGTTGACCAGCTCCTCCGCCAACCGGGAGAGGTGCATCTGGCAGATGGCTGCGGCCGCCACGAACTCGATGATGAAGTCCCGGTCGCTCACGGCGTCCATGGAGTTGGGGTACACCCCGGCGAAGCCCAGCTCCGCCGCGGTGAATTCCCGGTCGATGGGGAAGGTGGTGCCCGCCATCGCGCCGGCGCCCAGGGGCGAGACGTCGGCCCGCCGGAGCGCGTCGGCGAAACGGCCGTAGTCCCGCTCCAACATCCAGAAGTAGGCCATCAGGTGGTGGGAGAGCAGGACCGGCTGCGCCCGCTGCAGGTGGGTGTAGCCGGGCATGATGACGCCCATCTGCTCCCGGGCCCGGTCCAGCAGGGTGCCCTGCAGGTCGCTGACCAGCCGCTGCACCGCGGCGATCTCCTCCTTCACCCACAGGTGCACGTCGGTGACCACCTGGTCGTTGCGGCTGCGAGCCGTGTGCAGCCGCCCCCCGACCGGGCCGATCTTCTCGATCAGCCGCTTTTCGATGTTCAGGTGGATGTCCTCGTACTCCTGGCGGAAGGGAAACTGCCCCGCCTCGATCTCGGCCTCGATCTCCCGCAGCCCCTGCTCAATCCTGGCCGCATCCCCGGCGGAGATGATCCCCTGCTTCGCCAGCATGCGGGCGTGGGCAACCGACCCCCGGATGTCCTGCTTGTACAGCCGGCGGTCGAAGGCCAGCGACGAGGTGAAGCCCTCGGCGGTCTTGTCCGCAGGCTTGGTAAAGCGCCCTCCCCAGAGCTTGGTCATGGCACGCGGCCTCCTCGTCATCCAGATCTCGCATGATTATACTATTCTCCGCATATTTATGCAACCAGGAGTCGAAAAAACGGCCGGGCGCCAGGCCCGGCCGTCAGCGTTTCATTCAGCGGCGGCCCAGGGTGAGGCCCCGTTCCAGCTTGGAACGGCCCGCCGCCCGCAGGTGGCCGCCGGCCAGCGCAAACAGCTCGGCCTCCACCGCGCGCAGCGCCGCCGGATCCGCCAGGTCCGGCGCCGCCTCCACTTCGATGTCGTAGTACGGGTCAGGGTCCAGGCCGGGGTAGCGCACCCGGTCCAGCGCGAGCGTGCCGATGTCGCCGATCGGCCGCACGATCCGCTCCGTGTATACGTCCAGCACGGGCTCCAGCGGCCCGGCGGGGCGGCCCACCGCGAACGCGGCGAACGGCACCGCGCCCGGCCCGATGAACGGGCGGATGCGGGCCATGACCTCCCTGTGGCTGTCCAGATCCAGCGGAGCCTCGTACTCCTCCCGTTGGCTCAGGGCCCCGTCCCGGGCACGGGTCACCTTGAGCGTGACCAGGATGCGTCCGTCCTCCCGGCGCACGCGCAGGCCTGCACCGGCCCGGGCCAGATCGCCGTCATCGGTGTCGAAGTACGTATCGCGCAGATTCACCGTACGTGCGGGGCCCAGCGGGAACCCCGCCAGCGTGTCCCGCGCAGCGAGCGCTGCAAACAGCGCTCCGGGACCGCCGGGCAAGGTGGGAAGCACCTCCAGCTTGATCTCCACTTCCACAGCGGTCACCTTCCCGGACTGTGCACAGGCTCCAGTGCGAACCCCTCCACGCGCCAGGACTGCCAGGGACCGCCCTGCATCGGGCCGAGCGGCCCTTCCGGCGGCTGGCCGCCGCGCCGCAGCCACGCCCGCAGGGCGGAGAGGTTCGGCACGGCGGTGTGGATGACCGTCCACGTGTGCCCGCAGGTACATGTACCGCAGACCACCGCCCAGCGGCCGCCGTTGTCCAGCATCTGGTAAAGCTGCTCGCTGCTCCGTCCGCAGCGGCGACAGATGTTTCCCGCTTGCTGTGTCATCACGGTCTGTCCCTTTAGCCATGAATTGGACAGCAATTTCGGAGGACATCCTGTGAATACCTTGTGCACATCATGTGAACAAGCGACTTTTTTCGCGGGCAGGCACCGCCACCCTACACAAACGCCGCCCACACCACGTTGCCCAGCCGCAGGCCCCGGGGGGTCAGCCGCAGGGACCCGTCCGCCCACTCGACCAGGCCCTCCCGCTGCAACCGCTCCACCTCGGGGCCGTAGACGTCCGCGATGGAGACGCCGAACCGCGCCCGGAAGCGGGCGCCGCTCACCCCCTCCAGGAGCCGCAGCCCCATGAACATCGTCTCGGCCATCTCGTCCCGCGGGTCGATGACCTCCCCCGCCTCCACCGGCAGGCCGCCCCGCTCCAGCGCCGCCCGGTAGGCGCCCGGGTGCTTCAGGTTCCAGAACCGGTACTGCTGCCCCGGCAGGCCCGGCGCGGTCTCCACCTCGCTGCCCCCCTGAACGCGGGACGCGGTGAGCCCGGGGCGGGGGGGCCCCAGGTTGCCCAGGGGCGCCGCCAGCCGCAGAAACGAGTGGGCCCCGCAGCCGATCCCCAGGTAGTGCTCGTTCCGCCAGTAGAGGAGGTTGTGCCGGCACCGGAAGCCCGGCAGGGCGAAGTTGGACACCTCGTAGTGCTCGAACCCCGCGGCCTCCAGCAGCGCCTTGCCCTCCAGGAACATCTGCTCCTCCGCCTCCTCCGGCGGCAGGTGCAGCCGTCCGGCCTGATAGGCGTGGTAGAAAGGCGTGCCCTCCTCCAGGATCAGGCTGTAGGCGCTGATGTGGGTGGGGCCCAGGTCCAGCGCCCAGAGGACGGTCTCGCGGAAGTCAGCCGGGGTCTGGCCGGGCAGGCCGTACATGAGGTCCAGGTTGATGTTGGCGAAGCCCGCCCGCCGGGCCGCGCCCACCGCCTCCTCCACCTGCCGGGCGTCGTGGATGCGCCCGAGCCGCTCCAGCAGGTGGGGCTGCCGGGCCTGCACGCCCAGCGACAGCCGGTTGGCCCCGGCCTCAACCGCGCGGGCAAGCTTCTCCCCCTCCACGTCCACCGTGCCGGGGTTGCCCTCGAGGGTCACCTCAGCGCCGGGGGCCAGGCGGAAGTGCTGCCGGATCCCGCGCAGCACCCGGGCGATCTGCTCCCCCGCCAGCAGCGTCGGCGTTCCGCCGCCCACGTAGACGGTGGAGACCTGCTCCCCGGCCAGTTCGGGGCGGGCCGCCCACAGCGCCATCTCCCGGAGCAGGGCGTCGACGTAGCGCGCCTGCTCCGCCCGGTCGGACCCCGCATGGCTGTTGAAGTCGCAGTACCCGCACTTGTGCTGGCAGTAGGGGATGTGCACGTAGAGCCCGATCGGCAAGCCAACGCCCCCCCTCCAAGAACAGCGCCGGGCCCCGCGGAGCCCGGCCGGTCGCATCAGTCTTCGTCAGCGTCTGTGGAGAGCACCGCCATGAAGGCCTCCTGCGGAATCTCGACGGAGCCGACCGCCTTCATCCGGCGCTTGCCCTCCTTCTGCTTCTCCAGCAGCTTCCGCTTCCGGGTGACGTCGCCGCCGTAGCACTTGGCCAGCACGTCCTTCCGCAGCGGAGCGATGTTTTCGCGCGCCAGGATCTTGTTCCCGACGGCCGCCTGGATGGGCACCTCGAACAGATGGCGGGGGATGAGCTTGCGCAGCTTCTGGACCAGGGCGCGGCCCAGCTTCTGCGCCTTCTCCCGGTGCACGATGCACGAGAGCGCATCCACCGGCTGGCCGTGCACCAGGATGTCCATCTTCACCATGTCCGACGGCTCGTAGCCGGTCACTTCATAGTCGAAGCTGGCGTAACCCCGGGAGCGGGTCTTCAGCTGGTCGAAGAAGTCATACATGATCTCGGCCAGCGGCAGCTTGTAGTGCAGGTTGACCCGCTTCTCGTTCAGGTACTCCATGTTGAGGAAGGTGCCGCGCCGGTCCTGGCAAAGCTCCATGAGCGGCCCGACATACTCGGTGGGCGTGATGATGGACGCCCGGACCACCGGCTCCTCCACCGATTCGATCTTGCTCGCCTCAGGCCAGTTCGCCGGGTTCTCGATCATGATCTGCTCGCCGCTGGTCAGGTTGACCCGGTAAACCACGTTGGGCGCGGTGGTGATCAGGTTCAGGTCGAACTCCCGCTCCAGCCGCTCCTGGATGACGTCCATGTGCAGGAGCCCCAGGAAGCCGCAGCGGAACCCGAAGCCCAGCGCCTCCGACGTCTCGGGCTCGAACGAGAGCGAGGCGTCGTTGAGCTGCAGCTTCTCCAGCGCGTCCCGCAGCCGGCCGTAATCGTTGGTCTCCACCGGATAGAGGCCCGTGAAGACCATCGGCGTCGCCTTGCGGTAGCCGGGCAGCGGCTCCCGGGCGGGGTTCTCCGCCAGGGTGATGGTGTCGCCGACCCGGACGTTCTTCACCTCACGGATGGTCGCCGCGAGGGCGCCGACCTCGCCGGCCGACAGCTCCTCCACCGGGGTCAGGCCCGGCCGGAAGACGTACAGGTCGTCGACGATGAACTCCTTGCCCGTGGCCATGAAGCGGATCCGGTCGCCCCGGCGCACGGTGCCCTCGAAGACGCGGAAGTAGGTGATGACGCCCTTGTAGGAGTCGTAGAAGGAGTCGTAGATGAGCGCGCGCAAGGGAGCCCGCCGGTCACCCTCGGGCGGCGGGACGAAGTTGACCACGGCCTCCAGGATCTCCTTCATGCCGACCCCGTTCTTGGCGGAGGCCATGATGGCGATGGAGGTGTCGAGGCCGATGACCTCCTCGATCTCCTTCTTGACCTTTTCCGGGTCTGCGGCCGGGAGGTCGATCTTGTTGATGACCGGGATGATCTCCAGATCGTGTTCCAGGGCCATGTAGACGTTCGCGAGGGTCTGCGCCTCAATCCCCTGGGAGGCATCCACCACCAGCAGGGCGCCCTCACAGGCGGCGAGGGCCCGCGAGACCTCGTACGTGAAGTCGACGTGGCCGGGCGTGTCAATCAGGTTGAGCACGTACGCCTCACCGTCGTCGGCCACGTAGTCCATGCGGACGGACTGCGCCTTGATCGTGATGCCCCGCTCCCGCTCCAGGTCCATGTTGTCCAGGACCTGGTCGGTCATCTCCCGCTTCGTCAGCAGCCCGGTAAACTCGATCAGCCGGTCGGCCAGGGTGGACTTGCCGTGGTCGATATGCGCGATGATGCAAAAGTTGCGGATCTGCTTCTGGTCGACCATGTTACTTTCCTTTCTGCTCCCCCAGAATAGGCTTCAGAGTATTATATCACCACCACCGGAGCAGGCACAACCGACCCGGCCCTCACCGCCCGGGGTACTCGCCGGCCCGGAGCAGCTCGACCAGGGCGTCGGCCAGGTAGTAGACGGCCCGTTCGGCCTCCTCAAAGGTGTTGAGGGCGTTCCCGATCTCCAGCAGGATGGCCCCGGGCAGGAGGTCCTGGTTGTACCGGGCCTGGGGCGTGAGCGTGGGCAGCGTGATGCCGGGGTTGGCCTCCTCCATCTTCTCCATCAGCCTGTTGCAGAAGGCCAGGTTCTCCTGCCAGTGGGGCAGGTCCTCCCGGGCGCCGATGACGCAGCGCACCCGGGCCACCGGCAGGCCGTCGATGTAGACGGTGGAGTCCAGGTCCATGTTGCCGTCGCGGTGCAGGTCCATGAGCACCTTGACCGTCGGCGCCTCGCGCAGGATCTGGCGGGCCGTGGCCCGCGACGACTGGTAGGCGTAGTCGTAGCCCAGTTCCTGGTGCTTGAACGGAGCGTGCACCGTGGTAACGCCCAGGTCCCGGAGCCGGCGGGCCAGGATCGCCCCGATGTCGACGATGGTGCGCTTGCTGTGGTCGTAGGAGGCGATGCGCATCAGGTCCTGGTCGGTGCTGACCATGAGATCGGGGAACTCCGAGATGTAGGCCTCGTAATCGTGGGTGTGGTAGATCCCCACCAGCGGCAGGCCCTCGTTCAGCACGGTGACGGCCGGCTCCTGCCGGGGGGCGGGCCCGGCCGCCACCGCCTGCTCAGCCGCCGGGACCGGCTCCGGGCCCGGGCTCTCGCCGGCGGGCAGCGACGGATCGACGGTCATCGGGGATGCGGGCAGCGCCCCGGGCCGCAGAAAGGGCAGGGCGGCCTGGAAGAGGGTCTGGGGCCGCGGGGGCGCCTGGCCTGTCCACAGGAACCGCAGGTCGCGGTCCTCCCGGTCTCCCAGGGGGCCGGCCGTCGCCAGCGCCGGCACCGCCGCGCGCAGCATCTGCCGGGCGGTGGGCAATCCCGGCCGGAACAGGGCCATCCAGAAAGGATCCTCTGCAGGCTCGAGTTCGTGCATCCGTCCGCCGGCCTCGCGTCCGGTCATGGCCGGCAGCGAGCCGGCGTCAGGCGCCTGGCGGTTGACCAGCAGGCCGATGGTGGTGGCGATCACCAGCAGGTAGGCGACCAGCAGCGGCCTCGCCGTCCAGAGGTTGCGCTCGATGGAAACTCACCTCGCCTGCGCTCGTCGGGTCGGCCCCAAGAGCCGTATTCCAGTCTACGGACGAGCCGCAGGCATTATGACAAGCGCGCGGCACGCCGCAGCCCCGACCTGTGCCGGTCGGGGCTGCGGCCGCCATGCCTATGCTCACTTTACGTCGACGATCTCGTACTCGATCCGCCCGGCCGGCGCCTCCACCACCACGACCTCGCCCTTGGTCCGGCCCATGATGGCCTTGCCCACAGGCGATTCGTTGGAGATCTTGTTCTTGGCCGGGTCGGCCTCCACCGTGCCGACGATGGTGTACTCCAGCAGGTCGCCGTATTCCAGGTCCTTCAGCACCACCGTGGAGCCAAGCCGGATCTTGCCTGCTTCGGCCTCGTCCTCCGCGTGGTCCATCACCACGGCGTTGCGCAGCGTGTTCTCCAGCATCGCGATGCGCCCTTCCACGAAGGCCTGCTCGTTGCGGGCGTCATCGTACTCCGAGTTCTCGGAGAGGTCGCCGTACGACCGGGCTTCCTTCAGGCGCTCCGCCACTTCCTTGCGCTTCACGTTCCGGAGGTAGTCCAGCTCCTCCTGAAGCTGCTGAAGGCCTTCCGGCGACAACACGACCGGCTTGTTCTCTTCCATAACGTCATTCTCCCTCGCACCCACACGAATTGAAAAAAAGAAGAACCACGCGAACACTGCCCGCTGGCTTCGCGGCTATTGTACATCTGTTGGAAACCAGAATCAAGAGATCCCGCCGCTAATCCACCGGCCGGCCGGAGAGCTTGCCCTTCAGCCGGATCTCCAGCATCTCCACCGCCTCGCCGTAGAACGTGACCGGCTCCTGATCCGGCACGTACAGCGTCGCCTGCCAGCCGCCGAAGAACCCCGCGACGACGAAGTGGTACCCCTTCCCTCTCACCGTCACCGACTGCGCATCGGCGCCGGCCGGTTCCGCGGTGCAGTTCATCCGGCGCGCCAGCTCCTCCGCCACCTCGTGCAGCGTCATGGGACCAGGCCCCCTCCCGAAGCCAGAATGGTTTCACTAGATTACCACAATACACCTTCCGGCACCAGCGTGAATACGCGGACCGGAACCCTCACAAGCTAGCGGAAAGGCTACTTCTCCGGGTTGAGGCGGAACGCGCCCAGCCGGTGCCACCACTCGTCCGGCTCCAGGCCGACGCGCCAGACGGCGACGCCTTTCAGGTTGTACTGGTAAGCCAGGCGGAGCTTGGCGTCCAGGCTCCGCTCGTCGGGGTACCAGGCGATGCGCTCCCCTTCGTCGGTCAGGAACACCGCCTTGTTCTCGGCCGCGACCGGGTCCCACACCACCTCGGCGCCAAACTCGGCCGCGCGGCGCTGCATGCGCCCGGGGCCGTAGGCCGCGTTCGTCTCGGTCCCGAGTTCGGGGTCGAGGGACCACTCGTAGCCGTAAAACGGCACCCCCAGCAGGATCTTCTGCGACGGCATCACGCCCGTCGCATAGCGGACCACCTGCTCCACCCACCCCAGCGAGGCGACGGGGCCGGGTTCGCCGCCGAGCCAGTGCTCGTCGTAGGCCATGATATAAAAGTAGTCGACGATCTGCCCGATGGCCGCGTAGTCGGTCGCGCCGCCCCAGCCCGCCGTGGTGTCGGACGTCTTGGCCGCGGCCGCGACCGAGAGCGTGAGCCCCAGCGGCTCCAGCCGCTCCTTCAGGCGCCGGAGGAACTGGGTGTACGCCTCCCGGTCCTCGGGCGGGATGTTCTCAAAATCGATCTGGATGCCGGCGACGCCGATCCGCTCGGCCTCGGCCAGGATCGAGGACATGGCGCGCTCCTGCACCACCGGGTCCGTCAGGATCCGGTGGGCCAGTTCGGGGTCAAAGCCCGCATCGGAGAAGTTTCCGAAGAGCAGCACCCGCTTCTGGCGGCTGGTGACGCCCCGGATGAGGGTCTGGTCCTTGCCGACGGCGTTGCCCTCCCAGTCAAAGCCGTACCCGAACACGACCACCTGGTCCATGTGGGGCGCGTTCAGGCGCACCGATTCCAGGGAGTCGCTGTCGTAGTCCACGTAATAGCCGGCGATCCAGAACCCGTCGTTCGGCGCCGCGGTGTCCAGCGGCCGGTCCGTGTAGGCCCGGAGCCACAGCGGATCGAAAGGCGGATGGGGGGCGGTGTGCTGCCCCAGCAGAAACCCCCCTACTCCGGCGGCTGCCGCCGCGAGCACCGCGGCAAGCACCGCCCGTCCGGCTCGCCGCCGGGGCCGCTGCGGGGGAACGGCTATGGGCTGGTTGGCGTCGGGAAAGGACATGCTGCATCACCTCAGCGATCGCCGGGGCGCTTTGCACCGTTCGGCCGTTCGCTGATTAGGACGGTGTGCAGCGGAAAAAGGTTCGCGTCAGCGCAGTTCGGTGGGGACCACGGCGTCGGCGATCCCGATGAGGAAAGCCGCGATGAGGGCGCCCCACCAGGTCACGGTCAGCCACCCGGGGAAGAGCCATCCGGTCAGGTAGATGATCACCGCAGCGGCGATGAACCCTGCGACGCCCCGCCCGGCCGGGGAGGCGCCCCGTCCCAGCATGGCCTGGGCGACCCAGCCGAGGCCGGCGATCACCAGCGAGGCAAAGAGCGCGGCCCAGAACCCGTTCACGGAAAACCCCGGCGTCAGCCATGCGACCACCATCAGCACGACGGCCGACACCACAAAGCGCACGATCGCGCTCAGCATGGCACCTTTCACCTCCGTATCCTGCAGGGTAGTGTGACCGCGCGACAAATCGATTATTCGCCGCGAATTCCCTTGCATGGCAGTCAGGGGTATGCTAGAATTCCGATGTTAAATGCCGCTGCTTGGAGGTGAGGAATTGGCTAACACGAAGTCCGCGAAGAAGCGTGCCCTGGTCGCCGCGAAGCGCGCCGCACGCAACAAGATGGTCAAGTCCAGCCTCCGGACGGCAATTCGCAAGTACCGGGAGGCTCTTGGCACTGAGAACGCCCAGGTGCTGCTGAACCGGGCCTTCTCGGCACTCGACCGGGCTGCGTCGAAGGGCGTGATCCACAAGAACACGGCCGCCCGCAAGAAGGCGCGTCTGGCCAAGATGCTGGCCAGGGCCACGGCCGCCGCGGAGGCCGCCGCGGCCAACCAGTAGCCGGGCCGTTCGCGCAGACAGGCCGTCCTTCATAACGTACAGCGAAGCCCCAACCGCCCTCGCGGTTGGGGCTCTTGCCTGCACGGGAGCTAGTCGCCCATCAGCTCCACGACCACCGTCTCCAGGGTGAGCCGCGGGTCGAACCCGGACTTCACCGCCAGGTCAGCCTCCAGCAGCCGGCGGAGGGCGGCGGTGATCTGCGCCCGGTCCACGGCGGCCGCGTGCTCGGCCAGCTTGCCGAAGGCGTAGGGATGCATGCGCGCAAGCTGCGCCGCTTCCCGGCGGGGCAGCCGCCGCGCCGCCAGCGCCTTGACCAGGAGCAGCTGCCGGAACCGGTTGATGAGCGCGCTCAGCAACTGGAGGGGATGGTCCACCTGCTCCAGCAGCCGCTCCAGCAGGAGGACCGCGCGCGCCCGGTCCCGCCTCAGCACGGCGTCCGTGAGCCGGTAGATTTCGGTCTCCGCCAGGTTGGCCACCATCGTCTCCACGTCGGCGGGGCGGATCTCCCCGGCACGGCCCACGTAGAGCACCAGCTTCTCCAGCTCGCGGGCGAGCAGCCCCAGGTCGGGGCCGACCCGCTCCACCAGCAGGTGCGCGGCCTGCACACCGAGACGCTTGCCCGCCGACTGGGCCCGCTGCTGCACCCACATCGCCGCATCCTCCGGCTTCAGGGGCTGGCACTCCACCGCACCGCCCGCGGCGATGAGCGCCTTGGCCGTCTTCCGCCGGGCGTCCACCGCGGCCGCGAGAAAGAGGAGCACGGTCGACGGCACAGGCGCCTTCAGATAGCTGAGCAGCGCCGCGTCGCCCTTGTCCTCCCGGGGCTCCTCGTCACCGCCGGTTCTGCGCCGCGGCACGATGGCGGGGCAGTCCTTCACGACCACCAGCCGCCGGTCGGCGAAGAACGGCTGGGTCTGGGCCAGGCTCAGCGCCTGATCGACCTGGTCCGGCCCGGGCTCCAGCACGTGGAAGTTGAAGTCGGCCGTCTCGGGCCGCACGACCGCGGCGCGCAGGGCGCGGTAGACCTCCTCCACGAGGAAGGGCTCCTCCCCGTAGACGAGGTAGACCGGCCGGATCTGGCCGTTCCGGATCTCCGCCAGCGCTTCGTGGTAGTGCAATCGCGTGCCACTCCCTCACGATCTTCTGCCTTCAACGATTCGGGGACGAGGCCCGGCCTCCCTGCAGGAGCGCCAGCGCCGGAAAACGAATCTATGAGCCATCTCATCTCCGACGGGAGGCGATGACGTGCGCCGCGGCCCAGCCGTCTTGCTGCTCATCTGTCTGCTCTTCGGGGCGGCGTACGGCGCGTGGCGCGCCGCTTCGTTCGGCTATGCGCAGCTCACGGCCTTCGAACCGGCCGCGGCCCGAGCCGAGCGGCCGGTCTCGGGCTCGGCCCCCCTCGCCGACCGGGTCGTGCTGCTCATCCTGGACGGGCTGACGGCCGACCGGGTCCACCGGCTGCCCTCGCTGGACTGGCTGAGACGGCGGGGCGCAGACTACCGGCTGGACGCCGACGGCGCCGCGGGGGCAGCGAACCTGACGGCCATCCTGCTCAGCGGCGCCCCCCCTGCCCGCGCCGGGCTCCTGGCCGGGCCGGAGGCGGGCGCAGAGCGGGTGGACAGCCTGGTTGAGGCCGCCGTCCGCAGCCAGGTCCCCGCCGGCGGGGCCGGCGGCCCCGCCCTGGCGGCCGTCGCAGAGGGCGTGCTGTCGCCGTGGCACGCCGGCGACCGCCTGGCAGACCTCGAGGCGGCCGTGCACGGGATGCTGGAGCCCGGGGGCCCGCGGCTGATCATCGTGCAGGCCGCGGACCTGGCGGCGGAGGACGCCGACGAGGCTGCCCTGGCGGAGCTGGACCTTCGCCTGGTCGCCCTGTTTGACCTCATCGACTGGCGGACCACCGCGGTGGTGGTCGCGGGCACGGGTGAGGACCGCGGCGCCGGACACGGCGGGCCGCCGCTGATCCTGGCGGGCAGCGGGGTGCTCGCCGGCGGCGGAGGCGATGCGACCATCTACGACGTCGCGCCTACCGTCGCAGCCCTGGCCGGCCTGCCGGCACCGGTCTCCCCGCGGGGAAAGCCGATTCTCAGCGCGCTCGACATCGAGGGGCGGCCGCTGGACGCCCTGACCCAGGTCCACCTCACCTCACGCCGGGCCTGGGCCGCCGCCGCCCTGCAGGGCTACGGCGCGGCGGACCCGCTGCCGCCCGCGCCCGCCACGGCCGTGGAAGGGGCCGGTTACCTGGAGCGGATCGAGCAGCAGGTCAGCGCCGCACGGCAGAACTGGCTGAAGGAAGGCGCGCGGCAGCGGCTGCCTTACGTGGCGCCGGGGCTGCTGCTCGTGCTGCTCTACCTGCTGGCCGTCTACCGCAGCCGCGCGGGCGGGGCCGCCTTCCGGGCGCACCTGACCTACCTGGCGGTATTCCACGCGCTGTTCTTCGCCCTGGGAGGAACGTATGGCCCCGCTGCAGCAGGTGCGGAAGGCCCCTGGACCCTCGCGGCCTTGCGGTATGCGCCCGCGGCCGCCGCGGCCGCCCTCCTGGCGGCGCTGACTGCGGGCTTCGCGGTCTCCCGCAGGGAGTACCGGAAGGCCCGCTACGTGGCCGCCGCCGGTCTGCACGCGGCCCTGAGCGGCGCCGCCCTGCTGGCGCTGCCGGTGGGAGCCGCCGTACTCCTGGTCGGGTGGGAGTTTCCCGTGGCCCTGCCGCCGGCGGGCCTGTGGGTGTGGTTCTTCGTGACCGCGCTGCAGGTGATGGTGATCGGCGCGCTGGCGCCCGCCTGGGCGATCGTCACCGTGCAGGCCGCCCGTTTCGCCCGGCACCGTTGGCCCCCGCCCGAGGTGGGCGACCCCGAGGTCAACGCGGACCGGGTGGTCCGGCTGAAGGCCCTGCGCCGGGCCAGAAAGCGCAGCTGATGGGTTACCATGCGCCGACCAGGCGGCCGCTCCAGGGCAGGAGCGGCCGCGTTTTCGCGCCCTCCGGCCGCCCGCGGCTGCCGTCCAGCCAGAGCCGGAACCCGTCGGTCCTGACCGTCACCGTCCCGTGCCGGTCGGTGCGCCACACCTCTGCCCCGGCCCGCTGCAGCCGGCCGATCACCTCGCCGTGCGGGTGGCCGAAGGGGTTGCCGCTGCCTGCGGAGATGATGGCGTACCTCGGCCCCACCGCCTGGAGGAACCGCTCGGTGGTCGAGTGCCGGGATCCGTGGTGCGCGACCTTCAGCACATCGGCCGAGAGCGGGCGGCCACGGTCCACCAGCCGATCCTCCGCGACCGCCTCCAGGTCGCAGGCCAGCAGAAAGGCCACCTGCCGGTACACCACCCGCAGCGCCACGCAGTTGGCGTTGTCATCGGAGCGGCTGCCCGCGATGGGCGATGCCGGCGGCCCAAGCACCTGGATGGCGACCGCCTCCCCCAGGCGCAGGATCTCCCCCTCCCGGGGCACCCGCACGGGAACGCCCCGCTCAGCCGCAGCCGCCAGCGCCGCGGCGTGGTGGGCCTCCGGCGCGGCGGTCGTGCTCACCAGGACCTGCCCCACCGGCAGCGACCGCAGCACGGCCCCGGCGCCCCCGACGTGGTCCACATCAGGATGCGTGAGCACCAGCACGTCCAGGCGGCCGACCCCGGTCCGCTTCAGATAGGGCACAACGACCTGCTCCCCGGCGTCGAACCACCCACTCCCCGAGGAGAGCGGGTAGGCCGGCCCGGCGTCAATCAGCGCAGCGCTTCCGCCCGGCGCCCGCACCAGGATGGCGTCTCCCTGACCGACGTCGAGAACCGTCAGTTCCAGGGCATCGGGCGGCCCGGCCAGGGCCGGCCGCCACACGAGCAAGGCCCCCACCGCCAGGAGCGTCAGCAGCCCGGCCGCGGCGGCCGCGGTCTGCCAGGTCCGCACCCGGTGCCCCAGCCAGGCACAGAACGTGGCCGGCATGCGGCGTGCCGCCGGTGAAGCGGCCAGGAGCAGCCCGGCGTACCACGCCACGACCCACCCCGCCGGCAGGCGGCCGGCGGCGATGTGGGCGTACGGCAGCGACGCCAGGGCCTTCACGGTGTACACCAGCCCCGCCAGCGCCCACCGGCCCAGGTGGCCCAGCACCCACACCGCCGGCGGGGCGAAGAGCCCTGCCACCACCGCCCCCAGCCCCATCGGCACGAGCCAGCCGACGAACATGACGACCATCAGGTTGGCGACGGGAGCGATGGGCGAGAAGACGCCGAATGCATGCAGGCTCAGGGGCTCCACCATCGCCTGAGCGCCCAGGGTCGCCGCCAGGCCGCCGGCGATCCCGGCCGCAGCCCGCCCGGGCAGGAGAAGTGCCAGCCGCGGCGCCAGCCAGGTCTGGATGGGCCCGGCGAGGAGCAGGATGCCCAGGGTCGCGCCGACCGAAAGCTGAAAGCCCAGATCGAACAGCAGGCCGGGCGCGGCGGCCAGCAGCAGGGCGGCGGCCGCACCCAGGGTATTCAGGGCATCCCGCTCGCGGCCCAGAATCTCCCCGGCCAGCACCAGTATGGCCATGAGACCGGCCCGCAGGACCGAGGGGCTGGCGCCGGTGAGGAAGACGAAGAAGGCAACCGCCGGAAGGGTCGCGGCCGCGGCGGCCGCGCGCCCCAGCCCTGCCCGGTGAAGGCACCAACGCAGCGGGAGCACGATCATCGCCACGTTGCCGCCGCTCACCGCCAGCAGGTGGAAGACGCCCGTCGCCCGGAAGGCCGCCGCGATGTCCTCGGGCAGGCGGGTTCGGCTTCCGAACAGCAGGCCGGCCATCAGTGCCGCTTCCCGCTCCGGCAGGGCCCGGTAGAGCACCCCCTCCAGCCTCAGCCGCGTCGCCACCGCGGCCCGCCGCACCGGGTCGAGCCGGCCGGGGCCCAACCGCTGCACCGAACCGGACTCCATCACGAGGTAGACCGACTGCCTCGCCAGGTATGCGGCCTCGTCAAATGCCCCGGGATGGCGGGGGCCCCGGGGCGGAACCAGGACGCCCGACGCCGCCACCCGCTCCCCGTAGGCCGGCGCGTCGCCTCCCCGCTGCGTCACCCGCACCCGGCCCCGGGCCGGATGGCCTTCCACGGCCTCGGCCGCGACGACGTAGGCGACGCGGTCCCCGCTTGTCAGCGAGGGTTCACTCACCACCGTACCGGTGAGGGTGACGGGCTGATCGGCCCAGGCGCCGAGGCTGCCGCGGCTGAAGGTCTGCACGTAGGCGTAGCGCGCCGCCCCGAAGAGCACCAGTGCGGCAAGCAGCCACGTGCCGCCCCGCCGTCCGCTCAGGAGCGGGGCCGCCAGCGGCAGCAGCAGCGCCGCGCAGACGGCAGGGTGGGGCCGGATCCACTCGGCAGCCAGGATGCCCACGGCGAAGGCCCCGGCGATCACCAGTGCGGGACGCGCGTGCAAGGCCAGCCCTCCGACAGACATTTTCTGGAAACTTCGGCGTGCGGCCGCCGTTTCCTGCCGGAGGAAGATCTGCATCCTTTGGCGCTGGTAGGGACGGTTGGTTCGATATAGGGCATTGTGGCTATAGGCACGCCCGGGTGGGCCGTATTAGAATAAAGATGGCAAGGATCGTTCGAGATTTCACGAACACAGGCGAGGCGCCGTCGGCGAGAGGAGGCGATCGACTTGATCTTCCCAGTAACGCCCGAAACCCACGCGCTGCTCTGCCTCCTCATCATCGCCGTGGCCTTCATCGCGGCGATGGTCATCTCGGAACTGCCGGCTCCTACCCACACCGTGTCCCGGCGGCGGCAGGCCCGCCGGACCCATCACCGCCGGAAAACGCATCTGCGGGTGATCCACACCCAGAGAGCGGCAAGAATATAGGAAAAATCGCCCGAGACCGCCGGCCAGCGCTGGCGGTCGTTTATTTTTTGTGGTTTACACGCCTGACATGAAGGAACCGCCCCCCCTGGGGACGAATGATGAAGGCTGGCGTGTGGTCCTGTCGAATCGGCAGGCACACACGCCCCAACTCTTGGAGAAAGGCGTGAGGTCGCTACGGAAAACATGGTCGAGTTTCGGGGCGTGTCGAAAACGTTCGATTCGACCGAAGCCCTCAACGATCTTACCCTCGAAATTCGTCCGGGCGAGTTCCTGACGCTGCTCGGGCCCAGCGGCTGCGGGAAGACCACGACCCTCAGGCTGCTGGCCGGATTTGAGGAGCCCACCTCCGGAGAGATCTGGCTGGCGGGCAAGCCCGTTCAGGGACTCCCAGCGTACAAGCGGCCCGTCAATACGGTCTTCCAGCACTACGCGCTGTTCCCGCACATGACCGTATTTGACAACGTCGCGTTCGGCCTGCGCATGAAAAAGGTTCCCCCGGCGGAGATCCGGCGCCGGGTCGCCGAGGCCCTGGAGTTGGTTCGGCTGGGCGACCTGGGGAACCGACGCCCCCATGAGCTCTCGGGGGGACAGCAGCAGCGGGTCGCGCTCGCGCGCGCCCTGGTCATGGAGCCCAAGGTGCTGCTGCTGGACGAACCGCTGGGGGCGCTCGACCTCCAGCTCCGGCGCGCGATGCAGGTCGAACTCCGGCAGCTCCAGCGCAAGCTGGGGGCGACCTTCCTATATGTGACGCATGATCAGGAGGAAGCGCTCGCGATGTCGGACCGCATCGCGGTGATGCGCAATGGCCGGGTGGAGCAGGTGGGAACGCCCGAGGAGGTCTACCTGCGCCCGGCCACGCGCTTCGTAGCGCAGTTCCTGGGCGAGGCCAACCTGCTGGAGGGCGAGGGCATGGCCACGGGGCACCTGCGCTGGGGCGACTACCAGCTGCAGGTCAGCCGCCACCTGCAGCCCGGCAGGACGACGGTGGCCCTGCGCCCCGAGCAGGTGCAGGTTCGCTGGTCCGGCTCGACGGCGCCGCTGCGGCCCGCGGAGAACCGGGTGCACGGCATCGTGGCCGAACGGCTTTTCGTGGGCACCGGCACCCGCCTGATGGTGGAGGTGGCGGGCCGCCGCCTGGCCGCGCTCCTGCCCGCCGGACCCGGACCCGACATCGGCGACCAGGTCGAGCTCCGCTTCGCGGCGGAGCACTGCGTGGTGGTGGCGCCATGAGCCGGCGGACCGGCTGGGCCATGCTGGCCCCCACGGTGATCTGGCTGCTGGCCCTGGTGGCCGCGCCGCTGCTGCTCATGCTGGCCTACAGCTTTGCGGTGCGCATCGCTCCGGACTCGCCCTGGCCGGAGGGCTTCACGTTCGCGCACTACAGCCGCCTGCTCGACCCGCTCTACCTGCGCATCTTCGTGCGCTCGGTGGTGCAGGCCGGGCTGGCTACGTTCTTCTCGCTGCTCCTGGGCTACCCACTGGCCTACTACATCGCCCGGAGCCCGCTGAAGCGGCGCGGCCGGCTGCTCCTCTTGGTGGTCATCCCGTTCTGGACCAACTTCCTGGTGCGCACCTACGCGCTGATGGTGCTCATGCGGGCGCAGGGCGTCATCAACTCCGCTCTCATGGCCATCGGCGTGATTGACGACCCCCTCCCCCTCCTCTATAATGAGGCGGCGGTGCAGGTCGGACTCGTCTACACCCTGATGCCGCTGCTGGTCCTGCCGCTTTACGCCAACCTGGAGAAGCTGGACGACCGCCTCCTGGCCGCCGCGCAGGACCTGGGGGCGAGCCCCGTCGCTGCGTTCTGGAACGTGACGTGGCCGCTTTCCCGCCCGGGCGTCCTGATCGGGTCGATGATGGTCTTCATCTCCGCCTTCGGCATGTTCCTGGTGCCCGATCTCATGGGCGGCGCCCGCTCGATGATGGTCGGCAACCTCATCCAGAATCAGTTCCTGCAGGCGCGCAACTGGCCCTTCGGCGCCGCCATCGCGCTGACCCTCACCGCCCTGGTGCTGGTGGTCGCGCTGGTGGTGCAGCGGGCCGGGCGCATCGACGGCGGGGAGGTGAAGCGGTGAAGCGGGGCGGCGGCTGGCTGCGGCTGCATGCCGCACTGGTTTACGGGTTCCTCTACCTGCCCATCTTCCTGCTGGTCATCCTTTCCTTTAACAGTTCACGCACCAGCGCGGTCTGGAAGGGCTTCACCCTGGACTGGTACGTGCGGCTGTTCCACAACCGGCTGCTGTGGGAAGCGGTGCAGAACAGCCTGATCATCGCCGGCGCCACCGCGATCATCGCGACCGCCCTGGGCACGGCGGCGGCGCTGGCCCTGCACCGGCGCCGCGTCCCCGGCCGGCTCTGGATCGAGGGGCTGCTCTACGTGCCCCTGGTGCTGCCCGACATCGTGCTGGGCGTGGGCGCGCTGGTGCTGTTCACGGCCCTGGGGATCTCGCTGGGCCTGGGCACCATCCTGGCTGCGCACATCGGCACCTCGATCTCGTACGTGGTGCTGGTGCTGCGGGCGCGGCTCAGCGACATGGACGAGAAGCTGGAGGAGGCGGCGCGCGACCTGGGCGCCACCCCGTGGCAGACCCTGCGCCACGTGACGCTCCCCCTCCTGATGCCGGCCATCGTCGCCGCCGTGCTGCTCTCCTTCACCCTCTCGCTGGACGACTTCATCCTCTCGTTCTTCACCGCGGGTCCGGGGTCGACCACCCTGCCCCTGCGCATCTACGGGATGATGAAGACCGGCCTGACCCCTGAGGTGAATGCCCTGTCCGCCATCATGGTCCTGGTCACGGGCGTTGCCACCGCCCTGTACCTGCGGCTTACCGAAAACCGAATCTAGTTGCGATGTAGGAGGAAGAGCGGGATGAGAAAGCGTGTGGGGTTCGTGATGGCCGCGGTGCTGATGGCGGCCGTTGCCCTTTCGGGATGCTCGGTCGGGGGGAGCACGGGCAGCGCATCCGACCTTCCCCGGCCCGAACGGGATCCGAGTGTGGACATGAGCCGGCTCTCGGCCGAGCTCAACGTGTTCAACTGGACGGAGTACCTGCCGCAGTCGGTCATCCGCGAGTTCGAAGAGCTCTACGGCGTGCGGGTCAACTACGACACCTACTCCAGCAACGAGGAGATGCACGCCAAACTGAAGGCCGGCGCGTCGGGCTACGACCTGGTCTTTCCCGAGATCTACATGGTAAAGGTGCTGCGTCGGGAGGGGCTGCTGGCGGAGATCGACCACGCCAACGTCCCCAACCTGAAGAACATCGATGAGCGCTTCCGGGGGCTCGACCACGACCCGGACCTGAAGTACTCGGTGCCCTACGTGTGGGGCACCACGGGGATCGTCATCAACACGGAAAAGATCAGCCCCGACCAGGTTCAGTCCTGGGCGGATCTGTGGAACCCCGACTTCCAGGGGAAGCTGGTCGTTCCGGACGACGCCCGCGAGATGATCGGCATCGCCCTGCGCACCGAAGGCTACGGGCTCAACACCACCGAACCGGAGGCCCTGGCCCTGGCGAAGGAGAAGCTGAAGGCCCTGAAGCCCAACGTGAAGGCCTTCAACAGCGACAGCCCGAAGGACCTGCTGCTGGGCGGCGAGGTCTGGGGCGGCGTCGTGTGGAGCGGAGAGGCGGCCCTGGTGATGCGGGAGAGCGATGCGTACCAGTACATCCTGCCGCCTGAGGGCGTGACCGTGTGGATCGACAACGTGGCCATTCCGAAGGACGCGCCGCACAAGTACACCGCCGAGGTGTTCATCAACTTCCTGCTGGATCCGCTGGTCAGCGCCCGCGTCTCCGCGGAGTATCCGTATGGCAACCCCAACAAGGCGGCCCTTCCGTACATCGCCGCGGAGGACCTGGCCAACCCGGCCATCAACCCGCCGGCGGAATGGCTGAGGAACGCGGAGTCGCTGGACGACCTGGGCGACGAGATGAACCAGGTGTACGATCAGATCTGGACCGAAGTGAAAGGCTGATGCACGCGGGGAGCGGACGACCGCTCCCTGCTTCGTTCGTGCAGAAATGCGGGCAGGATCTCGTCGTTAGAGATAGAAGCTTGGTAAGATCACGGCCGTTTGCTAAGGAGGTCCTGCTATGTCCATCCATCTGCCGGCTTCTGCCGATACCGTCCTCAAGCCCCGGGACCTGGGCCAGATCCTGGACCAGACCTTCCGGGTTTTTGGGCGCTCATGGCGCTCGCTGCTGCCCATCGGGCTGATCGCCGCCATACCCGGTTTCCTTACCTCGCTCTTCATGCTGTGGGCGACGCCCGGCATGGGCGCCACGATGTTCGGCAACCCCCTGATCAACATCTTCGCCGCCGCCGAGCTTGGCGACTTCTCCGGCCTGATCACACTGGGCTGGCTGATGCTCCTCTACCCGGTGGCGTTTCTGCTGCTCTACCCGCTCTACAAGGGCGCGCTGATCGACGTCGCGGCCCGCGCCGTGCTCCACATGAATCCTGTGTCGCTGGGCGAATCGTTCCGCGTGGGGGCCGCCCGCTTCGGGTCGATGCTGGGGGCATACGTGCTCCTCGCCCTGCTGTGGATCGTCGCCATTCCCGTGCTTGCCCTGGCCGGGCTGGTAGTCCTGGCGTTCATTACCATTCCCGTGGGTCTGATTGCCCTCGCAACGTTCACGGTGTTCACGGGCCACGCCGTGCTCATCGAGCAGAAGGGCGCCGGCGCGGCGCTCGCCCGCTCCTTTGAGCTGGTCAAGTCGCGCTTCTGGCCGCTGCTGGGCACGGGCATTGTCTTCACCCTGCTCGGCACGGTGCTCAGCTACATCGTCGTGGGGCCCTTCAGCTTCGTCGCCGGCATCGTCGCAGCCCCAACCGGTTCCCTGGTGCCCATAGCCCTGACCTCCCTCATGGATGGGCTGGTGGCCACCGTCATCACCCCGTTCATGGCGGTTGGCCTCACCCTGGTCTACTTCGACACGCGGATCCGCAGGGAGGGTTACGACCTGGAGACGATGGCCCAGCAGCAGGCGGAGGCAGGCCCCCCAGGTTTCCAGCCATGAGGCGTGTGCTCATCGTCTTCGCTCTGCTGCTCTGGCTGCCGGCCGCAGCGGCAGCGGCCCCGGTTCCGGCCGACGCGTACCTCGACCGGCTGGAGGAGGCGCTCACCCTCGTCACGGAGGCGGAGCGGGACCGGCGCGCCGGCGACGAGGACGCCGCGCGCCGCAAGGTCGGCACAGCCGCCGGTCGGCTGGCGGACGTGGACCAGGTGCAGGCCGAGGCCGGCCTCACGGGGGCGGACCTCACGGACTTGGCGGACGCCCTGCGCGCGGCGGAAGCGGATCCGGCGGCGCTGCCCGCTGCCCGGCGGGTGCTGGAGGAGCATCTGCACGCCGCGCGGGAACTGGCCGCCGCCGCCCCCGTCGAGGCGCCCGGCGCCCGCGCCGCCCTGAACCGGGCGCTCGCCGCGGCGGCCAGGCAGTCCCTGCTGCAGCAGCTCCGGGAGCGGTTCTACGCCCTCCTTTTCCGCCAGGCGGAGCGGATGGACCCCGGGCCCCTGCCGCCGGCGGCCTGGTGGACCGCCGGCGCGATCGGCGCGCTGGCGCTGGCCTGGGCGGCTTTCGTCCTCTACCGCAATGTGACCGGCCACGGGGCGGGGCAAGACGGAGTGCGGCGAGCCAGTGCCGGCCCGGCGCCTGCGCGCCCGCCGGCGCCGGCGGAGCTGCTCCAGGCGGCGCAGGATGCCGCCGGCCGGAGCGACTACCTCTCGGCCTTGCGGCTGGCCCACCTGGGTCTGCTGCTGCGTCTGGACCAGGTGGGGGCCATCCGCTACCGGCCGTCGCACACCAACCGGGAGCATGAGGCCCGGCTGGCCCGGCAGCGGCCGGAGTGGGTCCCTGCGCTCCGAAGCCTGCACGACCTCGTGGAGGGCTGCCTCTACGGCGGCCGCCCTGCACAGGCCGAGGTGTACAGGCAGGCGGAGTCCCTCGTGCTCATGCTCTGGCGAGAGGGGGATGCACCATCCGGAAGCGGAGCAGCGACGCCTGGCCGATCGTCGTAGGCCTCATCGCCCTGGTCTTCCTGGCTGTGCTGTTGGGCGACGCGCAGGACCGGTCCCGGTCCGTGCGGCCCGGCTCTTCCTGGTCGCAGACCCCGCAGGGGCTCTCCGCCATCTACGCCGTCCTGGACGAGCAGGGGTTCGCGCAGCGCTGGACCCGCCCGCTGGACGGCCTGGACGGCAGGGTACAGCGGCTCGTCATCTGGAACGTGGGCAGCCTGGAGCCCGCGGAGATCCGGGCCCTGGAGGCCTGGGTCGCCGAAGGCGGCACGGCCCTCCTGGGAGGGCCGGTGGCCGGGTTCGACGGCTGGGACCCGCAGAATCAGGAAGACGTGGCCCGCCCGGCGGCGCCGCACCCGGCCACCGCCGGGGTGCAGGCGGTCTCCGTGGGCGGCAGCCGCTTTCGCGGCACCTCTCCCGAGCGGCTGGTCCACCTGAAGGACGGGCAGGGCCGGCCCGTGCTGGTGTCGTGGCGGGTGGGCGAGGGCCGCATCTTCTGGTCAGCGGACACCGAGTGGCTGAGCAACGCGCGCATCGGTGAGGCCCAGAATCTGGAGCTGGCCCTGCAGCTGCTCATGCCGCCGGACGGCGGGCAGGTCGCGTTCGACGAGTACCACCACGGCTTCACCAGCCCCTGGTGGCAGATCCTGCGGGGGCCCCTGCAGGCCTCGGGGCTGCTCCTGGCGGCCGCGGTCGCCCTGCTGTTCTGGTCGTACGGCGCCCGCTTCGGCTCGCCGCTGCCGGCGCCGGACCGGCCGCCCCGGGCCGCCGTGGAATACGTGCAGTCCATGAGCCGGCTCTACCGCCGGGCCGGGGCCCGCGCCGTGGTCCTGCGCGCCCTGCACCGTTCGCTCCGCACGGAGTTCAGCCGGCTGACCGGCGGTGCGGAGGGGCTGAGCCACAGGGAGATCGCCGGACGCGCGGCGGCCCGGTGCGGCGTGCCGGCTGAGGACATCGCCCGCCTTCTGGAGCGCACGGCTGATCCGGACGACAACCCCGCCGACGCCGAGCTCATCGAACTGGCCCGGCAGGCGGAAAACCTGCGGAGGAGAATGGAGCATGCCGGTTACCGAGACGGTTGAGACGCTGCGCCGCATCGAGGCCGAGCTGCGGAAAGTGATCGTCGGGCAGGACTGGGTGGTGGAGCAGATGCTGGTCGCCCTCCTGGCCGATGGCCACGTGCTCATCGAGGGCGTTCCCGGGCTGGCCAAGACGCTGCTGGTACGCAGCCTGGCACAGACCCTGGGGGTGAGTTTCCGCCGCATCCAGTTCACGCCCGACCTCATGCCGGCCGACGTGGTCGGCACCACGGTCTTCAACCCCAGGGACCTGACGTTCGAGGTGAAGCGGGGCCCGGTCTTCACCAACCTGCTGCTGGCGGACGAGATCAACCGCACCCCGCCCAAGACCCAGTCGGCCCTGCTCGAAGCCATGGAGGAACGGCAGGTGACCCTCGACGGGCAGCCCCTCCCCCTTCCGGAGCCCTTCATGGTCATCGCCACCCAGAACCCCATCGAGTACGAGGGCACATACCCGCTGCCCGAGGCGCAGCTCGACCGCTTCCTGATGAAGATCCAGATGAGCTACCCGGATGCCGGGGAGGAGCGGGCGATTCTGGAACGCCACTACCAGGGCTTCCGGGCCCAGGAACTGGCGCGCGCGGGGATCGAGCAGGTGCTGGACGGGCCGGGGCTGCTGGCGCTGCGCACGGCGCACCGCAGCGTCACGGTGGAGGCGAAGGTGCTGGACTACATCAACGGGATCGTGCGGGCCACGCGCGAGTGGTCGACCCTCTCGGTGGGGGCGAGCCCGCGCGGCGCGGTCGCCCTTCTGGTATGCGCCCAGTCCCTGGCGCTGCTGCGCGGGCGCGACTACGTGGTGCCCGACGACATCAAGGAGATGGCGTACCCGGTGCTGCGCCACCGGGTGATCCTGCGCCCCGAGGCCGAAGTCGAGGGGGTGCGGGCCGACCAGGTGCTGGAGCAGATCCTCCAGTCCCAGCCGGTCCCGCGCTGATGAAGGCCGGCCGCGTCATCACCCGGTTCAGCCCCTCGCCTGCGCTGCCGGTGCTGCTCGCGCTCACCGCCGTGCCCGCGCTCGTTCCGGGGCTGCTCTGGCTCAGCCTCGCCCTGGCGGCGCTCCTGGCCGGCGTGGCCCTCGCCGACCTGGCCGCCTCCCGCAGGACCATCGAAGCCGTGCGCCGGGTCGACAGCCACCTCTCGCTGGGGGAGGCCAACCCGGTGGGGCTCTCGTTCCGCTGCCACGGGGCGGCCGTGACCCTGGAGGTGCTGGACGACCTGCCCCTTCACCTGGCGCCGCCGGAGGCCTGGCCCGCGGTGCGTCTGCACGAAGGCGTCTGGGTGGAATCGGGCTACAGGGTCACGCCTGCCCGGCGCGGGCGGTACGCCATCGGTCCGCTGCACGGCCGGTACCGCTCCCCCCTGAGGCTGTGGAACCGCACCATCACCTGGCCGCTGGTCGACGAGGTCCGGGTGTACCCGAACCTGGTCCCGGTTCGCCAGTACGAGGTGGCCCTGCGCCGGGGCCGGCAGATGGAGGGGCTGAAGCGCGCCCGCCTGCGGGGCGCAGGCACGGAGTTCGAGTCGCTGCGGGAGTACCAGGACGGGGATGCGTTCCGCGCGATCAACTGGCCGGCCTCCGCCCGCCGGGGCACCCTGATCACCAACCTCTATCAGGCCGACCGCTCCCAGCCCATCATGCTCCTCATCGACGCCGGCCGGCTGATGATCCCGCACATCGGGGGGCTCTCCCGTCTGGACTACGCGCTGAACGCCGCCATGCTGCTGGCGACGGTGGCCGCGGAGCGCGGGGACCAGGTGGGCATGATGCTCTTCGGCGGCGAGGTCAGGGCCTTCGTCCCGCCCCGGAAGGGCCGCGGGCAGGTGATGGCGATGCTGGAGACGGTCTACGACGTCCAGCCGGAGCAGGTGGAGCCCGACTACGGGCGCATGCTGGCCTGGTTCGCCACCCGGCACCGCAAGCGGTCGCTGGTCGTGCTGTTCACCGACCTGGTGGACCCGGAGATCAACCGGGGGCTTACCGCCCACCTGGCGGCACTGGCGGGCCGCCACCTTGTGCTGGCCGTCACCCTCACCGACCCCGCCCTGCTCGCCCTGAGCCGGTGCATGCCCACCAGCACCCAGGAAACCTATGAAAAGGCCGCCGCGCTGGAGGTGCTGGCACAGCGGGAGGAGACCCGGGCCAGGCTGCAGCACAGCGGCGTTCTGGTGATCGACGTGCCGCCGTCCTCGTTCTCCGCGGCGGTGGTGAACCAGTACCTGCAGATCAAGGAGCAGGGCCGGCTGTGAGGCGGTCCCCGGTTCCGGGGTTTTTCCGCCCGCCCAGCGCCCAGTAGGCGAGGCCGAGCGCGCCGGTCACGGCGGCCACGGCGTACTTGCCCCACTCGGAGAGGCTGCTCATGGGGGTGATGAACCCCTCGATGGCGGCGGCGACCAGGAAGAAGGGCAGCGAACCCAGGATCAGGATTCCCGCCCGCCTGGCCCCGGCCGAGAAGGCGGCCCTGTGGGTCAGCCGGCCGGGCGCGACGATGGGCCAGCCCAGGCAGAAACCGGCGGCGCCGGCCAGGAAGATCGCCATCAGTTCCAGGACCCCGTGGGGCAGGATGAGCGCCCAGAAGGAGAGCGAGAGGCCGGCCCGGAAGTAGTGGGCGGCCAGCGCGCCGATGATCACCCCGTTGTGGAGGAGCACCAGCGCTGTGCCGATCCCGAGGGTCACACCCAGCCCGAAGGCCAGCAGCGCCACCTGCACGTTGTTGATCAGAATGGCCGTGCCGACGACCGAGCGGAGAGGCACCGGGAGTATGTCGCCGTCGGGCGCGGCGGGTTCGTGAAAGCGCATCTCCGCCGGCACCAGGGCCTCCGCCAGGTTGGGGTCGTACAGGATGGCGAAGAAGCCCGCCAGCCCGCCCAGGATCATCAGGGTGGCGGAAAGCAGCAGCGGCCGCCAGGCCCCCCGGACCGTCTCCGGAACGGTGCGGGCGAAGAGCCGCCAGAGCGAGCGCAGCCGCTGCGGCTCCTCGGCGTAGATCAAGTTGTGGGCCCGGGAGACCAGCTGGTTCAGGTACGCGGCGGCGTGGCCGCCGGGAAAGTAGGTCCGGGCGTAGGCCAGGTCGGAGGCCGCCCGGCGGTAGAGCAGGCCCAGCCGCTCCACCTGCTCCAGCGGCAGCCGCCGCGGTCCCTTTCGCTGCGCAGCAGCCAGGATGTCGGCCAGCTCCTTCCACGCCGCCTGCCGCCGGGCCACGAACTGGTCCTGGTTCACGAAAGACAGCCCTCCCCCGAGGTGAGCGCATGGATCCCATCCGCATCGATACGCCGGAAAGCGTAGATCTGGCGCTGGAGCCGGTCGGGCTCGGCAGCCGCTTTCTGGCCGCCCTGATCGACGCCGTCATCCAGTACGCCGTCGCCTTCGCCGTGATTCTCATCGGGCTTCCCGTGGCGGCCCTGTGGGCGGCGGAATCCGGCGCAGCTTCCGATACGGTCGCCCTGTTCTTCTTCGCAATTCTGTTCCTGGGCGTCGCACTCCTGTTCTTCCTCTACAAACTCCTCTTCGAGGCGCTGTGGAACGGCCAGACGATCGGCAAGCGTGTCGCCGGCATCCGTGTGGTCCAGGCCAATGGCATGCCCGTCACCTTCCTGCAGGTGGTGATCCGCAACTTCCTGCGGATCGTGGACTACCTGCCGGTCTACTACCTGATCGGCGCCGTCTGCATCCTGGCCACGGGCCGCCGGCAGCGTCTGGGCGACCTGGCCGCGGGCACGGTGGTGGTGCGTGACCGGCCCTCCGAGCTCCCCGTGGTGCCCGACCGGCTCTCCCACGCGCCGGTCACCGACCTGAACCGGCTGCGGGAGCACGTGCTGCGGCTGCGTGAGGAGGACCTCCTGCCCGCGCGGGGCTACTGGCAGCGCCGGATGCAGCTCGCCAGCCCCTCCCGAGCCCGGGTGGCGGCCAGGGTGGCGGAGGGGCTGGCGGCGCGGATGGGCTGGACGGACCCGCTGCCGCCGTACCCGGACGATTTTATCGAGGAGGTCCTTTACGTGCGGGCGCACTGACCGTTGTCGTGCGTCGCCGCCGGCAAGGCGCCAGGCTGCCGGCAAGGCAGGCGTCGCTGCCTCCCTGCGCTCCGGGGCATCCGACGGACAGCCCCGTGTTTCCGGCTCAAGAAGCAAGGTCCGCAGTGCGGAGCAGCCTGCCACTTCCGCGCTGCGGACCTTGCATTCATGGGCTCAACGGGGTGGCTTCGCGCTCCACGTCTTGCCGCCATCCGTGGAGTACCGCTTCACGCCGTCTTCCACCTTGACGAGCAGGCTCGACACCCTTGAAATGTCGGTCGGGCTGCCTTCGCTGAGGCCCTCCTCCGTGCCGCCATCTCCCTCCGCGGGAGCGGTGCCGCGCGTGATGGTCACTTTGCCGTCCGCATCCGTCACCCGCGTCACGCCTTCCGGCGCCTCAGTGCTCCACGTCTTGCCGTCGTCCGTGGAGTAGCGCGTGACGCCGTCCTCGACCTTGACCTGCAGCGTGTTGTACGGGCTGGATGCGGACGCCGACACGGCGCCGGCGGCGGCGACAAGCACTGCGCATGCGGCCAGCAGGGCCCATGTTCTGCTTCCGATCTTCAACGTCATCCTTGCCATCCCTCCGGAATCTCGATTTGCAAGCAGCGCTGCCTTGCATGACCGATCGTAACCCGCGAACCTTTGGCGAACCTTTGCCCGCGAATGCCATGCGGTCTCATTTCCCGTTAAGGTTGCCCAAAGGTTTCCGGCCTACAATGGACCTTCGGGATTACGGATGAATGGCAGGGGATGCCGATATGCGGATTCTGCTGGTCGAAGATGAAGTCCCGCTGGCGGAGGCCGTCGGCCAGGTGCTGAGGAAGAACGGGTATGCGGTCGATCTGTCTTTTGACGGGGAAGACGGATTGGACAATGGCCTGACGGGGATTTATGACATCATCGTGCTGGACGTCATGCTGCCCCGAATGGACGGTCTGCGCGTTCTGAGGGAGCTGCGCGGGAACGGGATCGTGGCACCGATCCTGCTGCTCACCGCCAGGGGGGAACTGGATGACAAGGTGAAAGGGCTCGACGCCGGCGCCGACGATTACCTGGCGAAGCCGTTCCGGACGGAGGAGTTGCTCGCCCGGCTCAGGGCGCTCGGCCGAAGGTCCCCCGACTATCACCAGGACGGGCTGCTGACTTGCGGCGATCTTGCGCTCGATCCGCTCGCTTACACGCTTCGCTCCGGCGGCGCCGAGATCCGGCTGCCGCCGAAGGAATCGCAGCTCCTCGAGTGGCTCATGCGACGGAAGAACCTGGTCACGTCCAAGGAGATGCTGATCGAGAAAGTGTGGGGCTATGACACGGATGCGGACGAAAGCCGCGTCGAGATGTACATCTCTCTTCTTCGCAAGAAAATCGGCGGGCTCGGTTCGGCGGCGGTCATCGAGACGGTTCGGGGCGCCGGCTACGTACTGAAGGTGCGGGGGTGACGGGGCGTGTTCACGCGATTGCGCAACCAGTTTCTGCTCCTGAACCTGTCTGTCACGTCGGGCGTCATCATCCTGGCGCTCGGACTTGTCTATTTCATCATGTACGGCAATCTCCAGGCGGAGATCCGGGCGCGGCTTCAGGCGCATCCGCAGGCGCAGATGCGGGTCGAATCCGTCGCGGACAGGGCCGACCGGACGGCGGAAGCGGACGGTGATCCGTCCGCGGTCTGGAGCGCAGCAGCGGCGGATGGTGCGGGGACGTTCCATGTCGAGGTGGACGAAAGCGGCGAGATCGTCCGGATCGAATCCGCCGTGCCGCTGCCCGAGTCGTCTTACCGGAGGCTCGCGGCGATCGCCTGGAACAACCGGGACGTGGACAGGGTGATCCGGTCGGACGGCCGGGAGTGGCGGTACTCGGTCTCGCCCATCCGCGTTCGGATCGTCGGGCAAGACGGCGAGCCGCTTGCCGTGGAGCAGCACAACTACAGCATCCTGTTCCTGGACGTCACGGAGATGAACCAGGCGCTCGCCCGACTGCTCACGACGCTGGTGCTGGTCGGCATCGGCACGCTGGTCGTCATTTCCGCGGCAAGCCTGCACTTCGCCAACCGGGCGATCCGGCCGATCCGGGATGCGTGGGAGAAGCAGAAACAGTTCGTGGCTGACGCCTCCCACGAGCTGAAAACGCCGCTCTCAGTCATCCGGGCAAACTGCGACGCCCTGGCCGCGAATCCGGACGACGCGATCCGGAATCAGATGAAGTGGATCGAATACATCCGGGGCGGCGCGGACCGGATGGCGAAACTCGTCCATGAGCTGCTGATTCTGGCCGGGACCGACGATGAACGCTTGCAGTTCCGCCGCGTGCGGTTCCATGTGAGCTGGATGGTCGAGGAGGTCGCCCGGTCGATGGAAGCGGCGGCGGCAGGCAAAGGCCTTACCGTCACCCGCTCGATCGAGCCGGAGTTGTTTGCGGTGGGCGACCCGGACGGCATCCGGCAGGCGGTGGAGATCCTGTTCGACAATGCGGTCAAGTATGCGGATCCGGGTGGCTGGATCACGGTCTCGCTGGCCCGGATGGGGCGGCGGATCGTTTTTTCGATCGCCAACAGCGGGCCGGGGATCGCTAGGGAGGACCTGCCGAGGGTGTTCGACCGCTTCTTCCGGGCCGACCGCTCCCGCACGCATCAGGACGGGAGCTTCGGGCTGGGCCTCCCGATCGCGCAGTCGATCGTGAGACGGCATGGAAGCGAGATCAGTGTCCGGAGCGAGGAGCATGTGTCAACCACGTTCTCGTTCGCGCTTGCGGCCGGCGGCTCGGGTGCGGGGAGATCATAGAGGCGTCGGGAGCGGCTGGATGGATCCGCTCCCGGCGAACCCGAATGAGTTTGTCGAGGAGGTCCTGTACATTCAGCGCACCGACATACCGCAGAAGGCCCGTGGAGAGTCAAACTACATTGAGGTGAAGTCAGTTGAAGCTAGGCTGCCATATCAGCATCGCCAAGGGGTTCCCCCAGGCGGTGGAGAACGCCCACAAGCTGGGCTGCGAGTCGTTCCAGTTCTTCACGAAGAATCCGCGGGCGTTCCAGGGAAAGGCCGCCGACCCCGAGGCCGCGGCCCGGGGGCGCGCCCTGATGGCGGAGTACGGACTGGTAGCGGTGGCCCATGCGCCCTACATCACCAACCTCTCCACGCCGGACCCGGAGCTGCAGGCGGTCTCGATCGCCTCGCTGAAGCAGGACCTGGAGAACGCGGAGGCGTTCGGCGCCATCGGCTGCGTGTGCCACATGGGCAAGCACGTGGGCCAGGGTGAGGCGTACGGCATGGCCCGCATGGTGGAGACCCTGAACCGGCTGCTGGAGGCCTACACCGGCCCGTGCCCGCTGCTGCTGGAGAACACCGCCGGAATGGGCTCCGAGCTGGGCACCCGGCTGGAGGAGCTCATGGAGGTGCGCAGCCGGGTGGAGCAGCCGGAGCGCATCGCCTTCTGCTTCGACACCTGCCACGCCTTTGCCGCCGGCATCTACCGGCCGGAGGACTGGGAAGACTTCGTGGCGCGCGCCCGCTCCATTGGGTACTGGGACCTGCTGAGAGCGGTCCACCTGAACGACTCGAAGTTCGACCACGGCAGCCGCAAGGACCGCCACGCCAACCTGGGCAAGGGCTTCATCGGCGAGGCGGGCATCGCGGCGCTGCTGCGCTCCGGGGCGTTCGAGGGCCTGCCCGTGGTGCTGGAGACGCCGGTGAAGGACGAGGCCGAATACGGCCCGGAGATCGAGTACGCCAGGTCTCTCCTGCAGTAGGACGAGGGTGGCCGCGCCACCCTGGTCTGCTGCTTCACACGCAGCCGGCTGGGCTGCGCCGGAGGAGGTGCTTGCGCTGTACCGCGTGTTGATCGCTGAAGATGACCCGTCCATCGCACAGCGGCTGGCCAGCCATCTGCGCAAGAACGGGTTCGAAGTCATCGTCGCGGACGAGTACGACGCCATCGACGAGACCTTCCGGGAGACCGACCCGCACCTCGTCCTGCTGGACGTGAACCTGCCCCGGTTCGACGGCTACTACTGGTGCAGGCGGATCCGCCGCATGTCCGGCTGCCCGATCATCTTCATCTCCGCCCGGGACGGGGAGATGGACCAGGTGATGGCCATCGAACAGGGGGCCGACGACTTCATCACGAAGCCGTTCTACTACGACGTCGTCCTGGCCAAGATCCGGGCGCAGATCCGCCGGTGCTACGGCGACCTGGCCGGGGCGCCGCTGGAGAGCGAGCGGGTCATCCCGTTCCACGGGCTCACCTTCTACCCGGAACGGCCCGAGGTGCTCTTCGGCGGCCGGCGGGTCAGCCTGATGAAGAAGGAGGCCGACCTGCTGGGGCTGCTCATCAGCAAGTACCCGCGCGCCGTGGCCCGGGACCAGATCCTGGAGAGGCTGTGGGATGACACCCACTTCGTCAGCGAGAACACGCTGAACGTCAACGTTGCCCGGTTGCGGCGGAAGCTGGACGAGCTCGGACTGGGCGACGCCATCGAGACGGTGCGGGGAATCGGGTACCGCATCCGCGTCACCTGGAATGGTGGGACGTAAGTGAAGACGTTTCTGCGCGAACACGCCGTTTTCATCGTGCTCACGGTCTTGCAGTTCTCGCTGCTCGCGTTCACCTTTGCGGTCCTGCGCCCGCCTCTGACGGCGGGAAACCTGCTGTACCTGTTCGCCCTGACGCTGTTCCTCACCCTCGCCGTGCTCGCCTGGCGCTTGGCGGCCAACTGGGCATACTACCGCTTCCTTGACAGCCGGCCGCAGCGCGTGGGCGAGTTCACACAGGTCCGGGCGACGGGGGCGCTGCCGCGGGCGAGCCTGGCCAGGATGGCAGACCTGCAGTCGCTCGCGGAGCGGGAGTTCCGGCAGGCCCTGCAGGAGAAGCAAGAGCACCTGGACTTCCTCCACAACTGGGTCCATCAGATGAAGACACCGATTGCGGCCCTTCACCTCATCGTACAGGACCATGAGGACGAGCTCCCCTGCGCCGGCGAACTGCAGCAAGAGATCGACCGGCTACAGCACAGTCTGGGCATGGTGCTCCACCTGTCCCGGATCGACTCGTTCCACCACGACTTCCGCGTCGAGGCCGTCGACCTCACGCGGCTCGCCTACGCCGTGGTCGGGGATCTGCGCCGGCAGTTCATCCGGCGGCGCATCCGCCCCGTGGTGGAGGCCTCCGGGGAGGAGGTCGTGCACACCGACCGCAAGTGGCTGTCCCATGTGCTGTACCAGCTGCTGACCAACGCCATCCGGTACTCCGGTGGGCCGGACAAGACCGTCACCATCCGCATCGCCCGGCAGGGAACGGACCGAATCCTCTCCGTTTCCGACGAAGGCGTCGGCATCGCCCCCGAGGACCTTCCGCGGGTGTTCGACCTGTACTTCACCGGCAGGAACGGCCGGGTGTTCGGCGAGACGACGGGCATCGGGCTCTACCTGGTCCGGAAGATCTGCGACGCCCTGGGGCATGACCTCACCATCGAGTCGGAGGAGAACCGGGGAACGACGGTGACCATCCGGTTCCGCTAGCCGGCAGTCCGAACGCGCACAGCCTGACCGCGCCGCCTTCCTGCGGCGGTGCGGTCAGGCTGCTTGTTCCGCACCGGTGCGCGCAAGGTGACAAAAGTGTAATCTCCGTGTCATCCCCGTCGATAGCCCTGCGCGGCCCGGCGGCCTACGATACAGGTGTACAGGCCACGCTACGGACAAACGGTATTCTGCGTACAACAGCGAGGTGTCACGCCATGAACATCTTGGAGGTACGACGGTTGACCAAGGTTTACGAGGGGCCGGTGCCCTATCAGGCCCTGCGCGGGATGGACTTTGCGGTCCGCCAGGGTGAGTTCGTGGGCATCATGGGCCCTTCCGGCAGCGGGAAGACGACCCTGCTGAACGTCATCTCGACCATCGACGCGCCGACCACCGGCCAGGTCCTCGTGGGCGGGGTGGAGCCGCACCACCTGACCGGAGAGGAACTGGCGCGCTTCCGGCGCACGAAGCTGGGCTTCGTGTTCCAGGACTTCAACCTGCTCGACACGCTGACGGTGCGGGAGAACATCTTCCTCCCCCTCTGCCTGGAGGGGGTCGGCGTGGCCGACATGGAGCGCCGGCTTGCGGACCTGGCGGACCTGCTGGGTATCGAGGACATCCTCGACAAGCGGCCCTACCAGATCTCGGGCGGGCAGGCGCAGCGTACGGCCATCGCCCGGGCGGTCATCCACAGCCCGGCCCTGGTGCTGGCGGACGAACCGACCGGTAACCTGGATTCCAAGGCGGCCAAGGACGTGATGGGGCTGTTCCGGACGCTCAACGAGCGGCTGGGCGTGACCATCCTGATGGTGACCCACGACCCCGTGCCCGCCAGCTATTGCAGCCGCATCATCTTCATCAAGGACGGCGCCATCTACAACGAGATTCGCCGGGGGCACACCCAGCAGGCGTTCTACGAGAACATCCTGGACGTGCTCGCCATGCTCGGGGGGAGGTAGCGCATGACCTTCACGCAGTTCGCCTGGATCAGCGTCCGCCGCAACTTCCCGGCCTACCTGGCCTACTTCCTCAGCGGCGCGTTCTCCGTCCTGGTCTTCTTCCTCTTCTCGCTGGTCTACTTCCATCCCCGGGTGGCCACGGAGTTCTCCTCGGGGCCGGTCCGGTCGCTGCTGATGACGGGCGAGGCCGTAATCGTCGTCTTCGCCGTGCTGTTCGTGCTGATCTCGGTGGCCGGGTTCCTGCGGGCCCGCTCCCGGGAGCTGGGCATCCTGACGGTGCTCGGCGCGTCGCGCCGGCAGCTGAACCGGCTCATCATGCTGGAGAACGGGATGATCGGCGCCCTCGCCATCGGGACCGCTCTGGCCGTCGGCCTGATCTTCGCCAGGTACCTGTTCCTGATCGTGGAGCGCGTCCTGGAGGTGCCGGAGCTCCACTTCTACGTGCCCACGACGGCGATGCTGCTGACGGTGGCCTGCTTCACGGCCTTGTTTCTCGGCATCGCCCGCCTGGCGCCGGCGTTGGTGGGGGCCCAGCGGGCCATCGACCTGCTGCGGGGGGCCCGAAAGCCCCAGCCGGAGCCGAAGGCCTCGTTCCTGCTCTCCGCCCTGGCGCTGCTGCTCCTGGGCGCCGCCTATACGATCGTCATTCTGCGGCTGGAGATCCCTTACGACTACCTGGTCCTCACCCTGCTGGTCACGCTGGGAACCTACCTCTTCTACACGCAGCTCAGCGTGTATCTCCTGAAGGCGGCCAGGGCATTCCCCCGGTTCTATTTCCGGCGGACCAACCTGCTGTGGCTCACCGACCTCCGCTTCCGAATCCGGGATAACGCACGCCTCCTCTTCGTGGTCACCATCATCACGGCGGCTTCGATCACCGCGATGGCGGCCGTGCACGCGGTCTACCAGACGCTGGACGAAGAGTACGCCAAGAGCTACCCCGTGGCCGTCAGCTACCAGTCGCTCCCGTCGGACCCGTCCAGGGACGCGCACACGGCGCTCATCGAGCGGCTGCTCAGTGAGCACGGCTTCGCCTACGTCAAGGTTTCCGAGCCGGTCCTGGCCGTCGATCGGCGCGGCGCACGCATCACCACGGCCGTAATCGCCGATGCGTCCTACAACCGCATGGCCGCGGTACTGGGCGAACCCCCCGTGCAGGTCCCCGACGGGCAGGCGCTGCGAGTCCCCGTCTACATCAACGAGCGCGTGACCGTATCCGGCGAAGCCGCGGACCTCGCCGGCGCCGAGTTCCGGGTGACGGGGGCGGTCGCCCGGAACATCTTCCCGGAGGGACAGTTTGACCGGCTCTATGTGGTGAGCGAGGCGGCCTTCCGGGAGCTCGCCGGGCGCCTGAAGACGGCATGGTACTACGGCTACGCCGTGCCGGACTGGATGAGCACGGGGGCTGCGGCAGCGGCGATCCGGGAGGCCATCGACGGACAACACGCGCCGGGACCCCGCGCCTTCCTGCTGCGGACCGCAGCAGACTGGTACCAGAAAGACCGGGTCACCTACCGGCTCATCTATCTGATCGGCGCATTCGTCAGCCTGATCTTCTTCCTCGCCTCCGGCAGTTTCATCTATTTCCGTCTCTACAACGACCGCCTGGAGGACGCCCGCAAGCTCCGCAGCCTGCGCAAGCTGGGGCTTTCCGACCAGGAGGCGCGCGGGGTGATCACGACCCAGCTCGGGCTGCTGTTCCTGATCCCCTTCGCCGGTGCCCTGGTCCACGCCATCTTCGCCCTGGTGATGCTCCAGTCGTTCCTCTCCACCTCGATCTTCACGTTCTCCCTCGTCGTCCTCGCCATATATGCCGCCCTGCAGGCCCTCTTCTTCCTCCCGGTGCGCTCCCGGTATCTGGAGGCGCTCCTGGAGACCCACCCGGGCCGCTGACGGCCTGTGCAGAACACGACGACCCTCACCCGCCTTGCGCCGGGTGGGGGTCGTCGGCGTCCGCGCCGCCAGCCGGGCCCCGGCGCCGCGCGTCCTCCTCCAATCATTCACGCACCCCGTTACCCCGACCCTGCCGATCCCCCTGCTACCGCCCGCACCGGCCGCCCGGCCGCGCATGCGCCTCTCACCGTTCTCGCCCGGTTCCCCTGCGAGCACGGACCGTGTCAGACCGGCCGCCAACGTACCAAATGCAGGTAGGATTTTAATCCTTTGAAGTGTAATAGATAGGGTTACTTACCTGTCCCCGGAGGTGTCCCCTATATGGCATCAACGCAGACGCTGCCCAGCCTGCCGCCGTCCACCTTTGCCGCGGGCAGCAGGGCCGCGCTGCCCATTGTGCTGGGCTACCTGCCCATCGGCTTCGCATTCGGCGTCCTTGCCCAGACGGCCGGGCTTTCCGTCGCGGAGGTGGGGCTGATGTCGCTGCTGGTCTACGCCGGCTCCGCGCAGTTCATCGGCGTGGAAATGCTGGCCGCGGGCGCGGCGATTCCCGCCATCGTCTCCACCACCTTCCTGGTCAACCTGCGGCACCTCCTCCTCAGCACCGCCCTCCTGCCCTCCTTCCGGCAGAACCGCCCGGCGGTCAACGCCCTGCTCTCCTACGGCATCACCGACGAGACCTTCGCCGTGAACGCCTCCGTGCTCCGCGGGCGTCCCATCGGACCGCAGTTCGTCGCGGGGCTGCACATCACCTCGCAGGGCACCTGGGTCCTGGCTTCGATCGCCGGGGCGCTGGCCGGGGGCATCGCGGCCAACCAGGAAGCCCTGGGGCTCGACTTCGCCCTGTCGGCGATGTTCATCGGCCTGCTGGTGCCCAACCTGCGGGGCGAGGGGGCGCGGAAGCGCCAGACGGCCGCCGCGGTGGCCGCGTTCGCGGCCGTGGCCATGGGGCTGATGGGCCAGCCCAGCTGGGGCGTGATCGTCGCCACCGTCCTCGCGGCCACGGTAGGGGTGATGCTGCGTTGATGAGCGTCCGCACCGAGGTGCTGCTGCTTTTCCTGGGCATGGCCCTGGTCACGTACCTTCCCCGGATGCTGCCCATCGTCGTGCTGAGCCGTTTCAAGATGCCGCCGCTGCTCCTCAGGTGGCTGGAGTTCATTCCCGCGGCGGTGCTCTCGGCCCTCCTGGCCCAGGGCCTGCTGCTGGACGGCGGAGAGCTGGCCCTGCCGCCGGGCAACCCCGCCCTGCTGGCGGCCATCCCGGCCTTCGCCGTAGCCATCTGGACCCGGAGCCTGATGGGCACCGTGGTGGCCGGCATCGCGGCGATGGCGCTGTTGCGCACGCTGGGCTGAGGCCTCTCACCGCCCAAAGCTTACCTCGTCACGTACGGCCGGATCTTCTCCAGCGTCTTGGGCCCGATTCCCGAGACCGCGATCAGGTCGTCGACCGACTGGAACGGCCCGTGCTCCGTCCGGTAGGCGATGATCGCCCGGGCGATGACGGGGCCGATGCCCGGGACGGTCTCCAGCTCCGCCTGGCCGGCCGTGTTGATGTTGACCAGCTGCGTGCCGGCGGCGCCCGATCCGCCGCCCGACCCGTCCAGCGTGCTGGTCACCGGCGCGTAGGTCGCTCCCTGCGCTTTCGGCGGCTGGGGCGCGTTCGGCTCCAGCTCGGATTTGCGATAGACGTAGATCTTCGCCCCGTCCACCAGCGGCGCCGCCAGGTTCAGGACGCCAGGAACCGCATCCGGCAGCGGGCCGCCCGCCGCGAGGATCGCGTCGTTCACCCGGGATCCTTCGGGGAGCGCGTAGACGTCCGGTCTGTGCACTGCGCCCTCCACATGGACGATCACCTGGCTGGCCGGGAGATCCTCCGGCAGCGCAGATGAACTCCCGTCCAACGTCACTTCAGCCGGACCGGTCCCTGCGGCCATCGCCCCCGCCTGCCCGGCCTCCAGTTCGGCCAGGAAGGCCGCTGCCTTGAGGGCGCGCTGATCCGCCTGGTAGAGGGTAAGGGCGCGCCAGCCGAGCCCGACGACACTGAGCGCCAGCAGTGCGGCGACGGCGATCCGCATCGCCGGCGTGAACGGAATGATGGAACTCAACACCGTCACCCCCCGAAGCGGGGAGTTTCGATGGAGTCCCATATTTTTCCTTCCTATTTCTTGGAAAAACCCCGCCAGCTGCCGAGCCGGCGGGGTTTCCGCTCAGTGCACCTCGTCGTCCTGGAGCATCTCGTCCTCGGAAACGAGCAACGCCTCCAACTTCGCCACGCCCCGGATGCCGCGCATCGCCGTCTTGATGCGGGTCCGGTCCGCACGCCCGGGCACGATGCCCTTCACGTGCAGCACGCCGTCGGCGGTGTACACCTGGAACTGGTCGGGATCGTACCCCATCTGCGCCAGCAGGCGCAGGGCGGTGCGGGAGACGTCGGCGTCGTCCTCCTCCTCGCCGATGCCCACCTTCACCCGGTCCGACCGGACCTCCTTCACCCCCGGGACACCCTCGACCAGCCTCACCGCGCCATCCAGTTCCTCGTAGGTGCGCGCCTCGCCCATGAGGGTGACGACGCCCTTCTCCACGCGCGCCCCGAGGCGGCTGCACTCGGGGACGCCGGCCAGCCGGGACGCGACGGCGCCCTCCAGGTCCCTGTCCGTGCGCATCTCCTCGTCGGCGACGGTGATGTCGTTGTCGATCCCGCGGACGCCGGGGATCCTCCGCACGATCTCCTCGGCGGCCGACTTGTGGGACAGGGCGTCCACCACCCCCGACAGCCTCACCCTGCCGTCCCGGGCAGACACCTGGATGTCGATCCCCGCGGAATCGGTCTGCGCCAGGAGGGCGTCCTTCACTTCCTTCTCCAGGTACTCGTCGTGGTCAAACCTCTGCTCAGGCATTCACACTCTCCTCCCCCAGCGGCTCCACGGCTAGTCTGCCCCCGCGCCGCCGGCAGTATGGGTCAGTCGCCCGAAGCGGCGATGCGCTGGGGCGCGTTCGGCCGGGTGGACACCACGAACCAGCCGAAGGCCAGGCAACCCAGGGCGAAGATGGTGTCGCCCACGATCCGCAGCCAGCGCAAGGTGTTCATGATGCTGCTCTGCATGGACTCGGCCGAGCGGGCGTACCACATGCCGTGCTCCACGCTGGCCCAAGCCTGCATGAGCCCCAGCGGGAGCAGGCTGAGCAACACCATGAGCGCCAGCCCCGCGTTGATCCACCAGAACGCGAAGCCGAGGATCCGGTCGTTCCAGCGCTGTCCGACCGTCAGGCCCCGCAGGCAGAAGAGGGTGAGCGCCATGCCCAGCATCCCGTAGACGCCGAAGAGCGCCGTGTGGCCGTGCACCGGGGTGGTGTTGAGCCCCTGCATGTAGTAGAGGGCGATGGGCGGGTTGATGAAGAAGCCGAACAGCCCGGCCCCCACCAGGTTCCAGAAGGCGACGGCCACGAAGAAGTAGATCGGCCAGCGATATTCCCGCACCCAGGGCTTGGACCTGCTCAGTGTGAGGTTCTCGTACCCCTCGAACCCGATCAGCACCAGGGGCACCACCTCCAGGGCGCTGAAGACGGCGCCCAGGGCCATGACGGCCATGGAGGTGCCGGTGAAGTACAGGTGGTGGAAGGTGCCGATGATGCCGCCGGACAGGAAGACGATGGTCGAGAAGAGCACGGTCGCCGTGGCCGTGCTGGTACGCAAAAGCCCCAGGCGGGTGAACAGGAAGGCGATGACCACGGTGGCAAAGACCTCGAAGAAGCCCTCCACCCAGAGGTGCACCACCCACCAGCGCCAGTACTCGATCATGGCGTAATGGCTCTGCCGGCCGTACATCAGCCCCGCCCCGTAGAAGAGGGCGATCGCAAACGAGGAGAGGACGAACAGCAGGAGCAGGTGGCGCTGGTCGCCGGGCCGGCGCAGGGCGGGCCGGAGGGCACGGAGCATCAGGAAGAGCCAGAGGAACAGGCCGACGAAGAGGAACCACTGCCAGAACCGGCCCAGGTCCACGTACTCGAGACCCTGGTGGCCGAACCAGAAGTTGGTCTCCAGGGAGAGCCCCTGCTGCACGGCCGCGGCCTGCCCGGCCATGGAGCCGGCGACGATGATCACCAGGCAGACCAGCAGGAAGATCACGCCCGACCGCTGGAGCGGGGGCTCGTGGCCCGATACGGCAGGAGCCATGAACAGGCCGGTCGCCAGCCAGGAGGTGGCGATCCAGAAGATGCCCAGCTGGGTGTGCCACGTGCGGGCCAGCGAATAGGGCAGCCACCGGTCCAGGGGGATTCCGTAGAAGCCGGAGCCCTCCACGCCGTAGTGGGCGGTGATGACACCCATCAGGATCTGCACCATGACCAGGGCCGCGACGATCCAGAAGTAGGGCACCGTGGCCCGCATCGACGGCGTGACCTTCAGGCCGGAGAGCAGCGGGTCATCGTCCGGTGGCTCGTGCAGCTCGCCCTCGGCCCGGTGCCGCTGCGCCGCGTAGTACCAGACCAGCGCGCCCACGCCGGCCAGCAGCAGCACGAAGCTGACCACGGACCAGACGATGGCCTCGCCGGTGGGCCGATTGCCCACCAGGTGCTCGGGCGGCCAGTTGTTGGTGTAGGTCACGTCCGACCCCGGCCGGTTGGTGGTGGCGGCCCAGGCGGACCAGAAGAAGAAGCTGCTCATCTTCGCCCGCCGGGCGGGATCGGGCACGGTGTTGGCCCGGATGGCGTAGGCTTCCCGCAGGTCCGCCAGCGCCGGCTCGTCGCCGAAGAGGCCGTCGTAGTGCGCCGCCACGGCCCGGATGGCCTCCGCCCGCACGGGCGAAACCACCAGGTCGCCCGTGTCCGGGTCGTAGGTGTTGGTCCGCATCTCCTGCATGAGCCGGGCGCGCAGGGCCGCCTTCGGCTCGGCGCCGAGATCGTCGTATTTCTTCCCGTACTCCGCCTGCGCCCACGTGTCCAGGATCCACACGGCCTCCCGATGGAGCCAGTCGGCCGTCCAGTCCGGGGCCACGTAGGCGCCGTAGCCCCAGACGCTGCCGACCTCCGGCCCGCCGCACGGGCGATGCACCCGCCCCTGCCGCAGAAGGGCCGCCCCCTGCTGTCACAGGCCCTGCGGAAAATCGGAAAAAACGAGCCAACTTGAACAGCCCGGTTGACCGGGTCAGGAGCGGCGCTTAGAATCAAGCCGCCACCCAATTCCGGCATCTTAAGGAGGCGATCACAGTGACGCTGCTGCTGACCCCCCTGTTGGCCTGCTCATCGTGACCACGGGCTCAGCGTTTCCCTCTGCACAGGCCGGGTCTGCTGGTGAGCAGGCAGGAGTTCCTCCGCCATCACAACCAGCCGAAAGGGGCCTGTTTTTTCATGTCCAAGACCGGGGCAATCCGCTTCCTCTCCACGTACCTGAAGCCTCAGCTTGCCGGCCTGGTCCTGCTCATCTCCCTCATGCTCGGCGCGACCGGCCTCCGGCTGCTGTTCCCCCAGCTCCTGCGCTCGCTGGTCGACCAGGCGCTGGCAGGCGAAGCGCTGCCCACGCTCCTCCGCACCGCCGGCCTCTTCCTGGCCGGGGCACTGCTCATCCAGGCGCTCCGCATCGGCGCGACCCTGCTCTCGGAACGCATCGCCTGGGCCGCCACCAACGCGCTGCGGCTCGACCTGGCCCGGCACGTGCTCGGCCTGGACATCGCCTTTCACAAAGCGCACACCCCCGGCGAGCTCATCGAGCGGATCGACGGCGACGTCACCACCCTGGCCGGCTTCTTCTCCCAGTTCGTCGCCCAGGTGGTGACCTCGCTGCTGCTCATCGCGGGCGTGCTGCTCTTCCTCTTTCTGGAGGGGTGGGTCCCGGGCCTGGTGGGGCTGGGCTCCTTCCTCCTCAGCGGCGCGGCGGTGCTCAGCGTCTCCTCCCTGACGGTGAAGGCCTGGTCGGGCATCCGGGCCTCCTCCACCGAGATGATGTCCTTCGTGGAGGAGCGCATCGCCGGCCGGGAGGAGGTGAAGGCGCTGGGGGCCGCGGACTACGTCGTGCGGGGAATCGTCTCCCTGTCGGCCCGGCACTGGCGGCTCCGCCGGCGCGCCCGCTTCCTGGAGTCGGCCGCCTCCAACGTCACGGTCGATGCGTGGATGCTCAGCCAGTTTGCGATGCTCGTCCTGGCCTTTTTCCTGTACCGCGACGGCGCCCTCTCGCTCGGCACCGCCATGATGCTCTTCTTCTACGCCGACCTCCTCAACGAGCCGATCACCACCATCCGGGAGCAGATGGACGAGCTGCAGCGGGCCCGTGCGGCCCTGGGACGGCTGGTGGAACTGCAGGCCGTGGAACCGGCGATCACCGACGGCGCCGGCGGCGCCCTGCCCGAGGGCCCGCTCTCGGTGACGCTGGACCGGGTCTGTTTCCAGTACGAGGAAGGGCGTCCGGTGCTCCGCAACCTCTCCTTTCACCTGGAGCCCGGGCAGACGCTGGGCATTCTGGGCCGCACCGGCAGCGGCAAGTCCAGCCTGATCCGGCTGCTCTGCCGCTTCTATGACCCGCAGGAGGGAGCCGTCCGGCTGGGCGGCGTGGATATCCGCCACGTGCCGCTCGACGCGCTGCGCAGCCGCATCGGCCTGATCACGCAGGAGGTGGGCCTCTTCGGCGGCAGCCTGCGGGACAACCTGGCGCTGTTCAATCCGGACATGACCGACGCGCAGATCTGGGCGGCCGTGGCCGGCCTGGGGCTCACCCGGTGGTTCACCGAGCGCTTCGAGGAGGGGCTGGACACCCGGATCGGTCCTGCCGGAGACGGCCTGTCTGCCGGCGAGGCGCAGCTGCTCGCGCTGGTGCGCCTGGCGCTGCGCAACCCGGGCCTCATCATCCTCGATGAGTTCACCGCGCGCATCGATCCGGTCACGGAGGCCCTCCTGCAGTCAGCGGTGGACCATCTGCTGGCCGGCCGCACGGCCATCATCATCGCGCACCGGCTGACGACGGTGGAGCGGGCAGATCAGATCCTCGTCCTGGAGCAGGGCGAGATGCTGGAGTGGGGTCCGAGACGTGACCTCGCGCACGATCCCCGCTCCCACTACAACCGGCTGCGCCGGGCGGGACGTGCGGAGGTGCTGGCCTGATGAGCGGATATGTCTTCGTCCGGCGGCTCTACCGCATGATGCTGCCCGCCGCGCTGCTCACCGCCGCCGGCTTCAGCCTGGACCTGGCGCTGACCGCCATCGGGGCGGTGATGTCCTCGCGGTTCTTCGACGCCCTGCCGGGGGGCTCGTCCGAGCCCCTGCTCTACGCCGTCGCCTTCCTGGCGGCCAACGTGCTCGCCCAGCTCTGCGACTTCATCTGGCAGGTGGGCGTCACCCTCGCGGACCGCTTCACCACCACCCTGCTGCGGGTCAACATGCTGCTGGGCATCTACCGGCGGCCGGGAGCGCTGCCCCTGCCGGTCACCCCCGGGGAGGCGGTCACCCGCTTCCGCGACGACGTCGAGGAGTCCAGCTTCCAGATGAACCGCTTCCCCTTCGCCGCGGTGCGCGTCGGCGCCGCGCTGGGCACCTTCGCCTACCTCGCCACGATCCAGCCACTGCTGGCCCTGCTCGGCGCCGTGGTGATCGCCGGGATCTTCCTGGCCATGCGGCGGCTTCACCAGAACATCGTCACCTACCGCGACCAGGTGATGGAGCGAACCGAGGCCGTGACGGGCTACCTGGGGGAGGTCTTCAGCGCTGTGGCGGTGCTGCAGGCGGCCGGCGCAGTGCCCGGCGCGCTGCGCCGGTTCCGGGAGATCAACCGCGCCCGTGAGGATGTGAGCCTGAAAGAGCGGCTGCAGTGGGGGCTGCTCTGGGCCCTCGCGGAGAACGGCTTCTACGCGGGCATGGGGCTGATCATCCTGGCCGCCGCCCCCCTCCTGGCCCGCGGACAGTTCACGCCGGGACAGTTTGCCCTCTTCCAGATGCTTCTCCAGATCCTGGGCTGGCAGATGTGGGGCCTCACCGAATCGCTCGCCCAGCTCCGGGCGATGGGGGTCTACCAGGCCCGCATGGCGGAGCTGGCCGGCGGCGATGAAGCGCTGGTTGCCCGGAGGGACCTCCGCTTTGCGGAAGCCCTGCCCCCTGACCCGGCGCCGGCCCGCCGCGCGGAAGACACCCTGGAGCGGCTCGACGTGGCCGGCCTCACCTACCGCCACCCCGAGACCGGGCGGGGGATCGAGGACGTCTCCTTCTCCCTCACCCGGGGGTCGTTCACCGTCATCACCGGCCGGATCGGCTCCGGCAAGACCACCCTGGTGCGGGCGCTGCTGGGCCTCCTCCCGGCCGCGGCCGGCGAGATCCGCTGGAACGGGCGGCGGGTATCGGATCCCGCGGCCTTCTTCACGCCGCCGCGGACCGCGTACACCCCGCAGGTGCCCCGCATCTTCTCCGGGACGGTGCGCGAGAACATCCTGATGGGGCTCGACGAAAGCGCCGTAGACCTGGAAGAGGCCGTCGCGGCTGCCGTGTTGGAGCCGGACCTGGCCGAGTTTCCCCAGGGGCTCGACACGCAGGTCGGCTCCCGGGGACTGAAGCTCTCGGGAGGTCAGGTGCAGCGCACGGCCGCCGCCCGGATGTTCGCCCGCCGGCCGGAGCTCCTGGTGCTGGACGACATCTCCTCCGCCCTGGACAACGAGACGGAGGCGGAACTCTGGCGCCGCCTCTTCGCCCGGCGCGGGGCGACCGTGCTCTGTGTTTCGAATCGGCGGGCCGCCCTGGAGCAGGCCGACCAGATCCTGCTTCTGGATGAGGGGCGGCTGGTTGCCGCGGGGCCGCTGTCACAGCTTCTGGAGACTTCGCCGGTCATGCGGGAGCTGTGGGCCGCCGTCGCACCGGAGGCCGAGGACGGCTAAAGCTGAATCGGGGCCTGCGCTGCGCAGGCCCCGATTCGCTTGCCGACACACAGTCAGTCGCCGGCCACGAGCGAGTTCTCCAGCCGCCCCAGGCCGTCGATTTCGACGGCGACCCGGTCGCCGGGCCTGAGCCAGTCTTTCTCCGGCAGGCCCATGATGACCCCCTCCGGGGTGCCGGTGGCGATGATGTCCCCCGGCTCCAGCGTCATGTACCGGCTGATGTACGCGATGAGCTCGGCCACCGGGAAGAGCATGTTGCGGGTGTGGCCGTCCTGCCTGAGCGCCCCGTTGCGCCAGAGCCGGATGCGGAGGTTCTGCGGATCGGGCACCTCGTCCCGGGTCACCAGGTACGGCCCGATGGGCAGGAACCCATCCAGCGACTTGCCCAGGAGCCACTGGCTGGTGCGCATCTGCAGGTCCCGGGCGCTCAGGTCGTTGCCGTTGCAATAGCCCAGCACGCAGTCCAGGGCGGCCTCAGCGGCCACGTGCCGCGCCCGGCGGCCCATCACCACCACCAGTTCGGCCTCGTAGTCGTACTGCTCGGCGACGCCCGGCAGGACCACCGGATCTCCCGGGCCGGCGATGGCGTTGGTGAACTTGGAGAACAGGACCGGGTGGGCCGGCACTGCCATGTCGGCCTCCGCCGCGTGGGCGCGGTAGTTCAGGCCGATACAGATGATCTTCCCCGGCCGGGGCACCGGCGGGCCCAGCCTGACTGCCGACTCGTCCAGAAACAGGTCGGCGTGCGCCTCCGCGCGGGCGACGAGGCGGGCCAGCGGTTCCAGGGCGGCGAGCCCCATCGTCATCGCCTCGTCGACCGTATCGGGGGCGCCCTGGCGGCCCAGGCGCCGGCAGGCGGCGGCGACGTCGAGTATGCCCTGCTCCGTCCTGATCCCCAGCGCCAGGCCTTCAGGGGAGCGATAGGTCACAAGCTTCATCGGTAATTCCCCCTGTTCCTGCGCCGGGCCTAGCGGGGCGTCTCCCCGAAGCAGAAGTGGTGCGGCTCGTTCTCGTAGATGACCGTCCGGATGTCAGCCACATCGGCGCCCAGCGCCTCGGCCACCGCCCGAGCCAGGGCCACCATCAGCCGGCGCTTCATCTCCAAGGTACGGCCGGACATCATCTCGACCCGGATCATGGGCAGGGCAGCGGCCGCGTCGCCGTCGCCCCGGTACGCATCCTCGGGGGCAAAGGCGCGGGTGAACACGCGCACGTTCTCGGGCGGCGCGCCCAGCGTCTCGACGACGACCTGCGCCACCCGCTGCTGCAGCTGGCGCCGGAGCTCCGGGGCCGGGCCGATGAAGTGGTCAATGGTAACGAACGGCATGGGGCGATCGCTCCTCTCTCCGTACAGCTGGTATCGGCCGCGGGGAACCGGCCCGCGGCCGATACCGCCTTCTCTGTGATTCGACCGCCGTCAGGCCGCGACCTCCCCGCCGCCCCTGTCCGCCAGCGCACAGCGCAGCCCGCCCAGGCCATAGCGCTCGCCGGCGGTGCGCAGCCGTCCTGCTTCAGCCCGCCTGTCCGCCCACACCCAGGCACATCTCGCACATCTGCGTGACGTGGCCCATGAGCTCGTCCGGGTACTCGCGGACGTACCGGAACCCCAGCGCCTCGTAGGTGCGCCGCCCGATCTGGTTTTCGGCCTCCACCTGCACGAAGAGCCGGGAAACTGGTGCGCTGGCCTGCAGCGCCTCCAGACAGGCCTGCAGCAGCCTCCGTCCGATCCCCTGCCGCTGGTGGGCGGGCAGCACGTAGAACCGCCAGAGCTCGGCGTCCCCGGCCTCCTGCCGGTGCCCCGCCTGGGCAAAGCCGACCACCTCCCCGGACCCGGTCACAGCGACGAAGAAGGCGCTCTGCAGGTTCGCGGCGGCTCGGGCCAGCCGGTCCTCCGCGTACCACTGGGGCAGCACGGCCCGCTGAATCTCCTCCGGAATGATGCCGCGATAGGTCTCCGCCCACGTCTCCCGGGCGACGGCTGCGATCGCCGACGCGTCGGCCGGCTCGGCATGGCGAACCCGATAGACCACTTCGCACCCTCCTCCCGTTTGCGCGGTCAGACCTCACACGCTGCATCCGCTATTTCACCACGATGTTGACCAGCTTGCCGGGCACCGGGATCACCTTGACCACCTGCTTGCCGGCGATCAGGGCCTGCACCTTCTCGGAGGCCCGGGCCACCGCCTCCATCTCGGCGGCGCTGATGCCTGCCGGCACCTCCATCCGGTCGCGCACCCGGCCGTTGATCTGCACGACGATCTCCACGGTCTCGGCCTTGGCGACCTCCTCGTCGTAGGCCGGCCACGGCTCCAGGTGAATCGACCGCGGGTGGCCCAGCCTCGACCAGAGCTCTTCGGCGAGGTGCGGGCAGAACGGGGCGATGATGAGCACCGCCTTCTGCACCGCCTCGGCCAGCACCAGCGCGCTGGTGTTCTGCTCCGCGTGCTGCTTCTCCCGGTAAGCGTAGATGGCGTTGGTCATCTCCATCAGGCCGGAGATCGCGGTGTTGAACGCGAACCGGTCGTGCAGGTCGGCCGTGATGCGCTTGACCGTGGCGTGGATGACCCGCCTCAGCTCGCGGTCCGCCGGCGTGAGGTTCGGAGCGGCCTTGGCCAGCCCCTCGGCGATCTCCGCCTCGGTGAGGGCGCCGGCCAGCGACGCCGGGTCGGACGGGTTGACCGGCAGCAGGCTCCGCGCGTGCCGGTAGGCGGGCAGGGCGGAGACGACCATGCGGTAGAAGCGGTTGACGAACCGGTACGCGCCCTCGATCCCGGCGTCCGACCAGTCCAGATCACGCTCGGGCGGCGCCGCGAACATGACGAACAGCCGGACGGCGTCGGCGCCGTACCTGGCGATCATCTCCTCGGGGGAGACGGTGTTGCCCTTGGACTTGGACATCTTGGCGCCGTCCTTCAGCACCATGCCCTGGGTCAGCAGCCGGGCGAAGGGCTCGTCGACCTTCACCAGCCCCATGTCCCGCAGGACCTTGGTGAAGAACCGGGAGTAGAGCAGGTGGAGCACGGCGTGCTCGACGCCGCCGACGTACTGGTCCACCGGCATCCAGTAGTCCGCGTCCTCCGGGTTCCACGCCTTCTCGGGGTTGCGCGCGTCGGTGTAGCGCAGGAAGTACCAGGAGGAGCAGACGAAGGTGTCCATCGTGTCGGTCTCCCGCCGGGCGGGGCCGCCGCACTGCGGGCAGGTGGTGTTCACGAACCCCTCGTGGCGGGCCAGCGGCGAGGCGCCCAGACCGGTGAAGTCCAGGTCCTCCGGCAGCCGAACCGGCAGCTCGCTCTCCGGCACGGGAACCGTACCGCACTGCTCGCAGTAGACGATGGGGATCGGGGCGCCCCAGGCCCGCTGGCGGCTGATCAGCCAGTCCCGCAGCCGGTACGTGACGGTCTTCTGGCCGAAGCCCTGCTGCTCGGCGTAGGCGATCACCTTCGGGATGCCCTCCAGGTTCGGGGTGCCGTCGAAGGGGCCGGAGTTCACCATGATGCCGGGGTCCACGTAGGCCTCGGTCATCTCCTCGGCCTTCAGGGTGTGCTCCGGGTTCTGGATGACCACCTTGACCGGCAGCCCGTACTTGCGCGCGAACTCGAAGTCCCGCTGGTCGTGGGCCGGCACGCCCATCACGGCGCCGGTGCCGTAATCCATCAGCACGTAGTTGGCGATCCAGAGCTGCACCTTGTCCCCGTTGAACGGGTTGGTGACATCGAGGCCGGTGTAGAGGCCCTCCTTCTCCGCCTCCGTGGAGGTGCGGGCGATCTCGGTCAGGTGCTTCATTTTCTCCTGGAACGCCCGGATGGCGGCCACCCGCTCCTCCGGAATCAGGCCGGAGGTGCAGATCTTCTCCACCACCGGGTGCTCCGGCGCGACGACCATAAAGGTGACGCCGTAGATCGTGTCGGGACGGGTGGTGAAGATGGGAATCTTGTCGCCGGTGGCCTCCAGGGTGAACTCGACCCGCGCGCCCTCAGAGCGGCCAATCCAGTTGTGCTGCATGACGCGGACCTGGTCCGGCCAGCCGCCCTCCAGCAGCTTCAGGTCATCCAGCAGTTCGTCCGCGTACTGGGTGATCCGGAAGAACCACTGGGACAGGTCCTTCTTGGTGACCTCGGAATCACAGCGCCAGCACCGGCCGTCCTCCACCTGCTCGTTGGCCAGCACGGTCTGGCAGGAGGGGCACCAGTTGACCGGAGCGGTCTTCTTGTAGGCCAGCCCCCGCTTGTAGAACTGCAGGAAGAGCCACTGGGTCCACTTGTAGTAGTCCTCCCGGTAGGTGTAGACCGCCCGGGACCAGTCGTAGGAGTACCCCAGCTGCTTCAGCTGCGCCGTCATCTCGGCGATGTTCTCCCGGGTCCACACCGCCGGGTTGGCGCCGTGCTGGATGGCCGCGTTCTCCGCCGGCATGCCGAAGGAGTCGAACCCCATGGGGTGCAGCACGTTGTACCCCTTCATCCGCCGGTAGCGGGCGATGACGTCGACGATGGTGTAGTTGCGCACGTGGCCCATGTGCAGCTTGCCGGACGGGTACGGGAACATCGCCAGCGCGTAGTACTTCGGCCGGCTCGGGTCGCGCTCGACCCGGTAGATGTCCTGCTCCTCCCACCGGCGCTGCCACCGGGGTTCTGCCTCACGGAAATCGAAGCGTTCCTCTGCCATGTTGCAGCTGGACCTCCTCTGCCTCAGACGGGGCTGAAAAACTGGAAGGCTCCCGTCCCCTGTGAAGGGACGAGAGCCATTGCTCCCGCGGTACCACCCTGCTTGGCCCGGCGCACCGGGCCCGCCTCTGGCGGCTGTAACGGGCCGTTCCCGGCACGGGCTGCGGCCCTGAAGTCGGCTTCAGGGGTTCACCCGTACGGCTCAGGGGCGAGGTTCGCCGTCCGGCCGCTGCCGCCTCGCACCGCCCGGCGGCTCTCTGGAAGCGTCGAACCGGCTACTGCTCCCCGTCATGGCCTCTGACGCTTGTGTGAATCGTCCTCTATTATCGCAAGGCCAGAGGCGGAAGTCAAGAAAAACCTGCGAATGCTACTTCTTCCTCTGGGCGGCCCGCGCCTGTTCGGCCCGCAGCGCGGTGGTGATGAAGAACGCGAGCCCGCCCCAGAGCAGCAGGATGCCGAAAACCAGCATGGCCAGGGAACCGGGCAGGAGGCCTGTCTGCGGCATGGTTAGCCCACCCCCTTGCCGGTCAGGTCAAGCTGCTGCGAGCGCCACTGCATCACCTGGGAGAAGGTGAACATGGCAATGGCCACCGTCCAGCCGAAGAGGACCAGGGCGCCGGTCGGATAGCCGGCGTAGGGCTCCCGGAACTCGCTGACGAAGTTAGAGAGGATGTTGTAGCCCAGGAGCACCGGGGTGACGTACTTGACCAGCACGTCCCACCACATGCCGACCCGGATGTCGGAGGTGAGGTTCACGTGCTCCCGGATGCGGGCGGTGCCCATGACGTAGCCCAGCACGATGGCCTCCACCAGGCCGAGAACGGCGATGGCGTAGCTGCCCACGAAGTGGTCGACGATGTCCAGGATGTGCACGCCGGCGCCGGTGGCGAAGAGGGAGCTGAAGAGGAAGCCGATGATGGAGAACCAGCCCAGCAGCTTCCGGCGGTCCACGCCGAACCGGTCGATGACGGCGGAGGCGAACGACTCCATCATCGAAATGGAGGACGAGATGCCGGCCAGGAGCAGCGCCGCGAAGAAGAGCACGCCGAACAGCGACTGGAGCCAGAAGGGGCCGGGCAGCATCGAGATGGCCTTCGGGAAGGCGACGAACGCCACGCCGGGGCCCGCCACGGCCATCTCCTCAAACGGCACGCCGGCCTTCAGGGCGGCGTAGCCCAGGGTGGAGAAGACCGCAAACCCCGCCATGAGGTCGAAGGACGAGTTCGAGAAGACGGTGATGAAAGCGTTGTTGGCGAGGTCCGAGTCCTCGGGCAGGTAGCTGGAGTAGGCGATCATCACGCCCACGGCCAGGGTCGTCGAGAAGAAGACCTGGCTGTACGCGGCCACCCAGACGCCCGGGTCCATGATCTTGCTGAAGTCCGGGTTGAGGAAGAAGTTGAGGCCGTAAGTGGCGCCCGGCAGCGTGATGCCCCGGATGACGAAGATGATCATGGCGATGACCAGGAACGGCGTCATGATCTTGCAGGCCTTCTCGATGCCGCCGGAGATGCCCCGTGAGGAGATGTAGTAGTTGGCGAGCCAGATCAGTGCGACGGCAGCGAAGATGCCCCAGCGCAACCCGCCCAGCTCCAGCGGGCCGGAGGTGATCCCCAGGAAGTCGCCGGCGAAGAAGGTCCCCGGGTCCTCGCCCCATGCCTGCGTGAAGCTGAAGATCAGGTAGCGCAGCGACCAGGAGATAATGACACTGTAGAACGTGACCACCACGACGGGGACGGTGATCTGCCACCAGCCGATCCACTCGTACTTGCGGCTCAGCTGCTTGAACGCGGTAATGGCGGCGCCGCGCATTTTGTGGCCGAAGCCGAACTCCAGGATCATGAGCGGCACGCCTGCAGTCAGCAGCGCCACGAAGTACGGCAGCAGAAACGCCCCGCCGCCGTTCTGGTACGCCATGAACGGGAAACGCCAGAAGTTCCCCAGTCCCACGGCAGCGCCGATCGTGGCGAAGATGAAGCCAGATCGGGATGTCCACTGGTCTCGCCGTTCCTCCATGTGATGCGGCCTCCTCTGTCTCAGCAAGTGAGCTTGTACGGCCCCGACTCACGCGGGAACAGCCGGGGCCGCACGTGCAAACGACACTTGAAACCCGGGGCTACGCCGGATCGAACCACGCCGTAAAGTGGCGGAGCACCTTGGGCTCCCGGGCGAACTTGACGCCGCGGATCTCCTCGCGCTTCTTGTAGGCGTTCACCACGGTCTCGGCCACGTCTTCCATGTGCTGGTTCGTGTAGACCCGGCGCGGGATCGCCAGGCGGGTGAACTCGAACGGTCCGCGCACGTTCTCGCCGGTTTCCGGGTCCCGGCCGATCATCAGCGAACCGACCTCCACCGCGCGCACGCCGCCCTCCAGGTAGAGCGCCAGGGTCAGCGCATGACCCGGGAACTGGTCCCACGGGATGTGGGGCAGGAACCTGGCCGCGTCGATGAAGACCGCGTGGCCGCCCACGGGCCACTGGATCGGGACGCCGGCGCTCCGGAGCATCTCGCCCAGGTACTGCACCTGCCCGACCCGGTACGCCAGGTAGTCCGGGTCCAGCGCCTCCCGGAGGCCCACCGCCATCGCCTCCAGGTCCCGGCCCGCCAGGCCGCCGTAGGTCAGGAACCCCTCGAAGGGCACCACCGCCGCGCCGACCTTGGTGAACAGCTCCTCGTCCCGGAAGGCCAGCAGGCCGCCGATGTTCACCAGCGCATCCTTCTTGGCGCTCATCATGAGCCCGTCGCCGTAGGAGAACATCTCGCGTGCGATGTCGATGGGCGCCTTGTCCGCGTAGCCTTCCTCGCGCATGCGGATGAAGTGGCAGTTCTCGGCGTACCGGGCCACGTCGAAGAGCACCAGCACACCGTACTTCCTGGCGATCTGGTACGTCTCGCGGATGTTGGCCATGGAGACGGGCTGGCCGCCGGCCGAGTTGTTGGTGACGGTCATGACGATGCAGGCGATGTTCTCGGCGCCGTGCTCCTGGATGAACTTCTCCAGCTTCTCGGTGTCCATGTTGCCCTTGAACGGATGGAACTCTTCCGTGGGAACGTCCAGGAGCAGGTCGACGGGGCGGCCGCCGGCCAGCTGCACGTGGCCGCGGGTGGTGTCGAAGAACATGTTGGAGAGCACGTACATGCCGGGACGGGTGATCAGCTGGGAGAAGGCGACCTTCTCTGCGCCGCGGCCCTGGTGGGTCGGGATGACGTACTCGTACCCGGTGATGTCCGTGACCGTCTCCTTCAGCTTGTAGTAACTGCTGGCGCCGGCGTAGGACTCGTCGCCCAGCATCATCGCGGACCACTGGAAGTGGCTCATCGCACCGGTGCCCGAGTCGGTGAGCAAGTCGATGTACACGTCGGACGAGCGCAGGAAGAACGGATTGTAGTGCGCTTCCCTCAGCGCCCGCTCCCGGTCCTCCCGGGGGATGAGCCGGATCGGTTCCACCATCTTGATCTTGAAGGGCTCGCCCTTAGGCACGTGAACTCCTCCTTTGACAGTGTGGACCGGTATCCAGTCATAGGATGGAACATGCGGGGTGCCCTTATGTCGGGCGAGCCCTTCTGCCGCTGTGTCAACTTCTGCAAATTCGGGCGCGGCCGGCGCGGCCAGGCCGCGCCTCAGCCTGGTCAGACCAGATCGAAGTGCGCCGTGAAGTGGCGCAGCACCTTGGGCTCCCGGGTGAACTTCACGCCGCGGATCTGCTCACGCCGCTGGTAGGCGTTCACCACCGCCTCGGCCACGTCTTCCATGTGCTGGTTCGTGTAGACCCGGCGCGGAATCGCCAGGCGGGTGAACTCGAACGGGCTCCGCACGTTCTCGCCGGTCTCCGGGTCCCGGCCCATCATCAGCGAGCCCACCTCCACGGTGCGCACACCGCCCTCCAGGTAGAGCGCCACCGTCAGGGCGTGGCCGGGGAACTGGTCCCACGGGATGTGCGGCAGGAACTTCGCCGCGTCGATGAACACCGCGTGGCCGCCCACGGGCCACTGAATCGGAATGCCGGCGTTCCGGAGCAGCTCGCCCAGGTACTGCACCTGCCCGACCCGGTACGCCAGGTAGTCCGGGTCCAGCGCCTCCCGGAGGCCCACCGCCATCGCCTCCAGGTCCCGGCCCGCCAGGCCGCCGTAGGTCAGGAACCCCTCGAAGGGCACGACCACGCCGCCCACCCGGGTGTACAGCTCCTCATCCCGGAAGGCCAGCAGGCCGCCGATGTTCACCAGCGCGTCCTTCTTGGCGCTCATCATGAGCCCGTCGCCGTAGGAGAACATCTCGCGTGCGATGTCGATGGGCGCCTTGTCCGCGTAGCCCTCCTCGCGCATGCGGATGAAGTGGCAGTTCTCCGCGTACCGGGCCACGTCAAAGAGCACCAGCAGGCCGTACTTCTTCGCGATCCGGGACGTCTCGCGGATGTTGGCCATGGAGACGGGCTGGCCGCCGGCCGAGTTGTTGGTGACGGTCATGACGATGCAGGCGATGTTCTCGGCGCCGTGCTCCTGGATGAACTTCTCCAGCTTCTCGGTGTCCATGTTGCCCTTGAACGGATGGAACTCGTCCGTGGGAACGTCCAGGAGCAGGTCGACGGGGCGGCCGCCGGCCAGCTGCACGTGGCCGCGGGTGGTGTCGAAGAACATGTTGGAGAGCACGTACATGCCGGGACGGGTGATCAGCTGGGCAAACGCGCTCTTCTCGGCGCCGCGGCCCTGGTGGGTCGGGATGACGTACTCGTACCCGGTGATGTCCGTGACCGTCTCCTTCAGCTTGTAGTAACTGCTGGCGCCGGCGTAGGACTCGTCGCCCAGCATCATCGCGGACCACTGGAAGTGGCTCATCGCGCCGGTGCCCGAGTCGGTGAGCAGGTCGATGTACACATCGGACGACCGGAGCAGGAAGGGATTGTAGTGCGCGGCCTTGATCGCCGCCTCCCGGTCCTCCCGGGGGATGAGCCGGATCGGTTCCACCATCTTGATCTTAAAGGGTTCGCCCTTTGGCATGATTCGATTCCTCCTCCTTCATGGCGAATGCGCGTCCGCCCTTTTTCCGAGCAAGGATCATACCAACGGCAGAAAGAGGGCCGGGAGGTCTCTCCCGGCCCCGATGTGTATCGATATGAGACGCACGCTGTCTCGATATGTTTCACCTTGATACACTCATCCATCCAACCCGTATCTGGCCAGCTTCCGGTACAGCGTCGCCCGCGAGAGCCCCAGGTGGCGGGCCAGTTCGGCCTTCGAGTCGAAGGCGCGCAGCCCCGCCTCCAGCACCCGGCGCTCCACCTCCTCCAGGGTGGGAAAGCCGGCGGGGTCCGTGAGATCCAGGAAGTCCCGCGGAGGACGCGCCTCCTGCGGCGGGGACGGCGCATCGGCACCGACCACGTCCGGCGGCAGGTCGCCGACGTCGATGACGTCGCCCTCCGCCAGCACCACCGCCTGCTCTACCACATTCTCCAGCTCCCGGATGTTGCCGGGGAACGGGTAAGCCATCAGCACACGCAGCGCGGCCGGGGTAAAGCGGGCGGCGGGACGCCCGAGCCGGTCGCACACCCGGCGCACGGCGTGCTCCAGGAACAGGGGCAGGTCGGCGCGCCGCTCCCGGAGGGGCGGCAGGGCCAGGCGGATGACCCGCAGCCGGTAGTACAGATCCTCCCGGAAGCGCTTCTCCCGCACCAGCTGCGCCAGGTTCTGGTTGGTGGCCGAGATGATGCGCACGTTCACCTTCTGGACGGTGGTGCCGCCCACCCGCCGGATCTCGCCGCTCTGCAGGGCACGCAGGAGCTTGGCCTGGAGCCCCGGGTCCATGTCGCCGATCTCGTCCAGGAACAGGGTTCCGCCGTCGGCCAGCTGGAAGAGCCCTGGCCGCCCGCCCTTGCGGGAACCCGTGAAGGCTCCTTCCTCATATCCGAAGAGCTCGCTCTCCAGCAGCGGACCCGGAATTGCCGCGCAGTTGACGGCGATCAGCGGCTGCGCTTTGCGCGCGCTGCGGTTGTGGATGAGACGGGCCATGACCTCCTTGCCCGTTCCGCTCTCGCCCTCGATGAGCACCGGCGAGTCCACGGTGGCCGCCTTGCAGGCGGTGAGGTACATGCGCTGCGCAGCCGGGCTCTGCCCGATGATGACGCCGTCTTCGGCGAGGGGCACGGGCGCCAGGCTCTCCCGCAGCAGGTCGATCGTGTTGCGCGCCTCGTCCAGCTGCCGGGAAAGCGCCAGAACCTCGGTGATGTCCCGGAACACCGACACCACGCCCACCATCTGCCCGCGGTCGTACACCGGGACGATGTTGGAGACCACCACGTGGTCGAAGACCCGGGTCTGGACGCCGACCAGGGGCTTCCGCGTGGCGAGCACGTCCAGGATGTGCGAGTTGGGCACGACCTCGCTGACGTGGCGGCCGATCACCTGCTCCCGGGCCAGCCCGGTGATGCGGGTGTTCGCCTCGTTGGCATAGACGACGAAGCCCGCGCCGTCGACGGCGACCACGCCGTCGTGCAGGCTGTCCAGCACCTGGATCGCGTAGCGCCGGAACACGCTGTCCATCCCTGTCCCCCCCGGCGTCCGCTGCTCGGCCGCAGGGCCGCCAGAAGGTGACTTCTGTGCACAGTGCGGGGGTTCCTTCATACCCGTCCGTTCCGATTGCTCAGTCGCCCGCCCATCGTTCCGCGCCGTCGCGGGCGTCGTAGATGTGCAGCACGCCACCGGGCTCCGGAGCCAGCGCCTCCACGCTGCCCGGCCCCGGGTCGCCGTCCCGGGCCTCGCCGTCATCCGGTGTCCCACCGTCGTCCCGGACCTCGTCACCGTCCCGGACCTCATCGCCGTCCCCGGCCTCATCGTCATCCCGGACCCCATCGCCGTCCCGGGCCTCATCGCGGCCGGGGGTCTCGCCGGCCGGCGGAACCGCTCCGGCGCCCGGATCCTCCCCGGCGTCCGATGGCTCCTCGCCGGCGGAGCCGCCGGCCTCGTCGCCCTCCGGCCAGTCGGACGGCGACAGCCACTCGCCCAGCGGCGTCAGCCAGTTCCAGAATGTGCGGGGCTGGCGCTGCTGGCTGGGCTCGCAGGTGACCGTGGGCAGTTCGTCCGCCGCGTCGGCCGGGATGTACCGGGGATTCCACGGATCGGTGGGGTGGCGCACCAGCGGCTCCGGCCGCCGGATGAACAGACGCTCCACCGGCGTGCCCGCGCACCCCGGCTGCCACAGCTGCCACTGCGTGTACGCCGGCCGTCCGTCCTTCGCCGGCACGGTGACCTGCACCGCCTTCGCCTTGACCAGCAGGTTGCCGCTGGTCGCGGGCTCGTGCCCCGCCAGGAACAGCTCCGGCACCACCTGGTCGGGCGGACAGTTGTCATCGGGCAGCATACCCGTGAGCCGGCAGACCGTGACGGTCACCACGTCCGCCGGGCGGGGCCAGTCCTCCGGAGGCTCGGTGACGGCCTGGGTCATGATGCGGTTCCAGATCTGTACCGGCACGTACGCCCCGGTCCAGGGCAGGTGGTTGTCCGGGTTGTCGTAGCCGGTCCAGACGCCGGTGACCAGTTCCGGCGTGAAGCCGATGAACCAGGCGTCGCGGTTCTCCTCGGTCGTGCCGGTCTTGCCCGCCGCGGGCCACCCGCGGAACCCCCCCGTGAAGGCGTAGGCCGTGCCCCGGCGGATGACGCCCTTCATCATGTCAATCATCAGGTACGCGGCCCCGGGGCGCACCACCTGCTCCTCCCGGGGGCGCGCCTCGAACAGGACCTCGCCGGTGCGGTCGACGATCCGGGTGATGACCACCGGATCCACCTTCACCCCCATGTTGGCGATCACGCCAAAGGCCGCCGTGAGGTCCAGCACGGTCACGCCCTTCTCGATGCCCCCCAGGGCCAGGGCCAGGTTTTCGTCCTCCGGCAGGATCGTCGTCAGCCCCATCCGCCGGGCGAGGTCGGCCCCCTCCCACGGCCCGCCGCCGAACTGCATGGCCCGGACGGCCATCGGGTTGACCGACTGCTCCACGCCCCAGCGGGCGGGCTTCAGCCCGTGGTACCGGAAATCGAAGTTCTGGGGCCACACCGTGGTGCCGTCGTTGGATAGCCGCACGGGCGCGTCGTCCAGGATGGTCGCGGGCGACAGCCCGGCCTCCAGCGCCGGCAGGTAGGCCACGATGGGCTTGATGGCCGAGCCCGGCTGCCGCAGCGCGTCGGTCGCCCGGTTGAACTCCAGCATACCCTCCCGGGTGCGGCCTCCCACCAGCGCCAGCACCTCGCCCGTGCGGGGGTTCATCACCACCGCCGCGGCCTCGGGGCGCGGCCCCTCCGCCGGGATGCCGTACGCCTCGTCCGCGGCCGCCATCTGCTCGACGATCGCCTGCTCCGCCAGCGCCTGCAGCCGCGGGTCGAGCGTGGTGTACACTCTGAGCCCTGCCCGGGCGACTGACTGCGGATCCTCCAGCCGGATTCCGTAGCGCTCTGCCAGGCCGGGCTGCGCGTCGGTGAGGATGCTGATGACGTAGTCGATGAAGTCGTTGCCCTCCTGCCGGTCCGCCTCGCCTTCGAAGGTATTGGCCAGGGTCGGCCGGAAGGCCATCGCCTCCTCGTGCTGGGCCTCGGTGATCACGCCCTCCCGCAGCATCGCGTCCAGCACCACCGCCCGCCGCGCCAGCGACGCCTCCATGTCCACGTACGGGTCGTAGATGGAAGGCCCGTTGACCATACCCGCCAGCTGGGCCGCCTCGGCGATGTTCAGCTCGCTCACGTCCTTGCCGAAGAAGGTCTCGGCGGCCGCCTGGATGCCGTACGCGCCCTGGCCGAAGTAGATCTGGTTGAGGTACATCTCCAGGATCTGGTCCTTCGAGAACTTCCGCTCCAGCTGGATGGCGATCCAGGCCTCCTGCAGCTTCCGCCGGAGGGTCACCTCCTGGGTGAGCCAGCCGCTGCGGGCCAGCTGCTGGCTGATGGTGGAGCCGCCCTCCACCCGGCCGCCGGGCAGGCCCAGCAGGTACAGGCCCGTGCGCCAGGCGGCGCGGGCGAGGCCGCGGGGGTCCACGCCGAAGTGGGAGCGGAAGCGCGGGTCCTCCACGGCGATGAAGGCGTTCCGCACGTGCTCCGGGATCTGGCTCAGCCGGACCGGGATGCGGTTCTCGCCGCCGTGGAGGCGGTAGACCTCGTTCCCCTCCCGGTCGTAGATGACCGTGCTGGTCGCCCAGTTGATCTCGCTCAGGTCGGGCGCGGCGGCGATGGTCTGCGCGACGAATACGGCGACGCCGGCTGCGGAAAGCACAGAGAGCGCCAGAACGGTGAAAAGGACGTAACGCCATGCCCGCCGCATCTTCCTCCGCCCCTTTCCGCTTCATCGCCTGGGACATATAGTGTGTACGAAAAAAGGGACGGCCTCTCGCCGTCCCGCAAATCCCCATCTCGCTAACCGACAGCCGGAGTCCCGACCGCGACCTCCACCGCGTCGCCCCAGAGCCGCTCCAGGTTGTAGAAAGACCGCTCGTCTTCCTGCATCACGTGAACCACCAGGTCACCGAAGTCGAGCAGCACCCACCGCCCGTTGCGGTAACCCTCCACATGGCGGGGTCTGAACCCCTTCTTCTCCAGCTCCTCCTCCACGTGGTCGACGATCGCCCGCACATGGGTTCCGCTGGTGCCCGAACAGATGACGAAGTAGTCGGCCACCACACTGATGGAGCGGATGTCCAGTATGCGGACCTCCCGGGCCTTCTTTTCCTCAGCAGCGATGGCAGCCCACTGGGCCAACTCGGCGGAATCCGTCAATCCGGCATTCTCCTTTCGTGCAAATTGTCTATCGATACTTCACCGTATTCGCCCCGCAACCACAGGTTCCTGCTCTACCGCTCGGGGAGCAGGACCCGCACGATCCCGGTAGACTCGGGGACGTCCTCGACCATCTCGACCGGGTAGCCCTGGGCCATCAGCGACCGGGCCACCAGCAGGGCCCCGGCCCTGTCCGGCCCGGCCGGCACGACGGTCACGGCCCCGGGCGGGCTCTCGGGCGGCTCGGCGCGGCGCACCTGAAACCCCTGCTCGGCCATCCGGCGGAGGATCGCCTCCGCGCGCGGGTCCCCGGCCCGGGCCGCCACCTCTACCCGGATCGCTGCCGCCTTCCCGGGGTCGATGCCGTTCACCAGCCGGTCGACCAGCCGGCGGGTCGCCACGGGGTCGTGCAGGTAGTAGCTGACGTACTGGCCGAACTGCTCGTCGTACAGGCTGGCGCTGGCGCCGGGCAGCGTCGTCATCTCCAGCGCTTCCGGCTTCAGGCCCGCGACCAGGGCGGCCAGGGCGGGCAGGCGGGAAGGCTCGATCGTGGACTCGACGTAGCCCGCCAGCGTCTGGGCCAGGGCCGGCAGCCGCACCAGGTTTCCGGGGCTGGTCACCTTCGCCAGCACCGTCCGCATGAACGCCTGCTGGGCGCGGATCCGGCCCAGGTCCTCGTCGGGATACCCTGTACCATCATTGTTATGTCGCCAGCGTACATATTCAAGGGCCTGCTTGCCGTCAAGTACTTGTCGCCCAGGCTCAAAGTGGATATGCAGGTCCTGGGCTGGGTCGTCATATTCCATCTTGAACGGAATGTCGACCTCCACCCCGCCGATCTCGTCGATCGCCCGCACGAAGGCCTCCATGTCGACGACGACCGTGTGGTGGATGCGCACGCCCAACAGCCCCTCGACGGTCTTCAGGGCCCGCAGGTTGGGCGGAAAGGCGGGATCGCCGTCCCGCACGCCGTAGGCGTACGCGTGGTTCACCTTCTCGATGGTCCCCTCCCCGGCCAGGAAGGCCCGGGTGTCCCGGGGGATCTGGATGGCCCCGACCCGCTTCTCCTCCAGGTCCAGAGAGAACAGGATCAGGACGTCGGTCCGCACCGCCTCCCGGTCCAGGGCCATGACGAGGACGTTGATGCGCTCGCCCGGCTGCACCGGCGCCGCCCGCAGCTCAGGGGCCACGTCGGGGTCGTTGGGCACGTAGCTTCGGTTCACCGCCGCGCCCAGCGAGCCGAACACGTACACGGCGCCCCCGGCGATGAGCAGCACCGCCACCAGGGCGACCCACCTGGCCCACCTCATCCGGGCCCATGCCTCCTTTGCAGCAGCCAGTTCCGCGCCTCCACCGACGCCGGGTGAATGAGCCAGCCCTGCCCGACCAGGTAGACCAGCGAGTTGTCGAGAGCAGCCAGCAGGGCGCGGTCCAGGTCCTGTTCCGCCAGGGCGCGGACCTCCGCCGCGCCGGGAAAGCGCCGGCCCGGCTCCGCGTAGTCCGCGACGTACAGGATCTTCTCCAGCAGGCCCATCCCCGCCCGGCCGGTGGTGTGGGTGGCGATGGCCCGCAGCACCTCGGGGTCGGTCACCAGCCCCTGCTCGGCCAGCAGGCCCGCGGCGACGGGACCGTGCAGAAGGTGCGGCTCAGCCCGTTCCACCGGGTGGACGGCGAGGCCCAGCCGCTCCGCCTCCCGGAGCAGGTCGTCAGGCCGCAGCGGCTTGGCGTAGTCGTGCATCAGGGCGGCCACGGCCACCTGGCCGTCGTCGGCGCCGTGGATCTCGCCCAGGCGGCGGGCGAACTCCAGCACCCGGTAGGTGTGCGCCAGCCGCTCGCCGGTCACCTGCCGCTGCAGCAGGGACTCCAGGGCGCGCCACTCAGCCATCGCGATCGCCCCGCAGGTAGAGCCCGTGGGCGGCGATGTACTCGGCCACCGGGTCGGGGACCAGGTAGCGGAGCGGGTAGCCCCGGGCGGCCAGCCGGCGAAGGTCGGCCGAGGCGACGGCGACCCCGGGGATCTCCAGGAGCCGCACGCGCGCGGAAAGGCACGGGCCCAGCTCCGCCAGCAGCCGGTGCGCCGCGGCCAGGTCGTACCCGGGCCGGGTGACCGCGAAGACGTCGACGCTGCGCAGCAGGCTCTCCCACTCCCGCCAGGTGCGGATCTCCAGCAGGCTGTCCAGCCCGATGACCAAGGCGGGCTCCCAGTCCGGGCGCTCGGCCGCCAGGGCCCGGAAGGTCTCGATGGTGTACGACGGCCCCGGGCGGCGCAGCTCCAGGTCCGAGAAGGCGAAGCCGGGGTTGCCGGCGATGGCCAGCCGCACCATCGCGGCCCGGTGCTCCGCCGCCGTCACCGGGAGCCCCGCCTTGTGGGGCGGCTGCAGGTTGGGCATGAAGATGACCCGCTCCACGTCCGTCAGGTGCAGCACCCCCTGGGCCGCCGCCAGGTGGCCCAGGTGGATGGGGTCGAACGTGCCGCCGAGGATGGCGACGCGCGCCATGGAACCGCCCCCCTCAGTCCGGCAGGGTGATCCTGGGCTCCTCCGGGTTCCGCCGGTACAGCAGGAAGTTCCGGCCCAGGACCTGGACCAGTGCGGCGCCGGTGCGTTCCGCGACCTCCGCCGCGATGGCCGCCGGCTCCGCCGGCGCCGTCTGCAGCACCCGGCCCTTGATCAGCTCCCGGGCCGTGAGCGCCCCGTCGGCCTGCCGGATGACGTTTTCCGTCACGCCGTCCTTGCCGATGGTCAGGATCGGGTTCATGGTCACGCCCATCGCCCGCAGGAAGCGTTTCTGCTTGCCCCTGAGCTCCATGCTCGTCTCATCTCCTCCACGCGCCGACGACCACGGCCGGTCAGACGGGGTCGGCCGTCAGTTCGAACTCGATATCGCAGATCCGCACGGTGTCGCCGTCTTCGGCGCCGGCCTCCCGCAGGGCCTGTTCGATGCCCTTCAGCCGGAGGATGCGGAGGAAGCGGGCGACGGCCTCGTCATTCTCCCACATGGTCATGGCCACCAGCCGCTCGATCTCCTTGCCCTCCACGTGCCACATCCCGCCGTAGCGGTAGATCCGCCAGCCCTCCTCCTTCGGGCGGTACACCTTCTCCACCTCGGGCGCCGCGGGCTCCGGCGGCACCCACTGCTGAATCAGGCCGTACGCCGCCTGCAGCAGCGGGCGGAAGCCCTCCCGCGTGGCGCCGGAGATGGGGAAGACACGGTACCCCCGGGCCTCCAGGGCCTCGCGCACCCGCGGCAGGTTCTCCCGCGCCTCGGGCAGGTCCATCTTGTTGAACGCCACCAGGGTCGGCCGGGCGGCCAGCTCCGGGTTGTAGGCGCGCAACTCGTTCTGAATGACGTCGAAGTCGCTGAGCGGGTCGCGGCCCTCTGTCCCGGCGCCGTCCAGCACGTGGATCAGCACCTTCGTCCGCTCCACGTGGCGCAGGAACTCGTGCCCGAGCCCCACCCCCTGGTGCGCCCCCTCGATGAGGCCGGGAATGTCGGCGATGACGAACGAGCGCCCCTCGCCCAGGTCGACGACGCCCAGGACCGGGGTCAGGGTGGTGAACGGGTAGTTGGCGATCTTCGGACGGGCTGCGCTGACCGCGGAGAGGAATGTGGACTTGCCGGCGTTGGGGAAGCCGACCAGCCCCACGTCGGCCACCACCTTCAGCTCCAGCAGCAGCCAGCGTTCCTCGCCCGGCTCGCCCTTCTCGTAGAAGGTGGGGCACTTGTTGGTGGGCGTGGCGAAGCGCATGTTGCCCCGGCCGCCGCGGCCGCCCCGGGCGACCACCGCGCGCTGGCCCGGCTCCACCAGGTCAAACAGGATCTCGCCGGTGTCGTCGTCCTTCACCACGGTCCCCGGGGGCACCTTGACCACCAGGTCCTCCCCCTTGCGGCCGTGCATCCCCTTCGGACCGCCGTGCTCGCCCCGCTGGGCCTTGAAGTGCTTCTGGTACTTGAAGTCGATCAGGGTGTTGAGGCCGGGGTCGACGACGAACACGACGTCGCCGCCGCGGCCGCCGTCGCCGCCCCAGGGCCCGCCCATCGGGACGAACTTCTCCCGCCGCACCGAGTTGGATCCCCGGCCGCCATCGCCGCCCTTCACATAGATGCGGGCGACATCCACGAACATGGTATCACGCCCCAGACCGGTTTCTCGTCGGTAGGCTTAGCCGGCCGACCGGCCCTTATGTGCCGGGCGCCGCCGTGGAAGAAGCCCCAGCACCGCCGGGTGCTGGGGCCTCCGGAATCTGCCTTACGCCTCGACGGCCAGCTCGATGGGCACCACGGAAACCTGCTTCCGGTTGGCGCCCTTGCGGCCGAACTTCACGATGCCGTCCACCAGCGCGAACAGGGTGTCGTCCTTGCCGCGGCCCACGTTCGCACCGGGGTGAATCTTGGTGCCCCGCTGGCGCACGATGATCTGACCGACGGTGACCAGCGAACCGTCACCCTTCTTCACACCGAGATACTTGGGGTTCGAGTCACGACCGTTCTTGGTCGAGCCGACGCCCTTCTTGCTCGCGAAAAGCTGAAGGTACATGGGGTCAGCCTCCCTCCGTCACGCGGACAAAATCCTTATAATCCTTCGCAATATCTTTGAGTCCGAGTACCGTGGTCTCCAGGATCGCCTGGGCCTTCAGGCGGGACTCAGGCGTGCCGCCGGGAAGCAGCCGGCACCAGGCCTTGCCGCTCCGGGCCCGCCCCTCGTGCGGGTGCCCCGCCACGCGCTTCAGCCCGATCAGCGCCGTCACCACCAGGGCCGTGACCCCGGCGCAGACGATGTCCTCGCCCGGCTCCGCGTAGCTCGCGTGCCCCTCGGTCTCCAGTGAGACCACCGAGCCGTCTTCCGCCCGGCCCACCCGAACCGTGATCACCGGATTACCCCTCGATGGACTCGATGGTGACTGCGGTGAAGGGCTGCCGGTGGCCGGTCTTGCGCCGGTAGTTGGTCTTGTTGCGGTACTTGAAGACGATGATCTTGGGGCCCTTGCCCTGCTTGGCCACCTTGGCGGTCACCTTGGCGCCCTCGACGTACGGGGCGCCGACGGTCACCTTGCCGTCGCGGCTGATCGCCAGGACCTTGTCGAAGACGACGCTCTCGCCCTCGCCGGCCGCCAGCTTCTCGACCCGCAGGGTGTCACCCTCCTGGACCCGGTACTGCTTTCCGCCCGTCTCCACGATCGCGTAAGTCAAACGGAACACCTCCGATGATGTAGACTCGCCGGCGGCCAGGTACGCCTGACGGCGATTTGCAGGACCCGCCCCGAGCGGTTGCCACCACAGGCCCCGGTGCCGACCGGAGGCCGCGCGGAGGCGACATGTAATGTTAGCATGGGTTGGCCACGCGTGTCAATGGCGCACGCCGGGTTTCGCCTGCGCACGCAGCAGCCAGACGGCTTGCCTTTTCGGAAAAGGTGTAATACAATGTCATCTCACAGGTCAGTTGCCGGCGTGGCGAGGGCGGTCCCGCCCGATGCCGCGGTCGCGGCCGGCCCGGCCGGCGGCGAACGACGACCGGCCAGCGACGGAATAGGAGGCGTGAGAACCGTGCTGCTGAACATCTCCGCGCTTCTCGCGCGCATCACCTGCGCGGGTCCGGAAGACGGCGCCGCGCGCCGCGGGGGGCTGCTCTGGCTGCTTCTCGCCGCGGCCGGGGTGTTCCTGCTCGGCGTCAGCGGCCACCTGGCGCTCGCCGGCGGCGCCGCCGTGGCCGTCGCCCTCTTCGGCTTCCGACGGGGCGGCCGCCGGGGTGACAGGCCGTGACCGCGGCTTGAGGCTGCGGCGCCCCGGCGAAGCCGGGCGCCGCGAACCGGCTCGTCTTGCCCGTGGAGAACGAAACAGGTATAATAAACTTAACCAACAAAGATCGCTGATCGATGGTGGAGAACAGGAGAGCCATCGACAGGCCCGGGGCCGCCCTGGAGGCGGGTCCCCGGCTGTCGGTGGCTCGTTTCGTCTTCTCTGAGGAGGGATCCGCAGATGAACCGCAGCACCATGCTTCAGCGCCTCGCATCGGAACGGTTCGACCTGCTGGTGATCGGCGGCGGCATCACCGGCGCCGGCGTGGCCCGGGAAGCGGCCCTGCGCGGGCTCCGGGTGGGGCTGGTCGAGGCCGCCGATTTCGCCGGCGCCACCAGCTCCCGGTCCACGAAGCTGATTCACGGCGGGCTGCGCTACCTGAAGAACTACGAGTTCCGGCTGGTCCGGGAATCTGTGGTGGAACGGCAGCGGCTGCTGACCATGGCCCCGCACCTGGTCAAGGCCACGCCCTTCCTGTTCCCGGTCTACGCGGGGGACCCCGACCCGCTCTGGATGCTGCACGTCGGCCTGACCTTCTACGACCTGTTTGCCGGCCGTCACAACCCGATCCCGCACAAGATGCTGGCGCCGGAGGCCCTCCGGGCGCGCGAGCCGCTCCTCCGCAAGGACGGCCTCCGGGGCGGCGCCCTCTACGCCGACTCCCGCACCGACGACGGGCGGCTGACGCTGGAGGTCATCCAGTCGGCGGCCGCGCACGGCGCCGCCGTCGCCAACTACCTGGCGGTCACCGGCTTCCGCAAGGACGGCGCGGGGCGCATCACCGGCGCCGAGGTGGAGGACCGGGTGACCGGCGCCACCTTCACCGTGCAGGCCGAACGGTTTCTGGCCGCCGCGGGCCCCTGGGCGGACGCCGTGCGCCGCCTGGACGATCCCGCCGCACCGGGTCTGCTCCGGCTGACGAAGGGCGTCCACCTGGTGCTGCCCCGCCGCCGGCTGCCCATCGAGCACGCGGTGGTCATGCGGGGGCGGGACGGGCGCATGATGTTCGCGGTACCCTCGGCCGGCTGCACCTACGTGGGCACGACGGACACCGACCACGACGGCGACCCGGGCGACTACCGCATCACCTGGGCCGACGTCGAGTACATCCTGGACGCCGCGAACCGGCTCTTCCCCGAGGCCGTGCTGACCCCCGAGGACGTCCGGGCCGCCTGGTCCGGCTTCCGCCCCCTGATCCGATCCGGCGCCGGCGGCGACCCCTCCGCCGCCTCCCGGGACTACAAGCTGTTCCCCAGCCCGTCGGGGCTGGTCACCGTGGCCGGGGGCAAGCTGACGGCGTTCCGGGCCATGGCGAGCCACATCGTCGACGCCCTGTTCCCCGCCACCCGCGGCGGCGCGCACGCGGCGGCCAGCACGGCCCCGCTGCCGGGGGCGGCGGCCGGGCTGCCCTCCTCCGAGCGGAAGGCGGCGCTGGCGGCGGAGCTGGGCGAGCCGGCGCTGGTGGACCGGCTGGCAGACTGGTACGGCGCGGCCCTGGAGCAGGTGGCGGACGAGGCCCGGGCGCTGGCCGGGGAAGACCCCGCCCTGCGCTGGCGGCGGGCCCAGGCCCGCCACGCCGTGAAGGCGGAGATGGCGGTGCACCTGGTAGACGTGATCGCCCGGCGCACGGACCTGATGCTCTTCACCCCCGACAACGGGCGGCCGCTCCTTGCGGCCCTCGCCGCGGAGATGGGGGCGCTCCTGGACTGGAACGAGAAGACGGCGCAGGCGGAAATCGCCCGCGCCGCCGCGCAGATTGACGCCATGTTCGCCTGGCGGGCCGACGCGCCCGCCCGCGCCTAGCCGTTCTCTGCCACCAGCCGGCCCCGGGCGTAGGTGCGGAAGACCTTGACGATCTCCACCTCCACCACCTGCCCGACCAAGCTGCCGGCCCCCTCGACATCGATGACGTAGCCGTCCACGCGGGCAATCCCGTCGGCGGGGTTGGTGGCGTGGGCCTCGTCGATGCGCAGCGCCATCACCTGGCCGACGGAGACCGGCCGGGCCCGGGCCTCCACCTCCTCCCGGGTGCCCAGGGCCTTCAGGCTCCAGGACTCCGGGTGGATCTCGCTGTTGCCCCGGATGTAGATGGTGCGGGCCAGCTCCTCCTCCAGCGCCCGCAGATTGGCGCCGCCGGGGCCGATGAGCAGGGCGGCCACCGACGGGTGCACCTCCATCAGCAGCGCCTCGCTGGAGGACTGCTTCATGATCCGCCGGATCTCGGCCCGCACCCGGTGGGCCATGGTCTCCTCGCTGAACAGCTTCCCCCGGCCGTCGCAGCAGTGGCAGGGCCTCGTCAGGGCCTCCGCCAGGTTCTGCCGCGACTTCTTGCGGGTCATCTCGAGGAGTCCCAGCTGCGTGAGGCCCAGGATGTTGCACCGCGTGCGGTCCCGCTTCAGCGCCTCCTCCAGGGCCTGAATCACCTGCTGCCGGTGGTCCTCCCGGTCCATGTCGATGAAGTCGATGATGATGATCCCGCCGATGTCCCTCAGCCTCAGCTGCCGGGCGATCTCCCGGGCAGCCTCCAGGTTGGTCCGGAAGACAGTGTCGGCGAGGTTCGTGGAGCCTACGAACTTGCCGGTGTTCACGTCGATCGCGGTCAGCGCCTCGGTCTGGTCGATGATGATGTAGCCGCCGCTCTTCAGCCACACGCGCTTGCGCAGGGCCTTCTCGATCTCCATCTCCACGCCGTAGTAGTCGAAGAGGGTCTGGTCGCTGCGGGTGTACAGCTTGATGCGGTCCCGCAGCGCCGGCGCGTGCAGCTCCACCACCTCGACCGCGGTGTCGTAGGCGGCCCGCTGGTCCACCAGGAACAGGCTGACCGTGTCGTCCAGCGCGTCGCGCACCAGCCGGTGGATGAGCCCCTGGTCGTGATAGACCAGGGAGGGGGCTCTGGCCGCATGGGCCCGGGCCGCGATCTGCTGCCAGTGGCGGGCCAGGAAGGCGGCGTCGTGGGCGAGTTCCTCCTCGCCGGCGCCCTCGGCCACCGTGCGCACGATCAGGCCCATGCCCGGCGGCTTGACCTTCTGGGCGATCTGCTTCAGCCGGTCCCGCTCCCGCTCATCGGTGATGCGCCGGCTGACGCCGATGTAGTCCACGTTGGGCATCAGCACCAGGAAGCGCCCGGGCAGCGTGATGTTGCGGGTGACCCGGGCCCCCTTGGTGCCGATGGCCTCCTTGGCCACCTGGACGAGGATGTCCTGCCCGGTCCGGACCAGCTCCCCGATCGTCGGGCGGCGGCCGGTGCGCGGCGCCGGCTCCTCCCCCTCCACCTGCGCCCGGCCGGGCTGGGCGTCGTCGACGTAGAGGAAGGCGTTCCGCTCCAGGCCAATGTCGACAAAGGCTGCCTGCATCCCCGGCAGCACATTCTCGACCTTGCCCTTGTAGATGTTGCCGACGATGCGCTGGTGAACCGCCTGCTCGATGTACAGCTCGACCAGCTGGCCGTCCTCCAGCACGGCCGCCCGGGTCTGGTCGATGTCGACCGTGACGAGTATCTCCTTGCGCATGAAAAAAGCCCCTTCTCTCTTGGGGATGGCTGCCTCTGGGGATAGTATCCCAAATATATTGGGGTTTCTTCTCAGGCCCGGCCGACTCCTGCTGAGGGCGGCAGCCGAACGGGCACAGCCCGCCGGCCTCCCGGCGGGGCTGTGCCCGTTTCCGTCCTCTAGTAGCTGCGCTCCACCACGACCGTGTAGTCCAGGGCCAGGATCACCGCCGCGCTGAGGGCGGTGAGCACCGGCAGGATCAGGGCGAATACCACCGCGCCGCTGACGGGCAGGTTGAGGATCTCCAGGCCCTTGGGGTCCCGCACGATGATGCGGTTGACGTTCCCCTCGTGCAGGATGCGCTTCAGCGTCTCCACCAGGTCCTTGCCGCTGACCTTCATCTCCTCGGTGAAGAAGCCCTTCGGCGCCTGTTCCTCCTCCAGCCGGATGGCCGCGGCCACCGCATCCCAGTCGCTGGCCTCCAGCACCTCCCGGGCCCGGGCGTACGAGATCTTGAACCGGTTGCGCAAGAGGTCCATCTTCTCCAGCTTCTCCCGTTCCTCCATCGGACGACCTCCCTCCTCCTCGGCGTCGGGTCCGAACGGGCGAACCCACTGGGTAAGACGTCTTCTCTCCGCACAATCCTTCACGGCGTCACAGTCCCCACGGCTCCGCGCACGCCCCGGTTTCGGGGTCGCGCCGGTAGAGCATCAGCCGGTGGGCGCGCACGAGCCCGAACTCCGCCAGCTCGGGCGAGAGCTGCCTGAGGGCCGCCACGACCTCCTCCGGCCGCACGTTGCCCTGCGACCCGGTCTGCACCAGGGCCCGCAGCTGGCCGGGCCCCTCCACTTCCAGCCGGTACACGTGCGGGCGGATGTCGACGGACCGGGAGCCCGACGGGCCCTCCCGGTTCACCACGACCTGCTCCGCCTCCAGGAACCGGGCCGCGGCCGCCGCCAGGGGGGCCTCGCCCGCGCCCTCCACCGTCAGCCGGTACTCGGCGGCGTTGATGCGCGACATCAGCGACGCGCCGCCCTCGGGGACGGCGCGGGCCTCCAGCAGCCGCACGTCGGGCGGCAGGGCGGCGTTGGCCCGGGCCACGAACGCCTCGGGCTCCACGGGCTCCGTCAGGTCCACGTCGATGAACTCGCCCTCACTGCTGGTCCCCGTCGCCAGGGCGGAGGCGTAGCTGATGCGCGGGTGCGGGCTGAACCCCTGGGTGAAGGCCAGCGGCAGTTCCGCCCGCCGCAGCCCCCGCTCCACCACCCGCTGAAAATCCAGGTGCGACAGGAACCTTGCCAGGCCCAGCTTAGCCAGTCGAATCCGTAACCGCAATGTCGTCCTCTCCCACAAAGCCCGCGGGCTTCAAGGTCGGCAGCACGTCGTAGCGCATGCAGACGCCGCACAGGTCGCAGTTCTCCCACCGGCAGTCCTCGACCTCCACCTCGGACATCGCCCGGCGGTGGTCGTCGATCAGCCACTCGCGGCTCAGCCCCGGCGAGAGGTGGTCCCAGGCGAACCGCTCCCCGTAGCCCTTGCGGCGGTAGGTGTAGAACGCCACGTCCACGCCCGCCTCGGCGCATGCCCGCAGCCACAGGTTGTAGTCGAAGTGCTCGTTCCAGCCGTCGAACCGGGCCCCCATCTGCCACGCCTTCAGGACCGCCGCGGCGACCCGCCGGTCCCCCAGCGAAAGCAGGGCCTCGATGTGGCTGACGTCGGCCTCGTGGTACTTGTAGTCGATGCGCCGGTCCTTCAGGAAGCGCTTGATGTACTCCTGGCGCCGGCGCGCCTCCTCCAGGGTTACCTGCGGCTCGAACTGGAACGGGGTGTGCGGCTTGGGCACGAAGACCGAGACCGAAATGGTCACCCGGACCTTCCGGGCTTCCTGCCGGCCCAGCTCCTCCTCGGCGATCTCCAGGGCCCAGCGGCCCTTCTCGGCGATCGCCTCCAGGTCGGCGTCGGTCTCGGTGGGCAGCCCGAGGATGAAGTAGAGCTTCACCGCCCGGTAGCCGCTCCGGAAAGCCGCCCGCATGGCGTCGCGGATGTCCCGGTCAGAGACGGTCTTGTTGATGACCCGCCGGATGCGGGCCGAGCCGCCCTCGGGCGCGAGGGTGATCGAGCCCTTCCGCACCTTGCTCACCGCGTCCGCCAGGGCGACCGAGAAGGCGTCGACCCGGGTGGAGGGCAGGGTCACGTTCACGCCGTCGCACCGGAGCTCGTCCGACAGCCGGCCGACCGTCTGCCGCACGTCGGTGTAGTCGGCCGTGGAGAGCGAGACCAGCGAGAGCTCGCTGTACCCGGTGTTTTTCACGATCTCCCGGGCCAGCCGCTGCACCACCTCCGGCGACCGCTCCCGCACCGGGCGGGTGATGTAGCCCGCGTGGCAGAAGCGGCAACCCCGGGTGCAGCCCCGGAAGACCTCCACCTGCGCCCGGTCGAAGACGATCTGCGTGTTGGGCACCACGGGCCGGGTCGGGTAGTCGATGCTGTCCAGGTCCTTCACCGTGGCCCGGTCGACCACCTTCGGCACACCGGGCTCGGTCGGCCGGTACTCCTGGATCGTGCCGTCGGGGTTGTAGGTGACCTCGTACAGGCCCGGCACATAGCAGCCGGTGATGCCGGCCAACCGCCGCAGCAGCTCCCGCCGGTCCTTCCGTCCCGCGTCCCGCCAGGCCTTGTAGGTGTCGAGGATCTCGTGGATGACCTCCTCGCCGTCCCCCAGCACCGCCACGTCCAGAAACGGCGCCAGCGGCTCGCAGTTGAAGGCGCAGGGCCCGCCGGCGATCACCAGCGGATCGGCTTCGGTGCGCTGGTCCGAGAACAGGGGGACGCCGGCCAGGTCCAGGCAGGTCAGCAGGTTGGTGTAGGTCAGCTCATAGAGCAGCGGAAACGCGATGATGTCGAAGTCGCGCACGGGCGTCCAGGTCTCCAGGGTGAAGAGCGGGATCCCCTCCGCCCGCATCTCCTTCTCCATATCGGTCCAGGGGGCGTACGCCCGCTCGCAGCAGGCATCGTCCCGCCGGTTGATCTGGTGGTACATGATCAGCGAGCCCAGGTGGGACATGCCCACCTCGTACGCGTCGGGGAAAGTCCAGGCGACCTTGACGTCTACCGCAGCGTGATCCTTCACCACGGCGTTCCACTCGCCGCCGGTGTAGCGGGCGGGCTTGGAGACCCGGGGGAGCACCCGCTCGATGCGCTCGCGCAGGGTCTCGGCCATGCCATCACCCCTTTTCGTGTCTGTGATTGCGGTCACCTAGGTTGATGTTACGCGAAAGCGGCGGGTAAGTAAACCGCGGTTTAAAATAAGCCGGCCCCGCCGCTTCGGGCGGGGCGTGCGGCTAGTGGTCCAGCACCTGCTCCACGGTCGCGCGGGGCCCCAGCGACTGGAACGCGTCCAGGATCTCCGCCTCGTGCAGGGTACCCACGGGGAGCAGGGACCGGTCCACTACCAGCACCAGGTGGTACCGCCGCGCGGACAGCCGGTCCAGCACCTCCTCGATGCGGGTCCCTTCCACGACGACCAGGGTACCCCCGGGAATGATCCGCTGCCGGGCCATCCGCTGCCGCTTGTGCAGGAACTGCCGGTACGACCGGAACACCGCCTCATCCCCCTCCGCCGCAGCGCCCAGCGCGAGGAACAGGCCGCCCGCGAGCGGGGTCAGGAACACCTGGCCGGAGCCGGCCAGCACGCCCAGGGCGGCGGCCAGCATGGCCGCGCCCGAGAGCATGCCCAGCCGGGCCATCCACAGGGTGGTCGGCCGGTACCCCCAGCGCTGGGCCAGAAGGCCGCGCAGGGCGCGCCCGCCGTCCAGGGGCAGGGCAGGAATCAGGTTGAAGAACGCCAGGTTGGCGTTCACCTGGAAGAAGAAGCGCACCAGGGAGGGGTCGAACAGGGCGTCGCCCATCAGGAAGCTGGCCAGACCGGCCAGCAGGAACGACTGTACCGGCCCGGCCAGGGCCACCGAGACCTCCGACTGCGGGTCAGTCTCCAGGGAGGGGTCGAGCCGGGCCATGCCGCCGAAGGGCGTGAGGACCAGCGCCTCGACGTCCACCCCCAGGAGCCACGCCGCCGTGAGGTGGGCCAGTTCGTGCGCCGCCAGCGAACCGAGCAGGATCAGGGCCTCCAGGTAGTACCCGCTTAGGGCGGCGGCGAGGAGCGCCAGAAGGAAGAGCCAGTGCACCTCGATCCGCACGCCGCCGATGCTGCCGAGCCTCAGGGAACGATTCCCCCCGGATACCGTGCTCGCCCGTCCATCGCCACCCCTCCTCCCGGAGTGTATGGACGGGCCCCGCCGTTCATGCCCGGTCCGAACCGGGGCGAAACGGGGCCGGCAGCGCAGACAAAAACGAGGCTCCGCACGGAAGCCTCGTGAGCATGCACTCGGTATTCTGTCTCGGGCTTCTAGTTGGCTGCGGCCAGATGCAGCGTGTTCAGGTCCTCGATGGCTCCGCTACCACGGCGGAGGGCTCGATAACCCGCTACCCGACCTCCCAGTGCCGCCTTGAGGTACTCGCAGGCGACGGTCGGATCAACCGTATAGCCGCAAGTGTAGCAGTCGATCGCAGCAAAGCCCTCTTCAGGGTAGGTATGGATCGAGAGGTGAGACTCCGACAGGACCAGGACGCCAGTGACGCCCTGAGGGCTGAACTGGACGAAACTCTCACCGACCACCGTGGCTCCGCACTGGGCTGCGGCTTCGTACATGATCTCCTTCAAGAACCGCACGTCGTTCAGCTTCTCGAAGGCAACCTCGCGCAGGTCCATGGTGACGTGGCGGCCATAGGTCGAGTAGGCCATGGTAGAACTCCCCCTTCGGCAATCATTTCTAGCCCTCTCAAGCTAGACGGGACCATCGTCACGCCAACGGGGGAAAAGTCGGGCACAGCCCCAACCCTTTAAGGCGTGCTAGGTTCCTATTCGGTTCCACAAGACAGTGTTGAGACGATCTCAACCTCCAGATCAGCGTGGCCTGGTCTGCTTGGCCGTGCAATAGCACGGATTGTAAACGACAAACCCCAGAATGTCAAGACCAGTATTCTCCACGCCGTCTATTCTGAGTCGTCACCACACCAGTTGGAGTGGCAACCTCTCACAATATATCGCGTTCCGCCCCCCACTGCAAGGGTTGAGGAGACAAATTCTCCGCGGTTTGCGCGCGCGCCCTGCATACCGCCGGTATGAAGGGCCGGAGAACGGCCCAGACTAGTCGGGGAGGTGAACGCGATGGCCAGTCAGCAGGTCCGCTGCACCGTCAGCAGCTGCTACTACTACGGCGCCGGCGACAACTGCGTAGCCGAGGAGATCATGGTGCGGGCCAACCCCGCCGCGATGGGCGGCGCGGACATGGAAGTCGGCGACATCGGCGGGCAGGCGCGGGAATCCAACCACACGCTTTGCGAGACCTTCATTCCCAGGGAACAGGGCCCGAAACCCGGCATCCGACGCATCTCCAAGTGATGCCAGCCAAACGGGAGGGGAATTGCCATGGCACGCAGACGCTCGCTGCTCTCCGACGAGACCAAGATGCACTTTGCGCGCCTTCAGGGTGCCGGCGACCGGGTGCAGCCAGGCGACTACGGTCAGCTTACCTCCAGAGAAGCAGGGAACATGGTCAAGTACGCCATCCAGGCGGCCCAGCAGGCGCTGGCCGGCCAGACTCCCGACCCGTCACGCAGTCAATGAAGGAGGGGGGCATCACGCCCCCCTTCCTTATTCCGGCCAGGCCACCGGGGCCTCCGCGCGCAGATCCTCGTCACGGCGTTCGTCGATGCTGATGTTGGTGACGACCCGGTGCGTGCCGTCGTGAAAGGCCGCGCGGTGCATGTCCTGCGCGATCTGCATCAGCGCGGGGACATCCCCCTCCATGACCGTGCGGGTGGGGCCGGCGGCCAGGGGGCCGTCGGGACCCACCTGCACCACGCTGATCTCGACAAGGGCCACGGGGGTTCACCTCCCGCTAGTGCAGGCCGCGCTCCTTCACCTGCCGGATCACCTCATCCACGGTCTTGCCCGTGGCGTCGATCACCGGGAACGGGTTGCCGTCGGTATCGTGAATGCCCATGAAGTTGTTGGACAGGCCGGTGACCACGGCCGCCCCGACCCCCTCCATCCTTCCGGGCGACAGCCGGGTGACCTGGTACCCTTCGGCCCGCAGGGCCTGCTTCACGTTCTCAAGCCCGTCTTCCACCGCAACGCGCATCGACAACACCTCCGCACAGGTCTGGTCTCACGAGACGGGAGGCCAGAACATAGTCTGCGCGGGGCGCAGGGTTCCATGCTCCCGGCAGGGCAGCAGGATCTGCCGGGCGGCCTACCGGTCGCCCTCACCTGAGGGGGTTTTCGCCCGGTTGCGGCGCGCCTGCCCCGACGGGGCGCCGGTCTGCGGATCGTCAGGGCTGTCCTGCGCCACGAGAGATGGCGATCCGTGTTCCAGGCCCATCGTCTGCGCCGCATCGGCGCGGCCGCCGGCCGGCGTCGCCTGGCGCTTCTTGTTCGCCACGCTCCGGTTCCTCCTTCCTGCGGGCAGCCATCCCGCAGGATTAGTCTGCCCGCTCAGGGGAGAAACTGACGACGCGGCCCGGGCGCGGATGCGCCCGGGCGCTGCGCGCTCTACTGGTTGTCCGGCCGGGCGGTGAGCGTGGCCCGGAGCGTCAGCTCCTGCCCATCGCGGATGACGGTCAGCTCGATCTCGTCGCCCACCTTGTATTCCTGCATGATGCGGTTGCGCAGGTCGTCGCTGCTGGTCACTTTCTGCCCGTCCAGCGCGATGATGACGTCGGCGCTGACCAGCCGGTTCAGCTGGTCGTACTCGGCCGAGCGCAGCCCGGCCTCGGCAGCCGCCGTGCCGGGAATCACTTGCACCACCACGGCGCCCTCGGTCCGGTCCAGGCCGAGAACCCGGGCGTACCAATCATCCACGGTTGCGATCTCGACCCCCAGCCACGGCCGCTTGACGCTCTCGCCGGCCATCAGCGTCGGCAGAATCGCCTTGGCGGTGTTGATCGGCACCGCGAAGCCGAGACCCACGTTCCCTGAGAACTGCGACGGCGTCTGGATGGCGGTGTTCACGCCGATGACCTCGCCGCGGCTGTTGAGCAGCGGGCCGCCGGAGTTCCCCGGGTTGATGGCCGCATCGGTCTGAATCGCGCCGGGGATGGACGTGGTGGGCTCGACGATCTCCCGCCCCACGGCGGAGACGATGCCCGCGGTCACGGTGAACTCGTTGCCGTAGGGGTTGCCGATGGCGATGGCCAGCTCGCCCACCTGCACCTGGTCGGAGTCGCCCAGGACCGCAGCGATGAGCTGCTTGTCACCGGGATCCACTTTCAGCACGGCCAGGTCGCTGGTGCGGTCCGTGCCGACCACCTGCGCATCCATGGTGGCGCCGTCCACGAACTTCACCGTAATGCGCCAGGCGTTTTCCACGACGTGGTAGTTGGTCAGAATGTAGCCCTCCGGGTCGACGACGAAGCCGGAACCGGCGCCTGTGGTCCGGTAGAACCCGCGGCCGGCCACCACCTCAATCGAAACCACCGCCGGCGAGACTCGCCGGTAGATCTCGGGGATGACGCTGGCCCCAATCTCGGCCACGGACTGCGCGACGGGCTGCAGCGGCGCCGACGGCAGCGGCTGCTGGTAGTTCGCGGGCTGCGCGGCCAGGTGCTCCTTCATGAGGTAGTAGGTGGAGCCGCTGGCGACCGCGGCCGAAAGCATCACCAGCGCCACGGCGGCAGCGACGAGCCGCCAGCCCCGGCCTCGGCCGCTCTGCTTCTCCCGCGGTTCAAACCGCGGCGGATCGTACAGCGGCGCCATGGGAGCGGGGGGCGCGGACGCGGGAATCTCGGGCAGCTCCAGCTCCGGGCGGGCGTCGGACTCATCCGCCGGAGGTGCCGCCGCCTCTTCCGCCCCCGCCGGCGCCCCCGCCGCGCTCACCGGCTCCTTCGGCCCCGCCTGTTCCTGCGGCCCCGTCAGCTCATCCGGGCTCACCGGCTCCTGCGGCGCAGCCGGCTCTTCCGCCCTCAGCGGCTCGTCCGGCCGCTGCTCCGGATCCGGCCCCGGTCTGCGGTCAAACTGATCATCATACATGGGTGGCGTCCTCCCTTATGTGCCCCATCGGTCTGTAGCCTGCATGTTGATCATAGGACGCCCGGCTGAAACGCAAATGAACGCACTCTTAGAGGAAGCTAAGAATTCGTCTGCGCGGCGCCCGGGCGGTAGATGGGCAGCCAGAGGCTGAATGTCGACCCTTCTCCCACTTTGCTCTCCACGGTCAGCCGGCCGCCGTGCATCCCCGCCACCCACGAGGCGATGGCCAGCCCCAGCCCGCTGCCTCCCCGGGACCGGGCCGGATCGCCGCGGTAGAAGCGGTCGAAGACACGGGGCAGGTCTTCGGGCGGGATGCCGGGGCCGGTGTCGATCACCTGCAGCACGACGCCCTCGCCCTGCCGGCCGGCCCGCACGGTCACCGACCCGCTGGGGGTGTACTTGAAGGCGTTGTCCAGCAGGATCAGCAGGGCCCGGCGCAGCCACTCCGCGTGGCCCAGCACCGTCACCCGGTCGAGCGCCGGGGGCAGCTCGACGACGAACTCCACGTCGTGGGGCAGGGCCCGGGCCTTGTCGCAGACGTCCCGCGCCAGCGGACCCAGGGCCAGCGGCTCCAGTTCCGGCTTCTGGCCCGCGTCCGCCCTCGCCATCGCCAGCAGCTCCTCCAGCAGCTGCGACATGCGGGTGGCTTCGGCCTTCATGTCGGAGAGGGCCTCGGGGTCGAGCGTGCCGGCCCGCTCCAGGTAGTCGATGTTGCCGCGGATGATCGTCAGCGGCGTGCGCAGCTCGTGGGAGGCGTCGGCGACGAACCGCTTCTGGGCGTCCACCGCCGTCGCCAGGCGGCCGTACAGCTCCTGCAGCTGGTCCAGCATGCCGTTGAAGGTATGCACGAGCCGGCCCACCTCATCCTGGGGCCCGCGGTAGGGCACCCGGAGGCTGAGGTCCGCCGACTGCCCGATGGACTCCGCGGCGGCGGCCACCCGCTGCACCGGGGCGATGGCCCGCCCGGCCAGCCACCAGGCCACGGCGCCCGTGAGCAGGGCGAAGCCGGCCGTGCCCGCGCCCAGGATCGGCCGCAGGTTCGTGAGCACCCGCTCCAGCAGCCGCAGCGGCTGCGCCACCTGCACCCAGAAAAACGGCGCGTCGTCCACGTAGACGGGCAGGGTGTACAGCCGGTAAGGCTCGCCGTTGATGTCCCGCTCCGTGGTATAGGTGGCCCGGCCCGCCCGGGCCTCCGCCGGCACGGGGAAGGTGCCGAAATCGGTGGACTGGGCGATGACCAGCTCGTCGGTGCGGACCAGGATGAAGGTCGACCGGTCCGCGAGCCCCTTCAGCGAGGGAATGCGCCAGTACCGCTGCATGTTCTCCGCGACCCGCCAAGCCACGGAGTAGAGGGAGGCGTCCACCTCCCGGATGTAGTTCCACCGCAGCGCGCCGTACATGAGAAAGCTGAACAGCAGCAGCGCCGCCGTCAGCTGCGCCGTGTAGAACAGCGCCAGCCTGAGCCGAAGCGACACGTGTGGCTCACTCCTTCAGGACGTACCCGACGCCCCGCACCGTCTGGATCAGCCGCGGCTCTCCCCCGGCCTCCAGCTTGTTCCGCAGGTAGGCAACGTAGACCTCCAGCACGTTGGATTCGCCGGAGTAGTCGTAGCCCCACACCTTCTCCATGAGGGTGTCGCGGGTGAGCACCTGGCGCGGGTGCGAGAGGAAGAGATGCAGGAGTTCGTACTCCTTGGCCGTGAGCGAGATCTGCCGCTCGCCGCGGAACGCCTCACGCGTGGCGGTGTCCAGCCGGAGGTCGGCGTACTGCAGCACGCGGTGGCCGTCGTCCCCCTGGGCGGGCGCGCCGCGGCGGCTCAGGGCCCGCAGGCGGGCCAGCAGCTCCTCCAGGGCGAACGGCTTGACCAGGTAGTCGTCGGCGCCCTGGTCAAGCCCCTTTACCCGGTCGCTCACCGCGTCGCGCGCGGTGAGCATCAGGATCGGGAACGTCTCCCCGGCGGCCCGGATGCGGCGGCAGACCTCCAGCCCGTCGACGTCGGGCATCATGATGTCCAGCACCATGAGGTCCGGCGGGGCGGCGCCGACGATGCGCAGCGCCTCCGTGCCGCTGTTGGCCACGGTGACGTCGTACCCCTCCAGTGCCAGGCTCCTGCGCAGGAAGGCGGTGATCTTGGGATCGTCGTCCACGACCAGAACCCGGAGCGACATGCGGAATCACCCCTTTGCGCGCACTTCACCTCTAGTATAGAAGACCGCCGCTGCGCGGCGAAAGGGGACAGGCGAAGGGGCCGGAGGGTCTGAGCTCCTCCGGCCCCTTCTTGCGCTATTTGCGCCCGGCCTTCTCGATGCTGTGCATCCAGGAGAGCGCCGCCTCCAGAATGCCCTCCGACAGCGTCGGGTGGTAGTGGGGCGTGAGCGCCACGTCCTCCACCTGGGCCCCCATTTCGATGGCCAGGGTGATCTCGCCGATCAGCTCCGACACCTCGGGCCCGACCATCTGCGCCCCCAGCAGGAGGCCGCTCTGCCGGTCGCCCACCAGCTTCACCATGCCGTCAGACTCGCCCATGGTGAGCGCCCGGCCCACGGCGGCGAAGTTGTACCGGGCGACGACGGGGTCGTAACCCTTCTCCCGGGCCTGGGCCTCGGTGAGCCCCACGTAGGCGATCTCCGGATCGGTGAAGATGACCGCCGGCACCGTCTGCCAGTCGGCCGCGGCGGGCAGCCCGGCGATGGCCTCGGCCGCCACCCGCCCCTGCGCGCTGGCCTTGTGCGCCAGCATCACCGGCGAGCAGACATCGCCGATGGCGTAGATGTGCGGGACGTTGGTCCGCATCTGCTCGTCGACGGGGATGAAGCCCTTCTCGTCCACCTTCACCCCGGCCTTCTCCAGCTGCAGCCCCTCGGTGTACGGCACCCGCCCGACGGAGACGAGCACCTTGTCCGCCTCGATCTCGTGGGTCTTGCCCTCGCCGTCCTGCACCTTCACCTTGCCGTCCTGCAGGCCGCCGGACGCCCGGGCGTTCAGCATTACGGTCACCCCGAGCCTGCGCAGCCGCCGCATCAGGACGTTCACCAGGTCGGGGTCGGTGCCGGGCAGCAGCTGGCCGGTGGCCTCGACGATGGTCACCTTCGAGCCCAGCTTGGCGTAGGCGATGCCCAGCTCCACGCCGATGTACCCGCCGCCCACGACCACGAACCGGGCCGGGATCTCCCGGAAGGCCAGGGCGCCCCGGGCGTCGACCACGTTCTCCCCGTCCAGCGGGAAGAAGGACGGGTTAATGGCCGTGGAGCCCGTGGCGATGATGGCGTGCTTGAAGCTGTACGCGGCCGTGCCGCCGTCGTTCAGCTCCACCTCCAGCGAGTGGGGGTCGGTGAAGCGGGCCTTGCCCTTCACCACTTCCACCTGGCCGGCCTTCATCAGCGAGGCCACGCCGGCGGTCAGCCGCTTGATCACCTTGGTCTCCTTCCACTCCTGGGTCCTGGCGAAGTCGACCTCGACGCTGCCCTTCACCACCAGCCCCCGGTCCGCGGCGTTGTTGACCCTGTGGAGCAGGTCGCCCACCGAGATCAGCGCCTTGGACGGGATGCAGCCGTGGTTGAGGCACGTCCCGCCCAGCTCCTCGCGCTCGATCAGGGTGACGTCCAGGCCCAGCTGCGACGCCCGCTGGGCGGCCACATACCCTCCGGGGCCCGCGCCGATGACCACCACGTCGGTGCCGGTCTTGATGGATCCCATGACCACGGTTTACATCGCCTCCATCATGAGCAGGGTTGGATCGCTGAGCAGCTCCGCGAGGCGGTTCAGGAAGCGGGTGGCCATGCCGCCGTCGATCAGGCGGTGGTCGAAGGAGAGCGCCAGGTAGGCCATCTGGCGGATCACGATCTCCCCGTCCCGCACCACCGGCCGCTCCTGGGTCTTCCCGATGCCCAGGATCGCCACCTCCGGGTGGTTGATGACGGGCGTGAAGAAGAGGCCGCCGATGGAGCCCTGGTTGGAGATGGTGAAGGTGGAGCCGCGCATCTCGTCCGGCGCCAGCTTCCCCTCCCGGCCGCGGGCGATCAGGTCGTTCATCTCCGCGGCGATGGTGAAGACCGGCTTGCGGTCGGCATCCTTGATGACAGGCACCAGCAGACCCGCCTCGGTGTCGAGCGCGAAGCCGATGTGGAAGCGCTTGTGCAGCACGATCTCCTGCGCCTCGTCGTCGATGGAGGCGTTCAGGTACGGGAACTCCCGCAGGGCTGCGACCACCGCCTTGATGACGAAGGGCATGAACGACAGCTTGATGCCCTTCCGCGCGGCCAGCTCCTTCGCCTGGGCGCGGAAGGCCAGGAGCTCCGTCATGTCCACCTCTTCTACTGCCGTAACGTGCGGAGCTGTATATTTCGACTTCACCATCCGTTCGGCAATAACCTTCCGGATGCCCCGGAGCGGCAGCCGCTCCTGGTCTCCCTCCGCGCGCGCGGCAGGGGCAGCGGCGGGCTGAGCGGGCGCGGGCGGAGCCCCGGCGTGCCCGGCTGCGCCGGCGGTCTGGGCCTGTGCAGGTGCGGCCCGGCCGCTGGCGAAGGCGCGCACGTCCTCGCTGGTCACGCGGCCCGCCGGGCCGGTGCCCGGCACCTGGTTGATGTCGACCCCCAGCTCACGGGCCAGCCGCCGGGTGGCCGGCGCGGCCAGGGCGCGGCGCGGAGGCTCGGCAGCCGGGGCGGGAGCGGCCGGGACTGCCGCCGCCGCAGCGGGCGCCGCGGGGGCGGCCGGCGCGGGGACGTCCAGCGACGCCTGGGGCTGCTCCCCTCCCGGCGCCGCGGCCGCAACGCCGGAGGCCACCTCCTCCGCCGTCGGCAGCGCGCCGGGCGAGCCGTCGTCGAAGATCACCACGACGCTGTGGACCTTCAGGATGTCGCCCGGCTGGCCCAGGAGCTTGACCACCCGGCCGCTCACCGGCGAGGTGATCTCCACCGCGGCCTTGTCGGTCTGCACCTCCATGATCGGCTGGTCCTCGGTGACCGTGTCGCCCTCCTTCACCAGCCAGCGCAGGAGCTCGGCCTCATGCAGCCCCTCGCCCACATCGGGAAGTCTGAACTCAAATGCCATGGCTCTGCTTCTGCTCCTTCCGTGCCTAGTAGGTCCTGACGGCCTGCATGGCCTCGAGGACCCGTCCTGCGTCGGGGATGTACAGGTCTTCGGTCAGCAGGTAGGGCATGGGGACGTCGAAGCCGGTCACCCGGGCCACGGGCGCCTCCAGGTACTCCAGGGCGTGGTCGTTGATCAGGGCGACCAGCTCGCTGTGGAAACCGCCCGTGCGCGGGGCCTCGCTGACCACCACGGCGCGGCCAGTCTTCTTCACCGAGGCGATGATGGTATCCAGGTCCAGCGGGTTCAGCGACCGGAGGTCGATCACCTCGGCCTGCCACCCGTGCTGCGCGGCGGCCTGCTCGGCCGCCTCCAGGGCCGTGTGCACGTGCACGCCGTAGCTCAGCACGGTCAGGTCGCTGCCCTCCCGCACGACGGCCGCCTGCCCCAGCGGCACCGTGTACCAGCCCTCCGGCACCTCCGCCCGGAACGCCCGGTAGAGCCGCTTGGGCTCCATGTAGAGCACCGGGTCGGGGTCGGCGATGGCCGCGAGCAGAAGGCCCTTGGCGTCGTACGGGTTTGACGGCGCCACCATCTTGAGCCCGGGGATGTTCAGGTACCAGTTTTCGATGGACTCGGAGTGGTGCTCCAGCGCCTTGATGCCGCCCCACGAGGGGATGCGGATGACCATCGGGCACGTGAAGCGGCCCCGGCTGCGGTGGCGGATGCGGGAGAGGTGATTGGCCACCTGCTCGTGGGCCGGCGCCAGGAAGCCGTCGAACTGCACCTCGACCACCGGCTTCAGGCCGTTCACCGCCATGCCGATCGCGGCGCCCACGAAGCCCGACTCGGCCAGCGGGCAGTCGATCACCCGGTCGGGTCCGAACTCGTCGATAAGCTTGTCGGTTGCGCGGAACACGCCGCCGTTGACGCCGATGTCCTCGCCCAGCAGCACGACACTGCTGTCCTGCCGCATGGCGACGCGCAGCGCGTCGTTGATCGCCTGAATCAGGGTGAGCTTAGCCACGGGCCCCGCCCTCCTTTCTCGCCAGGTACGCCTTCAGGTCCGCCTTCTGCCGCAGCAGGTTCGGCGTCGGCTCCGCGTACAGGTAGTCGAACAGATCGTCGACCGAGGGGCGCGGCATGGCCTCGGCCTCAGCCACGGCCGCGGCCACCTGCTCCCGCGCCTGCGACCAGAGCGCTTCGTCGTCGCTGTCCGACCACTGCCCCTGTGCGACCAGGTAGCGGCGCAGCCGCTCGATGGGGTCCTTCGCCTGCCACTCCTCCAGCTCTTCCTGGGAGCGGTAGCGCTTGGGGTCGTCCGACGTCGTGTGCGGCCCGTAGCGGAAGGTGACCGATTCGATCAGGGTCGGGCCGCCCCCCGACTTCGCCCGCTCGATGGCCTCGTGCATGACCGACAGCACCGCCACCACGTCCTGGCCGTCCACCCGCACCCCGGCCATGTCGTAGGCCAGGGCCCGCTGGGCGATGGTCGGCGCCTTGAACTGGCGGCTGTTGGGCGTCGAGATGGCGTAGCGGTTGTTCTGGATGAAGAAAATCGTGCCGACGTTGAACACGGAGGCGAAGTTCAGGGCCTCGTGGAAGTCGCCGGGCGAGGTGCCGCCGTCGCCGGCGTAGCCGACGGCCACGGTGTCCTCCCCCTTCAGCTTCCCGGCCCAGGCAGCCCCTACGGCGTGCAGGAGCTGGGTCGCGATGGGGATGGAGATGGGGAAGGCGTTGACGCCTTCCGGGGCACGGCTGCCCTGTTCGTCGCCCATGAAGTAACGCAGGATGCTCACCAGCGGGACACCCATCACATGCATGGCGCCGTGGTCGCGGTAGGTGGGGAAGATCCAGTCCTTATCGGGCCGGAGCAGGTACGCCGAACCCACCTGGCTGGCCTCCTGCCCGCTGAACGGGGCAAAGGTGCCCATGCGGCCCTGCCGCTGCAGGTTGAGGCACCGCTGGTCGTATACCCGCAGAAAAACCATCTTACGGTAAACGTCCTTCAACAGGTCCAGGGTCAGGAAGGCCGGCAGCGGCTCCGCGAGCGTGCCGTCCGCCCGAAGGACCTGCCGTACGGGAAAGAGCTGATCCCCCCGGGGGAGTGCGGTCTGCAGTTCCACGAGATGACCTCCTTCTGCCATCGTGCACGTCATGTATCTTGCCGCCGGAAAAGCGATTCATACCGCCTCCAGACTGCAATTCACCGGGAATCGGTTGACAGGGTTATTGTACCTCCCTATAATTTTTGTTCCTTATCTTCCTCGTGGAGATACGGACGATAGAAAAAAACAGTCGACATGGTTCGACTCTGATTGACAAGTGGCTCAATCTTCGCGATGATAATTGCAACGGGTGATAAATTTCTATTTAAGTGGCTGGTTTTCAGGGGGTGGGATTCCGTGGAGCAGGATCGGCGTATTTACGAGATGCAGGCCCGCCTCTGCCAGGTGCTGGCAAGCCCGAAGCGGCTGGAGATCCTATATACCTTGAAGGACCAGGAGATGACCGCGGGCGATCTGGCGAAAGCCGTCGATGTTACCATGCCCAACCTGTCGCAGCATCTTTCCCTGATGAAGCAGCACGGACTGGTCGAGTCCCGCAAGGAAGGGCTCAACATGTACTACAGGGTCGCTTCCGAGCAGATCCTCGAGACCCTGGCGTCGGTGCGCAAGGTACTGGTTGAGCAGCTGGCCAAGCAGTCCAAGCTCCTCGAACAGGTGCAATAGCCCCTTGCATGCGCAATGAGACCGGATGCCCCGCCGGGCATCCGGTCTTCCCTCTCCCGTTCTCGGCTGGCATAATGGGGGATGTTGAGACCCCATTGCGAGCAGAGGAGGCCCGCCATGCAACCCACTGCCTTCATCGACCCCGTGGCCATTCAGATCGGCCCGCTCGCCATCCGCTGGTACGGGATCATCATCGTGTCGGCCATCGCACTGGCCATCTGGCTCGGTGGACGGTTTGCCCGGGACCGGGGCCTCGACCCCGAGTTCGTGTCCGACTTCGCCATGGTCCTGGTGCCGGCGGGCATCCTGGGCGCGCGCCTTTACGAGGTCTTCATCCTCCAGTGGCCGTACTACCGCCAGCACCCGGCCGAGATCCTGATGATCTGGCACGGCGGGCTCGCGATCCACGGAGCGGTGCTGGGCGGGGCGATCGCCGCCGCCATCTACCTCCCCCGGCGCCGGCAGCCCTTCTGGCGGTGGGCGGATGTGGTCGGCCTGGTCCTGCCGCTGGCGCAGGCCATCGGGCGCTGGGGCAACTTCTTCAACCAGGAGGCCTACGGCGACCCGGCCCCGGAGGGGCTCGTGCGCCTCATGCCCGGCTGGCTGCGGGAGGGCATGACGATCAACGGCACCGTCATGCACCCGACGTTCCTCTACGAGTCGGTCTGGAACCTCCTGACCTTCGCCGTCCTCTATCTCCTTCACCGGCGGCGCCCGAGGACGGGGGTCATCTTCAGCCTGTACCTGATCCTTTACAACGCCGGGCGGTTCCTCATCGAATCCATCCGGCAGGACTCTTCCTTTATCTTCGGCTCGATCCGCGTGGCCCAGCTGGCCGCGGTCCTGCTGGCGGCCCTGGGTGCGGTGCTGCTGGTCTACCACCTGCGGCGGCCGGCAGATCCCCCGGATCTCCCGCAGCCCCCCGCATCCACGGACGGGTGAGGCCGCGGGCCGCGCCTCCTGCGCACGATCGGAAAGCGCCCCGGGAAACAGACCCCGGGGCGCTTGCGCGCAGAGAAGGATCTTTCGCCTAGCGCGACGAATCCGACTCCCCAAACGGACCAGGGGAGGCACCAGCCTGACGATGATCATCTCGCCTGCCGAACTTCAGCAACTGGAACCCGCGGCCCGCGCGCTGCTGGAGATGTACCAGAAGGGGGAGCACGCCGCCGTCCTGGCGGAAGTCGATCAGCAGTCCAAGTCCGGCCCGCTCCCGCCGGATGTGCTGGGAGTGGCCGCCGCCAGCCTCCTCGCCCTGGAGCGCGGCGACGAGGCCGTCAAGGCCGCCCGGCACGCCGCCGCACAGAGCCCGCGGACGGCCTGGATCCACCACGTCCTGGGCCGGGCGGAACTGCACCGGGGCGACGGCCAGAAGGCGCTGGAGGCGGCGCAGGCCGCCTGCCGGCTCATGCCGGGCCACCCCGACTACCTCGCGACGCTGGCCGCGTGCCAGCGGGAAACCGGCGACCTGGCAGCCGCGGTGGCCACGGCCCGCCGCGCGCTGGCCGGCGCGCCCGGCCACGCCGGCCTCCTGCACGAGCTGGGCCTGGCGCTGGCGGCGCAGGGCGACGAGGCCGGGGCCCTGGATCAGTTCCGGAAGGCCCAGGCGGCCGCCCCGAAGTCGCCGGCCGCCTATCTGGCGGAGGCCGACCTGCACCGGCAGGCGGGGCGAGCGGCGGAGGCCCGCCGCGCGCTGCAGCGGGCCCTGCAGGAGATACCCGGCAGCCTGGAGGCCGAGGAGCGGCTGGCCGGGACCGTCGGCCGCAGCCCCGTGCTCCACCGGGTCCTGATCCACCTGATCCACCTCTCCCGGCTCACCGTGACCGGGTGGCTGATCGTCGCCTTCCTGTACTACCTGTTCTTCCGCCTGCTGGAGTTCCTCTGGAAGTACTTCCCCGCCCTGCTCCCCGCGGGCCGCGCCCTGCTGCTGCTCACCGCCGTCTGGCTCCTGGGCGGCGCCGCGGCCGGCCGGCTCCTCCGGGCCGCGCTCCGGCGGATCTAGCCCGTCATCCAGGAGCGGATGCCGACCAGGGCGACAAACAGCGCCAGCACCGCGTGGACCAGCGGCCGGCCGCGGTACTGCTGACCGGCCGGCGTGCCGGGAAGCAGGACGAGCTGCAGCACGGCCCCGATCCCCACCAGGGTACCGTACAGCACGTGCTGCAGGTAGGGTTGCCGTCCCTGGATGAGGAAGAACATGCCGATGCCCAGCTGCACGATGCCGATGGCCGCGGACACGGGCACCAGTCTGTAGTACCCGGCAGGCAGCGCCCGCCGCTGCCGGTGGGTATGCAGGGCCCATGCGAGCAGCGCCGCGTTCACAGCGGCCAGGGCGATGACGAAGAACTGCTTGATCTGAAGCCAAAGCATAACCCGCTCATGCCCCCTTCCGCATCGGAAGGTTCTGCAAGAGCGGGTTGGTTTCCTGTCTGGGCGGTCGCTACCGGGCCGCCGCGTCCACCACGGCGCTGAGGTCAGCCTCCACCTGCCGGGCCAGGTCATCGAACCGCGCGTCGCCCATGAGCCCCATCAGCGCGGACGGCCGCGTAAGCCCGATGGTCGTCTGCCCCTCCGCCCGCTTCACCACGATTTTGCAGGGCAGGAAGTAGGCCACCATCGGGTTGGTCTCCAGGGCCCCCTTCGCCTTGGGCGCGCTGCACACCTCCAGGATGCGCACCTCATGCGCCAGGTCGAACCCCTTGGACTTCAGCGTCTCGTTGACGTTCAGCTCCCACAGCACGCTGAACTTCTTCTCCGTCAGGTGCGCCTGCACCGCGGCGACCGCCTCGTCAACGGACTTCTCTGTACGGACCTCGTAGGCGAACTCCACACGAACACCCCCATGCGTGATGCTGACACAACGCGCCTCCATAATACCCCACGGGGTAGAGTATAATCAAGCCTGACGTGATGGCCGGCTTCTGGCGCTTTTCGGACAGCGTTGAGCACAGCGCTGGGCAATGTCCGCAATTCCCGATACGATGAGGTTGAACGGCAGGGGCAAATTGGGGAGGGATCGGCTATGGCTGTCGTGATGGTGGCAGGCGGAACAGGCTTCATCGGTTCCCACATCGTGCGGCTGCTGGCGGGGGAAGGGCACCGGGTGATCGTCCTGTCCCGGAACCCCGAAAGGGCCCGAGGGAAGCTGCCCCCGGGCGTGGAGATCCGGACCGGGGACACCACCGACGCGGCCACCCTCGGCCCCGCCCTGGAGGGGGCCGAGGTCGTGGTCAGCGCGGTGCAGTTCCCGAACCACCCGGTGGAGAACCCCCGGCGCGGCTACACCTACATCCGGGTGGACGGGGAGGGAACCGTCCGCCTCGTGGAGGCGGCCAGAAGGGCCGGCGCACAGCGCTTCGTCTACCTGTCGGGCGCCGGCACCCGGGAGGGGCAGACCCGGCCCTGGTTCATCGCCAAGCTCATGGCGGAGAAGGCCATCCGGGAAAGCGGCATCCCCTACACCATCTTCCGCCCCTCCTGGGTCTACGGGCCGGAGGACCGCAGCCTGAACAAGTTCGCGACCTTCGCCCGGCTGCTGCCCTTCGTGCCGGTCATCGGCAGCGGGAAGACGCGCGTGCAGCCCCTCTTCGTCGAGGACCTGGCGAAGGCCGTGGCCGCCAGCCTCCGCACTGAGGCGGCGGTGAACCAGACGTACGAGATCGGCGGGCCCGAGGAGCTGACCATGGACGAGATCATCCGCACCATGCTGCGGGTCATGGGGCGGCGCAGGCCGCTGCTGCACAGCCCCGCCGGCCTCGTGAAGCTGGCGGCCTGGCCGCTGCAGTTCCTGCCCGCGCCGCCGCTCTCGCCCGCCGCCGTCGACTTCGTGCTCATGGAGGAGCCCGTGGACAACACGCCGGCGCTGCGTGACCTGGGGATCAAGCTGACCCCGCTCGCGGAGGGGCTGTCGTACCTGCGGGCAAGGTGATGGCGCACGGGCGGGAGGCTGCCGCATCATCCGCCGTCCGGCGCGTGGCGCTCCCGATCCTGTTCGGCCGCCCTCCGGGCGGCCTCTGCGCGCCTTCGCGCCTCTTCCTCCTCCGCGCGCCGCTGCTCCACGGTGCTGCGGGTCCACTGCTCGATCGACTCCCGGGACCCGTCGACGCAGGGGTCGCCGGGGCCGCAGCGCTCCGGCAGCCGCTCCAGTCCCCGGCGGGCACGGACCACCTCCCGCTGGGCGGGTCGGCTGCCCAGCCACTCGTGGAGAAACGCCACGGCTTCGGGGTCCAGCGCCAGGTGCTCCTGCGCCACAACCTCCAGAAGGGCGAACACGTCGGAGGGCTCGTCCACGCAGTTGATCAGCCGGTAGTACTTCTGCGGCTCGTCCGTGACGTTGATGACCGCGTCGATGGTCTTCACCAGCGTCTCCGGATCGGCGTCCCACCACCGGTGGACCCACGCGTCCGGGCGGTACCAGGCGGCCGCGCAGCTCTCGGCCCGCAACGTGACGGCGTCCGGCCGGTCGCTGCCCAGCACCGCCCCCAGCGGGGTGAGAAGCGGCACCTCCGCCTCCACCGGAAGCTGCACGTACATGAAGGGGGAGATGAAGTTCCCCATCGGCAGGACCAGGGCCTCGCCCGTCCGCACCCGGACCTGCAGGCCGGCGCGGTCCTGGTTCAGCTCCGCCAGCCGTTCCAGTTTGGGCTCCACCGGGGTGCGGAGGCCGCCCGGCCGCAGGTTGCTGAGGTGCAGCGCGTTGAGGAGAAAACCGTTGACCGGAAAGTAGCCCACGAACTCGGTCGGAATCGGAATGTGGAACTCCCGCGACTCCACTACGGCCGCGAGGGCCAGGGCGTCCGCGGTGCTGCGCAGCTTCGCGCGCCAGTAAGCCAGCACCGTAAGGTCGATCACCATCAGCGTCAGCGGCACCAGAACCAAGCTGACCACCAGCGCGACGTAGACCGAGACGTACCCCGCCTGTCGTGGCCTAGCGCTGCCCAAACGTCCGCTCACCCTGCATCACCGCCCTCGCCGCCAGCACCGCCTCGCCGGCGCCCTCCTGCCGGCACGGAAGGGGCAGAAGCTCCTCCACCGCCGCCCCGGCGAGGGCGTACGCGGCCTGCCGGGCCAGGTACGGGTCGCCCCCGGCGAGGTTGTCCGCCACCCGGCGGTACCAGACCGCCTGCTCCCCGAGCGCCACGGCCGCGTCCAGATGCGCCTCCGCCTGCCCGGCCTGCCGCTCCAGCCCGTTCAGCCACTGGCTCAGGTGCTGGCGCAGGGCGCGCACGGGCCCCAGCCACCCGCCCTTCTCGGGCGGAGCGGGATCGGCATCCGGGGGAGCATGCACCGGGGGTCTCGGCACGACCCCGGCGGGCGCCGCGCAGGCGCCCGCCACGACCAGGGGCGGGTCTGCAGGCAGATGGAAGCTGAACAGGCGCGCCTCGGCCAGGATCAGCCCGGGATCGGGGCGTGTCAGGCTGTCGCGGATGTCCTTGTAGTAGCCGGTCCAGGTCGCGTCGGCCGCCCGCTCCCGCGCGGTCTCGCTCACGAGCACCTGCAGCCAGGTCTTGTGGTGCAGCCAGAGCAGCACGGAAATGCCGCCCACGGTGAGGAGCAGCACCAGGGGCAGCGTGACGGCCGCCTCCACGAGGACCGACCCCTTCGTCTCGGCCAGGATCCTCTTCATCTTCCCCGCCTCCCTACGGTTCGAAAACGGTCTGGAGCAGGTACGCCGACCGGGCGGTCACGATGAGGGCGTTCCCTTCCCCGGCGGGCGGCGCGCACTGCCGGCGGACCGCCCGCTCCAGCCCGTCGGGGCCCTCCGGGTCGGGCACGTCCACCGGCGTGAAATCCGCCGGCGGGCCTTCGATCGCCTGCCGCCACAGGTCCGCCGCCCACCCGGCCTCCCCGGCCGCGCGCCGGCCGAGCGCGGTCAGGGCTCCCGCCCTGCGCACCAGCTCCCCCCACGCCGCGGCCTCCTCCTCGATCTCCCGCCAGACCGACGGGTGCGCCTGCAGCGCGTTCTCCGGCAGCCCGAATCTGGTCTCTTCGGCGCCTGACGCCGCCTCTGCCCGCCGGAGCGGAGCGGCGGTCCCGCCGGGCAGGGTCAGCGGCAGGCGGTAGCACATGGCCACGACCACGGCCTGATCCGAGGGGCCGTCCCCCGGGCCGGCCTTCGTCCGCATGATGAGCGCGCGCACGGCCCACCGCGGCAGGCCGAAGCTCTCGGCAAAGCCGCCGTCGAACCGGTAGGCGCGGTCCGGCTCGGCGAGCCGGCCGTGCAAGGCCACTTCGGCAGCAAAGTCCCGGGCCGCCCGGTTGGCCGCCATCGCCAGCGCCATCTTGGCATACGCCATGTATCCCGCCACCCAGCCGCCGATCACCAGCAGGCAGAGCACGGGAAGGACGAGCGCGACCTCCACGGCTGCGCTCCCCCGCTGGCCTGCGGGTCTGCGACCCACGGTGACCACCCCCAAACGCTTTATCGTCGAATCAAACCGCCATGATCAGTTGAACCATTGCGCCTCCTGATCCGTGATTAGGGACAGGAGGTGGATGGCATGCATTTCCGGATGCGCTATCTCCTGGCAGCGGCCTGCGCCGTGCTGGCCGGCGTGCTCACCCTCGTCTACCTGGGGAACGTCGGGGCGGCCGCGGGATCGGACAGCGAGGTCATCTGGGTCGCCCGCCAGGAGATCCTCCCGGGCATGCAGCTCCGGGACGACCTCCTGCAGCTGGTTGAGGTCCACAGCCCCACCCGGCGCCTGCTGGCCCGGGAGGCGCTGCCCCGGACGGCCGCCGAGATCCCGGCCGCGTGGTTCGCCACCCGCGCCATCCTCGCCGGTGAGCCGCTCCTCCCCGCCGTAAATGTCAGCCAGGAGCCGCCCGGCGGCCAGACGGCGCCGCCGGAGGAGCTGCGCGTCGTCAGCCTGCGGGCCGAACAGCCAGGCCTGCCGGAACTGCGGCCTGCGGAAGAAGTGGATCTCTACGTCGTCCCGGCGGAGGGCGGAGAGGCCCTGCGCATCCTGACCGCCGCCCGGGTGGTGCAGGCGGAGGCAGACTGGATCACCGTGCTCGTGCCCGAGGAGCAGGTGCCCCTGGTGCTCGCGGCCGCGGACGGCGTGACGGTCAAGGTGGTGCGGCGTCTGGAGGGAATCCTGCGGTGACGTTCCAGGTTGCTCTCTGCGGCCTGGCCCCCGCCCTGGCCGGCCGGCTGGAACGCTGGTTCGCGGACCACCCCGCCCTGGAACTCTCGGCGGCGTTCTCGGCACCCGACGTGGACACCCTCCTGCACCGCCTCTCCGTCTGTCCGGTTCACGCGGTGGTCTTCGACGCGGCCCTGGGGCTGGAGGGGCTCTCGTGCGCGCGGGAGCTCGCCGCGGCCGGCTACGCCGTGCTCTGCATGGACGGGGGAGCGGAACCCTCCGGGCTGCGCCGCAGGGCAACCGACCTCGGGCTGGCCTTCTGCCCGGACGCCGAACCGGCGCGGGCGGCCGTTCTGCTTCGCCGCCTGCTGGGAGTCGGCGCCGCAGGCGCGGCGGCGGGACACGTCATCGCCTTTCACTCGCCCCGCGGCGGCGCGGGCACCACCACGCTGCTCCTCCACACCGCCCGCCTGCTGCAGCGACGCGGGCACACTGTGGCGGTGGTGGAGGTCAGCGGCGGAGGCGGCGGAGCGCCGCTCCTCGGCGTCCGGCCCGGAGGCGGCTGGGCGGATCTCGCCGGTATCCCGCCGGAGGAGCTGCTGGGCGATCCTGCCGGGCCGGAGCGCCTGGCGGCCGCACTCCGGGAGGTCGAACCCGGGCTCTACCTGCTGCCCAGCGGAGGGCCGGCCGTCATGGACGAGGTGCACCCGGACCTGGTGGAAGCGGTGCTGCGGCTGCTGGGGGCCTGCGGCTGCGCCTGCGCCCTGGTGGACACGCCGGCGGAGATGACCCTTCAGGCCGCGGCCGCCCTGACGGCGGCGGACGCGATCTGCCTCATCGGCCAGCCCGAGACCGTCTCCGCCTACCGGCTGGTGCAGGTGGAGGCGCTGCTGAGCAGCCTGCAGATCCCGCCCGGGCAGGTTCACCTGGTGCTCAACCGGGTGCGGGAACCTGTGCCCCCGTCCGTCGAGGAGGTGCTGGCCTTCCTTCCGTACCGCCCGGCCGTGCGCGTGCCCGAGGAAGCCAGGCCGGTCCTCGACCCGTCCGGGCGGTTTGCCGGGTTCCGGCCGGGCAGCGGCGCCGCCCGCGCCGCGGAACGGCTGGCGGAAGCGCTCATCGGGGAGGTGCTGGGCACATGAACGGGAGTCTGCGGCAGCTGATCGAGCGGCGGCAGGGGCGCACCGCGGGCGCCGTCCCGGCGCCGCGTGCACACGACCGGTTCCGCCCCGTGTTGGAGGCCGTGCGGGAGAGGCTGCGCGCCGGCGGCCCGCCGCTGGGGGCGCTCCATGACCGCGAGGCCCGGGACTGGATGTGGTCCCTCCTGGAGGAGGTGCTGGCCGAACGCTTCCCTTACCTGAACCCCACGCACGCCGAAAAGGCGGCCCTGGTGGACAGGCTCCAGCGCCAGATCTACGGCTTCGGCATTCTGGATCCGCTCCTGCAGGACGACACCGTGAAGGAGATCATGGTCAACGGGCCGGACCGCGTGTTCGTGGAGCGGGCGGGGCACCCCGAGCCTGCCGTGGGCGAGGACGGGCAGCCCCTCAGGTTCGAGAGCGAGGCGGAGCTGCTGCACCTGATCGAGCGCATCGTGGCACGGGTCAACCGAAAGGTGGACGAGGCCACGCCCATCGTAGACGCCCGCCTGCCCGGCGGCGCCCGGGTGCACGTCGTCCTGCCCCCGGTGTCGCTCATCGGCCCCGTGCTCACCATCCGCAAGTTCCCCGGCCGTCCGCTCACGCTGGAGCAGATGGCCGAAACCGGCACCCTGACGCCGCTCGCGGCGGCGTTCCTGGAACGGCTGGTGCAGGCCAGGTGCAACCTCGTGGTCTCGGGCGGCACATCCACGGGCAAGACCACCTTCCTCAACGCCCTGTCCATGAAGATCCCGCCCCACGAGCGGGTGATCTCCATCGAGGACTCGGCCGAGCTCCAGCTCACCGGCCTGCCCAAACTCGTCAGCCTGGAGGCCCGCCCGCCCAACGTGGAGGGGAAGGGCGCGCTCACGATCCGGGACCTCGTGCGGGCGTCGCTGCGCATGCGCCCCGACCGCATCATCGTGGGCGAGTGCCGGGGCGGCGAGGCGCTGGATATGCTGCAGGCCATGAACACGGGCCACGACGGCTCGCTGACCACCGTGCACGCGAACTCTGCGCGGGACGCCCTGGCCCGCATCGAGACCATGGTGCTCATGTCGGGCGTGGACCTCCCCGTCCCGGCTATCCGCCAGCAGGTGGCCGCCGCGGTGGATTTCATCCTTCACCTGGAGCGGCTCCCCGACGGATCCCGCAGGCTCCTGCAGATCCTGGAGGTCGTCGGCGTGCAGGCTGGCGAGGTGGTGACCGAGCCCGTTTTCCAGTACGACCTGGACGCCGGGGAACTGCTTCCCGCCGGAAGGCCGGTCGCGCGCCGGGAGAAGTTCCAGATGGCCGGCGTTCCGCTCCCGGAGGGATTCTGATGCACGTACTGATCGGTCTCCTGACGGCCGGCTCGGTCTTCCTGGCCCTCATGCCCGGGGGCACAGCCCGGAGGTCCGGGGATACGCCCTCAGGACACGCCCCCTCGGCGGGACAGCGCACACCGCCGGCGGGCGTCCGGGCGCTGCGGCTGATGCCGGCCGGGGCATTCGCGCTGGTGCTCGCGCTGACGGGCAGCTGGGTGACCGCCCTCATCTGCCTTCCGGCGGGCTTCCTGCTGCAGAGGAGCGCAAGCGAGGCGCTGACCCGCCGGGAAGCGCAGGCCCTGCGGGACCAGCTGCAGGAGGCGCTGCTGTCGCTGGCCACCTCGCTGAAGGCCGGCCAGTCGCTGCCCCATGCACTGCAGCGCTGCGCAGTGGAACTGCGGCGTCTGCACCCCCGGGGCGGCGGGCTGATCCGGGAGCTCGAGCTGGCCGCCCTGGAGGTGCAGCTCGGCGCGCCGGTGGACGACGCGCTGCGGACGCTGCGGGCCCGCGTGCCCCTGGAGGAGGTCGCGGCCCTGGTGGACGCGCTGGTGACCACCCGCCGCCTGGGCGGCAACATCGTCGAAGTGATGGGCAACGTGGCCCAGATGGTCGCCGACCGCCTGGCCGTGGAGCGGGAGATCCAGGTCCTCACGGCCCAGAAGCGCACGGAGGCCGCGATTCTGGCCGTCATCCCCCTGGGCATCTACCTCATCGTGCGCATCACCAACCCCGCTTACCTGGCGGTCTTCCACGCGACCCTGTGGGGGCAGGTCGCGCTCGGCTTGATTCTGCTCTTCGTGACGGGCGGGTACTGGATGGCCCAGCGCATCGCCAGCATCGAGATGTGAGCAGGGGGGCGGTTCCGTGACGGTGATCATCGCACTGCTGGTCGCCGGCGCCGTGTTTCTCTTGCTCCTGCCCCGCGGCGACGACCCGGTCGTCCGAGGCCTGTGGGAACCTCCCCGGGCGGGCGGCATCCGGGGCCGGGTCACCGGCCGCCTGGCGGAGCGGCTGGCCTCGGGCCGGCTGGCGCGCGAGCTCGCGGTGTCGGGCCTCGGCCTGACCCTGGAGGAGCTCGCGGCGCGCAAGCTCAGGCTGGCGGGGCTCGGTCTCGCCGCTGCGCTGTTGCTCGCCCTCCTGGGGAGGCCCGTGCTGGCCTGGCTCGGCCTCGCAGGGGCGATCTGGGCCTTCCAGGGGCCGGACCGGGAAGTGGCCCGCGCCGCCGCGGCCCGGCGCAGGGCGGTGCAGAAGGACCTCCCCTACTTCCTCTTTACCCTGGCGATCCTGACCGAGTCGGGGCTGCAGCTGCTGCCGGCCCTGGACCACTACGCCCGAAACAGCCGCACGCCACTGGGAGATGCCGTCCAGGCCGCACTGGCCGACATCCGCATGGGGCAGCCGCCGGCCCTGGCCTTCCTGGACATGGCCCAGCGGCTCGACGTGCGGGACCTCACCCGCTGCGTCGGCGCCCTGGTGCAGACCATGGAGAAGGGGACCGAAGGGCTCGCCGCGACGCTGCGCATGCAGGCGGCAGAGGCCTGGGACCGGCGCCGGCGGCTGGCACAGGAGGCCGGCGCCCGGGCCAGCGTCAAGCTCCTGCTGCCGCTGGTGCTGTTTGTACTGCCGGCCGTGCTGGCCATGGCGGCAGGGCCGGCGATCTACGCCTTCCTGACCCAGTTCAGTCCGTGAGCCAAGCCCCCTGGCCGGCAGGGGGCTTGCTCCGTGCTCACTTCTTCTTCACAGCTGCCTCGAGCTGGGTGGTCACTTTGTTGAAGGTCTTGTCCAGGGCCTTGTTGAGCCCCGTCAGGGTGGTGATGAGCACCACGGCGATCAGTGCGATGATGAGGCCGTATTCGGTCATCCCCTGCCCTTCCTGGCGAACCAGCAGACGACGGAACCCCTTGGCGATCCTGCGCATTTCGAACCCATCCTTTCTTGCATTTACGCATTTATTTATTGCAGGCACGGTGAGAGCACCCGCGTCCCGCCGATCCAGGTGACCTGCCCCGGCCACTCCCGCCGGACCAGCTCCGCCGTGGTCCGGGGCCCCGGTGTGACCACGGTCAGTGCGTCCACGCCCACGAGCGGGAGCAGCAGGGTGTCGACCTCCAGGACGGCGGAAACGCCGACCCTCAGCTGCCTGGGCCTGCTCTTGCCGTCGGTCTCGATCTCGACCGTCACCGGGCCCACCGTGCGGGCCTGGCTGCCCCACCCCGCGTTCAGCTGGAACGCCTCCAGCGCGGCGGTGCGCAGGGCCGCCCAGTCGGACCGGGGCTCAATCCAGCACGCGGCCGCGTGATACTGCCGGGCGCAGCGCACGTTGTAGCGGGCGCACTGCTCCGACCAGAGGCGGTGGGCATCGGGCCACACCTGGGCCTCGGGTCCCCGGATCACCGCCGGCTCGATCTCCACCCAGTTGTCCGCCAGGCGGCAGTCCTGGCCCGGCGCCTCGCCTGGCGCCGCCGGCGGCGCCGGAGCGCACTCCAGCACCGGTCGGTTCTCCTCCCTGCGGAACCGGGCCTCGACGACGTACCGGGCCTGCTGCACGCCTGCCAGGGCGGCGGCCTCCTCGGCGGTGCGGAGCTGCTCCCGGAGGACGAAGACCCGGCCGATGTCCAGCGCAAACCCGATGGCGAGCAGGGCGACGGCCCAGATGAAGACGAAGAGCGCCGACGTCGACCCTCGCTCCCCTGTGCGGCACCGGCTCACTTCAGACTTCCCCCCTGCTCGATGAGAAAGGTCGCAGACGCCGTGATCGGCACGGTGCCGGCCCCGGCCTCGCCGGATCCCCCCAGCAGCGCGCTGAGCAGGGGCAGGTACGAAGGCTGGTGGTACGTCACCCGGACGGTCACCGCCGCACCGCGGATCTGCACCTCCACGTCCCGTGCCGGGTCGAAGTAGACGATCTCGCCGTCGGACCGCCTCAGGTACAGGTTCAGGTCGACCGCCTGACGGGCGGCGGCCTCCCGGCTGCCCTGCACCCGCAGCAGGCTGGCCTCCCGCGCCCCCGCACGGGCGGCGCCTGCCACCACCATCCAGCTGTGGGTGAACATCCCGAACACGGGAATGCAGAGAACCAGGTAGAGCAGGATCGGCGCCAGGAGCGCAAACTCCACCATCTGGCTGCCGCGCTGACTGCGGAGAAGGCGGCACAGCGTCAAGGGTCATCCCCCCGCAAACTGGCGGAGCAGCCGCAGCACGGCCGGCCCCAGGATGATGACGATGGTGGGCATCAGGATCAGCAGCGCCATGGGCACGCGCATGCGCACCGAGGCCTCCTGCGCCTTCTGCTGTGCCTGCTGCTGCTTGCGCTGCCGGATGGCCCGCATGGTGAACCGGAGCTGTTCCGCGATGGAGACGCCCCACTGGTGGCTCTGCTGAATGGCCGAGACCACCTCCTTCAGCTCCGGCGACTCGTGCCGGTCCATCAGGTCCCGCCAGGCCCGCTGCGCCGGCTTGCCCGCGGCCATCTCGTGGACCGTGCGCAGCATCTCGCCGGAGAGCACCCCCGGGCTCTCCGCAGCCACCCGCCGGACGGCCTCGGTCAGGCTGAGGCCGGCCTCCAGGCAGGTGGCGAGCAGGTGGACGAACTGGGGCAGCTCCCGCCGGATCTGGCGGGACATCTCGCCGACGCGGCGCCTGAGCCACGCCCGGGGCGCCCAGAGCCCCAACACCAATCCGAGGGCCGCGCCGGTCCAGCCGTGCAGCCCCAGGAACGCCAGAGCCAGGGCAAAAGCGAGGACCAGCTGCAGGAAGTAGAACTCCTCCGCCCCCAGACCGGCGGGACGGCCGGCCCAGAGCAGAAGCTGGCGCAGCTCCTCCAGCGATCCGACGCCGGGAACCAGCGGGAGCCGGGGCCACACGCGCTCCCGCAGCCAGTCCTGCAGCCGCCGGCCCCCGGCAGGCTGGACCGCGACGCTTCCCGCCCGCTCGACCATCGCCCGCAGCCTGCGGCGGCGGGCGGTGGCCAGGTCGTACACGCCGAAGCCAAACAGCAGCACGGCCAGAAACGACCAGGTTGCGGCCATGGGACTCACCTCTCACCAGTTGCGCACGTCCGTGATCTGCCGGATGAGCAGCCAGCCGAGGGCCATCGATGCGAGACTGCCGAGGATCAGCATGCGGCCCGCGGGATCGGCCAGGGCCTCCCCGAAGTACCCGGGATTCTGGTAGCTGACGATGGCCATCACCACCAGCGGGACCGCGGTGACCAGGCGGGCGCTGGCCTTGCCCTCGGCGCTGGCCGCTTCCAGTGCAGAAAGGAACTGGCGGTCCTCGACCAGCTCGCGGGAGATGGACTCCAGCACCCGGTCCAGGTCAGCCCCGGCCTCTCCGGCGACCTTGCACGCCACCACCACGCTGGTGAACTCCGGCAGCCCGACCCGCTCCCGGATCATCGCCAGGGCGTCACCCGCGGAGACCTGCAGCTGCATCGCCCGCTCCACCCGCAGGAACTCGCCGCGCATCGGCTGAGGGGCCTGCTGCACCACGGTCTGCACCGCCTGGTAGAGGGTGCCTCCGGCCCGGATGACGCTGGCCATGAGCCTGAGTGTCTCGGGCAGCTGCTCCGCAAACCGGGCCGCGCGGGCGCGCGCCCGGTGCCGGACCAGCAGCAGCGGCCCGACCAGGCCCAGCAGCAGCAGCGCGGCCGCACTGGTCAGGTCGCCGGCGAGGGCGAACAGGGCGGCGAGCCCGACACTGGTCCCAAAGGCCAGGGCGAGGTGGCGGCGGGTCAGGTTCAGCCCCGCCTGCCTGGCCTCCCGCTCCAGCCGCTCCAGCAGACCCGGGCCGCGGGGGCGGGCCGCACCCTCCTGCTCCAGCGGGTCCCGGTCTCTGAGGAGCCGCTCGGCCAGCCGGGAGCGCCGCCGGAGGGTGTGGGCGATCCCGCCCAGCGCCAGGGCCACGGTCAGGAACGTACAGAGTGCGGCGAGGTACGGCACGCCCTACCCCTCCTCCCACAAGTAGCGCCGGACGACGCGCTCCGGCCGCACGCCGGTGGACTCCAGCCTGTCCAGGGACGGGTTCCACCGGAACAGCGGGCGGAGGCGGTAGCTTTCCTCCTCCAGGTCCACCTCGGCGATTTCTGCGATGCGCCGCTGCCCGGAACGCAGGCGGGCGCAGTGGATGATCAGCTCGAAGGCCGAGGCCACCTGCTGCCGGATGGCCCGGATGGGCAGGCCGCTGTCGGCCATGAGGACCATGGTCTCCAGGCGGGCGAGGCCGTCCCGGGCGCTGTTGGCGTGCAGGGTGGAGAAACTGCCGTCGTGGCCGGTGTTGCAGGCCTGCACCATGTCCAGCGCCTCGCCGCCCCGCACCTCGCCGACGATGATCCGGTCGGGGCGGAGCCGGAGGGCGGTGCGCACCAGGTCGCGGATGCTGATGGCTCCCTGACCCTCGGCGTTGCCGCTCCGGGTCTCGTAGCGCAGGACGTGCGGCTGCTGCAGCTGCAGCTCCGCCGCGTCCTCAATGGTGATCACCCGCTCCTCGGCCGGAATGAAGGCCGACAGCGCGTTCAGCACCGTCGTCTTGCCGCTGGAGGTGCTGCCGGTGACGAGGATGTTGCACCGGGCCCGCACCGCCCGCCGGAGGAAGTCGGCGGCCTCGGGGGAGAGCGTGCCGGTGGCCACGAGGGTCTGCCAGTCCAGCATGCGGGGGTTGAACTTGCGGATGGCGATGGCACACCCGTCCAGGGCGGGCGGGGAGAGCGTCGCGCAGACCCGGCTGCCGTCCGCCAGTCGGGCGTCCAGGATGGGGTGCCGCTCATCGATGCGCCGCCGGATGGGCTGGGCGATGCGTTCGGCCAGGTGGCGTACCGCCTGGTCGCTCTCGAAGGCAAGCCCTTCCACCCGTTCCAGCCGGCCCTGCCGCTCGACCCAGATGTCGTCGTAGCGGTTGACCAGGATTTCGGTCACCTCGGGGTCGTCCATCAGGGGCTGCAGGACGCCGAAGCCCACCAGGTCCTGGACCAGCCGGGTGACCATCGTCTCGCGCACCGCGGCGGGGACGGAGCCCTCCCGCTCCAGCACCGCCGCGATCCGCTCACGGGCCATGAGCCGGAGGGAGGCGTCGGAGGGCCGGAGGAGGAGGTCGCCGCTGATCTCCTGCAGCAGCCGCTCCCGGACGTAATCCCGCAGCCGTTCGTACTGAACCTGGGCGGCCGGGTCGCGCACCAGCGCGGCGCCGACCCGTCTCTGCAGCAGCGCGCGGCTGGTCAATTACGCCCCCTCCCTGCCCGCGATGGGCCAGAGCCGCGACAGCAGCCCGGCCCCGAACGGCGCGGCCATCGGCTGCGCCGGCGCCTCCGTGTCGACGATGCCCCTGAGCAGCACCTGCACCGCCTTCCCAACCGGAGCCGACACGGCCAGGGCCGCCTGCAGGTCTCCCCGGTTGACCGCCTGCGCCGCCTGACGGCTGGAAGGCACCGCCCCGAGCACGGGAAACGGGCTCAGCTCCCGGATATCCGCGGTGCTGATCTCCTGCCCCTCCGTCTCGCGGTTCACCACCACCCGGAACTTGCCGGCGGGCAGCTTCAGGAAGTCCAGCTCCCGGGCGATCCGCTTCAGGGGCGTGAGGGCGAGCAGGTCGGGCGTGACGGGCAGCAGCACCCAGTCGGCCAGGTCCAGCGCCACCAGGGTGGAATCCCGAAGGCCCGCAGAGAGGTCGACGACAACATGCATGCCCGCTCCGGACAGCGACTTCACGGCGGACTCCATCGCCTCCGCGGAGAGCACCGCCTCATCGATGACGCGCGTGGGGCCCGGCAGGACGAACAGGCGGCTGGTCCAGCGCACCAGGTGGTTCTCCACCTCCTCCGGAGCCACCCGGCCGGGCCAGGTGCCGATGTTGGGCAGGCTGGCCGACTGCAGCAGGGTGACCAGGTCCGGATTGTCGGCGTTCCCGTCGATGATGACGGTCCGCTGCCGCTCGCTGAGCCGCAGCGCGACCGCCACGGCCAGGAGCGTCTTGCCCACGCCCCCTTTTGGGCTCCACAGGGCAATGACCAGTCCTTTCGCCACGGCTAGTCACCTCCTACCCGCCCCGCGACCGGCAGGGCCCCGGGTTCTGCCCGGGAAGCCACGGGCCCGGCCGACGCGGAAACCTCACCCTCAGCGGCCTCCTCCTCCACGCCCTGGCTGATGCCATACCGCTCCAGGAAGACCTGGCGGTCGACCCCTGTGGTGGCCACGGGCTCATCCGGCCCGACGTACGGGCTCGTCAGCAGCCAGATCATGCCGTTGGCGTGGGCAAAGGCGATCTCCTCCGCGGTGCGGGGCGTGACCTGAAGCACCACGGCGCTCGGGCCGCCCATGTCGTCCCGCTGCACGTGGAGGACGGGCACGCGGTGGGCGATCACCCTGGCCAGCGTGCCCCGTGGGGCGCGGCCCTGCCCGGCCTCATGGCCCTCCGCCACGTCGGCGTTGATGGCGACGAGCACGTCCACCGGATCGCCCTCCTGCAGGGTGCCGGCCACGCCAGTCGCCTCATCGACCCTCAGGGCCATGGCCCGCACCTCCCCGGACGGCTCGGCGGCCAGCCGTGCCGCCAGGCTGGACCCGCCGGCGGGCACCAGGTGCGCCTCCCGCAGGATGGTGCCGGGGACCAGAAGGGCCCGGGTGTAGCGCCCCTGGAGCGCCGCCGGGTCGGTGACAGCGTCGGCCGGCACCGCTTCACGGGGCACCTCCGCCACCTGCAGGGCCTCCGGTCCCACCGGCGTGTACGGCGGCACCTCCCGAGCGACGGTGAGCACGGCGAAGCGCTCCTGCTGCATCTGCAGGAACCGAATGTTCAACCAGGCGGCCAGCAGCGCGCACACAAAAGCGCCGAGCAGGGCCAGCCGCCCCAGATTTCCGCGCATCCTCTCTTCCCTCCAACCTGCACCTAGCGGCTCAGCCAGGCCAGCCACGGGCTGCCCGTGCCGGTCTGCGTCTGCTCCGCTCCGGCGGCGGCGAGCGCAGGTGCCACCACCTCCAGCAGGCCGGCGAGGGCCTGCGAAAGCCCCGCCGCACCCGGGTCCGCCAGCCGGGTGACCGGCTGTCCCTCTCCCGCGGCGCGCAGCGCCGCCTCCGGGCGCAGCGGGATCACCGCGGACACCGGCAGCCCGAAACAGTCCGCCACTTCCGCCTTCGTGACGTACGGCGTGTCCAGCCAGCGGGTAAGCACCAGGCGGCAGCGGTCCCGCGTCAGCACTCCCTGACCCAGCGCGGCCTCAAACCCTCTGGCGGTGTCGAGCACGTCCGGGTAGTCGCAGGTCACGGTCACCAGTACCACCTGGGCCAGGCGGGCCGCGGCGTCGCGAATGGGGCCTGGCCGTGCCTCCGGGTCGAGAATGATATAATCGAAGTGACTGCGCAGCCCGTCCACCAGCCAGGCGATGGCCTCGGGCGTCACCTTGGCGACCAGGTCGGGCCGGCCGTCCGGCCCGCTGACCAGCGCCCAGTTGGACCGGATCCAGTGCAGGCAGTCCTCCGGCGGCGTCCGGCCCCGCTCGCAGGCCTCGGCCAGACGCACCCAGCTGGGCATCTCCTGTTCCCGGCCCAGCAGCGGGGCCAGCGAGGAGTTGTAGGGATTCAGGTCGACCGTGCAGACCCGCAGCTCCCCCGAGCGGGCCAGCAGGTCTGCGAGGCCCAGGGCCAGCGTTGAACGGCCGCCGCCGGGCTTGCCGCCCCACAGCGCCACCACCTGCTGACGCAGGACCCGGATGGCGGGCCGCCGCGCCTCCGGCACAGCGGAGATTCGGGCCGGCATCGGCGGCCCGGGCGCAGGCTGGCCCTGCCTGCGTGCGGCCGGCGGAGGCGGCGCGGGCTTCAGCCGGGGCGCCGGCCCGGCCGGGGGCCGTGCGGGAACCGGCGCCGGCGGCGGCACCGGGCGGGGTGCAGCCGGCTTCTGCAGGCTCCGCACCCACTCGTCGATCACCTCTGGCGTCAGCCGCTCTGCCCGCAGCAGCGCCACGCCCTCAGGGGGTGCGGGCCTTGGCCCCTCGGGCGCACACCCTTCCTCCAGCCAACAGATGCGCGGGCCCTTCACCGGAAGGAGGGCATCGGCGTCGCTGAGGGCCGGGCTCACGAAGATCAAAGCCGGGCGCACCTCGGCCAGCAGCGGCAGGGCGTCCGCCGCCCGCTCGCACGTGAGCGGCTGCGCGAGGGCAAAGCTCGTGCACTCGCCCAACATCTGATCCAGCAGCGGGTCACCCGTGCACGCCAAGGCCGCGGGGCGCATGAGCAGTCCTCCCCTCGCCCAGGAGGCGCGCCAGCCACAGGCGCGCGCCCCCCGGTTCTTCCCGGGGTTCCGCCCGGCGGATGAACACCAGCCCAGTCCTGCCGCCGAAGGGCTGGGCGCCGGCGATGAGCGAAGGTCCGGTCAGGCCCCGCCCGGCCAGGAGATCGTCCAGGGCCCGGGCGATCTCGGCCGGGTCAGCGGACTCCGGCGGGTCGACCGCAACCGACTTGCCGGCCCAGGCTGCCAGACTCTCCAGCCGCTGCAGCAGTTCGGGCGAGCGCACGTGCCGGTGGCACAGCCGCTGCGCCTCCAGGAACGGAAAGAGCTGCTCGTACCCCTCGGCGAGCGACCCCGGGCCCAGCGCCACGTACAGCCGCGTCCCCCGGGGAACCGCATCGCCATACGTGACGATGCGCCAGGTCCGGGTCCAAATCACCGCGCCGTGCTGCGGTGCAGGCGGATTCCAGGTGGCCGATGGCACGGTCATGGATCGTCCTCCCAGCATAACCATTTCTTTCCAACCCATATTTTAGCAACTCTGCTCTCCGGCGCAAGAGGTTAACGGGTATTTTCGCTGGGAGCGTATTGCGACTACAGGAATCGTCGCTGCAGCAATCGAATTCGGTTGAAACGGGGTGAAGTGCATGCCGGCCGATTATCGCCCGCTGCTGGCGAGGGATGACCAGTTCGACCGACTCTGTGCCATTCTCAGCGCCGTGGCCCAGCACGGCTCGCTCCGGAAGGCGACGCAGGTCCTGGGCATGTCCTACCGCTATGCCTGGGGGCTGGTGCGGCAGGCGGAGGAGGAGATCGGCACCCCGCTGCTCGTCCGCAAGGTCGGCGGCCCGTCAGGCGGCGGGGCGCAGCTCACGCAGACCGGCGAGGATCTGCTCCGGCGCCACCGCCTCCTCACGCGTGAGGCCGCCGTCATCATGGGACCGGAGCGTTCGGATGCCCTGGCGGATCGCCCGCTGCTCATGGCCTCCACCATCGGGCCCGTCGAGGTCGGGCTGGTGGACGCGCTGGTGGGGGCGTACCGCGCCGAGACCGGCCACTGGGTCCGCTATATCGCCGCGGGGAGCGGCCAGGCCCTCGACCTGGCCCGGGCCGGGCGGGTGGACCTGGTGCTGGTGCACGCGCCCGAACTGGAGGCCCGGTTCCTGGCGGACGGATACGGCACCGGCCGCCACCCGCTGGCCCAGAACGACTTCGTGATCTGCGGCCCGGCGGAGGACCCCGCCGGCATCCGCACCGCCGCCTCCGCGGCCGACGCCATGCGGCGCATCGCACGGGGCGGCCACCCCTTCGTCAGCCGCGGCGACCGGTCCGGCACCCATGTGCGGGAACTCCGGCTCTGGGAGCAGGCCGGCATCATGCCTTCCGCCCCCTGGTACCAGCCCTGGGCCCTGGGCGGCAAGGGCAACATCGCGACCCTGCGCCACGCCGCGGCCGTGGGAGCGTACACCCTGATCGATTCCGCGACCCTGGTCATGGCGTGCCCCGAGGGCTACGCAGGGCTGTTCCGCGGCGACCCGGTGCTGGTCAATCAGTTCTGCCTGATCCCGGTCAGCCCCGAACTCTTCCCCGCGGTCAACGGCGAGGGCGCCCGGCATTTCGTGGCGTGGGCCACCGGCCCTGCCGGCCGGGCTGTGATCCGCGCCTTCGGCGCGGAATCGTTCGGAGAGCCGCTTTTCCTCCTCCCGTAACCGATAACGCAAAATCGTGTTGTCTTCCGCCCCCCGCTGCGCTATGCTCTAACTGGACATAACGGCGGTCGCACCGCGATGCTGGTCTCGCACCGGTTATGTTCCGTCAGGCAAGAACACGCAGAAGGGGGATTTTCGATGAAACGCCTGCGCGTTTTCGTGGTCCTCGCAGCGATCATGGCCCTCATCATCGGCTGCTCCGCGGGCCAGCAACCCACCAGCCAGCCGCAGCCCACCCCGCAGCCGCAGCAGGAGCAGCAGCCCCAGGAACCGTCAAGCCAGTCGGAGACCCCGGCCGGGTCTGAAGAGCCGGCGGCCCCCGAGAACCCCGAGGTCATTCTGGCCACCACCACCTCCACCGTGGACACCGGCTTGCTGGACGTGCTGGTGCCGATGTTCGAGGAGCGGACTGGCTTCATCGTCAAGACCGTCTCCGTGGGCACCGGCCAGGCCCTGAAGCTGGGCGAGAACGGTGAGGCGGACGTGCTGCTGGTGCACGCGCCGGAGTCCGAGCGGCCCCTGGTCGAGAGCGGCGCGGTCATCAACCGCCGGCTGGTCATGCACAACGACTTCGTCCTCATCGGCCCGCCCGATGACCCCGCAGGTGTGAAGGGGACGACCAGGACGGCCGAGGGCCTGAAGAAGATCGCCGAAAGCGGGTCCCTTTTCATCTCCCGGGGCGACGAGTCGGGCACCCACAAGAAGGAGATGGCCCTCTGGAATGAAGCCGGCATCGATCCCACGGGAAATGAGTGGTATCAGGAGACCGGCCAGGGCATGGGCGCCACGATCAACGTCGCCAACGAGAAGCTGGCCTACACCCTGAGCGACCGGGGCACCTACCTGGCCCAGAAGAAGAACATCGACCTGGAGATCGTGCTCGAGGGCGACGCGCCCTTGCTCAACATCTACCACGTGATGCAGGTCAACCCCGAGAAGTGGCCGCTGGTCAACGCCGAGGGCGCAGCCGCCTTCGTGGAGTTCATGCTGGAGGATGAGGTCCAGGAGATCATCCGGACCTTCGGCATCGACAAGTACGGCGAGCCGCTCTTCTACCCGGACGGCGGCATGACGGAGGAGGACCTTCTCGGCGGTTAGCACTGAAGCGGAAGGCAGGTATGTGGCTTGGAACTGATCGGACAGGGCATCGTGGCCGCGCTGCGGATGCTCGCGTCCGGGGATGCGGAACTCGTACGGGTTACGCTGCTGACCATCAGGGTCGCCGGTACGGCGACCCTGCTCAGCATCGTGGTGGGCATCCCGCTGGGCTGCCTGCTGGCGCTCGCCCGCTTTCCCGGACGTGAGCTGATGATCAGCCTCGTGAACGCCGGCATGGGCACGCCGCCGGTGGTCGCGGGCCTGGCCGTGTCGCTCCTGCTGTGGCGCTCCGGCCCCTTCGGTTACCTCAAACTGATGTACACCCCCACCGCCATGATCATCGCGCAGTTCATCATCGCGCTGCCCCTGGTCACGGGCTTCGCGCTGGCCGGCATCGGCCAGCTGAACCCCAAGCTGCAGGACCAGATCCTGGCCCTGGGGGCTTCCCGCTGGCAGCTGTACTGGCTCCTCATCCGTGAGGCCCGCCTGTCGCTGCTGGCGGCGGTCATCGGCGGTTTCGGAGGCGTCATCTCCGAGGTCGGCGCCTCGACGATGGTGGGCGGTAACATTCTCGGGCGGACGCGGGTACTGACCACCGCGACGGTCATGGAGGTCAGCAAGGGCAACTTCGACGTGGCGATCGCGCTGTCGATCATCCTGATGCTGCTGATCTGGCTCGTCACGTATGCCCTCACCCGGCTCCAGCAAAGGGGGCGGCCGCAATGACAGCGTTGCTGGAGGTCACCGACATCCAGGTGAAGCGGGGGAACCGCGTGGTTGTCGAGATCCCCCACCTGGCCATCCAGCCGGGGGAGGTGCTGGCGGTCATCGGCCCCAACGGCTCCGGGAAGTCCAGCCTGCTGCACGCCCTGGCCCTGCTCATCCCCGCCTCCTTCGGCAGCTACCTCTGGGAAGGGCGGCAGGTCAGCCTCCCCCAGGAGGCGCTGGCCCTCAGGCGGAAGATGGCCGTGGTCTTCCAGGAGTCGCTGCTCCTCACCGGCACCGTACTGCAAAACGTGGCCCTCGGGCTGCGGCTGAGAGGGGTGCCCGCGAACAGGCGGCGGGAGGTAGCGATGGAGATGCTGGAGCAGCTGCGCATCAGCCACCTTGCCGACCGCTCTGCCCGGCAGCTCTCGGGCGGCGAGGCCCAGCGGGTCTCCATCGCCAGGGCCCTGGCCACCCGCCCGCGGCTGCTGTACCTGGACGAACCCACGGCTTCGCTGGACGTGCTGGCCCGGTCCCGGCTGCTGGCCGACCTGCGCCGGATTCTCACCGCCTCGGGCACCGCGGCGCTGTTCGTCACCCACGACTTCACCGAGATCCCGCCGCTGGCCGACCGGGTGGCCGTGCTGGCCGAAGGGAAGCTTCTTCAGATCGGCACCCCGGCGGAGGTGTTCAACCAGCCCGCGACCCCGCTGGTGCGGGACCTGGTGCAGGTGGCGCACGACCTGGTGCGGACCCTGGATTCGCGCCCGCGGCAGGAAGCGCCTGAGCAGAGGTGGAACTGAACAGGGACGCATTCGATCAGGAGGCACCCGGATGGCTGAGAAATGGCGTCCCTTGCTCACCCTGTTGAAGGACATCCTCTACGGCGTACTGCTCTGGCTGCTGATCATCACCTTCGTCGGACAGGTGCGGGAGGTTCCCACAGGCTCAATGGAACCCACGATCCTGGTGGGGGACCGGTTCTGGACCGACAAGCTGGTGCTCCGCTTCAGACCCATCCGCCGCGGGGACATCGTCGTCTTCGATCCACCCCCGCCCGTGCAGGCGCAGTACCCCTACATCAAGCGGGTGATCGGCCTGCCCGGCGAGACGGTGGAGGTGCGGGACGGGCAGGTCTTCATCGACGGCGAGCCGCTGGATGAGCCGTACATCGCCGAGCCCCCCCGGTACCGGTACGGGCCCGTCACGATTCCCGAAGGCCACTACTTCGTGCTCGGGGACAACCGGAACCTGTCCAACGACAGCCACGAGTGGGGGCTGCTGGAGCGGAAGCGCATCTTTGCCCGGGCGGTCTACCGCATCTGGCCCGTGGACCGCATCGGATCGATCGACTGAAGGGCTCACCCCCTCCGCAGGGTGCGGAGGGGGTGTTTCGCGCCGGTATCACCCTTTCTGCAGGTGGAAATCGTAAGGAAAAGGGGCGCGCCGGGGGCAGGGATGAGGCGCGGCCGCCTCGAACTGTATTAGGACCTGCTTATAAGACTAGGTGAAGGGTGATGGCCTTGGCCGATCTCCGACTGGTTCCCTGCGGCGACCGGGCGCTGCTCTGCTACCTGGGCGAGACGCTGGATGAAGCGACCAGCCGGCGGGTCCACAGCCTGGCGGATGCGCTGCGCGGCGCCCACCCGGCCATCGTGGAGGTCACGCCGGGGTTTCATGCGCTCATGGTGGAGTACGACCCCGTGCGCATCCGCCTGGAGCAGGTGACGGCGATGGTGCAGGACGCGGCTGCCCGGGCGGACGCGCCGGAGGCGCAGGGCCGGACCGTGGAGATCCCCGTGCTCTACGGCGGCGAGCACGGCCCCGACCTCGGCGCCGTGGCCGCGCATGCAGGGCTTACCCCCGAGGAGGTCGTCGCGCGCCACGCAGGCGGCTCGTACCGGGTCTACTGCCTGGGCTTCAGCCCGGGGTTCCCCTACCTGGGCGGCCTGGATCCCCAGATCGCCGCCCCGCGCCTTGACAACCCCCGCGTGCACGTGCCGGGCGGTTCGGTGGGCATCGGCGGGCGGCTCACCGGCATCTACCCCGGCGACGCGCCCGGCGGCTGGCGGCTGATCGGCCGGACCCCGGTGCGGCTGTTCGACCCCTACCGCGATCCGCCCGCCCTGCTGCAGCCGGGCGACGCGGTGCGCTTCGTGCCCATCGATCCGGCCGCGTACGAGCAGATGGCAGGGGCGCAGCATGCACATCGCCCGGCGCTCCCCGCCTTCGCTCCGGGCCGGACCGGATTGCGCATCCTGCAGCCGGGCTGGCAGACCACCCTGCAGGACCTGGGCCGCCGGGGCTACACCGCCCTGGGCGTCCCGGTGGCCGGGGCCGCCGACCAGCAGTCCCTGATGATCGGCAACTGGCTGCTGGGCAACCGCGCCCGCACCGCGGCGCTGGAAATCACCCTCACCGGCCCCGAGGTGGAGTTCACCGGTCCGGCCGCGTTCGCGCTCACCGGCGCGCCCATCCCCGCCGAGCTGATCCCGGCGGACGGCGGATCGCCCCGCCCCGTGCCCGGGTGGACGTCGGTGCTCGCGGGGCCGGGGGACCGGCTGCGGCTGGGCACGGTGACCGCCGGCTGCCGCGCCTACCTTTGCGTCGCCGGGGGCTTCGACCTGCCGCCGGTGCTGGGCAGCCTGTCCGAAGACCTCTTCGGTCACGTCGGTCCGCTGGGCCGGCCCCTGCAGGCCGGGGACTGGCTGCCGATCGGGCTCCCGCTCCACCCTCCCGCCGACCTGGCCGGCCGGTCCCTTCCGCCCGATGCGGTGCCCGCCTTCGAGGGGAGGGTTGTCGTCCGCCTGATTTCGGGGCCGCAGGCCGACCAGTTCCCGGAGGAGAGCCTGGACCGGCTCTGCGCGGCGGAGTACCGGGTGGGCCCCCACTCGGACCGGCAGGGCATCCGGCTGGTCGGGCCGGGGCTGAATCCCGACGGGCCTGCGGAGATGCTCTCAGAGCCGATTCCGCCGGGCGCGCTGCAGGTGGTGCCCAGCGGCCTCCCGATCCTGCTGCTCAGCAACCGGCAGACCCTGGGCGGCTACCCCAAGATCGCCACGGCGGTCTTCACGGACCTGTGGCGGGCGGCGCAGCTGAAGGAGGGCGACCGGGTGACGTTCGCGCTGGCGGATGTCGCGGAGGGCCACGCGATCGCCTGGCAGGAGCGCCGCCGGCTGGGCCAGATCCGCCGCTACCTCGAACGGCGTGCCTCTGCCGCAGTCCGGCCGGCGGAGGCGGTGCAGGCGAAGCTCTCTGCAGTGGCCCCGGCAGCGCCCCCGCTGGCGCCGTCCGCCGCGCCGCCGACTGCGCCCGGAGGCGCGCCGGTTCCCGCCCCCGCGGCCGGGCCGGCGCCCGTCCGTCCCGGGGTGCGCGTCTACCGCGTCATGGTCGGGGACGTCGAGTTCCTCTGCGAGGTGGAGGAGGTCCGGGACTGATCCCACCGTTCCCGTGCGCAGAGCCGGAAAAAGCCACCGGAAGCACCGGTGGCTTTTTTCGTCTTATCGCTTGTTACCGCTTGCTCCCCACGGCCGCCCGTTTCATGCGCCGCACGGGGATATTGGCCACGAGGGCCACCTGGTTCTCGGCCGTCTGAAGGGTGACGTCCATTCCGTCTTCCTCGATCTCCATATAGCGGGAGATGACCTCGATCAGCTCCTCCTTCAGGGTCTCGAGGAACTGCGGCGACACGTTGGTCCGGTCGTGGACGAGCACCAGGCGCAGCCGCTCCCTGGCGATATCCGCACTCGAGTGATCGCGCCCGAAGACCCGGGAAATGAGATCCAGCATGAGACGCCCCCCCTTCTAGCTCCGGCCGAGCCCCACGATGCGCTTGAACCTGGACCACAGGGATTCCTCCGCGTCCAGATCCATGATCGGTACCGCCTCACCCATCAGCCGGCGGGCGATGTTCTGGAACGCCCTGCCCGCCTTGCTGTCGCGCGAGTAGACCGCCGGCTCACCCCGGTTGGTGGAGACGATGATGTGGTCGTCCTCCGGCACAACCCCCAAGAGGTCCACCGCCAGCATCTCCAGCATGTCGTCGATCTCCAGCATGTCGCCGCGCGCGACCATGCGCGGACGCACCCGGTTCACGATCAGCATCGCCGGGCTCTTCTCCCCGTCCTGGGCGTCCCACAGCCCGATCACGCGGTCGGCGTCGCGCACCGAGGAGACTTCCGGGTTCGCCACGATAATCGCCTTCTGGGCGCCGGCGATGGCGTTCTTGAACCCGTCCTCGATGCCCGCGGGGCAGTCCACCAAGACGAAATCGAACTCCCGGGCCAGCTGCTCCGTGAGACTCTTCATCTGCTCCGCCGAGACGTCCTTCTTCTCTCTGGTCTGGGCTGCAGCGAGCAGGTAGAGGTTCTCGTTGCGCTTGTCCTTGATGAGCGCCTGCTTCAGCCGGGCGTTGCCCTCGACCACGTCAACGAGGTCGTACACAATCCGGTTCTCGAGCCCCATCACGACGTCGAGGTTGCGCAGGCCGATATCGGCATCCACCAGGACGACTCTGTTGCCCAGCTGGGCCAGTGCCGCGCCCAGATTGGCCGTCGTCGTCGTCTTTCCCACGCCGCCTTTGCCCGAAGTCACCACGATGACCTGTCCCATCAACGATCCTCCTTCGCGCCGACCGCTTCCAGCGCACTCGCCTGGCGTTTCTCCGCGGACGCCTCAACCACGATGAGGTCACCCCGGATGCGCGCCACCTCAGGAAAGGACTGTGGAGCGTCACCGTCGGGCGCCCGCCCGATCACCTCTGCGATCCGGAGCTGCGTGGGTCGGAGCCTGGTCGCCGCCACGATGGCCGACCGGTTGCCGGTGCATCCGGCGTGCGCCACGCCCCGCAGCGCGCCCATGACTACGATGTGGCCGGCCGCCACCACCACTGCGCCCGGATTGACGTCCCCGAGAATGATCACGTCGCCGTTGTGCCGGATCTCCTGTCCGGAGCGCACGGTCTTGGTGATCACCAGTGCGGTCTCGGGCGGCGGCTCTGCCGGCGGCGCCCCGGCCTCCGGTGCCTGCATCTCGGCTACGGGGTCTCCCCCTTCCTTCACGCTGAGGAGCACCATCCCAGCCCGCTGCAGGGTCTGCTCGAGCGCTTCCCTGTCCGCTGCGGAGAGTTCGCGATTGCCCACGTGAACCTGGACCCTGCCGCCGGCGAAGAACCGGCCGCTGCTGGCCAGCTTCGCGGCGAGCCGCTCCAGCACAGAGGCGAACTCGCCCTCCTCGGGGAGCAGCAGCACAAGTCCCGTTCTGGTCGTCCCGCGTATGACAATATCCTGACGCATGCCCTCTTCACGACCCTGGCGGTAGTTTTATCCTCTTCGTCTAGTTCGCCTCGGGAAGCGAATCTCCTTCTGCGATTTACAAATAATGTCGGCGGCGGCTGCCACCGACATTGCTGCCACGAAACCGGCGCTTACCTGCGCCGCAGGACGATGATGCCGCGCGGATCCGGCTTGATGAAGCCGTAGAGCCGGAAAATGCGCCAGTAGACCAGCATGCACAGCACGGTGTCGTAGATCACCGAGGGCAGGAGCTTGCTGCCGAACTCGGCCAGCGAGATGCTGCGTCCGAAGATCAGGAGGCAGACCAGCACCACGGTCTGCCCGAGGAGCGACCCGACGACGCCGCCGGCGAGTGGCAGGAGCAGGTTGTCCTTGAAGACCCGCTCCTCGACCAGCCCGGCGACGAACCCCACCAGGCTCCCGGCCAGGGCGTGGCTGCCGATGAGCTGTCCGATGGTCAGGTCGATGAGCAGCCCGCCGCCGAAGCCCACCGCCAGGCCGACCTGCCAGCCGAAGAGGAGGCCGCAGGCGACCGCGACGGCGAGCACCACGTCGGGAACCACGCCGGCGATCGCCAGGTACGGGCCCAGGACGCTCTGGACGAGGTAGGCCGCCAGCACGATGCCCGTCAGGACCCAGTACCTCATGGTGCGCTCGACCCCCTGTCATGCTCGGTCGGGGTCAGCACCACCTGCACCACTTCCAGCTTGTGTACGTCCACCGCAGGGCGCACCCGGGCAGACTTCACGAACGACGAGCCGAGGTCCACCTGGTCGATCCAGCCCACCAGCAGGTCTGCGGGCATGACGCCCTGCCCGGAGGTGTAGACAGGCTGGCCCACCGTGACGTCGGGATCGGTGGACCAGAAGCGCATCCGCAGGTAGCCGCCCTCCACCGTCTCCAGCACGCCCTGCTCCCCGTTGGGCAGCTTCGCGCCCGCGCCGAAGCCCCCCTGACTGAACCCCGCGTCGCTGATCAGCTGCACCGTGGAGGTGTACGGGGTGGTGTAGGCGACCTTGCCCACGAGCCCCTGCCAGTTGACGACGGCCATGCCCTGCCGGACGCCGTCGCGGCTTCCCCGGCTGATGATGACGGTCTGGTACCAGTCCTCCGCCGACCGGCTGATGACCTCGGCCGTGAGCATGGGATACGGCGTCCGCTCCTTGAGGCCGAGCTCGCTGCGCAGCCGCTGGTTCTCGTGCTCCAGTTGCACAACGAGGGCCCGGTCCTGCGCCATCTCCGCCACCTGCTGCCGCAGGGCGGCGTTCTCCTCGCGCAGCCGGGTCAGCTCGCGTATGGAATCGACGATGCCCCGGGTCTGGTCCCCGACCCAGTCCGTGGCCACCTGAAACGGGTAGAGCAGCGTGGCGATCCCCTTTTCAAGGGGGGTGACCGCGCTGCGCTCGCGCGCCGTCAGGGCCATGGTGATGAAGATGACGACCAGCGCGCCCAGGGCCACGCCAAGAAGGCGTAGGTGTTTATTATATCGCATGGGTGACAGCTTCACGCCCTCCGGACGGCCGGCGCGGAGCTAGGAGTTGCGCGCCACCCGCTTGAGAATATCGAGATTATCCAGGCACTTGCCGCAGCCCTTCACCACGCACAGCAGCGGCTCATCCGCCACGTGCACGGGCATGCCGGTCTCCTTGGAGATCAGCAGGTCCAGCCCCTTCAGCAGGGCGCCGCCGCCGGTCATGACGATGCCGCGGTCCATGATGTCGGCCGCCAGCTCGGGCGGGGTGTTCTCGAGGGTGACCTTGATCGCCTCGACAATCGCCGAGACCGGTTCCGCCAGGGCCTTGCGGATCTCGTCGGAGGTCACCCGCAGCGTGCGGGGCAGCCCGGTCACCAGGTCGCGGCCGCGGATCTCCATCGACTCCTCTTCGCCGGTGGGATAGGCGGAGCCGATGGTCTGCTTGACCTCCTCGCCGGTGCGCTCGCCGATCAGCAGGTTGTAGTTCCGCTTGACGTACTGCACGATCGCCTCGTCCAGCTCGTCGCCGGCGACGCGGATCGACTTGGCGGTCACCAGGCCGCCCAGGGAGATGATCGCCACCTCCGTCGTGCCGCCGCCGATGTCCACGACCATGGAGCCGGTGGGCTCCTCCACCGGCAGGCCGGCCCCGATGGCCGCGGCCATCGGCTCCTCGATCACGTGCGCCTCACGCGCGCCCGCCTGGAGCGCGGCATCCTGCACGGCCCGCCGCTCCACGCCGGTCACGCCGGAGGGGATGGAGATGATGATGCGCGGACGGAAAGGGGCACGGCGGCTGCCCGCCTTGTTGATGAAGTACTTCAGCATGGTCTGGGTGGTGTCAAAGTCCGCGATGACGCCGTCCTTCATCGGCCGGATGGCCACGATGTTGCCGGGGGTGCGGCCCAGCATCTGCTTGGCCTCCGAACCGACGGCCAGCGGGGTCTTCTTGTCGCGGTCCACCGCGACCACGGACGGTTCGTCGATCAGAATGCCGCGGCCCTTGACGTAGACCAGGGTGTTCGCGGTACCGAGGTCAATCCCTATGTCGCGTGCAAAAAACTGCCAGATGGACACCGCACTGTTCCCCTTTCTTCTCTGAGCGGCCAGCAGAAACCCGGTTTCTCACCCGGTCAGAAGACCCCGCTCACGGAAACTGGTATACCGGCCCTGTCCCACCACCAGGTGATCCAGCACCTCGATGCCGATCACCCGGCCCGCCTGCACCAGCCGCCGGGTGATCTCCCGGTCCTCCCTGCTGGGGGTGGGATCGCCGCTGGGGTGGTTGTGGGCGAGAATCACCGAGTGTGCGCTTCTGCGGATGGCCGTCTTGAACACCTCGCGGGGGTGCACCAGCGAGGCGGTCAACGTCCCTTCAGAGACACATTCGACATCGATCACCTGATTCTTGGCGTTCAGGAGAATCACGTGAAACTGTTCCCGGCTGAGGTGGGCGAGGCGCGGCGCGAGAAACTCGAAGACGGCGCGCGGGTTGGAGAGGTCCACTCTCCTCAGCGGCGCCGCGCTGGCGCGAAAACCCAGGTGCAGGCCGGCCAGGATGGTGCACACCTTGGCCGGGCCCAGTCCCTTCACCAGGTCCCTGCGGTCCGCGTCCTGCAGGTACAGCAGGGCACGGAGCCCGCCGCCGGGATCTTTCGCCTCACAATGATGCAGTAAATCGCGGGCCAGTTCAATCACCGAGCGGCCTCTGGAACCGGTTCCTAGCAGAATCGCCAGGAGCTCCACGTCGGTCAGTTTCTCGGGCCCCAGCCGGAGCAGCCGCTCACGGGGCCGGTCCGCTTCGGGCAGCCTCTTCAGGGATGCCGTCACAGCCGTCGCTCTCCCTTCAGCGGGCGCCTCCCGTGAAGATCGGGTAGCCGAACTGCGTCAGCATGTGAACCGTGCGATGGAGGGGAAGGCCGACCACGTTGTAGTAGTCGCCGGAGATCGATGCGATCAGCGCAGCGGCCCGGCCCTGGATGCCGTAGGCCCCTGCCTTGTCCATCGGCTCTCCGGTCTCCACGTACCAGCGGATCTGCTCCCGCGTGAGGGGGGCGAACCGGACGACGGTCTCCTCGTGCGCCACCTGTTCCTCGGGGCCGCGAACCACGGCCACGCCGGTGAGCACCTGGTGGGGCCGGCCGGAGAGCCGCCCGAGCATCGCCTCGGCCTCCGCCCGGTCCGCGGGCTTGCCCAGCACCTCGCCGTCCACCACCACGATGGTGTCCGCGCCCAGCACCAGCGCGTCCGGGTGCCGTGCGGCCACGGCACGCGCCTTGCGCAGCGCCAGCCGCTCCACCAGCTCAGCCGGCGACTCGGCGTGCACCGCGTGTTCATCCACTTCCGGGACCTCGACGACGAAAGGAATCCCGATCTGCCTGAGCAGTTCCTGCCTCCGGGGCGAAGAAGAGGCCAGAATGAGCTGCATCGCCGTCACCTCACGTCAGCGCAGGGCCAGCCAGAGCGCCAGCACCAGCCCGATCGCGCCGCCTACCGTTAGCTTGAACGAAACCCCGAAGGTGACCACTAGAAAGTTCAGGTCGAGCGTCGCCGGCGCCATGCCCAGCGGAATGTGGTAGTTCAGGATGGGGATGTAATGCGAGAGCGCTGCGCCGATGAGCTGCCCCACGACGGCGCCGATGAGCGCCCACATGAACGCCAACCAACCGCGCTTCACGAAACTGCCCCCTTACGGTCGCCGAGGCTCTTGATAGGACGTACTTCAAACAGCCTTAGTTTCGTGGTTTCCCAGTCAGATTCCTGCGCGGGAGGCAGACCCGGCAACAGCATAGCACAGGCGCGGATGGGTTGGCAATATATGGAACAGGGGCCATCCCATGGTGATGGCCCCGTGTCAACTGCGCTCACTCACCGGCCGCATCGGCCGCATAGAAGTTGTGGTACTGCTCCAGCAGGCTGACGTATCCGTTCATCGCCCGCTGGAACTCCTCACTGCCCGGTGCGGCGGTGGCGGCCACCTCGATGTCCGCGGCGTTGGCCGTCGCCATGTCGGCCAGCCCCATGAACCGGGTGATGGCCGGGCTCTCCTCACCTGCGGCGAGCCGGGCCGCGGCCTGCCGCATCTCCTGGCCCAGGGCGACCAGGATGCCGCCGTCAGCCGGTTCGCCTGCCGCCCGCTTGGCAAACCAGGCCCCCGCCTCGTAGAGGTAGTTGTTCAGGGCGTCGAGTCCCGTCTGCAGGTCCGGGTTGACCGACCCGGTCATCGCCATGACCGCCTCGGGGGCGTAGTCCACATCCATGGCCACCGCGAAGGCGTTGGGCGAGAGTCCGGTCTCCCGCATGACATCCAGGACCTCGCCGGCCTCCTCGCCGGACATGAAGGGCCCGACGTAGACCTTGACCAGGCCCATGTCGTTGCGCGGGGTCATGGCTGCGACCACCTGCTGACCGGCCAGTTCGCTCACCAGATTGCGGGCGGCCCCTTCAGACCGGAAGGCGCCGACCTGGACGAAGTGGACCTGGAAGGGCCTCGGAACGATGGCCACCTGGGTCGACGAGCCCGACGTGCCCGAGATGCCGGACACGTCCTCCAACCCCGGTACCGGTTCGATCGCGGCGGTTTTCTCCTCGCCCAGGAGGTTCCCCAGGACGCCGCCGAGCTGCCAGGCACCCACCACGGCCAGCACGACGGCCAGGATAAACACGCCGCCCCACCGGTCATTCGCTTTCTTCTGCACGGATCGTCCAAACCGATGCATGGTGTCCCCTCCCGCTTGGGTGGTTCGCCCGCCGGTGGAGCTCACGGTTCGGGGCGGCCCATGGTGTCGGCCCCTGACCGCTTGCCTGTGCGGGTCGTTTCCCCACCATGCCTATGCGGGGGGGAGGGCTTGTATAACCGGGCGCGGGACAAGAGCGCCCCGGGCCGGTCCGACGGTGTGGAAGGAGCCCGTGATGAGCAGCAAATCGCCCGGTGCGGCCGCCGCGCGGGCCGCCTGCAGCGCTTCATGCACATCGGGGATGACCCGGGCGGGATGGCCCTGCCGCCGGCAGACCTCCGCCAGGTCGGCGGCCGGCAGCGCCCGGGGGCTCTCCGGCGTGGCCGCCCACACCTCTGCCGCCAGCGGCAGGAGCGGCGCGACCGAATCGGCCACGTCCTTGTCCGCCAGCATGCCGAGCAGCAGGTGGATGCGCCGGCCCGGGAACAGCTCGGGCACGGCCTCGGCCAGGGCGCGGCACTTGGCAGGGTTGTGCGCCGCATCCAGCAGCACCAGGGGCCCCTCGGGCAGGCGGATGAGCTCCATCCGGCCCGGCCAGGTCACGCGCCCGAACCCCGCCCGGATCGCGTCCTCCTCCACGCCCAGCAGCTCCAGGATGCGCAGGGCGACGGCGGCGTTGGCCGCCTGGTGCCGGCCCAGGAGGCTGAGCCGCACCCGCCGGTACCAGCCCCGTTCACCCCGCAGGTCCGCCACCTGGCCGGAAAGGCCCGCCTCCAGCACCCGGAAGTCTGCGGGGGTCACGTGCAGCAGCGGAGCGCCCTGCTCCCGGGCCGCCTGCTCGATGACGGCCAGGGCGCCGGGGTGGTCGGTGCCCGTGACGCAGGGCACGCCCGGGCGGATGATGCCGGCCTTGTCCCGGGCGATCTGCTCGTGGGTCTCGCCGAGCCACTGGGTGTGGTCGAGGCCGACGTTGGTGATGGCGGTGACGGCCGCCGCCTCCGCGGCCGTGGTGGCGTCGAAGCGGCCGCCCATCCCCGCCTCCAGCACCAGGTCGTCGACCGACTGCTCGGCGAACCACGCGAAGGCCATGGCGGTAATGACCTCGAACTCGGTGGGCGGCTCCAGCCCCGCGGCGGCCACCGCCTCCGCCGCCCCGGCCAGCCGGGCAGTGAGGCGGGCCACGTCCTCCTCAGGGATCTCGGCCCGGTTCACCTGCATCCGCTCCGTGAACCGCGTGAGCGGCGGCGACGTGAACAGCCCCACCCGCCGCCCGGCGGCCCTGAGCCCCGCCTCCACCATGGCCGCCACCGATCCTTTGCCGCTGGTGCCGGTGATGTGCACCACCCGTCCCACCCGGCGGTCGGGCCGGCCCAGCCGCTCCAGCAGCGCGGCCGTCCGGTCCAGGCCGGGCTTCATCCCGAAGCGCCGCAGCCCGGCCAGGTAGGCCAGGGCTGCTTCGTAGGTCATGTTCTTCATCCCTGCATGCTCCTGAGCATCGCCAGGCGGGCTTCCAGCGCCTGTTTCTTCTCCGCCAGCGCGGCGGCCTCCTCGCGGGTCTTCTCCACGATCTCCGGCTTCGCCTTGGTCAGGAAGCCCTCGTTGCCCAGCTTCTTCTCGAGCCTGGCCAGCTCGTCGCCGGTGGCCTTCAGCTCCTTGGTGATGCGCTCGATCTCCTTGGGCAGGTCGATCAGGCCGCCCAGGGGCACGTAGATCTCGGCGCCCGCCACCACCGCGGTGGCCGCATTCCGGGGCTTCTCCTCCGCCACCGGCTGAAGCGTGAGCTTCGCCGTCCTGCCCAGGTTTTCAATAAAGGCCCGCCCCTCGTTCAGGATCTCCAGCGCCCGGTCGGAGGTGGCCATGACCACCGCGTCGATCTTCGCGTGCTCGCCCAGGCGGAACTCGGCGCGGATGGAGCGCAGCGCGCGGATGGTGTCGATGATCAGCGCCATGCGGTCGCCCGCCTCGGCGTCCGTCCAGCCCTCCTGCGGGGTCGGGTACGCCGTCACCGAGATGGACGGGGGCAGCTCGGCCCGGCCCGCCGCGCGGGCGATCTCCGGGGCGATCTCCACCTGCGGCGACTGCACCGGCAGTTTCTGCCAGATCGCCTCCGTGATGTAGGGCATGAACGGGTGCAGCAGCCTGAGCGTGCCCTCCAGCACGAGGGCCAGGGTCTCCTGCGCCGCCGCCCGGGTGGGATCTTCCGGGTTGTACAGGCGGGGCTTCACCAGCTCGATGTACCAGTCGCAGAACTCGCTCCAGATGAAGTCGTAGATGGTGCGGGCCGCCTCGCCGTACTGGTACTCGCCGAGCAGCTCGTTCACCGCGCGGGCCGCCTCGTTGAACCGGTGGCGGATCCAGCGGTCGGCCACGTCGTACTGCAGCGGGGCGCCGCCTTCCGCCGGCTGCCAGTCGGCCAGGTTCATCAGCACGAACCGGCTGGCGTTCCAGAGCTTGTTGGCGAAGTTCCGGGCATTCTCCACCCGCTCGGTGTGGAAGCGGATGTCGTTGCCGGGGCTGGACCCGGTGACCAGCATGAACCTGAGGGCATCGGTGCCGTACTGCTCGATGACATCGATGGGATCGACGCCGTTGCCCAGCGACTTGGACATCTTCCGGCCCTGCGCGTCGCGGATCAGGCCGTGCAGGACCACGGTGTGGAAGGGGATCTTCCCCGTCAGCTCCAGGCTGCTGAAGATCATGCGGGCGACCCAGAAGAAGAGGATGTCGTAGCCGGTCACCAGCACGTCGGTGGGGAAGAAGTAATCCAGGTCCTTCGTCTCGTCCGGCCAGCCCAGGGTCGAGAAGGGCCACAGGGCCGAGGAGAACCAGGTGTCCAGCGCGTCCTCGTCCTGCCGGATGTTGGCGGAACCGCACTGCTCGCACTGGGTCGGGTCGGTCTCGGTGACGGTGAGGTGGCCGCAGTCGTCGCAGTACCAGACCGGGATGCGGTGGCCCCACCAGATCTGCCGGGAGATGCACCAGTCCTGGATGTTCTCCAGCCAGTGCAGGTAGACTTTGGTGAAGCGCTCGGGCACGATCCTGATCTGGCCGCTCTCCACGACCTTCATGGCCGGTTCGGCCAGCGGCTTCATCTTCACGTACCACTGCCGGGAGATCAGCGGCTCGATGGCAGTCCCGCAGCGGGCGCAGCAGCCCACGGCGTGCTGGTGCTCCTCCACCTTCACCAGCCAGCCCTCGGCCTCGGCGTCGGCCACGATGCGCTTGCGGCACTCGTACCGGTCGAGCCCGGCGTACTTGCCGGCCGCCTCGGTCATCTCGCCTTTGGGCCCGATGACCTGCGGCATCTCGAGACCGTGGCGCAGGCCGATCTCAAAGTCGTTGGGATCGTGGAACGGCGTGATCTTCACGCACCCGGTGCCGAACTCCGGATCCACGTACTCGTCGGCGATGATCGGGATCTCTCGGCCGGTAGCCGGATGGCGCAGCATCTTGCCCACCAGGTGCTTGTAGCGCTCGTCCTCGGGATGGACCGCCACCGCGGTGTCGCCCAGCATGGTCTCGGGCCGGGTGGTGGCGATGACGATGCCGCCGGAGCCGTCGGCCAGCGGATATCGGAAGTGCCACATGTGGCCCTGGCGCTCCTCGTACTCCACCTCGATGTCGGAGAGCGCGGTCTGGTCCTTGGGACACCAGTGGGTGATGCGCGTGCCCTGGTAGATGAGCCCCTTCTTGTAAAGCTGGACAAAGAAGGCGCGCACCGCCCGGGAGAGCCGCTCGTCCATCGTGAAGGCCTCGCGCGCCCAGTCCACCGACACGCCCAGCTTGCGCAGCTGGCTGGTGATCGTCGCGTGGTAGCGCTCCTTCCAGTCCCACACCTTGGCGACGAAGGCCTCGCGGCCCAGCTCATGCCGGGTCGGCCCGCCGGACTTGCGCAGGTCCTCCTCCACCCGGATCTGGGTGGCCAGGCCGGCGTGGTCGGTGCCGGGCAGGTAGAGCGTGGGGTAACCCTGCATCCGCTTCCAGCGGATGAGGATGTCGATCATGGTGTTGTTCAGGGCGTGCCCCAGGTGCAGTGTGCCCGTCACGTTGGGCGGCGGGATCACGATGGTGTAGGGCCGCTTTCCTTCGACGACCGGGGCGCGGTAGAACCCCCCGTCCATCCAGTACTGGTAGTACTCATCCTCCACCAGGCTGGCGTCGTAGCGCGGCGCGAGCTCCGTCCGGCCCTGCTTCTCTTCTTGTGCCATGCTGCAGTCCCCCCTCACGAGATCAAACCCCGGCCCGTCCCATAAGGACGAGCCGGGGCTCGCGGTACCACCTTATTTCCCCCGGAAAGCGGGGGCGCTCTTCCGCTGTAACGGGCTCACCCGGCACTCCTTCAGCGGGCGGCCCCACGGGCCGGCCCGGTTCGGGAATGCGGCATCCGCGGCGACTTCACCCGCTCCTTCCCCGGGAGCCCTTGCACCCGCGAGGCTCCCTCTCTGCGAGGCGGTCTGCAGGTTACTCCTCCGCATCAGCGCCTTTGCCATCGGTCCGTATGGATGCGTATGGCATCATGATAGGGCGACGGGGCCGCGTTGTCAACACACGACCCGCCCCGCGCGCAACCGCCATCGGGCGCGCGGCAGGCTCATGAGCAGCACCGGCGCCGGGTCCCCGCGCCGCCGGCTCGGCTCCAGGATGCCCTCGGGGCGGAAGCCCAGCCGCTCGTAGAGGGCGATCGCCCGCCGGTTGGTGGTGAAGACCCGCAGATAGACGCTCGTGAGCCCCATGGGGCCGAAGGCCTCCTCCAGCAAGGCCGACATGGCCGCGGTGCCGATGCCCCTGCCCCACAGCTCCCGCTCGCCCACGCAGACCCGGACCTCCGCGGTGCGCGACCGCCGGTTCACCTGCGCCAGCTCCACCTCGCCCACCGGTCGGCCTTCCCATTCAATCATCCAAACCCGTGCGGACCGGCTCCGCCGCACATTCTCCAGCCACTCGGCCGGCGTGAGTCCGACAAATCGCCGGCCCATCAGCGCGCGGATGACCGGGTCCGCATCCCAACGGGAGAGCAGCCCCAGATCGGCCTGCTCCACCGGCCTGAGCGCCACGTCGGGCTGCGCCGGTAACACGTCGTCGGTCGTTGCCATGTTGCGTGTATGCTCCTCGCTCGTTGTACTGATTCACTTTCCACCGGCTGAAGTTTCGACGGGCAACGACGGGCCCCCTTCAGGGAAAATGTGTTGACGGGCCGCCGGGACCGCTCCCGGCGGCCCGTCCAGACAATGGACGCAGACCGCACAATTTGCTATGATTAACGTCATTAGTATCCGAAAGGGAGGCAGGACCGGGTTGCACATCCGCACCTGGCAGGCAGATCTCGTGTTGATGGCCATCGCGGCGGTCTGGGGCGCCACTTTTCCCCTGGTGAAGAACGCCACCAGCCTTACGGCTGGCGGCGTACCCACGTACTGGTTTCTGGCGGTGCGCTTCATCATGGCGACGGTGCTGCTGGCCGTCGTGTTCCGCCGGCGGCTGCAGGGCCTGCCCCGGTCCACCTGGCGCGCCGGCTTCCTGCTGGGCATCTTCCTCTTCGCCGGCTATGCCTTCCAGACATTCGGCCTGGCCTACACCACCAGCGCGAAGGCCGCCTTCATCACCGGCCTGTCGGTGGTGATCGTGCCCGTGCTTTCGGTGGTCTGGCTGCGGTCCGCGCCGTCGGCGGGCGCCTGGCTGGGGGTCCTGGCCGCGCTCCTGGGGCTCGCCCTGCTGTCGCTGGACGGCAGCCTGCTCCCCTCGCGCGGCGACCTGCTGGTGCTCATGGGCGCCCTGGGCTTCGGGCTGCACGTGGCCGGCGTGAGCCGGTTCGGCCACCGGCACGACCGCTATGCGCTGACCGTGATCCAGCTCGGCACCGCAGGCGTGCTCTCGGTGCTCCTGCACCTGGCCGAGCGCGGCACGCTGGGCCCCGGCGTGGAAGGCGTCCTCTGGTGGAGCGGACCGGCCCACGTCACGGCGGCCATCGTCATCTGCGGCCTGCTCGCCACCGCGGCGGCCTACCTGCTCCAGAACCTGCTCCAGCCTTACACCACCGCCACCCACACGGCGCTGATCTTCGCGGCCGAACCGGTCTGGGGCGCGCTCTTCGCCTTCCTGCTCGCGGGCGAGGTCCTTTCGCCCCGGGGCTACGCAGGGGCCGCGCTCATCGTCCTCGGCATGCTCCTGACCGAGATGCCGGTCGGCCGGAACCGGCAGCCCGCGCCCGGCTAGAACCGGAACTGGGCCGCCTGCTGGCGGAGGTTGTTGGCCATCTCGGCTGCCCGCCCGGCCAGGCCCACCAGGCGCCGCATGGTCTCCCGGACCTGCACGGCGGACGCGCTCATGGCGTCCATCGCCTGCTGGCTGGCCTGGGCATGCTCCTCCACCCGGCAGATGAGGTCCGTGACCGCCTTGGCGCTGGCCAGCATCTGTTCCGCCGTGGCCGCGTTCTCCTCGGCGATCGCGGAAAGCTGCACGGTGGCGTTCACCACGTCCTGACTGGCCGCGGCCATCTCCTCGGACGCGGCAGAGATCGACTGCGCCTCCGCCTGGGTGTCGGCCACGGCCGCCAGGATCCGCTCCAGCGCCGCACCGGCCTCCGCGGAGAGGCGCACCCCCTCCTCCACCTCCTGGGTGCCGGCTTCCATCGTCTGCACCACGACCGCGGCGCTGCTGCGGAGCCCCTCGATGCGCCCGGCGATCTCGCCCGCAGCCGTGCGCACTCGCTCGGCCAGGCGGCGCACCTCGCCGGCCACGACGGCAAAGCCCTTGCCGTGCTCGCCGACGCGCGCCGCCTCGATCGCCGCGTTCAAGGCCAGCAGGTCCGTCTGGCCGGCGATCTCGGTGATCAGCTGCAGGATCTCGTCGACATGCTGCAGCGACTCGCTGAGCTGACGCACCTGGTTGGACGCGTCCAGCACCCGGTCGCGCACCTGGTTCATCCCCTGGGCGGACAGCCGCACCGCCTCGCCGCCCTGCTCGGCGGCCTGGCGGGTGCGGGTGGCGGCTTCGGCCACCACGCCGGCGCTCTCCGCTACCTGCTCGATCGCCTCGGCCATCTGCCGGACGGTGGAGGCGGCACGCTCCACCTCTTCCGCCTGGGACTGCGCCGCAGCAGCCACCTGCGAGGCCGCTTCCTCCACTTCACGGATGGCCCGCGCGCCGTCTGCGGCGTACGCCGTCTGCTGCTCCGCCATGGTGCGCACCGTCTCGATCTCCCGTGCCGAGGCCTCCGTCACCTCGCCGGCCTCCCGCGCGCTCTGGTCGAGGCCGGCCGCCGCCTGGTCGAGGTCGGACGCGGTCTGGGCGAGGGTGCGGACCATCCCGGCCAGCTGCGTCGCCATCATGTTGTAGGAACGGGTGGCCTGTCCCACCTCATCCCGGCTGGTCACCACTACCGAGGTCGCGGAAAGGTCGCCCTGGGCCACCCGGTGCATGGCCTCCTTCAGGCGGGCCAGCGGCCGGACGACCACCCAGGCGAACAGGATCGATGCGGCCACGACGACGATCACGATCGGAATCTCAACCAGCAGAATGGCTTGCAGGAGCTCAGTCTCCAGCACGTGCAGCTGCTCTGCCCCCAGCCCCACCGTCGCCGCCGTGGAGCGCAGGCGCTGGAATCCCACGTAGGCGGTGAGCGCCACGGGAAGGAGCGCCCAGGTCAGCAGGGTGGCCACAGTCCGGATGCCGAAATTCCACTGCAGTGGGTTCAGCAGGTGAGACAAGCGCATATGATTTCCCTCCGCACACAACACTTGGACGGAGTCCAGTACAGTCCATAATGTAACACATCTGAATCCGATATTGAAATAGCCTCACAAAACTAGCTGTCGACTGTCGCACTGTCCAAATGTTTGGTGATCCAGCGCCACACATCCTCCCGTCCCGCTCCGGTCTCCGCGGAGAAGAGGATCAGCGGCTCCTCGGCGCCCCCTACGCCCAGTTCCCGGGCGATGACCTGCAGGTGCCGGGCCCAGGCTGTGCGCCCGATCTTGTCGGCCTTGGTGGCCACGCAGAGGCTCGCCAGGCGGTGGTGCCGGAGCCACTCCCGCATGGTGATGTCGTCCCGGGTGGGCGGGTGGCGCAGATCGACGACCTGCACGATCGCGCGCAGGGTCCCGCGCCCGAGCAGGTACCCCTCGATGAGCCGGGCCCACTGCCGCCGCTGCGCCTCCGATACACGCGCGAAGCCGTACCCGGGCATGTCCACGAGGTAGAACGCGCCGGCCCGGGGGGCGCCGTCCGGCCTGGACTTCCCCTCCGGCCAGATGCGGTAGAAGTTCAGCGTCTGGGTGCGCCCGGGGGTGTTGGAGGTCCTGGCCAGTTTGCGGTTCTGCACGAGGGCGTTGATCAGGGACGACTTGCCCACGTTGGAGCGGCCGACCAGCGCGACCTCCGGCAGACCGTCTTCGGGGAACTGCGCCGGTGCCGCCGCGCTCAGCGCAAATTCAGCATGAACGCCCATGCAACTCCTCCTCGATCTGGCCGGCGGCCGTCAGGGACCTCCCGGTCCGGACGGAGGCCGCCGGCCCCCACGCATTACGCGACAGGCGGGAGAAACCCCGGTGAGGTTCCTCCCGCCTGTTGTCTATACGACGGGACTGCTGGGATGCGTCCCTTCCACCCCGATGGCCTCGGGCGGCGGCAGGATCCGCTCGTCGCCTTCCCTGGGTTCCAGCAGGGCGATCCGGAGCACCTCGTCCATGTGGTCGACCAGGTGCACGTGCAGCTTCTTCCGGACGTTGCCCGGGATCTCTTCCAAGTCCTTCTCGTTCTCTCTGGGCAGGATGATGTGGTGGATGCCCGCCCGGTGCGCGCCGAGCAGCTTCTCCTTCACCCCGCCGATGGGCAGGACCCGGCCCCGCAGGGTGATCTCCCCGGTCATCGCCACGTCTGCCCGGACCGGCCGGTTGGTGAGCGCCGAGACCACCGCGGTGGCCATCGCGATGCCGGCGGACGGCCCCTCCTTCGGCACGGCGCCCTCGGGCACGTGGATGTGGATGTCGTGGTGGGCGTGGAAGTCCTCCTCCAGCCCCAGGTCCCGGGCGCGGGAGCGAATGTAGGAGAGGCCCGCCTGGGCCGACTCCTTCATGACCTCGCCCAGCTTGCCGGTGAGGATCAGGTTGCCCTTGCCCTTCATCAGCGAGACCTCGATCGGCAGGATGTCGCCGCCGGTCTCCGTGTAGACCATGCCGGTGGCCACGCCGACCTGGTCCTCCTTCAGCTTCTTGCCCCACTGGTACCGCGGGGCGCCCAGGAAGGTGTGCAGGTTCTGCGTGGTCACCCGCACCGTCTGCACGTCTTCCTTGGTCGCGATCTCCCGGGCGGCCTTGCGGCAGATGGTCGCCAGCTGCCGCTCCAGGTTGCGCACCCCGGCCTCGCGGGTGTACTCCCGCACGATGCTCCGGATGACGTTCTCCGAGACTTCCAGGTTCTCCTCGGTCAGGCCGTGGTCCTTCCGCTGCTTGGGCAGCAGGTGCCGCTTGGCGATCTCCACCTTTTCATCCTCGGTGTACCCCGAGATGGTGATGAGCTCCATGCGGTCCAGCAGCGGCCGGGGGATGTTCCAGACCACGTTGGCGGTGGTGATGAACAGCACGTCCGACAGGTCGAACGGCACTTCGATATAGTGGTCGGAGAAGTTGTGGTTCTGCTCGGGATCGAGCACCTCCAGGAGCGCCGAGGCCGGGTCGCCCCGGAAGTCGGAGGACATCTTGTCGATCTCGTCCAGCAGGAACACGGGGTTCTTGGTGCCGGCCTGCCGCATGCCCTGGATGATGCGGCCGGGCAGGGCGCCCACGTACGTGCGCCGGTGGCCGCGGATCTCGGCCTCGTCCCGGACGCCGCCCAGGGAGATGCGCACGAACTTGCGCCCCAGCGCGTTCGCGACGCTCTTGGCCAGCGAGGTCTTCCCCACCCCGGGCGGGCCGGCCAGGCAGAGGATGGGCCCCTTCATCTTCTTGACCAGCTTGCGCACCGCGAGGTACTCCAGGATGCGATCCTTCGGCTTCTTCAGCCCGTAGTGCTCGCTCTCCAGGACCTCCTCGGCCCGCTTCAGGTCGATCTGATCCTCGGTGTAGTTCGACCAGGGCAGGCTGGTGAGCCACTCCAGGTAGTTGCGCACGACCACGGCCTCCGCGGCCATGGGCGGCATCTTCTCGAAGCGGTCCACCTCGCGCAGCGCCTTCTCCTTCACTTCCTCCGGCATGCCGAGCTGCTCGATCTTCTCGCGGAACTGTTCCGCCTCGGTGCCCCGGTCGTCCCGCTCGCCCAGCTCCTTCTGGATCGCCTTGATCTGCTCGCGCAGGTAGTACTCGCGCTGCGTCTTCTCCATCTGCTTGCGGACGCGCACGTTGATCTTGCGCTCGAGATCCAGGACCTCCATCTCGCGGCTGAGCAGGTCGGAAACCCGCTCCAGCCGCTCCACCACGTCGAAGGCCTCCAGCACCGCCTGCTTGTCCTTCATGTCCAGGGTGGTCATATAGGCCGCAATGGTGTCGGCCAGACGGCCCGGCTCCTCCACCTGGACGGCGGTGACCAGCGACTCCGGCGGCACCTTCTTGGCAGACTTGACGTACCGCTCGTACTGGCTGACCACCATGCGCATGAGCGCCTCGGCCTCGGCGCTCCGAGTCTTCGGCTCGGGCACCGCCGCCACCGCGACCCGCATATACGGATCCTCAAAAACATAATGGTCAATACGAGCCCGGGACACGCCCTCGAAGACGACCTTGAACGTGCCTCCCGGAACCTTCACCACCTGCTTGATCTCGACGATCGTACCCACCAGGTAGATGTCGTCGGGCGTGGGCGTCTCGTTCTTGGCGTCCTTCTGCATGGCGAGAACCATGCGCCGGCCCTCGTTCATTGCGGCCTCCACCGCCCGCATGGACTTCTCCCGGCCCACCTCAAGCGGAACGATCATGGTTGGGAAGACGATCTGGCCCTTGAGCGGCAGCAAGGGCAGGTTCAGCAGTTGCTCTGAGCGCTTGTCGGCCACCGGTCTCACCTCCTGGCAGTACCACGTGTTCCGATTCTATCATAACAGACCCCTTCAACCACAAGACGGCTTGTAAGCGACTGCCGTGTTATATTAAGACGTCCCAGAGCGGCCGGAGGTGCGCCTGGGAACCCAGAGGCTCGAACGGGAGTTAGCTTTCGCTGCCCCCAGGAGGAGTATGCGGGGCGGGGACTGCAGCAGTCCCCGCCCCGCCGCGTTCAGCGCTCGGTGCCCGTGAGGGAGACCGCCGGCTGCGGCTGCGGCAGCGGCAGTTCGAAGACCGGCACCGGCCGCGGCTCCTCCGCGACCGCGGCCTCCGGGGACCGCTCCCGCTGCAGGTCGAAGGCCAGCGCGAAGACCTCTTCCAGCCGCTCCACCGGCACGACCCGGATGCCCGGCAGCCGGGCAAAGGACTCCTGCCAGTTCTCCTGCGGGATGATCACCCGGGTGCAGCCGGCCTGGCGGGCGGCTTCCACCTTGGCCGCCACGCCGCCCACCGGCTTGACCAGCCCCCGGATGGAAACCTCGCCGGTCATGGCGGTGCGGTTGTCCACCGGCCGGCCGGTGAAGGCGCTGTAGACGGCCACGGCGATGGCCACGCCGGCGCTGGGCCCGTCGACCGGCACGCCGCCGGGGAAGTTGACATGGATGTCGTAGTCGCGCGGATCCTCCTCCAGGTACTGTTTCAGCACGGTCAGGACGTTCTCCACCGAGCCCTTGGCCATCGACTTCCGGCGCATGGTCCGGCCCGGCCCGCCCATCTCCTCCTCATCCACGACACCGGTGACGGTGACAACCCCCATCCCCGCTGCCTTGGCCGGCCGGACGTCCACCTCCAGTTCCAGCAGGTGGCCCGCGTTGGGGCCGCTGACCGCCAGTCCGTTGACGCAGCCCACCTGCGGCCTGGCGGGGATGCGCCGGTCGGGGCGCGGCTGGAGCTGGCCCGAGTTGATCACCCACTCCACCTCGGCGCGGGGGATGGTGCGCCGGCCGGTGCCGAACAGCACCCCCGCGGCGATCTGCACGATGTTGACCGCCTCGCGGCCGGACGACGCGTAGCGCTTGATGACCTCCTCCGCCTCCGGCTCCAGCTTCAGCCCCACCTTCTCCGCTGCGCGCCGCGCGACCAGGGCCACCTCTTCGGGCAGCAGCGGCCGGAAGAAGATCTCCATGCAGCGGGAGCGGAGGGCCGGGGGAATCTCGTGCGGCAGCCGCGTCGTCGCCCCCACGAGCCGGAAATCCGCCGGCAGCCCGTTCTGGAAGATGTCCTTAATATGTGAGGGGATGTTGGGGTCCTCGGGGCTGAAATACGCGGACTCCAGGTAGACCTTGCGGTCCTCCAGCACCTTCAGCAGCTTGTTCATCTGCACCGGATGGAGTTCGCCGATCTCGTCCAGAAACAGGATGCCGCCGTGTGCGCGGGTCACCGCTCCGGGTTTGGGCTGCGGGATGCCCGCCATCCCCAGCGGCCCCGCCCCCTGGTAGATGGGGTCGTGGACGGAGCCGATCAGCGGATCCGCGATGCCCCGCTCGTCGAAGCGGGCCGTGGTGGCGTCCACCTCGACGAACGCGGCGTCCGGCCCGAACGGAGAGGCCGGGTTCCGCTTGGCCTCCTCCAGGACCAGGCGCGCCGCCGCCGTCTTCCCGACGCCGGGGGGACCGTAGATGATCACGTGCTGCGGGTTGGGGCCGCAGAGCGCCGCCCGCAGCGCCCGGATGCCCTCTTCCTGGCCGACGATCTCTTCGAAGCTGGTGGGCCGGGTGCGCTCGGACAGCGGCTCGGTCAGGCGGATCGCCCGCATGCGCCGCAGTTTGTCCAGTTCCTTGCGCGACTCGCGTTCCACCGCGAGCCGGTTCCCCTGCTGGCTCCGCAGCAAGGTCCAGAAGTATACGCCGATCACGATGGCGAAGAGCACGTGGATAATCGTCAGAATGCCGCCCAGGGCCATGCTCGGAAACCCTCCTCCGCATCCGTGTTGGGCGCCGTGCGCAGTGCCGGCTTTCCGCGGCGGTTCTCCGCTAGTATTCCGCTTGCGAATGGGCCGAATGCTGGATGAACGTTCCGTACATGAAAAGAACCCCAGTGGTCATTTCGACCACTGGGGCTCCCAGCCGCCAGCTATCAGGCCGACTCCTCTTTCTTGGTCCGCCGGCTCTTGGCATCGTTGGCGGTAACCAGAATCGGCTCCTGCTTCTTCAGCACGACGTCCTTTGTGATGACGCACTTGGTGACGTCGGTGCGGGAAGGCGCCTCGTACATCACGTCCATCATGATGTCCTCGATGATGGCGCGCAGGCCCCGGGCGCCGGTGTTCCGGCGCATGGCCTCGCTGGCGATGGCCCGGATCGCGTCCTCCTCGAACTCCAGCTCGATGTTGTCCAGCTGGAGCAGCTTTTGGTACTGCTTCACCAGGGCGTTCTTCGGCTCCTGGAGGATGCGCACCAGGGCGTCCTCATCGAGGGCGTCCAGCGTGACGATGATCGGCAGGCGGCCGACAAACTCCGGAATCAGGCCGAACTTGAGCAGGTCCTCGGGCAGGATCTGCTTCAGCAGCTCGCCGACGTTCTGCTCCTGCTTCGAGCGGATGTCAGCGCCGAAGCCGAGGCCGCGCCGGCCGACCCGGTTGCCGATGATCTTGTCGATGCCGTCGAAAGCGCCGCCGCAGATGAACAGGATGTTGGTGGTGTTGATCTGGATGAACTCCTGGTGCGGGTGCTTCCGGCCGCCCTGCGGCGGAACGGAGGCGATCGTGCCCTCCAGGATCTTCAGCAGGGCCTGCTGCACGCCCTCACCCGACACGTCGCGGGTGATGGACGGGTTCTCGGACTTCCGGGCGATCTTGTCGACCTCGTCGATATAGACGATCCCCCGCTCGGCCTTCTCGATGTCGTAATCGGCGGCCTGGATCAGCTTCAGCAGGATGTTCTCGACGTCCTCGCCGACGTAACCCGCCTCGGTCAGCGACGTCGCGTCCGCAATGGCGAAGGGAACGTTCAGGATCTTGGCCAGGGTCTGCGCCAGCAGCGTCTTGCCCGAGCCAGTGGGCCCAAGCATCAGGATGTTGGACTTCTGGAGCTCCACATCGTCCAGCTTGTTGCCCAGGTTGATGCGCTTGTAGTGGTTGTAGACCGCCACGGCCAGGGTGCGCTTGGCGCGCTCCTGCCCGATGACGTACTGGTCGAGGATCGCCTTGATTTCGGCCGGCTTCGGCACATCCTTCAGTTCGAAGTCGACCTCTTCGCTGAGCTCCTCCTCGATGATCTCGTTGCAGAGCTCGATGCATTCATCGCAGATATAGACGCCGGGCCCAGCGACAAGCCGCTTCACCTGGTCCTGGTACTTGCCGCAGAACGAGCACTTGAGCTGGCCCTTGTCCTCACCCGTGAACTTGAACATTCCCCCACCCCTTTTCAGCTAGCGTGCGAAGCGGCTCGCCTTCTCCCTGGGGTGCAGCACCTCATCGACCAGGCCATACTCCACAGCCTCCTGCGCCGACATCCAGCGGTCACGCTCCGTGTCCGCCAGAATGCGCTCCAGCGGCTGGCCGCTGTGCTTGGCGAGGATCTCGGCCATGAGCTGCTTGGTCTTGACAGCCTCCCGCGCGGTAATCTCAATGTCCGTGACCTGTCCGCCCACCCCGCTCAGGTGGGGCTGGTGAATCATCACCCGGGCATTGGGCAGCGCATAGCGCTTGCCGGTTCCGGCCGCCAGGAGCAGAGCCCCCATCGAGGCGGCCATTCCCACCACAGTGGTATTCACCGGCGACTTGATGTGCTGCATCGCATCGTAAATGCCCAGGCCGGCGCTTACCGAGCCGCCCGGCGAGTTGATGTAGAGGTTGACCGGCTTGTCAGGGTCCTCGCTCTCGAGGAAGAGGAGTTGGGCAATGACGACATTTGCCACCTGATCATCGATGGGCGTGCCCAGGAAAACGATGCGGTCCTTCAACAGGCGGCTGTAGATGTCGTAGGAGCGCTCGCCGCGGTTCGTCTGCTCGATGACGTACGGAATCAGGTAGCTCATAGTCTGACCTCCTCTACCCGATACTTATACCGCAACTGGCCTAGAATCAGGCAGCGGAGTTAAGCTCTACCAGGTGCTCCACCGTCTTCTGCTTCAGCAGATCCCTGCGGAGCTGGGCCCGGTAGGCCGCACTCGCCCGCAGCGTCTTGATGTAGGACTGCTGATTCGGGTACATGGCCAGGAGCCGGTCGAACTCGGCCTCGAGCTCCGCGTCCGTCACGGTCAGACCCGCCTGCTTCGCCACCGCGGACAGCACCAGGTCCACCTTCACCAGCTTCTTCGCCTGAGGCTCGAACTCGTTGTGAAGGTCCTCATGGGTCTTGCCGGTGATCTGGTGCCACATTTCCAGGGTAATCCCCTGGTGGGCGAGCTGGTGCTCGAAGTCGTGGATCATGTCGTGCACCTTGTCGTGGACCAGCACCTCGGGCACCTCAACGGCGGCGTCGTCAGCCACGGCCTCGATGATCTGGTTGCGGAACTCCTGCTCCGCCTGCTGTGCGGCGGCCTCACTCAGACGATTCTTGATGTCCGCCCGAAGTTCCTCCACGGTCTTGAAGGGGCTGACCTGCTGGGCGAACTCGTCGTTCAGCTCGGGCAGCTCCTTCTTCTTCACTTCGTGGACCGTCACCTTGAACACGGCAGCCTTGCCGGCCAGGTGCTCGGCGCGGTAGTCCTCGGGGAAGGTGACGTTCACCTCGCGGGTCTCGCCGGCCTTCGCGCCGACCAGACCCTCCTCAAAGCCGGGGATGAAGGTCCCCGAGCCTATCTCCAGGGTATAGCCCTCGCCCTTGCCGCCCTCGAAGGGCTCGCCGTCCATGAAGCCCTCAAAGTCGATGACGGCGAAGCTGCCCTGCGCCACCTCGCCCGACTCATCGGTGACCAGGGTCGCCAGCCGCTCGCGCAGGGCGTTCAGCTGCTCTTCGACCTCTTCCTCGGTGACCTCGGGCACCTTCTTCTCAATGCCGAACCCCGAGAGCCGCCCCAGCGTCACCTCGGGAGTCACCTGCACCTTGCCCTTGAAGATGAACGGCTTGCCTTCCTCCGCCTGCACCAGCTCGATCTCCGGCTGGGCAATGGGCTCGATCTGCCCCTGCTCCAGGGCTTCGCTGTACGCCCGGGGGAGAAGCTGATCCACGGCTTCCTGGACAAGCGCCTCCTTGCCGTAGACGCGTTCAAAGATGGCCCGCGGCGCCTTGCCCCGGCGGAAGCCCGGAATGGTCACCTGCCGGTTCATCTTCCTGAACGCCGCTTCAACCGACTTGGAGAACTCCGAGGCATCCACCTCGACTTCAAACTGCATCCAGTTCTTTTCTAACTTGTCCCAGGTCGCCTTCATCTGGTTTCCCCCTCAACATTTCAGTATATGGCGCCTACCGGCCGGCCATATACACTGCATTCGGCCAGGTCCTTTGGCTGCAACTCAGGTATTATACCATGCCGCAGCCGCGCGGACAACGAAGCGCTCGCGTGCTTATAAGACGTCGCGCGCATGCGCCGAGGTTCGGTGCTGCAACGCTTTTGGACCGCGGCGGCCCGGCACTGGATACGGCAACCGACCCCCCGGGATAGTCCTTTCGCGTCAAATCCGTACACTTTCGTCACGCACGCCTTGCGTGGACAGGACCGGGCGCGGTATATTCTCTGCGCATACCCATACGGGTACAGGTATTTTCGAGGAGGGGATTCGATGGACGCACTGTCACGGCGCAGCTTTCTCAAGCGCTCCGTGGCCGCCGGCGCGGTGGGGGCCGGCATCCTCTACGGGCTGAAAGGCCGCGCAGATGCAGCCGGGCCCGGAAGCGTTCCCATGGGATCGGTCATCGACCTCACCCGCTGCGACGGCTGCAAGGGCGAGGCCGTGCCCGCCTGCGTGGCCGCGTGCCGGGCCAAGAACGCGGACCGGTTCCCGGAACCCGTGCAGCCCATCATGGACTACTGGCCCCAGAAGAAGCACGAGGACTGGTCGCAGCAGCGCGACGTCATCAACCGGCTCACGCCCTACAACTGGACGTACGTGGAGACCGTGACCGTGGAAGTGGACGGCGAAGCGCAGGAAGTCTCGGTGCCGCGCCGGTGCATGCACTGCGAGAACCCCACCTGCATGAACCTCTGCCCGTTCTCCGCCATCGAGCAGCACCCGAGCGGCATGGTGGAGATCCACCAGTCCTCCTGCATGGGCGGGGCCAAGTGCCGCGACGTGTGCCCCTGGGGCATTCCGCAGCGACAGGCCGGCGTGGGCCCGTACCTGAACATCGCCCCGCAGTACCTGGGCGGCGGCGCCATGTTCAAGTGCGACGGCTGCGTCGACCTGCTGGAGGCCGGTGAGACGCCGGCATGCGCCGCCGCCTGCCCGCGCGGGGCCATCACCTTCGGGCCCCGGGAGGAGATGCGGGCCCTGGCCCACCGCCGGGCCGAGGAGATCGGCGGCTACATCTACGGCGAGACCGAAAACGGCGGTACCTCTACCTTTTATGTGTCCAAGGTTCCTTTCGAGTTGATCGACGCGGCCATCCGCAAGCGCAAGGCCGAGGAGAACGACACCCGGCCCGGCCGTCCGGGAATGCCCGTGGGCGTGGGCAACAAGCTGGACACCCCGACCGGCCTGGCGCTCTCGATGCTCATCGCACCGGTGGCGGGCGTGGCTGCCGCGCTGGCCGGCGCCGCCCGCGTGATGAAGAAGGGGGTTGACGAGTAAATGGCAAGGCGGCCTCAGGTGCGGCGGCACACCCTCTCCGACCGCGTGGTCCACTGCGGGGTGGCGCTCTCCATCTTTCTGCTGATCTTCAGCGGGCTCGGCCAGATGCCCATGTACAAGCGCTACAAGGTGGCTGACCTGCCGGGCCTGGCCTGGTCGGCCGACTACGAGATCACGCTGATTCTTCACTACATCGGCGCAGCCGCCCTGATCGGGTTTGCAACGTACCACGTACTCTTCAATCTACGCACACGGCGGCTGGGCCTGCTGCCCCGCCGGGGCGACCTGAAGGAGTCGGCCCAGATCATCGCCGCGATGTTCACCGGCAAGCCGGAGCCGCCCTCGGGCAAGTTCCTGGCCGAGCAGCGGCTGGCTTACGCCTACATCGCCGGGTCGGCGCTGCTGCTCATCCTGACCGGCCTGGTGAAAGTCATCAAGAACCTGCCTGGCGTTTCGCTTCCCTATGCGCTCCTCAAATGGAACACCGCCCTGCACAACATCGGCACGGGGCTCATCATCCTGGGCATCGTGGCCCATCTGGCCGCTTTCCTCCTGCGGCCCAACCGGCCCCTGGTCAAATCCATGCTCACCGGCACCGTCGACGCCGAATACGCCCGGCACCGGCACCCGCTCTGGAACCCGCCGCCGGCCGACTGAACACCGAACCGGCCCCCCGCTCGGGGGGGCCGGTTCGTCTCTGCCCCTACAGCATGCGCTGTGCCCGCACCGCCTCGGCTGCCGGGAAGAGGGCGTATCCGCCGGTGAGGCTGGACACGGTGAAGCCCCGCTGCATGAGGATCCGGGCGGCCACGTAGGCCGTCGCGCCGGTGCGGTCGTAGACCACCGTCTCGCGCACCGGGTCGAGTTCGCCGATGCGCGCCCGCAGCTCGTCCACCGGGATGTTGACGGCGCCGGGCACCGCGCCCATGTCGAACTCGTAGGAATTCCGCACGTCGACCACCTGTAGGTCCTCGCCGGCCTCCAGCCGCTCCAGCAGCTCCTCAGGCGTGATCACCCGGAGCGTGCCCCGCCGGATGTTCTGCGCCACCATGCCGGCCACGACCGCCGGATCCTTGGCGGCGCCGAAGGGCGGCGCGTATGCCAGGTCCAGGTTCGCCAACTGCTCCACGGTCATCCCGGCCAGGATGGCCGTGGCGTACACGTCCGTCCGCTTGTCGACGCCGCTTGCGCCGATGACCTGGGCCCCCAGCAGCCGGCCGGTGTCCGCCTCGACGACCAGCTTGGTCATGAGCTCCTGCATCCCGGGGTAGTAGTCGGCGTGATTGCCGGAGAGAGTGTAGCTGGTGTAGACCTTCAGCCCCTCCCGGCGGGCCGCCTTCTCCGAGAGGCCGGTGACGGCGGCCACCATGCTGCCGATCCGCACGATGGCCGTGCCGATGGCGCCGGGGAAGGTGAGCGAGTCGCCCGCAGCGTTCGCGCCGGCCACCCGCCCCTGCTTGTTGGCCGGGCCGGCCAGCGGGATCAGCGCGGGCCGCCCGGTGACCAGATGGATGGTTTCCACGGCGTCGCCGGCCGCGTAGATAGCCGGGTCGCTGGTCTGCATCCGCTCGTTGACCTGAATGCCCCCCGTCGGCCCGATCGCCAGGCCCGCCTCCCGCGCAAGGCGCGTGTCCGGCCGGACGCCCAGGCCCAGGATGAACAGGTCGCCCTCCACCTCACGGCCGCTCTCCAGCCGCACCGCCGTCGCCCGTTCGTCGCCGGTGAAGGCGGCGATGCCGTCGCCGGTGATGACCTCCACGCCCATCTGCTCCAGATTCGACTGCACGAACGCCGCCATCTCCGGGTCCAGCGGCGGCAGCACCTGGTCCGCCTTCTCCACGAGGGTCACCGAGAGGCCGAGGCTCGCCAGGTTCTCCACCATCTCCAGCCCGATGAATCCGGCCCCCACCACCACGGCCCGGGCCGGGTTCTCCCGCTCCACCAGCTCCCGGATCGCGACCGCGTCCGGCACCGTGCGGACCATGAACACGTTGGGCAGATCGATGCCCGGCAGCGGCGGCCGGATGGGCTCCGAGCCCGGGGCCAGGATCAGCGCGGTGTATGTCTCAGCGTACGTCTCCCCGGTCTCCAGGTTCCGCACCGTGACCCGCCGGGCGGCCCGGTCGATGGCGATCACCTCGTGCCGCACCCGGACGTCCACGTCGAACCGGGCCCGGAAGCTTTCAGGCGTCTGCAGCAGCAGGGCGGACCGGTCGCCGATCTCGCGACCCACGTAGTAGGGAAGCCCGCAGTTGGCAAACGAGATGTAGGGGCCCCGCTCGAACAGGACGATCTCGGCGTGCTCGTCGGTACGCCGTGCCCGGGCCGCAGCCGTCGCCCCTCCGGCCACCCCGCCGACGATCAGGATCTTGCGCTGGGACATCGTCTTCTCCTCCCTGATTGCATGCACTCATGCCCTATCATACACTATACCCCTACGGGTATTGCAAGCCCTTGCGTTACGGGTACCGGTAAGGGTATTATGACTGCGTTGAGGTTTGTGCAAACGAGATCAAAGACGAAAGGGCGATGGCACGTGTTTGGGTTTGGCCCCCGAATGGAATCGATCACCACTGCGGAGCTGCAGGCTCGCCTGGAGAGGGGCGAGAAGCCGAAGATCATCGACGTGCGTGAGCCCTGGGAGTACGCCGAGGGCCACGTACCCGGCGCCATTCTGAAGCCGCTCGGGCAGATTCGCTCGTGGGCGCAGGAACTGAAGAAGGACGAGGAGATCCTGCTGATCTGCCGGACGGCCAGCCGCTCGGCCATGGCCTATCAGTTCCTGAAGCGGCTCGGCTTCACCAACGTGAAGAACGTGGCGGGCGGCATGGTGACCTGGCGCGGCAAGGTCGCCCGATAACGGACAGAGCGAGGGGACGGCTCGGGCCGCCCCCTCGTCTCGTCTGCCAGCGCCGCTACCGCCTGGCGGAGAACGCCATGCGCCGGTAGGTGTGCCGCCTGCCCTTCACGGCCAGGCAGTAGGCAAAGATGTTCTCAGGCACCGCCACGCCGTGGTAGCCGGCATCGCCCAGGTGGTGCAGGTCGACCCCGGCCATCTTGGCGTTCAGGGCCAGCTGGCGGATGGTGGTCTCGTCCGCGCCCTCCTGGGAGGTGCCGATGGCCGCCATCGCCAGGGCGCCCTTCCGGTGGGCGGCCTTCACGCAGGCCCGGACCTCGTCCACGGTGCTGCCCGGCACCGTGCCGGGGGCCGGCACCAGCAGGACGTCGGCGCCAGCGTCCACGAACGCCTCGGCCTCCTCCGGCGTGATCAGGCCCCCGTCCCCGGCGGGTGCGGCGCCGGCGGCGTGCATGCGGCCCGCGATCACGGCCGCCCGGTCGCCCACGGCCTCCCGGATGCGCCGCAGGCTCTCCAGGATGCCCGCGTTGGTCACCATGGTGTGCGGATTGCCCGTCAGACAGATGAAGTCCGCCCCCTGCTCCACCGCCCGCACTGCGTTCTCCGGGGTGGCCCGGCGGCCCGGCGGAACCAGATCGCTGGGCTCCAGGTTCACCCCCACCGGACGGCCCACCAGGGCCTTCAGTTCCCGGCAGGTCTGCCCCTTCCCCGGCTCCCCGGGCAGCCCGAGGATGGTGGGGTTGTCGCAGTCGTAGAAGTTGAGGAGCAGGATGTCCGCGCCGAAGGCAGCGGCCAGCTCCGCGTTGCTGACCCCGTCGATCAGCGGCGGGGCGACGACCACGGTCTCGGCCACCACCAGGCGGCCTTCGGAGAGCCGGGTGCCTTCCAGCAGCGCCGCGCGCGTGAGGCGGGTCAGGCCGGAGGGGGGCATGTCAAGGAGTCGCATCGCCTTTCCTCCTTTCCAGGAGCCGGCAGACGGCGTCGCGGCCGGCTGCCACGGGCCCGCTGGCCACCACCTGGACCTGGCGGCCCTCCCCGGGGTTCAGCACCACCAGCGGGACCAGCGGCGAGCGGGCCTGTGCCCGGAAGGCCGCAAGGTCCAGGCGGATGAGCGGCTGGCCGGCCTCCACCCAGTCGCCCAGCGCAACCAGCGGATGGAAGACGCCCTCTGCCCGGCTGCTGTCGACGCCGAGGTGCAGCAGGACCTCGACGCCGTCGGCCGTCCGGAGGGCCAGCGCGTGACCGGTGGGGAAGAGGGCCGCCACCTCACCGGCGACCGGCGCGACCACCAGATCGCCGCTGGGATCGATCGCCACGCCGTCGCCCAGCAGCCGGCCGGCGAACACCAGGTCGGGCACGTCGTCAAGCGGCCTGGCGAGACCGCTGATGGGGGCCAGCAGGGTGACCGCCGCGGTCATCTAGATCATGTCCTTCATGATCTGCTCGATGCGCTCGGCGGAAGTGCCCAGCACCACCTGCACCACCGTGCCCGCCTTCATGACGCCCACGGCCCCCAGCTGCTTCAGCCGCTTGTCGTCCACCGCACCGGGGTTGTTCACCACCAGCCGGAGGCGGGTAATGCACGACTCCAGCTCGACGATGTTCTCTGCGCCGCCCAGCGCAGCCAGGATCTCCTGCGCCTTCGTCCGGTCGTCCAAGATCATCACGCCTCGCTTTCAGGTGAGATAGGGTTACACGCTCGGTGCGCCGCTGTCGTCGACCTCCCGGCCCGGTGTCGGAATGTTGAACTTCACGATGACCCACCGGAAGATCACGTAATAGAGCACGCCGAAGACCAGGCCGATGGGGATCAGCAGCCACGCGTTGTCCGAGGCGATGCCGTAGTTCAGCACATAGTCGATCAGTCCTGCGGAGAAGGTGAAGCCGTGGTGGATGTCCAGGATCTGCGCCACCGCCATGGAGATGCCGGCCAGCACGGCGTGGATGACGTAGAGCAGCGGCGCCACGAACATGAAGGCAAACTCGATCGGCTCGGTGATGCCGGTGAGGAACGAGGTGAAGGCCGCTGAGAGCATGATGCCGCCCACCCGCTTGCGGTTCTCGGGACGGGCTGCATGGGTCATGGCCAGGGCCGCGCCGATGAGGCCGAACATCATGATCGGGAACCAGCCGGCCATGAAGAAGCCTGCCGACGGGTCGCCGGCGAAGAACCGCCACAGGTCGCCGGTGGCCACGGTGCCGTCCGGCTTCGGGTACTCGCCGAACATGAACCAGACGATGCTGTTGATGACGTGGTGCAGGCCCAGCGGGATGAGGAGCCGGTTCATCAGGCCGAAGACACCGACGCCGATCGCCCCGGCGGCCGTCATCCAGTTGCCGACCGCCCCGATGCCGTGCTGGATGGGCGGCCAGACGAAACCGAAGATCAGGCCCAGGACGGTGGCTGCGCCGGCGGTGACGATGGGCACGAAGCGCCTGCCGCCGAAGAAGCCCAGGTAGTCAGGCAGCTTGGTGTCCTTGAAGCGCACGTACATGTTGGCCGCCAGAATGCCGGCAATAAGACCTGCCAGGACGCCCATGTTGATCTCATCGTTGATGGTGACGGCCACCTTGGTCATGACGAAGTAGGCGACGACGCCGGAGAGGCCGGCTACTCCGGAATCCTTGGCCAGGCTGACCGAGAGACCCACGGCAAAGAGCAGGGGCAGGTTGCTGAAGATCGCGTCACCGGCGTTGGCCATCCAGGGCCAGTCCAGAACGTCCGGCTGGCCCAGGCGCAGAAGCAGACCAGCCGCCGGAAGGACCGCCACAGGCATCATGAGACCCTTACCAACCTTCTGCAGCTGAGCGAGCATCCTTCAGACCTCCTTCTCGCAGGATGGTATTCCAGACCCGGACCGGGAACCGGCGCGGCCTGCGGATCCCCCCTTTCCCCCGCTGTCCTCCGGAAACACAAAGCCAGCCAGGGAGCGCCCCACCACCCGTGCGGGTGCGGGGACTCCGCTGGCTGGCTCATGCCCGTTCACGGGGTAACGGTAACACGCCAGCTCCGCAAGTCACTGGGTCAGGTTTTTCAGGCGAAGGAGATGCAAGGCAAGGTAGCCGACCTCGTCATCGCTCACCGGCCGCCCCAGCCGCTGGGCCATGTAGTCGCCCAGCCGGCGGGCCCGGGCGAACGCGTCGGGGTACTCGCTGCGGATGCGGTCCAGAACCGGGTTCGTCTCGGCCTTTCCGGAGACGATCATCTCGATCGCCAGCCGGAGATGCAGCAGGACGCGCGCCAGGTGGGGATCGTCCTCGGACCAGGCGATGCCCGCCTCCTCGGCCAGGAACGCGGCCGACTCGCGGATGAGGGCCTGGTACCGCGCCACCACCTTCGGCGACTCCCGGCGCCGCGCCCCCAGGAGGTGCAGCGCCAGGATCCCCTGCTCCTCCTCCGGCAGGGATACGCCCAGCCGGCTGGCGATCATCTCCACCGCCTGCCCGGCCAGCTCGTACTCCTCCGGATAGAGCAGCTGAATCTGGGCCAGGAACGGGTTCGGTATCGGCATGCCCTGCCTGACCCGGTCGACCGTCGCCGCGATGTGCTCGGCCAGCGTCAGGTGGGCCTCCTCGCCCAGCGGGCCGAACCGGCCGGCGGCCAGGTGGAGGATCTCCTCGGCCACGCCGATCACACTGCCCGAGAGGGTCTCCGTCAGGCGCAGGAACCGCTTCCGGTTCCGGCTCTCGTCCAGCCGGAAGATCTTCTCGATGCGCGGGTCACCCGGGCTCAGCGGACCCGAGACCTTGAAGCCCAGCCCCCGCCCCACCACCACGACCTCCTGGCCGGACGCCGGGTCGTACGCGAGCAGGACGTTGTTGTTCAGGGCCTTGAGGGGCCGCAGGGGGCAGTCCCTGATGCTCTCCATGGTAAGAGTTATTCCATCCCCGTTTGCAAAATTCCTTCCCGGAAGTTAAACGCCTGTCTGAATGATTCGTTGCACGTGCAGTTCGAGATTCTATATTGCCCTCCATTGCATGTCGGATAAGTGACCGTTGCCCGACATCGGGGCGGCACCCTAGATACCCCTCCGCCTTCGGTTCAGCCAGCCTGTCCGGAGGGGCCGGTTTTGGGCAAGCCGGTGGAGGGGGCGGGCGGGACGCGTTACAATAAAGCTGCGCATGTGAAAGGGTGAACAAGATGGCCGTGCAGCGTACCCCTTCAAGCCAGCGCCTGCATATCGCCTTCTTCGGCCGGCGCAACGCGGGCAAGTCCAGCCTGATCAACGCCCTGAGCCGGCAGGCCGTCTCCCTGGTCTCCCCGGTACCCGGCACGACCACCGACCCGGTGCGCAGGCCCATGGAGCTGCACCCGCTGGGTCCGGTGGTCCTCATCGACACGGCCGGGATCGACGACGAGGGGGAGCTCGGCCGGCTTCGGGTGGCCCGCAGCCTGCAGGTGCTCGACCAGACAGACCTCGCGGTCCTGGTCGTGGCCGCCCGCCAGGAGCCGGGCGAACCGGAGGAGCGGCTGATTCAGGAGCTGAAGCGCCGCGGGACGCCTGCGGTGGGCGCAGTGACCCGGGCGGACCTGGATCCGGAAGGCGCCGTCCGGCACGCCGCCCGGCTGACGGAACGCTTCGGCTTTCCCTTCTGCGCCTGCAGCAGCGGGGGCCCCCCCGGCGTGGCGGAGCTGCGGCAGCGGATCGTCGCCGCCGCCCCCGCCGACGTTGCGGAGGTGCCGCTGCTGTCCGACCTCATCCGGCCCGGTGACCTGGTCCTCCTGGTCGTGCCCCTGGACGCGGGCGCGCCGAAGGGTCGCCTCATCCTCCCGCAGGTCCAGGCGATCCGGGAGGCGCTGGACGCGGGCGCCATCGCGGTGACCGTGCGGGACCGGGAGCTGCCCGGGGCGCTCGGCGCCCTGGGGCGGCGTCCGGCGCTGGTCGTCACCGACAGCCAGGTGTTCGGCCCGGTCAGCAAGGCGGTTCCGCCCGAGATCCCGCTCACCTCGTTCTCGATCCTGATGGCCCGGCACAAGGGCGACCTGACGGAGCTGGTGAAGGGCGCCCGCGCCATCGACAGACTTCGCCCCGGAGACCGGGTGCTGATCGCGGAAACCTGCACCCACCACCAGCAAAAGGACGACATCGGCACCGTCAAGATTCCGCGCTGGCTGCAGGAACGGGTGGGCGGTGAGCTCCAGTTTGAGTGGGCCCACGGCGCCGAGATGCCCGCGGACCTGGGGGCGTACCGCCTGATCGTCCACTGCGGCGGCTGCATGGCCAACCGGAAGCTGATGCTGAGCCGGATCCGCCGGGCGCAGGCGGCCGGCGTGCCCATCGTCAACTACGGCGTCTGCATCGCCTATCTGCACGGGATCCTGCCCCGGGCGCTGACGCCGTTCCCCGGGCTGGGTGACCTCCTGGGAGGGGATGCCCGATGATCCGGCCAGAAGTGCTGTCGCTGATCCGGCGCGCCGAGGCCGGCGCCGACCTGGGCCGGGACGAGCTTGCCTGCCTCCTCAGCCTGGAGGGCGAGGAGCAGGAGGCCCTGTTTGCGGCTGCGGACCGGGTGCGGGCCCGCGTCATGGGCGACGGGGTGCACCTGCGCGGGCTCATCGAGTTCTCCAACATCTGCCGCATGGACTGCTGCTACTGCGGGATCCGCCGCTCCAACCGGCACGTGCACAGGTACCGCATGGCGCCGGAGGAGATCGTGGCCGCGGCCCAGGGCGCCTGGCGGCTGGGGTACGGCAGCGTCGTGCTCCAGTCCGGCGAGGGCGATGCCCTGAACCCTGAGGAGCTGGCCCGGGTGGTGCGTGAGATCAAGGCCTTCACCCCGCTGGCGGTCACCCTGAGCGTGGGCGAGCGCACCCGGGAGGAGTACGCCCTGTGGCGGGAGGCCGGGGCGGACCGCTTTCTGCTCCGGCACGAGACCGCCGATCCTGACCTCTTCGCCAGGCTGCGGCCCGGCCGCCGCCTGGAGCAGCGGCTCCAGTGCCTGCAGTGGCTCAGGGAGCTGGGCTATCAGGTGGGCAGCGGCTTCATGGTCGGACTGCCGGGTCAGACCGTGGGGACCATCGCCGACGACATCCTGCTGCTCAGGAGGCTGAACGTGGAGATGGCCGGCATCGGGCCGTTCATCCCGGCCCCGAACACGCCCCTGGCCGGCGCCCCTGCCGGCACCGCCGAACGGACCCTGAACGCCGTCGCGTGCGTCAGGCTCACCATCCCGGACGCGCACATCCCGGCCACCACCGCGCTGGGCACCATCCACCCCCGGGGGAGGCAGCTCGCCCTGGCCTGTGGGGCCAACGTGATCATGCCCAACGTCACGCCGAGGCGGTACCGGGAGCACTACCAGCTCTACCCCAACAAGATCTGCCTGCAGGAAGAGCCGGAGCAGTGCGCGCCCTGCGTCGCTGCCCTGATCCTGGGCGAGGGTCGCTTCGTGGCCACCGGGCCCGGGCATTCGCCCCGGTGGACCGCCTGAAAGGAGGGTGTCACCATGCCAATTGCCGCTGAGAAGGCGAGCTTCATCGACGACGCCGTGCTGACCCGGCTGCTGGGCTCAGCCTCTGCGCCCGGCGCCTCCCGCCTGGGGCAGATCCTGGACAAGGCGGCTCTCGCGCGGGGGCTGGATCTGGAGGAGGTCGCGGATCTCCTGATGGTGGAGGATCCCGGCCACCTGGATGCGCTTTTCCGCACCGCCTACGAAATCAAGCAGAAGATCTACGGCAACCGCATCGTGCTCTTCGCGCCCCTGTACGTCAGCAACCTGTGCGTCAACAACTGCCGCTACTGCGGTTTCCGGCGGTCCAACGCGCAGGAGGTGCGCCGCCGGCTCACCCAGGAAGAGGTGGCCGACGAGGTGCGGGCCCTGATCCGCATGGGCCACAAGCGGGTGCTGCTGGAAGCCGGCGAGGATCCGGTCAACTGCAGCATCGACTACATCATCGACTGTATCCGCACGATCTACGGCGTGCGGGAGGGCAAGGGCAATATCCGGCGGATCAACGTCAACATCGCCGCCACCACGACGGAGGACTACCGCAGGCTGAAGGCCGCCCAGATCGGCACGTATCAGCTGTTCCAGGAGACCTACCACCGGCCCACGTACGCCCGGATGCACCCGAGCGGCCCGAAGCACAACTACGACTGGCACACCACCGCCCACGACCGGGCCATGGAGGCCGGCATCGACGACGTCGGGGTGGGTGTGCTCTTCGGCCTGTACGACTACAGGTACGAGGTCCTGGCCCTGCTGCTGCACGTGCAGCACCTGGAAGACCGGTTCGGGGTGGGGCCGCACACCATCTCGGTACCGCGGCTGCAGCCGGCGCCCGGCGTCAACCTCGCCACCTTCCCGCACCTGGTCTCCGACGACCAGTTCCTGAAGCTGGTGGCGATCCTCCGGCTGGCGGTGCCCTACACCGGCATGATCATCTCCACCCGGGAGACCCCGGAGATGCGGGCAAAGGCGCTGCGACTGGGCGTGTCCCAGATCAGCGCCGGCTCCAGCGTGGGCATCGGCGGCTACAGCCAGATGACGCAGGAGGAGCGGGCGTCCACCGCCCAGTTCGCCCAGGGCGACCACCGGCCGCCCGACGAGGTCGTCCGCTGGCTGTGCGAGGAGGGCTACCTGCCCAGCTACTGCACCGCCTGCTACCGCCAGGGACGCACCGGCGACCGGTTCATGGCCCTGGCCAAGACCGGGCAGATCCAGAACCTCTGCCAGCCCAACGCGCTGCTCACCTTCCAGGAGTACCTGGAGGACTACGCCTCGGAGGAGACCCGGGAGATCGGCCGGCGCACCGAGGCCGCCCACCTGGCGCAGATCCCCGGCGAGAAGGTGCGCGCCGAGACCGAACGGCGGCTGGCGCGGATCAAGGCCGGCGAGCGGGACCTCTACTTCTGACCCGGCCGCCCGGCCCGCGCCTCGAGGCGCCGAAACATGCAGACCACCGCCTGGCGCGCGGTGGTCTTTTTCGCGGCTACAGCAGGTTCCCCCCGGCGTCGAACGCCAGCGGCTGCGCCGGCCCGGCGGCCTCCACGTGGGGCAGCGCCCGGATCTCCTCCCAGACGGCGGGCGAGACCCAGATGCGCTCCAGCATGAGGGTGTTCCGGATGCGGATCGCCCTCACCCGGTCGGGCGGCGGGTTGCCCAGCGTCTGCAGGGCGGTGAGGATGACCTCCCGGTCCGTGTCCAGCACGATGGGCATGCGGGCCCGCTGCACGAAGGTCGCCGTCAGGGTGTTCAGGTACGTGGCCCGGAAGTCGATCTTCTCCCGGAAGCGCCGGGTGATGAAGTCGGCGAGGCCCATGCCGTTGGCGTTGCCGTGGGAGCCCTCCGACAGATCCAGCACGGCGATGCGCTGGATCGCGGGCTCGCCGTCGGGCACCCCGAAGATGCCAACGCGGCCGATGACGTTGGTGTCCATGCCCGTGCCGGAGATGTCCTTGCCCATCTCCTCGACGATGAGCAGGTCCAGCGCTTTCACCGGCAGCCGGGGAAGCAGCGCCTTGGAGCGGATGAGGAGCTCTTTCTCCCGCTCGATCATCTCTCCCGGCTCCACCGGCACCAGGGCGGCGGTCTCCTCCCGGCCGTTCTCGAGGATCGCCACCCCGCCCAGGATGGGCACCCGCTCCAGGATGGCCCGGCCGATCTCCTCCAGGGCCCCGGAGAGCCGCCCCGGTCCCAGGCTGTGGAACTGGGCGGCGCCGGCGGGGTTGCCCAGGCCCACCACCATCATCTTCACCAGGCCGCTTTCCAGCGGTCCGTGGAAGGACGTGTGCGCCTTCACGCGGTTGATGACCAGCACGCCGTCGCACTGCGCGGCAAAGGCGTCGAAGTAGACCGTCAGCCCGCCGGCCGTCCGGCCCAGCTCGACCACCTCGGCGCCGCCCACCACCTCGCATCCCATCGTCTCCGGGGTGATGCCGAGGCTGGCCAGCACCTCCAGCTGCCCCGCGGCCGTGCCCCCGCCGTGGCTGCCCATGGCCGCGACCATCACCGGCACCGCGCCCAGTTCCCGCAGGTACTGGGCGGCCGTGCGCAGGATCAGCGGGATGTTGGCGATACCCCGGCTGCCGGCGGTGATCGCCACGCGCATGCCCGGTCGGACCTTCGCCTTCAGGCCGAGCGCCTCCAGCGCCGACCGCGTGGCGGCCTTCACGTCGGCGACCTTCTCAGCCGGGAAACGCTGGGTCACCGGGATCATCAGCGGCAGACGCGGTGCGCTCACTCACCCATCTCCCCCTCCGGCTCATCCTTCCACAGGTCATCTTCCTCCGGCGGTTCGTCCGCCTCCGGCAGATCGATCTGCTCCACCGTCGCCTTCATCGCGCGACAGCGGGCACAGACAACCCACGACCATGCGCTGCGGGTTCATACACCCGGTGGTCGGTCCAGCTTCAACGTCAGCCAGCTCCGTCATCATCGTCGAGCTCTGTGATAATGACCCGGATCGCCTCGCGCAGCCCGTTCAAGGCGACGCCTGGTCCCTTCTCTTGGGGTGTGACCTCCGGCTCCGGGATGGGTTCAAACCAGCAAGCAAACAGCCGCTCCATGAACTCCCGGGCGAAGCGCCTGGTGACGATCCGGTCGCTATGGTCGGAGACCGACAGGAGCTTCTTCCCGTCACGGAAAAGGATGAAGTCCCAGAGGCGGATGCCATCCTCCTCCAGGGTTTGCAGGAACAGCGCCCTCGCTTCGGGAGTCATGCTGCCCGTCACCGCGATGGCCCCTTCCATCCCGCTCCACGGCACGACGGAAATGCCCGGGAGTCGCATGAACTCGTCTTTGCCTTCGCCCAGGCAGGGGTCGTCGGGAAAGCGGACCTCAAAGTGCGAGGCCGCGAGCACGCCATATTCCAGCACGGACTTCCATATTCCGCTGATGCCCCGAATACCATCTTCCGCACTTTCGTTGTCGCCGATGAAAAAATATTCCTTTTCACCCGACATGGTCATCGCTCCACCAACTTTATTGCGAGCATACGCCCCGTCGCATCGGCCACCCGTTGGAGTTCCTCCCCATGTGGCGCTGGCAGCCGGACCATCAGTGGCATGTACCGAAGGGCCGCTCACGCCTCTACCCGTTGGACCTCACGCTCCGCTAACCTGTTCCGAACCCCGGCATCACACTGCAACGCGAAGACCCTGCCCTGGTCATAAGCACCGGGCAAGCCCCCGGGCCCCGGCTGGCCGCTGTCCCCGAGTATTCTCCGGCACGCCGCCCCCCTCCTCTCCGTCGCGCCCGCCCCCGGAGGCCCGGCCGCCCTGCACCGGTCAGGCAAAGAGCACCCCGACCCGGCCCGGTCGGGGTGCCTCTCCAGACGTTTTACTCTGTCTGATCGGCGATTCCAGGGAGGGTGACGAGGAAATAGCAGACTTCCCCGGCTGGAACCTTCAGCCCGATCTCCTCACAGACATCGGTGAGGATCTCGTCCAGAAGCCTGTACTCCTCCGGCCGCTGCTTCCTGAGGCTCTCCCCCCACGCCGGCATCATCAGGGGGTTGCCCGTGGCCAGCCGGTCCAGCATCGACGCGGCGTGCAGATAGACCCGCACGGCCAGATCGGGTTTCAGTTCGGACCGGTAGATCTGCCCCTCGATCCGGGCGACCAGCGCCTCACACGCGCGGCTGGCGGCCTCGGGCGCCAGGGACGGGCAGAACCGGTGCACCTCGCGCGCCAGGTGCTCCAGCTGCCTCTGGCGTGAGGAGGAAGCGGTGGGTGCGGGCTTCACGTTGTCCCAGCCGCGCAGCAGGAACTCCAGCCGCTGCCAGCCGTCGGTATGGCCAGGCTTGAAGCCATTCGCCATCCGGTGGCTGCAAGGTGGCTGCAGATCCGCACGAGACACGCAGAAAGGCTACAGGGGTCCAACCCTGTAGCCCTTGTCGCTCTAAGTGGTGCGAGAGAGGGGACTTGAACCCCTACGCCTTGCGGCACAAGATCCTAAGTCTTGCGCGTCTGCCAGTTCCGCCACTCTCGCGCGCTGCCACCGCAAGTGATATGTTACCCCAGGCTTCGCGCCCGTGTAAAGGGGCACAAAGAGGCACACCCCCGGCCCGGCCGGGGGTGTGCGCCGAACGTCGCTCAGGTTCGCTGCCGGTTCCCGACCAGATCGCCGATCAGGAACACGCCGGCAATGCCCACCAGCGTGTAGACGATCCGGGAGACCAGCGACATCTGGCCGCCGAACAAGAAGGCCACCAGGTCAAACCCGAAGAGACCGATGAGTCCCCAGTTGAGCGCACCGATGATCACAAGCAGTCTTGCAATGAACACCTTCACACCGCTCCCTTTCTCGGAAGTAGGGTGTGCAGGCATGGCCCTTCGCTATTCACAACAGGCGCGCCGGCCCGCCTGCGCCGCACGCGCACGGCGAGGGTCCCCGGACACCGCCCTTGGAAGCAATTGGATCCCGGCCCCGGAGTCATCTTCCCGCCGTTCTCGCATACGGTATACCGAGACTCCCAACTGGCACAGGTCGCCCAGGCTGCAAAGCCGACTGACCGGCGCCGCAGGGAGTCTCTCTCTTTTTCGCGCCGGGCGGCTGCCGGAAGAGACGGAAAAACTCCCTCCACAAACCGTGGAGGGAGCTTTGCGCATGGTGGGCCATGTTGGATTCGAACCAACGACACCCCGCTTAAAAGGCGGATGCTCTGCCACTGAGCTAATGGCCCGTGTTGCCCAGACCCCCGCCGCATGCGGGAGCCTGGCCAGTGGCTGGGGCGGCAGGACTCGAACCTACGCATGCGGGAGTCAAAGTCCCGTGCCTTACCAACTTGGCTACGCCCCAGTGTGTGGGCTGACCGACCGGAGTCGAACCGGCGACCTCCAGAGCCACAATCTGGCGCTCTAACCAACTGAGCTACGGTCAGCGTATGCACAATCAGACCGAGGAAACCAGCTTGGTGCGCCTGGCAGGATTCGAACCTGCGGCCAACCGCTTAGAAGGCGGTTGCTCTATCCACTGAGCTACAGGCGCCTGTACAGCACCGGTTAGTGTAGCACAGGGCTAACCACAGCACAAGGCGCCCGTGCCATCAGCGTCGGGGCCGACACCATCTAGACAAAAAAGGACGAAGTACGTTCGCCCCCAGGTTGGACTCTGTGTGGAGCGGGTGAAGGGAATCGAACCCTCGTCGCCAGCTTGGAAGGCTGGAGCTTTACCACTAAGCTACACCCGCACATGGCTGTGTCGGCCCCACGCCGCAGTGGCTGCGCTGGTCGGGGTGACAGGATTTGAACCTGCGACATCCTGCTCCCAAAGCAGGCGCGCTACCAGACTGCGCCACACCCCGGCGTACCTGCACAAGAGAGTATATCCTATCACTGGCCCCGATGTCAAAACCTAAATGCTGTCTCACCGCCCAAAAACACGTGATAAGCCCGCACGGCGCCGTCCGCAATCTCCAGCACGGCGCACGACGGCGGATCCTGCGGCCGGCGGGGCATGCTGAGCGAGCCGGGGTTGAGCAGCAGCACGCCATCCACGTCCTCCAGGAAGGGAATGTGCGAGTGGCCGAACACCGCCACCCGGGCGCCCACCTCCCGGGCCCGATAGAACAGCCGCTGCGGCCCGGCCTTCACGCCGTGCTGGTGGCCGTGCACCATCAGCACCTTCACCCCGCCGAGCTCGAGCAACAGCTCGGCGGGCTCCGTCGCCGGGAAATCGCAGTTACCCGCGACGGCCCGCACCCTGTCCGCGTCCACGCCGAGCACCGCCGCGATGCGCGGGGCGTCGGTCAGATGATCGCCCGCGTGCAGGAGCCAGTCGAGCCGGCCACACTGCGCGCGCATGCTCGCCACCAGGCCGAAGCGGCGGTGGCTGTCGCTCACGACGCCGACCCGCAACATGTCAGTTCGCCTCCAGCAGGGCGGGCAGGCGCCTGAGGCACCGGGCCAGGGCGCGGGACCGGTGGCTGATGGCGTTCTTCTCCTCCAGCGTCATCTCCGCCACAGTCCTCCCGTCCTCTACCTCGAAAATCGGGTCGTAGCCGAACCCCCCCGTACCCCGGGGCGCCTCGGCCAGCCGGCCCTCCAGTTCCCCGCGGAACATCTCCTCCCGGCCGTCGGGCAGCACCACCGCGATCACCGAAACGTAGCGCGCCGTCCGCCGTCCGGCTGGAACGCCCTCCATGCGGGCGAGCAGCGCGTGCACCCGGTCCTCGTCGCTGCCGGGCACCCAGCGGGCCGAATGCACCCCCGGCTCCCCGCCCAGGGCATCCACCGCGATGCCCGAGTCCTCGGCCAGGGCGGGCAGGCCGGTCCGCGCCACCGCCGCCCGCGCCTTGATCAGCGCGTTCTCCTCGAAGGTCGTCCCGGTCTCGTCGACCTCCGGCGCGTCCGGCCCGAGCCCGATGACCTCAATGTCGATGCCCGCCCCCTTCAGGAGCGAACGGAACTCCCGCAGCTTCCCCTCGTTCTTGCTGGCCAGGACCAGACGCTTCGCTGACAAACGCACCGACCTCCGCTCCCAGGGGCCCGAGCTGCGCCCGCTGTACGGCCACCAGCTGCCGCACGCCGCTCTCCGCCAGGGCCAGCAGCTCGTCCAGCTCCCGCCGGCTGAAAGGGCGCGCCTCGCCCGTCCCCTGAATCTCCACCACGCCCCCGGACCCGGTCATCACCAGGTTCAGGTCCACCGCCGCCCGGGCGTCCTCCTCGTAGGCCAGGTCCAGCATGGGCACGCCGTCGACGATGCCCACGCTGGTCGCCGCCAGGTAGTCTCTCACCGGCAGCCGGTCGATGACGCCGGCTGCGCGCAGGCTCGCCAGCGCGTCCACCACCGCGACGAACGCACCGGTAATCGATGCGGTGCGCGTGCCGCCGTCGGCCTGGATCACGTCGCAGTCGACGATCAGCGTGCGCTCACCGAGCGCCCGCAGGTCGATGACGGCGCGCAGCGCCCGCCCGATCAGCCGCTGGATCTCCATCGTGCGGCCGCCCTGCCGGCCCCGGGAAGCCTCGCGCGGCGTGCGCTCTCCCGTTGCACGGGGCAACATGCCATATTCGGCGGTGATCCAGCCTTCTCCTCTTCCCCTCATGAACGGCGGCACCCGCTCCTCCACCGTGGCGGTGCAGATGACGCGGGTGCGGCCGACCTCAATCAGCACCGAACCCTCGGCGTGAATGTTGTACTGGCGCGTAAGGGCGACGGGGCGCATCTGGTGGGGCAACCTTCCGTCCTGCCGCATCTGGATGCTTCACTCCTGCTGCGACCAGAGTTGGATCTGTGCCGCGGCGCCGATACCGCCCGGCCACAGCCGGTCTGCCACTTCCAGGAACCGATGCGGATCGCCCGTTGTGAAGGCGCGCCGCTGCCCGGGCCCGGGTCCCGGATTTGTCAGGTGGCGCGTCCGCAGCAGGTCGGCCACCTGGGCGGCCGTGGCCTTCCCGGGATCCACCAGTCGGACTCCCGGTCCCACGACCTCCTGGATCACCGTCGCCATGTGCGGAAAGTGCGTGCAGCCCAGCACCAGGGTATCCACGTGTTCGGCCAGGAGAGGCGCGAGGCAGCGCTCCACCTCGCTCCTCACCTCCGGCCCGGAGATGACGCCCTCTTCCGCACGGATGACCAGGATGGGACAGGCCTGCTGCACCACGACCGCATCCGGGCGGAGCCGGCGGATCGTCTCCGGGTAGAGACCCGAATCACACGTGGCCTGGGTGGCCGCCACGCCGATCCGGCCGGTGGCGGAGGTGGCTGCCGCCATGGCCGCGCCCGGCTGCACAACCCCCAGTGCGGGGATCGGAAAGGCGCCGGCTGCGAGCAGGTCGATCACCGCGGCAGTGGCCGTGTTGCAGGCCACTATCACCAGTTTGCAGTGCTGCTCCGCGAAGAATTCCATGAACCGGAGGAAAAACGCCCGGACCTCGCTGAGCGGCCGGGGGCCGTACGGAAAGTGCGTGGTGTCGCAAGCGTAGAGCAGGTGTTCGTGCGGCAGGAGGCGGGCGATCTCCCTGGCGACGGTGAGGCCGCCCTCTCCGGAGTCGAACAGGCCTATGGGGCGCACGGGGTCAGGGACGGTCGGGTTCATCGGCTTGCTCTCCTTCGGTGCTGCGGGTTTCCGTGTCGTGCTGCTACCCCCAGCGTACGGGTTGGACGTGCCTGCGATACCCGGAGTTGCGCAGATAACGCGGCGCAGGCGCCGCTCCCTGGGATGCGGCGCCTGCGCGGCCGGGCCACGGGGCCTACGCTTCGCGGCTCAGCACACTGCTCAGCTGCTGCAGCGACCGGATGAGGCGGGCCTTGTCGTTTGCGCCCAGCCCCGACATCGCATGGCTCAGGTAGGCCTGGCGGGCCTCCAGGATCTGATCGATGAGCTGATCCCCCTTCGGGAGCACGCGCAGGCGGATCACCCGGCGGTCAGCCGTGTCGCGCACGCGCTCGATCAGCTGGTTCCGCTCCATGCGGTCGATCAGATCGGTAGCCGTGCTGCAGGCAAGGAACATCTTGGCGCAGAGCTCACCCATCGTCAACTCGCCGTGTTCGCGGAGCACCAGAAGGGCCTCAAACTGTGGGTTCGTGATATCGAATCCCCCCAGAATGTCACGCCCCCACTTCCGCAGAAGGCCCCCCACCTCACGGAGCAGGTTGTCGATCTCAGCGACCTGCGAACTCACAGACGGCTTCGCGAGCATACCCTGTCACCCCCACGGGAATTGCCTCCGTTCCTTACACCACGCCTTCCCTCTGTCCCCCGAAAGATAAGGGGAAGTAAAGGATAATGTGGTGATTGGCCGAGTTGACCTGAATCTCCTGCAGGAATCCCCCTACTCTCTTATACGTTTACATTTTCACTTTGGTTCGCATGATCCAAATAACTCTACGCGAACATTTCGCGTTGACGGTTTGTCGACAGAACGGCTCATTCACGTATCAAACGCCCTGCGGCCGCAGCCGCAGGGCGTTTCCCTTCTGGTGGAGGCGGCGGGCTCTGCCTCCCGCGTCCGAAGGAGATTCAAACAGGACGTCTCCGAGCGCAGCCGTCACTTTGCATCTCGCCCGGTCTGCCGCCTGACGGCGGGCTGCAGTCCGGGCCAACCGCGACAGAATCCTCGCCGGTCGGGTCCGCGGCCACCCCGACCGGAACAGCCCGTTGCGTTGACGCTACAACCCCGGCGCACGGTGCCGGCTATCCGGAGGAGCGAACGCGGCCTCAGGCCGCGCGCTGCTTACGCAGCGAGAGCGAACTCTTCGTTGGCACTTAATCTTTGCGGCCTTTTTGACGAGGCCGACCGCAACCTCGGCTCGCTTTCCTGGATGAACTCTCCCCCGTCGAACCTATTTCGCCCCCGTATGCTGGCTGGGCTCCCCCAGCGTGTGCCAACCAGGGTCGGTTCAGTCGTCGTACTTGCCCCGGAGCGCCCGGGCCATCTCGCGCTTCGCCTCGCGTGCCGCGATGTCGTCGCGCTTGTCGTACGCCCGCTTGCCCTTCGCCAGGGCCAGCTCGACCTTCACCTTCCCCTTCTTAAAGTATAACCGCAGCGGCACCAAAGTGAAACCCTTCTCGCGCACCTTGCCGAACAGGCGCAGGATCTCCGCCTTGTGCATGAGCAGCTTGCGCGGCCGCAGCGGTTCGTGGTTGAACCGGTTCGCCTGCTCGAACGGGCTGATGTGGCAGTTCAGCAGGAAGATCTCGCCGTCCTTGATCTGCGCGTAGGCGTCGCGCAGGTTCACCCGCCCGGCGCGGCAGGACTTGACCTCCGAGCCGACCAGCACGATTCCGGCCTCGTAGGTCTCCTCCACGAAGTAGTCGTGGCGAGCCTTACGGTTCTCCGCGATGGGCTGAATTTCGGCCTTCGCCCGGGTCATGTTCTCACCTCGCCAGGAATGTTGATTATACCGCGAAGGCCGCAATCTGTAAAGAAGATACGCATGCCAGGCCGCGCGCGGCCAGCGGCCGGAGCGGCGCTTCCCTGCCTGCCTCCGGCCGCCCTCGCATTCCTCGCATTCCGCCGCAGCCGGCCGCTACCCGCGCCGGCTCCCGGCGCGGCCGCGCGGCCGCTTCACCGTGCGCGGGCGCTCCCGCTCACCATCCCAGTCCGGCGGCAGCGTGAGGGAGAACGGGTTGCTCACCGTGGGATCGGTCACGTCCCGGTCCCGGCCCCGGCCGGCGGGCACGGGCACGCCCCACATGTCGTACCGGGCGCCCTCGCGGCCCCGGCCGTGCAGCCGCACCATCTCCGGCTCGGGCGGCAGATCGCTGTCCGCGGTCCCCCTGGCAGTCTCTGCCCCGGACTCGGCCTTTCGCCGGCTCTTGCTGCCCGCGGCCTTCGACTGCCCGGGCCCGCCGGTCCTGCCGGCTGCGGCCGCCTTCCGGGCCGCCCGCTGCCGGCCCTTGCGCGGCACGGCCACCACCGTCTGCACATCGCTGTCGGCGTCCAGCAGGAAGTCGATCTGCCGGTTCTCCACGTCCACCCCGTGGACCTGCACCCGCACCCGGTCGCCCAGCCGGAACCGCCGCCGGGTGCGCTCGCCGATCAGGGCGTAGTGCTCTTCGTGAAAGTGGTAGTAGTCGTCGGTCAGCGTGGAGACGTGCACCAGCCCCTCGACGGTGTTGGGCAGCTGCACGTAAAAGCCCCACGTGGTCACGCCCGAGATGATGCCCTCGAACCGCTCGCCGATCTTGTCCGACATGAACTCGGCCTTCTTCAGCTCGACCGTCTCCCGCTCCGCCTCCGCTGCGACCCGCTCCCGCTCCGAGCAGTGGTCGGCGACATCGGGCAGGGTCCGCTCCCACCGGCTCCGCAGCTTGCCCGGCAGCCCCCTGGGGTGCTCCAGGTGAGCGCGCAGCACCCGGTGGACCACCAGGTCGGGATAGCGGCGGATCGGCGAGGTGAAGTGGCAGTAGTACTCGGCGGCCAGACCGAAGTGCCCCAGCCGCACATCGCTGTACCGGGCCTGCTTCATGGTCCGCAGCAGCACGGATTCGATCAGGTTCTCCTCCGCCCGGTCCTTCGCCCAGAGCGTCACCTTCTGCAGATCCTTCGGCGTCACCGAGCCGTCCCGCGGGAGCCGGAGGTTGTACCCGAACAGCCGGAGGAACTCGCTGAGCCCCGCCACCCGGTCGGCCGCCGGCGGCTCGTGGATGCGGTACGGCACCGGCAGGTCGCGGGTGCTGCAGTGCTGCGCGACCGTCTCGTTCGCCACCAGCATGAACTCCTCGATGATCCGCTCCGAAATGCCCCGGTCCACCCGCAGGACGTCGGTGGGCCAGCCCTGCTCGTTCAGCTGGACCTTGGCCTCCGGCAGGTCGAAGTCCAGGGCGCCCCGCCGCATCCGCCGCTCCCGGAGCACCGCCATCAGCTCCGCCATCTCCCGCAGCATCGGCACCAACGGCTCCAGCCCGGCCGCTGCCCCGGGCTCGTCCGCCAGGATGCGGTTGACGGCGGTGTAGGTCAGCCGGGCCCGGGTGCGGATCACCGACGGGAAGATCTCGTAGGACCGGACCTCACCGTGGCCGTCGATCTCCATCACGCACGAGAGGGTGAGCCGGTCGACACCGGGGTTCAGCGAGCAGATGCCGTTGGAGAGGCGGGGCGGCAGCATCGGCACGACCCGGTCCGCGAGGTAGACGGACGTCCCGCGCTTGTAGGCCTCCCTGTCCAGCGCGGAACCCTCGGGGACGTACGCGGCCACGTCCGCGATGTGCACGCCCAGCCGCCACCGGTCCGGGGCCAGCCGCGCGACGCTGACCGCGTCGTCCAGGTCCTTGGCATCCTCGCCGTCGATGGTCACGATCGTCCAGGCACGCAGGTCCCGCCGCCCCGGCTCGCGGGCCGCCTCCTCCGTCACCGCCTCGGGGACTTGCTCGGCTTCCCGGAGCACGCTGGCAGGAAAGGCTTCGGGCAGTCCGTGCTTCCGGATGATGCTGACGATGTCCACGCCGGCCTCGCCCTTCAGGCCCAGCCGCTCGACCACGCGCCCCTCGGCGGCCCGCCGGGCATCGGGCCACTGCACGATCTGGACCACGACCTTCTCGCCGTCCCGGGCGCCGTTGGTCATGCCCTTGGGGATGTAGATGTCCTCGGGCAGGCGCCTGTCGTCGGGCACGACGTAGGCCAGGTGCCGGCTCGTCTCAAAGGTGCCCACCACGCGCGCGTTGGCGCGCTCCAGGATGCGGATCACCTCGCCCTCCGGCCGGCCGCCGCTCCGGCCCCCCGGGTGGAGCCGCGCGATCACCCGGTCGTTGTGCCAGGCGCCGCCCAGGGCCTCACGCCCGATGAACACGTCCTCGGCGCCAGGCTGGTCAGGGATCACGAAGGCAAACCCGCGCGGGTGCCCGTGCAGGCGTCCGACGACCAGATTCATCCGCTCGGGGGCCCCGTACCGGTCGGTGCGGGTCCGCACCACCTCGCCGGCGCTCTCCATCTGTTCCAGGGTCTTGCGCAGCCGCGCATGCTGCTTTTCCGGAATGCCCAGGGCCTCGGCCAGCTCGGCGAAGCCCATGGGCTTGTAGGCCTTTTCCCGGATAAACTCCGCGATTCGTTCTCTCACTTCACAACCACCTTGCGTCAACTACAGCCTCTGCGCCCGTGAGTACCGTCTATCCTGCACGAAAAACGGCATCCGCATGAACGCAGGCCAGAACTGCCCCGCGCGCCCGACTGCGGCGGCCGGGCCCGCCCCCGCAGGCCCGCGCCGCCGCAGAGAACAGCCGGGTAAGCGGAATCCCCCCCCCGCTCAACCGCGCGCCTCCCTGGACCGGCGGTACAGCTCACGGGCCGCCCGCAGCTTCTCCAGGGCGACATCCACGCCGAACCAGCCCTCGATGACGGTCTGCTTGCCTTCGAGCTCCTTGTAGGTGCGGAAGAAATGCTCGATCTCCAGCAGCCTGTGCGGCGGCACCCCGTTCAGGTCTGTCACCTGCGCGTAGCGCGGGTCCCGCTCGGCCACCCCCAGCAGCTTGTTGTCGACGCCCTTGTCGTCCGACATCACCAGCACGCCGATCAAACGAGTGTCGATGATGCACCCCGGCACGGTCGGGTTGCTCACCAGGACCATGATGTCGATGGGGTCGCCATCCTCTTCGAGGGTCTCGTCGACAAAGCCGTAGTCCGTCGGGTAGTGGACGGGCGAATACAGCACCCGGTCCAGGCGCAGCAGACCGCGTTTCTTGTCGACCTCGTACTTATTCTGGCTGCCCGCCGGGATCTCTATGATCGCCTCAACCAGAGTCTCCGACACCGCCATATCCCCTCTCACGCGATCTGCCAACTGCATATTACTTTGCCATTATAGTAAGACCGCTCTCAGGCCGCAAGCGGCACCCGACCCGTCCGGCCCCGGCTCCATGACCCCTCTTTCATCGTCTTTACCGGCGGCTGTGGAAGTACACCCAGCGGAAGCCGCCGGTCAGCAGGGCGGCCCCGGCGCCGATCAGCGCCAGGCAGAGCGGAATCACCAAGGACCAGCCCGCCCCCCTCATGAGGTGCTCCCAGAACGGCGTCTGCCAGAGGGATGCAGGCAGCCCTCCGAGCGCCGGCAGCACCCGGGCTGCGCCCAGCGAAAGCGGCTCTGCCAGCGGCAGCAGGACCAGCGTGCCGATGAAGGCCAGGACCGCGTGCAGCAGCCGGGCAGCGACGTAGGGCCCCATCCGGATGTCGGTGCCGCTCAGCACGCTGGCCACCTGCCCATGCACCGAGAGCCCGCTCCAGGCGATGATCGCCCCGGCGACGGCAACCTGCTGCACCAGCGGGGCCCCCGCCGCCCGTGAGGCCGCCAGGGTGCCCAGGTCGATCTCCAGGAACCCGGTGACCGCCGCCCGCACCAGGGAGCCGTCGATGCTGAACAGCGCGAACAGCCACCGGAACGGCGCGGAGATGTACGGAAAAAGGCCGGTGACATCGATCATGCGGGCCAGCGTGGCAAACAGCATGATGTAACCGCAGATCAGGGCCATGGTCTTCATCGAGTCCTTGATCGCATCCCCCAGCATCTGGCCCACCGGCCGGCCGTCCTCCCGCCGCGCCCTCGCCAGGGCGGTGAGCGCCCTTCTGAGGATGTTCCCCTCCCGCGGCGGCTCCGGCGTGCGCTCGTGCTCCTGCAGACCGTAGAAGCGGAACGTGAGCCCCACGAGGAACGCGGCGAGGTAATGCGCCAGCGCCATGGTGCCCCCCAGGGCCGGCATACCGAACATCCCCACGGCCACGGCGCCCCAGATAAAGAGCGGATCGGCGGTGTTCGAAAAGGCCAGCATGCGCTCCCCCTCGACGCGGGTGCACATGTTGCTCCTGCGGAAGCGTGCCGTGATCACGGCGTCCATCGGGTAGCCGGCCGCCAGGCCCATGGAGAGCACGAACGCCCCCTCGCCCGGCACGTTGAACAGGGGACGCATGAGCGGCGTGAACAGGACCCCGATAAAGTGCACCACCCCGAGCCCCAGCATCATCTCGCTCAGAATGAAGAAGGGCAGCAGGGAGGGAAAGACCACGGTGAAGAAGAGGTTCATCCCCTCCTTGGCCGCCTCCAGCGATTCCTTGGGGTAGATCACCAGTGACAGGGTCAGCAGGACGACCGCCGCCGCCAGGACCAGGGTTGGCAGCTTGCCTCGCATGGGGCACCTCCGGATCGCAAGATGGCACGTCCCACCGGGGACGTGCCACATACTTATGTGCCGGAAGCGGTTCCCATGCGGGCCCTTGGCCGCGAGCCGAACCTACTGCTTCTGCCAGACCATCGCCCGGTACTGCGAGGGGGTCATGCCCGTCCGCTTCTTGAAGGCCCGGGCGTGGTAGCCGCTGTACGAGAGGCCGCAGACGCTGCTGGGCAATCGTCAGGTTCTTGTCCGCGAGGGCTTCCTTCGGACGCCGGATCTTCACCTCCATGTAGTGGTGGTGGGGCGTCCGGGTGATCCCCTCCGGCTCTGACACGCCTGCAGCAGCAGAAGACCGCCGCATCGTCTGCGGCGGTCTCCAAATCAGTTTGGGCAGCGACCTATTCTCCCCCTTGCGGAGTACCTTCGGCCCTGGAGGGCTTAACTTCCGTGTTCGGTATGGGAACGGGTGATCCCCTCCGGTATCGCCACCCAAAAATTGTGGACTGTAGGTAGGCGATCCTCGGAACCGCCATCGGCAGTTCCTGCGGACGCCTGGGTCCTACCCTCAAAACTGCACAGTGATCTGCACACGCTCCGGCTTCAGCGAAATCAAGCCCTCGGCCGATTAGTACCGGTCCGCTCCACGGCTTGCGCCGCTTCCACTCCCGGCCTATCTACCTGGTCATCTTCCAGGGGCCTTACTCCCTTAACGGGATGGGAGATCTCATCTTCGGGCCGGCTTCGCGCTTAGATGCTTTCAGCGCTTATCCGTTCCGGCCTTGGCTACCCAGCTGTACCCCTGGCGGGATAACTGGTACACCAGCGGGCCGTCCACCCCGGTCCTCTCGTACTAGGGGCAGTTCCCGTCAAATCTCCTCCGCCTGCGATGGATAGGGACCGAACTGTCTCACGACGTTCTGAACCCAGCTCGCGTACCGCTTTAATCGGCGAACAGCCGAACCCTTCGGACCGACTTCAGCCCGAGGATGCGATGAGCCGACATCGAGGTGCCAAACCTCCCCGTCGATGTGGACTCTTGGGGGAGATCAGCCTGTTATCCCCGGGGTAGCTTTTATCCGTTGAGCGACGGCCCTTCCACTCGGAACCGCCGGATCACTAAGCCCGTCTTTCGACCCTGCTCGACCTGTCTGTCTCGCAGTCAAGCCCGCTTCTGCCTTTACACTCCCCGGATGATTTCCAACCATCCTGAGCGGACCTTTGGGCGCCTCCGTTACCTTTTGGGAGGCGACCGCCCCAGTCAAACTGCCCACCTGGCACGGTCCACGACCCCGTTGCAGGGGCCCGTGTTAGAACTTCGATGCTGCGAGGGTGGTATCCCAACGGCGCCTCCACCGAATCTGGCGACCCGGCTTCGCAGGCTCCCACCTATCCTGTACACGCACCACCAAAATCCAATGCCAGGCTACAGTAAAGCTCCACGGGGTCTTTCTGTCCAATCGCAGGTAACCTGCATCTTCACAGGTATTGCAATTTCACCGGGTCCCTCGCTGAGACAGTGCCCAAGTCGTTACGCCATTCGTGCGGGTCGGAACTTACCCGACAAGGAATTTCGCTACCTTAGGACCGTTATAGTTACGGCCGCCGTTTACTGGGGCTTCGGTTCAAAGCTTCGGCCTTGCGGCCTGACCTCTCCCCTTAACCTTCCAGCACCGGGCAGGCGTCAGCCAGTATACGTCGCCTTCCGGCTTAGCACTGACCTGTGTTTGTGGTAAACAGTCGCTTGGGCCTCTCCTCTGCAACCCTCCCCCGCTCTGCGGCGTCTCTCCGCTCACGGTCCGAGGGCCATCCTTCTCCCGAAGTTACGGATGCATTTTGCCGAGTTCCTTAGCGAGGGTTCTCCCGCGCACCTGAGGATTCTCTCCCCGCCTACCTGTGTCGGTTTGCGGTACGGGCACCCCGGGTCTCCCTAGCGGCTTTTCTCGGCAGTGTGGCGTCAGGGGCTTCCCTACTTCAGTTCGGTCGGCGTCGCGTCTCACGTTTAGCCCGGCGGACTTCCCTACCGGGCCACGCTACCCGCTTACCCCGGCTCAACCAGCGGCCGGGTCCCCCTAGCCTCCTGCGTCCCCGCATCGGTCAAGCGACCCGTAGGTGGTACAGGAATGTCGACCTGTTTCCCATCGCCTACGCCATTCGGCCTCGGCTTAGGTCCCGACTGACCCTGAGCGGACGAGCCTTGCTCAGGAATCCTTAGGCTTTCGGTGGACAGGATTCTCACCTGTCTTTTCGCTACTCATACCGGCATTCTCACTTCCATGCGCTCCAGCCGTCCTTCCGGTCGACCTTCGACGCACATGGAACGCTCCCCTACCGCGTGAGCAGTGAGATGTGAGTAGTGAGTAGTGGGTCACTGTGGACGGGCCGGAAACTCCGGACCGCACTCACTGCTCACCACTCACCTCTCACCGCTCACACCCGCAGCTTCGGTGTCCTGCTTAGCCCCGAGTATTTATGGCGCAGCGTCATTCGACCAGTGAGCTATTACGCACTCTTTCAATGATGGCTGCTTCTAAGCCAACATCCTGGTTGTCTCTACAACGCCACATCCTTGCCCACTTAGCAGGAACTTCGGGACCTTAGCTGGCGGTCTGGGCTGTTTCCCTCTTGACGACGGACCTTAGCGCTCGCCGTCTGACTGCCGGCCATACTTGCTGGCATTCGGAGTTTGACTGAGTTCGGTAACCGGTAGGGCCCCTAGCCCAATCAGTGCTCTACCTCCAGCAAGCTCACATGCCGACGCTAGCCCTAAAGCTATTTCGGGGAGAACCAGCTATCTCCCGGTTCGTTTGGCTTTTCACCCCTATCCACAGCTCATCCGATAGCTTTTCAACGCTAACCGGTTCGGGCCTCCACGGGGTCTTACCCCCGCTTCACCCTGGCCATGGATAGATCACCGGGTTTCGGGTCTACAGCCACTGACTACGCCCTCTTCAGACTCGCTTTCGCTTCGGCTCCGGGCCTGAGGCCCTTAACCACGCCAGTGACCGTAACTCGCCGGTTCATTCTTCAATAGGCACGCACTCACCCACGTACGGGGCTCGTACTGCTTGTAGGCACACGGTTTCAGGGTCTCTTTCACTCCGCTCCCGCGGTGCTTTTCACCTTTCCCTCACGGTACTGGTTCACTATCGGTCGCCAGGCGTATTTAGCCTTGGAGGGTGGTCCCCCCGGATTCCCACGGGATTCCTCGTGTCCCGTGGTACTTGGGATCCGCCCAGCGGCGCCTCGCCTTTCGCCTACAGGGCTTTTACCTTCTGTGGCGGGCCTTTCCAGACCTCTTCGGCTAGACTCGGCTGCATCGCTTTACGGGCGTCCCGCAACCCCAGCAGCGATGGCTCGCTGCTGGTTTAGGCTCCTCCCCGTTCGCTCGCCGCTACTGAGGGAATCTCGGTTGATTTCTTTTCCTCGCCCTACTGAGATGTTTCAGTTCGGGCGGTGCCCCCCCACAGCCTATGGATTCAGCTGTGGGTGACTGGCCATTACGCCAGCCGGGTTGCCCCATTCGGAGATCCCCGGATCTACGCCTGCTTGCGGCTCCCCGAGGCTTATCGCAGCTTTCCACGTCCTTCATCGGCACCTGGCGCCTAGGCATCCACCGTGTGCCCTTCCCAGCTTGATTTCGCTGAGATGCACGCTTCCCGCGTTGCCTTTGCGTGTGTCCACTGTGCAGTTTTCAAGGTACGACGCTGCTGCAGGGAACCCAAGGTTCCCGAAGCAGCCCGTGGTCCCGTGCGGGAGCGAAGCTCCCGCAGGCACTCACTGAGGGGCTCGAAGATCCTGAGTCAGCAAGCGTGCGGGCCGGAACAGCTCTCACTGCTCACAGCCCACTGCTCACCGCTCATCTCGAACCCTCAAAACTAAACAGTGCAGATTCGGTCCGCCCAGCGGGCCGTCAGTTTCCCTCAGCCCGTTTTGATGGGCTGAGGATCGACCTCGGAGTCTCCCCTTCTCAGGGGCTGCGCTCCTTAGAAAGGAGGTGATCCAGCCGCACCTTCCGATACGGCTACCTTGTTACGACTTCACCCCAGTCACCGGCCCCACCTTCGGCGGCTGCCTCCCTTGCGGGTTAGCTCACCGACTTCGGGTGTTGCCAGCTCCCATGGTGTGACGGGCGGTGTGTACAAGGCCCGGGAACGTATTCACCGCGGCGTGCTGATCCGCGATTACTAGCAACTCCGACTTCACGCAGGCGAGTTGCAGCCTGCGATCCGAACTGGGACCGCCTTTCGCGATTGCCTCCCCCTCGCGGGTTCGGGGCGCTCTGTGGCGGCCATTGTAGCACGTGTGTAGCCCAGGACATAAGGGGCATGATGATTTGACGTCATCCCCACCTTCCTCCGGTTTGTCACCGGCAGTCTCGCATGAGTGCCCACCATAACGTGCTGGCAACATGCGACAGGGGTTGCGCTCGTTGCGGGACTTAACCCAACATCTCACGACACGAGCTGACGACAACCATGCACCACCTGTCTCACCGTTCCTCTCCGAAAAGAGGCACCCCCGCATCTCTGCAGGGTTCGGTGGATGTCAAGCCCTGGTAAGGTTCTACGCGTTGCTTCGAATTAAACCACATGCTCCGCTGCTTGTGCGGGCCCCCGTCAATTCCTTTGAGTTTCAACCTTGCGGCCGTACTCCCCAGGCGGAGTGCTTAGTGCGTTAGCTCCTGCACGAGGGGGGTCGATACCCCTCACACATAGCACTCATCGTTTACGGCTAGGACTACCAGGGTATCTAATCCTGTTTGCTCCCCTAGCTTTCGCGCCTCAGCGTCAGTGACTCCCCAGGCAGCCGCCTTCGCCACTGGTGTTCCTCCCGATCTCTACGCATTTCACTGCTACACCGGGAATTCCACTGCCCTCTAGAGCACTCAAGCCCGCCAGTTTCAGAGGCACCCCCGGGGTTGAGCCCCGGTCTTTCACCCCTGACTTAACAGGCCGCCTACACGCCCTTTACGCCCAGTAATTCCGGACAACGCTCGCCCCCTACGTATTACCGCGGCTGCTGGCACGTAGTTTGCCGGGGCTTCCTCGCCTGCTACCGTCAAACCCCGCCCATTTCCTGACGGGGCCCTTCTTCGCAGGCAACAGAGCTTTACAACCCGAAGGCCTTCTTCGCTCACGCGGCGTTGCTGCATCAGCCTTTCGGCCATTGTGCAAAATTCCCGACTGCTGCCTCCCGTAGGAGTCTGGGCCGTGTCTCAGTCCCAGTGTGGCCGGTCGCCCTCTCAGGCCGGCTACCCATCGTCGCCTTGGTGGGCCGTTACCCCGCCAACCAGCTAATGGGCCGCGGACCCCTCCTCTGCCAGCGCCACTGACTCCAGCGCCTTTTCTCCCAGCCCCATGCGGGACCGTGAGCTTATCCGGTATTAGCAGGCCTTTCGGCCTGTTATCCCAGAGCAGAGGGCAGGTTATCCACGTGTTACTCACCCGTCCGCCGCTGGGCTTCAGGGCCGAAGCCCCGAAGCCCCGCTCGACTTGCATGTCTTAGGCACGCCGCCAGCGTTCGTCCTGAGCCAGGATCAAACTCTCCGTGGAAAGCTTGACTTTGGCTCCTTTGGAATACCGGCTCGCTCGGCTTCCCTCTTCTGCACTGTCTAGTTTTCAAGGTTCGAGATCCGCCGCCGCCCTCAGGCGACAGCTTCACTAGTTTAGCAAGTTCCCGGCGTCGTGTCAACCGGCCAGTTCGTGCCACTTGGCCGTTCCGGCCGGCTGTCTCCGCCGTGAACCCCGCCGCCCAGCTGGCGGCAAGATCGCATTCTAGCAGGCCGCACCGTCCGGTGTCAACCGACCAGATGCCGGCAGACATCCTGCCTCTCGGCAGGCGACTTCGGAAGCGAACTGGCCGCTTCCGAAGTCGCGTTGGTTGCGGGGGAGGGATTTGAACCCTCGACCTCCGGGTTATGAGCCCGACGAGCTACCTGGCTGCTCCACCCCGCGGTATGAAATTGGTGCGAGGGCCGGGATTCGAACCCGGGACCTCTCGGTTATCAGCCGAGTGCTCTGGCCGACTGAGCTACCCTCGCATGTGGAGCTGATGACCGGGCTCGAACCGGTGACCTCGTCCTTACCAAGGACGTGCTCTACCACCTGAGCTACATCAGCATGGCCCACCTGGAGCGGGTTCTCCAAGCGGTGTGGTGCAGATGGGGAGAGTCGAACTCCCACCGGGAGTGGTTACCCGACACGGTCCTGAGCCGTGCGCGTCTGCCAATTCCGCCACATCTGCAGTTCTGGCGGAGGCGACGGGATTCGAACCCGCGATCTCGGCCGTGACAGGGCCGCATGTTAGGCCTCTACACCACGCCTCCGCTTATGAAGGCAGTCAATCTTTGGAAGCGCCTTGCGGCGCTTCCTGCAGAACGCCCTGGTGCGCGGTAGAGGGATCGAACCTCTGACCTCATGAACGTCAATCATGCGCTCTCCCAACTGAGCTAACCGCGCAGGTTACTGTGGCGGCCACCGAAAACCGCCGCATGGTGGAGCTAAGGGGATTCGAACCCCTGACCTCTTGAATGCCATTCAAGCGCTCTCCCAACTGAGCTATAGCCCCATAAGAATTGGAGCGGGTTACGAGACTCGAACTCGCGACCTCCACCTTGGCAAGGTGGCGCTCTACCAACTGAGCTAAACCCGCGGAATCTGGTGGGGAGAGGAGGATTCGAACCTCCGAAGCGTTACGCAACTGATTTACAGTCAGCCCCCTTTGACCACTTGGGTATCTCCCCGCCAGTGGTGGCCCAGGCCAGAATCGAACTGGCGACACCGCGATTTTCAGTCGCGTGCTCTACCAACTGAGCTACCGGGCCATCGGTGGTAGCGGCGGCTGGATTCGAACCAGCGACACTGCGGGTATGAACCGCATGCTCTGACCAGCTGAGCTACGCCGCCATGCACTTATGCAGTTGTCGGTCTGGTGACCCCAACGGGATTCGAACCCGTGTCTCCGCCGTGAGAGGGCGGTATCCTAGGCCGCTAGACGATGGGGCCGGTATGGTGGACCGCGTAGGACTCGAACCTACAACCTGCCGATTAAGAGTCGGATGCTCTACCAATTGAGCTAGCGGTCCAATAGATTTGGGCAGCGACCTATTCTCCCCCTTGCGGAGTACCTTCGGCCCTGGAGGGCTTAACTTCCGTGTTCGGTATGGGAACGGGTGATCCCCTCCGGTATCGCCACCCAAAACTCCTGAGGTCCTACCCTCAAAACTGCACAGCGATCTGCACACGCTCCGGCTTCAGCGAAATCAAGCCCTCGGCCGATTAGTACCGGTCCGCTCCACGGCTTGCGCCGCTTCCACTCCCGGCCTATCTACCTGGTCATCTTCCAGGGGCCTTACTCCCTTAACGGGATGGGAGATCTCATCTTCGGGCCGGCTTCGCGCTTAGATGCTTTCAGCGCTTATCCGTTCCGGCCTTGGCTACCCAGCTGTACCCCTGGCGGGATAACTGGTACACCAGCGGGCCGTCCACCCCGGTCCTCTCGTACTAGGGGCAGTTCCCGTCAAATCTCCTCCGCCTGCGATGGATAGGGACCGAACTGTCTCACGACGTTCTGAACCCAGCTCGCGTACCGCTTTAATCGGCGAACAGCCGAACCCTTCGGACCGACTTCAGCCCGAGGATGCGATGAGCCGACATCGAGGTGCCAAACCTCCCCGTCGATGTGGACTCTTGGGGGAGATCAGCCTGTTATCCCCGGGGTAGCTTTTATCCGTTGAGCGACGGCCCTTCCACTCGGAACCGCCGGATCACTAAGCCCGTCTTTCGACCCTGCTCGACCTGTCTGTCTCGCAGTCAAGCCCGCTTCTGCCTTTACACTCCCCGGATGATTTCCAACCATCCTGAGCGGACCTTTGGGCGCCTCCGTTACCTTTTGGGAGGCGACCGCCCCAGTCAAACTGCCCACCTGGCACGGTCCACGACCCCGTTGCAGGGGCCCGTGTTAGAACTTCGATGCTGCGAGGGTGGTATCCCAACGGCGCCTCCACCGAATCTGGCGACCCGGCTTCGCAGGCTCCCACCTATCCTGTACACGCACCACCAAAATCCAATGCCAGGCTACAGTAAAGCTCCACGGGGTCTTTCTGTCCAATCGCAGGTAACCTGCATCTTCACAGGTATTGCAATTTCACCGGGTCCCTCGCTGAGACAGTGCCCAAGTCGTTACGCCATTCGTGCGGGTCGGAACTTACCCGACAAGGAATTTCGCTACCTTAGGACCGTTATAGTTACGGCCGCCGTTTACTGGGGCTTCGGTTCAAAGCTTCGGCCTTGCGGCCTGACCTCTCCCCTTAACCTTCCAGCACCGGGCAGGCGTCAGCCAGTATACGTCGCCTTCCGGCTTAGCACTGACCTGTGTTTGTGGTAAACAGTCGCTTGGGCCTCTCCTCTGCAACCCTCCCCCGCTCTGCGGCGTCTCTCCGCTCACGGTCCGAGGGCCATCCTTCTCCCGAAGTTACGGATGCATTTTGCCGAGTTCCTTAGCGAGGGTTCTCCCGCGCACCTGAGGATTCTCTCCCCGCCTACCTGTGTCGGTTTGCGGTACGGGCACCCCGGGTCTCCCTAGCGGCTTTTCTCGGCAGTGTGGCGTCAGGGGCTTCCCTACTTCAGTTCGGTCGGCGTCGCGTCTCACGTTTAGCCCGGCGGACTTCCCTACCGGGCCACGCTACCCGCTTACCCCGGCTCAACCAGCGGCCGGGTCCCCCTAGCCTCCTGCGTCCCCGCATCGGTCAAGCGACCCGTAGGTGGTACAGGAATGTCGACCTGTTTCCCATCGCCTACGCCATTCGGCCTCGGCTTAGGTCCCGACTGACCCTGAGCGGACGAGCCTTGCTCAGGAATCCTTAGGCTTTCGGTGGACAGGATTCTCACCTGTCTTTTCGCTACTCATACCGGCATTCTCACTTCCATGCGCTCCAGCCGTCCTTCCGGTCGACCTTCGACGCACATGGAACGCTCCCCTACCGCGTGAGCAGTGAGATGTGAGTAGTGAGTAGTGGGTCACCGTGGACGGGCCGGAAACTCCGGACCGCACTCACTGCTCACCACTCACCTCTCACCGCTCACACCCGCAGCTTCGGTGTCCTGCTTAGCCCCGAGTATTTATGGCGCAGCGTCATTCGACCAGTGAGCTATTACGCACTCTTTCAATGATGGCTGCTTCTAAGCCAACATCCTGGTTGTCTCTACAACGCCACATCCTTGCCCACTTAGCAGGAACTTCGGGACCTTAGCTGGCGGTCTGGGCTGTTTCCCTCTTGACGACGGACCTTAGCGCTCGCCGTCTGACTGCCGGCCATACTTGCTGGCATTCGGAGTTTGACTGAGTTCGGTAACCGGTAGGGCCCCTAGCCCAATCAGTGCTCTACCTCCAGCAAGCTCACATGCCGACGCTAGCCCTAAAGCTATTTCGGGGAGAACCAGCTATCTCCCGGTTCGTTTGGCTTTTCACCCCTATCCACAGCTCATCCGATAGCTTTTCAACGCTAACCGGTTCGGGCCTCCACGGGGTCTTACCCCCGCTTCACCCTGGCCATGGATAGATCACCGGGTTTCGGGTCTACAGCCACTGACTACGCCCTCTTCAGACTCGCTTTCGCTTCGGCTCCGGGCCTGAGGCCCTTAACCCTGCCAGTGACCGTAACTCGCCGGTTCATTCTTCAATAGGCACGCACTCACCCACATACGGGGCTCGTACTGCTTGTAGGCACACGGTTTCAGGGTCTCTTTCACTCCGCTCCCGCGGTGCTTTTCACCTTTCCCTCACGGTACTGGTTCACTATCGGTCGCCAGGCGTATTTAGCCTTGGAGGGTGGTCCCCCCGGATTCCCACGGGATTCCTCGTGTCCCGTGGTACTTGGGATCCGCCCAGCGGCGCCTCGCCTTTCGCCTACAGGGCTTTTACCTTCTGTGGCGGGCCTTTCCAGACCTCTTCGGCTAGACTCGGCAGCATCGCTTTACGGGCGTCCCGCAACCCCAGCAGCGATGGCTCGCTGCTGGTTTAGGCTCCTCCCCGTTCGCTCGCCGCTACTGAGGGAATCTCGGTTGATTTCTTTTCCTCGCCCTACTGAGATGTTTCAGTTCGGGCGGTGCCCCCCCACAGCCTATGGATTCAGCTGTGGGTGACTGGCCATTACGCCAGCCGGGTTGCCCCATTCGGAGATCCCCGGATCTACGCCTGCTTGCGGCTCCCCGAGGCTTATCGCAGCTTTCCACGTCCTTCATCGGCACCTGGCGCCCAGGCATCCACCGTGTGCCCTTCCCAGCTTGATTTCGCTGAGATGCACGCTTCCCGCGTTGCCTTTGCGTGTGTTCACTGTGCAGTTTTCAAGGTACGACGCTGCTGCAGGGAACCCAAGGTTCCCGAAGCAGCCCGTGGTCCCGTGCGGGAGCGAAGCTCCCGCAGGCACTCACTGAGGGGTTCGAAGATCCTGAGTCAGCAAGCGTGCGGGCCGGAACAGCTCTCACCGCTCACAGCCCACTGCTCACCGCTCATCTCGAACCCTCAAAACTAAACAGTGCAGATTCGGTCCGCCCAGCGGCCGTCAGTTTCCCTCAGCCCGTTTTGATGGGCTGAGGATCGACCTCGGAGTCTCCCCTTCTCAGGGGCGGTGCTCCTTAGAAAGGAGGTGATCCAGCCGCACCTTCCGATACGGCTACCTTGTTACGACTTCACCCCAGTCACCGGCCCCACCTTCGGCGGCTGCCTCCCCTTGCGGGGTTAGCTCACCGACTTCGGGTGTTGCCAGCTCCCATGGTGTGACGGGCGGTGTGTACAAGGCCCGGGAACGTATTCACCGCGGCGTGCTGATCCGCGATTACTAGCAACTCCGACTTCACGCAGGCGAGTTGCAGCCTGCGATCCGAACTGGGACCGCCTTTCGCGATTGCCTCCCCCTCGCGGGTTCGGGGCGCTCTGTGGCGGCCATTGTAGCACGTGTGTAGCCCAGGACATAAGGGGCATGATGATTTGACGTCATCCCCACCTTCCTCCGGTTTGTCACCGGCAGTCTCGCATGAGTGCCCACCATAACGTGCTGGCAACATGCGACAGGGGTTGCGCTCGTTGCGGGACTTAACCCAACATCTCACGACACGAGCTGACGACAACCATGCACCACCTGTCTCACCGTTCCTCTCCGAAAAGAGGCACCCCCGCATCTCTGCAGGGTTCGGTGGATGTCAAGCCCTGGTAAGGTTCTACGCGTTGCTTCGAATTAAACCACATGCTCCGCTGCTTGTGCGGGCCCCCGTCAATTCCTTTGAGTTTCAACCTTGCGGCCGTACTCCCCAGGCGGAGTGCTTAGTGCGTTAGCTCCTGCACGAGGGGGGTCGATACCCCTCACACATAGCACTCATCGTTTACGGCTAGGACTACCAGGGTATCTAATCCTGTTTGCTCCCCTAGCTTTCGCGCCTCAGCGTCAGTGACTCCCCAGGCAGCCGCCTTCGCCACTGGTGTTCCTCCCGATCTCTACGCATTTCACTGCTACACCGGGAATTCCACTGCCCTCTAGAGCACTCAAGCCCGCCAGTTTCAGAGGCACCCCCGGGGTTGAGCCCCGGTCTTTCACCCCTGACTTAACAGGCCGCCTACACGCCCTTTACGCCCAGTAATTCCGGACAACGCTCGCCCCCTACGTATTACCGCGGCTGCTGGCACGTAGTTTGCCGGGGCTTCCTCGCCTGCTACCGTCAAACCCCGCCCATTTCCTGACGGGGCCCTTCTTCGCAGGCAACAGAGCTTTACAACCCGAAGGCCTTCTTCGCTCACGCGGCGTTGCTGCATCAGCCTTTCGGCCATTGTGCAAAATTCCCGACTGCTGCCTCCCGTAGGAGTCTGGGCCGTGTCTCAGTCCCAGTGTGGCCGGTCGCCCTCTCAGGCCGGCTACCCATCGTCGCCTTGGTGGGCCGTTACCCCGCCAACCAGCTAATGGGCCGCGGACCCCTCCTCTGCCAGCGCCACTGACTCCAGCGCCTTTTCTCCCAGCCCCATGCGGGACCGTGAGCTTATCCGGTATTAGCAGGCCTTTCGGCCTGTTATCCCAGAGCAGAGGGCAGGTTATCCACGTGTTACTCACCCGTCCGCCGCTGGGCTTCAGGGCCGAAGCCCCGAAGCCCCGCTCGACTTGCATGTCTTAGGCACGCCGCCAGCGTTCGTCCTGAGCCAGGATCAAACTCTCCGTGGAAAGCTTGACTTTGGCTCCTTTGGAATACCGGCTCGCTCGGCTTCCCTCTTCTGCACTGTCTAGTTTTCAAGGTTCGAGATCCGCCGCCGCCCTCAGGCGACAGCTTTAACAGTTTATCATCCTCACCGGACCGGCGTCAACCACACAGATCTTTCCGCCTGGCCCGACCGCCGCCGCTCGAGGCTTGCCCTACCGGCGGCGACGTATAGTCTAGCCGAAAACAGGGTGATTCGTCAACACCCAACAGACGGCAATGCGCATCCATCGCGCTGCGACCAGGAGTGCTGCGCGACAGCAGTCGCTAACCCTGCCCTTCAACACGGCGGGCTCCCGCACGGGAGCCCGCCCGTCAGATTCAGCTTCTGCAGCGACTTCGCCTCTGAGGCTACAGCACGACGATGAAGAAGAAGATCACCATCAGGGCCAGCCCGAAGGGCACGCCCACCTTCGCCCACTCCCGCGAACCGATCTTGAGCTTGCTGGCCGACACGATGTTGGGGATGTTGCCGGGAATGAGCATACCGCCGCTGATCAGCAGGCCCATCAGGACCGCCTTCACCTGCGCCAGCTCCATGGCCGGGCTCAGCTCCGCGGCCGTCAGCGTCGCGTTGTCCAGGACCGCCGACAGCATGTTGATCCAGTACAGGGCCGTGCTCGGCAGGCCCAGGACGTACGTATCAATCAGTGGCTTAAAGCCGTCCCCCAGGAACGTCAGGGCCATTACGAAGAGGTAAATCTTCAGGGCCCGCACGATCACGTCCTTATAGCTCTCCCCGGCATCCTCCTGCTCACTCAGCCCGGGCCCTTCGGTCGCAGCAGCCGCCTCAGGCCGGCCCTTCAGGAAGAAGGCGCCGAAGATGCCCAGCACAACCACGGTCGGAATCACGTAGATGCCGATCGTCCGCACCAGGTACCAGAAGTCGCCGTTCATCTTGGAGACCGCAATGGTGGACAACGGCTCTCCCAGCGGCGTCAGGGCAGCCCCGAGGCCGATGCTGAAACACGCCAGAATAACGAAGTTAACCTCGGTTTTGCGGTCGAGCCGAAGGGCGCTGATGATCTCCACCAGCACCAGCGAGGCGATGATGGCCGTGATGACACTGGAGGCCAGGCCGAGAACGGTAATGACCAGGAATGCGAAGACCGGGAACGGCACCACCCGGAGGGCGGCGCGGATGCCCGCCTGCAGCTTGGTCTGAAACAGCTTGAACAGGATGCCGGCGATCAGGACGGCCGCCGTGATCATGACCGGCTCCTCGAGCGCCTTGAGGATCAGGTGCTGATCCATGATGCCGCTGATCAGCGAAGCCGCGACACCCATAATGAACAGGAAGATCTCCAACTGGTGCTCAACAGCCTTGAACGCGAACGGAAGGGTCAGAACCAAGAGCAGGATGACCACAAGCCCTGGAATAACGTATGCACCTGCCACGTCTTTGTCCTCCTCGATGTGAATCCTTTCCCATGATAGAACTGCTGCCGTGAGAGGGCAAGTGGCCTGTTCATTCGGGCGTGCAGCGGGCTAGAGCGCGCCGACCCACCGCTGGCCCGGGTTGAGGCTGCGGCTGCGGCCCATGAGGGCGAGCACGTCCTCCCGGCCATACCGCTCCCGGAAGAAGCTCCAATAGAGGAACTCTTCCTTAGAGGCAAAGGGCACGCCTCTGGGGCTCCGCTCGCCGCGGAACACCGCATCCGAAACCGCTTCCGCCGCGTAACGCTCCAGCAGCGGGGCAACCCCCGACCCGATGGCGAACTTCTGCTTCTCCCGCCAGACGATGTCCTGCGGCAGATACTGCTCTGCCACCCGCCGCAGAATCCACTTGCTCTCGCCGTCCCGACGCTTCAGACGGGGGTCAATCCGGAAAGCCAGGTCTACGACGGCGGTGTCCGTGAACGGCATCCGCCCCTCAAGGCCGTGGGCCTGGGTCATGCGGTCCACCCGCTGCAGGTTGGAGTTGTGCATGGCGGCCGTGATCTCGTACAGCTCCGCTCCCAGAGCTGCCGCATCGAGCTCAGCCAGATAATCATAGCCGCCGAACAGTTCGTCGGCGCCCTCGCCGGAGAGCACCACCTTCACGTGCTCCGCCGCCAGTTCCGACACATAATAGGTGGCCACGGCGCTGCGCACAAGCGCCGGGTCACACGACTCCAGGGCGTCGATCACGCGGGGAAGAGCAGAAGTGATCTCATCCTCCGACAGCACCCGCTCGTGGTGCCTGGTGCCCAGCTCTTCGGCCACCCTGCGCGCCTGCGCCAGGTCGGCCGATCCCTCCAGCCCCACCGCGAACGTGTGCAGCTCGCCCGTCACGTGCTGCCGTGCGAGGGCGGTGATCAGGCTGGAGTCGAGCCCGCCGCTGAGCAGGCAGCCCACCGGCACGTCCGCCGCGAGCTGCTTGCGAACCGCGTTGTGCAGCGCGTGATCGAGGGCGAGCACGACCTGGTCCGGATCGGTCAGTTCCCCGGTGTGCGCCGGAATCCGATCGTAAGCCTCTATCGGCTCCCCGACGCGCCACCGGTGTCCGGGTGGAAACGCCCGCACTTCTCTAGTCTCCCCAATCAGCGCCCTGATCTCTGACGCGAACAGGAAGTTGCCGGCGTCGTCCTCTCCCCAGTACAGCGGCTGGATGCCCAGCGGGTCGCGGGCGAGGAACAGCCCCTGCTGCTCGCCCCAGATCGCGATCGCGAACATGCCGTCCAGCCGCTCCACACAGGCCGGGCCGTACTCCTCGAACAGGTGCAGCACCACTTCGGCATCTGACTCGGTCTTGAACGCATGGCGCCCCTCCAGCTCCCGCCGGAGGGCGCGGTGGTTGTAGATGGCGCCGGTCATCGCCAGCCAGAGGCTGCCGTCCTCGTTGGACAGCGGCTGGCCACCGCCGGCAACGTCAACGGTGGCCAGTCGCACATGCCCCAGGCCGAAACCGGCTGTCGCAATCCAGATTCCCCGACCGTCGGGCCCCCGGTGCGCCTGTTTCTCCAGCATCCTCGCGATGCGGGCGTTGTCAGGTTTTCCGAGGATCCCAGCGATCCCACTCAATGCAGCGACCCCTCCTTACACGATTTCCTCCGCCATCAGGGCGGCGATCCGCTCCGCCTCGCTCACGACCCGGCCCGTGCGCCGGTCCACTGCACGGCACGCGCCGTCCGTGAAACGCACCGCCACCTCGCCCCTCGCCGCCGGGTTGCCCATCAGGTGGGGGGCATCCAGCAGGCCGATGCGGACGGCAGCCGCCAGCGTGGGCGCGTGGGTGAGGGGATCGTCGACGCCGACGGGCGCCAGGTCGGCGATCGCCTCCAGAAGCAGCCGGGCCTCCTGGACCAGCTCGGCCTTGCGGGCCTGCACCGCCTCGTCCTGCGTCATGTCCGGCAGGCCCTGCAGCGCGAGCTGAATGGCCCCGTGGACCACGTGGCACCCCTCGATGACGTCCTGGGCGGTGGCGGCATGGTGGTACTCGGAGTGCCCCACGACGTGCACGATGTCGGGCTTCACCGCCATCTGCAGGAAGGTCGACGCGGCCAGGTGCCCCTTGGCCCGGTCAAATCCCGCCGGCATCGAGGTCAGTCCGGTCCGGCACTCCCTCCAGATCCGGAAATGGGGTCCGGCCAGCGACTCGACCAGCTCCAGCTTGGCCAGCATCTTCGCCAGGTCCATCGCGGGGGAGGTGAGGGGCGGGTTGTTCCACATCAGCTGCTGGACGTAATCCGTGACGCCTGCCTGTTTGGCGTTGTAGGCCGCGATGTAGGCGGCAGCCACTGCGACCACGTCCGGGGCATCCCGCAGCGACCAGTGGTGGCTCTCATTCGACTCGACCGGAATGCCGCGTTCGGCATGCCACCGGAACACGGCCTGCACCTCCGGAATGGACTCCAGCAGCGGACGCTGCGAACGCCCGTCAAGCTGGCTGTACCAGAAGAGGGGCACCGCCGCCCAGGCGTTGTGAATGGTCTCGTGCAGCATCTCGGCCCAGGCCAGCTGGTCCCGGGTCCCGGCGTAGCAGCGCATCAGCGGGTAGTTGCCCGTCCGGGAGGCCGCATACAAGGCCCGCAGGTCGTCCGGCGTCCGGACGGGGACGCCGCCGGCCCCGTGCTCGCGCGGATCCATCTCCTCGGGCCGGAAGAAGTGCTCCTGCGCGTTCTGGTCGGTGCCCAGGCTGATGACGTCCAGCACCCCGGCCTCGCTGATCTGCCGGATCCCCTCCACCGTCGCCTCCACGGTGGGCTGCCCGAAGTGGTGCCGGAGGATCGGGAAGGGGCGCTTCCACAGGATGCGCTCCACCAGCGTCTGGGGCGGGATGCCCCCCGCTTTCTGCGTCGGCGCGCCGCGCAGGAAGTCCACGACCTCCTGCCAGTCGGACGACCCGCCGAAGACCGCGTCGAAGAACCCCAGGGCCCGGCCGTGCTCGGCGACCGGGTCGGTGGCGCCGAGCACCCAGCGGCGGCCCGCCTGCCCCCGCTCCCTCGCCGCCTGCGCCAGATGGGTCAGCACCGCGCGGCCCGACTCCGGCGTCAGCCGGTAGCCGACGGCGACGATCTCCGGGTCCCAGGCGGCCACCTCGTCCAGCAGCCGCTCCACCGGGACCGCCGGCCCCAGAAAGCGCACTTCGTATCCCAGCTGCTCGGCCATCTGCAGAAAACGGACCACGCCGCCCACGTGAACGTCGTCCCCGATGGCGGCTCCCATAATGCGTCGATTATACAAGATCCATCACATCTCCTTCCAGTGCATACTGGCAGATCTGCTCAGGCGCCCAGCCCGCCATGCCGAGCCGCTGCACCGTCCGGCCCGTCTCCCGGAAATCGACGCCGCAGACGCCGTTGGCGATCTGGATCAGCGCGTCGGTAAGGGGCGTCGGCACGCCGCAGGCGGCGCCCAGCGAGGCGATGGGCACGAGTCCGGTCGGCACGTCCTCCCAGAGGTACCGGTGGCGCAGCCTCGCCGGAGCCCCGACGTCCGCGTACGCCTGGGTAGCCTGAATCGCCTCGTACAGGGTGGGGCGCTCCACGCCGTAGGCCTCGGCCAGCCACTCCCGGGCAGTCAGCGCGCCGACCCCCAGGGCGCGGGCCACCGACACCCGCTCGTGGTCCAGCTGCTCCAGCAGCGCAGCCACCGAGGGCGTGATGCCGTCCACGTAGTGGCGGAAGGCGCCTCCGGTGGACTCGATGCGCCCCGCGTTCAACAGGGTGACGCCGGGGTGGAAGATGGCGCCCACGTTGTCCAGCGAAGTCTTCCAGACCCAGCGGGCCGGCATGAACTGGGGGAATGCGGGCTTGATCCCCTCCAGCAGTTCGCCCGTCCGCGACGCGGGCAGCGCGGCCGCCAGCACCTGGCGCTTGATGCCGTGGATGCGGGCGTGGAACGGGCCGGTCTTGCGGCTTGCATACAGGAACGTCTGCGCCTCGCCGACGATCACGTCGGCGGTGCAGCCGGCCTCCCGTATGGCGTGCCTGAACTCAATCGCGCCCGCGGTGCGGCCGGGGAGCAGGAGGATCCGCTGCCCGTCCCGCAGGTAAGGCGCGCACCTCGTGGCGATCTCCCGGTGCGCCGATGCAGGCAGCACGACCAGCACGACATCCGCCGCTTCCAGGGCCGCCTCCAGGCTGTAGGCGACCTGCACCGGGCCGAAGCCCTCCACCTGGCCTTCGAGGAAGACACCCCCGGCGGCGTCGATCGGCTCCAGCGTCTCGGGATTACGGGCCCAGAGCGCAACAGGGAATCCCATGACTCCGAGGTGGCCGGCCATGGCGAGCCCGCCGTGTCCGGCTCCGATCACGCAGTAGCGCAGCACGGTCTCCTCCCTCCTCAATGCCTTGGTTACTGGCATCCAGCCAGGCTTGGGGGAACGGAGAAGGCGCCGACCGAGTCGGCCGGCGCCCGCCTGAAAGCACAGCAAAGCTGAAGGTCTGGTGACCCCTCTACTTATGTATAGACAGCAATGACAAGGGCCCACCACCTTAGCCACGCTTACGAGGTTAGCTGACGGACTCGGGGCGCCAAAGCGTGCCCCTACGCATCCTCCTTCCGGCCTGGGCCGGAGCCTCGGTGCGATTCGCCCCAGGAATGTGGTTCCCCCGTTCCCCGCTTGCGCGGAGATTCAGCGATCAGGCGGGTCCAGCACTATTCCGTTACCACAAGCGAGACTATTCTACCAGGGCGCCGGAAACGTCGTCAAGATCGACAATGGCAATCCAGCCTGTCCATTTTTTGCCCCCCACTTCACGGCGGCCGACCGGCTCCGCCGGGAGGCGCCGTCGCAGCGTTTTCCCCCGGTTTCACGGCGGCCGACCGGCTCCGCCGGGAGGCGCCGTGGCAGCGCCTTCCCAATGCCAGGGGGTGGGGTGTGGGGAGGGGGGCTCCCGCCCCCCTCCCCACTTTGGATCAAAACGCCGGAATCACCGCGCCCCCGTAGGTCTCGTGGATGAACGCCGCGACAGCCTCAGACTGCAGCAGCTCCACCAGCTTCTTGATCTCAGGCCGGTCCTCATCCCCGCGGCGCACGGCGACGATGTTGGCGTAGGGATTGTCCTCCGCCGACTCCCGGGCCAGCACGTTGGCCTTCACGCCCAGGTTTTTCTCGGCGTCCAGGTAGTAGTTCGTGTTGATCACCGCGGCGTCCACATCCTGCAGGCTGCGGGGCAGGTACTCGGCCTGCAGCATCTGGATCTTCAGGTTCTTCGGGTTGGCCACCACGTCGTTGGGCGTCGCCTCGACGCCGACCCCCTCGGCCAGCTCAATCAGCCCGTGGTCGGCCAGCAGCTTCAGCGCCCGGCCGCCGTTGGTGGGGTCGTCGGGAATGGAGATCGTGGCCCCGTCAGGCAGCTGGTCCAGGCTGGTCAGATCCAGCGAGTAGAGGCCCAACGGCTCCAGGTGGACGGCGCCGACCGAGACCAGATCCAGGCCGCGCTTGGAGGAGAAGTCCTCGAGGTACGGCACGTGCTGGAAATAGTTGGCGTCCAGGCTGCCGTCGGCCAGGGCCAGGTTCGGCTGCACGTAGTCCGTGAAGACCACGATGTCCAGCTTGATCCCCTCCGCCTCGGCAGCATCCTTGATGAACTCCAGGATCTCAGAGTGGGGCGTGACCGTCGCGCCGACCTTCAGCGTGACCGGCTCCGTCGTCTGCTCCTGCCCCTGGTCCTGGGTCTGCTCCGGGGCCTGCTGCGCACCCTGTTCCCCCTGGGCAGGAGACTGCTTGGCGCCACCGCAGCCGGCCAACACGCCCAAAGCCAGGGCGAAAGCCAGTACGAGACTCACGAAACGCTTCATACGCTCAACCTCCTGCTGTCCCGAAATGCTATTTATGCGTAAACCTGTTGGCCAGGCTGTCGCCGATCCACTGCATGACCTGCACCATGATGACCAGGATCACCAGGCTCACGTACATGACGTCATGCTCATACCGGGCGTAGCCCCACTTCACGGCCACGTCGCCCAGTCCCCCGCCGCCGATGGCGCCGGCCATCGCGGAGTAGCCGACCACGTTGACCAGCATGAGAGCGGTGCCCCGCACCAGCGACGGCCGGGCTTCGGCCAGGAGCACCTTCGTGACCACCTGCCAGTTGGAGGAGCCCATGGCCAGCGCCGCCTCGATCAGGCCGGGGCTGACCTCGTGGAGCGCCTGCTCCACCACCCGCCCCATGAACGGCACCGCCGCGACCACCAGCGGGACGATGGCCGCCGTCGTGCCGATGGAAACGCCGACGATCGCTCTCGTGAGCGGGCTGACTGCGACCATCAGAATCACGAACGGGGTCGACCGTCCGATGTTGACGAGAACGCCAAGGGTGCGGTTGAGCGCCGGCCTCTCCCACAGGCCCCCCGGGGCGGTGATCACCAGCAGCACGCCGAGGGGCAGGCCCAGGAGAAGCGTGAAGAAGGCCGCGGCGCCCACCATGTAGAGCGTCTCCCAGGTGGCCTCCAGCATCATCGGCCCCAGCTTCGACATGCGAAGCATCAGCGACCCCAGATCAGCCATGCGGAATCACCTCCGGCGAGACCCCCTGCTCCTCCAGGAAGCGCAGGGCGGCCTGAATATCCTCTGCGCGGCCGGTGAGTTCCACCAGCAGCCGGCCCACCGTCGACCCGGCGACCCGCTCGATCGCGCCCTGCACGATGTTGGCGTCGACCTGGAACCGGCGCACCATGGCGCTGATCAGCGGCTGGTCGGCGGAGCCGCCCACGAAGAACAGCAGCACCCGCACCCCGTCGGGGTTGAGCCGGACGGCAGCCTCACGCGCCGGCTCGTAGAACAGCTCCCGCAGCCGGGAGCCCGGCCGGCCGATGAGCTCCAGCACGCCGCCCTGCTCCACCACCGTGCCGCCCTCCAGGATGGCCACGGAGTCGCAGACCTGCTTCACAACCTCCATCTGGTGGGTGATCAGGAGGATGGTCAGCCCGAGCCGCTGGTTGATCTCCCGGAGCAGGGAGAGCACCGACCGGGTGGTGTCCGGATCGAGGGCCGAGGTGGCTTCGTCGGAGAGCAGGAGCTTCGGTCCCGGGGCCAGCGCCCGGGCGATGCCCACCCGCTGCTTCTGGCCGCCGGACAGCTGGGCCGGGTACGCATCGGCCTTGTCCGCCAGCCCCACCAGGGCCAGCAGTTCCTCCACCCGCTCCCGGATGCGGGGCCGGGACCAGCCGGCCACCTCCAGCGGGTAGGCGACGTTGCCGAAGACGGTGCGGGAATCGAACAGGTTGAACTGCTGAAAGATCATGCCCATCTCCTGGCGTGCCGCCCGCAGCTCTCTGGGGGTCAGGCCGGTGATCTCCCGCCCGTCCACCCAGACCTCGCCGGCCGTCGGACGCTCCAGCAGGTTGACGCAGCGGATCAGCGTGGACTTGCCGGCGCCGCTCTGGCCAAGGATGCCGAAGATCTGCCCCCTGGGCACGTGCAGGCTCACGTTGCTCAGGGCCACGATCTCCTGCCCGTTCTGCCTGAACACCTTGGTGAGGCCCTTGAGCACAATCACCAGGACTTACCTCCGTTTCGGCAATAGAAAAGTGCGCCTGACAAAGAGGCGCACAGAATGAACACACAGATGTCTTCCGGCTGCCTCTCATCTTCGGAAGGGCAAGAAGCCCTCCCCAGGAATTGGCACCGCTGCACGCGGGGAAGCGTGCCGGTTGCCGTGGCGTCATCGGGCCAGTCCCTCAGCCTACTCTGGATAAGAGTCAACGGTATCCGATATGCTGTTGACGCTTAAGATACCACGGGCCGCGGCAGCCGTCAACACTGAAATTGTGCCTTACCCGAAGGTCATCGGGGCCAGCACCCGGGAGGCCTCCGGGCCCGCGTCCTCGTGGTGGGCGATAAGCAGGATGTTGGCACCGCAGCCCAGGCCCCTGGCCTGCACGACGGGATCCTCTGTGACCACCCACAGGTCCGCGTCCGGCAGGCAGAGCCTGGCGATGGCCAGCACCCGCAGCAGGTCCGCCGAATCGCAGGCCGACCGGACGACGGCGCCGCTCAGCCCCGCATTGCGCACGACCTCCAGGTCGTCGGCGATATCCTCGTCCGTCTGGCCTTCGATCCCGACGCAGATGCCCCCCGTGACCCGGTAGCCCAGGCCCTTCAGCCAGAGGGTCCGGGTGAGCCGGTCCGCGGGCGACTGGCCCGGGTGCAGGTGCGCGAAGAACACCGGGTTGCACGATTCGTGCGGCAGCACGTACTCGGCGGCGCCGGCCTGGTGCCACAGGGCGTAGACGTCGTAGGGCCGCTCGCCCATGCAGAGGGCGATCTCCATCCCGGTCTGTGCGGCGATGGCGCGAATCAGCTCGGCGACCGTTTCTACGGCGTCGTACTCCGGCGAGGCGCAAAGCAGCACCGACCGGCACCCCTTGTTCCACGAGTTCACGACGTGCTCACATACGCTCTGCGGGTCGTCGTTCTCGAGATCGACGAGCAAGCGCAGTGACGGCTCCTCACCTTTCGTCTGCCGGCAGATCCTGCCGGCCACCTCCAGCAGACTGCGGTACTCGTCCGCCTCGGCCCGCAGCATGAGCAGTATCTCCCGACGAGTCGGTGTACGTCCGGCTTCAGCACGACGCAGGATCGGCCCGATCACACGACCACCCGCCTTTAGTGACAGCCGTCACAAACTATCGTACCGGATTGCCTGGAAATAGCCTATTCGGGGAAAGGCTCATTTCTTTGTGGGTATTTTGGTTCATGCGTTAAGCATCATCCAGTCCGCCACGTGCGCCACCACGGCCGCCCGGCCGCGCTCCAGCGCCAGGAAGTGTCCCCGGCCGGGGAGCACCAGAGACTGCGCCGACGGCAGGTGCGCGGCCAGATAGCGGGCGCTTTCCGGTGCGATCCAGTCATCCCGGTCGCCCTGCAGGGCCAGGACGGGGACCCGGATCCGCCCCAGCTGCCGCCGCGTGAACCGGGAGAGGCGCACCAGCGATCGCAGGGCCGGCATGATGCCTCCCGCAATCCCCAGGTAAGGTGCCAGGCGCTCCGCGACCGGCGCCGCATCCCGAAGCAGAACCGGCGCCGCCAGCGTACAGACGGAGCGCACGGGATGGCGCGCGGCCAGATGGAGGGCGATCAGTCCCCCCATCGAGAACCCGACCAGGTGCACCTCGGCGCAGGCGGACCGCAGCTCCCCCAGGGCCGCCTCGGCGCCTCGGATCCAGTGCCGGAACCTGGTGCGGCCCAGGTTCGCCGCGTCAGGGCCATGCCCGGGCAGCACCGGCGCGTAGACGGTGAACTGCCGCGCTGCCAGCCCGTCCACCAGGGGCCGGATCTCCGCAGGCGAACCGCCGAAACCGTGCAGCACCAGGCACCCCGCCTGCCCGCCGTAAACGCGCACGGGCCCGGTGCTGCGCCTTGCCAACGGCATGGGCCCACCTCCCCGGGAACAGCAAAAAAGGCCGGGTCCATCCCCCGGCCCTGTACGCGCGATGCCAACCTACCCGCGGGTCTCCAGGAAAAACATGAGCAGCGAGGTCAGCACGAAGAGGGTGGCAAACGCCATGCTAAAGCGGTTGAGAATCTCGTCCATACCCTTCTTCTTGCCGAAGATCTGCTCTCCCGCGCCGGCGATGGAGCCGGAAAGGCCTGCGCTCTTGCCGGACTGCAGCAGCACCGTCGAGATGAGACCCAGGGCAAACAGGGTATGAAGCACCAGCACGAATGTTTTCATCCCTTCACCCCCTCGTGTGCGCCTTGAACGCTTGCTAATTGTACCACATCTCCCTGGGTTGGACAATCGCGGAGTCAGACGGGACCGCCAAATCTCGACAGACTTCGCGGTCCCGTCCTGCTGCTTTGACGGCGGAGGCTGGCGGCGCCCTCATTCTGCCCCGCTGCTGCCGGGGTTAGTCCTGCTTCCGGCCGCGGATCACCGACAGCCCGGCGAACACGGCCGCGTCGCCCAGCTCCTCCTCGATGCGGAGCAGCTGGTTGTACTTGGCCACCCGGTCGGTGCGGGACGGCGCGCCGGTCTTGATCTGCCCGCAGTTGAGGGCCACCGCCAGGTCGGCGATGGTGGTGTCCTCCGTCTCGCCGGAGCGGTGGGACATCACCGATGAATAGCCGGCCCTGTGCGCCATCGCCACGGCCTCCAGCGTCTCCGTCAGGGTGCCGATCTGGTTCACCTTGACCAGGATGGCGTTGGCGGCGTTCATCGCGATGCCCCGGGAGAGCCGCTCGGTGTTGGTGACGAAGAAGTCGTCGCCGACCAGCTGCACCCGGTCGCCGATGCGGCGGGTCAGTTCGACCCACGCGTCCCACTCGTCCTCCGCCACGCCGTCCTCGATCGAAACGATCGGGTACTGCCGGGTCCAGCTGTCCCACAGGTCGATGAGCTGCTCGGTGGTCAGGACCTTGTTGCCCTCGCCGGCCAGCACGTACTTCCCGTCCCGGAAGAACTCGCTGGAGGCCACGTCCATGCAGAGGAAGACGTCCTGCCCGGGCTTGTAGCCGGCCTTCTCGATGGCCTCCAGGATGACGGTGATGGCCTCCTCGTTGGACTTCAGGTCAGGCGCGAACCCGCCCTCGTCGCCGACAGCCGTGTTGTAGCCTTTGCTCTTCAGCACCGACTTCAGCGCGTGGAAGACCTCCGTCCCCATGCGCAGCGACTCGGCAAAGGAGGGCGCGCCTGCGGGGAAGATCATGAACTCCTGCATGTCCACGTTGTTGTCCGCGTGCTTGCCGCCGTTGATGATGTTCATCATCGGCACCGGCAGCGTGCGGGCGGTGAGGCCGCCGACGTGGCGGTAAAGGGGAATCCCCAGCTCAGCGGCTGCCGCCCGGGCCGCGGCCAGCGACACGCCCAGGATGGCGTTGGCGCCCAGCTTGCTCTTGTTGGGCGTGCCGTCCAGCGCGAGCATGGCCTGGTCGATCTCCACCTGCTCGGTGGCGTCGAGGCCGACGACGGCCTCGGCGATGACCTCGTTCACGTTCCGCACGGCGTTGAGCACGCCCTTGCCCAGGTAACGCTGCTTGTCGCCGTCACGAAGCTCCACCGCCTCGAACTGTCCGGTCGAGGCGCCCGAGGGCACGATGGCCCTGCCGACGGTGCCGGAGGCGAGAATCACCTCCACCTCCACCGTGGGATTGCCCCGGGAGTCCAGTACCTCGCGGCCGTGCACATTCACAATCGTCGTCATGGCACATCAGGCTCCTTCCGCATTGCTAACCAACAGCGACTCCGCATCCATCTGCGGCGGCTTGGGCAGGCCGATGATCTCCAGCAGCGTGGGCGCGACGTTGGCCAGCACCCCGGGCTTCAGCTTCGCGTTCAGCCGCTGGTCGTCCACCAGGATGCAGGGGACGAGATTGGTGGTGTGGTTGGTGTGCGGCGCCCCGGTCTCGTAGTCCACCATCTGGTCGCAGTTGCCGTGGTCCGCCAGGATGATCGCCGCGCCGCCCTTGGCCAGCAGGGCGTCCACCACCTGCCCGAGGCACTCGTCCACCGCCTCAACCGCCCGGATGGCCGCCTCCAACACGCCAGTATGCCCCACCATGTCGGGGTTGGCGAAGTTGAGCACGATGAAATCCGTGCGGTCCTCTTCAATCCACCGGACCGCCTCACGGGCCACCTCATACGCCGACATCTCCGGCTTCAGGTCGTAGGTGGGCACCTTGGGAGACGGAATCAGGACCCGCTCCTCGCCGGGGAAAACCCGTTCCTCGCCGCCGTTGAAGAAGTACGTCACGTGCGGGTACTTCTCGGTCTCGGCGATGCGCAGCTGCCGCAGCCCCGCCTCCGCCACCACCTGGCCCATCGGCACGTCGACGAACTGCGGTCCGAAGGCCACCGGGATGTCGGTGAACGTCTGGTCGTACTGGGTCATCGTCACGAGCGCAACAGGCTCAAACCCCTCGGGGCGCCTGAACCCGTCGAAGGCCGTCTCGTGCAGCGCCCGCACCAGCTGCCGGGCCCGGTCCGGGCGGAAGTTGAAGAAGATCACCCCATCGCCGGCGCGGACGCGCCCGTCCACGCCCTCGATCACCGTAGGCTGGACGAACTCGTCGGTCTCGCCCCGTGCGTAGGCCAGCTCCACCGCCTGCGCGGCCGACACGGCCCTGTGGCCGATCCCCTGCGTCACGGCCAGGAAGGCCTTCTCGGTACGGTCCCAGCGCTTGTCCCGGTCCATGGCGTAGTACCGCCCGGAGACGGTGGCAATGGCCCCCACGCCGGCCTCCTTCAGCTTGGCCTCCACCTGCTCCAGGTAGGTCAGGGCAGACTTGGGCGGGACGTCCCGCCCGTCAAGGAACGCGTGGATGTAAAGCCGCTCCACGTTCTCCCGCTTCGCCAGGTCGATGAGCGCCAGCAGGTGGTCGATATGGCTGTGAACCCCGCCGTCCGAGACCAGCCCCATCAGGTGCAGGGCTGCCCCCGGCTGCTTGGCCCGGTCGATGACCGTGCGCCACACCGGCAGGTTGTAGAACGAACCGTCGTTTACGGACCGCCAGATGCGGACCAGGGTCTGGTAGACAATGCGACCCGCGCCCAGGTTCAGGTGGCCGACGTTGGAGTCGCCCATCTGGCCGGGGAGAAGGCCGACCGCCTCGCCGGAAGCCGACAGGGTCGTGTGGGGATAGCGGGCCATCAGCCGGTCGTAGTTCGGATGCCTGGCCATCGCGACGGCGTTGGCCCGGGGGTCGGGGTTCAGGCCCCATCCGTCCAGCACAATCAAGGCCACGGGTCTGCGATAGGCGGACAAGTCCGGGTCACCTCCTGCCTTCCCGTAAAGTCTGCGCGCGACGTTACCCGCTTACCGCAGAACTTTTGCCAAGTAATTTTACCAAAGTCACCTTCGCTATTGAAGGCCTGTTCCCCTTCAACTTTTTCTGGTTCCCTCGTAGTCTGCTCGTCCGGCCGTATCCGCGTGCAAACTAAGAGCGTCCTAACGGCGAGTGAATACCCCGTGGGGTATTTCGTGGACAGGAGGGACCACAGATGGCTCAGTATACCGTTCCGATTACCGATGCCACCTTCGAGGCCGAGGTGCTGCAGTCGGACCTGCCGGTGCTCGTCGACTTCTGGGCGCCCTGGTGCGGGCCGTGCCGGATGATCGGCCCCGTGCTGGAGGACTACGCCCGGGACAACGGCCACCGCATCAAGATCGCCAAGCTGAACGTGGACGAGGAGCAGGAGTGGGCCGGCAAGTTCGGCGTGATGTCCATTCCGACGATGATCCTCTTCCACAAGGGGAAGGCCGTCGGCCAGCTGGTCGGCTTCCGGCCCAAGCAGGAGATGTACCGGATCCTGGACAGCGCCCTCGACCAGCTCGAGTCGGCCTGAGCAGGCCGCGCGACAGAACAGACACCGCAAAGGGGAACCCGACCGCGCAGGTCCGGTTCCCCTTCGTTCTGGCCGGCTCAGCCGAGCTTGATGAACTGCTCGATCACTTCATCCACGGCGGCCGTGGGATCCTCGCCGCGCCGCAGGGCCTCCGTCACCTGGTGGCCCATGTTACAGGCGGCGGCCTTCATGCCCACGCGGTTGATGGCCGCTTTCATGGCGCCGAGCTGGATGAGGATCTGCTCACAGTCCTGCCCCTCTTCCAGCATCCGCTGGATCCCGCGGGCCTGCCCCTCGATGCGCTTCAGCCGGCGCATCAGGTCCTCGTAGAGCGCCGGATTGACTTCCTTGATGTTCATCCCTACCGCCTCCTGCCATAAGATTACCGTACCCGGTATCCTGTGTCAAAGGGCGGCAGGCGTCCGGCTTCGGGCTTCCGCTACGGACGGGCGGCCTCGCAGATCGCGGCGAAGGAGGCCGGATCGAGGCTGGCGCCGCCCACCAGCGCCCCGTCGATGTCGGGCTGGGCCATGTAGCTCGCCATGTTCCCGGGCTTGACCGACCCGCCGTACTGGATGCGCACCCGCCGGGCGGCCTCGGCCCCGAAGGCTTCGGCCACCACGGCCCGCACGGCGGCGATGCGCGCCTGCGCATCCTGGGGGTCGCAGTTCCGGCCCGTGCCGATGGCCCACACCGGCTCATAGGCGATGATCAGGCCCGCGACCTGCTCCGCCGTCAGCCCCTCCAGGCCCGCGAGCAGCTGCCGCCGGTTGACGGCGTCCGCCTGGCCCGCCTGCTGCTCCTCCAGCGTCTCGCCGATGCAGAGGATCGGGATCAGGTTGTGCTGCAGCGCCGCCCGCACCTTCGCGCCGACCAGACGGTCGTCCTCGCCGAAGAGCCGCCGGCGCTCGGAGTGGCCCAGGATCACATACCGGCAGCCCGCGTCGGCCAGCATGGCGCCGGAGACTTCGCCGGTGAAGGCGCCGGACGGCTGTTCGCTCATGTTCTGCGCCCCGAGTCCGACCGCCGTGCCCTTGAGCGCCTCGGCAGCCGCCGCCAGCGCGGTGAAGGGCGGGCAGATCACGATCTCGACCCCGGTCAGGGCGGCGGCCCGGGGCAGGAAGTCGGTGAGGAACTGCCGGGCCTCCGGCTGCGTCTTGTGCATCTTCCAGTTCGCTGCAACAACGGGTGTGCGCATGGCGGGGTACCTCCCTTGCATATCGAATCCCGGTTAACGGCCCCAGTCGGCGATGAGCCAGGGCTTCCCGGCCCGCTCCCGCACCAGCACGAAGTACGCCCACTGGGGCCCCTCCACCAGCGTCGGGTCGCGCCGGGCCTCGCCGGGGACCAGTTCCAGCACGTATTCCACCCGCAGGACCTGCTGCTCCTCGTACCCCGGAACGCGGGCGACCGGCGCATCCGCAGCAGGCGTCACCCCGGTGACGCGCGCCGCCTTCACCGAAAGCCGGCGCCGGTCGAGGGTGGCGGGGCTGGTGTACAGCCGGGCGCGCTGAGGCGTCAGCGTCGCCAGGATCCACTCCAGGTCATGGGCCACCATCGCGCGGAAGTGCTCTTCCACCACCTCGGCAGGCTCCGCCTTGGCCCGCCGGCGCAGCCACGCCGCAGCCGGCGACTCCGGCTGCCGGCGCCCGAAGATCCTTCCCAGCAGGTTCATTACGCCTTCACAGCCAGACAGGCGACGCCGGGCAGCTCCTTCCCTTCCAGGAACTCCAGCGATGCCCCGCCGCCGGTGGACACGTGGGTCATCCGGTCGGCCAGGCCCGCAGCCTCAACGGCCGCCACGGAGTCGCCGCCGCCGACGATGGTCACGCCCTCGCAGTCGGCCATCGCCTGGGCCACCGCAAAGGTTCCCCGCGCGAAGGGCTCCATCTCGAACACGCCCATCGGGCCGTTCCACACGACGGTGCGGGCCGCCCGGATGACCTCGGCGAAGGCCCGGGCGCTCTCCGGCCCGATGTCCAGCGCCATCCAGCCGTCCGGAACCGCGTCGGCCGGAACCACCCGCTGCTCGGCTTCCGCCTTGAACTCGGCGGCCACCACCAGGTCCGAGGGCAGGAGGATCTTGTCGCCGCCCTTGGCGAGCAGCGCCTTCGCCGTCTCGACCCGGTCCTCCTCCACCAGCGACTTGCCGGTCGCCAGGCCCCGGGCCCGCAGGAACGTGTTGGCCATGCCGCCGCCGATGATCAGGCGGTCGACCTTGGTCAGGAGGTTCTCGATGACCATGATCTTGTCAGAGACCTTGGCGCCGCCGATGACGGCCACAAACGGCCGCTCGGGGTCGGACAGGGCCTTGCCCATGGTGTCGACTTCCTTCTGCATCAGGAAGCCGGCCACCCTGACCGCCATGTGGTCCGCCACGCCCCGGGTGGAGGCGTGCGCCCGGTGGGCGGTGCCGAAGGCATCGTTGACGAAGATCTCGCCGAGGCGCGCCAGCTTCGCGGCGAACTCGGGATCGTTCTTCTCTTCCTCTGCGTAGAAGCGGACGTTCTCCAGGAGGACCACCGACCCCGGCGGCTGCGCGGCCACCAGCTTCTCCACTTCCTCGCCGATGCAGTCCGGCGCGAACACCACCGGCCGGCCCAGCAGTTCGGAGAGGCGCCGGGCGCAGGGGGCGAGGGAGTACGCCTCGTTCCGCTTGCCCTTGGGCCGCCCCAGGTGCGAGGCCAGCACCGCGACCGCCCCCTCTTCCACCAGGTAGCGGATGGTGGGCACGGCGGCCCGGATCCGGGTGTCGTCGGTGATGCGGCCATCCTCCAGCGGGACGTTGAAGTCGACGCGCACAAACACGCGCTTGCCCTTGACATCGACGTCGCGTACGGTCATCAGCGCCATCTTGCGATTCCACCTTTCTCGTCTGGCGCCCCGGCCGGGGCAGGATGATCCCCTGACTTTGTTAAACGCCTCAACAAAAGAATTTCCACGCCGCTGGAAAAAACCCTTCTCCGCGGGTTAGTATTCATCGGGCGCATCGCGGCGATGTACCGTGCGCCGACCGTCCGGCAGCGGGCGGGGAAACCCTCCCATTCGTGGACACAGGGTCTATTGGGCGTCCGGATAGATTCTTTTTATGGTATGGTAGTAGTAGGTGAAGGGTATCGCCAGCCGGGAGGCGAGCGAAGATGGATGTGCAGGGACTGGAAGCCTTCTGGTGGATCGCCAAGACGGGCAGCTTCAACCGGGCCGCTGAGCGCCTGTTCCTCACCCAGCCGTCGGTGACGGCCCGCATTCAGGCACTGGAAAAGGAGCTGGGACAGCAGCTGTTTGAGCGCCGCCCCCGGGGGGTACGGCTGACCGACGCCGGCAGGGCCCTGCTGCCCCACGCCGAGCGCGTGCTGCAGGACATCAAGCGGGCCCGCCAGGCCGTGCTGGACCTGCAGACGGCCAGCGGGGGCACGCTTTCCGTGGGGTCCGCCCTGACCACCTCGGCCTACCTGCTTCCCGACATCCTGACGAAGTTCAAGCGCGCCTACCCGAAGGTGGAAGTGCTGGTGCACACCGGCCGCTCCCACCAGGTACAGCAGCTGGTGCTGGACGACACCGTTCAGGTCGGGCTGGTGCACGCGCCGCTGCCCAGCCATGCGGAGATCATCGCGTACCCGCTGTCGGAGGAGCCGATCCTGCTGGTGGTCCCCCCCGACCACCCCATGGCCCGCCGGAGGGAGGTCTCGCTGGATGAGCTGACCCAGGAGTCGTTCATCACCACCGACCGGGCCTCCGGGTACTGGGCCCTGGTCGAACAGTGGTGGGCCAGTCAGGGGTTCGTTCCCCATATTACAATGGAGCTCGATTCCATTGAAGCCGCCAAGCGGATGGTGCTCTGCGGGCTCGGGCTGACCATGCTCCCTTATTCCACGGTCAAGTCCGAGATCGAGCTCAGCCAGGTGGTGGCCGTGCCGCTGGCCAACAGCGCCAATCTGAAGCGGCAGAACATCCTCATCCACAGGCGGGGCAAGATCTGGAGCGGCACCGCCAAGGCCTTCCTCCGCGTGCTGGAGGAGATGTTCGGCGTCCCTCTGGGGCTGGACAAGGAGGAGTGAACACAACGGGTGCGCCGGCGTCCCTGGCGCTGCTCCGGGAGCGCTGTCCCCGGGCAGCCATCCGGGGGTGACGGCGCGTCTGCGCATACGGCAAGGGCTGCGCATCCGTGCGCAGCCCATCTGTCTGCCTGTGCGTCCTTATCCGTAGCGGCGGCGCTGGCCGGAGTTCGGCAGGCCCATCTCGTCCCGGTACTTGGCGACCGTCCGGCGGGCGATCTTGAGCCCCTGCGCCGCGAGCGCCTCCGCGAGCGCCTGGTCGGAGAGCGGCTCGGCCGGATCCTCCTGCCGGATCAGGTCCGCGATCAGCCGCTTCACCGCCTCCGCCGCCACCCCCTCGCCGCGGCCGGTCTCCACGCCGCTGGAGAAGAAGTACTTCAGCTCGTACGTGCCCCGAGGCGTCTGCGCCCACTTGCCGCTGGTCGCCCGGCTGACGGTCGACTCGTGCACGCCGATCGCCTGGGCCACCTCCCGCAGCGTCAGCGGGCGCAGGTACCGGGGACCCCGGTCGAAGAAGTCCCGCTGGAACCGCACGATGGCCTCGGTGACCTTCAGCAGCGTCAGGCGCCGCTGCTCGATGGACTTGATCAGCCAGAGCGCCGACTGGATCCGGTCCTCCACGTAGCGGCGGGTGTGGCCGTCGGCGGTGTCCAGCAGCCTGCGGTACTGGGCGGAGATCGTCAGCCGGGGCAGGGGCGCCTCGTTGACCATCACCACGTAATCCTGGCCCACGCGCTCCACCACGACGTCGGGCACCACGTACCGGGGCTCGTCCGCGCCGCCGAACCGCCGCCCGGGCTTGGGGTCGAGCGTGCGGATCGCGTCAGCGGCCGCCTGCACCTCCGCGCAGTCCACGCCCAGCCGCTCGGCAATGCGCGGGATGCGCCCGGCGGCCAGGTCCTCCAGGTGGTGGCGGATGATCTCCGGCACCAGCGGGTTCGGATCGTCCAGCGTGGCCCACTGAATCAGCAGGCATTCCTGCAGCGAGCGGGCGCCGACGCCCGGCGGATCCAGCGACTGAATCACCCGCAGTGCGGCCTCCACCTGCTCCTCTGCGGCGTTCAGCTGGCCGGCAGCCTCCTTGACGGACACCGTCAGGTAGCCGTGGTCATCCAGGCAGCCCACCAGGAACCGGGCGATGCGCGCCTGCGTCCGGTCCAGCCGCAGGAGCCCCAGCTGCCCGTGCAGGTACTCGGCGAGCGTCGGCATCCTGGGCGTGTACGCCTCGAACGAGGCCTCCTCGTCCCGGTCGGCCGGCGGGCTCGCCGCGGGCGGCTCGCCGCGGCTCAGGAAATCCAGCAGCCGGCCGACTTCCGACGGCGCACCCTCCTCAGCGGGCTCCCTGGGTTCCGCCTCCAGGCAGGGATTTTCCAGCAGTTCGCCGGCGATCAGCTCGCCCAGCTCGGCGACGGGCTTCTGCAGCACGATGATGGCCTGGCGCAACTCGGGTGTCATCACCAGGCGCTGGGTCTGCTGCATCCGAAGCTCGAAACCGAGACGCATGGCCGACACCCCCCAGCACGCTGCTCTGCTGTAGGCTATTCGCCCTCGCCGGGGCCGTTTCCTCTGCAAATCCCGTGCCAATCGCTGTGCGCCAGGAACCTCCAGGTATCTGCCTGCCGGGGCCGCTCCAGCACCTCATGCGCCGGCCCCTCTTCCACCAGACGCCCGTCCCGGAAGAACGCCACGCGGTCCGCCAGCCGGCGGGCCTGTGCCAGCGAGTGCGTGACCAGCACGATGGCCATCGATCCCCTGAGTTCGGCGATCAGCCGCTCGATCTGCTCGGTGGACGCGGGGTCCAGGGCCGAACAGGGCTCGTCCAGCAGCAGCACCTCGGGCTCCAGGGCCAGGGCGCGGGCCAGGCAGAGCCGCTGCTGCTGCCCGCCCGACAGCCCGCCCGCGTGCTGGTGGAGCCGGTCCTTCACCTCGTTCCACAGCGCCGCCCGCTGCAGGGCGGTGCAGACGGTTTGCTCCAGCGCCTCCCCGCGCACGCCCAGCAGGGCCGGTCCGAAAGCCACGTTCTCGAAGATCGACATCGGGAACGGGTTCGGCCGCTGAAACACCATCCCGATCCGGCGGCGCAGCACCTCGGGCGGCAGCCGGTCGATCGGGCGGCCGTCCAGCAGGATCCGCCCCTCCACCCGCACCCCGTGGCGCAGGTCGTGCATCCGGTTGAGGGCCCGGAGGAAGGTCGACTTCCCGCACCCCGACGGTCCGATGAGGGCCGTGACCGACCGGTCCGGAACGGCCAGGCTGACGCCCCGCAGGGCCTCGCGCCCGCCGTACCAGACCCGCAGCGCCCGGGTGGCCAGTTTCGCTGCCGGCTTCTCTTTCGGCTTCACGGCTCCCGCCTCCCGTCCAGCAGCAGATGGGCCAGCGTGTTCACCAGCAGGACGCCGCAGACCAGCGCCAGGGCCGTGGCGTGGGCCCGCCCGTCGTCGAGCCCCTCGCCCGCCAGGATGTACAGGTGCACGGCCATCGGCCGGCCCGGATCCAGGGGGGACCGCGGCAGGGCCAGATCGGTGCCGGCGGTGAGCAGCACCGCCGCGGTCTCGCCCACCGCGCGCCCCAGCGCGAGCAGCGCGCCGGTGAGGATCCCCGGGGCCGCCTGCGGGAGCACGATCCGGCAGACGGCCTCCCACCGGGTGGCCCCCAGGGCGGCCGCCCCCTCCCGCAGCTGCTGCGGCACGGCCGCGACGGCCTCCTCGCTGGTGCGGATGACCGTGGGCAGCAGCATGAGCGCCAGCGTCGCGCTGCCCGCGAGGAGCGAGGGGCCCCACCCCAGCCGCACGACGAACACCGAGAACCCGAAGAGGCCAAAGAGGATGGAGGGGACGCCCGCCAGCGTCTCGATGAGGCTGCGGATAAGCCTGACCAGGCGGCCGGGGCGCGCGTACTCCACCAGGTACAGCGCCGTGCCGAGGCCCAGCGGCAGGGCGAGGGCCAGGGCGCCTGCTGCGAGCCACAGGGTGGACAGGATCACGGAGAGGATGCCGCCCTCGCGCCCCGCGCGGGCGGGCAGGGAAAACAGGAAGTCCAGCGTGAGGCTTCCGGCCCCGCCGGCCGCGAGCGCGGCCACCAGCCCGACCATCACGCCGGAGACGGCGAGCGCCAGGGCGGTAAGCAGCGGCCTCATTGCGCCACCCTCCCGCCTGCGGCGCGCCGGGCGATCTGGCTCACCGCCAGGTTGACCAGCAGCAGCAGCGCGCCGCTGGCGAAGAGCGCCTCCCGGTGGCTGCCGGTCGCGTAGGCCATCTCCAGGGCGATGCTGCCCGTCAGCGTGCGGGCGGGATCGAGCGGTGAGCGGGGCACGGCAGCGGCGTTGCCCACCACCATCAGCACGGCCATGGTCTCCCCCAGGGCCCGCCCCAGGGCCAGGACCACCGCGGCCGTGAGCCCGCTTCTGGCCGCGGGCAGGAGCACCCGCCAGGCCACCTGCCCCGGGGTGGCCCCCAGCGCATACGCGCCCTCCCGCACAGCCGGGTCGACGGCCCGGAGCGCATCCTCCGCCACGGCGGCGATCGTCGGCAGCACCATCAGGGCGAGCACCAGGCTGCCGGCCAGCAGGCTGAACCCCAGCCCTCCGAAAACCCGGCTGATCCAGGGCACGATGTAGTCCAGCCCGAGGAAACCGTAGACGACGCTGGGCACGGCCGCCATCCCCTGGAGCACGGGCCGCACCAGGCCTGCCAGCCGCGGCGCCGCGACGTCGCTGAGGAACAGGCCCAGGCCGATGCCCGCGGGCACGGCGATCGCAAGGCTGCCCAGCGTGACCAGGGCCGATCCCGCCAGCAGCGGGAGCACGCCGAACTTTCCGTCCTCCGGGCTCCACGTCGTGCCGAACAGGCCGGGCAGGGCCGGCCAGCCCTCCACGGTCACGGTGAGCGCGATCAGGACGACGCCGGCGGAGGCGACGGCCGCCACCGCGCCCAGCACGGCGCGCGCAAGCCGGTCCCGCACGTCCATCCCTCCCGCTTGTTCCTGAAGCGATGGATATGCGGGACCGGCGCAAGTGAGACAGGCTGCCGCCGCGAGAAGCGGGCTACCGGACCGGGAGCATGCCCTCGTCCGCCACCAGCCGCTGCCCGGCCGGGCTCAGGGCGTACTGCAGGAAGGCCCGCGCCTCTCCGGCAGGGGGTCCCAGCGTGACCAGGCTGAGCGGCCGCACCAGCGGATACCCGGGTTCGCCGGGCAGGCGCCCGTCGATGCGCAGCAGCTTCACCCCGCCGGCCCGGGCAACGCCCAGGCTCAGGTACCCCACCGCGGCGGGGTCGTTCCGGACCGCGAGCCGGATGGCGCCGTTGCTGTTCTGGACCGCCGTGAGGGGATGGATGGGGCCGACGAGCTCCCGGAAGGCCTGCCGGGAGCCCGACCCCGCTTCCCGGCTGATGAGGTGCACCGGGCCCTGCGGGCCCCCGAGCTCCGCCCAGTCCCGGATCTCGCCGGCGAACAGGCGGCGCAGCTCGGCCAGCGTCATCCCCTCGACGGGGTTGGACGGGTGGACGGCGACGGCGAGCACATCCCAGGCGATGACGTGGGCCTGGAACCCTTGCTGGACCTCCTCGGGCGTCAGGCGGCGTGAGATGGTGGCGAGGTCCGCCACCCCGCTTCGGAGCGCCTGCAGACCGGCGGTGGAACCGACACCCTGGGTGGAGACGCGGGCCCCGCCGGCCGCCCGGTAGCCTTCGGCCAGCATCTCCGCCAGAGGCTGGAGCGAGGTGGAGCCGGCGATGCGCAGGCCGACGCTGGAGCGGGCGCACCCGGCGAGGAGGACGGCGAGCAGCAGCCCGAGCAGGCATGCCGCCCCGGCGCGGGCGCGCGCCGGATGGTTCAGATACATATGCATAAGGCGCCTCCCGTTCAGGCCAGTCTCTCCCTAGCCTTTCCAGGAGGCGCGCCGCGCTTGCGCCCAGAAATCTTTGTGCTGAACCCCTGCGCCAGGCGGAGCGACCGGGCCCGGGTAAGGAAACAGAAATGTGCTGAACCACTACCGCGGCTCAGCACGTTGCGTTGATCCAAGTGGGGAGTGGGGCGGAGCCCCCCTCCCCACCCCCTCCCCCTGCCAACTGCCAGGCGGTGCTCCCGGGCCCGGACGTACACGCCGTCCGGGCCCGGGTAAGAAAACAGAAATGTGCTAAACCACTACCGCGGCTCAGCACGTTGCGTTGATCCAAGTGGGGAGTGGGGCGGAGCCCCCCTCCCCACCCCCTCCCCCTGCCAACTGCCAGGCGGTGCTCCCGGGCCCGGACGTACACGCCGTCCGGGCCCGGGTAAGAAAACAGAAATGTGCTAAACCACTACCGCGGCTCAGCACGTTGCGTACATTGTACCAACACATTCCATGGTGAACAAGGCTGGTTTCGTGTTGGGTCTGTCGTTATAATGACATCCTAATGACCTGCGAGTGAGCGAGGAGGGAGACCTGTGCTCGAAGGCAAGGAGAGGCTGCTCATGGCCTGCCGCCGCCGCCAGATGAAGGTGTTCGAGACGCCTGTAAACCTGCTGGAGACGGACGTGCAGGCCGAGGGCAACCTCGACGGAATGGAAGTCGCCCTGGTGCTGAACTGCATCACCGGCATGCCGGGAGAGAGCCAGGGCACCCTCACCTTCCAGGGCAATCTGACCAGCCTGCTGGCGGTGCTGAACCGCGTCTGGCCCGTCCCGCCGGAGACAGACGAGGCCGTCTCGCCGGGGCGGCAGAGCTGGCCGGCACGCCGCAGAAAGGTGGAGAAGGACAGCCCATCCGCGTAAAGAGCCTCCTGTCAAGGCCGGGCGGGCCTGAGAGGGGGCTCTTCTTCGTTACTCGACCAGCAGGCGGCGGGCTTCCAGGTTGACCTCCAGCACGTTCAGGTCCGTCATCTGGGCGATCTGTACGGCTACCGCCTCCTGGGCCTCGCGCAGCACGTCGAAGAGGTGGAAGCCGTAGCGCGGGAGCACCTCCATGTCCACCAGCACACCCTCCCGCCGGCTCTCCACCACCACCCGGCCCACCTTGCCGACGCCCGGCACCATCTCCGCCGCCCGGGTGGCGATGGCCGCGATGACCGTGTCGGCGATGAAGAACCGCCCGAGGCTGGAGAACGTCGGGCGCACCACCGACTTCTCCAGGGTCACGGGACCCATCCCGTGGTCCCGCTTGAAGAAGTACCGCAGCGGGTCGACCATGTAGCCCGAGAAGGTCTTCTTCACCTCGAAGGTCGGGGCGGGAATGACGTGCTTGCCCTCGTGGTGCCGCTTCCGCTGGGCCAGCCGTATCTGCGCCGGGGTCGCGATCTCCTCAATGCGGATGGTGCGGTCGGGGTGCGGCAGGTCCAGCGCGTCGCAGATGCGCACGATCATCTCGTCCGACGTCCCGAGAACCAGCACCCGCTTGGGCTTCAGCGACCAGAGCGCGGACCGGACCTCCTCCCGGTGGTCCTCATTCAGGAAGATGGCCCGCCGGACGGCCGCCATCTTGTTCTCCTCGCGCTTGGCGCTGGTGCCGGCGCGGATCTTCCCGTCCCGGTCGATGAGCAGGCCGTCGTCCACGATCAGCTCACACTGGTTCTGATACGCCACGATCTGGGCGCGGTGGCTCTTGCCGCTGCCCGCGGGCCCCACCAGGGCGACCACCTCCACCCAGATCACCCCCTGTGCGCGAATGTCTCAAACCTCTATTCTATCCGACGAAAAAGACCGCCTTCCGGTTTGCCGGGCGCGGTCTCGCCAAAATTGCGGCTGGATAAACCTGGCCGGATCGTCTACTATTCTACTGTATGGAAGGATGGCTTACCCGAGCGACCCCAGGATGTTCCTGCAGTTGGGGCACTGCTCCTCCTCGGGGCTGCCTCTGAACGTGCGGCGGCAGCTGCGGCAGCGCCGGTCCACCAGCCGGATGAGCGCCTGCCGCTCCGCGCCGGCCAGCGTCCGGGCGGAAAGGGGCGCCTCGCCGATGACCCGCACCGGACAGAGCTCCACACAGGTGCCGCAGTCCACGCAGGCGGCCGGCTGGTGGGTCAGGGTCCACGCGCCGTCTGACGCTTCAGCGGCCAGGCTTCCGGTCGGACAGAACCGTGCGCAGATGCTGCACCCCGTGCAGGCCTCGCCCACGCGGCGGGCCTTCCAGGGGCCGCCGGGCATCGCGCCGTCCCGCGCCGCATCGGGGTTCACCCGGCGCAGCCAGCGGGTTCGCCGCCGGGGCAGGCGGGCGGGCAGGCGGGCGTGGTTGAGTTCCGGCTCCGGCAGGAACTGGCGTGCCACCTGGGCCGACTCCGTGCGCCAGAGCCCGAGCAGCTCCCGGCGGCTCAGGCCCGGCCCGGCCGGACCGGCGCCCCCCGCCGCCGACAGGAACACCTCGTGATCCGACCCCAGTGCGGCCAGGGCCTCGCGGACCTGCGCAACCGCCGTGCGGGCCAGTTCGCCGCCCGCCCTCCGTGCGCAGGACTCGCAGTCGCCGGAGGCCAGCTCCACCCGGGGATGGCGGAGGGCCATGGCCATCAGGTGGTCCACCGACAGGTAGCCGAGGCAGGGCAGCCGCAGGCCGGCGCCGACCGCCTTCTCGCAGTGGGCCGCGGCAGCGGAGAGCGCCGCTTCCTCATCGATCCCGCGGACGGCGATCGCGGCCGTCGGGCAGACGCCGGCGCAGATGCCGCAGCGGTCGCAGGCAGCCGTGTCCGCCCGGACCCGCCCTTCCTCCAGGCGCAGCGCCGAAACCGGGCACGCCTCGACGCAGCGGCGGCAGCGGGAGTGCCGGTGCCTGGCCGCCAGGCAGGCCTGCGCATCGACCTGGATGGGATCGGGATCGACCAGTTTCAGCAGGTGCTCGAGGTTGATCAAGCTGCTCACGCTCCCGTCTCTCCTGATCGTACCGTGGTCCTGTCGGTCACCGGAATAGGGAGAGCGGTGGATTTGCGATGGCCCGCATGGGCATTTTGGCGGATTGACCCGTAACCGGAGCGCCGTTTGTGTCGTTAGATAAACAGTAAGACCGACAAGGGGGTGTCACACGACATGCGCCGACCTCTCTGGCTGCGCGCCGCCGCACTCATACTCAGCGCCGCACTGCTGGTCGCCGGCTGTGGCGCCGCGGACAAGCCGCCGCCCTCGCCGCCGCCGCAGTCCAAACCGCAGCCGACCCCAGCCCCCACGCCGCCGGGCGAGCCCACGCGGCCGACCGACCCGGTCGATCCTCCGGAGGATCCGGCCCAGCCCGACCCGGCGGTTCCCGATCTCCCCGGCGACATCGAAGCCTTGAAGGAAGCGCTGCGGGCCCAGTCGCCCGTTACGTACACCATCGTGATCGCCCACGACGCCCCCCGCGAGATGGACAAGACCGCATATCTCGATCAGATGCTGGAAGCGCAGGGCTACCCCGGAAACAATGAGATTCTGCTGGTCCTGTTCCCCGCGGACAACTACAACATCCGCTTCGCCATGGGCGTCCTGGTCTTTGACCGCAGAATCACCCTCCAGCAGATGCTGGAGCTGGTGCAGAACCAGTACCTGCCCCTGTCGCGCCAGGGCGATCCCGCCGGGGGCCTGGCCGCGCTGATCAACGCCATCAACGCGCAGGTCAAGTAGGTTCCGGTACACAAGGCTGTGCAGGACGACGAACCCCCGGGAAAGGCCGGCTGCCTTTCCCGGGGGTTTTCCTGTCCACAGCTAGTCGTCGCCGCCGGTCAGTACCGCCTCCGCCTCCCGGCTGATCTGCTCAGGGAGGACCTTGTTCAGCACCACGCCAGCCAGGGCCGCCAGGGCCATGCCGCTCAGCTGGAGGCCGCCGGGCAGCGGCACCACGGCGCCGCCGATGCCCAGCACCAGTACCACGGCTGCGATCACCAGGTTGCGGCCGTTGGTGAAGTCCACCCGGGCATCGACCACCTGGCGGATGCCGATGGACGTGATCATGCCGAACAGGACGATGGAGATGCCGCCCATCACCGGGGCCGGAATCGCCTGCAGCACGGCCCCCAGCTTGCCGACGAACGCCAGGGCGATGGCGAAGACGGCGGCGATGCGGAGGATGCCGGGGTCGTAATTGCGGGTGACGGCCAGCACGCCGGTGTTCTCCGAGTACGTGGTGTTCGCCGGGCCGCCCAGCAGGCCGGCCAGGGCGGTGGCCAGGCCGTCGCCCAGCAGGGTGCGGTGCAGGCCGGGATCCCGGATCAGATCCTTGCCGATGACGGCGCCGTTGGTGGTGACGTCGCCGATGTGCTCCACCATCGTCACCAGGGCCAGCGGCGCGATGGCCAGGATGGCCGACAGGCTGAACTTGGGCGCCATCACCGGCGGCACGGCCACCCAGGAGGCCTCGCGCACGCTCGCCCAGTCCACCAGACCAAAGGCCGCGGCGGCCCCAAAGCCCACCACGATGCCGCAGATAATGGGCAGCAGCTTCAGGAAGCCCCGGGCGTAGACCGACACCACGACGACGGCCATCAGCGTGATGATGGCCACGAGCCAGTGGGCGGAGGCCATGTCCACCGCCACGGGCGCCAGCGTCAGGCCGATGACCATGATCATCGGACCGGCGACGATGGGCGGGAAGAAGCTCTTGACCCTGTCGACGCCGAACAGGTAGATGAGCCCTGCCAGCACCAGGTAGACCAGGCCTGCGGCGACGATGCCGCCCGTCGCGTACTCCAGCCCCTCTGTCTGCCCGACCAGCTGGATCGCGGCGATGTAGGCGAAGCTGGAGCCCAGGAACACGGGCACCTTCCGCTTCGTCACCAGGTGGAACAGCAAGGTGCCGAGACCGGCCGTCAGCAGGGCCACGCTGGGGTTCAGCCCCGTCTGGATGGGCACCAGCACGGTGGCCCCGAACATGGCCGCCACGTGCTGCAGGCCCAGGACGAACCGCTTGGTCTGCGAAAGCTCTGCCGTCGTGGAGATCGCTGCCGTCGAACCCGCCATCGCACATACCCCCTGACTGATGTTCCTGCGACGCATAAAAAAGACTCCTTACCGGCGAGGCAAGAAGTCGCGTGGCAGGCACACCCACATCAGGGCGCACCTTACCATGTGACCTTGCCAGTCTCACTGGACTGCCTTAAAGGTCGCCGGTATTTAGTTCTGTCTCAGTGTACCACGAACGGCCCTGCTTGACCAGTGTCTTCTTCTTCTCTCCCGCGGCACATTTTCGTCGAACCCGGGGAGGTATTTTATACCAGAAGTTAGGATTCCTTCCTGTCGAGAAGGAGGGGTCTATCGACATGGTGGAAGGCCGGACCACCGTCGTGATCGCCAACGACAATCACGAGGAGCGTCAGCGCCTCATGGACAAGTTCGACGGCATGGCCGAGTTCGCCGTGGTCGGCGAGGCGCGCCACGGCCTGGAGGCGGTGGAACTGGTTCGGACGTTGCGTCCGGACCTGCTCATTCTGGACGACGTCCTGCCGCACCTGGACGGGCTCGGGGTGCTGGCGGAGCTGGGCCCGGAGGAGCGCCCCCACGTCCTGCTGCTGCTTTCCTGCGCCTCTGACGTGCTGGTGCAGCACTACTACGAGAAGGGGGCCAGCTACTGCCTGCTGCGCCCCTGCCAGCCGGACCTGGTCGCCGAGCGCGCCCTCCTCGTCTGCGGCCACCCGTCCGCGTCGAACACCTCATCGGCGGGCCGCACGGTGCCCAGCTCGCGCACCATCGCGGAGCTCCTGCGCCGCAGCGGCGTGCCGGCGCACCTTCAGGGCTACCGGTTCCTGAAAGACGCCGTCCAGTACGTCCTCAGCCTCAACAAGAGCACCTGCGGCATGACCAAGGAGCTCTATCCCCACATCGCCCGTCTGCACAACACCCAGCCCAACCGGGTCGAGCGGTCCATCCGCCATGCGATCGAGGTCGCCTGGGGTCGGGCCGACATCAACGACTTGCAACGGCTCTTCGGCGCCACCGTTCACCACGTGCGGGGCAAGCCGACCAACGCGGAGTTCGTGGCCATGCTGGCCGATCATCTGCGGGGAGCGGTGGGTTCCTGAGCACCCCCGCTCCCCGCCTTGTGCGCGTCAGACCATCAGGACCCGGCGCGCCTCCTCCATCCCCCGCGAGAGCGCCTCACGGTTGACGGGGATGTACCGCGCCTTGTCCTCGCCCATGACCTTCGGCAGGACCTCCAGGATCGACTCTATCTTCACCATGGGCACCACCGCCAGGAGCGCCCCCAGGGCCACCATGTTGGCAAACCGGACGTTGCCCAGCTCCACCGCCAGGTCGGTGGCGGGCACGGGCACCACCGTGATGTCGGTCCGCGTCGGCCGCGTGGTGCAGAGAGACGTATTGACCACCAGCGTGCCCCCCGGCTGCACCGTCGGCTCGAACTTCTCCAGCGACGGCTGGTTCAGCACGATGCACGCGGTCGGCTCTGAGACCATCGGGCAGGCCACGGGGCTGTCGGAGATCACCACCGAGCAGTTGGCCGTGCCGCCCCGCTGCTCCGGGCCGTAGGCCGGCACCCACGAGACGTGCTGCCCCTCCAGGTTCCCGGCGTAGGCGAGCAGCTGTCCGGCCGTCAGCACGCCCTGGCCACCGAATCCGGCGATCAGAATCTCATGCGTGTACACCGGCCAGCGCCTCCTTCGTCACATCCTTGAACTCACCGACGGGGAAGTAGCTGAGCATGTCGGTCAGCACGTACCGGTTGGCCTCGGCCGGGGTCATCCCCCAGTTGGTCGGGCAGTTGCCGAGCACCTCCACCATCGAGAACCCGAGGCCGTTCAGCTGCGCCTCAAACGCCTTCCGGAGGTACTGCTTCGTCTTCACGATGTTCGCGACATCGGCGACGTGCGTGCGCGCGACGTAGGCCGCACCGGGCATCTGGGCCAGCAGCTCCGCCATGCGGTAGGGCTGGCCGTTCTCCTCCTTCCGCCCGTACGGGGTGGTCGCGGTGACCGCGCCCATCAGGGTGGTGGGCGACATCTGCCCGCCGGTCATGCCGTAGATGGTGTTGTTGTACATGATGGTGGTGATGCGCTCGCCCCGGGCCGCCGCGTGGATGATCTCCGAGGTGCCGATGGCGGCCATGTCGCCGTCTCCCTGGTAGGTGAAGACGAACAGGTTCGGCCGCGCCCGCTTCACGCCAGTGGCGACGGCCGGCGCCCGGCCGTGGGGGGCCTGGACGAAATCGGTCTCAAAGTAGTTGTAGGCCAGTACGGAGCAGCCGACCGAGGCGACGCCCACGGTCCGCCCCCGCAGACCCAGCTCGTCAATCAGCTCGGCAACGATCCGGTGCAGGACCCCGTGGCTGCACCCCGGGCAGTAGTGCGTGACCACGGGCGACATCGCCTGCGGCATGCCTGCGATCCGCTTCATCAGGCCTCGCCTCCCATCAGTTCCTGAATCTGGCCGAGAATCTCGCGCGGGGTCGGCACCATGCCGCCGAGCCGCCCGTAGAAGTCCACCCGGGCCCGGCCGAGCACGGCCAGCTTCACGTCCTCCACCATCTGTCCGGCGGACATCTCCACATCGAGGAACCGCCTCACGCCCCGCTCCGCCAGCCGGGCAAGCCCCTGAGCCGGGAACGGCCACAGCGTGATCGGCCGGTACAGGCCGACACGCAGGCCCATGTTGCGGGCCACATCCACGGCTGCGCGGGCGATGCGGGCCGACGTGCCGTAAGCCACCACGACGAGTTCCGCATCCTCGCAGCGGTACTCCTCCCACCGGGTCTCCCGCTGCTCCATCGCGGCGAACTTGGCCTGGAGCACACGGTTGTGCGCCTCCAGGTTCTCAGGGTTCAGCTCCAGCGAGGTGATGACCCGCTTCGGCCGGTTGTCGGCGCCCGTGAGGGCCCAGTCCTTCTCTTCCGCATTCACCTGCACCGGCGGGAAGGTGACCGGCTCCATCGTCTGGCCCAGCAGCCCGTCGCCCACGATCGCCACGGGATTTCGGTAGGCGTCCGCCAGGTCGAAGGCCAGGATGGTCAGGTCCACCAGCTCCTGCACGGTGGAGGGCGCCAGCGCGATCATGCGGTAGTCACCGTGGCCGCCGCCTTTGACGATCTGGAAGTAGTCGCTCTGGGAGGGCTGGATGTTCCCCAGGCCGGGGCCGCCCCGCATGATGTTGACCACCACGCACGGCAGCTGGCAGCCGATCATGTACGAGATGCCTTCCTGCTTCAGCGAATACCCCGGGGAAGAGGACGAGGTCATCGCCCGGACGCCCGTGGCCGCCGCCCCCAGCAGCATGTTGACCGCCGCCAGCTCCGACTCGGCCTGCAGGAACGTCCCGCCGACCTCGGGCATGCGCCGCGCCATGTACGCCGGCAGTTCGGACTGCGGCGTGATGGGATAGCCGAAGAAGAAGCGGCACCCCGCCCTGATCGCGGCCTCGCCCAGGGCTTCGTTGCCCTTCATCATCATGGTCGTCGTGGGTTCCATCGGGCATCCCCTCCTAGGCGATCTTGTATATCGTGAAGACGACCTCGGGGCAGACCAGTGCGCAGGCCCGGCAGCCCGTGCACCGCTCCGGGGCGATGGCCACGGCCGCCCGGTAGCCCAGCGCGTTGATCTGGTTGCCCATGGCGAGCACTTCCCGCGGGCAGGCCTCCGTGCAGAGCTCGCATCCCTTGCAGCGATCCTGATCCATCTCCAGCTTGATTCCGCGCAACCCCATAACCCCCTTTTCAACGTCCTTCAGAAGACCAGCGAGCGAACTACGTTCCGGCGGAGGGCGCCGCTTCCCACGGGGGCCGCATGCGGAGCTGCAGCGGCAGCACCGGCAGGTCCGGCAGCGCCCCGGCCAGGTCCGCCCGCACCGCCGTGAAGCGCACGGGCAGCCCCAGCAGCCGGGCAGCTTCCTCCACCTGTGCAAGTCCCTCCACTACGTGCTCCGGGCGGGTGAGCGGACCCAGGTTCGCGTTGTTCACCAGCCCGGTCAGCCGGATCCGGCCGATCTCCTCCAGCCACCGCGCGTACCGGACCACCTCCTCGGGTGACCGGGTATCCGGCCGGTAAGGATTGATCACCATCAGCGCCTCGTACGTGCCCGGGGGCAGACGCATGCTGCCGACCACCCGGGCGCCCTCGCCGCCGCCGATGTCCGCCACCACCGGGCCGTCATACGCGGTCATGGCCTGCACGGCGCGCGCAGCCACGACCGGCAGGTCGGAACGCCACAGTTCGCCGGCCGGTCGAACCACCTCAACCCCGGCTGCTGCAAGCTCCTCGGCCACATCGCGGGACCGGTAGTACGGCGTGATGAAATCCAGGTCCAGCAACATCGGGCGCTTTTGCTCAGCACACAACGAAAGCGAAATAGAAATGGCCACTTCGGTCTTTCCCGAACCGAAGTGACCCAATAAGAGGGTACGGGCAGCCTGCAACATGACTGATCCCCCCAGGTCCATCTTAACCGCCGCGGAGGGACGGGGGGTATCGGTACTTGGTTTTAGGCAGAAAGGGCTATAGACACAACCCGGAATATTGTGAACGGGCCTAATCCTCGTCGTCGTCCGGCAGGGACGCCTCGTCATCGTCCTCCGCGTACAGCCTGTCCAGGCCGGGAATCTCCTCCACGGGCAGGTGCAGTTCGATCAGCTCGCCCTGCCGCAGCACCGTGAGCGGCACCCGGTCACCGTAGCGGCGCGTCGAGAGGATCTTCCGGATCATGCCCGTGCTGAGGACCGGCTGGCGGTCACCCACAGCCATGATCATGTCCATCTCCTGCACGCCGGCCCGGCTGCCCGGCCCGCTGCCCGCGACGTGCTGCACCACCAGCCCCCTGTCCGTGGGCAGGTTCAGCATCTCGACCCAGATGTCGTCGATGACGTCGACCTCGCCGGAGAAGCCGAGCCAGGGGTGGACGGCGTAACCGTAATCGATAATCTGACTCGCCACTCGGGCGGCCACCGATGCCTGAATGGCCAGGCCGAGCCCGCCCTGCCAGGGGATGCCGTTGATCCCCACCACCCGCCCCTCCAGGTCGATCAGGGGGCCGCCGGCGTTTCCGGGATGGATGGCGGCGCTCGTCAGCAGGAGCCCGTCCACCGGCAGGTTTCCCCGGCCGCGCGCCTTCGGGCGGTAGACCGTGCGGTCGCTGCTGCTGATGATCCCGCTGGTCGCCGTGTGCTCCTGGCCCAGGGCAAAGCCCACGGCGGCCACGAAGAGCCCGACCGGCGTGGTGCCGTCCGGCGCGAAGGTGGGCGGGTCGTAGGGCAGCCGCTCCTCAACCTGCAGGACCGTCAGGAAGTAGAGGGGATCGACGCCGATGCACTCCGCCCGCCGCCGCTTCCCGTCCGCCGTCTTCACGGTGATCTCGTCTTCCGGCGCCACGATCTGCGCGGTGCTGATGATGTGATAATGGTCCAGGATGACCCCCGTGCCCAGGGCGATCTGCCCCGTCTTGGGCGTGACGGCGTATATGTGCACCACCGCAGGACGTACCCGGTCCAGCGCCGCGATCAGGGCCGAGGAAAACGGGTCCACGCCCACACCCCCTCATGTGTCCACACTCTAACTTGCCATTTTACGTTCGATCTCATGGGATCTCAACCCCGGGCAGGGGACTGCCCACCGAACAAACCGGCCCCCCTGAAACGTCTCTTCTATTGGATACAGCAGGAAGAAACCGGCCACCGGTGAAACCCTATAGGATACGTCTGACCTTGGAGGAATGGCCCGCATGATCGAACTCCTGAACGTCTCCAAGAGTTACAGCGGCGGGGCCAGGAAGGCCGTGGACGGCCTCACCCTCACCATACGGCCCGGCGAGATCTTCGGCTTCCTGGGTCCCAACGGAGCCGGCAAGACGACGACCATCAAGATGATCGTCGGATTGCTCCGGCCGGACAGCGGCACGGTCAAGGTGGGCGGTTACGACGTGGTCAGACAGCCGCTGGAAGCCAAGCGGCAGCTGGCCTACGTGCCCGATACCCCGGAGGTCTACGACCGGCTCACCGGCCTGGAGTACCTCAACTTCATCGCCGACATCTACGGCGTCAGCGCCCGTGAGCGGGAGGAGCGGATCGCCCGCTTCGCGGACGCCTTCGAGCTGACCCATGCCCTCCTCGACCGCATCGACAGCTACTCCCATGGCATGCAGCAGAAACTGGTCCTGATCTCCGCCCTGATGCGCGATCCGCCCGTCTGGGTGCTGGACGAGCCCATGGTCGGCCTCGATCCCCGCTCGTCCTTCCAGCTCAAGGAACTGATGGTCGAGCACACCCGCCGGAACCGCACGCTCTTCTTCTCCACCCACGTGCTGGAGGTGGCGGAGCGGCTCTGCGACCGGGTGGCGATCATCAACAAGGGGCGCATCATCGCCTGCGGCACGCTGGATGAACTCCGCAGCGGGCAGACCGGTGAAACCCTCGAATCCATCTTCCTGGAGCTGACGGAGAAATGAGGAACATCTGGCCGCTCCTGCGCGTACAGCTCATCCAGAGCTGGCGCGGCGGGATCGAGCGCATGTCGGGCACCCGGTCCCGCATGGGCCTGCTGCTGATCCCCTTTCTGATCCTGGCGTTCATCCCCGTGGTGGTCATGTTCGGCGCGATGTACGTCGGCCTCTACGGGGGGCTCGCGCAGTTCGGGCAGGCCCACCACGTGCTCACCGTCGCGCTCACGGCGGGGCAGGCGCTCTGCCTGATCTTCGGCGTGCTCTACGTCATCTCCGTCTTCTACTTCAGCCAGGATCTGCGCTTTCTCATCCCGCTGCCCCTGCGGCCGGGCGAGATCGTCCTGGCCAAGCTGGCCACCATTCTCCTGGGCGAGTACCTGACCATGGCGCCGGTGGTGCTGCCCGCCCTGATCGTCTACGGCGTGCTGGCCGACGTGGGGCTGCTCTACATCCCGTTCGCCCTGCTCATCTACCTGATGCTGCCGGTGGTGCCCCTCGTGCTGTCCGGCCTGTTCAGCCTGCTCCTGATGCGGATCACGGCGCTGCGCCGCAACCGGGACCTCATCCGGGTCTTCGGGGCGGTGATCGGCATCGCCCTGGCCGTCGGCATCCAGTTCGTCGGCCGTTTCCAGCAGGGCGGGCTGCAGGCCGAAGACGTCCAGCGGTTCATCGAGAGCAACCAGCCGCTGGTCCAGGGCGCCGCCCGGTGGCTGGTCACGTCGACCTGGGGCGCTCAGGCCCTGCAGGCCGGCGCGCCGGCCTTCGGCATCCCGGCCTTCCTCCTGTTCACCGGCGCCGTCGCCGCCTCCCTGGCGCTGCTGGTGGCCGGCGCCGAGCGGTTCTTCTTCACCGGGCTGCTGAGCGGCGGCGAGCGGGCCTCGTCGGGGCGCCAGGTCACCCGGTCCGAGCTGGCCGAGCGCACGGGAAAGGCGCAGTCCCCCCTCCGGGCGCTCTTCCTCCGGGAGGTGCGGCTGCTCAACCGGAACCCCACCTTCCTGATGACCGGCGTCATCACCCCGCTGCTGATTCCGCTCTTCATCGCGATCCCCATGGCGACCGGGAATCTGGTCGTGGAAGGCTTCGACCTTTCGGGGGTCGCCGACCTGCCGTGGACGCCGGTCGTGCTGCTGGCCATCGTCTTCGGCCTCAGCTCCACATCCGCCCTGCCTTCCTCGGCGATCAGCCGTGAGGGGCCGTGGTTCTGGATCAGCCAGTCCCTGCCGGTGGCCCCCCGGATGCAGATCCACGCCAAGGTCCTGCACAGCCTGGTGTTCAACCTGCTCAACGTGCTGGTGGTGCTGGCCGCCACGGTCTGGGTGGGTCTGGCCACGCCGCGCAATCTCGCGATCCTGCTGGCCGGCGGCCTGATCGTCAGCGCGCTGGCCGGCTACAGCGACCTGCTCATCGATGTGCTGAGGCCCAGCCTCCGCTGGACCGACCCGCAGCAGGCCATGAAGGGGAACATCAACTCGCTCCTGGCCATGCTGGTCAACCTGGGCGTCACCGCCGTGACGGCCCTGGTCGCCGCCCTGCTCTACTGGGGCCTTCGCCCGTTCTTCCTCCCCGCCCTGCTGATCGTGCTGGCCCTGGAGGTCTGGGGGCTGGCGAAAACCGTGGGAGCACTCGCCGACGTGCGCTACACGCAATACGAGCTGTAGGGAGTTGGTCGCATGGGTCGCACGCTGATGACCATTGGCGCACTGCTGCTGGTTGTGGGCGGTGCGATCTACCTGGTCGAACGCTTTCTGCCCGGCCTGGGCCGCCTGCCGGGCGACATCGTCATCCGGCGCGGCAACTTCACCTTCTACTTCCCGATCGCGACGAGCATCCTGGCCAGCATCGCCCTCACGCTGCTCTTCTGGCTCTGGCAGCGGCTGGGGCGCTGAGCGCAGGGAACCGGCAGGCTCGCTTTCCACCTTGTGCAGATAGGGGGTTTGGTCCATGCTCTTCATCAGCGGTCGCAGCCAACAGTTCTACCAACTGCTCCGGGAGGCAACCGAGAACGCTGCAGAGGTAGCCGGCCTGCTCGGGCGGCTCCTCGAAGAACCCGTGCACGTGGGAAACCTGGGCCCCGAGATCAAACAGCTGGAGTCCAAGGGCGACGACCTGACGCACAGACTGTTCGAGCTCATCCACCGGACGTTCGCCACGCCGCTGGAGCGGGCGGATCTGGCCGCGCTGGGCGTCGCCATCGACAACGTGGTCGACGCCATGGAGGCCGCCGCCGCCCGGGTCGGGATCTACCGGCTGTCCTCCTCGGACAAGCACCTGCGCGCCTTCGCGCAGATCCTGCGCGCCCAGGCCACCGAGCTGGTCGCCGCCATCGACCTGCTGGCGGGAGGCAAGCTGCTGGAGATCCGGGACCGCATTCGCCAGATCAACACGCTGGAGAACCACGGCGACGAAGAACTGCGCCTGGCGCTGTCTGAGCTGTATGACCGGAGCCAGTCCGACCCGCTCCAGTTCATCACGATGAAGGAGATCTACGAAATGCTGGAGAGGGCCACCGACGAGGTGGAAACGGTGGCCAACACCCTCGAAGGGGTGATCATGAAGCGGGCGTGACGGCCCGCGGCGCCGGTCATGCGAAAGGTCCTCGTCCCCGCTGCGCGGGACGAGGACCTCTGCGCTTTTCGGCGCGATCCCGGACCGGCGCCTGGCCAGGACCCGTGCGCCTACCCCCGCAGAGGAAGCCCTGCAAGCACCCGCTTCCGCAGGTACGGCGCGGGGCGGTACCGGTCCTCACCGGTCTCCCGCTGCAGCCCCTGCAGCACGGCCAGGACGGCCTCGGGGCCGATCGCATCCGCCCATTCCAGCGGGCCGAACGGGTAGTTGAGGCCCAGCTTCACCGCCGTGTCGATCGCCTCCGCCGTCGCCACCCCCTCCTGCAGGGTGAACGCGGCCTCGTTGATCAGGCAGGCCAGCAGCCGGGCGGCGACCAGCCCGGGGGTGTCGGCCACCACCTCGGTGTCGCGGCCCAGGGAGTGGAAGAACCGCACCGCCAGGGCCGTCGCTGCCGGATCGGTCCGCAACCCGGGCGCCACTTCCACCAGCTGCCTCCGGCTCACCCGGGGCAGCCCGCCGTAGCCCACCACCCGGGCGGGGTTGACGGTCTGGGCGGCCATCTCGGTGGTCGAGCGGGTGGAGGCGTCGACCAGGACCAGCACCTCGGGCGCCGGCTGCCGGCCCACCAGCAGGTCCGGCGCGCCCAGGACCACCAGGTCGGCGTCGGCACAGCAGTCCACCAGCCGGTACCCCGCCCGGGCGGCCAGGTCCGCCAGGTCTGCATCGCCCAGTACGGCCACGTTCCGGATCTCGGGCACCCGCGGCCCGGGCGCCAGGGCGTACTGGGCCGGGGCCGGCCCATGCACCGCCCGGCCGTCGCGGTACGAGTACCAGCCCTGCCCGGTCTTGCGCCCGAGCTTGCCCGCTTTCACCATCCGTTCCTGCAGGGGATGCGGGCGGAAGCGGGGGTCGCCGAAGAACTGCTCGAACACCGACCGGTGCACGGCGAAGTTGATGTCGAGCCCGACCAGGTCCATCATCTCGAACGGCCCCATGCGGAAGCCGCAGGCCAGGCGTGCGATCCGGTCGATCTGCGCCGCGGTCGCCGCCTGCTCCCCCAGGATGCGCATGGCTTCGCCGGAGAACGGCCGGGCGACCCGGTTCACGATGAAGCCCGGGGTGTCCCGGACCCGCACCGGCTCCTTCCCCATGGCCTCAGCCAGGGCGATGGCCGCCTGGATCGCCGCCTCGCCGGAGGCGTCGCCCTCCACCACCTCCACCAGCCGCATCGCCGGCACCGGGTTGAAGAAGTGCATGCCCACCACCCGGTCGGCGCGGCCCGCCAGGGCCCCGATCTGCGTGACGGAAAGCGCGGAGGTGTTGGTGGCCAGCACCACGTCGGCCCGGCACAGCCGGTCCAGCCGCTCGAAGAGCCCGCGCTTCAGCTCGAGGTCCTCCGGCGCCGCCTCGATGACGAAGTCCACCGCGGCGAAGTCGCCGAGGGTCGTGGTGGTGGTGATGCGGCCCAGAATCCCGGCCACCTGGGCGCTGGCGATGCGGCCGCGGCTCACCTGCCGCTCCAGGTCGGCCTGCACGCGCCGGAGGGCCCCGGTGAGGGCGCCGGGATCGATGTCGTAGAGCAGAACGTCGAAGTTGGACTGTGCCGCGACCTGTGCGATGCCGGCGCCCATCGTGCCGGCCCCGACGACGCCTATCCGCCGCAATGCCGCTACCTCCCCGTAAACCTGGGTTCGCGCCGTTCTGCGAAGGCCCGGACGCCCTCCCGGGCATCCGCGGTCTCCGCGGCAGCCTCCTGAAGGTAAGCTTCAAGCGCCAGTACCTCTTCCAGGGAGCGCTCCAGCCCCCGGTTGATCTGCCGCTTGATCCATCCCATGGAACGCGGCCCCCGCGCGAGCCGCCCGGCCCACTCGTTCACCGCCGCCTCCAGCTCGGCGTCAGGCACCACCCGGTTGCAGAGCCCCAGTTCCAGCGCCTCCGACGCGCGGATCGGGTCGCCGAACAGGGCCAGCTCCATCGCCTTGTGGTAGCCGACGAGCCGCGGCAGGAAGTAGGAGGCGCCGGAGTCAGGGACGAGGCCCACCCGGACGAACGCCTGCGTGAACGAGGCGCTCTCGGCCATCACGATGAGGTCGCAGGCCAGGGCGAGGCTCACGCCCGCGCCGGCCGCTACCCCGTTCACCGCCGCCAGCACCGGCTTCTCCAGGCTGCGGATCTGCGCGACCCATCGGTTGTAGTACCGGCGCAGGAGATCGCCGACCGCCATGTCGCCCAGGGAGGCCAGATCCTGTCCGGCGCAGAACGCGCGCCCCGCGCCCGTGATGACCACGCAGCGCACGGCCGCATTCCGCTCCGCCTCCTTCAGCGCCGCGATCAGCCCCTCGTGCTGCGCCTGGTTGAAGGCGTTGAGCCGCTCGGGGCGGTTCAGGGTGATCCGCAACACGCCCGATCCGTCCAGGTCCCAGCGCACCGCCGTCTCGCTCACCGGATTACCTCCCCTTCCACTCGGGCTTCCGCTTCTCCGCGAAGGCGCGCATGCCCTCCTTCTGGTCCTCGGACGCAAAGGCCATGGCGAACAGCCGGCGCTCGTACGCGAGCCCGGCGCTCAGGCTGCCCTCGAAGGCCTGCAGCACCGCCTCCTTCGCCAGGCGCAGGGCGACGGGCGACTTGGAGGCGATCTCCGCGGCCAGTTTCTGCGCCTCCGCGAGGTAGGCCTCCACCGGGGCCACGCGGCTGACGAGCCCGGCGGCAAGCGCCTCCTGGGCGGTGAGCATCCGGCCGGTCAGCACCATCTCCATGGCCAGCGACTTCCCGACGGCCCGGGTCAGCCGCTGGGTCCCGCCGGCCCCCGGCAGCACGCCGATGTTGATCTCCGGCTGGCCGAACTTCGCCGTCTCCGAGGCGACGATGATGTCGCAGATCATCGCCAGCTCCAGGCCGCCGCCCAGGCAGTAGCCGCTGACGGCCGCAACGATGGGCTTCTTGATGCGGGCGACCTCGTCCCACAGTTCAATGTAGTCCCGGGTATACATGTCGATCGCGCCCAGGTCCGCCATCTCCTTGATGTCGGCGCCGGCCGCGAAGGCGCGCTCGTTCCCGTGCAGCAGGAGGCACCCCACGCCAGGATCCCGCTCGAGTTCGCGGAACGCCTCCACCAGCTCCGTCATCAGGCGAAAGTTGAGCGCATTGAGGGCCTGGGGGCGGTTCAGCTGCACCCGGCCCACGGCCCCCTCACGGTAGACCAGGATGTTCTCGTACGCCACGTTCCTCATCCTCCTTTGCATCTTGGGCATGCGTTGCCTCGAAGTGCCGCTCCAGAAACCGGAGCGCCCCGGGCCGCAGCCGGGCGTAGTAGGCCTGGAACAGGCTGCGGGCGTCATGCCCCCGCCAGGAATCGGGCAGGAGCTGGCGCGGCAGCCCGGGGTCCACGAACAGGAACTTGCGGTAGTCGTGCACCAGGTGGATCTGCTCGACGAAGCGCTCTTCGTCGCTGCGCAGCGAGGCTTCGGCGGAAAGGCGGGGCGCCCAGCGGGCGATGAACTGGTCGTAGCCCGCCTGAATCGCCTCCAGGTCCCAGCAGCGCCGCACGAGGTCCGGCGCCGACCAGGGCTCGACGTAGGGCGCGACGAACAGCGTCGCGTACGGCTCCAGACCGTAGCGCCGGAGCAGCTCCCGCACCGAGTCCTCCAGCGGGTTGGGCGAGATCCAGGTGCCGGGCGACAGGTGGGCAAACCCGGTCCAGATCAGCTCGCGCCGCAGGTCATTGCGCCGGTTCCGCAGCGCCTCGGGAACCGAGTAGACCAGCACGCGCCAGCGGCCGTCCCAGTCGACGTCGCGGCCGTCGTACACCCGCCGCGACGCCTCGACGATGCGCCGGCGCCCTGCCGGGGAAAGCCCGTAGCAGGTCCGGTTCCCCACCTTGCGCACTTCCAGCCAGCCCTGGCGCGCCATACGCGAGAGCGCCTGACGCAGGGCCGTCTCGCTGACGCCGAACGGCCTGACCCAGGCGGCCAGGGTCGAGGCCCAGGCCTCTCCCCCCACGTGCTGGATGTAGTCGCCCCACAGGTTGAACAGCAGCGAACGGGCCTTCATCACCCCACCTGCCCTCAGCCGCGCAACATTCGGCCAGTGCTGACAGATTCGCCGTTTCCGCCCGCTCACCTGCCGGGGGCGGCGGGCAACGCAAGGGCGCCGGCCTCTGCAGTGGAGGCCGGCGCCCGGTGGAATCCGTTATGGCTGAATGCGGTAGCGGCAGCATTGGCCGCCCTTGGCAATGCACTCCACGCGCTCGACGTTCTCCGTCCCCAGAACGGTCTTGAAGAACTGTAGCTCGTGGTGGCAGGCGTGAGGATACTTCCGCGAAGCCAGGTGCACGGGGCAGTTGAACTCCTTGAGCACCAGGGAGCCATCCTCGTTCTGCTCATACTCGGCCAGGTAGCCGTTGGCCTGCTGGATCGCGGTGAGCTGCTGGACCCGTTCCTTCAGGGTGCCGCCGTTGACTTCCCCGCCGTAGCGCGCGACCATCTCCTCCCCCCGCCGCCGGAAGAAGGCTTCCACCAGCTCGGGGTCGGTCTGGTGCAGGAAGTCGAGGAGCTCCACCATCATGGAGCCGTACTTCTTCGGGAACAGGTTGTCGGCCGCCTCGGTGAGCGAGTAGACCCTGGTCGGCCGCCCCATGGGCAACCGCTGCTGCACGGAGGTTACCAGCCCGTCTCGCTCCAGTGACGTCAGGTGGCGCCGAACTGCGACGTGCGTAATGTGAAGCCGTTCTCCGAGTTCGCCGACCGTGAGGGGGCCAACAACCCGCAGCAGGTTGATGATCTCGCGGCGCGTGGAGGTCTCGTCCTGGCGAGGCATCAGATCAACGGACAACGCGTTCCCCTCCTCTTCGCACTCACCGACTGTAACTCGTGTACATTTTATCATATGAAAGATCAGCCGGATACTTTCTAAAGCCGTTTGTCACCAATTCTGTCCGTTCGGACTAGGGTACCCGTCCTATTGGCGGCTCCGCGAAAGGTACAGTTCGGCGTAGCGTCAAAGGCGCACGCACGATCGCGGTGCCCCGCAAACAGTTGTTGGGGTAGATAATGACGCCTATAATAACGTTGGAGCGACCACACTGGAGGTGAACCCGGGTGTTCATGTGCAAGCACTGCCTGGAGCAGTATGAGGATGAGCGCCTGGCGTACGTCCTGATGCCCGAGAACCGCATGAACCATCCCCTGGCCGACGCCTTCGCGTTCAAGTTCTGCTCGCGCGCGCACCTGGTGGAGTTCCTGCAGCGCATAAGCCACCAGAGCCAGCCGTACGTGCTCACCAGGGTCGCCGGCGCGGATCGGGAGACCTTGCCCGCGGCGCCTCCGCTGGACCTGCTGCACCAGATGAGCCAGCTCGTCTGAAGAGCCGCAGTGAGACTGACGGGGCTGTCCGGGGACGCAGCGCACGCTGCGCCCCCGGACAGCCCCGTTTCCGCGCGGGCTCAGCCCCGCGCCTCTGCACGTGCCTTCTGAATCAGCTCCCGGATGCGGTCCTTGCCCACCAGCGCCACGAAGCCGCCGACCCGGGGCCCGCTGTCGGAGCCCAGCAGCACCCCGTAGAGGATCTGGAAGAACCGCTTCGGCTGCATGCCGTGGGCCCTGGCGATGTCGAACACGCCGGTCTGGATCTCCTCCGCGTCGTCGGTCCGCTCGATCAGCCGTTCGAACTCCTCCACCATGGCCCACTCGGCCTCGGTCAGCTCCGGGGTCTTGCGCGTGGGCAGGATGAAGTCCTCGTAGTAGTGGATGGCCTTCTCCAGCAGCTCCCGCACGAAGGGCTCGTTTGCCCGGATGCGCTCGTGCCCGAAGGAGCGGCCCAGGTACTCCAAGAGCACGTCGGGGTCGGTCTCCGAGATCGCGTTGACCAGGTTGATGATGTCGGAGTAGCGCAGCCCGCCCAGATCCGGCCGGTCGCCCCGGTAGTAGATGAAGGGGTACTGCGGGTCATCGGGCGCCATCGTCAGCGTCTCGTCGGTGTACTGGATGACCGTCTCGGGGCTCAGCCGCTTCTGCTGCCGCGGGTTGCGGAACATCAGGAGGTTGAGCGAATCCTGGGTGCCCCAGCGTCCCCAGTTCTCCATCGAGATGCCGACGCCCGAAGACTTGGAGATCTTCCGCCCCTCCTCGGTCAGGAACAGCTCGTAGAACATGGTGTTGGGCGGCTGGCCGCCCAGCAGCTTCACGATCTCCTTGGAGAGCTTGGCGGAGTCGATCAGGTCCTTGCCGTGCATCTCGAAGTTGACGCCGAAAACGTACCAGCGCAGGGCCCAGTCGGCCTTCCAGAAGAACTTGCCCCGGCCGCCCAGGGCGCTCTGGGTGCCGCGGTGGCCGCAGCCGTGCACGTCCCGGAACGAGCCGGTACAGGCGTACGTCACCGTGGCCGCGTCGGGGTCGTACGACTCGACGCGCGTGGTGTACACCTTGCCGCAGTTCTCACAGACGGGCAGCCACGGGAACCAGCCCTCCCGGTTCTCCGGCCGCATGGTGGGCAGCACCAGGTCGATGATGCCCTGCATGTGGCGGAACATGTGGCGGATGCCCTCGTCGAAGGTGCCGTCGGCGTAGCAGTCGGTCGCGGAGCGGAAGGTGGCCTGGATGCCCGTCCTGGACATCATCTCCTTCAGTTCCGCGTTCATGTGGTGGCCGAAGGACGGGTGGCAGCCGTACGGATCGGGAATGCGGGTCACCGGCTTGCCCAGGTGCTCCTTCAGCCACGGCGCATCGATGTTGGTCGGGATCTTGCGCAGGCCGTCCATGTCGTCGGAGAAGACGATGATCTCCGAGTCGCGGCCCAGGTCCCGCAGGGCCTTGGCCACGTAGAAGGTGCGGACGACCTCGCCGATGGTGCCCATGTGCGGGTGGCCGGACGCGCCAAACCCGGTCTGCAGGATGTAGCGCGATTTCTGCGGCCATCGCTCGATCAGGCGCTTGGCTTCCTGGTACGGCCACAGGTTCGGCAGGTTCTTCATGCCACTTCTCCTTCCCGCACGGGTGGGTTTCTTACCCTGGTGATTATACAGAAAAGGGTTGTCCCAGACAAGTTCATGGAAGCGGCGCGCTCTGGGGCAGACTAAGCCCAAAGGAGGGCAGAGCATGGCAAAGGATCGGAACTCCCGGGAGCCCGGCGCGCAGGCAGCTGTCCGTTCCGAAACGCAGCGGCTGCTTCAGCAGATGAAGGGCGGAGAGGCCTGGAGCCATCAGGCCGCGGCGCTGGGCTACCTGGTCGGCGGCAACGAGGGGCGGTTCACAGCAGGCAACAACAGGTTCGACGCCACGTGGAACGAGGATGAGCAATAGGGAGGTTCCAGGATGCGCTTGATACCCCGTGGGTTGGCAATGATGCTGGTCTCCGTCTGGACCGTGCTGGTGCTGGGCGGCACCGCCTTCGCAGCGGGCACGGCTCCCGACACGGTTACGGAAAAAGCTGCGCCCAGACTCTCGCCGGGCATGGAGCAGCTCCTGAACGACATCCGCACGCTCCGCCGCACCCGCCTGGAGCAGCTCAACGCGGAGATCGACCAGATGATCGAGCGGGCCCACCAGTCGGGCAAGATCACCGATGAGGAGGCGGCCCGCCTCAGGGAGTGGCGGGCCGTCCGCCGGTTGGGACTCTCCCCCCACGACTCCGAGGCCGAGGTGAAGGCCAAGCTCGACGACGCCGTGAAGAACGGCCGCCTCACCAGGGAGCAGGCGAAGAAGATCCTGAAGGAGTGGGAGAAGGCCAGGCGCAGCCACCGCAAGGCCCGTCCGTAGCGCCGTTCAGCGGGCCCGAAGACTCCGCAGGGTGGTGCACGTTGGTGCACCACCCTGCACGTGTGACCAGGTCACGCCGGCTCCCAGTACAGCCTGCGCGCCTGTCGCAGCCGCCGCTCCACCGCGGGCCAGTTGACCACGTTCCACCACTGGTCGACGTAGGCGGCGCGGTCGTTCCGGTACTTCAGGTAGTAGGCGTGCTCCCAGACGTCCAGCGGCAGCAGGGGGACCACGTCCCACTGGCTCAGGTTCTGGTGCTTCTCCGCGGTCAGGATCTCCGTGCGGTTCGCCCGCGGCGCCCAGACCCAGATCGCCCAGCCGCCCCCCTCCACGTTTTCGGCCGCCTTGCTGAACTGCTCCCGGAAGCGCTCGAAGTCCCCGAAGTCCTGCCTGATCTGCGCCAGCACCTCGCCCCCGGGCTCCCCGCCGGCCCCCGGCGCCATGCTCTCCCAGAACAGGGTGTGCAGGTAGTGCCCGGCGCCGTGGAACGCCGCTTCTCGCTCCCAGTGCTTCACCAGCGCCCAGTCGCCGGACGCGCGGGCCTCCGCCAGCGCCCGCTCCGCCCGGTTGAGCCCCTCCACGTAGCTGCGGTGGTGCCGGTCGTGGTGGAACCGCATCGTCTCCGCGTCGATGTAAGGTTCCAGCGCGTCGTACGGATACGGCAGCGGCGGCAGCCGGTGGCCCCCCGGCGGCACGGGGTTCAGCCGGCCGGTTTCCTGCGGCGCCCCCCTGCCGAACGCCGCGCGCACGAACCCGTCCAGGGCCTCGTAGGCCTCCCGCATCAGGGCCGCGGCGTCCGCCCGCTCGCCGTCCTGCCCGGAGCCTGTCGCCTCCCGGGCCTCCTGTTCCAGCCGCGCAAACCGCTCCTGCCAATCCGCAAGCGCCTCCGCCGGCCCCCCGCCCGACTGCAGGTCCGCGATGCAGGCGAGCACCTGGCGGGCCCAGTCGGCAATGTGCTGGTAGACCAGGGCCGACGGGTCGTAGGGCTGAAAGCCGAACACGCCGGGCCTCCCTCCTTCCCCCACTACGCTATGCAGCAGGGGCCGGGGACTACCCGGTGCGCGCCTCAGCTCTTGGGATTGAACGTCACCGCCGCCAGGAAGGCAAACACGATGGCCGCGGCGATGCCGGTGCTGGTCACCTCGAACATCCCGGTGAGCACGCCGACCAGCCCGTTCTGGTCCAGTTCCTGCAGCGCGCCCTTCACCAGCGAGTTGCCGAAGCTGGCGATGGGCACCGAGGCGCCCGCGCCGGCGAACTCCACCAGCTTGTCGTAGAGTCCCAGCCCGCCCAGCACGCCGCCGGCCACGGTCAGGCCGGAGAGCACGTGGCCGGGGCTGAGCTTGGTGTTGTCCAGGATCACCTGCGCGATCAGGCAGATCAGCCCGCCGACGAGAAAGGCCTTCAGGTACATCATCGGGTTACGCCTCCACTGCCACTGCGTGCGCGATGGTCGGGATGTTCTCGCCCTGCTGGAAGCTGGTCGGCGAGAACAGCGCGCCGGTCGCGACCACCAGCAGGCGCCGCAGCCTGCCCCGCGCCATCTCCTTCAGCAGATGGCCGCACGTGACGATGGCCGAGCTGGCGCACCCGCTTCCCCCCGCGTTGACGTTCTGACGGGAAAGGTCGTACACCATGACGCCGCAGTCCCGGTAGTTCTTCGCCAGCCTCAGGTTGCGGTCCGCAGCCAGTTTCACGGCCATCTCGTAGCCAAAGCTGGCCAGGTCGCCGGTCACGATGAGATCGTAGTCCTCGACGCTGCGCCCGGTCTCCCGCAGGTGCGCCTCGATGGTGTCCACGGCGGCCGGCGCCATTGCAGCGCCCTGGTTGAACGGGTCGGCGACCCCGTAATCCACCACCTTGCCCGTCGTACAGTAGGTGATGCGCGGTCCCGTGCCGGAGGCGGCGAGCACCACGGCGCCGGCCCCGGTCACCGTGTGCTGGGCGTAGGGCTTTTTCTGGCTGCCGTACTCGGTGGGGTACCGGTACTGGCGCTCTGCCGAGCCCACGTGGCTGGAGACCGCGCAGAGCACCCGGTCGGCGAATCCGCCGTCAATGAGCTTGGCGCCGATCGCCAGGGCCTCGCTGAACGTGGAGCAGGCACCGTAGAGTCCGTACATCGGCACGCCGATTTCGAGCCCGCTGAACGAGGCCGTGATCAGCTGGTTCAGCAGGTCGCCGGCCAGGAAGTAGTCCACCGCCGGCGGCTTCTCGGTGATGCCGGCCCGGCGCAGGGCCAGGCGGCAGGCGTCGATCATCATCTGGCGCTCGGCCTTCTCAAAGGAGCTCAGGCCGATGGTCAGGTCAGGGTACGTCTGGTCGAACTCGTGCCCCAGCGGGCCCTGGGCCTCCTCCGGCCCCGCCACCGCCGCCGCTCCGATGATCACCGGCGGCCGGTCAAACCTCACCGTCTGAGGTCCGATGCGCTTCGTTGCCACGGCCGACGCCTCACCGCACCAGCCGCACAATGCCTGTGATGATGCCCACCAAGAAGGCCGTGACGACCCCGTAGACGATGACGGCGCCGGCCAGCTGGAACATCCGGCCGCCGATGCCGAAGATCAGCCCTTCCCGCTTGAACTCCATCGCCGACGCGGTCATGGCGTTGGCAAAGCCCGTGACGGGCACCGCCAGGCCTGCGCCCGCGTACCGGGCCAGCTTGTCGAAGTAGCCCAGGCCGGTCAGCAGCGAGGCGAGGAAGATCAGCGTCGCCACCGTCGGATCGGCCGCCTGCTTGTGCGAGATGCGCAGCACCCGCTCCCAGAAGTCCGTGATGCCCTCTCCCACCATGCAGACCAGCCCCCCGCTGACGAAAGCCATCACGGCGTTGCGCAGCCGGGGCGGGCCGGGCTCCGCCTTGAGGACCATCCGCCGGTACAGCGATTGCTGCGTGGTCTGCGACGTTCCCTCTCGGATCGTCACGCTCGGACACCTCCGGAGAGGTAGTCTGCGCCTGCACCCCCGGCGGTATGCGAAAAGGCAGGCGCTTCCGCCTGCCTTTTCGCCGAGGCATCCCCAACAGCCGATTTTCCTACCGGCCGTCGGGGATGACGACCTCTGCGTGACTCAGGGCCATCACCCCCCTTCCCATCCGATGAACTGCGCGCCGGCCGCAGTGCCAGCGTACCCGAACGGGGGTGGGGAATCAGCCCCGTGAACACTTCGAACCGTTCTTTCCGCCGATGATCTTGCGGATCGAGTCGTAACTCAGGTGGAACTCCCGCATCAGTTCTTCTATGCTCGCCCCCTCCCGCCGCCGCTGCCGGATCTGCTCGTTCCGCAGGGCCAGCTGCGCCCGGGCGCCGGTGCGGGTGCCCCAGGGCAGCCGCTCGTGCGGGCGGGGGATGTAGAGTTGCTGACCCGCCGCGTACCGCTGGACCTCGGCCAGCAGGTCGGCGGGCAGGACATCCGCGGCATTGAGGTAGCGTGCCACGCGCAAACCAGGCCTCCTTTGTCCTGATGAGCAAGACAAAAAACCGCAGGGCAACGCCCCGCGGTCAGGCCTGGCCGGACAGCTCCTTGCAGACGCAGTGCGTTCAGGCAGACCAAGCGGGGACGTGCCGGAAAACCCAAGCCGTTGGCGTGGTCATCGTGGTCATGATGGACATTCCGGCACCCCCTCTCAAAATCATCTGCCACGTACACATGATACTGACGAGGCGGGCTCCTGTCAATCCCCGTGCCTGTTGCGGCCCGTCAGCAGGTAGACCCCGAGCGCCACCAGGGCCAGCGGAAGCGCGAACCGGATGAGCGACCCGAGCAGGTTGATGGCGGCCAGCGCCAGGCAGATCAGGGCGGTTACCCGAGCCCACCGCTGCACGCCCCCCGTCTCCCGCCAGACCAGGCCGAACGTGACGGCCAGCCCGAAGAAGAAGATCCAGCCGGTGTTGACCCACGGCAGGAGCGACTCCACCAGGGACACCCCGGCGAGGGTCAGGAGCACGCCGGCGGGGATGATGGCCCACCACTGGTCCCGGTTGCCGGCGTACACGGAGGCGAAAATCAGCCCGGGAATGCCCAGCGCCAGCGCGCCCGAGAGGGCCCGCAGCGGCCAGAAGACGATGTTGAAGTTGCCCATGAGCAGGAGCAGCCCGGCGGCGATGAGCACCAGCCCCCAGATCACGCTCCGGTTGACCTGTCCTGACTGCATCTTCCCACGCCCTTTCTGCGGAGCATCTGCTGGTATGACGTCGGCCGCCCGGCGCGCTCCTTCACTTCGACTCATTTTCGACAACCTGCGCAGACCTCTTTACACCCCGGCTCTCCGCCGCTATACTGGTGACGTAGATTCTACAGCTTACAAGGGGAGTAGCCGACCTGCACCTGCAGGTGGAGCAGTCGGTCATTGCGGGCGCACGGCCCCCGGCTGTTCCGGCCGCCAGGATGACTGGGGCATGGCAAGACCTTGTTCCAAAGCGGAACAGGGCCTTGTCATGCCCCTTCTGTATCTTCCCGGCCTGCCGATGGCAGGCGGTTGCCCCGGCCGGGTAAAGCGAAGCGTAAGGAGAGGGATCGCCTTGCACACCGTGGAGCTCATCGCCTTCTTTCTGTTCGTGGTGTTCGCGACGTGGCTGGACCTGTTCGTCCTCCACAAGGACGATCACGACATCGGACTGAAGGAGGCGGCGGTGACCTCGCTGGCCTGGATCGTGCTCGCCCTGCTGTTCAGCGGCTATGTGTACTACCGCTACGGCATGGAAATGTGGATGCAGTATATCACGGCGTACACGATGGAGAAGGCGCTCAGCGTCGACAACCTGTTCGTCATCGCGACGATCTTCGGCTTCTTCGGCATTCGGGGCGGCCTCCAGCACCGGGCCCTGGCCTGGGGCGTGATCGGCGCGGTGGCCATGCGCAGCGTGCTGATCTTCCTGGGGGTGGAGGCCGTGGAGCGGTTCACCTGGCTGCTGCCGGTCTTCGGCGTCTTCCTGATCATCACCGGTTTCAGGATGATGCGGGAAAGCGACGGAGGCGAGACGTCGCTGGAGGACAACAAGGTCTACAGGCTGCTGTCCCGGGTCCTGCCCGCCTACCCCGGCTACGACGGCCAGGCCATCATCACCCGGAAGAACGGCCGCTGGGAGCTCACCCTGCTGGGCATGGCCATCGTCATGGTCGAGGCGACCGACCTCCTCTTCGCCGTCGACTCCATCCCGGCCGTCATGGGCATCAGCAGCGACTTCTTCATCGTGCTGACCTCCAACATCTTCGCCATCCTGGGGCTGCGGGCGCTCTACTTCCTGCTGGCCGGCATCCTCGACAAGTTCCGCTACCTCAGCCTGGGGCTGGCGTTCGTCCTGCTCTTCATCGGCGGCAAGATGCTGGCGATCCCGTTCGGCTTCCACGTCGAGACCTGGATCTCGCTCACCGTCGTCCTGGGCACCATCGCGGTCGCCATTCTGGCCTCGCTGCTCATCCCGGAGAAGACGCCGGCCCAGGGGGCGGACTGACCAACGGAACCCGGCCATACCCGGCGCCGCCCGGGGGCGCAGAGAAGGCCGGGAACCCGCCTGCAGGGGCGGGTTCCCGGCCTTTCGTCATTCCGGGGAAACGGTTCCTCCTCCCCGGCACATCCCGGCGCTCAGTTGTCGTAGTACATCTCGAACTCGACCGGGTGCGGGTGCGTCTCCAGCCTCCGGATCTCCTCCTCCTTCAACGCGACGAAGGTCTCGATCAGATCCTCCGAGAAGACGCCGCCCTCCAGCAGAAAGTCGTGGTCCGCCTTCAGCGCCTCCACCGCCTGCCGGAGCGAGGACGGCACCTGTCTGAGCTTCAGCAGGGTCGCCTCCGGCTGGTGGTAGATGTCGACGTCGACGGGGCCGAAGCCCGCGGCCGTCGGGTCGATCCGCCGGCGGATGCCGTCGAGCCCGGCCATGAGCTGCGCCGCCAGGGCCAGGTACGGGTTGGCGGTCGGGTCCGGCGTGCGGAACTCGATGCGGGTCGTCCGGGGCGAGAGGCTGATCGGGATGCGGACCGCAGCGGACCGGTTGGCCCGGGAGAACGCCAGGCTGGTCGGCGCCTCGTAACCGGGAACCAGCCGTTTGTAGGAGTTGGTGGTCGGGTTGGTGATGGCCAGCAGGGCATCGGCGTGGGTCAGCAGGCCGCCGATATACCAGAGGGCGAGCTGGCTGAGGTTGGCGTACCCGTCCGCATCGTGGAACAGGTTCACACCGTCCTTGACCAGCGACTGGTTGCAGTGCATGCCGTTGCCTGAGTTCTGGTAGAGGGGCTTGGGCATGAAGGTCGCGGTCTTGCCGTGCGCCCGGGCGACGTTTTTCACGGCGTACTTGTAGAGCATCGCCTTGTCGGCCGTGTCCGTCAGCGTGGAGAAGCGGAAGTTGATCTCGTTTTGTCCCGCCGTTGCCACCTCGTGGTGGTGCCGCTCCACGACCAGCCCCAGCGCCTGCAGCTGGCGCGTCATCGCCGTGCGCAGATCCGTCTGCCCGTCAATCGGCAGCGCCCGCAGGTAGCCCTGCTGGTGCTTCACCTTGTAACCGCCGTTGGGCACCCGGCCCGACGACCAGTGGGCTTCATCGGAGTCCACGTAGTAGAACGAGGCGTCCGGACCGGTCTGGAACCGGACGTTGTCGAACACGAAGAACTCGATCTCGACCCCCCAGTGCGAGGCGTCGGCGATGCCGCTCTCCCGGAGGTACTGCTCCGCCCGGCGGGCGACGCCCCGGGGGTCGCGGCTGTACGCCTTCAGCCCGGGCTCAAGGACGTCCGCCATCAGGGAGAGCGTCGGCCCCTCGACAAACGGGTCCTGCACCGCGGTCGCCGGGTCCGGCCGGAGGATCATGTCCGACTCGGCGATCCCCCGGAAGCCCCGGATCGATGAGCCGTCAAAGAAGAAACCCTCGCTCAGCTGCCCGGCGTCCACAACCTCCACCGGCACGCTGAGGTGGTGCAGCATCCCCGGCAGGTCCACGAACTTCAGATCGAGCATCCGAATGCCTTTCTCAGAGATCATCTCCAGCACGCGATCGACCATCGCCATCTGCATCTCTCCTCCGCGATTTCTTCATCGCATCTCGTCCGGGAACGAAACCCGAAATGGCGACCGGTCGCTCGGCCTCTGGAGTGGTGTGCGGTGTGTGCCGTCCTATCCAGCGCGCATCTGCCCAACCGCCCGGGTCGGAAGCCGTCTGACGACCCGATCCCGCAGACGGGCGGGCCCCTGCGCGGAGGCGGCGGCCAGTCGCCCGCCCCGCTGGAGTGGGACCGGGTCTGTCTCGGTGTAGAGGCGGTGGCGCCCCTTGTTCCTGCGCCCCTTGTTGCGGGCAGGCGGCACGTGCACCCGCTGCGCCCAGCTCCGCAGTGCACACGCGGCCAGCACGGCGATGCGGGCCCTCAGGCTCCCGGGGCGCAGCCGTCTGCGCGGGCCCCCGTACGTCACAGCTTCCACCCCCCTTTTCCCGGGCAATGCCAGTTTCTGTGACACCGCCCACTATATCTTCAAAGAATAATCGTCCTTCCTCCGGCGCGTCAACCGTTTACTCCACCGTCACGCTCTTGGCCAGGTTGCGCGGCTTGTCGACGTCGGTGCCGCGGGCCGTCGCGGCGTAATACGCCAGCAGCTGCAGCGGAATCGCCGCCAGCGCGGGCATCAGCAGCCGGTGGGCGGGAGGCAGGCAGAAAACCCGGTCACAGTGGCGGGCCGTCGCCTCATCCCCCTCCCGCGCCAGCCCCACCACAAAGGCCCCGCGCGCCCGGGTCTCCTGGATGTTGGAGATCGTCTTCTCCACCAGCTCCGGCTGCGTGTTGAGGGCCACCACCGGCACCCCGTCGGTGATCAGGGCCAGCGTGCCGTGTTTCAGCTCCCCCGCCGCGTAGGCCTCGGCGTGGATATAGCTGATCTCCTTCAGCTTCAGCTGCCCCTCCAGAGCCACGGCGTAGTCCAGGTTCCGGCCGATGAAGAAGACGTCGCTCTGCAGCGCCAGTTCCTCCGCGGCCGCCTTCACCGCCGGCTCCAGCGCCAGCACCTGTTCCGCCTGGTCAGGGAGCCGGCGGAGTCCCTGCACCAGCGCCGCGGCCTCGGCGAGGTCGATGCGGCCGTTCTGCTGCCCGAGCCAGATCGCCAGCAGGGTGAGCGCCTCCACCTGGGTGGTGTAGGCCTTGGTGGAGGCCACCGCGATCTCGGGACCCGCCCAGGTGTGGAGCACCCAGTCGGCCTCGCGGGCCGCGGTGGAGCCCACCACGTTGGTCACCGCCAGCACCTTCGCGCCCCGGCTCCGGGCCTCCCGCATCGCCGCCAGCGTGTCAGCGGTCTCCCCCGACTGCGACACCGCGACGAACAGCGTCCGGTCGTCGACCATGGGCTCCCGGTAGCGGTACTCCGACGCCAGGTCCCACTCTACGGGAATCCGGGCCAGCCGCTCGATCAGGTATTTGCCCACCAGCCCGGCATGGGCCGCCGTTCCGCAGGCCACCACCGCCACCTTGCGGAGCGCCTGCACCTCAGCTGCGCTGAGCCCCACCTCCGGCAGCCGCACCCGGCCGGCCGCCGGGTCCAGCCTGCCCGAGAGGGTGTCCCGCAGGGCCCGGGGCTGCTCGTGAATCTCCTTCAGCATGAAATGGGCGTAGCCGCCCCGCTCCGCCTGGCGGGGCTCCCAGTCCACGTGCATCACCCGGGGCTGGACCGGCTCCCCGGCTACCGTGGTCACGGTCACCCCTTCCCGGGTCAGGACGGCCAGCCAGCCCTCCTCCATCGGGATGACCTGCCGGGTGTAGGGCAGCACCGCCGGAATGTCCGAGGCCAGCAGGTGCTCCCCTTCGCCGAGGCCGATCACCAGCGGCGAGGCGACCCTTACAGCCACGATCCTGTCGGGCTCCTGCGCGCACACCACCGCCAGGGCAAACGCCCCGCGCAGCCGGGAGACGGCACGGCGCACCGCCTCCACGAGGTCCCCGTCGTAGTGGGAAGCGATCAGGTGGGGAATCACCTCGGTGTCGGTCTCGGAGCGGAAGACGCACCCCTGCCGCGCCAGCTCTTCCCGCAGCTCGGCGTAGTTCTCGATGATCCCGTTGTGCACCACGGCGAACCGGCCCGACCCGTCGGTGTGGGGGTGCGCGTTCCGATCCGACGGCCGGCCGTGGGTCGCCCACCGCGTGTGCCCGATGCCCACGCGGCTTCCGGCCGGCAGACCGGCGAGCGCCGCCTCCAGTTCGCGCAGCCTTCCCTGCCGCTTCGCCACTCGGGTCTCGCCTCCCGCGACCACGGCCACACCGGCGGAATCGTACCCCCGGTATTCCAGCCGCTGCAGGCCGTCCAACAACACGGGCAGCGCCTCGCGCTGTCCGATATAGCCAACGATGCCGCACATGGTCTGTTCCTCCTCGTGTGCATGAAAAAAGGGCCATGTCCACCCTACCCGCCTGGTCTCGCCCATCGCAGGTTACCGTGGACATGGCAAAAAGGCACAATAGGATGCCCGGGACGGCCAATGCCCGTCCTCGGCCTCACCTGGCCCCTTTGTCTCCGGGATCGCTCCCGGCCTTTGTAGAGCCGTTATCGGTCGTGAGCAACCGGGGGTCACCCGCCGAATCCTCCGAGATCCCCCACCTCGTCAACTTGCGACCCTGCCGGCCGCAAGTCCTGGCGCTTCATGGATCCAAGACGTCCCTGTGCACTTTTGCCGTCCGGAACCTACGAGACTCGCATTTCTCCCCCCTTTCCTTTTCCCAGTGTACGGAGCAGGGACGAAAACCGTCAAGAAAAAGTGGCGGGAAGCCCGTTGCCCGGAGGGCTACCCGCCGCTGTACGGAATAACCGGCTCCACCCGGAACCGCTGCCGCGCCTCCACGTCGGCCCGGGTGAGCGGGGCCGACCACTCGAAGCCGTCCAGCACGGCCGGCTTCCCACCGGCCCACAGCTGCACGGCCTCCACGCCGGGAATCTCCGTCAGGGTGTAGACCAGGGTGGCGACGACGGCGTTCACCGCCGTCTCGCCCCGCACGCCCTCCACCTCCGGCGAAAGGTCCACCACCGCGACGCCGTCCTCCAGGTTGAACCCCCGCGGCGCCGTCCCCGGCGGGAACTCGCTGAACAGCCCCAGCTCCTCGGGCGGGTGCAGCAGCTGCTCCACCGAAACCCGGATCGGGGTGATGGAAAAGGGGACCTGAATCTCCACAGGCTGCAGGGCCTCCATGCCCGCGTCAAAGTCCACGTAGTAAACCGTGACCCGCATGGTCTCCGCCGCGCCGCCGGACCGGTCGATGGCCGACCGGCTGGTGGCCAGGGGATACGCGGGCTGCTGGGGCTCGGGCGCTGCGTCCCTGGCCGGTTCGGCGGATTCGCCGCCGCCCGTCTCCGGGGCCGCCGGGCCGCCCGCTTCGTCCTCCCCGCCGGCGGGCGGGGAAGCCTCAGGCGCTGCACCGCCCGCCGGGTCCAGGACGCCCGGCTCCGCCTGCCCGGGTGCGCTCCCGGTCGAAGCCGGCACGCCGGCGCCCCGCTGTGCCCAGAGACCCGCCGCCACCACCACCAGGATCACCAGCACGACCGGGGTGAGCGGACTGCGCCACACGTCCTTCGGCGCTCCGCCCCCCCGCGCGCGGGGACGGGCGCTCCGCCTGGCCGGGGCGCCCGTGGACCGGCGGCTGGCAGGCCGCCTCTTCTTACTGGAGCTCAGTCCGAATCACCTCCGCGATGGCCACCGACAGCCGCTGGATCTGCGCCATGTCGGCGCCCTCCAGCATCACCCGGATCAGCGGCTCGGTGCCCGAGGCCCGCACGAGCACCCGCCCCTGGCCGGCCAGCTCCGCCTCGGCCCGGGCGATGGCCTCCCGGATGGCGGGGTTCTGGTCCCAGCCCTCCTTGCGTGCGACCCGCACGTTTTCCAGCCACTGGGGCAGCCGCTGCATCCGGCCCGCGAGGACCGAGAGGGGCTGCCGTTCCCGGGCGAGAATGGAGAGCAGCTGCACGGCCGTCAGAATCCCGTCGCCGGTGGTGGAGAGCGCGCCGAAGATCACGTGGCCCGACTGCTCGCCGCCCAGGCCGTAACCGCCCTTCAGCATCTCCTCCAGGACGTACCGGTCGCCGACCTTGGTGCGCACCAGGTTCACGCCGTGCGCGCGCATCAACAGTTCGAGACCCATGTTGGACATGACCGTGGCCACCAGGGTGTCGTTGGGCAGCTGCCCCCGGGCCTTCAGGTCCAGCGCGCAGATGGCCATGATCTGGTCGCCGTCCACCAGCTCGCCCCGCTCATCCACTGCGATGCAGCGGTCGGCGTCGCCGTCGTGGGCGATGCCGGCGTGGGCGCCGTGCGCCCGCACGGCCTCCTGCAGCGCCTCGGGGTGGGTCGAGCCGCAGCCGTCGTTGATGTTGAGGCCGTCCGGCGCCGTGTTCAGCGCGATCACCTCCGCGCCCAGCCGGCGCAGCACCTCGGGCGATACCCGGTAAGCCGCGCCGTGGCCGCAGTCCACCACCACCCGCAGGCCGCTCAGCGGCTCTCCGGTGGAAACCAGGTACTCGACGTACGCCTCCACCGCCTCCGCGCTCTGGCGGATGCTGCCCAGGTCCGCCCCGGTGGGACGGGGCATGGTGTCCGGCTTTGCCTTTACCTTCGCCTCCAGCTGGTCCTCGGCCTCGTCCGGCAGCTTGTAGCCGTCGGCCGAGAAGAACTTGATGCCGTTGTCAGGGGCCGGGTTGTGCGAGGCCGAGATCATCACGCCGAAGTCCGCCTTCAGGTGCCGGGTGAGGAAGGCCACGCCCGGGGTCGTGATGACCCCCAGGTCGACGACGTCGCCACCGGCGGAACAGATCCCGGCGGAGAGCGCCGCGGCCAGCATCGGGCCCGAGCGGCGGGTGTCACGGCCCACCACGGCGGTCACGCGCCCGCCCGAGCGTTCCCGGGCCAGCGCCGCCGCTGCCCGCCCCAGGGCAAAGGCCAGTTCAGGGGAAAGCGCTTCACTGTTCGCCACACCGCGGACACCGTCAGTTCCGAACATCCTGGGCATACAGAGGAAAGCCCCTTTCTACTCGATTTCAGGCAGGGAAATAGTGACCTCGACCATGGCCGGATCGATGGCCGTCTCGACGATCTCGGGCGGGTAGACCACCTTCACCGGCAGCCGGTGGGTTCCGGGACCCAGCCCCTGCACGTCGACATAGGCCATCACCGCACTGGCGTCCAGCGGGTGCACCAGGGTGTAGCGGCCCGTCAGCCGCACCTCCGCGGTGGGCTGGCTCAGGGTCACCTCCCACCCCTCGGGCGCGTTCTGCACGGCGATGGGCACCGCGCCGAACACCTTCTCGGCGCTCACCTCGCGGATCGTCACGGTGACCTCCACAGAGGTCTGCGCCAGGCTCGTGCCCGCCGGGGCCACCAGCCGGGCCACCGTGGTGAAGCTCTGGGTCTGGCCGGAGAGATCCACCGGTTCGGTCAGCACCGCCGAAACCGGCGGCAGGCTGCCGTCCAGGGTGGCCGAGCGGATGGTGACCTCGCCCGGGTCGGCAGACACCCCGACCAGCTCGAAGCCCGGCGGCAGCTCGCCGATCGTCTGCGGCGACACCGCCACCCGCCTGCCCGGGGGCAGCTCCTCCCAGGTGATCTCCACTTCGGCAAAATGCTCGGCCAGCTTCTCCACCGGCTGCATGACCGCGTCCACCAGCCGCACCGGCTTCTGCAGCCGGCTCCTGGACTCCGCCAGTTTCCCGTCCTCCAGGGGCGGCTGCAGGTCCGACCCCTGCAGCGCGACCACGGCGGTGCGCACCAGGCCCAGGTAGTCGGCCCGGCCCGACACGGCGATCGTGCCGACCACCGGGGCGGCGGTGTAGCGGAACTCACGGTCGCCCACGGCCACAATGCCCGACTCGGGCGTGACCATGACGGGCACCATCAGCGTGCGGTTCTCCACCAGGGTGACGGTGACGGTGGAAGGGTTGGCCCGGTACTCCACCTGCCCCTCGTAGCGGGGCGGGCCCGTCACCTGCACCCGGACCTCCTGGGCGCGCCCCGGCTGCTGCACGGTGCGGTAGTCCACCCGGGCCCGGAGGTCCTCGGCCTTCAGAGAGGAGACCAGCAGGTTCGGGCCGGTGACGCGGACCTCCACCTCGGTCTCCAGATCCCGGCGGCCCTCGAACACCTCGTACTCGGGGTGCGAGATCACCTCGAGCGGCACATCGAAGGTCACCGAGGTCACCTTGTTGTAGTCCTGAACCACCATGGCCCAGAGCAGCACCGAGACGCTCAGGGCCAGGAGCTTCAGCCAGAAATCCTGCCGCAGAAGGGAGAGCAGCCGCCTGATCATGACGAAGCCCCCCAGTGAAAGAGGCCCCGCACCGGGCCCGGCCGCTTGCTGCGCTCCATCAGCCTGATCAGCATCTCGCGCAGCGACTTCTCGTCGAGGTTCCGGGTGAGCTCGCGCTGGAAGGCCACCGAGATCACGCCCGTCTCCTCGGACACCACCACCACCACGCAGTCGCTCTGCTCGGTGATCCCGATGGCCGCCCGGTGGCGGGTGCCCAGGTCGTGCGGCAGGGGCGTGGCCTCGGCCAGCGGCAGCCAGCAGGCAGCGGCCGCCACCCGGTTCTGCCGGATGATCGCGGCGCCGTCGTGCAGCGGGGTCTTCTCCACGAAGAGGTTGACCAGCAGCTCCGCGGAGACCAGCGCGTCCAGCTTGATGCCGGAGTCGATGTACTCGCTGAGGCCGGTTTCGCGCTCAATGACGATCAGGGCGCCCGTCTTCGTGCGCCCCAGGATCTCCGCGGCGCGCACGACCTGGTCGATCATGCGCGTCCGCTCCTCGTCGCCAAACTCGTCGAGCCGGAGGCTCGTCTTGATCAGCCGGCCCCGGCCGATGTGCTCGAGGGCCCGCCGGAGCTCGGGCTGAAAGATGATGGGCAGGGCGACGGACGCGGCGATGAACACGTTTTCAAGGATGAACTGGATGGTATAAAGACGTAGGGCCTCGGCCACCTGGAGCGCGACCACCAGCGTGATGACGCCGTTGATCAGGGGGACTGCCCGGGTGCCGCGTATCAAGGAAAAAAGCTTATAAATGATATACGCGACCAGGCTGATGTCCAGCACCGTGCGGAGAACATCCCACGGCGAGCGCACGCCCAGGGCGGCCAGGAAGTTGACGGCGTTGGTCAGGTCTACCGGAGCCACCCCCTCGTGGGAACCCCTGCTTCTCCTCCTATGATAGCATGCGTCAATCCATCTCACTATTGGACGAACAGGTGCGCAGAAAAGTTCGGGCGGCGCCCCGTGGGGCGCCGCCGTGAGCCGCGCTACGGCTCCTCGGTCGGTTCGTCCTCGCTGGCCGAGGTGTAGTACGCCAGGCTCTGCAGTTCGATCGTCAGGTCGATGTTCTGGATGAAGACGCCGTCCAGCACCAGCTTGGCCGGTGCGAAGTTCAGGATGGCCTCGACGCCGCCCTCCTTCAGGAGCTCGGCCGTGGACTGCGCCGCGGCGGCCGGCACGGTGATGATCCCGATCTTGACGCCCAGCTTGCGACAGGTCTCGACCATCTCCGACACGTGCTGAACCCTGACGCCGTCGATCTCCTGCCCGATCTTCTCGGGGTCGACATCAAAGATCGCCGCGATGACGATGTCCTTGTGCTGGGTCAGCGAGTAGCGGGCGAGGGCGTGGCCCAGGTGCCCGAAGCCGACCAGCGCGGCCTTCACCCCGCGGTGAAGGCCCAGGATCCGGGCAATGCGGCGGCTGAGCATGGCGGTGTCGTAGCCCACCCCGCGGGTGCCGAAGGCGCCGAAGTAGGCGAGGTCTTTCCGGATCTGTTCCGGGGAGAGCCCTGTCTTCTCGGCCAGCTCCGCCGAAGAGACGATGGGAACATCAGCGGCGGCCAGGTCACTGACAACCCGCAGGTACACGGGCAGACGCTTGATCGCGGCATCAGGAATGTTGGTCCGTCGCATGCAACAGCCCCCTGATTCTCAGGTATGTCCACCGGAAGGTCAGAAGTTCCGGTTGATCACGAAGTCGGCGAGGGTCTTCAGAGCCGGCCGGGTCGCCAGCGTCGGCAGCCGGTCCAGGGCCTGCACAGCCCGGTCGATGTGCTCGCGCGCCTTCAGGCGGGCGTAGTCGAAGGAGCCGGCCTCCGCCAGGATCTCCTTCACGTGCGCCACCGCAGCGTCATCGATCGACCGGCGCTGGATGAGTTCCCGCAGCTCGGCCCGCCTCGGTGCATGCTGCAGCGCGTGGATCACCGGCAGGGTGAGAATCCCGATCTTGAGGTCGCCGCAGACCGGCTTGCCCACCGTTTCCTCGTCGCCGAAGAAGTCCAGGAGGTCGTCGGCGATCTGGAAACTGAGCCCCACGCCCATGCCGTAATCGTAGACGGCGCGCACCTGCTCCTCATCGGCCCCGGCCATGACCGCGCCCAGGCGACAGGCCTCGGCAATCAGGTAGCCGGTCTTCTGAGCGATGCGGCGGTAGTAGTCCTCCTCGGTCTGATCCACGTCGAAGTAGGACGCGATCTGCGCCAGCTCCCCCTGGCTCATCTCCCGCACCACTTCGGACATCAGCCGGACGACGCGGTTGTTGCCGGTGTCGGCCAGCAGGGTGAAGGCCTTGGCGAAGAGGTAGTCGCCCGTCAGGACCGAGACCTGATTGTTCCAGATGGCGTTGACGGTCGGCCGGCCGCGGCGCAGATCGGCGTTGTCCACCACGTCGTCGTGCACCAGGGTGGCCATGTGAATGAGTTCCACCGCCACCGCCACATCGATGACCTGCTTCAGCTCCACGCCGGGGAAGCGGCTCGCCAGGATCACCAGCGCCGGGCGGATCCGCTTGCCGCCCGAACGCAAGAGATGGGTCGAGACCTCTTCCAGCATCGTCTCCTGGGTAGACAGCGCCGCCTCGATCGCGGTCTCCACCTGCCGCAGATCCTCCGCGATGGCCGAGAAGACGTCGAGCGGCCGTGTCTTGCCGGCGAGCGGTTGCGAACTCACCTGATCACCTGCTCTTTCCGAAGTAGGACGGACCTGGTCCAAAAGGAGGAGCCAGCCTCAGCAAATCGACCTTGTGACATCATTCCTATTGTACCATGACGAATCTCAATCGCAAACTGTAAAGACTACTCATTCAGTTCTATCCGAGCGAATCGGCCAGGGCCATGAGCTGGCGCATGCGGTGCGCCGCGCCCGACTTGCCGACCGGCGGCCGGCACAGCTCGCCCAGCTCCTTCAGGCTGGCGTGCGGGTAGGCCAGCCGGAGGGCGGCCAGTTCCCGGAGCGGGGGCGAGACCTGCTCCAGGACGCCGGCGGCCTGCAGCCGCTGGATGGCCTCCACCTGCCGGGCCGCCGCGTCCGCCTGCTTCGCCATGTTGGCGACCTCGGCGTTCACCTGGCGGTTCACCCGGTTCTTCATCTCCTTGATCACGCGCACCTCCTCGTAGCGCAGCAGCGCCTGGTGCGCGCCGATGAGTCCCAGGAAGCGGATGATCTGTTCGGCTTCCTTCACGTAGAGGACCAGGCTCTCCCGGCGGGCCGCGAGCCGCGCGGAGATGCCGCAGCTGAACAGCATCTGCCCCAGCGCGTCCGCCGCCTCCGTGGCCGAGGTGGTGATCTCCAGATGGTGCTGCTTCTCGGGGCCCGCCACCCAGCCGCTGCCCAGGAACGTGCCCCGCAGGAACGCCCTGCGGCAGTGGTCGTTGGCCAGCTCCGGCGGCTCGACCCATTCGGCGGGCATGCCCGCTTCGTCGATGAAGCCCGAGAGGCGCAGCAGTTCCATGGCCTCCGGCTGGTGCGGAATGAACACGCGGTAGACGAGGTTCTTCCGCAGCTTCCGGCGCCGCATCACGATGACCTCGTACTTCACCGGCGACACGGCCTTGAGCAGCCGGATCACCTTGCGGGAAACCGGGGCGGAATCCGTGGCGAGGGTGAGGGCGATGCGGCCGCTGCCCTGGAAATGGAGCCGCCCCAGCGCCCGCACCAGCCCGGCCAGCTCCATCCGCCGGCAGCACGGCAGCTCCGGGGTCAGCAGCGCCAGCTCTCCCTTGACCGCCGCCGAGAAAGAGAGTTCGTCAGACAACCGCTACGCCTCCCGGGACTGCCCGTAAGCCCTGCGCCTGGAGAGGAAGATGCGCCGCCGCTCCTCGGCCGGCAGGATGATCGGTTCGCCCACCAGCCGCGCCAGGATGAAGATCTGGGCGGCCTCCTCCAGCGCCACCGCCGCGGCGTAGGCCCTGTCCAGCGTCTCCCCGACGGCCATGGCGCCGTGGTTCTGCAGGAGCACCGCCAGGTCCTCGCCTCCCAGCGCCTCCAGGGCGACCTCGGCGAAGGTCTCGGTGCCGCTGGGCGCGTAAGGCGCGCAGCGGATCGTGTCCCCCACCAGGGCAGCGAGCTCCGTGGAGATGACGGGGAGCTCCCGGCCCGTGCAGGCAAAGGCGGAGGCGTGGATGGAGTGCGTGTGCACCACCGCGCCCACATCGGGCCGCCGCAGGTAGGTGAGACGGTGCAGCGGGGTCTCGCTGGAGGGGCGCCGGCGGGCGTCCACGACGCGTCCTTCCAGGTCCAGGATGCAGATGTCCGCGGGCTCCAGCGCCTCATAGTCCATGCCGCTGGGGGTGATGGCGAACAGCGGGGTCCCGGGGATGCGGCAGGAGACGTTGCCCTCCGTCAGCCGCACCAGCCCGTCCGCCCGCATCCGGCGCGCCGCGGCCAGCACCGCCCGGCGCACGGCCTCGTACCGCACCCCGCCGGCCTCCGCCTCCTCCCCGAGGACCAGGGTGCTCCCGCTGATCCGGGCCGGCCGGCCGTCCCACGCCGGGGAGACCCCGTCCACGCCCCAGAGCAGCGGGACATCGCCCACCACCAGCGGCTCACCGGCGGCCATCACGGCCGGCTGCGTCCGGTCCAGCAGCTCCAGCGCCGAAAACGCCTCCCCCGCCAGAATGGCATCGGGCGGGTAGGCCATGCCCGCCAGCCGGCGGGCCAGCCACCGGGCCGTCTGCTGCAGGGCCTGTGCGCGTTCCCGGAGCTCCTCGCTCCGTGCCATGATGCTGCCCACCAGCCCGGCGGCCTCCACCAGGGCGCTGGGGGCCGTCAGGCCGTGCTGGTCGATCAGCATGGTGACCCGCTCCATGAATGCAGGGTCCTGCAGGGCTTCCCGGCAGTGCTGCAGCAGCACCCGGCCCCCGAGGGTCGGCTGCTGCTCCATCCACGCGTCCAGGTCGTCCAGGGCGCGGCTGACCGCCTCCCGCAGCCGGCCGATTTCCGCGGGCCGGTCCGCGCACACCGCCCGCTCCGGCTTCCACGCCGCGTCCACCCAGAAGATGCGCCCCTCCGCTTCCCCGGGCCATACTCCACGCGCGCTGAAAACGGCCATCTATCGACTCCCCTCCAGGCGGGAACGCTCCCGCAGTCGCTGTCGGAACAGGAAAAACTCCCAGGGCGTGTGACCCACGTGCGGCCGCCGGGCCAGGAACAGGTGCCCGATCGCCTGGGCCAGTTTCTCCGGGTCGTGGCGCACATAGTCGCCCTCCACCCGCAGGAGGTCGCGCGCCACCACCTGCACGCCCAGCCTGTGGGCGGCCGGATCCAGGACGACCGGCTCGGCGCCCTGCTCCCTGTACCGCTCCCGTACACGGGCAGGCACCGCCCGGGTGTTGACCAGGCAGATGTCCATCACGCCGTACCCGGCGTGGTCGATCATGGCCTTGATGTGGTCGGAGACCTTGAACCCGTCGGTCTCCCCCGGCTCGGTCATGACGTTGCACACATAAATTTTCAGGGCAGAGGACTGCCGGATGGCATCCGCCACCCCGGGCACGAGCAGATTGGGGATGATGGAGGTGTAGAGGCTGCCCGGGCCCAGCACAATCAGCTCGGCCTCCTGGATGGCGGCGATCACGTCGTCCAGGGCGGAAATCGGCTCGCCGCCGTCGGCCCGGTCCAGGAACACCCGCCGGATGGCGCTGCCGGCCTTGCCGATGGCCGACTCCCCGGACACCATCCGCCCGTCGGCGAGCTGCGCCCGCAGCAGGACGTGGTCCAGGGTGGAGGGCAGGACCCGTCCGCGCACGGCCAGCACCTCGCTGGCCGCCCGCACCGCCTGGTAGAAGTCCCCGGTCGCCTCGGTCATCGCCAGGATGAACAGGTTGCCGAAGGGGTGGCCGCTGAGCCCTTCTCCGCCGGTAAACCGGTACTGGAACAGGCGCTCCATCAGCGGCTCGATGTCCGCCAGGGCGATCAGGCAGTTGCGGATGTCGCCCGGGGGGAGGATGCCGAATTCGGTGCGCAGCCGGCCCGACGAGCCGCCGTCGTCCGCGACGGTGACCACCGCCGAGATGTTGGCGGTGTAGTTCTTCAGGCCCCTGAGCGTCGCCGGAAGCCCGGTCCCGCCGCCCAGCGCCACTACACGGGGCCCGCGCACCAGGAGCCGCCGCTCCAGGAACGCGTCGGCCACGCCCTCCTCGCGCGCCGTGAGCGTGGAGAGCACGGAATTCACCAGACGGCTGACGCCCACCCAGGTCAGCACCACGCCGAGGACCGCCAGCACGGCGCCGGCGACGACCGGCCCCGTGTAGAACACGGCACGGCTGGCGGCGACGTTCTCCACCAGCCACGCGCCCAGCAGCAGGTACAGGTTGATCCGCAGGGTGAGCGAAACGCCCACAACCACCAAGGCCACGCCGAGAACGGCGACGAGCAACCAGCGTTTGATGTGAAGCCCCGGCGCAAACCAGCGCAGAATGCGCATCACGGCCGCTCCTCCTCCGAGCGCTCAGGTGGGCCGGGAAGATCCCGGTGCTGGACGGACACCGAATAGCCCCGGTCCCGGATCCAGTCGGCCAGCCGCCGGGCCAGGCACACGGAGCGGTGCTGGCCGCCCGTGCAGCCGATGGCGATGGTCAGCAGGCTCTTGCCCTCCGCCACGTAGTGCGGCAGCAGGAAGCCGATCAGGCTGACCAGGCGCCGGAAGAACTGCTGCGTCGTGCTCCATTTCATCACGTACGCGTCCACCGCGGGGTCCTCCCCCGTCAGCGCCTGGAGATCGGGCACGTAATGGGGGTTGGGCAGGAAGCGCACGTCAAACAGGAGGTCGGCATCCAGCACGGCGCCGTTCTTGAACCCGAAGGAGACCACGTTCACGTGGAAGCCGGGGCTCTCCTGGTCCTGGCCGAACCGTCGGCTCAGCTCCTTCCGCAGGTCGGCCGGGGTCATGTGCGTCGTGTCGACGATGAAGGTGGCGAGGCCGCGCAGCTCCTGCAGCAGCTTCCGCTCCCGCTGGATCCCGTCCAGCAGACGGCCCTGGGGGGCCAGCGGATGGCGCCTCCGGCTCTCCTTGTAGCGGCGGACCAGCACCTCGTCCGCGGCATCCATGAACAGGATCTGATAGGCCACGCCGATCTCCGCGGTCTCGCGCAGGGCGCCCAGAATTTCGTTGAAGAACCGGCCGCCGCGGATATCGATGCCCAGCGCCAGCCGGCTAACCTTGCCTTCCGTCTGGCCGAACAGCTCGGCCAGCTTGGGCATGAGCGACGGGGGCAGGTTGTCGACGCAGAAAAAACCCAGATCCTCCAGGTGTTTCAGCGCCTGGGTCTTGCCTGCGCCCGACATCCCGGTCACGATCACCAGCCGAATGGACTGGCCCACGTCCATCACCCCCGGACTCTCACCGCCAGCATTCGCCCCTGACCGGCCCTTCTCCTGTTCCGCACCGCCGATCTAGTGAATCTCGCCCCCCTGTGCGGACCAGTCCGCCCAGTCGCTGGGCCGCCGTCCCGTACGGCTGCGGCGCGGGGCCTCTGCCCGGCCGCCCTGCCGGCTCCAGTCGGTCCACCCGCCGGGGTCAGGCAGCCGTCGCCGCTGCGCCAGCCAGCCCTCCAGGCCGCCGCGGTCGCTGTTGACCACCTGCTCCGGCGGCACCCCCGCGGCAGCGAGCAGGGCCACCGCGGCGCGGCAGTCGCCCACGTCTTCAGGCCCGCGGGCGCCCGAGGTCACGGCGAACCGCACCCCCAGCCGCGCCGCCTGGCGCAGGAAGGCCGCCGACGGCCGGGGACGCCGGGCACATACCTCCAGAACTGCGCCCCGGTCCAGGCAGGCGCGGGCCAGCTCCGCCGGGTCGACCTCCAGCCTGCCCGGGAGGGCGATCAGGTCGATGTCGTGCCGGTAGACCGCCGCGATCACCGCGTCGGTCACCGTCCGGCGCAGCGCGGGCCGGTAGCGGGGGAACCAGCGCTGTAGCGCCGGGGCCACCTGCGGCGCCGCCACCGCCAGGACCAGGTCGTGCTCCCGCGCGGCCCACCGGGCCAGGTCCACGTCGCCCTCGGGCGAGACGATCCGGCAGGCGGCGCCTGACAGCACCCGCATGGCGGGCGTGCGGCGATCGACGTCCCGGGCCGCTTCGAGAACGGGTCTCACGCTTCTGCGATCCGGTGCGAACAGCGCCACGGCCTCCAGACCGCGGGCCAGGGCCGCGGCCACCTGCTCGGCCGCGCGGCCGGAGGCCGGCCCCGTGCGCACCTCCGTGTGGAGATCTGCGATGATGCGCAATGTGCGTCCCTCCCTCGCAGCCGCTAGTATTCCCGGCAGGAATTGCGCGTCCCGGCGCCAAACCTTCCGAAACAGGGAGAGTGACCGGTGGCGCTCCGCACGGGAGGTGACGGCCGTGGGAGGTCATCCGAGGCAGCCCAGGACCGAGCGCGAGCTGCGCAGTCTCGACTTGAAGGAGTTTCTCGCGCTGGTGGAAGCCGACATCCGGGAGCTGGACCGGCGGCAGCTGGTCCGACAGAGGCTGCCGTCGCTGCCGCTCCGGGAGGTGTCGTGCTGCGGCAAGCGGCTGGGCGCGTTCCCGCCCTCCGCGCAGGTGCGCTGTCCCTTCTGCGGCACGTGGATCGTCCCCGGTCAGGATTCCCCGGCAGACTGATCTCCCCCTGCAGCGTGCATCGGGGCAGGCGCCCGCGCCTGCCCCGGTTTCCGTATTCCCATCCAACCGCACGTTCCCTCAGCGCCACGCCAGGGTCGCCGCGCCGATCAGCCCGGCGTCGTTGCCCAGCGCAGCCTGCACGACCCGGACGACGCCGGCAGGGCCGGGCATCGCCTGCTCGGCGATCGCGCGGCGCATCGGCTCCAGCAGGAGGTCGCCGGCGTAGGCGCCGCCCCCGCCGACGACGATCAGGGCGGGGTTCAGCGCGCTCACCAGCATGGCCGCGGCCTGGCCCAGGTACGCCCCGGCACGCCGCAGAATCGCGGACGCGGCGGCATCGCCCTCCCGGGCGGCGGCGATGACCACCCGGGCGTCGACCCGCCCCGCCTGCCCGGCGCTGAGGCGCGCCATGGCCGGCGACCGGCCGGCCGCAACGGCCGCCTGACCGTCCCGCGCCATGGCCGCAGCCGAGGCCACGGCTTCAAGACATCCCGTCAGGCCGCACGCGCAGCGCGGCCCGTCGGGCGCCACGCGAATGTGGCCCAGCTCCCCCGCCCAGCCGGCCGCCCCGCGGTAGACGCGTCCGCCGAGAATCAGGGCGCCGCCCACGCCGGTACCCAGGGTGAACAGGATAACGTCATCGACGCCGCGGGCGGCGCCGCACCACTGCTCGCCCCACGCGGCGCAGTTCGCGTCGTTCTCCAGCCGCACGGGCACGCCCAGCCGGTGGCGGAGCAGGGCAGCCAGGGGAACCTCCCGCCAGCCCAGGTTGCCCGAACTCACCACCACCCCCCGGGCGGCGTCGCAAATCCCCGGTGTGCCTACCCCCACGCCGTCCACGTCCCCGAGCGTCAGTCCGCAGGCCTGCAGGGCCTCCCGGGCCGTGATCGCGATCCGGTCCGCGACCCCTTCCGGGCCCGTCTCCGGCTCCGTAGCCCGTGAAGCCCGGGACAGAATCTCGCCGGCGCGGCTCACCACGCCGGCCTTGATCGCCGTGCCCCCGAGGTCGATCCCCAAAGCCAGCCCGGTCCCCGCCGGCATGCGCGCGCCTCCTTCGCCGCTAACTGCCCCGCTGCTGGCGCACCAGCAGCCAGACGCCGAGGCCCACCGCCAGGGCGCCGAAGGTGAAGCCGTTGACCGCCCGCTGCACCTCCCAGTACCTGCTCTGGAAGACCCACCTCAGCAGGTCGGTCGTGATCACCCGCCAGAGGGCAAGCGCGCCCAGGACGATCAGAGCAATGGCGGCATGACGCTGTCCGAACCGCTGGGGCAGCGTCTGCAAGTCGAGAAAACCCCGGTCCTCCACCTCCAGCCCCTGGCTGAGCCGCAGGTGGATCTCGCGGGCATCGAAGATGCTGTAGAAGATCGCGGCGGGAATATACAGGCCCAGCAGTCCGGGGAACGCCAGGTTGAGGATCATGCCGCCTGCGAGGGTGATCAGGAAAAACTGGGTGCCCCGGTTGAAGTAGCCCATGTAGAAGTGGCCGACGCCGGGCGCGATGGAGAGGACGAAGCGGACCAGCCCGTTGATCTCGCGCACGGGCTGCTGCATGCGCGCGGCCAGACACGGCTTGCAGTAGGGCTGTCCGCCGAGGTCAACCAGGCAATCCGCACACACCGGCCGTCCACAGTGGCTGCAGATCCCCCTGACCTCCCGGTCGGGGTGGTAGGTGCAGCTCATCGGTGTCTCCTCCCGCGAAAGTCAGTCGATTCAGGCCGTCAGTGCGTACCACATGCTCAGCAGCCGGTCGGACAGGGGCCCTGCCCAGGCCTGGATGGCCGCCCAGTAAGCCTGCCCCTTGGCGGTCCACACCGCCAGCCGGTCAGTGGCCTGGCTCCAGAGGAAAAACCGGTTGCCCAGCGAAACTACCACAAGAGTAGCGGCCAGGGCATAGGCGACGCTGGCGTACTGGTGGATCGACCAGTGCCCCTGCAGCCAGGGCCAGAGCAGGGAGAAGGGCCGCGGCTGCTCGGCCGCCACACGGGCCATCACCCGCTCGGTGAAGTCGTCCGGCAGCGGCGGCGGTTCGTTCAGCACCATCCGCGCCAGTTCCGGATCGGCCAGGTCGCTGAGCAGATCCCGGCCCTCCGCGAGGTCGCGGCACGCCAGGCACTCCCGGAGGTGCGCGTCGAAGTCCGCCCGCTCGGCCTCCGCCAGCTCGTCAGCCCAGTACGCCTCCAGGCGCCGGCGCACATCGCTGCACTTCAACGCGCTCACCTCCTTCCGCGTCGGCCAGCATCCGTCTCAGGTTCGCCCTGGCCCGGTACAGCCGGGTTTCCACCGTCCGCACCGGCACCCCGAGCCTGTCGGCGATCTGCTGATAGCTCAGGTGGTAGAAGTGGTAGAGCAGCACAACCTCCCGGTAGTCCGGCGAGAGCCGGTCAATCGCCTGCCGCAGGCGCCGGCGCCGCTCTTCCCGGAGCGTGAGCTCCTCCGGCCCGGCTTCCGGGCTGGGCAGGTCGGGCATCCGCTGCTCCTCCTCGCCCGGGGGCGGTTCCAGCGGCACGGTGAGCGGTCGCCGCTTGCGGGCCCGGAGCCAGTCGAACGCCATGTTCAGGGTCACCCGGTGGAGCCAGGTGGTGAACGCGGCATCGCCCCGGTAGCTCCCGAGGCTGCGGTAGACCTTGACAAAGACCTCCTGCGCCAGGTCCTGCGCGTCGGCGGCGTCGCCAACCACCTGATAAAGGGTGCGGTAAACACGCCCCTTGTGACGGTTCACAAGGGCGGCGAACGCATCCATATCTCCCTGTTGCGCTGCAAACACCAGAGTTTCGTCACGGGGAGACAATGGTTTCCCACACCTCTCAGGGGTTCTGCCGCGTTAGACGTACAGGACGGGGGCGTTCCCTTCACCGAGTTTTCATTCTCAGTTCATGTGATAAGCGGAGGATAGACGCGTGACCACAAGACAACAGGTGGCTCTGCTTCGGGTTCTCTCCTTCTACCTGACGGCGCTGGTCCTGCTGTTGTTCGCAGGCGGCGCCCTCCAGTTCACGTTCGGCCTCGCCGGTGTCGTGGCCACCCAGCTCCTGATCTTCGTCACGCTGCCGCTCCTCTTCACCCGCCTGGTGGAGAAGCGGCCCGCCCGCCCGTTCCTGCGGCTGCGCATGCTGACGCTGCGGGGCTTCGGGCGCGCCGTGCTGCTGGGCGTCGTCGGCTGGCTGGCCGCGCAGCTGATGGGCGCCGTGCTGGTGCTGCTGGTCCATCTCCTGGGCGGAGAGATGATCCAGACCTACCAGATCCTCCTGGACGCCGGGTCGACGCTGGCCCTGCTGGTCGGCGCCCTGGTGCCCGCCATCTGCGAGGAGCTCTCCTTCCGGGGCTACGTGCTCGGGGCCCTGCGCTCACTGGGTCCCACCGCGGCGGTCGTGCTGACCGGGCTGCTCTTCGGCGCCCTCCATCTCAGCATCGTCCGGCTCATTCCGCTGACCGTGCTGGGCATGCTGTGGGCTCTGGCGGTGCAGCGATCGGGCTCGATCCTGCCCGGCATGATCATGCACCTGCTCAACAACGGCATCGCGCTCCTGCTGACATTTTTCGTGCAGGATCACGCAAGTCCTGCCGAGCTGCAGGGCCTCGAGACCCTTCCCGCTGCAGCCGCCTGGACCTCGATCGCCATGCTGACCCTGATGGCCGCCGCGCTGACGGCCGCGGCCTACTTCCTCGCGGCTGGATTCAGCCCCCGCCATCTGGCCCGCCCCGCCGAGATCGACATCGAGTGGGAGTGGCAGGCCGAGGGCCAGGCGGAGCCGGGGCCGGTCGCCGAAGGGGATGCCGAGCTGCAGCGGCTCGCCGCCGAGCTCGCCGCGCTCCGGCTGCGCCGCCGCCGGATGCTGCGCGCGGCCTCGCTGCTCACCGGCGGGTTGACGCTGGGCATCTACCTGTGGGCCGCCATGCAGGAGCTGGCGGCGGTCTTCGGCTGAACCCGGGCGCCGGTCGTTCAGGGAAGCCGTGCCACCACGGTCCCGCCCCCGAACTGCAGGGCGTCACAGGCCATCCGGCGCGCCTCGGGCGGCAGCGCGTCCGGCGTCACCCAGTCGTACGCCTCGTGCTCGTGGGAGAGGCGGATGGGCTCCCCCGCCAGCCGGCAGCGGAATACCCCGACATAGGCAGCCGACCGCTCCACATAGTACAGCCCCGTCAGGGACTCCACCGCCACATCGACGCCCAGCTCTTCCCGGCACTCCCGCCGCAAGCCCTCATCCAGATGCTCGCCCGCCTTCAGCCCGCCGCCGGGCAGCAGCAGGGCCTCGGCGTAGCGCGATTTCAGGACCAGCACCCGCCCGGCTTCGTCGCAGATCACCGCATGGGCGGCCACCTTGCGGGGGTTCAGCTTCAGGAAGAGATCGTAGCCGACGGCGGCCACGGTACGGAAGAATGCTGCCAGTCTCATGCAGGCCCTCCATCACGCGCTTATGCCAACATCATACACCGAAAGGGCCGTCTCTGCCGCCCCGGGGCTTATGTCACCACCACGCCCCGGGGCATAGCATGTGATGGGAGGTGTGCAGCATGCCACATTGGCTGATGCGTGCAGTCGAACCCATCGTGGCCCACGGACTGCGGGAGATGCGGATGGAGGGCGCGAACCGCGAACATATCCTGCGTGAAGTCGCGCTCATGAGCGCGCTGGTCGGCACGGGCATGCCCGCCGCGCAGGCGATTCGCCTCGTGGAGGCCTTGGAGCCGCAACTGCTGGGCATGCCGCGGGGCGAGGCCCGGGAGCCGGAGCACGCCGGCTACGGCTACCCGGAGATGGGTGGATTCGGCAAGGGCTTCCCGGGGATGGGCTTCCCCGGCATGGGATTCCCGGGCATGGGCTACCCCGGTATGGGCTATCCGGGCATGGGCTACCCCGGCATGGGCGGCTGGGGCAAGGACGGTTTCGGCAAGGGCATGATGATGGGCCCCTGGGGCAAGATGCCCGGCGCGGCCCCCATGGGCTGGCCGCAGAACGGCCAGGATCCTATGCAGGGCACGCAGCCCCAGTAGCCGGCCTCAGTCCTTCTCCCTCCGGGCCAGCCCGCTGAGGAGCGCGGTGACGACGGCGTAGATCAGCGACACCACCAGGGCGTTGCGGAAGCCGCCCACCTCGAAGCCGGCCACCAGCGCGTCGGTCAGCATCATCACCACTGCGTTGATCACCAGCGCGAACAGGCCGAAGGTGAGACAGGTGATGGGCAGGGTGAGCCACTTCAGGATGGGGCGGACCGTGAGGTTCAGCAGCGAGAGGACCACAGCCGCCGCGACGGCGGCTTCAAACCCGGCCACGTGAAAGCCGGGCAGGATGCCCAGCGAGGGCGCGGCGTAGGCGATGGCCAGCAGGGTGAGCGCGCCGAGCGCCCAGCGGATGAGCAGGCTCACGGTTAACCCTCCTCAATGCAGGTTCGCCGCGGTCGGCGCCGCGGCGAACCCGTTTTTTCCCGACCTGAATTATTCGACGGAAATGGAGCCCAGGCCGGTGCGCACGCGAATGTCCACTTTCTGCGCTGCCATGTCGTAGCCCTCGGTGTGGGCGACGACGTGCTTGTAGCCGATGTTCCGCTCATCCAGCTCGTACACCAGGTCCGGGCGGTTCACCGAGACGCTGCCCATGCCGGTGTGCGCGTCGATGAACAGGCCCACCGCCCGGCTCATCCGGCCGGTGTCGATGGACGCTGAGCCGTTGCCGGTCTTCAGCTGCATCCGCTCGGAGCGGCGGCCCAGGGGCACGACCCGCAGCGAGCCGTTGCCCGTGGTGGCCTCCAGGTCGGCGATATCGCCCTCCACCTCCACCGAGCCGTTGCCCGACTTCAGGTAGAGGCGGTCGGCCGTCACGCCGAGGACGGTGATGCGGCCGTTGCCGCTCTTGAGGGTGCCCTCCGTGAGGCCGATCCCCTCCAGCCGGATGTGCCCGTTGCCCGTGCGGGTCTCCAGATGGTAGGTGTGCTCGCCGGGCAGGAACAGCGTCACGTGGACGGAGAGGTCCGTCCAGTCGAACCGCCGGTCGGTCTCCAGCTGAAAGCCGGTTTCCGTGGCCGTCACCCGGTACGCCTCCTCCGCCCGCTTCCGGGCGTCGGCCTCGCTGGCGCCCCGGGCCTTGACCAGAATCTGCGCCTTGTACCCCGGTTCATCCCACCGCCGCAGCTCGACGTGGCCGTTGCCGGTGAAGATCCTGAGCGGCACCTGTCCGGCGGTGAAGACCCCGCTGATCTCCGTCGGAAACTCGTACCGCTGCCCGGTGAAGTCGTTCAGGACCCCGGTGACCTTCTCCACGACCTCTTCGAACAGGCTGGACAGCCCGGAACCCAGCGATGTCGAGACGGCGGCGCGCCGCTCCCGCGGCCTCGGCGGGGGTTCGGCGCCGGGCTGCTCCTCCCGCTGGCCCTCCAGGGCCCGCAGCAGCTCCGCGCCCTCGCTGGCGGTGATCTTGCCTTCCGCCACCATCTGCAAGATAAGGAGCCGTTCCTCCTGGGACATTCAGCCGACCCTCCTCGTCTACTCTGCCAACTCGTTGAGCTTCCGGATCGCCCGGGACGCCCTCAGCCGCACGTCCTCCCCGGCCTCTTCGGCCTCCAGGGCCTCCTCCTCGGCTTCCTCCGCCGCTTCGATGGCTTCCGCCACCGCTTCCTCTGCGGCTTCGATCGCGTCCGCCACGGCTTCCTCCACCGCTTCGATCGCGTCCGTCACGGCCTCTTCCGCCGCTTCGACGGCCTCCTTCACAGCTTCCTTCGCCGTCGCCCGCGCCTCCTGCACGGCCTCCTTCGCCGCTGCCCGGGCTTCCCGCACGGCCTCCCTCGCCGCCGCCCGGTCCAGCGAATCGGCCAGCGCGCGGATCCGGCGGTAGGGCTCCCGCCGCTCCATCTCCGCCAGCCGCTCCTCCACCGACCGCACGGCCCGGTCGAGGGCGGCGTCGGCCTCGTCCAGCAACTGCTGAAGGAGCGCCTGCAGCCGCGCCCCCAGTTCGCCCCGGTCCGCCGGGGCCTTCACCGGCCGGGCGGCACCGGAGGCCGCCGGTTCGGCGTGGGCGGCGGTCTCCTCCAGCGAACGGAGCAGGGCGTCAGCCTCCTCGACAGTGATCCTGCCGTCCGCCAGCATCTGCAGGACCATCAGACGATCCTCCTGCACCGCTGCCACCCCCTCAGAGGCTCTTCAGCGCCGCCACCGCCTCTTCGGCGGTGATCTCCCCGCGGTTCAGCCGGTCGAGCACTTCCTTGCGGCGGGCCTGCTTCGCCCGGGCCTCCTCATCGGCCGCCGCGCGGTCCACCCGGTAGCCCAGGGTCTCCAGCACCGCGTCGAGCCGGGCGCGCACCGTGGGATACGAGATGGAAAGCTCTCGCTCGACCTCCTTGATGTTCCCCCGGGCCCGCAGAAAGATGGCCACGAACTCCTGCTGCTCCGGCGTAAGCCGGGCAAACGGCGACGCGTCGAAGCGGCCCTCCACTTTCGTGGCGCAGTGGCTGCACTCCAGCCGGGTGACCGTCAACTCGCCGCTGCAGACGGGGCACTGACCGGGCATCCGCCACTTCTTCAACCCCATCACCTCTTCCCCTGCGTGTGTGTGGCCCCGAAGATTAAAGGGGCACCTTAACTTCCCTGAAGCGCCGGTTTCAAGCTGATGATATGCGCGCACCATCACCGATGTCAAGCCCCTGGTTCATCGTTTTCAAGGGTGCGCCTTCACATCAGTGATGGTTCCCTTCAAACCACCCGTACATACCTGTAAGGAATTCCGGGTCGTCCAAAGGATATACGACACCGATGGGGGTCGAATCGAGGTGCTCCGGCTGCGACGGATTCACGGGATCCTCCTTGTGCTGATCTGGCTGGTGCTGCTGCTGGGCGGCGCTTTCCGGCCGCAGGGCGCCCGGGGCGGTCCGCCGCGCCCCGCCGTCGGTCACCCTGCGCCGGCGCTCACGCTGACCGACCTCAGCGGCCGGACCGTCAGCCTGGCGGACTTCCGGGGCCAGGCGGTCTTCCTCAACTTCTGGGCTTCCTGGTGCGGGCCTTGCCGCGCCGAGATGCCGGAGATTCAGCGGCTGGCCGCGTCGCTGCCCGCCGGAACCGCCGTCCTCACGGTCAACCTCACGGCCCGGGAGGCGAGCCCCTCCGCGCCGCTGGCCTACCTGACCGAGCACGGGTACAGCTTCCCCGTCCTGCTGGACCCCGCCGACGACGCCGGCGCCCGGTTCCAGGTGGCCTCCATGCCCACCAGCCTGTTCATCAGCCCCGAGGGCGTGGTGACCGCCCGCGTGGCCGGGCCCCTGACTTACCGGGCCATGTTGGAGTACCTGGCGGCCGCGGCGGCGGGGCCGCCCGCCCCCCCGACCGGGTTCAGCCTCGGGAGCCGGCTGCCCGAGTCGGTCAGCCTCGGCTCCGCCGTGCTGCCCACCCGGGCGCTGTTCTGGCTGGCCGGCCTCCTGCTGGCCTACGCCCTGGCGGGCCTTCCGGGCCCCGGCCGGGACGCGGCAGAGCCTGCCCGCGACCTGGTCGTCAACCTGGCGGTGGGCGGGGTGATCGGCGCGAAGCTGCTCTACGTGGCGCTGGACCCCGGCGCGTACCTGGGGAGCCCCCTGCTCCTGCTGACGTTCCCCTACGGCGCCCTCGCGCTTCCGGGCGCCCTGGCCGGCGGGATGGCCCTGGGCCTCTGGGGGCTGCGGGGCGCGCCCCACAGGCTGCAGGTCTGGGACCGCGCCCTGCCCGCGCTGCTCCTGGGGGCCGGGGTGGGCGCCCTCGGCTCACCCGCGCCGGCCGACTGGGCCCTGGGGCCGGCCCTTCTGGCGGCCGGGCTGCTGAGCCTCCTGGCCATCTCCCGCGCGGCCCCGGCGCCGGGCCAGGGGGCCATGACGGCCGTCCTGCTGGGCGGTCTCGCCCTGGCGCTGGCAGACCTCGCCCGCCCGTCCGGCGCCCCTGCCGGCGTCACGTCGCTGCAGCTTGCAGCAGCCGTTGCGGCGACCGCGGCCTGGCTCTGGTGGGAACGGCGGCAGCGGCGCGCAACGGCCTGAAACCGCAGGAAAAAGGGGGAGGGCTCCCTCGTCCGGGAGCTCTCCCCTTCCTTGTGTGCCGCAGGTCAAGGCAGTACCACGAACTCGTAGCCCTCCGCCCGGAGCGCCTCGATGATCATCGGCACCGCCTCGGCCGTGTGCTTCATGGTGTCGTGCGCCAGGATCACCGCGCCGGGGTGAAGCTGGTCCAGCACGTCGGCGACCACCTGGTTCGGGTCCTTGTAGCCGTCCACGACGCCCTCCCAGTCCAGCGAGCCGTTGCTCCAGTTGATGAGCTCCAGCCCCAGTTCGTCCAGGGTGGCGAGCAGTTCGTCGTTGTACGCGCCGAACGGCGGCCGGAAGTACCGCGGCGGCAGGCCGGTCACCTCCGTGATCAGGTCGATCAGCGGCTGGATCTCTTCGATCTGCTCCGCGCGGCTCAGCTGGGTCATGTTCGGGTGGGTCATCGTGTGGATGCCCAGCACGTGCCCCTCCTCGTGGATGCGCCGCACCAGGTCCGGGTGCTGCGCGGCGCCGTAGCCGGTGATGAAGAAGACCGCCTTCACGCCCGCCTCCTTCAGCCCGTCCAGCACCTCCGGCGTGTAGGCCGAGGGGCCGTCGTCAAACGTCAGCATGGCCACCTTCCGGTCGACCGAAGGGTCGCTGGGAACCAGCGGGTAGCCGATGCCGCCCGGCTTCCAGGTGACGGCCGGGAGGGCCGGATCCGGAGTGCCCGCACCGCCGGGGACCCCGGGGTCAGCCGGGTCGCCGTCGCCGGCGGGGTCGGGCGGATCGGCGGGTTCCCCCTCGCCGCCGGTGCCGGGGGACTCGCCGCCGGTGCCGGGGATTTCAGCGCCGGGGTCCGGCGGGCCGGGATCCTGCGGATTTTCGGAGGCAGGAGGCGCAGAGCCGGACGGATCCGGACCTGAGGCGGCGCCGCCGCAGCCGGCCACCAGCACGGAAACCAACAGGAGCATCGCAGCCCAACGCTTATTCCTCATCATGTTTCATACCCTTTCATTCATCGAATGGAGCGTAAACCTGTGCGGCATCCCTCAGCGCATGGGTCCGCCGAGCGCCTCCTTCACCCGCTCCGCCAGCTCCAGGGTGATCCCCGGCACCTGGGCCACTTCTTCCACGGTCGCCTCCCGGATGGCCTTCAGCGAACCGAAGTGCTGGAGCAGGGCCTTCTTCCGCTTGGGCCCGATGCCGGGCACCTCGTCCAGCCGGCTCTGCGTGCTGGCCCTCCGGTGCAGCTTGCGGTGGTAGGTAATGGCGAAGCGGTGCGCCTCGTCCCGGATCCGCTGCAGCAGGAAGAGCGCCTGGGAGCCCCGGGGAAGCGCAATCCAGCCGGGGCGGTCCTCCGCACAGAGCAGCTCCTCCTCCTCCGCCAGCCCGAAGGTGGGGATGTGATCGACCCCCAGCTCCCGCATGGCGGCCCGGGCGTAGGAGAGCTGCCCCTTGCCGCCGTCGATGATCAGGAGGTCGGGGAACTCGGCGAACTTGCCGCCGTACGCGGCGCCGCCCTCGGCCACCCGGTCCGCCTCCAGGTCCCGCACCCGTCCCTCCACCTGTGCGGCCCGCTCGGCGAGCCCCCGGCGGAAGCGGCGCGTCACGGCCTCGGCGATGTTGGCGAAGTCGTTGTTCCGGTCGACCCTCATCTTGAACCGCCGGTAATCCGACTTCTTGGGCTTGCCGCCTTCGAACACCACCATGGCGGCGACCACCTCGGCGCCCTGCACGTGGGACACGTCGAAGCACTCGATGCGGTGGGGCAGCCGTGGCAGGTCCAGGACCTGTTGCAACTCCCGGAGCGCCCCCTCGGTCGCGGCCAGCTCCAGCTCACGCTGCTGGCGGCGCTCGGCCATGGCCTCCTGCGCGTTCTGCGCGACCATGTCCACCAGCCCGCGCTTCTCCCCCCGCTTCGGGCAGCGCAGCACGACCCGGGAGCCCCGCTTGGCTGACAGCCACGCCGCGATCACATCGGTCTCCGGCATCTCCTCGCTGACAAGGATCTCCTGCGGCACAAAGTCCGTCTGGCTGTAATGCTGCTGGACGAAGGCGGCGAGGATCTCGCCCCCCGTCAGCTCATCCGCCCCGGACATGATGAACTGGTCCCGGCCTACCAGCTTCCCCTGGCGGACGAAGAAGACCTGCACGCACGCCTCGTCGTACAGCCGGGCGTAGGCGATGGCGTCCAGGTCCACCATCGTGTGCACGATGATCTTCTGCTTCTCCGTCACCTTCTCGATCGCCCGCAGCTGGTCCCGCAGTTCGGCGGCCCGTTCGAACTCCAGCCGCTCCGCCGCCTGCTCCATGCGGGTTCTCAGGCGCGCGACCACTTCCTGCGTGCGGCCCTCCAGGAAGGCCTGCAGGTCCCGCACCGCTTCGCCGTACTCCTCGTGCCGGTCGAAGTCGGGGAGGCACGGGCCCAGGCAGCGGCCGATGTGGTACTGCAGGCACCCGCGGGGATGCCGGGAGGGGTCGTTGCACGTGCGCAGCGGGAACAGCCGGCGCGCCAGCTTCATCGTTTCCCACATGGCCTGGCTGCTGGTGTAGGGGCCGAAATAGCGGGAGCCGTCCTTCTTCATGGAGCGGGTGACCATCAGCCGCGGCCACTGCTCGGTCAGCGTCAGGCGCAGATAGGGGTAGTGCTTGTCGTCCCGCAGCCGGATGTTGTACTTGGGCTTGTGCTTCTTAATCAGGTTAGACTCCAGGACCAGCGCTTCCGTTTCCGTATCCGTCACGATGTGCTCGATCTCCACAATCTGGCTGACCATCGCGAGCACTTTCGCGGTCAGGTAGCGTGACGACTGGAAATACTGGCGCACCCGGTTCTTCAGGTTCCGCGCCTTCCCCACATAGATGATGCGGCCCGAGGCGTCCTTGAACAGGTAGCAGCCCGGCCGGTCTGGCAGCAGCTTGATCTGCTCCTCCAGGCCCACGCGCACTCACCTCCCCTATAGTGTAGCATCCCAAACGACAGAAAAGGCCCCGCCGGAGCGGGGCAGCCGGGTTCCACTCAGCGCAGCAGCGTGATTTCCTGGGAAGACCAGCGCAGGTCGGTCACCGCGGGCCGGCCGGCCTCTGAACGTGCCACTGGGGCCATGGCGGCGATCCATGTGCGATCGATGCCGGCCCAGCGCCCCGGCCACGGCGCCGCCGGGCGGAAGGCAGAGCCGGCCGCGCCGGCCGCCGCCCAGAGGATGCCCACCGCCAGCGCGGCGGCCGCCGCCCGGTAGAGGCCCGGCAGCCTGCGGCGTGCGGCCCTCGGCGCCTGGCGCAGCCGGTCGCGCTCCAGCTCGCGCTCGATGCGCGCCCACATGTCCGGCGGCGGCTCCACGCGCGCCGCCTCCGAACGCAGAACCTCCCGAATCGTCCGTTCGTTGACGCGCATGGTCTCACTCCTCGCAGGGAACAAGCGGGGTCTTGGCCGACAGGCGGTGGTAGGACAGGGCGATCAGGTCCGGCCTGCCCATCTGGCGGGCCATGTGATGGCGCAGCAGCTCCCGCGCCCGGTGCAGCCGGGACTTCACGGTACCGGGCGGGCACCCGATCACCGCCGCAATCTCGGTATCGGAGAACTCGTGGAAGTACTTCAGGACGATCACCGACCGATGGACCGGGTCCAGACGGCCGATCGCCACGTGCAGGAGGTGTTTCTCCTCACTGTCCAGCACGGCCTCCTCCGGCTGCCAGGCGCGCTGCACCCGGCCGCGCTGGTGCTCCTGGCTCGTGCCCGGAGCCGGATCCAGCTCTTCCTTGATCTTGCGCCGGCGAAGGAGCGTGATGGCCTCGTTCACGGCGACGCGGTAGAGCCAGGACTTGAAGCTCGAACGGAACTGGAACTTGTCGATGGAGCGGAAGACCTTCAGGAAGGTCTCCTGCACCACGTCCTGCGCCAGGGTCGAATCCCGCACCACCAGATAGGCAAAGCGAAACACGTCGTCACGGTAGAAGGTGAACAGCTCTTCGAAGGCCTGCCGGTCCCCTGACTGGCAGCGTGCGACCAGATGCAGCTCCGCGTCGAACACGGGCTCCAACTCAGCGATGGCCGTCACCCCCATCCGGCACCCATATGTGAATTACTATACCACAATCCTTTCTATAAACGAAAGGCCCGGCGCGCCGAGAGACTGTTGTTGCTTCTCCGCGCCCGGGCCTTTTTCCTGCTAGTGCAGCAGTTCATACCTCCCGTCGACCCACTGGAAAAAGTAGACGCGCGCCGCCTGATTCTCCCCGGTGGCCGGGTCAAAGCTGATCTGCGTCGACCAGCCCTTCAGCCCCCGGGTCGACCGGACGAGGCTGGCGAACTCGTCGCGGCCGGGCACCTGCCCGGGGTGTTCCTCGCCGTAGCGCAGCAGCGCTTCCAGAATCACCCGCGCCGCGTCGTACCCGAACATGCCGTACCCCCGCGTCGGCTTGCCCAGGATGGCCTCGTAGTGGCGCACGAAGCGGGCGTCGCTGCCCTGGGTGTAGTGGGCGAAGTAGATGTCCCGCCAGCCGGTGCCTTCGGTGGTCTCGAAGGCCGGATTGTAGAGCTCGACGCCGCCGATGACCGGCAGGTCGACGCCCGCCCGGCGCAGGGCGGTCACCGCCTGGAACCCGGTCTGGCTGTTGCCGGCGTAGAAGAGCGCGTCGGGCGCGTAGGCCCGCACCGCGGCGGCCAGCGCAGAGCCGTTGACCTCTGCCGGCACGATCACGCGGCCCGCGACGGGCAGCCCCATGATTTCGGCCGCGGTGGTGAAGGAGGCGGCGCGCTGTTCAGCCTCCTCGCTGCCGTCCAGGAGGAGCAGGATGGCCGTAGCGTTCAGCTTGGCCCGGGCGAAGGCCGCGGCGGCCGAGTCGATGCGGGTCTGGTGCGCGACCAGACGGTTGACGTGCGGCCACCCGCCCTCCATCAGCTCTTCCCCCCTCGCCGTGGGGGCCACCAGCGCGAGCCCGCTCGCCTGCAGACCCTCCGCCAGCGCCAGGGTCGCCTCGCTGGTCAGGCTGCCCACCACGCCGATCACGTCCTGGTCATACGCCAGGCTCTGCGCGTGCTCGGCAGCCGTCTCCGGCCGTCCCTGATCGTCGTACCGGGCGAGGGTCACCTGGTAGCCGGCCTGCAGCAGGTCGGCCTCCATGTCCCGCAGCGCCAGCTCCACGCCGCTGGCCAGGTCGTGTCCCCATGCGCCGTGCGCCCCCGAAAGGGGCACCACCGCCGCCAGCACCAGCGGCGTCACGTCGCCTTCCGGCGCTGCGCCGCACCCTGCGGGCAGCGGGCGCTCGGCCCACTGGGCGATCAGCCCGGCGATCTCGCCGGCGACGGGAATGGCGTAACCGAGCCCGTTATCGGACCCGGCCGTCACGATCCCCACCACCTCGCCGGTCCCGGGGTCCAGCAGCGGGCCGCCGCTGGAGCCGTGGGTGACCTCGGCCCCGCTGAAGACCACCAGGTCGGGGTAATAGCGCCCTTCGATGCGCCTGGCCAGACCGGTCTCCACCACCTCTGCCGGCAGCACGGCCCTGGCCGCGGTGCCCTTCGGCGTCCCCCAGGCCCAGACCGGCTCCCCGACCGCCACGCGCCGCTCCGAGAGCGGGAGGACGTCGGGCCATTTGGCCAGGGTCGGCACAGCGATCAGCGCGACGTCGCGGTTGCGGTCCACCCCGACCACACCGCCCTGATGCGTGGCCCCGTTGTCGTCGATGACCGTCACGCACTCCCGGAAGCCGTCGACCACGTGGGCGTTGGTGACGATGTGGCCGCCGGTGTCGATGAGGAAGCCGGTACCCACCCGGCTGCCCTGTGCGCCCCGCACGTGGATGGTCACGGTGGCGCGCAGGACGCGCTCCGGCAGGGCCGCCCGCGGCTCGGCCTGCGGCTCACCCTGCGGCTCGCCCGGCCCGGTCGCGTCCGGCGTCCGGTCCGGGTCGCCGGGCTCACCGGCGACCTCCTGCGGGTTCCAGGGCCAGCGGCCCGCGTGCACGCGGAAGCCGCCCAGCACCCCGGTTCCGAAGAAGGCAACGAGCACCAGCGCGAAGACCCACACCGCCATCCGGCCGGCGGACCGGCCCCGCCGGCGCACCGGCGCGGCCGATGGCGCCGCCTTCAGCGGCGTGCCGCAGCTGTCGCAGTAGTTGGCGGACGGCGAGACGGCCGCTCCGCAGTACGGGCACCTGCTGGCGTGGTTCACCTGTCCTCTCTCCTGTCTGCCGCCTCACGCGGTTCGTCAGTCCCGGCTCAGTCGGTCCCCGCGGCGGCCTGCAGCGGCGACCCGGCCCGCTGCCTGGCCATGTGCCGCTTCAGGAAGATGCCGGTGTAGCTGTCGGGGTTCGCGCACACGTCCTCCGGCGTCCCCTCGGCCACCACCCGGCCGCCCCGGTCGCCTCCCTCCGGCCCGAGGTCGATGATCCAGTCCGCCTGCTTGATCACGTCGAGGTTGTGCTCGATCACCAGGACCGTGTTGCCGGCGTCCACCAGCCGCTGCAGCACATCCAGCAGCCGGTGCACGTCGGCGGTGTGCAGCCCGGTGGTCGGCTCGTCCAGGATGTAGATGGTGCGGCCGGTCGCGCGCCGGGAGAGCTCGGTGGCCAGCTTCACCCGCTGCGCCTCGCCGCCCGATAGCGTGGTGGCCGGCTGGCCCAGCCTGATGTAGCCCAGCCCCACGTCCTGCAGGGTCTGCATCTTGCGGTAGATGCGGGGCAGCGGCCTGAAGAACTCCACGGCCTCGTCGACCGTCATGTTGAGGATGTCGGCGATGGTCTTCCCCTTGTAGTGCACCTCCAGGGTCTCCCGGTTGTACCGGGCGCCCTTGCAGACCTCGCAGGGCACGTAGACGTCGGGCAGGAAGTGCATCTCGATCTTGATGATGCCGTCGCCCTTGCACGCCTCGCAGCGGCCGCCCCGCACGTTGAAGGAGAAGCGGCCCGCCTTGTAGCCCCGCATCTTGGCCTCGGGCGTCTGCGCCATCAGCTCGCGGATCAGGTCAAACACGCCGGTGTAGGTGGCCGGATTGGACCGCGGCGTGCGGCCGATCGGCGACTGGTCGATCTCGATCACCTTGTCCAGGTGCTCAAGCCCCTCGATGGACCGGTGCCGGCCGGGCTTGGTGCGGGCCCGGTTCAGGTCGGCGGCCAGCCGCTTGTACAGGATTTCGTTGACCAGGGTCGACTTTCCGGACCCCGAGACCCCGGTCACCACCGTGAAGGTGCCCAGGGGAATGCGCACGGTGATGTCCTTCAGGTTGTGCTCCGCGGCGCCGTGCACCACCAGCCACTTGCCGTTGGGCGCGCGCCGGCGCTCCGGAATCGGGATCTGCCGCCGGCCCGAAAGGTAGGCGCCGGTGAGCGACTCCGGGGCGTTCAGGATGCGCTCCACCGGGCCGGAGGCGACGATGCGGCCGCCGCCTTCCCCGGCGCCCGGGCCGATGTCGACCACCCAGTCGGCCGCCAGGATCGTGTCCTCGTCGTGCTCGACGACGATCAGCGTGTTGCCCAGGTCGCGCAGGTGCTTCAGGGTGTCGATCAGCCGGGCGTTGTCCCGCTGGTGCAGGCCGATGGAGGGCTCGTCCAGGATGTAGAGCACGCCCACCAGGTGCGAGCCGATCTGTGTGGCCAGCCGGATCCGCTGCGCCTCGCCGCCCGACAGGGTTCCGGCGGCCCGGTTGAGGGTCAGGTAGTCCAGGCCGACGTTGATCAGGAAGCCCAGCCGCGCGTCGATTTCCTTCAGGATCTGGGCGCCGATGGCCCGCTCCTTGTCGGTCAGGTCCAGGTTGCTGAGGAAGTCGCGCAGCTGGGCGACGTCCATGGCCGTCATCTCGGCGATGGACAGCCCGCCCACCTTCACGGCCAGCGACTCCGGCTTCAGCCGCGCGCCGCCGCAGGCCGGGCAGGGCCGGCTGGTCATGTACTGCGCCAGGTGCTCCCGGATGGCCTCGCTGGAGGTCTCGCGGTGCATCCGCTCCAGCTGCCGGATCGCGCCCTCGTACACCACCTCGTACGTCTTGCGCTGGCCGTACATGTTCTCGTACTCGAAGCGGACCTTCTGCTCCTGCCAGCCGTAGAGCAGGATCTCCTGGAAGCGGGGGTCCTGCTGGTTGAGCGGCACGTCCTTGCGGATGCCCAGCTGGCGGCAGAGCGCGTCGATCTGGTGCAGGAACCACTGCTGGCTGGATGTCGCCCACGGGATGAGGGCCCCCTCGTTCAGCGAAAGCGAGGGATCGAGGATGAGGTCCGGGTCGAACTCGGTCTGGAAGCCCAGGCCCGTGCAGACCGGGCAGGCGCCGAACGGCGAGTTGAAGGAGAAGCTGCGGGGCTGCGGCTCGTCGATGGAGACGCCGCAGTCGGGGCAGGCGAAGTTCTGGCTGAACAGCAGCTCCTCGCCGCCCACCACGTCGATGGTGACGAGCCCGCCGGTCAGGGTCGCGGCCGTCTCCAGAGAGTCGGCCAGCCGCCGCCGGATGTCCGGCCGGATCACCAGCCGGTCCACCACCACCTCGATGGTATGCTTGCGGTTCTTGTCGAGCTTCGGCGGGTCGTCGGCCACGTCCATCACCTGGCCGTCCACCCGCATGCGCACGTAGCCCCCGCGGCGGATCTGCTCGAAGACCTTCTGGTGCTCGCCCTTGCGGCCCCGCACCAGCGGCGCCAGGACCTGGATGCGGGTTCCCTCCGGCATCTGCAGCAGGACGTCGACCATCTGATCCACCGTCTGCTGGGCGATGGGCTGCCCGCACTTGGGGCAGTGGGGCCGCCCGATGCGGGCATAGAGCAGCCGCAGGTAGTCGTAGATCTCGGTCACCGTGCCCACGGTGGAGCGCGGGTTGCGCGACGTGGTCTTCTGGTCGATGGAGATGGCCGGCGACAGCCCCTCGATGGCGTCGACGTCGGGCTTGTCCATCTGGCCCAGGAACTGGCGCGCGTAGGCGGACAGCGACTCCACGTACCGCCGCTGCCCTTCCGCGTAGATCGTATCGAAAGCGAGGGACGACTTCCCCGACCCGGAGACGCCGGTGAACACGACCAGCTTGTCCCGGGGAATCTCCACGTCGATGTTCTTCAGGTTGTGCTGCCGCGCACCCCTGATCACGAGCCGGTCTTTGGACACAACGAAACGCCCCCCACCGCAGTCTCAACTCTAGATGTTACCACACCCGGCGCGCGTGTGGCGTCAGGCAAATCATACCGCTTCGAACGCCTGTTTGCAACCTGCCGTTTGTTCGGTTCTGTGTTATAATGGGACGGACCCTGTCCGGCCGCGGATTCGCCGCCCCGGGCACGGCCACACTAACGGAAAAGAGGGGCCGGACGAGACGTGCCCCATGGAGGTATGAACGCCACGGATTCCAATCTGGTTGAAGTCATCGACAGCCGGGGGCGCGTGCTGACCCCCTGCAGGCGGAAGGTAGCCGACCGTGAGGTCAGGCTGGGCCGGGCCAAGTGGATCGGCCGGAGCCGCATCCGGCTCCGTTTCGACCCCTTCGCCTACCGCTACATCCGGCTGAAAGTCCTGGCCCGCGACCGCTACACCTGCTACTGGTGCGGCCAGCCGGGCTTTACGATGGATCACGTCATCCCCTGGTCCAAGGGCGGGCGCACGACCCTGGCCAACTGCATCTGCGCGTGCGAGGCGTGCAACGGGCGGCGGGGCGACATGGACGCGGCGGAGTTCGCCCGCCTGATGGGCCGCCCGACGCCCCATCCGCACCTGATCCTCTCGGGCCGCCACCTGACTGCGGGTGCCCCCGCGCCCGCCGGGGAGCCGGGTCCGGCCGTGAAGCCGCGCGCGCTCGTGCCGCGGCCGGCCGGCAGGGCGCAGCGGTTCGCCCAGCTCGCGCGGCTGCTCGAAACGGCCCCCGTCGGCCGCCGGTCGCTCCGCTGACCGCACCGCCGCCCGGGAGCCCTGCTGACTGCACCGCCAGACCGCTGCTGCAGGGGCGCCGCGCAGGCGCCCCTGCACCGCATACAGGCCGGGCTGAACGCCCGGCCTGCGGTCATCCTCGGAGTTGATGCTCAGCCCCAGCTCTCCGCCCACTGCTGGATGGCGGCCAGGATGGGCTCCATCGCCCGCCCCTTCGCCGTGAGGGAATACACCACCCGAACAGGTACTTCGGGAAAGACCTCCCGGGTGACGAGCCCCTCCGACTCCAGCTCCTTCAGCCGTTCAGAGAGCAGCCGCCCGCTCACGGGGATGGCGGACTCAATCTCCGAGAACCGCTTCGGGCCGCTCATCAGCGTCCACAGGATCAGGCCCGTCCAGCGCTTCCCCAGGATGTGGATGGCATGCTCGAACTTCGGGCAGAGCTGGATATCAGCCACGGCTCATCACCTCCTCGTCCGTAATTATAACAGAAGGAGTTCGCTTGACAACACCAACTAGCCATCGTATACTTGGTTACGAATCGTAACCTATATGATTGGAAAGGGAGAGCTGCCCATGCAGCCTGCGATCTTCGCCGCACACGGCTCGCCGATGCTGGCCCTGGAGGACAACGAGTACACCCGCGCCCTCCGGGCCCTGGGCGAGCGTTACCGCCCCCGCGCCGTCGTGGTGTTCACCGCCCACTGGGAGAGCAGCACCCAGATGGTCAGCGACGTGGCGCGCTACGACACCATCCACGACTTCGGCGGCTTCCCGCCGGAGCTGTACCGCATGCAGTACCCGGCTCCCGGTGACGCCGCGACGGCGGCGCGCGTGGCCGAGCTGCTGCAAGGGGCCGGCGTGCCCTTCACCGTGGACCGGCGGCGGGGTCTCGACCACGGGGCCTGGGTTCCCCTGCGGCGGATCTACCCGGAGGCGGCGGTGCCGGTCGTGCAGATGTCGGTGAACCCGTGGGCGCCGCCGGAGGCGCACTACCACATCGGCCGGGCCCTGGCCCCGCTACGCCGTGAAGGGGTCATGATCCTCGCCAGCGGCGGGACCATCCACAACTTCGCCACGATCCGCTGGGACGATCCGCCGGAGGCCGACGCCTGGGCCGTCGCCTTCGACGACTGGCTGCTGGCGCGCATCACGGCCTGGGACCTGCCGGCGCTCTTCGATTATGAAAAGCAGGCCCCCGGCGCCCGTCTCGCGGTGCCGCCGGGGGGGCATGAACACTTCATCCCGCTCTTCTACGCGCTCGGGGCGGCGGATGACCGGCGCACCGTGCGGGAGCTGCATCGCAGCTACCGCTACGGCAACCTGAGCCACGCCCTCTGGGAGTTCGGGGTCTGATTCCCGCTAGGGCCCCAGCCGGATCCACGGCTTCCCCGGCGCCGGATCGACGGTGAACAGCCGGGGAGCCCGCGGCGTGCCGGCGTGGATGTACGGGATACCCTCCACCCGGGTCACGGCCGGCGCAGCCCCGCCTGCGCTCAGGTAGGCCGTCTGCTTGCCGGACGCTTCCTCGAAGGCCGTGAGCCGCTGCTGCAGGAGCTGCCCCTCGCGGCTGTCCGCGAAGCCCAGCGGGCTCTCCCCGCCCACCACGACCACTTGGCGGACCGCCCGGGCCTCGGCAGTCATGGCCAGCAGGGCATCCAGCTCCTCCCACTGGTGGAAGGCGGTGGACCGCAGGCCGCCCTGCCCCGTGCCCAACAGGATGAACCGCACCCCGCCGGCGTCGACATACCGCGCCGGCGGCTGCATTTCATACACCGGCAGGTCGGCCCGGCCCAGCCCGGCCAGGATCGCCCGCACCGGCGCGCGTAGCCCGGCGCCCACCAGGAAGAGCTTCGGATCGCCCTCCAGGGCCTCTGCGACGGCGGCCTCCGGCCGGTCCTGCGGCAGCGCCGCCAGCACCGCGAAGGACCAGCTCTCCTCGCTGGCCTGCGCGCCCGGTTCCAGGATCACGTCTCGCCCTGCAGGCGCCTCCGCCGGGACCTCCGGCATCGGCAGCGCCATCTTCACCGTCAGGTCTGCGAAGGCGAGCGTCCCGGCGTAGGACTTCGCCGTGTCGGTCTCGACCGGGTAGATCCGGTACAGACTCACCGGGTAGGCGGCTGCCGCGGGCACCGCCGCCTCCGCGTAGCGCCAGTCGGTCCAGTCCACCGCCGGGGCCAGGTCCACCGTGTGGGTGGTGCCCGCCGCATCCCGGAGCACCGCCCGCAGCCAGGCGCCCTGCCCGTCGCCCTTCACCCAGAGGCCGAACCGCACGGGCCGGCCGGGCAGCGCGACCGGCGAGATCGCCTGCAGGTAAGCGGCGCGGTTGGCTTCCGCAGGGCCGAACACATACTGCAGCGCCATCGCGGCGCCGCCGGCGGGGCCCGGGGCGAGCCCCACCGAGCCGGTCACCTGCTCGGGGTGCCTGTCGAACGTCCACAGCTCCGGCTGGCCCAGTACGGCCACGGGCGTGGTCTGCATGCCCGAGACGAAGGGGATGACGGCCTTGTGTCCCTGCACCGAAACGGTGATGAGCCCCGACCCCGTGGCCACCGGGAGGGCGCGCAGGGCGCTGCCCTCGGGCTCCACCCGCACCAGGTCCGCGTCGTACTCCAGCGTGAGGTCGGCGGGGTCGATCAGGGCCCTGTACCCGTCGGCATCGTACCCGGCCACGGTAAAGGTGCGGCCGCCCGCGTCCAGCAGGGCGAGGCCGCCCTCCACCTGCGGCTCGATGCGGGCCAGCGGCCCCAGCACCCGCAGCTCCAGATGGGCCGTGAGGCCCTCCGTCTCCGCGGTGACCGTCACCTTCGTGCCCGGCGCCACGGGCTGGGAGGAGGCGCTCACGGCCGTGTAGCGGCCGTCCGGCGCCATCGTTCCCGGGCCGCGCAGCCCCCACCGGGGCGGCTCCACCGGCGCAGAGCCGTACTGCTCATCGTACGCCTTTACGGAGAACGTGCGGGTGAGACCGGGGAAGACCCGGCCCTCCCCCTCGATCTGCAGATGACGCGCGCGGCCCGACCCCGGCGCCGCGAACAGGCCGATGCCGTTGGGGACCGGCCGCTGGGCCGAGGCGGCGAGGTTGAGCACCGTCAGCGGCTCGCCGGGCCGGCGGGCCACGATGGTGGAGGAGCCGCCGCCGTCCAGTTCCAGCGCCTGGGCGGCACCGAAGGCCTTCATGAACGCGGCCATCTCCGCCAGGGTGGCCCCGGCGCTCCGGGACGAATCGCCCTCGATCACCAGCAGGTACATGCGCCTGCCGTCAGCCGAGAAACCGACGGCCGACCGGGGACGGCGGGTGGCGCGGTCCAGGTTGGGATTGACTTCGCCGTCCACGACCAGCTTGTTCTGCCCGCCCAGGGCCCACTTCACCGCCGGGCTGGGCCGGTACGACACCTCCACCGGATCGCCGGGCTTCAGCGGGTCCAGGAACCGGGCCGCATCGCCGGTGCCGACGAGGATGAAGCCGTCCTCCGGCACGGCATCGCCGTTCACCCGGGTGTTGACCGCCACCACCCGGCCCGCGCGGACCAGGACCTCACGCCCTTCCCGGGCGTCGCCCATGGCCCAGGGCCGGTCCTTGGTCCAGAGCGGCGTGAAGATGCCCAGGCCGCCCTCCGGCACCACCGGCGTGTTCACGACGGTGAGAGGGTGCGTGCCATGGGGGGTCGTCACGGTGCCTTCCAGCGCCACCGTGGCCAGCCGGCCGATGCGGTCCGTCCCCACCAGGACGCCGTTGGGCCATTCGGGCTGCGGCGACTGCAGGTACGCGCCGCCCTTCACGACCGTGCCCAGGGCGATGCCGCTGCCGCCCAGGGCGAAGAAGTCCCCGTTGATCGCAGCCACCGCGCCCTCCCGGGCGGCCATGTCCAGCAGCGGCTCCCGCTCGGTCACGCCCGGGGCGGTGAGCACATCGGAGGTGAGGGTGGGCTCCGCCAGGTCGGCGGTGAGCAGCCAGCCGTTGACCCAGCCGTAGGGGTAGAGCCGCTCGAAGGCGGTCAGCGTCAGGCCCTGCGCGATGGGGGTGACCTCGTGCCGGGCGGTGACGTAGTGCAGGATATCGGACGGTGCGGCGGCAGGGGCCACCTGAGCCGCCAGGGCGGCGGGGGCCGCCGGGGCCGCCAGGGCCGCCGCCAGCACCGGGATCATCATCCAGGCCGTCCGCTTCATGTAGGTGGTTTCCTCCTGGACAGGTATTCTGTAACCTGTAACCTTTGACGGTGCCACCCGTGAAGCGGTTTCCGCAGAAGCTTGCAGAGTCCGGGCCAGGGGGAAACTCCCAGCCATGGCGCGCGCAGGACCAGGGCCGCGTGTGCCCTGGTCCTGTGTGCGTATCGGGCGGTGAGTAGTCAGTCCTCCGCTCCGGACTCCCCGGGCTCCCGGGCCTGTTCGCCGGACCCCTCCTCCGGCTGCCCTGCCGCAGGCGGCTCTGCATCCCCGGTCCCGGGCTCCTGCTGATGCCCCGGCTCCGGGTTCGAGTCCGGGTCCGACTCCTGCTCCGGCCCCTGCACCGGCTCCTGGTCCGGCGCCAGCGCCCGGATCCATTCGGCGATGGCCTCGACCACATACTCGGGCACGTTGGCCGGAACCATGTACTCGGCCAGCGTGCTGATCTCGCCCTCGCCCTCCGTGAACAGGTGGTTCAGCTTCGGGAAGAGCTGGAAGGTGACGTTGGCCCGCGCCGCGAGATCGGCCTGGAAGCTCTCGAACTCGGAGACGGGCACCTGGAAATCCCGGGCCCCCTGCAGGAAGAGCACGGGCTGCTCCTGCTCCTTCAGGAGTTCAGACGCCTTGGGCACCAGGTCGTGCCAGTAGTGGGGGGTGCCCAGCGCGAAGCCCTCGGGCGGATTCTCCGGGTCGAAGGCGGGGTCGCGGAGCATGGCCAGCTGCGGCTTGATGAACTCCAGCTGCAGGAGCGGCAGCTGACCGGTCTGCACCATGATCTCGTTCTGCGCCTCGAGCGCATCGAGGATGCTGTTGGCCGCGGCCATCGCGATGCCGCCCCGGATCAGGCCTTCCTCATCCTGCGCAAAGATGCGGGGCAGAACGAGTCCTCCAAGGGAGTGGCCCAGGACGTAGATCTGGCCGGCATCGATGCGCTCGTCGGCCGCCAGCAGCCGCACGGCCGCGAGGGCGTCCTCCACCGATTCCTGCTGCACCGTGAACTTCGGGTTGGCGCCGAACTTCTGGGAGTGCACGAAGGTGCGCTTGTCGAAGCGCAGGGTGGCGATGCCCCGGGCGGCCAGGCCGTGGGCCAGGTCGCGGAAGGGCTTCACCGCGTACGCCGTCTCATCCCGGTCGCTGGGGCCCGAGCCGTGAACCAGCACCACGGCGGGGAAGGGCCCCTCACCGGCGGGCAGCGTCAGGGTGCCGGGCAGGGCCCACGGAGCCTCGCCCACCACGACCTCCTCCTCCACGAAGGCCGCCGGATCGGCGTAGGCAGGCGCCCCGGCCGTCTCGACCGGCAGGTACGTGTTCAGGTGGAAGTCATCCACCAGCCCCTCCCCGTCGAACCGGATGATCGCCTTGTACGGTGCGACGGCGAAGGGCAGGAGCACATCCACGTTGTGGTGAACCGCCGTGGCGGAGGCGCCCATCACCTGCGGGCGGCCCAGCTCGCCCAGCGGCGCCAGCGAGAGGGCGATCTGCATCCAGGCCTCCATCGGAACGGCCTCCTGCAGGGCCGGGCTCAGCTGCGCATTGACAGCGCCGAAGTCACCGCTCTTCAGGGCGTTCACCAGGCGGAACGCCTTCAGCATGTAGGGGTCGACGACGGCCTCCCCGGCCTCGGGATCCCAGGCGACGGGCATGGCCAGGAGCAGGTCCATGAATGCCTGGGGCACGAAGGTCCGGTCGTTGATGATCACCGCCTCGGCGCCGATGGGAACGGGCTGCCCGTCCACCAGCGCCTCGGCCTCGCCGATCCTCAGCGTCGCGGTCACGCCGTCCTCCGTCACGACGGTGACGGTGCGGGTGTCGTTCTCCCACTCCACGGTGGCCCCCACGGCCTCGGCCAGGAACCGCAGGGGCACCAGCTCGGGCGCCGCGGCCTGCGCGGCCGCGGGGGTGAGGACCATGATCGCCAGCAGGGCGGAGGCCACGAAGCGTCGCAGCCAACGAGTCATGTGCACCGGAACTCCCCCTTCCACGCGGGAATGCATGGGGAGAGTTCGTGCCGCAGGCGGCCAATCCCTGCGTAAGAAGAGACTATCCCTCCCGGGCGATCCGCTTCAGCGCATCCCGCAGCGCCTCGTAGGGCTGCGCCCCGACGATCTTGTACCGGTTGTTGACGATAAAGGTGGGCACGCCGTGGATCCCGTACCGGGCCGCCAGGGCCAGGTGCTCGTCCACGCGCGCCGCATACTGCCCGGCGCGCACCGCGGCCAGGGCCGCTTCCGCGTCGAGCCCGGCCGCCTCCGCCGCCTGTCCCAGCACCGCTTCCTCGTGCAGGTTCCGCCCCTCTACGAAGTAGGCCTGAAACAGCGGCAGTACCAGCGCGTCCAGCCGATCCCGGTCGCGGGCGTACTCCGCGAGTTCATGCGCCCTCCGGGTGTTACAGATGAACGCCGGCGGGTCGATCGGCAGGCCCATCGCCTCGGCCCGGGCCCGCAGCTCCGCCTGCATCAGCTCCAGCCGGCCGGGCGGCATGCGGTCCCCGAAGTAGGCCGCCAGCGACATGCCCTCCGGCGGCGTGGCCGGGTTGAGCTGAAACGGCATCCAGGTGACCTCCAGCTGCAGGTCGGGCTCCTGCTTCAGCTTCTCGACGAGTCCCTCGCCGATGTAGCAGAAGGGTCACACGAAGTCTGAAAAGACGGTGAGCCGAATCATCACGAACAACGCCTCCCCTGGCCGGACCGGGCCTGTTCCCGGCCCGCGGCCGTACCCTTTCGACGCACAAGGGGGGCGCGCCGTGATGGGATTCGCTCGGCGCCGCCTACGGCAGATACTGCCGCACCAGGTCCTCCAGGCAGTCGATGAACAGCGGGTGGTCGTTGGCGGCCGGGAGGTAGTGGAGCTGCTCGCCGCCGGCCTTGGCGAACTCCTCCGCGTACTCGACTTCCAGCTCATGCAGGGTTTCGATGCAGTCGGCGGCAAAGCCCGGCGCCATGATCGCCACGTGCCGGTGGCCCGTGCGGGCCAGCTCCCGCAGCACGTCCTCGGTGGCTGGCTCCAGCCAGGGGTCGTTGCCGAACTTGGACTGGTACCCCAGGACGATCTTCAGGTCGGGGAAGCGGGCTCTGACCGCTTCGGTGGTCAGCTCGCACTGGGCCGGGTAATCATCGCCGGCATCTGCGTAGGCCTGCGGGATACCGTGGTAGGAGAGAACCAGCGCGTCGGGCCTGCCCTTCTCCGCGATGAACGCGCGGATGCGCTCGGTGAGGAACGCCAGGTACTTGGGGTGGGTGGGGAACGCCCGGATGAAGATCTGCTCGGGCAGGTCCCGCCAGCCGTCCAGCGCCTTCTGCACCCTGTTCCAGATCGGGGCCGTGGTGGTCGAGGAGTACTGCGGGAAGAGCGGCAGGACCAGCAGCCGTCGCACGCCCCACCGGTGCAGCTCCTCCAGGGCCGACTTCACCGAAGGCTCGCCATAGGTCATGCCCAGCGCCACGCGGATGCCCTCCGGTTCCAGCCGCGCCTGCAGCGCGGCCTGCTGCAGGCGCGAGTAGTGGAGAAGCGGAGAGCCTTCCGGCAGCCAGATCTCCCGGTAGATCCTGGCCACCTTCGGCGGGCGGGCGCGCAGCACGATCCCGTGCAGGATGGGCAGCCACTGCCACCTGGGCTTGTCGATTACCCACCAGTCGCCCAGGAACTCGGCCAGGTAGGTCCGTACCGCCGCGGGTTCGGGCGCGGCAGGGGTTCCGAGGTTGACAAGCAAGACCGCCGTCTTCTCCATGCGTGCCGTCCTCCAGACGAAACATTTGCGTTTATCTTTAGCCCTGTAAGGTTCGCGTCCCTGCCCATCCCCGCCGCATCGCCGCAGAATACTGTGCGCGGCCGATGAGGGCGGTCCGGCAGGCGGAGGAAGATCGGAGCCGCATCCGACCGGCGGTCTAGGCGGCAGATACCCCCTGCCGGCCGTACCGCCCCTAGTCCACGGGTTCCCCCTGCTGCGCCAGGTGGTTCCAGAACTGCGCCCGCAGCACCTTCTTGTCGAACTTGCCGACGCTCGTCTTCGGCACCTCGGGGATGAAGACCACGTCGTCCGGGATCCACCAGTCGGCGACCCGGCCCCTGAGGTGCTCCTGGATCTCCTGCGCGGTCAGCTCCGCGCCCGGCTTCGGCACCACGCAGGCCAGCGGCCGCTCCTGCCACTTGGGGTGGTAGACCGCCACCACCGCCGCCTCGGCCACCTTGGGGTGCGCCATGATCGCGTTCTCCAGGTCGACCGAGGAAATCCACTCGCCGCCGGACTTGACCAGGTCCTTCATCCGGTCGACGATCTGCATGTAGCCGTCCGGGTCCACGGTAACCACATCGCCCGTGTAGTACCACCCGTCCCGGAACGTCTCGGCCGTCCGGTCGTCCTCGTAGTACGCGGCGGCGATCCAGGGCCCGCGCAGGGCCATTTCGCCCATGGCCCGGCCGTCCCAGGGCACCTCCTTGCCCTCCGCGTCCACGACCTTCATGTCCAGCCCCGGCGCGAGCAGCCCCTGCTTCGCCTTTTTCGCGTACCGCTGGTCCGTCGGCGCGCCTTCGAGCGTCGACTTCAGCCGGCCCACGTGGGTCACCGGCGCCCCCTCGGTCATGCCATACGCGTGCAGGAACGGCACCCCCAGCTTCAGTTCGTACGCCTCGATCAACGCCCGGGGCGGGGCGGCGCCGCCGCAGGCGATCCGGGTGATGGAGGACAGGTCGTACCGCTCCTGCTCCACGGCCTGCAGCACGCCCATCCAGACCGTCGGCACGCCGGCGGCCAGGGTCACCTCCTCGTCCTGGATCAGCCGGCACAGGGTGTGCGGGTCGGGACGCGGGCCGGGCAGCACCTGCTTGGCGCCCATCCAGACGGCGGCGAAGGGCAGGCCCCAGGCGTTGACGTGGAACATCGGTACGACGGGCATGACCACGTCCCTCTCCCCGATCCCGACGGTGTCCGCCATGCAGACCATCATCGAGTGCAGGTAGATCGCCCGGTGGGCATAGCAGACCCCCTTCGGCATGCCGGTGGTGGCCGAGGAGAAGCACATCCCCGCCTCGGCCCACTCGTCGATGTCCTCGGGGAAGCGATAGTCGTCCGGGGCGGCGGCCAGCAGCTCCTCGTAGCTGTGGACCGGCGAGAGCCGGGTTTCCGGCAGGGGGCCGTCGGCCATGATCACGAAGTGCTCCACCGTCTTCAGTTCGGGTCGGACCGCCTCAACCAGCGGCACCAGGTCCGCGTCGATCAGCAGGACGCGGTCGCCGGCGTGGTTGATCACGTAAGCCAGGTGTTCCGGGGGCAGCCGCAGGTTGATGGTGTGCAGCGAGGCCCCCATGCAGGGCACGGCGAAATAGGCCTCCAGGTGTCTGTGGTGGTTCCAGGCGATGGTGCCGACCCGGTCCCCGCGCCTTATGCCCAGGCGGGTCAGGGCGGCCGCGAGCCGGCGCGTGCGGTCGTAGTAGTCGGCGTACGTGTACCGGTAGATGCCCGAACCGGTGCGGGAGACGATCTCCTTGTCCGGGAAGTACCGCCGTGCCCGCTCGAGCATGGTGTGCAGGGTCAGCTGATGCCGCATGGTCATGGGTCTCAACCCCTCCTCATCATCCCGTCGCCGGCCGGCGAGGCGGGAGTGCTTTTCTCAACTATTGGCTGTCGCCGGCAGGTTACCTTCTGTTTTTACACATCATTCTGATTACCGCCTCAGATCCGCCCGGCGGCAGGACGCGGACGATGGGAGCCAGCGGCGGATGCATCACCACCAGGAGGTCGCCGCCGTATCCAGCAGCAGGAAACCGGCGGGCATGACCGAATTGTCTTACCAGTTCACGAGTCTTCGGGAGGAATGCCAACATGTCCGGCGGCCGCGCGCGGGTCATGGTGCTGGGGACCTACCACATGGCCAACCCCAATCAGGACTACGTCATGACCGACTACAGGGACGTGCTGGACGAAGGGTATCAGCGGCAGATCGAGGACGTGGTGGCGCGGCTGCTGCGCTTCCGCCCCACCCAGGTGGCCGTGGAGGTTGAGCCCGGCCGCATCCAACCGTGGCAGGAGCGCTACGAGGCGTACCGGGCCGGCCGGCTGGAGCCGGGGCGGAACGAAATCGAGCAGCTGGGCTTCCGGCTCGCCGCCGGGATGGGGCACGCCTGCATCCACGGCATCGACTGCAGGATCGACCTGGACATCGGGGGGTCATCTCCGCGGCCGGCCGCCTGGGCATGACCGGTCTGCTGTCCGCGTTCGAGCGCATGACCCGGCAGGTGCAGGAGGCGCAGCGAAAGGCGGAAGCCGAAGGCGGCGTCCTGGGACTGCTCCGCTACCTCAACTCGGCCGAGCACGATGCCCTGCACGCCGTCTACATGCTGCTCGCCCCCGTGGGGGCCGGGGAATCGTACGCCGGCGCGAACCTGGTCGCGGACTGGTACCGGCGAAACCTGTTTATCTTCAGTCACATCGCCCGTCTCGCCCGGCAGGAGTCGGACCGGATCCTCGTCCTGATCGGCGCGGGCCACCGGCCCCTGCTCAGACAGTTCATCATGGACGCCCCCGGCCTGCTGTACGTCGATCCCCTCTCCTACCTGCAATAGGGGGCTGCGATCCACCGCCCGCGCGGCGGACCGCAGCCCGCTGGCTGTACACAGCGTTCAGGAAAGCACTTGGGTCTCGCGCTCACGAACCGCTCCGGTGAGCCGCACGGCCCGCCGCCATCAGGCGGAACCGCTGCAGGAGCGCCAGCGCCTGGCCGCCGATCACGGCCCCGGCGGCGCTGCTGGCTGCGAAGCTGGGGATGTAGAAGCCGATACCGCCCGCCGCCGCCTTGGCGTTGCCCAGGAGCAGCACCGCCACCGGATAGGCTGCCACGGCCCCGATCACGCCGGTGCCGATCACCTCGCCCACCATGGCCGCCAGCCGGGAGCCGGTGCGCTGGTACAGGAGACCCGCCAGCACCACGCCGAAGAGCGTCCCCGGAATCGCGAGCAGCGTGCCGCTTCCCAGCATGATGCGGATCAGCGCGATGGCGAGCCCCACGATCCCGCCGTAGACCGGGCCCAGCATGGCGCCCGCCACCACATTGATCGCGTGCTGGGCGGGGAAGAGCCTCGCCCCGAAGAGGGGGATGGCCGAGAAGTACGACGAGATGACGCCCAGCGCCACCAGGATCGCCATACGGGTCAGCAGTTCGACTCGGTTCATGCGGACACCCCCTGCTTTGCGCGTTCCACCTCGTCGAGAAGGGCCCGGGCCGCAGCCCCGGGATCGGGCGCCCCCACGACGGAGGAGATCACCGCCACCCCGACGCCGCCCGCCTCGATCACGGGCGCCGCGCCGCCGATGCCGATGCCGCCGATGCCCACCACCGGGAGGTGGGTCGCCTGGCTCACCCGCCGGACGACGGCCGGGCCGTAGGGCTCCCCGGCGTCTGCCTTGGACGGGGTCGCGTAGACCGGACCGGTGCCGATGTAGTCGGCCCCGGCCTCCTGGGCGATCCGGGCCTCTTCCGGGATCTCGCAGGTAGCCCCGATGACCGCGCCCGGTCCGAGAATCCGCCGGGCGACCGCCACCGGAAGGTCCTCCTGACCCAGGTGCACCCCGTCGGCCCCGACGGCCAGCGCCAGATCGACCCGGTCGTTGATGAGCAGCAGCGCGCCGTGGCGCCGGCAGGCCTCCCGCACCCGTCCCGCTGCCGCCACCTGGACGGGCAGCGGGAGATGCTTCTCCCGGAACTGGATCATGCGGCAGCCCGCCTGCAGGACCGCCTCCACCACCTCCGGCGGCGTGGCGCCGCTGACCAGCACGTACAGGCTGAGCCGTTCGGAGAGGGGCGGCGCGATCCGCCCTGCCGGCAGGGAACCGGCCCGGCCCAGACGGTCCAGATAGGCGAGGGCAAAACTGCCGGGCCCCGGCGCATCCGACGCCGCCTGCTCGCCCGCCCACCCGGCCCAGAGGAGCGACTCCGCCACCACGTCCACGGCCGGGGCGGTATCGCCCTGCGCAGGAGCGGCGCCGTCGCCCTGTGCGGCCGGGGATGCGGCCAGGGAGGCCGCGACCAGCCCGGTCGCCAGGCAGCCGGCCCCGGGGATCTGCGCCATGAGCGGGTGACCGGCGCGGACGGTGAGGGTGCGCCGCCCGTCGGTCACCAGGTCCACCGCTCCCGTGACGGCCACGATGCAGCCGAAGCGCCGGGCCGCCGCCCGGGCCGCCCGCTCCAGCCGCAGGCCGAGCGCCTCCTCCGGCCCGTCGACCCCGCGCACCAGCCCCCGCTCACCCGCCAAGGCCATGATCTCCCCGGCGTTGCCCCGGACGGCGGTCACCTTCACCCGCTCCAGCAGCTCCAGAGCCGCGCGGGTCCGGGTTTCGATCCCCCCTGCGCCCACCGGGTCCAGGACCACGGGAATCCCGCGCCGGGAGGCCACCTCGCCGGCCTCCAGCATCGCCTGCTGCAGCCCGGGGCTCCAGGTGCCCAGGTTGAGCACGAGGGCGTCGGCCGCCGCGGCGACCAGATGGGCCTCCGCCCCGTCCCGGGCCATCACCGGCCGGGCGCCGGCGGCCAGGAGCCCCCTGGCAACCCAGTCCATGGTCACGTAGTTGGTCATCGCGTGGACCAGGGGGCGCCGTTCCCGCACCCGCTGAGGCAGGGCCGTCATCACCGCGCCGCCCCCTCTCCGGACAGGCTGCGCCCTTCCTCCAGCCAGGCCAGGTGGTTGGTGGGTCCGTGCCCGGCGCCGATGCCCGGCGCCTTCCGGATCGCCAGGGTGATGAAGTCTTTCGCCAAGCGGACGGCCTCCGGCAGATCCAGGCCCCGGGCCAGCCCGGCGGCGATGGCGGCGCTGAAGGTGCAGCCCGTCCCGTGGGTGTGCCGGCTCTCCACCCGCTCCGCTTCCAGCCACTGCCGGCTGCCGTCGGCGGCGATGAGCAGGTCGGCAGCCGGCTCGCCGCCCAGGTGGCCGCCTTTCACCACGGCTGCCCGCGCCCCCATCTCGAGGAGGCGGCGACCGGCGGCCTCCATGTCCGCGCGGGAGCGGATGGCCATGCCGGTCAGGGCCTCGGCCTCGGGCAGGTTGGGCGTCACCACCCGCGCCAGGGGCAGCAGCAGCTCCCGCACGGCGGCCTGCGCCTCGGGCAGCAGCAGGGCATGTCCGCTCTTGGCGATCATCACCGGGTCGACGACCAGATTGCGGACGCCGTACCGCTTTACCCGGTCGGCCACCGCAGCGATGATGGCGGCGTCGTACAGCATGCCGGTCTTGGCTGCGTCCGTGCCGATGTCGGAGAGCACGGCGTCCATCTGGGCCGCCACCTGCTCGGGGGTGAGCGGGTAGACGCCCGTGACGCCCAGGGTGTTCTGCGCGGTGACGCAGGTGATCACCGAGGTACCGTAGGTCCTCAGGACGGTGAACGTCTTCAGGTCGGCCTGGATGCCGGCGCCGCCGCCCGAGTCGGAGCCGGCGATGGTCAGGGCGCGGGGTTGGGTCATGAGCGCTCACACCTTTCCATTTCTCACTTGCCACTTTACGCTGCGGCGGACGCGCCGGGCGGACTCGCCCTGGCGAGCCCGAGGCCGGGTCCCGGAACTCGAAAGGCCGCCTCCACGAAGGACGTGGAGGCGGCCGCACAGGCGCTGAACGGCCGGCCGTCCACTTCCCTCCGCTGGCATTACCCAGTTCAGGTGCTAAGGGTCCAGGTCTCGACGGACCTGTTCTCAGCCAAAAGGCTCCCCTAGTGGACCGAGCCCAGTATGTAACTTCGCGGACAGCGTACCACCGCCCGGGCGGCAGTGTCAAGTGATCTGGCCCGGCGGGTGACCCCGCGTCTATCCGCCGAGCGTGTCCAAACCATACGGGGGGTACATCTGTTGGGCAGCAAACCAGTCAGGAACAGCGTGGAGTGTTGGGTCGTCCTGCGCGGGCAGAACGCGGCGGATGCCGTGCTCCTCCTGCACGTGGCGCACAGCCCGGCGATTCCGACGGGATTCTGGCAGCCGATCACGGGTGGAATCGAGCCTGGCGAGACGGCCCGCGAGGCTTGCATCAGAGAGATCTATGAAGAGACGGGCCTGAGGGTACAGGCCGGGGACCTCCACCAGGTTGATGGCCGCTGGGAGTTTGACCTTCCGGAACAGGTCATCCGCAAGGAGCTGTACTGGGTGGAGGCTCCTCACGCCAGCGTTCGCATCGCCCCTGAGGAGCACGACGACTGGCGCTGGGTCCCCCTCTCCGCGGTGGAGCCAGCGCTGTACTGGGAATCCAATCGGCGCACGTGGGCCGCCGTGCGCGACGCTATCCGGCGGCCATGAACCCGAGGGATTCGCCCGGCCCGGGAGCCGTCTGCATGCGTTCGCGTCGGGGACGCGCCGGGAACCGGCCGGGCCTGACCGGCGCAGGCGGCTCACCACCTGTGGCGGCATTCAGGAGACGGCATGACGGGCCTCCGCCGAACGCCCCGGGGCGACGGACGGCTGCGGCGCCGTCAGCAGGCGGAGGTAGACATCTTCCAGGGTGGTGGACTGGACGGTAAACGATATGCCCTCATTCAGCAGCGCATCGACCAGGTGGCGGGTGGATGCAGGCGAGCCGGGGTAGACGACCACCTTGCCGCCGTAGGGCTCAACCGCGCCAAACTCGGCCAGTGACGCTGCCCGGGGGTCCTGCGGATCCATATCCACGTGCACCCGCTCCTGCGCGGGCAGGCGGTCCCGCAGTTGCCCGGGGGTTGCCACAGCGACCAGCTGGCCCTTGGCAAGAACCGCGACGCGATCGGCCAGCGCCTCGGCCTCTGCCATGTCATGGGTGGTGAGCAGAATCGAGCCGCGGCGCTTGGTTGCCAGGACATTCCACGTATGCCGCCGAATGGCGGGGTCCAGCGCCGTGGTCGGCTCATCCAGGATCAGCAGCCGCGGGGATGCTGCCAGGGCCATGGCCAGCAGCACCCGCCGCTGGTAGCCGCCGGACAGGGTGTGGGTCAGCCGGTGCCGCGAGTCCCACAGGTCCAGGTCCCGGAGAGCCTCCTCGGCCTGCTGGCGCGCCGCGGGGGACGGGACGCCGCGGGCAAGCAGGTAGTAGTACACGTGCTCCCAGGGCGTGGCCGATGGGTCTGGCCCCGCCTGCTGCGGAACGACGGCGATTTCCTGCCGCAGCGCGGGCGCAGAACGGTGCGGGTTGTGCCCCAGCACTTGTACGCGCCCCTCGTCGGGCAGCAGCAGCCCCGAGAGGATCCGCACCAGAGTCGTCTTGCCGGCGCCGTTGGGGCCGATCAGAACGAGGATCTCGCCGTCCTGAATCTCCAGCGAGACTTGGCTTAATGCAGTCCGTTCCCCATAGCGCTTCGTGACATGATCCAGTTCTGCCACGGCGTTCACTGCGCAACCCTCCGTCAGACCACAAGCTTACACGAACATGACGTCCACAGGCGTTCGCCGCCGTGGCCCCGGCACGATCCCGGGTTGAAGCCGGTGGCCGCCGAGTGCCCGGGCGAAGGAGAGCGTAAGCGAGACCAACCCGGCTCTGGCGGCGAAGAAATAGACCGCTGAGGTCAGCACAAGAGGCTCAGGCCATCTGAGGTTTCCGGCTCACAAACCATAGCGCCAGGGCTGCCACCAGCCCCAGAACCCCCACGTACACCGCCCCTTGCGCAGGATCGACCGAACTCAGCCCGGCAACCATCCGCATGAGCTGGGCGATGTTCGCGGTGGGGATGATCGTGACCAGCCACCGCAGGCTCGCCGGCAGCAGGTCAGCGGGGTAATACACCGGTGGCAACAGGATCATGAGCAGCCCGGCCATGTTGGCAGCACTGGATACGGTGACGGGGTTCTCCCACATGCTCGCGAGCACAAATCCGAGCAGGCTGCCGATGAACCAGCTGAGCAACATGAGGAGCATAATGACTAGCAACTGGTGCAGCGCCATGCCCCCGATCCAAGCCAGAACGAGGATTAGGGCGAGCAGACCGGGGGCCATGAAAAAGAGTCGGGACACAGCCACGCCCACCAGATAGATCAGCGGTGATACGGGACCGGCCAGCATCATCTCCTGCAGACGGCGAAAACGGTACATCAACACGATCTGCGGCAAGGAGACGACGCCCGCGTTGAAGCCAAACGCAACGGCTGCCCCCAGCAGGGCATGAAGGCCCAGCTTCACACCTTCCAGAAGGGTCATCAGTAAGAAATAGGACAGGGGTATGCTCACGATGGAGACATACACCAGAGGCTGCCGCAGGCTGCCGCGAGTGAGCAAGGCTGCCACAGCCAACATCTGCCGCACGCGTCGGATCAAGTGATGACCTCCCTTTCTGTCACCCATCTCCCTGCGTGGGCGTCCGTCTCTGCGTCGGGGCCGGGCGCAAGGCAAGGGTTGCCAGCGAACCCCCGTGCTCCGCAGACGGTGCGGCCACCCTGTGGGAATGCCGTGCCAGCCGCGATGTTCCCGGGTCAGGGTGCGGCGCAGGGGCCTCCGGCAGGGGATGGTTCAGGCCAGTCTCTTTGTCCCTAGCATACACTCGTTTTCCGAAACTTGCAATATCCCTGTATTATATAAGGATAGTGCGTTATCTTATAAAAATCGCCGCTCCGCAGGGGCCAGGACAAGCGGTAGGTACGTCTGTCCCGGGAGAAAGCACGCTGAGCAAGCCGTTGCGCACGAGGCCGCATTGCTCTCCCGCTTCCTGCCGCCACCTCCTGGGTGGTCCCGTGCGGATGGTCTCCCTTCTGCTCTTGCCATCAGGAACGATGGACCATCTAGGGTTCCGGCCCGGACGATCAAGGTTCGCTGCGTCACGCTGCAGGTGCAGCGCTAACCTGCACATGCGGCCGAAGGGCGGTCCGTCACGGCCAGCCCTTCGGATCCGTGGTCGACTACGTCATCGAACATGCCCCCGACTTGGCGCCGACAACCCAGCCATACAGACAAGGTCAAGCCCCGGCCCCGGGCAAGATGCCCGGAAGCCGGGGTTACAACTACATCATCATGACCGCCGCTTCTTCTCCAGCTCGAAAATGATATCCCGGATCTCCGCCGCCCGCTCGAAGTCCAGATCCTTCGCCGCCTGCATCATCTCCTTGCGCAGCTTCGCCACGACCTTCGGGATCTCGTGCGGCGGCGTGTCCAGCAGGTTGATCGGCGCGGCGTCCGCCACCGGCTTGACCGCCTGGATCACGTCGCGCACCGGCTTCACGATCGTCTTCGGCACGATGCCGTGCTTCCGGTTGTAGGCCTCTTGAATGGCCCGGCGCCGGTTGGTCTCGCTGATCGCCCTCTGCATGGACTGCGTCACCCGGTCCGCGTACATGATCACCTTGCCCTCGGCGTTCCGGGCTGCGCGGCCGATGGTCTGGATCAGGGACCGCTCCGCGCGCAGGAACCCCTCCTTGTCGGCGTCCAGGATCGCCACCAGCGAGACCTCGGGGATGTCCAGCCCCTCCCGCAGCAGGTTGATGCCGACCAGCACGTCGAAGACGCCGAGCCGCAGGTCGCGCACGATCTGCATGCGCTCGATCGTCTCCACGTCCGAGTGCATGTAGCGCACCTTCACGCCGAGCTCCTTCAGGTACTCCGTCAGGTCCTCGGCCATCCGCTTGGTCAGCGTGGTCACCAGCACCCGCTGGTTCTTCTTCACCCGGGCCCGGATCTCCGCGTAGAGGTCGTCGATCTGCCCCTTGATCGGCCGCACCTCCACCTCCGGATCCAGGAGGCCCGTCGGCCGGACGATCTGCTCCACCACCAGGGGCTTCGGCACCCGCTCCAGCTCGTACGGCCCCGGCGTCGCCGACACGTAGATGACCTGGTTGATGCGCTCCTCAAACTCCGCGAACTTCAGCGGCCGGTTGTCCGCCGCCGAAGGCAGGCGGAAGCCGTACTCAATCAAGGTCTCCTTGCGGGACCGGTCGCCGTTGTACATGGCGGCCACCTGCGGGATGGTGACGTGGCTCTCGTCGATCACCAGCAGCCAGTCGTCCGGGAAGAAGTCCAGCAAGGTGTAGGGCGGCTCCCCCGGCTTGCGCCCGGTCAGGTGCCGGCTGTAGTTCTCGATGCCGCTGCAGAAGCCGATCTCCCGGAGCATCTCCAGGTCGTTGCGGGTCCGCTGCTCGAGCCGCTGCGCCTCCAGCAGCTTCCCCTGCGCCCGCAGCTCCTTCAGGCGCGCCTCCAGCTCCTCCTCGATCGACTCCAGGGCCTGCTCCCTTTTCTCGTCCGCCACCACATAGTGGCTGGCCGGGTAGATGGCCACGTGGTTCATCGTGCCGGTGATCTCGCCGGTCAGCGGGTCGAACTCGCTGATGCGCTCGATCTCATCGCCCCACCACTCGCAGCGGATGGCCCGGTCGGTCGCGCCCGCGGGGAAGATCTCCACCACGTCGCCCCGGACCCGGAACTTGTTGCGGACGAAGTTGTGGTCGTTCCGCTCGTACTGGATGTCCACCAGGCGCCGCAGGATGTAGTCCCGGTCCACCTGGTTGCCCACCCGCAGGGAGACGGCCAGGTCCTTGTAGTCCTCCGGCGAGCCCAGGCCGTAGATGCAGGAGACCGAGGCGACGATGATGACGTCCCGCCGCTCAAACAGCGCCATCGTCGCCGAGTGGCGCAGCTTGTCGATCTCGTCGTTGATCAGCGCGTCCTTTTCGATATACGTATCGGTCGAGGGAATGTAGGCTTCCGGCTGGTAATAGTCGTAATAAGATACGAAGTACTCGACCGCGTTCTCCGGGAAGAACTGCTGGAACTCGGAGCAGAGCTGCGCGGCCAGGATCTTGTTGTGCGCCAGGACGAGCGTGGGCTTCTGGACCCGCTCGATGACCTTGGCGATGGTGAACGTCTTGCCGGTGCCGGTGGCGCCCAGCAGGATCTGCTCACGCGCGCCGCGCAGCACGCCCTCCGACAGCCGCTCGATGGCCTGAGGCTGGTCACCCGTGGGTTCGAACGGCGCAACGACCTTGAAGGGCTTCACCCGATCTCCCCCCTCGGCTTGAATCTTCTCCAGTATACTGCACAAACATACGTTTGCCAACCAGAAGGAGCGATGGACATGTCCACCTCGCCGGTGACCTGGCCGCCGGCCCCCAACTGGCGCGCCTGGCGGCACGTCACCAAGCTCGACCCCGACCGGCCGCTGTCTGCGGCGGCGCTGCAGGCGGTTTACGAAAGCGGCACCGACGCGATCGTGCTGGGCGGTTCCACCGGCATGACCCAGCAGGCGGTGCTCGACCTGCTGGGGAGGCTGGCCGACGCCCCCGTGCCTGTCGCCCTGGAAGTCTCCACGCTGGATTCGGCCGTGCCGGGGCCGGCCCTGTTCCTCATCCCCCTGGTGCTGAACGCGCCCGACAGCCGGTGGATGGGCGGCGCCCAGGCCGCCGCCATGGCCCGGCTCCTGCCCGTCGTCGGCGAGTATATCCCTTGGGACCTGCTGCTGCCCGAGGCGTACCTGGTCCTCAACCCCGATTGTACCGCGGCCAGGGTGACCGGGGCGAGGACGGACCTCACGCCCGCGGACGCGGCGGCGTGGGCAGCCTTCGCCGGCCGCGTGCTGCGCCTGCCCGTCCTCTACGTGGAGTACAGCGGGACCTTCGGCGACATGGCCCTGCTGAAGGCAGTCCGGGCGCACGCCGGCGGGGCGCACGTGATCTACGGCGGCGGCATCCGCTCCGCGGCCCAGGCCGGGCAGGCCGCCCGCCACGCCGACACCGTCGTCGTGGGGAACCTGGTCTACGAAACGCCCGAGCGGCTGCGGGAGACCGTCGAAGCCGTACGCCGGGCCGGCCACCCCGGCCGCCCGGCGCCCTGACCGCCCCCGCATATATGCGCCGCATCCCGGCGGCCGCTCCCAAAACAAACACCGCCCGATTCCCGGCCAGCACGCGCGGGGAATCCGGCGGTTGTTTTCGTTCGCAAAGTGACTCAGCGCTTCAGCTTCGGGTCCAGCGCATCGCGGACGCCGTCGCCGACGAAGTTGAACGCCAGCACGGTGATGAAGATCGCCAGGCCCGGCCAGAACATGAGCCACGGGCCCTGCTTCAGGAAGGAGCGCGACACCGACAGGATCTGCCCCCACGACACGGAGGGCGGCGGCGCGCCCAGCCCCAGGAAGGAGAGGCCGGCCTCCGAGAGGATGGCCCCGCCGATGCGCAGGGTGGCGGAGACGATGATCGGCGCGACCGCGTTGGGCAGGATATGGCGGAAGATCAGCCGGGAGTCCGTGGCGCCCATCGCGCGAGAGGCTTCGGTAAAGTCGCGCTGCCTCAGGCTGAGGAACTGACCGCGCACGATGTACGCCAGCCCCGGCCACGACGTGACGCCGATGACGACCATGATGTTATAGACACTCGGCTTCAGCACCGCGACCACCGTGACCAGCAGGAAGAAGACCGGGATCACGTCAATGGCCTCGGCGATGCGCATGAGCACGATGTCGATCCACGTGCCGCCGTAGTAACCCGCGATCGAGCCGACCAGGGTGCCCAGCACCACGGCGACGCCCATGGCCACGAAGCCGACCGAGAGCGAGATGCGGCTGCCCCAGATGATGCGGGAGAGCAGATCCCGCCCGAGGTTGTCCGTACCCAGCGGGTGCCCGGGCGACAGCGGCGGCAGGAAGCGCGCCGCGGGATTGACCGGGGCGTCCAGCGGTTCGCTGGCCAGGAACGGCGCGAAGATGGCGACCGTGTACAGAAGCACCAGAATGATGAGTCCTGCGACAGCCAGCTTGTTGCGGGCGAAGCGGCGGACGAACTGCCGGAACTGGCTTTCCTCGTGAGCCAGGCCCTGAAGCTGTTCCTGGGCTTCAACGTTGACATTCGGTGCAGCCACGGCAGTTCCCCCCTAGTCGTACTTGATGCGCGGGTCGACCCACACGTAGGCGATATCCACGAGCAGGTACCCGATGACCGTCAGCACGGCGCCCAGCAGCATGACTGACATCGACACGTTGTAGTCACGGTTGTTGACGGCCTGCCACGCCACGCGGCCGATGCCCGGCCATGAGAAGACGTTCTCGATGATGACCGAGCCGCCCACCATGCTGCTGAGGAGGCCGCCCGACACGGCCAGGATCGGCAGCACGGCGTTGCGCAGGGCGTGCTTGTAGATGACGACCTTCTCCGACAGGCCCTTGGCCCGTGCGGTGCGCACGTAGTCCTCCCGCAGCACCTCCAGCATGCTGGAGCGCATGTAGCGGGTGAGGCCGGTCAGGCCGCCGAAGACGATGACCGTCAGGGGCAGGAGCATGTACTTGAACCGGTCAGCGAGCACGCTGAGCCAGCCGTACGTTTCAAAGTTGATGCCGGGGGTGGAGATGCCGTTGGTGGGGATGAGACCGTTTGACTTCATCGCCACGCCCCAGATGAGCATGGTCGCGACCCAGAAGCTGGGGGCCGCCTGTCCGGCGAAGGCCGTGGCGGTCACGATCATGTCCGTCTTGGAGTACTGGCGCACGGCGGAGATGACGCCCAGGGGAATCGAGATCGCGTAGATGAAGAACAGCGCGATGACGTTGAGCCGGATCGTGTTGGGCAGGGCTGCGCCCAGCACGTCCTTGACCGGCAGCCGGTAGTAGTACGACTTGCCGAAGTCGCCCTTCAGCATGTTGCCCACCCAGCGAAAGTACTGAATGTGAATGGGGTCGTTCAGTCCCCACTTCTCGCGAAGGGCCTCTACCGCTGCCGGGTCGGACATGGCGTCCGCCTCGGCGGAGAGGATGACGTATTCGGGACCGCCCGGCGCCAGCTGCATGACCCCGAAGGAGATGATCGTTACGATGAAGAGGAGGGGAATCATGTTCAGCACTCGCTTAATCAGGTATCGAGTCAAACCGGTCACCACCTCACGGCTTCAGCTAGGTGGGCAGAAAGGGGGCGCCGTAGGGGCGCCCCCCACTCATGCCGTCGACTGCGTTCAGCTGATTACTCCTCGATGTACCACTGGTACAGGTAGTCGAGGGTCGCACCGCCGCCCGGGAAGTTCACGACGTTCTTCACCCGCGGGGTGTGGAAGTCGGTGTACAGGTTGGAGTACATCAGGATGACGGGTGCGTCGTTGACGATCAGCTGCTGCGCCTGACCGTAGATCTCCTTCCGCTTCTCCGGATCGGACTCCCGGCGGCCCTCTTCGAGCAGGGCGTTGACCTCGGGGTTGTCGTACCGCATCCGGTTGAAGCTGGTCACCAGGCCGGCCGCGTTGGGCTTGGCCAGGCTGCCGTGGAAGATGGCGTACAGGCTGTCGGGATCGAGGCCCAGGTTGAAGGCCTGGAAGGCGATGTCGTACTCGCCGGGCTGCAGGCGGGTCTCGTTCATGGCGTTGAAGTCCATGAGCTGGACGTTCACCTTGATGCCGACCTTCTCCCAATCCTGGCGGGCCATGGTGGCCAGGGCCTCGATCAGGCTGGAGCCGGCGGTGGCGTAGAAGTCGAGCTCAAGCTTCTCGCCGTTCTTCTCCCAGATGCCGTCGGCGCCCTTGGTCCAGCCGGCCTCCTGCAGCAGCTGCTCGGCGCGGGCCGGGTCGTAGTCCAGGGTCTTCAGGTCCTCCTTGTAGGCCCAGGAGACGGGCGGCAGCGGACCGGGCGGCACCACGGCCTCGCCGTCGAGGGCCACGTCCACGATCGCCTGACGGTTCAGGGCGTGGGTCAGGGCCTGGCGGACACGCACGTCATCCAGCGGAGCCCGCTGCGTGTTGAGCAGCATGTAGCCCCAGCCGTTCCGCTCGTACTGGACCGGGATCAGACGGCCCTCGTACTCGGTGAGCAGCCGCTTGACCTCGGAGGGCGGCGGGGTCTCGACGTCGAGCTCGCCGTTCTCCAGGGCAGCCAGGGCGGTCTGGTCGTCCGGGATGACCTTCATGCGGATGGTCTGGATGAAGGGAGCGCCGCCCTCCTCCTCGCTGCGGAACCAGTTGGGATTCCGCTCGAGCAGGGCGTACTGGCCGCGGACGTACTCCTTGAAGATGTACGGGCCGGTGCCGATCGGGTTCCAGGTCACCTCATGGTTCTCCATGTCGCCGATCTCGGTGCCCTCGAACAGCTTGGCCTGGAGGATACCGTAGTTGATGTTGGTGAAAATCGGCGCGAAGGGCTCGGTGAGCTTGAAGTCCACCGTGTACTTGTCGACGGCGACGATGTCCTCAACCGACGCCAGCGAAGCAGCACGCGGGCCGGTGTAGTCCGGGTGCTTGATCGCCTTCATCGTGAAGACGACGTCCTCGGAGGTGAGCTCCTCGCCGTTGTGGAACAGGACGCCCTCACGCAGCTTGACGCGGAAGGTCAGGCCCTCGTCCAGCGTCTCCCACCACTCGGCCAGGTCGCCCTTCGGGGACCAGTCGAGGTCGAAGTCGAACAGGCTCGAGTAGACCAGGCCGTAGATCATGGAACCGTAAGCCGACGACGACAGGATCGGGTTCAGGTTGTCGGGGTCCTGGGACAGGCGGAGATTCAGCTCGCCGCCAACCTTCGGACCGCTGGGGGCCGGGGTCTGAGTGGACGGGGTCTCGGTCTGGGTGCCGCCCTGCTGCTGCTGCTGCTCACCGCCAGAGCTGGACGGCGGGGCGGACTGCTTGGGGCCGCACGCAGCCAGGACCATGCTCAGCGCGAGCAGGACGGCCGCTGCGGCGAGGGACCTGCGGTTCTTTCTCATCGCTTCTCCCTTGACCTCCTCTGTGCGTTGCTATTGATCAGACTACAGCATTGATTCACCGGTTCACCCTAATTTCCTCTTTGAGACCTACTACCATATTTCTTTTTGCAGGGTAATTGTCGCAGACGAAAGTGTTTTTTCGGTCAGTTCGGCGCGCCGAACCGCCCCGGCCGGCTGGCCGGGGCTGTTTGCCCACAATACGCGCAGACGGCGCCGGTCTCCCGGCGCCGGTGCGTTCAGTCTCCTCCGCAGCCGCAGTCCCTGTCCCTCTCTCTCCGGCGGACAGGGAACCGCACGGGCGGGTCGCAGTCATCCACCTCGGGCGGGCAGCCCTGGACCGAGGCGGCCGACGGGCACCTGCGGGCCCGCACCGACCCGAATGCGGGCACCAGCAGCTTGACGTCGGCGGTCACGGTCAGCACGGTGCAGAGCTGAATCGTGCAGCAGACGTTGGGCTCCCCTTCTCCCGCGCCGGGCTGCACCGTGCAGATGCAGGTTCCCTCGACGTCGCAGGTCACGTCGGTGCCTTCCGGTGCGCACAGGACCACCCGTTTCGGGAACGTGACGGTCCGCTCCACCAGGACCGGCTGGGCGCCCATGGTCGGCTGCACCTGAAGCTGCAGCGTCAAGGTGATCTGGATGGAAACGATGGCGCGGCCTTCGTCGCCGTTGGTCACCGGTTGCCGGTCGGCGACCTCCTCGCACTGAATCTGGGTGATGCGACAGCTAAGTATGGACCCGTCAGCACCCAGATCGGGAAGGGTGAAGCACCGCTCCAAGAGGTCTTCCTGCGAACAGAAGTCAAACACCTTCCTGGCATCCACCAGGACGATCTCCCGCGGGGCCGGACAGTGGCCGCCCCGGATCGGCCCCGGTACGACTCTCATCTCCGTCCCGGCCGTCGCATCTGTGTGGCTCGCCATAGGTTCACCCCTGTCTGCAGGGTATGTGCAGACCCGCCCAAAGGTGAAGCGAAAGCCGCCCCGGCTCACGTCCCGGGGCGGCCGTTTTCGTCAGCGCTTCATCTCCCGGATGTGCCGGATGGCGGCCTCCAGCTGCGGGTCACCGGGCTCGCCGGGGAAAATGCGGTCGGGATTGGCCACCGGAATGTCCGGCTCCACGCCCTGGCCGTCGATCGAATGCCCGCCGGCCGTCAGGTATTTGGCCGTCGTCAGCTTGATGCCCGAGCCGTCCTGCAGCCGCCAGAAGGTCTGCACCGAACCCTTGCCAAAGGTCTTCTCGCCGATCAGCACCCCGACGCCTGCATCCTTCACCGCCCCGGCCAGGATCTCCGAGGCGCTCGCGCTGCCGCCGTCGATAAGCACCACCAGCGGCTGGTTCCACTTCTCCGCCTCGCGGGCGGTCAGGGTCCGCTGCTCCTTGCCCCGCTCCACGATGTGGACCACCGGCTCACCGGTGGGCAGGAAGAACGAGGCGATCTCCACGACCTCATCCAGCAGCCCGCCCGGGTTGTGCCGCACGTCGAAGATCAGCCGCGTCATGCCCTGGCGGCGCAGGTCCGCGATGGCTTCCTTCACCTGGTCAGCGGCGCCCTTCTTGCTGAACTCGAACAGCTGGATGTACCCGATGCCCGCCGCCTGGTCGATCATGCGGGAGTCAAGCACCGGCACGGTGATGGTGTCGCGCGTGATCACGAACTCCAGCGGCTCGGGTTCGCCCTCCCGCCGGACCAGCAGCCGCACCTGCGTCCCCTTCGGCCCCTTGATCAGCGCGACGGCCTCGTTCAGGCTCATCCCGGTGATGTCGCGGCCGTCCACCTGGATGATGGCATCGCCCGTGCGCAGCCCCGCCCGGGCGCCCGGACTCCCCTTGATGGGCGAGACCACGGTGAGCAGGCCGGTCTTCTGGGAGATCTCCACGGTCACGCCGATGCCGCTGAAGGTGGGTTCAAAGCCCTGGACGAACGTCCGGTACTCGTCAGGCGTGAAGTACGTCGAGTACCTGTCGCCCAGCGCCTCGACCATGCCCCGGAGCGCGCCGACGTTGAGGGTTTCGGCGTCGACCTCTTCCACGTACTGCCCCTGAATGGCCCGCATGACCTCTTCCAGCCGCTCCACCTGGAGCCCCGACTCCGTGGAGCCGGCCGCGGGAAGCCGGTCCCGCAGCTGCGACATCTGCTGGTGGACGGCCGGCGGCCAGCCCAACGCGCCCATCGCGTAGCTGACCACACCCGTCACCGCGGCCAGGAGCAGCGACAGCCCGAATCCCATGCGGCGCTCGTCCATCTTCAGCGTCATCCTCTCTCTGGCAAACAAGCCTCTCCCCCATGTGTATCAGGGGCTAACCAGGAGTATACTCCGCAGATTCCTTTGTGGTCAAACGACGCGTGCAAAACCCGAGGGGGCCCGGTCCGCTCGTGCGGTCCGGGCCCCCTTCCGCGGCGCGGCCTACCACTTGATGTAATCCAGCGGGTTCTTCTGCACCCCGTTGACGTGGATCTCCAGGTGCACGTGAGGCCCCGTCGACCAGCCCGTCGAACCCGCGAGCGCGATGGGATCGCCCTGGCTCACGGCCTGGCCGGGCGCGACCAGGATCTTGCTGTTGTGCGCGTACCACGAGGTAATGCCGCCGCCGTGGTCGATGATCACCAGGTTGCCGAAGACGTCGTCGTAGCTGGTCTGCAGCACCACCCCGGTCTCGATGGCGTAGACCGTCTGGCCCCAGTTGGCCGCGAAATCGGTGCCGTAGTGCATGCGCTGGGTGCCGAGGATCGGATGCCAGCGCATACCGAAATGGTCGGTGATGATGACCGGCGTCACCGGCGGGATGGGGGCGAAGATGCCGGCCTGCCGGTTCAGCTCCCGCACCAGGGCGGCCACCTGCTCGGCGAGCTGCTGGCTGTACCGCTCCATCTCGTCGAGCTGGGCCGCCAGCGCCTGCCGCCGGTCCTCCAGCGAGCGCGACACCTGCTCCCGCTCCATCCGCTTCGCCAGCACCGTGGCCTGGTACGCCTCGGCCTCCGCCTTCAGCGCGGCGAGCCGGGTCTTGCGCCCTTCCACCTGCCGCTCCTTCTCCTCCAGGGCGAGCTTCTCGGCCCTCACCAGCTCCACCAGCTCGCGGTCCTTCCGCGCGAGCATCGCGAGGATCTCCGCGCGGCTGATGAACTCCCGGAAGCTCGCGGCGCCGAAGAGCACGGAGAGCTTGTCCACCGGGCCGTACTCCCGCATGGCCCGGATCCGGTCGCCCAGGATTTCCCGCTTCTCCGCGTAGCGGGCCCGCGCGTCGGCCACCTCGGCCTGCACCTGCTCCAGCTCGGCCAGGACCTCTTCATATTCTGCGGTGACGATCGCCAGATTGGCGTTGGCCGACACCAGCTCCGCCTCCACCAGCCGCAGCTGCGCCTCCGCCTCCTGAGCCTGGAACGCGACGTCGGCCAGTTCGTTCTGCACTTCCTTCTGCCTCTGCCTGACGGCCTCCAGGTCGCGCTGCGCCTGCTCCAGCTGTGCCCGGATGTCGTTGGCCTGGGCGGAGAAAGGCTGAAGCGGCAGGGCCAGGTTCACGAGCAGTGCCGTCAGGGCGACCAGCGCCCAGCGTAGTCGTCTGTGCATCGCGACGGACACCCCCATTACACCTTCAGGAAGCGGTGCAGCGAGAAGTAGCTGGCCAGGGCCCCCAGCACCGCCCCCAGCCCCAGCAGGGCCAGGGTGAGGTCGGTCAGGATCGCCTCGGCGGGCACCAGGGGCAGGAACGGAATCGACTGCTGGATCGCGGGCGTCAGCCGGATGTAGCCCCAGGCCGTGACGCCGCTGGCGATCGCTGCGCCCACGGCCCCCAGCAGCATGCCTTCCAGCACGAACGGCCGCCGGATGTACCAGTCGGTGGCGCCCACCAGCTTCATGATGGCGATCTCCCGCCGCCGGGCGTAGACCGACAGGCGGATCGTGTTGGAGAGCGTGAGCACGGTGGCGAAGACCAGGAGCAGGACCAGAGCCAGGCCGCCGATGCGCACCGCGCGGGTGAAGGCCAGCAGGTCCGCCACGATCTCCTTGCCGTAGTCGACCTTGGCCACGCCGGGCATGGCCTGGATCTGCTCGGCCACCTCGGCCACCAGCTGTACGTCCGTCACCTTCACGTAGATCTCGTCGGAAAGGGGATTCTCGTCGCCCTCATAGCCGGCCAGCAGGTCTGCCTGTGCCGGATCCGCCTGCTTCATCTGCTCGAGGGCCTCGTGGCGGCTGAGGAAGGTGAGCTGCTCCACGTTGGGCAGGTTCCGGATGCGCTCCAGAAGGGCCTGGATCTCCGCCTCAGTGAGGTCCCGCTGACCGCATTTCACCTCTTCCCGCCGGGCCGTGCAGAGGTAGCCCTTGATCTCCACCTGGCTCTCGGCGGTAGCCGCCGTCTCCTCCAGGTTGACGGCCAGAAGCGCGACGACGGCCAGCACCAGAAGCGTCACCGCGACCGAGAGCATGGAGGCCAGCGACATCAGATTGCCGCGCGCGGTGTTGTGCAGGGCGTCGCGCAGCGCGGTGACCCATCCTCTAAGACTCATGGCCGTAGGTCCCCCTGTTCTCGTCGCGCACCACGCGACCCCGCTCCAGGGCAATGACGCGCTTCTTCATGCTGTCCACGATCTCCGCCGCATGGGTGGCCACCACCACCGTGGCGCCCATCTGGTTGATCTGGTTCAGGAGGTTCATGATCGCCCAGGTGTTCTCGGGGTCCAGGTTGCCGGTGGGCTCGTCGGCGATGACCAGCACCGGGTTCCGCACGATGGCCCGCGCCACGGCGACCCGCTGCTGCTCGCCGCCCGACAGCTCCGCCGCCAGCGCCCGGCTCTTGTGGCGCAGGCCGACCAGCTCGAGGGCAGCCGGCACCCGCCGCACCACCTCCCGCCGGGGCACGTCGGTGCACTCCAGGGCGAAAGCGACGTTCTCGAACACGGTGCGGTCCGGCAGCAGCTTGAAGTCCTGAAAGATGACCCCGAGGCTGCGCCGCAGGTAGGGCACCGCCCGCCGGGGCAGACGGGCCACATCCTTGCCGTCCAGGATCAGCTGGCCCGATGTCGGCAGCTCCTCCCGGTAGAGCAGCTTCAGAAGCGTGGACTTGCCGGCGCCGGACGGACCGACCAAAAAGACAAACTCCCCCCGCTCAACCCGCAGGTTGACGTTGTCGAGGGAAGGGGTTTTCATATGCGGATAGACCTTGGTCACGTTAATAAATTCGATCACGCGGGATCACCCCACCGGTTGTTTCCTAAATACGCTGCTGAGACGGTCGATCCTTCACAATTTCGAAGGTGTAACGTGAAACTTTACCAGGGACTTCGACGAGGATGCAGACCTTCCCTTCCTGGTCGTGATATTCTAGGTCATGCCAAATATGGCTGACCTTCCAGAAGGCGGCAGCACCAACCGACCCACCCGGTCCCCCGGGTGGGTCGACGCATCCACATGCGGTTGTCAGGCGCCGCGGCGGGCGCGGGCCCTGAGCACGGCCAGGGCGAAGCGCATGAGCGGCGGAAGGCTGCGGCGCAGCCTGCGGAGCCGCACGATGCGGTAGAGCCACTCCAGGTTGGCCCGGATCATCCACTGCGGCGCGCGGGGCACGGCGCCGGCCCACACGTCGATGGTGCCGCCCACCCCCATCCCCAGCGGAACGCCCAGCCCGGGCAGGTGGCGGTGCAGCCACCGCTCCTGCTTGGGGGAGCCCAGGGCGACGAAGAGCACGTCCGGGCGCGCGGTCCGGATCTGCGCCGACACCTCGTCCTCCTCCTCGGGCCGGAAGAAACCGTCGCGCCAGCCTGCCACCGTGATGCGGGGGTAGGCGGCCTGCAAGCGGCGGGCGGCCTCCCGCACCACCTCGGGCCGGGTGCCCAGCAGGAAAACCCGGCCACCGCCCCGGCGGTCCAGCGCCTTCAGCAGGTTGGTGGCCAGGTCGGCCCCTCCCACCTTCTCCCGGATCGGGGTGCCCAGCAGCCGCGCCGCGAGCACGATCCCGATGCCGTCCGGCACGACCAGGTCAGCCCCGTTGATGATGGCGGCGAGTTCCGGGTCCCGGCCGGCCCGGTCGGCGATCTCCGCGTTCGGGGTGACCACCAGGTGCGGACCGCCCGCGTCAATGAAGCCGAGGCACCGGTCCACGGCCTCGGCCATCGTCACGTCGTCCACACCAATGCTCAGAATCTGCACGCGCTTCATGTCATCCGCCACCGCTCTGCGCCGCGCCGCCCGATGTGCGGACTACGGCTCCAGGATGGTGATCCGGCCCTTCACCATCAGGACCAGGTCGGTCTCCGCGTAGAACCCCCGCCCGTCGTCCCGCGGCACCACGATCAGGTGGTTGGCCGGAATCCGGGCGCCGCCCCGGATGTCGGCGCCGGCGGTCGCGTCCAGCAGGCCGCCCAGCTCCGACACGACGGCCGTCGCGCGGCCCCCGCGCAGCACCAGCTCCGTGCCGGCCGCGCCGACCACGGTGTGACCCGCCGGAACCTCCTCGACCCGGTACAGCGCGACCATGTCCACGTAGGACTTGCTGACCAGCGGGTCGCCGCCGGAGCCCGGCTCGGCGGTCTGGGCCATCACCTGCCCCACCAGCAGGCCCGTAATCAGCGCGGCCGCCGCCAGCAGCGACGGCATCCTCCATCGGTGCGGCATCTGGAGTTCGCTCCCTTCCTCAACCTTCCGCTGTCGGTTTGACGATCGAAGCCAGGTGCGGGTTCCCGTCGGGCCGCGCCGGTCGGCCCTGGACGGGCAGGCCGGCAGGGCAACCCGGTCACGGCCGGGAAAGCTCGCCGCTTGCCCGCTTCTCCAGGTACCCGTAGATGAACGGATCCAGGTCCCCGTCGATCACCGCCTGGGCGTTGCCCACCTCCACCCCGCTGCGGTGGTCCTTGACCAGGGTGTAGGGCTGGAAGACGTAGCTGCGGATCTGGCTGCCCCAGGCGATCTCCATCTGCGGGCCCCGGATCTGGGCCATCTCCTTGTTCTGCTCTTCCAGCTTCAGCTCCACCAGCTTGGAGCGCAGCATCATCATCGCCACGGCCCGGTTCTGCATCTGCGAGCGCTCCTGCTGACACGACACCACGATCCCCGTGGGAATGTGGGTGATCCGCACGGCGGACTCGGTCTTGTTCACGTGCTGTCCGCCCGCGCCGCTGGCCCGGTACGTGTCAATGCGCAGATCCTCGGGCCGGATCTGGATGTCGTCCACGTCCTCTTCGATCTCGGGCATGACCTCCACCGCGGCGAAGGAGGTGTGCCGCCGGCCCGACGCGTCGAAGGGCGAGATGCGCACCAGGCGGTGCACGCCCATCTCCGGCCGCAGGAAGCCGTAGGCGTACGGCCCCCGCACCGCGATGGTGACCGACTTGATGCCCGCCTCGTCGCCGGCCAGCCGGTCCAGCTCCTCGACCTTGAAGCCGCGGTCCTCGGCCCAGCGCACGTACATGCGCAGCAGCATCTCCGCCCAGTCCTGCGCCTCAGTCCCCCCGGCGCCGGCGTGGATGGTGAGAATGGCGTTGTAGGCGTCGTACTTGCCGTTCAGCAGCACCTGCAGCTCGAACTGCCGGATCTGCTGCTCCAGCGCGTCGGCCTCTTCCCGGGCCTCCGCCAGCATCTCGGCGTCGGCGCCCTCCTCCGCCAGGTCGATCATGACCTCCAGGTCCTCCAGCCGGCGCTGGTACGCTTCCAGCTGCTCGACCGGGGCTTTCAGCTGCGCGACCTGCCGGGTGATGCGCCGGGCCCGGTCCTGGTCGTTCCAGAAGTCCGGCGCGGCGATCTGGTGCTCCAGCGCCGCGATCTCCTCAAGCCGCCTGTCGAAGTCAAAGAGACCTCCCGAGTTCTGCGAGTTTCTCGCGCATGCGCTGCGCGCGGCGGGTCAGCTCGTCGTACATGGCAAACCGCCTCCTCCTTTTTCATCGCGTTCTGCATTGTACACCGGCGCTCCGGCCCAGGCAAATCATTCATGGGTGACCGGTCGACCCCGGGCGGAATACCCTGGTGAGCAGTGAACCGCGCTCGGGAGGGTCAGCCTGTGAAAGTCGGCTTTGTTGGCATGGGCAACATGGGGCGGCTGCTGGTGACCGCCCTCGTGCGGGCGGGCGCGCTGGCTCCGGAGGAGGTGCTGATCTGCTCCCGCACGGCCGCCAAGCGGAACCAGGTCACGACCGCGCTCCCCGGGGTGCAGGCCGCATTCGGGTGCGGCGACCTCGCCCGCCGGGCCGAGGTCATCTTCCTCTGCGTGAAGCCCGGGGAGACCGCCGCCGTGCTGGAGGAGATCGGGCCGTACATAACCGCCGGCCATCTGCTGGTGATCATCAACAACACGCTCACCCTGTCGATGGTGGAGGCCCGGACCCCCGCCCGCGTTGCGAAGGTGATCCCCTCCGTCGTCCACGCGGCCGGCCGGGGCGCATCCCTGGTGGTCTTCGGCGGGCGCTGCACCCACACGGACCGCGCCCTGCTGATGCGGCTCCTCGAAGCCGTCAGCCGGCCTTACGTGATTCCGGAGGAAGCGGCGCGCACCGCCTCGGACCTGACCTCCTGCGGCCCGGCCTTCCTCAGCTTCGTGTTTCAGTCCCTGGCAGAAGCCGCCTGCGCGCAGGCCCCGGCCCTCTCCCGGGAGGCCGCTGCGGCCATGGTGCGGGAGACGGTCGCGGCCACCTGCGCGCTCATGGAGCAGACGGGCTACACCTTCGGGGACGTCATCGAACGGGTCTCCACCCCCGGCGGCGTGACCGCCGCGGGGATCGAGGTCCTGCGCGAGCGGTCCGACGGGCTATGGGCGGCGGTGCTGCGCGCCACCGCCGGGCACGAGGCCGCAAAGCGGGCGCAGCTGGAGCTCTGAGATTCGGCATGCGGGGCCGCTCCTCGACGGGAGCGACCCCCGACTAGTGCTTCCCCTCCGCAGGGGCGGCAGGGATCGTGATCTTGCGCCGCGGCCTCGGCTTCTGCCACTTGAACAGCTTGCTCAGCAGGTGGTAGATGCCGGGCGAATGCTTGGCCAGCAGGGGACCCGCCACGGCCAGAACGAGCACGTACAGGGCCGAGAAGGGCTGCAGGACCGGCATCAGGCCGCCGGCCACGCCGAGGTTCGCCATGACGATGGAGAACTCGCCGCGCGCGACGATCGTCAGGCCGATGTTGGCCGACGCCTTGTGCGACAGCCCGGCCGAACGGCCCGCCAGCATGCCCGCCGTGAAGTTGCCGGTGAGGCTCACCGCCGCCGCGATCAGGGCGGGCACGATGGCGCCGCCGAGCCCCATGGGGTCGATGGAGAGGCCGAAGCTGAAGAAAAACAGCGCCCCGAAGAAGTCGCGGAACGGCAGGATGAGATGCTCCACCCGCTCGCGGTGGTCGCTCTCCGCCAGCGCCAGACCAAATAGCAGCGCCCCGATGGCCTCGGCCACGTGCAGCGACTCGCCGAACCCCGCGATCAGCATCAGCGCGGCGAAGACCACGAGGAGGAAGAGCTCGTCCGGCAGCCGGTCGAGGAAGCGGTTGATCCAGGGCATCGCCAGCCGGCTGAGGACGAGCACTCCCGCCATGAATCCCAGCGCCGTGCCGGCGGAGAGGAGGACACCGCCCGGCGACGCCGCGCCGCTCAGTACGAAGCCCGAGACGATGGAGAGGTAGACGGCCAGGAAGATGTCATCGGCCATGACGATGCCCAGGATCAGCTCGGTCTCGGGGTTGGCCGTGCGCTTCAGGTCCACCAGCACCTTGGCGATGATCGCGCTGGAGGTGACGGTCATGGCGCCCGCGGCCACCAGGACCTCCTTCAGCGGCCAGTCCATCAGAAATCCGAAGCCGAAACCGCAGAGCAGGCTGATGCCCACGTGGATCGTGCCGGCCACCAGGATCTTCTTTCCCGACTTCACCAGGCGGCCGATCGAGAACTCGAGCCCCAGGTAGAAGAGGAGGAAGAGCACGCCCACCCGGCCCATGAACGAGATGATCTCGAGTTCGCCTGCGAAGGTCAGGTCGATCAGCCCGATCCTGGGCGCGTGCTGGCCGAGCAGCATGCCCATCACGATCATCAAAGGAACGCTGGAGATCTGCAGCCGGGCCGCCAGGAGGCCGGCGACCGACATCAGGGCGAGCGCCAGTCCCAGTTCAAATATCGCATGCTCCATCGGCTACCGCCCTTCTCCCACGATCAGCCGCTCCAGGGCCTTCACCTGGCCGCGCTCGCCCACCACCACGATGGTCTGCCCGGCGCGAAGCACCTCGTCGGGTCCCGGGTTGATCTTCTTGGACCGGTCCTGGCCGACGATGGCGATGATGGTCGCGCCGGTCGCCTGGCGAACCCGCAGATCGCCGATGCGCTTCCCCGCGCCGGGCGAGTGGGGGTCCAGCTTGTACCACTTGATCATCAGGTCGTTGATGTCCATGTGCACGTCTTCCAGGATCTTGGGCTGGTACGCCAGGCCGCCTACGATCGCGGCCAGCTGCCGCGCCTCGCCGTCCTCCAGCGTCACCACCGAAACCGGCTCGTCCGGATCCTCCGGGTCGAAGTGGTAGAGGGCGCGCCGACCGTCGTCGTGCACCACCACCACCATCTTGTCGCCGCTGCGGGTCTCAATCAGGAACTTGCGACCGATGCCGGGAAGATCGGTCTCCCGAATGCCGGGCATGGCGGGGCCTCCTCTCGTGATTGTGAACCTGTTCACACATCAGACGTCGACGGCATCCGTTTGCAAGGATACCTGTCCGGGCGCAAGGAGAGAGGCCGCTCCCGTTGCGGGAAGCGGCCGCGGGAACTGCACTACGCGCCCTGCGCCAGCGGCCGGAGCGCCTCCGCCAGTTTCGCCAGCTCCTCCTCCGTGTTGTAGAAGCCGGTGGAGAGCCGCAGGCTGCGCGGGTGCGGCACCGTCCGGACGATGATGCGCTGCTGCGCCAGGGCCCTGAGCACCCGGTCAGGGTCGGCGTTCACCTGGAAGGTGACCAGCCCGGCGGTCTCGGGCGGCGTGACCACGGTCACCCCGGGCACCTCAGCCAGGATCTCCCGGGCCGCGGCGGCCAGGCGGCGGATCCGCCCGAAGGCCCAGTCCGTGCCGGCCTCCTCCGTCAGCCAGCGGCACGCGGCCAGCTGTCCGGCCAGGTTCGCGGGCTGCACCGTGCCCTGCTCCAGCTTCTGCACCCCGCCCTTCGGGAGGAGCCCCCCGTACAGGTCATAGGCCTGCGCGGTGCCGTACCCGGCGAAGGTGATGCGGAGCTGCGCGGCCGCCGCCCGCGTGCCGTACAGGGCGCCGGCCCCCTCGGGGCCGCAGAGCCACTTCTGCCCGGTGACCGCGTAGAAGTCGACCCCCAGTTCCCTGACGTTCACCGGGATGGCGCCGAAGGACTGCGCGCCGTCCACCAGCACGAGCACGCCGTGCCGGTGTGCAACATCGGCGATCTCCCGGATGGGCAGCACGGCCCCGGTGATAAAGGAGACGTGCGAGAGGGAGATCAGCTTGGTGCGCGGGGTGATCAGCCGCTCGATCACCGCCGGCGCCTCCTCGGGCCGGTCCAGTACGTCGGCGATCTTGATCGTGATCCCGTACCGCTCGCGGGCGGCAAACAGCGGGAACAGCGCGCCCGGGTGCTCCAGGTTGGTCGTGATGGCCTCGTCGCCGGGCTGCCAGTTCACGCCGAGCGTGACCAGGTTCATGCCGTCGGTCGTGTTCTGCGTGAGGGCGATCTCCTCCGGCTCACAGCCGAGCATCGCCGCGTGCTTCGCCCGGACCTGGGCCTTCAGCTGGCTGAGCTGTACGTAGTAATCCGATGCAATGCGCCCATCGGCGAACTGGGCCGCGAGCGAATCGACCATCGCCGCGCGCACCGGCTCCGGCAGGGGGCCGGCCGTCCCGGTGTTCAGGTAGACCTGGCTGCTCAGGGCCGGAAGCTGGGATCGGATCTGGGTCAGCTTCTCCATGCACGCACCTCCCGGGCATTTGTGGGCATACACCACGCGGCCCGCCGGCGACACCGCACCTCGGGTCGCGCCGCAGTAACGCCACACCTATTATAAACCCGCCGGCGCGGACAGGGGTTCCAAAATGTAGACCACGCCGCTCCTGTCCAGCCAGGCCCGCCGGAACAGGTCGCGGCGGTAGATCCGGCGCACTTCGCCGTCCGTCGGCGCGGCGGGGTCGTTGACGATCACGTCGCCGTCGGCGGTAAAGCCGCGCACCACCAGGATGTGTCCCGCCGTGCGCGGAATCGGCGCGTTCGGCAGCCACGACCGGTCGTACGCCACCGTCGCGATGACCGGCCGGCCGCGGGCGATCCACCGTTCCAGCTCGGCGAAGCCCCCGAAGCGGTCCACGTACGCCCGGAAGCCCCGCGTGGCGGCGTAGGCGGTGTTGAACGGCCAGTTCCCGTGGCCGTCGTAGACGGCATCGTACACCCCGGGCACCGTCTCGTCGGGAATCGACTCCACGTGGCCGTAGTACGCCATCACCATGGCCAGCGAGACCGGGCTGCACCACACGTTGCCGCCGTCGGGGAAGACCATCTGCGACCGCATGGGCACGTCCAGGTCCACCCCCCAGGCGGGGGTGTGGGGCGGCTCGTCCGCACGCTCGTCCTTCCGCACGGCGGCGAGCCAGAGCCGGTGCAGCGCCGCCCCCTGCAGTTCCACCCGGAACTGGTACGCGTCGGCCGGGCGCGTGAGCAGCAGCGTGTCGGTCTCCAGCCGCCCGAACGGCTCGTGCGCCTGCCCGGCCACCGAGGCCCGGGGGCCGGCCGAGGACCAGCGGCCGAAGCTGAACCAGGGGGACCAGGCGCCGTCCACGCGCGCCCGCAGCGAGACCTCGATCCGCGCGCCCGCACCATTCCAGGAAGCCACCGCCCAGTCGAAGGGCGCGGCCTCCTGCACCGGACCGGTCCAGACGCCGTCGCCCGCCAGCCCTTCCGGCCCCGGGCGGGTGCCCCGGTGCTCCCCGGCAGAAAAGGATTCACAGCCATAGAGCGCCACAGCCGAGCCTCCTCCCTTGAAGCCTCATCGCTTCTGGGTGCGGGGATCCAGGGCGTCGCGCAGACCGTCGCCCAGCAGGTTGAACGCCAGCACGGTGAGCATGATCATCGCGCCCGGCGCCAGCGACATCCAGGGCGCGTGCCGCAGGTATGACCGCCCCTCGTAGATCATGGACCCCCAGGTCGCGGTGGGCGGCTGCACGCCCAGCCCCAGGTAGCTCAGCGACGCCTCGCTCATGATCGCCCCGGGGATGCCCAGCGTGACCGCCACGATGATCGGCCCCAGGGCGTTGGGCAGGATGTGCCGGAGGATCACCCGGGCATCGCCCGCCCCGGCCGCCCGGGCCCCTTCCACGAACTCGCGCTCCTTCAGGGCGAGCACCTGGCCGCGGGTGAGCCGCGCCATCCCGGCCCAGCCCACCACCGACAGGGCGATGAACAGGTTGATCAGCCCGCGGCCCAGGGCGAACATGATGGCGATCGCGAAGAGCAGGTCGGGGAAAGCGAACAGCACGTCCACCGTGCGCATGATGATCCGGTCCACGCGGCCCCCGTAGTAGCCCGCCAGGGCGCCCATCGTCACGCCGATCACCAGGACGATGGCCTCGGCGACGAAGCCCACCAGCAGGGAGACGCGCGCGCCGTAGATCACGCGCGAGAGCACGTCGCGGCCGAGGTGGTCCGCGCCGAGCCAGTACGTGCCCTCCCCCAGCGCGTCGAAGGCCGTGCCGGGTCTGGCCAGCTTCAGGAAGAGATCCTGCTTGTTGGGGTCCGCCGGCGCCAGCACGGGGGCCAGCAAGGCCAGGATGACCAGCAGGATGATGAAAACCAGGCCTGCCATTGCCAGCTTGTGCTGCCGCAGGCGGTGCCACGCCGTCTTGCTCCGGGGTTCGGCGCCGGCGGAAGCAGGTGCCCGGACCTGTACGGATACAGCCATGGCCTCCGCTCCTTTCCTAGGTCATGCGGATGCGGGGATCGACCAGCGAGTAGCTGATGTCGACGATGATGTTCATCACCACGAAGATCACGGCGGTGAGCAGCACGGTGGCCTGAATCACCGGGAAGTCCAGCGCGTTCAGCCCGCGGATGGTCACCAGCCCGAGGCCGGGGATGCCAAACACCGACTCGGTGAGGATGGAGCCGGTGAGCAGCCCGCCGATCTCCAGCCCCACCACCGTGATGACCGGGATCAGCGCGTTCTTCAGCGCGTGCTTGAAGACGACGACCCGCCCGCTGAGCCCTTTGGCCCGGGCGGTGCGGATGTAGTCCTGGCTGACCACGTCCAGCATGGAGGAGCGCGTGTACCGGGCGATCGAGGCCGCGTAGCGCGTGCCCAGCACCAGTGCGGGCAGAACCAGGTGCCTGAGCGTGTCAAACCCCGAGATCGGCAGCCATCCCAGCCGGTAGCCGAACAGCAGCTGGGCCACCATGGCCACCCAGAAGACCGGGGCGGAGATGAACGAGAGCGCCGTCACGGTGGCCATGTAGTCGATGGCTGTCCCGCGGTTCAGCGCCGACAGGATGCCGATGGGCACCCCGATGAGGACGGAGACCAGCACCGCTGACGCCGTGAGCTTCAGGGTAGCGGGCATGGCGCTGCGGATCATGTTCATCACGGGCTGCTGGGTCTGAAACGACTTGCCCAGGTCCCCCCGCAGCGCCTTGAGAAGGAAGTCCGCATACTGCACCGGCAGCGGGCGGTCGAGCCCCATCTCGCGGCGGATGCGCTCGATGGTGGCCGGATCGGCCTTCTTCTCGAACGCGACGGCCACCGGGTCGCCCGGGACGACGTGCATCAGGATGAAGGTGATGAGGCTGACCCCCAGGAGGACGGGAATGCCCGCCCAGAGGCGGCGTACGATGTATGCGAGCAAGTTGATCCTCCCCCATTGCCAATCGGGGTGGGGACCCGGCCAGGCCGAGGCCCCCACCGCCCGATGGCTGCGGATTTACGGAACGTCCTTCCAGACGGTCTTGTAGTCGTACACGAAGACCGGGTTCAGCTGGAAGCCGTGCACGTACGGCTGGCTGACGAAGTAGGACTTCAGGTGCCACAGCGGGATCATGGCGTACTCCTCGTAGAGGAGGCGCCGCTCCAGCTCCTGGTAGTCCCGGCTGCGCCGCGCGACGTCGGTGTCCACCCGCGCCCGCTCCAGGACCGCGTCCACCTCCGGGTCATCCACGCCAACCGACATGGCCGTGGAGCTGGAGGAGTGGAAGAAGGTCCAGAGGAAGTTGTCGGGGTCGGGGTAGTCGGCGAACCAGTTGCCCTGGTTGGCCGGGATCTCGCCCCGGGACCGTGCGGCCGCGTACGTGGCCGAATCGTAGATCTCCACCACGTAGTTGAGGCCGACCTCGCTCAGCATCTGCTGGATGGCCAGGTTCGTGTCGGTGACCTTGTCGCCGTCCCGCTGCCAGGCGGTGATCGTCAGCCCCTCCAGACCGGCCTCCCGGATGATCTGCTTGGCCCGCTCGGGGTCGTAGGGGAACCCGGGGGCGTCGGTGAGCGCACCGACGATGCCCGGGGCGGTCAGGCCTGCGGCCGGAATGCCGGTGCCGTTGTGGATCGTGTCGATGATCTTCTGCCGGTCAATGGCCAGAGACACGGCCTCCCGCAGCCGCTTGTCAGGGTAGAACTTGTGGTTCAGCACCAGGTAGTAGGTGTTCAGGGTCGTGGTCTCCCAGATCTTCCACCGGCCGGACTGGGTGGCGTTCTCCCACTCCACCGTGGGGATGTCGTTGCTGTCGAGGTTGCCCATCTCGAACTCCAGCCAGCGGGTCGACTCGTCCGCGATCACCCGGTACTCGATCGCATCCAGGAACGGATAGCCATCCTCGAAGTAGTCCGGGTTGCGCTCCAGGACGATCAGCTCGTTGGGCCGCCACTCCTTCAGCCGGAAGGGGCCGGTGCCGACGGGCTCCCGGGCGAACGCCTCGCCCTTCTCGCCGGCGTAGTCGGCCGGCAGGATCGAGGCCGGCGCCGTGGCCAGATTGCTCAGGAACGGCCCGAAGGGCTCCTTCAGGGTGATTTCAAAGGTATACGGGCCCGTGATCTTCAGACCCGCCAGCTCGGTCGCCCTGCCCTCCAGCATCTCGTCGGCGCCGGCGATGTCGTGGAACACCCAGGTGTTCTTCGCCATCGTCTCGGGGCTGAGCATGCGCTCGATGGTGTACTTGACGTCCTTTGTCGTGAGCTCGGCGCCGTTGTGGAACTTCACGCCCTCCCGGAGCCGGAACGAGTACGTTCGCCCGTCCGCGGAGACGGTGGGCATCTCGGCCAGCAGCTCAGGCTCCAGCTCCAGGGTGGTGCCCTTGTAGCGCACCAGGGTGTTGAACAGGTTCCGGGCAAGGCGGTACACCTGCAGCGTCGTGTCCAGCTGCGGATCCATCACCGCCGGCTCAGCCCCGATGGCCATCCGGTAGGTGCCGCCGTAGACTTCGCCGTTGGGCCCCCGCCGGGGCGCGCTGTCCGCCGATCCACCCGAACCCGTTCCTGCCTGGCCCGCATCGCTCTGCGGGGGGCTGGTGCCCCCGCTCTGGCCGCCGTCGGTCTGCGACGGCTTCGAGCACGCGGCCAGGGCCAGCATCAGCACGGCCAGGAGCAGCGCGGTCAGACGTGAGGGACGTTTCATCGTGCACACCCTCCCCATGTGATGACCGGGGGCTTTCCCCCCTCTGTGCCACCCCGGTCTGTCGTTTCATGAGATTTCCGCGCCGATCGCTGTATTCCTCTTCCCACTAGCGCGACGATGCAAAATACTTCGATCACAAGCGCGTCGGCGCCGCACGCGAAACCGCCCCGGACGGCGCCGGGGCGGCCTGTGTGGAATGTGGGGCACTACCGTCCCCAGACCAGCGGGATCCAGAAGTAACCGAAAAGCGTGATCGTGGCGATGGCGGACAGGTTGAGGAAGAACCCGGCCCGGATCATCTGCCGGATCGAGACGTGGCCCGTGCTGAACACGATGGCGTTGGGCGGCGTGCCGACCGGCAGCATAAACGCCAGCGCGCAGGCCAGGGCGCCCACCATCATGAGGGCGGTGGGTCCGGTGCCCAGAGCGCTGCCCAGAGTCGCCAGCACCGGCATGAAGATGGCGGCGACCGCGGTGTTGGACGTGATCTCGGTCAGGAAGGTCATCATGGCAGCGACCGCCAGGACGATGAGGATAAGCGGCGCCCCCGCCAGGGCCTCCAGGAAGCTGGACAGCCACACGGCCACGCCCGTCTTCTGGAAGACGTCCGCGATGCAGAAGCCGGCGCCGAAGAGCAGCAGCACACCCCAGGGCAGCTGCTTCAGCGCCGACGCGTCCAGCAGAAACTCGCCCCCGCCCCGGCTGCTGGGAATGAGATAGAGGAGCAGCGCGCCGAAGATCGCCACCATGGCATCGCAGATGCCCGGCACCACGCCCTTGAGCAGGAACGGGTAGGTGATCCACAGCAGCGCGGTGGCGCAGAACACGCCCAGCACCTTCCACTCCTCGTTGCTCATCGGGCCCAGCTGCGCGAGCTGCCGGCGCACCAGCTCCCGGCTGCCCGGGACGTCGTCGAAGCCGGGCGGCATGACCCGCAGCAGGATCCGCCAGGCGACGAGGGTGAACACCAGGAACAGCGGCATGCCCACCAGCATGTAGTCGAAAAAGCTGATCTCGATGCCCAGGGTCGAGGCGGCCACGCCCACCATGATCGCGTTGGGCGGCGACCCGATGATAGAGCCCACACCGCCGATGGAGGCGGCGTAGGCGATGGCCAGCAGGATGAGCGCGGGGAAGTGCTCTTTGGCTGTGTTCACCTTTTCCCCGTTGCTCACGCGCAGTTCGGTGATCTGCTTGATGACCGCGAGGCCGATGGGCAGCATCATCATCGCCGTTGCGCTGTTGGAGATGAAAGCGGAGATCGCGCCGGTGGCCAGCATGAAACCCAGCACGAGGCGCGGCGGGCTGGTGCCCAGCCCGCTGATGACCCCCAGGGCGATGCGTCGGTGCAGGTTCCAGCGCTCAATGCCCACCGCGATGATAAAACCCCCGAGGAACAGGAAGAGGGTCGGATCGGCGTAAGCGTCCACCACGTCCCCTACCGAACCCAGGCCCAGCGCCGGAAACAGGACGATCGGCACCAGGCTCGTGATGGGGATCGGGATGGCCTCGGTCACCCACCAAACCGCGATCCAGGCCGTACCGGCCAGCGCGGCCACGCCGTCGCGGCCCAGCCCTGCAGGACGCAAGAACAGGTAGATGAGCAGACAGAGCGCAGGGCCTAGCACAAACCCGATCTTCTGAGCAAGGTTCAGCGAGGACTGTTTCTCCCGCGGGACCGAAGAGGGCTGTTTCTCTCCCGTATCCGTGGCCTTTGCGTCCTGCGCGAGCACAGTATCTCTCCTTCCCTGTTGGACTGCAGCAGGTCCTGTACAGAGTCTTCCCCGACTTGACGCCGCCGTTTGACAGGAGGGTCAATTAAAAGGATATATGCAATTTCCGAGTTATACCTTAACGCGCTCAGACTTTTCCCGTCAATTCTCCAAACGGACTATAACCCCGTATTCCTAAGTAGGAAATCCGCGGAATATACAGAATACGACCGCCCGCTCATGGCCGGCGCGCGCAAGACCGCCCCGGACAACGCCGGGGCGGTCTCGTCATCGTCTGGTTCACAAACATCGCGCACGCAGCCCCCGCTTTGCGGAACCGGGCTGCCTGGGCGACCGGGTTGCACATCGCCTCGGGCCCGCCGCCGATGCGCACTTTCCACGGCTGTGTCACCGGCCACGCCTCCCGCCACGGTGCTACCTTCAGCATAGCCTCACCGGCGCCCGGGCGGTATCCTCCGTTCACACCTTCACGCGCACCACTTTGGGAGGATGCTACTGGCCCCACACGAGTGGGATCCAGAAGTAGCCGAAGAGGGTGATGGTCGCAATAGAGGCCAGGTTGAGGAAGAAGCCCACCTTGATCATCTGCCGGATGGTCAGGTAGCCGGTGCTGAAGGCGATGGCGTTGGGCGGCGTGCCGACGGGCATCATGAACGCCAGCGTGGCGCCCAGGGCCGCCACCATCATCAGGCCGGTGGGCGCGACGTTCAGCGCGGCGGCCAGGCTCGCCATGATCGGCATGAAGATGGCGGCAATGGCGGTGTTGGACGTGATCTCGGTCAGGAAGACCAGCATGGCGGCCACGGCCAGGACGATGAGGAAGTAGGGCGCTCCCTCCAGGGCCGCCAGGAAACCCGACAGCCACGATGCCACGCCCGTGTTCTGGAAGATCTCCGCGACGGAGAAGCCGGCGCCGAAGAGCAGGAGCACGCCCCAGGGGATCCGCTTCATGGCTGACCCATCCAGCAGGAACTCACCCCTGCCGCGGCTGCTGGGGATGACAAAGAGCAGCATCGCCCCGAAGATCGCCACCATGGCATCGCTGATGCCGGGAACCACGCCCTTCAGCAGGAACGGGTAGATGATCCACAGCAGCGCGGCGGTGCTGAAGACGGCGAGCACCTTCCACTCCTCGTTGGTCATCGGGCCCAGCTCGGCGAGCTGCTGGCGCACGAACTCCCGGCTGCCCGGGACGTCCTTGAACCCGGGCGGCATGACCCGCAGCATGATCCGCCAGGCGACGAACGTGTAGAACACAAAGATCGGGATGCCGACCAGCATGAAGTCGAGGAAGCTGATCTCGATGCCCAGGGCCGACGCGGCCACGCCCACCATGATCGCGTTGGGCGGCGACCCGATGATGCTGCCGACGCCGCCGATGGAGGCCGCGTACGCGATGGCCAGCATGATGAGGGCCGGGAAGTTGCTGTTTTCCTCCACCGCTTCCCCGCTCTTCTGGCGCAGCTCGGTGATCTGGTTGATGACTGCGAGACCGATGGGCAGCATCATCATCGCCGTTGCGCTGTTGGAAATGAACACCGAGATGGCGCCGGTGGCCAGCATGAAACCCAGGACCAGCCGGGGCGGGCTGGTGCCCAACCGGCTGATGACCGCCAGGGCGATGCGCCTGTGCAGCTTCCACCGCTCGATGGCCACCGCGATGATGAACCCGCCGAGGAACAGGAAGATGGTCGGGTCGGCGTAGGGGGCGACGACGTCCCCGACCGACCCCAGCCCCAGCACCGGGAAAAGCACGACCGGCAGCAGGCTGGTGATCGGAATCGGAACGGCTTCGGTCACCCACCACACCGCGATCCAGGCGGTGCCGGCCAGCGCGGCCACTCCCTCCCGCCCGAGGCCGGCGGGGCGGAAGAACAGGTAGATCAGCAGGCACAGCGCCGGGCCGAGGAACAGCCCGATCTTCTGCCCCAGGTTCCAGGGCGGGTGCTTCTCCTCGGCGGGCTTTGCGTTCTGCTCAGGCACCACGATTCGCCTCCCCCACTGCACCTTGCAAGACTCCGTGAAAACGTGTTGCGAAGTTCAGAACACGATTTAGTGGACAGATAAATTGTGAGGATACGGTAAATTTCTGTGGCCATAGTGTACCGCTCGGACGTTATCTCGTCAATACTTTAAAGTACAAAAACCCGGACCCGTCTGCACCAGACAGGTCCGGGAATGCTGCACCGCGCCGGCGTCCGATGGTCACAACGCCATCTTGCCCGGGTTCATGATGTTCTTCGGGTCCAGCGCCCGCTTGATGGCCCGCATCACCTCCAGGGCGGGGCCGTGTTCGGCCTCCATGTACCGCGCCCGGGCGGCTCAGGCCCCCAGAATGCGGCGGACCTCCTCGCCGTCCAGCGTTTCCCGGTCCGACAGTTCGACCACCAGGGCCAGGAGGCGGTCGCGGTGGGCCTCGATGAGGCCCCGGACCTCCCGGTACAGCCGGTCCAGCAGCGCCTGCACCTCCCGCTCGATGGCCGCGGCGGACTCCTGCGAGACGCTCTGCACGCCGGGCCACTCGCTGTCGGGAACGGCCATCAGCCCCACGGACTGGCCCATGCCGTACCGGCTGACCATCTCCCGGGCCAGCAGGGTCGCCCGCTTCAGGTCGTCCTGGGCGCCGGTGGACCGCTCGCCCATCAGCACCTCCTCCGCCGCCAGGCCGCCCAGCAGCATCTTCAGCCGGGCCTCCAGCTCGGAGCGGGTGTAGAGCATCTGCTCCTCCTCCGGCGCCGTGAGCGTGAAGCCGCCCGCGCGGCCCCGGGGGATGACGGTCACCTTCTGTACCGGGTCGGCACCCGGGGTCAGGGTAGCCACCAGGGCGTGGCCCGCCTCGTGAACCGCCACCCGGCGCTTCTCTTCGGGCCGGATCATCCGCCCCTTGCGGGCCGGCCCGCCGGCCACCACCCGGTCGATCGCCTCGTCGATCTCGCTCATGGTGATGTGCCGGCGTCCCCGGCGCACCGCCAGGATCGCGGCCTCGTTCAGCAGATTGGCCAGGTCCGCCCCCGTGAAACCGGGGGTGCGCCGCGCGATGGCGGCCAGGTCCAGCGAGGGATCCAGCTGCTTGCCCTCGGCGTGCACCCGCAGGATCTCCTCCCGCCCCTTCGCATCCGGCGGGCCCACGGGGATCTGCCGGTCGAACCGTCCCGGGCGGAGCAGCGCCCGGTCCAGCACGTCGGGCCGGTTGGTGGCCGCCATGACGATCACGCCCTCGTAGGCCCCGAACCCGTCCATCTCGGTGAGCAGCTGGTTGAGGGTCTGCTCCCGCTCGTCGTGGCCGCCGACGGCCGCGGCGGACCCGCGGTGGCGGCCCACGGCGTCGATCTCGTCGATGAACACGATGCACGGCGCGTTCTTCCGGGCCTGGGCGAAGAGCTCCCGCACCCGGGAGGCGCCCATGCCGACGAACAGCTCGACAAAGCTGGAGCCGCTCAGAGCGAAGAACGGCACCCCAGCCTCTCCCGCCACCGCCCGGGCCAGCAGCGTCTTGCCCGTGCCCGGCGGTCCGTACAGCAGCACGCCGCGCGGGATGCGCGCGCCGATCTGCCGGTACTTGTCCGGGTTGCGGAGGTAGTCGACGATCTCTTCCAGTTCGGCCTTCACCTCGTCCATCCCGGCCACGTCCTCGAACGTCACAGCGGACTCACCCGGGGCCAACGGCTTCACCGTCCCGCGCGCCAGGCCCAGCGCGCCGGCCTGCCGTTTCTGCGCCCAGACGAACAGCCCGACCATCACGCCCAGCCAGAGCAGCGTGGGCACGAGCGCAAGCCACCAGGGCTGCCGGGTGACCTGGTACCGCTGCTCCACCCCCGCCGCCTCCAGCCGGTCGGCCAGGCCGGCCGTGTCGGGCGGCAGCGTCACGGTGAAGGTCTCACCGCTGACGAACTCGCCCTCCAGGATGCGGTCGGCGATCACCACCTCGGCGACCCTGTCGGATTCCAGCGCGTCGAGAAAGGCAGAGTATGACAGCTCCGTCGGCCGGCTGGCCCGCGGAGTGACAAAGGCGAACTGAAGGAGCCAGAGGGCAAACAGCACGAGCAGGATGCGCCTGGTCACTTCCCGTGTTCGGTCACTGCTCACGATTCAGCCCTCCCTTCTGGCATGTACGGTCTATCCTTCTACGATCAGCATAACAAACGATGCTTAGATCCAACTGAGATCCTGAACATTTGAGGACAGTTTTCTGTTGCCTAACATTTGGACGAACGAATTACACGAAGAAGTCCTCTTGGGAGAGCGATTTTCGCGGCGCAAAGGTTCGCGCGGCTGCCGCTCGCAGGCGCCCCGTCCACACGAACATACGCACAGGGCGCCGCCCGCGCTGCGGCGCCCTGTGGCAGATAGTACCTTCATGCGCTTAGAATTGCAGCAAAATCATTTCGTTGACTCCACGGAATCACGCCCACACCTTCACTTTCACAAGCATCCTTTAGCCGAGATGGCATTTTTCGTTCGTCATCGTTGACTACTACGAAGAACTTGCTGCCCTTTCTCACGTCTCGAATGTCAGTCCAGGCAAACAGAATCGATTGAATTTTGTCTTTAGTCGGGTTATTTACAGCCTTGAGCAGGCGCTCTGGCGTCCGTTGCCATGCAGGAAGAGCGTAATCAAACGTGTGCGACAGACCACTTCGACCAGCCATCTGAATCGCGTGAACAAAGCGAATCTCGTGGCTTATAAGGAACTGCTCGATCTCCTCTAAGAACAGACCACGGACTGTGGCTCGACTTGTAAGAAACAAGTCGTTAACTCCCAGCATGGCCTGCAGCAGCGCATGTTTGCGCTGTGCAAATGTCTCTCTTGTGGCTCGGACCGTGAGCTCTCTGTTGTGAAGTTCAACCCCGTACCCGCGCAGTATGGTTTGCAACAGCTCTCGACGCCGGGGGGATCCAATGTCACAACCGCAAGCTTCAAGGTCGTCGAGAATGTAGCCATCATCACTGAGAACTAAGTGACCGTCCTCAGCTCTTACATAGATCTGCAGATGATCGTTGTGACGATCCAAGAACGGGGTAGAAATCTGTATCCAATCTCCGATATTTTGCACGGAAATGCTTTGCTTGAGCCAATCCAGATAAGAAGCCACCAGTTCCTCCGCAACTGTCACGGCATCAACCCTCCTTGAACAGGGGGTATTGGATCGACTCCGCTGGTCAGGCTGGCCAGACGAGATGTCCAAGTCAGGTGGAACCGGGAACGCCCACTTGTCATCGTAGCCTTCTCTGTAAATATGCAAATGGGGGGTAGGAACAATTGTACCGTCGGGATTTGTGTGGGCCGGCCCGTTAACATCAAGTCTGAGCAGAATCTCGTTACTCCAATAGCTCTCCTGAGCTGTCACCTTCATCGCCACCCTACGTCCTCGACGCATGTGCAGGTGAAACTTATTCCGGCGCCGGTGATCCTGTGCTTCCCATGCCTGAGTTCCGCCGGCGGGCGGAACTAGGATTATCTTTGCGGAAACGATCTCTTTGGCCACTCTTGCTAAGTAGTCAGCAGCCGCTTGACTCAGCACTGTCATCAGGCCGGAACGCTCACAAAAAGATCGGAGGCAAGGCCTGCGCCTCACCTCCGACCGCTCCGACTCCTTCAACAGCCCATGGGGCTCACGCGTTCTTCGCCGCCCGCCCGCAGCAGAACTTGTACTTCTTGCCCGAGCCGCAGGGGCAGGGGTCGTTGCGCCCGACCTTCTTGCCTTCCTTCCGGGCCGGCTGCGCCTGGACGGGCCCCTGGCTGCCCGTGGCGATCATGATCCGCGGCCGCTGGGGCTCGCGCGCCACCTCGATGATGAACAGGTTGCGCACCATGTCCCGCTGGATGGAGCGGATCATGTTGTTGAACATCTCCACGGCTTCCATCTTGTACTCGATCAGCGGGTCCCGCTGGCCGTAAGCGCGCAGGCCGACGCCCTCCCGCAGGTCGTCCATGGCGTCCAGGTGGTCCATCCACTTCTCGTCCACGGTGCGGAGGAGGATGAACCGCTCGAGCTGCCGCATCGTCTCGGCGCCCAGCCGCTCCTCCTTCGCCTCGTAGGCGCGGATGGCCGCCTCCTCGATGACCTTGGCCAGCTTCTCACGGCCCTCCTGCTCCCGGCGCACCCCTTCGATGGCCGCCCGCAGGTCCTCCACCTTCACATAGCCCTTGGGCACGCCGGCGTCCTCGGCCAGCGCGACCAGGATGGACGGATCCCACTCCTCAAAGTAGACGTCCTCCGGCACGCCCTCTTCCACGACCATCTTGGCCATGGCGGCGATGGCGTCCATCACGACCTCCCGGGTGTCGTGCCCTTCGAGGATCTGCCGCCGCTGCTTGTAGATGAGCTCGCGCTGCGTGTTCATGACGTCGTCGTACTGCAGCACGTGCTTGCGGATGTCGAAGTTGCGGGCCTCCACCTTCTTCTGCGCGTTCTCGATCGCGCGGGAGACCATCGGGCTGTCGATGGGCACGTCATCCTCGATGCCCAGCTTGTTCATCAGGTTCTGCACCATCTCGCCGCCGAAGAGGCGCATGAGGTCGTCCTCCAGCGCGACGTAGAACCGCGACTCGCCCGGGTCGCCCTGGCGGCCGGCGCGGCCCCGCAGCTGGTTGTCGATGCGCCGGGCCTCGTGCCGCTCGGTGCCGATGACGCAGAGGCCGCCGACCTCGCGCACCTTCTTGGCCTCCTCGGCGCACTTGGCCTCCTCTTCCCGGAGGTACTTCAGGTAGACCTCCCGGGCCGCCTGCACCTCCGGATCTTCGGAGGGGATGATGTCGGTCGCCGCGACGATGAGCTCCGGCGAGTAGCCCTCGGCGCGCATGCGCTGGCGCGCGGCGAAGTCCGGGTTGCCGCCGAGCAGGATGTCGGTGCCGCGGCCGGCCATGTTGGTCGCGATGGTGACCGCGCCGAGGCGGCCCGCCTGGGCCACGATCTCGGCCTCCCGCTCGTGGTGCTTGGCGTTCAGCACCTGGTGCTTGATGCCCCGGCGGGTCAGGATCTGCGAGAGGTACTCCGACTTCTCGATGGAGACCGTGCCGACCAGCACCGGCTGGCCCCGCTTGTGCCGCTCTTCCACGTCGTCGGCCACCGCGTTGAACTTGGCCTTGACGGTCTTGTAGACGACGTCGGGATGATCGATGCGGATGACCGGCTTGTTGGTGGGGATGGCGATGACGTCGAGGCCGTAGATCTTCCGGAACTCTTCCTCCTCCGTCAGGGCCGTGCCGGTCATGCCGGCGAGCTTCTTGTACATGCGGAAGTAGTTCTGGAAGGTGATGGTGGCCAGCGTCTGCGTCTCCTCTTCGATCTTGCAGCCTTCCTTGGCCTCCACCGCCTGGTGCAGCCCGTCCGACCAGCGGCGGCCGAACATGAGGCGGCCGGTGAACTCGTCGACGATGATCACCTGACCGTCCTTCACCACGTAGTCCTTATCGCGGTGGAAGAGCTCCTTCGCCTTGATGGCGTTGTTGAGGTAGTGGACCAGCTGCTGGTTCTCGCCCTCGTAGAGGTGTTCGATGTTCAGCCACTTCTCGACCTTGGCCACGCCCTCCTCGGTGGGGGCGACCCGCTTCTCCTTCTCCTCGACGATGTAGTCCACATCCCGCTGCAGCCGCTCCGCGATCTTCGCGAAGGTGTAGTACAGCTCCGTCGGCTTGCCGGACGGGCCGGAGATGATCAGCGGGGTCCGGGCCTCGTCAATGAGGATCGAGTCGGCCTCGTCGACGATGGCGTAGAAGAACTCGCGGTGCACCATGTCCTGCGGGTGCATGGCCATGTTGTCCCGCAGGTAGTCGAAGCCGAACTCGTTGTTGGTGCCGTAGGTGATGTCACAGGCGTAGGCCTCCCGCCGCTGCGCGGAGGTGAGCCCGTGCACGATCAGCCCCGTGCTCATCCCGAGGAACTTGTAGATGCGGCCGATGTCGTCGCGGCCGACCCGCGCCAGGTAATCGTTCACCGTCACCAGGTGGCAGCCCCGGCCGAGCAGCGCGTTGAGGTAGAGCGGCATGGCCGCCACCAGGGTCTTGCCCTCGCCGGTCTTCATCTCGGCGATGTTGCCCTCGTGCAGGACGATGCCGCCGATCAGCTGCACGTCGAAGGGCCGCCGGCCCGTGGTGCGGATCGACGCCTCGCGCACCACCGCAAACGCCTCGGGCAGGAGCTGCTCCAGCGTCTCGCCGCGGGCGATCCGCTCCTTGAACTCGACCGTCTTGTGGGCGAGCTCGGCATCCGAGAGCTTCTGCATCTGCGGCTCCAGGCTGTTGATCAGAGCCACCGTTTTCTGATGGCGCTTCACAACCCTCGCGCTGTAGTCGCCAAAGATGCGGTTCAGGATCTTCAAAGCCAACGCTTACACCTTCTTCACTAATCTGCCATCGGGCTGGCGCACCGATCATCCGGCATGCCGCAGGTCCAGATCGACAGGCTACCTGTATAGATGCGCCAAAACCCGCGTCAAGTTCGCGCGATCCCGCCGTTTGCTCGCGCTGGCGCGCGCATCCGCGATATTTTAGCACGTCAGGCACGGACAAGCAACGTGATTCCCCTGGCAAGTTCAGAAGAGCGTGACGATATTCAGTAACGCGCAGGTCCCCCGCGCAGCGCGATGGCCCGGTCCGCCAGCACCCACAGCCCGCCGGCCACCACCGAGTGGCCGCCCAGCACCACCGGAACGGGGCAGTCCAGCGCCGCCCGGGTGAACGCCCGCACGAACGGGTCCCGGATCTCCTCGGCCGCGCCCAGGTCCGACTGGAACCGGTCCCACTCGCTCACCCGCCGCCCCCGGTTGGCGAAGAGCACCCGGGTGTCGAAGAAGACCGCGTCGCACGTCTCACCCAGCCGGGCGAAGAACCGCTCCGGCCCCAGATCCTCCAGCAGATCGGCCACCACCGAGCGCACCAGCCCCGCGGCCTCGCGCCCCAGGGCCTTCATGCCGCGCTCCTCCGAGAAGACGCGCAGCCGCACGGGCAGGTTGCGGTTGAAGTGCTCCATGATGGCGGAGCCCACCCGGCCGATCAGGGCCACCTCGGGCAGTTCCCGGGCGAGCACATCCGCGGCGGCCCGCAGCCGCGCGTCGGGCCAGGCTGCCGAACGCAGCGCTTCCCGGACCCGGGGGCCGCCTCCGCCGCTGAGCGCCAGGATCAGGTAGTCGGTGGGCGTGTCCAGGTCGAAGTTGACCGCGGCGCTGTTGGGCAGCAGCACCCGCTCCATGCCCGTCTCCCGGAGCAGCCAGCCCAGGAGGTTGTCGTTCTCCGGCGGCTCCACCCGCTCCAGGTGCGCGGCGGGCCTCCAGGCCACCAGGTCGACCGATTGGACGTTGTTGACCACCACCGTCGGTTCGTCCCGGCGCAGGGCCGTGCAGATCCAGTCGATCTCCTCCCGGCCGATCAGCGGCAGCGCCGCGCCGCTGAGGTAGATCACCGCGTCGGCGCCACTCTGCCGCACCGCCTCCCGGAGGCTGCGCCCGAAGTGGAACGAGGGCCCGCGCGTGTCGAAGATCCGGGCGCCCAGCCCGGCGGCGGCCTCCGCCAGCGCCGGGTGGTTGGTCGCCAGCACCACCGGGTCCAGCCCTGCGGCGCAGAACTTGGCCACCGTGTCGAGGGTCACCGCGTGGCGCAGTCCGGTCAGGGTCTCCTGCAGCGCATTTTCCGACGGGGGTCCGCCTTCGAAGATGATTGCGGCTGTGCGCACCGTCATGCCTCCCACAGAAGACAGCCCCGTCGCCACACCGGCGGCGGGGCTCGAGCACCTTATCGCTTAGTATTCCGGCACCAGGAGGCCGTAATCGCCGTCGTGGCGGCGGTAGAGCACGTTCACCTTGCCGGTGTCGCTGTTGACGAACACGAAGAAGTCGTGCGAAAGCAGATCCATCTGCAGGATCGCCTCATCCACCGTCACAGGCTTCACGGGGAACCGCTTGGTTTTGACCACCTTGGCGTCCAGTTCGGCGTCCAGGTCATGCTCCTCGGCAGAGGCCACCGCAGCCTCAGGAGCAGCCGCCCCCGTGCGCCGGCGGAGCCGGGCGCGGTACCGCTGGACCTGCTTCTCCAGTTTATCTGCCACGAGGTCGATGGAAGCGTACATGTCGCCCGTCGCCTCCTCGCCCCGCAGGATCCACCCGTTCAGCTCTGCGGTGACCTCGATGATGTGCCGACCGCGCTCCACATAGAGGTTGGCCTGGGCCTTGATCGGATGGTCGACAAACTTCTCGATCTTGCCAAGCTTCTTCTCGACGTACTCGCGAAGCGCTTTGGTGATCTCGATGTTCTTACCGCGTACCGCTACCTGCATGGCCCCAACTCCTCCCACTTGGTCGGGCCCTGCCGGGCCTCTCACAGGGTTATGACTCTCTTCCCTTCAGACATGCCGTTTCCCTGCCAGACGCGCGCCTTCTGCTCCTATTATCGGTTACGTTTTCCGGCGTCATCCTCAGGTTCCCGCCCGGGCCGGGACATGCGGCAGTGTCCCCCGTGGGGCCGAGATATGCACAACCTGTGCCTATCCTGGCTGTGGGTATTGGGGATAAGTCTGTTGATAACGCCTGTCACAAGCTTCGCGCGTGGGGATAACCGTGTGGACGCGAGCAGGCATGTCTTCCCACCGCGCCGAACAGTATTAAGGAAACCATCCAGGCACAGACTGGAACTGAGCGACGGAGGGCTCGGAAGTGGACAAGGTCTTTGACTTCCCGGCGGGGATCTACGGCTTCCCCGACCACAAGCGCTTCCTGGTTGTGGATGTTCCCGGCGCAGGCGACCTGTTCAAGCAGCTGGTGGCCGCCGATGATCCCAGCGTCGGTTTCACCCTGGTGTTCCCCTTCGCGCTCTTCCCGACGTACAATCCGGACATCCCGGCGGAGGAGCTGGCCGCCGTGGGTGCAGACAGCCCTGACCAGGTGCTGCTCTACGCCATCGCCAACGTGCCGCAGGACTTCCGGGCCGCCACGGCCAACCTGCGGGCGCCGCTGCTGTTCAACCCGTTCACCCGCAAGGGCCGCCAGGTCATCCTGGCGGATGACCGCTATGGCATCCGCGAGCCCCTGTTCCGGAAAGGGGCAGGCCCAGTCCCGGCAGAGGAGGGGCCCTGATGCTCGTGCTCACCCGACGGCTGGAAGAGTCGATCCTGATCGGTGACGACATCGAAATCAAGATCCTGCAGGTGCGCGGCACCGGCCCCCAGGCCGTGGTGCGGCTGGGCATCGTCGCGCCCAAGTCCGTCACCATCCTGCGCAAGGAGATCTACGACGAGGTGGTGGCCGCCAACCGGCAGGCCGCCCGCGGGACGGCCGGGCTGCCGGCGGAGCTGCTCCAGGCCTTGCAGCCCCCGGGGCCGGACGGGAAGCCGGAGACAGACCCGGAGGATCGTGAACAGACTGACCCTTAGGCAGCCACCCGGGTCCGGTTGCAGACACCCGGTGCCGGTCGCAGATCCCCGCAAGCGCTCCCCATCTCCATCCGGTAACCCCCGGCCGGAGGCCGTCCCGGGCCCGCGCCGGGGGTTACGCCGCGGGAATGGGCTTGTCCGACACCGCGAGCACCGCGAGGTCCACTGCGCGGGCGCCGGTGGCCCACAGCACGTCGGCCGCGGCGGATGCCGTCGCCCCGGTCGTGAGCACGTCATCCACCAGGAGGGCGTGCCGTCCGGCCCACGCCAGCTCCCGCCCCCTGCGCGCCGCGAAGGCGCCGGCCAGGTTCCGCCGTCTGGCTTCCCGGTCCCGGCGGGTCTGGGGCCCGGTGGCCCGCACCCGCACGAGGTCGTCCGCCGCGACGGCCACGCCCAGCTCGTCGGCGAGCCCCCGGGCGATGCACGCGGCCTGGTTGTAGCCCCGCTCGCGCCGGCGCACGGGATGAAGCGGAATGGGCACGATCACGTCCGGCACCTGGTCCACCACCTGCGCCAGGTACCGGCCCAGGGCGACACCCAGGGCCTGCCGGCCGCTGAACTTCACGTGGTGAATCGCCTCCCGCAGCGCCCCCCGGTGCAGCCCCAGCGCCCAGACCCGACCGTACGAGGGCGTGATGACGCACTCGGCGCACAGCCCCCAGCCGCCCCGGATCGGACGGCTGCAGTTGATGCAGAGCCGCAGGTCCAGCGTGAAGGGCATGGCCGCCCAGCAGGCCGCGCAGACCGGCACGGTCTCGGCCACCGACGCCAGCGGAGGCAGCGGCTCCGGAAGGGGCCCGTCACACGTGATGCAGGTCGTCCGCTGCGGCCACAGCAGGGTCACCAGCCCCTCCACGATGGTGCGCAGCAACGGCATCACCCCCGGACGGAATTCGTCACGGGGGTGAGATCATCCTTCTTTTTCCAGTTCGGCATCCAGGTCCACCAGCACAACCTTTGAGGCCTGTGCGGCGGCCACGGCCCGGGCCACGGCCTCCCGGCGCGGCAGGTGGCCCAGTTCGAGCACGAGGGCGTGTCCGTACCGGCGCGCCAGCCGGTTCAGCATGGCGACCGACTCATCCCGGGAGCCGAGATCCACCAGCACCAGCTCGCCGTCCACCTCGCGGGCGATCCGGTCCAGCACGTCCTCGATCCGGTCCGCCTGGTCCCGCACCAGCAACACGTAGGCCACCGGCTCCTCAGCCGGGCGCACCCGGCCCAGCAGCCCGGCCACGTGGCTCACGGCGCTCGCCAGGCCGTACGCCGCCAGGGCCAGCAGGCCCCAGAAGAACGGTCCATCCCGCACGGCCGCCCCCTCCTGCCAGCCAGCATATGACGGCTGGAGAGGGGGCGGTTACCTCCACGAAATCTGTCAGAGCCCGGCCATCGGTTAGATTCCGGCCTTCTCCCGCAGAAGCGCCGCGCGGTCCGTCCGCTCCCACGGCAGGTCCAGGTCGGGCCGGCCGAAGTGGCCGTAGGCGGCCACCTGCCGGTAGATGGGACGGCGCAGGTCCAGGTCGCGGATGATCGCGCCCGGGCGCAGGTCGAACGTCTCGCGCACCAGCTGGGCCAGCCGCTCGTCGGGCAGCTTGCCCGTGCCGAAGGTGGTGACCAGGATCGACACCGGCTGAGCCACGCCGATCGCATAGGCCAGCTGGACCTCGCACTTGGTGGCGAGGCCGGCGGCCACGATGTTCTTGGCCACCCAGCGGGCTGCGTAGGCGCCGGACCGGTCGACCTTCGTCGGATCCTTGCCCGAGAAGGCGCCGCCGCCGTGCCGGGCGTAGCCGCCGTAGGTGTCCACGATGATCTTCCGGCCGGTCAGGCCCGTGTCGCCCTGCGGCCCGCCCACCACGAAGCGGCCGGTCGGGTTGATGAGATAGCGCGTGCGATCGTCGATGAGGTTGCGGTCCACCACGTCGAGGATGACGTAGTCGATGACCTCCTTGCGGATCTGCTCCTGCGTCGTGTCCGGGTCGTGCTGGGTCGAGATGACGATGGTGTCGATCCGCTTCGGGCGGCCGTCCTCGTACTCGATCGTCACCTGCGTCTTGCCGTCGGGCCGCAGGTAGGGCAGCGTCCCGTTCTTCCGTACCTGGGCGAGCCGCCGGGCCAGGCGGTGCGCCAGGCTGATGGGCAGCGGCATGAGCTCGGGGGTCTCGTCGCAGGCGAAGCCGAACATCATGCCCTGGTCGCCGGCGCCGATCTCCAGCTCCTTCTCGGTCACCTGCCCCCGCACCTCGATCGCGACGTCCACGCCCTGGGCGATGTCCGGCGACTGCGGATCGATGGCGGTCATCACGCCGCACGTCGAGCCGTCAAAGCCGTACTTGGCGCGGGTGTACCCGATGTCCCGCACCACGTCGCGCACGAGGTTGGGGATGTCCACGTACGCGTGGGTGGTAATCTCACCGGTCACGATGACCAGACCGGTGGTCAGCAAGGTCTCGCAGGCCACGCGGGCCCTGGGGTCAAGCGCCAGGATGGCGTCCAGCACCGCGTCCGAAATCTGGTCCGCCATCTTGTCCGGGTGCCCTTCGGTGACGGATTCGGACGTGAAGAGGTACCGCCCCTTCTGGTCGAACATCAGCTCGTCTACCTCCTCTGTCGGCTTGCAACCGATCAGGCTACATGCACATCAAAACACCCTCTTCGCACACACGAAGAGGGTGGATGACGTCTCGCTTCCCTCTTATCTCCCGGTAGTGTGCCCGGCTGGATGTGGCACCTGGCCTGCGCGCACAGGCTGGTTGCCGAAGCTTCATAGGGCCAGTTCCCTCCGCTTCTCTTGATAAGAGTATTCAGTTGCGTACAGGTTACCACCGCGGGAGGTGGCTGTCAAGGACGACTGCGGGCCGGCTCGCGAGGGCGCCGCCCCTTCTGGAACACGGCGAATGCGGGCAGGTGTCAGCGCATCACGGCGCGTCCACCAGCGCGAACTTGAGCGTGGCCTCTGCCTTCAGTTCGTCGCCCACGAAGGCTTTCCCCTGCCCGACGCCCAGGCCGCGGCGCATGGCCACCAGCTCCACCTCCAGGCGCAGCTGGTCGCCCGGCCCCACCGGCCGCCGGAAGCGCGCGTCGTCGATGCCGGCGAAGAGCGGCACCTTGCCGGCGTTCTCGGGCATCGACAGCACGGCCACCGCACCCGCCTGCGCCATGGCCTCCAGGATCAGGACCCCGGGGAAGATGGGATTGCCGGGGTAGTGCCCTTGAAAGACAGGCTCGTTGACCGACACGTTCTTCACCGCCACCACCCGCTTGCCGGGCTCAAGCTCCAGCACCCGGTCGATCATGAGCATCGGGTACCGGTGCGGGATGATCTCCATGATCTGCTTGATGTCCAGCGGATACGCCCCCTAATCTGCGGGAATTCTTATGTTGAGTATTCCCCAAACCGCCCCCTTCTCCTCTTGACGCCCGCGGCGTCGGCGAGTACCATAACCCTACGGGGTATGGGATTTACGCCGGAGGTGTTGCAGCATGATCACGGTTACCCCGGAAGCCGCCGCGGAGATCGCCCGGCGCCTGCAGGGCCAGCCGGAGAACGTCGGCTTCCGGATTTACGTACAGGGCTTCGGCTGAGGCGGCCCCAGCCTGGGCCTCGCTCTGGAAGAGCCGAGAGACACCGACGTCACCATTGTCGACGGCGACGTGCGCGTCTACCTGGAGCAGCGGGTCGCCCACTGGTTCCAGGGAGCGGAGTTGGGCTTCGAGCAGGATCCGTGGGGCGGAGGTTTCACGTTCAAGCACCCCGACGTGGGGAGTTGCTAGGATCCGGACGGGGAGTGGCTGCACCGCTCCCCGTTTTCGTATGCCCGTTGCAGCATCCGCCTTTGTGCCTGGTCTGCAGGGTCTTTCGGGCATGGTCGTGTAGACTTTGGCACTGCTTGTGAAATCATTCGCGAGAAGAATGGCCAGCCTCCTCCCCGGGGCCTAACATAGGGGATGTACCGGTCGGTGCAATTCATCGCCAAAAACCTGCAGTTCATCGGCGGAAAACAACATTTCGCCGGAATCTGCCTGAATTGCGGCCGGCCAGACCCGGGAGGAGGCCGATCATGACCGCGTGGAGTGGATTCCGACCCGGCCGCTGGCAGCGGCATATCGATACCCGTGATTTCATCCAGCAGAACTACTGTCCCTACGAGGGCGACGCATCCTTCCTCACCGGCCCGACCGAACGGACCCGGGCCCTGTGGGAGAAGGTCTTCGCCATCTTCAAGGAGGAGCAGGCCAGGCGGGCCCCGCTGAAGGTGGACACCCAGACGCCGGCCGGCATCCTCTCGCACCAGCCGGGATACGTGGACAAGGACCTGGAGCTGATCGTCGGCCTGCAGACCGATGAACCCGGCAAGCGGACCTTCTATCCCGCCGGCGGCTGGCGCATGGTCGAGGCCTCGATGAACGCCTACGGCTACGAGGCCGATCCCCGGTGGAAGACCATCTACACCCAGTACCGCAAGACCCATAACCAGGGCGTGTTCGACGCGTACACCCCCGAGATGCGCGCCGCCCGCTCCAACCACATCATCACCGGCCTGCCCGACGCCTACGGCCGCGGCCGCATCATCGGCGACTACCGCCGGGTGGCGCTTTACGGCATCGACCGGCTGATCGAGGAGAAGGAGCGGGAGAAGGCCGCGACGGAGCCCTGGATCATGGACGAGGCCACCATCCGGCTGCGCGAGGAGCTGACCGAGCAGATCAACGCGCTGAAGGAGCTCAGGGAGCTGGGCCGCTGGTACGGCCTGGACCTCGGCCGCCCGGCCGAAAACGCCCGGGAAGCCATCCAGTGGCTGTACATGGGCTACCTGGGCGCCATCCGTGAGCAGAACGGCGCCGCCATGTCCATCGGCCGCATCTCCACCTTCCTCGATATCTACATCGAGCGCGATCTGGAGCGGGGCCTGATCACGGAGACCGAGGCCCAGGAGCTGGTGGACCAGCTCATCATCAAGCTGCGCCAGGTCGCCTTCCTGCGCACCCCGGAGTACAACGAGTTGTTCAGCGGCGATCCCACCTGGGTCACCGAGGCCATCGGCGGCATGGGGCTGGACGGCCGCACCCTGGTCACCCGGACCTCCTTCCGCTTCCTGCAGACGCTCTACAACCTCGGCCCGGCGCCGGAGCCGAACCTGACGGTCCTCTGGTCCAGCCGGCTGCCCGAGGGCTTCAAGAAGTTCTGCGCGCAGGTCTCCATCGACACGTCGGCGATTCAGTACGAGAACGACGACGTCATGCGGCCGCTGTGGGGCGACGACTACGGCATCGCCTGCTGCGTCTCGGCCATGCGCATCGGCAAGCAGATGCAGTTCTTCGGCGCCCGGGCCAACCTCGCCAAGTGCCTGCTCTACGCCATCAACGGCGGCGTCGACGAGAAGTCGGGCCAGCAGGTGGGCCCCCGGCTGCAGCCGATCACCGGCGACGTGCTCGACTACGACGAGGTGCGCAGCCGCTTCAGCGAGATGATGGACTGGCTCGCCCGGCTGTACATCAACACGCTCAACATCATCCACTACATGCACGACAAGTACAACTACGAGCGGCTGGAGTTTGCCCTGCACGACCGGGACATCTACCGCACCATGGCCTGCGGCATCGCGGGGCTCTCGGTGGTGGCGGACTCCCTCTCGGCCATCAAGTACGCCAAGGTCCGGCCCATCCGCAACGAGCGGGGCATCGCCGTCGACTTCGAGATCGAGGGCGAGTACCCGGCCTACGGCAACAACGACGACCGGGTGGACAGCATCGCCCGCGAGGTCGTCGAGGAGTTCACGACGCTCCTGCGCAAGAACAAGGCGTACCGCGACGCGGACATCACCCTGTCCGTGCTGACCATCACCTCCAACGTGGTCTACGGCAAGCACACCGGCACCACCCCCGACGGCCGGAAGGCCGGCGTGCCCCTGGCTCCGGGCGCCAACCCGATGCACGGGCGCGACAAGAAGGGCGCCATCGCCTCGCTGAGCTCCGTGGCGAAGATCCCCTACGAGGCGGCCAAGGACGGCATCTCCAACACCTTCTCCATCGTGCCGAAGGCCCTGGGCCGGACCCCGGAGGAGCAGCGCCGCAACCTGGTGGCCATCCTGGACGCCTACACCACCCAGGGGGCGCACCATCTGAACGTCAACTGCCTGAACCGCGAGACCCTGCTGGATGCCATGGAGCATCCGGAGCTTTACCCGCAGCTCACCGTCCGGGTCTCGGGCTACGCCGTGAACTTCGTGAAGCTGACGCGTGAGCAGCAGCTCGACGTGATCAGCCGCACGTTCCACCAGAGTCTGTGACGCACACGGCAGGCGGGGTGGGGCGGGTCCACCTCCAGCCAGCGCCGGACCGCGCGCACCGCACCGGCCGCATCCACTCCGTGGAGAGCTGCGGGGCCGTCGACGGTCCGGGGCTCCGGTTCGTGGTCTTCCTGCAGGGGTGCCCGCTCCGCTGCCGCTACTGCCACAACCCCGACACCTGGGATCCCCGGAAGGGCACGGAGGTCACGGTGGGCAGCCTGATTGAGGAGATCCAGTCGTACCTCCCCTACATGCAGTTCTCGGGCGGCGGCGTGACCGTCAGCGGCGGCGAGCCGCTGCTGCAGCCCGACTTCGTGGCCGACCTGTTCGCCGAGTGCCGCCGCCTGGGCATCCACACCGCCCTCGACACCAGCGGCTTCGCGCCCCCCGAGCGGGCCCGGCCGGTGCTGGAGCAGACCGACCTGCTGCTGCTGGACATCAAGCACCCGGACCTCATGCGCCACAAGGCCCTGACCGGCGCCGACGGGCGGCGCCCCCGCACCACCGCCCGTCTCGCCGCCGCCATGGGCATCCCGATGTGGATCCGCCATGTGGTGGTCCCCGGCTGGACCGACTCCCCCGCTGACGTGGAGGCTCTGGCCGATCTGGTCGAAACCCTGCCCACCGTGGAGAAGGTGGAGCTGCTCCCCTACCACCTGCTGGGCAAGCACAAGTGGGCGGCCCTGGGGATGCCGTACGGGCTGGAAGGCGTCGAGCCGCCCTCTGAGGAGACCATGGCGCGGATCCGACAGCAGCTCACCGCCAGGGGCATTCAGGCGGAGTGACCCCAGGGCGGGAATCCAATCCGCAACCGCTGGCAGCCGGCTGGGGACCGGTGAGACCCGGCCTGAGACCGGCGCCTGTGGCCAGCAACCTGCCCCCAGGGACCAGACCCCGGGGCAGTGCAAGACGGCCTGGACCGCGACTGACGCGGTCCAGGCCGTCGTGGTTTGGGCCTTCGGGCTTGTCCCTGCCCCGGGGCAGGTCCTAACGGGCGTAAAGCTCCACGACGAGGCTCTCGTCTGCCTCGACGGGAATCTCCTCCCGGAGCGGCAGCCGCTCCAGCCTGCCGGCCATCGCGGCTTCGTCCAGGGAGAGGTAGGCCGGCACCGGGCGCCGCAGGAGCAGGCTCTCCTGAACCACCGCCATCGAGCGCCCCTTCTCGGTGAGCCCCACGATGTCTCCGGGCTTCACCTGGCAGGAAGGGATGTCGACCCGCCGACCGTTCAGGGTCACGTGCCCGTGGCTCACCAGCTGCCTGGCGGCGGGCATGGTGCGGGCGAAGCCCAGCCGGTAGACGACGGTGTCCAGCCGCTGTTCCAGGAGCTGCAGCAGCACCTCGCCGGTCACGCCGCGGCTGCGCCGGGCCTGCTCGAAGTAGCGCCGGAACTGCCGCTCCATGACGCCGTATGTAAACCGCAGCTTCTGCTTCTCCAGGAGCTGCGCGCCGTACTCGCTCAGCTTCTGCGGCCGTCCGGGGCCGTGCTGGCCGGGCCTGTACGGCCGCTTCCGCGCGGGGCACTTCGCCGCCCCGCACACCGGCCGGCCAACCCGCCGGCAGAGCTTGTGCTTGGGACCGATGTAACGCGCCATCGTTGCCTCTCAGCCCTCCTTTCGAATCGAGTGCTCGGTGTCTGCGCGATTGAGACTGAGAATCGTTCTCAATTATCCTCCTGCACGTGGCTGCTGTCAACCCCGCAGTGGCCTGACCCAGCTCCCGGCGGTGAACGCCAGACGGAGCGCTGTTGTGCCTATAACGCCCCCGCCACCCTCGAACGACACCCCTGGCCGCTGGCACGAATGTGCACTTTCCGCAAGCCCAGGCGCCGAGCGCCCTGCGAGCCACGCACACCAGGAAACGCTTGTCCCACAAGGCGTCGTACAAAGTGCACGTTCGTTCCACTGCACACGCGAGCAGCCCGGGCGGACCTCCTCCGCCCGGGCTGCGCATACGCCGCATCACTCGCCCGTGATCTCCCGGTACCACTTCCGGTAATGATCCTTCGCCCACTTCGCCGGGACCCAGCCCGTGATCATGCCCGAGAGCCCCTCCCGGAACCCCGGCATCAGCGTGGCCAGGTAGATGTGCCCGAGGACGGCGCACCCCAGCACCATCGCCGTGCCCGAGTGGATCAGGATGACCCACTGCATGACCGCAGGCGGGAACGACGTCTTGTAGACCATCATCCAGCCCGTGATCACCATCGTCGGCCAGCCGATGATCTGCAGGATCGAGTTGATCTTCTCACCGGCGTTGAACTTGCCCTGGGGCGGCGACTCCGCCTTCATGCCGAAGAACTCCCGCACGAAGGCCGGGAAGAACCGCAGGTCGTCCCGGTCGAACCGGAACACCTCGCGCAGCCAGCGCAGCGTCGCCCGGCGGGCGCCCGTGAACAGGATCGGGATCGTCAGCACCGTGAAGGGGATCGCCGCCCAGCGGTGCAGCTGGCCGAAGAAGCGCAGCACCTCCGCGCCCGCCAGCCCCGAAGCGCCGCGGACGACCAGCCCCAGACCGGTGAACAGCAGCAGGAGGAACGTCAGCGCGTGGTTCCAGTGCGCCAGGCGGGAAGCCAGGCTGAACCGGTACACCTTGCCCTCGTGAACCCGCGCCTCATCCTGAACCGGAGCCCGAGCCCGAATCCTAGCCGTTGCCATCCTGCGTTCCCTCCTTCCCCCTGCTCTTGAAGGCGTTGACCGCCAGGCTCAGCAGAACCGCCGCCAGCGTGGAGCCCATCATGATCTGACCCACAGGCTGGACGATCGACTGCCAGGCGAAGGTGGCGGCCGAGGGCTTGAAGTCGGCCGGCAGCGCCGCCCGGTCGATGTGCTCCGGCAGCCGGTAGTAGAAGCTGGTGCCCTCGATGTGAATCACGTCCGGCGCAGCGATCTTCTCATGGATCGGGTCGTTGGGATCGTCCAGGTCGCCCACCAGGCGGGCGCCGGTCAGGCAGGTCTGCTCGCAGGCCGGCCGCTCGCCCTCGGCGAGCCGGTCGAAGCAGAACGAGCACTTCCGCACCACGCCGGCCGCCGGGTCGTAGCTGCGGGCCTCGTACGGGCAGGCCGTCATGCAGTACTGGCACCCGATGCAGTTCTCGTAGTCGATCTTCACCGGCCCTTCCGCCGTCTTGTACGTCGCGCCCGTCGGGCAGACCGCGGCGCAGGGCGGATCGTCGCAGTGCAGGCACTGCGTGGTGACGAAGCTGGACTTCACGTCGGGGTAGGTGCCCACCAGCATCCGGTCCACCTTGGTGTACCGGATGCTCCAGTCCAGCCCGTTCAGGGCCTGGCAGGCCACGGTGCAGGCCTCGCACCCGGCGCAGAGGGAGAGATCCACGAAGTAGGCCCAGCGCGTCATGCCTTCTCACCCACCTTCCGCACCGTCACCGTGGCGTCGCCCTGCCCCAGCGCACCGGAGACCGGCGTCACCATGATCGGGTAGAACCAGCCGTCGGCCGCACCCTTGCCGTAGGCGAGCCGCTGCTCCGGGACCATCGTGCCGAAGCCGTGGCACATCCAGACGCAGTCCGGCCGAATGCCCTCGGTCACCCGGGCCCGGATGCGCTGCACCCCGTACTCGTTGGCCACCTCCACCAGGTCGCCGTCCTTGATGCCCCGTGCGGCGGCCGCCGTCGGGTGAATCCACAGGTCGTTCTCCGGCATGCGGGCGTACAGCGCCGGCACGTTCTGGGTGTAGCCGTTGGTGTGCACCGCCATGTGGCCGTGCAGGAGCCGCAGCCGGTCGCCCTCAGGCTGCGTCTTGGGCGGCACCCAGGTCACCACCTCGTGGCCGCCCGAGAGGGCGAACCCCTTGTGGACCAGCTCGGCCTTGCCCGAGGCGGTCGGCAGCTTGCTGTAGTCCGGCGGCGTCGCCGGGACCTTGATGACGCCCTTCTCCTTCAGGTGCTTCACGGTCCAGCCGGTGGGCCCCAGCAGCGCGTTGTTCCACTGCTCCATGGTGAAGTTGAAGTACTGCTCGATGCCCACGACCTTCGCCAGCCCCTGCAGGATCTCCAGGCAGGACCGGGTGTTGTACATCGGCTCCACGACCGGCTGGCGGATGGAGACCGTATCGCCCACCACCGAGATGGCGTCCATCCGCTCCAGGTAGTGGTGCTCGGGCAGGACGTAGTGCGCCAGCATGGCGGTCTCCGACATCTGCGTGTCGATGGCGACCACCAGATCCAGCTTCTTCAGCGCCTCGATCCAGCGGCCCTGGTCGCCCGACGACTTCACCGGGTTGACCCGGAAGAAGATGGCGGCCTTCAGCGGGTAGGGCTTACCGGACTCGATGACCAGCGGGATCGCCTGAATCGAGCCCAGGCTCAGCGGATACTTGGTGCCCATGCCGTCAAACCGCACCGCGGTCGGCTTCGGGTACGGCGTCCAGACCTCTGCACCTGCAGAGGAACCCGTGGCCGCTCAGCCGCCGCCTGCGGCTTCGATCACCGCGCCCTCCGGCGGGTTGTCGATCGTCCCCTGCGCGACCTTGGGCGAGAGCTTCAGCCCGCCCTTGGCGCCCAGGTTGCCCAGCAGGGCGTTCACGATGGCCCCGGCCCGGGCGGCCTCGTAGCCGTTCCAGTACATGCCGTTGCCGCCGTGCCAGCCCGGGTCCACCACGGCCGCCGGGGCGGCCGCCGCCATCTCGCGGGCGATCTGCCGCACCTTCTCGGCCGGGATGTCGGTGTGCTGCTCCTGCCACTCCGGCGTGTACTGCAGGATGCCTTCCTTCAGCTTCTCAAAGCCGTTGCAGTGGGCCTCCACCCACGCCTTGTTGTAGATCCCCTCGGTGATGAGCACGTTGGCGACCGCCAGCAGGAACGCCAGGTCGCCCGCCGACTTGATGGGAATCCACTCGCCCCAGCCCGCCAGCTCCGAATGCCGCGGATCCAGCACCACGATCCGGGCGCCGTTGGCCTTGGCCTTGGCCAGGGCGGCCACCTCCGAGACCTTGATGCCGCCCAGCAGATTCCGGCCCGGGCTCAGGTAGAACTTCACGTTCGCGTAGTCCACCGTCGGCAGGGCGCCGAAGACCGCCGAGTAGCCCACGTTGCGGTTTGCGAAGCAGTTGGCCGCGTGGCCCACGTGGTTGGGCGACCCGAACGCCTCCGTCCACCGCTTGGTGAGCGCCGAGTTCAGGTTGTTGTACTCGGCGAACACCAGGGCCTCCGGCCCGTGCTTCTTCCGGATCTCGTTCAGCTTGGCGCCGATTTCCTCAAAAGCCTGTTCCCACGTGATGGGATAAAGCTTGCCGTCCTCCCCCCGCTTCATGGGCTCCTTCAACCGGTCGGGATCGTACAGGGCCGACGCCCCGGCGTTGCCCCGTGCACACGGCCGACCCAGGTTGGTCGGGTGCTCCGGGTTCCCTTCGATGCGGGTCACCCGGCCGTTCTCCACGATCGCGAACACACCGCAGCGGCTCGTGCACATCTCGCACAGGGTCGGCACCCGCCGGACGTCCTTCCGCGCCGCCTGCGCCGTGCGCTGAGGAAGCCCCACCGCCAGCGCGCCGGCCGCGACGCCGCTCAGTTTCAGGAAGTCCCTGCGGCTGAGCTCCGCCATACCCTCACCTCCATGCTGTGGACAAAGGGGGGCCTGCCTGACGGCAGAGCCCCCCCAGCTCTGGTCGCTACTGGACGATCGGCAGTTCGGCCTTCTCGTAGTTCGGGAAGCCGCCCTTCAGCGACATGGCGTTGTAGCCCGCCATCCGCAGCACCGCGGCCGCCTGGCCGGACTGCTGGCCGGAGTAGCAGTTGACGACGATCAGCTTGTCGGTGGGCAGCTTGTCGAAGTTCATGCCGAGGGCCGCGAACGGGATGTTGACGGAGCCCTCCACATGGCCGGCGGCGAAGTCGGCGTCAGCGCGGATGTCCAGGAGGAAGATGGAGTCGTCGCCGGCATCCAGCTTCTCCTTCACTTCGGTCGCGTCGATCATGTTCCGGTGGCTGGCCATGTTGTTGAAGTAGTCCTGGGCCGCCTCCAGCAGGATCGCCGCCTCATCTACGGGCTCGGCCTCCTCACAGGGCGGGCACTCCGGGGTCTGGGTCGCGGGCGGCTGGTCCGATGCGGCAGGCGTCTGGGTGCTGCCGCCACAGGCCGTCAGCGCGGCCACGGACACGATCAGGGCCAGGAACAGGGCGATGCGACGCTTCAGGTTCGTCATCGTGATGACCTCCTCTGCTCACTTCGGGCTCTGGCTCGACACGGCGGTGTGAAAAAGCACGTCTGCAGCGGCCGCTGTACCGGTTTCGCTCACCCAGGCCCCCCCACTCCCCCGAGCGGAGCAAACTTGTGCTTTCACTCACAACATAGCACGGAAAACCCGGAACGCCTAGAGCTACGGCCATTTGAAGGTTTTATCGCTATAAGCCAGACCTTATACCTGGGTGAAAAGAAGGAGCCGCGCCCCTTCAAAGGGCGGAAAAGCGCGGTCCAGAAATGATGAAGCCGGGGGATACCCCCGGCGGTTTGCCCTCCGTACAATCAAACATAGCTACAAGAAGCGATACATGAAGCGCCGCAGAAGCTGTGCGCCCACCCAGGATCCGACCACCGCGCCGAGCACCCAGTACCACGGGTGCGGCGAGAGGTTGACCATGCCGGTCATCACCGCGCCGATGGTGCAGCCCCAGCCCACCCGGGCGCCGTAGCCCATCAGCACGCCGCCGGCCAGGCGGATGAGCGCGGGCGCCCGCCCGCCGGGGCCGCGCACCCGGAACTCGCGGCCGAACCGGGCGCCGAGGAACCCGCCGATCAGGAGCCCGGCCGCGTAGGACGCCGCCGAGAGATCGGTCAGGAGGAACACCCGGCTCACGCCCCAGCCCGTGCCGGTGAGGGCCATGAAGATCACCAGAAGCGTCGCCATGACCACGGCGCCCAGCTCCGGCGCCCAGGGCGCCCGCAGCCGGCCCAGCCGGGGCACGGCAGGCAGCTCCTCGCCGACGTGGGCCTGTCGCCGCTCCCACACCTGCACCAGGACCAGTGCGAGCAGGAGCAGCCCGACGGCGATCCAGGCGTTGAAGGGATCCTGCACCGTGACCGCCGTCAGCAGCGGCAGCTTCACGTGCAGCCAGGTCCCGGCAAACACCCCGAGCAGGATGTACAGCTGCGAAAGCTGCCCCTCGCCGAGCCGCCAGAAGGCCCCGGCGATGCAGCTGCCCGCCAGCACCATCCCCACGGCGAAGAGCATGCCGCCCACCAGGGCGCCGGCCGGCGTCGGCCCGGTAAAGGTTCCCCCCGCCGTCCCCCGCTGCGCATGGAGGATGGCCCCGCCCGTCACCGTCAGCAGGAAGAGCAGGAGCATCGCCCGGGTCATGCGCAGGGCCCGGAAGAGGAACACATCCCGCATGGCGCTCACGAAACAGAGGCGCGAGCGCTGAAAGACGAAGCCGGACAGCACCCCGGCCAGAAGCAGCCAGCTGAGGATATGCGTCGTCGTCATTCGGCAACCTCCCGCAGGTCCGTAGGAGGGGATACTCGATGACTCAGGAACTGGACATTTTCTGCAAAGTGGCCAAGTACGGCTCCATGTCCCGGGCGGCGGCGGAACTGCACCTCTCCCAGCCGGCGGTGAGCCAGCGGCTGCGCACGCTGGAAGAGCAGTACGGCCTTCAGCTCTTCCGCCGGACCAACCGGGGGGTGGAGCTGACGCCGGCGGGCGAAGTCCTGTCGCGCTACGCCCAGCGCATCCTGCAGCTGGAGCGGTCCCTGCAGGAGGAGATGGCCAGCCTGCGGGCGGCGGAGCCGAAGCAGATCGTCGTCGGCGCCACGTCGGCCATCGGCGGCTACGCCCTGCCCTGCACGGTCTACCTCTTCCAGCAGAAGTACCCCGATGCCCGCATTCAGCTGCAGATCGGCAAGCGCTGCGACGTCATCCAGCGGCTGGAGGACGGCCTGGTGGACATTGCCCTGGTCGAGGGGCCCGACATCACCGCCCCTTCCCAGGACTGGCAGGTGAGCGTGATCAGCGAAGAGGAGCTGGTGCTGATCACGCCGCCCGGCGGACCGTTTGCCGGGAAGGACGCCTACACCGCAGACGACCTCACCCGGCTGCCGCTCATCCTCCGCGAGCCCGGATCGGGCACCCGGATGGCCGTCGAGGAGGGCTGGAAGGCCGCCGGCCGCAGCGCAACCGAGCTCAACATCGCCATGGAACTCACCAGCGTGGACGCGATCAAGACCTCGGTGGCCTCGGGCCACGGCGTCGCCCTGGTCAGCCGCTGGTGCGTGCGGGCCGAGGCCCGCATGGGCCACCTGCGCATCGCCCCGCTGGAGGACATCGCCTTCACCAGCCGCTGGACCCTGATCGTGCCGAAGAACGGCATGAAGGGGGCCATGGAGCGGGCGCTCCTGCGCACCCTGCGCTCCCCCGCCGAGCGCGGCTTCTGCTGAGGCGAACAAGCCGCAGGGGCGCACCGCCAGCCTCCGGCCGCCGTCACAGCCGCTCGATCTGGAACTGCCAGATGCCGTCGGCCACCTCCTCCACCCGGAAGCGGCACGGCAGCTTGCGCAGGTGCTCCCGCAGCAGCCTGACCGTGCAGGAGTGGTCCGACTCCATGATCAGCCAGTCGCCCGGCTTCATGCTGCGCAGCTTCGCCTCGGCCTTGAGCAGGGGCGCCGGGCACATCTCCCCGTAGACGTTCAGCGTGTAAGTGGCCATCGCGCCTACCTCCGCCGGAACTGTTCGGTACGGTGCGCCGAGAATCCTTGCACCGGAAACATCAGGGGTCGCGGTTGCAGGCCGCGACCCCCTTCGTTTTTCCCGTTACGCGCTACATGATCTTGCGGAGGACCACCAGGTGGTTGTCCTGGACCTCGAACTCCTCCAGCACCCGGCCGGTTCCTCTCGCCACGCAGGAAACGGGGTCCTCGGCCAGGTAGGCCGGCACGCCCGTCTCGTGGGCGATCACCTGGTCCAGGCCGTGCAGCATGGCCCCGCCGCCGGTCATCACGATCCCCCGCTCCACGATATCCGCCGAGAGCTCCGGCGGCGTGGCCTCCAGCACCGCCTTGATGGTGTCGCAGAGGGCGGTCACCAACTCGCTCACCGCCTCCCGCACCTCGGCCGAGGTGATCGTCACCGTCTTGGGCAGCCCCGTCATCAGGTCGCGGCCCCGCACCTCCATCGACTCGTTGCGGCTGTCGCAGCCGGCGCTGCCGATGGTGATCTTCACCTCTTCCGCCGTCCGCTCGCCGATCAGCAGATTATATTTCATCTTCAGATGCCGGACGATGGCCTCGTCGAACTTGTCGCCGCCGATGCGGATCGACTCCGACAGCACGACGCCGCCCAGCGAGAGCACGGCCACGTCGGTGGTGCCGCCGCCGATGTCGATCACCATGTGGCCGGCAGGCTGCGTGATGTCCAGCCCGGCCCCCAGCGCCGCGGCCAGCGGCTCCTCCACCAAGGTCACCGTCCGGGCGCCGGCCTCGATCGCCGCCTCCATCACCGCCCGCTTCTCCACCGTCGTCACGTTCGCGGGGATGCAGATGACCATGCGCGGGCGCGCCAACAGGCGGGGCCCCGACACCCGCCTTAGAAACGCTTTCAGCATCGCCTCGGTGACGTCGTAGTCGGCAATGACCCCTTCGCGCAGGGGGCGGATCGCAACGATGTTCCCCGGCGTTCGACCCAGCATGCGGCGGGCTTCCTCACCGATGGCCAGGACCTGCTTGGTATCCCGGTGCATCGCCACCACAGAGGGCTCGCACAGAACGACCCCCTTCCCCTTGACGTAGACCAGCACGGTCGCCGTGCCCAGATCGACGCCTACATCCGTTGCCCATCCAAACACGCTCTGTCTGCCCCCTGTTCAAAGGCTGGAAAGTTCATCATTTCCCCTTTCCAGCTTCGACGCCAGGGGGCAAACTCCTCTGCTCCGCACCTACCGCTCCAGGTACTTTTGCCGGGTCGCCGCACCTCCCCGAATGTGACGTTCGGCCTTGTTCTGATCCAGGACACGCTTGACCTTGGCGGCCAGCTCGGGGTTGATGCGGGGCAGACGTTCTGTCACGTCCTTGTGGACGGTGCTCTTGGAGACGCCGAACACAGAGGCGGTTTCGCGCACGGTGTCCTTGGTTCGGCAGATGTGGTTGCCTATCTCCAGCACACGCTTCCAGATGTGATCTTTCACCGCTGGGCCCCCTTCGCCCTGGATGGTTGGTAGAGTCTATTGGGGCAAAGGGGCAAACATGACGAACCGGGGGCTGGGGAGCGCTGGAAATGCGCGTGCCCAGCCCCCGCCCGGGGCTGCGGGAGGGGGGAGTGCGGTCGCTATTCCTCCAGGTAGGCGAGGGGGTCCACCGGCTCGTCGTCGACCAGCAGGGCGAACAGCAGGTGCGGACCCCACGCACGGCGCAGGGGGGCGGGCAGCCCGATCCGCCCGAGGCGCTCCCCGGCCGCCACCGCCTGGCCCTCGGCCACCGACGCCTCGGCCAGACCCGCGTAGCGGCTCTGCCGGCCGCCGCCGTGGTCCACCACGACGACGAACCCGTCCACCGGGTGCTCCTCCACCACGGTCACCGTGCCGGCGGCTGCGGCCACCACCGGCTGCCCCGGCGTCGCCTCCAGCGCCAGGCTGTCGGACAGCCGGTAGTCGCCCAGGCTGCCGTCCACGGCGCCGAAGGCCATCACCACCCGGGGGCGGCCGGCCAGCGGCCAGGAGAAGACGGGTTCCGCCTCGGTGTCCGGCTGGCTGCCGCTCTGCAGCGCCGGCTCACCGGCAGGCTGCGCCCCGGGACCGCCGCCAGACTGGGGCACAGGCTCTTCCGCGAACTGGCCCCCGGGCCCGCTGCCAGGCTGGTGCACAGGCTCTTCAGCGAACTGACCCCCGGGACCGCTGGCAGACGGGAGCGCACCTTCACCGGCAGGCTGGGCCCCCGGTGCGCCTCCGGGCTGGAGCCCGGGCCCGCCGGCGGACGGAGCTTCCGGCTCACCGGCGGGCGGGGCGCCCGGCGCGTTCGGCGCCAGGGACGCCTGGTACAGCGCCATGCCGCCGATGAGCAGGAGAAGCGCCGCGCTGGCCGCCAGGGCCATGCGCCGTTCAGGGGGCAGGTTGCCCCGCCACAGGGCAGGCAAGCCACGCACAGGTTTCATCACAGATCACCTCGTGACTTAGCCTGCCCAGTTGACGCCCCATTCAGACGACGACCGCCAGATTTTCTTCCTAAATTTCGAATAATCGACTCAGCTCGACGCCCGTATAGTAATGGGTGAGAATCTCCCGGTACGTCCTCCCGGCCCGGGCCATGCCCTGGGCCCCGTACTGGCTCATGCCCACGCCGTGGCCGTCGCCGAAGGTCTCCACCACCACCTCGCCGTCCTGCCAGAAGATCCGGAAGTCCGTGGAGCGCAGCCCCAGCCGCTCCCGCACCTGCCGGCCGGTCAGCGTCACGCCGCCCACGGCCACCGTCTTCACCCGCCCGCCGGCCGTGCGGGCCGTCACCTGCAGCGGCGGCTGGCCCGTCCGGGCGGCGGCCTGGACCGCCAGCAGCGGCTCCTCGCCGCCCAACCCCAGCGCCCGGGCGAAGGCCTCCGGGCTGAAGCGGCGCTCCTCCACCAGGCGGGGGGCGCCGGCGCCCCACGTGTCGTCCACCGGCACCAGGTAGGGCAGGTGGGTGGCGAAGTAGTCGCCGGCGCTCTCGGTCATCCGGCCGGAGACGGCGTGGTAGAGCGCGTCGATCAGCTCCCCCTCGTAGGTAAGCACCTCGCCCTCCGTCTCGGCCTGCGCCTGGCTGAGCCGCCGCCAGTAGTTGGCCGCGACCAGCGGGCCGTACTTCGCCTCCAGCTCCTCCAGGGTGGTGTAGGCCTGGCTGGTGCGGTAGTCCGCGCAGACATCGGCCTCCGGGTTCAGGGGGCACCCCCCTTTCCCGCCGAACTGCGGCATGCGGCGCACGGTGTAGGTCCGGGCGACGACGAACTGCGCCTTCAGCGCCTCCATCTCGAAGTCGGCGGGCATCTCGGCCGCCACGACCCCCTTCAGGTACTCGCCCAGGGGCATGACGACGATCTCGTCCCGGTCGGGGAAGTAGACCTTCACATCCAGCGAGTCGGCGCCGGCAGGTTCGGCCGCAGGGGCCTCCGGCTCCGGCGCCCAGTGGGCCAGCACCGGGACGGGCAGGGGATCTGACCGCTCAGGCAGGCGCACGCCCGCGCCGATTCCCGCCGGAAGCGCCAGAGTCAGTGCCGCCGTCATCAGCACGGCAGCCAGCAGCAGACGCAGCATGACTTGTCCTCCGGGCCCCTGTGAAGGGGTGCTTTCACCCCTATCTCTATGGGGAACCTGTCCCGCGTATTACATAAAGCCGCGGGCCGGAGCCCGCGGGCGGTGGCGCCCGCCCGGTCAGTAGTCGCTGCGCACCGTCGGCCAACCGATCCAGAGCCGGCTGCCGTCCCCGCTGCGGCGCACGGCGGCCTGGATGTTCACCGCGTAGGGACCGGGCGGCAGGAGGGGCGTATATCCTGCTATTGAGGCCGACTGGCCGCCGTTCCAGGGCTCCCGCTGGCGCGCTGCCACCGCGTCCAGGGCCGCCTCCGCCAGGGCGAGCGGATCCCCCGCTGCCGCGCGGCCGGAGAGCTCCACCTGCACCTGCGGCCACATCCCCTCGGCCGCCAGGGCCCGTCTCAGCTCCCGGTACCGCTGGTGCCACTGCCCGGCTGCCTCGCCGTGCAGCCGCCAGGTGATCTCCACGTAAGGCCCGCCCACGCCCTCCAACACGCGGAGCGACCGTTCCTCGCCCGCCGGAGCGGGGCGGTTCCAGCCCAGCCCGTCCGCCAGCCGCGCCGCCGCTGCCAGGCTCTCCACCGGCTCCCGGAGGAATAGCACAGCCTGCTCAAGCCGGTCCCCGGCCGCCTCCCACGCCCGGCCGAGCGTCTGCATCTCGGGAACCGCCGGCCGGGGGGGCTCCCCCGCAGGCCGGTGCGCGGCCAGGAGCACGCTCAGGGGCAGCGCCAGCGCCGCCAGAGCCAGCGATCGGCGCATGGTTGCAACACCTCCTACGCCAGTCTTGCCCCGGCCCGCGGCAAAATAAACAAAGTAAACATGCGTGGCAGGAATCCGAGCGATTCCCCCGAATTATGGACGGAAATCTGCTTATGCGGGCGCAGTATGCCCCTTCCGGATAACTTCCACAACTCCGTCACACCCCAGGGGGTGGTCACCGGTGCACGCCTACGTGACCGTCGGCTCCGCCGCAGTGGCCGGGCTCGCCGCGGCGGTGGCGGTGACGCGCTGGGGCCCCGTCTGGTGGCGGCTGTGGCAGCGGGAGGCAGCCAACCAGGAGGCCCTGGCCGTGGCAAAGGCGCAGTTGGGAGAGGAGGCGAGCCGTCTGTTTCCGTACACGCCGGCCGAACTGCAGCAGAGACTGCAGGAGCAAGGCTACTTCCTGGACGCCTTGAGCACCAAGAAGCTCTGGACCTACCTGCGTCAGGGAAAGCCCGTCGGGCTGAGGGGCGAGCCGGGCATCGGCAAGTCGCAGCTGGCCGAGGCCTTCGCCCGCGCGTTCGGCTACCCCCTGGTGGACATGGAGTGCCACAGCCACCTGGAGGCCGAGGAAATCGGCATCTCCTGGAACGGCTTCAAGCAGATCGTCGACGCCCAGGCCTACCACAACTGCGGCAACGGCGAGCCGCCCAATCTCTACACCCTGGATTACCTGAACCGCACGCCGCTCCTGGAAAGCGTGCTCGCGGAGCAGCCGACCGTGGTGCGGGTGGACGAGGTCGACAAGCTGAACGAGCACACGACCAACTTCTTCCTGCGGTACCTGGACCGGCAGGAGCTGGTGGTGCACAACCTGGACCAGCCCGGCCAGTCGCGGGTGCTGAGGGCCCGGGCGCCGCTCTATATCTTCCTCACCTCCAACGAGTACAAGCGGCTGGATACCGCCTTCATGCGCCGGACCGTCTGGCTGGACCTCCAGTTCCCCTCGGAGGCCACCTTGATGCGCATCATCCAGCGGTCGGTGGGGGTGCCGGCCGACTTCGCGGCCCGCGTCGCCCGCATCGTCGTCCAGCTCCGGCAGCTGAACATGGAGAAGAAGCCCGCCATCGCGGAGGCCATCGAGTGGGCACGGGCCCTGGTCGACGTGGGTGAGGGCCGCATCACCCCCGAGTCGGTGGAGGTGACCATCGGCTTCCTCGCCAAGTACCCGGAGGACGAGGCCATCGTCAAGGAGGCGCTCCGGCAGTGGTACGACGGCTTTGGCCGATCCGCGTGATCTGCGCGGCCGCCCGCCGCATCGGCCGGTTCATCCGCTGGCTGATGCTCCGGGTCGGCCGCGTGCTTCGTCTGCGGCAGCCGCGGCTGCACGCCGCGGTGCAGGTCGCGCGCCTCTTCCTCGCGGGCCGCGACCCCAACAACCTGTACGTCTCGCTCACCGAGGCCGCCGACCACCGTCCGGAGGCGGCGGCCGTTCTGACCGAGGTGGCGGCGGGCGAACGGTCGACCACGCTGCTCTGGGCCGGCCCGGCCGGGCCGGATCTGCCCGCGCAGGACCCGCCCGAGCTGGCCGCGGCCCGCGCGTCGCTGTGGCGCGGGCTGGCCCCTTCCCGCGCGGCAGACGCCCTGCAGGGGGCCGAGGCGGCCAACCGCCGCTTCGCCTACGTCGACCTGCTCAACTCGCCCATCCGGAAGCTGTCTGCCCGGCAGATCCTGGAGCTGGATGAGCTCCTGGAGCGGCTCGCGCGCCGGTGGATGACGCCCGACGAGGCCTTCCGGGAGTGGCCCCGCCGCAACCGGCTCGACGTCCACCGCACCCTCCGGCACAACCTCCCCCGGTACGGCGGCGCGGTGCTCCAGTTCCGGTGGCCCGTCAAGGAGGTGCCGCTCCCCCAGCCGCGCAGGCCCTCCCGCATCCTGGTCATCGGCGACGTCTCCCACTCCATGGCCCATTACGTCAGCGTCCTGCTCTACTTCTTCCACAAGCTGAACTTCCAGTTCGTTGTGGAAAGCTATGTATTCAGCGAGAGCGCCACCTACGCGACGCCCTACCTCAACGGCCCCGGGACGTTCGAGGAGAAGGTGCAGCGGCTCATGCGGGGGGCCCGCTCCTGGAACGCCGGCACCCGCTTCGGCACCGCCCTGGCGGAGATCGCCCGGCACGCCGCGGTCGACGACCAGACCTACGTGTTCATCGCCACCGACGGCAAGGTGACGCTGACGGCCGACGAGCAGGAGAACATCCGGCTGAACATGGCCGCGCTGCGCCGCCGGGCCCGGCAGGTCATCTTCCTCACCCCTTCGGCGGAATTCTCCGGCGCGCTCCACGGCGCCGGACGCAGCCGGCAGCGCCGGCTGGGCACCTTCTACTACGGCCCCCACGAAGTCCCGGTCTGGTCGATGGGCTCGCCCCTGTGGTACGGCACCCTCGCCCGCTACGCAGACAGGCTGTACCTCATCCGCACGCTGCAGGATCTCATTGACATGGTCGAGAACCTCCTTATCAGCAGCGGGGAGGAGGAACGGAGGAACCACCATGGGACGGTTTGAGCGAGTCACCAGCCAGCGCATCTACCAGCAGATCGTGGACCAGATCACCCGCATGGTGCAGGAAGGCACGCTCCGCCCCGGCGACCGGCTGCCGCCCGAGCGGCAGCTGGCGGAGGAGTTCGGGGTCAGCCGCTCGGCCGTGCGTGAGGCGCTGTCGGCCCTGCGGATGCTCGGCCTGGTGGAGGCCCGGGTCGGCGAGGGCACCTTCGTGACCCAGCCGCCGGACGAGCGCTTCATCTCGCCGCTGGCCCTGGTGCTGACCATCGAGCAGAGCGAGGCCGTCGGCCGCGAACTTCTGGAGCTGCGCGCCGCACTGGAGGCCGAGAGCGCCGCGCTGGCCGCCATGCGCCGCGAGGCCGACGACCTGGCGGCGATGGACGAGGCCGTGCAGGCGATGGAGACCGACCTGAAGGAAGGCCGGCTGGGCGCCGAGGCCGACTGGCGCTTTCACGACGCCGTGGCCGGCGCCAGCGGCAACGCGCTGCTGCTTCAGACCATGCGCTCGCTGAGCGATACGATGAAAGAGGCCCTGGGCCTCTACCGGGAACAGCTCCTCCGCATCCCCGACATGGGCCTGACGCTCCTGCAGGACCACCGGGAGGTGCTGGAGGCCATCCGCATCCAGGACCCGGCGGCGGCGCGCGAGCGCATGCGGAAGCACATCATGCGGGTCCACGCCCACCTGTACGGGTAAGTCCGCGCGCGATCCGGGCAGATCCGGCCGCGGCCGCCCACCGGATCAGGAACCACGCGCCGAGTCCCCTGCCCCGCCCGGCTCAGACCGGGCAGGCAGGGGACTCCCTGATCTGCAGGAAAGGACTATTTGTGAGAGCGAGAACGTGCCGGGATAGTGCACTCGCGTCATTTGCACGGTCATTGTGCACAGAGGGGCAGGTGAAAAGGGCGCATCCTGCGAATGATTGGTCGGACCATCAGTCCATCTGACCAATCCCGGGAGTCAGGGCTGGTCACACCACTGTCATACAGGAGGCTCTCGTCCATGTTGTTCCAGCAGACCTACGACCCATTCGGCAACCCATTCCTCTCGACACTGCTTGCCGCGCTCCCCCTGCTCCTGCTCATCTACCTCCTTGCGGTTCACCCCTGGCGGGACAAGGAAGGCCGGCGCCAGCGCGGCATCGGCGCGCCGAAGGCCGCCTTCTTCGCCTCGCTGGTCTCGCTGGCCGCAGCGGTCCTGGTGCTGGGCATGCCCGTCACCGCCGCCGGCGCGTCGTTCGTGTACGGCGCCCTCTCCGGCCTCTTTCCCATCGGCTGGGTGCTGCTGGCGGCGATGTTCCTGTACACCCTCACCGTGGTCACCGGCCAGTTTGACGTGGTGAAGGAGAGCATCGTCGCGATCTCGGGCGACCGCCGCATCCAGGTGCTCATCATCGCCTTCGCCCTGGGCTCCTTCCTGGAAGGCGCCGCGGGCTTCGGCATCCCGGTCGCCATCGCCGGCGCGATGATGGTCGGCCTGGGCTTCAAGCCCCTGCAGGCCGCCGTGCTCAACCTGCTGGCCAACTCCGTGCCCGTGGCCTTCGGCGCCATCGGCACCCCGGTGCTCACCCTGGGCGCCGTGACGAACCTCGATCCCCACCGGCTCGGCTACCTCTCGGCCCTGCAGCTGGCGCCCTTCTGCCTGGTCACCCCGCTGCTGGTCATCGCCGTGATGGTCAAGATGGACGGCAAGCCTTTCCGCAAGGTCCTGGAGGTCTGGCCCGCTCTGCTCGTCTCGGGCGTGGCCTTCACCCTCAGCGAGTACCTGACCGCCGCCTACCTGGGCCCCGGCCTGGTCGGCATCCTGGGCGGACTGGTCACCCTGGTGGCCTTGCTGGCGCTCTGTGCGGTCTGGAAGCCGGCCAGCCCCTATGACGACGCCGAGACCCCGGCGGCGCCCAAGGCTTCCCGCCGCCTTGCCCCGATGGCCGGCGGTGCGGTGGCCGCGACCGGCGCCACGGCCGTGCCGGGCCGGACGCCGGGTGAAGTGGCCCGGGCCTGGCTGCCCTGGGTGCTGCTCACCTTCTTCGTCTTCCTCTGGGGCCAGCCAGGCGTCAAGGCGGCCCTGGAGCGGCCGCTTGCGGGCATCCCCACCGTCCTGAAGTTCCAGGTGCCCTTCCTGCACGAGCTGGTCTACCGCATGCCCCCGGTCGTCCCCGAGGCGACCGCTGAATCCGCCGTCTACACCCTCAACTGGCTGTCCTCGCCGGGCACCTCCATCTTCCTCGCCGCGCTCGTGGCCGGCCTCTGTCTGCGCATGACCCCGGCCCAGTGGAAGGAGACCTTCGTGCGCACCGCCGTGCGCATGAAGGGGCCGCTCACCACCGTCGCCATGGTGCTGGGCTTCAGCTACCTGACCCGCTACACGGGCGCCGACGGCATCCTGGGCCTGGCCTTCACCCGCACCGGCTGGCTCTACCCCTTCTTCGCCCCGCTGCTGGGCTGGATCGGCGTGTTCATCACCGGCTCCGACACCTCGGCCAACGCCATGTTCGGCAGCCTGCAGCAGATCACGGCCCGCGCGCTGAACCTCGACGAGTACCTCATCGTGTCCGCCAACAGCGTGGGCGGCTGCACCGGCAAGCTGCTCAGCGCGCAGTCCATCGTGGTGGCCACCGCCGCTACCTACGAGGACCGGCAGGAGGCCGCCGGGGCCGTCGGCTCCATCCTGCGGGCCGTGTCCGGCTACAGCCTGGCGATGGCGGTCATCAGCGGACTGATCGTGATGGCCCTGGCCTACCTCGTGCCCGGCCTTATCCAATAACGGGAGGTGCCCCCATGAAGGTCTCGCTCTTCATCACCTGCCTCGCCGATCACTTCGCCCCCCAGGTCGGCGAGGCGGTCTACCGCCTGCTCCGCCGCCACGGCGTCGAGGTCGACTTCCCTGCCGGCCAGACCTGCTGCGGCCAGCCGTCCTGGAACACCGGTCACCTGGACGACGCCCGGGACTTCGCCCGGCTGTACATGAAGACCTTCGCGCACAGCGAGTACATCATCCAGCCTTCCGGCTCCTGCGCCGGCCACGTGCGCTACTTCTACCCCGAGATGTTTCCCGAGGGCTCCCGGGAGCGGCAGGAGGCCGTCGCCATCGGCCAGCGCACCTACGAGTTCACCGAGTTCATGGTGCGCGTGCTGGGCGTGAAGGACGTCGGCGCCCGGTTCCCCGGCAAGGCCGTCTTCCACAACAACTGCCACATGCAGCGGGAACTGAAGGTGCAGGAGGAGCCCCTGGAGATGCTGCGCTGCGTGCGCGACCTGGAACTGCTGGAGCTGCCCCGCCCTGACCTCTGCTGCGGCTTCGGCGGCGCCTTCTCCATCAAGCAGCCCGAGATCTCCACCGCCATGGCCGACGACAAGGTGGATGCCATCGCGGCCACCGGCGCGAACCTCATCGTCAGCTCGGACCTGGGCTGCCTCATGCACCAGGGCGGCCGCATCGAGAAGCGGGGCCTGCCCATCCGCACGCTGCACATCGCCGAACTGCTGTGGGAGGGGGTTCAGCAGAATGGCCGCTAAGACACCTTTCCTGGAACGGGTCGAGAAGGCCCTCGCCGACGACCATCTGCGCGGGGCGGTCCGCTATACGGCCGAGAACCTCTACATGAAGCGCAAGGCCGTCATGGCCGACCTGGAGGCCCTGGCGGCCCGGGGCGAGGCGATCGGGAGCTTTGAAGAGCTGCGCGCCCGGGCGCAGGAGATCAAGCACCACACCATCGCCCACCTGGACGGCTACCTGAAGCAGGCCGCGGAGCAGATCCGCAAGAACGGCGGGGTGGTCCACTGGGCGAAGGACGCCGCGGAGGCCAACCAGATCGTGCTGGAGATCTGCCGTAAGCGCGGCGCCCGGAAGCTCATCAAGTCCAAGTCCATGGTCACCGAGGAGATCCACCTGAACCACGCCCTGGAGGCCGAGGGGCTGGAGATCGTGGAGTCGGACCTGGGCGAGTACATCATCCAGCTGGCGAAAGAGACCCCGGCACACATCGTCATTCCAGCCATCCACAAGACCCGGCGGCAGATCGCCGACCTGTTCGGGGCCGTGGCCGGGCGGGAGCTGGCCACCGACACCAAGACGCTCGCAGGGTTCGCCCGCGCCACGCTGCGGCAGAAGTTCATGAACGCCGACGTGGGCGTGACCGGCGCCAACTTCCTGGTGGCCGAGACCGGCACCATCTGCCTGGTCACCAACGAGGGCAACGGCCGGCTCACCACCTCGGTGCCGCCCTGCCAGATCACCCTGGTGGGCATCGAGAAGCTGGTGCCGGGCCTGGAGGACCTGGCCGTGATGCTGGGCCTGCTGCCCCGCAGCGCCACCGGGCAGAAGATCACCACGTACTTCAACATGATCACCGGCCCCCGCCGCCCCGGCGAGCCCGACGGGCCGGAAGAGCTGCACGTCATCTTCCTGGACAACGGCCGCTCGAACATCCTCTGCACCCCGTACCAGGAGGTGCTCTCCTGCATCCGCTGCGGTGCCTGCCTCAACTCCTGCCCCGTCTACCGGCAGCTCGGCGGCCACGCGTACGGGTCCATCTACCCCGGCCCCATCGGCACCGTGCTGACGCCTCTGCTGCAGGGCCTGGACCAGTGGGACGAGCTGCTTCAGGCCTGCAGCCTGTGCGGGGCCTGCGCCGAGAACTGCCCCCTGGGCATTCAGCTGCACAAGCACATCATCCGGCTGCGCGGGGAGGCGGTCGCCCAGGGCCGCGAGCACCCGCTGATGCGCACGGCACTCAAGGCGGTGCACTTCGCCTGGACCCGGCCGGGGGTCTACCGGTTCGTCGCCCGGTCCGCGCGCCTGGGCGTGAAGCCCTTCCTCCGGCGCCGGGCCGACGGCAGCGAGTACCTCGACAACCTACCCTCCATCGCCGCCGGCTGGACGAACAGCCGGACCATGCCCGCCCCGGCCCGCAAGCCCTTCCACCAGCGCTGGGCCGAGCTTCAACGAGAGGAAGGTGCGAAGTAGATGAGCACGGAGCAGGACTTCCTGAGCAGAGTCGCCGCCAGGCTCGGCCGCAGCCCGGAGGCCGCCCCGCCGCCGTTCCGGCCGTCGCGGCCGCTGCCGGAGATCGGCCCCAAGGGGCCGGATGCCCTTGCGGACCGGTTCCAGGCGGAGCTGGAGAAGATCAACGGCGTCGTGCACCGGGTGAGCGACGCCGCCCAGGTGGCCCCGACCATCGTGCAGATCCTGAAGGACGTCCTGGGGGCCGGCCAGACCGGGTCCGCCGCGGAGGGCCTGTCAGTCGCCCGCTGGGAGGACCCCCTACTGAGCGGCTGCGACATCGACCCGGCCCTGGAGGCCGCCGGGTACCGGGTGGTCAGGTTCCGCCAGGGCGACGACGGCCGGTCCTTCGTGGAGCAGGTCGAGAAGGCGCCCGCCGGCATCGTCGCCTGCGACGCGGCCATTGCCGAGACCGGGACGATCGTCCTGCACAGCGGCGCCACCCGCGGCCGCACGGTGAGCCTGCTGCCGCCGCTCCTGATCGCCGTGCTGCGCAAGGAGCAGATCGTCTTCGACAGCGCCCGGGTCTTTCGGCGTCTCGCCGGCAGCGGGGCCATGCCGTCGCAGGTGATCTTCAAGTCGGGCCCCAGCCGCAGCTCGGACATCGAGAACGACCTGACCATCGGCGTCCACGGCCCCGGCGCCCTGCACGTGATTCTGGTGTAGCCATGAAAGAGCCCCGGCCTGCCTCCAGGCCGGGGCTTCATTATGCAGGAGTTACTCCTTTTCCTGATCCAGGACGCCGGCGGCCCGCAGGCGGGCCAGCGCACGGCGGAGCGCCGCCTCGGCCCGGACCCGGTCGATGTTGGCCTTCCGGTCACGGAGCCGGGCCTCGGCCCGCTTCCTGGCTTCGATCGCGCGCATCACATCGATGGACTCCGCCAGTTCAGCCGCGTCGGCCAGGATCGTGACCCGGTTGTCCGAGACCTCCATAAACCCGCCGGTCACGGCCGCCCGCTTGTAGACGCCGTCCTGCTTGTAGCGCAGGACGCCGATCCGCAGGTTGGCGACCATGGGGGCGTGGTTCTTCAGGATGCCCATCGAGCCGTCCACCACCGGGACGACGACGGCGTCGGCGGGGGCGTCCCGCAGCACCGTCCGCTCCGGCGTGATGATGGTCAGCGACATGTCGGCCATGCTAGCTCACCTCGGCCAGCAGCTTCTTGCCCTTCTCCACCGCCTGCTCGATGGTGCCGACCATGTAGAACGCCTGCTCGGGCAGGTCGTCGTGCTTGCCCTCCAGGATCTCCTTGAAGCCCTTGACCGTGTCCTTGGGATCGACGAACACGCCGGGCAGGTTGGTGAACTTCTCCGCCACGAACATCGGCTGCGACAGGAAGCGCTCGATCTTGCGCGCCCGGGCGACGATGAGCTTGTCTTCGTCGGAGAGCTCGTCCATGCCCAGGATGGCGATGATGTCCTGCAGCTCCTTGTACCGCTGCAGCACCTTCTGCACGCCGCGCGCGACCTCGTAGTGCTCCCGGCCCACGATGTTCGGGTCCAGGATGCGGGAGCTGGAGTCGAGCGGGTCGACGGCCGGGAAGATCGCCTTCTCGAACACGGCGCGGGAGAGAACCGTCGTCGCGTCCAGGTGGGCGAAGGTGGTGGCCGGGGCCGGGTCGGTCAGGTCGTCGGCCGGGACGTAGATCGCCTGCACCGACGTGATCGAGCCCTTCTTCGTCGAGGTGATGCGCTCCTGCAGGTAGCCCATCTCGGTGGCCAGCGTCGGCTGGTAACCCACGGCCGAGGGCATGCGGCCCAGCAGGGCGGACACCTCGGAGCCGGCCTGCGTGAAGCGGAAGATGTTGTCGATGAAGAGCAGCACGTCCAGGCCCTGCTCGTCGCGGAAGTACTCGGCCATGGTCAGGCCGGTGAGGGCCACGCGCATACGGGCGCCGGGCGGCTCGTTCATCTGGCCGAAGACCATCGCCACCTTGTCGATGACGCCGGCCTCGATCATCTCGTGGTAGAGGTCGTTGCCCTCACGGGTGCGCTCGCCCACGCCGGCGAAGATGGAGTAGCCGCCGAACTTGTAGGCGATGTTGTGGATGAGTTCCTGGATCATGACCGTCTTGCCCACGCCCGCGCCGCCGAACAGGCCGATCTTGCCGCCGCGGGCGTACGGGCAGAGCAGGTCGATGACCTTGATGCCGGTGGGCAGCATCTCGGTGGCGGGGTCCACATTGGCCACGCCGGGGGGCTCGCGGTGAATCGGCAGCGACACCGGGCTGTTCACCGGCCCCTTGCCGTCAATGGTCTCGCCGAGCACGTTGAAGATCCGGCCCAGGACCGGCTCGCCGACGGGCACCGTGATCGGCGCCTGCGTGTCGATGACGGTCTCGCCCCGGCGCAGGCCGTCGGTGGAGTCCATGGCGACGCAGCGGACCTGGTTGTTGCCCAGGTGCTGCGCGACCTCCAGGGTCAGGTTGATGTCGCCCCGCTCCCCGCCGTTCCGGATGACGAGGGCGTGGTTCAGCTTAGGCAGATGGCCGTCCGGGAACTCGACGTCGACGACGGCGCCCATGATGGCCAGGATCTTGCCGACTGGATTGCTCACTGGGGGTCTCCCTCCTCTACTCAGGAAGCACGCTCAGCCCTGCAGGGCGTTGGCGCCGCCCACGATTTCGGAGATCTCTCGGGTGATGGCCGCCTGCCGGGCCCGGTTGTACGCCAGCGTCAGCTTGGCGATCATCTCTTCCGCATTGTCCGTGGCGTTGCCCATTGCCGTCATGCGGGCGCCCTGCTCCGACGCCTTCGACTCCAGCAGGAGCTGGTAGAAGATCGTCTCGGCGTAACGGGGCACCAGCGTGTCCAGCACCCGCTCGGGGGACGGCTCGTAGATGTACTCCACGAGCCCGTGCGGGGCTTCCGCCTGCGCCGGCTGGATCGGAAGCAGCTGCATCTCCTTGGGCCGCTGCGTCACCGCGTTGACGAACTCGGTGTAGATCACCCGCACCTCGTCGACCTCGCCCGAGAGGTAGAGGTCGACGATCTGGGAGAGGACCGACCGGGCCAGAGCGAAGGTGATCGTGTCGCCCAGGCCGACGAACTCCAGCACGGGCTGGATCCGGCGCTTGACGAAGTAGTCCCGCCCCTTGCGGCCGATGCAGATCAGCTTGGTGGGCCGGCTCTCCGCCTCCAGCGCCTGGTGCGCCTTGCGGATGACGTTGATGTTGAACGACCCGGCCAGGCCGCGGTCGGCGGTGATGACCACGTAGGCCACTGTCGGCGTGCCCTCAGGGCGCCGGTTCAGCAGCGGATGGTTGGCGCCTGCCCCCGCCTGCACCAGGCGGCCCAGGGTCTTGGCGAGCTCCCGGGAGTACGGCCGGGCGTTCTGCACGTTCTCCTGCGCCCGGCGCAGCTTGGCGGCGGCGACCAGCTTCATCGCCTTGGTGATCTGCTGCGTCGACTTGACGGCCTTGATGCGGCGCTGTACAGCCTTCTTGTTCTCAGCCAAGCTTGCTCACCACCCCTTACTGGTTGGCGGCTTGGGCGGCAGCGCGCTGGCCGTAGCCCTTCTTGAAGGCATCCACCGCGGCCCTGACCTCGGGCTCCAGGTCCTTCCACTTCTCCTTCGGGATCCGGGCCAGCAGCTCCGGATGGTTGGCCTTGAAGTAGGTGTGCAGCTCCTGCTCGAACGCCGCCACTTCCTCCACCGGCAGATCGTCCAGGTAGCCGTTGGAGGCGGCGAAGATGGAGAGCACCTGCAGCTCCACCGGCAGCGGATTGTACTGCGGCTGCTTCAGGATCTCCGTCGTGCGCTGGCCGCGGATGATGCGGGCCTGCGTCGCCTTGTCCAGGTCGGAGCCGAACTGGGCGAAGGCCGCCAGCTCGCGGTACTGGGCCAGGTCGAGCTTCAGCGTGCCCGACACCCGCTTCATGGAGTCGATCTGGGCCGCACCGCCCACGCGGGAGACCGAGATACCGACGTTGATGGCGGGGCGGATGCCCGCGTTGAACAGGTCGGTCTCCAGGAAGATCTGGCCGTCCGTGATGGAGATGACGTTGGTCGGGATGTACGCCGACACGTCGCCCGCCTGGGTCTCGATGATCGGCAGGGCCGTCAGGGAGCCGGCGCCGTACTCGTCGCTCATCTTCGCGGCCCGCTCCAGCAGGCGGGAGTGCAGGTAGAACACGTCGCCGGGGTACGCCTCACGGCCAGGCGGACGGCGCATCAGCAGCGACATCTCGCGGTAAGCGACGGCGTGCTTGGAGAGATCATCGTAGATGATGAGGGCGTGCATGCCGTTGTCGCGGAAGTACTCGCCCATGGCGCAGCCCGCGTACGGCGCGAGGAACTGCAGCGGGGCGGGATCGGAGGCCGTCGCCGAGACGACGATGGAGTACTCCATCGCGCCCGTCTCCTCCAGCTTCTTGACCACGCCGGCGATGGTGGAGGCCTTCTGGCCGATGCCGACGTAGATGCAGATGCAGTTCTGCCCCTTCTGGTTGATGATCGTGTCGACGGCGATGGCGGTCTTGCCGGTGCCGCGGTCGCCGATGATCAGCTCGCGCTGGCCGCGGCCGATCGGCGTCATCGAGTCGATGGCCTTCAGGCCGGTCTGCAGCGGCTCGTGCACCGACTTACGCGTGATCACGCCCGGCGCCTTGCGCTCGACGGGCAGGTACATGTCGGTCTCGATGGGGCCCTTGCCGTCCAGCGGCTGTCCCAGCGCGTTGACGACGCGGCCGATCAGGGCCGGGCCCACCGGCACCTCCACGACGCGCCCGGTGCGCTTGACCTCCATGCCTTCCTTGATGTCCTCGTCGGGACCGAGGATCACGACACCGATGTTGTCTTCCTCCAGGTTGAATGCCATTCCCATGACGCCGTTGGGGAACTCCAACAGCTCGGAGGCCATGCAGGACTGCAGGCCGTACACGCGGGCGATGCCGTCACCAACCTGGATGACCCGGCCGACGTTCGAGGTCTCGATCTCGGTGGAGAACCGCTCGATCTCCTGCTTCAGAATCGAGGAGATCTCCTCTGGCCGAATGCTCATCCACGTGTCACCCCTCAATTGACCTTGGATTGCGTGCTGATCAGCCGCTCATGCATGCGGCGCAGGCGGGTGCGGACAGAGCCGTCCATCAGCGTGTCGCCCACCCGCACGGCCAGGCCGCCGATCAACTCAGGGGCGACCTGGGTACTCAGCTTCACACGCTTGCCCAGTTTGGCCGTAAGCCTGGCCTCCAGGTTCCGGGCCGTCTCCTCCGCCAGAGGAACGGCAGAACGGACCTCGACCTCCACGACCCCCAGGGCCTCGTTGGCCAGGTCCTGAAACGCGCGGTAGATGGAGGGCAGGTACGGCTCCCGCCGCTTCTGCACCACCACGTAGAGGAAGTTCAGCATCAGCGGGGAGACCTTGCCCTCCAGGGTGTTCTTCAGCACCTCGCGCTTGCGGGAGGGCGCGATCATCACGTCGTTCATGAACCCCCGCAGGTAGCTGTTCGACTCGTACATATGGACAACGAGCTCGAGCTCGCGCTGGGTCTGCTCCAGAAGCCCTTTCTCCTGGGCCAGTTCGAAGAGGGCTCTGGCGTAGCGCCGGGCGACGGCGTGACTCAGCATCAGTGCTTCGCCACCTCTTCAACGAAGCGGTCAGCCAGCCGGCGGTGCTCTTCGGTGTCGAGGCTCTTCTCGATCACCTTGCCGGCGACGGCCACCGCCAGATTGGCAACCTCAAGCCGCAGCTCGGCGAGCGCCTTCTGCTTCTCCCGCTCGATGGTCTGCGTGGCGTTCTCCAGCAGTTCCGAAGCCCTGGCCCGAGCCTCGGCCTCGATCTGCTCCTTCGCAGCCGTGGCGTTCTTGATCGCCTTGTTGATGATCTCCTGCGCCTCTCGCTGGGCGTTGGCGATCTGCGCCTCGAACTCCTGGCGCAGGCGCTCAGCCTCTGCCCGATCCTCGGCCGCCTTCCTCAGGTTGTTGTTGATCTCATCATCCCGGGCCTGAATGGCGCCGATGAGGGGCTTATAGAGGAACTTGTGCAGTCCCCAAAGGAGGATGGCAAAGTTGATCATCGTCCAGATCAGCTCGCTGGGCTTGGGGAAGATGTCGATCCCCTCGGAGGCCGCGAGCGTGAACAGTGTCAGATCCAAAAGGAGTTCCCCCCCTCTCTAGTAAGGGGCGACCGGAGGTGACTAGCCCCGGGTCGCCCCCCCTCGAGCGCAAACCCCAATTACCCGAGCATGAAGATGATGAGCAGGCCGATGAGCAGGCCGTAGATCGCGATGGCCTCCATCAGAGCGAGCGAAACGATGAGGGCGCCACGGACGTCGTTGGCGGCCTCAGGCTGGCGCCAGATAGCGTCCATCGCAGAGGCGGTCGCCTTGCCCTGCGCCACGGTAGCGCCAATCGCGGCCACCGAGATGCTGAGGGCAGCAGCCAGAGCGATCCAAGCAGTAGTCTCCATCGTACGGATTACCCTCCTTCTCGAACGAGCGAGTCATTGCGCAAAGCTTCGGGCGCAAGCGCCCTCTTGTTCAATCCTCCCAGGGGCGAGGGAACGCCTTCCCTAGAGGGGGAGGAAAGCGATAACTTGATCAGGTCGCCCTAGTGGGCGGGGGCAGGCTGATGCGGGGCCTCCCCTTCTGCGTGCTGGGCGTGGGCCTGGTGGTGCTCCAGCACGGCGCCGATGTAAATGGCCGTCAGGGTCGTGAAGACCACCGCCTGCAGGGCACCGAACACCAGGCTCAGCACCATGATCGGAATCGGCGCGATCATGGGCGCGAGGAAGATGATCACCGCGAGCAGCGTCTCCTCGCCGAAGATGTTGCCGAAGAGACGGAGCGACAGCGAAAACGGGTGCACGACCTCTTCCAGGAGCGACAGCGGGCCCAGGTGCAGGATGTGCTTGATCCAGCCGCCGGTACCCAGTGTGCGGATGGCGATCACCTGCACGGCAACGGCCACCACGAGGCCGAGCCCCAGCGTGGTTCCCCAGCGGCCCGTCGGGGCGAAGAGCCCGTACCCGACCGTAGGCACCACGCCCAGGTAGTTGGAGACCAGAATAAAGAGGAACAGCGTGCAGAGCAGGGGCATGTACTGCCGGGCGTACTGGCGGCTCCCGATGAAGGAGGCGAACCAGCCTTCCAGGAAGTCGATCAGGAGCTCCAGCGAGCCGCGCAGCTTGGTCATCCGGCCGCTCAGCACGGCCCGGTTGATGACCAGCCCCAGGACCAGCAGACCGGCCACGATCAGCCACTGCGTGACGACCATGTTGTTGATCTCGAGCAGCTGGTCCTTCCCAAACAGCGTGCCCTCCAGAAAGGGGAGCGCCCAGGGCTGGTGAATGTGAAACTCCTTTCCGCCGCCTGCTTCAGCCAAGCTGAACAGGAACGAGGTCACTCAAATTTCCCCCCCTTCCGGGCGTAAACGTGGAAAAGAGAGGCTTTGACCGCGAGGGTGATGGAAAGCGCCGCCGCAATCAGGCCGTAGACGCTGCGCGTCGCCAGGTAGAACAGGGCCAGAACGGCGGCGTCGAGTACGTACCGCACAAAAAAAACAACGCCAATGCCGCGCAGAGGCTCGACACCCGCGGCCCGGTTGTTGGCCATCTTCCGGAACAGCAGGAGGTTGCACAGACAGCCCCAGACGCAACCGACCACAACGCCTGCGAGAACCTGGACTGCCACGACCACCCTCCCCCGCACGGGGTCAGGGTTTTCCTTCCGGCGTCTGCTGCCTGTCCCCTTCCTTCCTGGCCGCCTGCAGCGCCCGCTCAATGGCGTTCAGTTGGCGCAGCAGGCTCCTGAAAGCCACCGCAAGCCCCAGCAGGATGCCCGCGATGAGAAACAGGGGCGCGGTATTGAACCGGCCGTCCAGCCACCACCCCAGTCCCCCGAAGAGCCCCAGGGAGGCCAGCAGCATGTAGCCAAAATCGATGGCTGCAAACAGGTAGGGCGAACGCCGGGGGGATCGGCGATGCACTCTGGCGCTACCTCCTCCGCCAGAATCCGCTGAAATCCCTAAAGCCGATTATACTAAGGTGTCTTGTAAAAGACAAGAACAAAACCGGTAGGGTCCGCTTGTTTCAAGTATTCCATGTGGTTAGTCTAGCGATAACGACGGGGCATGACATTGCACTTTCGCCCTACGGCGGGTGTACTGCCCAGGGATCCACCTCCTGAGCTATTTGTAAGGATCCATCACATCATTAGCCACGAGCGGCTCAATTCCTGCATCATCGGGCAGAAATTCGACAAACGCGCGGCGCCGCACCCATGAAAAACGCTCCCGATGCGCCTGCCGCATCCGGAGCGTCTGCGCGTTCGTTCCCGTCCGCCGGAGCCGGCCCCCGGTGGGAAGCCGGGCGGCGCCTGGCCGCCGCGGAACCCCGCCGGGCTAACCCGCACGCCCGCCGCCGGGGACGAACTCGGATGGCTTGTCGGCAGCGAAACCGAAGTACCAGGCCAGGTACTCGGCGATGCGCCGGCTCGCCTGCCCGTCGCCGAAGGGATTCTGGGCCCTGGCCATCCGCTGGTACAGGTCCCGGTCGGTCAGCAGCCGCTCCCCGGCGGCGTAGACCCCTTCATAGGAAGTGCCCGACAGCAGGATGACCCCGGCCTCCAGCGCTTCCGGACGCTCGGTGGTCTCGCGCATCAGCACGTGAGGAACACCCATCGACGGCGTCTCCTCCTGGATTCCCCCCGAGTCCGTCATCGCCATATAGGATTTGGCGGCCAGGTGAATCATATCCGGATACGGCAGGGGATCCAGCAGCAGGATGCGCGGGTGGCCGTCCAGGATCGGCCAGGCCAGTTCCCGTACGGCCGGGTTCAGGTGGACGGCGTAAATCAGCAGCACGTCGGGGAAGCGGTCCACCAGGTCGCGCACGGCCCGGAACATGTTCCGCATCGGCTCGCCGATGTTCTCCCGGCGGTGGGCCGTCATCAGCACCACGCGGTGGCGGGTGAAGTCCACCTGCCGCAGCGCCGGCACGGAGAACGTGTGCGGCCGGCTGAGCACGGTGAGGGCGGCGTCGACGCCGGTCTGCCCCGTGACGAAGATCGTGTCCGGGTCGATGTGCTCCGCGATCAGGTGCTCCCGCGCCCGGGGTGTCGGGGCGAACTGGATGTCAGCGATGATACCCGCCAGCCGCCGGTTGATCTCCTCGGGATAGGGATTGTACTTGTTGAAGGTCCGCAGTCCGGCCTCCACGTGCCCCACGGGGATCTTGTGGTAGAAGGCCGCCAGGGCCCCGGCCGCGGTGGTGCTGGTGTCGCCGTGCACCAGCACCAGGTCCGGCCGCTCCCGGGCCAGCAGCTGGTCCAGGCCGGAGAGGGCGCGCACCATGATGTCGGTCAGCGTCTGCCGGGGCTGCATGATGGCCAGGTCGTGGTCGGCCGCGAGCCCGAAGGCGGCGAAGACCTGGTCCAGCTGCTCCCGGTGCTGCCCGGTGGAGACCACGATCGTCTCGAACCAGTCGGGGTGCCGGCGCAGCGCCTGCACCACCGGCGCCATCTTGATGCCCTCCGGGCGGGACCCGAAAATCGTCATCACCTTGCGGGGCTGTGCCACCTCGTCGCCTCCTCGGCCGTCCCCGGCCCGGGTGCGGACCCTGGGCGGGGTCGTGTCGTGGTATGCATCGTACTCGTATCCGGATATGCCTCGTGTCCAGCCAGGCTTCGTGCCCTGCCAGGCCTCTTGTCCTGCTGCGCCTCGTGCCGTCCTATCCTATGATCCTGTCGAAAAGGGGTAAGAGGTCGCCCTCTTACCCCTTCTCCTATGTTCCCAGACTCAGTGGCCGGGATGCTTCTCCCTCGGCTCCGAGACCGCCAGCAGCCCCAGGCGGCGGGCTGCCGTCAGGATCACCGCCAGGACCACGCCGACGATGACCATCGCCTCGGTGAAACTCACCTCGGTCAGGGCCACCGCGGAGAGCCCCAGCGCCGCCGACACCGCCCACATCACCAACACGGTGTTCCGGTGGGAGAGCCCGAGCCTGAGCAGCCGGTGGTGCAGGTGGTCCTTGTCCGCCTGCCCGATCGACCGCCCGCCGGCCAGCCGCCGCACGATGGCGAACGCCGTGTCGAAGATGGGCACCGCCAGGGCAAGCACCGGCACCAGCACGGAAACCGCCAGGGCGCTCTTCATCACGCCTTCGACCGAGATGGCCGCCAGCGTGAAGCCCAGGAACATCGAGCCGGCGTCGCCCATGAAGATCTTGGCCGGGTTGAAGTTGTACCGCAGAAAGCCGACCGCCGATCCCGCCAGCGCAGCGGAGAGCAGGATGGCCGACGGCACGCCCTGCTGCAGCGAGACCACCAGCAGCGTGAGCGCCGCGATGGTGGAGATGCCGGCGGCCAGGCCGTCGAGGCCGTCGATAAAGTTCATCACGTTGATGAACGACACGATCCAGAGGATCGTCAGCGGCCCCGCCAGCGGCCCGAACGAGACCCACCGCTCGCCCAGCGGGCTGAAGATGTAGCTCACCTGCAGCTGCCAGTAAGGAACGTAGACCATCAGGGCGGCGATGGCGACCTGGCCCAGGAACTTCACCTTCGGCCGCATGGGCACCCGGTCGTCCCGGATCCCCAGCAGCACGAGCAGGCCGCCGCAGACCAGGATGCCCACCACCTGCGGATCGCGCAGGCCGCCCGCCAGGACCATCGCCAGGGCAAAGGCCAGGTACATTGCGAGTCCGCCCAGGAAGGGCTTCGGCTCCGTGTGGACGCTGCGCTTGACCACCGGGGCCACCGTACCCGTGCGCAGGGCGAGCCGGCGTGCCAGCGGCGTGAGGAGCAGCGACGCCACCAGCGCCACCGCGAAGGTGATGCCTGCCTGCTGCAGCATGTTGACTCAACTCCCTACACAGGGTCCGTCGGCATGGACCCACGCAACATAATGCCTGACTCCGGCTTTCGTTATTCTAAGCGCGTAAACCATCCGTGTAAAGCTCAGGAATGGCTGGAAGGAATGAACCGCTCCATGACCACGCCCGCTTCCCGGGCCATTTCGAGACCGATCTGCTCCGTGTACTCGTCCATGTACACGATGCGCTCAATCCCCGCCGCGATCAGCATCTTGGCGCAGTGCACGCACGGGCTGCTGGTGACATAGCAGGTCGCCCCCTTCAGGGTGATGCCGTGCAGCGCCGCCTGGATGATCGCGTTCTGTTCCGCGTGGATCGCCCGCACACAGTGGCCGTCCACGATCAGGCAGCCCGCGTCGGTGCAGTGCGGCAGCCCCGACGGCGACCCGTTGTAGCCGGTGGTCAGAATACGCTTGTCCCTCACTAAGACGGTTCCAACCTTGCGGCGGTTGCACGTCGACCGCTTGGCAACCACCTGCGCGAGTTCCATAAAATACTCGTCCCAACTGGGCCGTGCCACTGCAATCCCTCCGCTTGTTCCTGCCGGCGGGGCCTGCGCCGCCCGGCCCTACTTCGTGCCGAAGAGGCGGTCGCCGGCGTCGCCCAGCCCGGGCACAATATAGGCATGTTCATTCAGACGTTCATCCAGCGCGGCCAGGTAGATATCCACATCCGGGTGCGCCTCCTGGACCGCCTTTACGCCCTCGGGGGCGGCGAGCAGACAGAGCAGCTTGATCCTCTTGCCGCCGTGCCGCTTGATCAGGTCCAGCGAAGCGACGATGGAGCCGCCCGTGGCCAGCATCGGGTCCAGCACCAGGAGCTCCCGCTCGCCCAGGTCCGTCGGCAGCTTGCAGTAGTACTCCACCGGCTTCAGGGTCTCGGGGTCCCGGTAGAGGCCGATGTGGCCGACCCGGGCCGTGGGGTAAAGGTTGAGGATCCCCTGCACCATCCCCAGGCCGGCCCGCAGAATGGGCACCAGGCCGATCTTCTCGCCGGCGAGCCGGCGGCACCGGGCCCGGGCGATGGGCGTTTCCACCTCCACCTCTTCCGTCGGCAGATCCCGGGTCACCTCGTAGGCCATCAGCATGGCGATCTCGTTCACCAGTTCACGGAACTCCTTGGGGCCCGTCTCCTTGTCCCGGATGATGCTGAGCTTGTGCTGAATCAGTGGATGGTCGATGACGACAACCCTGGACATCGCGCTCGTTCCCCCTATTCCATTTCGTAGACCGCACGGGCCCCGCCAATCAGCTTCGGCCGGGTTCGGGCCGCGACCAACCGGGCGTGCCCGATGGCGGCCGTCTTCAGCCTGACCGGAACGGCCACCCGGCGCAGGTGCATGCCGATCAAGGTCAGTCCGATATCCAGGCCCGCATCGGCCCTGATCTCCTCCACCACCACCGCGTCCGGGAGCCGCCGCATGGCCCGGGCCGCGAGGGCGCCTCCTGCCTTCGGCACCGGCACCACGGTCACCCGCTCCCAGCCGTACCGCTCGGCCGCGGCCCGCGGGACAACCAGGGCGCGGTTCAGGTGCTCGCAGCACTGCACGGCCAGGTAGATGCCCGCCGCCTGCGTCACCTCGAACAGCGGCTCCAGGATCGCCTCGGCCACGGCCTCGCTCCCGGCGGTGCCGATGCGCCGGCCCATCACCTCGCTGGTGGAGCCGCCCACCACCAGCACCTGCCCGGGGCTCAGCCCGGCGACGTCCAGCAGCTCCTCCGCCGCAGCGCGGGTCTGCGCCCGCACCGCCATCAAGAACTGTTCGTCCGGCGCCTGCTGTTTCACGTCCGCCATGGCGACGCCTCCTACCGCTGCTCCAGTAAACGGATCTTCTCGACGCGGCGGGCGTGCCGCCCGCCCTCGTGCTCGGCGGTGAAGAAGGTCCGCACGATTTCCTCGGCCACGCCGGGCCCCACCACCCGCGCCCCGAGGCAGAGCACGTTGGCGTCGTTGTGCGCCCGGGCCATCCTGGCCGAGTACACCTCGTTGCACAGGGCCGCACGCACGCCGGCTACCTTGTTGGCCGCGATGGACATGCCCAGGCCGGTGCCGCAGATCAGGACGCCGCGGTCGTACACGCCGGCGGCGACGCCCTCGGCCACCTTCTGCGCATAATCCGGGTAGTCGCAGGAGTTCCGGTCGTGGGTGCCCAGGTCGGTCACCTCGTGGCCCAGCGACTCCAGAAGCGAAATGACCATCCCTTTCAGATCAAAGCCGCCATGATCGCTCGCCACGGCCACTTTCACTGCGCTCCACTTCCTTCCCGGCGAATTCGCTCCACCACCGCCTGCAGCGCCTGCTCCAGCGCCCGGGCGGTCTGTTCGTACACCTCCAGCGACCCGCCGAACGGATCGGACAGGTCGCCCCCGGTCCCGGCGTACTCGCCCAGGGTGAAGATGCGGTCGGCAAACGCCGGATACCGGGCCCGCAGGGCATCGCGGTGGGCGCGCGTCATGCCGAGCACCAGGTCGTACCCCTCCAGGCCCGCCACCGGCCGCGAACGGTGGCCGCTGAGGTCGATGCCCCGCGCCTTCATGGCCGCCACGGCGTTCTCGGCGGCAGGCAGACCGGGAAAGGCGCCCAGGCCGGCCGAATCCACCTGCAGGTCCCACCCCGGGTCGGCCCGGCGCCACAGGTCCCGCAGCAGCGCTGCGGCCATCGGGCTCCGGCACGTGTTCCCGGAGCAGACCAGCAGGACCTTCTGCACCCTCACAGCCGGATCACCCGCCCGCCGGCCGCCCGGCGCAGGCGGTTCATGATCGCCAGTCCCAGCCCCTCCTCCGGCACCCCTTCGGCCAGGATCACGTCCACCTGATGCCGGTCGAAGGCGCGCAGGGTCCCGAACAGGTCGCTGGCGATGCCGGCCAGGTCTGCCCGGGCCCCGTATTCCAGGATCACAGGCGCCATGTAGACGCCGCGGCTCTCCGCGCTGCACAGGATGCCCACCCGCTTCCCCTCCTCGGCGTACTCCATGGCGAGGTCGCGGATCTTCTCCTGCATCTCCAGCACCGGGCCTTCCACCAGGACCAGCGGCGCCCGGGGCGCGTAGTGCCGGTACTTCATGCCCGGGGAACGGGGCCGTTCACAGGGCTCGGCCCCCTCCAGGTTCGGGGCGAGTGCCACCGGGCCGATGGCCGCCTCCAGCTCCTCCCGGGTCAGGCCGCCGGGCCTCAGGATCATCGGCGGGTACGTGGTCACGTCCAGCACCGTGGACTCCACGCCGACGCCGGTCTCCCCGCCGTCCAGGATGACGGGAATGCACCCCGCCAGGTCCTCCAGCACGTGCTCGGCGGCCGTGGGGCTCGGCCGGCCGGACGTGTTGGCGCTGGGCGCGGCGATCGGAACGCCCGCGGCGCGGATCAGGGCCAGGGCCACCGGGTGGTCGGGCATGCGAATGCCCACCGTGTCCAGGCCGCCGGTGACCTCCGGCGGCACGGCCGGCCCCTTGCGCATCACCAGGGTCAGCGGCCCCGGCCAGAAACGCGCCATCAGCCGCTCGGCCGCCTCCGGCACCGACGCCACCAGCCCCTCGAGCTGCGAGCGGTCCGCGATGTGCACGATCAGCGGGTTATCGGACGGGCGGCCCTTGGCCGCGAAGATGCGCCCCACGGCCTCGCCGTCCAGGGCGTTGGCACCCAGGCCGTAGACGGTCTCCGTGGGAAACGCCACCACATCTCCCGCCCGCAGGGTGGCTGCCGCCTGCGCGACGACTTCCGGTTCCGGACTGGTCGGGTCTACCTGCAACACCCGCGTACCCTGCACCAGGCGTTCCACGTCTCACCCTCCCCTTCCTGAGTCCCGCGGCATCCCGTAAGTTTTCGGGGAATCCACCGCCATTTCCTGCCCGCTATCTATACACACCGGCCCGAAGATAGCATGCGGAGTCAACCTGAGGGTTGCTCATGGGAAAGTGTGGGCGCTTCACGGAAAGACGACCGGGCAGCGCGCACACAAAGCAAAGCGCCGCACCACCCTGCAGTGCGACGCTGCCTCTCCCTCAACCCGCCGGCTCTCGCAACCTGCCGACTCTCGCAACCCGCCGGCTCTTGCAACCTGCCGGCTCTCGCAACCTGCCGACTCTCGCAACCCGCCGGCTCTTGCAACCCGCCGACTCTTGCAACCCGCCGGCTCTCGCAACCCGCCGACTCTCGCAACCCGCCGGCTCTTGCAACCCGCCGACTCTCGCAACCCGCCGACTCTTGCAACCCGCCGACTCTCGCAACCCGCCGGCTCTTGCAACCCGCCGACTCTCGCAACCCGCCGGCTCTTGCAACCCGCCGACTCTCGCAACCCGCCGACTCTCGCAACCTGCCGGCTCTCGCAACCCGCCGACTCTCGCAACCCGCCGGCTCTCGCAACCCGCCGGCTCTCGCAGAGCGGCGCTGACCCGACCTTTGCTGACCCGACCTTCCCGACCTTTATGAGGTGACGCTCCCGAACACCGCCCGCTCGACGCCGGCCGTATCCGGGTAGACCGCAACATCCACCAGCCCCGCCTCCCGGAACAGCCCGGCCACGGCCTGCGCCTGACCGATGCCGACTTCCACCCCCAGGAACCCGCCGGGCAGCAGGAAAGCCGGCGCTTCCCGGACGAGACGGCGGAAAAACGCCAGGCCGTCCGCGCCCGCCGAAAGCGCGAGCCGGGGTTCCCAGTCGCGCACCTCCGGCATGAGCCCGGTCAGCTCCGCCTCGCTGATGTACGGGGGATTCGAGAGAATTGCCGCGAACCGGCCGCCCTCCTCCCGGAGCGGCGCCACCAGATCGCCCTGGCGGAACCGCACCCGGTCCGCCACACCGTTCAGCCGGGCGTTCTCCGCCGCGACGGCCAGGGCCTCGCGGCTCACATCCACCGCCAGCACGTGCGCCGCCGGAACCCGGTGCGCGACGGCGACCGCGATCGCCCCGCTGCCGGTGCCGATATCTGCCACCCGCAGGCCGCCTGCCGCTCGCACGCCGCCCGCAGCCCGAGCCCCGCCTTCGATCCGCAGGTCGCCCGCAGCAGGCGCCCCGCCTGCCGCCCACACGCCGCCCGCAGCCCGAGCCCCGCCTGCAGCCCGCACGCCGCCCGCAGCAGGCGCCACGCCTGCCGCCCAAGCAGCCAGCCGGGCCACGGCCTGCTCCACCAGCACCGCCGTGTCCAGGCGGGGGATCAGCACTGCCGGGGTCACGCGGAAGGTCAGCCCCAGGAACTCCTCCGTGCCGAGGATGTACTGCAGGGGCTCCCGCGCCGCACGGCGCGCGGTCAGGGCCGCATACGCCCGGGCCGTCTCCGGCGCCAGCGGCTCTGCCTTCCGGCCGATCAGCGCGCCCGCGGTGCACCCCAGCACGTGCGCCATCAGCCATGCCGCCTCCCGCTCGGCGCCTTCCACGCCGGCGGATGCGAGCTGCGCCCGCGCACGGGCGAGCGCCTCACCGACCGTGATCGGGGCGCCCTGCGCCGGATCGCCCTGCGGGCTGTTGCTACCTCCGCCCGGGGCCACCGTGGATCAGGCCTCCTCCCGGGCCAGCAGGGCCGCCTGCTCATGCTGGGCCAGGGCATCGATGATGTGGTCGATCTCGCCGTCCATGACCGCGGCGATGTTGTGCACCGTCAGGCCGATGCGGTGGTCGGTCACCCGATCCTGGGGGAAGTTGTAGGTACGGATCTTCTCCGACCGCTCGCCCGTGCCCACCTGGGCCCGGCGCAGCTGCTCCTCCTCGCTCTTGGCCTGCTGGGCGTAGTAGTCCGCCACGCGGGCCCGCAGCACCCGCATCGCCTTCTCCCGGTTCTGCATCTGGGACCGCTCGTCCGCGCAGTAGACGACGATGCCGGTGGGCAGGTGCGTCATGCGCACCGCCGACTCGGTCTTGTTCACGTGCTGCCCGCCGGCGCCGCCCGCCCGCTGCACCTCGATCTTCAGGTCCTCGGGCTTGATCTCGATGTCCACCTCTTCCATTTCCGGCATGACCGCCACGGTCACGGTGGAGGTGTGGATGCGCCCCTGCGACTCGGTCACCGGCACCCGCTGGACGCGATGCACGCCGCCCTCGTACTTCAGGCGGGAGTAGGCGCCCTCGGCGTTGATCTGGAAGAGCACCTCCTTGATGCCGCCCGCCTCGTTCTCGCTGATGGACAGCACCTCAGTCTTCCACTTGTGGCGCTCCGCCAGGCGGGTGTACATCCGGAAGAGTTCGGCGGCAAAGAGGGATGCCTCGTCGCCGCCCGCGCCGGCGCGGATCTCCATGATCACGTTCTTGTCGTCGTTGGGGTCGCGGGGCAGAAGCAGGATGCGCAGCTCGTCGGAGAGCTGCTGCAGCTTCTCCTTCAGGTCCTTCAGCTCCTGGTTGAAGAGGGCGCGCTCCTCCGGATCCAGCGGCCCCTCCAGCATCTCCAGCACGTCGGAGAGCTCCTGCTCAGCCTTCTCATACGCCCGGAACTTCTCCACGATCGGCCCCAGCCGGTTGTGCTCCCGGGCGACCTGCTGAAACTCGGACTGGTTGGCGATGACGGACGGATCGCCCAGCTTGAAGGTCAGGTCCTCGTACCGCTGAACGACGCCTTCCAGCTTCTGCTTCATGCGGGCGTCCAAGTTGGCTTCACCTCGCCTGCGAATTCTGGGCATGGAAAAAGGGCGCGGGCGGGCCCGTGCCCCGAGTGACGCGAAGCTAACCCGGCAGGCCGTGGCCCCGGGCGGTTTCAAAGGAGGCGATGGCCACCTCCAGCTGGCTGTCGTCGGGCTCGCGGGTGGTCAGGCCCTGGAGCCACATCCCCGGACGGCTCAGGGCGTTGACCAGCGGGTGTTCGTAGCGGCCCGCGATGCGGATCCACTCATAGGCCACACCCGCCACCAACGGCAGCATGCCCAGCCGGGCGACGACGCGCAGCCAGACGTTATCTACATTAACAATGGAGAAAATAAGGATGGAGATCACCACGACATAGAGCAGGAAGCTCGTGCCGCACCGCTTGTGTTCCCGGGAGTGGCGGCGCACGTTCTCCACCGTCAGCTCATCGCCGGCCTCGTAGGCATTGATCACCTTATGCTCGGCGCCGTGGTACTGGAAAACCCGCTGGATGTCTTTCATCAGCGAGATGGCCACCAGGTAGCCGATGAAGAGCCCGAGCCGGAGGCCGCCCTCCACCACGTGGGTGAGGAACGGCGTCACCGAGAGCGCCTTCACGTAGTTGGTGAGCAGGGTGGGGACGACGACGAACAGGGCGACGGCGAAGACAAAGCCCACGGCGGTCGTGACCGTCATCTCGCCCTTGGTCAGCTGCTCCTCCTCGGGCATGGCCTGGCTCGCCGAGAACATCAGGGCGGTGATGCCCAGCGTGATGGCCTCGACCATGGCGACCATCCCGCGCAGGATCGGGAGGCGCAGCACCGGGTACCGCTGCACGAGCGACCGCACCTCTTCCCTGTGCACGGCGATGTCGCCGTCTGGCCGACGCACCGCGATGGCCATCCACTTCGGACCGCGCATCATGACCCCTTCGATGACGGCCTGTCCCCCAAAGACGCCCCGCTGAACGCTCACCCCGGTCCCTCTCCTCCTTTCACCTGCCGAGCCCGATGAAGAAAGCAGAGCGCGGCGGCTCTGCTTCGCTCAGACTGTCGCGGGCACTACCGGCCATACTTCTTGCGGAACCGGTCAATGCGGGAACCGGCCTCCACCCGCGTCGTGCCGCGGCTGCCCGTGTAGAACGGATGGCAGTTGGCGCAGATCTCCACGCGGATGTTCTGCTTGGTGGAAAGGACCTCGTAAGTAGCCCCGCAGCCGCAGGTAATGGTCGCCTTCTGAGTCTTCGGATGAATACCAGCCTTCATCTGCAAAACTCCCTTTCCATCGCTTCGAACCCGGCGCCGTTACCGGTGCACCCGGTGGAGCAGTTGCAGCTGCTTTCAGGGCGCCGGTCTACGAAGACGGAGTCGTACCAACGCATTATAGCACGCGCGAATTGTCGGTTGCAACGACTTCGGGCAGGAGATTCGCCACCCGTCATCAAACACTTGTGCATCATTTGCAACCTGCGGAGGTGAACCTGTGGTCCGCTTGTTTGGCCTGGCCGGCGCGCTCTTCGTCCTCCTCCTGATCGCGGCGCTGGCCACCGGCAAGGCGCTGCTGCATGCGCTGGCGCTCCTGACGGGGCTGGCCACCGCCGCCGCCCTGGCCTACCTGCAGCGCAGCCGCCCGCAGCAGCGAGGAACTGTCCGCCTGGCCGGACTGCGGGCGCCTGTCGCGGTCCGCCGCGACGAACACGGCGCGCCCCACATCACCACGGAGAACTGGCACGATCTGTTCCGGGCCCAGGGTTTCGTCGCCGCGCAGGAACGGCTGTGGCAGATGGAGGTCGCCCGCCGCACCGCCTCGGGCCGTCTGGCCGAGATCGGCGGCGAGGCGCTGCTGGAGCGGGATCGGTTTATGCGCACCCTCGGCCTGTATGCGCTGGCCGAGCGCGCCCTGGCCGACTGCCCCGACGAGGTGCGGGCCTGCCTGGAAGCCTACGCCGACGGCGTCAACGCCTTCATCAGCGCCGGGCGGCTGCCCCCGGAATTCACCCTGGCTCGCCTGGTGCCGGACCCCTGGCGGGCCGTCGACTCCATGGCCGTGGCCAAGCTGCTCGCCTTTGAACTGGCGCCGCCCCTGGCCGATGCCCTGGTGAAAGCCCGCGTGGTTCAGGCAGCCGGCGCCGACTGGGCCTCGTTCCTCTTCCGTGACACGCACCCTTCCATCGATCCGGGGATCCACGGGCCGTCAGACCACATGGAACCGGAGCACCTGCCAGACCTCGCCGACCTCTGCAGCATTGCTGAGTGGGCGCCGCAGACGGTGTCGGGGGGACTGGCGTGGGCCGCAGCCGGTGGGCGCACCGAGTCCGGATTCCCCGTCGCCGGATGCAGCCTGGAGACGGCTCCCAGAGCCCCGTCGCCGCTCCACCCGCTCACGCTTCACGGTCCGGGCGGCGCGCGGCTGGAAGGCGTCGCCCTGGCCGGGCTGCCCGGCCTTCTGGTGGGACACTCCCGGGATTTTGCGTGGGGGCTGGCCCCATCAGAGAACGGGAGCCCGGAGCTCGTGCCCGAGTCCCCTGACGCGGTCCAGACCCAGGAAACCGCCATCCGGGTGCAGGGGCTGCCTGAGCCAGTCCCCCACATCGTGCGGACGGGCCGGTCGGGCCCTATCCTGGCCATGGATGCGCATGGCGCCCTCGCGCTCCGCTCCCCTGTCCTGCAGCCCGGCCAGGAAGTGGCGGCCCTGCTGGGCATCACGAAGGCCCGGTCCTACGCCGAGTTCCGCAAGGCCCTGGCAGGCTGGACCGCTCCGGGCCTCACGGTGATCTTCGCTGGGCCGGATGGCACAATCGCCCGGCTGGAGACCGGCCCGGAGCTCCAGGAGGAGCTGAACCCGGAAGAGGGCGTGGTGCTGGGCGGCCGGCACGCCTATGGGCGGCAGCGGATCCGCGAAGTGGTCACGTCCCGCAGCGACTGGAGCCTGGAGCGGCTGGCCCGGCTGCCCGCCGACACCGTGAACCTGCAGGCCCGGAACCTGCTCCAGCCCCTGCTGCAGACCCTGCAGGAGGGACTGCGGCAGGGCGCCCGTCCCGACAGCCTGACGGAGCTGGAGAAGCGGGCGCTCCTGATCCTGTCCGACTGGAGCCAGGACGAACCGGCCGGATCCGCAGGCGCCTGCCTGTGGGAGCGGTGGTACTTCGACCTCGTGGAAGCGATCTTCCGGCCCCGGCTGGGCCTCACCCTGTTCAACCAGTTCATCATGACCCGCACGGGACAGGACGCGGCCGAGCAGCTGATCCAGCGGGCCCTGCGCGGCGAGGAGAATCCCTGGCTCCCGCCCGGAGGAGAGTTCGGCCTGCCCCGCCTCGCGCTCGCCGCGTTCCGCCGGTCGGTGGCCTACCTCGCAGCCAGGCAGGGCCGGCACCCGGAGCGCTGGTCGTGGGGCCGTGAGCACCGCATCCGCTTCCGCCCCGGCCTGACCGACGTGCTCCCTGCCATGGGACGCCTCGCCGACGCCGTGCCCGTCCTCGGCAGGCTCACCGACCTGGGTCCGCATCCTCTGGGCGGCGGGCCTGTGACGGTCCACCGCAGCAGCCTGGATCTCACGATGGCAGGCACCGTCACCACCGCCACCACCTACAGCCGGCTGGTGGACCTGTCCCGCCCCAGCGAGGCGATCTCCATCCTGGCGCCGGGAGCGGGCGGGCACCCGCTGGATCCGGCGTTCTCCTCACAGCTCGTTCCGTGGCTGCGGGGCGAACTGCTGCCGAACCGCCCCAGCGACGGGGACGTGCTGCGGCTGGTTCCTGCGGGATAGCGGCGGCCCGACGGCGCGTGCGCTTCGCATGCGCTTTGGGCCGCCTTTCTGTGGCCCGGCGGGTGTGGGCGGGCCCTGCCCCCTCGTGCGGACCATATCCGGTCTGTTCGCCCCTGCTGTTGGCCGGTGGGCACCGGCCCGGTGTCATCCGTCCTGTTCGCCGCTGCTGTTGGTGGGTGGGCACCGGCCTGGTGTCATCCGCTCTTCGCCCGTGCTTTTGGTGGGTAGGCACCAGTCCGTTGCATCCGCTCTGTTCACCCCTGCTGTCGGCCGGTGGACACCGGTCCGGTGGCATCCGCTCTCTTCGCCTGTGCTGTTCGCCTGTATGCACCGGCCCGGTATCATCCGCTCTGTTCGCCCCTGCTGTTGGCGGCGAAGCAGCGGGTTCGCGACATCCGGTCTGTTCGACGTCCACACTGCAGTGGCGGTCGACCGGCACAAAAATCACCCCTGCGGGTGACCCCGCGGGTCTGGACAACGAACCAGCGTTCGGTTATTCTGGAAACAGAATCCAGTCCCGTGAGGTGCTGCCGCCGTGCTGCGCGAGTCCCGTGGCCTGCCCCACGCCGGTGCTGCTCTGGCCCTCGCTTGCCCTTCGGGTGCCATCGATGCCGACAGAGCAGAAGCCCACCATTGTGCGCCTGTGCCCAGTGCCCAACCAACCGCTCCTGATCGGACGACTCCGGCATCTGCGGAGCCTTTCGTCCATCCGCGTATGACCGCTGCCCGGCCTGATCAGACCGATTCGGCGACAGGATCGGCGGCGCAACGGCGCTGCCCTGCTTGCGGGGAGTCCGCCGTGATCAGGCACGGCAGCTTCCGCATGGCTTCCGGCCAGCGGGTGCAGCGGTATCTTTGCAAATCCTGCTGGCGAACCTTCAGCCCCAACACCGGCACCCCGGCCCATCGCATCCACAAGCAAAGGGCCTGGCGCGAGATGATTGAACTGCTTGCCGACAACCTGCCCCTGCGCCAGGTCGCATCCCGCCTGAACATCGCCCTGTCCACCGCTTTCCGCTGGCGCCACCGCGCCCTGGCAGTGCTGAACGCCCAGCCCCGCGGCCAGCTGAGCGGCAGCGTCAGGGTCGAGACCTTCCTGGTAAAATACTCCGAAAAGGGAAGCCGGATCTGCAACGGCCCCGGCAGCTGGGGCTACTGGAACTCTATCCGCAGGGGTCCTGAGCCGGAAGGCCGCCCCCGGCCCCCCACGGCCCGTACGGGCCGAAACCGGTTCCGGCTCCTGATCGACGGGCGGCCACTGAACGTCATGGTGGCCGAGACCGACTGCGGTTATGAACTCTGCATTCTGGGGCAGGGCCGCCGCACTCCGGAAATGGTGGGGACGGGCCTGTCGGAGCTGGTCCGGCCGGGTTCCCGCGTGTTCGCCTTCGGCGGCAGCGAGTACGAAAAAGCCTGCGAGTCCTTGGGGTACGAATACCACAACGGGGTCGCCGCCATCAGCCGGCGACCCGGGACCGCGGCGCCCTCGCAGGGGCATACGGGAGTCGAAGAAGAAGCAGCCGCAGGACCGAACCGGGCTCCCTACCTGCCCACCTGGTGGCTGCGCCGGTTCCGGGGCGTCGCCACGCGGTATCTGGCCCACTACCTTGCCTGGTTCCGCGACATCGTGCGAATCGTGCAGTACCCGGACGGCGACAACATCGCGCCGGTGGACGGCCGCGCGCTGCTGCGCTGTCCCACAGGCTGACCTCCCCGAAACTCGTGACCGAACGGCCGGTGCTCGCTTACCAACGTACACAGTGCGTCCCCTGGCGGAGCTGCGTCGCTGTGGACCCGGCGTGACACCCCTGTGCATGACGCCCTTGGGGGCAGGTGGCTCTGATTTTGGATGACGCCTTCTCGCGTCGGTGGCTCTTGTTCTGGATGACGCCTTTCGGCACAGGTGGCTTTCGTCTGGATAACGCCCCGACACATGTGGAACGAAATTCCTTCGCACCACGCGCTTTCAACCGGATGAGCCCTTTCAGGCGCAGTGGAAGAGCAAGCTTCTCCCCCGCACAGTGCAACACCGACGCCGGCCCCATTGCCAACAGCGGCCGCGAACAGACCAGATAGTCCACACAGGGGAACCCCCCTTGACCAACAGCCACTACGAACAGACCGGATAGTCCACACAGGGGCACCCACCGCCTCCTTGACCAACAGCCGCTGCGAACAGACCGGATAGTCCGCACAGGCACACCCACCATCCCGTCACCAACACCTGTCCACCCTCCGTCCCAATCTGACAGGTATATCGGAATAGAGCGCCGAATAAGACCCCCACTATCGCAACGTGGGGGATGATCCATGTCTGTTGTAGTGCAGCGGCGCACGAGGAGGGTAACCCGCTGGATCGGCTACACCGCCCTGGTGCTGGTGGCTCTGCTGCTGCTGGCGGCCGGAGGCGGATACGCCTTCGCCCGGCGCAGTCTGCCTCAGGTGAGCGGAGAGCTGGTCCTGCCGGGTCTCAGAGCACCGGTCACGGTATACCGGGACAAGTGGGGTGTCCCGCACATCGAAGCCCAGAACGAGCATGACCTTTACATGGCCCAGGGCTACGTCGTGGCCCAGGACCGCCTGTTCCAGATGGATCTGACGAGGCGCGCGGCCGCCGGCCGGCTGTCGGAGGTCATCGGCCCGAGTCAGCTGGAGACGGACAAGTTCTTCCGGGCGCTTAACCTGCGGCGCGCCGCCGAGGCCTCGGTTGCGGCATACCAGCCGTGGGCGAGGGAACTGCTGGAAGCTTACGCCGCCGGGGTAAACGCGTTTATCGCCGAGGCAACAGCCCAGAAGCGTCTGCCGATCGAGTTCACGCTCCTGGGCTACGTCCCGGAACCCTGGTCACCCGTCGATTCTGCCCTCATCGGCAAGATCATGGCTTACGACCTGGGCGGCAACTTCGAGGCTGAGGTGTACCGTCTCCAGCTGCGCAACCAGGTGGGCCCGGAACTGGCCGATCAGCTGATGCCCGTCTACCCCGACGGCGGCATCACCATGATCCGCTACCAGGCGAACCAGTCCGCCCAGGCAACCCCGCCCGCCCAGGTGCCAAACCCCTCGGCGCCCGCGCTGGCCTCTGCAACGGCGCCGGGCCTGACGAACCCGTCGCCGGACCTGGCGAACCCGTCGCCGGACCACGCCGCCACCGAAACCCTCCCCGGCTCGACGCTGGACCTCAGCGAGCTTCTGGCCCTCCTCCGGGAGCCCGATGAGGGCCGTGGTTCCAACAACTGGGTCATCGCCGGCTCGGGGACCCGCAGCGGCCAACCCCTCTTGGCCAACGACCCGCACCTGGGCGCCCGCACCCCGTCGATCTGGTACGAGCAGCACCTGGTGGTCCCGGGGCTGATCAACGCCTACGGCGTCATGTTCCCCGGTGCGCCGGGCATCGTCATCGGCCAGAACGACCGCATCGCCTGGGGGGTCACCAACACCAACCCTGACGTGCAGGATCTGTACATCGAGCGGCGCAACCCCGACAACCCGTACCAGTTCGAGTACATGGGGCGGTGGGAGGACGCACAGGTCCACCGGGAGTTCATCTCCGTGAAGGGGCAGGACCCCGTGCCCTTCGAGGTGGTGGTCACCCGGCACGGCCCGATCATCTCGGACGTCGTCGGCGACCCCGACAACCGCCCGGAAGAGGCCCTGGCCCTCAAGTGGACCGCCCACATGGCCACGCCGGAACTGGAGGCCGTGCTGCTCTTCCCGAAGGCGCAGAACTGGGAAGAGTTCCGCGAGGCCCTGCGCTCCTTCCAGGTGCCGACCCAGAACTTCGTCTTCGCCGATGTGGACGGCACCATCGCCTACCGGACCGGCGGCCTGGTGCCCATCCGCCGGCAGGGCGACGGACTGCTGCCGGTGCCGGGATGGACCGACGAGTACGAGTGGATCGGCTTCATCCCCTTTGACCAGATGCCCGAGGCCGTCAATCCGCCCGAGGGCTACATCGTCACCGCCAACAACAAGGTCATCGACGACGCCTATCCCTACTTCCTGACCTACTCGTGGGCGCAGCCCTACCGGGCCATGCGCATCGTCGAGATGATCGAGGCGAAACTGGGCGACCTCACCGCGGACGACATGCAGGCGATGCAGGTCGACTACATGAACCTGCACGCACGTACCCTCCTGCCCGTGCTGCTGCCCGCGGTGGAGCGGGCCGGGGTCACCGGAACAGCCGCGGCAGCGGTCGACCTGCTGAAGTCCTGGGACCTGGTGGACAGCGCCGACCAGCCCCAGCCGCTGATCTTCCACCTGTGGTGGAACGAGCTGACGCGGATGCTCTACGAGCCGCTGATGGGAGAAGAGCTCTACAAGCGCATGGCGGACAAGGGGAACGTGACCGACATGGCCTTGCTGGAGGCGGCCGCGGGCCGGCCCAACGGCTGGATTGAGGCCGCCGGCGGGCTGGAACGGCTGGCGGCGGACTCGCTGCAGGCCGCGGTCGACAAGGCGGTCGCCATGCAGGGGTCCGATCCCGCCCGCTGGTCCTGGGGCCAGTTCCACCGGCTCCAGCCGCCCCATCCGGTGGGCGCCGCAGCCGCGCCGCTGGGCTGGCTGCTCAACCCGAAGATCTACCCCATCGGCGGCAGCGGCGTCACCGTGGGGGCCATGTCCTACGGCAGCGACGGGCTGGTGCGCACCTTCGCGCCGTGGCGACAGGTGGTCGACCTCGCCGATCCCACCGGGAACAGCCGGTCCATCGTGACCCCGGGCCAGTCGGGCCATTTCCTGAGCCCCCACTACGACGATCAGTCCGACCTGCACAGCCGGGGCGAGCTGATCACCCGGGATTTCAGCAACTACCGCTCTGGCCGGACGCTGCGGCTGCTGCCTGAAGAATAGGCAGCTCCTCAGGTTCGGCGTCGCCGATAGCGAGAAAAAAGGGGGACTTCCTGAGCAGCGTGCAGGAGGTCCCCCTTCGACATGATTCGTCCCTCAGATGGCGCGCCGACCTTCTGGGTCCGCCGATTCAATCAAGTTGCCTACGTCCTTGCGCCTACTTCCTTGGGTGTAATTTTGTACGAAAATTTGTCAACAACCGTCTGTGGGTATTGTGGATAACTTCCTTTCGGCTGGGGAAATTTCAGTGGATATCATGGCTGGGGAGGCAGGTAGTCCAGCGGGTTGACCGGCTGGTCGTCCACGATGATCTCGAAGTGCAGATGCGGCCCGGTGGATCTCCCGGTGCTGCCTACCCGGGCAATCGGCTGTCCCTGCTCCACCCGTTGGCCAGCCGTAACCAGCAGCGCCGAGGCGTGGGCGTAGAGGGTACGGGTGCCGTCGTCGTGACCGATCACCACCGTCAGTCCGTAGCCCTCCACCTCTCCCGCAAGCCAGACGTCCCCTGCCCGGCTGGCCCGGATCACGTCGCCGTGCTCTGCGGCCAGGTCAATGCCATTGTGGTGGCGGCCCCACCGCGGCCCGAAGGGCGAGCTGACCGGCGCCAGGACCGGCCATGCGAAGGCATCGGTCCGCCGGGAACCGCCGCGGGCAGCCACAATCGCCTCCGCCGCCCGGCGCAAGCGGGCAACCCTTTCGGCCGCATCCTGCCCGCCAGGCTTGTCCGCCGCCACAGGCGGGGTCGCCGGCGAAGCGGCCGCCCTCCCGGGCACAGCCGCTGCCGCCGGCGGAGCCACCGCTCCACCCGTCGCATCCGCTGCCGCCGGCGAAGCCACCGCTCCACCCGTCGCATCCGCTGCCGCCGGCGAAGCCACCGCTCCACCCGTCGCATCCGCTGCCGCCGGCGAAGCCACCGCCGCGCCTGGGCCAGCCGCTCCGCCGGGCATGTCCACTCCGGCGAAGTACAAGGCCGCCGGGGACGGGGCGGAGGCAAGGAGCCCGCTGCGCGCGGGCGGAAGCCCCCGTGCGGGTGCGGCGGGCTGGACGGCCTGGCGCCAGCCCAGGTAGCCGGCGCCCAGGATCAGGCAGAGCACCAGCAGCCCCACGACCACCGGAGGCAGCCCGAGGAAACCCGGCACCCAGCGACCTGGACCATAAGCCAAAGCCGGGCGGACCGGACTCCGGCGGCCCGTCGTCCCGAAGGCCGAATCAGCACGATTCCAACCTCCGCGACGCGGCCCCCAGCGGGCCGGCTCCTCCCGGCGAATACGCTGCCCGTGGCGTTCCTGCGGCTGCACCCCCGGTTCACCCCCATCCCCTACGGGACAGGTCTATGCAGGGCGCCGGGGAATCATGTCAGCCGCGGGGTGACCTCTCCGACTACGGCCGGTACCAGGGCGGCTTGCGGTCGAGCTGGTGCGTGGCCTCGATAAACCGCACGGTGCCCGTGGTACCGCGCAGGGCGATGGAGTGGGTGGTGGCCCGGTTCCGGCCCTCGTAGCGCACGCCCCGCAGCAGGTCCCCGTCGGTGATCCCCGTGGCGGAGAAGTACACGTCCTCGCTCTTCACCAGGTCGTCCAGCAGCAGCACCTGGTCCGGGTCGCTGAGGCCCATCTGCTTGCAGCGCTCGTACTCCGCCTCGTTCTGCGGCTTCAGCCGGGCCTGCATGTCGCCGCCCAGGCACTTCAGCGCCGCCGCCGCCAGCACGCCCTCCGGCGCGCCGCCGATGCCCCACAGGATGTCGACGCCGGTCTCGTCGATGGCCGCCGCAATCGCCGGCGCGACGTCGCCGTCCGAAATCAGCTTGATGCGCGCCCCGGCGTCCCGGCACTCCTGAATCAGGGCACTGTGCCGGGGCCGGTCCAGGATCACGACCGTCAGGTCGCTCACATCCTTGCCCTTCGCCTGGGCGACCCACTTCAGGTTCGCGGTCACCGGCGCCGTGATGTCGATGCACCCCCGGGCCTGGGGGCCCACCGCGATCTTCTCCATGTACATGTCCGGCGCGTGCAGCAAGTGCCCCCGGGGCGCCACGGCCACCGCGGCGATGGCCCCGTTGAGCCCCTTGGCCACCAGGTTCGTCCCCTCCACGGGGTCGACCGCCACGTCGACGGGTATACCGCCGGAGCCCAGGTGTTCGCCGATGTACAGCATCGGGGCCTCGTCCATCTCACCCTCGCCGATCACCACCACGCCGTCGATGGGCACCCTGTCGAACCCGGCCCGCATCGCGTCCACCGCCAGCTTGTCAGCCAGCTCCTTGTCGCCGCGGCCCATCCAGCGCGCACTGGCCAGGGCGGCCGCCTCCGTAATCCGCACGAGCTCCAACGCCAGTTCCCGTTCCACCTGCGCAACCTCCTCCACGCGGGCAGCAGCGATTTCCCAAAAGCCCGCTACACCTTACCCTTCGCGGCCTCCCAGTCCTTCAGGAACCGTTCGATCCCGATGTCGGTGAGCGGGTGCTTCAGCATCTGGTGGAAGACCTTCGGGGGAATCGTGGCGATGTGGGCCCCCGCCTTCGCCGCCTCCACCACCTGGCCGGGGGTGCGAATCGAGGCGGCGATGATCTCCGTATCCATCGCGTGCAGGTCGAAGATCTCGGCCGTGTCACGGATGAGCTGGATGCCGTCGGTCGAGATGTCGTCCAGCCGACCCACGAACGGCGAGACGAACGCCGCGCCGGCCCGGGCGCACAGCAGGGCCTGGTTCGGGCTGAAGACGAGCGTCATGTTGCACCGCACGCCCTTCTCGCTCAACCGGGAGCAGGCCTTGAGCCCCTCGGCCGTCATCGGCAGCTTGATCACGATGTTCTTGTGGAGCTCGTAATACTGCTTCGCCTCGGCCACCATGTCGTCGGCCTGCAGGCTCAGCACCTCCGCGCTGACGGGGCCGTCCACGATCTCCAGAATCTCCCGCAGGACCTGCATGAAGTCCCGCCCCTCCTTCGCCACGAGGGAGGGGTTGGTGGTGACACCGCTCAGCACACCCCACGAGGCCACCTCGCGGATGTCGTCGACGTTGGCGGTATCGATGAACAGCTTCACCTGACACGCTCCTCTCTGGATCCCATCGCTACGAGCCCAGATTACCACAGCCGCCGCAGCGCGAAAAGGGCCGGGGTTCCCCCCGGCCCGCTCCCCTCCTCCGTCGATCACTTCTTGTTTCCCCGGCGCCTGGGCGATGCCTCGCCGCCGATCTCCAGGTAGGCGAGCCGCATCAGCGCGTCCAGGTCCTGCTCCGAAGAGGCCGGCACCGACCGCTGCCGCCCGCAGGTGACGCAGTACAGCTCCAGCCGGTCGGGGAACAGGTCCACGCCGATGTCCCGGCTGCCGCACCGGCAGCGCAGCAGGTCATGCGCGCTCAGCTCCTGCACCTGGTTCATGACCTGGTACATGATCGCCGGGTCGTCGAAGAAGCCGTCGAAGGCCTCGTCCTCCATGAACCGTTCCAGGTCGCTGAGCCCCGGGCGCACGTACTCCACCACCGCCTGCTCATCGCCCAGCACACCGAGCTGCAGGTCGGTCTCCGCGCAGCTGATCTGCTTGAGGCCGCCGGCCCAGAACCGCTCCGGCGAGTAGTAGCGGAAGTGGATGCCGTCGCAGAGGTAGCAGGGCACCTGCATCCAGACCTGGCGGGGCCGCACCCCCACGGTGAGCAGGTGATGGCCGCACTCGCACACGACGCGCTGCGAACCGGTGCGGCCGAGGCCGAACCGCGACAGCTCGCTCAGCTCCAGCCGCCCGCACTGCGGGCACCGCAGCGCGACGGTCACGCTGGTCGCGATCAGCACGGCCTCCACCCCCTGTCGGTTCCCGGACTGAACCTCTACGCGGCTAAGGTTAGCTCTTATGACCTTCGTGGTTTATGCCCAATATCCTTCTCGCTTCGTCGGGTGTCGCCACCTCTCGCCCCAATTCGTTGGCCAGCCGTACGATGCGCTCCACCAGCATGGCGTTGGTCGCCTTCACGCCGCGGGTGTAGTAGATGTTGTCCTCCAGCCCCACCCGCACATGGCCGCCCATCAGGATGGCGGCGGTCGCCAGGGGCAGCTCCGCGCGTCCGATGCCCGCCACTGACCACGTGCAGCCCGGAGGCAGCGATTCGGCCATGTGCACCAGGTTCCGGATGCTGGGGGCGATGCCGCCGGGCACGCCCATCACGAAGTCGAAGTGAAGCGGCAGCGAGAGGATCCCCCGCTTCACCAGGGCCAGGGCGTTGTCGATGTGGCCCACGTCGAAGGCCTCGATCTCGGGCACTACGCCGTACTGGCGCATGGTCTGGGCGAAGGTCTCAATGAGGTCCGGCGGGTTGAAGAACACGTCGCTGCCGAAGTTCACGGTGCCGGTGGTCAGGGTGGCCATCTCGGGCCGCAGGGTGACGGGCGCCACCCGCTCCTCGGCGGTCATGCCCACGGCGCCGCCGGTGGAGACCTGCACGATCAGGTCGGTGCGGGCGCGTATGGCCTCGATGATCTCCTTGTAGACCCCGGCGTCCTGCGTGGGGGTGCCGTCGGGCAGCCGGCCGTGCACGTGCACCATGGCGGCCCCGGCGTCCCGGCAGCGGGCCGCGTCTTCCGCCAGCTCCTCCGGGGTGTAGGGGATGTGCGGGTTCTGCTCCCGGGTGACCTCGGCGCCGTTGAGCGCCACGGTGATGATCAGCTTCTCCACGGCGCTACCCCCTTCCGCCGTCGCCCGAACCCCGCTGGAACTGCTTCGGCACCACGCAAGTGCCCGTGGCCTGCACGACGAGGACCGGCTCCTCCAGCACCCGGGCCCGGGAGGGCTGCTCGGGGGTGGGGTCGGCGGCGATCACCTTGTAGGCCTCAAACGCCATCGCCCGGGAGGTGTTCCCCACCCGGGTGATGCGCCCCCGCACCTCCAGGAAGTCGCCGGCGTAGACCGGGGCCTTGAAGGTCACCGAGTCGTAGGCCACAAAGAGCCCCTCGTCGCCGTCGTGCCGGATCAGCAGCTCTGTCGCCACGTCGCCGAACAGGGCCAGCACCCGGGCGCCGTCCACCAGGTTGCCGGCGTAGTGGGCGTCCTTCGCCGACATCCGCACACGCAGGGTCGCTTCCATACCTGAGTTACCCCTCCTCCGCAGAAGATTCCCCGGCGCAGCCGGCGCGCAGCGGGCTCGGCCGTGCGCAGCGGCCTCGGTCCAGCCCAGCGGACTCTGCCCAGCCGGATAGGCCCGGCGCAGTGGCTCGGCCCAGCGCAGCGGCCCAGCGCACCCGCCGCCTCAACGCAGCAGGGCCTCGAGCCGTCTGCGCCACTGCTCCTTCTCCTCCGCCTGCGCGGGGTCCTCCTCCGCCAGGCCGAAGAGGCCCGCGGCGCTCGCCGCGCCGGTAGACGCCGCGACCGGGATCACTGCCCGGAAGGGCTGGTAGCCGGCCACGTCGGCCGACACGTCCAGGTTCAGCACCGGGGCGGTGGGAACGACGGGCACTTTCACCCGGCCCGCCCGGGTGGTGTAGCGCCGTCCGTCCACGGTGAGCGTCGCATCCACGAGCTGCCCGGTCCCGCCGTCGCGCACTTCCAGCACCACCGTGCCGGGCCGGTTCACGGTCAGCTGCGAGACCATCGGCCGGATCTGCAGGGCCGGCTCGCCCACCGAGACCTCGACCGGGTACCAGACCAGCGTCTCGCCGGTGTTGGCGTCGGAGAGGATCACGTAGCCCAGGTAGCGGCCCGGTGAGGTGGGGGCGTAGATCTTCATGGGCACCTCCCATGTCTGCCCGGTGACCCGCCGGCGGGCGGGCTCGTCGACGCTCAGGTTGTACGCCTGGAGGGCAACCCGCCGCCGGTACTGGTACCGGAGGTCGGCCGGGGGCGGCCCGTTGTGCTGCACGTACACCCGGTAGCGCCCGGGGGGCAGGTTGGCGTAGACCAGGCTCTCGCGGCCGGAAGTGGGGTTCTGGGCGGTCCAGTAGCGCCGCCAGCCGGTGGAAACCTCATAGCGGTAGAGGACGATGTCCAGGTCGCTGGTGCTCGGGTATACGTCTTCGATTTCCAGGATCAGAAGCCCTGTTATCCCGGGAAGCGTGAACTCGTCGATCTGGTCGAGCTTGCTCAGCGTCCGCCAGTTCGAGCTGGGATCCACCCGCGAAAGGCCCAGGGCGCTCACCTGCACCTCCGTCGGGGCCCCCTGGTGGGTGACCGGCACGTTCACCGTCACGACCTCCTCGGGCTCCACGGTCAAGCGCAGCGGCAGCTCGGGCGCCATCCGGGGAGCCTCCACGGCCAGGGCGTAAGTGGCCGAGAGATAGCGCCCCTCGCTGTCGGGCAGCGCGGTCACCACCACCTCCCACACGCCGGGCAGCGGCTGGGAGGTGGCAAAGTTGACGGTCAGACCCCGGCCGTTGTGGCCCACCGGGTCCGAGCGGAAGAGCAGCTCGCCGTCGGGGCGGAAGATCTGCACCTGAATCGTGCCGTCCGCCAGCCCGTCCAGCCCGGCCTGTACCCGCGCGGTCACCCGCAGCGCCGGGGTTCCCGGGGCCACCTCCACGAAGTAGCGCTTGTTCCGGGCCACCTCCAACTGCTGCGACGCGTTGAACCGGTTCTGCCGGTCCAGCGGCACCGGCTGCACAAAGGTCACCGGCAGGGAGATGCTGGGCGCCTCCTGGCCTGGGTGAAACAGGTTCACGAAGGCGGTGTAGACCCCCGGCATGCTCGGCGGTACGAAGCGCAGCGGGAGCGTCCGCTCGCCCCGGGCCGGCAGGGTCATCGACTGGAACTCCGGCTGCACCCAGACCGCCGTGCTGCGCACCTCGATGCGGGTGGCCGCGCCGCTCTGGTTGGTCAGCAGGAAGGCCTCGTTGCCGGGCTGGTAGGCCCGGATGTAGAGGCCGCCGCCCCCACCGGGCCCGACCGCCCGCAGGACCGGCACCTCCCGGATTTGCCGCAGCGCCTGGTAGGCCGCCGGCAGCTGCAGCAGCCCCACGCCTTGCTCAAAGTCCTCAACCCCTTCCAGCCGCCGCGCGCTCTGCTGGAACGCCCGGCGCAGGCTGTGAGGATCGCTGGGCAGTCCCTCGCGCCGCGCCAGCTCATCCAGGAGCGCCGCCGCGCCACTCACGTGGGCCGTGGCGACCGACGTGCCCACCGCCGTGGTGTAGCCCGACCGGTGCAGCCAGCGGGGCGATGTCGTGGGGCTGCCGCCGGGCGCGACCAGACTCGGCAGGAAGGCACCGTCCGCCCGGGGTCCCATGCCCGAGCGCCACCAGACGCCCTCGCTGGGCACGACCACGCCGTAATCGCGCCGCCACATCTCGGGCGAGTAGTAGGCGCCGGCGGAGAGCACCGCGGACGGGCTGCCCAGCGTGGCGCCGCTGGAGAGACCCGGGCCGGTGTTGCCCGCGGCCAGGTTGATCAGCACGCCGTAGGCCGAAGCAATCTGGTCCAGGAACGCCGAGGCGCCCGCGTCGTGGGTGGCCGCCAGCGGCAGCCCGCCCAGGCTCACGTTAATCACCTGCGCGCCCTGCTCCGCGGCGTACTGAATCGCCTGGCGGATGGCGAACCAGCTGCCCTCGTCGCGGGAGTTGATCACCTTCAGGGCCATCAGCTCGGCGCCCGGCGCGATGCCGGTCATGCCGGGCCCGGAGGCGGCCGCCACCCCGGCCACCTGGGTGCCGTGGCCCAGGCTGTCGAAGCCGAACGAGACCCAGTTCCCGTCCGGGTCGATATCGGCCAGCACGAAGCTGAGCTGCGCCTCGGCCGCCTGGCCCGTGCGGAAGGGACCGAGCCGCTGGGCGTCGCCGGACACCCGGTAGACCCGGAGCGGCGCCTCATCCCGGAAGGAGCGGTCGTCGTCAGTGTCCACCCAGACCCGGTCGAAGCCCGATCCGCCCAGCGCCACCGCCAGTACACCGAACTTATCCACCGGCGAGCCGTTGCGGTTCAGGTCGCGGTTGATGCGGCCGCTCACCCGCGACTCCTCCCAGTAACCGAAGCGCACCGCCGCGCCGGCCGGCAGGTCGGGCAGTGCGTAGGTGCGGCCATCGGGAGCGGTGTAGGTCTCGCCCGGCGAGACGGCCTGGGTCAGGTTCACCTGGCCCTCGGTGGTGAAGTCTTTCCAGTCGACGATCTTCCGGCCGCCGGACGGCGTGCGCTGCAGGTCGGGGTGGCCGGGGTCGATGCCCGAGTCGATGATGGCGATCTTCACGCCGGCGCCGGTGGCGCCCGTCGACGCCCGCAGCTCCGCCAGCCCGATGGGCCCGAAGTTGGTCTCCAGCAGGGCCGCCACCTGGTCGGCCGTCAGGTTGGCCGCCTGGGGGGCGAGCTCGGTCAGGACGGTGGCAGCGGTGACGGCTGCCTCCGGGACCCACGCCTGGCCGCCCGCGTGTGACGCCTCCCGGGCGAAGGCTGCGGCGCCCGCCGGACCGAGGCGTGCACATTCGCCCAGCGTCCCCGCCAGAAAGGCGAACGCCGCCAGGCCCGCAATCCAGCCCACATGCCGCCGCATGGCCATCACCTCAGCACCTCGACGTAGGCGAGCCGCCCGGCGTCGTCCAGGGCGAAGCGCACCGGGTCGCCCGGCAGCACCCGGCTCATGTCCCCGCGCTCGGCGCCCACGAGCACGACCACGTCCGGGGACACCACCACCTGCTGCTCCCTGAAGTCCACCGCCAGGCGCAGGCCGCCGTCCGCGGCGGGCCCCAGCACCCAGCCGGTGGCCGTGTCCTTCAGAGCGTGAACCAGGCGGATGCCGCCCGTCCGGCTGTCCAGCGCGGCGTAGAGCGGCCCTGCCCCGTCCAGGTCCGCAAACTGCGCCGGCCGCCCGTTCACCAGCAGAAGGGCGCCCGGGTTGACCGCCACGCGGCGCTCTTCGCCGGAGGCAAAGCGAAGGAGCAGGTCGCTCCCCACGACGGCCGCCTCCTCCGCCAGCAGGTCGACGTAGCTGGCCTGCATGAGGACGCCGGCGCCGGCATCGTCCAGGATGATCACCACCTCGTCCGGCGGGCGGATCTCCGTGAACAGGGTGATCTCCTCCCCGCGCATGAACAGCGCGGTCATTCCCATCTGGAACGCGTGCTCCACCCCGGCGCTGTCGCGGACGACACCGCTGCGGGTGTTTGGATCAAATTCGATCAGCGTGCCTGCAATATGGAACAGTTCGCCGCTCCGGGCGAGCAGCCGGTAGACGACGGCGGCGCCCTCGGCGCGCGTCACCTCCCGCTCCGGATGGAACCGGCCGTCGGGCATCCCCAGCATCAGCCCTTCGGCCGTCGCCACGGTCACCGCGCCGCGGGCCCACGCGGGTACAGCCTCGCCGTCCACGTAGGGCGGAAGCTCGCCCCGGCTCGCCGCAGCCTCCTCGGCCAGTGCGGCGGCCCGCACGGCGGTCATGGCCAGCTCCGCCCGGGTGATCGGCGCGTCCGGGGCAAAGCGGCCGTCCGGGTACCCCTGCAGCAGGCCCAGCTCCGCCGCGGCCTCCAGGTAGCCGCGGGACCAGTGCCAGAACGGAATGTCGGTGTAGCGCGACTGGACGCTCCTGAGCAGGGACGCCTCCACGTCATACCCCATCCCGGCGACCAGCATCTTCGCCAGCTGGGCCCGGGTCAGGGGCTCGTCGGGCCGGAAGCGGCCGTCCCCGCCGCCTGCGACGATCCCCCGGGCCTCGAGCGCGGTGATGATGCCCGCCGCCCAGTGGCCCCAGAGATCCGACAGGTAGGCGTAGGCGCCGGGTGACCAGGCCCACAGGCTGAGCAGGACAGCCAGAATGGCAACTGCAACCGCTCTTTTCTTCATAGAACGCTCCCGAACAGGTCGCTGTAAGGGGTCTGCTTCGCTACTGCGCCGCAGCCTTCCTCCAGCCGAACGCTCGCGGAATGCTGGAAGCGGTCGTGCAGTAGCCCCCATAGGCTTGGACTCATTTAGGACTGGAAATGGTTTCACTGAAAAAGCAAAAAAAGACCGCGCAGTGGGTGCGCGGTCTTCTCGTCTGTCGACTTGTTACTTGGCCTTCAGGAGTTCCACGGCCTTCTCCAGCTGCACGTCCCGTTCCGCCTCCCGGGCCAGAGCCGCAGCCACCTGTTCATTCAGTACGGTGACGAAATCCGCGTCGACGACGAAGCTCATGGGCAGCCCGTGGTCACGCCGGAACAGACGGATCACCCGCTGCGTCTCGGGGCCCAGCACGCCGTCCGGCTTCACGGAATAGCCCAGGTAGGCCAGCCGGTTCTGCACGTCCAGCACGTCCAGGCCTACCTTGCCCGGGGTCAGCACCCGCTCCAGCACCAGGGGCTCCGCCAGGGCGGGATCGGGCTCGGCGGGTTCCACGACGTGGTCAGGCGTCAGGCCGACGCCGTCGACCTTCCGCCCCTTCGCCGTCCGGTACTCCGAAATGGTCACCTTCATGCCGTCTCCACCCAGCAGGAACAGGATCTGCTGCACGGTGCCCTTGCCGAAGGTCCGGGTGCCGACCAGCTCACCGGCTCCGTAGTCCTGAATCGCCCCGGCCAGGATCTCGGAAGCGGAAGCAGTGCCGCCGTCCACCAGCACGACGGTGGGCAGCCCGATCAGCCGGCCGCTGCTGGTGTGAACCGTCTCGCCATCCCGGCCCACCTCGATCATGACTGGCTCGCCCTGCGGCACCCAGGCGCTGGCGATCGCGATGGCGCCGGCAACGTAACCGCCCGGGTTCTGCCTGAGATCCAGCACCAGCTTGGTCGCTCCCTGCTGCTTCAGGTCGTCGACCGCCGCGTAGAACTCGCGAACGGCGGCATCGCTGTACCCCATCAGGGCCAGGTAGCCGATGCCGTCCTCCAGCAGTTCGTACTCCACCTCAGGGATCTGGATGAGCTCCCGTACGATCGTCACTTCGAAGGTGCGGTTCTCGGAAGGCCGCTCGATCCGCAGGGTCACCTCCGTGCCGGGCTCGCCGCGGATCACGGAACCGGCGAATTCCACGGTGGCGCCAACCAGCGGGACGCCGTTGGCCTCCAGGATCCGGTCGCCGGTCTTCAGCCCCGCCCGGAATGCGGGGGTCCCCTTGATGGGCGCTGCCACGATCACGTAGTTCCCGTCCTGCTCCAGGTAGACGCCGATGCCGGTGACTGTGCCTTCTAGGCTGTTGAGGAAGTAGTCGAACTCATCGGGAGTGAAGTAGTTCGTGTACGGATCGCCCAGGGCTTCCAGGCCGCCCCGGATGGCCCCCTGAACGAACGCGTCCAGGTCAGCCCCGTGGAGGTGGTAGGCTTCCACCAGCTCAAAGACGGAACGGATGCGCGCGAACCAGTAGTCGCGGTCGTCAGCCGCGCTGGCCACCCCGGCGGTGAGCCCCACCAGGAGCGTCAGGGTCACCAGAACCCCCAGGAGCCGTCGCTTCCAACTATTCACTGTTCTTCCTCCCGCTTTGGTTCCGAATGGATCAGCGCGCGGCGGCGGCCAGGTTCTCCGCCTGCGCGTAGGCCTGGTCGGGCGGCAGGCCCCGCACCAGGATCAGGTTCAGGAACAGGGCCACCTGATCAGGCGACCACGCCCGCTCCGCGCAGATGAGCGCGCCGCCCACGACCGGCACGCTGATGGCGGCCTTCTCCACGCCCGTGGCCGCCTCCGTCACGGTCAGGAACCCGTCCCGCTGAGCAAACTCCAGCTCGCTGCCGGCGTACCGCCTGGCCACCGTGTACAGCTTCTCGGCCTCCGCCCGCTTCAGCCGGGCGGCCTCCTGCCCGAAGGGAACGGCCCGGACGATGCCCTCCTTCAGGCGCTTGTCCTCCCACACGCGGTAGTACCTCACGCCCTGCCGCATCCAGGTGTAGAAGCAGTACGTAGCCGGATCCAGGCCGAGTTCGCGCAGCCGCTGCCGGGCCTCCTCCAGCGACTGAACGGTAAAGAGTTGTTCGGCCTCGGGGTACCCCTTTACCTCCTGGGAATCCAATTTCCGCAGCGAACGGCGCATAAGGACTCACAACTCCTTTGGGGTGGCGATACCCGTTTGAATGTATGTCAGTACCATTATGTGTAGAAATCAGGCAGAAGTAAACCATACCGGTTGAAAATACAGCACATCCACTACCGTTTCGGAACGAACGGGATGAGCAAGCCCGTCGAAAGTGATGGAGAAGTCGCTGGTTGGCAGGGGAATCCCCATGTATTTCCGAACAAAAGGTCGTAGGGCAGGAAAGGAGGTCCTTCTTCCAAATGCGGCGACTATTGCGTACGCTGAGTGCGCTGTTGCTGGCAGCCGTGCTGTCGACCGTCGTGGTGCCACCTCCGGCGGCGCGGGCGGCCGGGCCCACGCTCACCGAGGCGGAGGCCATCGCCATCCTGCAGGAGTACAACATCGTGCGCGGGGACGAGCGCGGCAACCTGAACCTCGATTCGTTCATCACCCGGGAAGAGGCCGCTGCCATCTTCGTCCGGGCCAAGGGCGCGGAGCCGTATGCGGAACTGCTCGCGGACGTCGTACCCTTCCCGGACGCGCGCGGGCGGTGGAGTGCCGGCGTCGTCGCGATGGCCGAACGCATGGGCCTCATGCGGGGCTACCCGGACGGCAGTTTCCGGCCCACCGCGCAGATCACCTACGCCGAGGTGCTGACGGTGCTCCTGCGCATGGTGGAGCAGGAGCCGGAAGGGCCCTGGAACGCGGCCGCGATCGTCGAAAAGGCGGAGCGGCTGGGGCTGGTTTCCCCGGGGCTCCCCCCCAACAACCCGGCCATCCGACGGCGGGCGTTCTGGGCCCTGGCCGAGGCCATCACGGCCGTGCCGGTGAACAGAGACCGGAATCTGCTGAGCCAGATTGACCGCACGCCGCCGTCCCTATCCCTCGACCGGGTCGCTTCGCCCACCAGCGAGGAGAACCTGGTCGTCGGCGGTACCGCCTCCGGCGCCCGCCGGGTGTTCGTCGACGGCGCCGAGGCCAGCTTCGACCGGTCGACCGGCCGGTTTGAACTGCGGGTCCCGCTGGAGGTCGGCGTCAACGAGATCCTCGTGGTCGCGGTGGACGCGGCAGGCAATGAGCGATCGGAGAAGCTGATCGTCGAACGGCGCAGCCCGGCCTCCCGCGTGACCATCACCGGCCCGAGCGAGGTGGTGGCCGGCCAGGCCGTGCGGCTCACCGTGACCGCCACCGACCGCAACGGCAATCCCGTGCCGCTGGAGGATGCCGAAGCCGAGGTGACGGGCGTTGAGGGCTCCTTCGATGTGCGCACCTCCACGCTGCTGGTGGGCAGCAAGACCGGCTCCGGCACCCTGACCGTGCGGGCCGGCTCAGCCTACGGCACCTATCGCTTCACCGTGGTGGCCCCGTCGGCCAAAGCGGCCCGGCTGGAGATTTTGGAGATCAACCGGTCGATCCCGATCGCGCTGGATACCGAGTACACCGTCACCGTCCGGGTGCTCGACGCCTCCGGCCGGGTGGTGACCGATGACTACGGGCGCACGGTCACGCTGGTCAGTTCCGGCCCGGCGAAGGTCACCATTACCCCGGAGCGGGCGGAAACGAACCGCGGCGTGGTGACCTTCACCCTGACGGGCAAGAGCACCGGGCTCACCACGCTCACCGCCGCCAGCCCGGGGCTGGAGACCGCCACCCGCTCGCTGGAGGTGCTCACCGACCTGCGGGTGATGCTGGTGCCCTCCAAGCAGTCGCTGGCGCCCGACGGCACGTCGTACGTCACCATCCGGGCCGAGCTGCAGGACGCCACCGGCCGGCGCATCAACAACAACACCGGGCGCGACATGGTGATCGGGCTGACGGCGACGGGCACGGATGCGAAGCTGGAGAACCCCTACCTCGTAATCGCGGCGGGCCGCAGGGATTCGGGCTCGGCCACCGCGAAGCTGACGGCCGGCCTCATGCCGGGCACCGTCTCCATCAGCGGCACCTTCCAGAGCACGCACAACTACGCCATCCAGAACCTGCAGTTCCCGGTGACCTCCGCCCTGGCGGGCACGCGCTTCGAGCTGGTGGCCCAGCCGAGCGTGGTGGCCCCGGAGGGGGAGACCACGATCCGCATCCGGGTGCTGGACGGCACCGGGCGCGTGGTCACCACGGGCTCCTACGCCTTCCAGCTGAAGGTCAGCTCCAGCAACGCCGAGTCCACCTACCGGGGGCTGCCCATGGGCGTGAGCCTCACCTTCGCCAGCAACAACCCCAACGAGCGGTACTACCCGGTCGATGACGGCGTCGCGCCCACCGACCCGCTGAACGACCCGTACTCGGTGGTCGGGCGCACCTACCGGGGCGAGGCGCAGGTGCGGCTGCGCTACGCCCGCGGCGGGGTGATCACGGTGTCCGTCGTGCCGGTCGGGACCACGGCCGAGGCCTACCACCCGGAGATCGGCTTCGGCCCGGCGTCCTCCTCCATCGGCATGTGGTCGGTGCCCCTGGAGGTCACGTTCCGCGGTGAGCCGGCCGCCCTGGTGCTGACCGCCGACTCGGCGATCGGCAACAACCTGAAGGGCGCCGCCGTTGCGGCCAAAGGGCAGGTCACGCTGACGGCCAAGGTGGTGGACAGCTACGGCACCGTGATCCCGGGCTACCAGAATGTGGTCCGGCTGGAGCGGGTCGGCGGTGACCAGGTCACCACCATCGTCGGCGTACACGAGCGCTCCACCACCAACGGCCAGGTCTCCTTCACCCTGCAGGCGGGCGAGACGGCCGGAGCGGACCGGTACAGGGTCTCCATCGCGGGCACCACCCTGTACAGCGAGGAGATCACGGTCGCCGTGCGGAAGGCCCCGGCCGACACCCCGGTGGTGGTGGCCGTCCGGGGCGTCTCGGAGTCGAGCCCGGCGCAGACTGCCGGCTTCGTCGGGCCGGATGCCACGCACCTCGCGATTCAGCTGGAGCCGCAGGCGAGCCCGACCGGGGAGAAACCGTACTGGGTGCAGGTGCGGGTCTACCGCGACAACGAGTCGCAGCCGCTATACACCCAGGTGATCGACCTGAGCGACGCCACGCCGGTGGTGAAGGTCCCCCGCAGCCTGCTCAGGACGGGACGGGCCCGGTACCGGGTGGTCATCCACAACGGCTTCGGTGACACGGCGTACTCCTCGACCCTGGACCCGGTGAGCGAGGCGCTGGTGGCCACCTACAGTGACAATTACCGCCTGAACAGCGCCAACTACGACGCGGCCACCGGCAGGCTCTACCTCTACACCTCCGGCCTGTATGCCGACGGCGTCATCGACAAGTCGAAGTTTACCTTGGAGAAGGACGGGCAGAGGCTCTGGCTGGGTGATGACAAGGTGACCGTTTCCGGATACTCGCCGGTGGTGCTGACGCTGGGCGATCTGGCGGAGACGCTGAACCCGGACGTCTGGCACGGTGCCGTCTACGTGCGGGCCGAGACGGGCTGGTACGCCGACAAGGGCGGCACCACGGTGGCCAGGGCCTTCACGGCGGTGCCGGTGAGGCCGATGTCGGTGATCACCGGCGGCGCCCTGGACCTGCCCAGCAAGCGGCTCTACCTGGAGGGCGTGGGCCTGACCCAGGGGTCGATTCAGTGGGGCCTGGTGAAGATACGCACCAGCGACACCGACTTCGTGGCGCTGCGGCCCGGGTACGAGCAGGTGACCTACCTCAGCGACACGCAGGCGATCCTCACGCTGTCCGACGCGACCTACAGGGCCGTCATGCAGCTGCCGGGGACAGACCACTACCTGACGGCCGACGTGGGCTGGATCCTGGCCAGCGGCAACTCGTCGATCCGGGGCGGTGCGATCACCGGCCAGCATCATCCGGTGCTGCTGCGGCTCCTGGTGACCAACGCCCGGTATGAGGATGGCAAGCTCACCCTGGAGAGCGCCGGCGGCTTCAAGGGACTGCTGCTCGACCCGTCCAAACTGGTCTTCCTGAGCAGCCCGGGCGGAACGCAGGTGCGGCCGACGCAGACACCGCAGGTGGAGGCAACGCAGGACGGGTTCATCACGATCGAGCTGGATCCGGCGGACCAACGGGCGCTCGAGGCGGCCTTCGCGGGCGGGAACGTGTACATGAACACCGAGGACGGCTGGCTGACCAACGCCCAGGGGTGGCAGGTGCAGAAGCTCCCGGACCACAGCGTGCTGTTCTTCGTGCCGGGCCACTAGGCAACGGCGGGGAAGCCTGATGGGCTTCCCCGCCCTTGTTATAGTTCGGCTTCCTGTAAAGGTTTCACAGCCCGATGTGTGGAATATATCCCGGAAGACCAATCAGCGCCTGGAGTGGAAGGGGTGAGCGAAGGGGAAGGGTCTAAATCCCTCAATTAGGGAACTGAGCCAATCTCCGTCTCGTCTAAAATACGGTAGGATTTTGCCCCACAGCGGTAAGGAGGAAAGTGGCATGCGGAAAGCGATACCCCGCGGACTCTTGACTTGGATCGCACTGCTCCAGGTCTTTCTGTTAACATTCGGCTATGTTGCTCCGGCGGCTGCGGCTACAACGAACACCGACTCGGACCTGTTAAGGGTTCTCACGGAGTATGGGGTCGTACGCGGCGACGAGAAGCGTAATCTCAACCTCGAAAAGCCCATCACCCGGGCCGAGATGATTACCATCATGGTCCGGGCCGTCGGTGCGGAAGACGACGTCAAGTACTTCACCGGACTCAACAAGTTCGTAGATGTCCGCCCGACCGACTGGTTTTCGGGTTACATCAACTATGGGGCCGTACGGGAACTGGTCAAGGGAGACGGTACGGGCTACGTCCGGCCCAACGATCAGATCACCTGGGCCGAGGCGCTGACGCTCCTTCTGCGGGTCGTAGACAGGGAGCCGGTCGGCGGTGAATGGCCGTCCAACGTCGTGGTTGTTGCCGCAGAGCTTGGCTTGGTCCCTTCGGGCGTGTCGATGCTGAACATCCGTCAGCCGGCCATTCGGGGCGACATCTTCGAGTCGCTGGCCAAGGCCATCACGACCCTGAAGACCCCCACCGGTGAGACCTACATTCAGAAGTATATCGACAACACGCCTCCCAGCCTTACCGTCAACAATATCGCCTCCCCTGTCAACCAGGAGCGGATTACCGTCAGCGGTACCGTGTCCCAGGATGCTGCCCGGGTTCTGGTTAACGGGAACGCAGCCAGCATTTCTGGCACCCGGTGGAGCGCGACCGTTTCCCTCAACCCCGGCACGAACACCCTTGAGGTCGTCGCCGAGGATCTGGCCGGGAACCGGGCCACCCAGTCGGTGAGCGTTGAGAGAACGTACCCAGTCGCTCGCATCGAGATCACTGGCCCCAATAAGGTCGTGCCCAACTCCACCAACACATACACTGTCAAGGCGTACAACCAGTCCGGGGCTGAGGTTGCACTGACGGGCGCCACCGCCTCGGTTCAGGGCAACATCGGGGTGTTCGACCTCAACACCGGTAAGTTCGTGGCGTCTTCCACCCCAGGCAAGGGACAGATCGTCATCAGCCTGGGCAACATCACGAAATCCATCGATGTTGAGGTTGCTGGCCCCGACGCCTCTGCCCGTTCGCTGCGCATCCGGCCAGTAAACAACGGCCAGCCCGTCTCCTACACTCAGGAGATGACCGTCGAGGTTGAGGTGCTGAACGCGACGGGCCAGGTGGCAACCAACGACTACGGTCGCTCTGTGACTCTCGCAGTGAGCGGGGTCTCTGGCCTCACGGTCACGCCCACCACGGCGCAGACGGTCGCTGGCGTGGCCACCTTCAAGGTCCGTACGTCCAACCCGGGCACGATCAACCTCACCGCCACCAGCAGCGGCCTTACCGCTGCGACGGGCATCGCCACGTTCAGCACGCAGATCCGAGTGGTGCTGACGGCTTCACCTTCGAGCCTCCAGGTTGGCACGAGCAACCTGACCTCGCGTATCACCGCTACCCTGCAGAACGAGGCCGGCCAGGCTATTGCAAACGACACGGGTAACGACATCCGGATCACGCTTTCCAGCTCAGGTACCACCGGTGTGCTTACAGACCCGTATATCACCATCTACCGCGGGCTGAGCAACTCCACCGCCAGCGGAGACGATGCCTTCTTTACCGCCGGCTCTGACGCGGGTACCGCGACGATTACCGGCACCATCACCACCGGCCAGAACATCACGGTCGCCGGTACTACGATCTCAGTGACCGCCCCGAACGTAGGGACCGCGGCCAAGTGGGATATTGTGTACCCGCCCGGCAACCCCGAACCCGGCCCCACTCCCGTCTACTTCTCCATCCGGATGGCAGATGCCAACGGTGCGACGGTGCCTGTCAACTTCGCCTTCCAGCTTGAGGTCACTACAAGCAACAACGAGCCCAAGACCAACGGTATCCCACAGGGTGTGCAACTGTTCCTCTCCGGCACGAATCCTGTAAACCCGGTGTCGGACGGCATCGCCGAGGGCGCGTACAACGACGGTGATGACGTGATTGTTCGGACCGTTGGCGGCATGGCCACTTTCACCCTGAGGTATGACAAGGTTGGCCAGGTCAACATCAAGGTTATCGGCATGCCGGCAACGAACTACGCCTACGGTTCCGATGGCTCGATCGGCCCGGCGGTCGCCGCGACCCACATTCCCGCCCAGACCTTCACGATCAACTTCACCACCCAGCCCACCGGGGTCATGCTCAGGGCCGACTCCGCCCTGGGCAACGACAAGGACGTCGCGGCGGTCCGGAGCGGTTCCGGACAGACCGTGAAGCTCCGTGCGTACTTCACCAACGGCAGCCTGTGGGTGCCGGGTACCTCCGGCTACGTGACACTCGAGAAGGTGAGCGGCACTTCCACCTATCCCGTCAGCAGCACCACGAACGTCCAGGTGATCAACGGAAAGGCTGAGTTCACCGTCGCCTCCACCGGCCAGCCTGGTACAGACGTGTACAGGATCATCGACGCCAAGCTGCCCACCGGGTCCCCGCTAGCCAATCCGACTTCCGCCAATTTGAGCGTGGTCGTACAGGATCAGGGCCCCGGCTCCCTGACCGTCCTCTCGGCGCACGGCGTGAAGAACGGTGTACCGTCCGGCGGTTGGTACAACGTGGCGCCCGATGACACGCACCTGCAGATGGAGATTGCGCCGAGCAACCCCAGCGGCTACGCCGTGGTTAGCGTCTACCAGCCGGGTTACGGCCAGCCGTTCTTCACCAGCGAGCCGATCAACTTGAGCGCCGGTACGGTACGGATCCTGATCCCGAAGGCCAACCTGCCTGCCGGAAAGATGCAGTACCAAGTCACGCTGAAGAATGCAGTGGGCGAGACCAACCCGCGGGTGACGACTCCGGACCAGATCACGAACGCCGGTTACACCTCCAACATCGACATCACCTCCGTCCGCTATGACCGTGTTGACCGCCGCCTCTACATCTACGGTTCCGGCTTCGGTTACTGGGGCTCCCAGACACCGGATACCGTCAACACCCACCTCATGAGCATTCAGGATGCCAGCATGATGCGAGCTGGCACGCCAGGTGCGATTGTCAACCTCGGTCCCGCTTCGGTGGTCGGGATGTCCGGCAACGTGATCACGCTCGACGTGACGGCACTGCAGACGGCACTGGGCGCACTTGGCGGGGCGGACGTCACCCTGTCGGCCAGTGACGGCTGGTACGTGCGCTACAATGGCGAGATCGCCCGTGCCGACACCGGTGCGCCGGTCACGCCGATGGCAAAGATCGACTACGTCGTCTACGACCGGGCGAACCGACGGCTGATCCTTACAGGTTCGGGCTTCAGCACGGGCAACCTTAACCCCGCCCACCTCAAGCTGCAGGGCAGCGGTACTGACCTCCCGCTCAACGGGGCGCAGTCCACGCGCATCAGCGACATTGAATGGAGCCTGAGCGTCGCGAACCTGCCCAACGTCATCAACGCTCTCGACGCGGACCTCGGTTACGTACTCGTTACAGCCGACGGCTGGTTCTACGACGCATCAGCAACGAACATGCGCCAGAACAGCGTCCTCCCCATCCCGATTTACGAGCGGGTGATGGTATCTGGGGTGTCCTACGACGCCACCAGCAAGATCCTCACCATTACCGGGTCAGGCTTCTCCAACGGCACCGTGGACGTGACCAAGTTGAAGTTGGTCAACACCGCGCCTGAACCTGATGTGGTGGGTACACTGTCGGGAGATTGGCTCACGGGTTCAGGCCAGTACACCGACACGAAGATCATGATTGAGCTCAAGGGAAGCGTCTACCCAGGGGCCGCCGACTACAAGGGCAGCAGCCTCTACATTGTCGGCGACGCTGGCTGGCTGGTGCGAACTGAGAATGGTAAGTCTCGGATCAGTGCACCGATCCCGCTCTACGTGCTGCTTCTGCCGCCGCAAAACTAGCCTTCGGGCATCCAGGTAGGCAGGTCAAGGCCATACCGCAGGGCTACCGCGAGTGATCGCGGTAGCCCTCAGGTTGCAGACAAAGGCGCCTCTTGTGGCCGCTCAGCGGCTCACAGGAGGCGCTTCTTGGTATGTACTTCCAGAAATTCGCCTGGATTTGCCTCAGTTGGGTGCTGGGGAAGTGGGAAACGGAGGGTCTTTCCCGGTATCCTTAGGCGCTCAAGGCATACGAAGATCGCCGGCTCTCTAAGAGGGCCAGCTTCTTCAAGTTCTGCGCCAGGGCCGACACCAGGCACTGGTGCTGCACACGTTTTCGGCCTCTGTATCGCGCATACCGCAGACCGTGCAACTCTTTAGCATCGGCAAAACTGCGCTCTACCGTTTCCCGCCGACGCTGTGCGAGGCGCTGCCCTTCATCCGTCTTCACAAACTCCCGCGCCTCTTCCCGCAGGTGCTCGTAGAGGTGGCGATGGATCACTTTCTGCTTCGTGGTGGAGCGAGTACACTGGCCAAGGAGTGGACACGACGCACAAACCGAAGCATGGGATCGGTAGACTCGGTAGCCGTCACGGTTGGTGGTGACGTACGTCAGCCACTGCTTGGCCGGGCAGCGGTAGGCATCCCGTGAAGCGTCATACTTGAAGCGCCACTTGCCCATCAGTTCCTTGGGCGAAGGGTGACGGCGATGCGCTACCGCAGCCTGAATCCCTCGCTTGGACAGCAGGTGCAGAACCTCCAAGGTGTTGTACCCGGCATCGACTCCAACCTTCTCGACCTTCAGCCCGTGCCGGTCAACACGGGAAAGGCACGTGGGGTAAACCTGGGCGTCGGTCATCGCCGCCGACGTGACGAGCACGTCGAGGATGAAGCCGTGGCGACCATCGACGGTGCGGTGCTGCAGGTAGTGAAACCCGTCAGGCTTCCCCTCACGGCGAAGCATCGCCGCTTCCGGGTCCGTCAGGCTGACCGTCATCTCGTCAACCGACAGATCCGGCTGCGGGTCTTCTTTGCGTTCGGGCAAGGGCTTCAGCCCGTGGGCCTCGCGGTCAGCGTTCACTGCGGCCAGTAAGCCATCCTCCGTATCATCATTTGCCGCACACTCTTCCCGTTCGGCCCGACGAGCCGCCAGGTGCCGTTCCCGGGCTCTGGCGATGTCCTCCAGGGTAACGCCTTTCGTACCTTCTTTGGCAATCCGACGCTTGTTGGCGTTTGCCTTCAGGTGGCTGGAATCGGTGAAGATCATGCGACCATCGATGTATCCGGCATCAATGGCCTGCTTGACGACATGGTCGAACAGTTCCTCAAACAGGCCGGAGTCCTTCCACCGACGGCTGTAGTTCTTACCTGGCGTGGTGAAGTGCGGGACCGGATCGGTAAGCCCCAACCCCAAGAACCAGCGGTAGGCGACGTTGACCCGGATCTCCTCGACCAAACGCCGATCCGATCGGATGCCGAAGAGGTATGCGATGAGCTCCATCTTCACCAGCACTACTGGATCGATGGCCGGTCGCCCCCGGTCGCTGTAGAACCTGGCCGTGCGTTCCCGGATGAAGTCAGTATCAAGTATCGCTTGGATCTTCCGGAGCAAATGATCTTGGGGCACCAAGTCTTCGATCAGCACGAGCTCATACTTGCGCTGAGCATGTCCATGTTCCCGAAGCACCGCATTCACCACCGCCAGATACTGCTTATGTTGCCATTGTACAACAAAATCCGGGCACCCGCGAGGGGTTACCCGGATTTTGTCTTCAACCTGACCAAAGCCCCCTCTCGAAAGAGGGGGCTTTGGTGTCTCACTCCTTAGCTTGCGCTAGGGAATGTCGAAGTACACCTGGTGCGTACCAGTCGGGTCAGTGCTGCTGAACGTGACCGAGAGGTTGTCGACGTTGGTGAACACGTAGAACGTGACACCCGAAGCGCCGTACGGGATATACAGCGTGTCGACCTTCGGACCGTTAGCCTCGGCCTTGATCTCGAAGTACTGACCCTGGCTGGCGTCGATACCGGCGCTCGGGTACGTGATGCTGACCGCGATCCGCCGCGGGCTGCCGTTGGCGTCCGTAGCGGTGTTGATCACCGGGTTGCCGTACTGGTCAACCAGGTTCAGCACAAACGGACCAGAGACCGCACCCTTGGTGATCGTCAGGGTGTCGTTGCCGGCCACCTTGGTGGTGTCAGCAACCTTCACACCTGCCGCCGTGCCGGCCTGGACGCCGATGCTGGCGGAGATCTTCAGATCGCTGACGCCGGTGCTGTCAGTGACGGTGTAGGAGACGCTCGGCGCCTTCACGAACTGGATGCCAGTCGCCTCGTACTCGCCGGGCGACCCGGCAACCGGAGTCAGCGTGATCGTCTTCTCGCTGGAGTTGGGAGCAGCGCCATCAAGAATCGTGCCCTTCGGGAAGGTGACCGTGATGGTCTGCCCGTCCAGCTTGGCACCGCGGCTGTCGTACGCCGTGACGAGGATACGGACCTGCTGGGCCTGAGTCACGTAGTACTTGTCGACCCAGTTCCCGCCTTCCTGAACCTGCGTCCGGACGCTCAGGTTGGCAACCACGGAGTTGTCGATGGTGATCGCCACGCTCGGGGTAACGTTGTCAGTGGCGCCGTTGCCGGTGTGGCGCAGGTGGATGGAGCTGTTGGTCAGGTCAATCGTCACGTTGTACGGATTGCCCGGACGGACGTAGCCCAGCGTCGTCACCGTGACGGTGGCGGTGCCGGTCTCATCCGTAGTGACATCCGCACGGTGAGACCCGTTGACCCAGGTATCGGTGCCGTTCGCCAGGAAGACGATGGTCTCGCCGGAGTCAGTAGCCTTGTTGCCAGCCTTGTCGTACAACTGAGCCGTCAGCTGGATGGACTCGGTGCCCTGAGCAACCTTGACAGCGCTGCGGGTAAAGGCGACCGAGTGCGCCGGACCGGGCACGAAGGTGGCCGAAGCCGTGCTGGTGGTCAGGTTGCCGGACTTGGCGGTGACCTGCAGATCGCCGACGAAGTTCTTGGACCGAATCTTCAGGGTCGCCTTGCCCTCGCTGTCGGTCGCCACGACGGGATCCTGGGTGAGCTGCGTCCAGGTGTTCGTGCCAGACTCGTACTCCAGGTACTTGGCGCTCAGGTCAACATCGAGGTCGAAGGTGATGTTGACGCCGCTCTTGGCCACGGGGACGCCGTTCACGTCACGCAGCTGGGCGGTGAAGGTGACCGCAGTCGGCTTCTCGTCATCGCCAGTGGCCGTGGTGGGATCATTCGCCCGGTAGGTCTCAGCGGAGCTGGACCGAACGATGTCAACCTTCGCCTCAGCAGATGCGTAGGCCGCTGTGCTCTCGGCAGTGGCAGACTCCATGCCGGCGAAGCTAGCGGTCAGGGTGATCGGGCCCGTCGTGGTCAGGTCGACCGGGTAGAAGGGCACGGACACGCCGTTGCCGTCCTGGTTGCCCACATAGTAGAAGGTCTTGGTGGTGACCTTGCTGCTGCTCTCGAAGGAGGCGGCACCCGTCAGGGTAACGGTGATGCCGTAGCCGCCAGTCAGCATGGCCTTGCCATCCTGGTCGAGCACGGTCAGGGTCGCCGAAGCGCCGGTGTTGTTGATCGTGCCGTCAGGCTTGTTCACGGCCAGGTACTTCGGAGCGGTGAGCTTCAGCGAGGTAGCCACCTGCGGCAGCACCCGAATGGAAGCGGTGCCGCTCTGGGCTTCAACGCCGTCCTGGTTTGCAGTACCCGTCAGCGTGACCACAGCACCCTGCATGGCCAGCGGAGCCTTCACTTCGAAGGTCGCGACGCCATCGGAGTCGCTCTTCTTGGTGATGGTCAGGCCAGGGCCAGCGAGGTTGAAGATGTTGTCCTTGGCGCTCTTGATGACGGCACCGTTAGCGTCAACGACCTTGACCGTGACCTTGGCCACGGAGGAGCCGTTCGCAACGATCGTCTCGGGCGCCTCAACGACCACCTTGGCGGCGGCGCTGAAGTTGCTGTAGATGTGGACGACAGCCGTCTTCTCGACGTCGCCGACCTTCGCGGTCACCGTGTAGGCACCAGGCTTGGAAGCCAGGAACTTACCGGTGGCGCTGTCCAGCATCGCGTCGGGGCTGTCCTGGCTGAAGGTGGCGCCCTCGATCACGTTGCCGAACTTGTCCTGAGCGGTCAGGGTGACCATCTCGCCAGGAGCAGCCGACTCCTTGTCGGGGACGACCTTGTCGAACTCGCCAGGCACAACCTTGATCTCAGCAGTGCCGCTCAGGTCCCCGATGGTCACGGTGATCGTGCCTGTGCCAGCCTTGTCGGAAGCGGTGAAGATGCCGGTCTCCTTGTCGTAGGAGCCGATCTCGCCGCCAATGGTGACCTTGACGTCCTCAGCGTTGTACTCAACCTCAGCGCCGTTGGCGTCGACCAGCTTGAACACCAGCTCGGCCTCGGAGCCGGCCTGAATGGTGCCGTCGCCCAGCTCAACCACGACCGCAGCGGCCTCGCCCGCAACCCGGGTGACCTTGTAGGAGGCCTCAGCGACGTTGCCGGCAGCGTCAACGGCGGTGAAGACGAACTCGTTCTCGCCGAGCTCGAAGGTGACCTCGACGGAGAAGTTGCCCTCCTCGTCGACCGTGATGGCCTCAGAACCGAGGTACAGAGCCTCGGCACCCTTCACGTTACCCGTGATGGTGTCGCCAGCCTTGGTGGTGGTGGGCTCGGCCGGCTGATCAACCACGAGCACGGGGGCCTCGTCGTCAACGTAGACCTGGTACAGGGTCTTGCCGTCCACGGTGGCGGTGCGGAAGACGGCGTCAACGATCGCGAACGCCAGGCCGCGGGAAGCGGGAGCGTTCAGGTCGGACAGATACGCCTCGGCGTCAGCCTCGGTGATCAGGCCGTTGTCGATGGCGATCCGCAGGGTGTCCTGAGCCCAGGTGGCTCCGGTGCCGGGCTGGACACCCAGGACCTTCATGATGAAGGCCAGCGTCTCGATGGCGCTGATCTGCTTCTCGGGCTGGAAGCTGCCATCCTCGTAGCCGACCGCGATGCCGTTCTTCTCGGACAGGTTCTTGATCATGGCGACGTAGCCGGAGTACCAGGCGTTGGCAGCCACATCGGAGAACGACGAGGTGCCCTTCAGGTACCCGGCGGTCTCCTCGTGCCCAAACGCCCGCACGATGACGGTGGCGAGCTGGGCACGAGTCACGGGAGCGTCGAGGGCCGGAACAGGAATGCCGTTCTCATCGGGCACGCCTGCGACCAGCTTGTAGCCCTCGAGCCGGGAGTAGGCGTCCTGCACCGAACCGGTGGTATCGGCCAGGGCGAAGCCTACGGACCCGAGGACGAGGCTCGACGCCACGAGCACGGACGTGAGCTTCTTCATCAAGCCCATTCTTTGGTAGCCTCCTTTGTAGTCTTTAGGTCCTAAAGCTACCTTCCTCACGAGCGGTGACATGAGGAAGCTTTGTAAACTTGGTCATGTGTACCCTTATACGGCTTCGGGGTCCGGCAGCGGAATATGTCTGCCATCGGCTAAACTATTTTCGTTCCCCGCGGCGCAAATCCTTCTCGCGCGCCGCTTAGGAGAGTTTGGGCAGCTCACTGCCACTGGATGGACCTCTTGCCAGCCCGGGTTACACAGGTTTACAGACGACGCAATCGGCGGGAATGTTCCCGACATCTCCCTCCGTTTTGCGGTCGCACTCAGATAGACGCTGGACAGGCCGATTTGTTCCCCAAAATCGCGCGAAAGCGCGCTGTCAATCCCTGGCGCGCGCGAAAGCGCCGCCCCGCGCGGGCGGCGCCTCCGCTTCCGTCCCTTATGCCGTGACCGTGCCGGGCTGTCCCTGGCCCTTCGGGGCCTTCTCCCCCAGCACCCGCTTGACCAGCTCGTGCTCCCGGTTCAGCTTGCAGGCCGTGGTCGGGAACAGCTCATCCTTGGGGTTGGGCACCTTGTACGTGTCGATGATGCCCTCCGAAATCGCCTGGTTCACCAGCTCGTACGTCTTCCGGTCCACGATGTCCGACCCGGCCAGGATCCGCAGGAAGTACTTCAGCCCCACGAAGGGCTTGCCGCACTCCGCGGCGTCCAGCTTGCGGATCATCATCTCCATGTCGTACATCGCCGGCGGCAGCATGCCCAGCAGCGACTCGATGGTGGTGAACTGGTTGACGAAGGACATCACGTCCTTGCTCATCGTCTTTTCCACCGCCACCACGTGCACCTGCTTGCCCCGGGCCCGCAGCTTGCGGATCACCTGGATCATGTCACGGTCGCCGCAGACCAGCACGAACGTGTCGATGTCGGACCGTGTGTACATCATCTCCAGGGCATCCAGGCTCATCTCGATGTCCGCGGCGTTCTTGCGCGTGCCGTCCTCGTAGTTTTTCGAGAACACGTGCCGGGGCTCCACACTGCGCCGCTGCAGGTCGCTCATCAGCCCCCGGAACTCCTCGTGGTCGAAGTCCGCGTAGGCGTGCATCAGGCAGACCTGCCCGCTGCCGCGCTCCCCCATCTCCCGCAGGCTGGTGATCAAGCGGTCCAGGTCGGGTGCCACGCCGTACTGCTGCTTCATGCTCCAGTAGATGTTCTCGTAATCCATAAAGATGACCGATCTCAACTGGGTCCCTCCTCATTACTCACCCTAGATCCTAGCTTTGGCCGCCGGCGCCCCTTCCATACCTCGGGTTACTGGCCAGCATACGAAAACCGGGCGGTCGGTGCCACAACGGCACGTCCGCCCGGTCTGTTGCGGATTCGCGAGAGTCAAGTGATCAGCAGGACCTGCCTGACCCTGTCGGCCGCCTCCCGCGGCACGAAGAGGAAGCTGCGGCTCACCGGCTGGGTGGCGATGCCCCGGAGCACCTGCGAGACCTCGGTCACCTCCCGGAGCGCCGGCGGGTCGGTCCACGAAAGGAGGATCTGGATGGGCGTGGGGCCCGCCTCCTGGGTCACGTAGTACTGGTAGGTGGCGCTGGCCGCCCGGTCGATCTGATAGTAATAGTCGGGATCGAACCCGGCCCCGCGGAGGGCCCGCCGCACCGCCTCCTCCTGCTCCGGGTCCAGAGGCCCGTCCAGCCGGATGCCGGCGAACAGCCGCCGGTTCAGGAAGCGGCCGCTGAGGTCCGCCAGCACCGGGTCGGGGGCCGCCGCCCAGCGCTTGATCGCGTAGAGCACATCCGTCTCGTCCAGGGCCACGTACTGCGCCAGGGTGAGGTCCTGCCCCGCCAGCACCGGCTCCAGGGCCGGCGGCAGGAAGCCCAGCGCTCCCTGCTCGCCCGCCCGCACCAGGGCGACCGCCCGGCGCAGGGCCAGCTCCAGCAGCACCTCGCTGGACCGGGTCGCCTTGTGGAAGTACACGTTCCAGTACATGAAGTAGCGGGCCAGCAGGAACTCCTCGGCCGAGGTGATGCCCTTGTCGGTGAGGGCGAGGTGGCCGTCCACCACCGTGAGGGTCTGGATCAGCCGCTCCAGGTCGAACTGGCCGTAGGTCACGCCGCACATGCGGCTGTCCCGCAGCAGGTAGTCCATGCGGTCCACGTCCAGCTGGCTGGCGATCAGCTCCTTCAGGAAGGGCCGCCCCTCCCAGGCGCCGCGGATGAAGGAGGCGATGCGCGCCGGCCACGCAGCATCCCGGTCGGCCAGAATGTGGGCGATGCTCGACTCAGGGCTGGCGATGATGCGGGCCACCCAGGCCTCGTGGTGCATGCCGGTCACCTTCTCAAAGAGGTGCGAGAAGGGGCCGTGGCCGATGTCGTGCAGCAGCGCCGCCGCGCACGCCATCGCCCGCTCGTCCGGATCGATCTCCACCCGGTGCTCCGCCAGGTGGGCCAGCACGCGGTTCATCAGGTGGTAGACGCCCAGGGAGTGCGCGAACCGGGTGTGCTCCGCCCCGGGGTAGGAGATGAAGGAGGTGCCCAGCTGCCGGATGCGCCGGAGCCGCTGGAACTCGGGGCTCTGGATGAGGCCGAAGATGGTCTCGTCCTTCACCGCGATGTTGCCGTGGATGGGATCGCGGAAGATGTACTCCTTCACGGGCGTCCACCCCCTGACCGTCTCGGTCGCTGCGTGATTCTACATTTGAATATACCCGTTGTATGGCCTGCGCCACAACTCAGAACCCGCGGCAGACAAAGCAAGGCCCGTGCAGCACAGCCGCACGGGCCCACCAAGTATTGCTTTTACTTCTTCCCCGCCCGATACTCCAGCGCCGCCCGGATGAAGTCCCGGAACAGCGGGTGCGGCCGGTTGGGGCGGCTCTTGAACTCGGGGTGGAACTGCACCCCGACGAACCAGGGGTGGCCCTCCATCTCCATGACCTCCACCAGGTTCCCCCCGGGCCAGACGCCGGTGGCCTTCAGGCCGACGGACTCCAGCCGCTCCAGGTAGGCGTTGTTCACCTCGAAGCGGTGCCGGTGCCGCTCGTGGACCACGTCCGTGCCGTAGGCGGCGTGGGCCAGGGAACCCGGCTTCAGCTTGCAGGGGAAGGCGCCCAGCCGCATGGTGCCGCCCAGGTCGGTCACCTGCTTCTGCTGCGCCATCATGTCGATGACCGGCTCCTTGCAGTCCGTCACGAACTCGGTGGAGTTGGCCTTCGAGAGCCCCAGCAGGTGCCGGGCGGCCTCGATGACCGCCGACTGCATGCCCATGCAGATGCCGAAGAACGGCACCCCCTTCTCCCGGGCGTAGCGGACGGCGTTGATCTTCCCCTCCACCCCCCGGTAGCCGAAGCCGCCGGGCACCAGGATGCCGTCGGCCTTGCCCAGGCAGGCCTCCAGCGTCTCCTCCGTCACGCCGTTCTCCAGCCGCTCCGAGTCGATCCAGTGGATGCGCACCCGGGCGTTGTTGTGGATGCCCGCGTGGTTCAGCGACTCCACCACCGAGAGGTAGGCGTCCTCGAGGGCCACGTACTTGCCCACCAGGGCGATCTCCACCTCGCGCTCGGGGTGCTTGGCCCGCTGCACCAGGGCCTCCCACTCGGCCAGGTCGGGGGTGCGGGGGTCCAGCCCCAGCCGCCGGCAGACGATCTCCGCCAGCCCCTCCTTCTCCATGGCCAGCGGCACCTCGTAGAGCGACCCGAGGTCCTGGTTGGGGATGACGGCCTCGGGCGGGACGTCGCAGAAGAGGGCGATCTTCTCCCGCAGGTCCTTCGGGATCTCCCGGTCGGACCGGCAGACGATGACGTCCGGCTGGATGCCGATGGAGCGCAGCTCCCGCACCGAGTGCTGGGTCGGCTTGGTCTTCAGCTCGCCCGACGCGTCGATGTACGGCACCAGCGTGACGTGGATGAAGAGCGTGTCATCTCTGCGGGGCACCTCGTTCTTGAACTGCCGGATGGCCTCCAGGAAGGGCTGCCCCTCGATGTCGCCCACCGTGCCGCCGATCTCCACCAGGATGACGTCGGCGTCGCTGTCCTCCGCCACCCGGCGGATGTGGGACTTGATCTCGTTGGTGATGTGCGGGATCACCTGCACGGTGCCGCCCAGGTAATCGCCCCGGCGCTCCTTGGCGATCACCGAGGAGTAGATCTTGCCGGTGGTGACGTTGTTGCCCTTGCCCAGGTTCACGTCCATGAACCGCTCGTAGTGCCCGACGTCCAGGTCGCACTCACCGCCGTCCTCGGTGACGAAGACCTCGCCGTGCTGAATCGGGCTCATCGTGCCTGGGTCCACGTTCAGGTAGGGATCAAATTTAAGGGCGGTGACCCTATAGCCCCGGCTCTTGATGAGCCGGCCAAGGGACGCCGCCGTAATGCCCTTGCCGAGACCTGAAACCACGCCTCCGGTTATGAAAATGAACTTGGCCATGATCCGTGCCCCTCCCTGGAAGCTCGGCCGATGCTGCTGCTATGAACAAATACTGGTCTATTCTAGCCAGCCGCGCGAGGCCTGTCAAGCGAAAAGGGGATACGCCGTATCCCCTCTGTATCGCCAGACGCTAGAGGTCCTCCTCGTCCTCGTCGTCGATCGCCGCGCCGACGTCATCGGCCTCCAGCTCGTCGTCGATATCCACCTCGTCCAGGGAGTACTCGTCGTCAAGCTCCTCACCGAGGTCCAGTTCCTCTTCCTCTTCTTCCCCGATGTCGTCCAGTTCATCCTCCAGCCGGAGGGGAGACCGGGTGACCCGGCCGGCCGTGCCGTCGGCCTTGATGTGGACGACCCGGCTCGTCTTGGGCTGCCACTCCCTGAGCCCCCACTCGCCGCCCCCCTGGTGAATGAAGCGGGAATCGAGGTTGATCTCGGTGTGCATCTGCGCGATCAGGCGGCCCGGGTTCTCCTGGCTGATCGCCTTCACCTGCATCACTTCGCTGATCAGCTGCTTGAAGTGCATCGGCTTGCCGTGCTTCTTCAAAATGGTGAAGGCCAGATCCGTTACCGACATATCAGGTTTCAGTTCCATAGGCGATCCCATCCCATCTCCACTCCCTGTCTGTCCATCCACCTCGATGGGCAGCTTCAGGTCCGCAGGTCAAACCCGTCAGCCGCCGGAAAGCCGATGAGAGATTCGACTGCGGCGCGCGGATTCCTGCTGCCCTGCGCATGTACGAGCCGAAATTTACCCCCCGCGCGCCGATCCGTCAAGACCCTGCCAACCTATGCCGCGCGCCGGCCCCGCGACACACCCCCGGCGAAGAGGCCCCGAACCCGCGCATGGCGCACGGTCGGGGCCTCCAAGTTCCTGTGCCGCTGCCGCGTTCACCGGGCCTGGCGCTCCAGCAGCGTCTGCACGATGAACGCCGCCACCTGGCTGGGGAGGGTGCCGGGGCCGAAGCCGGCGTCATACCCCAGCTCCACCGCCAGCTCGTGGGTGATGCGGGGCCCGCCGGCGATGAGGATCACCTTCTCCCGCATGCCCTCGGCCTCCAGCAGGTCCACCAGCCCGGTCATGTTGCTCAGGTGCACGTTCTTCTGGGTCACCACCTGGCTCACCAGGACGGCGTCCGCCTCCACCTCCTGGGCCTTGGCCACCAGGACCTCGTTGGGCACCTGGCTGCCCAGGTTCCAGACCCGGAACCCCTGGTACCGCTCCAGGCCGTAGTCGCCCCGGTAGCCCTTCATGTTCAGGATGGCGTCGAGCCCCACCGTGTGGGCGTCGGTGCCCGTGCAGGCCCCCACCACCCGCACCGGCCGGCCGATCCGCTCGGCCACCAGCCGGTCGATCTCCTCCATCGACCACGACGGCGCCGTGACCTCGGGCACGTGGATCGCGTCCAGGTCGACCCCCTGGGTCGCCTTCGCGTACACGACGAAGAAGGTGTAGCCCCCGCCCAGGTCCCGCATGGCCACCACCTGGGGGTTCTCCAGGTTCATCTTCAGGCAGAGCTGCCGGGCGGCCTCCCGGGCCGCGGCGCCGACGGGCACCGGCAGGGTGAAGGAAAGCTGCACGGCGCCGTCTCCGGTGGTGTCGCCGTAAGGCAGGACCACGCGGCTCACGCCTCACCGCCCCCTTTCAGGCAGAGCTCGTAGAAGGGGTTCAGGTACCCCTCGCCCTTCTCCAGGACGCCGTCCAGCCCCTTGCCGCCGTCCCGCGGCCGGCGGATGCCGGCGAAAACCCCGTCGGCGATCGCCTCGAACAGGCCGCGCTCGGCGATGCGCTCCAGCAGGGCCACCGTCCGCTCCAGCACCTCGGCGGCCCGCCGCTCGATGCGCCCGCCGGGCGCCAGCCGGAACTCCTCCCTGAAGTGCCGGGCGTTGTTGAAGATGTAGCGGGCGTTCTCGATGGCCAGGAACCGGTCGTGCAGGTAAGGGGTGTGGATCGCCTCGGTGAGGATGCCCACCAGGTGGATCTGCTGCCCCGTGGCCACGCTGGTCAGGTTGAACAGGGCGTTCATCACGTGGCCCATGAAGATGTCGCCGGTCATGTGGCGGGTGGGCGGCATGTACTTCAGCGGGGCATTGGGGAAGCAGACCCGGCTCAGCAGCGCGTCGGCCATCTCGTACAGCAGGCCGTCCTCCAGGCTCGGGTCCATCTCGAAGGCGTGGCCCAGCCCGATCTGGCTGTCGGGCATGCCCGAGCGGTGGGCGAACTGTTCATTGATGAACTGCGACGCCAGCACCGTGTGCGCCGCCTCGTAGGCGTCGGCCGTGGTCAGGTAGTTGTCCTCGCCCGTGTTGATGATGATGCCGGCCTCGGCCTGGATCATCCGGGCGAAGTGCTGGTCGATGAGCGTCCGCTGCGGGTTGATGTCCCGGAACAAAATGCCGTACATCGAGTCCGAGAGCATCATGTCCAGCCGTTCCAGGGCCCCCAGCGCGGCGATCTCGGGCATGCAGAGGCCGCTGGCGTAGTTGGTGAGCCGCACGTAGCGGCCCAGCTCCTCGCTCACCTCGTCCAGGGCCCGGCGCATGATGCGGAAGTTCTCCTGGGTGGCGTAGGTGCCGGCGAAGCCCTCAGTGGTCGCGCCCTCGGGCACGTAGTCCAGCAGCGACTGGGCGGTGGAGCGGATGACGGCGATGACGTCGGCCCCCTGCCGGGCCGCGTTCTGGGCCTGCACCACGTCCTCGTAGATGTTCCCCGTCGCTACGATCAGGTAGAGCCAGGGGCCGGGCCGCTCGCCGTACCGGGCGATGAGGCCCTCGCGGGTCCGCCGGTTCTGCCGGATGCGGTCCAGCGCCGCCCGGGAGAGCCGTTCGGCCTCGTCCCGGATCTCCGCCTCCGGCAGGAGCGGCAGCTGCATCAGGTTCAGCTCGCCCGACGCCACCGCCTCGGCCACCTGCTGGGGCGTCCGGCCGGTCTGCCGGCACGCGTTGGCCATCCAGAAGGCCGCGCCGCGCCCCAGGCCCCCGCCGTCCTGCAGGGACTCCACCACCAGGTTCGCCAGGGGCACCTCATCCGGCCCCTTCCCCTCCACGCCGAAGAGGCGCACCACCGCCCGCTCGATGGCCGTCGTGGTGTGCCGCTCGATGAAGGGCTGCACCTGGTCCACGATGCGGCCCGCGAGCTCCCGGGCCCGCGCCACCCGCGCCGGGTCGATGTTCAGCGTCAGCGACAAGGTGTTCTCCCTCCGGTTTCGTCTTCAAGTTGCGTCAGCCAAGTAGTGCGCGATGCCCGCCACCAGGTCGACCACCGGCCGCCCGGCCGCCTCCGCCACCCGGGCGCAGAAGGCCGCGGCGTCGTAGCCCGGCCCCACCGGGGAGTAGGCGTTGGTGGTCACCGCGGCGATCTCCACCCGCTTCTCCACCCACACCTGCCCGCCCTGCCGCCGCCACCGGCGCCAGGTGTGCCGGTCCGCCAGCACGTGGGTCGGGTCGGGCACCAGGATGGGGACGCGCGCCAGCCGCCGGGCCAGAAGGGCCTTCAGCAGCCCGTCGGTCAGGGCGCCGGTGAGGCAGAGGGCGGTCCCGGGCGGCGCGCCCGCCACCGCCTCGGCCACCCGTTCCGGGTCGGCCAGGCCGCTCCGCACCGGCACTGGCGCGGGCGGGCCATCCGGGGGCAGCAGGCAGACCGGCGGCCGCTCCCGCGGCGCCGCCGGGGCCTCGGGCAGGTCGAAGAGCTCCAGCAGGTACCGCACCTGGGACACGGTCGCTTCCATGGACGCGGAGTAGGCCGCCCCGGCCGCGAGCACCGCCCGCCCCGTCACCGCGGGCGCGGCCGCCGCGCGGCGGTCGAAGGAGCCGTCCACCAGGCAGAGCGCCGCCCCCGCGGCCTCCAGCTCGTCCAGCAGGGCTGCGATCCGGGCCGCCGAGCCGGGGCCCACCAGCAGCACCTGGCCGGCCCGCTCGACCCGGCCGATCACCACCGGGCCCAGCGGGGTGGTGACGCCGGTCTCCCGCAGCACGGCCACCCGGGCCCGGCTCTCCGGGTCGTCACCGGCCGCTGCGCGCCCGCCGTCCGGGCCGCCGGCGGCCGCGGTGGCCACCAGCGCCCCCTCGGGCGCCCAGATGCGCGGCTTCGGCAGCTCCGTCACCGCGTCCACCGCCTCGCCGTCCCGCCCCGTGGAGAGCAGCCCCAGGGGGATCCCCAGGGCTGCCGCGGCGCGAATTAGCCGGTTCAGCGTCACCGTCTTGCCGGCGTTCTTCGAGAGGCCCACCAGGCTGACGCGCCCCCGGTCCCGGCCGCCGAGCACGGCCCTGAGCAGCCGGACGGCCAGGTCGTCAGTCATCGCCGGCCTCCTGCCCCAGGCGGATTACGCCCTCGGGCAGGGCCATCTCGCCCGACCGGGGCCGCACTGCCCAAAGTTCGGCAGCCGGGCCGATCTTGATGTCGCTGTGGTCGGTGCCGCAGATCGTGCACTTGCCGTCCTCGATGTGATCCTCCGGCGTGCCCTCGTGGTAGATGCTGATCTTCCCCTCGAAGTTCCGCAGGATCACCCGCCCGTCGGACTGGGAGATCAGGTACTGGGGCATCACCGGGATCTTGCCGCCGCCGCCCGGGGCGTCCACCACGAAAGTGGGCACCGCGTAACCCGAGGTGTGGCCGCGCAGGGCCTCGATGATGGCCAGCCCCTTGGAGACGGAGGTGCGGAAGTGGCTCAGCCCCTCGGAGAGGTCGCAGTTGTAGATATAGTAGGGCCGGCAGCGCACCTTCACCAGCTCGTGCACCAGCCGCTTCATGACGACCGCGCAGTCGTTGATGCCCTTCAGCAGCACCGACTGGTTCCCCGTGGGGATGCCGGCGTCGGCCAGCCGCTCCATCGCCTCACGGGCCTTCGGATGCTGCACCTCAAAGGGATGGTTGAAGTGGGTGTTCAGCCAGATGGGGTGGTACTTCCGGAGCATGTTCACCAGCTCCGGGGTGATGCGCTGCGGCAGCACCACCGGCATGCGGGTGCCGATGCGGATGATCTCCACGTGCGGGATCGCCCGCAGGTTCTTGATGACGTACTCCAGCCGCCGGTCGGGCACCGCCAGGGGGTCGCCGCCCGATATCAGGACGTCGCGGATCTCCGGATGCGCCCGGATGTAGGCGATCGCCTGATCGAGCATCGCGGTGGACATGGCCTCCTGGTCGCCGACGATCCGCCGGCGGGTGCAGTGGCGGCAGTAGAGCGAGCACTCGTGGGTGATGAGGAAGAGCACCCGGTCAGGGTACCGGTGGGTGAGCCCCGGCACCGGGGAGTCGACGTCCTCGTGCAGGGGGTCGCCCATCTCGTAGTCGGCCCAGGCCAGCTCGGCGTACTTGGGCACCGCCTGCAGCCGCATGGGGCACCGGGGGTCGTCCGGATCGATGAGGGTGGCGTAATGCGGCGTGATCCCCAGCCGGAAGAGGTGCTGGGAGTCCCGGATCGCGGCCTCCTCCTCCTCCGTGAGGTTCACCACCTGCTTCAGCTGTTCCAGGTTGGTGATGCGGTGGCTCACCTGCCAGCGCCAGTCGTTCCACTGCTCCTCGGTCGCATCTGCCCAGAGCGGGATCTCCCGCCAGTCGCGCGGTTTGGTCAGCATGCGCAGTCCCTCCCATTCTCGGTCGCTCTCGGTCGCTGCCGCCGGCCCGCGGCCCCCCACCGCGGGCGGCGTGGTTCTCCGCTCGGGCGTGCCCGTTCACGCGAGCCCCGTTCAGGCGTACACTTCCTCGAACAGCGCCCGCAGCTCGGGGCTTTCCCGGAGCAGATCCAGCGTGAGCTCGGCGTGCCCGGGGTAGTAGCCGTTGCCGATGAGCATCTCCACCTGGCTGCCCACCCCTTCGGCCCCCAGGGCCGCGGCGGTGAACGAGGTGGCCATGCTGAAGAAGTAGATCATGCCCGTGGGCTTGGTGGCCAGGATCGCCCCCAGTTCGGCGCCGGGCAGGTTGACCAGCGAGAGCGTGAGGTCGACTTTCTCCCCTACGGCCCGCATCACGCCCAGGGCGTCGCGGGCGTCGCCCTGGATGTACCGGTGCGCAGCGCCCAGCCGCCGGGCCCGGGCCAGGCTCTCCTCGCTGTAGTCGAAGCAGATCACCTCGGCGGCGCCTGCCCGCCGGGCGGCGTAGGAGCAGAGCAGGCCGCTCTTGCCGCCCCCGCCCAGGATCAGCACCCGGGAGCCGGGCTTCACCAGACGGGCGGTCTGGGCCGGCGCGCCGCACACGTCCAGGGCGGCGAGCGCCAGATTGTCGGGGATGTCGTCGGGCAGCTTCGCGTAGATGCCGGTCTCGAAGAGGATCGCGGTGCCGGTCACCTCCACCTGGTCCGCCCCGGGCAGGACCCGGTGGATGGCCTCGATCCTGAGCGGCGTGAGGCTCAGGCTCACCAGGGTGGCGATCCGGTCGCCGGGCCGGACGTCGGCCGTGATGGCCGGGCCCACCTCCCGCACGGTGCCGATGAGCATCCCGCCCGACCCGGTGACGGGGTTGTGCATCTTGCCCCGCTCGTCGACAATGCGCCGGATGATGGCGGCGATGCGGCCGGGGTCGCCCCCCGCCTCCTCGCTGATCTGCCGGAACGAGGCCGAGTCGATGTTGAGCCGCTCCACGTCGATCAGGATCTCGTTGTCGTAAATGGCCGGGTCGTTGTTCACCCGCCAGGCCGGCTGGGGCAGGATCCCGGCGGGCTCCAGCACCCGGTGCGTGCCGTACGGACAGCCCATGGCCATAGCTGACATCACTCCCTGTTTGTCGCGAATTGCAAGAAGCGTGCCACCGCCGCGGCGTGCGGAAAAAGCGATCCCTCTGCCGGTTTTTCGGCAGAGGGATCGCTGGCTGTCAGGATGTGCCGAAACTTGGGCGGCCGCCGCACCTGGGTCAGTCGGCCATACTCACCTGCGGGACCTCGCGCCGCACCACCTTGCCCGGCCATCCGGGCATCATGGCGCAGCGATCAATCCGGCCGCCTAAGGCCCAGCACCTTGATGCGGTACTGCAGCGTCTGCCGCGGCAGCCCGAGGATGCGGGCCGCCCGGCTCACGTTCCATCCCGTCTCTTCCAGGGCCCGCTGCACCGCCGCCCGCTCCAGGTGGGCCAGGCTCCGGCGCAGTTCGGCCGCTTCCTCCCGGGCCGCCTCCGCAGCCCGAGTCCCCCCGGCCAGTCCGGCTACCTCGGTTGCCCACGGCGTCCCGGACAGCCCCTCCCACTCCGCTGCCCACGGCGCCGCGGCCCGCCCGGCCAGCTCCGCCGCCGCCCGCTGCAGCGGCGCGGGCAGGTCGCTGAGCCGGATCTCCGGCCCGGTGGCCATCTGCAGGGCCGCCTCGATGGCATGCTCCAGCTCCCGCACGTTGCCGGGCCAGCTGTGCCGCTGGAAGAACGCCTCCACCTCCTGGCTGAGCGGGCGCGGCGGCAGCCCCAGCCGCTCGCTGTGCTTGGCCAGGAAGTGGCGGGTCAGCAGCGGGATGTCGGAGGCCCGCCGGCGCAGCGGCGGGATCTCCAGGGCGACGACGGTGATGCGGTAGTAGAGGTCCCGCCGGAGCCGCCCGCTGGCGAGGGCCGCGGCCGGCTCCTCGTTGGTGGAGGCGATGACCCGCACGTCCACCTGCCGCTCGGTCGCCTCGCCCAGCCGGCGGAGGCGACCGTCCTGCAGCACCCGCAGCAGCTTGGCCTGCAGCTCGGGCTGCATGGAGTTGATCTCGTCGAGGTAGAGCGTGCCGCCGTCGGCCAGCTCGAAGAGCCCGGGCCGGTCCTGGGCGCCGGTGAAGGAGCCCTTGGCAGTGCCGAACAGGAGCGACTCCAGCAGCCCCTCGGGCAGGGCCGCGCAGTTCTGCGCCACCAGCGGCCGGTCCCGCCGGGAGCTGGCCGCGTGGATCGCGTGCACCAGCAGCTCCTTCCCCGTGCCCGTCTCGCCGTAGACCAGGACCGGCGAGTCGGTGGCGGCCGCGCGCAGGGCCTGCTCCTTCAGCCGCAGCATGGCGGGGTGTTCGCCGATCAGGTCGTCGATGGTGTACCGGGCGCCGCCCACCGGGGCCTCCCTGCGGGACCGGGGGCGCAGCAGCGCCGCCTGCAGGCCCGCCACCCGCTCAGACAGCTCCCGCACCTGCGTGACGTCCTTGGAGACCTCGATGGCCCCCACCAGCCGGCCCTCGTGGAAAATGGGCAGCGTGGAGTTGACGGTCGTCACCCGCTGCCCCTTGTAATTGGTAAAGGTCTGTTCGTGGGCGGGGATCGGCTCCCCGGTGGCCAGCACCTTCAGCAGGGTGGATGTGGCCGGCGTGAGCGACGGAAAGACCTCCAGCAGGTGCCGGCCGATGACCTCTTCGGGGGAGAGGCCGTCGTTCTTCCCCGCCTGCTGGTTGTAGAGCACCGTCACCCCGCGCTCGTCCACCACGTGAATGCCCTCGTCGATCACCGACATGAGGGCCTTCAGCAGCCTTGTCTGATCGATCAAGCCACTCCCTCCCGCTGTCGGTTCCCCGGCCTAGGGATCCGCGGCCTCCCCCGGCTTCGCCGGCTTCCGCAGCGCGGCGAGCCGTTCCCGGATGGCCGGGATCATCTGCTCCGCGGCCTCTCGCCCGCGCGCGACGATCTCGCCCACGTGATCCAGCTCGATGGGGTTGAACTCCGCGAGCTCGGGGCGGATGAGGATGTCGGCCGCGGCCGCCGCCTCACGGATCAGGGGCCGCTGGACCAGGGCCAGGCTGCTCATCATGATATGTAAGAGGTTGCGCGGCCTCTGGGCGGCCACCGGCTCCTGGGAGAGCTCCACCCCGATGACCAGGTCGGCCCCCATGCTCCGCACCGCCTGGGCCGGAATCGGCTGGGTCAGCCCGCCGTCCACCAGGGTATGCTCGCCCAGGCGCACCGGCAGGAAGATGCCGGGGTAGGCACAGCTTGCCCGCACGGCGGTGGTGACGCGCCCTTCCCGGATGAGCACCGGCTGCCCGTCCAGCAGGTCGGTGGCCAGCGCGCCGAAGGGCACGCGCAGGTCCTGGAAATCCAGGTCGCCCATCCGCTCCACGAGGAAGCGCTCCAGCCCGCTGGTGTCCAGCAGGCCGTCCCGCCGGAGGCGCAGGCGGACCAGCGAGCGCCAGTTCATCTCGGCCGCCAGCCGCTCCAGCGCCCACGGGTCGCCCGTGGCGGCGTACAGCGCCCCGACGAGGCTGCCGGCGGAGGTGCCCGCCACCAGGTCGATGGGGATCTTGTGCGCCACCAGGGCCTGCAGCACCCCGATGTGCGCCATGCCCCGGGCGAAACCGCCCCCCAGCGCGAGGCCCACCTTCGGTTCCGATGCCATCGCATCATCACCTCTTTTCGTCGGCAAACCGCCGAACTCCTACGGTTCGGCGGCGCGCAGGGTCACCTTCCAGACTATGCGGACGGCAGGAGGCGCAGCCCCCTGCCGTATGCTGTGCAGCCCTTAATTGGTGAAGGTCGCCGTGAGCGGCGGGAAGGTGCCCCCGGACTGGCGCGGCAGCTCCGGCAGGGTCAGGCGGATGGTCTCGCCGGCCGGCACCGGCTCGCAGTACAGCGCAAAGCGAATCCCGCCCCGGCGCTGATCGGCCGTGAGGGACGGGCAGCTGACCGGACCGGCCTCGGTGGCCACCTCGGGCACCAGCGCCGTCTCGTCCTCGGGCAGCACCAGCCCCTCCCCCTGCACCGTGTAGTCAATCCGGGTCGCGGATTCGCCGGTCGCCACCGAGGTGATGGTCAGGCTGAGGCCGCCCCCGGACTCGGTCACCTGCAGTTTCACCGAGCGGCTGGGCCGGAACAGGGCGGCGGTCAGGCGCTGCTGGGGATCCAGGTGGATCTCGAGGTCCGGCTCGATGAGCTGGGAGGACAGGGCAAGACCGATCACGGCGGCCGCGGCAGCCACCGATGCCGTCGCCACGAACGCACGGCGCCACGGGGGGCGGCCGGCGCGCCTCACGCTGAGCTCGATGCGCGCGGCAACCTCGGGCGGGCAGACCCCCTGGTTCACCCACTCCTTCAGCCCCTGCGACAGCTTCTCGCCGATGTCGTTCATCGCGTTGGCCTCCTCTGCGCAGGCCTCGCACTGCGTCAGATGTGCCTCGATGGCGGCGCGCCGCTGCGGTGAGAGCGTACCGTGGAAGTAATCGATAAGCTCCGACTGGATTTGCTCACACTGCATCGACTCCGCGCCCCTCCTTTCGTTCCTCGAGAGCGTTCAGGCGGCTCCTGAGCTGTTTCATGGCGGCGTGCAGCCGCGACTTCACTGTGCCCAGGGGAATGTCCAGGGCCGCGGCGATCTCGTCCAGCTGCATGTCGTTCAGGAAGCGCAGCACGACCACGGCCCGGTAGCGCTCGTCCAGGCTGCGCACCGCATCCCATACATCCCCTTCCAGCGGCAGGTCCACCTCGGTGATGGGATGCGAGGTCAGATCCTCCGGCCGCTCCACGGGGATCACCCGCATGCGCTTGCGCAGGATCTGTGTACAGGTATTGACGAGAATGCGCCGCATCCAGGACGGAAACGCCGCGTCGCCGCCCCGGAGCTGCCCGAAAGCGCGGTAGGCGCGGATGGTCGCTTCCTGCAGGGCGTCGGCGGCGTCGGCCTCGTTGCCGAGAATGGCCCAGGCGGTTCGGTAGAGCCTTCCCTGCTCGGGACGGTACAGTGCAAAGAAGCGCTCCTCCAAGGTCACAGTGGTATCCCTCCTTCTCGGCGCCCCCTTCCGCCGAACGCCTCTCGCTGTCAAGAGCGCGTCACAGGGGAAAAAAGTTCGGCAGGCATAGCACAATAAGCAGCGAATCAGGTCACTGAGGTGATAGGTGATGAAGGAAGCGCTGGTACGCTGGGCAGGCAAGATGGCCTTCGAGGCCCGGACGGGTTCCGGTCACACGGTGCTGATGGACGCGCGGCGCGAGGTCGGCGGGGAGGACCGGGGGCCCCGGCCCACCGAGCTCCTGCTGGCCGCCCTGGGGGGCTGCACCGGGATCGATGTCGTCTCGATCCTGCAGAAGATGCGGGTGGACTTCGACCGGGTGGAGGTCGCCGTGGAGGCGGATGAGCGGGAGGAACACCCCCGCTACTTCGAACGCTTCCGCATGGTGTACCGGGTCTTCGGCAAGGATGTGCCCGCGGACAAGGTGAAGCGGGCGGTGGAACTCTCGGAGACGCGCTACTGCTCGGTGGCCGGCCTGTTCCGCCACGGTGCGGAGATCACATACCGGATTGAGATCAACGGCGAGCCCGTGGAGTAACGCACATACCGCAGCAGAAAGGAGCCCGGCCGGCGGTGTCGGGCTCCGTTCATTGTAGCATATTCACTGTTCAGGGGATGGATCAATGTCACTGTACCGCTTCCTCCGGGTCGACCTCCAGCAGCCCGATGGAGACGGCGTAGCGCACCAGCTCGGGGAACGTACTGACCTCCAGCTTGCGCATGATGCTCGCCCGGTGCTTGTCCACCGTCTTCGGGCTGATGTAGAGCGCCCGGGCGATCGCCTTGTTGGTGTACCCGTCCACCAGCAGCCGGAAGACCTCCTGCTCCCGCGGGGTGAGCTTCTCGTAGCGGCTGGTGGCCATGCGCGCCTTCCGCCCCTGCAGGTACTCCGCCACGATGTGGGTGGAGCTGTCGGGGCTGAGGTAGATCCTGCCCTGGTGCGCCCACCGCACCGCCCGCAGGACCTCGTCGCTGGGCGCGCTCTTGGAGACGTACCCCAGCGCGCCGGCCTCCAGCGCCCGGAAGATGAAGGACTCCTTGTTGTACATCGAGAGGAAAACGATGCGGCCCGTACAGCCCTCCCGCCGGAGGGCCTCCGCCACCTGCAGGCCGTTCATGTCGGGCATGGAGATGTCGAGCACCATCACGTCAAACGGCACGGTGCGGGCCAGCGTGACGGCCTCCTGACCGGACGCCGCCTCACCGATGACCTCGATGTCGGCCTGTGAACTCAGGATCTTCATGAGCCCGGTTCGGACCAGCGCGTGATCGTCGACCACCAGTACCCGGATCTTCGCCATGGCTTCCCTCCTCAACAGGCACTTCCACCCGTACGGTGGTGCCACGCCCGGGACCGGATGTCAGCTTGAAGCGGCCGTTCAGCTGCTCGACCCGCCGCTCCATGCTCTTGATGCCCAGTCCCTCGAAGGCGGTGTTGCGGTTGAACCCCTGTCCGTTGTCCCTGACCGTGAGGATGACCGTGGGATGGGTGTAGACCAGCTGGACCTGCACCTCGGTGGCCCGGGCATGCTTGACGACGTTGTTGAGCGCCTCCTGGAAAATGCGGAAAAGCTGGGTCTCCACCGCTTCCGGCAGCCGGCGGTGGCTGAATCCATGGCTTGAGAAATCGATCTTCAGGTTGTAAAGGTCCGCGAAATGATCCACCATCCAGGCGATGGTCTCCGCGAGGCCCAGCGGCCGCAGCATCGAGGGCGTGAGGTCGAAGGCGATGGACCTGACCTCGTGGCTCATCCGCTCCACGTAGCTGATGATGTCGCGCAGCCGGCCGCAGGCCGGGTCCTTCATCCCCCTGGCCGAGATCTCGCCGTTCAGCTCCTCCAGCATGAGCTTCACGGCCACGATGGATTGCCCCAGGCCGTCGTGCAGGTCCTGGGCCAGCCGGGCCTTCTCGCGCTCCTGGATGAGCATGATCTGGTTGTGCAGGAACTCCCGTTCCTGCTCCGATTCGACCTGCGCGGTGATGTCGGTGTACAGTTCGGACCGGCCGCCGGTGTAGGGGCCGGTGGTGATGGGCTTGGAGCGGTGCTCCAGCCACCGGGCCCGGCGGTTGCGCCCGGCCAGCACCCGGCAGCGGAACTGCTCCGTGTAGGTGTTGTTTTCGTATGAGGCCAGGATCCGCCGGGCGAACTCGTCGCCTTCGTGGATGATGTGGCGGATGTGGTCCTGGACCAGGGCGGGCTTGTACCTGCCGATCAGCCGGCTCCGGCTGATGCCGAAGTACCGCTCCATGGTCTCGTTGACGAAAGCAACGCGCAACGACCGGTCGAGGATGAAGATCCCGACCGGCAGCACTTCCAGTATCTCAAACTCCGACCTGTAGGCAGAGGCGGGCACGCGCACCCCCTCCTTCCGCGGGCCCGGCCGTGGCGGCGCCCGCCGCGCCGGGCCCTGCCGGCATGCCAGCCGCACCGGGCCCCGCATGCGTGCACACCTGCCATCCCCGCCCCTCGCGGGCGTGTGCATCCGCCATGCCGGGCCCTGCGGCGCTGCAACTGCCTCCATCGTAGCATGCCGGGCGAAGAACTTGACGGCACTCAAGCACTAGTCCGGAACTAGCTTCTTGTGCTACCACCAGAAGCTCGGGTACCGGCGCGGGAACTTGTCGATCCGTGCCCAGAAGTTGTTGTACAGCAGGGCGACGATGACCAGGACCAGGGCGCCCACCAGGACCGGGCTGATCGCCCAGATGGGGTCGGCGATCCCGTTGATCACCGGGATCAGGGCGGTGGCGCCTGCCGGCGGGTGGACGGTCTTCGTGAGGACCATGAGGGTGATCGCGAGGCCTGAGGCCAGGCCAATCGCCCAGAAGGCCGACGCGCCCGTCAGCATGTAGACGACGATGCCGCTGAGCGCAGCCACCATGTGCCCGCCGAGGATGTTGCGGGGCTGGGAGAACGGCGCACCCGGAGCGGCAAAGGCCAGGACGGCTGAGGCGCCGAACGGCACGATGAACATGCCGATCGCCTGGACCTCGAAGTGGAGATAGGTCAGCAACGAGATCACGATAAAGCCACCGATGCCCGAAACGAGCGCCTCGCCCAGGCCGGGGTAGGGGGTGCTGGAGACCAGCTGCTGCCCCCGCATCAGGGCCAGATACTTCCTCATCGCACTCCCACCTTTCTGCGGGGCGGCACCCCACACCCCGTGCGGGGCATGGGGTGCCGCCTGGCCCCGATCAGCTTAGAACTTCTTGTACCGCAGCCACTTGCCGTTGAGGACGATCTGGGCGCGGTCCTCGCCCTCGTCACCCTTGACCTTGTCGACGTCGATCGAGAAGTCGATGGCGCTCATGATGCCGTCGCCGAAGATCTCGTGACAGACGTCCTTCAGCACCGGGCCGTACAGCAGAATGACCTCGTAGAACCGGTAGACGAACGGGTCGGTGGGCGGCCAGGGCTGCACCGGCTTGCGGTGGGGGGCCTCGGTGAGGGCCTTCTTCGTGGCGGCGTCGAGCCCCAGGATCCGGGCGAGGGTGTTGGCCTCCTCCTCGGTGGCCTGGCCGTAGCCGTAGCACAGCATCGCGGCGTAGACCGGGTTGCGGCCGATCGCGGCGCCGACCTCGGCCCAGGTGAGGCCCTTGGCGTTCTTCTGGTTCACGACGATCTCGTGCAGGTTCTCCATCGTGCGCATCCTGACATCCTCCTCTTGGCATATTCCGCTGTGTCCTGCGGTCAGCCCCATTATCACGCGGGAGCCGTCCGGGCCACTATGCGGAAAACCCCTACCTTTCCGTGCATTTCTTCCTCCATGTCTCCGGCTTCACGAGCGCAGGCAGCCGTTCCCGGCTCCCCCCGACCGGGGCCGCGCCTTACCCCGGCGCCCCCTCCTCACGAGGTCTGTTCCGTGAGCCGGACCGGGAGGCGGTCCCAGCGCGCGAGCACCCGGTGGACCTGCGGCTGCACCCCGGACCAGATGACCTCGCACCCCCGCGCGGCGGCCCGCGCGTACGCCCGCTCCAGGGCCTGGGCCCCCGTGGCGTCCAGGCTGGTGACGCCCCGCAGGTCAATGACCAGCGTGGAGCCGTCCGGCACCGAGTCCACCGCGTCCAGGAACGGGCGGGCGGCGCCGAAGTAGAGCGGCCCGGTCAGCCGGATGGCCGTAACCTTCCCCAGGCGCTGCACCGTAAGCGGGGCCTCGGTCACCGTGGCAGCGAACCGGATCATCGAGAGCAGAACACCCACCGCCACGCCGGTCACCAGGTCGAAGGCGACGGTGACCGCGGCAGTGGTCAGCATGATGGCCGCATCGCCCAGGGGAACCCGGCGGACGTCCGCCAGACTCCGCCGGTCCACCATGTTGATGGCGGTGCCCATCAGGATCCCCGCCAGCGTGGCCGTAGGGATCACCGCCGCCAGGTCGCCCAGGGCCACAGCCACCAGCAGGATCAGGAGGCCGTGGATGACCCCGGTCATCCGGGTGCGCGCGCCGGCCTGCAGGCCGGCGGCCGAGCGGACGATCGCGCCGGTGCCCACGATCCCGCCGAACAGCGTGGCCACCAGGTTGCCCAGGCCCTGCCCGAACAGCTCGCGGTCGGGATCGTGCCGGGTGCCCGCCATCTCGTCCACCACCACCGCCGACAGCAGCGACTCCACGGCGCCCAGCAGCGCGATGGTGAGGGCGGGCTTCAGCAGGGCGGCGACGTTGGTCAGTTCCGCGAAAAAGCCGAGCTGCAGGCTCGGCCAGCCTGCGGGAATCGCCCCGATGGTGGACAGCCTGTCCGGCCAGAACAGCCGCACCGCCACCGTGGAGAGCACCAGCGCGACCAGCGAGCCCGGCACCTTCCGGGTGATGCGCGGCCAGATCAGCATGATGGCCACCACGGCCGCCGCCAGCGCCGCCTCAGCCGGCACGATGGCGCCGGAAGGCCCCCGCAGCGTGTTGATCTGCTGGAGGAAGATCAGGAGCGCGATGCCGTTGGTGAAGCCGGACAGCACGGGCTGGGAGATCAGGTGGACGTACCGGCCCACCTTCAGGAAGCTGAGCAGGAGCAGAAACACGCTGCCCAGGAACATCGCCATGTACAGTCCGGAAAGACCGAACTGCTGGAAGATCGGGACCAGCACCACCGTCATCCCCGCCGTGGGCCCGCTCACCTGCACGGGTGATCCGCCGAAGAGCGCGGCGAGAATGCCCACGAACACCGCGCCGTACAGACCGGCCATCGGACCGGCTCTCGACAGCACGCCAAAGGCCAGCGCGAGGGGCAGGGCCACCACAGCCGCCGTCACGCCACCGAAGAGATCGCCCCGCCAGTTTTCCGCGGCCTGGCGGAGAAAGCTGGCGACATTCCCATTCTTCATAGGCAAGTACCCCTTCCCGAGTGTTTCTCGAAGCCCATTCTGCGTGCCCGGCCTGAGCAACGGCTACGGGGCGACTTCCCCATTCTGGGGAGAAAAACGGCTCCCATGGCGCGACGAAGGGGCCTGCCCAGCGTTGGGCAGGCCCCTGTTCTCGTTCACGGTGGGGGGTATCCCCTCTCCACTACATCCGCTCGGGTGCCGAGACCCCCAGGATCCCCAGGGCATTGGCCAGCACCGTCCGGGTGCAGTCCACCAGCAGCAGCCGGGCCCGGCTGAGGGGCAGGTCGTCGGTCACGACCCGGCAGCGGGTGTAGAACTGGTGGAAGAGTGTGGCCAGCTCGTTGAGGTAGCGGGTGATGCGGTGCACCTCGCGGGCGTCGGCCGCGCCGATGATCTCCTCGGGGAACTCGGCCAGCTTGCGCATGAGCTCCACCTCGGACTCGTCGGCCAGCAGGGCCGTGTCGACCTCGGCCGCAGCCGGCACCTCAAGCCCCTGCTCCCTCGCCTGGCGCAGGATGGAGCAGATGCGGGCGTGGGCGTACTGAATGTAGAACACCGGGTTGTCGCTGGACTTCAGGTTGGCCAGGTCCAGGTCGAAGTCCATGTGGGTGTCGAGGCTGCGCATCAGGAAGAAGTACCGGGCGGCGTCCACCGAGACCTGCTCCAGCAGGTCCTCCAGGGTGACGTAGTTGCCCCTGCGCTTCGACATCCGGAACTCCTGGCCGTCCTTGAACAGCCGGACCATCTGCGAGAACAGGATCTCCAGCGAGTCCCGGGGGTGGCCCAGGCACTCCACCATCGCCTTCATGCGGCCGAGGTAGCCGTGGTGGTCCTGGCCGAGGATGTCGATGAGGGTGGTGTAGCCCCGGTCGTACTTGTCCTTGTGGTAGCAGGCATCGGCGGCGAAATACGTGTACTCGCCGTCGGACTTGACCAGCACCCGGTCCTTGTCGTCGCCGTAGGCGGTGGTGCGCATCCAGATGGCGCCGTCCTTCTCGTAGGCCTCGCCCCGCTCCATCAGCCACTGCACCAGCTTCGCCGGGGCGCCCGCCTCGCGCAGCGACCGCTCGCTGAACCAGCGGTCGAACTCGACGCCGTAGCTGCGCAGCACCTTCTCGTGGCCGCTGCGGAAGTACTCCGGGGCCCAGCGCTCCAGGAAGGCCAGCCGCTCCTCCTCCGGCTTCTCCAGGAAGTCGGGGTACTGCTCGAGCAGGGCCCGGGCACAGTCGATCACGTCCTCGCCGGGGTAGTAGCCCTCGGGGATCTCGACGGCCGCGCCCCGCAGCTCCTGCGCCCGCAGGTCGACGGTGCGGGCCAGGATCTTCACCTGGTTGCCGGCGTCGTTCACGTAGAACTCGGTGTGGCACTCGTAGCCGGCCCAGTTGAGCAGCCGGGCCAGGGCCGATCCGAAGGCGCCGGCCCGGGCCTGCACCAGCACCATCGGCCCGGTGGGGTTGGCGCTCACGTACTCCAGCAGGATCCGCTGCTTCTGCCCGTGGTCGCTCTTGCCGAAGTCGGCCCCTTCGGCCTGAATCGCGGGCAGCACCTGGTGCACCCAACCGTGCCGCAGCCGCAGGTTGATGAACCCCGGGCCGGCGATCTCGGCCGAGGCAATCCACGTGCCGTCGGTCTGCAGGTGGTCGACGATCGCCTGGGCGATGACCCGCGGGGCCTTCTTCTCCTGCCGGGCCATGACCATGGCGAGGTTGGTGGCAAAATCGCCGTGCGCCCTGTCCTTGGGGATCTCCAGCATGATCTCAGGGGCCGGACCGACCAGGGCGCCCCCGGCCACGGCCCGGCCGACCGCATCCGCCAGGGCCTGGCGGATCTCGCTCTTGATCTGCTCTACAATACGCATGCCCGTCCGCCCTCCTATGTGTTGAACGAAGAAGTGCGCGATGGCCCTGATCCTGGCGCGGCCGTCGCCTCAGAGGACGCGCCTGCGCTATCCGAAGGCCAGAATCGCCTCGCGAATCAGCTTGGCCGCGAGCACCGGCGTCCGGTCGGTCTGGTCCAGTCCGGGCGCCACCTCCACCACGTCCAGCCCCACCACGTGGAGGCCGCGCATGGCGAGCACCGCGTCGATCATCTCCCGGCTGGTGATGCCGCCCGGCTCGGGCGTGCCGGTGCCCGGCGCGAAGGCCGGATCCATGACGTCGATGTCGATGGTGACGTAAACCGGCCGGCCTTCCAGCGTGGGCAGGACTCGTCGCAGCGGCTCCAGCACCTCGTGGGGGAACAGGTGGCACTGGCTCATGCCGAACTCGAACTCCTCCCGGGTGCCGCTGCGGATGCCGAACTGGTACAGGTTGCGTGCCGGAAGGAAGTCGAGGCAGCGCCGCATGACCGTCGCGTGGCTGAGCGGGTTGCCCAGGTAATCCTCCCGCAGGTCGGCGTGGGCGTCGAACTGCAGCAGCACCAGGTCGTTGCCGTACTTCTCGTAGGCGGCCTTCACCACCGGCAGCGTGACCAGGTGCTCGCCACCCATCATCAGGGACAGCTTGTCGTCGGCGAAGAGCCGGCGGGCCACCTCCTCGGCCCGGCGCAGCGTCTCCTGCACGTCGCCGAAGACCACGGCCACGTCGCCCAGGTCGAAGAAGTTCTTCTCCGTGAGGCTCAGGCGGGAGTGGTAGCTGAACTCCTCGATGCCGTAGGAAGCCTCGCGGATGCGGCCGGGTCCGAACCGGGTGCCGGGCCGGTAGGACGTGGTGAAGTCCTGGCCGATGCCCCAGAGCACCGCGCGGGCCGATGCGTAGTCCTCCGATGCCGCCATGAAGTCAGCCAGCCGCTCGATGTGCGGAAAGGGGGGCAAGCTGCGCCCGCTCACGGCTGCGCCTCCTCCTCGTCAACCTCCGCGAGCAGCTGCGCCACGAAGACCGGCAGCTGGAACGCGGCGTGGTGGACCCCGGGGGTGTAATACCTCAGGTCGCCAACGTCGGCGATGCGCTTCTCCGGCTCCGCCAGCAGCGGGTCGTACCGCTTCGAGCCCAGTGTGAACGTCCAGAGCCCCGTCGGGTACGTGGGCACGGCGCAGGTGTAGAGCCGGGTGATCGGGAAGGACTGGCGGATGCCCCGGTAGGCCCGCTGGATGACCTGCGCGTTCACCCACGGCGACTCGGTCTGGGCGACCAGGATGCCGTCGCCGGTCAGGCACCGGTAGACACTGGCGTAGAAGTTGGCCGTGAACAGCCCCTCGCCGGGGCCGATGGGCTCGGACGAGTCGATGATGACCACGTCGTACTCCGCCTCGTGTTCCTGCACCCACTGAATGCCGTCGGCGATGTGCACGTGGACCTTCGGGTTTCCGGAGAGCGCGACCGCGATCTGCGGGAAGTACTTCTTGCAGCACTCCACCACGCGCTCGTCGATCTCGACCAGGTCGACGTGCTCAACGCCGGGGTGGCGCACCACCTCGCGCGCCATGCCGCCGTCGCCGCCGCCGATGATGAGCACCCGCTTCGGATCGGGATGGGTGAACATGGGGACGTGCGCCCCCATCTCGTGATAGACGAACTCGTCACGGTCACACGTCTGGAAGAAGCCATCCAGGGCCATGAGCCGACCCCACTGCGGCGTCTCCACGACGATCAGTTCCTGATAAGGGGTCTTCTCGTGGTGCAGGACCCTGGTGGCGCGGACGGAGAGCCGCATATCCTCCGTCTGGTTTTCAGTCAGGAACAGTTCCACGGCACTCGGGCTCCTTTCCAGCGCAGACAACGAGGTAAAGTACCGTCAAATTATAGCACAAGCCCCTGGGCGCGGCAAAAGGGATTCGCCCCGTGTCCACACGCAACAGGACCCAGCCGCATGGCTGGGTCCTGAAGCTGGCGGAGAGGGTGGGATTCGAACCCACGGTAGGCACTTGACCTACAACGGTTTTCGAGACCGCCGCCTTAAACCGCTCGGCCACCTCTCCGTAAGGGGCCGGGATACATGTTGCCCACCGGCAACGGGCAGTGCACGATGACCGGCAGGCGGGTGATTGGAGCTGGTGGCCGGACTCGAACCGGCGACCTGCTGATTACGAATCAGCTGCTCTACCGGCTGAGCTACACCAGCGAGCATGGGGTATGGAAGTGGTGCGAGGGCCGGGATTCGAACCCGGGACCTCTCGGTTATCAGCCGAGTGCTCTGGCCGACTGAGCTACCCTCGCATGTGGTGCAGATGGGGAGACTCGAACTCCCACCGGGAGTGGTTACCCGACACGGTCCTGAGCCGTGCGCGTCTGCCAATTCCGCCACATCTGCAGTTCTGGCGGAGGCGACGGGATTCGAACCCGCGATCTCGGCCGTGACAGGGCCGCATGTTAGGCCTCTACACCACGCCTCCGCATTAGGGGGAAACAAAATGCACCGGCGCCTCAGGCGGCAGGGACGTGCCGGCCTGCAGGCGCCTGCTCGACGCCTGTGCGCCTCCGGAAGTGGCGTGGCGCCACTTCCGGAGACACCTTGGTGCGCGGTAGAGGGATCGAACCTCTGACCTCATGAACGTCAATCATGCGCTCTCCCAACTGAGCTAACCGCGCATCCTGCTCCGACGGCCGCTGAGGACCGCCGTCTGGTGAACACTGGAGCGGGTTACGAGACTCGAACTCGCGACCTCCACCTTGGCAAGGTGGCGCTCTACCAACTGAGCTAAACCCGCAGAACCTGGTGGGGAGAGGTGGATTCGAACCACCGAAGCGTTACGCAACTGATTTACAGTCAGCCCCCTTTGACCACTTGGGTATCTCCCCGCCAGTGGTGGCCCAGGCCAGAATCGAACTGGCGACACCGCGATTTTCAGTCGCGTGCTCTACCAACTGAGCTACCGGGCCATATGCGCTGTGAGCAGTGGGCTGTGCGCCGTCGGCAGTTCTCCATGGGATGGGTGTGCCGGGCGGCGCGTACACAGGTCGCCCGGCACCCCGGAACGCTGGTAGCGGTGGCTGGATTCGAACCAGCGACACTGCGGGTATGAACCGCATGCTCTAACCAGCTGAGCTACACCGCCATCTGGAGCGGGTTACGAGACTCGAACTCGCGACCTCCACCTTGGCAAGGTGGCGCTCTACCAACTGAGCTAAACCCGCAGGCTGGCTCCGGCAGTAGGATTCGAACCTACAACCCTCCGGTTAACAGCCGGATGCTCTACCGTTGAGCTATGCCGGAATCAGGAACAATCGTGCCTGGCTGGGGCCAGGATGGTTGGCCCGCGGCCCCGGCACCGCAATGACCGGGGCCGCCGCCAGGAAAAAGGTTTGGGCAGCGACCTATTCTCCCCCTTGCGGAGTACCTTCGGCCCTGGAGGGCTTAACTTCCGTGTTCGGTATGGGAACGGGTGATCCCCTCCGGTATCGCCACCCAAAACTCCTGAGGTCCTACCCTCAAAACTGCACAGTGATCTGCACACGCTCCGGCTTCAGCGAAATCAAGCCCTCGGCCGATTAGTACCGGTCCGCTCCACGGCTTGCGCCGCTTCCACTCCCGGCCTATCTACCTGGTCATCTTCCAGGGGCCTTACTCCCTTAACGGGATGGGAGATCTCATCTTCGGGCCGGCTTCGCGCTTAGATGCTTTCAGCGCTTATCCGTTCCGGCCTTGGCTACCCAGCTGTACCCCTGGCGGGATAACTGGTACACCAGCGGGCCGTCCACCCCGGTCCTCTCGTACTAGGGGCAGTTCCCGTCAAATCTCCTCCGCCTGCGATGGATAGGGACCGAACTGTCTCACGACGTTCTGAACCCAGCTCGCGTACCGCTTTAATCGGCGAACAGCCGAACCCTTCGGACCGACTTCAGCCCGAGGATGCGATGAGCCGACATCGAGGTGCCAAACCTCCCCGTCGATGTGGACTCTTGGGGGAGATCAGCCTGTTATCCCCGGGGTAGCTTTTATCCGTTGAGCGACGGCCCTTCCACTCGGAACCGCCGGATCACTAAGCCCGTCTTTCGACCCTGCTCGACCTGTCTGTCTCGCAGTCAAGCCCGCTTCTGCCTTTACACTCCCCGGATGATTTCCAACCATCCTGAGCGGACCTTTGGGCGCCTCCGTTACCTTTTGGGAGGCGACCGCCCCAGTCAAACTGCCCACCTGGCACGGTCCACGACCCCGTTCCAGGGGCCCGTGTTAGAACTTCGATGCTGCGAGGGTGGTATCCCAACGGCGCCTCCACCGAATCTGGCGACCCGGCTTCGCAGGCTCCCACCTATCCTGTACACGCACCACCAAAATCCAATGCCAGGCTACAGTAAAGCTCCACGGGGTCTTTCTGTCCAATCGCAGGTAACCTGCATCTTCACAGGTATTGCAATTTCACCGGGTCCCTCGCTGAGACAGTGCCCAAGTCGTTACGCCATTCGTGCGGGTCGGAACTTACCCGACAAGGAATTTCGCTACCTTAGGACCGTTATAGTTACGGCCGCCGTTTACTGGGGCTTCGGTTCAAAGCTTCGGCCTTGCGGCCTGACCTCTCCCCTTAACCTTCCAGCACCGGGCAGGCGTCAGCCAGTATACGTCGCCTTCCGGCTTAGCACTGACCTGTGTTTGTGGTAAACAGTCGCTTGGGCCTCTCCTCTGCAACCCTCCCCCGCTCTGCGGCGTCTCTCCGCTCACGGTCCGAGGGCCATCCTTCTCCCGAAGTTACGGATGCATTTTGCCGAGTTCCTTAGCGAGGGTTCTCCCGCGCACCTGAGGATTCTCTCCCCGCCTACCTGTGTCGGTTTGCGGTACGGGCACCCCGGGTCTCCCTAGCGGCTTTTCTCGGCAGTGTGGCGTCAGGGGCTTCCCTACTTCAGTTCGGTCGGCATCGCGTCTCACGTTTAGCCCGGCGGACTTCCCTACCGGGCCACGCTACCCGCTTACCCCGGCTCAACCAGCGGCCGGGTCCCCCTAGCCTCCTGCGTCCCCGCATCGGTCAAGCGACCCGTAGGTGGTACAGGAATGTCGACCTGTTTCCCATCGCCTACGCCATTCGGCCTCGGCTTAGGTCCCGACTGACCCTGAGCGGACGAGCCTTGCTCAGGAATCCTTAGGCTTTCGGTGGACAGGATTCTCACCTGTCTTTTCGCTACTCATACCGGCATTCTCACTTCCATGCGCTCCAGCCGTCCTTCCGGTCGACCTTCGACGCACATGGAACGCTCCCCTACCGCGTGAGCAGTGAGATGTGAGTAGTGAGTAGTGGGTCACTGTGGACGGGCCGGAAACTCCGGACCGCACTCACTGCTCACCACTCACCTCTCACCGCTCACACCCGCAGCTTCGGTGTCCTGCTTAGCCCCGAGTATTTATGGCGCAGCGTCATTCGACCAGTGAGCTATTACGCACTCTTTCAATGATGGCTGCTTCTAAGCCAACATCCTGGTTGTCTCTACAACGCCACATCCTTGCCCACTTAGCAGGAACTTCGGGACCTTAGCTGGCGGTCTGGGCTGTTTCCCTCTTGACGACGGACCTTAGCGCTCGCCGTCTGACTGCCGGCCATACTTGCTGGCATTCGGAGTTTGACTGAGTTCGGTAACCGGTAGGGCCCCTAGCCCAATCAGTGCTCTACCTCCAGCAAGCTCACATGCCGACGCTAGCCCTAAAGCTATTTCGGGGAGAACCAGCTATCTCCCGGTTCGTTTGGCTTTTCACCCCTATCCACAGCTCATCCGATAGCTTTTCAACGCTAACCGGTTCGGGCCTCCACGGGGTCTTACCCCCGCTTCACCCTGGCCATGGATAGATCACCGGGTTTCGGGTCTACAGCCACTGACTACGCCCTCTTCAGACTCGCTTTCGCTTCGGCTCCGGGCCTGAGGCCCTTAACCACGCCAGTGACCGTAACTCGCCGGTTCATTCTTCAATAGGCACGCACTCACCCACGTACGGGGCTCGTACTGCTTGTAGGCACACGGTTTCAGGGTCTCTTTCACTCCGCTCCCGCGGTGCTTTTCACCTTTCCCTCACGGTACTGGTTCACTATCGGTCGCCAGGCGTATTTAGCCTTGGAGGGTGGTCCCCCCGGATTCCCACGGGATTCCTCGTGTCCCGTGGTACTTGGGATCCGCCCAGCGGCGCCTCGCCTTTCGCCTACAGGGCTCTTACCTTCTGTGGCGGGCCTTTCCAGACCTCTTCGGCTAGACTCGGCAGCATCGCTTTACGGGCGTCCCGCAACCCCAGCAGCGATGGCTCGCTGCTGGTTTAGGCTCCTCCCCGTTCGCTCGCCGCTACTGAGGGAATCTCGGTTGATTTCTTTTCCTCGCCCTACTGAGATGTTTCAGTTCGGGCGGTGCCCCCCCACAGCCTATGGATTCAGCTGTGGGTGACTGGCCATTACGCCAGCCGGGTTGCCCCATTCGGAGATCCCCGGATCTACGCCTGCTTGCGGCTCCCCGAGGCTTATCGCAGCTTTCCACGTCCTTCATCGGCACCTGGCGCCCAGGCATCCACCGTGTGCCCTTCCCAGCTTGATTTCGCTGAGATGCACGCTTCCCGCGTTGCCTTTGCGTGTGTTCACTGTGCAGTTTTCAAGGTACGACGCTGCTGCAGGGAACCCAAGGTTCCCGAAGCAGCCCGTGGTCCCGTGCGGGAGCGAAGCTCCCGCAGGCACTCACTGAGGGGCTCGAAGATCCTGAGTCAGCAAGCGTGCGGCCCGGAACAGCTCTCACTGCTCACAGCCCACTGCTCACCGCTCATCTCGAACCCTCAAAACTAAACAGTGCAGATTCGGTCCGCCCAGCGGCCGTCAGTTTCCCTCAGCCCGTTTTGATGGGCCGAGGATCGACCTCGGAGTCTCCCCTTCTCAGGGGCGGTGCTCCTTAGAAAGGAGGTGATCCAGCCGCACCTTCCGATACGGCTACCTTGTTACGACTTCACCCCAGTCACCGGCCCCACCTTCGGCGGCTGCCTCCCTTGCGGGTTAGCTCACCGACTTCGGGTGTTGCCAGCTCCCATGGTGTGACGGGCGGTGTGTACAAGGCCCGGGAACGTATTCACCGCGGCGTGCTGATCCGCGATTACTAGCAACTCCGACTTCACGCAGGCGAGTTGCAGCCTGCGATCCGAACTGGGACCGCCTTTCGCGATTGCCTCCCCCTCGCGGGTTCGGGGCGCTCTGTGGCGGCCATTGTAGCACGTGTGTAGCCCAGGACATAAGGGGCATGATGATTTGACGTCATCCCCACCTTCCTCCGGTTTGTCACCGGCAGTCTCGCATGAGTGCCCACCATAACGTGCTGGCAACATGCGACAGGGGTTGCGCTCGTTGCGGGACTTAACCCAACATCTCACGACACGAGCTGACGACAACCATGCACCACCTGTCTCACCGTTCCTCTCCGAAGAGAGGCACCCCCGCATCTCTGCAGGGTTCGGTGGATGTCAAGCCCTGGTAAGGTTCTACGCGTTGCTTCGAATTAAACCACATGCTCCGCTGCTTGTGCGGGCCCCCGTCAATTCCTTTGAGTTTCAACCTTGCGGCCGTACTCCCCAGGCGGAGTGCTTAGTGCGTTAGCTCCTGCACGAGGGGGGTCGATACCCCTCACACATAGCACTCATCGTTTACGGCTAGGACTACCAGGGTATCTAATCCTGTTTGCTCCCCTAGCTTTCGCGCCTCAGCGTCAGTGACTCCCCAGGCAGCCGCCTTCGCCACTGGTGTTCCTCCCGATCTCTACGCATTTCACTGCTACACCGGGAATTCCACTGCCCTCTAGAGCACTCAAGCCCGCCAGTTTCAGAGGCACCCCCGGGGTTGAGCCCCGGTCTTTCACCCCTGACTTAACAGGCCGCCTACACGCCCTTTACGCCCAGTAATTCCGGACAACGCTCGCCCCCTACGTATTACCGCGGCTGCTGGCACGTAGTTTGCCGGGGCTTCCTCGCCTGCTACCGTCAAACCCCGCCCATTTCCTGACGGGGCCCTTCTTCGCAGGCAACAGAGCTTTACAACCCGAAGGCCTTCTTCGCTCACGCGGCGTTGCTGCATCAGCCTTTCGGCCATTGTGCAAAATTCCCGACTGCTGCCTCCCGTAGGAGTCTGGGCCGTGTCTCAGTCCCAGTGTGGCCGGTCGCCCTCTCAGGCCGGCTACCCATCGTCGCCTTGGTGGGCCGTTACCCCGCCAACCAGCTAATGGGCCGCGGACCCCTCCTCTGCCAGCGCCACTGACTCCAGCGCCTTTTCTCCCAGCCCCATGCGGGACCGTGAGCTTATCCGGTATTAGCAGGCCTTTCGGCCTGTTATCCCAGAGCAGAGGGCAGGTTATCCACGTGTTACTCACCCGTCCGCCGCTGGGCTTCAGGGCCGAAGCCCCGAAGCCCCGCTCGACTTGCATGTCTTAGGCACGCCGCCAGCGTTCGTCCTGAGCCAGGATCAAACTCTCCGTGGAAAGCTTGACTTTGGCTCCTTTGGAATACCGGCTCGCTCGGCTTCCCTCTTCTGCACTGTCTAGTTTTCAAGGTTCGAGATGCACCGCGCCACCGAATATCGGTGGCTGGCAGGGATATATTTTAGCAGACTCGCCGTGCGGCTGTCAACGTGTGAACACCTGGCAAGAATGCCATTTTGTCCACGCCGCAACCGACAGCGACGACTACTTTACCACACCCGGACGTCCTGCGCAAGTATGCAAATGCTGTTTCCCGAACCATACGCTTGCACCCTACTGCGCCCTCAGGATCTTTCGCCCGGGCGGGCATACGTATTTTAGCACGGCCCTCTCGCGCGAGACAAGCGCGCGGAACAGCCGGGTCTGTCAAGTGAAAGTGGGTACGTCGCACTTCCAAAAGTGTTCTGTATGATTTTGGTTCATGAATTGGCGCCGAATGCGTCTGTTGCCTCTTCTACTTGGTGAAGCCGGCGGCCGCCCTCAGCATCCGAGAGTATCCGCCGCTGGCGTTCCGACCGGCATACAAGATCGGCATGCGCCCGTGGCGGACTCCCTCAATGCCCCGCCCCACGGTCTCCACGACCCGGTGCCGCACCTTTTCCCGAACTGCAGCCAGTGATTCGAGTCCCAGCTGGCGTTCCACCATCTCTACGGCCCCACGCAAAGTGCCGTGAAAGTAGGCGGCCAGCACGTGCATCATCGCCTTCAAGCCCCTCTCGGACCAGCTCCGGCCGACCTTCCGCAGCCGTGCTGAGTACCGCTCCACCGCCCCTTCCGCTGCACCCAGGCCGCGTAACCCTTCCACGCTGACGCCCCGCTCTTGAAGTCGGACGCGGTAGTCCCGTATCGACTCCGGCATCGTCCTGAGGTCGGCCACCAGCCTGCGGATCTCTCCACGACGCTTCGAGTCGGTCTCAGCAGCACGCGCTTCCTCCAGTACCGCCAGCAATCCTCCGGCGTCGTTTGTCTCCAGCGCAGCGTTCGCTCGTTCCAGGAGCCGGGGCTGGTGGCGCAGCACGTGGTTTAGCTCCTGCTTCAGGTGAAACCGGTCGATCTGGTACAGCGCCTTCGGAAACCACGTCACGCCCTCCCGAATCCACCGGGCCCGGTCCCCGTTGATGATCACCCACGTGTCGCTGAGATCGTACTCCCTCTCCAGAAACTCGCTCAACTGCTCCCAGCTGTCCCGTCCGCTGTCGGGAATGAAATCGCGGCGGTTTACCAGCCTGTACTCCGTACCAGCCGGGGTTCGCTCTACCCAACCCTCATGAATCACGAACAGCCGTGCGTATTCCGGACGGATTCGACCGGAATGAGTGGTCGAATCCGTCCGGAATACGCATACACCAGGGGCAGGTTCCTCTGCCGCCGCGCCCGCTGGTTCTCGCTCCCCGGATTCGTCAGCATCGACCAGTACGGCGGGCTGGTGACGACATAGTCGAACTGCAGGCCGGCCAGCTCCGGAATCCCGTCCAGCCTCGTCGCATCCCCCTGAACGATCAGCCCCACGGGGTGGGCGCCCGACGGCGAGGGCTGCGCCCTCTCCCGCGCCACCCGCTCCCGGGCGATCCCGGTGTAGTGGGGCGTCAGCTCCACCCCGTACCCGTGGCGCCCCGTCCGGATCGCGGCCACGACGGTGCGGCCCGTGCCCACCATCGGGTCGAAGACCCTGTCGCCGGGTTCGGTGAACAGATCCAGAAACTCCGCCACCAAGGTTTCCGGGTACTTGGCCGGATGCAGGATCTCATTCGGCCGGCGGGGAGGCGGCTTGGGCGTCGTCCAGGCCGGGATCGGCCGCCCCGCTCGGGCGAGCCGGACCCCGCGCGGCGTGAGCGGGTCAGCCGGCCGGCCGTCGTCATCGGCCTGCAGGAACAGGCAGTAGTAGATCCGGCCTTCCCCCTCGACCAGCCCGACCTTCTCATCCCGCAGCCGCAGGTGGCGGCGGGATGCCACCGCTACCGACCAGGGCAGGGGAAACCCGGCCCCGCCCGGTCCGGGGGCGCCCACGACGAGTCCGCAGTAGCGCCTGGGTGCCAGCAGCCGCCGCAGCGCCCGTGAAACGACGTCCGCATAACCGGTGAGGTACGTCGTCAGGCTCTCCTCGTCCACGATCAGCCGGCGGAGGTCAATGAAGATGAAGTCATACGTCAGCCCGGCCTGCTCAGCCTCGAGCAGAAGCCTGGCCACACCGTCGAAGCTGTCACAGCGGTTGTGGGCGTCGACCAGGCGCGGGGCCGGAATCCGGCCCGGGTCGATGTCCGCGAAGCCGATGATGAGGCACCGGGACGGCTCCCCATCGGGCCAGACGGCTTTCGTGAAGAAGCAGATGCACTCCTCCACGAGCGCCTGGGACGAGCGATGTCGGAAGAAGCTCTTCTGGAACTTCATCCAGTCCTTATAGGAAAGGTCGTTCATCCGGTTCGGTGGGCCGGGCCGCTTGGGAGCCGGCCGCTCCTCACCGCCGAAACCGAACCTCAGTTGCTCCATACTCGGCTCCTTTCCCGGAGGCCCGACGGTTCCGGAAACCTGGCCACGCGGAGGCCCTTTCACTAAACATTTCGACAACTAAGCGGCGAATCCTTTGGTTGGAATGTGGAGGGTGGGATGGCCAGCAAACCCGAAATGTTTGTTGTAGTAGTCCTCGGCAGTGTATCCACCGGAATCCAGCCTGGGAGGTCTGTGCAGATGACGAACTCGCCCACCGAAAAGAGGGCCCTGGAGTGGAACAACCGGGGCCGCCGACTCATGCAGCAGGGTCACTTCGAGAAGGCCATCCCCTACTTCAAGAAGGCCTGGCAACAGGCGGGGCTCCTCGCCGCCCTCAACAACTGGGCCACGGCGCTGTACAGCCGCCCGTCTCCATCCTCGGGCGGCTGCGCATGCTGGGCATCCTGCACGTGGGCCGGATGCAGGTCGACGGGCGGAACCACAAGGTGGCCGTGGTGCCGGTGGAGCTGCGGCCGCTGCTGACGCCGTAAGACCGAAGTGTGCAGACATGGTCGGCATGGCTCCGGCGGGGGACCGGCGGGTGATCCGACCGGAGTTCACCGGGCAGGCCATCGTCTTCGACAGCGAGGAGGAGTGCCACCACGTGCTGAGACGCGGGCTGATCCAGCCCGGCCGCGTCGTGGTGGTGCGCTGGCGCTGAGGAGCGTCCCCGGCACCGTGCTGGTCACCGATCCTGGTCGCTGGGGCGCGCAGCTCGTGCCTATGAAGGCGGTCGATGGGGGGAACTGGGAGGCGGTTCTGCGCGGCGCCGCACTGCACATTCTGCGCGGATGCCGCCCCTAGACCCTGCCGACTCTGCGTGGAGGGTCGCACGGCCTCAGTCCGTGATGGCGCCGCCTTCCGCGCCGCCTCTCTGGCCCCCCTGCGAACTGTGCACCTCCACCCGTCGAATGAGGCGGTTGTTTTCCGGGCGGGTGTCATCCGGGTAGTCGATCTCGGCGATGATGTCCCACGTGCCCGCGCTCAGGCCAGGGATCGTGCCGGGCTTCAGGGTGCAGCACGGCAACCGGTCGATGGTCACCGCCTGCCAGCCGCCTGCCGGCGGTGACCCGCCCGCAGCAGGCCGCGCCCAGAGCCGGAGCGGGACCCGGATCTCGGTGCGGCCCAGGTTGTTCTGGTAGCCCAGGTAGATGCCCACTTCGAACGGCCGGCCTGCCTCTACGATCTCGGGAACCGCCAGTTCCACCACCGATGGGTCATCCACGATTGCTTGCGCCGGCTGCTGACTGGTGTAGGGCACCATCAGCACGTTATTGGCCAGGCCGCCCTCCGGCCCGGGCTCGCCCTCCCGCTCGACCACCTCCGCCACCGCCCCTGCGCAGCTCTTTTCAGCCGTCAGCCCCATCTTCTCCGCGATGGCCCGCGCGACAACCAGCCTGGGGTTGGCCGTGTGCGGCGCGCTGAGCGCGTAGACGGAGGGCAGGTCGATGACGCCCACGATCTGGCCCTCGGCGGGATCGCTCCCGGTCAGGGTGACCGTCACCGGCACGGGGTAGGGCTGCTGCGGGGCCAGGTCTCCGGGCAGAGGCGTCGCCCCGAGGGGGCGGATGGGCTGGCCGCTCTGGTCCGTGAGGTACCACTGGACGGACAGCGGGCCCGGGCAGAGCGCTGCGAGCGTCCGCTCGGTCATCTCCAGCTGAAGCCGGGGCTGCATGGCGGCCGGCTTGCCCGGCTGAAGCTTCATGGGCTCCGGCGCATCCAGCCACAGCAGGTCGTAGGTCTCCCCAGCCCGGTAGGCCACCAGCCGGCCGGAGGTTCCGCCGGCGTCTTCGTAGTTGACGCCCACGAGCATGAGGCCGTTCGCGAAGGCGGGATCCACGCCCACGCCGGAAACCTGGGAGAAATTGTAGGGGCCCGTGTTGGGCTGCTCGTTGTTCTTGAGCAGGAACAGCCGGTCCGTGGGCGCTTTCCCTTCCGGAGGGATGACCGTCGGCCGGCCGTCGCCGCCGGCCGGGTTGCCGGTGTCCAGCGCGTAGCTGTAGATGTAGCCGTTCACGTCGCCGAAAATGAGCGCCGCTCGGCTGACCAGGACCAGCGGTGCGGTGTTGAGGGAGGCCTTGCGACCGTTCAGCCGGTCCGCGGGGCCGAACTTGCGGTACCACTTCAGTTCGCCGCCGGGACCGAGCGCCACGACGGCGCCGTCGGCGCCGGTGGGTCCGTCGCGCAGCCCCACACCGGTGTCGGTGTAGTTGCGGAGGGTGACGTAGAGGTGCGTTTCGGGGCCGTTGGGGGTCTGGCGGATCTCGATGGCGGGCTCGGTGTTGGTGAAGGCGTTCCTGGCGCCGATGAGGGTGGGCAGGGAGATGGAGTAGCTGGACCAGCCTTCGGGTTCGCTACCCCGCTCCAGATGGGCACCCCACAATCGGCCGCCTGTATCTAACCAGTACGCGTTGGTACCGTCGGAAGTAAAGTTACCGGCAAAGCCAGAAGATCCGTCTACCGTCCAGACACGGTACGGGCGATAATTGTTTTCCCGGTCGAGGGCCAGACGCAACGCCCGCCCACCCTCGAAGCCGTCCGTGCCGAGGACGAAGCTTGGGTTTTCCCCATGCGGCACTGCTAACACCGCAGATGGCGTGATGAAGCCGCCGAACCCTTCTTCAACCGCCTTGCTCGTCGCTGCTTGATATGCCTGTCGGTGAACTGACCCGTTAAGCTGATCCAACCCCTGTACGATCCAGACTTTCCCGTGGTTACGGGGGCAGAGGGGCCGTCCTTTCGGCCGGTTCTCCTCTCCGGGGTAGTTTGGGCGATCAGCCACCACCACAATATCCCTCCCCCGGTCGTGGATGACCAACGGGGATCCCACGATGGGGCAGCCCAGTTCCAGTTCGGCTGGCCGAGCCCATCCTTCTGTTGTGTGATACGCCCAGAGCCAACCGTAGCCAGTACCAAAGTAGAGAACGCCAGTCTCCGGGCTGTAACTAGGGCTGGACTGGGGGGCGATAGATGGGCCGGCGGGTGCCCTGTTAAATGGGATTGGAAGTTTGGAAACCGGCTCCTGGATCGGAGAAGCATGCGCGTAAGGTGGGTGGACCTCGTCCAGTTTCAACTTCCAGAGGTAGTCACCTGCCAGGTGGTATATGACCCCGTCGACCAACACTGGTTGCGTGGCGCTCTCGCCCAACGGCTGCGTCTCCCAATACGGCGTTAACTCGATCAAACCATACGGATTGATTTCGGTTGACATGCGTTGCGGTGAACCGCCCTTGGTAATCCAATCGCCCGCTGTCGCCCTGGAACCGGTGGCTACAACGAGCACACAGCCAAGCACAGCCGCTACCCACCGCGGCCACCTCATACGCCATTCACCCCTTAGTACCGAACCGCTCGAGTCTCCAGGTACCAGCTCGGGTACTCGAAAAGGGGAAAGAATGGCGTGAAAATGTGAACCTGATAGGTACCTGACATGCTGCCGTCATCACGCCGGAAAATAGGTTCAGCTCCGACCCAGTAGACCTTCGCTCCCATCTGTTCAGCGATGAAACGGACAGGCACCATCGTCCGATCGTTCCGAATTACGGGTGGTGCATCCAGGGGTATTTCCATTCCATCCACGATTGCCGCCGGATGATCAACGGTCAGCACAATAGTCCGTTCTGGGGTGCTGATAGTCTGCTTTTCAAGAAGGAAGCGATGACCATTAGGAAGGTACGCCTCGGGATCGAATAGGTCGGGATAGTCGTACCCAGGGGCCGGGACAGCTTTCACCACCTCGCGCGTGACAGCGGGGAAATAGATTGTCACTTGCCGTTTCGCTTGGTCCCACGAAACTTCGGCCCCCATCATCTCGCTAATGAACCTGATTGGTACGCGCACTCTGTTGACAGTGGTGTCCAGGTAAGCAGGCGTGTCAAACCGCTTCGAGGCATCGCCCTGGTTGAAGTAGACGAAGACGTGGTCTGGACTGCCGTTGCTGGCCCTACCGTCATCTCGCCCCAGTCCCGGATGCGACTTGTCCATCCAGTACTCGTATTCGATGCCCCTTTCTTCAGCCAGTTTTTCTTCCTCACTGAGCTCGCGCGTCTCAGTTATCGACTGGATGGGCTCATACCGACACGGTTTCAGGTAGAGTCGCGACCAGCCAAAGGATCGACCAAACACCCTTGTGATCAGCTGTGTATCCGGGACCGGATAAGCAAACACGTACAACGTGGTTCCACAACCCATCTTGTCTTCCCGCCAGAACCAAGGATACTCGTTCGTCCACGCAGGCAGCGGATCCCACACCCACCAGTCGTACCTGTCATACATGTCCGGGTGCTCCCTGAGGATCCGCTCCACCTCAGCCCGCATCTGTTCAGACATCCCCTCCGGAGGCGGCGGTGGCGTCCACCCTTCCGGCCAGCCCGGACCGGGCTCGTAGTTTTCAGCCGGATACTCCGCAACCTCCGGCTTCATCTCCTCCGCGGCCCCCGTCCTCACAGGCGTGTGGAGCAGCAGGGCCGCGAGTACCAAGCAGGCCAACTGCCTGGCGCGGCGTGCGTATCCCCTCTGCATGTCCCTTGACTCTCCCCCACAAACTGGTTCTCACATAACCAATACGGATTCCCCTCCGCACAGGTTCTCACACAGCCCCACACGCTCAGCGATGATTGCCAAAAGCGCGACAACCAGGTATACTATACCCCGTATTGTACTTTCGGAGGGAGTGATGCGTGTGCGGAGTTGGACCTGGTGGCAGGGGGGCATCGCGCTCGGTCTCCTCTCCACCCTGGCGATGGTACTCCTCAAGCCGATGGGCGTCTCGACCGTGTTCCCGTCCAGCCTGGCCATCGCCCTGAAGCCCCTGTTCCCCGGCTTTGTCGAGGCCAACGCGTACTTCCAGACGATCCCCCTGTCGATCGGCTGAGAGCACATGCTGGTGCTCGGCATCCCGCTCGGGGGATTCCTCGCATACCAGCTCTCCGGCGAAAAGCCGGCGGCCAACACGGGCTCCGGCCTGTCGGCGACCAGCCCGCTGACGGCCTTCCTGGGCGGCTTCCTGGTGCTCTTCGGCGCCCGGATGGCCGGCGGCTGCACCACCGGCCACGTGCTGAGCGGCATGGCACAGCTCTCGATCGCAGGCTTCCTGTTCGCTGCCGCCGTCTTCGCGGGCGGCATCCCGACGGCCCTGCTGCTCAAGCGGAGGTGGAGCTAGATGGAACTGCTCCTGGGTCTCCTCATCGGGACGGCCTTCGGCTTCATCCTGCGCCGCTCCCGGGTCGCGTCCCACGCCTGCATCCGGGGGGCGCTGGCCCTCACCGACTTTCACATGCTGAAGCTCCTTCTGACGGCGGTGGGCGTCACGCTGATCCTGGTCTTCCCCCTGAGCACCCTCGGCATCGTCAACTTCTCCGTCAAGACGACCTACGTGGTCGGCATCGTCGTCGGCGGGCTGCTCTTCGGGGTTGGGATGGCAGTGGCCGGCTTCTGCCCCGGCACGATGCTCGCGGCGCTGCCCGGCGGCGACAGGCGCTTCTGGTGGGCCGTGGCCGGCGGGTTGGCCGGATCCTTCGCCTACGCGCTCCTCTACGAGCCGCTGCAGCCGCTCCTGATCGCTCCGCTCAACTTCGGGAAGCTCACGCTCCCCGAGTTGCTCGGCCTCAATCCCGTCGTAACCGGAGTCGGCGTCGGCCTCCTGCTGCTGGCGGGCGTGGTCCTGCTCGACCGGCTGACCAGGCCGAAGCAGGCGGAGATCCCGGACCTCGCCAAGCTGGGCCACGACTAGCGCCACAGGGAGGCCCCCAAGCCAGTTATGAGGGGGTCCCCCAGGCCATTTCCCGTGCGTGGGCCAGTTCCCGTGTGTGGCCACGAGATCAGCGCAACACTGCACGAAAAAAGGGCGCTCACGGATGGGCGCGCGGGGGCCCGCAGACGCCACCCCAAGACGGGGAACGGCGCCTGCCGCATGTATTGCGTCATGATATGACACCCCGGATCACCCTCCCTTACCCGGGAGTTGATCCGGGGTGTTCACTGTTCCATCAAGTCCTGCGCCAGCACCTCCACCAGCCGCTCCTGGTACGCCGTCACGCCGCCGGTGGCCACGGCCCTGGCCGTAGGAGCCAGCGGCCCCGTCACCGACAGCAGGGCAGCCCGGTCCCCCTCCGAGAGCGGCTGTCCACCCGGGCCCAGGGCCGCGGCCCGATAGTCCTCCGGTCCGAACCGCCACAGGCGGAACAGCCCGCCGTACCGAGCGGCCAGTCCCACAGCGATGGTGATGCCGTTCCGGTCGAAATCCCCGCCATACCAGATCTCCGTCCCCTCCGCCGCCAGGAGATCCAGCAGGCGAAAGCCGGCGGCGCTCAAGAAACCGCCCGTACAGATGAGGGTGGCCCGCCGCTCCGGCGGCGCACCCGCCAGCCGCCTGAGCAGCCACTCAAAGACCGGCGGGTTCTCCACCACATACGCCCGTCCCCGGTGGGCCCTGGCGGCCGACCAGCGCCGCAGCTCTCCCAGCGTCACGGCCCAGGCGCCGGTGCACGCGGTCATCGCCGCCACCATGGGATGAGATGCCCCCGGCGCAGGCGCCCAGCGCGCCCCGGCCAGGTGGGCCACCAGGACGGTGGATGACACCTGGTCGGCGCCAAGCCCCGCCTGATCCAGGAGGAACGCCCGGGCCTCGTGAGGCCGCAGCTCCTCCGGGGGAGGACCGAACCGCTCCCGCAGGGCATGCTCCAGCAGCGCGCCGGCCGGCTCCTTCTCGTCGAAGGCGTGAGGATCGCCGGTGAGACTGGCGGCGAACACCGCCAGCAGCTCGTGCTCACCGCGGTCGACCGGCAGGCGGGCGAGCGCCGTGCCCACCGCCGCCACCGCCCGTGCAGCCTGCTCGGCATCGGTCCGGTATACCCGCCGGACCCACCGCGCGCTGGGGCTCTCGCCGGCAACCACCCGCTCAAACCACGCCCGCACCCCGTCCACCGGCGGCAGCGCGTCGCCCACCTGTTTCAGCCAGGAGGCCCACCGGGAGGCCGCGGCCTCCCTTTCCTGCCGCCGGGTCACGATGGGACCGTACCCTGCCTCCAGCACGTCCAGGAGGCCTGTCCGGAACCGGCTCCGGGTGAGGGCTGCGTCCAGGTCCTGCAGGGGCACCAGCACCTGCCCGTCCCTGACGGACACCCGCCCCAGGAGGTTGGCCAGCTCGTCCAGTTGGGCCGCGCCCAGTGTCAGCCGTACCCGTCCCCGCAGGCCGTCCGCCTCGTAAACCTTCTGCCGGGCCGCGGCCAGGACCGGCTCCAGTCCCGCCTCTCGCATGGCGGCAAAGGCCTCTCGCGCGCTCACGGCTCAGCCCCCTCTCCAGGCTCCGGCCCCAGGTCGGCCAGGGGTTCCCGCGCCACGCTTCCGTTCCAGAGGATGGGAAACGCGGTGTGCAGGGTGCCCTCCAGGCTCATGCGGTAGGTCATGGCCGCCGACAGGGACTCGCTGTAGGGCAGCTCGTCCGGCGCGGTGATGATCCAGCAGAAGCCCAGCTGGGAGAGGAAGTCCAGATAGTTCTTCTGGTTGTTGGCATCGAAGCCGGCAAAGGCTTCGTCCAGAGCCACCAGCCGGGGCAGGTCGGTCCGGGGCGACGCGTCGTACCGCGCCGCCACGCCTGCCAGCACCGGGACGGCGAGCGCCCAGGCCTTGGCCGACGTGGAGCGCTGGCCGAAGCCCCGGGTCCGGATGGGCACCGGGGCGCTCGCGCCGGGCATGCGGCTGAGGAGCTGGTACTCATACCAGTTCCGGTAGTCCAGGGCCCGGGCCACCGCCTCCTGGTAGCCGATCTCCTCTCCGCCGGCCCTGGCGGCCTCCCGCACCCGCTCTACCTCCTCCTTGATCGTGTTCAGCAGGACCTCGCGCTTCTGGTCGTCCAGCCAGCGGCTGCCCTGCTCCATCTGCTCCAGTTCGTGGGCGATGCGGGCGCCCGGCATCTGGTCGGACGGCAGCAGGCTGAGCCGCAGGCTGAGCTGCTCGCCGTTGCTGAGCTGCAGGCCCTTCAGCTTCTCGTTGGTCCGCCGGGTGAACTCCCGGGCTGCCCGGATGAGCCGCCGCAGCTCGTCGAGGATCCCCTGGTAGATGATGTCCTCGTACAGCTTCCGCTGCTCCTCTTCCATCAGCTCCGCGTACTCCCGGGCGCGGGCCTCCAGCCGCTCCCGGAGCTGGGTGGCCGTCATGGGCACCCGCTCGTGCCGGAACGAGAGGCTGGTGCGCTCAGGGTTCCAGGTGGGAACGTAGTCCCGGAGCAGATCCCGGCAGGCATGGACGACCTCGTTCAACTCCCCCTGCCGCAGGCTCTTCACCTGCTCCAGGTCTTCCGTCTCCACCAGCCGGGCGAGGCGGTGCATGGTGCTGACCACGCCTTCCTGGTCCAGCGCCTCCAGGTAGGGCGTGAGCAGGGGGTGCAGCCCAAGCCGCCTGCGCACCTGCTCCAGCCGAAGGCCCAGCTCGCGCCGGAAAGCCTCCTCCTGCGGCTCCAGCTCGGCGATGCGTCCCTGGGCGGATTCCCGCTGCGCCTCCAGGCGGCCCCGTTGTTCGCTGGCCTGCTTCGCCTCGGCCTGCAGCGCCCTCAGCCGCTCGAGCGCCCGCTCCAGCCGCTGTTGGCGGGCCCGGAGGTCGGGGTCGGCCAGCCGCTGCTCCAGCGCTTTCACCGCGGCCGCCGCGGCGGCCTGCTCCTGCCGGATGCGTTCCATGTCCCGCTCCAGGGCGGCCAGGCTCTGCTGGTCCCGCTGCAGCTGCTCCGTCTGGGACCGGTAGTCGGCCGCGCAGCGCACAAGCGCCTCAGCATGCGCCGTGAGCCGGCCGATCCTGGCTCCCAGGGCGGCGAAGTCCTGCCTGCGCTGCATCAGGCCCTCGTAGTCCAGCCCCGCCGCCTGGGGCAGATCGGCAGCCACCTGGTGAAAGGCCACCGTTCGGCGACGCACCTCGGCCTCCGCCTGGGCCACCTTCGGCTGTTCGTCCTCCACGGCCTGCCTGGCTTGCTGCGCCTCCTCCGCCCGCCGCAGGACGTCATCCAGCGCGCCGAACAGCGCCTGCCAGGGGAGGCGGTACAGCGCCTCCAGTTCCGCGTCCACGACCTTGACGGCGTCGGCGGCCTCCCGCCGCCGCGCCTCGACCGCGGCCAGTGCGGCCTGTGCCTCCTGCAGCGCCGCGTCAACCTCCCGCAGCCGGCGCTCCCGGCGGCGGATGCGGTTCTCCTCGCCCAGGTAGCCGGCTTCCTCCTGGACCCAGGGGCCCACCTGCCCCTCTGCCACGCCGTTGCGCCACCGGCCGTCCGCGGAGACCCAGCGGTCGCCGGTCCCCTCGCCCCAGCCGATGGAGGCCAGTGCAGCCAGCACCGTCGCCGGCGCACCCGGCTCGGGCTCCAGCACCTCCAGCAGGGACGGGCCCGCCACGGGCCGGGGCAGGATCACGGCATCCGCCACCCGGGCATCGGGTGGCCGGGCCTGGCCGGCGCGAGTCTCGCCCGCGCCGGATTCAGCCCCGGGCAGGACCAGCAGGTCGAGCCAGCCGGCCTCCAGAATCGCCGTCTCCACCCGGGCCTGCACGTCCTGCGGCACGCCCGGGCGGAACCGCGCCCAGCGGAAGAGGGGCCGCAGGTCCGGCGCGCCCTGCCGTGCCCGGGCCCGCACCTCCGACCGGGGCGGATCGCCGGCGTCGGCCTCCACTTCCGCGCGCCGCTCGGCCAACCGGTCCACCCGCAGTTGCGCCGCACGCAGTTCGTCCTCCAGGGATGCGACCCGGGCCTCCAGTTGCCGCTTCCTGTACGCCGCCAGGTCGCGGATCGGTTCCACCAGTTCATGCACACCGCCGGCCGGCGGCGCCTCCAGGGCCTGCACCCGTGCGGTCAGGCGCGCGACGTCCGTATCGCTGGGCGCCAGCACGCGGCTCTCCTGCTGCCAGGCGGCGATCTGCAGGATGAGCGACTCGCGCTCCGCCTCTGCACGGTCTTTTGCCGCCTCGAGGGCGTCGGCGGCCAGACCGGCTCGCCGGCGCAGATCGGCGATGCGCTCCTGCGCGACGGCGAAGGCCAGCTCGGCCTCATCCAGGGCCCTGCGGGCCCTGGCCGCATCCGCGAAGCCCCGCTGCAGGTCCTCGGCTTCCACCACGAGCCTCGAGTCGGGCCAGGCGCCTTCGACCACGGCGGGCGGATCGTCCACCGCCAGCACCACGATGGCCTTCCGGGCTTCCCGCAGTTCGCCGGCCGCCTCGTGCCAGCCGAGAGTCTCGGCTTCCCGGGCCAGATTCTCCACCTCAGCGGCCATGGCCCGCCGCCGGTCGTCGAACTCGGCGGCCGTCTGCCGCCGTCGGGCCTCGGCCTCCTCCAGGTGCTCACGTTGTTCCCTGAGGCGCCCTTCCAGCTCCGCCGCGCGGCCGGCCGCCTGGAAGGCTCTTTCCTTCGCGTCCCGCAGCCGGTCCTGCAGGTCGGCTCCTTCGCCCTGCCAGAGCTCCTCCACCTCGGCCTCCAGGGCCGCCTGCTCCCGCGCCCGGTTCTGCCCCTGCTCCTCCAGCGCGGCCAGGCCTTCCTCGGCGGCCGCGAGGCTCGCCCGCGCCTCCTTCAGCCTGCCGACGACGCCGCCCAGGGAGCCCTGTACGCTCTGGTACTGCACAGCCGCCTCCTGGACCAGCACCTCCGCGAGGGCGTACAGGGCCGCGTCCACCCGGCCGACCGCCTCCGCCTTCTCGATGACGTCCGCCAGGTTGCGCCGGTACTCTTCGATGTTGTTGACCACCTCCCCGACCCGGCTCAGCCGGTCCGGGGAGATGCCCGGGAGCGAGCGGCGCAAGAGGTCGCAGACCTTATCCGGCCCCGCCTGCTCGCCCAGTTTGGGCCGCCGGGCCTGCAGCAGCATGGCGATGAGCGCGTCGAAGTCATCCCCCTCGAAGCCGAAGAGGTAGTCATTGACCAGCCGCTGGTACTCGGCCTTCTCGGTGACGACGATCCCGCCGTCGCCCACCAGCCGCGCGAACTCCCGCCTACCCAGGCATGTGCCGTCGGCCCCGCGCACGTCAAAATCGCGACCCAGCCGCTGCCCCTTCACGAGCAGGAAGCCCCACCAGTCTGTGATCCTGCGGGGGCTGGACCGGGAGGCGGAGACGCCCATCCCGATCGTCAGGAAGCGCTGATCCACCGTGTGGTAGAACTCCAGGGCGATGTAGCCTGTGCGCGCCTCGTAGCGGAACACGTCGGGGTTGCCCGCCTCCGCACCGTCGGCGCCCAGCAGGTAGTAATGCAGGAACCGGTCGCGGCTCTGGGCCGGATCGAGCCGCGCCGGCTCGGTCCGGCCGTCCAGCAGCACGGGGATGGCGAGCGCCAGCAGCGAGGACTTGCCCCCGGCGTTCTGCCCCGTCAGGGCGAGCCGGCCGTGGGCGAACCCGAACTCCTGGTCCCGCCAGTGCCACCAGTCCCGCAGGATGAGCCGCTCGGGCCGCCAGCCCTGCGGCCCGCCGGGAATGGCGCGCCGCTCCTCCTCCAAGTCCAGTTCAAGACGCTGCCAGAGTGCCATGGCTACCTCCTGTGCTCAGAACAGCCTGATCTGCTGGGCCTGAGGCTGCTCCGGTTCCGGCGCCCTGCGGGCGCCTGTCTCCCGGGTCACATACCGCCCCCGGATTCCGGCGGCCGCCGGCAGCAGCCAGCAGCGGCCGAAGCGGTCGGGGCCCCGGAGCAGCCCCATCCGCCGCATCTCGGAGAGCACCACCGTCACCAGCTCCGCGATGGACAGGGCGCCCAATGCCGCGCCCCAGGACGGCCGGTGCTGGCTCCGCAGCTCGGTGAGCAGATCCTGCAGTTCGCCGGCGGAGATGGCCACCGCCCCGTCGGCGTCTGCCGACCAGCGACCTGCCGCCACGCCTTCCTGGCAGCGGCCCAGGAGCAAGAGGATGGGATGGAAGAGGTAGCGGGTGTGCCGCTCCTCCGCCTCCTCGCCGGGGTCCGGGTAGAGGTCGAGCAGCACCGCGCCGGCGTGGCGGGCGGTGGTGGTGCGCCAGATGCGGGCGAAGCTCGAAGTGAGCTCCACCTGCCAGCCCAGGGAGGCTTCCAGGTCCCGGTAGACGGCCTCGTAGTTCGCCTCGAGCGCGGCAAAGGCCTCCGGATCGTCGGCTTTCCAGAAGACGGGCCCCAGGAGCAGGGCACGCCAGGCCCGGGTCAGCGGGGGCGCCTCCTCCCCGGTGGGCGGGGCGGTTCGCCGCCCGTGGTCAGCCGTGACTGCCACGGCCAGGCTCTCGTAGCTGAAGTTGGCCAGGAGGCGGGGAGCCATCTCGGTGAACTCGTACATCACTTCCGGGGGTTCGCCCAGGTAGTCCTGGCCGGCCACCCAGCGGTCGGCATCGCCATCCCGCAGGAGCAGGCCGCCCAGGTCGATGAGAAACTGAAGCGCCTGCACCAGGGCTTCCCGGTGCGACCGCTCAGCGAGGGTGAAGCGGCCTTCAGACACGGTGGCGATCCGCTGGGCCAGTTCCGAGATCACGAACCAGTCGCGTGCGGTGGTCACCAGGGTCTCGGCAAACCAGAGGACCCAGCAGAGGCAGGCATAGGACAGCGGGGAACGGAGCCGGGGCAGGCCCCGGTGGAAGAGCACCTGGGAGGGCATCCGCTCGAGCCGGTACACCCCCCGTCCGGACAGGATCCGCCACCGGGGACGCTCGTGGAACCAGGCCTTCAGGTAGCCCTCGTGCAGCGCGACCCGCCGGTAGGCCTCGGGCTCGTCGGCCTGGCTGATCAGGTAGCGGTCCATCAGGTCCTGCAGGGCAAGCTGCCGCTGTTCGGCGGCGCCGGTGGTGGCCATCAGCGCGGACCCCCTTTGTGCAGCCGCAGGATGACGTGCGGAAGGGTGGCCGTGCCGTCGGCGGCGGACAGCCGGCCCAGCGGGGCGTCGGCCTTCACCTCGGCGGTCACGCTCCAGTTCCGGTAGCCCACGCCGACCGGCCCCTGCTGGGACAGGGCCTTGTAGAGCAGGCGGAGCAGCAGCTGCCGCTGGCGAGGCTCGCGGACGGTCAGGTCGCCCAGGTCCAGCTCGCTTTCGTCGCCGAAGAGCTCGGCCAGCTCCTGGGCGGCCCGGTCCCGCTCGGCCTTGGCGGACAGCATCTTCTGCAGGGCCTCGCTGGTGCGGTCCGCAGTCGCCTCGGGCTGCTGGCGCGGGCGCTGCCCGCGCCGCACGGCGTAAAGCGGCACGGTCACCGGCTCGGCCTCCCACGGGTCCTCGTCCGCCGGCGGCGGCGCCTCGCCCCGCCAGTGCAGGGGAAGGGTGGCGGCGAAGACCACCTGGGCCAGGCTCTCGGCCTGCTCCAGCGATGTGCATTCGCTGAAGCGCCGGGCGAGGTCCAGGAGCGTCTGCTCCCGTACAGAGCCGCCCAGATGCTGTTCGGACAGACGGCGCGCGTGCCGGGTGATCTCCGACACCCACGCCTGGGCCCGCTCCAGCAGCACGTCCACGTCGCCCTGGTCGCCGAAATAGCCGATCAGGGCGTCGATCTCCCGCAGGAACCGCTCCTTCTGCCGGTCGAAGTCGGGGCGGGAACCGTCGGCCCGCACCTGCTGCGCCTCGACCACTGCCGCCGTGGTCGCCAGCAGTTCCTTGCTCCTCGCCAGCACGCGGAGCCGCATCCGCAGCTGCTCCCGCCGGTCGAACAGGCGCCTGGCATAGTCCTGCAGGTACGGGATGAGGAGGTCCCGGTAGGCGCGGAACGCCTCGTAGTCGAGCACCTCCCTGGGCCGGTGGCGGGGCAGGTCCTCCAGGTACTCCCGAATTCGCCGGGAGAAGGCGCCGAACGACTCGTAGACGCCTGCCCAGAGCCGGTGCGCCTCAGGCGCCGCACCATCGCGGTGGAGGCCATCCTGCTCGATGAAGTCCGCGAGCTCCCGCACCCGCTGCACCAGCAGATCCAGCGCAGCGGGATCCAGGGAGGCCGCACCCTCCTCCTGCTCCAGCTCCGCCCGCAGGGCCTCCAGCCGCAGGGCGATCCGGCTGGCCTGGTAGACGCGCGGCTTCTGCCGCAGCTCCATCAGGTTGGCCGGCTTGCTCTGTTCGGGGATGAGGGTGACCAGCCCCCACTTCTCCATCTGGTCCAGGTGCTGGCGGCAAGTCGCATCATCGTAAGGAAGGTACTGCTGTACGAAGGCGACCAGGTCGTCGGTGCGCACGTAGGTGATGTGGCTGAGGCTCCGCTCGTAGAAACAGCGCATCAGCAGCCGGTAGTACTTGCCGTCGGGATGGCCGATGAGGTAGTTGGCCTCGGGCATCTCGGCGGTGACGGCGCGAGGCGGCATGAGGTCACCTCTTCATGGTTCTGGTGTTATCGATCGAGTTTCCCCGTCGCGTCCTCCGGATCCTGCTGGCAGGTGCCGTGACCGAGACGATCCGCACGATGGCCGGGCGGGGCGTGCGCATCAGCAGTGGGTCACCTCAGGCCCCGCACGCGACCGATCCGGCGCGCCACGGCCCGGGGGGCAGGCCACCCTGCCTCCCGGGCCGCTCCTGCGGTATGGGCTTGTCGTGGGTCCCTTCACCGCGTGACCGCCGGGCTGCGGGGCTCTTCAGCCGACGGTCGCGGGGCTCTCGAGCTCCACGGTGACGCACAGTTCGCCCCAACTGCCCTCCCAGTTCCGGGTGAAGGGCAGCTTGGCGATGATCCGGCGCATCGCCCGGTTCTCGGCCAGCATGTACGCCTGCAGGCGGGTGTACCCCAGCTCGCGGGCGACCTCGACCAGCTCGTGGCCCAGGGCCGTGCCGATGCCCTCGCCCTGGCAGTCGTCGCGCACCAGGAGGGCGATTTCGGCGCAGTCCTCGTCCATGCGGCCCAGCTCGCCGATGCCGATGACCTCGCCCTCGCTCAGGGCGAGCAGAACCGCCCGGTCCGCAGGGTCGCTGTTGCAGAGACGTGCCGCCTCGGCCTCGCCGGAGATCCGCACGGCTGAGCAGTAGCGCAGGCGGAGCGCCCGAGGCGACAGGCGATCGTACAGGGCGGCGACGCGGGGCGCATCCTCAGGCGTGCATGGCCGGATCGTGACCAGACGCCCCGTCCGGGATACAGTGATCGTCGACTTGTGCTGCAGAACGGCTGGCATAAGCAGCCCCCACCTTCCGAATACGACTGCGACTATTGTTACTGTTTTCACTTATAGTCTATCCCGGCAGGCCTCGGGCATATAATGACACTTCCGGCTCTATCGCACCCCCGATTGGACGGAATCCAACGCATGCGAACGCGCCCGGGCCCCCGCGTGGACCCGGGCGCGAGCGCCAGCGCGCGAAACGGAGTCGGGTTCAGCCCTCACTCGACGTGGATGTCCAGCTCCTTGATCAAACGGCTGTACATCTCGTAGTATTCCCTGATCATGGCCCCGAACTCCTCGGGATTCTTGTAGTTCACCGGCTGGTAGACGTCGGCCATGGCTTGCTGGAACTCCGGATCAGAGGTAATCTTCGCGAACAGGTCCTCGTAGTAGGCCAGGATCTCCTCGGGCAGCCCGGCTGGGGCGGCGATGCCCTTCAGCGAGCCGGCGTTGACGTAGTCGATGCCCAGCTCCTTCAGGGTCGGCACGTCAGCCAGCATGGACTCCCGTTCGGGGCTGGCGACGGCCAGGATCCGCAACCGGCCGCCCTTCACATGCGGCATCAACTCAGACGGGTGGCCGGGACCGAAATCGACCTGGTTGCCGACCATGGCGGTGGTAGCCGGACCGCCGCCGGCGAACGGCACGCCGGTGATCTCGACCCCGGCCGCCTTGGCCACGGCGCGCACGGTAATGTCCATCAGGTGGAGGTCTGCTGGCTGGCGGTCTGCTCGGCGGGGGTCCCGTGTGTGGCGCTCTGTTCCGGGCTGGCCGGGGACGTGGCGTCGGTGCTCGTGCCCGAACTGCCACAGCCAGCCATGAAGACGATGCCGGCGACGAGAACGACACCCAACACCTTGTGGAAATGCCTCATACCAAGGATCCTCCTCCTCATCCGAATTCCGAGTTGTCTATCAGGCCTGTGCGGTCCGTCTGTGGGAGCGGAGCCCCTTGGCCAACTGGCCAATCACCAGGGCGGCGAAAATCCCCAGCAACGTCACAGATATCGGCCGGGTGAAGAAGATGGCGGCGCTGTCAGGGTCAGCTCGGGGTCCACGATGGCAACCGCGGGCATCATGTACGGGGAGACGATCCCCTCCTTCACCTGCGTCCGGGTGTTGGTGAAGATGGCGTTGGGCGTGGCCTCGGCGCCGGTGCCGGCCGTGGTGGGCATGGCGATCACGGGCAGCCCCGGCCGGGGCACCCGGTCGACGCCGAAGTAGTCGTAGGCCGTGCCGCCGTTGGCGGCCAGGACGGCTGTGGCCTTGGCCACGTCGATCGCGCTGCCGCCGCCCACGGCCACCACAAGGTCGGCCTGGTGGGCCTTCACCTGCTCCACGACCGGGTCCAGCGACTCCGCGCTGGGCTCGGCCATCACGTCGGCGTAGACGGCGCACCGCACGCCGGCGCCCTCCAGCATCCGCTGGAGCCGCTCCGGGGTGCCGGTCGCCAGGAGACCGCGGTCGCTGACCAACAGGGCCCGGGTGGCACCGAGCCGGCGGGCCTCGTCGGGAAGCTGAGCGGCCGCCCCCGGTGCGGCCCAGATCACCGGCGGCGTCCGGAAGGGATACATCACACCGATCATCGGAATGGCCCTCCTCACATCTGCTGCCCGACGCCCGACAGGCGTCCGGCGAGCTCGATGGCCGCGATCATGCTGCCCTCGTCGGCAATGCCCTTGCCCGCGATGTCGAAGGCGGTGCCGTGGTCGACGGAGGTGCGGATGATCGGCAGGCCGGCGGTCACATTCACGCCTTCGGCGACCCCGGCGAGCTTGATGGGGATGTGCCCCTGGTCATGGTACATGGCGATGACGGCGTCGAACTCGCCGGCCATCGCCCGGGCGAAGACCGTGTCAGGCGGCCACTGCCCGTGGCCTCGTACCCCTCCTCCCGGGCGGCCTGGATGCCCGGAACGATCTCCCGGATCTCCTCGTCCCCGAACAGTCCGTTCTCGCCGGCGTGCGGGTTCAAGCCGGCCACGGCGATGCGCGGGTGCTGAAAGCCCATGCGCCGCAGAGTGCGGTGCGCGACGCCGATTACCCGCCTGACCCGGTCGGCGGTGACCAGGTCGATCGCCTGCCGCAGCGAGACGTGCACCGTGACGAAATCGAGTAGGAGGGGGCGGCTAACCCCCGTCCTCTCACACCACCGGACATGCGGGTCCGCATCCGGCGGTTCGCCAGGATTGACGAGTCGCTTCATAGCATTCGGTCAGGCTTATCAGCCCCTGGGCACGCCAGTAGACGTTGCCCAGGGCGCTGTTTAGTGGGCCACCTGCCATTCGCCACGGGCCTTTGCGGCTGTTGGCGAGTTGGTAGACTGCCCATTCGGGTAAACCGAGGGCGCGCAACTCCCGAAAGCGCGTGCGTACACGCTTCCACTGCTTCCATACGCATGCTCGCAGCCGACGCTTCAGCCATCCTTCGAGTCTTTCAAAGGCTGACCTGGCATCGGAGAGCGCGTAGTACCCAACCCAGCCCCGCAAGTAAGCGTTCAGGCGTCGGATTCGGTCCTCCATGCTCTGGCTGCGGTTGCGGTCCGTCAGCGTGCGAAGCTTGTCCTTCACGCGCTTCAGGCTCTTCGGTGCCAGCCGGATGCGCACTCCCCGGTGCTTGTAGAAGCTAAACCCGAGGAACTGCCGCTTCCACGGCCGGTCTACTGCGCTCTTCTCCTCGTTGACCTTCAGCCGTAACCGCTCCTGCAGGAAGTGGCGCACGTTCCTGTAGACCCGTTCTCCCGCCCGTTTGCTGCGGACGTAGATGTTGCAGTCATCGGCGTACCGGACGAAGTGGTGCCCGCGGCGCCTTCGCCCCGCACCCGCCCCATCTACTGCACCGCCCTTTGGCAGCCTCGGGTTTTGCTGTGGTTCGCCAGCTCACCCAGGCGGCACAGCCTCGTATGAGGTTCGTGTTCCTCGGGTCGTGGCTTTGCCTCCGGCTTCCTCCAGATTCCGCCTCGCGACGGACACCCTTGCCTTTGGCTAGCGGGCTCGTGCTGCCTCGCCCGCAGCGGACTCTCACCGCCAAGTCAGCGCCCATGCCGGGCGCACAAAGCGGCGGGCGGAGGCTGCCCTCCGCCCGCCGGCATCCTAGCAGTACGGCGCCATGCGCCGGAGCACCCGCTCCCGGCCGATCAGGTAAATCGTCTCGAAGAGGCCCGGGCTCGCGGTGCGGCCGGTGATGGCGACCCGGATCGGCTGGAAGCTCTCCTTCGGCTTGAGCCCCATTTCCTCCTGGATGCCGCGGACCAGCCGCTCGATGGCCTCCACGTTCCACTCCACCGTGCGCAGCCCCTCGGCTACCCGCTGGAAGAACGGCTTCACCGCGTCGGTGAGGAACTTCTGCTCCGCCTTCGCGTCCATCTCGATCTCTTCCTTGAGGAAGATGTCCACGTGCTCGGGCACCTCGGCCAGCGTCTCCACCCGCTCGTGGACCTGGGCCATGACCTCCTTGAACCAGTCCCAGCGGGCCCGGGCCTGGTCCTCGGTGCAGAGGCCGGCCTGCACGACGAACGGCAGCGCCAGCTCCGCAAACTCCTCCAGGCTCTTCCTGCGGATGTAGACGCCGTTCATCCAGTTCAGCTTGTTCCGGTCAAACACCGAGGAGGCCTTCGTGACCCGGCTGAGGTCGAAGTCGCGGATCAGCTCCTCCTTCGAGAGGAACTCCCGGCCCGCCTCGGCGCCAGGCGGCGTCCAGCCCAGCAGGCTCATGAAGTTGAGCATCGCCTCCGGCAGGTAGCCCTGCTCCCGGTAGTCGCGGATGGCCGCCTCGCCCTTGCGCTTCGACAGCTTGCCCCGCTCGGGGTTGGTCATATGGCCCAGGTGGCCGATCTCAGGCACCGGGAAGCCCAGCGCCCGGTAGATGAGGATCTGCACCGGCGTGTTGGGGATGTGGCCCTCACCCCGCAGGATGTGGGTGATCTTCATCGTGACGTCGTCCACGACCACCGCGAAGTTGTACAGCGGGATGCCGTTGGCGCGCATGATGATGAAGTCGCCGATGGAGTCGGTGGGGAACTCAATGGGCCCACGCACCAGGTCGTTGTACCGGATCACCTCGCCCCGGGGCACCCGGAAGCGGAGCACGGGCTTGCGCCCCTCCGCCTCAAAGGCCGCCTGCTGCTCGGGCGTGAGGTCACGGCAGCGCCCCTTGTACTGGTAGGGACGGCCCGCGGCCTGCGCTTCCCGCCGGTCGGCGTCCTCCTCCTCCTTCGTACAGTAGCACTTGTAGACGTGCCCGCTCTCCAGCAGCTGCTGGGCGTACTGCCGGTAGAGCTCGAGCCGCTCCGTCTGGCGGTAGGGTCCGTACGGACCGCCGATGTCGGGGCCCTCGTCCCAGTCGATGCCCAGCCACCTAAGGTCCTCGAAGATCACCTGCTCCCACTCGGGCTTCGACCGCTCCAGGTCGGTGTCCTCGAACCGCAGGATGAACTTCCCGCCGTGCCTCCGCGCAAACAGCCAGTTGAACAGCGCGGTGTGCACGTTGCCCACGTGAATGGGGCCGGTGGGACTCGGTGCGATGCGTACACGAACGGTCATGGTGTGCTGTCCCCTCTCTCCCAATAATGAAAAGCCCCGTCCGCTTAGGGACGGGGCGCTGCCCGCGGTACCACCCTAGTTAGGCCTCAGCCTCACTCGGTTCCCGATAACGGCGGGTTGCCGTTCCGCCTACTGGACTGCATCCGGTTCCGGCACCTCTGCAGCGTTCAGCGCGAAAGCTCCGGGGCCTCTTCGGCGGACGTGGGCGCCGGTTTCCACCATCCCCGGCTCGCTTGGGCTCCACGTACCCGCGTACTCTTCCCCTTCATGGCCGTGCCATATCTCGGCAGTATTCTACCGCGCCGTGCCGCCGAAATCAAGGTTGGCTAGATTTCCCGCCGCCCTTCCAGCGCCTTGGCCAGCGTGACCTCATCTGCGTACTCCAGGTCGCCGCCCATGGGCAGCCCGCGCGCGATGCGCGTGACCTTCACCCCCAGCGGCTTGATGTACCGGGCGATGTACATCGCCGTGGTCTCCCCCTCGGTGTTGGGGTTGGTGCAGAGGATGACCTCCTGCACCTGCCCGTCGCCCAGGCGGGCGACCAGCTCCTTCACCCGGATGTCGTCGATGCCGATGCCCTCCATCGGGTTCAGGGCCCCGTGGAGCACGTGGTACAGGCCGTGGTACTCCCGGGTCTTCTCCATGGCCACCACGTCCCGGGGCTCCTGCACGACGCAGATGGTGGTCCGGTCGCGGCGCTCGTCGGCGCAGATCTGGCAGGGGTCCTGATCGGTCAGATTGCAGCAGACCGAGCAGTACTTCACCTTGGCGCGGGCCTCCACCAAGGTGCGGGCGATGCCCTCGACCACGCCGGGCTCCATGTGCAGGAGGTGAAAGGCCAGCCGCTGAGCGGTCTTCGGGCCGATGCCCGGCAGCTTCGTCAGCTCCTCGATCAGGCGTGCGATGGGCTCAGCGTAGTACATGGTGCGCTAGAACAGGCCCGGGAAGCTGGGCAGGCCGCCCGGCAGGACCTTCTTCATCTCGGCCTCGGCCAGTTCCTCGGCCTTCTTCATCCCATCGCTGATCGCCGCCACGATCAGATCCTGGAGCATCTCGATGTCGTCGGGGTCCACGACCTCGGGCGCCAGCTTCACCTCCGTCACCCGCCGGTCGCCCGTCACGGTCACCCGCACGCTGCCGCCGCCCGCGGTGCCCTCCACCGTCATCTTCGCGATCTCTTCCTGCGCCTTGGCCACGTTCTTCTGCATCTTCTGGACCTGGCGCATGATCTGCTGCATGTTACCGCCACCCGGAAACATCAGGAGCCCTCCTCATTCTCTTCGTGTATCAAGTCTGGGGGAAAGATGCTGCGCAGCCGTTCCATGAGCGGGGAGTCATCCCCGGCGGCCGCTTCCGGCTCCGCCTCCCGGGCGGGCTGCGCGTCGGCGCCGGATGCCGGCGGGGCGAGGTCCGCCAGCCTGGTCTGCGCCTCCTCCGGCGACAGGATCTCCACCTGCAAGCTGCCCAGCCCCGCCTTCTCCAGGGCCTTCTCGATGATCCGCTTGTCCTCGGGCCGCCGGAGCAGTTGGGCGAAGACCTGGGAGTTGGCGACCAGGTAGAGCCGCTGGCCGCGCAGGCCGCCGATGCGCGCCGTGGTGGAGATGAGGCTGTGGGTGCTCGGCCGCTTCTTGCGGATCAGCTCCAGCACCTGGTCCCAGGCCTCCACCACCCGGTCCACCCCCGCTCCGACGGGCGCCGGGCCAGAGTCCGGCGTCGGTCCCCGGCCGGACGGCTCGGCCGCCTGCGGGCCGGAGCCGGCCGACGGTTCACCCCGCGGCGGCCCTGCGCCGGGCACCGCCGGCACGGCTGCGCCGGACGGTGCCGGCCCGCCTGAGCCGGCCGCGGCCGGCGGCACGGATCCGCTCCGGGCGGTCGGCGGGGCGGCCTGCGGCGACGCCTGGCCAGGCGATGCAGGACCCTGCCGCCGCCGCCCGGCGGGCGCCGCCGCCCGGGCGCCGGCGTCCTCGGCCTCCTCGTCGACCGAACCCGTGAACAGCCCGGTCAGCCGGATGAACGCCACCTCCACCAGCAGCCGCGGCGACGGCGACAGGCGCAGCTCCGTCTCCGCCTGCCCCAGCAGCCGGATGGCGCGGATGAGCTGCCGCTCCGCAAACGGCTCTGCCCGGGCCCGCATCTGCTCCAGGGCCTCCGGCGGCAGGCCGAGGACGGCTGCGCCTGCTTCCAGCTTCACCAGGAGCAGGTCCCGCAGGTGTGCGAGGTAGTCCCGAACCAGCTGGCGCAGGTCCTTGCCCGCACGCACCATCTCGTCGAGCCAGAGGAGCGCAGCGCCGACGTCGCCCTGCAGCAGGTGGCCGTCCAGGGCCAGGAACTGGTCCAGCGGGGCCGACCCCAGCACGGCCAGGGTCATGTCGAGGGTGATCTCGCCCTCGGCGGCATAGGCCATCACCTGGTCCAGCAGCGAGAGGGCGTCCCGCATGCCGCCGTCGGCCTGCCGGGCGATGGCCGCCAGGGCTTCGGGGCTGGCCTTCAGCCCCTTGGCTTCGCAGACCTGCCGCAGCCGTCCGACGATCTCGTCGACGGAGAGCCGGCGGTAGTCGAAGGACTGGCAGCGGGAGAGGATGGTGATGGGCAGCTTCTGCTTTTCGGTGGTCGCCAGCACGAAGAGCACATGCGCCGGCGGCTCCTCCAGCGTCTTCAGCAGCGCATTGAAGGCCGGCTCGGTCAGCATGTGCACCTCGTCGATGATGTAGACCTTGTACTTCAGCTCCACCGGGGCGAAGTTGACCTTGTCCCGCAGATCGCGGATCTCGTCGATGCCCCGGTTGGAGGCGGCGTCGATCTCGATCAGGTCCAGCGCCTCACCCGAGGTGATGCGCCGGCAGGCCTCGCACTCGTTGCAGGGCTCGCCGTCCTGGGGATTCAGGCAGTTGACCGCCTTGGCCAGGATGCGGGCGACGGTGGTCTTGCCCGTGCCGCGCGGCCCGGAGAGCAGGTAGGCATGGTGCAGCCGGCCCTGCACGAGGGCGTTGCGCAGGGTGCGCGTGATATGCTCCTGCCCGACGACGTCGCTGAAACGCTGCGGCCGGTACTCCCGGTACAGTGCAAGATGAGCCAAGGTGATCGCTCCCGCCGGAATCGGACTGGCCTTACCCAATTCTACCCGGCGCCCCCGATTCCCTTTCGCCGCCTACCTTCCCGGGGCGGCCGGGTCCAGCCAGGCGTGCCTGAGGTCAAAGCGCGCACCCAGGGGACGGAACGCCAGCCCCTGCAGCTCCGGGCGCACCGCCCAGTGGCGCACCGGGTGGTAGACCGGCACCACCGGCGCCTCCGCCAGCAGCAGCCGCTCCGCCTCCTCCAGCGCCGCTTCCCGCGCCGGTCCCGCGGCCGCACCTGCCGCGGCGAGCAAGGCATCGTACTCCCCGCCGACCCAGCGCGCGGCGTTTCCCGGATGGGCCGTGGTCCACGGGGCCAGCAGCACCAGCGGATCGTCGTGTTCCGCCACCCAGCCCTGCAGCACCAGGTCGAACTGGCCCAGGCGCACCCGCTCCAGCCGCAGGGCAAACGGCACGGTGTGCAGTTCGACCGCCAGCCCGTCCAGCCGCGCCTCCAGCGACCGCTTGACGGCCCGGGCCAGGGGCGCGGCCTCCTCGGCGTGCAGCAGGCTGAGGGTGATCTGGTCGAGCCCCAGCCGCGCCCGGGCATCCGCCCAGAGCCGGCGGGCCTCCTGGAGGGCGTCCCCCGCCCTCGCGCCGGAGAGCAGTTCGCCCACCAGCGAGCCCTCCGACCAGAGCCCGTCCACCAGCGTGCCCGGGGGCGGGGCCCCCGCCCCGGGCGGCCAGCCGCCGGCCAGCGACGGCGGCACCAGGGTGCGGGCGGGCAGACCGGCCTCCCCCACCGCCTCCGCGGTCACCCGCTCCACATCCAGCGCGAGGGCGATCGCCCGCCGCAGGTCGCTGTCGGCCAGGCGCGGCTGGCCGGTGTTGAACACGAGGCCCATCGTGGCCGGCTGGGCCATCGCCTGCGCGCCGGGCGTCTCCGCCGCCAGGTCGGCCGGCAGGAGCACCAGGTGCAGGTGCCCGAGATGAAACAGGCGCAGGGCCTCCTGCGGGTCCGGCTCCACGTGGTAGACGACGGCGTCCAGCCGGACGGCCTGCCGGTTCCAGTAGTGCGGGTTGGGCTCCAGCCGCAGCGTGACGGGGGCGGAACCGGCAGCCCCCGTCGGCGCGGGCCTGCCATCCGCAGGCCCCGCAAGAGCCGGACCCGCATGCACCAGGACGAACGGCCCGTTGGTGACCGCCCCGAAGGGCAGGTCAGCGCGGCGGGGTGCGAGGGCCGGGTGGGCCGTGTAGAGCGGCCACGCGGGGTTGGGCGCCCGCAAGGTCACCTGCAGGCGGCGGTCGTCCAGCGCCTTCACCTGCACCGCCTCCCGCAGCGCCGCGGCCTGCTCGCGGAAGTCCGGCGCGGCAGGATCCAGGCCGGCGTACGCCTCGGCGCCGGCGACCTCGTACAGCAAGTGGGCGTTGACCGCCCCCGCCTCCGGGTCCAGAAGGTGCAGCCAGCCCCGGACGAAGTCGCCGGCCGTCACGGGCTTTCCGTCGCTCCACCGGGCCTCCGGCCGCAGGTAGAAGGTGAACTGGCGCCCGTCCGCCGACTCCCACCGCTCCGCGGCGCCCCCGGCCGCGTCGGGCGCGCCATCGGGCGCGACCAGCCCCTCCATGAGGTTGCCGACCACGTCGAGGAGGGCGGCCTCGGCCGTCTGCGCAGGATCCAGCGTCGCCGGGTCCACCGGGAGATGCAGCCGCACCTCGGCCGGGGGATCCGGCGCGGCTGGGGGCGACGGGGCAGGGCCGGGTTCGGGCTGAGCTGCCGCCACGCAGCCGGCGAGCAGCAGGGCAGCGGCCAGCAGCGGGAGGACCTGACCCGGGCGCAGGCGCACCGGCCGGCCCCCGGCCGTCCGGCTGAGCGGGCGCCGCCGGGACCGGTGCCGTCGAAACATAGAACCTCCCCCCAATCGCGCGATTGAGGGGAGATTCGCCGTTTCCATAAACTAGTCCTGCTTCCTTTTCTATCCATTTTCAGGGGAGGGACGCCGCCGCTCGCGGAAGAACTGCCGGATCACCGCGCTGCATTCCTCTGCCAGCACGCCGTCGCGGACCTCCACCCGGTGGTTCAGGCCCGGATTCTGCAGGATCTCCAGAATCGAACGGTCGGCCCAGGCCTTGGGGTCGCGGGCGCCGAACACCACCCGGTCGATCCGGCTCTGCAGGAGCGCGCCGGCGCACATGGGGCAGGGCTCGATGGTGACGTAGAGGGTACAGCCGGCGAGCCGCCAGCCGCCCAGACGGCGGCCGGCTTCGCGGATGGCCAGGACCTCCGCGTGGGCCGTGGCGTCATGCGTGGTCTCGCGCAGGTTGTGGGCGCGGACGAGGATCTCGCCGTCGCGCACAACCACGGCGCCGATGGGCACCTCGCCCAGCCGGGCCGCCTTCTCGGCCTCGGCCAGCGCCGCGCGCATGAAGTCTTCGTCACGCATGGCGTCCGCCCTCCTCCCGTGCGGCGAAAGAGCAGGCCACGGTGCGGTGGCCTGCTCTGGCTCGCCGTAATTCTGGCGGAGAGGGTGGGATTCGAACCCACGGTGGCTGTTTAGGCCACGCTCGTTTTCAAGACGAGAGCCTTAAACCACTCGGCCACCTCTCCGGATGATGTCAGGATAATAGTTTACACAACGGGCGGCGGCCTTGCAAGCGCGTGCCAGATGACGGCAGCGGCCCCGCGCGGGCGTGCGCACGGGGCCGCTTGTTCGCTCGCTGCCGCCTCGCTGCGCCGCCGCTGCAGGCCGTACGCGCAGCATGCCCGGCCGCTCTCTCGGCTATCGCTCGATCCGGTCGCAGCGGGTGTACGGCCGCAGCACTTCCGGCACGGTGACCGAGCCGTCTTCGTTCTGGTAGTTCTCCAGCACCGCGGCCAGGGTGCGGCCGACGGCGAGGCCCGAGCCGTTCAGGGTGTGCACGAACTCCGGCTTGCCGCCGCCCGGCCGGTACCGGATGTTCGCCCGCCGCGCCTGGAAATCGCTCATGTTGGAGCAGGACGAGATCTCCACATACCGCTCGTAGCTGGGCATCCAGACCTCGATGTCAAACTTTTTGTACTGGCCGAAGCCCATGTCGCCGGTGCACATCAGCACGCGCCGGTACGGCAGGTTCAGTTTCTCCAGCATGCCCTCGGCGTTTTCCACGATCTCCATCAGCGCCTGGTCGCTCTCCTCCGGCCGGGTGAACTGCACCATCTCGACTTTCTCGAAGTAGTGCTGCCGGATGAGCCCGCGGGTGTCGCGCCCGGCCGCGCCGGCCTCGCTGCGGAAGCAGCCGCTGTAGCCCACGTACTTCAAGGGCAGCAGGGCCTCGTCCAGGATCTCGTCCCGGTGCATGTTGACCAGCGGCACCTCGGCGGTGGAGGACAGGTGGTAGTCGGTGCCGGCCAGGCTGAAGACGTCCTCGCGGAACTTGGGGAACTGGCCGCTGCCGTAGTAGCTGGCGGTGTTGATGATGACGGGCGGCAGCACCTCGCGGTAGCCCCGCTCAGTCAGGTAGTCGATAAAGAAGCTGACCAGCGCCCGGTGCAGCCGGGCCACGCCGCCCTTGATGAAGGCGAAGCGGCTGCCGGTCACCTTAGCGGCCCGCTCGAAGTCCAGGCCGTCCATGGCGACGCCCAGATCCCAGTGGGCCCGGACCGGGAAGCCGAACGTGCGGGGCTCGCCCCAGCGCTTGACCTCCACGTTGCCGCTTTCGTCCTCGCCCACCGGCACGTCGGGCGCGGGGATATTGGGCAGCTGGTAGAGCAGCTCCTGCAGCTCCGCCTCCACCTGCCGCTCCCGGTCGTCCAGCTCCTTGATGCGGTCGGCGATCTGCCCCATCTCCGCAATGATGGCACTGGCGTCCTGCCCCTGCTTCTTCATCGCGCCGACCTGCTTCGACACCTGGTTGCGGCGTGCTTTCAGCTGCTCGACCTCGGTCAGGATCTGGCGCCGCTCCACATCCAGGGCCAGGATGCGGTCGAGGTCAACGGAAACACCCTTGTTGATCAGCGCCTGACGAACCACGTCGGGATGGGTGCGAACGAACCTCAAATCCAACATGGGTGATACCCTCCTCATCCAGAGTCCGGGGAAGGCGTCTCCGCCTAGCCTCTCCAGCCGCCGGAAAGTTTATCCAGTCCCGCTGGGCCAGGAGTCAGGGTTCGGCGCGGCAGGGGGCAATCCCTCCCGGCGGCCGTCTCAGGCCTGGCGGCCCAGCGGAAGGGTGACCGCCTGGACGGTGGCCACCGCCATCGCCTCCCGCAGTTCCGCCACCAGGTCGGGGGGCGCGGGTTCATCGATCTGCAGCAGCATCAGGGCCTCGCCCCGCGGCTGGTGACGCCCCAGGTGCAGCCCGGCGATGTTGATGTCGCGGGCGGCCAGGGCCATGCCGAACCGGCCGACCATGCCCGGTTGGTCCCGGTGCAGGCTGACCAGCATGTGCCGGGTGGGCGCCATGTCGATGTGCAGGCCGTCGACGGCGACGAAGCGCATGCCGCCGTCCCGGCGGAGCATGCCCGTCACCTCATGGACGCCCTGGGGCCCCTCGGACCGGACCGTGATGAGGCTCGCGGAGGGCGACAGGGTTCCGGCCGCGGCGGCCAGCCGGTCGCCGCCTCCGTTCTCCCCCAGCGGGGCGTGGGCGAGCGACCTGGCCTCGTGGACCCGCAGCCCCCGCCGGCGGGCCAGGGCGGGCGAGTTGATGTAGTTGACGTGGTCCCCGAGCTGGGTGGCCAGGAAGCCCTTCAGCACCGTGTTGGTGAGCAGCGCCGTGGGGTGCTTGGCCAGCTCGCCGCTGTAGGTGACGGTGACCGCCTCGGCCTGCCCGGGGAAGGCCTGCGCCAGGAAGGAGCCCAGCGTCTCGGCCAGCGGCAGGTGGTCGGTGACGATCTGCGCCGCGTCTCGCGGCACCTGCGGCAGGTTGACCGCCTCGGGCACCAGCTCGCCCCGGAGCACGCGCAGCACGTACTGGGCGATATACCGGCCGTTGGCGTCCTGCGCCTCGGCGGTCGAGGCGGAGAGGTGCGGGGTGACCACGACGTTGGGCAGCGAGAACAGCGGGCTGTCGGTGCAGGGCTCCGCGGCGAAGACGTCCAGGGCGGCGCCGGCCAGCCGGCCCTCCTTCAGGGCGGTGTACAGCGCCTCCTCGTCCACCATCCCGCCGCGGGCGCAGTTGACGATGCGCGCGGTGGGCTTCATGAGCGCCAGTTCGGCCGCGCCGATGAGGCGCGCCGACTCCGGGGTCTTGGCCGCGTGGATGGTGAGGAAGTCCACCTCGGGCAGCAGCTCCCGGATAGTCGGGACCATGGTCACGCCCAGGTGCTCGGCCCGGCTGGACGGCACGTAGGGGTCGTAAGCCAGCACCCGCATGCCGAAGGCCTTCGCCCGCACGGCCACCTCGGATCCGATGCGGCCCAGGCCGATGATGCCCAGCGTCTTGCCGTGCAGCTCGGTGCCGACGTAGGTCTTCCGGTCCCACCGGCCCTCCCGGGCAAGGGCGTGGTGCGCCTGGGGGATGTTGCGGGCCACGGCGATGAGGAGGCCGAAGGCGTGCTCCGCCGTGGAATACGTGTTGGCGCCGGGCACGTTGACCACCACGACGCCACGCTCGGTGGCCGCGTTGACGTCGATGTTGTCCACCCCGACGCCGGCCCGGCCGACGACCTTCAGCCGGGTGCCCCGCGCCAGCACCTCTGCGGTCACCTTCGTCTCCGACCGGGTGATGAGGGCGTCGTACGCCGGGATGATCTCCAGCAGCTCCTCCGGCGTCACCTTCCGGACATCCACCTCGTGCTCGGCCTGCAGGAGGCGGATGCCCGTCTCCGAAATCGCTTCCGTCACCAGGATCTTCATCGGATATCGCCTCCCCTCATCCAGACCTCCTGCGCCGCCGCGACGGCCCGGCCGATCTGGACGTCGCAGCCGCACGCGGCCAGGGCCATCTCGGTAGCCGCCAGGGCCTGCAGCACGTCGCCGGGCACCACGTAGCCCAGGTGGCCGATCCGGAAGATCTTGTCCGCCAGGTCCCCCTGCCCGCCGGCCAGCTGCACGCCGAACTGCTCCCGGGCCACCTTGCGCAGCCGCTTGGGATCCACGGGGGAGACCACGGCCGTGACCGAGTTGGAGGCCGTGGCCTCGTCCCGGGCCAGAAGCGTGAGGCCCATCGCCTTCACGCCGGCCCGGCACATCGCGCCCATCAGCCGGTGGCGGGCCCAGGCGCCCTCCAGGGTCTCGGCCTCCAGGAGCGCCAGCGCCGCCTGCAGGGCGTACAGCAGGGAGATCGCCGGGGTATACGGGGTCTGCAACTTCAGCAGGCTGTTGTGGGCGGCCTTCAGGTCCCAGTAGAACTTGGGCATGGCGCTCTTCTCCGCCGCCGCCCGGGCCCGCTCGGAGAAGGCGACGATCGAGAGGCCGGGCGGACACATGAGCGCCTTCTGTGCGCCGGTCAGCACCACGTCGAGGCCCCATTCGTCCATCTCCAGCGGCAGGGCGCCGAGGCCGGAGACCGAGTCGACCATGAGGAGCGCCCCGTGCTCCCGCACGGCCCGGGCGATCGCATGGACGTCGTTGGTCACGCCCGTGGAGGTCTCGTTGTGCTGAATCAGCACCGCTTTGATCCGCTTCTCCCGGTCCCCGGCCAGCTTCTCGGCGATGCGCGCCGGGTCCGCGGCCTCACCGGGCTCAAAGCGGAGCCGCTCCACCGCAAAGCCCAGCTGGGTGGCCACCTTGTACCAGCGCTCGCCGAAATCGCCGATGGAGACGCTCAGCACGGCATCCCCCGGGTTCAGCGTGTTGACCAGGGCGGCCTCCCAGCCGCCGGAGCCCGCGCCGGGGAAGATGTAGACCGGCTGCTCGGTGCGGAAGACCTTCTTCAGCTTCGTCGACACCTCTTCGAAGAGGGCGCTGAAGGCCTCGCCCCGGTGGTTGATCATCGGCTGGGTCATGGCCGCCGCCACCTGCGGCGGAATCGGCGTGGGACCGGGAATCATCAGCAGGGACTTCTCCGTCAGCATGATCAACTGCCTCCCCTTTGGCATCTCAGAAATCCAAAGGCCCCGCCCCCGGCAGACCGGCCGCGAGACGCGCTGCCGGTTCTGCCAGGGACGGGGCCGTACTCCCCGCGGTGCCACCCTGCTTGGCTGCCGCTCGGCCGCGCCAGGGCCCGGACACCGGAAACAGAAGACTCCCGCCCCTGTGTGTCAGGGACGGGAGCAGAACTCCCGCGGTGCCACCCGGACTTGGCGCCGGCGCTGCCGGCAACCCCCTCGTCTCGGCGCTAACGGGCCGAACCCGACCGGGTCATCCCCGGACCCTCGGGGGGCGGAACGGATCCCACGGCCACCGGCTTGCACCGACCGCCGGCTCTCTGCAGACCGCACCGGAACCTGATTCCCCCGTCATGGGGCTGGTTTGGGGTGGAGTATAGCACCTGATTTCACAAGATGCAACCGTCTCTGAAAAAGATCCTACTTTCGGAGGAGCCGGTCCCGGGCTAATCTTCGTCCCGGGTGACCACCTGGGCAACGGCCGAGACCCGGTCGTTGGTGTCCAGGTTCATGAGCTGCACACCCTGGGTGTTGCGCCCGCTCCTGCGCACCTCCTCGACGGGGATGCGGATCAGGACGCCCTGCTCGGAGACGAGCATGAGGTCATTGCCCTCGGTGACCACCTTGACGCCCACCAGCCGGCCGTGCCGCCCGGGCACCAGCTGGATGGTGATGACGCCCTTGGCGCCGCGCCGGTACGTGGGGTACTCGGTGAGCGGCGTCCGCTTGCCGACGCCGGTCTCGCTCACCACCAGCAGGTCGGCGCCTGGCAGCACGGTGTCCATGCCGACCACGTGCTCGTCCGGGCCGAGGGCGATGCCCTTCACGCCCCGGGTATCGCGGCCCATCGGGCGCACGTCGTCCTCGTGGAAGCGCAGCGCGTTGCCGGCGCTGGAGACCAGGATGATCTCGTCGTTGCCCCGGGTGAGGCGGGCGCCCACCAGCGTGTCCCCCTCCTCCAGCTTGATGGCGATGATGCCGGTGGAGCGGACGTTCTGGAACTCCTCGACGGAGGTCTTCTTCACCCAGCCGCTGCGGGTGGCGAAGAAGATGTACCCGACCTCCTGGTCCCCCTCCTTGACGGGGATGACGGTGTTGACCTTCTCGCCCGGCAGGAGCGGGATGAGGTTGACGATAGCCGTGCCGCGGGCCTGCCGCGAGGCCTCGGGGATCTCGTGGCACTTGATGCGGTAGACGCGGCCCTGGTCGGTGAAGAACATCATGTAGTGGTGCGTGGTCGTGGTGAAGATGTGTTCGATGAAGTCCTCTTCCTTGGTGCCCGCACCCTGCACGCCGCGCCCGCCCCGCCGCTGCTGGCGGTAGGTGTTCACCGGCACCCGCTTGATGTAGCCGGTGTGCGAGATGGTGACCACCACGTCCTCGTCGGCGATCAGGTCCTCGATGTCGATGTCGCCGTCGTCGGCGGTGATGCGGGTGCGGCGCGGGTCGGCGTACTTCTTCTTGATCTCGGTGAGCTCCTGCTTGATGATGTCGTACTGCATCTTCTCGGACCCCAGCACCGCGCGGTAGTAGGCGATGCGGTCCTGCAGCTCGTCGTACTCCTCCTGGAGCTTCTCCCGCTCCAGGGCGGTCAGGCGGCGGAGCTGCATGTCGAGGATGTGCTGCGCCTGCACCTCGGTGAAGCCGAAGTTGGCCATCAGGCGGCTGCGCGCCTCGTCCGTGGTGGGCGAGGAGCGGATGGTGCTGATCACCTCGTCGATGATGTCCAGCGCCTTCAGCAGGCCCTCCAGGATGTGGGCCCGGGCCAGGGCCTTGTCGAGGTCGAACTGGGTGCGCCGCACGATGACCTCGAGCTGGTGCTGCACGTAGTAGTGCAGCATCTGCTTCAGGTTCAGCAGCCGCGGCCGGTTCTCCACCAGGGCCAGCATGATGATGCCGAAGCTCTGCTGCAGGGCCGTGAACTTGTACAGCTGGTTCAGGATCACGTGCGGGTTGGCATCCCGCCGCAGTTCGATCGCGATGCGCAGGCCGGTGCGATCGGACTCGTCCCGCAGGTCCGTGATGCCTTCGATCTTCCGGTCCCGGTGCAGCTCGGCGATGCGCTCGATGAGCCGGGCCTTGTTGACCCCGTAGGGCAGCTCCGTCACCACGATGCGGTTCCGGCCGTTCTGCAGCGTCTCAATCTGCGCCCGGGCCCGCAGGGTGATGGAGCCCTTCCCGGTGTGGTACGCCTTGCGGATGCCGTCCCGGCCGAGAATCAGCGCCCCGGTGGGGAAGTCCGGCCCCTTGATGATGGTGTTCAGCTCATCGATGCTGACGTCGGGCTGGTCGATGAGCCGGATGATGCCGTCGATGACCTCGCCCAGGTTGTGCGGCGGGATGTTGGTGGCCATGCCGACCGCGATGCCCGTCGACCCGTTGACCAGAAGGTTCGGGAAGCGAGACGGCAGCACCGTCGGCTCCTTCTCGCTGTTGTCGTAGTTGTCCTCGAAGTCGACGGTGTTCTTCTCGATGTCGGACAGCATCTCGTGGGCCAGCTTCGACAGGCGCGCCTCGGTGTAGCGCATTGCCGCGGGCGGGTCGCCGTCGATGGAGCCGAAGTTGCCCTGGCCGTCCACCAGCGGGTAGCGCAGCACGAAGTCCTGCGCCATCCGCACCATCGTATCGTACACGGCCGAGTCGCCGTGGGGATGGTACTTGCTGAGCACGTCGCCGACGGTCTTGGCCGACTTGCGGTACGGCTTGTCCGCGGTGTTGCCGCTTTCGTACATGGCGTACAGGATTCGCCGCTGCACCGGCTTCAGACCGTCGCGCACGTCGGGCAGGGCGCGGCCGACGATCACCGACATGGAGTACGTGAGGTACGACGTCTCCATCTCGTGCCTGATCTCTTTGGTCAGAATCCGCTGTGCGAAGTCTCCGGCCACAAGCTTGTCCTCCTAAACGGGGAGTTCCAGCGCCTAACCGATGGTGTCGAGGTTCTGGACGAGGTGGGCGTTCCGCTGGATGAACTCCCGGCGGGGCTCAACCTTCTCTCCCATGAGGGTTTCAAACAGGGTGTTGGCCTCGGCGGCGTCCTCCATCGTCACCCTGTACAGGATCCGCTTCGAGGGGTCCATGGTGGTCTCCCACAGCTGCTCCGGGTTCATCTCGCCGAGACCCTTGTACCGCTGGGGCTTGTCCGTGGTGCCCCCGATGCGGGCGATGAGCTGGTCCTTCTCCTGCTCGGAGTACGCGTAGTAGACCTGCTTGCCCTTGCGGATCATGTAAAGCGGCGGGTTGGCGATGTACAGGTACCCGGCCTCGATCAGCGGCCGCATGAAGCGGAAGAAGAACGTGAGCAGCAGGGTGCGGATGTGGCTGCCGTCCACGTCCGCGTCGGTCATGATGATGACCTTATGGTACCGGCACTTGGAGAGGTCGAAGTCGTCGCCGATGCCGGCGCCCACTGCGGTGATGAGCGTGCGGATCTCCTCGTTGGCCAGGATCTTGTCCAGCCGGGCCTTTTCGACGTTGAGGATCTTGCCCCTGAGCGGCAGGACCGCCTGGATGCGCCGGTCGCGGCCCATCTTGGCGGAACCCCCTGCGGAGTCGCCCTCCACCAGGAAGAGCTCCGATTCGGAAGGATCGCGCGAGGAGCAGTCGGTCAGCTTGCCGGGCAGCGCGGTGATCTCCAGGGCGCTCTTGCGGCGCACCAGGTCCCGGGCCTTGCGGGCGGCCTCGCGGGCGCGCGCCGCGCTGATCGCCTTCTCCACGATGCGCTTGGCGACCGAAGGGTTCTCCTCCAGGAACTCCGCGAGCCCCTCGCTCACCGCCGCGGCGACGAAAGCCTCCATCTCGGAGGAGCCCAGCTTGGTCTTGGTCTGGCCCTCGAACTGGGGATCCTGCATCTTCACCGAGAGGATGGCCGTCATGCCCTCGCGGATGTCCTCGCCCGACAGGTTGTCCTCATTGTCCTTCAGCAGCTTCTGCTTCCGGGCGTAGTTGTTGATCACGCGCGTCAGGGCGGTCTTCAGCCCCGTCTCGTGGGTGCCGCCCTCCACCGTGCGGATGTTGTTGGCGAAGCTGAGGATGTTCTCGCTGTAGGCGTCAGTGTACTGGATCGCCAGCTCCATCTCCTGGGTGTCAGAGGCCTTGAAGATATAGATCGGCTTGGCGTGCAGCGGCTCCCGGGACCGGTTCAGGTACTGCACGAAGGTCTGAAGGCCTTCGTTGTACTTGAACCGGTATTCCGCGTTGGCCTTTTCGTCGATGAACTGAATGAAGAGTCCCTGGTTGAGGAAGGCGGTGTCCCTGAGGCGCGTGACGATGGCTTCCGGGTCGAACTCGACCGTTTCGAAGATCTCCGGGTCCGGCCAGAAGCGCACGAAGGTGCCGTGCTCCTTGGTGTCGCCGACGCGGCGCAGCGGGTAGAGCGCCTTGCCGCCGCGCTGGAACTCCACCTCATACACGCCGCCGTTCTGCTTCACCTGGATGTACAGCTTCTTCGAGAGCGCGTTGACCACAGCCGCGCCCACGCCGTGCAGGCCGCCGGACACCTTGTAGGCGCCGGTGCCGAACTTGCCGCCGGCGTGCAGCATGGTGTAGACGGTCTCCACGGTGGAGATGCCCGTCGTGGGGTGTATGTCCACGGGGATGCCGCGGCCGTTGTCCTGCACCGACACGGAACCGTCGCTGTGCAGGGTGACGACGATCTTGTCACAGAACCCCGCCAGCCGCTCGTCGACCGCGTTATCGATGATCTCCCAGATCAGGTGGTGCAGGCCCCGCTGCGAGGTGCCGCCGATGTACATGCCCGGACGGCGCCGCACCGCTTCCAGGCCCTCCAGCACCTGAATCTGCTCCCCGGTGTACTGCTCCGTCCCGTGGGTGTTCAGGTGGTGCATTGCGGGCTGGGTACCGTTCCTTTCATCCGCCACAGAGGTTCCTCCCTCATCAGCGCTTTCCATAACAGAACAATGCTAACACATCGCAAGAGTCATCACAAGTGACTGACTCCTGCCGCGCCCGGGCCGCTACCCCAGCAGCGCCGCCGACTCGCTGCGCCGCTTCAGGGTCAGGGCGGAGATGGGCGACAGAATGCCGCCGGCTTCCGTGAGCACCAGGCTCCGGGGTTCGCCGCCCTCCACCTGGCGCAGGCGGTTCTCCCTCTTCAGTCTCTCCAGCAGATCCTGCGTCGCGCTCCCCCGGCTGGCGGTGCGCAGGTTCAGGATGGCGATCACCTGCCGCATCGCCACGACCACGTCAGCTCCCACGTGGAGGTACATCAGCCCAACCCCCTGTCATCGAGGACTACGGTTCCGGCCCGGACACGAAACAGGCGGTGGCTCTCCGGCCACTCGCGCACCATCAGGTCTTCCAGGTCGGTGCAGGTGATGAAGCTCTGGACGCCTTCCCGCACCGCGGACAGGAGGTAGTGGCGGCGGTTGGGGTCAAGCTCCGAGGCGACGTCGTCCAGCAGCAGCAGCGGCGGCTCGCCGATCTCCTCCGTCATGAACTCCAGCTCCGCCAGCTTCAGCGCCAGAACGGCGGTGCGCTGCTGCCCCTGGGAGGCGTAAAGGCGTGCGTCCCGCCCGGCGATCCAGAAGCCGACGTCGTCCCGGTGCGGACCCACCAGGGTCACCTGGCGCCGGCGCTCCTCCTGGCGCATCCGTGCCAGCTCCTGCTCCAGCCGCCGGCGCACGCTCTCCAGGTCCGCCGCCCCGTCCTCGCCGACCCCCTGGCTCTGATAGGCCAGGCGCAGGTCCTCCCGGCCCTCGGCCAGCATCTCGTGGTACCGGGCGGCAATCGGCGAGAGGCGGCTGACCGCCTCGGCTCTGCGGGCCACCAGCCGGGCCCCGGTCTCCACGAGCTGCTCGTCGTAGACCGACAGAAGCCCCTCGTCGACCACCGGCTGCTTCAGCAGCGTGTTGCGCTGCGCGACCAGGCGGTTGTAGGCCATGAGGTGATGCAGGTAGGTCTGCGAGATTTGCGACAGCTCCACATCCAGGAACCGGCGGCGGCCGGAGGGCGGGCCCTTGAGCAGCTGCAGGTCGTCGGGCGAGAAGAGCACGGCCGCCAGGCTGCCGACCAGGCGGGCGATCTTCCGCTCGGCGATGCCGTTGATCCTGAGCTGCTTGCGCGTCTGGTGGCCGCAGCGCAGCTCCAGATCGATGGAGCCGGTCTTGCGGACCACCTCGGCGCGCGCCAGGAGCTCCTCCTTCCCCTCCTGGATCATGTCCTGATCGCGGGAGGTGCGGTGGCTCCGGCCGGTGGCCAGGAAGTGGATCGCCTCCAGCAGATTGGTCTTCCCCTGCGCGTTGTCGCCGTACAGGACGTTGAGCCCGGGCGAGAAGTGAATGGTGAGGCTGTCGTAGTTGCGGAACGAACCCAGCTGCAGCGTGGCCAGATGCACCCTTATTCCCCCTCGCGGCGGAGCAGCCAGAGGCCGCCGCCTTCCAGGCGCACGCGGTCGCCCGGACGCAGCTTGCGGCCGCGCCGCCGTTCGGGCTCGCCGTTGACCGATACCAGGCCGGCGGCAATGAGGGCCTTGGCCTGGCCGCCGGTTTCGGCCACGCCGGTCCACTTCAGGAAGGCATCCAGGGTGATGTAATCGGTGTGGATCGTCACAATCTGTTCCGTCATCGCGAGATTCCTTCGTGCGTGGGTACAGTCATCAGAGCGTGATCAGCGGCAGCACGACGTAGAGGAACTGGCTGCTGTCCGCCGGCATGAGCCGGGCCGGGTTGCGGCTGCCCGAGCACTGGAAGCGGAACTGCTTCTCCTCCAGCACCTTCAGGAAGTCCAGCAGATAGCGCGCGTTGAACCCGATGTCCAGCGGGTCGCCGCTCATGCTGGTCACCGCCAGCTCCTCGTAGACGTGGCCCACCTCGGGCGTATTGGAGGTGATGGTGACCTTGTCGGCCTGGAAGCTGATCTTGACGGCGCCGTCCTTCGTAATCAGGGTGGCGCGCTCCAGGGCCTCCATGAACTCCTCGCGGGGCAGCACGGCCTCGGTCGGGTAGTTCTGGGGCACCAGCCGCATGACATCCGGATACTGTCCTTCCAGGAGCCGGGAGATCACCCGCATGTTCCCCAGGTCGAAGAAGATCTGGTTTGCGGTGACGGCCACGCTCACCTGGCTCTCCTCATCGCCGGTGAGCAGGCGGGTCACCTCATTCAGGGACCGGCTGGGGATGATGACGGAGAAGCTGTGGCCGAGGTCGTTGGCGGCAGCCGATTCGGCGTGGGCGATGCGGACGCCGTCGGTGGCGGTGCCGGTCAGGGTGCTGTCCCGGAGACGGAACAGCACGCCGGTGAGCCAGGGCTTGGACTCGTCGTGGCCGGCCGCAAAGGTGGTCTGCCGGAGCAGGTCCCGCAATAGACTCTGACTGACGGTGAACGCCGAGGCCCCGTCGACGTCCGGGAGGGCAGGGAACTGCTCGGCCGAGAAGCCGTGGATCATGTACTGGGAGCGGCCCCACCGCAGGGTGGCCACGTGGTTGTGGAAGTCCACGGAGAGCTCGATGTTTCCATAAGGAATGCGGCGGATGAGGTCCGCAAAGTAGCGGGCCGGCAGGACGATCTCGCCCTCGGCGATGACCTCACAGGGCGTGACGGCCTCAATGGCCAGCTCCATGTCGGTGGCGCGGATGGTCAGGTTCCCGTTGCGGGCGGAGAGATAGACGCCGGACAGCACGGGAATGGTGTTCTTGGTCGAGACGGCCCTGGCTACGGTGGCGAGCGTCGTGTTCAGGCTCTCCTGGCTGATCAGGATCTTCACTCGAAGCCCTCCCTCATGCGGCACCTTTCGGGTAAACGGCGCACAGCTAACCTGTTAGTAACAATGGTCATTGTAGCAATGATCATTGTAGACGCTGTGGATATGTGGAAAAGACCGTGGATAACTACAGTGGCGGGAATCGCGGGGCGCGATAACTTGTGGGTATCCCCGCGCGGCGCGTCCACACCTGACACATTTGCTGGGGGCGCGCCGCTATTCGGCGCGGATGCGCGCGATCAGCTGCTCGATGGTGTGCGCGAAGGCGGCGTCGCTCTGGATGTCCTTCGCGATTTTCTCACAGGCGTGCATCACCGTGGTGTGGTCACGCCCCCCGAACTCCTCGCCGATCTTGGGCAGCGAGCTGTCGGTCAGCTCCCGGGCCAGGTACATCGCGATCTGGCGCGGGTACGCGACGGCGCGGGAGCGGTTGCGCACCTCGAAGTCCTGCATGCGGATGTTATAGTGTTCGGCCACGACCCGCTTGATGGTCTCGATGGTGATCTGCTTCGGGCGGTGGGGCGGCAGGATGTCCTTCAGCGCCTGCACGGCCAGGTCGTAGGTGAGCGGGCACTTGAGCATGTTGGCGTAGGCGACCACGCGGGTCAGCGCGCCTTCGAGCTCCCGGATGTTGGTCTCGATGTTGGTCGCGATGTAGTTGGTCACCTCGTCCGGCACGTACAGCTCTTCATTCTGGGCCTTCTTCCGCAGGATCGCCGTGCGGGTCTCCAGGTCGGGGGGCTGGATGTCGCAGATCAGGCCCCACTCAAACCGGGAGCGGAGGCGGTCCTCCAGCGTGGGGATCTCCTTGGGCGGCCGGTCGGAGGAGATGACGATCTGCTTGTTGGCCTCGCGGATGGCGTTGAAAGTATGGTAGAACTCCTCCTGGGTGGCCTCCTTGCCCGCCAGGAACTGGATGTCGTCGATGAGCAGCACGTCGACCTTGCGGTAGCGGTTCTGAAACGCGGTGGTCGAGCCTTTTTGAATCGCCATGATGAATTCGTTGGTGAACGTCTCGGTGGAGACGTACGCGACCCTGGCGGTGGGGTTGTGCGCCAGGACGTAGTGACCGATGGCATGCATGAGGTGGGTCTTGCCCAGGCCGACGCCGCCGTAGATGAAAAGCGGGTTGTACGTGCGCGCGGGCGCCTCGGCCACGGCCAGGGCAGCCGCATGGGCGAACCGGTTGCTGTTGCCGACGACGAAGGTCTCAAACGTGTACTTGGGATTGATATAGCCGAACAGGCGCGCGTTCTGTTCGGCCGCGGGGGCGCTGGTGCCGGCCGGCAGATCGACCACGCCGGGGCCTTCCACGGGGTCTGAGGCCGACTCCTCGATCACATTGGGGTTCGCGACAAACTTCAGCTGCATGTTGCGTTTGGTGAGATCGCGCAGAGCCTGGCGCAGCAGGGGCGCGTAGCGCGACTCCATGCGGTGCTTGGCAAACTCCCCTTGCACGCCGACGATGATGGTGTCTTCCACCACTGCGACCGGGCGCGTGCTCCGCACCCAGTTTTCAACAGCAGTCTTGGAGGTATGACGCTCCAGTCGGTCGATGCACTGCTGCCATACTTCAGACAACTCCGTCTTCATACTGCAGTGGCCCCCTCAGTACGGAAGATGATTCCAGCACGACCACGGCGTATCAACATCTTATACACAGCCTTGTCCACAACTTGTGCATAAAAAGATGTTAGCCTGTTCCAACCCCCGCGCGCGCGGGGGTGGACGGGCTTGCCTTCATCATACCAGAGCGCGGGAAAGTTATCAACAAACTCTGGCGGGGGTATCCCCACTTGTTTGATTCTCTGGGGAAAGGGTACGCTGACATTGGGATAAGCTCCTGCACGCGCGTGGATATCCTGTGAGTCCCCATCCACAGGCGCGGCTTTCTGGGGATGAGCTGTGTGTGGAAACTGGGGAAGAAACCCCGGTCGCGGGACGGCGCCTGCCCCGGCACGATCTGGCTTGACGGGCAGTACCTGTCTTCGGTATAATCCGCGTGTGTCTTTTTGCGGTGCCGTTTAGGGGGTGTTCCTGTTGAAGCGCACGTTCCAGCCGCACAACCGCTCGCGCAAGCGGACACACGGCTTCCTGAGCCGCATGAGCACTCGGGGCGGCCGCAGGGTCCTGAAGGCCCGGCGCCTGAAGGGTCGGAAGCGCCTTACCGTATAAGCCGCGACGGCCTCCCGTCGTGGCTCTTTTTCCATAAAAGGAGAGGATGGAGAGGGAAGCGCCGGCCACAAGGCGAATCCTCTCCCGATGCGATGAAGAAGGCTTATCGGCTGAAGTCACGGCTGGCTTTCCAGTCGGTTTACGCCCAGGGTCGGTCGGTTGCGAACCGGGCTGCGGTCGTCCACGTGCTGAAGCAGGCGGGGGCGCCCACCCGGGTTGGTTTCGCGGCCGGACGGAAGCTCGGCAAGGCCGTGGTGCGGAACCGGGTGAAGCGGCGGCTGCGTGAGGCCGTGCGCCTGCTTTGGCCGCGGGTTCGGCAGGGATACTACATTGTGGTCATCGCGCGCCAGGCCGCGCTGGACATGCCGTTTCCCGAACTCCGGCAGAAAGTGGAGGAACTCTTTGAACGAGCGGGTCTCTTGCAGCGGGAAGGATAGACGGCCATGACGCGGTTGTTGATGGCACTGGTGCGGGCCTACCAGCGGTACCTTTCCCCGCTGAAGGGCGGCCCGACGTGCCGGTTTTACCCTTCCTGTTCCCAATATGCGTATGAAGCGCTCGGCAAGTACGGCGCCCTGAAGGGGTCGTGGCTCGCCGTGCGCCGCGTGCTCCGGTGCCATCCCTTCCATCCGGGAGGGTACGATCCCGTTCCCTAGTTGACCACATCCCGATCTCTCTTGGGGGGTTTCCGTATATTGATCACCTCGTTCTTGGTTCCTGAGTGGCTGGTCCAGCCCATGACCAAACTGCTGGAAGTGTTCTTGAAGTTCACGGGCAATTACGGCCTGGCCATCATCTTGCTGACCCTGGTCGTGCGGATTGTCATCCTGCCGCTGACGGTCTACCAGATGCGGGCGATGAAGCGGATGCAGGAAGTGCAGCCGCTCATGAAGGAGATCCAGGAGAAGTACAAGGACAATCCTGAGAAGATGAACCAGGAGCTGATGGCCCTTTACTCGCGCGAGAAGGTGAACCCGTTCTCGGGCTGCCTGCCGCTGCTCGTGCAGCTGCCCATTCTCTACGCGCTGTTCGCCGTCTTCAACGCCTTCGATCCGACGAAGTTCAACTATACTTATCAGTTCCTGTGGGCCGACCTGAGCCAGCGGGACATTCCGCTCGCCATTCTCACCGTCGTGTCCATGATCCTGCAGCAGTACCTGACGACCGGTATGACGCCGACCGACCCCAACCAGCGGGCCATGATGTGGATCATGCCGATCCTGTTCGGCTGGATTGCCTTCACCATGCCGACGTCGGCCATCGTGCTGTACTGGGTGGTCAGCACCTTCTTCGGACTGATCCAGCAGGCAATCTATCCGGGGTTTCCCCGGCTTAAGGGCAGCCTCGGCTCGAAAGGGGAAGCGTGACCGAGATGAAGAGCGTGGAGCGGAGCGGCCGCACGGTAGACGAGGCGGTGGCACTGGCGCTGGAGGAGCTGGGCGTACCGTCGGACCGGGTGACCGTTGAGGTCCTGGACGAGGGGAAGGGGGGCTTCCTCGGCATCGGGGCGCGGCCTGCGACCGTTCGCGTGACGGTGAAGGAGACCCGGGCCGAGCGGGTGGAGGCCTTCCTGGGCGATGTGTGCGAGGCGATGGGCGTCGGCGTGCGCATGGAGATCCGCGAGGATGAGGAGTATATCCATGTCGACATCACGGGCCAGGAGGCCGGCATCCTGATCGGTCATCACGGGCAGACGCTCGACGCGCTTCAGTACCTGACTAACCTCGTCGCCGCGAAGACCGGCGGCCAGGGGCCGCGGGTCATCCTGGATGTGGAGGGCTATCGGAAACGCCGGACGGAAACCCTGACCAACCTGGCCAGGCGGCTGGCGGAGCGGGTGGCGCGCACGGGCGAGCGGGCGGTGCTGGAACCGATGAGCGCGCAGGAGCGCAGGGTGATCCACCTGGCCCTGCAGAATCACCCGGGCGTGACCACGACGAGCGAGGGACAGGACCCGTTCCGCAGGGTGGTCATATATAAGAAGGACTAGATGGGTTGCCGGTGGCCAGGTAGCGTCGCTACCCGGCCACTTTGCTTGAAAGGAGGGCCTGGCTTGCGGGAGGAGACCATCGCTGCCATCGCCACCGGCGCCGGCGAGGGCGGCATCGGCATCGTGCGGATGAGCGGGCCCGGTGCGCTGGAGGTGGCCGACCGGATCTTCCGGCCGCGGCGCGGGCGGCCGCTGGGGCAGCGGCGTTCACACACGGTGACGTACGGCTGGGTGGTCGCGCCGGGCGGCGAGCGGGTCGACGAGGCCCTGGCGCTGGTCATGCGGGGCCCGCGCTCCTATACCGGCGAGGACGTGGTGGAACTGCAGTGCCACGGCGGCCAGCTTGCAGTCCGCCGGGTGCTGGAGGAGGCGCTCCGGGCCGGGGCGCGCCTGGCCGAGCCGGGCGAGTTTACCCGCCGGGCGTTCCTGAACGGGCGGATGGACCTGTCGCAGGCCGAGGCGGTCGTCGACCTGATCCGGGCGAAGACCGACCGGGCGATGGCCGCGGCGGTGGCCCACCTGGGCGGCAGCCTGCGGGAGGCCATTGGGCGGCTGCGGGGCCGGCTCCTGGAGATGATGGCCCACCTGGAGGCGGACATCGACTTCCCCGAGCTGGAGCTGGAGGTGCAGACCCGGGAGGAGGTGGCGGCCGGCTGCGCCCAGTGCCTCGCCGAGGTGGAGCGGCTGCTGGGCGGCGCGCACACGGGGCGCATCCTCCGGGAGGGGCTGCGGGCGGTGCTGGCCGGGCGGCCCAACGTGGGCAAGTCCAGCCTGCTCAACCGGCTGGTGCGGGAGAATCGCGCCATCGTCACGGCCATCCCCGGGACGACCCGGGACGTCATCGCCGAGTGGATCGAGCTGGGCGGCGTGCCGGTGCAGCTGCTGGACACAGCGGGTCTCAGGCCGACGGAGGACCCGGTGGAGCGAATCGGCGTCGCCCGGACCCGGGAAGCCCTCGCGCAGGCGCACCTGGTGCTGGTGGTGATCGACGCCGCCGAGGGCCTGGGGCCTGAGGACCGCGAGTGGATCGCCGAGCTGCCGGCGGGCACCGCCCGCATCGGGGTGGCCAACAAGATCGACCTGAACCCGGGGTTCAGCCTGGCGGAGCTGCAGGAGGCCCTGGACGGCGCGCCGGTGGTGGCGGTCTCGGCCGAGGCCGGCATGGGGCTCGAAGCACTGGAGGCGGAGATCGCGCGGCTGGCCGGGGCCTTCGACGCCAGCGAGGAGCTGCTGGTGAACGCCCGCCAGGCGGAGGCGATCCGGCGCGCGGCCGACCACCTGCGCGATGCGCAGCAGACCCTGGAAAGCGGGCTGGGGGTGGAGCTGGTGGCCATCGATATCCGGGCCGCCTGGATGGCCCTGGGCGAGGTCACCGGGGAGACGGCCGGCGAGGCGCTGCTGGACGAGATCTTCAGCCGGTTCTGCATCGGGAAGTGAGCGGCATGGGCTTGACGAAGGCGTACGACGTGATCGTGGTGGGCGCTGGGCATGCGGGCATTGAGGCCGCGCTGGCGGCCGCGCGCCTGGGCATGCGCACGGCCTGCTTTACCACCAATCTGGACAACGTGGGGGCCATGAACTGCAACCCGTCCATCGGCGGTCCGGCCAAGGGCCACCTGGTGCGGGAGATCGATGCCCTGGGCGGGCAGATGGCGCTGACCGCGGATGCCACCTTCCTGCAGATGCGGCTGCTGAACAGCGGGAAGGGGCCTGCGGTCCAGGCCCTGCGGGCGCAGATCGACAAGCGGGCCTATGCCTGGGCCATGCGGCTGGTGATGGAGCAGACGCCCAACCTGGACCTGAAGCAGGGCATGGTCCAGGAGATCGTCGTGGAGGACGGGCGGGTGCAGGGGATCATCACCGCCACCGGGCTGTTCTTTGCCGCGAAGGCGGTGGTGCTGAGCACGGGCACCTACCTGCATGGCAAGACCATCGTCGGCGAGGTGCAGCGCTCTTCGGGCCCGGGCGGCCTGGCACCGGCGGTGGGGCTCACCGAGAGCCTGAAGCGGCTAGGTTTCGAGGTCGGTCGCTTCAAGACGGGCACGCCGCCCCGGGTGGACGGGCGGACGGTGGACTTCAGCCGCATGGTGCGGCAGGACGGCGACCCGGAGCCGCATCGGTTCAGCTTCATGTCGCCCCGGGATGCGCGGGAGCAGCTGCCCTGCTGGCAGACGTACACGACCCCGGAGAGCCACGAGCTGATCCGGCGGAACCTCCACCGGGCGCCCATGTTCACCGGCGTCATCCAGGGGCGCGGACCCCGGTACTGCCCGTCGGTGGAGGACAAGGTGGTGCGGTTCGCGGACAAGGAGAGCCATCAGGTCTTCCTGGAGCCCGAGTCCCGGGAGTCCCGCGAGATGTACGTGCTGGGCCTCTCCACCAGCCTGCCGGAGGAAGTGCAGATCGAGCTGATCCGCACGGTGCCGGGGATGGAGGAGGCCGAGCTGATGCGGGCCGGGTACGCGATTGAGTACGACTACATCATCAGCACGCAGCTGAAGCCCAGCCTGGAGACGAAGCGGGTGCGGGGCCTCTTCTGCGGCGGCCAGATCAACGGCACGTCGGGCTACGAGGAGGCGGCGGCCCAGGGGCTGATCGCCGGCATCAACGCCGCCTGCTACGTGGAGGGGCGCCCGCCGCTGGTGCTCGACCGGTCAGAGGGGTACATCGGCGTGCTGATCGACGACCTGGTGACCAAGGGCTCGCCCGAGCCGTACCGGATGCTCACCTCCCGGGCCGAGTTCCGCATGATGCTGAGGCAGGACAACGCCCACCTGCGCCTGACCGAGAAGGGGCGGCAGTACGGGCTTGTGGACGATGCCCGGTGGGAGGTCTTCGTCGCGCTGCGGGACGCCATCGCGGCCGAGCGGGAGCGGCTGGCCCAGACGGTGGTGGGGCCCGCCCCGGAGGTACAGCGGGTGCTGGAGCGACTGGGGTCTGCGCCGCTCAGGGGCGGCGTGACGCTGGAGCAGCTGCTGAGGCGCCCCGAGGTCCGGTACGAGCACCTGGTGGAGATGGGTCTGGGCCGGCCGGATCTGGACGAGGCTATCCGGCGGGAAGTGGAGACCCAGGTGAAGTACGCCGGGTACATCGCGAAGGAGCAGCAGCAGGTGGAGCGGATGCGCAAGATGGAGGCCCGGCGCATTCCGCCTTCGCTGGACTACAGCGGGCTGACGGGGCTCTCCATGGAGGCGAGGGAGAAGCTGTCGCGGATCCGGCCCGAGACGCTGGGCCAGGCCAGCCGGATCTCCGGCGTTTCCCCGGCGGACGTGGCGGTGCTGATGGTGCACCTGGACCGGCTGGCGCGGGCGCGCCAGGGCGCAGAGGAGGCGTAGCGCAAAGATGGAGGCAGCAGCGTACCGGGGCTTGCTGGAAGAGGGACTGGCGGCGCTGGGGCTGGCCGCAGACCCGCGCGGCGTGGAGGCGGTGCTCCGTCATCTGAAGCTGGTGCGGGTCTGGAATGAACGCATGAACCTGACGGCCATCACGGACCCGCAGGAGATGGTGATCAAGCACGCGCTGGATGCGGCGTCCGGCATGGCTGCGCTGGGCCTGGAGCCGGGACAGCGGGTGCTGGACGTGGGTACGGGCGCCGGCTTCCCCGGCGTGGTGTGGAAGTGCCTGCAGCCCGGCATCGACCTCACGCTGCTGGAGAGCCTGCAGAAGCGCTGTCGCTTCCTGGAGGAGGTCGGGGAGGCGGTGGTGCGGCCCCTTTCCGGCGGCGCGGGATACCAGGTGGTCTGGGGCCGGGCGGAAGACTTTGGCCGGAAGCCTGAGCACCGGGAGCAGTACGACGTGGTCACCGCCCGGGCCGTGGCGGAGATGCGGGTGCTGGTGGAGTACTGCCTGCCGTTTGTCCGGGTGGGAGGCCGGTTTCTCGCGATGAAGGGCCCGTCGGTCGGGGAGGAGATTCTGGCGGCGGAGAAGGCGGTCGCCGTCCTGGGGGGACGGGTGGAGGAGGTGCGCCAGCTCGAGCTGCCCGGCGGGGGCGGCCGGCGATCCCTGGTGCTGATCCGGAAGGAGAGGCCGACCCCGAAGGGGTATCCGCGCAAGGCCGGCGTGCCGGCGAAGAACCCGCTCTGAAAAACGGCGCTGTGCGGGCGTGAGGGGGCGTTACGCGGAAATCCGGTCCGGGGCATGTGCCGGTATGCCGAGACCTGGGAAAACGGCGCAGCAGGGCTGTGAGCGTGCCCGGGCGAGCGAACAGATGTTTGCAGGCGCCTGCGTGGGCAGGCGCCGCTTGCTTAGTGCGCCCGGCATGGGCGCTGAATTGGCGGTGAAAGTCCGCTGCGGGCGAGGCAGCATCAGCCCGCTAGCCAAAGGCAAGGGTGTCCGTCGCGAGGCGGAATCTGGAGGAAGCCGGAGGCAAAGCCACGACCCGAGGAACACGAACCTCATACGAGGCTGTGCCGCCTGGGTGAGCTGGCGAACCACAGCAAAACCCGAGGCTGCCAAAGGGCGGTGCAGTAGATGGGGCGGGTGCGGGGCGAAGGTCAGCGTCCTTACCCGGGGAGGTCTGCCGGGAACGCCAGCAACGCTGGTAACCCGGGTCGGGAGGCCCGGCTGAACCGGCAGAAGTCAGCAAAGCAGTCCTGTAATGATGTAGGACGGCGTTGAGAAAAGTAAAGGCCTCCTGATACGGTAGGGTGTGAAAGGTAATCACCACTCGTAACAGGAGGTCACGGAACGCAATGCAATTGAAGCAGCGAGCCAGGAAATTGGCCCTGGTCCGAGGTGAACCCACGGTGGTGGTCGGTATCGACATCGCCAAGCGGAAGCACTGGGCCTGGGTGGTCGACGGACGGACCGAGGTGCCCGTGGGCAGTCCCTTCCATTTCCAGAATAGCAGGGAAGGGTTCGACCGTCTACTGGGAAAGATCGCACGAGCGAAGGAGAAGGCTGGCGCTACCCGCGTGGTGGTGGGGATGGAACCGACCGGGCACTACTGGAAGCCGCTGGCGTGGTATCTCCAGCAGGTGGGCTTCACGGTGGTCATCGTCAACCCGGCCCATGTCAAGGCGAGCAAGGAACTGGACGATAACTCGCCCACGAAGAACGACCGTAAAGACGCCTGGCTCAACGCCCAGTTGGTCCTGCAAGGCCGGTTCTCCGTGCCGTATCTGCCAGACGGGGTCTATGCAGAACTGCGGATCCTAACCCAGGCCCGGCAGCAACACCGGCGGAAGCTGAACGCCGCCCTGAACCAGCTGCAGGCGCTCCTGGACGAGTACTTCCCGGAGTACACGGAGGTGTTTGCCGACCCGCTCGGTCAGGCGTCGCTGTATGTGCTGCAGTACCGGCCGTTTCCACAGGACGTGCTGGCGGTGCCGGTGACTCAGCTGGCGGCGGAACTCCGGGCTGCCAGCAACCGGCGGGTCGGGCTCCGGCGGGCCCAGGACCTGCAGGAAGCGGCTCGGCGGTCTATAGGGGTGCCGTACGGGCTGGACGCCGCCCGGCTTCAGCTGCGGCAGATCCTCCAAGAAGTGATCTTTTGGAAGGAACGGTTGGCGGAGACGGAGGCGGCAATGGCCGAGGCGTTGGAGAAGACGGGCCTCGCCCAGTACCTGCTGAGCGTGCCTGGGGTCGGTGTGGTGACCGCTGCTGCCTTCCTAGGCGAGGTAGGCGACCTGCGCCGGTATGCGGACTGGCGGCAACTTCGCAAGCTGGCGGGCTACAACCTGACAGAGAACACGTCGGGGCAGCGGGACCGCAGCCGGACGCCCATCAGCAAGCGCGGCCGGCCTGGACTGCGCCACGTGCTGTACCAGATGGCGATGACGGCGGCCGCCAAGAACCGGGAGTTTCGAGCGCTGTACAAGCACTTCAGGACTCGCCAGCAGAACCCGCTCAAGGGCAAGCAGGCCCTGGTGGCGCTGGCGTGCAAGCTGTTGCGGGTGCTGTTCACCCTGGTCAGGAAGCAGTGTAGCTATGATCCGGCCAGGGCCTTGGGGGCCTGGCGGGCGGAGCAGTTAGGTCTCGCCGCCTGAGAGGGCGGTGTGCCGATAGATGTGCCGCTTTGGGTGGGGGAAGCCGACTATGGCTGGAAGGGCATGACCCTGCAGCAAAGTACTAGCGCCCCACCCGCCCCCATTTAGGCAGGACGAAGGACTTTGAGGGCAAGGACCCCGGGAGACATGATAGGGTGGCCGGGGGCGGAGTACGTGGGACCCGTCCAGGCGGCAGCATACAGGGCATGTCTGAAGAGTCGCACGGGGCTCTTCTCTGCCACCCCGCGTTTGTCTCGCACCAGAAGTCAGAGTCTTTCGTCCAATGGGTGTGTCTGAGCCAAGTGGCAGGACGCGAAATGGTGCGAACCAGCGAGATTGAGAGAGTTTGAGTGCATAACATCGAGATAGGCCATAGTACCTGCAGGGGACGCCCCGACCGGGAAGGGCCGAACGTCAGGAGAGGGGTGAGCCCGTTGCGTTCGAGCAGCCCGCGACAAACGCAGAAAACCCCGCACGGGGCCCGCTCGCCGGAGGTAGCGGTGAAGCCGCAAGGGACGGCGAGAGGGCGGAGTGGGCAGCCGGCACAAGGCGGAGCGTCACCCCGCGGGGAGCAAGGCAAGCTGATGGAGCAGGTGGTGGCCAGGGAGAACATGCTGGCCGCCCTGAAACGGGTAGAGCAGAACGGAGGCGCCCCAGGTGTGGACGGTGTCCCCACCGAACGGCTGCGGGACCAGATCCGCGCGGAGTGGACTGTGGTAGCATGCGTAAAGCTTTCTACGCGGCTGGATCCGCATACTACCTCCTCGGGATCATCCTCCTAGTAGTACTACGTTAGCGGCTTCCAGTCGCTCTGAACTTCGCCGGGTTCTACCGGATGCCTTCCTACTTCCAGGGGCCATTATCGTGCTCCACATCAGTGATGGTAGCATCCCTTTTTGTGGACATCCGAGCAGTGGCCGAATAATCTGATATTCCGTGGAACCGAAGCCGGGCTAGTTTCGTCAATATTTAGTGATAAACATCCTCGGAGGTGGTCAGGTGAATCGGTTTCTCAAAATGGTGTCTGGCGTCGGTGCTCTGATTCTCGTCGCCTCGCTGGCTAGTTCTCCTTTGAGCGCAGCTGGATCAGACCAAGAAGCAATCTTGACACCCGACAACACATCTCAGTCTCTGACACAAGACACGGACCACGATGTCATGCGGATCATATCAACGAAGTCGTCATCCTTCGCAGGCCTTTACCGTGACCGAGATACCGGTAAGCTGGTAATCAACTTGATTGACGTCAGTCAAAAAGACGTCGCACTACAAGCGGCCGCGAACGTCTTAGATGCGGATCGGATCTCCAAGGAAGGTGTGGAGGTCCGCCAAGTGAAGTACAGCATGGCCCAACTGAAAACATGGAAGGATGCTGTCAGCCAGGTTATGTTCGATACGGAAGGCGTCGTAGCGGTCGGGGTGGATCAGGTTCGGAACCGCGTGTTTGTCGGTGTTAATGACGACAAGTCGAAATCTGTGATTAGATCCAAACTCACAGAGTTGAATCTCCCTGAGGACGCTTTCTCTATTGCATTAATGCAGTTCAAAGACGCGGTCGGCCTCCAGGACAATGTACGTCGTTAGAGTCCAAAGTAGTGGTGTAAATTCCCCGGACCTTCCGGTGGGAGGGGCTGCTTGACATAAGTGGCCACCTTTGGGTTCCATGCGAAGTAGGAGCAATACATCGCAAAGGGGGAACCCGCAGGTGACCAACTTTAGGATCGCATTGGAGGAGCTTCTGCGCAAGTCCGGTGTGGACGACGTGGATTTCCTTCGGGAAGGAGTTCGGGTGCTGGCTCAGGGTCTCATGGAACTGGAAGTATCGCAGCAGATTGGCGCTGAGCGGTACGAACGGTCGTTTGAGCGCAGCAACTACCGCAACGGCTATCGGGAACGTCAGTGGGATACGCGGGTCGGGACGATCGATCTGCAGATCCCCAAACTCCGGAAGGGGTCCTACATGCCAAGCTGGCTCGAACCTCGCCGACGGGCCGAGAAGGCCTTGGTGGCTGTGGTTCAGGAGGCTTACATTCAGGGGGTCAGCACCCGGAAGGTAGATGAGTTGGTGCAGGCCCTGGGGATGACCGGCGTGAGCAAGAGCCAGGTCTCCCGGCTTTGCGCCGAGTTGGACGAGGTGGTTGAGGCCTTTCGCAACCGACCGTTGGAAGGGCGCTACCCTTACGTTTGGCTGGATGCCAAGTACGAGAAGGTTCGGGAGAACGGCAGGGTCTCCAGCATGGCCCTGGTAATCGCCATGGGTGTACGAGAGGATGGCGAACGGGAGATTCTGGGGCTAGACGTGGGTCCCAGCGAAGATGGGGCCTTCTGGACCGCGTTTTTGCGGCAGCTGGTCGCTCGGGGCCTCAAGGGCGTGCTTCTGGTGATCAGTGATAACCACGTCGGTCTGCGTGAAGCGATCCGAACCGTGTTCAGTGGCGCCAGCTGGCAGCGCTGCCGGGTTCACTTCATGCGGAATCTGCTCGGCTATGTGCCCAAGAACCTGCAGTCCATGGTGTCGGCTGCTGTGAGGACCATCTTCGCACAGCCGGACCAGCAGGCAGCGAGGTCTCAGCTAGCCGTTGTGGTCGAGAACCTGCGGAAACAGTTCCCCCGGGCGGCCCAACTGCTGGAAGATGCCGAGGAGGACATTCTGGCTTACATGGCCTTCCCGACTGAGCACTGGCGGCGACTGCACTCCACGAACCCCCTGGAACGGCTCAACAGAGAGATCGGCCGGCGGACGGAGATCGTGGGCATCTTCCCCAACAGAGAAGCTCTGATCCGCCTGGCCGGAGCCGTCATGATCGAGCAGCAGGAAGAGTGGATGACCGCCCCACGAAGATACTTCAGCCAGGCGTCCATGGCGAAGCTGTACGCCCATGACCCGAGCCTCGGCCGTCCTGAACTTTTGCCGCTGAGTGCCGACTAGAGCAACTACAATGCTGGAACCCGATTTACACCACTTGACGGGACTTGATCATGTACGTCCCCTGATAGAGGGCATCGGTATTGCCACCAAGAACTCCGGCGACTGCACTATGGCTTTCGTCGCTGATAGGCAGGGTGTCAGGGGGTTCGTGACGGCATCACACTGCACGGACACGGCCGCCACCTACGACAGCGGTAAGTTCTATCAACCTTACACCATCTCCACATCCACTGAAGTCGGCACAGAGGAAAACGTAGATGGCCATTGACACGAGGTCCACGAATCGAACGAAGACGGTTTTCGCGCCCGTCACGCCGCCGGCGAGATCCCATTCCACCACCTGGCTGGCGGGGCTGGGGAGGATGTTGATAGCCGCAACAGGTGTGCGCCCCTCGTTGAGGGTGATGTAGCCCTCTCTCACTGCCTGGGCTGTCGGCTCTGCTTCCTCGCCTACCCGGAATCCGTGAACTAACATGTTAATGAAGAAATAGAAATGGCGTCATCACGCGACGAACCGGCCTCTGCGGAGGCCGGTCTATTTTGGTGCGCCCGGCATGGGCGCTGACTTGGCGGTGAAAGTCCGCTGCGGGCGAGGCAGCATCAGCCCGCTAGCCAAAGGCAAGGGTGTCCGTCGTGAGGCGGAATCTGGAGGCGTGCCCCGGCCGCTGCCGTCACGGGTGCCCGTTCAGCGTGCTGGGCGGACAGTCGGGTTCGGTCCGGGGCCGGGATCCGGTGGGGGGGCAGGAACGGGTAGTATGATGACGAATCAATTACGAGTTGAAGGGCACTGTGCTCCAGCGGCCGTACCGGTGCCGTCACGGAAGGAGTGTCAGCCTTGAGTCGGGTCATCGCTATCGCCAATCAGAAGGGCGGCGTCGGAAAGACGACGACGGCCGTGAACCTGAGCGCCTGCCTGGCGGACCTGGGAAAGCGGGTGCTGCTGGTCGACATCGACCCCCAGGGTAACGCCACGTCGGGCCTGGGCATCGACCGCAGGCGGCTGAAGGCGTCGGTGTACGACGTGCTGCTGGAGGACCTTCCGCTGTTGGAAGCCGTGGTCGACACCCGGGTGAGGCGGCTGCAGGTGCTGCCTGCGACCATTGACCTGGCCGGTGCGGAGGTGGAGCTGGTGCCGCGCATCGCCCGGGAGAGCCGGCTGAAGCAGGCGCTGGATCCGGTGCGGGACCAGTTTGACTTTGTGCTGATCGACTGTCCGCCTTCGCTCGGCCTGCTGACGATCAACGCGCTGACGGCGGCCGATTCGATTCTGATCCCGATTCAGTGCGAGTACTACGCGCTGGAAGGGCTCACACAGCTGATGGATACATTCCGGCTGGTCAGGGAGGCCCTCAACCCGGGTCTGGAGGTGGAGGGCGTGGCCCTGACGATGTTTGATGGGCGGACCAACCTGAGCATCCAGGTGGTAGAGGAAGTGAAGCGGTACTTCAAGGGCCAGGTCTATCGCTCGATCATCACGCGTAATGTGCGGTTGAGCGAGGCGCCCAGCCACGGTCTGCCGATCACGCTGTACGATCCCCGTTCGAAGGGTGCAGAGGCGTACATGGAACTGGCCAAAGAGGTGATCGAGCGTGTCGAAGAAAGGGCTGGGTAAGGGCCTGGGTGCGCTGATTCCGGGCATCGACCCCACGGAGCGGGAGCGGCAGGGAGTCGTGGAGCTGGAGATCGGGCAGATCAAGCCCAATCCGGATCAGCCGCGCAAGGAGTTCGACGAGGTCCGGCTGGAGGAGCTCGCGCTCTCCATTAAGGAGCACGGGATCGTGCAGCCGGTTATTGTGCGCAAGGTGGGAGACGGGTACGAGCTCGTCGCCGGCGAGCGGCGGTGGCGCGCGGCGCAGCTGGCTGGCCTCACGAAGGTCCCGGCCCTGGTGCGGGAGTTCACTGAGGCCGAGCGGATGGAGATCGCGCTGATCGAGAATCTGCAGCGGGAGGACCTGAACCCCCTGGAGGAGGCCGAGGCCTACCGCGCGCTGATGGACGCTTTTGGGCTGACGCAGGAGGCCCTCGCGAAGCGGCTGGGCCGGAGCCGGTCTCAGGTGGCCAACACGCTGCGGCTGCTGCAGTTGCCGGATCGGGTGCAGGAGGAGATCCGGGCGGGTCGGCTGTCCATGGGCCACGCGAAGGTGCTGGGCGGCGTGGAGGATCCGGCGGAGCTGGTCGCGCTGGCGGAGAAGGTCGTGTCCGAGGGGCTGTCGGTGCGGGAGCTGGAGGAACTGCTACGGCCCCGGGAGAAGCGGGAGAGGCCTCGGGCGAAGGTCAGGGCGAAGCTGCCGCCCGACCTGGCGGCGGTGGAGCGGCGGCTGCGGGAGCAGCTGGGTACGCCCGTGAAGCTGCACTGGTCCGGTGATCGGGGACGGGTGGAGATCACCTTCTTTGGCGAGGAGGGGCTGAACCGGCTGCTGGAGGCGCTGGGGATGAGCCAGCCGGGCCAGACCCCGCGGCCGCCGAGGGAACCGTTCCGGGTGTAACGTGTTCCACGTGGAACAGTGACTGGCTTAGGCTACGGCTGCGCTGTTCCACGTGGAGCTTTTTTCCGCTCTCCGTCAATTGTTGTGGAGGCAGTGAACGCCGCCACGTCACCATCTTGGAAACTGGAAACTAGGCAGCCAGCAGGATCTTCCGGCGGAAGTTCTCGAAGGAGCGGAATCCGTAGGCCTGCCGCTTGATCACCTTGATCTTGTTGTTCAAGCCTTCGGTGATACTGTTGGAGATTCGGTAGCGATGGTAGTTGGCGAGCTCTCTCTGCCAACGGAGAAAGGTTGTGGCCAAGTGCTTCAGTTCAGGCACCCCGGAGGCCAGTAACCAGGAGATGAGTTGGGCCAGGCGGGGCAGCAGTCGCCGCGGTCGGTCATTGTAGGGCAGGTCATCCACCCACTGCTGGCGGCGCTGATGCACACGGTTTGTCCAGGAGGAGCACTTAGGGCACCTGGCCCCTGTCGCAACGCCTTCAACCACTACGACCAAGGTGCCATCAGAGACAGTAGCCACTTGAAGAACACGCAGGTCTGGCAACTCGAGCCACGAACTGGTATGCTGGACTTGCATCCGATAGGCCTCCGCGTTTCAGATTGACTTGCCGGTCGCTCTGAACTTCGCCGAGTCCTACCGGATGCCTCCTTATTTCCAGCGCTGGCGGTAGTGCTCCACAACAATTACGGTAGCATCTTTTTTTGCGCTATGGGGGATCAGGAGCGCTGTGCATGAGCTTGGAGGTGTTGTCTCCGATCCGTCTATTGTTTGCGGACTGTGTTGAGCGCCTGCGGGTTGGTCGTTCGTGTGACTGTGCTGGCCGGGCATGTGGAGTCTGGAGAGCAACCGGGGAGGGTCCTTGCAAAGGGTAAGGTTGTGTTCCACGTGGAACACTGCATCACCCGGTACGATCGTGGGAGTGGGAAGCTCAGAGGAGCCTGTTGTTCCACGTGGTACAGTAGGGTGGTCTGGGCCTCGGGTGAGATGACGTGCCGCCCGCTATCTTTTTTCCGCGAGCGCGCGTTCCGTTGGTAGGGCCCCTGCTGCGGGGCCTCCTTGTCTACTTGTACGCCCCGGCGAGCGGACGATAGGGTGTTCCACGTGGAAGATCGAGGGGGCAACCCCTGGAGTTGATGTTCCACGTGGAACACAGGGGAGGGCGCGCACGCTGAACGAGCATCAATCGTCTGAAAGGGTAGGGCCGCACCTGACCCGGACGGACCATCCGAGGGTGGGCCGGCTCGTTGCGCTGTTCCACGTGGAACGTCTCATGCAATCTGCGTGCTGTGCTGGACGCAGCGCATCTGGACTGAACGCCCGCACCGGGCGTGGTTATATATAGGCCAACCGCTCTCGCTATGCCGGGCGCCGACGTGCGATTCTACCCGCTCACAGGTGTTCCACGTGGAACACTTGGCAAGCATGCTCATGAGAACTCTGGCAGATTGCTCAGTGTGCGACAATGCCGGGATCTCATTCAGGGGGAGGGGGCCAGTCACCCAGAGGAGCTGCCAAACCATGATGGGGTCGACGAGCCTTATACGGCTGCGGTGCTGTGGTGTTCCACGTGGAACAGAATGACGACTATCCCATGAAACACCCATGGCGCTCTGGTCAGTCGCCTGACCATGGATGCTTGGCGACTCGCATAGGTATGAAAGGCGTCAGAAGATATCTGCTCCTGATGGCTGGACGGGTGAGCGTCTTCCATGTGGTACACTTACGCGTCTCGTGGAGCGGCTTCGGTGGCTGGCAGGTCTGGGGGCGCTGCCACCGGTGCCGCGGTGCCGATGTTCCAAGTGGAACACTTGGCAGGCAGCCCCGGATATTCGCGGAGGAATCGGCACCCGGTTGCCGCGAACGAGAACGGTGTTCCACGTGGAACAGTGGATTTGGCCAGGTGCTGAGGGATTGCTGTTACCGTCACCAGTGACTTGTGGTCCTGGTGTTCGCTCCTGCAGAACCTACTGTAACGTGTTCCACGTGGAACACTGCACGTCGGTTCTCCCGCGAGAGAACTCGTCGTGTGGGTGCAGCCAAAGTAGTTGTGTTCCACGTGGAACAACACGACTGCGACACAGGCCATTGCAGAGTGCGGCGCTGCTCAGGTCGCCTCCCGCGGCTTGTGGACAGTGGCGATCCACGTGGAACAGCAAGCAATCTGAGAGCCCGGGAACGCACCTGGATGACGGCTGGGTAACTCCTTCGAGCGGGATTCGCAATGGGCCGCCCGACCTGAACCGTCGACCCCTCAGCCAACCCTGCAGCCGCGGCGCAGACGTTGCTGTTTCACCGGCGCGGCCTTCGCTCGCAGTTGCTAGAGGGTTCGTGAAGAGGTGTGTGCGCAGGGAACAGGAAAGGGAGGAAGTGAACTCGCGCACCTGGCACCGACTTCGACAAGGCTGTGACGAGGCGCGATGTTCCACGTGGAACACTCCAGTGAATGATCCTTGGCAAGCAAGGGGTGGGTGGCAGACAGGTGCACTGCTCGCTACCCTTGACGACGACCCGGGGCGCGGCCTCAGCAACGGCTGCGTGGCTGATGCGGCGCGGGCAAATCCAGTCGAACCAGGTGACGAGGAGCCGGAACAACCGGCTCATCCTTCGACCGATAAGCTCTGTTCCACGTGGAACACTGACTGTCCAGTCCTGGCCGGATACCGATGGTCCGCTTGCCTCCACTGGACCCCGGGCGATGTTCCACGTGGAACAGCGACAGAAGCGCGTAGCGCCAGAGGGCGGGGAACGGCTCCATCGCCCGCCATGAGAGCCCTTGTTCCCCGTGCAGCTGGACGGACGCAGGCGAAGCCTCCTCAGACCCAACCCCTGCCAATCCGAGCCGATGACAACAACACTCCCGCCGGTCTGGCGACGAAACACCGCCCTTCCCTGGAGAAGCCGGGCCGTGCGCCACCTCCAGGCAGACAGCGTGCATACCTGTGTGTTGCAGCAGCCAGCCTGCGCGTACCCCGGGGGTCCCGGGTCTGACCCTCTCCGCCACAACGGCGGCGTGCCGGACCCCGGCGGACATCACCGATGTTCCACGTGGAACAGCACCTGCCCTGAGACCTTAGCGTAGAAGAGCCAGCGTACATCCCCTTACGTCCGTTCCCATATCTATCCAGAAGAGCACTCCCCGTGGAAAACCTTCTGGTCCTGACAGCCTCCGTCCAGTCCCATACGAATCACGAGCGGGTTGACAGAGGAACTGAGCCCGATAGAGCGTAATCCTAAATCTATTGTCGGTGTGAGTTCCAGTGTTCCACGTGGAACACCGGGGCCGACGATACTCCAGATGATTTGATTCCGTATACGAGCGCACCCGGGGGCGCGGCGGCCCCCGGTTTGACAGGAACTCGGCAGACAGACAGGGAGGCCGTCCCGGTGGCAGAATTCTTCCAGCAAGATCCATTGTTCTACGCCCTTACCGCCATCGCATTCTGCATTCTGGCGATCCTCATCATGCTGATCGTCCTGATCCGCCAGACAGTCCTGCTGCGGCGATACAGGAGCCTGCTCAGGGGCAACAGCGGGGCCAACCTCGAAGAGTTGCTCATCCAGCAGCAGGAAGCCACAGCAGAGCTGCGGGCCGGACAGGAAGCGATGCGCCGGCGCCTGTCCGAGCTGGAGAACGCCTCCCGCAACTACGTGCAGCGCATCGGCATCGTCAGGTTCAACGCCTTCCCTGAGGTGGGCGCGGACCTGAGCTTCTCCTGCGCCTTCCTGGACGGGAACGACAACGGCGTGGTGGTCACCTCTCTCTATGGCCGGAGTGAATGCCGCACCTACGCCAAGCCCATCCGGAACGGCACATCCACCTATGTCCTCACCGCTGAAGAACAACAAGCGCTCCGCCAGGCCCGCGGTATGGGTAACGAAAAAGTGTAACAACAATAGTGGGCTGCAGGAAGGAAACAGGCAGCGTTGGGTTGAATCCCCACAATGCCTGTTTCGCCGTTTCCAGCCGCAGGCCAGAGCCAGAAGGAAGCCCGAAGGGAGCGAGACCCGGTGCCGCGTCCGGCCAGACGAGTGCAGCTGATCGTCGTGCCAGCCACGCATAGACGCAGTTATAGTCTCTACTTCTATCCGGGTTTGCTGGCCGTCGGTTTCGGGCTGGTGGTTCTGGTCGTCGCGGCGCTTGCGTTTGGCGTCCGGCACTTCCACCAGGAGACCCTGCGGCTCCGGGCCGAGCTGGCGGAGATGGAGGCACTGAGGCAGCAGGCGCGGCTGCAGCAGGAAGAGCTGGAACGGATGCGGGCGACGGCCGACCAGGTTGAACTGGAGCTGAAAGAGATCCGGCAGTTGGAGCAGGATCTCGAGACCATGACGGAGGGGGAGGATGTCCTTCCCTCCCGTTCGGCTTTCTCCAGAAGGACCCCATCCGGCGAGCCCGGGCGCGGCGGGCCTGAAATCAGCCAGACCCACTCGGGCCCCGGACTGACGCTGGCGAGCATCCTGCCGCAGGATGTCCGTCCCTATGTGCTGGGCCAGCGCGACACTCTGGCCATGGACCTGAAGCTGGGGCGCCTGACCACCCCGATGAGCACCAGCCTGCAGTCCTCCCGGACGCTCCGGGCCAAGTTGGCGGGACAGCTGTCGCTCCTGAGGGACTCGGTCCGGTCCCTTGCGGACGGGCGGGACCAGCTGGCGGCCAAGCTCGAGTACCTCGCCCACAAGCCATCCGGGTGGCCGGTGCAGGGCGCCGAAATTACCGACGGGTTCGGGCCCCGCTGGAGCCCCTTTGGCCGGGGATGGCAGTTCCACGACGGCGTTGACCTGGCTCAGGACTATTGGACACCTGTCTACGCGACCGGCGCCGGGACCGTCGTCTACGCCGACTGGCTGGACGGCGGGTACGGCAAGTGTGTGATCATCGACCACGGCTACGGTTATCGCACGCTGTACGCCCACCTGCAGGACTGGAACGTGTCCGAAGGGGAACAGGTGTCGCGGGGCGATCTGATCGGCTGGGTCGGGAGCACCGGCCTCAGCACCGGCCCGCACCTGCACTACGAAGTGCTGCTCAACGGCGTGGCCGTTGATCCCGAGCCCTACCTAGAATCTAGACCGGGGGAATGACCGTGTTCGGCAGTCGCAAGAGACCAGACACCCTGCCCCATGGCAAGGTCGAAACGCTGATCGGCGAGGGCACGCAGATCAAGGGTTCGATCCAGTCTACGGGCGTCGTTCGGGTAGATGGCTTCCTGGAAGGCACCATCGAACACGACGGTGAGCTGATCGTCGGGCCGAAGGGCCGTATACAGGCCACCATCAAGGCCAGGAGCCTGGCGACGGCCGGCGACATTCAAGGGGACGTGGAAGTCTCCGACAAGCTCGAACTCCTGCCCGGCGCGCACCTGAAGGGAGATGTGCGCTGCGGTCACCTGGTCATCCACGAAGGGGCGCGCTTTCACGGCCGGAGCCTGATGTCGGTGGCCGATTCGGAACCTACGCAGCCCTCCCGGTCCCAGGGAGACTGAGCATCGACACCATCGCCCGCCCTGTGCAAACAGGACGGGCGATCACGTCACTTGCCCCGCCTGGCGCAGCGCCCGCCTTGCGAGCAGCGCACGGAGGCCCTCCTCCAGGCCGGCGGCGGCCACCTGGGCCATCCGCATGACCAGGCTCAGCCGGGTGTTCTGGAGGACAAAGTACTCCATGAACCCGCCGACGTTCACCACGCCGGTCAGGTAAACGTCGCCCGCAGGCGGCAGCGACTTGCTCACGCCCGCTCCCGGGCGCAGGCTGCCCGTCCCGACCGTGAGATAGCCCACCGACTCGGCCCGGCCCAGGCAGGCGTCGACGGCCAGCACCAGGGGGCGCCGGAAGCTGCGCGCCACCCAGGCCAGCGTGTCGGTCAGGTTCCCGGCGTGCACGGGCTTGTCCAGCGTGCCCAGCACCGTCACGCCCTCAGGCAGGGCACCGTGCAGCCGGCTCCCCACCAGCGGCCCGAGCGCGTCGCCGATCGACCGGTCGGTTCCGATGCACAGGGCGACCAGCCCGTCGCACTGGTGAATCAGTCCGGCTGCACACCGCTGCAGCGCCGCGGCGATCACCGCGGGGGCGGCCGCGTCGTCCATATGGATGCGCGTTTCTCCCTGGGGGGAGGCTGTGCGCGGAGCGGGCAGGTTGCCACCATCACCCATGGCCTTCCCTCCGACTCCGGTCCCCGGGGACCGTGGTACAGGGAAGTATACTGCAATCCCTGGCAGCCTATGTGCGGCCAGAGGCCACAGGAGGCGCTTATGGAACACGAGGAGCGCTCACCGCTGTTGAAGGAGGCAGATGCCCTCTACGCCAGGGGCCGGCTGGAGGAGGCGCTGGAGCTCTACCGCCAGGCCCTGGCCGAGGACGAGACCCTCGCGTGGGCCCACAGCCGCACCGGGGCCATCCTGGCCCAGCTGGGCGACCTGGATGCGGCAGAGGCCCACCTGCTGCGCGCGATCGAGCTCGATCCCCAGCTTCCCCAGGCACACAGCAACCTCGGGAACATCCACTACTCCCGGGGCGCGTACGAGGCGGCCCTGGAGAAGTACCAGAAGGCCGTGGCGCTGGACCCGAACAACCCCACCTTCTACGAAAACCTGCATGCCGCCTACAAGCGGCTCGGGCGGCTGGATAAGGCCGTGGAGTCCATCAAGCATGCACAGCGCCTGAAGCGCACGCAGGTGCGGCAGGAAGCCGGCCAGGAGATGGCTGCCCTGCGCGGCAGCGTGAAGCGACGGCTGGGCTGCCTGCCGGTCGGGATCCTCCTCGCGCTCACCGCCCTTGGGCTGGCCTGCCTCCTGTAGGGCCGCAGGGGGACGCCTCGTTGCAAAGGTAGGGAGATCATGGACCTGAACGCCCTGACCGCCCTCGACTGGGCGATTGTCGGACTGCTGCTGCTGGCCGTGGTGACGGGGTGGGTGCGCGGCATCGTGCGCGTGCTCCTGGGCTTCCTCTCCTTCCTGATCGCGGTCATGATCGCGGGCAGGCTGACCGGACCGGTGGTGGGCTGGATGGATAGAATGTGGAATGTCACCGCGCGGCTGGCCGAGGGGATCGCCGACCGCACGGCCCGTTCCGGTGAAACGCTCTCCGCGTCGCTGGATCGGGTGGCCATCCCGGCGCCCTACAAGGACTCCTTGTTGGAGGACGTCGTCCGGGCCTCTGCCGAAGCCGGCGATCTGCCGGCGGTGGAGCTGGCGGCCCGGCAGATCGCGGAGGGAGCGGCCACGGCCATCTGCTTCATCCTGCTCGTGATTGTGCTGACCGCCGCGCTGCGCTGGGCAGGCAATCTTTTCGCCGACCTGGTGCAGAGCCTGCCCATCGTCGGCCTCACGGACCGGGCGCTGGGCGCCGCGGCCCTGGGCGCAGCAGCGGTTCTTGCGCTCAACCTGCTCGTGATCTGGGTGATTCCCACCCTGTCCCTGTTCGGGATGCAGGGCCTCGGGGAGCTGGTCAGCCGGTCGGTCACGCCGCCCTATTTGATCCAGGCTTTCGAGTGGATGCGCCGGCTGGTCGTGGGAGGAGGGATGCGGCTTTGGAACGGGTAAGGTACGAGATCGGCGATCACGTGCGGCTCAAGAAGCCGCACCCCTGCGGCTCGTACTGGTGGGAAATCTACCGGACGGGCATCGATTTCGGGCTGAAGTGCCTTGGCTGCGGGCACCGCGTGATGATTCCCCGGCCGAAGTTCGAGAAGAGCGTGCGGGAGCGCGTGCCCAAGGACCAGGTGCAGGCAGAGGGACAGGCGGAGTAACGCGCGGTCAGATGCTTGCACGGCCTGTCCGCGCGTGTTATATTGAGTTGGATGTGCACGCCAGTCGTGCCATCCACGGGCGCAGCCGAACCGGCTGTGGCCTCCCTGCTCCACCGGAAGTGGAGCCATCAGTCCAGAGGGAGGAGGTGCTACCGCCATGCGGAAGTACGAGATGATGGTCATCGCCCGTCCGGACCTGGACGAGGCGGGCCTCCAGGCGCTGTCCGAGAAGATCGCCGAGCTGATCACCAGCAACGGCGGGGCGGTCGAGAGCCAGGACGCCTGGAAGAAGCAGCGTCTCGCGTACGAGATCAAGCGTCTGCGGGAGGGCTTCTACTCGGTCATCAACTTCACCGGTGAGCCCAGGACGGCGGATGAACTGAACCGCGTCCTGAAGATCACCGACGAGGTTGTCCGCTTCCTGATCGTCCGGCCTGCCGAGTAACGGGATGAAGAGGAGGTAAGGATGTGCTCAATTCCGTCGTTCTGATTGGCCGCCTTACCAAGGATCCGGAACTGCGGTACACGCCGTCGGGCAAGGCCGTCGCGAACATGCGGCTGGCCGTGGACCGCGGCACGATCAACCAACAGGGCGAGAGGGAGACGGACTTTATCGACATCGTCGTGTGGGAGAAGCAGGCCGAGACCGTCGCCAACTACCTGCAGAAAGGCCGGCTGGTCGCCGTCCAGGGCCGGCTGCAGATCCGCCAGTACACCACACAGGAAGGCCAGCGGCGGGAGAAGGCGGAGGTTGTCGCCACGACGGTCCGGTTCCTGGACAGCGCCCGTGACCACGGCGGCGGCCAGGCGCCCCGCCGGGATGAGGGCATGGGCAGCGAGCTGACCCTCCCCGACGATGAAGATGTCCCCTTCTAGAACCAAAGGAGGACAGAACGCATGCGTCGTGAACGTGGCCGTCGCGCGAGGCGCCGTGTGTGCAGCTTCTGCGTCGACAAGATTGAACACGTGGATTATAAGGATGCCGCTCGCCTGAAGCGGTACATCACCGAACGGGGCAAGATCCTGCCCCGGCGGATCTCGGGCAACTGCGCCCGCCATCAGCGCCAGTTGACCGTGGCCATCAAGCGGGCCCGCATCATGGCCCTGCTGCCGTTTACCGTCGAGTAGACGGCCCGAGCAACGGAAAGAGGGGGGCACCGCGTCCGGCGGGCCCCCCTGTTCGCTCACCCATCACCGCTTGCCCGAAGGAGCATTGCCGCATGCAAAGCCGATCGACCCGTGTGCAGGGGCTGGTCTTTGGCGCGCTGATGGCGGCCCTGACCGTCGTGTTCAGCCTGGTGCCGGTGCTCTCCGTCCTGATGCCGATCCCGCTGGTGCTGGCCTATGTGCGGTACGGCGGCCGCATCGCCGTCATGACGGCGACCGCCGCCACCCTCTTCACCATGGTGTTCACCGGCGTGATCTCCGGCATCCTGGCCATTCCGGCCGGCATCCTGCCCGGCCTGGTCTTCGGGCTGGGCTTCCGCCGGCGTTGGCGGCCGCTCACCATCGGACTTGCGGCCGTGCTCACCTTCTTCTTCGGCTTCGCGCTGACCTACGTGGTCACCCGCCTGGCCATGTTCGACGGCCGCGACCCCTTCATGGCCATGCTGGAGACCCCGGCGGTCCAGGCGCAGGTGGAGGGCTACGCGGCGTTCATGGACCAGATGGCAGAGATGGTGGAGTCCGCCGCCGCCCAGGGGGGCACTCCCACCGCGGCGCAGCTGCAGATGGCGCAGCAGTACCGGGACATGGCCGACGTCCTCCGGCGGGATGCGGCGGGCCTGATCTGGGCGCTGCTGCCATCCACGCTGTTCTTCATGGGCGCCTTTTCCAGCTGGATCAACTACCTACTCTGCAAGCTCATCCTTCCCCGGTTCGGCCACCCGCTGCCGCCGGCCACGCCGTTTGCGGAGTTCCGCCTGCCGATCTGGGTCATCTGGGCCTATGCGATCATCTCCCTGGCCGCGCCGCAGTTCATCGGCGGCGACGTGACCGTGATGCCCTGGTGGGCGAAGCTCCTGGTGAACGTGTTCACGCCGCTCATGCTGATTCTGGTGCTGGCGGGGCTGGCCGTGGCCTACGGCTACCTGCGGAAGCGCGGCCTGGAGAAGGGCATTGCCGTGACGATCCTGGTGGTGGCATTTCTGCTGCTCGGGCAGTTCGCCATGCAGCTTCTGGTGCTCCTGGCCATGGTGGATACGATTTTTGACCTGCGCGGCCTCGGGCACGGCTTGTGGAAGCGGACGGAGGAAATCGGTTAACTGGAGGGATCCGAATGAAGGTCATCCTGAAGGCCGACGTGAAGGGGACGGGGAAGAAGGGCCAGACCGTCGAGGTCGCGGACGGCTACGCGCGCAATTACCTGATTCCCCGGGGCCTGGCCGTGGCCGCCTCCGAAGGCGCCCTGCGCTCCATCGAGGCGGAGCGGAAGGCGCAGAAGGCGAAGCTGGAGCGGCAGATCGCCGAACTCACGGCCCTGCGGGACGAGCTCGACGGTCAGACGATTCAGCTCCCGGCCAAGTGCGGCGAAGCGGGCCGGCTCTTCGGGTCGGTCACCAACAAGGACGTGGCCGACGCCATCGCCCGCCACATCGGGAAGCCGTTCGACCGCAAGCTGGTCGACCTGAGCACGCCGATCAAGACCCTGGGTGTCCACTCGGTCACACTGCGGTTCGGCCACAACATCACCGGGAAAGTCAACGTCGAAATCGTACCCGAGTGACAGCCAGCGGCCCGGCCGGCGGGTGTCCGGCCAGGGCCGCCGCTCGCTCTTTGACCGTCTGCGCGTGGAAGGAGGTGCGGGCTTCAGCCGCCTATGATGAAGGATATCCTGGACAAGCTGATGCGCGGCGCCCAGCCGGCCGACACCGAGACGCTGAGCCAGCGGCTCACGCCGGAGGAGCGGTACGGCCGGCAGGTTGGCGCGCTGTTCAACCTCCTCATGGCCGTCTGGGGGCCGGAACGGCTGGTGGTGAAGGCCGGCAAGCTCGACGCCCTCGGGCTGATGAAGTCCGACCGGGTGGAGGAGCAGGTGCTGGCCCTGCAGCGGCTCGTCTACGAGGACCCGACCCTGGACACCGTGCCGGATCTCCGGGAGCTGCCCGAGATCCTGGATCAGCTGGAGGACGCGGTGGCCGACCTCGCCGCCCGCCGCTCGGTGGAAGACCGGATCGAGCGGAAGGTCCAGACCCGCATGCAGGAGCGGCAGGACGACTACTACCGCGAGATCAAGCAGCAGGTGCTGAAGGAGGAGGCCGGCCCCGAGACCAGCTCCACCCTGAAGCGCCTGGAGTGGCTGGAGTCCCTGGAGAAGAAGTCGCTGCACCGCAGCGCGGCGGAGCTCCTGCGCCCCCGCTCGCTGTCGGAGGTGGTGGGGCAGGAGCGGGCCATCCAGGCGCTGCTGGCCAAGGTGGCCTCGCCCTTCCCGCAGCACGTCCTCCTGTACGGCCCGCCCGGCGTCGGCAAGACGACGGTGGCCCGGCTGGTGCTGGAGAAGGCCAAGCAGATGCCGCAGACCCCGTTTGCGGCGGATGCGCCCTTCGTGGAGGTCGACGGCACGACCCTGCGGTGGGACCCCCGGGAGGTGACGAACCCCCTTCTGGGGTCCGTCCACGACCCCATCTACCAGGGCGCCCGGCGCGACCTGGCGGAGAGCGGCGTGCCTGAGCCGCGCACCGGCCTCGTGACCGATGCCCACGGCGGGGTGCTGTTCATCGACGAGATCGGCGAGATGGACCCCATGCTCCAGACCAAGCTGCTGAAGGTGCTGGAGGACCGGCGGGTCACCTTCGAGTCCAGCTACTACGACGAGAACGACCCCAACGTGCCCAAGTACGTGAAAAAGCTGTTCGAGGAGGGCGCACCGGCGGACTTCGTGCTGATCGGGGCGACGACCCGCGACCCCGAGGACATCAACCCGGCCCTGCGCTCCCGCTGCGCGGAGGTGTTCTTCGAGCCGCTCACGCCGGACGACATCGCGCTGATCGTCCGCCAGGCCGCCGAGCGCATCGGCGTGCAGCTCGCCCCGGGGGTGGAGGCCATCGTGGCGGACTACACCATCGAGGGGCGCAAGGCGGTGGGCATTCTGGCCGATGCCTACGGCCTGGCCCTCTACCGGGCGGCGGAGGCCGGGAAGGAAAACGAACCTGTCACGATCACCGAGGAACTGGTGTACGAGGTGATCCAGGCCAGCCGGCTGGCCCCCCACGTCACGCGCAAGGCCTCGCCCACGGCCGAGGTGGGGCGCATCTTCGGCCTGGGCGTGCTGGGCTTCGTCGGCTCGGTCCTGGAGATCGAGGCGGTGGCGTTCCCCGCCCGCGAGAAGGGAAAGGGCGTGCTGCGGATCAACGACACGGCCGGCTCCATGACGAAGGACTCCCTGTTCAACGCGGCCGCGGTCGTACGCAGGGTAACCGGCGAGGACCTGTCGAACTGGGATGTGCACGTGAATGTCGTCGGCGGCGGCCGGATCGACGGGCCCAGCGCCGGAACGGCCATCTACCTGGCCATGATCTCGGCGATGCAGGGGCGGCCCATCCGGCAGGACGTCGCCATTACCGGCGAGGTCTCCATCCGCGGCGGCATCCGTGCCGTCGGCGGGGTGTACGAGAAAATCTACGGCGCCAAGCAGGCGGGCATGGCCCGCGTGGTCCTGCCCGAGGAGAACCGCAAGGACGTTCCGCAGCGCGTGCCGGGCATCGAGGTCTGCTTCGCCGCGACCATCGAGGAGGCGATGCAGCTGGTCATGGCCGAGCCCGGCGGTGAGGGGGCAAACGAGCCGTGAACGCCTTCAGTGAACGGGTTCCACCGCAGAATCTCGAGGCGGAGCAGTCGGTCCTGGGCGCGATGCTGATCGACCGGGAGGCGGTGATCGCCGTCTCCAACAAGCTGGTGCCCGAGGACTTCTACTCGGACCGGCACCAGCACCTGTACGCCGCCATGATGGCGATCTACAACCGGGGCGAGCCGGTGGATCCCATCACGGTGCAGGATGAGCTGATCCGGACCGGCAAGCTGGAAGAGGTGGGGGGGCTCACCTATCTCACCACGCTGATCAACCTGGTGCCCACCACCGCCAACGTCCTGCAGTACGCCGAGATCGTGGAGTCGAAGGCGATCCTGCGCCGGCTGCAGACGGCGGCCCGGCGCATCGTCGACGACTGCTACACCACGGAGGATGTGGAGACGACGCTGCAGGAGGCGGAGAAGTCCATCTTCGCCGTGACCCAGCGCCGGTCGGCCCGGGGATACCAGCACATCCGCGACGCGCTGGTCACCGCGTACGGCCACCTGGAGCACCTGTACAGCTCCAAGGGCCGGACGACCGGCGTGCCCTCGGGCTACCGGGACCTGGACGCGATGACGTCGGGCTTTCAGCCCTCCGACCTGATCATCGTCGCCGCCCGCCCGTCGGTGGGAAAGACCGCGTTCACCCTGAACATTGCCCGCAACGCCGCCGTGCAGGCCCGGGCGAAGGTGATCTTCTTCTCCCTGGAGATGTCGGCGGAGCAGCTGGCGCTGCGCCTGCTGGCCTCTGAGGCCACCGTGGACGGCCACAAGCTGCGCACCGGCCAGCTTCAGGACCAGGACTGGCACAAGCTCGGCACGGCGCTTTCGGTGCTGGGGGAGAGCGACATCTACATCGACGACACGCCCAACATCCCCCTGCAGGAGATGCGGGCGAAGTCCCGCCGCCTGGCGCAGGAGCACGGGCTCGACCTGATCATCGTCGACTACCTGCAGCTGATGTCGCTGCCCCAGCGGCCGGGGCAGCAGATCAACCGGCAGCAGGAGATCTCCGAGATCTCCCGGTCCCTGAAGGCGCTCGCCCGGGAGCTGAAGGTGCCGGTGATCGCCCTCTCGCAGCTCTCCCGGTCGGTGGAGCAGCGGCAGGACAAGCGGCCGATGCTGTCGGACCTCCGGGAATCGGGCGCGCTGGAGCAGGATGCTGATGTGGTCGCCTTCCTCTACCGGGACGACTATTACAATCAGGACAGCGACAAGAAGAATATCGTGGAAGTCATCCTCGCCAAGCACCGTAATGGACCGGTGGGAACCGTGGAACTCTACTTCGCGCGGGACATTCAACGGATGTACGGCAGCGAGCAGCTGCGGCAGTAGGAGAAAAGTTTCCGCGACGACGCGCGAATCTTTCACGTCGCGAGTTACGAACATTAGTATCCACAGCTGTGGACATCGTTCGGAATCTGCATTGACACCGCGAAGCGGTGAATGGTACACTGTGCCTGGAATCGGCAAGCGCGGCCCAGGGGCCCCCCCTGCGGGGCCCCGGCGTGTTTCGTACGGGAGGTGCCGACATGCCAGTCGTCGTGGTGATGGGCGCCCAGTGGGGCGATGAGGGCAAGGGCAAGTTCGTCGACCTGCTGGCAGAGCGGGCGGACGTGGTGGTTCGGTCGACCGGCGGCTCCAACGCCGGGCACACCGTCTGGGCTGACGGGAAACAGTACAAGCTGCATCAGGTACCTTCGGGCATTCTCTATCCGGGCACGCTCTGTGTCATCGGCCACGGTGTGGTGCTGGATCCGCCCAGGCTGCTGGAGGAGATGGACCGGCTGGCGAGCCAGGGCGTCGATCTCTCCAACCTGCGCATCAGCGGCGGTGCGCACATCGTCTTCCCCTACCACATCCGGCTGGACGAGGCCGAGGAGGACCGGAAGGGCGAGCGCAAGATCGGCACGACCCGGCGCGGCATCGGGCCGGCCTATATGGACAAGTTCGCCCGGATCGGCATCCGGATGGTCGACCTGCTGGACCGTGATGAGTTCCTGCCGAAGCTGAAGGCAGCGGTGGAGGAGAAGAACCAGCTCCTGGAGCGGGTGTACGGGCTGCCTGGCTTCACCGTCGCGGAGATCGCGGAGCCCTACCTGGCGTACGCGGAGCGGCTGCGTCCGTACGTGGCCAACACCGTCGAACTGATCAACGACGCGATCGACGCGGGGAAGAACGTGCTGTTCGAGGGCGCGCAGGGCCACCTGCTGGACATCGACTTCGGAACCTACCCGTACGTGACCGCCTCGCATCCGATCGCCGCCGGGCTGATCATCGGCGCGGGCGTGGGGCCCACCAAGGTCTCGCGGGTGGTCGGCGTGGTGAAGGCCTACACCTCGCGCGTGGGCGAGGGGCCGTTTCCGACCGAGCTGCACGGCGAGGAGGGGCACCGCATCCGCGAGGAGGGCCACGAGTACGGCACCACCACCGGCCGACCGCGCCGCATCGGCTGGCTCGACCTGGTGATGGTGCGCTACGCCTGCCGCGTGAGCGGCATCACCGACCTGGCCGTCCCGCACCTGGACACGCTGGCCAGGACCGGCCTGCCCACACTGAAGGTCTGCGTGGGGTACCGCATGCCCGACGGCACTGTCACCCGGGAGTTCCCCGTGGGCCTGAAGGCCCTGAGCCAGGTGGAGCCGGTGTACGAGGAGCTGCCCAACTGGGAGTGGTCGGAGGCGCTCGGTACCGCCAAGAGCTTCGAGGAGCTGCCTGAAGGGGCCCGGCGGTACGTCATGCTCATCGAAGAGGTCACCGGCGTCCGCGTCTCCATCCTGGGCGTGGGCAGCGAGCGGACCCAGGCGATCTACCGCTCCAGCATCTTCTAGCCCCCGGTATCTTCGGGACACGACCGCGGGACGGCTGCCAGCCGTCCCGCGTTTTTCAAACCGAATCCGCCTTGCATTCAACCTCCGCCGTCGCTATAATAATCGTTGTCGAGGAACCGCGGGTGTAGTTCAATGGTAGAACATCAGCTTCCCAAGCTGAGAACGTGGGTTCGATTCCCATCACCCGCTCCAGCCAGGCGGAGACGGCGTCCGTCTCCGTTTTCCGTGCCGATGTAGCTCAGCCGGTAGAGCAGCTGATTCGTAATCAGCAGGTCAGGGGTTCGAGTCCCCTCATCGGCTCCAGACGACCCCCGAGGCCCATGCGGCTTCGGGGTTTTTTCGCGCCCGCCGACAGGCTTCGACAACTTTCGCCGGGGAGTCCTGGTAAAGTATGGATGAGGTGGGAAATGATGAGAAAGGACCGGGCTCGCAGGCGGCTCCGGGCGCGGAGCCTGCGCCGCGACCTGATGGCGCTCTTGGTGTTTCTGTTTGTCTTCACGGTGCACGGGCTTCACGGCCGGCTGGAGGCGGCGGATGTACCGCCGGCCCGGCCTCCGGGGCCGGTGGAACCGATGATCCCCGAGCACGACCTCCTGCTTGCCCAGCGGCGGGCGCAGGCGGCGCAGCGCACCGCCGCGCGGCTCTCCCGCGAGGCCCAGGCGGCCGCAGCCGAACTCACGGAGGCGCAGCGGCGCCTGGTGCGGCAGGCCGACGCCGAGCGGCGGCGGGACCTGGAGCGCATCGCCGACCTGGTGCCGCCGGAGTTCCGGCAGATGGTGCTCGACCTCTCCGCCCAGTACGGCGTCGATCCCCGCCTGGTCGCCGCGGTGGGCCATGTGGAGAGCCGGTGGAACCCGCGGACGGTGGGATCCCACAACGACACCGGGCTGATGCAGATCCTGCCCAGCACGGCGCAGTGGATCGCCAGCCGGCTGGGCTGGTCGGAATACGACCTGTTCGATCCGTGGACGAACCTGCACATGGGCATCTGGTACCTGCACGTGCTTCACCAGGAGTACGGCACGTGGGAGAAGGCGCTGGCGGCATACAATGGCGGGCCCCGTCATGCACACCTGGGAGCGGCCCACCCGTATGTTGGTAGGGTGATGCGTGCATACGGCTCCCAATGACGGAATGGGACAACCTTCCAGATCGTAGAAACAGAGTTAGGCGGTGGTGGTGGAATCGGCAGGTTGCTGGCAGGACACCGACAATACTTAGCGAAACAATATACCCTGTGTGATATTTGAGGAGGTGGACCCGCCTTGCCTCGCCGCCCCGTATTGCTGGTCGTGCTGGCAGCGATCATTACCCTCGGACTCGCAGCCGATCTCGGGTTTCGGAATCTGCAGCGCTCGCAGCCGAAAGTGGCGGCGGAGGAGCAGGAGACGGGAACACCTGAACCCACCGACGCGCGCGGTGTGCTGGCTGCCGCCGACGGTTCGGACCGGGAGCGCGTGGACATCGCCTCCCGCCTGGGGCAGGGTCCCCGGGCGGCGCGCGATCTGTTGGAAGCCACCGCGGTCGCGCAGGCTCCGCAGATGAAGGAGGCCACGGTCATCGCCGTGAACGGCGAGCCGGTGGTGGCCGTCGCCACCGCGGAGATGGCCCAGCAGGTGGTGGACACGATTCTGGAGGCGTACCGGGAGAACTACCTGAGCGACGCCACCGTCATCGAGGACCTCTCCTTCGCCGAGACGATCACCTGGGCGGTGGGCGAGGTCGAGGCCGACAGCATCAAGACGGTGGAGGAGGCCGTCAACGTCCTGCTGCTGGGCACGGACAAGGTGGCCACGTACACCGTCGAGTCGGGCGACACGGCCTGGGATATCGCCATGGAGTACGGCCTGACCACAGACCAGCTGGCCAGGGCCAACCCCGGCGTCGACATCGAGTGGCTGCAGATCGGCCAGGAACTGACCATCACGTACAAGGAGCCCTACGTGCACCCCCAGTCTGTCTCGCAGCGGGTGGTGTACGAGGGCATTCCGTTCGTGGAGGAGCGCATCCAGGATGACACGCTCTGGCCCTGGGAGTCGGTCGTGGTGACGGCCGGAAGCTGGGGAACCCGGGAGAAGCTCATCCGCGAGCACCGGGAGGAGGGCGTGATCGTCAGCACCGAGGTGCTGGAGAGCCGCGTCACCAAGGCGCCCCAGAAGCAGGTGCGCAGGGTGGGCGTCAAGCAGGTGCCCGACCTGGGCAGCGGGTCGCTGATTCTGCCGGTCGTCGGGGACATCACCTCGTACTTCGGCCCGCGCTGGGGCTCGTGGCACAACGGCATCGACATCGCGGCGCCCACCGGGACGCCGGTGCTGGCGGCCGACAGCGGCATGGTCGTGTACCGCGGCTGGAGCGGGAACTACGGCAACCTGGTGCAGATTGACCACGGCGGCGGCAAGATGGTGACCTGGTACGCCCATCTCTCCGGCTTCAACGTGTCGCTGGGGCAGCAGGTCAACAAGGGCGACGTCATCGGCTACGTGGGCAACACCGGGTACTCCACCGGGCCGCACCTGCATTTCGAAATCCGGGTTGATGGTTCGCCGGTCAACCCGCTGAACTACTACCAGTGACGAGAACAGGCCGCGTTGGGGCCGCCGGCAGACCTGCCGGCGGTCCTGCTGCAAGGGCGGCGCACGTGCCTCTTTCCTGCATGGGCGTCCTGACGTGGGGGGAGGATAGTGCAGGAAAGGGAAATCTCGCGCGGGCAGGCGCATCCCGCCAGAAGGAGACGGGGCGGCAGCGGTCGAATCATTCAGTAAAGTCGGTGACCCAAGGCAGCCCCGTCTCGAGTCCATCTCCAGGGAGGGTGCGGAATGGAAAGGCCCAGGGGGACGAAGAGTAAGGCTGACCAGATCAAGGCCTTCCTTGAACAGTACCAGCCGAAGCTCTCGGAAGCCCGCGGATTCCTGCAGTTCATGCTCTCCAAGGAGGAGATCCTCCGCCGGACGGAGCTGGTGTCGGACCTGACGGGTTACGAGTGTGCCATCCTGGTGTCGGCCAAGGGCTCCGGGACGTGGCCGTTCCTGTTCCGCAGGGGGGAGAAGGTCTACACCAAGACCTCGCAGGCCGTGGTGGAGCTGATGAAGTCCCTGCCGGAGCACATTGCCCTCTGCCTGTCTACCGCGCCGCCACCGTGGAGCGCGGAGCGGCAGGAGTTCCTCGACATGCTCGCCCGGTGGCACGACGAGGTGTTCCACGAGGACCTGGAGCGCGTCACGCGGCGGCAGGAGCTCCTGCGCCAGATCGACCACGCGCTGGACCGGGGAGACCGGAGCCTGTTCGAACAGCTCTCGGCCGAGCTGCGCCGGATGAACTGAACCTCCCGCAGCCGCCATCCCGAACCTGTGCGCATCGGGGCCGTCCCATGGACGGGCCCCGTTTCGCTTTGCCTGCCAAAGTCTGCGGATGGCCGCCGGTCGCGCCCTGATCTATACTAGACTATGCTAATGTAACATCTTATTGATTTAGGAGATTACAGACATGAACCGCAGACGTGCTTTGCAGCGGCTGCTCTCCGTCCTGGCCGCCGGGGCCTTGCTGATCTGCGGGCTGCTGGGCTGGCCGGAGGCCAGGGCCGCCGTCTACCGCTATTACCGGGACCAGGGCCGGGAACGGACCCTGGCCGGCCTTTCCGGGTACCTGAGCGCCGGCTCGGCCCGGTTTGTGCTGTATTACCGGCCGGAGGACGGCGACCTGGTGCGGATGATCCTGGAGCACGCGGAGTCGGTCTATGACCTGGTGGTCAGCCAGGTGGGATACCGGCCGGCCGGGCGGGTGCCCCTGATCCTTTACCCCGACCGCACCGAACTGCGCGCCGCCTACGGCTGGGGCAAGGGCCAGAGCGCGGTGGGCGTCTACTGGCGGGGCACCGTGGGGCTGCTGTCGCCGAAGGTCTGGATCGCCGCGGACGACCCGGCCGAGCTGGCGGCGGACTTCCGGCGGAGCAACCCGATTGCCCACGAACTCACCCACTACGCGCTGGATCTGCTGACCGACGGCAACTATCCGCGCTGGTTCACGGAGGGACTGGCCCAGTACGTGGAGGAGATGGCGACGGGCTACGTCTGGCTGGAGGCCGGCTCGACGCTGGACCAGCCGCTCTACACCCTGTCTGAACTCACGGCGCGCTTCGACAGTCTGCCGAACCAGCCCCTGGCTTACCGCATGAGCCATTCGCTGGTGGCCTACATGGCCGATACGTACGGGCAGGCCGGGCTGGCCCGGTTGATCGCGCTGCTGGGCGAGGGGGTGCCGTTTGACCGCGCGGTGGAAGAGGGGCTGGGGCGCAGCATGGACGCGATCTTTTCTGCGTGGCAGGATGGGGTGCGACGGGGCGCGGCATAGGGCAGGAACGTGCGGCTCACGAATCGAAAAGGCGTGCTGGAAGAGAGAGAAGGAGAGGACGTTATGGCCGATCGCATCCTGGTCGTTGACGATGAGCGCCCCATCGCCGAGATCCTGAAGTTCAGCTTCGAGCGCGAGGGCTTCGAGGTGGAGACGGCCTTCGACGGGGAAGAGGCCGTGGCCAAGGCCCGCACGTCGCAGTTTGACCTGGTCATCCTGGACATCATGCTGCCGAAGCTGGACGGCTTTTCGGTGTGCCGGGAGATCCGCCGCTTCTCCAACGTGCCGATCCTGATGCTGACGGCGAAGGAGGACGAGGTGGACAAGGTGCTGGGCCTGGAGCTCGGAGCCGACGACTACGTGACGAAGCCCTTCAGCCCCAGGGAGCTCATTGCCCGGGTGCGGGCGATCCTGCGGCGCACGCGGCTGGCGGAGGGCAACCGGGCCGGAGCCGTGTCGGATGAGATCCTGCGGGGGGGCGACATCACCATCAACCTGACGAGCTACGAGGTGCGCAAGGGCGACAAGCCGCTGGAGCTTACCCCCCGGGAGTTCGAACTGCTGCGCTTCCTGGTGGCGCACGCCGGCCAGGTCTTCTCGCGCGAGGCGCTGCTGGAGGAGGTCTGGGGCTACGACTACTACGGCGACGTGCGCACGGTGGACGTCACGGTGCGGCGGCTCCGGGAGAAGCTGGGCGACAGCGCGGCGCGGCCGGCCTACATCAAGACGCGCCGCGGGGTCGGCTACTACTTCCAGCGCTTCGACAGTTGAAAGGGTGGAGAGCGTGTTCCGCAGCATCCAGGGGAAGCTGGTGGTGGTCTACCTGCTTCTCATCGTGGTCGCGATGGAGTTGGCGAGCCTCTACCTGCTGCGCGAGCTGGAACGGAGCTACATCGGCAAGGTCCAGGACGACCTGCACCAGAGCGCGCAGCTGCTGGCGGGTCAGCTCTCCAACTTCATCCGCGGCGACCGGCTCGACCCCGAGGCGGTTGACCAGTACATGGAACGCTGGCCGGGCGAGGTGCTGGTGCTGGACGCCAACGGGGTGGTGATCGGCGCGACGGCGCGCCTTCCCAACCGGGAGGAGCTCCTGGGGCTGAAGTTCAGCCACGACGACGTCTCTCCCGCCTTCTTCGGCAACATCAACCGGAGGACGGGCATGGAAGGCTCGCAGCGGATGGCCTACGAGGCGGTGCCCATCACCGTCGCCGACAACGTCATCGGCGTGATCTACCTGAAGGACTCCCTGGAAGAGGCCTACGCCCGGCTGCAGGACATCCGCGACATCCTGCTGGTCGCGACGCTGGTGGCCATGGCGTCGACGGTGGTGCTGGGCGTCGCGCTGGCCCGCACGATCACGGGGCCCATCCGGGAGCTGACCCGCAGCGCCGCGCTGATCGCCGGCGGCCACTTCGACCAGGCCATTGAGGTGCGCTCTGACGACGAGATCGGGCAGCTGGCCGAGATGTTCAACCGCATGAGCCGCCAGCTGAAGGAGACGATGAACGAGATCCAGGACGAGAAGAGCCAGGCCGAGGCCATCCTGACGCACATGGCCGACGGCCTGATGGCCCTGAACGGAGCCGGGCGCATCATCCGGCTCAACCCCGCCGCGCAGCGCATGTTCCAGGTGCCGGAGCTGCAGGCCCTCGGCCGCCGTCCGGGGGAGCTGGCGGAAGACTCAGGACTGGAGGAGGCGCTGGCGGAGGCCTGGGACCGCAGCAGCCCGCTGACCCGCCAGATCCGGCTGCGAGACCGGGTGCTGCAGGCCTACATCACGCCGCTGAAGAGCGACGGCCGCCACCCCGGCGGTACGGTGATCGTCTTCCACGACATCACCGAACTGGAGAAGCTGGAGAGCCTGCGCCGGGAGTTCGTCGCCAACGTCTCGCACGAACTTAAGACCCCGCTGACCACCGTCAAGAGCTATGTGGAGACGCTGCTGGACGGCGCGGCCGAGGACCCGGAGGTGCGCGACCGGTTCCTGCGGGTGGTGGACGGCGAGACGGAGCGCATGGCCCGGCTGGTGCGCGACCTCCTGCGCCTGACCCAGATGGACGAGGGGACCCTCCGGTGGGCCATCGGGCCCCAGGACGTCGGGGCGCTGGTGGCGGAGGCCATCGGGCGCCTGCGCGTGCAGGCCGACCGGAAGCGGCTCACCGTGCACTGCGAGGTGGATCCGGACACGCCCCCTGCCCTGTGCGACTACGAGAAGATCCAGCAGGTGGTGATCAACCTGCTGGCCAACGCCATCGAGTTTACGCCCAACGGCGGCCGCATCCTGGTCTCCGTCGCGCCGGCAGGCGACGAGGTGCGGGTGTCGATCGCGGACACGGGCATCGGCATCCCGGCCCAGGACCTGCCCCGCATTTTCGAGCGCTTTTACCGGGTGGACAAGGCCCGCTCCCGCTCGATGGGCGGCACCGGACTCGGCCTTTCCATTGCCAAGCAGATCGTCGAACTGTCCGGCGGCAGTATTGCCATCGCCTCTGAGGTGGACCAGGGGACGACGGTCACCTTCACGCTGCCCGTCGCCCCGCACGGGGAGGTGAGCCCCGCGTGAGGCTCAGCGCAAGGGCGCGCAATGCGCTGCTCGACCTGCTGTTGGTGGTCCTGGTGCTGACCAGCGTGCTGCTTTCGGTGCGCATCTGGTACCCGGAGCCGCTCTTCGGCAGCGCGGACACCACCGAGCCCAGCCTGCAGCTGCAGCCCGCGCCCATCGTGCGGGAGATGCCGGAGATCTTCCGGCCCGAGCGCGTGGTGATCCGGCGGAGGGACGGGCTGCGCGCGGAGCTGCACGCGGGCTTCCCCACCTACCGCACCTCGTGGCAGCGCGTGCGCAAGGCGCTCACCGGCCTGGATGTCCGCGATGGCGCCCCGCTCATCGACGAGGTGCCCCGGGGAGAGGCGGAGGCCCCGGTGCTGGAGCTTTACCTGCCAACGGCGCTGCAGGTCCGCCAGTGGGCTGAACTCCTGCAGTGGAGGACGGCGTCTCTGCGCAACGGTTCGATCTTGGTCGACCGGGTGATCGTGACGCTGGGCGAGCGGGCCGCGGTGTACCTCTCCGGCCCGCCCGGGTTCAACCTGTTCGTGGCCGACCTGCCGGAAGCGGAGCGCACCGCGCTGGCCACCCACGTCGAGCGGCTGGACCCGGGGCTTTTCAGGCCGTACCGGGAGCTGATCCTGGACGACCTGGCCGTCACGGCGGAGCCGGGCGTGGTGGTGCCCGACGTGGCCGAACTGCCGGCGGCGCAGGTCGACGTCTCGATGCCCGACCTGTGGGAGGAGGAGGTCCGGTACTTCCCGGACGTCACCCTCGTCCGGCAGATCGATGAGCAGGACGCGCGCAGCCTGACGGACGGCCGGCGGGTGCTCCGGGTGACCGGAGCGGGCCTGCTGCAGTACCGCACCGCGGAGGGATCTGGCGAGGCGGCGGCCCCGACGCTGGAGCAGGCGCTGGAGACGGCCGGACGGTGGGTCGGTTCGCGGGGCGGATGGCCCCAGGATGTGGTACTGCACCGCTATGTGCGGGAGGCAGGCGTGGGCAGGCTGGCCTTCGAAGTCCATACCGGGGTCAGGTATCCCGTCCAGTCGCTGCCGGGCGCGATCCAGGTGCACGTCTCGGCGGCAGACCGGGTTGTGTACTTCGAGCGCAGCCCCACCGTGGTCAACGTCTCCTTCGAGGGCGAGCCGCTTCCGCTGATCTCCCCGGAGGCCGCGCTGGCGCACGCGCTGCCCGCCGCGCCGGTGCTCGCGGCAGAGCCGGTCCGTTCGATGTATCTGACGTACCTGCTGAAGCCCCCGGCCGAGGCCGGAGCCCGGTGGACGGCGGAACCGACCTGGGTCATCCAGGCCGGCCATACCGAGGTGTATGTGAACGCGGTGGCCCGGGAGTACCCGCTGCCGCCGAAAGTGGTGCAGTAGCGGGGACGGGCCGTAACCTTTTCTGCGGGAGTTTCGTTTAGGAGGTGGGGCAGTGGACTGGACGCGGGCGCGCGCCATCCTGCTGGCCGCTTTTGCCGTGGTCAACCTGATCCTGGCGTATGCGCTCTGGGGGCCCAAAGGCGAGATGAACCCCAGTGAGCCCACAGCCCGTTCCCAGATGGTCCAGCTGCGAACCCGGCTGGATGAGCGGGGGCTGCTGCTGCCCAGCGGTATCACCCTGCCCACCACCCCTCCCCCCATGCACTTCCTGCGCGTCGAGTTCCGGCCGGACCCGCCCAAACCCGACGCAGCGCCCGAACCCTTTGAAGGAGTGACTGCCCGCGCCAGCCTGCGCGTCCGGTACGATCCGACCACCCGGGAGACGGTGCTGGAGCCGGCCCGCTCGGAGGCGAAGACCCAGGTGGACCTGTCTGACCGCGGCGGCCTGCTCCGGGCGGCCGAGGAGTTCCTGCGGCAGTACGACCTGCTTCCGGACGATGTGCAGCTTTCGGGCATCTTCCTGCGGGAAGACGGGGCGGTGGTGGAGTTCGTGCCCGCGCACGAGGGGCTGCCCGTCTTCTCCGGGTACCTGCGCGTCTACCTTTCGCAGCGGGGGATCGAACGGGCGGTCATGCACTGGGTGGAGCCGGTGGGCTTCAAGGAGGGGGCCGCGAAGGCGGTCCGCCCCGCGGCGGAGGCCCTGCTGCGGCTGGCGGGACATCTGCAGGCGGACGGGGAGCAGGTCCGGACGATCGTGGATGTCAGGCTGGGCTACTACTCGGGCCCCTCGGTGACGGTGCCGGCGGCCGAGGAGATCAGCGCCTGGGAAACCGTCCCGGTGTGGCGGATCACCCTTGACAACGGCCAGGTCTATTATGTAAATGCATTCAACGGTGAGCTGGAGTCATGACCCCGGGTGTCCCGGTAACGATAGCCAGACCGGCAAGGAGGAAGGGATTTGACGACGTTAACGATTCGCGGCGGCCGCCCCCTGCGGGGGACGATTCGGGTTGGGGGGCGGAAGAACGCCACGCTTCCGCTGATTGCCGCATCACTGCTGGCGGACGGAACGAGCCGGCTGGAGAACGTGCCGCACATTCACGACGTGATGGTATACCGGAAGCTGCTGACGGGACTGGGCGCCCGGGTGGACTGGGACCCTGTCAACGGCATCCTGACGATACATACCGACGGTGTCAGGCCCGGTGAGCCGGAGTTTCACCTGGCATCGTCGATTCGCGCGTCCTACTACCTGCTCGGGGTGATGCTCGCCCGCTACGGCCAGGCGAGCGTGCCCCTGCCCGGGGGCGACAAGATCGGCCACCGCCCGGTCGACCAGCACATCAAGGGCCTCACGGCGCTGGGCGCGGAGGTCTGGATCGACCGGGGAATGATCCAGGCGCGGGCGAAGCGGCTGCGCGGGACCCACGTCTACCTGGACATCATCAGCGTCGGCGCTACCATCCAGGTGATGCTGGCGGCCTCGCTGGCAGAGGGCACCACCGTCATCCAGAACTGCGCCCGGGAGCCGCACGTGGTGGCGGTGGCCAACTTCATCAACGCCTGCGGCGGCAAGGTGACCGGCGCGGGGACCGACACGATCCGCGTCCGGGGCGTGGACCGGCTGGTCGGGGCGACGCAGACGGTCATTCCGGACGATATCGAGGCCGGCACCTGGATGATGGCGGCGGCGATGACCCAGGGCGACGTGACCCTGCAGAACGTGATCCCCACCCACATTACGCCGATCATGGCCAAGCTCCGGGAGGCGGGCGTCGAGATCCACGAGATGGCCGATGCCGTGCGGGTCATCGGCCGGGAGCGGCCGAAGGCGATCAACGTGAAGACCCTGCCGTACCCGGGCTTCCCGACGGACGCCCAGAGCCAGATGACAGCCCTGCTCTCGCTGGCCGACGGGACCAGCTACGTCACGGAGACGCTGTACGACGACCGGTTTCGCTTCGTCCCGGAGCTGGTGCGCATGGGCGCGCAGATCCGCGTGGAGGGGCGCACGGCCATCGTGAAGGGCGTGGAGCGGCTCTACGGGGCGCCGGTGGAGGCCACCGACATCCGGGCCGGCGCCGCCCTGGTGATCGCCGGGCTGGCGGCGGAGGGCGAGACGACGATCTACGGCATGGAACACGTGCAGCGGGGGTACGAAAAGCTGGAGCAGAAGCTGCTGGCCCTGGGCGCCGACGTGAAGATGGAGCGGCAGGGAGCGGCGGTGGTCTAGCGAAGACTAGAGGCGGTGCCACGGGGCACCGCCTTGTGCATGGGAACGGGGGTGGCGGCTTGCGGATCCGGCTGGTGACGGTGGGCAAGATCAGGGAGAAGTACCTGCAGGAGGGCGTGCAGGAGTACCTCAAGCGGCTGCGCCCCTACGCCCGGGTGGAGATCGTGACGGTGCCGGATGAGCCGATCCCCGACGGCGCATCGCCCGCGCAGGAGGCGCAGGTGATGCAGCGGGAGGGGGAGCGGATCCTCCGCGCCCTGGATCAGGGCGGCCAGGAATACGTGGTGGTGCTGGACGGCCGCGGCCGGAACTTCTCGTCCGAGGAACTGGCCGCCTTCCTGGCGGAGCGGGCCCTGCACGGGGACTCGAACCTGGCCTTCGTCATCGGCGGCTCGCTGGGGCTCGACCCCGCCGTCCTCGCCCGGGCGGACACCACGCTTTCGCTGGGGCGGATGACGTTTCTGCACCAGATGGTGCCGTTGATCCTGCTGGAGCAGGTCTATCGGGGGTTTAAGATCAACCGGGGGGAGAAGTATCACAAGTAGCTGCGGAACCAGCAACGGCTGTCCCTGAGGACCAGCCGCGCACCGTGAGACCGCTTGCGCCAGGGGAACTCGCCTGGAGACACGCCCTGCGGCGCTTTTTCAGCCATGCCACCAGGTTCGGTATGGGAACTTCCTGCCATCCACGTACCGGCCATTTCCGCAACCTCCGGTTGGAGGGAGCGGCTGGCGAAGCCCCTTCCTCCGAAGAAGCTGCTCGCAGGGGGGCATCGGGCTGCAGCCCAGGAGCTGGACTCCGCCAATCGCTCCGACGCGCGCTGGGCAGAGAGGTTCTCCCCTTCGGTCATAGAAAATCAAATGGTGGATCCCTCATCGGGGGAACAGATCCTCTGACCGCTTGCAACATGACCATCGGAGGCCAACGGATGATCTTCATACGCGGCGCGGCAGCATCAGATTGCGAAGCGATGCTCTCAGTGGCTCGCTCCCTTCCCGAATGGTTCAACGAGCAGGGGCTCCGGGAGATGGCCCGGGACTTCGCCTCTCACCAGGGACTTGTGGCTGTCTCCGGCAGCGGCGCAGAAGCGGAAGTGGTGGGCTTCGCGACCTGGTTCCCATCGCCAGACCCGACAGAACCGAACCTCGCCGAAATCACCTGGCTCGGTGTGCGACGCGAGTTCCAGGGGCGTGGCATCGGGCGGCGGTTAGTGGACGCCCTGGCGGACCGGTGCCGGCAGACGGGCGTGACCGTTCTCCAGGTCTCTACCCTGGCCGACAGCGTGGACTACGCCCCCTATGTCGGTACCCGCGCCTTCTACCGGCGGTTGGGATTTCGCGACTGGCGGGTGGATGTCGGCTACTACGGTCCGGACGCCGACCGGCTCGTGCTGCGCAAGGTGTTGTGAGCGGTACCGCGGCCGGCCTGGGCCGACACGCTCTCGGTGAAGGAGGCGTTGCCGGGGCTCGCCCGCGGCGCATGAGAACCAACAACCGGAGGAGGACCCGCATACCCTGGCAAAAACGGCGAGGAGGCTCCCCATGCACCTGCGTGCCCTGCTCCTCTCCGGCATGATGGCCGGCCTGGCGGTCGTCCTCCAGACGGCGCCCGTCTGGCTGGGGCAGCCTGTGGGCTTTGCCCTGGCCGTCCTGGCGTGCCTGCCCATGGCGCTCGTCGCCGCTGCCGAGCCGCGCGGGGCCGTTCTGGCCCTGCCTGTCGCGGCCATGCTCTGTGCGCTGTTCCAGCCGGAGGAGGGCTGGGTGTTCGGGCTCGCCAACGGCCCGTTCGGCGCGGCGATCGGCGTGACGCTCCGCCGGGGCCTGTCGGGCTGGAGGGCGCCCCTCCTTCCCGCGCTCACCCTGTTCTGCGGGCTGGCGCTGCTCACCCGGGGCGTCGGCTTCGCCGCCCTGGGACCGGACCTGCGCTCGCAGAACGTCCCGGTTGCCCTTACGGCCTGCCTCCTGTTTGCTGCCGTCTGGTCCGCCCTGTTCACGCCGCTGGTCCGGATCCTCATGCAGCGCCTGCGGCCGGTGCTGGATAACTGGATACAAGGTGATCCGCCCCCATAGCGGGGGCGGATTTGCACATGCTGCATCGTTGTCTGGCCTCTCCCACAGCGGGCATAAAGCCCATCCAAAGCCCGGTCTGCGTCCGTGCGGTTGATGCCGTGCAGACGGGGCTGCGGCTTCTCCTATGCCCTGCGGATGCGCCAGAGCGCGCCTGTGCCCGCATGGGGGATGAAGTGGCCGGGGATGGCTTCGAGCACCCCGAAGTCCACCAGGTACAGGCAGTGATGGCGGGGGCAGAACTTGACGTCGATGGGCCGCTCCGGCCAGGCGCCGCCGGCGCCCGGTCTGCGGTTCACGTAGAAGTCGCGCACCTGCCCGCTGGCGAGGTTGGCCCGGACCACCCGGAACCCGGGGATCCGGCCCATTGCCCGGGGGTCTGCTGTGAGCGGCGCGCCGGCGCCGAACTGGGCGATGAAGACCTGTCCGGCGACGCCTGGGGCCTGATCCGCCAGCTCGGCCGGCTCGGCCGCCAGGAGCGCCGGGTCGGTGAAGGCTTCCGGGCCGCCCGCCCTCTCCACGGGGCCGGGGGCGGCCTGGCGCAGAAGGTCGATCTCCCGCTGGTGCAGCGCGAGCGCGTGCCGGGCCAGCGGCCTCCCAGCCGGTGCGGCCAGTTCTGCGATGGCCTGGTAGAGCGGCAGGCAGAGCAGCGCCCGCTGCAGGTGGCGCTGGGCAAGGGCTGCACGGTATGGGTTCTTCAGTCCGATTCCCTCCTTCGCGCGCAGAGCATTCCAACTCTATGCGCGCCCACAGACGGGCATACCATCCGTGGCGGCCCGGACAGGAGGCCCCTCAGGCCGTGCAGAAAGACACTCAGGGACCGAACGGCTCACGATCCGGCGCGTACGCGCAACCCACGGCGCGGCGCATGCAGCAGAGGGGGAAAGAAGGTGGCTTCGGCGAAGCGGCCGGTCGTGCTGGTGGTGGACGACGAGCCCCGCATGCGGGAGCTGATCGGGCTCTACCTGAAGGGGGAGTTCGAGGTGATCGAGGCCGGGGACGGCCTCGCGGCGCTGCGGATGGTGCGCACCATGGACCCTGACCTCGTGCTGCTGGACGTGATGATGCCGCCGCCCGACGGCTGGGAGACGCTGCAGCACATCCGGGAGGAGTCCGCAGTGCCCGTGATCATGCTGACGGCCCGCGGCGGCGTGACGGATCGGGTGCAGGGACTCCGCATGGGTGCAGACGACTACATCGCCAAACCCTTCGACGGCCGGGAGTTGGCCGCCCGCGCGCAGGCGGTGCTACGGCGCGCGTCCGGGCAGGCGGCGACGCAGGTGCCGATCCGGCGCGGCAGCCTGACGATCCGGCCGGCCGAGCGGACGGCGGCGTACGGGGGCCGCCCGCTGAGCCTGACCCCGAAGGAGTTCGACCTGCTCACGCTGCTGGCGGCGCACCCGGGCCAGGTGTTCTCGCGGGAGAAGCTGCTCGACCGGATCTGGGGCCCGGACTACCAGGGCGACGCCCGCACGGTGGACAGCCACATCAAGAACCTGCGGGAGAAGCTCGGGGACGGGGCGGGACTGATCGTCACGGTGTGGGGCGTGGGCTACCGCTTCGCGGAGGTGACCGATGCAGAAGATTAGCCTGGTGGCCAGGTTCTGGCTCTCACTGACGCTGCTCCTGCTGCTTGTGCTGATCCCCATGGAGTATGCCCTGGATCAGCTGCTGGAGCGCTTCTACGCCACCCAGGTGACGGAGCCGCTGCTCTATCACAGCCGGCAGCTTGCCGACATGCTGGCGGCCGACGACGGGGCGCTGTCCGCGGCGCCGATGATGGCCGAGATGGTCGGCGGCGAGGTGCTGGTGCTGGACGCGGCCGGGCGGCCCCGGCTGTTCGAGGGCGCGTCGGCGATGGCGGCGCCCGAGGACGCGTCGCAGGCGGTGCTGGCCGGCCGGACGTACACGGGACAGCTGCGAACGGCCGAGGGGCGCACGTTCATCGTCACCGGCGTGCCGGTTCCGGGGGGCGCGGGGGCGGTGCTGCTGCTGGCGCCGGCGGACCGGCTGCGCCAGTCGTTCGACCTGGCCCGGCGCGGCCTGTGGCTGGCGGGCGGCGCCGCGCTGCTGCTGGGCGCCGGACTGGCCCTGGTGCTGGCCCGGAGCCTTACCCGCCCGGTGCTCGAGATGGAGCGGGTGACCGGGGCCATCGCGCGCGGCGATTTTTCGGCCCGCGTGGCCGTGGACGGCGCCGAGGAGCTGCACCGGCTCGGCCAGGCCATCAACCGGATGGCCGAGCAGCTGGAGACCCACGAGCGCCGCCGGCGGGCGTTTCTGGCAGACGTGGCCCACGAACTGCGCACGCCGCTCTCCTACATCCGCGGCTATACCCAGGCCCTGGCCGAGGGGATTGTCACCGACCCGGCGGAGGTGCGGCGCTGCCAGCAGGTGGTGATGGACGAAGCGGACCGGGTGGGGCGGCTCGTCGACGATCTGCTGGATCTGGCGCAGATGGAAGAGGGGCACATGGCCTTTGAAATGGTGCCCCTGGACCTGCGGGTGCCCGCCCTGCAGGCCCTGGAAGCGGTCCGTCCCCGGGCGGAGGGGAAGGGCATCACGCTGGCGGTGAATCTCCCGGAGGTGCTCCCGCCGGTGCGCGCCGACGGCGGCCGGATTCAGCAGGTGCTGTTCAACCTGCTGGACAACGCCCTGCGCCACACCCCGCCGGGCGGTGAGGTCCGGGTGGATGTGGAGGCCAAGCCCGACGTCGTCACCGTGTGGGTGCGCGACACGGGGGAGGGCATTGACCCGGAGCAGCTTCCCCACGTGTTCGAACGTTTCCGTGGTCGGCGAAAGGGCGGCCTGGGCCTGGCGGTGGTGCGTTCGCTGGTCCGGGCGCACGGCGGCGAAGTCGGCGCCGAGTCGCGGCCTGGCGAAGGGGCAACCTTCTGGTTCCGGCTGCCGCGGGCGTGAGACGGGCCTCAGGGATCGGCCGGAGGCATGGGCGTCGGGGTGGGCTCCAGTCCCATCGCCTGGTACGCCTGGTCGATCTCCTGCCGGAGGCGGGCGAGGGATTTTCCTTCTTCGAGGCCGATCACCACGTCGCGCGTGATGTCCAGACAGATCTGGCACCCTGCGGCGTGCCAGTCGAACGCGGCCACCTCTCCGGTTTCATCCCGGTAGAAGTAGCAGTCGAAGTTGCTGGCGTGGAAGTCGCCGCAGCCGCAGTAGCAGGGGATGTGCTGCAGCTCGTGCGCGTGATGCGCCGCCGCCACGTACAGCGCCTGCATGTGCTCCGGCGAGGCCCGGTACCATTCGGGCGCCTCCGGGAACCCTTCCGGAAAGGTCGCCTCCTGTCCGGCTTCCGGCTCATGGGAGGGCCCCGGCGAAGAGCAGCCGGCGGTCAGGCCCATCAGGGCGACCAGGAGCAGGGCCACAGCCGCCAGGGCGCCGATGGCTGGGTACGTTTGTGGGAACGCGCGGGTCTTCATCATGAACACCCCCATTTTCAGCGTGCGTCAGTCCCAGTTTCGCTCCTGACTGTGAAGAAAGTGTGAAGAGGGACCCGCCGGGGATGGGCCGCACGGTTTCCGAAGACACAGAAGAGCCGAGTCGCGGGAGTTTCCCTGACTCGGCTCAGATTGTGGGGTTATGTGTGGGCAGGCCGCCCGCGGCGGTCAGTCCGCTGCGTCGCCCAGGTTCTCTGTGGTCCCTGCGGGTTCCTCGGCGGCGGTTTCCAGTTCCGTCTCCATCGCGAAGCCGATACCGTGGACCGCTTCAGCCGTCACCAGCCCTACTTCCCAGTTTGCCTCAAAGGTCGAATAGGTGAACACCGAAACAGTCCCTCCTTCCCGCGGGCACGGGCGCACCGCCCCGGCGCTTCTGGTTCCAGCATAGCAGGAGGACGCTTCGCAATCGGGCGATTTGCGGCGAAATGCCGGTATTGGCGAACAGAACGCAGGTTGCGCCTTCCGTCCCACAGCCCGGGTGCCGGTCATCTGCCCTTCCGCGCAGTTCGCCGCTGGAAAATGCGCTTCACCGGATATGGCAGGAAACGGAGCGATGCCTTTACTTTTTGAGGTAGGTAAGGTATGTTTAGTGGTAGCAATTTTCCAATGTTGAATCGCGTGACTCCAAGACGCTCACCATGCCCGGACCTGTCAGACAGCTCTAAGGGGGGCAGACCATGGAACGGCTTATCGGCGTAGATCTTGGCTACGGATTCGTCAAGGCCACGGACGGCCGGGAAGGTTTCCTCTTCCCGAGCGTTGTCGGCGACGGCAGCCCGCATCAACCGCTGCGGCTCGCATCCCAGGAGGCCGACCCCACCGACAATCTGCGTCTGCAGATCGGCGACAGGGTCTACCACGTGGGAACCCTGGCCGTGCGCCAGTCCCGCATGGCCTACCGGTCCCTCTCGGTCCTGCGCGACGAGGGCAACGACTTGCTCGTCCTGTTCCTGACGGCGCTCAGCCTGTTCTGTCATGAACCCAACACGACGTTCTCCGTCGTCACCGGCCTGCCGCCGGGCCGCATGCACCTGGCGGACGAGTTCATCCGCAGCGTGAGGGGCGACCACCGGGTCGTCCGCTACCGCGCTGCCAACCCCGAGGAGCTTTATCTGCGGGTCGACCGGGTGACCGTGGTTCCGCAGCCGCTGGGCACGTACTGGTCCCAGGTGCTGGATTCCCGGGGCCAGCTGCAGCCGCACGCGGCCGCGGAGGGCAGGGTCGGCATCATCGACATCGGTTTCCGCACGACGGACCTGGTGACGGTGGAGGCGGGTGAATACGTGCCGGAGCAGAGCCGCACCGTGCCGACCGGCCTCTCCGCAGCCTACGGCGCGGTGGCCGCCGCCCTGCTGCGGGAGTACGGCATCGAGCGCGAGAACCACGCGCTCGACGAGGCGATCATCTCGGGCGAGATCGGTGTCAGCGGGCGGCGGGTGGACATCACCGGGCTCCGGGAGCAGGCCTTCGAGCAGCTGGCCACCAAGGTGCTGGTGGAGATCCGCTCCACCTGGCAGGTCGCCGACTACGACTACCTGTGGTTCACCGGCGGCGGCGGCCAGGCCCTGCAGCGGTACCTGGTGCCGAAGTTCCCGCAGGCGAGCCTGATTGGGGATCCGCTGACGGCCAACAGCCGCGGCTACCTGGCCTGGGCCCACTACATCTACGGGACCGGCGGTGCGCCCTGGACGGAGCGGACTCCGGTGAATCCGCAGCCCCAGTAAGGGTGACCGCACATGTTCGGGTGGCGTCGGAAGCTGGATACGCAGCCGCATTCCGTGATTGACCGGGGAACCGAAGTCCACGGCCCCATCCACTCGCGCGGGACGCTGGAGGTGCGCGGGCACATTCGCGGGCCGGTCATCCACGACGGAAAGCTGGTCGTCGCGCCGGGCGGGGTGTGCGCCGGCCCGGTGCGCTCGGTCGACCTCTACCTGCAGGGCGAGATCCACGGCGACGTCACGGTGACGGGCACCCTGCGGATCGGCAACGGTGGGCAGCTGTTCGGCGATGCCGACTGCCGCCGCCTGGTGATCGATCCCGGCGGGCGCTTCGTGGGCATCAACCGCTCGGACGCGGAGGGACAGCCGGCCGGAGACGCCACCGCGGCCGGATCGCCGCCGCCGCCGGCCCAGCCGGCGCCGAGCGCGCCGGCGGCGCGGAGGCCCGTGGCGGCGCCTGCGGCCGATCCCGCGCGGCAGGATGGCCGGCCGCCCGCCCTGGAGCCTTCCGGGGAGCCCGGGCCGGCGACCTCCATCGTCTTCCACGGGTACATGCGGTCCAGACGCAGACTGGCGCCCACGGCGTCTGACCACGAAGAGTGACCGAATCCCCCTGCCCGCTGGCGGCAGGGGGATCGTCTTCCGGATCTGCCGGTGGCTCCCGGCGTAACCCCCGCACCCCGCGGAGGCGTCTAAAGTACGACCATACGTGCATTCGGCAAGCTGGAGGCAGGTTGCATGGAGCCGATCGATCGTGAGGTTGTGCAGCAGCGGCTGCAGTCCTTTGTCAACACCGATGTCTACCTCCACCTGGAGACGACCAACGGCGCCTACGCCGGCGAGTTCTCCGGGGGGAGCGGGATGGCGGTCTGCGCCTTCATCCGCAACGCCCGGGTGCGGTTCCGCCGCGCCCAGATCACGGGCTCCGGTCCGTACCGCGTGGGGCTGCAGATGGAGTCCGGCGGGGGCTGGACCTACGCCGAGGGCCTGACGGATTACGAGGTGGACGACCAGGGCCGGCTGCTGCTGGCCGGCCACGACGCCGACGGCTGTCTGGCGATCGCCCTGGAGCTGAGCCACACGCCGTTTCCCATGTAGGAGGTCAGACCGTGAAGGAGCACCTGCTGGTCATCATGCCGCATCCCGACGACGAGACCTTTGCGGTGGGCGGCACCATCGCCCTCCACGCCCGGCGGGGCGTGCCCGTCACCTACGTGTGCGGCACCCGGGGCGAGATGGGCCGGCGCATGGGCCGGCCGCCGTTTGCCACGCGCGAGAGCCTGCCCGTGCTGCGCGAGAAGGAACTGCGTGAGGCGTGCCGCATCCTGGGCATCACCGACCTGCGCTTCCTCGGGCTGTGGGACAAGACCGTGGAGTTCGAGGACCCCGAGGCCCTGGCCGCGCGCCTGAAGGCCATCATCGAGGAGATCCGGCCGTCCTTGATCATCACCTACCACCCCGACTACAGCGTGCACCCCGACCACATGGCCCTGGGCCGGGCGACGATCCGGGCGGTGGAGCTCCTGCCCCCGGAGGAGCGGCCGCCGGTGCACACCCGGGCCTTCGGCAAGGCGTCGGCGGTGCTGGGTGAACCTGACCTGGTGGTGGATGTGCGGCCGGTCTGGGAGACAAAGTTGGCCGCCATCCGGGCGCACCGCTCGCAGAGCCAGCTCGTGCTCGACAGAGCGGCTGCCGATCCGGAGGAGCAGGAGCGGCTGCGCCGGGAGCGGGAGCTGGAGCGGTTCTACGTGTGGAAGTTCGACAACTAAACTGGGCGGCCCCCGGAGCGCATCCGGGGGCCGCTGTGCCAGGCAAGCCGCTCTGCGCGCGCCGGCTGCCAGGGCGGCGCTTGTGTGGCACGAATCTTGCATGAGATGATGGAAAGGTGGAAGTGGCGAAAGGGTAGTGGTGATCCGCCGCCTGTCCCGCCCGCATAATCCGGCCGGGCAAGGCGGAGGTTAGGAAACGACGTACTCCCGGGCCGTGACCTTGCCCGTGGTGAAGTGGTGGATCCAGTCGGCGAGCAGGTCCGCGTGCCGCGCAAACTCGTCCCGGTCGTACAGCGGCGGGCCGAAGAGCACCGCGACGCAGCGGCGGGTTCCCTCATGCGTGGCGGTCCGGGCAGAGTCGGTAATGGGCGAACCGCAGGGGCCGGCAGCATCCCGCAGCACGGGCTTGCCCCGGGTCTCCATCTCCGTGCCTGCCAGCGTCAGGTAGCGCTCGCCCTCCCGGCCTGAGCCGAACACCAGGGCGCCGCCCTCCAGCCGGTCCGCGTCGTACAGCCCGATGGGCAGCCCGGACGCCGCTGACCAGACGTTCACCAGATCGACGATCAGGCTCACCCGGGGGAGCCCGTCCCCCTTTACGATGCGCCGGAGCAGCCGCTCGGAGGACACCCGGTACCGGGCGGGATCCGTCCCCATGGCTTTCAGCGCCTTGCGCCAGCCGGCGATGGCCGGCAGCCGGCTGATCTCCTCCATCTGGAGCCCGGCCCGGGTCTGGGCCACGGTCGCGTCGACCAGGGCCTGCAGGGCGCCGGAGGCCGGGCCGTTCTCCAGGCCTTCGACCTGCAGGAGCCCCAGCGTGACGAAGGGAAGCTGCTGGCTCAGGTCCGGATCGATCTTCAGCTGCAGCACAAGCACCCCCTTTCCACCGCGACTCCGCATGGATACGCCGGAAATAGTACCGAATCCTGCTGGACACCGGCGCAGGGATCCCGGATACTAATGTTAAACGTCTTTGCGGAAGTTACCGAGAAGGAGTGTCCGCCCCATGGTAGAGAGAGCTTTCACGCTCAGCAACCCGACAGGTCTGCACGCCAGGCCCGCAGCGCTGTTCGTCAAGGAAGTCCAGAAGTTCGCCGACACGGAAATCTTCGTCCGCAAGGGCGACAAGGAGGTCTCGGCCCGCTCCCTGCTTTCCCTGCTGAGCCTCGGGATCTCGCAGGGTGAGACCATCGTGATCCGCTGCCAGGGCCCCCAGGAGGAGGAAGCCATGACTGCGCTGGCCGCGCTGATTGAGGGTGGGCTCGGTGAGTGAGCGGATCTTGCAGGGCGTGGCGGCCGCTTCCGGCGTGGCGGTCGGCCCGGCGCTCGTTTACCGGGAAGGGCAGCCTGAGACCGCGGCGCGGCAGGCAGCCACGCCGGACGAGGAGCTGGCACGGTACGCGGCCGCCTGCAGGCGGGCCGAGGAAGAGCTGGATGCGCTGGCCGGGCGGGCCGATGCGCAGGCCCGGGACATCCTCACGGCACATCAGCTGATGCTCCAGGACCCGGAACTGCACAACTTCGTGGAGGCGGCCATCCGGGAGGGGCAACCGGCCGAGGCGGCGGTGCGGACGGCGGTGGAGCAGTTCGCCGGCATGCTGGAGGCGCTGGACGACGAGTACCTCCGCGAGCGCGCCGCGGATGTGCGCGACGTGGGCCGGCGGCTCGTGGCGGCCCTGACGGGGCGCACGGTCGGGATCGTGCTCCGGGAGCCGGCCGTGGTGGTTGCGCGCGACCTGGCCCCCACAGACACCATCGGGCTCGACCGTTCGCTTCTGCTGGGCATCGTGACGGAGCAGGGCGGCCCCACCTCCCATACCACCATCCTGGCCCGGTCCTGGGGCATTCCGGCGGTGGTGGCGACGCCGGGGGTGCTGGATGCCGCAGTCGACGGCATGACCGTCGCGCTGGACGGCGACACGGGCGAGGTGGTCCTCGACCCCGCAGCGGAGACCCGGAGCCGGTACGAGGCAGCCCTCGCGCGCGCCCGCGAACAGGCGGAGCGCGACCGGGCCGAGGCGTTGCTGCCGGCGGAGACGCCTGACGGCGTGCGGGTGGAACTGGCGGCCAACGCCGGTTCGCCGGCCGAAGTGGCCTTCGCCATGGAGAAGGGCGCCGAGGGGGTCGGCCTGCTGCGCTCCGAGTTCCTCTTCATGGGGCGCGACGCCGCGCCGACGGAGGAGGAGCAGTTCCAGGCCTATGCGGAGGCGCTTCGCAACGCCGGCGGCAAGCGGGTGATCATCCGCACGCTGGACATCGGCGGCGACAAGGACGTGCCCTACCTGGGCCTTGCGAAGGAGGAGAACCCCTTCCTGGGCGTGAGGGCCCTGCGGCTGTGCTTCCAGAGGCCGGAGCTGTTCCGGACCCAGCTGCGGGCGCTGCTGCGGGCCTCGGTGCACGGACGGCTGGCGATCATGTTCCCGATGGTGAGCGGCCTTGCTGACCTGCGCCGGGCGCAGGAAGCCCTGGCCGAGGCGCGGCGCTCGCTGGAGGCCGAAGGGCACCCGGTGGCGGACGACTACGAGGTCGGCATCATGGTGGAGATTCCGTCGGCGGCGCTGCTGGCCGACCACCTGGCGCCGGAGGTGGACTTCTTCTCCATCGGCACGAACGACCTGGTGCAGTACACCCTGGCGGTGGACCGGGGCAACCCGGAGCTCGCCGACATGTACCAGCCCTGGCACCCGGCCGTCCTGCGGCTGATCGACCAGGTGGTGAAGGCCGCGCACGCGGCGGGGAAATGGGTCGGCGTGTGCGGCGAGATGGGCGGCCTGCCCGAGGGGGCCCTGCTGCTCCTGGGCCTGGGCGTGGACGAGCTGTCGATGTCGCCCGCCCTCCTGCCGCGCATCCGCCGGCTGGTGCGCGCGACGCCGGCTGAGGAAGCCCGGGCGCTCGCGCAGCGCTGCCTGAGCCTGGGCACGCCCGAAGAGGTCCTGGCGCTGGTGGAGCCGCTGGTCCGCCGCGGCGGGTAGTCACGCTCGACACGAAAGGACCGCCCTGACCGGGGCGGTCCTTTTCCTTGCTCATCGACCGGCTAGGCGGATGGGTGCGCGGTGGGAACCCCCGTCCCGGCCGGAGCTTCCTGCTCCTCCAGCCGCTCCTCGAACTGGAGCCGCCAGAGCTTGTAGTACAGCCCTCGTTTCGCCAGCAGCTCCTCGTGGGTGCCCTGTTCGTGGATCCGGCCCTTGTGCAGCACGATGATCTGGTCGGCGTGCTGGATGGTGGAGAGCCGGTGTGCCACGATGAAGGTGGTGCGGCCCTTCGTCAGTTCCCTCAGCGCCTTCTGGATCCGCGCCTCCGTCTCGGAGTCGATGGACGCCGTGGCCTCGTCCAGCACCAGGATCGGCGGATCAAAGGCCAGGGCCCGGGCGAAGGAGAGCAGCTGCCGCTGCCCCGCAGAGAGGGTGGCGCCCCGCTCGGCGACGGGCTCGTCGTAGCCGTCGCGCAGCTCGCGGATAAACTCGTCCGCCCCGACGATGCGGGCTGCCTCCCGCACGCGCTCGTCGCTGATCTCGGTGTTGCCCAGCCGGATGTTGTAGGCGATGTCGCCGCTGAAGAGGAAGACGTCCTGCGCGACCAGGCCGATGGCCCGGCGCAGCTCGGCCGTGGAGACCTCCCGCACGTCGATGCCGTTGACCAGCACCTGGCCTTTCTGCACGTCGTAGAAGCGCATGAGCAGGTTGATGATGGAGGACTTGCCTGCCCCGGTGTGGCCGACGAAGGCGATGGTCTGCCCCGGCTCGGCCCGGAACGAGACGTCCTTCAGCACCCAGTCGCCCTCGTTGTAGGCGAACCAGACGCCCTTGAACTCCACCTCGCCGGTGACCCGGCCCAGGGGCTTGGGGTCCGGCGGATCCACGACGGCCGGCGGGGTGTCCAGCAGCATGAAGATGCGCTCGGCCGAGGCCATGGCGCTCTGCAGGATGTTGAACTTCTCCGCCAGCTGCATCAGCGGTTCGAAGAAGCGGCGGGAGAGGGTGACGAACAGCAGCAGGACGCCGGGGGTCAGGTTCCCGCCCAGAGCCTGCAGGCCGCCATACCAGAGCACCAGGGAGATGGTGATGTTGGCCAGCAGGTCGAGGATGGGCCGGAAGACGGCCCAGACCATGAGCTGCCGCCAGGAGGCCCGGTTGTACTCGTCGTTCTCGTGCTTGAACTCGGCGAAGGTCTGGGCCTCCCGGGCGAAGAGCTGCACGACCCGCATGCCGCTCACGTGCTCCGCGACGAAGGCGTTGATGCGGGCCAGCCGCACCCGCACCTCCCGCCAGGCGTCGCGGGCCCGGGTCGCGAAGAACCGGGTGTAGTAGGCGACCAACGGGACGAGGAGCAGGCTGACGCCGGCCAGCCTCGGGTGCGTGCTGATCATCACGACGGCCACGCCGACCAGCATGAAGACGTCGCGGAACAGGTTGACCAGCACGCTGGTGTACATCTCGTTCAGCGTCTCGGTGTCATTCGTCACCCGGGTGACCAGCCGTCCGGCCGGGCTCTGGTCGAAGAACTGCAGATGAAGCCGCTGCAGGTGGCCAAAAAGCTCCTTGCGGATGGCGTAGATGATCTTCTGCCCGGTCAGCTGGAGCAGGAGCACCTCGCCGTAGGAGACGACGAAGTTGGCGATGAGGGCCGCCGTCAGCCAGAGGGCGAGGCGGGTCAGGCCCTCCACCGCGGCCGGGTCCTCGATGCCGAGGACCAGGTACTGGTCGATCGCGGTCTGCACCAGCTTGGGCACCAGGAGGTCCAGGCTCACGGCCACCCCGAGCATGGCGATGCAGGCCAGCAGCGCCTTCCAGTGGGGCCGGGCGTAGGCGAGGAGACGGGCCATGAGTCGTGCGTCGTAGACCTTGCCAAGGGCCTCTTCTTCGCGAAAGTCCGCCATACTTTCCTCCTGTGTGAGCTACTCGAGGCTGGCGATGGCCTCCTCGAGCTGTTGGCGCTGGTAGGTGCGGAAGTAGCGGCCGCCCAGGGCGACCAGCTCCTCGTGGGTCCCGGACTCCACGATGCGGCCGCGCTCCAGCACGATGATCTGGTCCGCGGCCTTCACCGCCGCGACCCGGTGGGAGATGATGATGGTGGTGCGCTCTCGCATCACCGGCCGCAGGCCGCTGAGAATGCGCTGCTCGGTGGCGGTGTCGACGGCGGAGAGGCAGTCGTCGAGCACCAGGATCGGGGCGTCCTTCAGGACGGCCCGGGCCAGGCTCACCCGCTGCCGCTGGCCCCCGGAGAGCGTCACCCCTCGCTCGCCGACCATCGTCTCGTACCCGTCGGGCAGGAACTCCAGGATGTCCTGCTCCACGTGGGCCGTGCGGGCGGCCTGCCGGATCTGCTCCGGAGTCCACTCGCCCGGCGCGAAGCCGATGTTCTCGCCCACCGTGCGGGAGAAGAGGAAGGCCTCCTGGGGCACAGCGGCGATGGAGCGCCGGAGCAGATCGAGGGGCAGGTCGAGTACGTCGACGCCGTCGATGAAGATGGTGCCCCGGGGCGGGTTGAAGACCCGGGCCAGCAGCGAGGCCAGCGTGGACTTGCCGCTGCCTGTGCGCCCGAGGATGCCCAGGGTCTGGCCCGGGGCGATGTGCAGGTTGATGCCGTCCAGCGCCGGCGGCGAGTCGGGGGTGTACTGGAAGGTGAGGTCGCGGATGACGATCTCGCCCCGGATCCGGCCGCCCTCCGGGACCACGGTCTCCGCCGCATCCCGGACCTCGGGTTCGGTGAGCAGCACCTCGCGGATGCGGGCGAAGGCGGCGAAGCCCCGCTGGATGATGTGGACCACCCACCCGGCCGCGATCATCGGCCAGATGAGCATGCCGATGTACATCGTGAGCGCGGAGAAATCACCCAGCGAGATCTCGCCGCGAAGGACCGCCCGGCCGGGGACCAGCAGGGCGACGACGAAACAGAGCCCGGCGAACAGGTTGACCACCGGGTCGAAGAGGCCGTCGATGCGCATCATCGCCATGAAGCGGCGGATGTAGTCCCGGTTGGCCTCGTCGAACTTGGCTTCCTCCGCCGCCTCCTGGGTGTAGGCCTTCACGACCCGGACGCCGGAAATGTTCTCCTGCACCACGTCCGAGAGCCGGGCGAAGCTGTCCTGCACCGCCCGGGAGCGGGCGAAGATCGCCCGCCCGACCGCCGCGATGAGCACGGCCAGGAACGGAAGCGGCAGCAGCGCCCAGAGTGAGAGCTTCAGCCCGATGGTGGAGATCATGGCGATGAGCGTGAAGAGGGTCATGGCCACCGCGTCCGCGACCATGAGCACGCCCTCGCCGGCGATGCCCCGCACCGCCTGGAGGTCGTTGGTGGCCATCGCCATGATGTCGCCGGTCTTGTGCCGGTGGAAGAAGGAAGCGGAGAGCCGCTCCAGGTGCGCGAAGAGGTCTGCGCGCAGGTCCCGCTCGACCAGGCGCGCGGTGCCGAAGACGAAAATCCGCCACACGAAGCGGAGAAAGGCGATGAAGAGGGCCGTGCCGATGATGAATGCCAGATACCGGTAGATCCCTGCGACGTTCAGGTTCCCGGCCTCCAGGTCGTCCACAAACATGCCGATCAGGCGGGGCGTGACCTGCTGCAGGAGGTCCGTGCCGGCCAAGGCCAGGACGCCCAGCAGGTAACGCCACTTGTAGCGGCCCAGAAACCGGAAGAGAGAGCTGTGAGAGGACGACATAAGCACCTCGCCGCTTCAACGTAAGGTTGACGAGAGATCAGTGGCCCGCAACATGAATAGACGTCCCCTGCGTGCCTTGAGTTCCGCGTGATTCTGAGTGCTCCGAAAAGCGCCGATCCCCCGGTCTGCACCGGGGGATCGGTATGCGCAGCCGCTACATGGCTGCCGTCTCCGCCCGGGCCGCAACGCGGCGGCGGACCCTTGCCACCAGGTCGTCGAAGAGCGTATAGACGACCGGGATGACCACCAGCGTCAGCAGGGTGGAGAGGGTCAGGCCGCCGATGACGACGGTGGCCAGCGGCGCCTCCAGCTCGGCGCCCTCGCCCAGCCCCAGGGCCAGCGGCAGGAGGCCCAGCACCGTGGTCAGGGTGGTCATCAGCACCGGCCGCAGCCGCCGCGGGCCGGTGATGCGCACGGCCTCGTCCCGGTCCAGCCCGCGCCGGCGGAGCTGGTTGATGTAGTCCACCAGGACGATCGCGTTGTTGACGACCACGCCTGCCAGCAGGATGAGGCCGATCATGGCGGACATGTCCATGCTCCGGCCGGTCAGCACCAGCGCCAGCACCGCGCCCACCAGGGCGAGCGGGATGGTGAAGAGGATGACGAACGGGTGCAGGAACGACTCGAACTGTGCCGCCATCACCAGGTAGACCAGCGCGACGGAGAAGACCAGGGTCTGCAGCAGGCCGCTGATCGCCTCATCCATCAGCTCGTAGTCGCCGCCGTAGCCGATTTCGTATCCCGACGGCAGCGGGAGGCGGGAAAGGCGCGCCTTGATGTCGTTGGTGACGCTGCCCAGGTCACGGCCGTGGATCTGGCCGATGATCTTCACCACGCGCATCTGGTCCTCGCGGTCGACGGTGGTGGGGCCCACGCCCCGGGTGAGCTCCGCCAGCTCGCCCAGCGGGACGGTCTGCCCGAGCGGGGTGGCGATGGGCAGCTGCCGGAGCGCGTCCACGTTGTTCCGGGCGCTCTCGGTGGCCTGCAGCCGGATGTCGACCTCCTCGCCGCCCACCCGGTACTGGGTGACCACCTGCCCGCGCACCGCCGACTGGACGGCCGCGGCCACCTGGCTGGCGCTGAGGCCGTAAGAGGCGGCCCGTGCGCGGTCGACCCGGATCTGAATCTCGGGCAGCCCCTCGCTGATGGAGGTGTCGAGCCCGCGGGCGCCGGGCACCTGCGCGACCTCGGCCAGGACCTGCTGCGAAAGTTCCCGCAGCACCTCCAGGTCAGGCCCCTTGATCTGCACCTCGATGTCGTTGCCGCCCGTCTCGATCATGCCGGCGGTGGAGACGGTCACCTTGGCGCCGGGCAGCACGATGCGGTTCCTGACGTCCTCCACGACCTCCTGCAGGCTGCGGCGCCGCTCATCCGGCCGGGAGAGGGCGCCGGAGATGAAGGCCTGGTGAGACTCGCCGCCGGTGCTGTAAGCGCTGCCGGAGGCGCCCACCGCGACGTAGAGGCTGCGCAGCTCGGGCAGATCCTTGATCTGCTCCACCGCCCGTTCGACGGCCGCCTGGGTCTGCTCGAACTGGGTGCCGGGCGGCATCTGGATGCTGACCCGGAACTCGCTGGTGTCGCTGGTGGGGATGAAGTCCAGGCCCATCCGCCCCAGGACCAGGAGGGACAGGGCCAGGGAGGCGGCCCCGATGGCCACCACCTGCCACCGGTGCCCGAGGGCCCAGTCCAGCAGCCGGCCGTAGACGGCCTCCAGCCGCTCCAGCCGCCCGGCGATCCAGGCGGAGAGCCGGGCGATACGCGGGTTCTCGCGCCGGGCCGGACGGTCCTCCAGGAGCCGGGGGGCCATCATCGGCACCAGCGTCATAGAGGTCAGCAGCGACATCATCAGGGAGAAGGAGATGGTCAGCGCCAGCTCACGGAAGAAGAGCTGCGCCAGACCAGTGATCCAGACCACGGGGAGGAACACGACGACCGTGGTGAGGGTAGAGGCCGTGACGGCCAGGCCCACCTCGGCCGTGCCGTCCTCCGCCGCCTGGACGATGTCCTTCCCCATCTCCTTGTGGCGGAAAATGTTCTCCAGCACCACGATGGAGGAGTCCACCATCATGCCCACGCCCAGCGCGAGGCCGCCCAGCGAGATGATGTTGAGCGTGATGCCGCTGAAGAAGACCGGCCCGAAGGTGGAGATGATCGCGACGGGGATGCTGACGGCGATGGCGAAGGTCGCCCGCAGGTGCCGGAGGAAGAACAGCAGCACCAGGATGGCCAGGATGGCGCCCTGCAGGCCGTTGGTGGCGACGGACTCCAGCGAGGTGACCACCATGCGGGAGGTGTCGGAGAGGACGGTGGCCTGCACCTGACCCGGCAGCTCGGCCTCGATCTTCTTCAGCTCGGCCTTGACGGCGTTGGCCACCGCCACGGAGTTGCCGCCGCTCTGCTTCTGGATGTCCAGCGAGACGGCGGGACGCCCGTTGAGCCAGACCATCGACTCGGCCTCGGCGAAGGTGTCGCGCACCTCGGCGATGTCGCCCAGCCGCACCGGTCCGAGCCGCAGGTCGCGGATCTCATCGACGGACGCATACTGGCCGATGGTGCGCACCAGCAGGTTGACCGTGCCCTCGGGGACCTCGCCGCCGGGGAGGTTCAGGTTCTCATAGGCCAGCAGCTGCGCCACCTGGGTCATGGAGAGGCCGAAGGACTGCAGGCGGGCGGGGTCGACGATCACCTGGATCTCCCGCTCCAGGCCGCCGCTGACGTTCACGGAGGCGACGCCCTGCAGCCGCTCCAGCCGCGGCTTGATCCGGTCCTCGGCCAGGGACTTCAGCTCGGCCAGGTCGTCGGAGCCGGTGAGGGCGATGGTCAGCACCGGCAGCGCGGTGGGGTCGATCTTGAACACCATGGGGGCCTCCGTGCCGTCGGGCAGGTAGCCCCGGACCTGGTCGACCTTCTCGCGGATGGAGAGGGCGGCCTGGTCCATGTCGGTGCCGTAGTCAAACTCGACGATGACCAGGGACGTGCCCTCGGAGCTGGAGGAGGAGACCTTGGTGACGCCGGGCACGGTGCCCACGACTTCCTCCATGGGGCGGGAGACGTGCGCCTCGACCTCCTCCGGCCCTGCCCCCTCGTACCGGGTCACCACCACCGCCAGGGGAAACTCCATGGCGGGGTAGAGGTCCAGGGGAAGCCGGGTCAGCGAGACCACGCCGATCACGGCGGTGATCAGGTAGAAGACGATGGTGGGGACTGGGTGGCGGATGGAGAACCGGATGAGGGGCCTCACTGGTCAGGCCCTCCTCCCACGCGCACGGGGGCGCCGTCGTAGAGCCGGTTCTGCCCCGCCACCACCACCTGGTCGCCGGCGGCCACGCCCTCGACCAGCGCCTGCTCGTCGGAGCGGACGGCGACCGTGACCGGCGTGCGGTGGGCCACGCCGTCCCTGACCACGTACACGTGGGGTTCGCCGCCGCTTTCCACCAGGGCTTCGACCGGCACCAGCACGCCGTCCTGCTCAGACAGCGGGATGCTGACCTCGGCAAACATGCCGCCCTTCAGCACGCCGTCGGGATTGGGCAGGGTGACCCGCACCCGGTAGGAGCGGGTCTGCAGGTCCATCTGCGGGCTCACGGACTCCACCTCGCCGGTGAAGGTCCGGCCCAGCGCGGGGACGGAGACGGAGACCGCCACCCCCGGGCGGACGGCGTTGATGGCCGCCTCGGCCACCCCTGCCTCCACGACCACCGTGGAGAGGTCGACCAACTGGAACAGCGGGGTGCCCGCGCCGACCATGCCGCCGGGCTCCACGTAACGGGCCGCCAGCACGCCGTCGGCCGGGGCGGTGATGCGGGCGCCCTCGTAGCTGGAGGTGACCAGCTCAAGCTGCGCACGCGCCGCCTCCACCTGGGCTTCCGCCAGGGTCAGCTGGGTGCGGATCTGCTCCGCCTGGCTGCGGGAGACCGCGCCCTGCTCCAGGAGCATCTCCAGCCGGGAGGCCTGCCGGGCCGCCTCGGCCCGCTGGGCCTCGGCCTGGGCGTACTGGGCCTGCGCGGCGGCCAGCTGGCTGGCCAGGTCCTTGTCATCCAGCTCCGCCAGGAGGTCGCCTTCCTGGACGGCGTCGCCCATCTGCTTGTGCACCGCGACCACCTTGCCCGGGACCTTGGCGGTGATCACGACGCTCCGGATCGGACTCAGCTGGCCGGAGGCCCGGCTCATGGCGGTGAGCGTCCCGGTGCGGGCCTCTGTAACCGCAACCGCCACGGCCTCCACCGTGGGTTCGCTGTTCTGGCCGGAGGCCAGGCCGCAGCCCGACAGGATCAGGGCGCACAGCGCCAGCCATGCCGCGGGGAAAAAACGCTTCATCTCACGCGCACCTCCAGGGGATCAGGGGACGGCCGGCAGCACGTCCAGCCGGATGTCGGCCCAGACGGTCTCGCCCGACGGCAGACCGACCAGGGGGGTGATGACGACCTCGCCGGGCGCCGTGCTGCTGCGGAGGCCTGAGGACGGATCCACCGCCACCGGCGCGTACCGTCGGCCAGGCACCAGATCGGTGAACCGGTAGATGCCGTCGTTGTTGGTGTAGGCGAACCGGTCCGCGGCGTGGCTGCCCTCTGCGTAGAGCACCACCCGGATGCCGGCGAGCGGCGTGCCGTCGGGGCCCACGACCCGGCCGGTGATCGAAGCGGGCACGTGGGTGGTCAGATTGGCCTGGACGCCGAAGTTCGTGCCGGGCTGCAGCACGCCGCCGGCGGCAGACAGGACGGCGTCGTCGCTGGCCGCCCGGATGAGGTAGGCCTCGCCGGGTGCAGCCGGCACCCTGACTGCGTAGCTGCCGTCTTCCCCGACCTGGCCGCTGAAGGTCTCGCCGTCGCTGGTGCGGACGACGGTCACCTGGGCTCCGGAAGCCGGACGGTCATCGCCGGCCTGCACCAGCCCCAGGAAGAGCGTCTCGGCGGGGCGGGCGACCAGGACCACGTTGCCGGGCGCGGCCGGGTTGAGGGGGGCTGGCTCCCGCTGGGCGCCGTCGGGCGCCACGGCGCCGTTCACGTACGCCGGGTCGGTGATGACCGGCAGGTAGCGGGTCTGCTTCGCGACGGGCAGGTCCTTGAACTCGTACCGGCCGCTCTCGTCGGTGGTGGTCTCGGTGATCCGGTTGCGCCCCTCCTCCCGGAGACCGACCTTCACGCCGGCCAGGGGCTCGCCCCGGTCGTCGACCACCCGGCCGGCCACGGCGGCCCGCTCGGGCTGGAGGACGAAGTCCGCGGTGTTGTTCCCCCGCCGCAGGTCCACCAGGGAGGGCGGCAGGCCCTCCTCCGCGAAGGGCTGGTCGGTGTACAGGTAACCGGAGACCTTCACGCTCACGTGGTAGCCGGTGCCGGGGTCATCGGCCGGCGAGGTCGGGATGTTGGCCGGGAGGCTGATGTCGTACCTTCCGTCCTCGTCGGTCCTGGCCGTCCAGGTCTGGGAGCCGCGGACGACCTTCACCTCGGCCCCGGCGACCGGTTCGTCCAGGTGGTTCTTCACGGTGCCGGAGAGGACGGCGCTGCCGTAGCTGTAAGTATCGGGCGCCTCGGCGACGATGTTGGCGGAGATGCGCTCGCCGCCCGCGACGTTCATCCAGCCGGTGTCGCTCCTGACCAGGGAGCCGCCGGGGAAGGCGCGCACCCGGTAGGTGCCGCCCACGACCTCGCGGAAGGTGAAGCGGCCTTCCTCGTCCGTGCGGGCGATCTGCACGGTGCCCACGCCGGCCCGCTGCAGGTGGACCTCGACATCCTGCATCGGCCGGGCGCTCTCGTCGAACACCTTGCCGGCGAGCTCCGCGTACAGCCGGTTCAGCACCAGCCGGTCTTCCCCGCTGAAATCGACCCAGCCGCCTTCCTGCAGGGTGAAGGGGGCGGTCGTGATCGTCTCATGGTCATACCGGGAGACGCGCAGCCGGTACACACCGCCCTCGGCCGGCGGCGCTGCGACGGCGAAGTAGCCGGTGCGGTCGGTCCGCACCGTGGCCACCGGGCCCCAGCCGTCCAGGAGGAGCTGTACCGTGGCGTCCCAGACCGGCGTGCCCCGGGTCCCCGAGACGACCTCTCCGGTGACGCGGCCGGTGGCGAATGGCAGGGTCAGGTCCACCTGGTTCCGGCGGCGGGGGTCCAGCGGGCCGATCTCCTGGGAGGCGGGGCGGTACCCGTCGGCCCGGACCTGAAGGGTGTACTCGCCGTCAGCCCGGACGGCCGAGAGCGTGTAGACGCCCAGGTCGTTGGTGCGGGTCGACGCCTCCAGGCCGTAGCCGGCCCGGAACAGCTCGACGGTGGCCCGGGCGACCGGCAGGCCCCGGGCGTCCAGCACCAGGCCGGTGAGGTACGCCGTGTACGGCGCCGCGGTCAGGGTGAGGGCGGCGCCGTCGCTGGCCGGGACGTAGGCCCGCTCCACCAGGCCGTGCCCGTCGGCCCAGACCCGCAGCCAGAAGCTCTGGCCGGGAGGCAGCGCCAGGGTGGCCCGGCCCTGCTGGTCGGTGCGGACCGAGACGATGCCGGGCAGGCCGGGGGTGAGGACCTGCACCTCGGCCTCCGGCAGCGGCGTGCCGTCGGTGCTGATCACCGTCACGTGCAGGGGCGGAGCCGTAGCGGGCACCAGGAAGGAGAGGTCAGCCGCCGACGCCGCCGGGGCGGTGAGGCCCAGCAGCGCGGCGCAGAGTACCAGGGCCATCAACTTACGCATATCTCACACCTCTATACTGTTCCTGACGCAAATATGGCGTTCGTGAAGAAGTCAGCGACGTCGTCGTCCAGCCGGTCGTACCAGTCGGGCGGCAGCAGTCCGGCGAAGGGAGCGGGGGTGCCGGGACCCACCTGCAGGATCGCCCAGATCGCGGCCGACAGCCCGACGGTGAGCAGGATGGGCAGCAGCGGGTTGACCGGCCGGCCGCCCAGCGCCCGGACGAAGGTCTCCCGGTCCTCCTCGGTGTAGGCGGAGACCACGTGCTGCAGCATGATGTCGGCGATCTCCGGGTGGAACCGGCCTTCGGTGAACAGCACGTTGAAGACCGCGCGGTTCTCCCGGATGATCCGGACGACCTCCCGGATGCGCAGGCGGATGAGTTCGCGCACGTCGCCGGTCCGGGGGAGCCGCTGCTCGCGGCGCAGGGCCTCGTGCACCACCGGCTCCACACAGGCGATGAACAGCTCCTTCTTGTCCTTGAAGTACCGGTAGATGGTGCCTTCCGCCACGCCGGCCCGGCGGGCGATCTCGGCGGTGGTGGCGCCGTTGTAGCCCCGCTCGCTGATCAGGTGCAGCGCTGCTTCGAGAATGCGGTCCCGTGTCGCTTCCATGCGCCGTGCCTCCTTACCCGTCACCGACGGCGTGGCTGAGCTCCAGCAGCCGCAGCAGCAGGCCGGCAGCGGCCTGAATGCGCCCCGCCTCGGCCTCCAGCGCCGCCGCGGAGGCGGTCTGCACCTCGACCCAGGTGGCGATGCCGGCCTCGTAGCGCAGCTCGGCCAGCCGCAGCGCCTCCTGCGCCATCTCCACGGCCTTCTCCCGGGCCTTCAGCTCCTCCACGGATCCTCTGGCCGCCAGGTAGGCCTGGGTGACCTGGGCCCGGGCCTGGGAGAGCGCCATCCCGTAGCTGGACGCGGCGGCCTGCACCTGGGCCGCGGTCCCGCCCTCGGCGACGAGGCCGGTCTGCAGGCGGCGGCCGGCGAGCTGCGCGGCGGCCTCCCGCAGATCGGGGCGCCGCTGAACCGCCCGGGCGATCAGCGCCTCCAGGTCGTCGGGCAGCAGGACGTCTGCGGCGCGCAGGGAGAGGGGCTCCGGCTGCACGTCGGCCGCCAGGGGCACGCCGATGACTGCCCCCAGGGCGCTGCGCGCCCCCTGCTCCATGGCCTCGGCACCCGCCAGGGCCGCCTGCTGGCCGGCCAGCGCGACCTGTACCTGCAGCAGGTCGTACGGCGCCGCGCTGCCCACCGCGACGGCGGCCTCCACGTTGGCGAGCTGTGTCTCGGTGCGCTCCAGCGCGGCGCGCTGCGCCCGGACCGTGGCTGCGGCCTTCTGCCACTCCACGTAGGCCTGCAGGGCGCCGGCCCTGACCTGCTGGCGGGCGGTCTGGTACTGCGCCGCGGCCTGTTCATAGGCGTAAACGGCCTGCTGGCCGACCGCCCCGGGCGTAATGGCCTCGGCCGGGATCGTCAGTCCGTACTGGGACTGCAGGAAGGCCGACGCCAGCGGGGCGAGGGCCGGCGTGTTGGCCGGCGCGGCGTCCAGCGCCGCCCGGGCCGCCTCCACCTGGAGCGCGGCCATGCGCAGCCCGGGGTTGTACCGCTCGGCCAGGCCGAGGGCCTCCTGCAGCGAGAGGATGCGCACGGACGCTTCACCGGCGGCCGTGACGCCGTCCACCGGCCCGGCGTCTGCCGGTGCCGCGGAGGCCGCCGTCCACGCGCCGGCCAGGAGAGCCAGTGCGGTCAGTAGGGATACCAGCGATCGCACAATCTGCATGACGGGACATCACCCTCCGGGGATCGAATCTGCGGAACGATGGGAGTGAGCACTCACTCATTCTACGCCCCGCCGCAGATGGCGTCAATAGGAAAGGACGTACCCAGCGGCTGCCAGGTACGTCCATGAGCACGATTTTCGGTTCAGGAACCGAGATCCTCCCAGAGCGCCAGGAGCCGGTGCGCGCTGATGCGGGCCAGCGCGGCGTCGCCGGTCTCCAGCGCCCCGCGGAGTCCGGCGAGCTCCAGGTCGAAGGTCTCGACCTCTTCCAGGGTGGAGGTGAGCCGGACCCGGCCGCGGACCCGCCGCCAGGCCTCGCTCAGCCCGTGAACGGCGCCGCCGGCGTCCTCCCAGCGCTCCCCTTCCGTGTGGTCGAGAAGCTGCCGGAGGTGTGCCGCGACGTCGTCGTGGCTTCCCAACGGCCGCTTCAGGAAGGTCCCGGAGTTCAGGGCCAGCACCGAGACGGCGACGATGAGCGCGGGCAGTCCGTAGTAGAGAATCCTGAGCAAGCGCCCTCTCACGGCAGCGCCTCCCTTCCTTCCTCCGGTTCAGTTGGGCCCGGGATAGTCGCTGAGGTCGTGGGTACGGGGAACCCGGTCGGTGTAGCGGTCCACGTAGAGCTTGCCGTCGGCGTCCACCACCGCCATGAAGGCCTCCTTCGGGCTCTTCACACCCTGCTCCTTCAGCTTCGCCATCAGCCAGGCCCGGTTGACGCCCACCCGGCGGAGATTCTGCTCCATGACCTCGCCGTCCACCACCAGCTCGACGCCCAGACCCCGGGAGGACGCCGGAAGCCCGAGATCAGCCGGCGTGACCGGCTGGTTCTCCGCGGTCTTGAGCACGGAGAGGGTGCCCCGCGGCTCCAGGATGGCCAGTTCCACCTCGTCAAAGTGAAAGACGGACTGGGCCCGCAGCAGCTCTGCAAGCTCGCTCTCGCGCATCCGCAGCCGGCGCAGGTTCTCCTCCAGGATCTGGCCCCGGTAGACCAGCATGACGGGCTCGCCGTCCAGCATCTTGGCCATCCACCGGCTCTTCAGCGCGATCCACTGCGTCAGCAGCGTGAGGCCGCCCCAGGCGAACAGGCCCACGAACACGGGCCACGGTCGGAGGGAGAGGTTGGTGGAGAGCTCTGCGCCCAGCGACCCGAGGGTGATGCCGCTGACGTACTCGAAGAAGGTGAGCTGACTCACCTGGGTCTTGCCGAGGAGACGGCACAGGATCAGGAGGTTGAGGAACGTGATGGTGGACCGGATCAGGACGATGGCGACTTCACCCAACGTTCCACCTCCAACCGGGAGATTCGCCGCAGTCCGCCCGCCGTGCAGCGCCGGGCACACGGGCCAGTCCGCTGCATTGGGAACCTCGCGGTGGTTTACACACGGCCCAGTTCTGTTATACTGCGTTAGGATGCAACCCCACACGCCCCTGCAGGAGGTGAGGACCGTGAATCAGCACGAGATGCCGCTGTTTTCCGGGCTGGTGCGGCACGCCGCGCGCAACCCGATCCAGTTTCACATCCCCGGCCATAAGAAGGGCGCGGGGATGGCCTCCGAGTTCCGCGAGTACATCGGCGAGCGCGCCCTGGCCATCGACCTCATCAACATCGCCCCCCTGGACGACCTGCACAACCCCCACGGCATCATCCGGGAGGCGCAGGCCCTGGCCGCAGAGGCGTTCGGGGCAGACCACTCCTTCTTCAGCGTGCAGGGCACCAGCGGGGCCATCATCACGATGATCATGACCGTCTGCGGGCCCGGTGACAAGATTCTGGTTCCCCGCAACGTCCACAAGTCGGTCCTCACCGGCATTGTGCTGTCGGGGGCCCTGCCCATATTCATGAACCCCGACCTGGACTACGACCTGGGCATCGCACACGGGGTGAGCCTGGAGGCGGTGCGCCACGCCCTGGACCAGCACCCCGACGCGAAGGGCGTGCTGGTCATCAACCCGACATATTACGGCGTCGCGGCGGACCTGAAGGGCATCGTCGAGCTGGCCCACTCCCGCGGCGTCCCGGTGCTCGTGGACGAGGCCCACGGCGTCCATCTCTGCTTCCACGACGAGCTGCCCCTTTCGGCCATGCAGGCCGGCGCCGACATGGCGGCCACGTCGGTGCACAAGCTGGGCGGGTCGCTGACGCAGACCAGCATCCTCAACGTGCGGGAGGGGTTCATCAACCCGGGGCGGGTGCAGGCGATCCTCTCCATGCTGCACACCACCTCGACGTCGTACCTGCTCCTGGCATCGCTGGACGTCGCCCGGAAGCAGCTGGCCACCCGGGGGCGGGAGCTGATCGACCGGGCCGTGCGCCTGGCCCGGCGTGCCCGCCGGCAGATTGACGAAATCCCGGGGCTGTACTGCCTGGGGCCGGACGTGGTCGGCCAGTCGTCCTCCCGCTTCGACCTCGACCCCACGAAGCTCTGCATCAATGTGAAGGAACTGGGCGTGACCGGCGTGGAGGTGGAGGTCCTCCTGCGGGAGGAGTTCAACATCGAGGTGGAGCTCTCCGACCTCTATAACATCCTCTGCATCATCTCGCTGGGCGATACGGAGGAGGACGTGGACGCGCTGGTGGCCGCGCTCGGGGAGATCTCCCGGCGCTTCTACCGGCAGCGGCCCGCCAACGTGGTGAAGGTGAAGGTGCCCGTGACCCCCATCCTCGCGATGCACCCGCGCACGGCCTTCTACGCGGAGACGGAAGTGCTTCCGATCCAGGAGGCGGAAGGCCGGGTGATCGCCGAGTCGATCATGGTCTACCCGCCGGGCATCCCGATCCTGCTCCCTGGCGAGATCGTCGCCCAGGAGAACCTGGACTACCTGAACGAGTGCATCCAGGCCGGGCTGCCCGTGCAGGGCACGGAGGATCCCGAGGTCAAGATGGTGAAGGTCGTCAAGGACGCGCATCGTTAAGCTATAGGATTGTCGACAAGTTACTGGAAAAGCCGGGAGCGGCGTGGGGCCGTTCCCGGCTTTTTGGCCTGCCCCGCCCTTCGACAACGGGCTGGCCGCGGGGAGAGTTGTACACAGGTTTTCCGCGGCCTGTGGAGAACTCTCGTTCCCCGAAACGCCCACCCGGCGCGGCTTTGTTCGATCAGGCCGAAAGAATATCCACGGGCATTGTGGATAACTTGTGGTCAAACTGGGGAGACGCGGTGGACAGTTTTCGCGCGACGAACAGGAAAAATCTCCACGTGCAGACCGCTCCGCTTCCCGCTGCGTACCATGGGGAAAAAGACGGAGGTCGGGGTATGGTCTTCTACTTCGTGCAGCCAGGTGAGACGCTGTTTGCCATCGCCCGGCGCTACCGGACGACCGTTCACGCCCTCGTCACTGCCAACCGGCTGAAAGACCCCAACGCGATCAGCCCGGGCCAGGCCCTGCTGATCCCCCGCCCCGGCCAGCGGCCGTCGCCGCCGCCGGGGGGCGTGGTGCACCGTGTGCGCAGGGGGGAGACGGCCCTTTCGCTGGCGGCCCGCTACGGGACCACGGTGAAGGCGATCATGCTGGCCAACCAGCTGGCCCACCCGGAGTTCGTCGAGCCCGGGCAGCGGCTGGTCATCCCGGAACCGCCCGAGCCGGGGCCGGACTGGCCGATGCTGGGGCGGGACCCGGGCCGCGGGGCGGACGGCCCGGTGACCCCGGCGGCGCCGCCCAGCCTCCGGTGGACCCGCCGCCCCGGGAAGCCGTCCGGGTTCGCGCCTTCCGCGCCGGTGACCCGGTACGGCCTGGTTTTCGCCGGCCTCGGCGACGGCATCTGGTACGCGCTGGACCAGGCGACGGGCAGGGTGCGCTGGAAGGCCCGCGGGCTGCCCGCCGGGTCCGGCGCCCCGGCTGCACGGACGGGAGACGGGCCCGACCGGGCCGGCGGGCCGGGCGCGGAAGCGCTGCCCGCGCCGGTCGCTTACGACGGGCTGGTCTACTTCTGCGAGTCCGGGGGCATGCGGGCCGTGGAAGCCCGGACGGGCGCGCCGGTCTGGCAGGTCGCGCCGGAGGAGGGCCTGGGCTCGCCCGTTGCCTCCGAGGGCATCCTGTACTGCGGGTCCGCGCGCGGCGCGCTGGCGGTCGAGGCCAAGACCGGCGCCGTGGTCTGGAAGGCGCTGCTGGACGGGCCGGTGGTGCAGCCGGTGGCCCTGGGCGACGGGCGGCTGTACGCCGTCACCGAAACGGGCACGCTGTGGGCCCTGGATGCGCTGACCGGGGCGGCGCTGTGGCAGGCGGCGGCCGACCCCTGCGCACCGGTCTTCGCCGAGCTGCTGGTGGTGGTGGGCGGCCGGGCCGTCGATGCGCTGACCGGCGAGCAGGTGTGGCGCCGGCCGGATCTGCAGACGGCTGCGGCGGTGCGGGGAGAGGCGGTCTGCTACCCCGGGCTCTGGGCGGATCTGTTCACGGGCCAGACCGTGTGGGAGGCGGAAGGCGGGCCCGCGGCGGCACGCACCGGCGCTGCCCACCTGCTGGCGGGCGACCTGCACGTGTGGGCGACCCCCGATCCGGCGCTGGCAGCCTGGGACGGAGCGCAGGGAGGGCTGGCCTGGTCGGTGCCCCTCCCGGCTCCGGCCGTGGCGATGGCCCTGGCAGACGGATGGATTTTCGTCACCCTGGCAGACGGTTCGCTGGCCGCCTACAGCACGGCCGCAGCGGAATGAGCGGCCGCACCTGCGTGTCCCGGCCCCGGGATCGGGGGCCGGGTCTTTCTGTTCTTGCATGGAGCGGGCCGCGGCCAGAGAGACTAGGGTTCACCAACGGCAGACGAGGGAGGAGAGGTCCGTGCACAGGCTGCTGAAATGGGCCGCGGCCGTCTGCGCCGCCGGGCTCCTGCTGCTGTGGCCGGAGGCGACGTTCGACGGTCACCGGACGTTCGCGGAGAGCCGGGCGGCCAAGGACAACCTGCACCTGCTGGCCCAGGTGGTCTGCGGCGAGGCCCGCGGCGAGCCGTACGAGGGCAAGGTGGCCGTGGCGGCCGTGATCCTGAACCGGACGCTGGACAACCGGTTCCCGGACTCGGTGGCCGGGGTGGTCTACCAGACCCATGCGTTCGAGTCGGTCTCCAACGGGGAGATCTACAAGGAGACGACGGAGGAGTGCTTCAAGGCGGCGCGGGCGGCCCTGGCCGGCTGGGACCCCTCCAACGGGTCGCTCTACTTCTTCGCCCCGGCCAAGACCAGCAACGCGTTCATCTGGTCCCGGGAGCAGGTACGGACCATCGGCAAGCACATCTTTGCGAAGTAGGAGGCCGGTGCCGTGAAGTCGCAGAAGGGGCAGGTCTGGGCGTACCTGCTGCTCGGGGTTGCGCTGGTGGGCGCCATGGGTTTCGGCGCGTACCAGACCCGCCTGAAGAACCAGTACCTGCGGGAAGCGGAAAACAAGTACATGGCTGCGTTCCACAAGCTGAAGTGGACCAGCGAGAACATCGAGGAGCGCATGGCCAAGCTCGTGGCTACCAGCGATCCGAGGCTCCAGGAGAGCCTGCTGGCGGACCTGCGGGTGTTCAGCGCGCAGGCGGTGGAGCACATGTCGACGCTGCCGTTCACGACCATGAACACCCCGCGCATCGCCAACTTCCTGAACACCCTGCGGGCGCAGTCTGATGAGAAGCACCACAAGCTGAGCGTCGGCGAAGCCCTGACGGAGGAGGACTGGTCCCACCTCATGGAACTGCGCAAGCAGGCGGTCTTCTTTGAGGAGGAGCTGTCCAACCTGCTGGGGCTGGTGGGGAACAACCTGATCCGCTGGCACCCGACGGTGCAGGCGACCAGCCCGGCGCAGAGCGGGAAGGCCGCGACGCCCATCACCCGGTCGGTGATGCTCCTGGAAGAGAATCTGCCCGTGCCGCCGGGGGAGGAGAACGCGCTGGCGCCGGAGAAGGCGCAGCTGCCGCGCCCCCAGACGGATCCGGGTCCCAGGGTGGACGCCGCGGCCGCTGCGGAGGCGATCAAGCGCTTCGTGGACATGCCCCTGTCCGGCGAGCCGGTGCAGACGGGCGTGTACGACCCGGAGGACACCGAACGGGGGCTCTCGCTCTACTACTTCGATGCCAAGAAGCAGAACGGGCTGCCCATGAGCTTCGGGGTTTCGGTGCACGGCGGTCACGTGGTGTACATGATCGACGGGCGGGCGGTCACCGAAAAGAAGACGGCGCCCGCGGAGCTGGTCGCGAAGGCGAAGGAGATGCTGGCCCGGTGGGGCTTTGATGAAGTGGCCCTGGTGTCCAGCGCGGAGAACGACGGGACCCTGGTGATGGACTTCGCCCCGGTCGCCGGCGGCGTCGCGGTCCACACCGAGATGATCCGGGTCATGCTGGCGATGGACAATGGCGAACTGGTGGGGTACGACGCCCGCGCCTACTGGGTGAATCACGTCGAGCGCGATCTGCCCCCGCCGCGGCTCAGCGCCGAAGAGGCGGCCTCCCGCACCTCCCCGCGCCTCACAGTCACGGGAGAGCCGCGCCTTTCGCTGATCGCCGACCGCCGGGGGCAGGAGCGGCTGGTCTGGGAGGTGCCGGGGCGCGTGGAGGACCAGCACTTCCGGGTCTTTGTGGACGCCATGGACGGCACGGAGGTGGACCTGATCCGCTCGGTCGGCGATCCGGCCCCGCCGATGCAGGAAGGATAGGGTGAAAGGGGCTGTCCGCCCGGAACGCCGGGGACAGCCCCTTTCGCGCGCCGAGGCCCGGAGCTCCCGGCAGATGAGCGGATGCATTTCGCCGGTGAAAATGTGCATTTCGCCGCCCGAAAACCACTATTGGCAGGAGAAGCCTTGACGTGCTATAGTGGGAGTACCTTCTGCCTACGACAACGCACGAGGGTGGTCCTTTCGTGCCGGGCAGGACGACTGTGCAGGGGAGGGAGACTCCTATGGCTGCGACCCCCACGCAGGGAACCGCCCGGCTCCCCGTCAAGGACGAGCTCGGGTTCTTCAACATCCGCCTGGAGTCGATCGGGGGCTACGGCGCCAACATCGCCGGCAAGATGCTGGCCGAGGCCGGTGTGCTTTACCAGGGCCTGAACGGCGCCAACTTTTCCTCCTACGGCTCCGAGAAGAAGGGCTCGCCCGTGAAGTCCTTCATCCGCTTCGCTGAGCCCGACACGCCGATCCGCATCAGCTCGCCCATCGAGGAGCCGCATATTGTCTGCATCTTCCACGAGGCGCTGATCCGCACGCAGCCGGTGGTGGCCGGCCTGCGCCCGGGCGGCGTGGTCATCGTCAACACGCGCAAGCGGCCGGAGGAAATCCGGGATGCGCTGGGCGTCGACGACGTGACCATCGGCACCTTCGACGCCACGACGATCGCCGTGGAGACGGGCTCCCGGGTGAACATGGCCGTGCTCGGGGCGATCGCCCGCGCGGCGGAGTTCCTCGACCCCGAAGCGATCAAGGCGCTCATCACCGACACGTTTTCGAAGAAGTACCCGCACACCGTGCCGGGCAACCTGCGCTGCTTCGAGCGGGGGTACGAGGAGATCCAGTTCGAGTACTTCGGCCCTTCCGGGGAGGCGGGCGCCGCCCGCGGCCGGCCTTCGGCGGCCGCGTACGGGTACCTGAACATGCCCATCGGCGGCGTGATCCCCAACCCCGGCAACATGGCGCTGAAGGACCTGAGCGCCTCCCGCCAGGGCTTCCTGCCGGAGTTCGACCGGGAGAAGTGCATCGACTGCGCGCAGTGCGACCTGGTCTGCCCGGACTTCTGCTTCGTTTGGGAGCAGGGGGTCGACAAGCGGGGGCGGCCGGCGATGGTGCTGAAGGGCATCAACTATCAGTACTGCAAGGGCTGCCTGAAGTGCGTGGAGGCCTGCCCGGTGGACGCCCTGCGGGAGATCCGGGAGCAGGACGGCTGGGCCGACGCGCACACGGTAAGGCACGACCACTTGCTGGCGGTGGGGAGGTGAGCGGCCGATGGCTTTGAAAGAGGAGCAGCTGAGGGTCCAGAAGACGGACTTCAAGTCGGGCAACGAGATGGCCGCGCTGGCCGCGAGCCAGATCAACTTCCACCTGATGGGCTATTACCCGATCACGCCGTCCACCGAAATCGCCGAGTTCGTCGACGAGATGCGGGTGGAGGGCGAGAACACGATCGCGATGGTCGCCGGCGACGGCGAGCACGGCGCCGCCGGCATCTGCTACGGCGCCGCGGTGGCCGGCGGGCGGGTGTTCAACGCCACCTCGGCCAACGGGTACCTGTACGCTTTGGAGCAGATGCCGGTCCAGTCGGGCACCCGCATGCCGATGGTGCTGGACCTGGTCACCCGGTCGGTGTCGGGGCCGCTGGACATCCGCGGCGATCACTCTGACCTCTACTTCGCCCTGAACACGGGCTGGATCATCCTATACGCCAACAACCCGCAGGAGGTCTACGACCTACACCCCATCGCCGTCCGGGTGGGCGAGCACCCTGACGTGCGGCTGCCGGTGATCGTGGGCTTCGACGGGTTCTTCACCAGCCACCAGAAGCGGCGGGTCTCCTACTTCGAGGATCCGAAGGTGCTGCAGGCGTTTGTGGGGCCGCAGCCTGAGGGCTTCCCCCACGCCCTGGACCCGCGCAATCCGCAGACCTTCGGCCCGTATATGAACGATCCGGACCTGATCAACAACAAGTACCAGCTGCACCTGGCCATGGAGGCGGCCCGGCGGGTGATTCCCGAGGTCTTCGCCGAGTGGGAGCGGCTCTCGGGGCGCCGGCTGGAGATGGTCGAGCGGTACCGCATGGAGGACGCGGACGTCGCCCTGGTGCTGCTGGGCTCCGCGGCCGACACCGGCAAGCAGGTGGCGGACCAGCTCCGGGAGCGGGGCGTGCGCGCCGGCCTGCTGACGCTGCACGTGCTCCGTCCGTTCCCGGCTGACGAGATCCGGGAGGCCCTGCGGGGCGTGGCCGCGGTCGTCATCGGCGAGCGGGCCGACTCCTACGGGTCGGGCGGGGGGAACCTGTCCCACGAGATCAAGTCCGCGCTGAAGGACGACCCGGACAACCGCACGCTGGTGGCCACCCGCATCTACGGCCTGGGCGGCAAGGACTTCTACCCCGCCGACGCCGAGGCGTTCTACGAGCTCGCGCTGGAGATGGCCCGCACGGGCCGGGTGGAGGTGCCGTTCGACTACCACGGCACCACCGCCGCCACCGAGACCCAGCCGCTGCCGGTGGTGCGGCCGCTGACCCGGGAGGAGCAGCAGTCGCCGGTCAAGGTGGAAGTGGTCGGCGACGAGCTGAAGGTCACCGTGCCGCCGCCCCGCCAGATGATGGGCATGCCGAAGCGCATCACGCCGGGGCACGGCGCCTGCCCGGGCTGCGGCATCTTCCCGGCCCTGGACAACTTCTTCCGGGCGCTCTCCGGCGACGTGGTGGTCCTGTTCCAGACGGGGTGCGCGATGGTGGTCACCACGGGCTACCCCTATTCGGCCCACCGGGTCACGTATATCCACAACCTGTTCCAGAACGGCGCCGCCACGCTTTCCGGCGTCGTGGAGGTGTTCCACGAGAAGAAGCGCCGGGGCGAGATCGACGTCGGCGAGGACATTACGTTTGTGATGGTGACCGGCGACGGCGGCATGGACATCGGCATGGGGCCGGCCATCGGCGCCGCGCTGCGCAACCACAAGATGATCATCCTGGAGTACGACAACGAGGGCTATATGAACACCGGTTCCCAGCTCTCGTACTCCACGCCCATCGGCCACAAGACCGCGACGTCCAACGTGGGCAGCCTGGGCGGCGGCAAGGCGTTCCACCACAAGGACACGCCGCAGATCATGGCCGCCTGCCATATCCCTTACGTCTTCACGGCCGTCGAGTCGCAGCCGCAGGACCTGTGGAAGAAGGCGGCCAAGGCCCAGTGGTACGCGAAGAACGTCGGCCTGGTCTACGGCAAGCTGCTGATCGCCTGCCCGCTCAACTGGCTCTCTGAGGACCGGATGGGCACCAAGATCGTGCAGGCCGCGGTGGACTGCAACTTCTTCCCGCTCTATGAGGTGGAGCGGGGCAAGACCCGGCTCACCTACGACCCCGAGGCCAAGGGCCGGAAGATCCCCGTGGAAGACTGGCTGAAGATGATGGGCAAGACCCGCCACCTGCTGAAGCCCGAGTTCGCCGACGTGCTGGAGGAGTTCAAGCGGGAGGTCGACCGCCGGTTCCGACGCATCAAGGCGATGAGCGAGCATCCCGAGCTGTAGGGAAAGCGCGGAAGGCCGCCGGCAGCCGCCGGCGGCCTTCCGCGCGCCTTGCGCCGCGCGGGGCTGCCCGGGCAGGGCAGGAGTTTGCGCGGGTCACGGAGAAACTCGCGACGCCACAGGACTGCGCGCCGCACCCGGGCGCGCGGGTGGACCGATTTCGGGAAAGGGGGGGTGCCGAATGGCGCTCGGGCCCGACGGGCCGGGTGAGTTCGGTTTTTTTGAGGCGATGATGAAGCGGGGCTTCGTCAACATCCCCCGGATGCTCTTCGACTACACGCTGGATCTCGGTCTGGACTACGACCGGATCGGCAAGATTTTTGCCGTGCTCGCATGCGTGGGCGGACCGGGAGAGAGTCCCTACAGCGTTTATACGGTCACCCGCCGCAGCACGCCCCGGGACTTCGACCAGGTCCGCACGCTGGTGCTGCAGCTGGAGGAGGACATGATCACCCGCTGCGACCACGTGACGGAGAACGAGATCACGTTCTCGTTCGGCCCGCTCTTCGCGCGCCTGTTCGCGGTCTGGGAGGAGTACTGGCACGAGCACCAGAAGGAGCAGGCCCGCAAGGGGCCCCACCCGGCTGTCGCACTGGCCGAACAGCTGCTGGGGCGCTCGCTCTCGGCGCGCGACGTGCGGGAGATTCTCGAGTGGGTGGACGAGCTCGGGTTCACCGTGGAGATGGTGGAAGCCGTGCTGCGGGAGGGTCTCCGGCAGGGGGTCACCCGCATGAGCTATTTGAAGGCGATCGCCCGGGAGTGGGCGGAGGCCGGGCTGCAGACGCAGGCGCAGGTGGCCGCGTACCTGGAGGAGCACCAGAAGACCGTGGCCCGCCACCGCAGGGCGACGCAGGCTCTGGGCATCAAGCGGCCGCTGACCGCCGCGGAGCAGGCGATGATCGAGCGCTGGTACGAGGAATGGGGTTTCGACGACGAGGTTATCCTCCAGGCCTGCGAGCAGGCGGCCGGCGCGAAGAACCCCCTGCAGTACACGAACAAGGTGCTGGAGAGCTGGCTGCAGGAAGGCATCCGCACCCGCGCGGACCTGGACCGCATGCTGGAGCAGAAGCGGCGCACCGCCGCGGCCGGCGTGGAGTCTGCCCGTGCCGCCCGCGGGGGACGCAGAGGGTCCGGGCAGTCCAACGTCATCTTGAAGCGCGAGAAGAAGGATGATAGTTACTATGAGGTCGTCTTTAAGCGATATGACGATTGAACGGGCCAAGCGCCGGGAGGCCCGCATCCGCCAGCTGGAGCAGGAGCGCGCCGAGCGGGAGGCGGCCATCTTCGCGCGCGTGCCCCGTCTCGCCGAGATCAAGGAACTGCAGGCGGAGATCGGCCTGGACCTCGCGCGCCTGTACCTGAAGCGTCCGACCCGCTTCAAGATGACCTTCGAGGAGCTGAGGGACTGGTCCCTCCGCCTCTCCGAGGAGCGGGAGGCGCTGCTGCGCCGTCACGGCATCGACCCCCGGGAGCTGGAGGTGCACTGGGACTGCCCCCGGTGCCAGAACACCGGCTGGATCCGGGATCCCGAGGCGGGCGAGACGGTCGCCCCCCCGCGCAAGTGCAGCTGCCTCATCCAGGAGGAGATCGAAGACCTGTACCGGGTGGCGGGCCTCACCGGTCCCCTCCGGGAACAGACCTTCGACCGCTTCGACCTCACCGTCTACCCGCCGGAGAACCGGAAGCACAACGCCGGGGTCCTGGCGGACTGCCGCCGCTTCGCCCAGGCGGTGGCCGAGGGGCGGTGCCGCACCTCCCTGCTCCTGCAGGGGGCCGTCGGGCTGGGGAAGACTTTCCTGGCCTCGGCCATCGGCAACCACGTCATCGCCGCCCGGAAGACTGTGCTCTACTTCACGCTGGCGGAGTTCGTCGACCTCGTCCGCACCGAGAAGTTCGACGACGAGGGGGACTTCCGGGCGTCGGCGCAGTGGCTGCTGGAGGCGGACCTGGTCATCCTGGACGACCTGGGCGCTGAGAAGGTGACGGAGTTCGTGGCCCAGGAGCTGTTCAACCTCATCAACCTGCGGCTGAACCGGCAGATGCCCATGGTGGTTTCGACCAACCTGCGCGCCAGCGAGCTGTTCGACACCTACGGGGAGCGCATCGCCTCGCGGCTGCTCTACGGGTTTGAGGCCCTCACGCTGGAGGGCGAGGACGTGCGGCGGGTGCTGCGCCTGCGGGCGGAGGGCCGGCCGTGAGTCTCGCAGGTTTCACGCCGCGGCCCGTCGAATACAGCCGTGAGGAGGGTCGCTGAGTGACGCAGGAGCAGGACCGGGCGCCGCTTTTTGAGGCGCTCAGGGCGTACGCCGCCCGGGTGCGGGCGCCGCTGCACGTGCCCGGTCACAAGATGGGGCGCGGCGCGCCCCCGGCGTGGCGGGATTTTCTGGGGCCCAACGCGCTGGCGATCGACCAGACCGAGGCGCCCGGGCTCGACGACCTGCACGCGCCCGAAGGCGTCATCGCCGAGGCGCAGCGGCTGGCCGCCCAGGCGTTCGGCGCGTGGCGGAGCTACTTCCTGGTGGGCGGCACCACCGCCGGCCTGCACGCGCTGATCCTCGCCGCGTGCCGGCCCGGCGAGGCCATCGCGGTCCCGCGCCACGCGCACCGGTCGGTGCTGGGGGCCCTCATCCTGGCCGGGCTCCGACCCCGCTGGGTGCGGGTCGCCTTCGACCCGGAGCTGGGCATCGCCACCGGCCCGCTGCTCCCGTCGCTGGAGGAGGCGCTGCCGGGATCGGCGGCGGCGGTGCTGGTCCATCCCACCTACTACGGCATCGCCGGGGACACGGCCGGCGCGATCGACCGCATCCGCCGCGCCGGGCTCCCCGTCCTGGTGGACGAGGCGCACGGAGCGCACTTCCCGTTCCATCCCGCCCTGCCGCCTTCTGCGCTGGAACTGGGCGCCGACGGGGTTGTCCAGTCCCTGCACAAGACGGGGGGGAGCCTGACCCAGTCCTCCCTGTGCCACCTGGGCCACGGCAGCCGCATCCGGCCTGAGCGGCTGCAGGAGATGCTCCGGCTGGTGCAGAGCACCAGCCCGTCATACCTCCTCATGGCGTCGCTGGACGTGGCCCGCCGCGAGCTCGCCCTGGCGGGGCGGGCGAACTGGGAGCGGGCCCTGGAGCTGGCGCATGAGGCCCGCCGGCGGATCGACGGCCTTCCCGGCCTCCGGGTGCGCCCCACCGACGACCCGACCAAGCTGCTCATCGATGTCCGGGGCCGGGGCCTCTCGGGGTTCCGGGCGGCTGAGTGGCTGTGGAGCGAGGCCGGGGTGGCCGTGGAGGCGGCCGGGCTGACGTACCTGCTTGCCGTGCTCTCGCCCGGGGATGCGCGCGAGCAGATCGACGCGCTGGTAGGCGGGCTGGCTCGGCTTCCCGCGGAAGGGGGCATTCCGCCCCTCCCGCCGGAGCCGCCATGGCCTGAAGTGGTCCTGGCGCCGCGGGAGGCATACTTAGCCCGTAAGGAAGCGGTGCCGCTCAGCCGCGCCGCAGGCCGCATCGCGGCCGAACTGGTGGCGCCCTACCCGCCGGGCATACCGGTGGTCGCGCCCGGCGAACGGCTGACCGCCGACGTGCTGGATTACCTCCGGCACGCCGTCCGCTCCGGCTGGCACCTCCAGGGTCCGGCAGATCCGCAGCTGAGCACCATCCAGGTCGTGGAGGAGTGAGCGGCGTTGTCGGTGTTCATCAGCTTCGAGGGGGTCGACGGGTCCGGGAAGTCGACCCAGATCCGGCTCCTGCTGCAGCACCTCGATGCGCAGGGCGTGCCCTACGTCTTCACCCGGGAGCCGGGCGGCACGCCCATCGCGGAGCAGATCCGCAGGATCCTCCTGGATCCGGACAACCGGGGGATGTCGGTCATCACGGAGGCCCTCCTGTTCGCGGCGAGCCGCTCCGAGCACGTGGCCCGGACGATCCGGCCGGCGCTGGAGGCGGGCAAGGTGGTGATCTGCGACCGGTACGTCGACTCGTCGCTGGTCTACCAGGGTGTGGCCGGGGGCCTGCCGCTGGAGTTTCTGACGCAGATCAACGAAATGGCTACGGGGGCGCTGCGCCCGCACCGCACGATCGTGCTGGACCTGGCCCCGGAGGCGGCCCTGGCCCGTCGGGAGAGCGGCGAGACCGACCGCATTGAGCGCAAGTCGCTGGCATATCACCAGCTGGTCCGGGAGGGGTACCTGGAGCTGGCCCGCGCGGAGCCCCGGCGCGTGAAGGTGGTCGACGCATCCAGGAGCGTGGACGAGGTGCAGAACGAGATCCGGAGGCTGGTGGAGGAGGTGCTGCCCCGCCGCTTCCGCGGGGTCGGGGCCGCACCGTGAGCGAAAGGAGGGCGAACCTGCGTGAAGTTGATCATCGCGATCGTCCAGGACAAGGACACCCACCGCCTGCTGACGGCGCTGACCCAGGAAGGGTTCCGCGCGACGAAGCTCAGCTCGACGGGCGGCTTCCTGCGGGAGGGCAACACCACCCTCCTGATGGGCGTGGACGATGATAAGGTGGAGGACATTCTGCGCATCATCAAGAGTACCTGCAGGTCGCGGGAGCAGCTGGTTACGCCGCTCTCGCCCATGGGCGGGCCGGCGGACTCGTACATTCCTTATCCGGTGGAGATCACGGTCGGCGGCGCCATCATCTTCGTGCTCGGCGTGGAGCGCTTCGAGCAGTTCTAGGGGGCCTTGGGCGTGACGTGGTCCGCGATTCGTGGCCAGCAGATGGCCGTGGACTTGCTGCGCCGCGCGGCGGCCGGGGGCAGGGTTGCCCACGCGTATCTGTTTGCCGGGCCGCCCGGGGTGGGCAAGCGGCTGGCCGCGTTGGAGCTGGCCCGCAGCCTCAACTGCCTGGCGCCGCACGCCGGCGAGGCCTGCGGCTCCTGCCGCAGCTGCCTGAAACTGGCCGAGGACCCGCCGGTCCACCCCGATGTGATGGTGGTGGAGCCTGACGGGCGGGTGATCCGCACCGAGCAGATGCGCCAGGTGCAGAACGAGGTGTACGCCCGGCCGACGGAGGGGCGCTTCCGGGTCGTCGTGATCGACGGGGCCGAGCGCATGAACGCCGAGTCGGGCAACCGGTTGCTGAAGGTCCTGGAGGAGCCGCCTTCTTACGCCTGCTTCGTCCTGCTGACGACGAACGCGGCCGGCGTGTTGCCGACCATCGTGTCCCGGTGCCAGATCGTCCACTTCTCGCCGCTGCCGCCGGAGGAGGTCGCGGCGGTGGTGCAGGAGAAGGCGGGCATCGGCGTTGAGGAGGCCCACCTCTTCGCTTCGCTTGCAGGCGGGTCGGTGGGGGCGGCGCTGGCGATGGCCGCGAACCCGGAGGTGGCCCAGCGCCGGGACGAGGCCCTGCGCCTCCTGCTCCGCCTGGGGGAGATGGACGACGCCGACCTGCTGGAACAGGCCGGCGCTTGGGAAAAGGAGAAGGACCACCTGGAGGAGCGGCTGGAGATGGTGGCCCTGTGGCTGCGGGATGCCCTCCTGCTCGCCCGGGAGGCGCCCGAGCGGCTGGTGGTGAACCGGGACCGGATCGCGGACGCGCACAGGATCGCCCACCGCTACGGCGGCGAGGGCCTGATGGCGATGCTGGAGAGCGTGGCTGCTGCCCGTGGGGCGCTGCTCCGCAACGCCAACACCCGGCTGGTGCTGGATGTGCTGCTGCTCGACCTCCACGGCGCAGCCCAGCCCGGAGCCGGTTGGCGCTGAGATAGATGGGAACGCTGCCCATGGCAGCGAGGAGGTGACGGGGTGGTCTGTGTCGTAGGCGTACGCTTCAAGCTCGCCGGGAAGGTCTACTACTTCGATCCCGGTGAGCTGCCCGTCGCCCAGGGAGATCGGGTCATCGTGGAGACGGTCAGGGGCGTTGAGTACGGCGAGGTCGTCGTGGGGCCGAAGATGGTCCCCGAAGACGAGGTGGTGCAGCCCCTGAAAAAGGTGATTCGCATCGGGAACGAGCGGGATGCCCAGATCGCGGAGGCGAACAAGCGCAAGGAGAAGGATGCCTTTGCGATCGCCCTCCAGAAGATCGAGGCACACAACCTCGACATGTACCTGGTCGACGTTGAGTATACATTTGATGGTTCAAAGATCATCTTCTACTTTACGGCGGAAGGCCGGGTCGATTTTCGCGAGCTGGTCCGGGACCTGGCTTCGGTCTTCCGCACTCGGATCGAGATGCGCCAGATCGGCGTGCGGGATGAGGCCAAGCTGCTCGGGGGCATCGGGCCCTGCGGGCGGGTTCTCTGCTGCACCAGCTTCCTCGGCGACTTCGCGCCGGTGTCGATCCGCATGGCCAAGGACCAGAACCTCTCGCTGAACCCGTCGAAGATCTCCGGGCTGTGCGGGAGGCTGATGTGCTGCTTGCGCTTTGAGCAGGAGACCTACGAAGCGGCAAAGACCGATCCGACGCTGGCGCCGGGCTACGTGCCGCCGCCGCTGCCCGACCCTGAGCCGGAGGAGGTGCCCGAGGTCGAGTGGCTGGCGGAGCCTGCGGCACCGGCCTCCCCGGCGCGGACTCGGCCGAAGGAGGAGGACCAGGCTCGGATCGCCGGCGCGGAAGAGGAGCAGAAGCGCGTCCGCCGGGGGCGCGGCCGGAACCGGGGAGCACAGACCCAGGAGGCGGGCGCCGCAGACGCTCCTGCGCCGGAGGCGGCCGACGGCAGCGGTGAGCCGCAGGATCCGGGCAAGGCCGGCCCGAGCAAGCGGTCCAGGCGGAAGAAGCGGAAGCCGGCCCGGACAGCCGGCAGCGCGACCCATGCGGAGGGCCGCGGCGGGGCGGCGCGCGCGGGGGGCGAGCAGGAGGGAGGCTCGCCGGCCAGAGGCGGTCAGGCCGGCGATGCGCGCACACGCAGCACCCAGGAGGCGGCCGCCGGGCAGGCAGAAGTGAAGACAGCGGGGCGGACCGGGCGCGGCTCGCGGCGGCGGCGCCGCCGGCGCAGCGCCGCCGGGTCAGCCCGCAGGACCGCAGACGGTGCGCCGGCAGCAGACGGCACGACAGCGGCCAGCGGGCTGGCCGAAGGGTAATCCACAGGAGGATCTCGCAACGTGGCGGGCACGCTCTACATTGTCGGCACGCCGATCGGGAACCTGGAGGACATCACCCACCGGGCCCTGCGGATTCTGAAGTCGGTGGCCGTGATCGCGTGCGAGGACACGCGGGAGACGCGCAAGCTGCTGCACCACTTCCAGATCGACACGCCGACCACCAGCTACCACGAGCACAACCAGCGCACGGCCGGTCCGGCCTTGATCCGGCGGCTGCTGGAGGGCGAGGACGTGGCCCTGGTGAGCGACGCCGGGATGCCGGCCATCTCCGACCCGGGAGAGGATCTGGTGCGGCGCGCCGTGGAGGCGGGCATTCCCGTCGTCCCCGTGCCGGGGCCCACAGCGTTCGTGACGGCCCTGGTGGGCGCGGGACTGCCGACCCGGCGCTTTGCGTTCGAAGGGTTTCTGCCCCACAAGGGCCGGGAGCGCAGGCGGGCGCTGGAGCGGCTGAAGGCGGAAGAGCGGACCCTCATCCTGTACGAGGCGCCGCACCGCCTGCTGGAGACGCTGCGGGACCTGCACGAAGCGCTCGGCGACCGGCAGGCCGCCGTCGGGCGGGAGCTCACGAAGGTCCACGAGGAGTTCGTGCGGGGGAGCCTCACCCAGCTCATCGACCACTTCACCGCGCACGCTCCGAGGGGGGAGTTCGTGCTGGTGCTGGCGGGGGCCGAAGAGGCGCCGGCGGAAGCTGCGGCCGGGGCGCCGGACCCGGCGGTCCTGGCCCGGGAGGTGGCGGCTTGCACGGCGGAGGGAATGGACCGCAAGGCGGCGATGAAGGAAGTCGCCCAGCGGTACGGCGTCTCCCGCAAGGTCGTCTACCAGGCCGTGCTCGACGCGAAGGAAGAGGAATGAAAAAAGCACTCCGCGCGGCGGAGTGCTTTCTGGTCTTATCGTCTACCCGACCTGATGAGCACGCTCAGCCATGGAGGCAAGGCAGGACTGGCACACGTTCTTACCCTTGAAGTTTTCCACATTGGCCGCGTTGCCGCAGAAGACGCACGCCGGCTCATACTTGCGCAGGATGATCTTGTCCCCGTCAACGTAGATCTCCAGGGAGTCCTTCTCCTCAATGTTTAACGTACGACGGAGTTCGATCGGAATCACGACCCGGCCGAGTTCGTCTACCTTCCGGACGATTCCCGTGGACTTCATCATATGGCGCATTCCCTCCTTGCGTCCAGGGGCTGCGAAAGCTCTATCACCGATGATAACAGTTATGGCAGAAAAAGTCAAGTCAATGCCTTAACGTTACCCACGGCACATTCGAACGGGTATCTGGTTAAGGGCTGTCTGCCCGCTTATGACAACGATAACTGGATACGCGTCCTAAGTCAAGGGTCAATTGGGCATTTTCCCCAGGTGCGGCAGCCGTTAGCAGCGGGGGCGGGTCTTGACACCGTTTTCGGAGTCGCCTATACTATGGCCATTCAAACGCGATGAAAGAGATGAGTAGGGTCTGAGGTCCCCACAGCGAGCCGGGTCTGGTGCAAGCCGGCGGCGACCGAGACGGCCCGAACATGGCTCTGGAGCGGCCGGCTGAAGGTTCTTTCGGAACTGCGTAGGCTGGGACGGGGGGCTCCCGTTAGAGGGCCAGGATATCGGCCGCGGAATCGGCCCGTATCCGCACGAGGTCCGACCTGGGTCGGGCGAACAAGGGTGGTACCACGGGGTGCAAGCCTCGTCCCTTTCAGCGGGACGAGGCTTTGTGCGTCTGCGGGGCGAGATTTGTGAGGAGGAGGTTCGGCATGACGACCAGGTTCTATATCACAACGCCCATCTACTACCCCAGCAGCAAGCTGCACATCGGCCATTCGTACACCACCGTCGCTGCAGATGCGCTGGCGCGCTACCACCGGCGGCTGGGGCACGAGACCTACTTCCTGACCGGCACCGACGAGCACGGCCAGAAGATTGAGCGTGCGGCGCTCGCCGAGGGGAAGACGCCGATTCAGTTCGTCGATGAGATCGTGGCGGGCATCAAGGACCTGTGGGCGGCCCTGCACATCTCGTATGACGACTTTATCCGCACGACGGAGGAGCGGCACAAGAAGGTCGTGCAGAAGATCTTCAAGCAGCTCTACGACCAGGGGGACATCTACAAGTCCTCGTACGAGGGCTGGTACTGCACGCCGTGTGAGACGTTCTGGATCGAGGGCAAGCTGAAGGAGGGGAACCTCTGCCCGGACTGCGGCCGCCCCGTCGAGTGGACGAAGGAGGAGAGCTACTTCTTCCGCCTCTCGAAGTACGCGGAGCCGCTGCTGAAGTATATCGAGGAGACCGACTTCATCCAGCCGGCCTCGCGCAAGAACGAGATGGTCTCGTTCATCAACCAGGGGCTGGAGGACCTGTGCGTCTCGCGCAGCACCGTGCGCTGGGGGATCCCGGTGCCCATCGATGAGAAACAGACCATCTACGTGTGGATCGACGCGCTCTCCAACTATATCTCCGCACTGGGCTGGGGCACCGAGAACGACGAGCTGTACCGGAAGTTCTGGCCGGCGGATGTGCACCTGGTGGGCAAGGAGATCGTGCGGTTCCACACCATCATCTGGCCGTGCATCCTGATGGCCCTGGGTCTGCCGCTGCCCAAGAAGGTCTTCGGCCACGGCTGGCTGCTGTTCGGCTCGCAGGCCGAGAAGATGTCCAAGTCAAAGGGCAACGTGGTTGATCCCTTCGTCCTCATTGAGCGGTACGGGCTGGACGCGGTGCGCTACTACCTGCTCCGGGAGGTGCCCTTCGGCTCTGACGGCACCTATACGGAAGAGGCGTTCATTCTGCGCACCAACAACGACCTGGCCAACGACCTGGGCAACCTGCTCTCCCGCACCACGCAGATGATCAACAAGTTCAGCGACGGCCGGGTGCCCGAGCCCGATCCGGCCACCGATGACCGGGTCCTGGCCGATCTCGCGGCACAGGTGCTGCGGGAGTTCCAGGAGGCCATGGACCGGTTGGAGATCTCCACGGCCCTGGCGGCGCTGTGGAAGCTGGTGGACCGGGCGAACAAGTATATCGACGAGCAGGCGCCGTGGGCCCTGGCTCGGGATCCGGCCAAGGCGGGCCAGCTTCGCAACGTGCTGTACAGCCTGGCGGAGTCGCTGCGCCTCCTGGCCGTGACGCTCACGCCGTTCCTGATCCATACGCCGGAGCGCATCTGGGAGCAGCTGGGCCTCGAGCCGGACAAGGTCCGCACGGTTCCCTGGGAGGACGCGGTCGCCTGGGGCGGCCTGAAGCCGGGCACCGTGATCCGCAGGGGGAGCCCGCTCTTCCCGCGGATCGAGCTGCCGAAGGAGGACGGCGAGGCCGCCGTGCCCAAGGCGAAGACCGGCGAGGCGGCGGCCGGGCCGGGCGGGCAGAAGCCCGGGGCGCAGCCGGCGGCCGGGCCGGGCGAGCAGGCTGACGGCGTGGCGGAGATCGACTACGATGACTTCGCCCGGGTGGAGCTGAAGGTCGCGGAGATCGTGGAAGCCGAGCGGATCCCCAAGGCCGACCGGCTGCTCCGGCTGGTGCTGGCGGTGGGCGAGGAGCGCCGGCAGATCGTCTCGGGCATCGCGCAGCACTACGCGCCCGAGGAGCTGATTGGTAAGCGGATCGTCCTGGTGGCCAATCTGAAGCCCAAGAAGCTGCGCGGCGTGGAGTCGCACGGCATGCTGCTGGCCGCCACCGCGGAAGACGGCAGCCTGAGCCTGGTCACGCTGGACAAGCCGGACTTCCCCACCGGGATGCGCGTGAAGTAAAACCAGATCACGTCTCCCCGGGCGCCCCTGCCAGGCGCCCGGGGAGATGAACTGAAAGAGGGACGCGGGATGTTGTTCAACACGCACTCGCATGTGGATACGGGGCGCCAGTTCGCGCAGGACCGGGACGATGTGCTGGCGCGCGCACGGGAGATGGGCGTCAGCCAGCTGATGGTGATCGGCTTTGAGCGGGCGCTGCTGCCGATCACCCTGGGCTTCGCCGAGCGGCACGACTGGGTGTGGGCGGCGGTGGGCATCCACCCCACCAGCGCCCTGGAATGGGGACCCGACGCGGAGGCGGAGATCCGGGCAGCGGCCCGTCACCCGCGGGTGAAGGCGCTGGGCGAGGTGGGCCTGGACTACTACTGGAAGGACCGGGCGCCGTTCGATGTGCAGCGGGATGTCTTTCGGCAGCAGATTCGCCTGGCCCGGGAGCTGGGGCTGCCGCTGGTCATTCACAACCGCGATGCCCACGAGGACGTGGTGCGCATCCTCGAAGAAGAGGGGGCGGATGAAGTTGGCGGCATCATGCACTGCTTCTCCGGCGACTGGGAGATTGCCCAGCGATGTCTCGCCTTGAATTTCTATATCGGCATCGGCGGAACGGTAACGTATAAGAACAATCCGGTCGGTCAGGATGTGGCCCGGCGGCTGCCGCTGGACCGGATCGTGCTGGAGACGGATGATCCGTATCTCGCACCCGTGCCGTACCGCGGCAAGCGCAACGAGCCGGGCTACGTGCGGATCGTCGCGGAGTTCCTTGCGGAGCTGCGCGGCACCACGCTGGAGGAGATCGCGGCGGCGACGACCGCGAATGCCCGGCGCGTGCTCCGGATGGATGCCTAGTGGACCGAAAGAGCGAAGTGTGTTGACGACCCGCCCGGCAGTCGCTATACTAACATCTTGCCGGGCGGCGCGGTTCACCAGCAATTGGTCGGTTGACGCCGTCCTGTGCGTCTGCTAAAATGCCATCTTGCCGCCAGCTGGGCGGCGGGGTTCACGGCGGAGACAGCCGGCCGGAACGGCCAAGTGGCACGAACTGGCCGGTTGACACGACGCCGGGAACTTGCTAAACTGGTGAAGCTGTCGCCTGACGGCGGCGGCGGATCTCGAACCTTGAAAACTAGACAGTGCAGAAGAGGGAAGCCGAGCGAGCCGGTATTCCAAAGGAGCCAAAGTCAAGCTTTCCACGGAGAGTTTGATCCTGGCTCAGGACGAACGCTGGCGGCGTGCCTAAGACATGCAAGTCGAGCGGGGCTTCGGGGCTTCGGCCCTGAAGCCCAGCGGCGGACGGGTGAGTAACACGTGGATAACCTGCCCTCTGCTCTGGGATAACAGGCCGAAAGGCCTGCTAATACCGGATAAGCTCACGGTCCCGCATGGGGCTGGGAGAAAAGGCGCTGGAGTCAGTGGCGCTGGCAGAGGAGGGGTCCGCGGCCCATTAGCTGGTTGGCGGGGTAACGGCCCACCAAGGCGACGATGGGTAGCCGGCCTGAGAGGGCGACCGGCCACACTGGGACTGAGACACGGCCCAGACTCCTACGGGAGGCAGCAGTCGGGAATTTTGCACAATGGCCGAAAGGCTGATGCAGCAACGCCGCGTGAGCGAAGAAGGCCTTCGGGTTGTAAAGCTCTGTTGCCTGCGAAGAAGGGCCCCGTCAGGAAATGGGCGGGGTTTGACGGTAGCAGGCGAGGAAGCCCCGGCAAACTACGTGCCAGCAGCCGCGGTAATACGTAGGGGGCGAGCGTTGTCCGGAATTACTGGGCGTAAAGGGCGTGTAGGCGGCCTGTTAAGTCAGGGGTGAAAGACCGGGGCTCAACCCCGGGGGTGCCTCTGAAACTGGCGGGCTTGAGTGCTCTAGAGGGCAGTGGAATTCCCGGTGTAGCAGTGAAATGCGTAGAGATCGGGAGGAACACCAGTGGCGAAGGCGGCTGCCTGGGGAGTCACTGACGCTGAGGCGCGAAAGCTAGGGGAGCAAACAGGATTAGATACCCTGGTAGTCCTAGCCGTAAACGATGAGTGCTATGTGTGAGGGGTATCGACCCCCCTCGTGCAGGAGCTAACGCACTAAGCACTCCGCCTGGGGAGTACGGCCGCAAGGTTGAAACTCAAAGGAATTGACGGGGGCCCGCACAAGCAGCGGAGCATGTGGTTTAATTCGAAGCAACGCGTAGAACCTTACCAGGGCTTGACATCCACCGAACCCTGCAGAGATGCGGGGGTGCCTCTTTTCGGAGAGGAACGGTGAGACAGGTGGTGCATGGTTGTCGTCAGCTCGTGTCGTGAGATGTTGGGTTAAGTCCCGCAACGAGCGCAACCCCTGTCGCATGTTGCCAGCACGTTATGGTGGGCACTCATGCGAGACTGCCGGTGACAAACCGGAGGAAGGTGGGGATGACGTCAAATCATCATGCCCCTTATGTCCTGGGCTACACACGTGCTACAATGGCCGCCACAGAGCGCCCCGAACCCGCGAGGGGGAGGCAATCGCGAAAGGCGGTCCCAGTTCGGATCGCAGGCTGCAACTCGCCTGCGTGAAGTCGGAGTTGCTAGTAATCGCGGATCAGCACGCCGCGGTGAATACGTTCCCGGGCCTTGTACACACCGCCCGTCACACCATGGGAGCTGGCAACACCCGAAGTCGGTGAGCTAACCCGCAAGGGAGGCAGCCGCCGAAGGTGGGGCCGGTGACTGGGGTGAAGTCGTAACAAGGTAGCCGTATCGGAAGGTGCGGCTGGATCACCTCCTTTCTAAGGAGCACAGCCCCTGAGAAGGGGAGACTCCGAGGTCGATCCTCAGCCCATCAAAACGGGCTGAGGGAAACTGACGGCCGCTGGGCGGACCGAATCTGCACTGTTTAGTTTTGAGGGTTCGAGATGAGCGGTGAGCAGTGGGCTGTGAGCAGTGAGAGCTGTTCCGGCCCGCACGCTTGCTGACTCAGGATCTTCGAGCCCCTCAGTGAGTGCCTGCGGGAGCTTCGCTCCCGCACGGGACCACGGGCTGCTTCGGGAACCTTGGGTTCCCTGCAGCAGCGTCGTACCTTGAAAACTGCACAGTGGACACACGCAAAGGCAACGCGGGAAGCGTGCATCTCAGCGAAATCAAGCTGGGAAGGGCACACGGTGGATGCCTGGGCGCCAGGTGCCGATGAAGGACGTGGAAAGCTGCGATAAGCCTCGGGGAGCCGCAAGCAGGCGTAGATCCGGGGATCTCCGAATGGGGCAACCCGGCTGGCGTAATGGCCAGTCACCCACAGCTGAATCCATAGGCTGTGGGGGGGCACCGCCCGAACTGAAACATCTCAGTAGGGCGAGGAAAAGAAATCAACCGAGATTCCCTCAGTAGCGGCGAGCGAACGGGGAGGAGCCTAAACCAGCAGCGAGCCATCGCTGCTGGGGTTGCGGGACGCCCGTAAAGCGATGCTGCCGAGTCTAGCCGAAGAGGTCTGGAAAGGCCCGCCACAGAAGGTAAGAGCCCTGTAGGCGAAAGGCGAGGCGCCGCTGGGCGGATCCCAAGTACCACGGGACACGAGGAATCCCGTGGGAATCCGGGGGGACCACCCTCCAAGGCTAAATACGCCTGGCGACCGATAGTGAACCAGTACCGTGAGGGAAAGGTGAAAAGCACCGCGGGAGCGGAGTGAAAGAGACCCTGAAACCGTGTGCCTACAAGCAGTACGAGCCCCGTACGTGGGTGAGTGCGTGCCTATTGAAGAATGAACCGGCGAGTTACGGTCACTGGCGTGGTTAAGGGCCTCAGGCCCGGAGCCGAAGCGAAAGCGAGTCTGAAGAGGGCGTAGTCAGTGGCTGTAGACCCGAAACCCGGTGATCTATCCATGGCCAGGGTGAAGCGGGGGTAAGACCCCGTGGAGGCCCGAACCGGTTAGCGTTGAAAAGCTATCGGATGAGCTGTGGATAGGGGTGAAAAGCCAAACGAACCGGGAGATAGCTGGTTCTCCCCGAAATAGCTTTAGGGCTAGCGTCGGCATGTGAGCTTGCTGGAGGTAGAGCACTGATTGGGCTAGGGGCCCTACCGGTTACCGAACTCAGTCAAACTCCGAATGCCAGCAAGTATGGCCGGCAGTCAGACGGCGAGCGCTAAGGTCCGTCGTCAAGAGGGAAACAGCCCAGACCGCCAGCTAAGGTCCCGAAGTTCCTGCTAAGTGGGCAAGGATGTGGCGTTGTAGAGACAACCAGGATGTTGGCTTAGAAGCAGCCATCATTGAAAGAGTGCGTAATAGCTCACTGGTCGAATGACGCTGCGCCATAAATACTCGGGGCTAAGCAGGACACCGAAGCTGCGGGTGTGAGCGGTGAGAGGTGAGTGGTGAGCAGTGAGTGCGGTCCGGAGTTTTCGGGATCTGCGGGTGTACCAGCGGAGCTATGAGCTGGCGCTGACGGTACACCGGCTGACCCGAAGCTTTCCGGCGCACGAACAGTTCGAGCTCGGACAGCAGCTGCGTCGCGCAGCCGTATCGATACCGGCGAACATCGCCGAGGGATTCGGTCGGCGCGAGTCGGCCGCTGACTTCCGACACTTCTTGCGGATGGCGTTGGGGTCTGCCAACGAGATGTTCGTGCTGCTGAGTCTGGCCAGGGATCTCGGGTACGAGATCGCTGCCATGGACAAGGTGATATCCGAGTACGAACAGCTCGGGAAGCAGATTTACGCGCTGATGCAGAGGTTGCAATAGCTCACTACTCACTACTCACATCTCACTGCTCACGCGGTAGGGGAGCGTTCCATGTGCGTCGAAGGTCGACCGGAAGGACGGCTGGAGCGCATGGAAGTGAGAATGCCGGTATGAGTAGCGAAAAGACAGGTGAGAATCCTGTCCACCGAAAGCCTAAGGATTCCTGAGCAAGGCTCGTCCGCTCAGGGTCAGTCGGGACCTAAGCCGAGGCCGAATGGCGTAGGCGATGGGAAACAGGTCGACATTCCTGTACCACCTACGGGTCGCTTGACCGATGCGGGGACGCAGGAGGCTAGGGGGACCCGGCCGCTGGTTGAGCCGGGGTAAGCGGGTAGCGTGGCCCGGCAGGGAAGTCCGCCGGGCTAAACGTGAGACGCGATGCCGACCGAACTGAAGTAGGGAAGCCCCTGACGCCACACTGCCGAGAAAAGCCGCTAGGGAGACCCGGGGTGCCCGTACCGCAAACCGACACAGGTAGGCGGGGAGAGAATCCTCAGGTGCGCGGGAGAACCCTCGCTAAGGAACTCGGCAAAATGCATCCGTAACTTCGGGAGAAGGATGGCCCTCGGACCGTGAGCGGAGAGACGCCGCAGAGCGGGGGAGGGTTGCAGAGGAGAGGCCCAAGCGACTGTTTACCACAAACACAGGTCAGTGCTAAGCCGGAAGGCGACGTATACTGGCTGACGCCTGCCCGGTGCTGGAAGGTTAAGGGGAGAGGTCAGGCCGGAAGGCCGAAGCTTTGAACCGAAGCCCCAGTAAACGGCGGCCGTAACTATAACGGTCCTAAGGTAGCGAAATTCCTTGTCGGGTAAGTTCCGACCCGCACGAATGGCGTAACGACTTGGGCACTGTCTCAGCGAGGGACCCGGTGAAATTGCAATACCTGTGAAGATGCAGGTTACCTGCGATTGGACAGAAAGACCCCGTGGAGCTTTACTGTAGCCTGGCATTGGATTTTGGTGGTGCGTGTACAGGATAGGTGGGAGCCTGCGAAGCCGGGTCGCCAGATTCGGTGGAGGCGCCGTTGGGATACCACCCTCGCAGCATCGAAGTTCTAACACGGGCCCCTGCAACGGGGTCGTGGACCGTGCCAGGTGGGCAGTTTGACTGGGGCGGTCGCCTCCCAAAAGGTAACGGAGGCGCCCAAAGGTCCGCTCAGGATGGTTGGAAATCATCCGGGGAGTGTAAAGGCAGAAGCGGGCTTGACTGCGAGACAGACAGGTCGAGCAGGGTCGAAAGACGGGCTTAGTGATCCGGCGGTTCCGAGTGGAAGGGCCGTCGCTCAACGGATAAAAGCTACCCCGGGGATAACAGGCTGATCTCCCCCAAGAGTCCACATCGACGGGGAGGTTTGGCACCTCGATGTCGGCTCATCGCATCCTCGGGCTGAAGTCGGTCCGAAGGGTTCGGCTGTTCGCCGATTAAAGCGGTACGCGAGCTGGGTTCAGAACGTCGTGAGACAGTTCGGTCCCTATCCATCGCAGGCGGAGGAGATTTGACGGGAACTGCCCCTAGTACGAGAGGACCGGGGTGGACGGCCCGCTGGTGTACCAGTTATCCCGCCAGGGGTACAGCTGGGTAGCCAAGGCCGGAACGGATAAGCGCTGAAAGCATCTAAGCGCGAAGCCGGCCCGAAGATGAGATCTCCCATCCCGCAAGGGAGTAAGGCCCCTGGAAGATGACCAGGTAGATAGGCCGGGAGTGGAAGCGGCGCAAGCCGTGGAGCGGACCGGTACTAATCGGCCGAGGGCTTGATTTCGCTGAAGCCGGAGCGTGTGCAGATCGCTGTGCAGTTTTGAGGGTAGGACCCAGGCGTCCGCAGGAACTGCCGATGGCGGTTCCGAGGATCGCCTACCTACAGTCCACAATTTTTGGGTGGCGATACCGGAGGGGATCACCCGTTCCCATACCGAACACGGAAGTTAAGCCCTCCAGGGCCGAAGGTACTCCGCAAGGGGGAGAATAGGTCGCTGCCCAAACTAGATTTCTGCGGTAAGCCTCCCCCGGCGGCAGCCGTCGCCGGGGGACGGCGGACCGGATTCAACCGGGCGGTTAGCTCAGCGGGAGAGCACTTGCTTCACACGCAAGGGGTCACTGGTTCGATCCCAGTACCGCCCACCAACATCCGGCCCCATCGTCTAGAGGCCTAGGACACCACCCTTTCACGGTGGCGGCACGGGTTCGAATCCCGTTGGGGTCACCACTGCGCCTGCAGGCAGTGCCTGCAGGTTTCCCCTTACATCGTACCGCGGGGCGCCCGCTTCTCACGGCTTTCCTCCAGCCTCTCGCCTTCCGTTTTCATCCCCCTCAACGTCTCACCATCTCGTCCACTACTTTCTCACTGCTCACATCCCACCGCCCACTGCTCACTTCCCACTTCCCACTTCCCACTTCCCACTTCCCACTTCCCACTTCCCACTTCCCACCGCCCACTGCTCACCGCTCACCGCTCATAGGTGCCTATAGCTCAGTGGATAGAGCGCTTGCCTCCGGAGCAAGAGGTCCCAGGTTCGAATCCTGGTAGGCACGCCAGCGCAAAGCCCGGTGATAGCTGATCACCGGGCTTTGCTGTACACCCGCGTGCAGAAGTTGCCAGCCTTCCCTGGCAGGCATAGGGGCGCGCCGGGGCGAACTAGTAGGGCAGCGCGCACCACGCGGGAAGGGGGGCGGACATGCGCCTGAGACTCGTACGGCGGCGAGTGCTGTCCGTCGCCGCGGCGGTCATCCTGCTGGCCGGCGCCCTGAGCTGGCTGGCCCCGCCTGCTCGGCACACGGTGACGGTTCACGGGCTGGGACGGCCGGTCACAATCGTCACCGAGTCGGCGCGCCTGGACGAGGCGCTGGCGGACGCCGGGATTGCCGTCGGTCCGTCCGACGTCGTGGAACCGCCGCTCGATACCGTGCTGGCCGGAACGGGGCCGGTTGAGGTCACGATCCGCCGGGCAGTGCCGGTGACCCTGGTCGACGGCGGCCGGCGGCGCACCGTGCGGACGACGGCACGCACCGTCGCCGAGCTCCTGGCCCACCAGTCGGTCACCCTGGGCGAGATGGATTCGCTGTCCGTTCCGCGCACGGCGCCCATCACCGCGGGCCTGGAGGTCCGCATTATCCGCCGGGCAGAGGAATTCGTGGCGACCTACGTCGAGATTCCGTTTGAGACGGTGGAGCGGCCCGACAGCCGGCTCGTGGTTGGCAGCGAGGAGGTCATCCAGACAGGTGTCCCCGGCCGGAAGCGGGTCGAGCGGTTTGTCAGGTATGAGGACGGCGTGGAAGTCTCCAGCGAGGTCGTGAGCGAGACGGTCGTTGAGGAGCCCACACCGCAGATCGTCGCCTACGGCACGGGCGGCGTGGTCTCACGCGGCGGGGAACAGTTCCGCTATACCGATGTCCTGGAGATGGTCGCAACGGGCTATACCCCGGGCCCGGAGAGTAATCCGGACGGAAATGGGTTAACCTACACGGGCATTCCGGCGGCTCGCGGCATCGTCGCTGTCGATCCGTCCGTCATTCCGCTGTACACACGCCTTTATGTGGAAGGATACGGGCCGGCCCTGGCCGCGGACACGGGCGGAGCGATCAAGGGCAACCGCATCGACCTCTGCTTCGAGACCGTGGAGGAGGCGCTGGCCTGGGGCGTGCGGACGGTGACGGTCTACGTCCTCGGAGACTGAACACGGGCCAGGGGCTGCCGGCCGGCGCCTCTGGCTTCTCGCACTTTCGCGGACACGCGTGAAGGAGACGATTCCATGGACCTGGCAAACCCGGGCGTCCTGAAGACGCTGATGGCACAGTACGGCCTCCGCCCGCAGCATCGGCTCGGACAGAACTTCCTCATCGACGGCAGGGTGCTGGACGGCATCGTGGCCGCCGCCGCGCTGCAGCCGGAAGACCTGGTGCTGGAGATCGGTCCGGGGCTGGGCACCCTGACGCAGCGCCTGGCCCAGCGCGCGGGGCGCGTCGTCTGCATTGAAATCGACCGCGGGCTCGTGCAGGTGCTGCGGGACACGGTGCAGAAGGCCTATGACAACGTCGAGGTCATCCATGGTGACGCCGGGCGGATCGATTTACATAAGCTGTTCGAGGAGAGGATGGCGCCGGGCCAGAAGGCCAAGGTGGTGGCCAACCTGCCGTACTACATCACCACGCCGCTGGTGATGCGGCTCCTGGAGGAGGAGCTGCCCCTGGCGCGCGTGGTGGTGATGGTGCAGAAGGAGGTGGCCGACCGCATGGTCTCGCCGCCGGGATCCAAGGCCTATGGTGCGCTCAGCGTTGCGGTACAATATTACACGGCGCCGCGGGTCGTGCTGCGGGTCAACCGGGCGTCTTTCCTGCCGCAGCCCGAGGTGGAGTCTGCGGTCGTCAGCATGGAGATCAGGGACGAACCGCCGGTGGACGTAAGGCCGGAGCCCCTGTTCAAGGTGGTCCGGGCCGCGTTCGGCCAGCGGCGCAAGAGCCTGGTCAACGCGCTGACGTCCCTGGGACTGGAGAAGGCGGCAGTGCAGGCGGCTCTGGAGGCGGCGGGCATTGACCCGGGGCGGCGGGGCGAGAGCCTGTCACTGGAGGAGTTTGCGGCAGTGGCGCGAAAGCTGTTCTGTTGACCAGGCCACGGCCATGCACGTGCACCTGTTGGGGGGAGCGCATGTGGAGGATGGTAGATTTCACAGCCCGACCAGGGGACCGCTCACGTTCGACCAGCTGATCGAGGATCTGATGGCCTTTATGGCGGACGATCCCCACGGTTCGTACCGGCTGATCGTCGGGACGGACTCCCATACGCGCACGGATCTGTGCTTCGTGACGGCGATCATCGTGCACCGCAAGGGAAAGGGCGCGCGGTTCTACTACCGCCGGCGCCGGCACAGCAAGATGCGCAGCCTCCGTCAGCGCATCTTCTACGAGGCCGCGCTGTCGCTCTCGACTGCGGAACGGCTGGCCGAGAGCCTGTCCCGCCACGGTGCCAGGGGGCTGAATGTCGAGATCCACCTGGACATCGGCGAGCAGGGCGAGACCCGCGAACTCATTCGCGACGTGGTGGGCATGATCGTGGGCAGCGGCTTCCACGCTGAGATCAAGCCGCACTCCTACGGCGCCTCCAAGGTGGCTGACCGCTACACCAAGTGACACCTGTCCTGCATACCGCCCGCAGGAGCAACAGTTTATTCACCAGAAGTACTTGACATGGGGCACGCGGCCAAGTAAAATGATATTTTCCTTGACTCTGGTGGCCAGAGCTGCTATACTAGTCCTGTGAACGACTGCGCCAGCGGATGCGGCGACTGAGCGGGAAGGTGTGGTGGCAATTGGCTTCCAGGAGTGTTCTTGTCGACATCAAGCGGGATCTCGAGGCGTACGTTGGGGAGAAGATCCGCCTGAGAGCCAATAAGGGCCGCAAGAAGATCATCGAGCGCGAGGGCGTACTGGAAGGTACATACCCTAACATCTTCACCGTCCGGCTGTCCGAAGCAGACACGGTTCGTCGGGTCAGCTACAGCTACGCAGACCTGCTGACGGAGACGGTGGAGCTGGTGGTCTGCTCCGCCAGCGGCAAGGAGACGAAGTTCGAGGCGCATTCCCGCTAGGCGACCCGGAACAAGAGCCAGGGAGACTCCCTGGCTTTTTCGGTGTGTGGAGGGAAATCCGGATGGAGATCGCGTGCCACGCCAAAGTGAACCTCACGCTGGATGTGCTCAACCGGCGGCCGGAAGACGGGTACCACAACATCCGCTCCGTCATGGTGCCGGTTTCCCTGCATGACCGCCTGGAGCTCGAAGGCCGCGAAGCGGGCATCGTCTTCGAGTGCCAGCCCCCGGTGACGGGGGGACTGGAGCAGAACCTGGCGTACCGGGCCGCGGTGCTGCTCCAGCAGGCGACGGGGTGCCGGCTCGGCGCCGCGATCCGCCTGCATAAGGCGATCCCGGTAGCCGGCGGGCTGGCGGGCGGCTCCACGGACGCCGCCGGCGTCCTGCTGGGCCTCAACCAGCTCTGGGGAACCGGGCTCTCGGAACGGGAACTGGCGGAACTGGCCGTTCGGCTGGGCGCTGACGTCCCGTTTTTCATCTGGTCGCGCCCTGCCCGGGTAGAGGGCATCGGTGAGCAGGTCACCCCGCTTGCGATGGCAGAGCCGCTGTGGCTGGTGTTGGCCACGCCGGATGTGGCCAAGTCTACCGGTCGCGTGTACGAGTGGTTTGATCAGCTCCCGGACGTGCATCCCCGCCCCGACACAGGGGCGATGGAGGCGGCGCTGGCTCGGGGCGACCTCCGCGCGGTGGGCCGGGCGCTGTGCAACGTGTTTGAGCAGGTGATGCTGCCGCGGCACCCGGAGATCGCCCGCCTGAAGGCGGCGATGCTGGCGGCCGGGGCCCTGGGCGCTGTCATGTCGGGGGCGGGTCCGACGGTGCTGGGGCTCGTGCCCGACAGGGAGTCCGGCAGCAGGCTGCTGGCGCAAGTCCGGCCCCTGGCCAGGGAGGCCTGGCTGGTCCGCACGGTCGGACAGGGGGCCTCAGGCGCACCGGAACCAGCCGCGGCTGGATGGCTGCGGCGCTCCGGCCCCTGAGGTGGCGGGATGGTTGCGGCCCTCCGGCACCGGAGGGGCGGCCATCTGCGGCGCTCCGGCACAGGAGGGGCTGGCATGTGCTGTGCACCGGCAGGAGTTCGGGTCGCGCGCCGAGAAGCAGACTGCTTGTTTCCCATTTGAATTTCTGGGCATTGAGGAGAGAGACGGCATGGCCGTACACGTCATCGTCCTGGCCGGCGCCGCCAACGGCGGCCCGCTGCGGGAGGTCAGCCCGGCGCCTAACGAGGCGCTCGTTGAGATCAACGGCAAGCCCATGATCCAATACGTCATTGACGCACTGCAGGAGGCCAGGTCGATCGGGCGTATCGTGATCGTCGCCCCGCCCGGCGAGGTGGAGCCGCACGTGTCCGGCCAGGATCTGGAGTTCGTGCCCAGCCGCGGCAACATCGTGGACAACATCCTGGGGGCGCTGAAGGTCCTTCAGCCGAAAGCGCCGTTCCTGGTGATCAGCAGCGACGTGCCGCTCATCACCGGCAAGATCGTGGACGACCTGATCGCCCTCTGCCAGCAGCGGCCGGCGGACCTGTACTACCCTATCGTGGAGCAGAAGGTCGCCGAGGCGCGGTACCCGGGCGTCCGGCGCACGTATGTCAAGCTGCGGGAAGGGACCTTCACGGGCGGCAACGTGTTCCTGGTCAATCCCGCGATCGTCGACCGGGTGGCACCGAAGATCCGGGCGTTCCTGGACTACCGCAAGAGCCCGCTGAAGATGGTCAGCCTGCTGGGCTGGGGCTTCACCCTGCGCTACCTGCTGCTGCGCGATCTGAGCCTCAGGGAGTTGGAGGAGAAGGTCTCGCGCATGCTGGACATCAACGGGGCCGTCGTGGTCTGCCCGTGGCCCGAGGTGGGCATCGACGTGGACAAGCCGAGCGACCTGGGGCTCGTGCAGGCGCTTCTGAAGTAGCGCCGCGACCCAGGCGGACGGGGGGTGGCATCCATCGATCGGATGAACCGGAGCCAGCGTCTGGTGGCCATCATGAAACTGCTCTCCGAACGGCCGGGGGAGCTCCTGCCGCTGAGCTTCTTCACCGAGCGGTTCGGTGCCGCCAAGTCCACGATTTCCGAGGATCTGTCCCTGGTGAAGGAGGCCCTGGAGGCCGACGGTTCCGGCCTTCTGCGCACGCACGCAGGGGCAGCCGGGGGCGTGCAGTACTGGCCGCTGCCTTCCCGGGAGGAGGAGCAGGAGACCCTGCTGGAGCTTTGCCGCCTCCTGGGCGACCCGGGGCGCATTCTCCCCGGCGGTTTCGTGTACATGACCGATCTGATCACACACCCGATCTGGAGCGCCCGAATCGGGGCCATCATGGCCCGGCGGTTCATCGATGCGGCGCCCGATGTGGTGCTCACCGTGGAGACGAAGGGCATCCCCCTGGCCCTGATGGTCGCCCGGGCCCTGGGGCTGCCCATGGTGGTGGCCCGGCGGGAGGGCCGGGTCACGGAGGGACCGTCGGTTACCCTCCACTACATCTCCGGCTCGACCCGGCGCATCCACACGATGACCGTGGGCCTCAGGGCGCTCACGCGCGGCTCCCGGGTACTGGTGGTTGACGACTTCATGAAGGCGGGCGCGACGGCCCGCGCCATGGTCGAGGTCGCCGGGGAGATGGGCTGCTCCGTCGCCGGCGTGGGGGTGTTCGTCGCCACGGCGGAGCCGGCGCGCAAGCAGGTGGAGCACTACGTGTCGCTGCTCACGCTGGAGCAGGTGGACGAGGTGGCGCGCACGGTTCGGGTGGTTCCCAGCCGACCGAATGACGAAGGAGTGACCTGAGGGTGACCGTAACCATCGCAGACATCGAGAGAGCTCGTGCCCTTCTCAACGGCCACATCAAGCGGACCCCCCTGCTCCAGAGCCCCGGCATCACCACGCATCTGGGGCTTCCGGTCTACCTGAAGGCGGAGAACCTGCAGCGCGCCGGATCGTTCAAGGTGCGGGGGGCCCTCACGAAGATCCACTCGCTGACCGAGGAGGAAAAGGCCCGGGGCGTCATCGCGGCGTCTGCGGGCAACCACGCCCAGGGCGTCGCCCTGGCGGCCTCCAGCCTGGGCATCCGGTCCGTCATCTGCATGCCGGAGGGCGCCCCGATCGCCAAGCTGGAGGCGACGCAGAGCTACGGCGCACAGGTGGTCCTGCACGGGGAAACCTACGACGACGCCTACCAGAAGGCGCTGGAGCTGCAGGCAGAGCACGGTTACACGTTCATTCACGGGTTTGATGACCCGTATACCATTGCGGGCCAGGGGACGGTGGGCCTGGAGATTCTGGATGACCTGCCCGACGTCAGGACGGTCGTGGTGCCCATCGGCGGCGGCGGCCTCATGGCGGGCGTCGCCCTGGCCGTCAAGTCCCGCAAGCCCGATGTGCGGGTCGTCGGGGTCCAGGCCGCGGGCGCGCCGGCGGTCTTCCTCAGCCGGCAGCAGGGGAAGCTGGTGGCGACCGAGTCGGTGCATACCATCGCCGACGGCATCGCCATCAAGCGGCCCGGGGCGCTTTGCTGGGAGATCATCCAGGAGCATGTCGACGACGTCGTGCTGGTGGATGAGGAGGAGATCGCCCAGTCGATCCTGTTCCTCCTGGAGCGCGCCAAGGTGATCGTAGAGGGCGCCGGCGCGGTGGGCATGGCGGCGCTTCTCGGCGACAAGGTTTCCGACCTGCAGGGGCCCGTGTGCGTGGTGCTGTCGGGCGGCAACATCGACGTGAACATCATCTCCCGCATCATCGAGCGCGGCCTGGTCAAGGCGGGCCGGTACATCCGGATCTCCACCTTCGTGCCCGACCGGCCCGGCGGGCTCCAGCAGCTGCTCGCCACGGTGGCGCAGACCGGGGCCAACGTCATCGACGTGCGGCATGAGCGGTGGCTCAACAAGGTGACCATCGGCGAGGTGGAGATCAACCTGGCGCTGGAGACCCGCAACGCCCGGCACGTCGAAGAGATCCTCACCACGCTGAAGGCCAAGGGGTATCATGTCTGGATCATTCCGCCTTATCGTCCCAACGACTGGTAGGGGGTGTGAGCGATGGTGCATCGGCCGGCCTCGTGGTTCCGGAACGTGGCGGCAGCGAGCCTTGTGGTCGCGGTGGCCATGGTTCCGGCGATCGCGGCGCTTCTGAACGGGAGTCTGCCGCTCTGGCTCCACATTCCGCTGATCGGGCTGGCGCTGACGCTGCTGGCGCTGGGGTCCGCCGCAGCAGGCGTGGCGGCCGTCGAGTTCCGGCACCGCCGGCAGCTCGCAAGCGGCGGGGAGTAGCCGCAGACGAGGGAGGGAGGCTTCGGCCTCCCTCCTTCGCTGTTCGCCCGCGGGGGAGAACACGGCAGGCGAGTCTGCGAACATTTGCACGGTCACTTCGGCTCCTCGCGGGAGGAATTCTCTGGAAAGGAAGAGAAGTACTTCCACACAGCAACGCTGGGGAGGTACAGAAGAATGAAGATCACGAACGTGCGGATCAACCAGCTCGTGGGGGAAGGCAAGGTCAGGGCGCTGGCGTCGGTCGTGTTCGACGGGGTGCTGACCGTCACGGATCTGCGGGTCGTCGAAGGCTCCAAGGGGATCTTCGTCTCCATGCCCAGCCGGAAGAACAAGGACGGCAAGTACCGCGACATCGTGTACCCCTGCACGGCCGAGATGCGGCAGGCGATTCAGAGCGCCGTGATCGGCGCCTACAACGCCATGGTGAAGAGCGAGGTGAGCGCGCAGGCGGAGGAGCGGAGCGGCCTGGAGGAGACCCTGGCCCCAGCGCCGCAGGCCGCATACGGCGAAGGCGAGCTGCCGTGGGTTTCCGGCGAGGAATGCGCTGCGGCGCCGCAGGAGGGTGCCGACGCCCGGGAGCTGGCTGCCGTGGGGGGCGAGGCGCGGCTTGTGGGCTAGCCGGTCGTTCGGATCCGGCCCGGTACAGCGGGGTGTGCCGGGCCAATTTTCCTTGTCTCGTGTTCAGCCTGTGGTATAATGGCTCCGGATCGAAACCGGGGGAGGGAATCCCATGTCGGACATCACCGCCGTTTTGCTCGCTGCCGGACACGGAACACGGATGAAGTCGGACCTGATCAAGGTGATGCACCCGATCGCCGGCAAGCCCATGATCGGCCACATCGTGGCCAACGTGCGGCGGGCCGGGCTGGAGGATATCGTGGTTGTCGTCGGATATCAGCAGGAGCGGGTCCGCGCCTACCTGGGCGACCAGGTCCGATACGCCGTGCAGACGGAGCAGCTGGGCACGGGCCACGCGGTGCTGCAGGCGGCCAGCCTGATCGACGAGACCGAGGACGGCCACGTGCTGGTGATGTTCGGCGACAACCCCTTCATCGGTCCGGAGCTGATCCAGCGGCTGATCCAGGCGCACGTCGAGGCCGGCGCGGCCGCCACCCTGCTGACGGCGGAGGTGTCCGACCCCGGTTCGCTGGGCCGGATCCTGCGCCACCCCGAGACGGGCGAGTTCGCCGGCAGCATCGAGTATAAGGATGCGACGCCCGAGCAGCGGCGCATCCGGGAGATCTGGCCCGGAGTGGTGGTGTTCCGGCGGAAGGGCTTCACCGCCCTCCTGAAGCGTCTGGACCGGAACAATGCCCAGCGCGAGTACTACCTCCCCCAGGCCTGGGAGATCCTGCTGCGCGAGGGGCAGAAGGTACAGGCCCTGCGGCTCGCCTCCGAAGAGGAGGCGCTGGCGCCCAACGACCGGGTGGAGCTGGCCAGGGCCGAGGCCAGGCTGCGCAGGCTGATCAACGAGCGGCACATGCGCAGCGGCGTCACGATCATCAACCCGGACGCGACGTACATCGACGAGGACGTGGAGATCGGGCGCGACACGGTGATCTGGCCCTTCACCTTCATCCACGGCAAGACCGTGATCGGACCCCACTGCAAGATCGGGCCGATGACGACCATCGTCTCGTCCACCGTCGAAGAGGGATCGGTGGTGGAACAGTCGGTGGTCGAGGAATCGTACGTGGGGCCCGGCTGCCGCATCGGTCCCATGGCGCACCTCCGCCCGGGCTGTGAGCTGGAGGGCGGAGCCGAGATCGGCAACTACGCCGAGCTGAAGAAGGCGAAGGTGGGCCGCGGCGTGAAGTGCCACCATCACGCCTACCTGGGAGATGCCACCATCGGCGCCGGGGCCAACATCGGCGCCGGCACGATTACCGCCAACTACAACGGCGTCGAGAAGTTCCGCACGGAGATCGGACAGGGCGCCTTCATCGGCACCAACGTCAACCTGATCGCCCCGATCACTGTGGGCGACGGCGCCCTGGTCGCAGCGGGCTCCACCGTGGGCCCCAGACTGCAGATCCCGGCGGATGCGCTGGTGGTGGAACGGGCGCAGGCGGTCATCAAGGAAGGCCGCGCCGCCAGCCTGAAGGAAGCGTGGCGGCAGCGCAAGATGAAGAGGGAGGGCGTCTAGCCGTGGTACCGTACCGTGATCGTAAGCTCAAAATCTTCTCCGGGAACGCAAACCTCCCCCTGGCGAGGGCCATTGCGGAGCACATGGGGATCAGCCTCGGCAACATGAACGTGGGCCGCTTCTCCAATGGCGAGATTCGGGTGGACATCAACGAATCGGTGCGGGGCACCGACTGTTTCGTGATCCAGTCGGGGGTCCATCCGGTGAACGAGAACGTGATGGAGCTGCTGGTCATCGGCGACGCCCTCCGGCGGGCGAGTGCCCGCCGGATCACCGCGGTGGTGCCCCATTTCCCCTATGCCCGGCAGGATCGCAAGGCCCGGGGCCGCGAGCCCATCACGGCCAAGCTCATGGCGAACCTGATCACGACGGCCGGCTTCCGCCGCCTCCTGACCATCGACCTGCACGCTGCGCAGATCCAGGGCTTCTTCGACACGCCGGTGGACCACCTGCACGCGGGTCCCCTGATCGCCAACTACTTCCGGCAGAAGGGGATCAAGAATGCCGTGGTGGTGTCGCCTGACACCGGCGGCGTGCCCCGGGCCCGCGACCTGGCGGAGCGGCTGGGGGTCGGGCTGGCGATCATCGACAAGCGGCGGCCGGAGCCCAACGTCTCTGAGGTCATGAACATCATCGGCGACGTGGAGGGCAAGGCGGCCATCATGGTGGACGACCTTATCGACACCGCCGGCACCATCGTGAGCGCGGCCGAGGCGCTGCTGCAGCGCGGGGCGACCGAGGTCTACGCCGCCTGTACCCACCCGGTGTTCAGCGGCCCGGCCTACGAGCGCCTGGCTGCCAGCCCCATCAAGGAGATCGTGGTGACCGACACGATCCCGGTGGACACCGAGAAGCTGGGCGACAGGCTGCGGGTGGTTTCGGTGGCGCCGCTCCTGGGGAAAGCCATCATCCGCATTCATGAGGACCTCTCTGTGTCCAAGATCTTCGAAGAGGAGCCCAGGCTGTAGCCTTCGCCGCCAGGCTGCACGGTCCGGCCCGCCACGGCATCCCGGACGGTTCCGGGGTGCCGTTGTGTTGTGGTAAAGTAGAGCATGTCGAACCCCGCAAGAGGAGACAGTGTGTATGGCCAAGCTCATCGTGGGCCTCGGCAACCCCGGGAGCCGGTATGCCGCCACCCGGCACAACGTGGGCTGGATGCTGCTGGACGCGTTCGCCCGCAAGCACGGGGTGGCGGTGTCGCAGCGCGGCTTTCAGGGGCTGTACGGCGAGCTCAGGTGGGGGCCGGAGGCGGAGAAGGTCATCCTGCTGAAGCCCCTGACCTACATGAACCTCAGCGGACGGTCGGTGGTGCAGGCCGCCCGCTTCTACCGCGTGGACCCTGCCGGGATCCTGGTCCTGGTCGACGACCTGGACCTGGAGGTGGGGCGGCTGCGCCTGCGCGCGAAGGGCAGCGCCGGCGGCCACAACGGCCTGAAGTCGGTCATCGCCGAGCTGGGCACGACGGAGTTTCCGCGCCTCCGGATCGGCATCGGCCGGCCGGCCCCGGGCTGGGAGGTCGTCGACTGGGTGCTGGCGCCGTTCGGGGAAGAGGATGCGGCGGTGGTGTCCGCCGCGCTGCCCCGGGCCGTCGAGGCCGTGGAATGCTTCCTCACCGACGGCATTCTGGCGGCGATGAACCGTTATAATGCATAGCAATGGGGGATTCACCGTGAATCTCGCTGCGTCGGTCAGGCGGGGTACGCAGGCGGGCCTCGTCGTCCTGTGGGAGCTGGCCAAGGTGATCGTGCCGGCCGTCGTGCTCGTCCATCTGCTGGAGCAGAGCGGCTGGCTGCCGCGCATCTCCGGCTGGCTGGGGCCGGTGATGGGGATCTTCGGCCTGCCGGGTGAGGCTGCCCTGGCCCTGGTTTCGGCCAACCTGTCCACCATCTACGCCGGCCTGGGCGTGACGGTGGCCCTCGGGCTCCCGGCCCGGGAGACGACGATCGTCGCCGCGATGATGATGATCTGCCACAGCGCCATCGCGGAGACGGCCCTCGTGGCGAAGGCGGGGGCCCGGGCCGGCTGGGTGCTCCTGGCGCGCGTCGTCACCATGGTCGTGGTCGCGCTCCTGCTCAACTGGCTGCTGCCGGGGGAGGGTGCGGTATGATGATGTGGCTGACCTGGCTCTGGGAAGGGCTGATCGCCGGCCTGCTGCAGGTCGCCCAGCTCTGGTGGCTGATCCTGCTGTTCATCGGCATCCAGATCCTGAAGGACACGGGCTGGCTCACCCGGGCTGCGCGGTACATGGCGCCGGTGCTCAGGCCGCTTCGGCTCCCGGGGGAGGCGGGCCTCCCCATGGCCGCCGGGCTGGGCATCGGGCTGACCTACGGCGCCGGCATCCTCGTGCAGACGGCCAGGGAGGGGCGGCTGAGCCGGGATGAGCTCACCGTGATGTGCGTCTTCCTGGGCATCTGCCACGCCATCTTCGAGGAGACGGTCCTCTTTGCCGCCGCGGGGGCCAACGGCCTGCTGCTCCTGGCCATCCGCATGGGCACGGCGGCCGTGGCCGGCTGGCTGGCGGCGCGGGCCTGGCTTCGCCCCGCCGCGTACGGGCTGCCGATGCCGGGCGACGCCCGGGCGGACTGAACGCATAGGGCGCTGCGGCGGGGGTCAGACTTCCGCACAGCGGTTCGGGCTGTAGCCCTGCGGGCTAGAGCCCTGACTGGCCGTGCCCCGCGCCCGGAACGCACCCTGCGCTTCCGGCCGGCGGTGGGCGGCCGCATACGGGAGGTTTCCCAATGTCCAGTGAAACGCTGCTTCAGGTTCTCCAGGCCTCGCCGGAGTTCAGTTCGCTGTACGACGGGCTCAGGCGGGGTTTCGCGGAGCAGATGGTATACGGTGTCGCCGGCTCACTGAAGAGCGCATTCCTGGCCGCGCTGCGCGAACGCACGGGCCGGCCCGCCCTGGTGATCACCGCCACGATCCAGCAGGCCGAGCAGTTCCGCGCGGACCTGGAAACCTGGCTGCCGGATCAGGACGTGGTGCTCTTCCCGCCGATGGAGTACCTGCCGTTCGAGGTGATGGCGCACTCGCCCGAGGTGGTGAGCCAGCGGCTGGCCGTGCTGGAGCGGCTGGCGAAGGGCGAGAACCTGATCGTGGTGGCGCCGGCGGCGGCGCTTTACCGGAGCCTGACGCCCCACGCGGTCTTCCGGCAGTCACTGCTCACGCTGACGCCCGGGACGGCGATCGGCCGCGATGCCCTGGTTGCGCGCCTCACGCGGCAGGGTTACGAGCGCGTCGACATGGTGGAGTCCAAGGGGCACGTCGCGGTGCGGGGCGAGATCGTCGACTTCTTTCCCCTGGCCAGCGAGTACCCCCTCCGGGTGGCCTTCTGGGGCGATGAGATCGACGAGATCCGGCGGTTCGACCCGGCGACGCAGCGCACGGTGGAGCGGGTGGAGTCGGTTTCGGTGGGGCCGGCTCGGGAGTTCATCCTGCCGGAGGACGGGGTAGAACGGGCCATCGAGCGGATCCGCAAGGACCTGGCTGAGGCCGTGGTCCGGCTCCGGCGGCTGCAGGCGCGCAAGGCCACCGAGCGGTCGGGCGCGGAGGGCCCTGCGCCCGGCGGCGAGGGCGGGCCCGGTGCGGCAGCAGAAGCCCGGGACGGGGACCGCAGGTCCGGCCGCCGGCGCGGGCGCAAGGCTGTACCCCGGCTGCCGCTGGATTCGGTCGACGCCGCGCAGAAGCTCGAGGACCGCGTGGAGGCGCACCTGGCCAAGCTGCAGGAGCAGATCTACTTCCCCGGGCTCGAGCACTACGCCCCCTTCTTCTACGACCATCTGGAGACGCTGATCGACTACTTCCCCGAACGGCCGCTGATCCTCATCGACGAGCCGGCGCGGATTCGGGACGCAAGCCTGGAGGCGCAGGGGCGCGAGGCCGACCGTCAGGTGGCGATGATGGAGCGCGGCCACCTGCTGCCGGGCCAGCTGGGTCTGTACCTGAACTACCAGGAGCTGTTCCAGCGGTGCCGCCAGGGCAGCGCGATCTACTTCAGCGCCCTGGGCCGGGGCATTCCCGGCATCCGGCCGGCCAACGAGGTGGGGCTTTCGGCCACCTCGGTGCAGGAGTTCCACGGCCAGTGGCCGCTGTTCGAAGAGGAACTCCGGCGCTGGAAGAAGCAGGGCTACCGCATCGTGATCCTGGTGGGCACGGAGGACCGGCAGCGGCGCGTCCGGGAGCTGCTGCAGGAGGCCGACGTGGAGAGCGGCGCGGGGGCGCCGGGCCGTCCGGTCGTTCTGCCGCTTCCCGGCGCCGTCTGGGTCGGCATCGGCACCGTGGAGGGCGGCTTCCAGTGGCCCGGGCAGCGGCTGGTCGTCGTCACTGACCGCGAGATTCAGGGCCGCCAGCGGCGGCGCCGCAGGGCCGGCGTGCACGGCACGGCGGCTGCGTCGGCGCGCCAGGCTGCACGCATCGCCAGCTACCACGACCTGCAGGTGGGCGACTACGTCGTCCACGCCACTCACGGCATCGGCCGGTACCTGGGGGTGCGTTCGGAGACGATCCTGGGCGTGACCCGGGACTACCTGGTCATCCAGTACGAGGGCTCTGACCGGCTGAAGATCCCCACCGAGCAGGTCGACCAGATCCAGAAGTACATCGGCGCGGAGGGGCACGAGCCGCGGATCAACCGGCTGGGCGGCGGCGAGTGGGCGAAGGTCAAGAGCCGGGTCAAGGAGTCGATCCGGGAGATGGCCGCGGAACTGCTCCGGCTGGCGGCCCTGCGGGAGACGCTGCCGGGCACCGCCTTCCCGCCCGACACGCCGTGGCAGCGGGAGTTTGAGGACGCCTTCCCCTACGAGGAGACGCCCGACCAGCTGACCGCCGTCGCCGAGATCAAGGCGGACATGGAGAAGCCGAGGCCGATGGACCGGCTGCTGCTGGGCGACGTGGGCTACGGCAAGACCGAGGTCGCGCTGCGGGCGGCGTTCAAGGCCGCGACCGCCGGCAAGCAGGTGGCCATCCTGGTGCCCACCACGATTTTGGCGCAGCAGCACTACGCCACCTGCAAGAGCCGGATGGAGGGCTTCCCCATCCACCTGGCGGTGCTCAACCGCTTCAAGACCCCGAAGGAGCAGGCCGAGATCATCAAGGGCCTCGCCGACGGCACGATTGACATCGTCATCGGCACGCACCGGCTGCTCTCGGACGACGTGAAGTTCAAGGACCTGGGCCTGCTGATCGTGGACGAGGAGCAGCGCTTCGGCGTGGCGCACAAGGAACGGATCAAGCAGCTCCGGGCCAACGTCGACGTGCTGACGCTCTCCGCGACCCCCATCCCCCGCACCCTGCACATGGCCATGGTGGGCATGCGGGACATGTCGGTGATCACCACACCGCCGGAGGACCGGTATCCGGTGGAAACGTTCGTCGCGGAGTACGACGACGCCCTGGTGCAGGACGCCATCGGGCGGGAGCTGGCCCGGGGCGGGCAGGTCTTTTTCGTCCACAACCGCATCCAGACGCTGGACAAGGTGGCCGCGCGCCTGCACCAGCTGGTGCCCGAGGCCCGCATCGCCGTGGCGCACGGCCAGATGCCCGAGGACCGGCTGGAGCAGATCCTGCTGGACTTCATGGACGGCGAGTACGACGTGCTGGTGGCCACCACCATCATCGAGAACGGGATCGACATCCCCCAGGTGAACACCATCATTGTCGACGACGCCGACCACCTGGGGCTGAGCCAGCTGTACCAGCTGCGGGGGCGGGTGGGCCGCTCCAACCGGCTGGCGTACGCCTATTTCCTGTACCGGAGGGACAAGGTCCTCACCGAGGCTTCGGAGAAGCGGCTCCGGGCCATCAAGGACTTCACCGAGCTGGGCTCGGGGTTCAAGATCGCCATGCGGGACCTGGAGATCCGCGGCGCCGGCAACATCCTCGGCCCGGAGCAGCACGGCTTCATCGTCAGCGTCGGCTTCGACCTGTACACGCAGCTGCTGGAGGAGGCCGTGCGGGAGCTGAAGGGCGAGCCGGCGCCCGAGCCGGAGGTGCAGCCGAACATCGAGCTGCAGGTCGACGCCTTCATCTCGGACCAGTACGTGCCCGACGCCCGGCAGAAGATCGACGCCTACAAGCGGATCATCGCCATCCGCTCCATGGCGGACGTGGAGGATGTCGCGGACGAGCTGGTCGACCGCTTCGGCTCGCTGCCCGACCCGGTGAAGAACCTGCTGGACATCGCCCGGCTGCGGGTGCACTGCAACCGGCTGGGCATCACGTCGATCTCGCAGATGCGGGACCGGGTGACGGTGAAGTTCCTGCCGTCCGCGGCCCGTCAGGTTCCGATCGACCGGCTGGCGCTGCTCAACCGCCGGCCGGAGTTCCGGGGACGCATCGAGACGCCGCGCAGTAGAAGCTCCACCAGCTTCGTCGTGAAGGTGGGCGGCCTGGACGCCCGGTCGCTCCTGCGCACCCTGCTGCTCCTGATGGAGCGGCTGCGCGAGGAAGTCGCGCAGGCCGCGGCGCGCTGACCCCGGCCTGGGCGGCTCCGGGCCGCTCCGCTGCCGCCGCACCCGGCAGATAGGCCACAGCGCTCCGGCACCCGCCAGGGTCTGGCGGGTGCCGGATTCGCGTGCGCAGGAGATGCCTGCGATTCCACTTCTTGCATATACTGTCACCGGAACGCCCCGGCGGGAGGGCTGCCAAAATGTGAATAGGGGCTGGAAGGGGTGCCGTATACTATCGGCAGTCGAGCCGAAGTCGCTGCCTACAGAGGAGGGTTGTACTTGAAGGCCACAGGCATAGTCAGACGCATTGATGACCTGGGCCGGGTTGTCATCCCCAAGGAGATCCGTAGGACCCTTCGGATCCGGGAAGGCGACCCCCTGGAGATCTTTGTCGACCGGGACGGCGAAGTGATCCTCAAGAAGTACTCGCCGATCGGGGAACTGGGGGAGTTCGCCAAGGAGTACGCCGACTCCCTCTACGAGGCTATCGGGCATACTGCACTGATTGCCGACCGGGACACGGTTATCGCTGTAGCTGGAGCGCCCAAGAAGGAATTCCTCAACAAGCCCATCGGTTCGATTGTGGAACGCGCCATGGAAGAGCGCCGCTCCATCGTGGTGGCCCGGGCAGGAGAGGGCAAGCAGCGGGGCTCTATCGTCGGCGATGATGAAGACGAGAACCGCATTCCCGTGTACGTAGTCGCCCCCATCGTGGCCGGGGGTGACCCCATCGGCGCCGTGATCATCTGTTCGCGGGAGGCCGATGCGGTCATGACCGAGACCGAGATCAAGCTCGCGGAGACCGCCGCCGGTTTTCTCGCTAAGCAAATGGAGCAATAGCAGGAAACCCGAGTCCGTTCAGGAGCAGCCCGTCTGCTCCTGAACGTGTTTATCCGGCCGGAGTCTTCGTCCCGCCCGTGCTGCGCCGGCCCCTGCCCTTTACGGCGGCGCCCCGGTGAGATACCATAGGAAAGATTAAGCGGTCTCACCGGAACCGACGACGGGGGGGCGAGCATGCAGCGCGAAGGCGAATCGTTTCTGCGCGGGGCGTTCGTCCTGACCCTGGCCACGCTGATCACCCGGCTCCTGGGACTGCTGTACAAGCCGCTGGTCGCCCGCATCTTCGCCCCGTTCGACGGGCGGGGGGGCGCGGTGGGACTGGGGCTCACCCAGGTGCCGGTCACCGCGTACCAGATCGTCCTCTCGTTCACCTCCGTCGGCCTCAACGTGGGCATCGCCCGGCTTGTCGCCGAGCGGATGGCCCTGGGCGACGTGCACGGGGCGCGGCGGGTGTTCCGGTCCGCGCTGGCCCTGATGGCCGGCCTGGGGCTTGCGGGCACGGCTGCCTTGTTCTTCGGGGCGCCGTGGATCGCCCGGGCGATCTCGCCGGAGGTGCTGGAAGCCGCGCCCGGCTTCCGGGCGATGGCGCCGGCCCTGTTCCTCACGTCGGTCCTGGCCGCTTACCGCGGCCTCTTCCAGGGATTCCAGCAGATGACGCCCACCGCCGTGTCGCAGATCGTCGAGCAGGCGGTGCGCGTGAGCGCCGGGGCGGCGCTCACGTGGGCGCTGGTGCGGATCTCCGTTCCCCTGGGCGCCGCGGGGTTCAACCTGGGCGACGTGTTCGGCGCCGCGGCGGCCCTGGCGTACATGCTGATCCTGTCCGCGCGGCGCGGGCGGGGACTCTGGCGGGCGGAGCCCGCCGCCGCGGACGGGCCGGGGGCGCCGTCTATCCCGGCGCAGGGTGCCGGCGCTGGTCTGCAGGCAGCCCGGCGTGACTGGCTGCCCCGGGGTCTCGGGCTGTACGGCCGCATCTTCGCAGTGGCCGGGCCCATCACCATCGTCGGGGCCGTTGTGCCGCTGATGATGATGGCCGATGCCCTCTTCGTCTTCCGGGCCCTCTCCGCCGCGGGCATCACCGGCGTCGACGCGCAGGAGCAGTACGGCCTCCTCACCAACGTCTTCATGATCGCCAACCTGCCGGCCATCATCTCCACCGCGGTGTACACCGCCGTGCTGCCCGCCCTGGCCGGCGCCGCGGCCCTCGGCCGGGCCGGTGACGCCCGCCGCAAAGCCCGGCAGGCCTACCGGGTCACCTTCCTGCTGGGCATTCCGGCCCAGGCGGGCATCTGGGCCCTGGCGACCGGCATCTACCGGCTGATCTACGGCGCGCCCGCAGGCGGGCCGGCGCTGCAGGCGATGGCCTGGGCCGTGTTTCCGATCATGCTCCAGCAGACCACCTCGGGCGTGCTCCAGGGCATGGGGCGCATCGGCCTGCCGGTACGGAACTTCGTGCTCGGCGCTGCAGTCAAAATTGGGCTGACCGCGTGGTGGACAGGCCCCCACGGCATCGCCGGGGCCGCGTGGGCCACGGCCGCCGGCTTCGGCGTGGCCGCGGCGCTCAACCTGGTGGACGTGGAGCGCCACCTGGGGCGGACGCTCCAGACCCGCGCCATGCTGTGGAAGCCGCTGGGCGCTGCCCTGGCCATGGTCGGCCTGCTGCGGGTCCTGCAGCCGCATCTGCCGGCGGGCCATCTGGGGGTGCTCATGGCCGTCGCGGCCGGCGCCGCCGCCTACGGGCTGACGCTGCTCCTGACAGGCGGCGTGCACCGCCGGGACGTGGCCGCGATTCCCCGCTTCGGGCCGCAGCTCGCCGCGCGGCTCGGCCGCACCCGGCTCCTGCGGTAGGCTGCCGCCCGCGGATCCGAGGCGTCCGTCCCGCCCGGCGGGAAACAGGGGGGTTCTTCGTTGCAGCAGTCCAGATCCGAGGGATTCGTGCGCGGCGCCCTGCTGATCACGGCCGGATCCCTGATCTCCCGCATACTCGGCGTCTTCTACCGCCCCGTCGCCCAGCTCCCCCTGGGTGAGGACGGGCTCGCCCTGGTATCGCCGCCGAACGCGCCCTACATGCTCATCCTGGCCCTGTCCTCCACCGGGCTGAACGTCGCCGTCTCCCGGCTGGTTTCGCAGCGGCTGGCGGTGGGCGACCTGCGCGGCGCGCGGCGGGTGGTGCGGCTCTCCGGCACCGTGCTCGGCATTCTCGGGGTGATCTTCAGCGTTCTCTTCGCTGCGGCGGCGCCCTGGATGGCCCGGGTGCAGGGCTTCCCGGAGGCGGCGCCCGGCTTCCTGGCCCTGGCGCCGGCGATCCTCATGGTGACCCTGGAGGTTTCGCTGCGCGGCCTGTACCAGGGCATGCAGCAGATGCGGCCCGCCGCGATGACGATGGTGATCGAGCAGGTGGGGCGGGTAGGGCTCGGCCTGGCCGGCGTCTTCCTGCTCACCCCCATCGCGCTCAACCTGGGCGCGGCGGCCTTCAATGCGGGCAACACCGTCGGCGTGTTCCTGGGCCTGGTCTACATGGTCTGGATCTACCTGCGGGACCGCCCCATGCGGTCGTGGACGACGGTGGCCCCTGGGGTGGAATCGTGGGAGCGGCTGAGCACCTGGCAGCTGATGCGGGAGATCCTCGCAATCGCGATGCCGCTCTCCTTCCTGGGCGCGGTGCTGCCGCTGACGCAGCTGGCGGACACGGCCCTGATCACCAACCGGCTCATCGCCGCCGGCACCGACGTCGCGGAGGCCAAGCGGGCCCTGAGCTACATCACCAACGCGACGCAGCTCCGGGATCTGCCCATCATCTTCGCCCAGGCGCTGTACGTATCGCTGATCCCGGCCATCAGCGAGTCGATGGCGGTGGGGAGGGAGGAGCAGGCACGGCACCGGTCCGCCGCCGCGATGCGGCTGACCTGGATGATCGGCCTCCCGGCCACGGTCGGCCTGGTGGCGGCCGGGCGCGACGCCTACGGCGTGCTCTTCACCGGCCCGGGCTGGTACGTGATGGCGCCGCTGGGCTGGTCGACGATCTTCCTCATGCTGCAGCAGACCTCGTCGGGCATCCTCCAGGGGCTGGGGCTGATCTGGCTCTCGGTCTGGAACCAGCTCCTGGGCGTGGTGGTGAAGATCGTCCTGACCTGGTGGTGGACCGGGGTGCCGGCCCTGGGCGCGAGCGGGGCCGCGTGGGCGACCACCGCGGGCTTCCTCCTGTCGGCCGGCCTGAACCTCCTGGCCCTGCGCCGCAGGTTCGGCCTGGGGCTCGGGGTACGGGAGAACATCCTGCGCCCTGCCGTGGCCTCGGCGCTCATGGCGGCCGCGCTCCTCGGGGTCAGCCCGCTCATGCGGGAGGCGATCGGCTGGCCGCGGCTTTCGGGCCTCGCCGTCATCGCGGTCGGCGTGCTGGTCTACGGCGGCGCGCTGCTGGCCCTGGGCGGCATCCGGCAGGCCGACCTGGCGCTGGTGCCGGGCATCTCGCCGGCGACGATCAACCGGCTCAGAAGGCTCAAACTGCTGCGTGAAGGTTAAGGGGGACCACGGCGATGGACGACCTGCTTCGTGCGTTTGCGATCGATCCGGCTGACGGCGTGGAGATACGGCCGGCCGGCCAGCTTCAGGACTGGGCGGGCCCGGCGGATCTGCCGCTGGTGATCCCGGCCGTGCCGGCCGGAGAGCTGGGCGCCGTACAGGGGGCGCTGCTCCGGCATTACGCCCCGGCGCACCCGGTGAAGGTGCGCGCGGGCGGGCGCGTGCACGCGGTCCCCCTGAATGGTTTGACCGGCCAGAACTGGGGAGAATACCGGATAGACCTTTGCCTGGCCCCGCCGGCGCAGGCGCCTCGGGGCCGGTGGCCGCTGGATTCGCTGGTGGATGTGATGGCCCGGCTGCGCGCGCCGGACGGCTGTCCCTGGGACCGGGAGCAGACCCACGAGTCGCTCCGGCGCTACATGCTGGAGGAGGCCTACGAGGCGGTGGAGGCCATCGACGACGGCGATCCCGGCCACCTGTGCGAGGAGCTGGGCGACGTGCTGCTGCAGGTGGTCTTCCACGCGCAGATCGCGCGGGAGGCGGGCCGCTTCGACATGCGGGACGTGGTCGCGGGGATCACCGAGAAGCTGATCCGCCGGCATCCCCACGTGTTCGGCGATGCGTCCGCGGCCACGGCGGAGGAGGTCACCCGCCGGTGGGACGCGATCAAGCAGGCGGAGCGCGGGCTGCAGCGCGCCCAGTCTGCCCTCGGCGGCATTTCCCGGTCCCTGCCGGCCCTCTCCCGGGCGTGCGAGCTGCAGAAGCGGGCGGCGAAAGTCGGCTTTGACTGGGACGATGTGGACGGTCCGGCGGAAAAGGTGCGGGAGGAGCTGCGCGAGGCGCTTTCGGCCGGCCCCGGCGAACGGGAGGACGAGGTGGGCGATCTGCTGTTCGCGGTGGTCAACCTGGCCCGCAAGCTGCAGGTCGATCCGGAGGTGGCGCTGACCCGGGCCAACGCCAAGTTCGAGCGGCGCTTCCGCTATGTGGAGGAGCGGCTGGCGGAGAACGGGCTTCAGCCGGCCGATGTGAGCCTTGCGGAGATGGATGCGCTGTGGGAAGAGGGTAAACGGGTCGAACTTCGGAAAAAATATGGGGGAAATTAACGAGAACCGTAAAGGAAATGGAAGGAGTTCCGGAAACCTGCGCCGAATACGGCTCAGCGGGATTCATACCCAATTCTGACCTCGAAAGGGGAGACCGATTCTTGAACAAGCAGGATCTGGTCGCCAGCGTCGCCGAAAAGTCCGGTCTGACCAAGAAGGACGCGGAGAAGGCGCTCAACGCCGTCGTGGATTCCATCAAGGAGGCCCTGAAGAAGGGGGACAAGGTCTCGCTCGTCGGGTTTGGCACGTTTGAGGTTCGTACCCGGGCTGCCCGTTCGGGGCGCAACCCGCAGACCGGTGAGCCGATCAAGATTCCTGCGGGCAAGGTGCCTGCCTTCCGCCCGGGCAAGGATCTGAAGGAGAGCGTATAGCCCAGACGATAGGGGCCGGACCCCGCAAGGGGGTCCGGTCTTCGTGTGAGGAGCGGTGAAATGCGGATCGACAAGTTCCTGAAGGTCTCCCGGATCATCAAGCGGCGCACCCTGGCCAAGGAGGTCTGCGATGCCGGCAGGGTGCAGATCAACGGCCGGGTGGCGAAGGCCGGGACCGAGGTGAAGCCGGAGGACACGGTGTTCATCGACTTCGGCCGCCGGCAGCTGACGGTGCGGGTGCGGGAGGTGCGCGAGCACGTGCGCGCCGCCGAGGCCCGGGATCTCTACGAGGTGATCGCGGAGGAGTTCAGGCCCGACCCCCTGCTGCCCGAACTGGAGGACGATCCCGAGTAACGAAGAGACGAGCGGACCGCCGAGGGGCGGTCCCTTTTCTTACATAATGCCCCGCGCCGCGGCATAGGGATGGGACAGGTCCCCCGCCAGCCAGGGGGTGCAGAGGAGGTCGGTGACGGGTGGAGGAGAGGACGCCTTACCGGATGGAGGGCCGGAGCCCCGGCATGGGTGAGCAGGAGGCGAGCACCCACTCGCTGAGCATTGCCAACCGGGAGCGGGTGCAGATCACGGGCGTGCTGGCCGTGGACAGCTTCGACGACGAAGAGGTGAACCTGGAGACGGAGATGGGGCTGCTCACGATCCGCGGCGAGGAGCTGCAGATCAAGCAGCTCGACCTGGAGAAGGGCCAGTTTGAGATCGCGGGCTTCGTCTCCGCCCTGCAGTACGCCAGCCCGCGGCAGCGCAGCGGACGGCAGCCGCGCGGCCGGTCGTTCCTGGAGCGGCTCCTCAGGTAGCCGATGGGCACGGGCAGTCGGGGCGGGGGGGCAGTCCGGTGCTGCGAATGGAGCTTCAGTTCTACGCGTTCTTCATGACGGTGCTCAGCGGCATCGGGGTCGGCCTGCTGTTCGACCTGCTGCGGGCGGTCAGGCGGTTTGTGCGCCCAGGGCCGCTGCTGGCGGCCCTGGGGGATCTTCTTTTCTGGGGTGCGGCCACGGCCATGGTGGGCACGGGCCTCTTCCTGGGCAACTGGGGCGAGTACAGGCTCTACGTGCTGGTCGGCCTCCTGATCGGCCTGGGCCTGCACTTCTGGCTCGCCAGCCCCGCCGTGCTGTGGCTGGCCGACCGGCTGCTGCACGCGCTGGCCTGGGCGCTGGGGCTCCTCTGGGCGCTGGCGCTCCGGCTGGTCTGGTTCCCGCTGCTGGCGCTGGCGGGGTTCATCCTGCGCCTGGGGCGGTGGCTGGGCGGCTGGCTGGCGCGCAGGCTCCGCGGGCCGTACCGCTGCCTGCGGCTGCACTACCTGCTGACGAAGCGGCGCATCCGCCGCGCGTGGCGGCGCTGGCTGCGGGGGCCGAAAGAGTGACGAAGTTTCTGGACGCGAGAAGGAGTTTCCCGGTTGTCGAAGAAGGTAATAAGAACGTACACAGCTTGTACCCAGCTTGTACTCAGGTTGTACACAACGCTATCCACAAGTTGTGCATAACAGGTAGCCAGGGGCTGACGCGGCAGTGAACATCGAAATCCGCGGAGCGGAACGGCTCAGCTTCCGGGAACGGCAGGTCGTCGTGCTGAAGGAGATGGGCTGGAGCAACGAGCAGGTCGCCAAGCGGCTCTCGCTCGCGGCCAGCACTGTCGCGACCTTGTACAACCGGGCGAAGGCCAAGGGCTACCAGGTGGTCATCGTTCTGCCGGGAGACAGTCTGGGGCTGTTTGACAGCGCCGACAGGGAGGAAGATGAATGAGGACTTCCCGTAGGAGGGCGGATACGGCAGTGGCCGCGCCGCAGCCAGGCCGGCGAGCCAGGGCAAACCCCCTGCGGCGGCACTGGCTGACCGGCGCGCTGTTCATCGCGGTCGGCGCCGTCCTCTCCATCGGCGTGCTCGAGCTTTACCAGGCAGAACTCGAACTGCAGCAGGCCCTGCAGGAGCAGGCGAGGGTGGAAGCCGAACTGAAAGCGCTGCAGGAGAAGAACCAGCGGCTTTCCGAGACGCTGGAGCGGGTCACCAGCGACGAGTCGATGGAACTCAAGGCCAAGCAGCTGGGCTTCACCTGGCCGGACGAGCGGGTGTACCAGACGGTGCTGCCGGGCATGAACTGAGCAAGGGCGCCGCAGCGGCGCCCTGCTTCTGCACTGTCAGGACCTGGTCTGTTGAAAACGCCTGCCGGCGCGTGCTAAGCTAAGGTGAACTGGCGCAGTCGGGCCCGAGTGGCGGAATGGCAGACGCACGAGACTTAAAATCTTGGGGCCGCAGCGGCCGTGCGGGTTCGAGTCCCGCCTCGGGCACCAGATGAGACAAGGGCTGCAGGGTTCGACCCCTGCAGCCCCTTTCGCGTCTCGGGCCCGATTTTGTAGCCACCTTGTAGCCACCGGGATTCCAAACGGGTTCAAATGGCATCAGACCGTACCGAATCATTTCTCATTTGCAGGCATGGGTGGGAGGATCTGCGCAAGCTTCCGCGTGACCTCCTGCTGCATGGTGGGTAGCACGTGGCTGTAGGTGGTCATCGTGACCTGGACCGTGTCGCCTAACCTCTCGGCAGCAACCCGCGGGTGGACGCCGGCCGCCAGCATGAGCGTGGCGTGGGTGTGGCGGAGATCATGTAGGCGGACATGCGGCAGGCCCGCTTTCTGCAACAGGAGACGGAAGTGCTTGCTGACCTGGCTCGGCTCCTGCGGCCGGCCGTTGAGGCGCGGAAACACGAGCCCATGATCCTCATAATGCGGGCCCAATCTGAGCTTTTGCTCGGCCTGGGCGACACGATGGCGCCTGAGCACCGCGATGGCCTCCTCGGTGAGCGGGATCGTGCGCCTGCTGTGCCTCGATTTGGGTGCGTCGAACCGGATTTCGTTGTTCACCACAGTGGCCGCCCGGTTGATGGTGACGGTCCGGTTCTCCCAGTCGATATCCTCCCAACGGAGGGCGATTAGCTCGCCCCTGCGGGCACCAGTCGCGATGGCGAGGTAGTAGAGCGGGCCGAGGGGGTCATCGGCCAGGGCTTGAACGAGTTGCTGCAGCTGATCTGGGGTTAGGACGGTCATCTCGCGGTGTTCAGCCCGGGGGGCATCCACTCCGTCTGTGGGAGCCGCGGGGATGAGGCGGAGCTTTACGGCCCGGCGCATCGCCCTGCGCAGGATCGCGTGGGTGTACTCCACGGTGCGCCTGCTCAGCCCGGACGCCAGCATCTGATCGTAGAGGGCCTGGATATGGAACGGCTGGAGCCTGTCCAGCTGGATGTGGCCGAGGGCAGGCTTGATGTATTTCTCCAACTTGACCCGGTAACTTTCCATGGTCGAGGCCCGCACGGTGCCGGCGGCCCACTGTGCCCACTGGTCGAGGTACTGCGCAACCGTCAACCTGGTAGGGTCGGGCAGGGTGCCCTTTGTTTGCAGTTCTGCGATCAACTGTTGCAGCTTCTGCTTAGCCTCCGTTTTGGTGCGGCCATAGACTGTGCGCCGCCGGCGCCGGCCGTTCTCCGTGCCCAGGCTGACAGAGGCGACCCACACTCCGTCGGCCCGCTGATAGATCGAGCCCTCGCCCTGGCCGCGCTTCCTCCTCCTCTCAGCCATTCTCTCCCCCTCCGTTCCTTCGGCCTAGCAGGCGATAGTCCGGGGTAGGATCCCCAGACGTTCCAATCTTACCTGCAGTGCTGTCCGACTCACCAGGAAACGACCAGTCAGTTCCGCCAGTTGGTTCACTTCAGCCCTACGGATTACCTCCTCGGGCATTAGCAGTTCCGCGGCGAACTCGTTAGCTTCTCGTTCATGCTGGGGGCCCGGTGCCATCCCAGCTGCGATTAGGTCGCGGTGGAGGAGGTAATGCCCCAGCTCGTGGGCGATGCTGAAACGCCGACGACCATGCCCACGGCCTGGCGACACGAAGATGGCCCAACAGTCGGGCGGGTGGTAGGCCAGGCAGGCGTCAACGTCTAGCGGACCTCCGGGCGGCAGCGGCAGAACGGGAACTCCGCATGCTCGGGCAACGGTGACCACGTGGATCGGGGGCTGGAGTCCAAGTTCAGTGAGGCAGAAGCGCGCTACGTCTGCTGGGGGGTTGATGTCGAGGTCAGTTTCAAGGGCAACCATCCGAGGAACAACCTCCCTTCTTACGAACATATGTTCGCTTGATGGTGCGCATTTTCCTGTTGCAAAGCTTCGGGAGTTGTGAGCGAATTGCCGCGTTGCCAGCCCTACGGCGGTCTACGGGCGTCGAAATTCCACTCCAGCAGGCCGATAGACTCGCCGGGATCAGAGAACTATAATGATCCATGAACCGACACGCCGAACTGCAGGAGGTGGCTCCGAGCACATGACGACGCCATGCTCATTTCTCCGGCGTGTAGAGAGCAGTGAGGGTCTATCTGCGATGGTGGCGCGAGCTAGAGCAATAAATGACACATATACTACCTTCATGCCCGATGTCATCGTCTGGGACATGCTGTTCTCCGTGTTTCCGCCTGACGAATATCCTGAAGTCGTTGCGCTGAGTCGGGAATACACGGGACATCACGTCGTCAACCATCTGCTCCTGCGATACTACCCGGCTGAACGGGTGGTGAAGTATCACCTTGTGAAAGAGCGAGTCGGCCAGCCGGACGAGGTTACGATCTTCGAGATGTGTGTCGACACGAGCCGTGTTGACCTGGCCAGGATCAACGGCGAGTCATATGCATTTGAGGTGAAGACCGAGTTCGACAGGTTGGACAAGCTGGCCCGTCAGATGGAAGACTATGCCAAGGTGTTCGAGCACGTTAGTGCGGTCGTCCACGAAAGCCATTTGGAACGGGCACTAGAGCTTGTGCCGGAGTTCTGCGGGATCCAAGTTTATGCGATCGTCGATTCTCGGATTGAACTGTACACGCTTCGGTCCCCAGAGCGGAGCAAAATGGTAACTGCAGAGGCACAGGTAAGGAACCTATCGAGCAAAGACCTGGCTGAGGTCCTTCGTCAGGCCCGGCTGCCCGACCCGCGAAGAAAGGACGAGCGAGCTGCGCTCGTCCTTCGGAAATGCGATCCGGAACAGATCAATGCCTATTTCAAGGCAGTGGTGAAGCGGAAGTACAAGAAGCAGTGGGATTACCTTCAGTCGATTTTTGACCAGGTTGAGCCGGTCGATATACAGGCCTTCTACCGAACAGAAGCCGATCCGAAGTGGGTTTACTACAAATACTCTTCCATGGTGTAGAGGTAGTGCATAACGGCGATACGTTTCCAGAGGCCCTGACTTCGACCGGTTTCAGGGCCATTTACGATACTGTTGATCGTCTGACAGCCTGGGCAGCTTGAGTGGTGGTTCGCTCCATAGCGGGCGTAGTAGCGTGAGGCTAGTACGGTCGGGCCAATATGCCTTTTGAACTCCCACAGGTTCTTAACTCGACCTCGATATCCTACAAACTCGTTGGTGTGCCACGCGTAGAAGATGAACCCAGGGCTGATTGTTCCGCCATCGTGAAGCAGATCTTTCTTGATGCCAGCGAAGTCGCCAAATGCGTCGAACCCGTAGCGGTTGTATGAAGTTAGGAGACTATTGTCAGCGGCTGCTATCGGCTGGTCGTCTATCAGTCCAACGTTTGTAATTGTGTCGTCGATAGCAGAGCGAACCAGAACCGTCTTGCATCCAGGGTTAGCTTTCAGCGCCGTTATCTGACCATAAAGGCCCTGAACGGTTGGGCTCGTGTGAGCAGCATCGTCGATATCCAGGACAACGATATCGCCGGCTTGGGCCACAGTAGTGACTTCCCGGAGCGCCGAAGAGAAATCCCTCTCGAACAATCGAAAAGCTAGGCGAGCGAACGTCTCGCGCAATTCCCTTGCTGTTTTTGTTATTATGCCAGGTACGAAAGGAATCTGGGGGTTATAGGTGACTACAGGAACGAGATCGGGCACCGAAGCAAGTGTTCGAAAGAGATCGATACGGCGAGTAGGATCAAGTTGCACCGGACGAAGGAAGTTTGCCACCTCTTGAGAGGTTGACGAACCGAGAGGCAAGTAGGTCGGAAAGTCCACCATCACAGGATGCGCCAACGTTCGAAGATCGTTGGTGTAGATTGTCGCGAAGTCCCCCTTCATGTTGGACGCTGGGCGCTCCTTGACGATCTCAATCAACGGTAGGGTCTTGGATGACAACCTGACCTGCTTGAGGGCTCCCCGTTCCTCCTTACGGTACCGAAGGACAGGCACATACTTCAGGTTTCGCATGACTTCGTTTATTGAAACCACAGTACGCGAACTACGCGATGATTTGCGCGGCACAACACTCGCTCCTTTCTGCACCAGCTTTATGCGTACACGCACAAAGGCAGCAAATCATACCTGATACACGGTTCTTAGAGATCGCCCCCTTGCTGGTTAAATGGCAATTGCCACACGATGAAAAGGAATACACAAATATCCAGCCACTTGCGATGGCTGGCTACTTCTTTTTCTCCTGCTCCTCGCGAAGCTTCCGGTTGGCATCCTCCATCATTAGGATCAAGAGGCGCTTGTACTCCGGGCTCAGTTCCTGGCGCTTGCCTCGGAAGACGACGTAGAGTTCGTCATCGTCACCGTTGCTTAGACTGGAGCTACGCGGCCCTTCAGAACCAGGACCCTCTGCGAGTCCGGGGTTGTCCACTGTTAGATTGGTGCGTTTCCTTTCAGAGGAAATAGCGGTACGACCTAGCAGATAGTCAACGGTGACCCCGAATATCGTTGCTATCCGCTGGAGCATCGCGAAGTCTGGTTGGTTCTTACCGATCTCCCAGGCTGAGACCGCAGCACCCGTGATCCCGAGCATTCCACCGAGTTCCTTCTGGGTGAGGCCGCGCTCCAGCCGAAGCTGCTTGAGTCGAGCTCCAAATGGCACGATCAGGGGCACCTCCCTTCTGCTTCGTATTAGGCCGCTTTCCCCTGGGACCCAGCGTTACAGTCATATTATGGCGCTCTTAAACCACCGGTTGAAGTCGTTTCAAGAGAATGTTGAACCCGCTCTTGACATCAACCGTTCGTTGAATTACACTCAACTCAGGTTGATTCAACTATTCGTTGAGGGGGGTGAGACCGTGGCCCGTGACACAGCACTCAAGATCGAGAGGATTCGTCAAGGGTTGATGGCCAAGCAGGTAGCCGAGCGGGTTGGCGTCAGCGAGCAGTACTACTGCGCAATCGAAAATGGACGAACTCCTTCTTTTCGCTTGGCAATGCGCATAGCGGAGGTCTTGCAGAAACCGGTACATGACCTTTTTTCTGCCCATGAAATCAACGAATCGTTGAGACCAACCGGCGACACCCGTGAACGGAGGTGTTCCTGAGTGCCTGACACCACGACCCAGCAGCCCATCCTGGTCACGGTGCCTGAGGCCGCAAGGCTCCTGGGCATCAAGACGTGGCGGGCCTACGCCTTGATCAACGCCGGCATTATCCCCTCCGTCCGCCTCGGTGAGCGGTGCCTGCGGGTCCCCGTCGACGCCCTCCGGCAGCGGATGAACGAGATGGCGGAGGCCGGAGCAGAGGGGCGGTCGGCATGAGCGGTCGGGTTGACGTCGGGGTGATGTATGGGGAGATCGTCTGGAGTCCCCGATACATCGCCTACGAGATCTGGCGTAGAGGTCCGGCGCCGGCGGCCCCGCAGGAGCGCAGAGACTCCATGCGGCTGTTCCGCCAGCTCTGCGACGACCTGTTTGCGAGGTGCCGAGCAAGTACTACCGAGGAGCGGCTGGACGCCATCGAGGAGGCCCTGTTCGGAGAAGCGGCCGACCCGGAACTGGTGAGGGCGTTCCAACGCTGCTGGCCTAGCCGGGAGTTGGCGGAGGCGGTCATCCAGAGCGTGCGGCGGGCCTACGAGATCCACAGAGGGGGTGAGCGAAGGTGAATATCACCGCAGACGTGCGGATCGTGGAAAACGGCCTCATCCCGGTGTATGAGGGCGCCAACGGTCGCCGCCTTGTCAGTGCACGGGAACTGCATGAGGCCCTGGGCAGCAGGCAGGAGTTTGCCAACTGGATCAAGCACCGCCTGGAGACCTACGGCTTCACCGAGGGCACCGACTTTTTGACAACCTTATCAAAAACCCCTACCGGCGGCCGTCCGCGGATCGAGTACTGGCTCACCGTCAACTGCGCCAAAGAGATCGCCATGGTCGAGAACAACGAGCGGGGGCGGCAGATCAGGAAGTACCTGATCGAGGTCGAGGAGCGGTACCGTGCCGGTCTGACCCTGACGGTGGAGCAGCTCCTGCAGGATCCGGACTTCCTCGTCCAGCTCACCATCAGGTACAGGGATGAGCGCAACGCCCGCCTGGCCGCCGAGGCCAAGGTCAAGGAGCTGACCCCCAAGGCCGAGTTCCACGACCGGGTGGCCTCCAGCCGGGACGCCATGAGCATCAGGGAGGCGGCCAAGCTCCTCGGGACCGGCCAGAACCGGCTATTCGCCTGGCTCCGTGGTCAGCGGATCCTGATGGCCGACAACCAGCCGTACCAGGAGTACCTCGACGCCGGCTATTTCCGGGTGATCGAGCAGACGTGGACGGACCGGCAAGGCAACGTGCATCTGGCTACCAAGACCCTGGTCACCGGCAAGGGCCTGGCCTGGCTGCAAAAGCGGTGGGACGCCTACCATCGCCCGGAGCGGGCCCTGAGGGTAGTCGAGACGGCCTCGCACCAATAACGATGGCGTGACCTTCCAGAAAAGTTCGAGAGGAGGGAGAGGATGGAGCGGCGCCAGTGGACCGAGGAGGATCTGCAGGCCCTGCGGGAGGCCGTGGTGACGCTGGAGCGGCTGGGCATCTGGTCGGTGCACGTGCGGGGAGACGGCATCACTCAGACCACCGTGCACGTGAGCAGCAGGAACCTGGCCGAGATCGCCCGGCTACCTGGGACGACCGTCGCACAGCCGCAGTGGCGACATGGATCCTGGGAAGTGCGGGCGGAGGCAGGAGGCCTCAGCATTACGGCCCGGGTGGCCACCGAGGAGCTGCCGGCAGTCGGCTGGCGCCTGGCGAGTGAGGAGCCCAGGCTGGAGCGGGTGCAGGAGGTGGGCGCGTGAACGAGTGGCTTGCCATTCACGACGGTGAACTGGTCAGTGCCCTGATCAATTTGGATCACGTGATCAGCATTCGGGTTCGGGAGAAGGAGAGGCCTTCAGACGCCCCGTCCCGGTATGAAGTTGTAGCTTTCCTGGCCGGCGGCGGCACGGTTCAGTTGTACGAAAGCAGTCTGGGTGATTGCCAGCAGCAGATGGAGTGGCTGATCCGGCAACTTGGAGGGTGTCGGCATGAACTTCGTGATCCTCATCGGCCGCCTCACCAAGGATCCTGAGCTGCGGTATACGCCCTCAGGTAAGGCCGTAGCCACCTTCCGGCTGGCGGTTGACCGAGGCACCGTCAACCAGCAGGGCGATCGGGAGACGGACTTCATCAACATCGTCTGCTGGGAGAAGCAAGCCGAGGCCGTCACCAACTACCTGCAGAAGGGCCTGCTGGTCGCTGTCCAGGGCCGGCTGCAGGTCCGGCAATACACCACCGACGACGGCCAGCGCCGGGAGCGGGCCGAGGTAGTCGCCCAGCGGGTGCAGTTCCTGGAACGGGCCCAGCAGCAGGAGGGCAATCAGTCCCCGCCCATGGGTGAGGAGACCGAGGCGCCCGACGACGACGTGCCATTCTAGAGGGTGGTGCACATGATACCCGAACCGGGATTCATCACCAGCATGGTGGGGCGGATCGCAGACCTGGCGGGGGTGTCCACCGCCACGGCCCGGGAGTGCCTGGCGGCCGGGATGAGAGAGATGGAGGCGATCCAGTGGCTGCGGTGGGGGAGGCGACGCGGCCTGTCGACTGAGCAGGTGATCGAGTCCTGGCGGCAGGCCGGGCAGGCACAGCGGAGGCGAGTCCGCCTATGAGGGTCGACCCGGTGTGGCTGTCACGGATCGCGGCCCGGGTGGTGCTGGCGGCCGATGTACCGTACCAGGTCGCTCGCCGGCTGATCCGGGAGGGCATGGACGAGGCTACGGCGGTGGAGTTGGCAACGGCCTGGCGCCGGCGTGGCGCAGATCCGGCCGATCTGGATCGGGTGATTCGGGTGTGGCGGAGCACAGAGAAAGCCCCCCGGCCACGGCGCCGGGCGGCACGACGGTAGATCACGACGGAGAGGAGAGGTGTCCTGTGACTCTGCAGCAGCGCATCGAGCGGATGAGGCGGCAGGCGCAGAACGGGGTTATCTCCCCGGGCGAGTTGATCTGCCTGCTGGACGATCTGAGCACGGTGGTACAGGCCCATGAGGCCCGCATGGATGCCGCGCTCGCCTCGCTCTCGTACTCGGAGCTGATAATGGTCCGGCGCCTGGTCGACGCACTGCCTGAGGAGACCGGCGGAGTCATCGTTGCGAGCCGTATTGCAGACAGTTGCCTCGGGACCAGGAGCGTGGTGGTGCAGGCGCTCCGCAAACTGGCGGCCGCTGGACTGGTGACGGTACGGTCCCTGGGTCAGAAGGGCACCCACGTCCGGCTGCACGGCATCACCCGGACGGATCTGTTGCAGCGCCTGGGAGGTGCGGCGTGATGCCTGTCCGTTTCACCCTCACACGGGGATGCACCACCTGCGGCGCTCAGATCACGTGGGAGGACGAACGCCCCCGGGTGCTCATCGACCAGGAGGCGGTGGCGATGCTCGAAACCGCCAGGCGGTTCGTGGAGGAGCACCCGACAGTGGAGGTCGGGGATCCGCCTCGGCCGGATGGAGTCCGCGTGAACCTCCTCACCGGGCAATATTACGTCGACGACATCCGCACCCGCTACATCGAGTGCCCGGCCTGCTCTGGCAGGATCTACGTCTCCTGGGGTGATTCCGATGATGGCAACTCGTAGGCTCTCCCCTGGCCGGCGCAACCTCCTGGAGCGCCTGGCCCGCTCCCGGGCCGCCAGGGATCTGCGGGAGTTCGGCAGGAACGCGGCAGCCGGCCTTCTGCTAGGCCTCACGTTTTGGGGCTGGGTCATGGTGACGGCGTGGATCATCGAACACGGCGCCCCGGCCCTAGCGAGGTGGCTGGGGTGGATCTAGCGGAGGAGGCGGGCGGATGGCCTGGATCGAGCTCCACCAATCAGTCTGGACTCACCGCAAAACGTTGATGCTGGGACATGCGCTCGGGCTGCCCCCCGCCTACGCGGCCGCACACATGATGCAGCTGTGGTGCTGGGCCCTGGACAACGCCCAGGACGGCGACCTCACCGGCCTCCCACCGGCTGTGGTGGCGGCGGGCGCCGGGTGGGCAGGGGATCCTGACCTGTTCGTCGAGGCAGCCGTAACGGTTGGCTACCTGGATCGGGATGGCGATTCACTCCGCATCCACGACTGGCACGACTACGCCGGCAAGCTCATCGAGCGGAGGGAACAGCAGCGGGAGCGTATGCGGCAGGCCCGTTCCAGGGCGTTAGCATCACGTGCGCATAACGTGAGTGGTAAGGCGCAGGAACGTGAGCAGTTACCTAACCGTACCGAACCTAACCATACCGTACCGGGGGAAGAGGGGGAAGCGGGCGGGGCGCCGCCCGGCGAGCCACCGGACAACGCCCCGGTCAACTGGATGTTCTGGTACCACAAACGCACGACGCGCCACCCAACCGCGAAGGAGATCGCTGACGCCGACGCCCTCATCGAGAAGGGTGTCACCCACGAGTTGATCATCGCCATGATCGAGCGAGCCATCGAGCTGAAACGGTCGGCCCCGGCCGCGTGGGCGCTGAAGCGGATCGCTGATCTCCAGCCCTACAACATCCGCACCGTCGATGACCTGTGCCGGTTCGAGGCAGAACAGCAGCGGCAGAACCGGTCCAGGGATGCACCCAAGCGTGAGGAGCCCCGGGGATTTGACGCTCTCATGGCGATCATCGGAGGTGGATCCGCGTGACCCAGGACGAATGCGCCCGGCTCCTGGCGACGGCCATGCTGGCCTACCCAAACTGGCTGCGGGACATCGGGGAGCCCCGCATGGCCGCCATGGTTGCCACCTGGCACCGCATGCTCCAGGACATCGACTACCAACTGGCCGACGCGGCCCTGGCGAAACACGTGGCGACCAGCCAGTACCCACCGAGCATCGCCGAACTGCGGAGTGCTGCCCTCTCCCTGCTCCCCTCAGAGTTCCCGGACGCCGAGGAGGCATGGGGAGAGGTGGTGCATCACCTCCAGCGGACGGGGTATACCCGGACGCCGGAATGGAGCCACCCGATCATCGGCCGGTGCGTGGTGGCGATGTGGGGCTCATGGGCGAACGCCTGCCAGTCGGTGATGACCGAGACCCTGAACGTCGACCGGGCCCAGTTCATCCGGATGTACCAGACCATGACCAAACGGGAGCGGGAGGCCGCACTCCTCCCGGCGCCCATCCGGGAACTGACAGGGATGCTGGCTGAACGGTTCCGGCCACCCGGGTTCGATGTGAAGAGTCTGCCAACACCGGGGATGGTTCGCACCGAGGAGGCGGATTCGGCATGAGGACGACTGCCCTCCCTCGCTGGGAGGGAGCCAGGCACAGCACGGCCCTACAGGAGACTGCGTACCTGGCCGGCGGCGGCCGGCTCATGTTCAACCCACTCAGCAGGAGCGAGATGCGTCGTGTGGTGCGGCAGTGGCTCCGGGCGGCTCGGACGCCGGCTGAGGTTCGCCGGGTAATGAGGGTATGGCGGGAGATCCACTACCTGGCCCGGGGCCAGGCCGACCCCATCGGCGTTAGGCAGATCCGCCTGCACTACTACCTGGACCTGCCCGCCCTGCGCCCGGTCCCACACCCATGGTACCCGGCGGCTGCCGTGACGATCCGTTACGCCCTCCCGGCCGGAGTCCCGCCGGAGCTGGGGTTGGAGTCGCCGCTCCAGGCCCTGGAGATCGCCCGGTGTTTCGTGGCCGACGATCTACGCTGGCCGGCTGTGCCCGACCTGGCGCCGGAGATCCTCCGGGAGGTGGTCAGGCGGATGCGGCAGGGCGACGACTGGGCCGAGGTGGTGGCCGGGCGAGTGCAGTGGCGGCCCCGGTGGCTGCTCAGCTTCTCTGACCCGGCCGTGGGCCACGACGGTGGTCTCTACCGTGGCGCCGGAGCCCGCTGCCTCGGGGAGACGGCCGGCGGGAAGGTGGTCTGGGGATGGGAGCTCTGAGGCGGACACCTCTCCGCCGCCGGACACCGCTCCGGGCCAGCCGCTCCCTCACCCGCTCCATCACCGCCCTGGCCCGGGTGGGACGCCGGGGGCGCCGGCTGAGAGCGGCCGACCGCCGGCAGGAGAGGGCTACACACCAGCTCCCATGCGTGTGCGGATGCTCGGCCGGCCCAGGGGAGATCACGAGGGCACACCTGATCGGCCGGGCAGTGGAATCGGTGCGGAACGAGGACTGGAACAACGTCCCGGCCTGCTGGTGGTTGCACCGGTGGCTGGACTCTGAGCCGGATGGCATCCGGTGCAAACGGTCGATGTGGGCCCTGGCCGTGGGCCTGGGCCGCCGGCTGGAGGCCGTGGACGTGCAACCGCTCCTGCGGGAGTGCGGCTACTACGAGTGGAGGAGGCGTAGCGGCGGATGAGCGCGCCGTGCGCTACGTGGGCACACGGTTCAGGAGGCAGGAGGAGGATCACCATGCCGGTAGCGACACTGATGCAGACTGTGGCCGCGAATACGATGCGGCACCTCACGGTGCTGTTGCGCCTGGGGCCGGCTCTGTGGGCCGCGGTGGCCGCCATGGTGGCGTACACCGGTCATGGGGCCATCCGTGTGCTGCGGAGGGGGTAGGACGGTGCCCCGGTACACGAGCGGCTACGAGGCGGCCCGGGCGGACGGGTGGTGCATCCAGTGCCTGCGCCGGCAAGCAGTCGAGGGCCGGTCCATGTGCGAGCACTGCGCCGAGCTTCGCAACGCCCGGAGCCGTAAGCGGAACGAGCAGCGGCCCACACAGCGGATGACCAGGCGCCGGGTGCAGGACCTGTTCGAGGGGGCGAGGACGCTGTGATCTACACCATCGAGCGGACCATGACGCCGGAGGAGCGCAGGCTGGAGCGGCTACGCCGGATCCAGCGCCGGCTGTTCCCGGGTGACAGGCACCTGCTACCCCGAGTCCTGACGGCCCCCGTGGAGGAGGTGATCCGGTGGCGGCAGAGTGGGCACAGCGCCTAGATGGCCTGGCGGCGAGGCACCGGGCCGGCGATCCCGTGGATGAGGAGCTGTACGAACAGGGGAGGCGCATGGTCCGGCGGATGATTCGCCGCCGGGGATGGTATTTGGCCGGCGCCGCCGAGGACGACCTGGTCCAGGAGGGCATGATCGGGTTCTGGGGGGCGGTACGCCACTGGCGCCCGGACGGCGGCATGGCGTTCGCTGCGTTCGCAGAGATGTGCGTGACCCGGGCGATGATTACTGCCCAGACCAAGGCGAACCGGCTCAAACACCAGGTGCTGAGCAGGGCGATATCGCTGGACACGCCGTTGGCCGGCGCCAGGGACGAGTCCCGGCCGCTGGTCCTCCGAGACATCGTAGGTGATCCGGACAGCGACCCGGCTGAGCGGGTGATCGAGGCGGAGGACCGCCTGGAGAATGCCTGGATCGTGGCCGGCGCCCTGCAGGGGCTCAGCAACCTGGAGCGGGAGGCCGTGCTGCGGATCACGCGGGGCCAGTCCTACGCCGAGGCGGCCTGGGCCCTGGGCACCACCCCGAAGGCCATCGACAACGCCCTGCAGCGGGCCAGGCGCAAACTGCTGCGCCGCCGGGAGGCGCTGAGCGCATGAGCGAGTTCCTGGACACGTCGCCGCTTATCCGCCAGGAGCGAGACCTGCTCCTCCTGGTATGGCGTCACGGGGTGATCACGGCCGAGACAGCGCAGTACGAGCTGGACTGGACGGCAGGCGAGCTGGGAAACTTCAACCGGCGCCTGCTATCCAGTGGGCTGATCCGCCGGGAGAAAGGCGGCCGGTCCAAGACAATCACGTACCACTGCACTCGGCTGGGCCGGATGGTGGCAGACGCCCTCAACCGGGGCCTGCGGGTGGAGCTGGTGGAACCCATCGGCCGGCGGCGGAATGCGGCCCCGGTGAGGGAAATGGTCCGGCTGCGGCTCCAGGGATACACGGTCCGGGAGATCGCAGACCGGCTGGGCTACCTGAACGACCACACGGTTTACCGCCACCTGCGCCGCGCTGGGCTGTCGAGCGGGCGGCCCGGCCGGCCCCGGCGGCGAGCGGCTGGAGAGTGAGAGGAGGAGCGGCTGAGATGCTCACGGAGCTGGAGGAACTGGTGCTCGATCTGCTTTGTGAACGCCGCTACGTCTATGCTCATCGCGTAGCGCAGGATGCCCGGATTCCGCTGGAGCAGGCCGAGCGGGTGCTGGAGCAGCTGGCCGACCTGGGGTACGTGAAGCGGCTTTCCGGGTGGTACGGCCGGCGCTACCGGATCACCCAAGAAGGCCGGGAGGCGACGGTGCGGCCGAACCCGGAGGTGTGGACGGCGTGAGAACTGAGGAACGGCAGAGCCAGGATAGGCCGATTGGGCGGATACCGCCAGGAACGACCGTTTCATGGACCAGCCAGAGCTGGGGCGTGGAGAAGACCAAGACCGGCCAGGTCCTTGCCTTCGTGCCGGCCGGCCATCATCCCAGGCGGTATTTCGATGTAGATGTCCGCGGTATCCCGACCTCACGCCTGAAGTTCGACTTCAGGCCGAGCCGGAATGACCGCTACATCGTGGCCGTGCCGCGGGGCGGGAAATCGAAGATCGTCGACTATTACGCTCCTATGGCATCCCGGCTCGAGCCGGAGCCGGAGATAACCAGGACGCCAGGCGAGAGGTGAAGACCGCATGATGCTCACCGATTTGCAGCAGGCAACCGCCTCCCTGGCGGACCCGGCCTGGCCGGAGGACAGAGACAACCCCCACCTGGCCGACTGCCTCATCGCCCGGCTGGCGGAGGAATGCGGGGAGCTTGCCCAGGCAGTACGCCTGCTGGCAGGCCCCCGGCTGGGGCATCCCGGGGAGGCAGCGGGGAGCATCGAGTACGTGGAGGACGAGCTAGGCGATTGCCTATTCCTGTTGGCCCGGTTGGCACTGGCGACGGGCGCCAGCCTGGAGCGGGCGGCGCAGCGGGTGATCGGCAAGATCGAGAGGAGGATAACCGGCTATGACTGAGCGATGGCGGGTGCTAGATGATCGGTGGACCAACCCCTTCACCGGGGAGCCGGAACGCCACATCTGCAAGTCCAGGGCCGATGATGCGACCGTAATCGCGGTGGAAGGGCCGCACTGCGATGACGACGCTCGGTGGGTAGCTGCCGCCCTGAATGCGGTGGACGGCGTTCCCACCGAAGTTCTGGAGGCCGGGGTAGTGGTGGTGCCGGTGGAGGAGCTCCGCAAGCGGCTTCCAGCCCTGATCCGGGCCACGGCTGAGATGGTGCTCTCGGAGCGGAGGAAGCTCGACAACGATCAGCTCGACGAAGAACTGAAAGATCTGTCCGCTCTGTCGCAGACAACTGCCAAGATGGAGAGCAAGCTGGGCAGTTTCATCGAGTGGCTCTCCCGCCTCCCGCAGAGCGGGGCGCAGACCGAGCCGCCCAGCAGATATACCGTCACCCTGACGGATGAGGAGCGGCAGATCGTATGCGAGGCGCTGAGCGTCTACACCGATCACTGCGCCGAGTACGAGGACCATCCAACCGCGGCCGTGCGGGAGACAGCCAGCACCAAGAAGCTGAAGGCCTGGGCTATCCTCTCCCGCCTCCAGCAGCACGGGGGCTGGTGGGAGACCGGCGACCAGGAACCCCGCCGGCTGCGCGAGGACTGCTACGAGCCCGGCCAGCAGATGGGAGGTGGGCATGTGTGAACGAGGTGGAGCAGAGGCTGCGGGAGATCGAGGAGCGGGTGAGCAAGGCAACACCGGGACCGTGGCGGGCGGTCTGCGAGGCAACTGCGGAAGAGACCGCATGTGGGCGTGATGTGTACTCCTTGACCGGTCCGGAGTGGGTGGAGGAGGGCGACTACAGCTTCTTCGGGGAGGATGACGCTCAGTTCATCGCCCATGCCCGCGATGACGTACCCTGGTTGCTCTCCCTCCTCCGTGAGAGGGAGGAGGAGGTCAGAGCCCTGCGGCACCTGCTGAACGAGATCGAGTGTGGCACGGACGACATCCGAGAGGGCCTGCGCGGCTGTGGCGATCACTCCTGCATCGTGAAGAAGCCGCTCGGCATGGCGACCAACGGCGGTTGCAGGTGCGTGACGAACAACACCTTCGAGGTGCGTGTGCTTCTCGGCCGGGCGCTTCGGAAAGCGGCCCGGCTGGAGGAGGAGAACCGCAGGCTGAGAGAGGCGTTGGGCTGGTTAGTCCACCTCAACCACGGCGTAAGCAAGGACGGTGGTCAGCCAACGATGACGGAGTGGGAGGACGCATGGGAGCACGCAGAACAGCTGCTGCGAGGTGAACAGCCATGACACCCAGCTACGCCGAGGAGGCCCTGATCGACTCTCTGCGGCGTAAGAATGCCGCCTACCGGGCTCTCCTGGAGCGGGCCCTCACCGGCGCTCTGCACGAGGCATGCGGCGACCATGAGGACCCCGATCCCTGCTGGCACTGCTGCGACTGGCGGGAGCTGGCGCAGGATATCCAGGCTGCGCTCGATGGCGAGACCTCTCCCGATCCGCTCATCGAGGAGAACAGGCGCCTCCGCCGCTTGGTGGACCACTACGAGACTGGAATCCGCCGCCTGATTGAGGAGGTGAGCCGTCACGACACCGGCGCAGCAGCGGGTGTACGAGGCGATCCGTGAGCTGGAGGATGAACTGGGGTACGGTCCCTCCACTCGGGAGATTGCAGCCCGGGCGGGACTGCACAGCACGGCGACGGTGCACATGCACCTGAGGGCTCTCCTGGAGGCTGGCCTCATCCGTCGGGCCTCCAGGAGGTCCGGCTACCGCACGGTCAAGGAGCGAGAGGAGGTCGACCATGGAGAGGATCTGCGGCACGTGCACCTTCGCTCGCCCGTGCGGCCGCTCGGGAGAGGTGGTCTGCACCCACCCTGAGAACCGGCGGTTCACGGTGACGACGGCTCAGTGCCGGCGACAACGGAAGTGGTGGAGGCCTCGGCCGGACATGGTGGAGGCATGGGAGGAGCGGATGGTGCGATGCGGCAGTTGACGGTGGAGGACCTGTTGGCCGAGACAGCGGCGGCGGAGTACCCGGCCGGTCGGTGGGAGATGTCGGGCGGTGCCATGCGCTGGGTCGGCCTGATCACAGGCCGGCCGTCGACCGGACAGCCCGACCGTATGATGGTGATCGGGGTCAGCTTTCTAAGCCACAGCCGGGGCTGGAGGTCTATGCCGTACGAGTTGGACCTACGCCGTGGAGACATGGCAGACGTAGACCCGACCCACCTGCAGTCCGGACTGGTTGTGGCCGTGGAGGAGGCCTGCATGGCGACGGAGCGGGAGCGGTTGGAGACAGGGTGTTGAGGTCAACTACTTGCCGTGGGTTAGGACCCCGTCTCTCAAGTTCTAGAGAGACGGGGTCTACCGACCAAAACGCAAGCTTTCGCGCGCGTGCGATGTCTTACACATCTCTTGGACAAGATCTCGGACAAAATCCGAGACATATGAGTGAACATCCTGTTTGCTATCATGCGGGAAAAAGGGCATAATGTATCCCACAGAACTGGATCTATCGACGGGACATTTGGAGGGACACCGCATGGCAAGGTGGGACATCAACTTTGAACCGTACATCAACTTGCGCTCCCCAGAGATCGTAGAGCTCATCGTTGAGATTGAGGCGTTCAAACGATCCGTCCTCAAGATACCTCTCCCGCCTAGCATGCGAGAGAAGATTGACAGCATCAATATTATCCGTCAGATCAGAGGTACGACCGGCATAGAAGGAAACTCGTTGAGTGAGGATGAGATCAAGTCGGTGCTGTCCGACTCGGCCAATCGCGAATCGGGAGCTGTTTCTGTCGAGCAGCAAGAGGTCATCAACGCTCAGGGAGTGCACCATTTCATCGTTGAACACGTCAAACACAACCGAGATGGGATTATCACCGAGGATTTGATCCGTACGATTCACCGAATTACCACCGAAGGTTGCAACTATAGAGACAACATCCCTGGTGAGTATAGGAAGCATCCAGTAGCAGTTGGCGAGTTCTATCCTCCCGACCACCACGAAATCCCAGAACTCATGCGCAAGTTCGTCGCACTGATTAACTCCAGAGAGGTGATCGAGGGATACAAACCGCTGGTACGCGCTATCGTTGCCCACTTTTACCTGATTACCATTCATCCTTTTGGGGATGGTAATGGTAGGACTTCGCGTGCCATCGAGGCGTACATTCTGTATCACGGCGGTTACAACGTCAGGGGGTTTTACTCCCTTGCAAATTACTTCTATAAGAATCGAGCTCAATACATCGAAAAATTGCAGGAGGCCCGGTTCAAGCACAACGGGGATCTCACCGAGTTCGTTGCGTTTGCGCTTAGAGGCTTCGTGGAGGAACTGCAATCCGTTCAAGATGAGATCTTGGAGTACGTCAGGCGGGTGATGTTCCGTGATCTGTACCTAGAGAAGCTTGCTCTAGGCGATATAAACGGCCGTGGCGTGGCCATCGTCGAGCACCTGACCTTCTACGAGCCAGAGGGGGTACCGGTTGAAGCGTGGAAAAACCGAACGTACCACTTATCCCGGGGGCTTTACGAAGGGAAGAGCCTGAAGACACTTCAGCGGGACCTCGCGAACCTCGAGAAGCAGGAACTGGTTGTGATTCGGAATGGCAGACTGCAGGCCAACCTCGAGTTGATGAACCAATATACATGATGTCTGCTTTCCCTTGGGAACTGGCACCGAACGCTTGCAAACGGCGTTCGGTGCCTCGATTTTTGCAGGAGGTTTTCAGGCGCGCCGAGAAAGGGCTGGCGACGTTCGGGGACCATCGAGAGAGGAGGGCGCAGACGATGAGCAGCGACCGCATTCGGGTAGGAGAGTACCTGGTGGAGCGGAAGGTGCTGGAGGAGATCGCACAGGAGTTGCGCCAGTATCAGCACCGACGCCGGCGTTACGAGTACCTGCGTCTCCGCTACCAGCAGGTGCCGCTGGAGTCTCCGATGCCCTCCGAGGGTGCCGGCCGCAATCCTGGGCCGAGTAATCCAACCCTTCGGGCCGTCGAGCGGATGGAGTCGATTCAGCAGGAGATGGCGGAGCTGGCTGCCTGGATCACGACGGTCGACAGGGCCCTGGAGGATCTCTCGGAGATCCAGCGGGAGATCCTCCGGCACCTGTACCTCCTGCCGCGCTCGGCGCGGGAGTACACCATGATCGGCCTGGCCCGGCGCCTGGCCGTCAGCGAGCGGGAGGCGTATCGGGCCCGGAATGAGGGGCTGCTCTACATCGGCCTGGCCCTGCACGGTGAGGCGATTTTGGCAGGATCGTGGCAGAATCCTGGCAGAATCGTGGCAGGCCACCCCTGAGAAACCGTGTTACGCTGTTACCGTGGGATGTCGGGAGACATCCCGGGTTCCCTCCTCGCCCGGCCGCAGATCCGTCAGGCCCATTCTCCTCTCCCTTTCCTCCTTCGGCAGAGCCCCGCCGGCCAGCCAGCAGGTCGGCGGGGCACCCGTTTAGCGGGAGGTGACGCGGCCATGCGATGGGTCAGACGCACGGAGGACGGCGCCTACATCGTGCGGCGCACTGCTGAGGGCTGGACCGTCGAGACGGTCAACCGCAGAGGGCGGAACTTGTTCGGGCCGCGCCTGGTGAGCCAGGAAGCGGCTCTCGCTGTTATCCGAGGTACGTCAGCTATGGGCCGTAACCTGTCGGGCCTCCGTAAACGGCCGGACGCCCGAGCTCTACGACATCGGCGGAGGACAGCCGGGGGCAGACATCCTGCCTCCGGCTCCCCGCCGCGGCCCAGGAGATAGAAGGGGGAGAACGCATGGCGCATCCGTTGCAGACGGTGCTGGTCGATACGTACAAGGGCCTCATGGAGATGCGGTTCAGCCACGTCGTCTCCACACCCTTGGGAAACTTCGCCGTGTTCACGGCCGACGACGAGGAGAACACCGTCGCCTATTACAGACTGGTGGAGCCCACGCCGGACGAGGAGCAGATGCTCCTGGATATGTGGGCCGACATGGGCGAGGGTGAGGGGTTCCCGATGATCAGGCCGAGCGAGTAAGGAGGGATGAGGTTGTGTCGAGGTGGCAGCGGTTCTGGTGGGCCTGGAGCATCGCGAGGAGGAGCGGCTGCGGCCTGATCGAGTCATACCGCCTGGCGCGGTGGTTCAGCAGGAATCGAGGAGAGATCACCCGGCAGCAGCGCAGGGCATTCGAGCGTCGGCTCGCGGGATAAGGAAGTATAGGCGGGACATCCTTACAGATGAAACACACCCCATGCTGGGCACGGGGTGCATGTTTAGAATCGCTTAGCCGAGCCGTGCTATGGCTTCGAAGAACGCCTGCGGGTTTGCCGACACCTGGTCTCTGGATCTGCGGATCTCCACCGCGCCGAAGCCCTCGAAGTGAAGCGTCAGGGACGGGGTGACTCTGAACCCGGTAAGGTAATGCTGATCGGGAACCATTTCGTATGTACGGTCGACGCGAACAAGGCGGCTGAGTGGGAGCCGTCGAACCTCCACAGTCTCCTTCTGGATCAACTCTCCGTCTCTTACCAGCGCGATGTCCACCAGCAGCAAAGCGTCTGCAAGCAGAATGTATACCCGAATCGGTTCTTGGTCGATGGTTGCGAGGTAGTGAAAATCGTTGGGGAGATCAACGTCCACGTCTGACACTCGTGCCGGAGGCCAGTGAACCAGCCCCATGTTGAGCAGCCATTCAGCGAGCTTCATGGAACTTCCCCCAATCATCTTTGGATAAGTCTTAACAGTCAAATTCTACGCCTCTGGGGGAGTTCCTTTTATGCACGCGACCGGCGAGCCGGCGATTGGTACGGGTGTTCCACAGGTTAGTTAGGAACGATTTGCCCGGGCAGTGGACCGCGTTGCGGAGGTCTGGGTGTGTGCAGCCAGCGGCGACTGTGCGTAGCTCCGATGCCGACCGCTACTACGACAGGTACAAGTGCAACAAGGACGCCAGACGCTTCTACAACAGTGCGGCATGGAAGCGGCTGTGCCTGCTCGCTCTGCAGCGTGACCACTACCTCTGCCAGCCGTGCCTGCGCCGGGGAGTGCTGACGCTGGCTGATGGCACGCACCATGCTGTGGCACGATGGACGAAGCGGCCGGGGAATGACGATCTTGGCAGTACGCGAGAACTGCCAGCGCAACCCGGACGCGGACCGGCACTACGACTAGTAATGCACAACCTTGGCCGGCGCTGGCTGGCGGGAAAGAAAGGAGAGGACGTACTGGTGGCTGACACACGAGTTGTTCTGGTGTGCGGCCCACCCGGCTCCGGTAAGACCACCTATGTGCGTGAACGGGCCCAGCGCGGAGATCTCATTCTCGACCTTGACGCGCTTATGTCTGCCCTCTCCGGCCAGCCGTGGTATGAGGCGCCGCGCGAGATCCTGCCGTTCGCGCTGGCGGCCAGGGATGCGGTTCTGGAGCGGCTGAATCACCCGCATGGCGTTCGGAAGGTGTGGGTCATCTCATCTTTGGCCAACAAGGCCGACCGCGAGCGGTTGCGCCAGCGGTTGAACGCAGAATCGGTGATGTTGGATGTGCCGCCAGAGGAGTGCCTGCGTCGCATCGCACAGGACGAGAGGCGAGCACATCAACTCTCGCAGTGGGAGCCAATCGTATACCGCTGGTGGCGCGAATATTCCGAGGAAGCACCGCCCAAGCGACGAGGGAGACCGCCGGAAGCGAGGCAGTTCTACAACTCGGCAGCGTGGCAGAAGGCTCGGGAGGCAGCCTTGGTCCGTGACCACTATCTATGCCAGCCATGCCTGCGCAGAGAGCGGCTCACGCCGGCCGTGGCCGTACACCACATCAAACCGATAGAGACGCACCCTGAGCTGGCACTGGTGCTGGACAACCTCGAATCGACCTGCCTTGCATGTCACAACAAAGAGCACCCGGAAAAGGGGCGGGCACCAAGGGTGGCGGTCAAGCGGAGGGCCCGAATCATGGCCGTTCAGGCGAACCCAGAGGTGGTGTAGGGGGGCGAGGGAGCGCAGGGATCCCCCCCCCTGCCTGGAAACTGAAGGCAGAAAGCACCGGAGACCGGCCGCCGGCCCGCCTTCACACCGCGGGAAGTTTTCCACGCGAGGGGGGGTGTAGCGATGTACAAGCCAAAGCCGGTGATCAAGCGGAAGCAGGCCAAGGACCTGTTCAAGCTCCTGGTCAAGGAACTGGAAGAGTCCGGCAACCTCAACGACCAGACGATCCTGCTGGTGGACAACATGGTCCTCTTGGAGCAGCTGAAGTACCAGCACCTGGACGACATCAAGGAGCGCGGCGTCGTGGAGCTGTTCCAGAACGGGTCGCAGACCATGTACCGGCAGAACAAGAGCGTCGACGCCGTGTTGAAGATCGTGGAGCAGCAGCGGAAGCTCCAGGCGGAACTGAAGCTCACCCCCGCCTCGAACAAGCGGGTCACCGAGGCGGTGACCGTCGATGAGTTCGAGGAGTTCTAAGACCAAGATCACCCTCCCTCTCACCGCCCCGAGCCCGAAGCTGCTGACCACCTGGTACGCTCAGCAGGTTGTTGCCGGCAAGATTGTGGCCTCCCAGAAGGTCAGGCAGGCCTGCGAACGGCACCTCAACGACCTGAAGAGGCAGGGGACGACGGAGTTCCCGTGGGTGTTTGACGAGGAGAAGGGTCACCGGCCGATCCGGTTCATGGAGCAGTTCTGCCGGCCCAGCCAGGGCAACTATCGGCAGTTGGTCCTGCAGCCGTGGCAGCACTTCATCATCGGTTCGCTCTACGGGTGGGTGCACAAGGACACGGGGCTCCGCAGGTTTCGAGAGGGGCTCATCTTTGTTGGCCGCAAGAACGGCAAGACGACGAAGGTCAGCGGCCTGAGCCTCTACGGAGCATCGAAAGACGGAGAGCGCGGCGCCCGGGTGTATCAGCTCGCCAACTCGATGAAACAGGCCCGGCTCCAGTTCGACGAGTGCAAGGCCATGGTGCAGCAGTCGCCTGCCCTCGCGAAGCACTTCCGGGTGACCCGGGATGCGATCTTCTTTGACAAGACCCTATCCAAGATTGAGCCCCAAGCCTCGGATTCCGAGCGCCTGGACGGCCTGAACACCCACCTGGCGATTTTCGACGAGATCCATGAGTACCGGGACTACAAGCTGATCAACGTCATCAAGAACAGCCGGGGCGCCAGGCAGCAACCCCTGATCCTCTACATCACGACGGCCGGCACGGTCCTGGACGGGCCGCTCATGGACTACTATGAGCTGGGCGCCGACATCCTGAGTGGCGCCATCACGAATGAGCGGTTGTTCTTCTTCATGGCCGAGCTGGACCCGGAGGACGATGTGGAGGATCCGGCAACCTGGATCAAGGCCAACCCTAACCTCGGTGTGTCGCTCCAGTTGGACGACATGATCGAGGAGTGGGAGCGGGCGAAGTTGATCCCGGCGGAGCGCAGCGACTTCATCACGAAGAGGCTGAACGTTTTTGTGAAGGCCGGCGAGGAGTCCTGGCTCCCCTGGGAGGTTATCCAGCGCAACAACGGCGAGATCCCGATCGAGGAGTTGGAGGGTCTGGAATGCGTAGGCGGGTTTGACCTTTCCGACACCCAGGACTTCACCGCCGCCTGCCTGGAGTTCCCCATTCCGGGCGAGCGGAAGGTGGCCGTGATCTCGCACTCCTGGGTTCCCCAGGCCAAGGTGGCACTTGACCAGGAGAAGATCCCATTCCGGGAGTACGAGGAGGCTGGCCTGCTCACCATCGTGCCGGGCGATTACGTCCGGCACGAGCTCGTCTATGAGTGGTTCGTGAAGCAGGCCGAGCGGTTTGCCATCACCAAGATCGCCTACGACCCAGCCAAGGCCTTCGAGTTGGTGAAGGCGCTCACCGGGTATGGGTTTGAGTTGAAGCCGGTGAGGCAGGGCTTCATCACTCTCGGACCGGCGCTCGACCACCTGCAGGAATTGTTCCTGGACGGAGCTGTGGTATACAACAACAACCGCCTGCTCCGCTGGTACATCAACAACGTGAAGCTGGTGGAGGACCGCAACCGAAACAAGATGCCGACGAAGATTGGAAAATATCGCCGGATCGACGGCTTCGCGGCCCTCCTCAACGCCCACACCGAGGTCATGCACATGCTGACTACGCCGTCTCCTGGTGGATCCATCGAGTTCGTGTCGATCTCCAAGCTGCTGAAAGGGGGTGAGTAGGTGGGCTTCTGGGCGAGCCTCCGAAGCTGGTTCCGGGCTGTCGAAGCAGAGACCAAGAACGGCCAGGAGGTGAAGGCCGAGGCCGGAAAGAGGAGCGAATGGGTCTCCTCCAGCGGTAAGTCGGACTTCACCCGCTGGTTCGAGCCTAAGAACGTGTTCGCTTCGATGACGGCTGACAAGTTGGCCTCTAGCGAGACCGTCTTCGCGGCCATCTCGCTGCTTTCGAACGCCATGGCATCCCTGCCGCTGAAGCTCTACCGGGACTATGAGCCCATCCGGTCCCCGCTGGCAGACCTGATGGCAAACGAACCGAACCCGAACATGACCAGCTTCGATTTCATCCGCACCCTGGAGACGCACCGGAACACCCACGGGAAGGCGTATGCCATCAAGGACTATGACGACAGGTTCCAGGTCCGGGCTCTGTGGATCCTGGACCCGACAAAGGTCACACCTGTCATCGAGCAGGCCACGCAGGAGCTTTGGTACGAGATCCAGGGCGATAAGGGACGGTACTACGTCCACAACTCGGACATCATCCACGTGAAGCACATCCATGCTTCAGGGCATGAAGGGATCAACCCTCTAAAGGTGCTCCAGAACACCATGGAGTTCGACAGCGAGGTGCGGCAGTTCAGCCTGGACACCATGGACGGCGCCATCAAGGCCAGTTTCCTTCTGAAGATGGCGACGCACCTCTCCGAGGAGAAGAAGAAGCAGATCCTGGAGAACTTCCGCCAGTTCTACCGGGAGAACGGAGGGGTGATCATCCAGGAAGCCGGTGTAACGATTGACCCCATCAAGCGGGAGTTCATCGACACCAAGGTGTTCGAGGCCGAGCGCATCACCGTCCGACGGGTAGCTACGGTCTACAACTTGCCCGTACACATGCTGGGCGAGACAGAGGGTATGAACTACTCCAGCAACGAGCAACTCATGTTGGAGTTCGTGCAGCTGACCCTGGTGCCCATCGTCCGGCAGTACGAGCAGGAGTTCAACCGCAAGCTCCTGACGCCGCGACAGAGGCGGATAGGCTACACGTTCAAGTTCAACGTCAACGCTCTTCTCCGTGGGGACATCAAGACCCGCGGAGATTTCTACTTCAAGGGCGTCCGCAGCGGGCTGTTCACTCCCAACGAGGTCAGAGCCTGGGAGGAACTGCCGCCGGTGCCTGGTGGGGAGCGGCTGTTCATGAGCCGTGACCTGTCACCCATCGGCGAGCGGCTAGGGCCGCAGAGTGCAGGGGAGTCGGAAGGGGGTGAATAGGTGAAGCGCAAGTTCTGGGAGTTTCGGGCCCAGGCCGGGGGCACCGGGGGAAAGGTGGGAGAGCTCTACATCTATGGCTCCATCACCTCGTACAAGTGGGACGACACCGACGTCACAGCCAAGAGTTTCAAGGATGACCTTGAAGCCCTGGGAGACATCGACACCCTCAACGTGTACATCAACTCGCCGGGAGGCAGCGTGTTCCAGGGTCAGGCCATCTACTCGATCCTGCGGAGGTTCCGTGAGCGGGCGGCAGTCAACGTCTTCATCGACGGGCTGGCCGCCTCCATCGCGTCCGTGATCGCCATGGCCGGCGGCACCGTGACGATGCCGCGCAACGCCATGATGATGCTCCACAATCCCTGGACCATCGTAGCCGGGAACGCTGCGGAACTCCGAAAGGCAGCCGACGACCTGGACAAGATCCGGGTCTCGCTGGTGGAGGCCTACATGGAGAAAGCCGGCGACAAGCTCAGCCGGGAGAAGTTGGACGACCTGCTCAACGCTGAGACTTGGCTTACCGCCCGGGAGTGCTACGACTACGGCCTGTGCGACGTGGTGGCGCCCGAAAAGGAGATGGCCGCCTGCATCGACGAGCAGATCATGTCGCACTACCGCCACGTCCCGGAGACCCTGGTTGCCCGGGCCCCGACCCTGCTGACCGAGAGCGACCGCCAGGCGCGGATCGCCGCTGCCAAGCAGAACATCGAGCGCATCAAGTCTGTTCTGGAGGTGCTGTGAGTAATGAAGAGCACGGTGTACGATCTGAAGGCCAAGCTGGCCACCGTGGGCGAGCAGCTGCAGGCTGTCGAGAACGAGCTGGTCTCGAAGCTCGCCAATCCCGCCGTTGCGATGGAGGAGATCAACAAGCTGGAGTCCCAGAAGGCCGACCTGCAGAAGCGGTTCGACCTGCTGAAGGAGGCCCATGACCGGGCCGTCGCCGAGCAGGAGGCGCGGATCCGCCGGGACAATCCCATCGGCGCCGCGGCAACCGATAAGGAGCGCCTGATCGCCGCCAAGGCCGAGTTTATCCGGGCGACGATTCAGGGCCGGCCGATCGCTGACGAGGCGCGGAATGTGCTGCGGGCCATTCCGAGCCCCAATACCACTGGCGGCGACAAGTTCCTGCCCAGCACGCTGAGCGAGCAGCTCATCTATGAGCCGTTCGTCACCAACCCGCTGCGCGGCGCCATCCGTATCACCAACATCAAGGGCCTGGAGATCCCGAAGATCGCCTACACCCTGGACGATGACGGCTTCATTACCGACGAGGAGACCGCTAAGGAGCTCGAACTCGAGGGTGATCGGGTCACCTTCGGCCGGAACAAGTTCAAGGTTAAGGCGGCCATCTCCGACACCGTGCTGCACGGCTCCGATCTTGCGCTGGTGCAGTACGTGGAGAATGCGCTGCGGTCCGGCCTGGCCGCCAAGGAGAAGAAGGTGACGTTCGCCGTCAACGGCCCCGACGCGGAGAAGCACATGAGCTTCTACCAGGTCGGCATCAAGGAGGTCGAGGGCGCCGACCTGTACGAGGCGATCCTCAACGCCATCGCCGACCTGCACGAGGACTTCCGTGAGCGGGCCCGGGTGGTCATGCGGTTCGCCGACTGGGTGAAGATCCTGCAGAAGCTGGCCAACAGCTCCGTGGCCCTCTACCAGGCCCAGCCCGAGCAGATCATCGGCAAGCCCGTGATCTGGTCCGATGCCGCTGTCACGCCGATCGTCGGCGATCTCAGCTACGTGCACCTGAACTACGACGGCGAGCTGGTGTACGACAGCGACAAGGACGTCGACTCCGGCGACTACCTCTTCGTGCTCACCGGCTGGATGGACCAGCACATTCTGCTGAAGTCCGCCTTCCGCCTCGCCAAGGTGGTCCCGACCGTGTAAGGGGGGCTGCTCCGTGGCCCTGAGTCTCCTGGAGCAGGTCAGGCGGTATCTGCGGATCGACGGGGGCGAGGACGATGATGTCCTCGCCCTGCTCATCAACGACGCCAAGGGGTACCTGGCCGACGCCGGTGTGTTGGAGATTGCCGAGCCCGATTCGTCGCAGGATCCTGAACGGGCTGAGCGGATTCGGCGGTACCTGGACAGCTACAAGCTGGCAATCATGCAGTACGTGGCCGCCAAGTATGAGAACCGGGAAGCCATCGGCGGGCGACTCGAGGTATTCTCCCTGGGGTTTGCCAGCCGGATCCCGCAGCTGCAGCTGGAGTGCCGGGCGCTGATGGGAGGTGAGACGGCGTGAGGTACGAGGTCATCCGATCGTTCAGGGACAAGTTGGACAGCGGCCGACGCTACGATCCTGGCGACACCTATGCATCGCCCACCGAGGAGCGAGCCCGGCAGCTGGTCTCCATGGGGTTCATCCGCCCTGTCGAGGTTAAGGCAGCACCGGACCAGGCCGATCCACCGCCCGAGGCTCTGCCATCCCCCGAGCATGACCAAGTCAGGCCGCGGAAGACCCGACGGGGGCGGGGTGCCGAGGGCGCGGGTGAGGTCGAATGAGGATCGGCGACCTCCGTCACCGCGTGACCATTCTGCACCAGACCGACGGTGTGGACGAGTGGGGCGCCCCGGCCCCTGGTCAGTGGGTGCCGCTCGCCACCGTCTGGGCCTGTATGGAGGGCCTCCGCGGCAACGAATACTGGCAGGCCCAGCAACTCGTCGACCAGGCAGATCACCGCATTACCATCCGGTACCGCCGGGACGTGACCGCCCAGATGAGGGTGCAGCACGACGGGAGGCTGTTCGAGATCCGGGCGGCCCTGGATCGGGACGGCCGACGCCGGTGGCTGGAACTCATCTGCCGGGAGGTGCTGCCGTGGCAAGGCGCAGCGCAAAGCCAGTCTCCGTGAGGGTCTCGGGGGCAGATGAGATCCTCCGCAACCTCAACCGGCTGCCCCCGCAGGTGCGCCGGCAGCACCTCTTGGAGGCGGTGAAGCCCGGGGCCGAGGTGATCAAGCGGGCGGTGGAGGAGAAGGCCCCCAGGGGCGAGGGCGACGCCACCTACAAGGGGCAGCCCATCGGGCACCTGGCAGACTCCATCGTGGTCGAGGGCGAGGTCATGGATGATGATGCCGTGATCTACAAGATTGGGCCTGACAAGCACCACTTCTACGCCCCGTTCGTGGAGTTCGGCCATGCCATCGTCCGGGTAACCAACCGGATCAAGAACGCGGCGGGCCGGACGATCCGGCGGGAGACCCAGGAGCTCGGCCAGGTTCCGCCTCATCCGTTCATGCGGCCGGCCTACGACGAGTCGAAAAACGAAGCGGAGCGGGCGGTGGCCCGGGAGTTGCAGAGGAGGCTGGGACTGTGACCAGGATCGAGACCCTGTTTCGCTCGCATCTGCTGGCCCATCCCGGCCTCTCGGGTATCGTGGGCAACCGAATCTACATGATCGCCCGCCCCGGCAACTCTGCCCTACCGGCCATCACCCTGCACCTGATCAGCAACCTTGATCAGCGAGACCTGGATGACGTGGCCTACATGCAGGCCCGCATCCAGGTCTCGTGTTGGGCGACGAGCTACGGCCACGCCAAGGCAGTGCCTGACGAGATCCGGGCGGCCGTGGACACGTTCCGTGCCCAGCCTGGGGTGTTGGACGCCGAGGTTGTCTACGAGCGCGAGGACTACGATGGCGAGGCCACCATCTACCACGTCCCCGTGGACGTGCTCATCAAGTACGACCAGAACGAGATAGGGGGGTAGCACATGGCCCGTTCGACTGGTTTTAAGACCAGGTTCTACATGAAGGGCGAGACCGGCGAGTGGGAGCAGATCGCCCACGTGCGGTCCATCACGCCGCCTGAGGATGAGACCGATGAGATCGAGCTCGAGGAACTGGACGGTGACGGCTACAAGGAGTTCCTGCTGGGCCTGACCGACCCCGGCGAGGCGACCGTGACGCTGAACTTCGACCCGGAGAACGAGGGGCACCTGGCCCTCATCGAGGCCAAGGAGTCCAAGGAGGCCAAGGACTTCCGCATCGTGTTGCCCAGCGGCACGTTCGGCTGGGAGTTCAAGGCGTTCGTGCGGAGCTTCGCTGTCCAGGAGATCAGCGGCTCCGAGGTCATCCAGGCCCAGGTCACGCTGCGGATCACCGGCTCCAGCGCTCCGAAGCCGATCAGCAACCCGTAAGGAGAGGGGATAGAGCATGAGCAAGCTGCTGACCCGTGAAGCCATCCTGCAGGCGCAGGATCTGCCCTATGAGGACGTAGCCGTCCCGGAGTGGGGCGGCAAGGTCCGTGTCCGGGCCCTCACCGGCGCCGAGCGCGACCGGTTCGAGGCCTCAATCGTGGAGCAGCGCGGGAAGGCCGGCCCCAGGCTGAACACCGCCAACATCCGGGCCAAGCTGGTGGCGCTCTGCTGCGTGGACGAGCAGGGCAACCGGCTGTTCTCCGATGAGGACGCCGAACTTCTGGGTCGCAAGAGCGCCGCTGCCCTGAACCGGGTCTTCGAGGTGGCGCAGCGCCTCAGCGGCCTGACCCAGGCCGACATGGAGGAGCTCGAAAAAAACTAGTCCAGCGGCCAGAGCGGCGGTTCTACTTCCGCCTGGCTCTGGCCCTGGGCATGACTGTTCGGGAGCTCCTGGCTCGCATCGACAGCCGGGAGCTCTCTGAGTGGATGGCCTACTTCAAGCTGGAGCCCTGGGGAACCGAAGTGGACGACTGGCGGGCCGGCATGATCGCTTCGGTCATCGCCAACGTCAACCGGGACCCCAAGAAGCAGAGCAAGCCATTCCAGCCGACCGACTTCATGCCCAGGCGGGCCTCGGTCGAGGACCGGGAGCAGACTGAGGAGGAGATGCTCCTCGCCATCTGGCAGATCCATGCACGGTTCCAGGCAGCGCAGAAAGCCGCGCAGAAGGGCGGCCTCCCATCCGGGGGGCCGCCTGAGCATTAGGGGAGGTGAGGCACGTGGCGACCATCGGGACGCTGGTCATCAACATCATCGGCGACTCCAGCCAGTTTCGGGACTCCATCGAGGAGTCCATCAAGACCATGCAGCGGGCCGAGCGCCAGGTGGCCAGGAGCGCCCGCAACATCGAGAAGTTGGGCCAGGGCCTCATGATCGGCCTCACCGCTCCCCTGATGCTCATCTCCGGCTACGCCACCAAGGCGGCCATCGACTGGGAGGACGCATTCGCCGGCGTCCGCAAGACGGTCGAGGGCACCGAGGAGCAGCTCGCCGAGCTCGCCCGGGGCATCCGGGATATGGCCCGGGAGATTCCAACGGCTGCGACCGAACTGGCGGACATCGCGGCCATGGCCGGCCAGCTGGGGATCCAGCGCGAGGCCATCCTGGGGTTCACGCGCACGATGGCGGACCTCGCCGTGGCCACCGACCTCGCTGGCGAGCAGGGCGCCACCGCCCTGGCCCAGTTCGCCAACGTCATGCAGATGAGCCAGCGCAACTTTGACCGCCTGGGCGCCACCATTGTGGCCCTGGGCAACAACTCCGCTACGACGGAGAGCCGCATCGCCGAGTTCGGTCAGCGCATCGCGGCCGCCGGGCGGATCGCCGGCATGGCGGAGGCCGAGGTGCTGGCTATCGGTGCGGCGATGGCGTCCGTTGGTGTCGAGGCCGAAGCGGGCGGCACGGCGGTGCAGAAGATGCTCATCGCCATGACCCAGGCCGTGGCCCAGGGGAATGAGAAGTTGGCCGTGTTCGCGGCCGCCGCTGGCATGACTGCCGACCAGTTCGCCGCACTCTGGCGGGAGGATGCCGCCCAGGCGTTCACCGCGTTCGTGGAGGGCCTGGGCCTGGCCGGGGACCAGGCGTTTGTGATCCTGCAGCGGCTGGGCATGACCGACTCCCGGCTGACAAAGGCGTTCCTCTCCCTGGCAAACGCCGGTGACCTGCTGCGCCGGACCGTTGACCTTGGCAATCGGGCCTGGGAGGAGAACACCGCCCTCGCGGCGGAGGCTGCGGAGCGGTACCGGACCCTGGCCTCGCAGCTGCGGATCAACCGTAACCGGCTCCAAGAGGTGGCGATCACCCTGGGCGAGTCCCTGGCGCCGGTGGTGGAGTCGTTCCTCGATCTCATCCAGCCCATCATCAACGGGCTCCACCGGCTGGCGACGGCGTTCTACCAGGCGCCGCCGGTCATCCGCCGCACCGTCATCGCCATGGGACTGCTGGCTGTGTCCATCGGCCCGGTGCTCTGGGGTTACTCCAAGGTGGTCACGCTGAGCGCCACGTTGATCTCCGCCAAGCGTGCCATGGTCAACTGGGTTGGCAAGCTGGTGACGGCGTTTGCCGGCCTACGGGCAGGCACCATGACCGTCGGCCAGGCTCTTGTTGGCGTGTTCGGCCGGACGGGCCTCATCGTCGGCGGAACCCTCGCTCTCGCCTCCGCGGCCGTCTATGTGGCCGCCAACTGGGATCGCTTCGCCCAGGTGGCGGCCAGGGTATGGAGCGGGATCTCTGCGGTAGTGCTCTATGCCGCCTCTCTGATGGTCCGGGGAGTCGGCATCATCGTGTCCGCCATGGGTGCCATCATCCCGGCTCTGCGCCCCGCCGGCCAGGCGATCCAGGGGTGGGCCGACGGGTTGAAGTCCTCAGCTCAGGCAGCCATGAGTGCCGCCCGGACGGCCTCGGCGGTCCAGGAGGTGGCCGACTCTGCACAGGCCACGGCTGAGGCGGGGCAGGCGGCCGCGGCCTCGCAGGAGGGGCTGGCTGAGTCCATCGAAGAGGCGTCAGCGGCGGCCAAGGGCACTTTGGCGTCGTTCGACCAGGTCCACAACATCCAGGAGGAGATGGCCGACTCCGGCCTTGCCGGCCTGGATCTGAGCCTGGCCGACATCGCCGTGCCCGAAATCGCCATGCCCGGGGGCGATATGATGGTGGCTCTCGGCGAGCAGATGCAGGCGGTGGCCTCCACCGTGTCGACCGCCTGGGAGAATGCGTCCGCGGCGATCTCGGGCGCATGGCAGCGGCTACTGGAGCGGTCCCCGCTGCTCAGGTCGGCCGTGGACGGCGTGAACCAGGCGTTCGACTGGATCCGGCAGAACTGGCCGAGCATCCAGCCTGTTGTGGAGGGTATCGCAGCGGCGCTGACGCTCACGCTGGTGCCGGCGCTCATCCGGGCCGGTCTGGAGGCCACAATCGCAGGCGGGAAGATGGTGGCCGCGTGGGCGGCTGCGGGCGCGTCGGCTGTGGCTCAGGGTGCCAAGGTTGTTGGGCAGGTCATCACCGTGGCCGCCCGGTGGGCCTGGATGGGGATTCAGGCCACGGTCAACGCCGCGCGCATGGCGACCGCCTGGGGTGTCGCGATGGGACCGGTAGGCTGGGTTATCCTCGCCGTCGCCGCCGTGGGTGCCGCCCTGGTGGCGCTCTGGGCGACGAATGAGGATTTCCGCAACGCCGTCATCGCCGCCTGGGAGTGGATCAAGGCCCGGGCCGCGGTGATCTGGGACGGGATCCGGGCGGGCCTCGCTGCGGTGTGGGGCTGGATCTCCACCGCAGGCCCGGCCGCGTGGGCCTGGCTCTCTGCTGAGTTGTTGCCCCTGTGGCAGGTGGCGCGGGACGCGGCTGTTGACATCTGGGGTTCCCTGTCCGAGACGCTGCTGTGGCTCTGGGGCCTACTCAGGGATACCGGCATCTCCATCTGGACCGAGCTGTCGCTGACCCTGCAGCCTATCTGGGCGGCGATGCAGGAGGCTCTGATCCTCTCGTGGCAGCTGATCAGCACGGTCCTGCAGGCCATATGGCAGGCGATCTCCGCGGTGGCCATGGCCGTGTGGGACGCCCTCCGGGCTTGGTGGGAGGACTGGGGCGCTTCGGTCCTGGCGATCCTCTCCGCCGTCTGGGAGCAGATCAAGCTGATGATCGAGACGACCATCTACCTGATCCGAGACATCCTGGGGCTGGTGCTCGCCCTGATCCGCGGTGACTGGGAGGAGGCCTGGAACCGGGTTAAGTCGATCGCTGAGACGGTCTGGAACTTCATCCTGGGCACCGCTCAGAACGTCGCCGCCGTCCTGGCCGCCGTGTGGCAGGGTGTGGCGAACACCCTGCAGCGGCTCTGGGAGGGGATCCAGTCGGTTGCCCTGTCGGTGTGGAAGGGCATCGCCAACGGGGTTATCCGGTTCATTAACGGGATCATCAACGGGATCAACCAGATGATCCGGGCTCTGAACAACCTCAAGTTCAGCATCCCCGACTGGGTACCGGTGCTCGGCGGCAAGTCGTTTGGGCTGAATCTGAGCACCATCAGCACCATCCCCTATCTGGCCCGGGGCGGCAACATCGTCGGCACCGGCCTGGCCGTCGTGGGCGAGGCCGGTGCCGAGCTCCTGGAACTCCCCCGGGGTGCCCGGGTGACTCCCCTGTCCGGCGGCCGCGGCGGGGCCCTGTCCGATGAGGTAGGCAACGCCGTTTACCAGGCCGTTCGGGCCGCGTTCCGTGAGGCGTCCACCCAGCAGCGGCAGGGCACCCGGCAGGAGATCACCCTGCAGATCGACGGCCGGACGTTTGCCCGACTGCTGCTGCCCCTGATCGACGCCGAGACGGAGCGGCAGGGGTTCCGTTTCGTCCGGGTGCAGGAGGTGTAGCCCCATGGCACTCGTCACGATCAACGGGCAGGCCGTCACGCCGAACCCGAGCGATTGTAAGGTGGGCCACTTCTGGCTGACGAAGGCCGGGCGCGCGGCGTCCGGCCTCATGCTGATGGAGCGGATCGCCAAGAAGCGGACGGTCACGCTCTCCTGGGACGCGATCCGTGAGGACCACCTGAAGGCGATCCTGGACAACCTGGACAGCCGGACGTTCCACACCGTCACCTACCCGGACCCGCAGGGAGACGATGGCAAGGCCGCCATCACGGCCTATGTGGGCGACATCAAGATGGACCGCTACCACACCCGAAACGGGTACCGGTGGTGGATCGACGTTGAGATCCCCCTGATCGAGAGGTGAGATCCCGATGAGACAGGTCAGTCAGGCGTTCCTGGAGGCGATGGTGGCGCCGGAGCGGCAGGTGACCGCCCGGGTGACCATCGACTACACGGATCCCGAGATCGACCAGAGCATCGAGGTCTCCGCCTCCGATCAGGGGGCGATCTCGTATCCCGAGCAGACCGCCGACGCGGTGCAGGACCCGCCGTACAAGTGGGCCTCGCTGGACGGCTCCTGGGTGCTGGACGGCACCTACCACCTGATTCCAGACACTCCCGATGATGCCGCCCGGTACCAGGTTGGCTGGTGGGGCGCAACTTTGGCCGGCGCCGACGGAGCGTTCTCTGCGCCGTACCCAACGCTGACCGTGACGTTTCTTCCCCGGCCGGTCCACTCCCTCAAAGTGGTGGGCGATAGCGCCCGCCAGGAGTGGCCGGTCGATTTCGTGATCCGCCTCTACAACGCCGAGGGCGCCCTGCTCCATGAGGAGGTTGTCACCGGCAATACGGAGGTGGCGTGGGCCCGACCACTGGAGGAACCCATCACCTCCGTGACCCGAATGGAGCTGGAGATCCGGCGCTGGTCGCACGAAGATCGCGTGGTAAAGATCTTGGAGTTCTTCACCTCCGTCCAGCAGACGTACCTGGCGGGTGACATCCTGGAGATCAGTCTGCTCGAGGAGCGGGAGGTCTCGCAGAACACCCTCCCGGTGGGCTCGATCTCTGCCAACGAAATCAAGATCCGCCTGTCCAACGAGGACAGACGGTTCGATGCCAACAACGCACAGTCGCCCCTCTACGAGCTCCTGAAACCGAACCGCCGGATCAGGGCCTGGTTGGCCGCCGTGCTTCCCGATGGGACGGAGGAGTACGTGCCCCTTGGCCTGTTCTGGTCGACCGAGTGGCAGGCTGAGGACGACACCGTGGAGGCCTCGGTGGTGGCCCGGGACCGGCTGGAGCTCCTGCGGAAGTCCACGTACCAGACCTCCCAGGTCTTGCAGAACACCAACCTGCATGATCTGGCCGTGCTGGTACTCGCCGATGCCGGACTGGACCCGGAGGAGTACTGGGTCGACCCGGCTCTGCAGCAGATTCGGGTGCCCTATGCCTGGTTCGATCCGGTCTCCCATCGGGAGGCTCTGCGAATCATCGCGGAGGCCGGTCTGGCCCAGGTCTACTGCGACAGGGACGGTGTGGTCCGGATGGAGCGGCAGCCGGCCGGCGGGGCCCCGGTGCTGGAGATCACGGCCGACGACTACTACCGCCTGAGCAACCCGATGAGGCCGAACCAGGTGGCGAACGAGGTGATCGTGAGCACCTCGCCCCTGCGGCCGGCGGACGTGCCCGAGGAGGTCTACCGGTCGAACGAGCCCATCATGGTTCCGGCAGGGAAGGCAGTCACCGTGACCGTCTACTACCAGAAGACCCCGGTGATCGACGCCATCGCATCCTTGGACGGGGCCCCGGCCGGGGTTGCCATTACTCAGGCCACTTACTATGGCTGGGGCGCCGAGGTGACGATCCAGAACACCGGCGGAACCGATGCCGACGTGATCCTGGTGGTCATCGGCCGGCCTCTTTCGGTGCAGAACCGGGAGCGGGCCGTCGCCCGGGACGAGGCCTCGATAATCGAGAACGGCGTCCTGCGCTATGAGTTCCCGGCCAACCCTTTGGTGCAGTCCCTGGCCGTGGCCCAGGAGATCGCCAACCGGGTGCTCGCCTCGGCCAAAGATCCACGCCGAGACCTGGAGATCGACTGGCGGGGTAACCCGGCCCTGGAACTTGGGGATGTGGTGAAGGTGAAGGGCAGGAACTACGCCGTGATCCGCCAGGAGATCAACTGGGCCGGGGCCCTGTCGGCCTACATGACCGGAAGGAGGGTGTCATAAATGCCCTACACCCCAAAGACCAACTGGACACCGATGGACGCCCCCGGGCCCTCCGATTTCAACCGGATCGAGCAGGGCATCGCTGACGCAACGGTAGCCGCTGAGGTGGCCCAGGCAGCGGCCGACGCGGCGCAGGATACCGCCGATCAGGCCCTGGCCGCGGCGGGAGTGGCTCACTCGACGGCCAACGCGGCGCAGCAGACGGCCGACACCGCGCTGTCCGCGGCGCAATCGGCCGGGCAGGCGGCTGCGAACGCCCAAGCCACTGCCGATTCCGCTACTGCCCTGGCTGGTATCGCGGCTGACAGTGGCCTTGTGGTCGAGGCGGTCCTCCCGGTCGAGGGGGCAGAGCCTGAGCAGGTGCTGACCTCGGCCGGCCCTGCCGTCCGGTTCGCTGCCGGCGCCGTCCAGTCGGTCCAGTTCTGCCGGGTCTGGCCGTTCGATGGGCCGTTGCACATGGAACTGGTGCTGGCCGCCGACCTGGCCGATGCAGGCTCCTTTGTCGTGCAGGTCGGCTGGCAGGTGAACGGCGGTGCTGTAACCAACGTGACCCGGATCGTCACGCCTGGAGCTCTAACCGACCTCTACACCGCCGACCTGGGCGAGATCGTCCCCGCGGCATCGCTCCCGGCCGGGGCCATGGTGACCATCACGCTTTCCCGGGTTGGTACTAATGTTGCGGACACACACCCGGGAGCCTGCCTGATCTACCACTGCCGCCTACGGAGGGGGTGACGCGGCGTGCTGTTGATGGGCAAAGGCGGAGCCAAGATCAAGTCGGTGCAGACCGGAACGACCAACTTCGGCAATAACGACAGAAACGTAACGGCCACGATCGACGCCGTTGACTTGACAAAGACGTTTGTGATAGCCGACTACCGTGGTGGCGGTGAGAACCTGTCGTCCCTCATGTGCACCGCTGCTCTCACCTCCCCAACAACCCTTAGCTTCCAGCGGGAGACCGCCGATGGCAATTGTACCATATACTGGCAGGTGATCGAGCTCGAAGGGAATGCAAGTGTTCAGTCATTTGCAACCACGTTTACTGCTACATCGACCAACGTCACCATCTCTAAGGTGGACCCGGCGCGGGCGTTTGTTGTGACTACATGCAGGACGAAAAGCAACGCCACCGGGTTCAGCGCCGAGGCGGGCCATCGGGTTCGAAGCGTGATACAGTCAAACGGCACAACTGTTGCCCTTTCACGCCTCGCCAGCTCGGTTGAAACGACTGTCGTCGGGTTTGTGGTGGAGGTGAAGTGACGTGTTTGTCTGTGCTCAACTCGATCGAAATGATATTTGCATCACCGTAGCCAGGTTGAAGGGGGAAATCGAGGAGCCGAATATCATACCCTTGGGCGACATTGACGAGTGGCGGGATGACCTGCTGGGGAAGAAGTATAATCGTGAGACTGGCCAGTTCATCGAGGTAGAACCGACTGAAGAAGAGGCGTCCGGCGAGTAGACCGGGCGCCTCTCCTATTGGGGAGGTGAGCGCGTGGGACGCATCATCATCCGCGACCCTGACTGGTGCGACGACTACGTGAGGCCGCACCCGAACGGGGTGCATGGCGTCTACCGCCTATCGTACCTTGGCTCCGGCTGTCCACTCGGTCCACGGGAAGCGACGAATCAGGTCACGCCGGAACTGGTGCTGGATTCCCTCCAGAGGCTCCAGGAGCGATTCCCCCTGGGCGCCCTCGGGGGGTACGAGATCCTCTGCACTGGTCGGCAGTTGTTTGCATATGACGACGACCCGGCTTCAGGCTACGCCTCCGGCATCCGGGCCCCCGGGTGGATCGCCCTGTCGTGGCGCTCCTATGAGGACCTGGACGACCTACTCGCCCACGAGCTGGCCCACGCCCTGGCGGATCATCTGTCCGACACCCAGATGGAGTACATCTGGCGGGAGCTCGGGCAGGAGCCCGGAGATAGGCTGGACGCCAGGTGGGAGCGTCGGCCGCAGGAGCGGCTGGCCGAGTACCTGTCGGCGGCCCTGTGGGGGACGCCCATCGACAGCAGGGTCCTGGCCGCCAACGATCCTGACCCGACGCCGGAGGTGCTCGCCCGCCTCCGTGATCTGGTGGGGCCCATGCTCCTATCCCACGGCCCGGCCCGGGTGACCATCGGTGATGTGCCCCTCATCGAGATCACCATCGGGGCGACCACGGCCATCGTGGATGGGCGTGAGGTGCAGCTGGACGTGCCCGCGCAGATCATCGACGGGCGCACGTTGGTGCCCCTGCGGTTCGTGGCGGAGCAACTGGGGCACCGGGTGGACTGGCAGCCAAAACCGGGGCCCGTCCGGAAGGTCCTGATCTACTAGGAGGTGACGACACATGCACGCGCATGACTGGTTCCGACCGGTTGCGGCCGCCGTGGGGGCCGCGCTCAGCTACCTGTTCGGGGGGTGGAATGCGCTGTTGGGGGTGCTTCTGGCCTTCGTGGTGGCTGATTATGCCACCGGGGTGCTCGCTGCTGCGGTGGAGGGCCGTCTGAGCAGCGCCGTCGGGATGCGTGGAATCGCCAGGAAGGTCATGATCTTCCTCATCGTGGCGCTGGCCCACCTTGCCGACACCGTTCTGGGCGACAGCCATATGATCCGTGATGCGACGATTTTCTGGTACATCGCCAACGAACTCCTCTCAATCGTGGAGAACGCCGGCCGGATTGGGGTGCCCATCCCGCCGGCGATTTCGCGTGCGGTCGAGATCCTGCGGGGCAAGGGCGAGGGGCAGGCGACCGAGAGATGAGGATCACCCCCGATCTACTCCCGGACGATCATCCGTTGACCCAACTGCCGATGACCCCTCGGTATATCACCATCCACGACACAGGCAACCCCGCCCGGGGCGCTAACGCCGAAATGCACGGCCGGTACCTGAGGAGCCAGGAGGCCATCGAGCGGGGGGTGTCATGGCACTTCACCGTCGACGACCGGGAGATCCGCCAGCACCTGCCCCTGGACCGCAACGGCTGGCACGCCGGTGATGGGTGGGACGGGCCTGGCAACCGGCAGTCCATCGCCATCGAGATCTGCGAAAACAGCGACGGCGACCGGGCGGCGGCAGAGGCCAACGCGGCGATGCTGGTGGCCCACCTGGTGCGCACTGTGCCGAGCCTGCTGCCGTTCCCTGAGTGCGTGGTGCAGCACAACCGCTGGAGCGGGAAGAACTGCCCCCGGGTGCTCCGGGGGCGTCCTGACGGATGGGAGGGATTCATCGCCATGGTCAGGCAGTATCTGCAGTCGGAGGAGCGGCAGCCGGTACCCATCCGGGATGCCGCCGGCCGGACGCTGGCGACCGGCTGGCTCGACGGCAGCACCACAGTCGTTCCTCTCCGGGAGCTGGCCGAGGCCCTTGGCCTCCGGGTGGAGTGGATCCAGGAGGAGCGGGCGGTGACGCTGCGGTGGCCCGGGCGGGCGTAACCGAGTACCGAGTGGTCATCCCCGGCCGGCCGGTGCCCGCCCAGCGCATGACGCAGCGGAGCAAATGGAGCCGGCGCTCCCAACGGTCGCTGACCTATCAGCGGCTGGTGGCTCAGGCCGCTCTCGCCGCCCGGCTGCCCCGGCCCCTGCCGTGGGAGTATGTCCGGCTGGAGGCGGCTGTCTACCTCCGGCCCACCCGCATCGGCCGCCTGCCGGGTAACCGTGGCGACGCCGACAACTACCTGAAAGCCCTTGCCGACGGCCTCCAGTATGCCGGTGTTCTGGGCAACGACAAGAGCGTGATCGAGGAGTCGATTCGGATACGGCCCGCCCTCGACGGTGAGGAGCGGGCTGAAGTCGTTCTGAGGGAGGCGATCCTGTGAACGAGCTGCAGGTGTTGTTCGAGTTCCTGGCCTCGCAGCTGCCCGAGGCGGTGCTGACCCAGGCCCTCGCATACACGGCCGTCACTGCGGCCCTGGTTGGCCTGCTCCGGCGCATCCCCTGGATCGAGGAACGCAAGCAGGTGGCTGCCCCCACTGCGGCCTTGGTGATCGGGCAGGTATTCGGCTGGGTGATCGTCGGGTTCAACCCGGGCCAGTGGCTGGTAGCCACCGGAGCCGGCCTGGTGATCGCGCTGGCCGCCATCGGCGGGTACAGCGGTACGAAGAACGTGGTGCAGAGCGCCCGGCGGGACGCGGCATAGAGGAGCGACGAAGCCCCCATCTCCTACGTGGAGGTGGGGGCCCTTCCTGTCTCACTCGCCTCTGTAGTCATGTCTCGTCAAAAAGTGGGCCGGCGTGTTGGCCGGCCCATGGAGAGTAGAACCCCTCCCTACCTGGTCAGTACGGTGGGGAAGCGTCACTGAGTTCGCGCGAACTCCTCTATCCTTTTTCTAAGTCGTAATGATAGACTATTCGTTTAGAAAGGGGGAGTTATTATGGAACAGCAGGCATCAACGCAGATGCATGAGGTCCGATGGTACCATCGAAAGTGGTTCGTCGTTCTGATGATCCTGCTCTTCTGGCCGGTGGGCCTGTATCTCCTCTGGACCTCACCGGAGACGCAGCGGTCTGGTCGCATCGCCTGGACGGTGATCGTCGCTCTGATAGCACTGGTGCAGCTGAACACCATGTTTGGGGGTGACGAGCAGCAGGTCGGAACAACGCCGGTGGTCGCACAGCCGGCGCAGACGCCTGCGCCGACACGTGAACCCGAACCGGCTGTCTCCGAGGAACCTACTGTCCAGGAGCCAGCCAACCACGAAACTGCTATCGAGGAACCAGTCGCAACAGATGACCGTCCTGCTACCGAGTCTGAGCCGACCTGGCAGGTGACGCACGAATGGCGTGGCAGTGGGAGGAAGTCGACGGAAACTTTCCAGGTCGAACGTCGTGAGTGGCGCATCAGCTGGGAGGCTACGAACGAGCAGGTTGCGGGTATCCTGCAGGTGTTCGTGTTCGAGGAGAACGGAACCCCGGTTGATGTTGCGGTCAACCACATGGGCACGGGCGCCGATACAACGTACGTTAGAGGGCGGCCCGGAGGCCGCTACTACCTGGAAATCAACGCGGCGAACATCGACTGGGTGGTGCGGGTGGAGGAACTGCGGTGACTCTTTGTAGCCACCGTTGTAGCCACCGGAGCACGATTGAGGCCCATGGGATTTCCGGAGGCGAACACGAAACGTCGCATCCCACAAGCATTCATGGACACCCCACCGAACGCCACTAAAGATATGTACGAGACTTAAAATCTTGGGGCCGCAGCGGCCGTGCGGGTTCGAGTCCCGCCTCGGGCACCAACAGACACAAGGGCTGCAGGGTTTGTACCCCTGCAGCCCTTGTCGCATCCCCGGGCGCTGCACCGCACGCGTGGATAGCCCTTTGGTATGCATGACGCAAACAGCGCATACCCCGCTAGTCTCACGGCGCACATGGTAGACTTTGGGATTCGGTGCTGGGAAGAAATGTAACCCTTTGGAGGCCGCTGACCCTTTGTGCGCAGTTCGGCCGCGCGAAGGCCCCTGCGCGCTGGAAATGGGTACCATCGAAGCATACCCGGCGAAATGCAGCGGGGGTAGGATAGATATTGGCAGTTCGTAAACACCAGTCGATAGAGTACAGGGCCTGGCGATGCACAAAGGGGGTGGAGTGCATGCGCATCCGGCTCTACGGCCTTCTGCGCGAAGCGGCAGAACGGAAGACGGCGGTGGACGTGGACGTGTGCGAAGGGGATACCGTCGGCAGCCTGCTGGAGCGGCTGGTGACGACGTACCCGCGCATGCGTCCGCTTTTGTTTGAGCGCCCGGGCGTTCTGTTCCGCCACGTGATGATCGTGAAGAACGGCCGCGATATCCGCCACGCCGACGGCCTGAACACCCCCGTCCAGCCTGACGACGACATGGCCGTCTTCCCGCCCAGCGCCGGCGGGTAGCGCGGGCCCGAAACGGCAGCGCACCCCCGTGCGTGAAGGTCGATTTGTGAAATCCGGCACATGCCGCGGCGTCTCCCGTTCCAAGCACTTGAAAAGGGGTGGAAGTGGATGGCCAAGATGCTCCTGATCACACCGGACATCTGCACTGGCTGTCACTCCTGCGAGATTGCCTGCTCGCAGGAGCACGAGGGGTACTACGTACCCTCCAAGTCCCGGGTGACCGTGTACACCTGGGAAGATGAACTGGTCTCCGTTCCGATGATGTGTGTCCAGTGTGAAGATGCCTTCTGCATGAAGGCCTGCCCCGTGGGCGCCATCAGCCGCGACGAGGCCACCGGCGCCATGATCGTCGACCACGGCAAGTGCATCCGCTGCAAGATGTGCATGCAGGCCTGCCCCTTCGGCGGCACCTCCTTCGACCCTGTGGAGAGCCGGATCCTGAAGTGCGACCTGTGCGGCGGGGACCCGGAGTGCGTCAAGTACTGCCCGAGCGGCGCGCTCAAGTACGTGGACGCCAGCCGGGCCACCATCGAACGCAAGCGGGCGTACGCCGCCCGACTCAAGGCCGCAGTGGGGGTGAAGTAGATCATGTATGCCTACTCAGGGAAGATTCTGCGCGTGGACCTGACCGCCGGGACGATCAAGACCGAGTACATCCAGCCCAAGGTGGCCCGCCAGTACATCGGCTGCCGCGGCATGGGGACCTACTACTGGATGAAGGAATGCGACCCCACCGTGGACCCGCTGAGCCCCGAGAACAAGCTGCTCTTCTTCACCGGTCCGCTGACCGGCACCGCGGCCCCTTCCGCCGGCCGCTACAACGTCATCACCAAGAGCCCGCTCACCGGCGCGATCGCCGCCTCCAACTCGGGCGGTTACTGGGGGCCGGAGCTGAAGTTCGCCGGCTGGGACGGCATCATCTTCGAGGGCAGGGCCGAGAAGCCCGTCTACCTCTGGATCGAGGATGACCACGTGGAGCTGCGCTCCGCCGAGCACCTGTGGGGCAAGACCGTGTTCGAGACCACGGATGCGATCAGGGAGGAGACCGATCCGGACGCCCGGGTGACGTGCATCGGCCCCGCCGGCGAGAAACTGGCGCTGCTGGCCGTGATCGTCAACGACTACAACCGGGCGGCCGGCCGCAGCGGCGTCGGCGCCGTGATGGGCTCCAAGAACCTGAAGGCGATCGCCGTGCGCGGCCACGGCGGCGTGGAGGTGGCCGATCCCGAGGGCTTCAAGATCTTCGCCGAGCGCGACCGCAAGCTGATGAAGGACGACCCGGTGGCCGGCGGCGGCCTGCCGGCCTACGGCACCATGATCCTGGTCAACATTCTGAACGAACTGGGCGGCCTGCCCACCCGGAACTGGCGCGACTCCGGCCAGTGGTCCAAGGCCGAACTCACCAGCGGCGAGACCCTGGCGGAGAAGTACCTGGTGCGGAACAAGGGCTGCTGGGGCTGCAACATCGACTGCGGCCGCGTGACCAAGGTCCCCGAGGGGCCGTTCAAGAGCTTCGGCGAGGGGCCCGAGTACGAGGCCGGCTGGTCCTACGGCGCCGACTGCGGCGTCAGCGACCTGGGCGCCATCTGCAAGGCCAACTTCCTGTGCAACGAGCTGGGCCTCGACCCGATCTCGGTGGGCTCCACCATCGCCTGCGCCATGGAGCTGTACGAGAACGGCTACATCACCATCGAGGAGACCGGCATCCCGCTCAATTTCGGGAATGCCCACGCCATCGTCGAGCTGACCCGGATGATCGGCTACCGGGAGGGCTTCGGCGACATCGCCTCCGAGGGCTCGTACCGGCTGGCCAGCCGCTACGGCCACCCTGAGCTGTCCATGTCCGTGAAGAAGCAGGAGATGCCCGCTTACGACGGGCGGGCCATCCAGGGCATCGGCCTCAACTACGCCACCTCCAACCGCGGCGGCTGCCACGTGCGCGGCTACACCATCTCGCCCGAGGTGCTGGGCGTGCCCGAGAAGCTTGACCCGCAGTCGATCGACGAGAAGCCCCAGTGGGTGAAGACCTTCCAGGACCTCACCGCCGCCGTGGACTCCGCCGGCATCTGCCTCTTCACCACCTTCGCCTTCGGCGCGCCGCAGATCGCCGACGAACTGCGCGCCGCCACGGGTTTCGACTACACCGTGGAAGAGCTGATGCAGGCTGGCGAGCGCATCTGGAACCTGGAGCGGCAGTTCAACCTGAAGGCCGGGTTCACCAAGAAGGACGACACGCTGCCGCCGCGCCTCCTGAAGGAGCCCATCAAGTTCGGGCCGATGAAGGGGAACGTGAGCCGGCTGGAGGAGATGCTGCCCAGGTACTACGAGGCGCGCGGCTGGGATGAGGAAGGCAGGCCCACCCGGGAGAAGCTGGCGGAACTCGACCTGGTCGAATTTGCCTGAGCCTGCCCCTGACGGGCCGCCCTGTGGGCGGAGCCGGACGCCGGCTCCGCCCACCACATTCGCGGGAGGGATCCCCGATGCTGCTCTTCTTGCTCCTGGCGCCGCTGGCCGGCGCGCTGGCCTGCACTTTCACGGACGGGCGCAGGTCGGATGGGCTGGCCTCGGCCGCAATGGCTGCAACGGCTGCACTCACGCTGGCTGCCGCCCCATGGGGCGGCAGGCCCGCCGCGAGCCCCCTCGTGTGGAGCCCGCTGCCAGGCGCTGCCCTCGGCCTGCGGCTCGACGGGCTGGGCGCCCTCCTGGCCCTGGTGGTCAGCCTTATCGGCCTCTGCATCGTCGCCTACTCCGCCGACTACTTCAGCCTGCAGAACCGGGAGCACCCGGAGGCGGAAGGAAAGGGCCGGTACTACTTCTTCTTCCTGCTCTTCGTCACGGCGATGCTGGGCATGGCCATGGCCCCGGACTTCTTCCAGATCTTCCTGTTCTGGGAGCTGACCACCGTCTGCAGCTGGGCCCTGATCTCCCACTACGGGTCGACGGCGTCCATCCGCTCGGGTCTGAAGGCCCTGGCCGTCACCCAGTTCGCCAGCCTCTTCTTCATCGGCGGGTTGCTCCTGCTCTACGTGCGGACCGGCTCCTTCGGCTTTGACGCCGTGGCCCGGATGGCCCCGGGCGGGCGGGCGGCCTTCGCGATGCTGCTGCTGGTCGCCGCCTGGGGCAAGGCGGCGCAGGTGCCGTTCTTCACGTGGCTGCCCTCGGCCATGGTGGCGCCCACCCCGGCCTCCGCGTTCCTGCACGCGGCCGCGATGGTGAAGGCCGGCATCTTCCTGGCCGCCCGCTGCCTGGTCTCCACGGGCGCCTTCACCGGATGGGTCGCCGCCGCGATCATGGTGGCCGCCCTCATCACCCTTTACGTGGGCCTGGCCGGCTACTTCTACGCGGACGACCTGAAGCGGCTGCTGGCCTTCTCCACCATCGCCAACCTGGCCCTCATGCTGGTGGGCATCGGCCTCGGGGCCATGGGGAGCCCTGCGGGCCTGGAGGGCGGGCTGCTCCACCTGTGGAGCCACGCCTTCACCAAGACGCTGCTCTTCCTCTGCGTCGGCGCCATCGCCTGGGGCACCGGCGTGCGGGCCATCTCGCAGCTCACCGGCCTCGCCCGTACCATGCCGCTCACCGCCGCCGGCTTCCTGCTGGGGGCCCTGGCGATCAGCGGGCTGCCCCCGTTCGGCGTGTTCTGGTCGAAGCTGCTGATCCTGCGGGCCGCGCTGGACGTGGGCGGGGCGTGGGGCTGGTCGACGGCGGCGCTGGTGGTGGTGGAGAGTGCGCTCTCCCTGGCCTGGTTCCTGTGGGTCACCCACCTGGTTCTCTTCGGCGAGAGCAGCCAGCGTGCCCGCACAGGCCGGGATCCCTCACCGGCGATGCAGACCGTGCTTGCCGCCCTCATGGGCCTCGCTCTGGTTGCGCCCTACCTGGGCATGCCGCTGATTCACTGGATCGCAGGGGGGGTGGCGTAAGTGTCGGTGACGATGCTGCCCGGCCTGGTGGTGGCCGTTCTGCTGGGCGGCGCGCTGCTCTGCGCGGTCCTGCCGGCGGGTGCGCGGGCGGTGGCCCGGACCGGACTGGCAGCGGGTCTTGCGGGCGGTGTCCTGGCTGTTTGGCTGGCCGCGGCGGTGTGGACCGGCGGCCCGCTGTCTGCCACCTGGCTGCGCGCCCTGCCCCTGGGGCTACCGGCCTCGCTGGCGGTGGAGGTCGACGCCCTGAGCGCCCTCTTCCTGGTGTTGCTGGCCGTGGTGCCGTGCGCGGCGCTCCTTTACGCCCAGGGCTACCTGGATGGCCAACCGACCGGCGAGACCCGGCGGTTCTACGCCCTGTTCCTCCTGTTGATCGCGGGCATGATGACCGTCGTCATGGCGGCCGATTGGGTGCTCTTCCTGCTCTCCTGGGAGATCATGGGCCTCTCGGCCTACTTGCTGGTCATGTTTGACTGGCGCTCGTTTGCCAACACGAGAGCCGCCTGGGTCTACCTGCTCACCACCCACGTGGCGGGCAGCGGCATCTTGATCAGCGCCTGTGCCCTCTCGCTGGTCGCCGGCGACTTTTCGGTGACCGGGACGGCCGGGGCCCTGCAGGCGCTCTACGCTGAGACGCCGGCCTACGTGCACCTGCTGGTGGGTCTGTTTGCACTGGGCTTCGCCGCCAAGGCGGCGCTGTTTCCCCTGGCCTACTGGCTCCCCGGGGCACATGCGGCCGCACCGGCCCCGGTGAGTGCCGTGCTTTCCGGCCTGATGGTGAAGATGGGCGTCTACGGGCTGATCCGGCTTTTCGTCTTCATGCTGCCCGACGACCCGGTGGCCCGGGTCATCTGGGGCCTGCTGCTGGCCACCCTGGGTGCCGTCAACATGGTGGTGGGTAACCTGCGGGCGCTGGGCGAGCAGCATGCGAAGCGGCTGGTGGCCCAGTCCTCCATCGGTCAGATCGGCTACATCGTGCTGGGGGTGGGCATGGCCGTGGCCGTGGCGGGCCGGGCGCCCCTGCTGGCCGCGGTGGCCTTTGCCGGGGCGCTTTATCACCTGATCAACCACGCGACGTTCAAGCCGTTGCTCTTCCTCACGGTGGGGGCGGTGGAACACCACAGCGGCACCCTCGACCTCACGAAACTCGGCGGCCTGCTGAAGGCCGTGCCGCTCAGCGCGGGTCTCACCCTGCTCGGCGCCCTGGCCATCGCCGGCACGCCGCCGCTGAACGGCTTCGCCTCCAAGTGGCTGCTCTACCGGGCCTCCGTGTTCGGCGGGCTGCAGCTGCCGCTCCTGGCCGTCTACGGCGTGATCGCCATCTTCATCTCCACGGTGTCGCTGGCCGCGTACCTGAAGTACTTCGGCACCGTCTTTCTCGGGCCGGAGCGGGAGTACCCGGCAGGGCGCAAGGCGCCGGAGTCACCGGCGATGTCGGCCTCCCTGGCCATCTTGGGTGCGCTCTGCGTGCTGCTGGGCCTCTTCCCGGCCCCGGTGGTCCAGGCGGCCCTGGCGGCGCTGGCGGGGGTTCCGGGTGCGGCCCTCTACGGCGCCGGAACGGTAACGGGGGCCGACGTGATGGGTGCCGCCCTGGGCGGGTCGGGCTACCAGCCCCTCATGGTGGCGCTGGCGCTCCTGCTCTGCGGCGTGCTCGTGTGGCTGATCCGCCGGCTGGCCACCGAACCGGTGCGGCGCACCGAGCCCTGGTTCGGCGGCGAGTGGCTGCCGGCCAGCGAGGCCCGCTACGGGGCCGAGCACCTGTACAAGCCCTTCCTCGCCCGCTGGGCTGCCCTGTTGCGGCCCTGGTGGCAGCCAACCTTCCACGCGCCGCCGGCGGTCGAACGGGCCATTGACGCCGACCGCTGGCTGCTCGGTCCGATCTACGCCGGTTACCGGGCGCTGGCCGGCCTGGCCGGCCGGTGGCACGGCGGCAGGGCGAAGGCATACGTCGGCTGGCAGGTCCTGGCCACGGCGCTGCTGATCGCCGTCCTGATCGGCATGGAAGGGGGGCTGCGCTGATGCTGAAGTATGAGCCCGTCACCGTCGAGCGCGCCGACCTGGTCCGTGAGGTCTCCCGCCTCATGGAGGGCGGAGCGCGGCTCATCATGACCGTCGGTACCGACGTGCGCCCCCTGGGCCGGGGCTTCGAGGTGACCCACCTCTTCGGCTTCGACCGGGAGGGCCGGGTGGCGGGCGTGGTGGTGCCGGTGCCGGCGGACGACCCGCGCCACCCCTCGCTGACCCCGTCGCTGCCCCCGGCGGGCTGGATGGAGCGCGAGGTCTTCGACATGATCGGCGTGACGGCCGAGGGCCACCCGGACCCGCGCCGGCTGGTGGTGGCCGACGACTGGCCCGACGACATCTTCCCGCTGCGGAAGGACGTGCCCCACAACTACCGCCCGCCCCGGGCCGAGAACGCCCGGTCGGCGCTGAAGCCGACCCCCGAGGGTACCACGGTGGTGCCCGTGGGTCCCTTCTTCCCCACGCTGGAGGAGCCGGCCTATTTCCGGCTGTTCGTGGAGGGCGAGGAGGTCGTGGACTGCGACTACCGGGGCTTCTACAGCCACCGGGGCATCGAGAAGCTGTCGGAGCAGCTGCGCTACGACCAGGTGCCCTTCCTCGCCGAGCGCATCTGCGGCATCTGCGGCTATGCCCACTCCACCTGCTTCGCCCAGACGCTGGAGAAGGCGGCCGGCATCGAGGTGCCCAAGCGGGGCCGGTACATCCGGACCATCATGCTGGAGCTGGAGCGGATTCACAGCCACCTGCTCTGGCTGGGGCTGGCGGCCCACATCGTCGGCTTTGACACCGGGTTCATGCAGGCCTGGCGCGTGCGGGAGCCTGTCATGTGGGCGGCGGAGGCCCTCACCGGCAACCGCAAGACCTACGGGATGAACCTGCCCGGCGGCGTGCGCCGGGACCTGCTTCCCGAGGGCATCGCAAAGGTGGAGGAGGTCCTGAAGGCGGTCGAGCGGGAGAGCAAGGGGCTTATGCGGGCCCTGGAGCGGGATACCGCCCTGCGCTCCCGCCTGGAGCGCACCGGCGTGCTCACGCACGAGGAGGCGGTCCTCTGGGGCGCACTCGGCCCCACGGCGAGGGCCTCGGGCGTGGACATAGACGTGCGGCGGGACTACCCCTACGCCGCCTACGACGAGCTGCCTGTGAACGTGGTCGTCCGGCAGTCCGGCGACATCTGGGCCCGGCTGGAGGTGCGGGTGGCGGAAACGCTGGAGTCGGTGCGCCTCATCCGCGAGGCCCTGGCGAATCTGCCGCCGGGACCCACCTTCGTCGAGCCGGGGGAGATCCCGGCCGGCCTGGTCGCTGTCGGCCTGGTGGAGGCGCCGCGGGGCGAGCTCTGCAACTACCTGATGACGGGGCAGAACGGGAGGCCGTACCGGTGGCGGGTGCGGGTGCCCACCTACATGAACCTGCAGCTCACGCCGCAGCTGGCAAAGCCGGGCACCACCATCGCCGACTTCCCCATCATCGCCGCCTCCATCGACCCGTGCTTCTCCTGCACCGAGCGGATGGAGATCGTCCGGCGTCCCCGCGAAGGGAGGGCTGAGCCATGACCGGAGGCCTGCTGACCGCACTCTACAACCTGGCCTTCGTCCTGCTGCTGGCGCCGCTGTACGCCGGCATCAACCGGAAGATCCGGGCCCGGGTGCACTCCCGGCAGGGACCGCCGCTCCTGCAGCCCTACCGGGACCTCCTGAAGCTGATGGGCAAGGAGGACTGCCAGGTCTCGGACGATCCGGTCCACCGGTTGGCCCCGTACCTGGTCATGACCGGGGCCCTGGCGGCCGCGCTCCTGGTCCCGATGGGGTTCCGGGCGCCGCTGGCGTTCGCGGGGGACGGGCTGGTGCTCATCTACCTGCTCACGTTCTCGGCCATCGGCACGGCGCTGGCCGGCCTTTCGTCCGGCAGCCCCTTTGCCGGGGCGGGCGCCAGCCGGGAGATCATGCTGCTGCTGGCAGTGGAGCCGGTGCTGGCCGCGGCCTTCTTCACCTTCGGCACGCGGGCCGGATCACTGGGGCTCGCGCAGATCGCCGAGGGCATCGCGGATACGGGCTTCGCCCCCTCGCTGGTGGTCGGGGCGCTGGCGGCCTTCCTGGCGATCCAGGCCGAATCGGCCAAGCTGCCCTTCGACGTGGCCGAGGCCGAAACGGAGATCATCGGGGGGCCGTACGTGGAGTACTCCGGCCCGTCGCTGGCGGCCTTTGAGTGGGCCTTGATGGTCCGGCGGGTGGTGCTGGCGTCGTTCCTGGCAGCCCTGCTCGGGGCCTGGCCGGCGGGCGCGCCCGTCTGGCTCGGCGTCCTGCTCCACCCGGTGAAGGTGCTCGTGGTCCTGGTGCTGACCGAACTGGTCGCCGTGCTGAGTCCGCGGCTGCGCATCCGCCAGGCGATCCGCTTCTACGAGGGCGCCGGCGTGCTGGCCATCGCGGGGCTCCTGGTGGCCATCCTCGGCTTCTAGGGAGGGGTGATCCGCGTGCTGATCGCCAAGCTTCGTCAACTGGCCCTGGTGACCAGGGCCGGCAGGGTCACCCTGCCGTACCCGTTCCAGCCGCACCCGCCGGCCGAGGGGTTCCGCGGGCTGCCCACCGTGGACGGTGAGAAGTGCGTGGCCTGCGGCGCCTGCGCCGCGGCCTGCCCCGCCCGGCTGATCGCGGTGCGGCAGGAGGGGGAGCACATGGTGCTGTCGGCCGACTTCACCCGCTGCACCTACTGCGCCCGCTGCCAGGATGTCTGCCCGACGGGCGCGTTCCAGATGACCGGGAGGTTCGAGACCGCCACCGCCGACCGGGCGAACCTGCGGCTCCGGGTGGCGCTGAACGCCGCTACCTGCCCCCGCTGCGGCAAGCGCTTCGCCTCGCAGCGGCTCGTGCAGCGCGCCGCCGAGCAGGCCGGTGAGCCGGCGGAAACCCATGCCCTGCTCTCGCTCTGCCCGGACTGCAGGCGCCGTCTCTACGGCGCCCGGATCAGGGAGGTGGCGCGCCGTGGCTAGCGCCATGCTGATCGTGTCGCTCCTGGTGGCGGCCTCGGCCGCCCTGGTGGCCGAGATCCGGCAGCTGCCGCGGGCGGTGCTCGTCTACGCCGCCCAGGGCGCGGGAATCGCCCTGCACCTGCTGCTGGGCGCCTTCGCCTCCGGCTTCCACGGGCTGATGGGCTCCGCCGCCACGGTCCTGGCGGCCCAGGCCGTGGTCCTCCCGCTGCTGGTCATGCGGTACGCCCGGGAGGGCGCGCCGGCCGACCAAGCCCCGCCGGCGATGGGGCATGTCTGGGCCGGACTGGCGGCCCTGGCGGGATTCCTCGCCGGGGAGTTCCTGCTGCCGCCGGTGCTGGCGGGCATTCCCGGCGCGGCCGCCCACCTGCCCCACGGGCTTGCCGGCGGCCTGGCCCTGGTGGCCGCGGCGCTCTGGACCATCCTCGCCCACCGGGACACGCTGAAGGTGGTGCTGGGGGTCTGCGTGCTGGAAAACGGGGTGCATCTGCTGATGGCGGCCATTGCCCCCACGCTCCCTGAACTGGCCGCAATCGGCGCGGTGCTGGACGTGATCATCGCCGTCTGGCTGCTGCTGGCGGTGGGACGCCGGGCGGCGGAAGCCACGGGCGCCCGGGACGACGGGCTGCTGGACAGCCTGCGGGGCTAGGAGGTGGGCCTGATGGATGCGATCTTGCTGATCCTGATCCTGCTCCCGGCCGCGGCCGGCCTGTGCGAGTGGCTGGCAGACCGGCTGGCGCCCGGGCGCAGCGCCGCCGGGTTATGGTCGCTCTCCGGCCTCGCCCTCACCTCCGTCGGCGCCGCCCTCCTGATGGCCCGGGTGGCCGCCGGGGCCGAGCCCGCCATGCCCGGGGCCTGCCTGCGAGCGGATGCCCTGGGTGCGATCGTCACCCTCCTGGCCTCGTTCCTGGGCGTGGTCGGCGTTGCCGCGGCGCGCCGCCACCTGCGGGCCGACGTCGCGGCAGGCCGGGCGAAGCCCGAGTGGCTGCCCGGGCTCTTCGGCTGCTGCGGCCTGTTCGTGGCGGCCGCGAACTGGGCGGCGCTCACCGATCACCTGCTGGTGCTCTACATCGCGGTGGAGGCCACGACCCTGGCGACGGTGCTGCCGGTGGCCTTCTACCGGCGCCGGGCCTCCTGGGAGGCCGGGTACAAGTACCTGCTGCTCAACTCCCTGGGCCTCACTGCGGCGCTGCTGGGCCTCACAGTGCTCTACGCGGCAGCCGAGCCTTCCCTGGGCGCCGCGGCGCTGCGCCTGGCGTCCCTGGCGGACGGGGCGCCGGGCGTGCCGCCTGTGGCCGCCGGGCTGGCCGGTGCGCTGCTGATCTGCGGCTTTGGCACCAAGGCCGGCCTGGTGCCGCTGCACGGCTGGCTGCCCGACGCGTACCAGGTGAGCCCGCCGGGGTTCATCGCCCTGTTCTCGGGCATCGGCACGAAGATTCCGCTTGTGGCGCTGGCCCGTGCCCTGCCGCCGCTCATGGCCGCGGCGCCGGCGCTGCAGCCGGTCCTGCTGGCGGTGGCGTCTGTGACAATGGTCTTCGGCATTCTGGCCGCCTTCCGGCAGGACGACCTGCGGCGCCTCCTGGGCTACTCGTCGGTGAGCCAGATGGGCTACATCGCCATGGCCCTGGCCGCCGGCGGCGCAGCCGGCTACGGGGCCGCCGCGTACCATCTGGTGAGCCACGGCCTGATCAAGGCGCTGCTTTTCCTGGCCGTCGGAGAGGCCGTGCTGGCCGCGGGCACCGCCCGGATCTCCGAGCTGGGCGGCAGGCCGCTGCCGCCGCGGGTGGGCGTCACGTTCCTGCTGGCCTCGCTGGGGCTCGGCGGGGTGCCGCCGATGCCGGCCTTCTGGTCGAAGTTCCAGGTGTTCGCCGCCACGGCGGCGGCCGGCCACGGCTGGGCCGCCGGGGTGGCGGTGCTGACGAGCCTGCTCACCATCACCACCCTGGTGCAGGCGGGCGCCCGGGCGTTCCTGCTGAAGCCCGCGGGCGACAAACCGGCCCGGGCCGCGCCGGCGCCCTGGGCGCTGGCGGTGCTGGTGGTGGCGGTGTTTGCCGCCGGCCTGTTCCCGGGATGGATCAGCGGTTTCCTCTCCACGGCGGCCGCGGCCCTGGCGAAGGGGGTGTAGCCTGTGGGACTGCGGAGTTGGTTTGACGGTCTGGTGAGGCGCTCGTTCACCCGGTCGCTCTGGGTCTACCACGCGAATGCGGGCTCCTGCAACGGCTGCGACATCGAGGAGGTCAACGCCTTCACCCCGTTCTACGACGCCGAGCGGTTCGGGCTGAAGCTGGTGGGTTCGCCCCGGCACGCGGACGTGCTGCTGGTCTCGGGCCCTGTGACCCGGCAGGTGCGGCCGCGCCTGCTGCGGCTGTACGAGGCCGCGGCCAAGCCCTGTGTGGTCATCGGCGTAGGCTCCTGCGCCACCGGGGGAGGCCTTTGGTTTGACACCTATGGGACCGAAGGGGGACTGCAGGGCGTCCTGCCGGTGGATTACTATATCCCCGGATGCCCGCCGCGGCCCGAGGCGATTCTCTACGGCGTTGCGGTGGCGATGGGGCTGGTTGACCCGAAGGTGCAGCCTTACGAGTACGAGGAGCCGATCGAGGTCCGGGCTGCGAGCGGCGAGACGGTCTTCGCGGCGGGTGAGCGCAGTGGCGGCGACTGAGGGCGTTCGCCTGGCCGTCGCCCTGCGCAGGGCGCTGCGGGGGCGGGTGGTGGTGGTCGGCATCGGCAACCCCGGGCGCGGCGACGACGGCGCCGGGCCGCGGGTGGCCCGGCTGCTGGCCCGCCAGCTGTCCCCGGCGCCTCCGCCGGAGCGAGGGGGCGACCGCATCGTGGCCGTCATCGCCGCCGAGACCACGCCGGAGTCCGAGGTGGGCCGCATCGCCGAACTCCGGCCGGACGCGGTGGTGCTGGTGGACGCTGTCGATTTCGGGGCGCCGCCGGGGTCCGCCAGCCTCTTCGTCGAGGCGGATCTGACGGGCCGCAGCGGCTGGTCGGCCCACCGGCCGCCGCTCGGGCTGCTGATGCAGTACCTGGCGGCCCGCACCGGCGCCAGGGTCCTCCTGCTGGGCATCCAGCCGGCGGACGTGGGCTGGGGCGCCCGGATGACCGAGCCGGTCCGGGCCGCGGCCGCCGCTGCCGCCCGGTGCCTCTGCCGCTGGTCGGAGGGAGGCGGTGTCCGTGCATGAACTGGGGCTGGCCCAGAACGTGATCGAGGCCGTCGGCGCAGACGCCCGGCGGCGCGGCTTCCGCCGGGTGAAGCGGGTGACGCTGCGGATCGGCGAGTGGTCCGCGGTGCTGCCCGAGTCGCTGGAGGCCGGCTTCGCAGTGCTGGCCGCGCTGGAGGGCGGCCTCTTCGCCGGGACGGAGCTGCGCATCGAGCGGGAGCCCGCCCGGGGGGTGTGCACCGTCTGCGGCCGCAGCTTCCCGGCGGGCCGCAGTGGGCTCATCTGCCCGGGGTGCGGCGGCGCCGGCCGGCTGCAGAGCGGCGTCGAGCTGGAGGTCAAATCCTACGAGGGGGAGTAGCCGGTGGAGGTCAAGGTCGTCGAACGGATTCTGAAGGTGAACGATACCGTGGCCCGGTCCAACCGGTCCCGCTTCGATGCCGCCGGCGTGCTCGCGGTGAACTTCATTGGCTCGCCGGGGGCCGGCAAGACCTCGGTGCTGGAGCGCACGGTGACGGGGCTCCGGGGCCGCGTGGCGCTGGCCTGCATCGAGGGCGACCCCTACACCACCCGGGACGCAGAGCGCATCGCCGCCCTGGAGTGCCCGGTGGTGCAGATCAACACGCAGGGCGGCTGCCACCTGGACGCCGCGCTGGTGAGCCAGGCCCTCGACCAGGTGGACCTGGCCGCCGCGGACCTGCTGCTGATCGAGAACGTGGGCAACCTGCTCTGTCCCTCCCAATACGACCTGGGGGAGCACCTGACGGTGGTCGTCCTCTCGGTCACCGAGGGGGCGGACAAGCCGGAGAAGTACCCCGCCGCGTTTCAGCGGGCCCGCGCGGTGATCATCAACAAGGTGGATGTCCTGGCCCTGACCGACGTCGACCTGGGCGAGGTCTCGGCCGCCATCCGCCGCTTCAACCCGCAGGCGGCCGTGTTCCCGCTCTCCGCACGCACCGGCGAGGGGGTGGACGCATGGCTGCGGTGGCTGGAAGGCCGGGTGACGGCGGCGCGCGAGTGCGCCGGGAGCTCGTCGTAGAGGGCACCGTCCAGGGCGTGGGCTTCCGCCCCTTCGTCTACCGGCTGGCGCAGGACCACCGGCTGGCCGGGTGGGTGTGCAACGACGAGCGGGGCGTGGTGATCGCGGTCGAGGGCGAACCTGCGGAGGTGGCCGCGTTCGAGCGGGATCTGCGGGAGAGGCCGCCGGCGCTCGCGGTGGTGTCCCGCGTGTGCGGGCGGGACGTGCCGCCCACCGGGGAGACGGGGTTCCGCATCGTCGCCTCGCAGCGGGGTGAGGAGCGGGTGGCCACGGTGCCGGCCGACGCCGCCACCTGCGCTGCCTGCCGGGCCGACATCCTGGACCCGTCCAACCGGCGCTACCGCTACCCGTTCACCAACTGCACCCACTGCGGGCCGCGCTTCACCATCATCAAGGACATCCCCTACGACCGGCCGATGACCACCATGGCGGGGTTTGCCATGTGCCCGGACTGCGCGCGGGAGTACCACGACCCCGCCGACCGCCGTTTCCACGCTCAGCCCAACGCCTGCCCGGCCTGCGGCCCCTCGGTTCGCCTGGTGGACGCCGCGGGCCGTGACCTTTGCGCGGCGGAGGCGTGGCTGGAAGAGACGGCTGCGCGGCTCCGCGCCGGGCAGATCGTGGCCGTGAAGGGCATCGGCGCCTTCCACCTGGCGTGCGATGCCACCCATGAAGGCGCAGTCGCCCGGCTCCGGCAGGTGAAGCACCGGCGCCACCGGCCCTTCGCCCTCATGGCCCGGGATCTGGCGACGGCCAGGCTTGTCGCGGAGGTCAGTCCCGCGGAGGAGCGGGCGCTCATGTCGCCGGCTGCGCCCATCGTCCTGCTGCGGCGGCTGGCGGATCCGGCCCTGCCCGTCGCGCCCTCCGTCGCGCCGGGGGTGGACACCCTGGGCATCATGCTGCCCTACACCCCGCTGCACATCCTGCTCCTGCAGGAGGCCCCGCCGCTCCTGGTGATGACCAGCGGCAACCCGAGCGGGCTGCCGGTCCAGTACCGGGAGGAGGAGGCCCTCCGGGACCTGGCCGGCCTGGCCGACGCCTTCCTGATCCACAACCGGCCGATCCACGTGCCCTGCGACGATTCTGTGGTGCAGGTGGTGGACGGCGAGGTCCGCTTCCTGCGTCGTTCCCGGGGCTACGTGCCGCGGGAGGTGCCGGCGCCCGCCCCGAGCGGCGGCAGGACGGTTCCGGCGGTGCTTGGGGCCGGAGGCGACCTCAAGAACACCTTCTGCCTGCTGCAAGGCCGCCGGGCCGTGCTGAGCCAGCACCTGGGCGACCTCGAGACCGCGGAGGGGCAGGCCAACTACCTGCGGGCCCTTGACCACCTGCAGCGGCTCACCGGCATCCGGCCGGCGGCTGTCGCCTGCGACATGCACCCGGGCTACCACTCTGCCGCCCTGGCCCGGACGCTCGGTCTGCAGGCCGTGCTTCCGGTGCAGCACCACCACGCCCACCTGGCCGCGTGCATGGCGGAGAACGGCTGGGAGGGGGAGGCGGTCGGCCTGGTGCTGGACGGCACCGGCTACGGCACCGACGGCGCCATCTGGGGCTTCGAGGTCCTGGCCGGGGGGTACGAGGGGTTCCGGCGCATCGCCCACCTGGCTTACAGCCCGCTGCCGGGTGGCGAGGCGGCGGTGCGCCACCCCCTGCGGGCGGCGGCGGGCATGCTCTGGGCCCACCTGGGCGAGGGGGCCCTGGAGCGGCTGGCGGCGCTGCACCCCGGCCGGGCGGACGAGATCGCGAACGTCCGGCGCCTTCTGGCCGCGAATCTGAACTGCCCGCCGGCCGGCACCGCGGGCCGGCTCTTCGACGCGGTGTCCTCGATTCTGGGGATCTGCCTCGAAGCCACGTACGAGGGGCAGGCGGCCATCGAGCTGGGGGCCGTTGCCCAGCCGGTCCCGGACGGCGCCTACTCCTTCCGGCGGGAGGGCGGGGAGATCCTGCCCGGCCCGCTGCTGGAGGCCGTGCTGGCCGACGCCGAGCGGGGCATGGCGGCCTCGCGGATCGCCGGCCGGTTCCTGGCGGCGGTGGTGGACATGCTGGTGGACGGCGCCCGGTACGCCCGGGCGGAGACCGGGCTCACCACCGTCTGCCTGAGCGGCGGCACCTTCAACAGCCCGTGGCTGCTGGAGCACGCAACCCGGGCGCTGGAGCGGGAGGGATTCCGGGTGCTGACCCACCGGCACGTGCCCACCGGCGACGGGGGCCTCAGCCTGGGCCAGGCCGTGATCGCGCAGAGGAGGTGGCGGGGATGTGTCTAGCCGTTCCGGCGAGGGTCGTGGAGACGGACGGCCGCCTGGCGACGGTCGAGGTGCTGGGAAACCGCCGGCGGGCGGACGTGAGCCTGGTGGACGCGGCGCCGGGGCAGTACGTGCTGCTCCACGCCGGGATCGCGATCGCGGTGCTGGACGAGGCGGAGGCTGAGCAGACGCTGGCGGCTTACCGGGCGGTGACCGGCGGTTCCCCGGCTCCCGACGGCGGCCCGGCGGAGGACGACGGCCGGCCGCAGGCGCCGTCTGCCCAGGGGGAGGGTCAACCGTGATGCATGTGAACACGCCGGCGCGGCCGCTGCCGGTGGACGCGCCGCGCGCCGCGGCGGCCTGGGTGGAACGCATCCGCCGGAAGGTGGCGGAGGCCGGGCGGACCGTGCGGCTGATGGAGTTCTGCGGGACCCACACAATGGCCATCGCCCGCAGCGGCCTCCGGGGCCTGCTGCGGGGCGCGGTGGAGCTGGTGAGCGGGCCCGGCTGCCCGGTGTGCGTGACGGCCGACGGGGAAATCGACCGGATGCTTGCCTACTGCGACGTCCCGGGGGCCATCGTGGCCACCTACGGCGACCTGCTGCGGGTGCCGGGCTCCCGAAGCAGCCTGGCGAGCCGCCGGGCTGAGGGGGCCGACGTGCGGGTGGTCTACTCCGCGCTGGATGCGGTGCAGCTGGCCCGGGAGAACCCGGACCGGCCGGTGGTCTTCCTGGGCGTGGGCTTCGAGACGACGGCGCCGGCGGCCGCCCTGGCGGTGAAGGCCGCCCGGGAGGAGGGGCTGCGCAACTTCTGCGTGCACAGCGCCCACAAGCGGACGCCCGCGGCGATGCGGGCGCTGCTGGAAGGGGGCGGCCTGCGGCTGGACGGCATCCTCTGCCCGGGGCACGTGTCCACGGTGCTGGGGTCGGACGCCTTCGCCTTCCTCCCCGCCGAGTACGGCGTGCCGGCCGCCGTGGCCGGCTTCGAGCCCCTGGACATCCTGATGGCCGTGGACCACCTGGTGGACGCCGCCCTGGGCCGGCGGCCGGCGGACCTCTGGAACGGCTACATCCGCTGGGTGCGGCCGGAGGGCAACCGGCGGGCGCAGGCCCTGCTGGACGAGGTCTTCCGCCCCTGCGACGCCCGGTGGCGCGGACTGGGGCTCCTGCCGGAGAGCGGCTTCCGCTTGCGGGAGGGGTTCGCCCCGTTCGACGCTGAGGTGCGCTTCCCGGCGGCGGTGGACGAGCCGCACGGCCGACCGGGCTGCCGGTGCGGCGACGTGCTGCGCGGCGCCCTTTCGCCGGCCGGGTGCCCCCTATTCGGCGCCGCCTGCCGGCCGGACCGGCCGGTGGGGCCGTGCATGGTCTCCAGCGAGGGGGCCTGCGCCGCGTGGTACCGATACGGCCCCGGCGAGGAGGGAGCAAGATGAGGAGGGAGGCGAATGACGGCACGCGTGACCCTGGCCCACGGCGACGGCGGTGAGGCGACCCACCGGCTGATCGCGGAGGTCTTCTACCCGGCTCTGGCCAACCCGGCCCTGCTGCAGGGGGGCGACAGCGCGCTCCTCGACCTGCCGGGGACGGGGCGGCTGGCGCTTACCACCGACTCCTTCGTGGTGCAGCCCCTCTTTTTCCCCGGCGGCGACCTGGGCCGGCTGGCGGTCTGCGGGACCGTGAACGACCTGGCGGTGGCCGGCGCCCGGCCGCTCTGGCTGAGCGCGGGTTTTATCATCGAAGAAGGGTTCCCGGTGGATGATCTGCGCCGGCTGGTCGCCTCGATGGCCGCCGCGGCCGCGGAGGCGGGGGTGCAGATCGTCGCCGGCGACACGAAGGTGGTGGGCCGCGGCCAGGCCGACGGCTGCTTCATCAACACGGCGGGGGTCGGGCTCGTGCCGCCGGGGCGCGACATGGGCGCGCACCGCATCCGGACGGGGCAGGCCATCCTGGTCAGCGGCCCCGTGGGCGAGCACGGCGTGGCCGTGCTCTCGGCACGAGCGGGGCTGGCGTTTGAAACGCCGGTGGTCAGCGACGCGGCCCCGCTGGACTCCCTGGTGCAGGGTGTGCTTGCGGCCGTTCCCGGCGCAGCCTGCATGCGGGACCCGACCCGGGGCGGGCTGGCCACGGCCCTGGCGGACCTGGCGGCCGGCAGCGGCTTCGACCTGTTCGTGAACGAGGCGGACATCCCTGTCAGCCCGCCGGTGCGGGGCGCCTGCGACCTGCTGGGCGTTGACCCGCTGTATCTGGCCTGCGAGGGGCGCCTGTTGCTGTTCTGCCCCGCGGAGGAGGCGGAGGCGGCGCTGGCGGCGGTGCGGGCCCATCCGCTGGGTCGGGATGCCCGCATCATCGGCCGGGTGGAGGGGCGCGGGGGACGGGCCTTCCTGCGCACCGCGGTGGGCGGCACCCGGAGGCTGGCGCGCCTGGCGGGGGAGAACCTGCCGCGGATCTGCTGAGGGGGGACCGGTGGTGGTCGGCATGCGGCCGGCAGCTTCCTGTGGGGTCCTGGGCGGGCACCGCCAGCCCTCGGGCCGCGACAGCAGGAATTCCCGGGAATGTAAGCGAACCTAAATTTGGTATGCATTGAAAAGTGGAGGCCAGGACTTGCTGCCTCCAGGGAGGGAATCCGCGTGTCGACCTGGCTCGAAGCTGTCGGCCGGGTGCTCTGGGAACTGCGCTGGGCGCTGCTCCTGTACTTTGGCGGACTGCTCGTCTGTTACAAGACGATCGATTCGATCCGGTACTGGATCGGTGAATGGCGGCGGGCCAAGGTGGAAGCCCGCTACCGGGACCTCGACCTGGCGGCCGTCGACGAGATGAGCGGCCAGGAGTTCCTGAAATACCTGGACTACCTCTTCCGGTCTGCGGGCTTCAAGGTGCAGTTCACGCTGCCAGTGGGCAACTACGGCGTCGACCTGGTGCTGACGCATCCGACCACCGAGCAGCGGATCGCGGTGCAGGCGCACCGCACGGAGGAGCCGGTGGAGGCGGGGCCCGTGCTGACCGTGCAGGCGTCCAGCCTGCTGTACGGCTGCGAGCGGGCGATGGTCGTGACCACCGGGGAGTTCACGGAAGAAGCCCGGGAGCAGGCCGAGTCCGCAGGCGTGATCCTGGTGGACCGGACCCGGCTGCAGGAGTTCATGGTCCTGACGTCCTCGCCCCGCGCCGCGCTGTTCGCGCTGGGCGGGCGGGCGAACTGACCGGCTGACTGGCCGGCCGCGGCGACGACAACGGAGGCCACCACGCGCACCCGTGGTGGCCTCCTCTACGTACCGGAGAGAACCGCGACGGCCTGGCGTAGTGGCCTTCCTGCAGAGCGTCTTACCGTTCGAACACGTACAGCAGCCCGTTGACGGCATGACCGAACCAGGGCCCCCTGAAGCCGCGCCGCTTAAGCTCGGTCCGCAGAAAGGGCATGAGGGCCGCGTGGCTGACCACCAGGGAGTCCGCACCCGACTGCAGTACCCGGTCGATCACCTGCCTGGCCCGTTCCCGCACCGCGCGCCGGCTCTCGACGTGGGGGTGCGATTTGAAGTACCACACGATGCGGACCAGGATCGCCCACAGGAGAAAAGGCAGCCGGATGCGGTTGCCCCGAAAGGGGTATGGCTCGATCTCACGTAACTCTTTGAGAACGATGATTTCCCCCGGAAAGATCGCCCGGGCGGTCTTGATGGCCCTGGGGAGGTCGCTGCAGAAGCAACGCTGCCAGTTGCCGCCGCTCAGATCGACGTGGCCGTATTCGATATCCGCATCGTCGTAGCCCGCGAACCATTCTGCGACCTCATCGGGAGTCACCCACTTGGTGGGATACGGGTGTTTTACCCGAAAATGTCTGACCAGGCCAACCTTCACCGTTCACTTCACCGCTTCCCGGACGTGATTCCAAAGAATGGGCTCGCATAGGACGTTCGCTGTCGCGCACCGGTTCCCTGCGTGCGCAGGAGCGGGAACCGACGCGAAGCAAGGAGAAGATAGGTCTAGATCGACCTCAGGGGGAGGCACGAAAGATGGCGACACCGCGTGTCTACGTCACCCGGCGGATTCCTGAAGCGGCTCTGGATATCTTGCGCACCGCGTGCGAGGTGCACACCTGGGACCACGAAGAGGAGCCCGTGCCCCAGGAGGAACTGGTGCGTGCGCTTCAGGCGTCAGACGGCGCCCTGATCGTCGGCCCTCACCGGATCGACGGACCGCTCATGGATGCGGCCCCGCGCTGCCGCGTCTACGCGAACATGGCGGTCGGCTACGACAACATCGACGTGCCCGCGGCGACGGCGCGAGGCGTGCTGATCACCAACACCCCGGGCGTGCTCACCGAGACCACGGCCGATCTGGCCTTCGCGCTGATGATGGCCGCCGCCCGCCGGCTCTACGAGGGGCAGCGCACCATCGTGGAGGGCCGGTGGAAGGGCTGGTCGCCGATGTTCATGACCGGCCAGGACGTGTACGGCGCGACGCTGGGCATCATCGGCGCCGGCCGCATCGGCCAGGCGGTGGCCCGCAGGGCCCGGGGCTTCGACATGCGGATCCTCTACCACAACCGGCGCCCGAACCCGGTGTTTGAGGCGGAGGTGGGGGCGTCGTACCGGTCGCTGGACGACCTGCTCCGGGAGTCCGACTTCGTGGTGGTGCTGACGCCGCTGACGCCGGAGACCCGCGGCCTCATCGGAGAGAGGGAGCTGGCCCTGATGAAGCCGACCGCCGTCCTGGTCAACGCCGCCCGGGGCCCCGTGGTGGACGAGCGGGCGCTGTACGAGGCGCTGCGGGACCGCCGCATCTGGGCCGCCGGCCTGGACGTGTTCGACCAGGAGCCTCTTCCCCCCGACCACCCGCTCCTCACGCTCCCCAACGTGACGGCGGTGCCGCACATCGGCTCCGCCACGGTGCGGACCCGCACCCGGATGGCGGCGCTGGCCGCGGAGAACCTGGTGGCCGCGCTCACGGGGAAGGAGCCGCCCACCCCGGTCAACCCGGAGGTGCTGGGCCCTGAGTGGAGGGCGAAGCTCCCGTGACGGAGGGCCGCCGCTTCCGCATCATGATCGTCGAGGACGACGAGAAGATCGCGTCGATTCTGGCCGACGAGCTGGTCCGCTATGGGTACGACGTCGTCACGGCGCACGACTACGCCAACATCAAGGCGGAGTTTGTCGCGGCCCGTCCCGACCTGGTGCTCATGGACATCAACCTGCCCCGCTATGACGGCTACTACTGGTGCCGGCAGATCCGCACCGTTTCGCGGGTGCCCATCCTGTTCATCTCCGCCCGGTCGGACCAGATGGACCAGGTGCGGGCAATCGAGCACGGCGCGGACGACTACATCACCAAGCCGTTTAATCTGGAACTGGCCCGGGCCAAGGTGAAGGCGGCCATCCGCCGCGCTTACGGGGAGTACGCCGCCGGCGGGGAGAGCGATCTGCTCAGGGTCGGGCCGCTGCTGCTCGACCGCGCGACGAACCGGGTCAGCCGGGGGGACCGGGCCGTGGAGCTGAGCCCGAAGGAGTTCCGGCTGCTCTGGTGCCTGGCCCGGCGGGCGGGCGAGATCGTCAGCCGGGAGACGCTCCTGGAAGAGCTCTGGGACGACACGGAGTTCGTCGACGACAACACGCTCACGGTGAACGTGACCCGGGTCCGCCGGCGGCTGGAGGACCTGGGGCTCACCGGGGTGATCGAGACCAAGCGTGGCCAGGGCTACCGGTTGAACGCGGGCTGGGGGGAGTGAGGTGCGCTTCGGGCAGTTTCTCCTGGACCGGCTGAACTACATCGCGGTCTACGTGGCCTTCGCCTTCCTGGCCCTGCTGGTGGTCCACCTGGATCTGATGCTTTCCGGGGCCAGGCTGCAGTTCGTGAACCTTGTCTATATCTTCATCCTGGGGCTGGCCGGGCTGGTGATCTACCTCTTCTGGGAGTACCGGCGGCTGGCCTCGTTCTACCGCCACCTGGCCGGGCTGACGGGCAGGGAGCCCATAGAGGAACTGGCCGTGCTGCCTGTCCCGCCCACGGCCGAGGGGCAGCTCCTGGCCGAGGCCTGGAGCCGGATGTACGGCCGGCTGAGCGGCGAACTGGCCGCCGAGCGGGAGCGGGGGCAGAGGAACGTCAGCCTGGTCACCCAGTGGGCTCACCACATGAAGACCCCCATCTCCGTCATCGACCTGCTCCTGCAGCGGACCGGGAAGGAAGGGTGGCCGGACGCGGCGCGGGCCCTCGCGGCCGGCGTGGCGGAGGAGAACCACCGGCTCCAGCACTCGCTGCAGATGCTGCTGAACACGGTGCGGCTGCAGGACTTCGCCCAGGACCTGCGGGCAGAGCGGCTGGACCTGCTGACGCTGGTGCGGCAGGTCGTGAACGACCAGAAGCGCGAGTTCATCGCACGGCGGGTCTATCCCCAGGTGGAGGCAGACCCTGACCCCGGCCTGCCGTGGCTGGTGGAGAGCGACGCCAAGTGGCTGCGCTTCGTGCTGGAGCAGGTTCTGAGCAACGCGCTCAAGTACGCCGCCCGGCCCCCGGAGGCCGACGAGCAGGGCCGGGTGCGATTCGTGCTGCGCCGGGAGGGCGGCGGCGTGGTGCTGGAGATCGCCGATAACGGCGTGGGGATCCCGCCCGAGGACCTGGGCCGGGTCTTTGACCCGTTCTTCACGGGGCTGAACGGCCGCGCGTTCCCGCAGGCGACGGGGATGGGGCTCTACCTGGCCCGGGAGGTGTGCCGGCGGCTGGGGCACGAGATCAGCCTGGACTCGGCCCCGGGGAAGGGCACGACCGTGCGGCTGCGCTTCGCCGTTCCGAGGACCCTTTTTGCGGGGCTGCGGGATTCGCTCGCAGCGAACGGGGCCGAACCGTCGGGGTAAGCGGTCGCCGGGGCACATCCGGCGTTCCTGCGGCGTACATGACAAGACCGTAAGGTTTGCATGCTGAACTGAAAGGTGAATCGAAGGAAGCTGCCTGCCGGCACCGTTACACTGGGGCCTGAACAGCAGAACAGGGAGGCAGCATGATGCTGGTGCTTGAAGCCAAAGGTCTCACAAAGGTGTACGGTGGGCGGGGCAAGGTCGCCACCCGCGCCCTCAACAACCTCTCCCTCCAGGTGGAGAAGGGGGAGTTCCTGGGCATCATGGGGCCGTCGGGCAGCGGCAAGACGACCCTGCTGAACCTGCTGGCGACCATTGACCGGCCCACGTCGGGCACGGTGGCCATCGAGGGCACCGACGTGAGCCGGCTGCGGGGCGCGCAGCTGGCCCTGTTCCGCCGCCGGCGGCTGGGCTTCGTCTTCCAGGACTACAACCTGCTGGACAGCCTCACCATCGGGGAGAACATCGCCCTGCCGCTGGTGCTGGACCGGGTGCCGGTGAAGGTGATCAAGGAGCGGCTCCGGCTGCTGGCGGAACAGCTGGGCATCGGCGACATCCTCGACAAGTATCCTTATGAGGTCTCCGGCGGCCAGCAGCAGCGGGCTGCCGCGGCCCGGGCCATCATCCACGAGCCGGCCGTAATTCTGGCCGATGAGCCCACGGGCAACCTGGACTCCCGGTCGGCGAAGGACCTGATGGAGACCCTGGTGATGCTCAACAACCTGGCCGGCGTGACCATCGTCATGGTGACCCACGACGCCTTCGCGGCCAGCTACTGCCGGCGCATCCAGTTCATCCGTGACGGCGAGCTGTACACTGAGATCCGCCGGGGCGAGAGCCGCGAGGCCTTCTTCCAGCAGATCCTGGACGTGCTCTCGCTGATGGGGGGTGGCCGGGGTGAGCCTCTGGCAAATCGCGGCTAGAAACGTCTGGCGGAACCGGGGGCGCTACCTGGCCTACCTGGGCAGCGCCGCCTTCGCGGTGATGATCTACTTCATCTACACCGCCCTGGCCCGGCACCCCGATCTGCAGGGAGGCTACGCCGGTGCCTCGGCCGTCATCCAGGGCATCCGGGCCGCGTCGGTGGTCATCGCGGGCATCACCTTTGTCTTCCTGATGACGTCCAACTCGGCCTTCGTCCGCTCACGCAAGAAGGAGTTCGGCCTCTGGAGCCTGATGGGGGTCACCCGCGGGCAACTGATGGCGGTGGTCCTCTGGGAGAGTCTGTTCATCGGGGCTGCGGCCCTGGCGATCGGCCTCGGCTTCGGCGTGCTCTTTCTGCGGCTCTTCTTCATGGCGATCAGCGTGCTCCTGCGGCTGCCGGAGACGCTCTCCATCTACGCGGGCCCGCCTGTCTGGGTGCAGACGCTGGCGGTCTTCGGCGCTTTCTTCGTGTTCGTTTCCCTGTACTCGCTGACAGACATCGTGCGCAGCACGGTGATCGACCTGATCCGGGCGGAGCGCAAGCCCAAGGCGGCTCCCACCTTCCGGTGGTGGAAGGCCCTGCTGGGGCTCCTGCTCGTGGCGGGCGGGTACGCCTGGGCCAGCGCCCCGTGGCCCACCGCCATCATCCTCGGGGTGGTTCCGGTCACCATCATGGTCTCGGTGGGCACCGTGTTTCTCATGCAGGAGGGCAGCATCGCCCTGCTGGGCTGGCTCCGGCGGCGGGAAGGCTTCTACTACCGCACCGCGCCGTTCCTCACCGTCAGCCACCTGCGCTTCAAGCTGCAGGAAAACGCCCAGGTGCTGGCCAACACGGCCGTGGCCATCGCCGTCATCCTCACCGCGGTGAGCACCATCTACACGCTCCTGGTGGTCTTCGCGCAGGAGGCCCTGACCCGGAATCCACATCCGTTCCAGCTGACGGAGCCGGCGCAGGCCGCGTCGGCAGCGGATGTGGTGGAGGCCGAGCTGCGCCGGCACGGCCTGGACGGCTGGGTGCGCAGGGAACTGGTGACGGTCCGGGGAGAGCTGGACGCCGAGACCTCCGTCCTCCTCGTTCCCCACTCGCTCTACGCCGAGGTGCCGCGCTCCTCGGACAAGGTGCGGCCGCTTCCGGACGGCCCGGACGGGGCCCTGCTGATCTACCCGTTCCTGAACTTCGACCCCGGGCTGGAGGACCAGGATCCCGTGCAGCGGGAGCTGTCCGTGGGCGGGCGGACCTATGTGATCTCCGTCCGCCCCGACTGGAGCGGGCTGCCGGTGAACGTCACCGAAGAGGCGCAGTTCTCCCTGGTGCTTTCGGACGAGTGGTTTGCGCAGCTGGTGGCCGGGAGTGCGCCGGATCAGCTTCTGCGGGTGACGATGTGGGATATGGAGAGGTGGCGCAGCCGGGAAGCCGCCGCGGCGGCGGAGGCTCTCGCCCAGCGGTTTGTGGGCGACGCCCCGGAGACCGGCCGGCACTTCTCGTCCACCATTCCGTCGTACCAGGGCACCGTCTCGGGCTGGGGTCTCACCCTGTTCGTCGGCGTGTTCGTCTCCCTCGTCTTCTTCGTCACCAGCTGCAGCGTGCTCTACTTCCGGCTCTTTACGGAGATCGACGAGGATCGCCGCTACTTCCGCCGGCTGCAGCACCTGGGCGTGAGCCAGGCCGAAATGCGCCGGGTCCTGCTGCAGCAGACGCAGATCATCTTCTTCGTCCCCTTCCTCGTCGGTCTCATGCACTGCACCTTCGCCATGAAGGCCCTGGGGACGCTGGCCCAGCGGCCGGTGCTGCACTACGGGTGGCTCATCGCCCTCGGCTACCTGGGGCTGTACGTGCTGTACTACGCGGTGACCTACGCGGTGTACTGGCGCACCCTGTCGGGCGGCAACGCCCGGATCGCGTGAGGGGGATCCGACGATGCTGACGCTGAGCGACAAAACGCAATCGATCCTCTACATCCTGTTGGTCATGGCCGGGTCGGCGGCCGTGGTCGCGCTCGGGTGGCACCAGCTCCTGATGTTCGTCCCCGCCCTGACCGTTCTGGTGATGATGCTGGTCATCGGCCGGGACGGGTACACCCGTGACGGATGGCGCCGGCTGGGCCTCGGCCGGGCCGGCGTCCGGCGGTGGTCAGCGGCCCTGCTGCTGCCGGCCGCCGCCCTGGGCGGGGGCTACCTGGCCGCCACCGCCGCCGGGGCTGCCGCCCCGGAACCTCTGCCGGGCGCTCCCGGCGCCGCGCGGGCCCTGAACTACCTCCTCCTGGTCGCCTTCTACACCTTCACGTTCTCCCTGGGCGAGGAGGTGGGCTGGCGGGGCTACCTGCTCCCCCGGCTCATGGCGTTCGGCCACCGGCGGGGACACCTGATCTGCGGCCTGGCGTGGGCGGCATTCCACTACCCGGTCATCTTCCTGTCCGACCTCTACCTGCCTGATGGCAACCGGCTGCTCGGCGCCGGGCTGTTCACCCTGATGGTGCTGCCCCTGAGCGTCGTCATCGGCGAACTGCGGCTGCGCACGGACAGCCTGTGGGTGGCCTCCCTGATGCACTCCGCCCACAACGCCTTCGACGAGGTCGTCGGCAGCCAGGTCCGCATGACGGCGCCGCTCGGGCCGTATCTGGCGGGTGAGACCGGGATCGTCACGCTCCTCATCTACCTGGCGGCGGCTTTGTGGCTCCTGCACCGGAGCGGCCGGCGCACCGGGCGGGCGGCCCGGTCCGCAGCATGAGAACAGGAGGCCCTCCCTGCGGTTTCCCGCGGGGAGGGCCTCCTCGCACACCTGCCTGACGTGTTGCAAGTCTCCTGGGACGTGTGGTTGCGGTATGATGCCCGGGGGCTGTATGTCCGAGGGTTGTCTGGTGCATGTCTGCGCAGTGTTGGGTGCGGCGTCGTGCGGGCCGACTCGTCCAAGGATGGGCGGCGTCGTTTCCGGCGTTGGTACCTCATCTCGTTTAGGACCGTGCGGCGTAGGTCGCTGCGTTGGATGGGGTGTTGCATGGTAAGCCACGCGGCGTAGGTTCCATGTGTTGGCTGGGGCGTCTGGTGCAGGGATGTGCGGCGTCGAATCTGCGTCCAACGGGCTGTCTGGCGCCGGGATGTCCGTCACATGTCCGGCCGCGGGATGGGCTGGGCGTCAGGAAGGCAGCTGGCCTGGTTATCTGCCGGGCTGCCGGCGGCGAATGCCGGCCGGAACCCGTGCCTGGTAGTGGGTGTGCAGCAGGTGGTGTGCCCGCTCGCTGCCCGGTTGACCGAGGTACTCGGCGTACAGCTGCTGTACCGCCGGGTTCTCGTGGGAACGGCGCAGCGTCATGCGCTCGTCGATGGTGTAGAGTGCGGCGATGCGGGCGAGACGGACCTCGTCCAGAGCCTGCGGGCCCTTGGCGGGAATCGGCTGGCCGCCGCCGCCGATGCAGCCGCCCGGGCAGCCCATGATCTCGATGAAGTGGTAGTTCTTGTTGCCGGCGGAGACCTGCTCCATCAGCCAGCCGGCGGCGCCGAGGCCGTTGGCCACGGCGACGTTGAGGCTCATGCCGTTCAGGCTGACCGTCGCCTCACGGACCTGGAACGGGATGCCCCGGACCTCTTGGAACTCGATCTTCGGCGAGGGGCTGCCGGGCTCCAGCCAGGCGGCCGCGGTGCGCAGGGCTGCCTCCATGACGCCGCCCGTCGTGCCGAAGATGGTGCCGGCGCCGGTACCGATGCCGAGCGGGTTGTCGAACTCCTCGTCCGGCAGGGAGGGCAGGTCGATGCCGGCCTGGCGGAACATGCGGGCGAGCTCGCGGGTGGTCAGGACGTAGTCGACGTCCTGGTAGCCGGAGTCCCGCATCTCGGGCCGGTTCTTCTCGTACTTCTTGGCCGTGCACGGCATGACCGAGACCACGACGATGTTCGCCGGGTCGATGCCGGTCTTCTCGGCGTAGTAAGTCTTGGCCACGGCGCCGAACATCTGCTGCGGCGACTTGCAGGAGGAGAGGTTCTCCAGCAGGTTGGGGAAGAAATGCTCGGCGTACTTGACCCAGCCCGGGGAGCAGGAGGTGATGAGGGGAAGGGGACCGCCGCTCTGGAGCCGCTGGACCAGCTCTGTCGCCTCTTCCATGATGGTCAGGTCCGCGGCGAACACCGTGTCGAAGACCTGGTCGAAGCCCAGCCGCCTCAGTCCCGCCACCATCTGGCCGGTGGAGACCGCGCCGGGAGGCAGGCCGAAGGGCTCGCCGATCTGGACCCGGACGGCCGGAGCGGTCTGTACGACCACGTGCTTGTCAGGATCGAGCAGCGCCCGCCAGACGGCCTCGGTCTCGTCGTACTCGGTGAGCGCACCGGTGGGGCAGACCACGGTGCACTGGCCGCAGAGGGCGCAGGCCGCGTCGTTGAGCGACACGCCGAAGAACGGCGCGACCCGGGACTCGAAGCCGCGGCCGGTGACCGCGATGGCGGAGACGCCCTGCACCTCACGGCAGACGGCGACACAGCGCTGGCAGAGTACGCACTTGGAGCTGTCCACCGCGATGGCGCCGGACTCCACGTCCAGGTGCGGTTCGTGGCGAACGCCCTTCAAGGGGACCTCGCGCACGCCCATCTCGTGGGCGAGCTGCATGAGTTCGCAGTTGGACGCCCGCACGCAGGTGGGGCATTCGATGTTGTGGTCGGAGAGCAGGAGCTCCAGGACCAGCTTGCGGGCCTCACGGACCGTCGGGGTGTTGGTGCGGACCACCATGCCCTCGGTGCAGGGCACGGTGCAGGCGGTCTGCAGGCCGCGCGCCCCTTCGATCTCCACCAGGCACATGCGGCAGGCCCCGATCTGGTTGATGTCCTTCAGGTAGCAGAGCGTGGGAATATGGATGCCGTTCTGGCGCGCCGCCTCCAGGACAGTGGTTCCGGGCTCAACCGAGACGGGGCGCCGGTCGATGGTCAGATGGATCACGCGCAGCACCCCCTTAGTGTACCACCGCATTGAACTTGCAGACGCTGGCGCAGTTGCCGCACTTGATGCAGACCTCGGTGTCGATGTAGAAGGTCTCGGGCTTCCGCACCTCACCGTGAATGGCATCGACCGGGCAGTTGCGGGCGCAGAGGTTGCACGCCTTGCAAAGCTCCTGGTCGATACGGAACTCGGTGAGCGCCTTGCAGCGTCCGGCGGGGCAGTGCTTGTCGCGTACGTGGGCCTCGTACTCCTCACGGAAGTAGCGCAGCGTGGAGAGCACCGGATTCGGGGCGGTCTGGCCCAGGCCGCACAGCGCGGTGGCCTTGATGCCGGCGGCCAGCCGCTCCAGCTCGTCCAGGTCCTCCATGGTGCCCTCGCCCTCGACGATGCGGTCCAGGATCTCCAGCATGCGCTTGGTGCCGATGCGGCAGGGCGGGCACTTGCCGCAGGACTCGTCCTGGGTGAACTGGAGGTAGAAGCGGGCCACGTCCACCATGCAGGACTGGTCGTCCATGACGATGAGGCCGCCCGAACCCATCATGGAGCCGACCGCCGTGAGCGACTCGTAGTCCATCGGGATGTCCAGCAGGTGAGCGGGAATGCACCCGCCGGAAGGACCGCCGGTCTGCGCCGCCTTGAACGGCCGACCCTTCGGGATGCCGCCGGCCATGCCGTAGACGATCTCGCGCAGGGTGATGCCCATCGGCACCTCGACCAGGCCGGTGTTCATCACGTTGCCGGCCACGGCGAAGACCTTGGTGCCCGGCGACTTCTCCGTGCCCACGCTGCGGAACGCCTCGGCCCCGTGGAGGATGATGTACGGCACGTTGGCGTAGGTTTCGACGTTGTTGTTCAGCGTCGGCTTGCCCCACAGCCCCTTCTGCGCCGGGAAGGGAGGCCGGGGCCGGGGCAGGCCCCGCTGCCCTTCGATCGAGGCGATGAGGGCCGTCTCCTCGCCGCAGACGAAGGCGCCTGCGCCCAGGCGGATGTCGATGTCGAAGCTGAAGTCTGTGCCGAGGATGTTCTCGCCCAGGAGCCCGCGCTCACGGGCCTGCTGGATGGCGATCTCCAGGCGGTGCACCGCGACCGGGTACTCGGCCCGGACGTAGATGTAGCCCTGCTGCGCGCCGATGGCATAGCCGGCGATGGCCATCGCCTCGAGGATGACGTGGGGATCGCCTTCGATGATGGAGCGGTCCATGAAGGCGCCGGGGTCGCCCTCGTCGGCGTTGCAGAGGACGTACTTGATGTCGCCCTCCACCGCGGCCGCCAGTTCCCACTTCCGGCCGGTGGGGAAGCCGCCGCCGCCCCGGCCCCGCAGGCCCGAGCGCTTCACTTCGTCGATGACCTGCGCCGGGGTCATCTCCAGGAGCGCCTTGGCCAGGGCGAAGTACCGGTCGGCAGCGATGGCCTCCTCGATGCACTCCGGATTAATGAGACCGCAGTTGCGCAGGGCCGTGCGGTGCTGCCCCTTGTAGAAGGGCTGGTCCATCATCTTCTCGATCCGCTGCTTCTCCCGGGGATTGGGGGCGTACAGCAGCGCCTGCACGGGCTGGCCGCCGAGCACGTGTTCCCGGATGATGATCGGCGCGTGCTGCGGCCGCACTTCGCAGTAGAAGGTCTGGCCGGGATACACCACGACCACCGGTCCCACCCGGCAGAAGCCGAAGCAGCCGACGGGCACGATCTTCACCCGGTCAGCCAGGCCCTGTTCCTCCACGGCGGCCTTCAGCGCCTCCACGGTGCTCAGGGACTTGTTGGACTGACACCCGGTACCCGAACAGACGAGGATCTGCACCTCGGGCGCCTCCGCCAGGTTGAAGCGCTCGGCGTGCCGCAGGGCGATGTCATGGGCACGCGCAGCCCGTACGGCTTCCAGGTCTTCGAGAGAGCGAATCCGCTGAGGGGTCTGGACGGCCGTCACTGCGAATCACCTCCCACGGTGGCGACCGCTGCGCCGGCTTCCGCCTGTTCGGCTGAGGCCCGCTCACGCAGTTCGGCCACGAGCTTCAGGGCATCGCTCTCGGTCAGCTTCCCGTGCACCTCTCCGCCGACGGTCACCACGGGGGCCAGCCCGCAGGCGCCGAGGCACCGGCAGACCTCCAGCGAGAAAAGGCCGTCCGGGGTGACCTGGCCGGGCTGAATGCCCAGCTCCTTTTCCAGGAGGGAGAGAATGCGGCCCGCGCCCTGGACGTAACAGGCCGTCCCCATGCAGACGTTGATCGGGTACTTGCCCACGGGCGTCAGCGAGAAGAAGTTGTAGAACGTGACCACGCCGTAGACCTCGCTGGGAGGCACGTGCAGGGCAGCGGCCACGTGGCGCTGAACCTCCTCAGGCAGGAAGCCGAACAGCTGCTGGGCCTTGTGGAGCACAGCGATCAGGAAGTCGGCAGAGGCCCGCCCATCCTGGATGAAAGCATCCAGTTCGGCAAACCGGGGATCATCGGGGGTGATGCCCTTGCAAGCCGAATGTGTCATATTGCACACCACCTTTACAACGAACGGACGGATTGTTGTTTGTGAAATCACGAACTCGCCTTCACCTTGATGGTAAATCACCGCTGGCCGTGCGACAAGGGCCAGGGAGGGTCATCTTTTGGTTGTCACATTTACAAAGTGTCCTATCACTTTTGGGCCGTGAGAATGACACGTTTATAGTCCGTCTGTCCTAGTCACCGCGAAGGCGGGGCACCTTTGCTCTACCCTGCACAACAGGCAAAGGCCCCCTCGCACGGCGAGGGGGCCGGGGATGCACGGGAAGATCACTGCTGCCCGAAGATCCGGTCGACGACGGCGGACCGCAGGAGGTAGCCCACCGGCCGGCCGTCGACCAGCACCGGCAGCACCTTGCGGTGGTTGCGCACCATCAGCTCGGCGGCGTCCTCCAGGGTGCTGTCCGGGCCGATGGTGTCCAGTTCCCGGGTCACGACCTCCTGCAGCGGCTGTACCCGGAGGACCTGGCGGCCGGCGCCTTTGATCCAGTGCGGGACCGTCTCGCTGCGTTCGCGCGTGGCGCGATACACCAGGCGCACCAGGTCGCCCTCCGTGACGAGGCCGTGGAGGGTGCCGTCCGGCCGCACCACGGGCACGAACGTGGTCTTCTGTCTGCGCATCGACTCGAGCGCCACGAAGATCGGATCGTTCGGCGAGACCGGCTCGACCTGAACCATGAGATCGCGGACCAGGGTCATTCTGCTGCACGCTCCTTCGCTTCTGACGATCAGGCCGCCACGTCTACCGCCACGTGCAGGTTGAGTCTGCCGTGCCGGGTGGCCAGGGGAAGCACGACGCGGCTGATCCCCAGGGTGGAGATGCGGGAGCGCGCGCCGATCATGATGGTGGGCGGGGAGATGTCGGCCGACAGGCCGAGCTTCTCCAGCTCGATGCAGGTGCCGCCCGCCACCAGGTTGCCCAGTTCCGCCAGGGCGGACAGCCCCATCTCCGTGAGCTCGGTGAGCGGTTCGCTGACCATGGCCGAGGCGATCTTCCGGGCGGTGGAAAGGTCAAGCCCAAGCAGCATTGTGCCCCGCACCTGACCGACAAACGACAGGTAGATGACGACCTCGTCGATCGTGTTTTCCGAGGGGTCCACGAACAGACCGACTCGCTTGATCTCCGACTGCAACTCCTGGGACAGACTGTGACGAGCAGCAGCCAAGAACGCATTGACGACTTCCAGCTTCATCGCGCGAACCTCCGTCTCGGCATACCTCAAACTTTCCACAGGGGGAATGAAGAGTCCTTCTGGGAGGGCCGCACGGAGTGGACAGCGAAACGATGAGGGTGGCATTGGGGGACCACCATTTCGAAGGGGGGCTCTGGCGCACATGGGCGCCTTCGCAGCCTTTGTGGCGCAGGGATTCCGCCAACAGGCGGCCTATAAGGTGGAGGGCTGGATGGGCATTGCCTCCGGCCTCATCTGGTTCGTGCTCTTTGCAGGCATCTGGACGGCACTGCTGCGGGATGATCCCGCTGCACTGCAGCACCAGATGCGCTACGTGGTCGCGACCCGCGTCCTTTCCGATCTGCTGATGCTGCCCACCTGGGAGATCGCCGAGAAGTTCCGCATGGGCGACGTGGGGCTGGAGCTGATCAAACCCGTGCCCCTGCCGGTACGCATCCTGGGCGACTTCCTGGGCCGGTCGCTTTTCCGCACCCTGCGGTCGCTGCCGGTCTACGTGGTCATCTGGCTGGCGTTCGGGCTCGGGGCACCCGGCCTCTCGGCTGTGCTGCTGTTTGCCGGCAGCGCGCTCCTGGGCTGGGTGGTCGCCGCCGGCTTCCAGGTGGCGCTGACGCTGATTGCCCTCTGGACCACCCAGTTCAACGAGGCCGAGAACCTGTGGGACCTGTTCAGCTGGCTCTTCTCCGGCGAGTTCGTCCCGCTCTACTACCTGCCCGCGTGGGTCGGGGCCCTGGCGGCGTACCTGCCGTTTGCCGGAACCTTCTTCGTTCCGTCTGCGATCCTCGCGGGAACGCTGAGCGGCCCGGAGCTGTGGCAGGCACTCGGGCTGCAGGCCTTCTGGGCCCTGGTCGGCTGCGGCGCCGTGGCCGGCATGTGGCACGCCGGACAGCGGAAACTGACGATGCAGGGGGGATAGCGGTGGGCGAACTGGGGCATAACCTGTCCTGCTACTGGCGCATGGCGATGGCCCAGGCCCGGTCGCAGATGCAGTACCGGGTGAACTTCTTCGCGCACCTCATGAGCATGGTCCTGACCTACGGCGGGCAGTTCATCGCCCTGTACTGGCTGACCCAGCGGTTTACATCCGTGGGCGGGTGGCGGTTCGAGGAGATCGTCCTGCTGTATGCGCTGGCCATTCTGGCCTGGGGCTTCGCCGTTTCCGTCTTCTGGAGCATGGTCTCCTTCGAGGACCAGGTGCGCAGGGGCTTCTACGACCGGGCGCTGCTCCGGCCCATCAACCCGCTGCTGACGGTCCTGAGCACCCAGTCGCCCATCGCGGGGATGGGGCAGTTCGTCTTCTCGGTCGCCGCGTTCCTCTTCGCCGTGCAGGTGGCCGGCATCCGGCTGACGGCCGTGAAGCTCGCGTACCTGCTGCTCACGGCGCTGGGCGGGGCCATGATCCTCGGCGCCGCCATGGTGTGCGTCGCGACGATTTCGTTCTGGACCACCCGCACCTACACCTTCTACTGGAGCCTGGTGTTCCCGGCCCGTCAGCTGATCAACTACCCGATCTCCATCTACCACCGCGCCATTCAGGTCGTCCTGACGGTGCTGATGCCGTTTGCTTTCATTAATTACTTCCCCGCGCACGTGCTGCTCGACCGGGTGAACGAGCTGCCGGTGCCGCTCCTGGCCTGGGCGACACCCCTCATCGGCGTGGTCAGCCTGAGCGCGGCGTACCGCTTCTGGCAGTTCGGCACGCGCCGGTACACGAGCACGGGGAACTGACCCGAGCGGACCCGTCCGGGTCCATGCGCGCAGACCCCCATTTGGTGCTACGCCGCCACCCCCCCGCGCCCGATGGCTGGGGTGCCGGATTCCGGGTATGATGAACCTGACGCAAACTCGGGAGGCGAAGTGTCTGATGACGGCCAGTCCCCCTGTGCTCTCGATCGTGGGATGCGGGAAGTGCGGCAAGACCACCCTGGTGGAGCGGCTGGTCGCGGAGCTGACCCGCCGCGGGTGGCAGGTGGGAACGCTGAAGCACGATGTTCACGGCTTCCAGATGGACCATGAAGGAAAGGACACCTGGAGGCACCGGCAGGCCGGCGCCAAGGCTGTGTGCATCGTCGGCCCCGGGCAGATCGGGCTGGTGCGGTCGGTGCCGGACGGGGGCTTCACCACCGCGGATGCCATCGCGCTCCTGGGCCCGGTGGATCTGGTGATCACCGAGGGTTTCAAGCGGGAGCGGTTCCCCAAGATCGAGATTTTCAGCAGCGTCCGGAACGAGGGCCGGCTGCTCTGCGGGGACGATCCCACCCTGATGGCCGTTGCGGGGGACCTGCCTGTGGAGACCAGCCTGCCCCGGTTTGACTGGAACGACATCGCAGCGATCGCGGATTTCGTGGAGGAGCGGTTGCTCCGCCGGCAGGAGGGGTAGCGCATGCTGCAGCGAATCGGGCCGAAGGAACCGCTGAGGGGGGACCGCCATGCTTCGGGTTGAGGAGGCCTTGGCGCTTCTGCTGCACCGCGCGCCGCCCCGGCGGGTGGAGCGGGTCCCGCTGGAAGACGCGCTCGGGCTGATTCTGGCGGAGGACCTGCGGGCGCCCGAACCGCTGCCCGCCTTCCGCCGGTCGGGCATGGATGGCTACGCCGTCCGCTCCGAGGACACCCGGGGCGCGACGCGCGAGCATCCGGTGACCCTCCGGCTGGCCGGGGTGATTCCGGCCGGGCACCCCCAGGAGGCCGAACTGGCCCCGGGCACCACGGCGGCCATTATGACCGGTGGTGCGGTGCCGCCCGGCGCCGACGCGGTCATCCGGCTCGAGGAGGTGCGGGTGACCCCCGAGGGTGTCCGGATCTTCCGCCACGTGCCGCCCATGGAGAACGTCGCGCCGATCGGGGAGGATGTGCGGGAAGGGGAGCTCATCCTGGAGGCCGGCCACCCGGTCCGGCCGCCGGAGATCAACCTCCTGGCCGCCCTGGGCATCCTGGAAGTGCCCGTCTTCGCCCGCCCGAGGGTCGCCATTCTGAGTACGGGCGATGAGCTGGTGCCGCCGCACGAGACACCGGGCCCGGGACAGATCCGCAACTCCAACAGCCCCGGCGTCGCCGCGCTGGTGCGCGCCGCAGGCGGCATCCCCATCCTGCTCGGGGTCGCCCGCGACGCGACGGAGGTCATCGCGGGTACGCTGCGGGAGTCTGCGGGCTGCGACCTGATCCTGACCACCGGCGGCGTGTCGGTGGGCCAGTTCGACGTGGTGCGGGAGGCGCTGACCATCATGGGGGCGGAGCAGCTCTTCTGGCGGGTCAGCATCAAGCCCGGCACCCCGGTGTGCGCCGGCGTGGTGGACGGCCGGCTGCTCATCGGGCTCTCCGGCAACCCGGCGGCGGCGATCACGGACTTCGACCTGCTGGTGCGCCCCCTGCTGGACCACCTGCTGGGCCGGCGCCGCCTGGGCCTGCGGGCCGCGGAAGGCATTCTGGACCAGCCGGTGCTGAAGAAGGCGGGGATCACCCGGTACCTGCGGGCCCGGGCGTACAACGGGCCTGACGGGGAGATCCGGCTCGACACGAGCATGGCCCAGCGGGCCGGCGTGCTGAGCTCGATGACCCGGGCGAACGCCTACGCGGTCATCCCGGCGCACGCGGAGCCCATGCCGGCCGGCACCCGGGTGCGCGCGCTGCTGCAGGACGATGCGGACGTGTTTGTGCCGCCGCCCAGGGGAGACGTCTGAATGCGGGAACCGCTGGAATAAGCCGACTACTTGACGCCGTGCCGCATTCTTTGATAAGCTAAGCTAGCCTCAGATGTTGACCCCATCGTCTAGAGGCCTAGGACACCACCCTTTCACGGTGGCGGCACGGGTTCGAATCCCGTTGGGGTCGCCATTCGGAAGGCGCCCGGCGCTGGCAGCGGCCAGTGCCGGGTGTTCTTCGCGCGCGGGATGGAAAATGTGGGCGGGACTTACAAAATTCTACAGATTCCGACAAGCCCATTGCGCTACACTGGATGCTGCAACATCGCCTGCAGAGGGTGATCGCGTGGCATTCCCATCATCGCCTGACCGTACCGATCCCGCCGGCAGGGGGTGGAGGCGCCTCCCGGAGCGGCTGAAGGGCCGCCTCTCCGGGCTCTGGCATCCGCTGCCCTGGGCCGGGCTGCTCCTTGCGTTTCTGCTGGGCCGGGCGCAGCCCGTCAGCCCCGTGGCTCCGTTCGCCATCGCGTTCTACACGGCGGTCCGGGCAGCCGGGTTCGGCGGATTCGCGTCCGTTCCCGTCGCCCTCGCGCTCCTGGGCGGCGCAGCCCTGGTGCAGCCGCTCTCCGTGTTCGCCACCACGGCCGCGGCCGTCGGCGCGGTCCACGCGCTGGCCGGGTTCACGCAGGTGAGCCGGCCGCACAGTGCGCTCATCGCGGCCGTGCTCGCGGCAGCCGCGGCCGCGGGGCAGGGGCTGTTCCAGGACCCCGCGGTCAGCACCGTGCAGCTGACGTTCTGGGCCAGCCTCACCGGTGTGCTGGCGCTTATCTACACGCTGGCCGTTACGGACCTTGCCCAGGGGCGCTGGAAGGAGAGCACGGCGCTGGATCTGCCGGTCCCCGCCATCATTCTGCTGGCCTCGGCCCTGACCGGCCTGCAGGACCTGACCCTGTGGGGGCGGGTCTCCCTCCACGGCGCCTTCGCCGGGCTGGCCGTGCTGCTCTGCGCCCACGCGGGCGGCATGGGCTGGGGCGCGGCCGCCGGAGCGGTAATCGGCATGTCGTCGTTTCTCGCCGTGCTGGCCAATCCACCCGTCCCGGCGATGTGGACCGGCTCGGCGCTGGCCGACAGCCAGGCGATGGCCTACGTGGTGGCCGGGTTCCTGGGCGGGGCGTTCCGCGACCTGAAGAAGGCGGGCGTGGGCCTGGCGTACGCGCTGGGGTTCCTTTCGTACAGCATGGCGACCCAGGGCCAGGGGGCCGTCCTGGAGGCGCTGGTCCTCTCCGCGGGCGCCGCGACGCTGCTGTTCTGGCTAGTCCCCTCCGCCTGGGTCGAGCGGCTGGCTGCGTCCCTGCAGAGCGGGCGTCCTGAGCCACAGGCCAGGGAGGCCGCTCCGCAGGACGAGGGCGCCGCGGCCGGCGCGCGAGAGCGGCTGTCCGCCATGGCGCAGGTGCTCAGGGAGATCCAGCGCACGTATACCCAGGTCGCCGCGGTGCGCACCGGGCCCGAGCCGGCGGTGGAGCGGCGACTGCGCTCGCTGACCGGGCAGGTCTGCCAGTCATGCTCGATGCGGGCGCAGTGCTGGGAGAAGGATGCGGAGGCGACCCGGGAGCTGATGGGCGAACTCTGGCGGCAGATTGAGGATCAGGGGCCCCTGCCGCTGGCCCCGCTGCCGCCTGCCCTGGAGCAGCGGTGCATCCACCCCGTCCAGGTCGCCGTGACCCTAAACCACCTGTACGACCTGGACCGGACCGACCGTGCGCTCGCCCGCCGCCTGGAGGAGGGCAGGGCCATCGCCGGCGAGTACATCCACAACGTCGCGCGCATGCTGGACCGGATGGCGGAGGAAATCGCGGAGGGGGGGCGGAACCGCCCCGCCCTGCCCGCGGTCTTCCGGGTCACTTCTGCCGTGGCGCGCCTGCCCAAGCGCGGGGGCCACATCTCGGGCGACTCGGCCGTCGCCTGCTCGCTCTCGGGCGGGCGGTACCTGCTGGCCCTGAGCGACGGGATGGGCGTGGGCCGGGAGGCGGCGGTGCAGTCCGGCGAGTCCGTCCGCCTGCTGCAGCAGTTGCTGGACGCCGGGTTCAACGCGGAAGTGGCCGTGAGGACGGTGAACTCTGTCCTCCTGTTGCGGGGGCCGGGAGACACGTTCGCCACCCTGGACCTGGCCCTGCTGGACCTGGCCACGGGCCAGGCCGAGTTCGTCAAGGTCGGGGCAGCGCCCAGCTTCATCAAGCGCGGCCGCGACGTCACGGTCGTGCGGGTCTCCGCCGTGCCCGCGGGCATCGTCACGGAGGTGGAGGTGGATCCCGAGCGGCGCACGCTGGGGGACGGCGACCTGGTCGTGATGGTCAGCGACGGCATCCTGGACGCGGCCCGCGACGATCCGGACAAGGAACGCTGGCTGCTGGATTTCCTGAGCCGGGAGCAGAGCACAGATCCCGAGGAGGTGGCCGAGCGGGTGCTGGCCCGCGCCCTCACGCTGACGCCGGCGCCGGAGGACGACCTTACCGTGGTGGTCGCGCGGATCGCGGTGGCGGACGGCGCGCAGCCGCAGCCGCGGCCGAAGCCGACCGGCGAGTGGGTGCCGGCGCAGCCCGCGCCGCGCGGCGGCGCCGCCGGCAGCCGCTCCAGACGCATGCAGAGGCGGTGAAGGAGGGGCGCGGCCCGGACAGGCCCCGGCGCCTGCGGGCCGCACTCCGCCCGGCCATGGCCGGGCGCGGGGGCAGCAGAAGGGAATCCCCGGCCGGTGTCGAAACGGGAATCGGCACCGGGGCCGGGGATTGGCGTGGGAAGGGGGTGGCCGCATGCCGCTTCTGGATCGGGTGCGCGACTATGTGGTCCGGCACGGAATGCTTGAGCCGGGAGACCGGGTGATCATCGCCGTCTCCGGGGGCGCGGACTCGCTGGCCCTCACCCACGTGCTGCACCGCCTCGCCCCGGAGTGGAGGCTTTCCCTGCACCTGTTCCACATGGAACACGGCCTGCGCGGCGACGCCTCGCGGGCCGACGCGGCGTTCGTGGCCGACCTGGCCCGGGCGCTGTCGCTGCCCCTGACCACGGTGGCGCTGCAGCCGGGCGAGCTGGAGCGCCTGCCGGGGTCGCTGGAGGCCAACGCCCGCCGGAGGCGGTATGCGGAGATGGCGCGCCTGGCGCGCACCATCGGGGCGCAGCGGGCCGCTACAGGCCACAACCGGAACGATCAGGCCGAAACGGTGCTGATGCGGCTCCTCCGCGGCAGCGGCACGACCGGCCTCGCCGGGATTCCGCCGGTGCGGCGGGACGGTGGGCTCGTCATCATCCGGCCGCTGCTCGGGGTTTCCCGGCAGGAGATCCTGGCGTACTGCCGCGCCCACGGGCTCACCCCCCGGCTCGATGCCACGAACCTGGAACCCGACTTCACGCGCAACCGGATCCGGCTGGAGCTGCTGCCCCTCCTGACGGAGCGGTTCGGGGAGGCGGTGGTGGACAACCTCGCCCAGGCGGCCGATGTGCTGCGGGAAGAGGACCGCCTGCTGACGGACCTCGCACGGGAGGCCGCCGCCCGCTGCCGCTGGCAGGAGGTCGAGGCGGCGCCAGGGAATCTGGTGATTGAACTGGACGGGCCGCGGCTGCTGCAGGAGCCGCCGGCCCTGGCCCGGCGGGTGGTCCGCATGGCCGTGCAGCGGGTGAGCGGCTCGCCCTACGGCCCCGGCCTCTCCGCCGTGCTCCGCGCCCTGGAGCTGGCCGGCCGGACGGACGGCACGCACGCACTGGACCTTCCGCAGGGGGTTCGGCTTACCGTGGCCTACGGCCGCTGCCGTTTCGCCCGGGCTTCGGCGCCGGCGGACGCATCGGGCGAGGCGCTGGGGACGCAGGTCTGGCCCGTGGCCGCGCCAGGTGTCACGCCGATTCCCGCCCTGGGATTGACGGTGTCTGTGGAGGTCGCGCCGGCGTCTGCCATGCCCGCACACCTGCCGCCCGACGAGGAATGGTTTGACCGGGACCGGCTGCCGGGGCCGCTCGCGGTGCGCACGCGGCGGCCGGGCGACCGGCTCTGGCCCGTGGGCATGGAGGGTTCGAAGAAACTTCAGGACATCCTGGTAGACGCCAAGGTCCCGCGGGACCAGCGGGATGGTCTGCCGCTCCTCCTCGCGGGCGATACTGTAATCTGGGTGCCCGGAGTGAGGCGGGACCGCCGGTTCAGGGCCGGCGCAAGGACGCGCGCCGCGCTGCGGGTGGTCGTGCGGCGGCCTTCGGCGCCTCCTCATGACGGCTGAACCCCGCTTGCGCAGGTTGCTCCGGTCAGTTGAATATGGTACACTGAACAAGTATCTTTTTCGGCCTTACAGCCGACTCAATGCATGGAAGAGGAGTATCTCTCTTCGCCCTGTGGCGATAGCCCTGCGGAAGGAGGGGCCCGGCAGACTTGAACAAGCTATTTCGCAGTCTTGCCTTTTATATGCTGATTCTGGTCGTCTCGGTGGCGATCGCCGTCCAGCTGGGGGCGACCGGTCAGCAGACCACCCGCCTGGTGTATTCTGACCTGGTCAGCTACATCCAGAGGGGGGAAGTCAAGAGCATAACCCTGAGCGGCTCTTACGCTGAGGGTGAGCTCGTCACTGGCGAGAAGTTCACCGTCGACCTGCCCCAGGGGTCCACGCAGGCGCCGCTGGTGGAGATGCTGCAGGAGCGTCCCGAAATCAAGGTGGACTTCCGGCAGGACAACACGGCAGGCATCTGGTCGCTTCTCCTGCAGACCCTGGTGCCCGTCGTGCTGGTGCTGCTCGCGTTCTTCTTCATCATGCAGCAGACTCAGGGGTCCGGGAACCGGGTGATGCAGTTCGGCAAGAGCCGGGCGCGCCTGGTGACCGACGACCGGAAGCGGGTTACGTTTGACGACGTGGCCGGCATCGAAGAGGTGAAGGAGGAGCTCGCGGAGATCGTCGACTTCCTCAAGCACCCGAAGCGGTACCTGGAGCTGGGCGCCCGCATTCCCAAGGGCGTGCTGCTCTACGGGCCGCCTGGCACCGGCAAGACCCTGCTGGCCAAGGCGGTCGCCGGCGAGGCGGGCGTTCCGTTCTTCTCCATCTCCGGCTCCGACTTCGTGGAGATGTTCGTCGGCGTCGGCGCCAGCCGCGTGCGGGATCTGTTTGAGCAGGCGAAGAAGAACTCGCCGTGCATCGTGTTCATCGACGAGATCGACGCCGTGGGCCGCCAGCGGGGCGCGGGGTACGGCGGCGGGCACGACGAGCGGGAGCAGACGCTGAACCAGCTGCTCGTGGAGATGGATGGGTTCTCGGCCAACGAGGGCATCATCATCATCGCCGCCACCAACCGCCCTGACGTGCTCGATCCGGCCCTGCTCCGGCCGGGCCGCTTCGACCGGCAGATCGTCATCGACCGGCCTGACCTGAAGGGGCGGCTGGCGATCTTCCAGGTGCACGCCAAGGGCAAGCCGCTGGAGCCCGACGTCGACCTGGAGGTCCTGGCCAAGCGCACCCCGGGCTTCACCGGCGCGGACATCGCCAACGTGATGAACGAGGCGGCGCTTCTGGCCGCACGGCGGCGCAAGAAGAAGATCTCCATGCAGGACGTGGAGGACGCCATCGACCGGGTGCTGGCCGGCGGGCCGGAGAAGAAATCCCGGGTCATCTCCGAGAAGGAGAAGCGGGTCACGGCCTATCACGAGGCCGGGCACGCCATCGTCGGCCACATGCTCCCCCACATGGATCCGCTCCACAAGATCACGATCATCCCCCGCGGCCGGGCCATGGGATACACCATGTTCCTGCCGGTGGAGGACCGCTACAATATCTCCAAGTCGGAGGTTCTCGACCGCATGACCATGGCCCTGGGTGGCCGGGCCGCGGAGGAGATCACCTTCGGCGAGATCACCAGCGGTGCGCAGGATGACATCGAGCGCACGACCCAGATGGCCCGCCGGATGGTGACCGAGTGGGGCATGAGCGAGAAGCTCGGCCCGCTCACCTACGGCATGAAGCAGGACGAGGTCTTCCTCGCCCGTGACATGACCCGGCTGCGCAACTACTCCGAGGAAGTCGCCGGGCTGATCGACGAAGAGGTGCGCAAGTTCGTCCACATGGCCTATCAGCGGGCGCTGGACATCCTCACCGAGCACCGGGAAGCCCTGGACAAGGTCTCCGAGGTCCTGATGGAGAAGGAGACCCTGGAGGGAAAGGAGCTGCAGGAACTGCTGGAGCAGGTGCTGCCGCCCCGTCCCAAGCCCGAGCCGGTGAAGCCGCGGGTGGTCGGCGGCGGTACCTCTCAGGTGGCCCCGGCGTTCTGAATGACGCCCCATGCCCCCGCCATGCAGATGGCGGGGGTTTTTCGCAGGAAAGGGGATGAACGATGGGTCGTGCATATGCTGGCTACCCGATGCCTTCCTGCCACGCCCTTATCCGGGAGGGAGACCGGCTGCTCCTGGTGAAGCGCGCCACGCCGCCGCTGAAGGGGTACTGGGGACTGCCGGGCGGCCGGGTGGAGCTGGGCGAGACGGTGGAGCAGGCCCTCCTGCGGGAGGTGCGGGAGGAGACCGGGCTGGAGGTGGCCGTCGAGCGCTACCTGGGCTACATCGACGCGATCGATCGGGACGAGGCCGGGCGGGTGCGCTATCACTATGTCGTGCACTACTTTGCCGCAAGTCCCGCCGGGGGCCGGCTCGCCGCGGCGGACGATGCGGCCGACGCCCGCTGGGTGGCGCTGTCGGAGCTGGGCGGGCTGCCCGTCACCGATGCGGTGCAGCGCTGCCTGGAATGGGACCGGCAGGAAGCGCCGCCCCGCGCCGGGGCAGACTAGGGTGTGGAAGGAGGGTTCCCTTTGGCGGATCACTTCACCCGCTTCCCCCTGCAGGACGGTGTGAACCTCTACGTGCAGCCGACGACGAAGTTCAAGACCACCACGGTCTACATCTACTTCCACATGCCCCTGGAGCCGGTGACGGCCACCTACAACGCGCTGCTGCCGATGGTGCTGGCGCGGGCCTCGTCCGACTTCCCCAGCACGGCGGCGCTTTCCCGGCACCTGGACGAGCTTTACGGCGCCGCCTTCAGTGTGGACGTCGCCCGCCGGGGGGAGGTCCAGTCGATCGTCTTCCGGCTGGAGGTAGCGGCCGACCAGCACATCCCGGGGGAGGACGGGCTGCTGCTGCGCGGCCTGGACGTGCTGGCCAGCGTCATCACCCGCCCGCTGGTCGTCGGCGATGGGTTCCGGCCCGACTACGTCGAGCAGGAGCGGACCAACCTGCGGCAGATGATCGAGGGCCTGATCAATGACAAGCGGCGCTACGCGATGGTGCGCTGCACGGCCGAGATGTGCGCGGGCGAGCCCTTCGCCCTGCACCGGCTCGGGCGGGTGGAGGACCTCGAAGGGGTCACGCCGCAGCGCCTCCTCGACCACCACCGGCGGGTCCTGACGGAGGCGCCGGTGGACATCTTCATCCTGGGCAACGTCGATCCCGCGCAGCTGGCGGAGGAGGTGCCCCGGCGGCTCCCGATTCCGGCCGGGGAGCGCCGGTTCCCCGACACCCTGGTGAAGCGGCGGCCGGCCGGGCCGGTGCGGGAGGTGGTCGACCGGATGGACGTCAACCAGGGGGTCGTGGTCATCGGGTTCCGCACCGGGATCACGCTGCGGGACGAACTCTACTTCCCCATGCTGGTGGCCAACGGCGTGCTCGGCGGCTTCTCCCACTCCAAGCTCTTCCAGGAGGTGCGGGAGAAGCACTCGCTGGCCTACTTCGCGTACTCGGCCATCGAGACGGTCAAGGGCGTCGGGTACATGTACGCCGGCGTGGAGTTCGCTGATGCCGAGCGCTGCCGGGCGATCATGCTGGAGCAGCTGAAGGCGCTTCAGGAAGGGGCGCTGACGGAGGCGGAGCTGGAGATGACCAAGGCCACGCTGGTGAACGACATGCTGAGCGCGGCGGACAGCCCCGGGGCCATGGCAGAGCTGGCGGTGGACCAGGTCTTCTCCGGCCGCGATCTCTCCATCGACGAGCGGGTGGCGCGGTACCGGCAGGTCACGCGGGAGCAGGTGGCGGAGGCAGCCCGCCACTTCACGCCCGACACGGTCTACCTGCTCACCAGGAAGGAAGGGGGCGAGTAAGCGGTGGAGAAGCAGTTCGACCCCATCCTGCAGGACGAGCTGTACATCGAGCGGCTGGAGAACGGCCTCACCGTCGCTGTGCTCGTGAAGCCCGGTTTCCGGCAGTCCACCGCCCGGGCAGCGGTGCACTACGGCTCCGTCGACAGCTGTTTCGTCGATCCGCAGTCGGGCCGTCAGGTGCAGGTGCCGGATGGCATCGCGCACTTCCTGGAGCACAAGCTCTTCGAAGGGCCGGAAGGCAACGTGGCCGACCGGTTCGCGGAGCTGGGGGCGGACGTCAACGCCTACACGACGCACACCCACACCGTGTACTACTTCACGACGACCGGCCACTTCGAGGCCTGCCTCGACCTGCTGCTGAACTTCGTGCAGGAGCCCTGGTTCACCCCGGAGTCGGTGGCCCGGGAGCAGGGGATCATCGAACAGGAGATCCGGATGTACCTGGACGATCCCGGCTGGCGCTCCAGCGCCAACCTGATGGAGGCCCTGTACGTCCGGCACCCGGTGCGGCTCGACATTGCCGGCACGGTGGCGTCGATCCGCCAGATCAACCCGGAGCTGCTCTACCTGTGCCACCGGATCTTCTACCACCCCTCCAACATGGTGCTCTTCGCCGCCGGCGACCTGGACCCCCGGGCGGTGGTCGACCAGGTCCGCGCGGCCTGCGCCCGCCGCGACTACCCCGTCCAGCCGGCGATCGTGCGCTGCCTGCCCGAGGAGCCCCAGGCCATCGCCGCGCGGCGGCGGGTTCAGGAGCTGGTGGTCAGCCAGCCGATCTTCCGCCTGGGGTTCAAGGAGAAGGAGGTCGGCTTGACGGGGCGGCCCTTGCTGGAGCGGGATCTGCTGACCGCCATGCTGCTGGACATCCTGGTGGGCAGGGGTTCGCCGCTCTATACCCGGCTCTACGAAAGCGGGCTGATCGACCAGCGCTTCGGATTCGGACACGCGCCGGAGGTCACGTTCGGCTACACCTACCTGGCGGGACCCACGCCGGACCCGGAGCGGCTGGAGGCCGAACTCCTGGCCGGGCTGGCCGAGGCGCAGGCGGCGGGCGTGGATGAGGCCGACTTCGAGCGCGCGCGCCGCAAGCTGATGGGCCGCCTCCTCAACCTGATGAACGACCTGGAGGGGATCTCCTACCTGTTCATCGACGGGTTCTTCAAGGACATCGCGTTCTTCGACGGGATCCCTGTCCTCCAGTCGCTGACGCCGGACGCGGCCAACCGCCGCCTCCGTGAGCATTTCGATCCTGCCCTGGCGGCGACTTCGATCATCGCACCGCGCCAGTAGGCGGGCTCCGCGGCGGGCGGGGATGTAGAGCACAGACGGGGGATGGTCGGCTGTGCCGCGTAGTCCCAGGCGTAGACTATTAGAGTCCGAAGGTTGGATTTTCAATTGTTTGCTTGTGGGGTATTCTCTAAGCGTAGGCGATCACTTGGGTCGGCTGAGGCCAAGTTCAGCGGTTGACCCCCCAATCAGCCGCTGGCGACGCAGTAGTCGACCTGGATAGATTGCAGCTACCGATTCAGTCGGTCGACCCGAGGATCACCCACCGCTCACCCTCCTTTGTTCCGGTCCTCAGCCTGCCCCCACGGGTTGAGGACAACCCTCCCCTTTGCCGTAGCCAGCGTCCTCCCCCCACGGGACGCTGGCTCCCTTTTTTGTTGTCCTTGACTGGTTTAAAGCGACAGCGTAGTCGTTTGCCTCCCGGGATTAGCGGTTCCTATAATGAGAGCAGGCTAATGCGGGAGGTTCACTGCATGGATACGGTTGAACTCGGCGCCCACTTGACCCTCCCGGAAGTCGTGGCTGTCGCCCGGCACGGCGCGCGCGTCGCGCTTCCGCCGGAGGTGCGGCAGCAGGTAGCCAGGGGGAGCGAGATGGTGGAGCGGCTGGCGCGCGAGCGCCGGCCGGTTTATGGCATCACCACTGGCTTTGGGAAGTTCAGTGATGTTCCCATTTCGGCTGAACAGACAGCGGCCCTCCAGCGCAATCTACTGATGAGCCACGCCTGCGCCGTCGGCGAGCCGCTCGCGCCCGAAGTGGTGCGGGCCATGCTTCTGCTGCGCGCGCAGGCGCTTGCGCGCGGCCACTCGGGCATCCGGGTGGAGACGCTGGAGATGCTGGTCGCCTTCCTCAACCTGGGCCTCATCCCCGTCGTGCCGCAGCAGGGCTCCCTGGGCGCGAGCGGCGACCTCGCGCCGCTCGCGCATATGTGTCTTCCGCTGATCGGCCTGGGCGAGGCGATCGTGGGGGGCGAGCGGCTGCCGGGGGCGGAGGCCCTGCAGCGGGTGGGGCTGCGCCCGCTCACGCTGACGGCCAAAGAAGGGCTCGCCCTGATCAACGGCACGCAGGCGATGACCGCCCTGGGCAGCCTCGGCCTGCACGACGCACAGGTGCTGCTGAAGACGGCCGACATCGCCGCGGCCATGACGGCCGAGGCGCTCGGAGCCATTCCGTCGGCCTGGGACCCGCGCGTGCAGTCGCTGCGGCTGCACCCGGGGCAGCAGGCCGCGGCCCGCAACCTGCGCCGCCTGACCCAGGGCTCCCGCCTCACCACCCGGCCCGGGCAGATGCGCACCCAGGATCCGTACACCCTGCGCTGCCTTCCGCAGGTGCACGGCGCCAGCCGCACCGCGATCGAACACGTCGCCCAGGTGCTGGACTGGGAGATGAACGCCGTAACCGACAACCCGCTGCTGTTCCCCGAGGATGACGAGGTGATCTCCGGCGGCAACTTCCACGGGCAGCCGGTCGCGCTGGCCATGGACTACCTGGCGATCGCCGTCGCCGAGCTGGGCGACATCGCGGAGCGGCGCATCGAGCGGCTGGTCAACCCGCAGCTTTCCGGGCTGCCGGCCTTCCTCACCCGCAACGGCGGGGTCCACTCGGGGCTGATGATCACCCAGTACACGGCGGCGTCGCTGGTGAGCGAGAACAAGGTGCTCGCGCACCCGGCCAGCGTGGATTCCATTCCGTCCAGCGCCAACCAGGAGGACCACGTCTCGATGGGAACCACGGCCGCCCGCAAGGCGCGGCAGGTGGTGACCAACGTGCGCCGTGTGCTGGCCATCGAACTGCTCTGCGCCGCCCAGGCGCTGGAGTTCGTCGGCCCGGACCGGCTGGCCCCGGCCACCCGCGCCGCCTACGACGCGGTGCGTGAGCGCGTGGCGCCGCTCAGCGGCGACCGGGTGCTGGCGCCGGACATTGAGGCCCTCGCGGACCTTGTGCACAGCGGGGAACTGGTCGCCGCCGTGGAGGCGGTGGTGGGAACCCTGGAGTAGAGCAGTCATCGAGCAACGAGGGGGTATGGAGATGACCCGGACGGTTCGCGCCCCGCGCGGCACGCAGCTCTCGTGCAAGGGGTGGCAGCAGGAGGCCGCCCTGCGGATGCTCATGAACAACCTGGACCCTGAGGTGGCGGAGCGGCCGGAGGATCTGGTGGTGTACGGCGGCCGCGGCAAGGCCGCCCGCTCCTGGGAAGCCTTCGACGCCATCGTCAGGGCGCTGCGCAGCCTGGAGGACGACGAGACGCTCCTGATTCAGTCCGGCAAACCCGTCGCGATCTTCCGCACCCACCGCATGGCCCCGCGCGTCCTGATCGCCAACTCCAACCTGGTCGGCCGCTGGGCCACCTGGGAGCATTTCTGGGAGCTGGAGCGCAAGGGGCTGATGATGTTCGGCCAGATGACCGCCGGCTCGTGGATCTACATCGGGACGCAGGGCATCCTGCAGGGCACCTACGAGACGTTCGCCGAGGCCGCCCGGCAGCACTTCGGCGGCAGCCTGAAGGGACGGCTGGCCCTCACCGCGGGCCTGGGCGGCATGGGCGGCGCCCAGCCGCTGGCGGTGACGATGAACGAGGGCGTCGCCATCATCGTGGAGGTGGACGAGGCGCGCATCCAGCGCCGTCTGGATCACCGCTACCTGGACCGCATGACCCGCAGCCTGGACGAGGCCCTGACGTGGGCCCGGGAAGCGCAGGCCAAGGGCGAGCCGCTCTCCATCGGCCTGCTGGGCAACGCCGCGGAGGTCTACCCGGAGCTGGTCCGCCGCGGGGTGATCCCCGATGTGGTGACCGACCAGACATCGGCCCACGACCCCCTGAACGGCTACGTCCCGGAGGGGCTCTCGGTGCAGGAGGCGGCTGAGCTGCGCAAGACCGATCCGAAGGCGTACATCCGGCGGGCCAAGGCCAGCATCGTGAAGCACGTGCAGGCGATGCTGGACATGCAGAAGGCGGGGGCCGTGGTGTTCGACTACGGCAACAACATCCGGCAGCAGGCGTACGAGGAAGGGCTGAAGGACGCCTTCGCCTTCCCGGGCTTTGTGCCGGCCTTCATCCGGCCGCTGTTCTGCGAGGGCAAGGGCCCCTTCCGGTGGGTGGCGCTCTCCGGCGACCCGGAGGACATCTACAAGACCGACCGGGCGATCATGGAGCTCTTCCCCGAGAACCAGTCGCTGCGCCGGTGGCTGGAGATGGCGCAGAAGAAGGTCCACTTCCAGGGGCTGCCCGCCCGCATCTGCTGGCTCGGGTACGGCGAGCGGGTCAAGGCGGGCCTGAAGTTCAACGAGATGGTCGCGAGCGGCGAGCTGAAGGCGCCCATCGTGATCGGGCGCGACCACCTGGACGCCGGATCGGTGGCCTCGCCCAACCGGGAGACCGAGGCGATGAAGGACGGTTCCGACGCGGTCGCCGACTGGCCGCTGCTGAATGCGCTGGTGAACACGGCCGCGGGCGCGACCTGGGTCTCGATCCACCACGGCGGCGGCGTGGGCATCGGCTACAGCCAGCACGCCGGCATGGTGGTCGTCGCGGACGGCACCGAGGAGGCGCGGACGCGTCTGGAGCGGGTGCTGACCACCGACCCGGGCATGGGCGTGGTGCGCCACGTGGACGCCGGGTACGAGAAGGCGCTCCAGGTCGCCCGGGAGCGGGGCATCCGGCTGCCCATGAACGAGTGACCGTGAGTCCATCCGGGGGAGGAGGCGTTTCCTTGAATCCGAACGCGCTCGTCCAGTGTGTGCCCAACTTCAGCGAGGGACGCCGGCCCGAGGTCATCGAGGCCATTGCCGGGGCCATCGCGGCCCAGGGGGTGAAGGTGCTCTCGGTCTCGGCCGATGCCGACCACAACCGCTGCGTCGTCACCTTCATCGGTTCGCCGGAGGCGGTGGCCCGGGCCGCCCTCCGGGGGGCCGAGGCGGCCATCCGGCTCATCGACCTGAACCACCACAAGGGCAGCCACCCGCGCATGGGCGCGGTGGACGTGATCCCCTTCGTGCCGGTCTCGGGCTGCACCATGGAGGACTGCGTCGCCCTGGCCCGGCAGGTGGGCGAGGCTCTGGGCAACATGGGGGTGCCGGTCTTCCTCTACGAGGAGGCGGCGGCCCGCCCCGAGCGGCGCAACCTCGCCGACGTGCGCCGCGGGGAGTTCGAGGGGCTGCGCGAGCTGATCGGCGCCGACCCGGCGAAAGACCCGGACTTCGGCCCGAAGCGGATCCACCCCACCGCGGGATGCACCGCCGTGGGGGCCCGCATGCCGCTCATCGCCTTCAACGTCAACCTGGGCACCTCCGACCTTTCCATCGCGAGGAAGATCGCCAGGGCCGTACGCGGCTCCAGCGGCGGCCTGGTGCACTGCAAGGCGATCGCCGTGCCCCTCGCCGACCGCAATCAGGTGCAGGTGAGCATGAACATGGTCAACTACAAGGAGACGCCGCTGCACCGGGCGTTTGAGCTGATCAGGCTGGAGGCGGAGCGGTACGGGGTGCCGGTGGTGGGCTCGGAGATCGTCGGGCTGGTGCCCGTCGACGCCCTGGTGGGCGTGGCCCGCCATTACCTGCGGCTCGAGGGTTTCAAGACCGACCAGGTGCTGGAGAAGCGGCTGGTCGAGTGAGGGCGGCTGGCCGGACAAGCGGCCGGGCCCGTGAGCGCCGCCGTCACGGCGACGGCGGCCGTCGGAGCGAAAGCGCGGGGGTGAAATGGCCATGACGCCGGTGGATCTCCTGATCGTGGGCGCAGGCGAGCTGGTGACGATGGCCGGGGGGCCGCGCCGGGGCGACCGGATGAAGGATGCGGGGGTCATCCCCGGCGGCGCGCTGGCCGCACGGGACGGCCGCATCGTCGCCGTGGGGCCGGCGGATGAGGTGCTGGCTGCGGTGGAGACCGGTCCCGGCACCCAGGTGATCGACGCCCGGGGGCGGGCGGTCATCCCGGGCTTCGTCGACCCGCACACGCACCTCTGCTTCGCCGGCGACCGGGCGGAGGAGTTCGCCCTGCGCCTGGGCGGTGCCACCTACCAGGAGCTGGCGGCGCGGGGCGGCGGCATCCTGAAGACCGTGCGGGCCACGCGGGCCGCCAGCCAGGGGGAGCTCGTGGATCTGGGCCTCAGGCGGCTGGATCAGCTGGCCCTGAACGGGACCACCACGGTCGAGGTGAAGTCCGGCTACGGGCTGAACACCGACGACGAGCTGAAGCAGCTGCGGGCGATCCGCGAAATGGGCCGCCGCCATCCGCTGACTGTCGTGCCGACCTTCATGGGCGCGCACGAGGTGCCGCCGGAGTACCGCAGCCGCCGGGAGGGCTACGTCGACCTGCTGGTGGAGGAGATGCTGCCGGCAGTGGCCGCGCAGCCCGGCCTGGCGAGGTACGTCGACGTCTTCACCGAGCAGGGGGTCTTCTCGGTGGCGGAGTCCCGCCGCATCCTGGAGAAGGCGAAAGCGCTGGGGTTCGGCGTGAAGGTGCATGCCGACGAGCTCTCGGACCTGGGCGGGGCCGCGCTGGCGGCGGAGCTCGGGGCCATCAGCGCCGAGCACCTGCTCCACACCACGGACGAGGGGCTTGCCCGGCTGGCCGAGGCGGGGACCGTGGCGGTGTGCCTGCCCGGCACCTCGTTCTGCCTGATGAACGCGCCGTACGCCCGGGCCCGGCGCATGATCGAGCTGGGCTGCACCGTGGCCCTGGCCAGCGACTTCAACCCGGGTTCGTGCCCGGCCTACGCGATGCCGTTCATCATCACGCTGGCGTGCATGCACATGGGGCTGGATCCCAGCGAGGCGCTGGCGGCGGCGACCATCAACGCCGCGGCCGCCATCGGCCTGGAGGCGGAGGTGGGCTCGCTGGAAGTGGGCAAACTGGCTGATGTGGTCATCCTGTCGACGCCGACCCACTGGCACATTCCCTACCACATGGGCATGGGCGTGGTGGAGAAGGTCGTCAAGCAGGGAAAGCTCATCGTGGACGAGGGAAGGGTAGTCAGGAGGTAGTGGCGACGAATGCGCACAGCTGAACAGACGATCGGGGCGTTCTGCGAACAGGTGGCCGCTTCGACCCCGGCCCCCGGCGGCGGGGCGGTGTCCGCGGTGGCCGGGGCGCTGGGCGCCAGCCTGGTCTCGATGGTGGCCGGCCTGACCCGGGGGCGGGAGAAGTACCGGGAGGTGGAGGCCGACATGGCCGCGGCCCAGGAGGCCGGCGGGCGGGAGTCCGCGGCGCTGCTGGACCTGGCGGACCGGGACCAGGCGGCGTTCAACCAGGTGATGGCGGCCTTCGCCCTGCCCAAGGCGACGGCGGAGGAGAAGGCGGAGCGGCGGAAGGCCGTGCAGGCGGCCTACCTGGAGGCCACCCGCACGCCGCTGGAGACGATGGAACGCTGCCTGGAGGTCATGCGGCACGCGCTGGCGGTGGTGGCCAAGGGCAACCCCAACGCCGCCAGCGATGCAGTGGTGGGGCTCCTGATGGCCTCAGCGGGCTTCGAGGGGGCCCTGTGGAACGTGGCGATCAACCTGGGCTCCATCCAGGACGAAGCTTTCCGGCAGGAGGCGACGGCGGCGGTGGAGCGCATGCGCAGAGAGCGGGAGGAGGTGCTGCAGGCCTTTCGCAGCCTGATTCCGGATCCGGTGGTTCGGTTCATGAAGCAGCAGTAGGCAGTGTGGCGACCAGTGGAGGAGGAAGGGACCTTGCTCTCTGACATCGCAATCGCACAGCGTGCACGGCTGGAACCGATTACGAAGGTGGCTGAGCAGATCGGACTGGGCCCCGATGACCTGGAGCTGTACGGCCGTTACAAGGCCAAGGTGGCCGCACACGTGTGGCCGCGCGTGCGGTCCAACCCCGACGGCAAGCTGATTCTGGTCACCGCCATCAGCCCGACCCCCGCAGGCGAGGGCAAGACCACGGTGACAGTGGGGCTGGGCCAGGCGATGTCCCGCATCGGCAAGAAGGCGGTGATCGCCCTGCGGGAGCCCTCCCTGGGACCGGCCTTCGGGGTCAAGGGCGGTGCGGCCGGGGGCGGCTATTCGCAGGTCGTTCCCATGGACGAGATCAACCTGCACTTCACCGGCGACTTCCACGCCGTGACCAGCGCCAACAACCTCCTGGCGGCGATGATCGACAACCACCTGCACCAGGGGAACAAGCTGGGCATCGACCCGCGGCAGATCACGTTCAAGCGGGTGCTGGACATGAACGACCGGGCCCTGCGCTCGGTGGTGGTCGGCCTGGGCGGCAAGAACGGCGGCGTGCCCCGGCAGGAGGAGTTCATGATCACCCCGGCCTCCGAGGTGATGGCCACGCTCTGCCTGGCCGAGGACTTGGCCGACCTGAAGCGGCGCTGCGGCGAGATCATCGTCGGGTATACCTACGAAGGGGACCCGGTGCGCGCGCGGGACCTGAAGGCGGAAGGCGCGATGGCGACGCTGCTGAAGGAGGCCATCAAGCCGAACCTGGTCCAGACGCTGGAAAACACCCCGGCCTTCGTGCACGGCGGGCCCTTCGCGAACATCGCCCACGGCTGCAACACCGTCACGGCGACCCGCCTGGCCCTGAAGCTGGCGGACTACGTGATCACGGAGGCGGGCTTCGGCGCCGACCTGGGGGCGGAGAAGTTCATCGACATCAAGTGCCGGCTCGCGGGGCTGCGGCCTGATGCCGTGGTCATCGTGGCCACCATTCGCTCGCTGAAGATGCACGGCGGGCTGAAGAAGGACGAGCTGGGCCGCGAGGATCTGGAGGCGCTGCGGAAGGGCAGCAGCAACCTGATGCGCCACCTCCACAACGTCACGAAGGTGTTCGGCCTGCCCGCGGTGGTGGCGATCAACCGCTTTGCCGCCGACACCGAGGCGGAGATCGGCCTGCTGCGCGAGCTGGTCGAAGAGGCCGGCGCCACGGCCGTGGTGGCGGACGTCCACGCCCGCGGCGGCGAGGGCGGCGTGGAGCTTGCACACCGGGTGGTGGAGCTGGTCGAGGAACCGAACCGCTTCAGCTTTGTCTACGACGACGACGACAGCCTGAAGACCAAGATCGAGAAGGTCGCCACCCGCATCTACGGGGCCGACGGGGTGGACTTCACCCGGGAGGCCAGCCGCATGCTGCGGAAGCTGGAGAACGAGGGGTTCGGGCGTGCGCCGGTCTGCATCGCGAAGACGCAGTACTCGTTCTCCGACGACCCGAAGAGGTTGGGGGCGCCGACGGGCTGGCGGCTGACGGTGCGGGAGGTGCGGCCCAGCGCCGGCGCGGGCTTCGTGGTGGCGCTCACCGGCGAGATCATGACGATGCCAGGGCTGCCCCCGATTCCCGCCGCGGAGCAGATCGACGTCTCCGAGGACGGGGAGATCGTCGGGCTGTTCTAGGCGAGCCGGGGCGATACGGGCTCCCGCGTGCAGGGAGAAGCGGAGGCCGGGGCGAATCACTCCCCGGCCTTCGTACAGTTTCGATACGAGGTGACTGAGGCGGTGTGGCGGATATCCTGCAGGGGCCGAACGCTGGAACTGGGAAAGCGGTCCGTGATCATGGGCATTCTGAATGTGACGCCGGATTCGTTCTCCGACGGCGGCCGCTGGGCGGAGCCGGAGCAGGCGGTGGCCCGCGCCCTGGAGATGCTGCGGGAGGGCGCGGACATTATCGACATCGGCGGCGAATCCACCCGGCCCGGTTATGCGCCCGTGCCGGCTGAGGAGGAGATGCGCCGGATTCTGCCGGTGGTCGCGGCCCTGCGCAGAGCGGCGCCGGATGCCTTCATCTCCGTGGACACGCAGAAGGCCGCGGTGGCCGAGGCGGCCCTGGAGGCCGGGGCGGACATCCTCAACGACATCTGGGGGCTGCAGGGCGACCCGGACATGGCGCGGGTCGCCGCCCGTCACCAGTGCCCGGTCGTGGTGATGCACAACCAGCACGGCACCGAATACCGGGAGCTGATCGGCGACATCCTGGCCTTCTTCCGCCGGTCCCTGCAGCTGGCCGCGGAGGCGGGGCTGCCTGAGGAACAGGTGATCCTGGATCCGGGCATCGGTTTCGGCAAGACGCCCCTGCAAAACCTGGAGGTCCTCCGGCGGCTGGGCGAGCTGCGGGTCCTGAACCGGCCCCTGCTCCTGGGCGTCAGCCGCAAGTCGACCATCGGGAAGGTGCTGGGCGGCCTGCCGCCGGAGGAGCGGCTGGAGGGGACGGCGGCGGCGGTGGCGATCGGCATCGCGGGCGGCGCCGACATCCTGCGGGTACACGACGTGCGGGCGATGAAGCGGGTGGCGCAGGTGGCTGACGCCATCGTGCGGCCCGGCCGCGGCGGCTTTGAGGGGTGAAACGGGACGTGGATCGGATCGTCATCACGGGCATGCGCTTCTACGCCTACCACGGCGTGCTGCCCGAGGAGACGCGCCTGGGGCAGGAGTTCCTGGTGGACGCGGAGCTCTACCTGGACCTGCAGGGCGCCGGCAGGGACGACGACATACGGCAGACGGTGAACTACGGGAAGGTCTACCGCACGGTGAAGGCGATCGTGGAGGGCAGCACCTTCAAGCTGATCGAGGCCGTGGCGGAGCGGGTGGCCGCCGAGGTCCTGGCCCAGTATGCGAACGTGCAGGCCGTGACCATCCGGGTGCACAAGCCGCGCGCGCCGATTCCCGGCGCCCTGGGCGGCGTGATGGTGGAGATTCAGCGGAGGCGGGAAGCGTGACCCGTGCCTACCTGTCGCTCGGGGCGAACATCGGCGATCCGGAGGGGCAGCTCATCGAGGCCCTGAGGCGGCTGGCCGCCAGCCCGGGAAACCGGCTGCTCGCGGTGAGCAGCCTGTACCGCACGGCCCCGCAGGGGCTCACGGATCAGCCGGACTTCCTCAACTGCGCGGCCCTGCTGGAGACGGACCTGGACCCATACGCCCTGCTGGCGCTGACCCAGTCCATCGAGACGGCCCTTGGGCGGGTGCGGTTGGTGCGCTGGGGGCCGCGCACCATCGACATCGACATCCTGCTCCACGGCGAGACGAGGCTGGACGAGCCGCGCCTCACGCTGCCGCACCCGCGCATGTTCGAGCGCGCCTTCGTGCTGGCGCCGCTCCTGGAGATCTGGCCGGCGGAGGAGGCCGTGGCCGGGATCCGCCGCGGGCGGCTGCAGGCCCGGCTCGACGGCCTGCCGGACCAGGCGGTGCTCCGGGTTCGGGACGGGGCCTCTTTGCTCAAGCAGATTCAAGGGGTACAATAAGACAGATGGGCAAGACACGCCGGCGCAGCCGGAACGTGAAGACGAGGAGGTCTGCTGAATGACCCTGAACCCAATTGCCGTCGAGGAATTGGTGCGCAGGGCCCTCATGGAGGACGTGGGTCCCGGCGACCTGACCACGTCTGCCGTCGTGCCGGCAGATGCCAGGTGTACCGCTCGGATCGTCGCAGGGGCGGCGGGCATTCTGTGCGGGCACCCTGTGGCCCGGGTGGCCTTCCTGGCACTTGACCCGACGCTGGTCTACGAGCCCCTGGCGCCCGAGGGAAGCGAGATCGAGGCCGGCGCGCCGGTCGCGACGATCTCCGGTCTGGCGCGGCCGATCCTGACCGCGGAGCGCATGGCGCTCAACCTGCTGCAGAGGATGAGCGGCATCGCGAGCGAGACCCGGCGCCTGGCGGACGCGATCAAGTACTACCACGCGCGCCTGGTGGCCGGCTGGGAGACGACCCCAGGCCTCAGGCTGATCGAGCAGTATGCCGTGCGGACCGGGGGTGGGCAGAATCTGCCCCACGGGCTGGCTGACGCCATCCTGATCCGGTCCGGCCACCTGGCCCTGGCGGGCGGCGTGCGCGAGGCGGTGGTCGCCGCCCGGAAGAGCGCGCCGCCGACCAGCCGCGTCGCGGTACAGGTGGACTCGCTGCAGCAGGTGCAGGAGGCGCTCGATGCCGGCGCGGACATCCTCAGGCTGGTCGGCATGGACCCCGACACGCTGAAAAAGGCCGTGGAACTGGCCTCCGGGAAGGCCGTGACCGAGGCCTGCGGCTCCGCGGACACCGCTCACCTCATCGAGATCGCGAAGACGGGCGTGGACATCATCAGCGTGTGCGACCTCACCCATACGGCAAGACCCCTGCCCTTCGGTCTAGCGGTGGGCGACTAAAGTGCTGGAAGAAGAAACCTGAAGATTGAGTGGTCAGTGGGGCTGACCATCGATTATAATAAAGGCACAGGAAGGGACCGAACCCCCAGGCGGGACGGCGGCGGGCCTTACCCGCAGAGAATCAGACGGGCCGCCAGGGGGGAGGAGGGGACTTCCGAGTCGGTTCCCGTGGAGGTGCTGGGGTTATCGACTCCGAACTGCATAGCGGTTGGCATGCGGCCCGGGTCGTTGACCCGGGCCGCACGCAGTCGTGCTATAATCGTGCATGAGTTTTTGTAGGGCTGGACCCGCGCAGTGCGGGCCGGCCACTGAGGAGGTCTTGCACGGTTGCTGCTCACCGTCGACGTCGGGAACACGTTCATGGTGGCGGGCGTGTTCGAGGGGCAGGATCTGCTCGCGGAGTGGACCCTCACCACTGACCCGAACCGGACCCAGGACGAATACGGCATGCTGTTCACTCAGCTCATGGTGCGCGCCGGCTTCTCACCCGGACAGGTCGCCGCTGCCGCGATCGCGTCGTCCGTCCCGCCGCTGATCCCGACACTGGAGTGGATGTGTCAGAAGTACTTCAACCTGAAGCCGCTGGTGGTCGGGCCGGGTGTCCGGACGGGCATGATGATCCGGTACGACAACCCGCGGGAGGTCGGGGCGGACCGGATCGTCGGCGCGGTGGCCGCGTTCGAGAAGTACGGCGGCCCGCTGATCGTGGTGGACTTCGGCACCGCGATCATCCTCGACGCCATCTCCGCCCGGGGGGAATACCTGGGCGGCGTCATCGCGCCCGGCATCGTGGTCTCGGCGGACGCGCTCTTCCAGTTTGCCGCGAAGCTGCCCCGGGTCGAGCTGGTGCGGCCGCGGAGCGCCCTGGCCCGGAACACGGTCCACGCCATGCAGTCGGGCATCATCTTCGGTTTTGCCAGCCTGGTGGACGAGCTGGTGGCGCGCATGGCCCGTGAGCTGGATCCGAAAGGGCAGGGGTGCAAGGTCGTCGCGACCGGCGAGCAGGCCGAACTCCTCCTTGGTGAGTGCGAGAGCATCCAGCACTACGACCCGTTCCTCACGCTGAACGGACTGCGGATCATCTACGAGCGGCATCAGGCCCACGCGCGGGGAGGAAGGTAGCGCCATGCTCCTGGCTGTCGACATCGGGAACACGAACGTCACCGCGGGCCTTTTCCTGGAAGACGAGCTGATCGCCACGTGGCGCATGGCCTCCGACCGGTCCGCGACATCGGATGAGTACGGACTGCGCCTGATCCAGATGCTGGAGCGGGACGGCTACACGCCGGCGGACATTACCTGCGCGGCCATGGCCTCGGTGGTGCCGCCCCTCAACCCGATTCTCGGCCGCGCGGTCCAGCAGTACCTGAAGGTGGAGCTGAAGGAGCTGACCAGCGATCTGCGCAGCCTCCCGGCGATTCGGTACGACAACCCCTCCGCCCTGGGGACCGACCGCCTGGTGAACGCCGTGGCGGGGTGGGAGATCTACGGGCGCCCCCAGGGACGGCCAGTCATCGTCGTGGACTTCGGCACGGCGACCAAGCTGGAATGCGTGAGCGACCGGGGCGAGTACCTCGGCGGCGTCATCGCGCCCGGCATCCGCACGGCCGCGGAGGCGCTGACCCGCCGCACCGCGCTCCTGCAGCGGGTCGAGATCCAGCGGCCGAAGGCGGTGATCGGGCGGAACGTGGTCGTCAGCATGCAGTCGGGCATCGTGTTCGGCTTCGCCGGGCTGGCGGACGGCCTGGTGCGCCGGCTGTCCCGGGAGATGGCGCCGGAGGGTCAGACCCCGGTCGTGGTGGCGACGGGCGGGCTCGCCGCGATGGTGGCGGCGGAGAGCCGGACCATTGAGCTGGTCGACCCCCATCTGACCCTGCAGGGGATCCGGCGGATGTACGAGCTGAACTGGCCGGATGCCTCGGCGGAGGCGTAGGGCCGCCGGGCAGGAATGGGCGAGCGCTCGGGCGAAACAGTGGCGTAGCGGTACACAACGCCATCCTGTCATCGGAGGTACCCCATGATCAAGTTGCGAACGCGGGCGGCCTGTGTGCTCGTCGCCCTGATGCTCATGCTGACCGGCTGTGCCAACAAGACGGCGCCGCAGGAGGAGGCCCCCACGCTGGACAAGCTGCGCGAGCGTGCTGCGGCGGCCTTCGACGGCACCGCTTCGAGCGCACAGCGCCGCACGGCCGCCGAGAACGCCGTGCGCGCGCTGCTGGATCTGCTCAGCCGGCCTGAGTCGTTCGAGATCCCGGATGAGGAGTGGGCGGCCTCCCCGCGGCCGGGCGTGGACGCGATGGTCCGCCATACGGACCTGGGCGCCGGCATCCACCTGTACGCGCTGGCTCTGCCGGGGCGGACCCTGGTGGATGAGATCGACCGGATCGCCGTCCAGGTGCGGTCCGGCAGCACGGCGCGCGCCTTTGAGCTTTCGCCGCTACCCGCCGGCCGGCTGATCGCCGCGCACCTGTACGATGTCCCGGGCACGCGGCAGATCACCCTCGTCCTGCAGGAGGACGAGCGGACCGGCTACCTCGTGCATTTCGCAGGCCCCGCCGGGGGCCCCTTTGAGCTGGTGGCCGACGCCTTCGCCGGAATGGAAGGGACTTACGGCCCGGTCCGGCTCGCGGCGGCGGACGGCGCGCTGCAGGCCACGGTGGAGCAGGGTCGCCTCGAGCCCGTTTTCCATGCGGAGGACGGTTCGCTGCACCTGGCCCCGGAGGTCTTCCTGAAGTGGGACGGCGGGTTCAGGCTGGTGGATGAATCGCGCTTCGACGCGTTTGCGCTCCTGGACATCGCCGCGGATCCGCTGCGGCGGTGCCAGCGGGAGGGCGACTGCCCCGAGGCGGTGACGGCGCTGGTGGGCACCTCCCGCCAGCAGGCGGCGGAGGCGGCGTGGAACCTGGCGAAGGCGAAGCTGACCCGCCAGCTGGAGGCGGGCTGGTCCGAGAGCTTCACCGCGCGCCTTCCGGCCGGTTCCCGGACCCTCGGGGACGAGGGGCGCGGGCTCTCCGTACAGGTGCTGACCCTGCCTGCGCCGGGCGAGTATCTGAAGGGGCGCGTCTTCAACCTGGTCCAGTTCCGGACCGGCGGCGTGCCCATGACCCGGGCCCTGGCCCTGCCGGGCGCGGTGGAAGCGGTGCGGGCCATGGCGCACCGCGGGATTCCGGCGATGCTGCTGGTGGTGGACGAGTCGCTCGGCGAGGAGGAACAGGAGACGGCGAGCCGCACCGTCTACCTGCTCCGGCTGGACGCGGGGAACGACTGGCAGTACGCCGCGGACTGGGTGGGCTACGTGACCCGGGCGCCGTATTGGAACATTGGCGAGGTGGGGCCCGACCGCATCACGATCTCCTGGGAGCGGGAGCTGCACCCGGAGTTTGCCGTCCGGCTGGAGGACGGCGAGGAGCCGCACGTGGCGGTGTGCCAGTCCCCCGACCGGTGCTACCACCTGACGTGGGTGGACGACCGGCTCCACGCACTGCCGCTGCTCACCCATTACATGGGCGAGCTCCGCCGGCCGCACGCGGAGGAGGATCTGGTGTGGGCCGCGGGCCAGCTGGGCGAGTTTCTCAGGCAGGTCGACCCGGCCTCCCTGCCGGGCGGACGCCTGGGCCAGCTGATTGATCCCGACGGGTCGCTGGGCATTCAGGTGTTCGACGTCGGGGAGAACACCCGGCTGATCGCCCTGCCGGCGAGCCCCAACGGCATGCACCTGGCGATGATCCACGCCCCGGGACAGGCCGAGCTGGTGAAGACCTACGACGGGCTTGTGACGCGGTGGGAGGGCGCCCAGATCGTCCAGGCCGGGCAGGAGAAGCGGCTCCTGCTGCTGGGCCGCTCCGACCGGGCGGCGGTGCTGATCGCCTACCGCCAGGAGGGCGGCCGGTGGGTGCCGGTCGACGCGCTGGATGAGCCCGTCAGCCGCAACATGTTCCTGACGCTGCGGGTGACGTACACGCCGGGCGCCGAGCGGCCGGCCCGCGGCCTCGTCGTCCAGAGCGCCGTGGGGCTTTCCGCCTCGCTGACCGGCGGCGGTGCGTCCTTCTGCGAGACGGGGCTCCTCTGCGTCCACTACCGCTACGACGGCGGGTGGACGCTGCGGTAGCGACAAGACAGCCTGCACCGTGCGTGCAGGCTGTTTCTTATCGGTGCGCTATTTTCCCTCGCCGCCGTGCATCCAGTCCGGCCCTTGCTGGCTGCCGACCCAGGCCTCGCCGTCTTCCCAGACCTCTTTCTTCCAGATCGGGACGATCTGCTTCAGCCGCTCGATGGCGTGCCTGCAGGCCTCGAAGGCGTCGGCCCGGTGGGGGGTGGCCACCGCGATCACGACGCTGGCCTCCCCGATGGCCAGCCTGCCGACCCTGTGCACGATCGCGACCCTGGCGCCGGGCCAGCGCTCTGCGATCTCCCGGCCGATCTGCTCCATCTGGGCCACGGCCATTTCGGGATAGGCCTCGTACTCCAGGTGGATCGTTCGCCGGCCCCGGGTCCATTCCCGCACGGTGCCGACGAACACCAGGGTGGCGCCCGAGTGCGGGTTGGTCACCCGGGCGGCGATTTCGTCGGCGGAGAGAGGCTCGGAGGTGATCTCGAACAGCGGGCGTCCGGCTTCCTGGGCGCCGCCGCTGACCGGGGGGATGAGCGCCACCTCGTCGCCGTCGGCTAGCACGCGGTCGGGGGTGGCATACTCACGGTTGACCGCCACGGAGAGCACCGGGACGAGACGGGCCAGGTTCGGGTACTGCTGCGTGAGGAGCTCGAGAAGCTGCGCGGGCGTGAGGCCGGCCCACTCGCCCTCCAGGGTCCGCCGGCCTACGGCATCGGCCGCTGCCGCGAAGAGTTTTACCGTTACCACTGGGAACCCTCCCGGGAATCGCGATGACTTGCCTACAGTATAGACCAGGGGGGAGAGCCCGTCCACCCGGTCGGGGCCCGTACCGGGACCTGCGCTTTCCACGGGAGAGCCGGTGGCGTATACTTGACCTTGGGAAGGGGGGCAGTCCATATGGTTGGCGTGGACCTCATGAGTGTGGCCATGATCGAGGAGACCGCAACCGTCATCCTGGTTCTGCGCGCGGCGGCCCTCAAGCGCCTCCTGGTGATGGAAGTGGGTCTGCTGGAGGGCCGGGCCATCGCGCTGGAAGTCGAAGGGGTCAGGACGCCCCGCCCGCTGACCCACGAGCTCACCCTGCGGGTGATGGAGGCCCTGGGGGCAACGCTGACCCGGGTGGTCATCCGGGACTACCGCGACCGGACGTTTTTCGCCAACCTGGAGCTGCACACTGCAGACGGCCGGGAACTCGTCATTGACGCCCGCCCCAGCGACGCCCTGGCCCTGGCGCTCCGGCTGAAAGTGCCCATCCTGGCCGAAGAGCGGGTACTGGAGGAGGCGGGCCTTGATGAGAACGAACTGTCAGAGCGGGAAGGGCGCCTGCGGCTGCCCGAGGACGATGGTGAAGGAAGCGAGCCCGTCCTGCATTAGCAGGGCGGACCTTCTGTGAAACGAGCCACTTGCGAGGAGGGACCTGGATTGCAACGTATGCTCGGAGAACTGAACCCGCCCGCGCGCCTTCTGATGGGCCCCGGCCCTTCCAACGTGGATCCGCGGATCCTGCGGGCGATGGCCACGCCGGTCATCGGCCATCTGGATCCTGCTTTCCTGGCGATCATGGACGAGACCATGGGCTGGCTGCGGGAGCTTTACGAGACGAAGAACCACCACACGGTGCCCATCTCGGCCACGGGTTCGGCCGGCGTCGAGACGATGATGGTCAACCTGCTGGAGCCGGGCGATGATGTGGTGGTGGGCATCATCGGCTACTTCGGCCAGCGGATGGCCGACGTGGCCTCGCGCACGGGGGCGAACGTGCGGGTGATCGAGGCGCCCTACGGCGAGGCGATTCCCCCCGAGCGGTTCGAGGAGGAGCTGCGGCGCAAGCCTGCCAAGCTGGTGGCCCTGGTGCACGCGGAGACCTCGACCGGAGTGGAGCAGGAGATCGCGCCGGTGGCCGAGATTGCCCACCGGTACGGCGCGCTCATTGCCATCGACTGCGTGACGTCGCTGGGCGGCATGCCGGTGAAGATCGACGAATGGGACGTGGACGCGGCGGCGTCCTGCTCGCAGAAGTGCCTGGGCGCCCCGCCCGGACTCTCGCCGGTCACCTTCAGCCCCCGGGCCATGGAGGTCGTCACCAGCCGGAAGACCAAGTGCCAGTCCTGGTACCTGGATCTGAACCTGCTCTTCGCCTACTGGGGCGACGGCAAGGCCAACACCCGGGTGTTCCATCACACCGGGCCGATCACGATGATCTACGCCATGCGGGAGGCCCTGCGGATCGCCCTGGAGGAGGGGCTGGAGGCCCGCTTCGCCCGGCACCGCAAGGCGCACGAGGCGTTCGTCGCCGGCCTGGAGGCGATGGGGCTCACGCTCTTTGCCCGTGGGAAGCAGCTGCCCATGCTGAACGTGATCAACATCCCCGAGGGCATCGACGACCTGGCGGTTCGCCGCCGGCTGCTGGAGCAGAACATCGAGATCTCCGGCGGCTTCGGCCCGCTGGCCGGCAAGGCGTGGCGCGTGGGCCTGATGGGTGTGAACGCCAACCCTGCGCCGGTCCTGACGCTCCTGGGCGCCCTGGAGGCGGCCCTGGCGGAGCAGGGGTACCGCTGTGAGCGGGGCGCGGCGGTGGCGGCTGCGCGCGAGGTGTACAAGCGGTAGCGCCGGTCCGGAAGGGGTCCACCTTAAGTACTGGTTGTAAACCAAGTCGCGCGTGTCCGGATGATGACGGCTGCGGCTGCTGCCCGTGCGGAACGGGCAGCAGCCGCATTTTTCGCGTGTTTGTCCCTTGGGCGGTTCGTCCCCCCTGACCGAAGACCCCACCGGAACGCGCACAGGCACTTCCTTCGTCCTCCGCCAATCCACCTCTCGGCCCATGCGAAGAATGCTCCCAAATATCCGCAGGATTCCCGGGGCCCTCGAGGGAACCATGCCGAGTAGAAGAACGGCGTGCCGCGGAGAGGAACGAAAGGAGGCGGGAATCCCCAGGACACTGGCGAGTGAACTGTTCCGGCGACACTGAACGGACCCACCAGGAGTCGAGTCCCAAGCAGCTGCAACTCACGTTTGCGAAAGGGAGGTACCAGCATGGCCGCGTCGGTTCAGAAGGACAAGACGCCTGCCTCGACCGGGTCAAGCTCGACGTTCGATCTGAAGAAGGTGTTGATCCTCCTCGCAGCAGTCGCTGTCTACCTGATCATCAGCAACCTCCCCCGACCCGAAGGCCTTTCCCATGAAGCACTGAAATCCATCGCCTTTATCATCTCCGCCGTGATCTTGTGGGTTACGGAAGTTATTCCCTCTGCAGTGGTGACCTGTGCCGCCATCATGCTGATGGGCCTCCTGAAGATCGTCCCGACGAAGGAAGCCCTGTCCAACTTCATGATCGCCACGGTGGTCTTCGTTTTTGCGGCCTTCATCCTGGCGACCGGATTCGTCCAGACGGGCCTCGGCCGGCGCGTGGCGCTGAAGGTCAGCGGCATGTTCGGTACCCGTTCCGACCGGGTGCTGCTCAGCTACATGCTGCCGACCAGCATCATCTCGGCGGTTCTGGCTGACATCCCGACGGCGATCATCTTCGCCGGCATCGCCCATCCGATTCTCCAGCAGAACCACTGCGAACCCGGCAAGTCCAACTTCGGCCGCGCCGTGATGATGGGCATCCCCATCGCGGCGGCGATCGGCGGGTTTGCCACGCCGGCCGGCAGTGGCCTGAACGTGCTGACCATCTCGCTCCTGAAGAGTACGGCCAACGTCGACATTAACTTCCTGCAGTGGACCGCGATCGGGTTCCCTGTGGCGCTGATCCTCACGTTCATCGCCTGGTGGATCGTGCTGAAGTTCTGCCCGCCCGAGATCGACACGGTGAAGGGGCTCGAAGACGTGGCGAAGCAGCGGGACGAGCTCGGCCCGATGACCGTGCGGGAGAAGAAGTTCCTGGCGGTGTTCGCCTGCGCCCTGGTGCTCTGGTTCACGCAGCCGTGGAACAAGATCGACACCGCCGTGGTTGCGATCCTGGCGGCGATGGCTCTGTTCCTCCCGGGCATCGATCTGCTCACCTGGGATGACGTGAAGGGCCGGATCGGCTGGGACGTGCTCTTCCTGATCGGTGGCGCGAACGCCGTGGGAATGGCGCTCTCCTCGACCGGGGCCGCCTCCTGGATCGCCTCCTCGCTCCTGGGCGGCCTGGCCACGGCCGGCGTGTTCGTGACCCTGCTGGTGGTCACGGCCTGGGGCATCTTCTCCCACTACGTCATCCCCGTCGCCAACGCCACGATCGCCGTGTCCATCCCCGTCCTGGCCGCACTGGCGGTGGAGATGGGCATCAACCCGGCGCTGCTCGCGATTCCCATCGGCTTCACGGCTTCCTGCGTGTTCGTGCTGCCGTTGGATCCCATCCCGCTTGTGACGTACAACTACAAGTACTGGACCTTCGGCCAGATGATGAAGCCCGGCCTGGTCATCTCCCTGGTCTGGCTGGTCATTATGGCCTGCGCCATGTACCTCGCCCAGATGATCGGGATTATCTAGGTCAGAAGGCCGGGTGATGCCTGACGGCCCGGTCGGCAGGCATCACCCCCTTCACCGGTGCAACTGGAGGGAAACGCTTGGCTCGAGAACAGTCGATCCTGCAGTCTGTCGACAACGCCCTGCGCGTGTTGGAGTCGTTTTCGGTGACGGAACCCGAACTGGGGATTGCCGAACTGAGCCGGAAGCTGGGGCTGGGCAAGAGCACGGTCTTCCGCCTGGTGTCCACCTTGGCGGCCAGGGGCTTCCTGGCCAAGAACCCGGCCAACGACAAGTATCGCCTGGGAATGAAGGCCCTGTACATCGGGGGACTCGCGCTCCGCCAGATTGACCTCGTCAAGGACTCCCGGCCCTTCCTGGACACGCTCGTCCTGAAGTCCGGCGAGGCCGCGCACCTGGCGATACTCGACGAGGGGCACATCATCTTCATCAACAAGGCGGAGAGCGGCCGGGCGATGAGCATGGGGTCGACGATCGGAGCGCGTATGCCCGCGTACATCACCGCCACAGGCAAGACGCTGCTGGCCCACCTTCCGGACGACGAGCTGGAGGCCTACCTGCGGCAGACCCAGTTCAAGCGGTACACGGCCAACACGATTACCGATCCGGACCAACTTCGCAGCTGTCTGCAGGAGATACGGGCCAGGGGCTACGGCACCGACATGGAGGAAAGCGAGGAAGGCCTCATGTGCATCGCCGCCCCGGTGCGGAACAACCGCGGGCAGGTGATCGCCGCCATGAGCATCTCGGGTTCGGCCGTGCGCATGCACCGCCGGTTCGACGAGTTCCGGCAGCTGGTCATGGAACAGGCCGAGGAGCTTTCCCGGACGCTGGGCTGGAATCCCTCCGTGAAGTGGTAGGTTCCGCGGGTGACATAAGCCTGTGTGTAAGGAGGCTGAAGCATGCTACAGATCAAGTTCTACGGCTTGGGTGGGCAGGGCGTCGTGACTGCCGCCAAGATCCTGGCGCAGGCCATCGTCGTCCACGAAGGAAAATACGCCCAGTCCGTGCCCGCCTACGGTCACGAGCGTCGCGGAGCTCCGGTGTACTCCGACCTGTTCGTCGACGACAAACCCATTCTGCTGAAGTCCTTCGTGTATGAGCCCGACCACGTGCTGGTCTTTGACCTTGCCGTCCTGGACAAGGGCGTTGACGTGCTCCAGGGAGCGCATGCGAACACAGAGTTTCTGGTCAACCACCATGAGGCGCCCACGGACTTCCCGTTCGCCCGCGGTTTCGGCGCCGTCCGGTACGTGAACGCCACGAAGACGGCGCTGGAGACCATCGGGGCGGAGATCCCCAACTCGGCCATGCTGGGCGCGTTTGCGGCGACCGGCGTTGTCAGCATTGACGCGATCTGTGCTGCGCTGAAGGACACGTTCAAAGGAAAGGCGGGAGAGTTGAATGTCGAAGCTGCACGCCAGTGCTACGCAGCCGTCAAGCGGCTATAGGTACGTCTACGGCCCGTGCGCCACCGTGTTCCAGGCGACCAAGACCGGTACCTGGCGCACGCACCGTCCCGTGGTGAACCAGGAGCTGTGCAACCGGTGCAGCAAGTGCGCCCGCTACTGCCCTTCGGACCTCTTCTCCATGGACCGCAAGGACCGGAGCGTCCCCGTCACCATCGACATGGAGTACTGCAAGGGCTGTGGCATCTGCGCCGAGGTGTGCCCGCTCAAGGCGATTGAGATGGTTCCGGAAAGGAGTGTGCGCTGATGTCCGTCCGCAAACTGCTCGACGGTAACGGCGCCGCGGCCGAAGCGATGAGGCTTGCCCGCGTCCAGGTCGTCTCGGCGTACCCGATTACTCCCCAGAGCCCGCTGGCCGAGCGGCTCGCGGATTATGTCGCAGACGGCTCCCTGAAGGCCAAGTACATCCGGGTGGAGTCCGAGCACACCGCGATGTCCGCCGCGGTCGGCGCACAGCTCACGGGCGTCCGCACCGGCACGGCCACCTCGTCGGTGGGCCTCGCCCTGATGCACGAGGTCCTCGGTCTGGCATCCGGCTGCCGGGTTCCGATCGTGATGCCGGTCGTGAACCGCTCCCTGGTCAGCCCGTGGTCCCTGTGGTGCGACCACCAGGACACCATGGCCGAGCGCGACTCCGGCTGGATCCAGCTCTACGTGGAGAACTGCCAGGAAGTGCTCGACACGGTCCTGATGGCCTACCGGCTGGCGGAGGATCCGCGGGTGCTGACGCCGACGATGGTCTGCATGGACGGCTTCTTCCTCTCGCACACCTCGGAGGCCGTCATCGTGCCGGATCAGGCTGAGGTGGACGCGTTCCTGCCTCCCTATAAGAAGCAGAACATGTACCTGGATGTGGAGGATCCGATGTTCGTCAACGACCTGACGCCGCCCGGAGACTTCACCGAGATGCGCTGGCAGCAGAAGGTCGGTTTCGACAACGCCCTGACGGTGCTGGAGGAAGTGCAGGAGGAGTTCGCCCGGAGGTTCGGGCGCCGGTACCACATCCTCGACGCCTACCGGTGCGAGGACGCGGAGGTCGTCCTGGTAGCGATGGGCTCCATGTCCGGCACGGCCAAGTACGTCGTCAACCAGCTGCGCGAGCAGGGCAAGAAAGTCGGCGTGCTGCGGATCGTCTGCTTCCGTCCGTTCCCGGTGGAGCAGCTGCGCGAGGTCCTGCGCAACGTCCCCGTGGTGGGCGTCATGGACCGGACCGCGGGCCTGGGCGCCGAAGTGGGCCCCGTCTGCACCGAGGTGCGCGCCGCCCTGTCGTGCTCCGACACGCCGCACCGCGTGGTCGGCTTCATGGGCGGCCTCGCCGGCCGTGACCTGTCGCCCGCGATCATGAGGAAGGTCTTCAACCAGCTGCTCGATATTGCCGCTGGGGCTCCGGCGCCCACGGCCATGCAGTGGGTGGACGTGCGGCCCGACGCGATGGAGATCCGGGAGGTGAAGCAGCGTGTATGAGCTGAAGTCGGAGGCCAAAGGCCTGGTGGCTCATGGCATCAGCACCTGTCACGGTTGCGGATTGGAGTTGGCGATGCGCACGGTCCTGGGAGCCCTGGGCGAGCGGACCATCCTCGTGATTCCTCCCGGGTGCGCGGCGATGTTCTCGGGCTACGGCAAGGAGACGGCCGTTAAGGTCGCAGGCATCCAGGGGTGCCTGGAAAATACGGCTGCCATCGCGGCCGGCATCCGCGCCGGCCTGGAGGTCCAGGGCATTGAGGACGTGAACGTCGTGGCCTTTGCCGGCGACGGCGGCACGGTCGACATCGGCCTGCAGAGCCTGTCCGGCGCCCTGGAGCGGGGCGACCGCATCATCTACATCTGCTCCGACAACGAGGCGTACATGAACACGGGCATCCAGGGCAGCGGCTCGACGCCGTACGGCGCCCGGACCACCACGACGCCCGCCGGCAAGCGGAACTTCCGCAAGGACATGCTGGCGATCGCGGTGGCCCACCGGATCCCGTACGTCGCCAGCGCCTCCGCCTTCTACCCCGAGGATCTGCGGCGCAAGGTCCTGAAGGCGCGGGACTGTGGCGGACCGGCCTACATCCACATGTTCATGCCCTGCCCGACGGGCTGGGGCTATCCCTCCGAGAAGTCGGTGGAGATCTCGGAACTGGCCGTCAAGACCCGCATCTGGCCGCTGTACGAGGTCGTCAACGGCAAGTACCGCCTGACCGTCACGGTGAACGACCCCGTGCCCGTGGAGCGGTACCTGCGGATGCAGCGCCGGTTCCGGTCCCTGACCGACGAGGACATCGCCGCCATCCAGGCGTTCGTCGATGCCGAGTACGAGAAGCTGCTTGAAAGGGTGAACCACTAGTGGAGGCCAGTTCGCTGCACTCGTTCTTCTACCCCAAGGGCATAGCTGTCGTAGGCGCCTCGAAGAACCCGAACAAGGCCTCGCACCAGATCCTCAGGTCCATGGTAGTCGAGGGGTTCACGGGGAATCTCTACCCCGTGAACCCCGGTGAGACTGAACTGCTGGGCCTGAAGGTTTACCCCTCGCTGGCCGCGGTGCCCGGCGAGTGCGACCTGGTCGTGATCGCCGTGCCGGCGCCGCACGTGCCCGGCGTCATGCGGGAGGCCGCCGCCCGCGGGGACGTGAAGGCCGCCATCATCGTCTCCGCCGGTTTCTCGGAGACCGGCATCCCCGAGCGGGTGGCCCTGGAGCGGGAGACGCTGGAGATCGCCAAACAGGCCGGGATCCGGGTGATGGGCCCCAACTGCGTCGGTGTCATCAACACCGAGAACAATCTGGTTACCAGCTTCCACCCCGGCCTCAAGATGGTGAAGGGGAACATCGCCGTGTTTACCCAGAGCGGCGCGGCCGGCGGGACGATCCTGATGGCCGGTCACGCCGAGCCGGCCCCGATGGGCTTCGCCAAGTGGGGCCACGTGGGCAACATGAGCGATGTGACCAACCTCGAGCTCCTCGAGTATTTCGGTGAGGATCCCACCGTGAAGGTGATCGCCGGCTACGTCGAGAGCGTGCGCGACGGCCGGGAGCTGATGCGGCTGGCCGATCGCATCACCCGCAAGAAGCCCATCCTGCTTCTGAAGGTGGGCCGCACGGAGCTGGGCTCCAAGGCCGCCCTCTCGCACACCGGCGCCCTGGCGGGCTCCGACCGGGTGTACGACGCGGCGCTGGCGCAGTGCGGCATCATCCGCGTGCAGACGATGACCGAGCTTGTCGACGCCGCGCGCGCGATCTCCATGCTGCCCATGCCGAAGGGCAACCGGGTCTGCATCCTCACCGAGGCCGGCGGACCGGGCATCATCGCCATGGACGAGCTGGGCGCCGACGGCAGCGTGACCCTTGCCCCGCTCACGCAGGAGACGCAGGAGAAGCTGGCGAAGGTCCTGCCGCCGATGGCCATGATCGCCAAGCCGAACGGCTACGTGGACATGACCGCCGCCGCCATGGAGAAGCAGCACGCCGAGGCGCTCCGCATCGTCCTGGAGGATCCCAACGTCGACTCGGTCATCCTGATTAGCGTTCCGCCGACCTTCCTGCCGGCCGAGTGGGTGGCCAGGGAGGTGGCGAAGGTGGCCAAGACGTACGACAAGCCCGTCGTCATCAACTTCATGATGGGCGAGTCGATGGCCGCCGCCCGCCGCCACCTGGAGGAGAACGGGCTGCCCACGTTCGAAACGCCTGAGCGCGCGGCCCGGGCCTTGATCAACCTCACCAAGGCCGCAGCGCGCCTGGCCCCCGGGGCCGCCGCGGAGGCGGCTGCAGCGGGCGCGGTGGAGATCGACGCGACCGAGGTCCACCCCGCCGTGCGGGAGGCCATCCGGCAGGAGCGCAACCTCCTGGAGCACGAGGCGGTCCACCTGCTCAGCGACGCCGGGGTGAAGACGCACCCGTGCCTGTTCGCCCGCAACCGCGAGGCGGCAATGGAGGCCGCCGACTCGATCGGCTACCCGGTGGTCATTAAGGTCGTCTCGCCGCAGATCCTCCACAAGAGCGATTACGGCGGCGTGCGGCTGAACCTGAAGGACCGGGAGGCTGTGGGCCGGGCCTACGATGAGATGATGCAGGGCGTGCGGGCCAAGGCCCCCGACGCGGAGATCCTGGGTGCGGTGGTGACCCCGTTCGTCACCGGCGGCGCAGAGGTCATCGTCGGGATGACGCGCGACCCGCAGTTCGGCCCGGTGATCATGTTCGGCATGGGCGGTATCTTCGTCGAGGTCTTCAAGGACGTCAGCTTCCGGGTGGCCCCGTTCACGCGCCAGGAGGCGCTGGCCATGATCGACGAGACGAAGGCCTCCGCCGTTCTGCGGGGCGCCCGCGGCGCCGCGCCGAAGGACGTGGAAGCCCTGGCCGATCTTCTGGTGAGGGTGGGCAACATCGCCGTGGCCAACCCGCAGATCCGGGAGATGGACCTCAATCCGGTGCTCGTTCAGGAGCACGGGCTGGCCGTGCTGGACGCCCGGGTCATCGTGCAGGGCGCCAAGTAGGTGTACAACCCGAAAACGGTCTTCAACGGGCACTTCAGGCGCCGGCAGCATCTGCTGCCGGCGCCGGGCTTTGTGCGCCCGGCATGGGCGCTGACTTGGCGGTGAGAGTCCGCTGCGGGCGAGGCAGCACGAGCCCGCTAGCCAAAGGCAAGGGTGTCCGTCGCGAGGCGGAATCTGGAGGAAGCCGGAGGCAAAGCCACGACCCGAGGAACACGAACCTCATACGAGGCTGTGCCGCCTGGGTGAGCTGGCGAACCACAGCAAAACCCGAGGCTGCCAAAGGGCGGTGCAGTAGATGGGGCGGGTGCGGGGCGAAGGTCAGCGTCCTTACCCGGGGAGGTCTGCCGGGAACGCCAGCAACGCTGGTAACCCGGGCCGAGAGGCCCGGCTGAACCGGCAGAAGTCAGCAAAGCAGTCCTGTAATGATGTAGGACGGCGTTGAGAAAAGTAAAGGCCTCCTGATACGGTAGGGTGTGAAAGGTAATCACCACTCGTAACAGGAGGTCACGGAACGCAATGCAATTGAAGCAGCGAGCCAGGAAATTGGCCCTGGTCCGAGGTGAACCCACGGTGGTGGTCGGTATCGACATCGCCAAGCGGAAGCACTGGGCCTGGGTGGTCGACGGAGTGACCGAGGTGCCCGTGGGCAGCCCCTTCCATTTCCAGAATAGCAGGGAAGGGTTCGACCGTCTACTGGGAAAGATCGCACGAGCGAAGGAGAAGGCTGGCGCTACCCGCGTGGTGGTGGGGATGGAACCGACCGGGCACTACTGGAAGCCGCTGGCGTGGTATCTCCAGCAGGCGGGCTTCACGGTGGTCATCGTCAACCCGGCCCATGTCAAGGCGAGCAAGGAACTGGACGATAACTCGCCCACGAAGAACGACCGTAAAGACGCCTGGCTCAACGCCCAGTTGGTCCTGCAAGGCCGGTTCTCCGTGCCGTATCTGCCAGACGGGGTCTATGCAGAACTGCGGATCCTAACCCAGGCCCGGCAGCAACACCGGCGGAAGCTGAACGCCGCCCTGAACCAGCTGCAGGCGCTCCTGGACGAGTACTTCCCGGAGTACACGGAGGTGTTTGCCGACCCGCTCGGTCAGGCGTCGCTGTATGTGCTGCAGTACCGGCCGTTTCCACAGGATGTGCTGGCGGTGCCAGTGACTCAGCTGGCGGCGGAACTCCGGGCTGCCAGCAACCGGCGGGTTGGGCTCCGGCGGGCCCAGGACCTGCAGGAAGCGGCTCGGCGGTCTATAGGGGTGCCGTACGGGCTGGACGCCGCCCGGCTCCAGCTGCGGCAGATCCTCCAAGAAGTGATCTTCTGGAAGGAACGGTTGGCGGAGACGGAGGCGGCAATGGCCGAGGCGTTGGAGAAGACGGGCCTCGCCCGGTACCTGCTGAGCGTGCCTGGGGTCGGTGTGGTGACCGCTGCTGCCTTCCTAGGCGAGGTAGGCGACCTGCGCCGGTATGCGGACTGGCGGCAACTCCGCAAGCTGGCAGGCTACAACCTGACAGAGAACACGTCGGGGCAGCGGGACCGCAGCCGGACGCCCATCAGCAAGCGCGGCCGGCCTGGACTGCGCCACGTGCTGTACCAGATGGCGATGACGGCGGCCGCCAAGAACCGGGAGTTTCGAGCGCTGTACGAGCACTTCAGGACTCGCCAGCAGAACCCGCTCAAGGGCAAGCAGGCCCTGGTGGCGCTGGCGTGCAAGCTGTTGCGGGTGCTGTTCACCCTGGTCAGGAAGCAGTGTAGCTATGATCCGGCCAGGGCCTTGGGGGCCTGGCGGGCGGAGCAGTTAGGTCTCGCCGCCTGAGAGGGCGGTGTGCCGATAGATGTGCCGCTTTGGGTGGGGGAAGCCAACTATGGCTGGAAGGGCATGACCCTGCAGCAAAGTACTAGCGCCCCACCCGCCCCCATTTAGGCAGGACGAAGGACTTTGAGGGCAAGGACCCCGGGAGACATGATAGGGTGGCCGGGGGCGGAGTACGTGGGACCCGTCCAGGCGGCAGCATACAGGGCATGTCTGAAGAGTCGCACGGGGCTCTTCTCTGCCACCCCGCGTTTGTCTCGCACCAGAAGTCAGAGTCTTTCGTCCAATGGGTGTGTCTGAGCCAAGTGGCAGGACGCGAAATGGTGCGAACCAGCGAGATTGAGAGAGTTTGAGTGCATAACATCGAGATAGGCCATAGTACCGGCAGGGGGACGCCCCGACCGGGAAGGGCCGAACGTCAGGAGAGGGGTGAACCCGTTGCGTTCGAGCAGCCCGCGACAAACGCAGAAAACCCCGCACGGGGCCTACTCGCCGGAGGTAGCGGTGAAGCCGCAAGGGACGGCGGGAGGGCGGAGTGGGCAGCCGGCACAAGGCGGAGCGTCACCCCGCGGGGAGCAAGGCAAGCTGATGGAGCAGGTGGTGGCCAGGGAGAACATGCTGGCCGCCCTGAAACGGGTGGAGCGGAACGGAGGCGCCCCAGGCGAGGACGGTGTCCCCACCGAACGGCTGCGGGACCAGATCCGCGCGGAGTGGGAGCGCATCCGTGAGGAACTGCTCCGGGGGACCTACAGACCGCAGCCAGTCCGCCGGATCGAAATCCCGAAACCGGGCGGCGGCAAGCGGATGTTGGGTATTCCCACCGTGATGGACCGCCTGATCCAGCAGGCACTCCTGCAAGTACTGACGCCAATCTTTGACCCGACATTCTCCGAATCCAGCTACGGCTTCCGGCCGGGGCGGCGGGGTCATGACGCGGTCAGGAAGGCACGTCAGTACGTGGAGGAAGGGTACGACTGGGTCGTGGACATGGACCTGGAGAAGTTCTTCGACCGGGTCAACCACGACGTGCTGATGGCCCGCGTGGCACGGCGGGTAACGGACAAGCGAGTGCTGCGGCTGATCCGGCGATACTTACAGGCTGGGGTCATGCTGAACGGGGTAGTCATGGCGACGGAGGAAGGGACGCCGCAGGGCGGTCCGCTGAGCCCGCTGCTGGCGAACATCCTGCTGGATGACCTCGACAAGGAGCTGGAGCGCCGCGGGCACCACTTCGTCCGGTACGCCGATGACTGCGCGGGCCGAAGGCCCGTGTGTCTTGTGAGCTGAGATGTGCTCACCCCGGGAATTCCCAGTTCGCCGGGTAGTTTGGGGTCCGCTGTAGGCGGGTAACTGCCTGCGGCGAAGCGACCCGACAAAGGTCCTCGCACCCAGCCAAGGGACTGAAACGAACCTGCAGGCCGTAACGAAAGTGAACGCGGATTAGCATCGTCAGCGTAGCTCTGGCGGGTATCGCTGGGAGAGCCAGGGTTTTGAGGTTGCCGAGCCTCTAGTCGTCGGGCGAAGGCTGTCACTGCAGCACGAGTAACTGGGCGATGACTGTTGCGGGACCTCCGGTGTGAAAGCGACGGCATGCAGGGAAAGCACACGGGAGAAACGGTCGAGACCCTGCCGCATCCCGGCATCCCACCGGGTAACCGAGGACATAAGGGAGGCCCCCGAAAGTTCAGGCGGAATGTGCGGCCAGGGAGTCGGAGGAGGCCATGGTAGCGATGACCCTGCGGACAACACAACCGCAGACAGCGACGGGCCTCTGCTTCAGCAACGCTTCTTAAGGAGGAAGGGCTGCGTGATTGCCCGACCGGCTATAAACACGCCACAAGAAAAGGTCCGCGTACTCCAGCGGAAGCTCTACACGGCGGCCAAGGCGGATAAGAGCAGGAAGTTCGGGGTTCTGTACGACAAGGTTTACCGCCGAGACGTGTTATGGGTAGCATGGACCCGGGTCAAGGCCAACAAAGGTGGGCCCGGAGTCGATGAACGAACCATAGAGGAAATCGAGCAGAGTGGAGTCGGCCCCTTCCTGGCCGAGATACAGAAGGAGCTGTACACGAAGACGTACAGGCCGGCACCGGTGCGGAGGAAGTACATCCCGAAGAAGAACGGGAAGTTGCGGCCCCTGGGCATACCGACCGTGAAGGATCGGGTAATCCAGACCGCAGTGAAGATCCTGATTGAGCCTATCTTCGAGGCAGACTTTCTTCCGTACTCGTATGGCTTCCGACCTAAGCGGAGCCAGCATGACGCACTCAGAGAGATCCAGAAATGGGTAACCTGGGGATGCAGAAAGGTAATTGATGCCGACCTGAGCAGCTACTTCGATACCATTCCGCACGACAAACTCGTGGATCTCGTAGCCCAGCGAATTACGGACAAGTGGATCCTGCGGCTCATTCGAGCATGGCTCAAGGCTGGCGTGCTGGAGGAGAGCGAAATCTCCTACTCAGAAGTGGGCACACCGCAAGGAGGGAGTATCTCTCCACTCCTCGCGAACCTCTACCTGCACCACGTCCTTGACAGGCTCTGGGAGCGGTACAACCTAGCCGGGCGCAAATATGACGCCCACTTGGTACGGTACTGCGACGACTTTGTGGTACTCTGCGGCAAGAACCCGCAGCGGATCATGGAGGGGCTGAAGAGGGTCCTGGCCGAATGGGGACTAAAGCTGAATGAGGAGAAGACCCGCGTAGTGGACGCCCAGGAAGGGTTCGACTTTCTCGGAATGCACTTCCGGATGAAGCGGACCAAGAAAGGGCGCTGGTTCTGCTACCGGTGGCCCTCGCTGAAGTCCATGCAGAACATCCGTGACAGGGTCAGAAAGGTCATGGCCACGGGCGGCACTTTCCCGTCCCTGGAAGACAAGATTGCATGCCTCAACCCGGTCCTGCGCGGCTGGTGCCAATACTTCGCTGCCGGCAATTCGCTACGACACTTTATAAAGGTGGACTCCTACGTCTACACGAGCCTCTGTGCATACCTGCGAAAGAAGCACAAACGGCGAGGCAAGGGGTACAGGGACTACCCACCCAGCTTCTTCTACAAAGAACTGGGTCTTTACCGCCTATTTGGAAAGGTAAGGCGCCAACCGTTCGTGTACCGCTGAATGCTTCCGTGTGAACGCTGTCGGAAAGCCGGATGACGGAAAACGTCACGTCCGGTTTGATGAGGGGGAGCTGGAAACCGGGACATGGCAAGGCTAGTGAGACACTGCAAGGGGGAAACCCGCAGAAACCGAGTAGGCCAAGCCTACAGCCACGGCGCCAGTTCTCTACTCTACGCAACATCTACGTCCGCAGCAAACGGGCGGGAGAACGGGTCTACAGGAACGTGCGCCACTTCCTGCAGGAGCGGTTACGGCTGAAGGTCAACGAGGAGAAGAGCGCAGTGGACCGGCCGTGGAAGCGGCAGTTCCTCGGGTTTAGCTTCTACAAGCACCGGGGAGTGCGCATCCGGCTGGCCCCGAAGAGCCTGAAGCGCGTGAAGGACAAGCTCCGCACGCTGACGGACCGCAACCGCAGCCAGAGCATGGAGGACCGAATCCGGCGCCTGAATGCTTACTTGCGGGGCTGGGTTGGGTACTATGCGCTCTCCGATGCCAGGTCAGCCTTTGAAAGACTCGAAGGATGGCTGAAGCGTCGGCTGCGAGCATGCGTATGGAAGCAGTGGAAGCGTGTACGCACGCGCTTTCGGGAGTTGCGCGCCCTCGGTTTGCCCGAATGGGTAGTCTACCAACTCGCCAACAGCCGCAAAGGCCCGTGGCGAATGGCAGGTGGCCCACTAAACAGCGCCCTGGGCAACGCCTACTGGCGTGCCCAGGGGCTGATAAGCCTGACCGAATGCTATGAAGCGACTCGTCAATCCTGGCGAACCGCCGGATGCGGACCCGCATGTCCGGTGGTGTGAGAGGACGGGGGTTAGCCGCCCCCTCCTACTCGATTCCTCAGGCGGCGATGGAAGCGGTGGGCTGTGAGCCGTGGGTCGTGGGGGTGGTGGCGGCGATGAAGGCGGTGATCCGTGAGAAGTGGGCTGTGACAGCAGTGAACCGGTGAGGAATGGGCGGTGAGAGCGGTGCACAGTCGGGAAGTAGGCGGCGCAGGCCGCACCGGCGGGCGGATCAACCAGGACCGGGACGCCTGCGGGACGAGGCCCGCCCAACCCTCAACTTGAGCCTGGCCTGCCTTGTCACCCTCCTCTAGCTCAAGTTTCACGCGAACAACTCGACATTCGTGGTGTTAAAAGGGCGTATGGGTAGGGAGTGGCCCGGTTCAGGGTAATCTCAGCTCCAGCCAGGGGAGTACCCCGGCTGAACACCAACCGCAGCGTGTCGCCGAGGCACCGAATGGTTGCTCGGCACCGGGCCGCTACTCGTACCAAGAGTCGACTCCCCGCCTCGGCCAGTTTGGGCGAGTTCGTGCTCAGAAACCGCCAAGCCCAGCGCACCAGGTTGAAGGCGAACAAGACCAGCTGCGTGAAGGCGGCGTTGGCCTCATACTTCCGCATCCGAGGAGTACCAAAGTGGAACGTTCCCTTCCACTCCTGGAACCCGGCTTCGATGGTCTGCCGTCCATGGTAGAGCTTGACGACCTCTGTCGTGGTGAGCTCCTCAGGCTGGAGCGTAGTCAGGATGACGCTGCGGACCTCCCGGCCATCGGCGTCCCAGCGGCGCATGGCGACCAGTCGCACCGGATACGGTGCGAGCAAAGTGGGGCCAGGTACGGTAACGGCTTCGGAGGCAAACCGGTTCTTCTCGACTTCAACCCAGCCCTCCGCCGGCACGGCGTCGAAGAGGCGCTTGTAGGCGGGATTGCTTCCGGAGTAGGACTTGATGGTGAACTCGTATCCCAGCTCCAGCAGCCGCTGGATCACCTCCGGCGTGCCAAAGGCGCTGTCGGCTCGCAGCACGATCCGGAGGGGAGCCGGGTTCGTCCGATTCTCCTGCCGGTACTGCCGGAGTCGCTGGTTCACTTCACGGAGGTGCTGAACCTCCTCCTGGAACTCACGCTGCAGCTTCTGCTTCCGGCGGGCGCTGCCCTTGCCTGATACCGTCTGCAGTTGCTGATACAGCTGCCTGACCCGAGCCTTCTGCTGAGCCAGGCATGCCTCGACCCATTCGACTCGCCGCAGGGGACGACCAATCCGGGCTTCGATCCTGGGAATCAGTTCGAGCAGGCAGGCGCCGGAACGGCTGTTGGCCTTGCCGGACTTGAGAAGGCCGTCGATGGCAAAGCGCTGCTGCTTCCCGCTGAGGAAGGCGGCTGCGATCTGATAGCCTCGGGCCAACTTCCCCTGGATGTAGCCGAAGTCGGTACCGGTGTACTGCCTGGTCTCGCCCCGAACCTTCTGGCCGGTGAGGTCGATGTCCACGATGACCATTCCGGACCGGTCTGGGCCCGCCACCGCCGCAACCTCCTGCTGAAGCAGGGGAGCCTGGATCTCCGCCAGTGCATCGGAAAGTTGTTGAACGTTTTCCTCCGTTAGTTTGCTAAAGGTCGCACAGACGGTGGAGAAGTGAGCAAAGCGTTCCTGCCCCCAGGCTTGAGCTACGGCAGGGTCGGCGACCAGCGGCTCGGGATCGAAGTTCAGGTCCTTCATGTAGCGGCAGTTGCCGAGAATGGCAACCAACGCCTCGACTACCTTGTCGACCGGCGTATGGGTGTAGGTCTTCTGATTGATCCGCAGGTGCCGGTTCAACACGTCAACCAGGTTCAGCCTTTGCGCTACCCAACCAAGAGCGACAAGAAAACCATGCCGGGTGGTGGATTTGATGGCTTGCGCAGTGACTTCGGGCGTCGTACCATGAGACTGCATCAGTCGAACCTCCACATGGTGGTTTAAGAGGGGCAAATCCCACCATGTATCATTGGTTCAGACTGATGCTTTTTCAATGGGTTTCCATTGTACGGAGTGCGGGTTATTCACGCGAAACTTGAGCTAGTTCTCGTTGCATTTCCAGACCCCGGTCAGCCGAACTGGGCGGCCAGGGCCACATCACCCTGGGCCATGAGACCGTCCGCTACCCTCAAAGCCACGACGATTCGCTCCTTCACGCCTGACGCAGAGAACGTGGAGGCGAAGGTAAGAAGCGCGTTCTGAGATGCCGTCCATAACCTTCTTCGTACTGGAGGCCCCGACGAAGCGTGATACAACAGGCGCGCGAAGGGCTGGCTCTCTTCTTCGGGGGGGCGCCTCCCTTTATCTGGATGACCCAAGTACGTTACCCCATCCGGAAAGCGCCGCCTGGTCTGCAGAATGCGCTGCTACATAGACGTCGGGCTCCTGAAGAGCAGCACCGTCTCCGTCAAATCCATGTTCATCCCCGGTACGATGAACTACGGACAGCGACCCAGCAGACTAGAAGCATCGCGGTCAACCCGCTCCCGCGGAGTTCAATATGCGACAGAGGCACCCTCGGTCAGGGTGCCTCGCTTCGGGTTCCGATCTGATCCTAGAACCTGAGCGGCGGCTTGCGGCTCCCGGGTTAAGGCACCCGGCCTGAAGCTCACGGGAAACAACTCACAGCTCACAACTGACAGCGCCTGTCCTCCCCACCCCCAACTCAGTGCTCACTGCCCACAGCCCACAGCCTTCCGTTCACCGCTTATTGCTCACGGCTCACCCCCCACCCCCCACCCCCGCCTACGTCAACTCAATGTGCAGCGCCCGCCGCAGCCGCAGCGCTTCCTGGCTGGCCGCGGTCAGGGCGTGCAGGAGATCGCGAAACACGTCGGGGGCAGGGGTGAACGCAAACTGCGCCTCGGCCACCTCCGGCCGGCCGGCGACGAAGGCCCGGTGCCAGCGGGTGACGGGCGGAAGCGCCGGCAGCGCCGGCAGGTCCACGGGGGAGCCGGAGCCCCCCATCTCCGGCGTTCTGAGCCCCTGGACGCCGTCCGGTGTGAACCGGAGCGCAGAGAAGAAGCAGGCGAACCACCCGCGCTCCAGGTCCGGCGTGGACCGGAACCCCACGGGGGGCGGGAACTGGCGCACCGCGATGCGGATGCCCCTCGGGGTGAGGGAGATGCGGGCGAGGTCGGACCGGGCGATCTCCGTCTCCCCCTCCCCGCCGAAGAGCGCGCCCAGGACCGCCTCTGCGGCCGAGCGAAAGGTGAGCGTGGGCAGGCGGTGGTCGGCGATCCGCTGGGCCATGCGCCCGGTTTCGTCGAGCAGCACCCCGGCCCGGACCGGCTGAAGCCGGGTCAGGTCCGCGGCGCCCAGCCGCATCAGGAGGGGAAACTCCTCGGCTCCGGCAGCCGCAATCGCTTCCTGCAACCGGGTGACCTGCGCAAGCGGAATCAGGTGTTCCGTCCCGCCGGAGACGAACAGGCGCAGTCGGTCAAACAAGCCATTCCCTCCCCTTATAGAAAAGCAAGTGGGCCGAAATAAGGCCCATGAATAGCACGTACCCGCGTCGCGCGCGGAGGCAGCGCACCTGGAGATCCCGCGGCCGAACGCGCACAAGGATCGTGCAGAATTGCACAAACAGGCAGGCGAGTGATAAGCGTTGCTTATTCCCGCGATTGTTTCCAGCAATAGTCTTTCAGAACGTTGACAGTACTTTGTACGCAGGACTACAATGGGGCCGTCTAGTGCTTGTGGTACGTTCGAACTAGAACGTGTGATGCGAACGGGCTGGGCCCAGTATGGTTTGGACGGGGCATCCTGACAAGACCAAGTGGGGGAAGGAGCGTACCAGGGAATGCGAGAGTTCGTGAGACGCCATCATTTCCTGCTCCGGCGGCTTCACTCGCTCGCCGGTGTTGTGCCCGTGGGCCTCTTCCTGGTGTTCCATCTGTTCGAGAACTCGCGGGCCATCCAGGGGGCAGCTGCGTACAACGAGGTCGTGCTGTCGATCAACTCGCTGCCCTTCATCCTGTTCATTGAGATCTTCGGCATTTTCCTGCCACTTTATTTTCATGCCATCTACGGTATTTATATCGCAGCAGACGCACGGCACAACGTCTCGCAGTACAGCTACGGCCGCAACTGGGCTTTCCTGTGGCAGCGCATCACGGGCCTGATCACGCTCTTGTTCGTTACGTACCACATCTGGCACTTCCGCGTCCAGAAGGCGCTGGGCGTCTACGACGCGAACCCCGAGCTGCCGGGCCTGCCCAGCTATAACATCGTGGCTGACGCCTTCGCGAGTCCTGCAGCCAAGGTGTTCTACTTCATCGGCATCGTGGCCGCGGCGTACCACTTCGCCAACGGCCTGTACACCTTCCTCATCACCTGGGGGATCACGATTGGCCCCCGCAGCCAGCGGGTCTCCAGCCTGGTCACGAACCTGCTGTTCGTGCTCATCTCGGCCATGGGCCTCACCGCCCTGTTCGCATTCCGCTTGTAGGAGGGAACGGTTGTGCGACGCAATCTCATTGTCGTTGGCGGCGGTCTCGCTGGACTGATGGCGGTCATCAAGGCTGCCGAGGCGGGGTTCCATGTCGATCTGATCTCGCTGGTCCCCGTCAAGCGTTCCCACTCTGTGTGCGCGCAGGGAGGCATCAACGGCGCGGTCAACACCAAGGGCGAGGGCGACTCCCCCTGGATCCACTTCGACGACACCATCTACGGCGGCGACTTCCTGGCCGACCAGCCGCCGGTCAAGGCGATGTGCGAGGCCGCCCCGGGCATCATCTACCTCTTCGACCGGATGGGCGTGCCCTTCAACCGCACGCCCGAGGGGCTGATCGACTTCCGGCGCTTCGGCGGCACGCTGTATCACCGCACCGCGTTCTCCGGCGGCTCCACCGGGCAGCAGCTGCTCTACGCCCTGGATGAGCAGGTGCGCCGCCACGAGGTGGACGGCAAGGTCACCAAATGGGAGGGCTGGGACTTCACCGGCCTCGTGCTGCACGAGGGCCGCGTGGTCGGCTGCACGGCGCAGAACCTGCGCACCATGGAGTTCCGGGCCTTCAAGGCCGACGCGGTCATCATGGCCACCGGCGGCATCGGCATGATCTTCGGCAAGTCCACCAACTCGGTGATCAACACCGGTTCCGCCGCGGCCATCGTCTACCAGCAGGGCGCCTGGTACGCCAACGGCGAGATGATCCAGGTGCATCCCACCGCCATTCCCGGCGACGACAAGCTGCGGCTCATGTCGGAGTCGATCCGCGGCGAGGGCGGCCGCGTCTGGACGTACAAGGACGGCAAGCCCTGGTACTTCCTCGAGGAGAAGTACCCGAAGTACGGCAACCTGGTGCCGCGCGACATCGCCACCCGCGAGATCTTCGACGTCTGCGTCAACCAGAAGCTGGGCGTCGACGGCAAGAACATGGTCTACCTGGATGTGAGCCACATCCCGGCTGAGACCCTGCGCCGGCGCATCGGCAACCTGATCGACCTGTACAAGAAGTTCGTCGGCGACGACGCCACCAAGGTGCCGATGAAGATCTTCCCCGGCGTCCATTACACCATGGGCGGCCTCTGGGCGGGCTACGAGAAGAAGGCCAACAACGACATGGACATCGAGAGCCCGAAGAGCTTCATGACCAACATCCCCGGGCTCTACGCCGCGGGCGAGGCCTCGTTCCAGCACCACGGCGCCAACCGGCTCGGCGCCAACTCCCTGGTCTCCTGCGTCTTCGACGGCATGGTGACCGGCCCGGCGGCGGTGAAGTACATCCTGGGGCTGAACACCACCCCGGCGGAGGAGCTGCCCGAGTCCATCTTCGAGGCGGCGGTGCGCGAGGCTGAGGCCAAGTACCAGCGCATCCTGCGCATGGACGGTCCCGAGAACCCCTACGTGCTGGCCGACGAGCTGGGCAAGGTCATGACCGACAACGTCACCGTGGTCCGCTACAACGCCAAGCTGGAAGAGACCCTGGTGAAGCTCAGCGAGCTGAAGGAGCGTTACGAGCGGATCGGCGTGCCCGACACCGGCAGCCACTCCAACCAGCCGGCCGTGTTCACCCGGTGGCTGCACGGCATGCTGGTGCTGGCGGAGGTCATCACCAAGGGCGCCCTGGCCCGGAACGAATCCCGCGGGGCGCACTACAAGCCTGAGTTCCCCGAGCGCGACGACGTGAACTGGCTGAAGACCACCATCGCACGCCACACCGAGTCGGGGCCCGAGCTCACCTACAGGCCGGTGGACATCACCCACATCCAGCCCCGCAAGCGGGACTACACGAAGAAGTAAGGGGGTACGGGAACCGTGGCCGATCAGAAGAGGTTCATCGAACTGCGCATCAGGCGCCAGGAGGCACCGGAGAAGCCTTTCTACTGGGAGGACTTCCGGATCCCGTACCGTCCTGGGATGAACGTCATCGCCTGCCTGATGGAGATTCAGCGCAACCCGGTGAACGCGGAGGGCAAGCGCACCACGCCGGTGGTCTGGGATTCCAACTGCCTGGAGGAGGTCTGCGGCGCCTGCTCGATGGTGATCAACGGCAAGGCCCGGCAGGCCTGCTCGGCCCTGGTGGACGACCTCAAGCAGCCGATCGTCCTCGAACCGCTGAAGTCGTTCCCCCTGGTGCGGGACCTCATGGTGGACCGCTCCAGGATGTTCGAGGCCCTGAAGCGGGTGAAGGCGTGGATTCCCATCGACGGCACCCACGACCTGGGCCCCGGGCCCCGTCAGTCGCCCGCTGACCAGGAGTGGATGTATAAGCTGTCGGAGTGCATGACTTGCGGCTGCTGCATGGAGGCGTGCCCCAACTACAACGACAAGACCGACTTCATCGGCCCGGCGCCGATCTCCCAGGTGCGCCTCTTCAACGCCCACCCCACCGGCAAGATGCACGCCCACGAGCGGCTGGAAGCGCTCATGGGCCCCGGCGGCGTGATGGAGTGCGGCAGCGCCCAGAACTGCGTGCGGGCGTGCCCGAAGGGCATTCCGCTCACCACCTCGATCGCCGAGATCCAGCGGCAGCTCACGGTCTACTCGCTCAAGAAGGCGCTTTGGGAATAAGAGCAAAGCGGGTTCGCCGACCCCATGCCGGGCGGCGAACCCGCTTCTTACAGCCCCGCGAGGCTGCTCCAGTTGAGGTAGAGCAGGGGGAGGTTCCACGGCAGCGTGGCGGTGAGCACAAGGCCCAGGGAACGGGCCCGGGAGAGGCCCGAGATGCGGTGCACCCCTGCCGTTTGGGCGGCCACGCGCCAGATGAGGAACGGGAACGAGAACAGGAGCACGAGCGCGTCCCGCTGCGTGAGGTAGGGGATGAAGGTGACGATGTCCTCAGCCAGGAAGAGCACCCAGATGAGCCCCGTATACTTCGCCGCCTCCTGAAGCTGGATCTGCCACCCAAAGAGCCGGCTGCTCCAGTACAGCAGCGCCGCCTGGATGACGAAGAGCATCAGCAGCAGGTTGAGGAGGTTGAAGAGAAGCGCCCCGGCCGGCACCGACGGCACGGCCGAGCGGATGGCCGGATGGTAGAGCAGCATGACCGCCTCAACCGTGAAGACCGAGAGCAGAATCCAGAGGTACGCGTAGCGCATGTGCGTCTGCGCCTGGGCAAAGGTCTCAGCCGGGCGAAGCAGCATGCCGCGGACCCAGTCAGGCAGCGCCAATGTCAACCCTCTCCTTTATCAGTCATAGGGCAGCGGCTCCCGTCGTGCAGCCACGCTCTGGACCAGGCCGATGGCGGCCATGTTGGCGAGCAGGGCGGTGGGGCCGTAGCTCACGAAGGGCAGCGGAATGCCGGTGACCGGCATGAGCCCCATGGTCATCCCGACGTTCTCCAGCACATGGGCGCCGAACAGGGCGGCCACGCCCACCACGAGCAGCGTGCCGTATCGGTCGTTGGCGGAGAACGCGATGAGCGCCAGCCGCAGGAACAGGAGCGCGTACAGGCCCAGCAGCACGGCGCCGCCGACGAACCCCCACTCCTCGACCAGCGCGGCGAAGACGAAGTCGGTGTGGGGGAAGGGAAGCCAGCCGTTCTGCTGGTACTGACCCTGCCCGTAGCCCTTGCCCCAGATGTCGCCGCTGGCGATGGCCATCTTGGACTGCAGGACCTGCCAGCCGGCCCCCTGGGGGTCCTTCTCCGGGTACAGGAAGGCGTCGATGCGGTCCCACTGGCCCGGGTTGATGTTCAGCGGAAAGACGGTGCCGTACGTGTAGTGGCTCCAGACCGAGCCGACCACCAGCCCGGCCAGCAGCACAAAGGCGGCCAGGAGCTTCCGGCCGGGAAAGCCGCGCCCGTAGACCATGACGACGGCGATCGCGGCAAACACCAGGGCCGTGCCCAGGTCCTTCTGCAGGACGACGGCGCCCAGCACGGGCAGCACGTGGAGGATCGGGGGCGTCAGATGCCACCAGGCCTCCAGCCGTTCCATGCCGTCGAGCTGCCTGGCCAGCGTGATGATCAGGAGCACCTTGCCCAGTTCCGAGGGCTGGACCATGATCACGCCCAGGTCCAGCCAGTTCTTGTTGCCCATGACCTCGACGCCGAAGGCGACCACGGCCAGCAGCATGAGCACGTTGAAACCGTAGATCCACCAGTAGAGGGTCCGCAGCTCGTTGTAGTCCAGGAGCAGCAGGATCACCCAGGCGACCATGCCCATCACGAGGGCGGCCGCCTGTTTGATGAGATCTGCCCTGACCTCGTAGCTCGGCGCGGCGCTGGAGATCACGACGAAGCCGATGGCGGTGATGGCGAGGACGATGGCGAAGAGCGGCCAATCGATCATTCTCCAGAAGCGGCCGTGCCAGTACAGTGCGAACACCCCCTTACAGCCCTATACCATTCGGTTGGACCGGGTCAATCCCCTCTTGGTTTCTTCTTGGCCCGGACGCACAAAATGGGAGGGGCGGAATCGCCCCCCAGCCCAAAAAAAGTGCCACCCGCAGGTGGCACGGTTATCGTCGAGTGGTTACGGCTGCACCTTCTTGGGCGTCGGCAGGCCCAGGCTGCCCCTGCCATCGCGCGGCCGCGCCTCGTTGACGGTGAGGGGGCGCCCCGCCCACTCTGCGCCGTTCAGGGCATCGATGACCAGCTGAGCCGCCTCATCGGGCACCTCGACAAACCCGAACCCGCGACTGCGACCGGTCTCGCGGTCTGTGACGATGCGAGCGGAGATGACCTCGCAGTATTGCGAGACGGCGTTGTGCAGGTCGTCGCTGGTGGCTGCCCACGGCAGGTTACCGAAATAAAGGGTCTTGGCCATCTGCTCTCGTACTCCCGTCTCTGTGAATTTCTCGCAGCCGATGCCCTGGGGCAACGTCGCGATGCTTTTTTCAGTTTACACGTAGGGCTGGCCCGGTTTCAAGAGGGTTTGACCGCCGGTGTGCCTTTGGTTAAAGTAAAATCACCCGAAAGGGAGGGAGTGCCTTGGTGCCCAGACTGGTCGCGGCACTACTCGGTCTCATGCTTCTCGTCAGCTGTTCTGCACCGCACGCGGGTTCCGGCACTGGGCCTGCCGGAAGCGGCGCGGACGGCGCCGATCCACCCGGGCTGCAGGCGGACGACCCGCCCGCGGTGGAGGTCACGCCAACAGCATATGAACTGGTGATCGTCGGGGGCACCATTGTGGACGGCACGGGCGCGCCCCGCTACCGGGGCGACGTGGCGATCGACGGCGACCGGATCGCCGCGGTGGGCGACATTGGCCCCTACACCGCGCAGCGGGTCATCGACGCCGCGGGCCTGGTGGTTGCTCCCGGCTTCATCAACCCCCATTCACACACGCACGACGACCTGCTGAACCCGTTCATCGAGCGGGACGCCAAGGCCTCGCTGATGCAGGGCATCACCGCCGAGATCGGCGGGGTGGACGGCCGGTCGCCGGTGGACATCGGCGCGTTCCTCTCGCAGCTGGAAGAGGAGGGCACGGGCGTCAACTACGGCACGTACCTGGGGCAGGGATCCGTGCGCGGGCACGTGATGGGCTGGGCGCAGGGGCCGGCCGGCGAGTGGCAGCTGGAGGAGATGAAGCGGCTGGTGCGCGAGGGCATGGAGGACGGGGCCTTCGGCCTCTCCACCGGGCTGGAGTACCAGCCGGGCTCCTTTGCGCCGACCGACGAGGTGGCGGCCCTGGTGCGGGAAACCGCGCCCTACGGCGGCATCTACGCCACCCACGTGCGCAGCGAGGGCGATGCGGTGGTGGAGGCGGTGCAGGAAGCCCTGGAGATCGGCCGGAAGGCCGGGGTGCCCGTGAACCTCTCCCACCTGAAGATCGTGCACTACCGGAACTGGGCGAAGGAGGACGAGGTCGTCCGCCTGATCGAGGAGGCACGGGATGCCGGGCAGCGGGTCTTCGCGGACGTCTACCCGTACCTGGCCCCCGATTACGCGGTGAACCGGCCGCTCTCGGAGTGGGCGTCTGCGCTGCCGCCGGAGCACCTGCTGATCGTCGACGGCGTGCCGGAGGAGCTGCAGGGGCTGACCGTCGCGGAAGCCGCCGCGGCCCTGGGCTTGCCGGAGGCCGGCGCTGCCCGGGAGCTGCTGGCGCGGCATCCCTCCACCCGGATCGTCGCGCTGGTCTCGAGCGAGAGCGCAATGCACCGTTTCTTGAAGGAGGACTGGTCACTGGTCTCCACGGACGGCGAAGCCCAGCCGAAGCTGGCCACGGCTGCGGAGGCCCGCAGCTACGCGTTCCACCGGCGTTCGTACGGCACGTACCCGCAGTTGTTTGAAGAGCTGGTGCGCAGGCGCGGGCTGCTCACCCTGGAGCAGGCCGTGCGCAAGTCCACCGGCCAGGTGGCGGACGAGCTGGGCCTCAAGAGCCGGGGCTACCTGAAGCCCGGGCAGTACGCGGACATCGTCGTTTTTGATCCCGAGACCATCGCCGACCGGACCACCTGGCTGAGCCCCCAGGAATACCCGGAGGGCATCCATTACGTGCTGGTCAACGGGCACGTGGTGGTGGACGGCGGCGAGTGGATCGGCGGGCGCCACGGCCGGATCATCCGGCGGGGTGAGGACTGAGGGCCGGCCGCCGGGGTGGCCTGTGCGGCGCACGACAGCGGGCGGAGAGGAGGACACCGCGATGGCCTATTGGCTGATGAAGACCGAACCGGACGTGTACAGCTATGATGACCTGGAGCGGGCGGGGCGCGACCTGTGGGACGGCGTGCGCAACGCGGCCGCGGCCAAGCACATGCGCGCGATGCGGCCCGGCGACCTGTTCCTCTTCTACCACACGGGCGACGAGCGGAGGGTCGTGGGCGTGGGGCGCATCGTGAGCGAACCCTACCCCGATCCCACCGACGCGGAGGGGCGGTGGGTCGCCGTGGACGTGGAGCCCGTCTACCGGTTCCGGGCGCCGGTGACCCTGGCCGCGGTCAAGGCCGATGCCCGCTTCGCCGACTGGGCCCTGGTGCGCCAGTCGCGCCTCTCGGTCATGCCCGTCACGCCGCAGCAGTGGGCGTGGCTGCACGAGATGGGCGAGACGGCGCCGCAGGAGGCATGAACTCGGGCGCGGAGGCTGAGCACAAGAGCGGGAACCTGCCGGGAGAGGGAGTCCCTCTCCCGGTGATTTTTCTGTCGCTTTCCGGTGCCCCCTGAAACGGGAGCCGCGCCCCGAATCGTCTGTATTGACGGTAAGCGGTGTGACCAGAGAGGAGGGGTTTCCATGCGAATGCGCAGGCTGCTCAGCCTCATTCTCGCATTCGTCCTGCTGCTGGGCGCGGCTCCGGCTTCAGCAGCGCCAAAAGGCATCGGATTGGGTTTAGGCATCGGTTTCGGGTTCCTGGACGTTCCCGACAACGACTGGGCCTGGCCCTACGTGGTGGAGATGCACGCCAAGGGCCTGATGAAGGGCGTGGGGAACGGCCTCTTCCAGCCCAACAAGCCGCTCACCCGGGCCGAGGCGGTCACGGTGGCCGTCAGGCTGATGGGTCTGGAGGATGAGGCGGAAAGGCTGAGCGAGAGCCGGATCCGCGACTTGCTGCCCTACAGCGACCGCGACGAGATTCCGCAGTGGGCCCGGCCGTATATCGCCGTGGCGGTGGATTACGACATCATGCCCATCGCCGAGGACGGCCTGCTGCGGGCCGGCGAGAAGGCGACCCGGCTGTGGGTCTCCGTGCTCCTGGTGCGGGCCCTGGGATACGAGGCTGAGGCGCAGGCCAAGATGACGGCCGACCTGCCGTTCAAGGACAGCCACTTGATCCCGGCGCCGCTGGTGGGGTACGTGGCCGCCGCGGTGGACCATGAGCTGGTGCAGGGCTTCCCCGACGGCAGCTTCCGGCCCAACGACCCGCTCACCCGCGCCCAGGCGGCGGCGCTGCTCTCCCGCACCGACCGGCAGCTGGGCGAGCAGGGCCGGTTCCGCCCGGGTTACCTGGTGGGTGACCTGGTGTCGGCCAGCGAGCGGAACCGCACGATCACCCTGACGGTGCAGGGCCGCGACCGGACGCTCTCGGTGGCTCAGGATGCGCCCGTCTTCCTGGACGAGCGGCGGGCGCGCCTGGAGGACCTGCCGCGGGGCGCCCGCGTGTCGGTGGTGCTGGACGGCGACGAGCGGGTGCTGATGGTCATCGCGCACTCGCCGGTCAGCCTGCCCGGCGTCAGCGACGTGACGGGGGAGATCAGCGCGGTCTTCCTGCCGTCGGAGATGCCCGGCGGGCTCGGGCTGGTGGTGCTGAAGCGGGGCAGCCGGGAGCAGACGTACCCGTTGGCGCCGCAGGTGACCGCCACCTACAACGGCCGCTCCATCCCGCTGGAGCAGCTCCGCGTGGGCGATAAGGTGCGGCTCGACGTGGTCGCCGGCGTGGTCATCGCCATCCAGGTGACCGAGCGCGGCTCGGGCTCCGGCGCCCAGAACCAGGTCAAGGGCACGATCGTCGCCGTCAAGCCCTACGGGATTTCGTTCCTGGCGACGATCGACCTGAAGGTCGGAAACAGCACCCGCACCATTACGGTGGCGCCCGGGGCGGTCATCACCCGGGAGGGCAACCAGGTCGACCTCACGGATCTCGAGCCGGGCGATGAGGTGACGGTGCGGCTGGCCGGCGGCATCGCCATCCGCATCACGGTCGACAAGCCCGCCCGCACTGAGGAGACCGTCCGCGGCGAGATCCTGACCATTCACCCGGCGACGAAGAACAGCGAGGCGCGCCTGCGCATTCGCACCGACGACGGCCGCACCCGCACGGTGACCCTGGCCAAGAACGCGGTCATCCGGCACGGCAACAGCAGGCTGACGGTGGCCGACCTGCGGGCGGGCGATGAGGTGCAGGTCCGACTGGTCAACGGCGCCGCCGAGGAGGTGCGCGTCCTCTCGCGGGGGCCGCTGGTCGAAGAGGTGACGGGCACGATCGAGCAGATCGTGCCGGCCACCCGGACCTCGGGCCCGAAGGTCACCCTCAGCATCGGCAGGACGACCCGCACCGTGACGCTCGCGACCGACGTCGTGATCCGCCACGGCCGCCAGCAGCTGAAGGTGGATGACCTGCGCATCGGCGACGAGGTCACCATCACCGTGGTGGACGGCATCGGCACCGAGATCACCGTCGGGACCCGCGGCCCGCTGGTCGAGGAGGTCCGCGGCATCCTGGAGAAGGTCGAGCCGGCCAGCCGGAACCAGAAGGCGCGGCTGGTGGTGAAGACCGACGGGGGCAGCCGGCGGATCAGCCTGGCCGACGACGTCTCGATCCGGTACGGAAACACCCGTCTCCGCCTGGAGGATCTGCGCCCGGGCGACGAGCTGGCGATCCGGACCGAGGACGGCATCGGCACCGAGATCCGGGTGGAGTCCCGCGGCCCGCTTGTCGAACAGGTGACGGGGACGATCGAGCAGATCCACGCCGTGTCGATCGACTTCACCTCGCGCATCGTCGTGAAGAGCGGCCGGGAGAGCCGCACCATCCCGTTGGCCCCTGACGTGAAGATCAGCCACGGGCGCCAGCAGCTGGAGGACCTGCGGATCGGCGATCAGGTGACCGTCATGGTGGTGGACGGCGTCGGCACCGAGGTCTCCGTGACCGAGCGGGGTCCGGCGACCGAGGAGATCACCGGGCGCATCGTCGAGATCTACCCGTTCTCCATCACGTTCCAGTCCAGCATCGACGTGGAGACGGAGTCCGGCATCCGGAACATCCCGCTGGCCTCCGACGTGTCCATCCGGCGCGGCGAGCGGCGCATCCGGCTGGACGACCTGCAGAAGGGCGATCTGGTGACCGTCACCGTGGTGGAGGGGCAGGCCACGGCCATCCAGGCGCTGGAGACCGAGCCCGAGGAGGTGACCGGCCAGCTTCTGGCGGTCTACCAGGTCTCCATAGACTTCCAGCCCAGCCTGCTGGTGTACACCGGCGAAGGGGAGCGGCGGATCCGGCTGGATGACAACACCGCCTACAGCCGCGGCGGCCGGCGCGTCGACCTGGACGACCTGCAGGCGGGCGACAGGCTGCGCATCCAGGTGGTGGGCGGTGTCGCGGACCGGGTGCTGGTGGAGGAGCGGCCCCGCACCTCGCAGCTCACGGGTACCCTGGAGGCCGTCGACGGGCGGGAGATCACGGTCCGCGTCAGCGCCCGGCAGGAGCGGACGCTGCTCCTGGCCGAAGAGGCCGTGCTCACCATGAGCGGCGAGAAGATCGGGCTGGATGCGCTGCGCACCGGCGACCGGGTGGAGCTGAAGGTCCGCGGCGACGTGGTCATCGAGCTGAACGTGCGCCAGTCCCCCAACGGCCGTTAGCGGCCAACCCGGGCAGGTGCACGAGCGGCAGCCGGGACAGAGAAGGAGCAGGGCGTGCGGTCACGCCCTGCTCCTTTGTCATGCCTGTGCAGTTGTTGCCAGCGGTTCTGCTGCGCTAGTCGGCCGAGGTGACCTCCATCCTGGCCAGGTGCTCGTACCGGCGCCACCTGGCCTCCACGGACTCCTGGGCCTGCCGGAGCAGCTCCTCCGCAGCCTCCGGATTGAACTTGCGGAGCTGCGCGTAGCGGGTCTCGTTGTAGATGTACTGCTCCAGCGGCACCTTGGGCGCCGGGCAGTCGAGCTGGAACGGGTTCTTGCCCTCGGCGATGAGCCGCGGGTCGTACCGGTACACGGGCCAGTGGCCGGACTCGACCGCCAGCTTCTGCTGGTTCAGCCCCTTGGCCATGTCGATGCCGTGGGCGATGCAGTGGCTGTAGGCGATGATGATCGACGGGCCGTCGTACGACTCGGCCTCGCGGAAGGCCCGGATCACCTGGGCGTCGTTGAAGCCCATGGCCACCTGGGCGACGTAGACGTTGCCGTACTGCATGGCGATCATGCCCAGGTCCTTCTTGCCCACCGGCTTGCCGCCGGCCGCGAACTTGGCCACCGCACCCAGCGGCGTGGACTTGGAGGCCTGACCGCCGGTGTTGGAGTAGACCTCGGTGTCGAGCACGAGGATGTTGACGTTCCGGCCGGAGGCAAGGACGTGGTCCAGGCCGCCGAAGCCGATGTCGTAGGCCCAGCCGTCGCCGCCGACGATCCAGACCGACTTCTTCACCAGGTAGTCGGCGATGGCCAGCAGCTGCTCGGCCCGCGGGTCGACGATGCCCGGAAGCCGCTTCTTCAGCTCGGCCACCCGCTCCCGCTGCGCCTCGATGCCGGCGTAGTCGGACTGGTCGGCGCTGAGCAGGGCGTCGGCCAGGTCGGCTCCGATCTGGTCGCGCAGGGCGCTGACCAGCTCCGCGGCCATGGTGGCCTGCTTGTCGACGGCGAGCCGCATGCCCAGGCCGAACTCGGCGTTGTCCTCGAACAGCGAGTTGGACCAGGCGGGACCGCGGCCCTCGCTGTTCTTGGCCCACGGGGTGGTGGGCAGGTTGCCGCCGTAGATGGAGGAGCAGCCGGTGGCGTTGGCGATCAGCGCACGGTCGCCGAACAGCTGCGAGATCAGCTTCAGGTACGGCGTCTCGCCGCAGCCCGCGCAGGCGCCGGAGAACTCGAACAGCGGCCGGGCCAGCTGCACGTTGCGGACGTTGCTGAACGGCAGCTGCTTCTCGGTGATGTCAGGCAGCGAGAGGAAGAAGTCCCAGTGCCCCTGGGTCTGCTCCCGGGCCGCCTGGATGTCGGCCATGTTGATGGCCTTGTGGTTCGGATCCTGCTTGCTCTTGGCCGGGCAGGCCTCGACGCACAGCGCGCAGCCCGTGCAGTCTTCGGTGGACACCTGAATGGTGTACCGCTTGCCCGGCAGCTCCCGGAACCGGGCCGGCATGTGCTTGAAGCCGGCAGGGGCCGCCGCGAGGTCCGCCTCGTCGAGGACCTTCGCCCGGATGACCGCGTGCGGGCAGACCAGGACGCACTTGCCGCACTGGATGCAGATGTCCGGATCCCAGACGGGCACCTCAAGGCCGATGGACCGCTTCTCCCACTGCGTCGTGCCGGTCGGGTAGGTGCCGTCGGCGGGCAGCAGCGAGGTGGGCAGGTTGTCGCCGCGGTTGGCGATCATCTCGGCCGTCACCTTCTGCACGAACTCCGGGGCCCCGGCCGGCACCGGCGGGCGCAGGTCGAAGGTGCTGGTGACCTCGCCAATCTTGACCGGGTGCAGGTGGGCGATCGCGGCGTCGACCGCTGCGAAGTTCTTCTGCACCACGGCTTCGCCCTTGGCGGCGTAGGTCTTCTCGATGGCCTTCTTGATCTTGGCGATCGCCTCATCCCTGGGCAGCACGCCGGAGATCGCGAAGAAGCAGGTCTGCATGATGGTGTTGATGCGCCGCCCCATGCCCGTCGCGCGGGCGACGTGGTCGGCGTCGATGACCCAGAGCTTCAGGCCCTTGTCAACGACCTGCTGCTGGAAGGACCGCGGCAGGTGGTCCCAGACCTCCTCCGCCGGATACGGCGAGTTCAGCAGCACGGTCGCACCGGGCATCGCGGCATCCAGCACCGGGTACTTTTCGACGAACACGAACTGGTGGATCGCGACGAAGTTCGCCTTCTGGATCTGGTAGGTGGACTGGATCGGCCGCGGGCCGAAGCGCAGGTGGGATACGGTGATGCCGCCCGACTTCTTCGAGTCGTACACGAAGTAGCCCTGGGCGTAGAAGTCCGTCTCCTCGCCGATGATCTTGATGGAGTTCTTGTTTGCGCCCACCGTGCCGTCGGAGCCCAGGCCCCAGAACATGGCCCGGAACACGTCGTCGGCCTCGGTGGAGAACTCGGGATCGTACTCGATGTGGGTATTGGTCAGGTCGTCGATGATGCCGACGGTGAAGCGGTTCTTGGGCCGCTCCTTCTTCAGCTCGTCGAAGACGCCCTTGATCATCGCCGGCGTGAACTCCTTCGAGCCCAGGCCGTAGCGGCCGCCGACCACGATGGGCAGGCTGGCGCGCTCGCCGTTCATCACCGCGGTGGAGAGCGCGGTCAGCACGTCCTGGTAGAGAGGCTCACCGGCCGAACCGGGCTCCTTGGTCCGGTCGAGGACGGCGATCGCCCTGACGCTCTCGGGGATGGCCTTGAGGAAGGCTTCGGCGGCAAACGGCCGGAACAGCCGGACCTTGATGAGGCCGACCTTCTCGCCGCGGGCGTTGAGGTAGTGGACGGTCTCCTCCACCGCCTCGGCGCCGGAGCCCATGAGTACGATGATCCGGTCGGCGTCGGGCGCGCCGACGTAGTCGAACAGGTGGTACCGGCGGCCGGTCAGCTCGGCCAGCTGGTCCATGCACGCCTGCACGATGCCGGGCGTGGCCAGGTAGTACGGGTTCGAGACCTCCCGGGCCTGGAAGTAGACGTCCGGGTTCTGGGCGGTGCCGCGCATGACCGGACGGTCCGGCGTCAAAGCGCGCGCCCGGTGGGCCTTGACCAGTTCCTCGTCGATCATCGCCCGGATGGTCTCCTCGGGCAGCAGCTCGATCTTCTGGACCTCGTGGGAGGTGCGGAAGCCGTCGAAGGCGTGCACGAAGGGCACCCGGGCCTTCAGCGTGGCAGCCTGCGCGATCAGCGCGAAGTCCATGACCTCCTGGACGTTGTTGCTGAACAGCATGGCCCAGCCGGTCTGGCGGGCCGCCATCACGTCGGAGTGGTCGCCGAAAATCGAGAGGCCCTGCGTGGCGATGGCCCGTGCCGCGATGTGGAAGACCGTGGGGGTCAGTTCACCGGCGATCTTGTACATGTTCGGGATCATGAGGAGCAGGCCCTGAGACGCGGTGAAGGTGGTCGCCAGGGCGCCCGCCTGCAGCGCACCGTGAATCGCGCCGGCCGCGCCGCCTTCGGACTGCATCTCCTGAACCTGCGGCACCGTGCCCCACAGATTCTTAACGCCCGCCGCAGCCCATGCGTCGGCGAACTCGCCCATCGGGGAGGACGGCGTGATGGGATAGATGGCGATGACTTCGTTGGTGCGGTACGCAACGTAAGCTGCAGCCTCATTGCCGTCGATGGTCACTTTCCTGGGCATCGTCTCACACTCCTATCTGCAGGCTGCAACGCTTGCAGCCGTCATGCTGCCTAACCTTAGATTATTGTAACGTGAGCGGACTTTGGTCTAACAGGGCAACAAAGTCTCCATTTCGGGCAGGGGGCATGGGCCAAAGTACGGAGGCATTGCCGGCAGGGCACTAGGGCAATCGCTGTAGGACCCCCTACCAGGCCGCCACCTGACCATCGGTGCGGGGCTCGGTCGCACCGACCAGGACGCCGTCCGGCATCCGCCAGATGATCTGGCCGCGTCCGAATCCGCCGGCGTCCAGGGCCCAGCGCACGTCGTGCCCCCGGCGCGCCAGTGCGTCTGCGATATGCGCGGGGACCGCATGCTCCAGCTCCACCGTGCGCCCTTCGGTCCACCGCCAGCGCGGGGCATCCAGCGCGGCCTGGGGGTTCATCGCGAAGTCGATCGCGTTGGTGACCACCTGCACGTGGCCCTGCGGCTGCATGAACCCGCCCATGACGCCAAACGGGCCCACAGCCTGGCCGTCCCGGGTCAGGAAGCCGGGGATGATGGTGTTGTACGGCCGCTTGCCGGGTTCGAGGCGATTGGGATGATCGCGGTCGAGCCGGAAGGTGTGGCCCCGGTTGTTCAGGGCGATGCCGGTGCCGGGAATGACGATGCCGCAGCCGAAGCCCATGTAGTTGGACTGGATGTAGGAGACCATGTTGCCCTCCCCGTCCGCGGCGGCAAGGTACACCGTGCCGCCGCGCGGCGGCCGGCCGGGGGCGGGTTCCAGCGCGGTGCGGCCGATCAGGCGGCGCCGCTCCTCGGCGTACGCATCGGAAAGCAGCGCCTCGGCGGTGATGTCCATCGACCGCGGATCGGCGATGTACCGCAGGCCGTCTGCAAAGGCGAGCTTGATGGCCTCGATCTGCAGGTGGTACGTCTCCACCTCCTCGCGGGCGCCGAATGAGAATCCTTTCAGGATGTTCAGGGCGAGCAGGGCCACCAGTCCCTGCCCGTTGGGCGGCAGCTCCCACACGTCGTAGCCACGGTAATGGACGTGCAGGGGCTCGACCCATTCGGGGCGGAACGAGGCGAGATCCTCAAGCGTGATGTAGCCGCCGTGGCGGCTGACGAAGGCGGCGATGCGCTCGGCCAGCTCGCCCCGGTAGAAGGCCTCACCGGCCGTCTCGCCGATCAGGCGCAGGGTACGCGCGTGGTCAGGCGAGCGCCAGATCTCGCCGATCGCAGGCGCCCGGCCCTCCGGGGCGAAGGTGTCGAACCAGGGACGGAACACCTCACCGGTCAGCTGTCTCCGGTAGCTCTCGAAAGCGGCCTGCCAGTACCGGCCCAGCGTGGGAGAGACGGGGTAGCCGCGCTCCGCGTACTCCGCCGCCGGTGCGAGCACCTGCGACAGAGGCAGCCGGCCGAAACGGCGGTTCAGCTCCACCCACGCGGCCGGCGCGCCCGGAACCATGGCCGGCGCGAGCCCGTGGCGGGGCATTTCGTCCAGCCCGGCGCGCTTCAGCGCTTCGATGCTCAGGGATCGGGGGGCGGGGCCGCTGCTGTTGAGGCCGTGGAGCTTTCCCTGGGTCCAGATGAGCGCGAACGCATCGGAACCGAGGCCGTTGGAGGTGGGCTCGAGCACGGTGAGCGCCGCGGCGGTGGCGATCGCCGCGTCGATGGCGTTTCCGCCCTGCTGGAGGATGGAAAGCCCCGCCTGCGCGGCCAGCGGTTGCGAGGTCGCCACCATGCCGCGCGCCGCGTACACGCAGTTGCGCCGGGAAGGATACGGATACGCGAGCGGATCGAAGCGCATACCCCATCACCTACATACCTGAGGATGTCAAGTATCAGCGTATCAACCGGGTCCGCCGCCTGTCAAAGGCAAGGCAGACCATTGGATCCAGCCTGCTGTCCGGCCGCGCCGCCCGGCCCTTCAGCCGCGCGGCGGCGCCGCCTGCGCGGCCACGACGTGGGCGTAGGCCCGCAGGGCGTCCTCGCCCTCCGGGGAAAGCCGGTACACGCCGCGGGCGACGCGCGCAAACCAGCCGTAATAGTTGCGCTGCAGGACGGGGCCGGCCGCCTGCAGGCCGGTCGCCGCGCGGATCGCCCGGACGGGGGACGGTCCGTGCGCCTGCAGATAGGCGGCGATGCGGAGGGCGTCTTCCCGGTAGGCGGTGATCAGCGGGGCGCGGGTGGTTCCGCCGACGTTGAAGTCCCCGGAGCGGCGCTGAAACTCACGCAGAAGCGCCGCCCGCTGACCGGCTTTCGGGCGGGGGCGCCAGGGCTCAGGGTCAAACTGCACGGCGGCGGTGGGCCCGCCGCCGGTGAAGTGCACGGTGATCAGGCCGAGACCCAGCCGGCGGCAGAGGTGGCGCACCTGCGTCCAGCGGCGGCTGCCGCGTGCGCGCCGCGGGGCTTCCACCGCCAGGTACACGGCATCGGTGAGGCGGAGGCGGTCGACTGCCTGGAGCAAGAGTTCCAGGTTGACCGCCCGCTTCAGCTCGACGATGACCAGGTCGTCGCCGCGCACCGCCACGACGTCGCATCCGTTCACCTCGCCCCGCACGGTGAAGCCCAGGGACTCCAGCAGGGCCTTCACAGGCGGGTACAGATCGCGTTCGGTGCGGCGGGTCATCGGCAAAGCGCCTCCTTCGGGGCCATGGTCTTCCTGCCAGGATTCCTTCCGGGATGGCGCAAATCCTGCAGCGATCCGCCAGGCGCTGTCCGCCCGGCGGCCGGGGGACCGGACGCGGCGGCGGGGCATACCATAAAGGGAGTTACGTCATCAGCCGTGTCACCGTGCAGGAGGTATGCTCGTGTTCTTCGGAGGCTTTCCGATTCCCGGGATCACCTGCCCCTCGCCGCCGGTGCTGACCAAGACCTGGAGCCCGGTCGGCAAGGGCATTCCCCTCCCTGCCCCGGCCACCTTCGGCAAGCCGCTGGGAACGCCGGTGGCGAAGCCGTTCACGGCGCCCGTCCCGGTGCCGCTCCCCACCCCGACCGCGCCCACCGTCTTCCCCGGTACGTACCCGTTCGGCGTACCCGCCATCGGCGCGGTCTTCCCCTTCCCGGCCGCCCCGGTGGTGAGCCCCTTCGGCAAGCCCTTCGTGACGGGAGTTCCCGGGATCTTCGGCGTTCCGTTCTGTCTGTAGCGCGCCGAGGCGCGGCGGGGGCAGGTCGGCCCGGCCGACCTGCCCCCATTGCCGCGGGGGCGGCCCGCACAGGACGGTCCGCCCCCGTTGGAAAGGGATGTGTTACCTACTGTTCGCTCGCCAGACGGCGCAGCACCGTCTGCAGGACCCCGCCGTTCTTGTAGTACTCGATCTCGACGGCCGTGTCGAGGCGGGAGGTGACGGTGAAGCGGATCTCCCGGCCGTCGGCCTTGCGGGCGACGACCTCGAAGGTCTGCCGCGGGGTCAGCTCGCCGCTGATGCCCGAGATCGTGATCTCCTCCGTGCCGTCGAGGCCCAGGGAGGCGGCGTTCTGGCCCTCCTGGAACTGGAGCGGCAGCACGCCCATGCCGATCAGGTTCGAGCGGTGGATGCGCTCGAAGCTCTCGGCGATGACGGCCTTCACGCCCTGGAGCATGACGCCCTTCGCGGCCCAGTCGCGGGAGGAGCCCATGCCGTAATCCTTGCCGGCCAGCACGACCAGCGGGGTGCCCGCCTCCATGTACTTGACGGCGGCGTCCCAGATGGGCATGATCTCGCCGGTGGGCAGGTACTTGGTGTAGCCGCCCTCCTTGCCGTCGGCCAGGGCGTTGCGCAGCCGGATGTTGGCGAAGGTGCCCCGCTGCATGACCTCGTGGTTGCCCCGGCGGGAGCCGTAAGAGTTGAAGTCCACCGGGTCGACACCCCGCTCCATCAGGTACCTGGCAGCCGGGCTGTCGATGGCGATGGCGCCGGCCGGCGAGATGTGGTCGGTGGTGATGGAGTCGCCCAGCAGGGCCAGCACCCGGGCGCCCACGATGTCCTTCACCGGCGGCGGGGTGAGCTCCATGTCCTTGAAGTACGGCGGCTGCTGGATGTAGGTGGAGTCGGGATCCCACGCAAACAGCTCGCCGCTGGGCGCCTCCAGCTGCTGCCAGTTCTCGTCGCCGTCGAAGACCTTGGCATACTGTGCCTTGAACATCTCGGGCGTGATGGCCCTGGCGATGGCGGACTGGATCTCCTTGTTGGTCGGCCAGATGTCCTTCAGGTAGACCGGGTTGCCCTCCGGGTCGTGGCCGATGGGCTCGGTCTTCAGGTCGATGTCCACGGTGCCGGCCAGGGCGTAGGCGACGACCAGCATGGGCGAGGCCAGGAAGTTGGCCTTGACCAGCGGGTTGACGCGGCCCTCGAAGTTGCGGTTGCCCGAGATGACGGCCGAGACGACGAGGTCATTGGCCGTGATGTCGGCCGCCACGTCCTCCGGCAGGCTGCCCGAGTTGCCGATGCAGGTGGTGCAGCCGTAGCCGACCACGTGGAAGCCCAGCGCCTCCAGGGGCTCCAGGAGGCCGGCCGCCTTCAGGTAGTCGGTGACCACGCGGGAGCCCGGAGCCAGCGAGGTCTTCACCCAGGGCTTGCGGGTGAGGCCGCGGGCGGCGGCCTTCTGGGCGACCAGGCCCGCGCCGATCATCACCGCGGGGTTGGAGGTGTTGGTGCAGGAGGTGATGGCGGCGATCGCCACCGAGCCGTGCTGGACGCCGGTCTTGGTGGCCACGGCCACGGAACCGCCCTTGTTGATCTGCTCGGCGAAGCTCTGGCGGAAGGCGTTCTTCACGCCGCTGAGCAGCACCCGGTCCTGCGGACGCCGGGGCCCGGCCAGCGAGGGCTCCACCGTGGAGAGGTCCAGCTCCAAAGTGTCGGTGAACTCGGGGTCCGGCGTGGCGTCGGTCCGGAACAGCCCCTGCTCCTGCAGGTAGCGGCGGACCATCTCGATGTGCTTCTCGTCGCGGCCGGTCTGGCGCAGGTAGTCGAGGGTGATCTCGTCCACGGGGAAGAAGCCCATGGTCGCGCCGTACTCCGGCGCCATGTTGGCGATGGTCGCGCGGTCAGCCAGCGACAGGGTGGAGAGCCCGGGGCCGTAGAACTCGACGAACTTCTCGACCACGCCCTTCTGGCGCAGCATCTGGGTCACCGTGAGCACCAGGTCGGTGGCCGTGGCGCCCTCGGGCAGGCGGCCGGTCAGCTTGAAGCCGATCACCTCGGGGACGAGCATGTAGGAGGGCTGGCCCAGCATGGCCGCCTCGGCCTCGATGCCGCCCACGCCCCAGCCCAGCACCCCCAGGCCGTTGATCATGGTGGTGTGGGAGTCGGTCCCGACGACCGTGTCGGGCAGGGCGACCTGCTCGCCGTCGATCTCCCGCAGGGCGACGCACGGCGACAGGTACTCCAGGTTCACCTGGTGCACGATGCCCATGCCGGGCGGCACGGCGCGGAAGTTGCGGAAGGCCTTCTGCGCCCACTTCAGGAAGACATACCGCTCCCGGTTCCGCTTGAACTCCAGCTCGACGTTGAACTTGTAGGCCCAGTCCACGGCGAAGGCATCGACCTGGACGGAGTGGTCGATCACCAGATCCACCGGGACCAGCGGGTTGATCTTGTCGGCGCGGCCGCCCAGCTTCACCATGGCGTCGCGCATCGCGGCGAGGTCAGCCACCACAGGCACGCCGGTGAAGTCCTGCAGCACGACCCGGGAGGGGATGAACGGGATCTCCTTCCGGGGCAGCTCGCGGGGGTTCCAGGAGGCCAGCGTCCGCACGTCTTCCTCGGTGACGAGGAAACCGTCGAGGTTGCGCAGCAGGTTCTCCAGCAGAATGCGCACCGAGAAGGGCAGCCGGTCCAGCTTCACCAGCCCGGCCTTCTCCAGCGCCGACAGCCGGTAGATGACAGCCGTCCCCGAACCGGTGTCGAAGGTCGACTTCGCCTTGAACGTATCGATGCGAGACATTTCGGCACCTCTTTTCTCTTATGACCATATTGGGGCACGGCGGATCCGCCTCCCGGCGCCGCCGTTGGTACCACGGGCGTATGGATATTCGGTCGTATGCGGGCGGAAATCGAATCGCCTTCGGTCCTATTCTAGAACAATCTTTCGGAGCAGTAAATCGACAGGCCTATGATGGATGGTTATGGGGTATGCTTGTGAAGTTATAAGGCGGCCGCGCGGGCCGTGTGCAACCGCCCAACAGGGTATACAATAGAGGCATGGAAGCTGTTCAGGGGCGAATCGTACGCGGGCTGGACCGACTGTTCCGCACCGGCTATCCGCATCCGATGAACCTGTTTGCGGCCCTCATGCTGGCCTTCCTTCCCGCCCTTTCGTGGCTCTCCGGGGAGGCGGCGGAGAGGGCGGTGTGGGCGCGGCTGGCCGGCGTCCTGCTCGGCCTCGCCTACCTCGCCGTCTGGTCCCGCATCCGCCCCCTGGCGTCCGCCTGGCGCCGGGGCGTGCGGCACGAGCTCTACCTGCTGGCGCAGGCCGTGCTCGTCGCCGCCATCTACGCGCTGGACGGCGGACTGACGCGGTTCCTCTTCGCGGTCGTCGCCGTGCAGGCGGTCTACCTGATCCCCGTCAGACGCTGGGCTCCCTTCGTGGGCACCCTGGCCGCCCTCTGGCTGGCCCTCTACCTGGCCATCACGCCCCCCGGCGAGCCGGGGGCGAACATGGTCGTCAGCATCGGCATGTACCTGCTCTACCTGGTGTTTGCCGCACTGGTCACCCTGACCATGCTGCAGCAGGAGCGGGAAGGCCGCCTGGCGCGGCAGCTCCTGGACGGCGTGAATCAGCGCCACCAGGTGCTCAGGGAGTACGACCAGACGGTGGAGCACCGGGCGGAGAGCGAGGAACGGGAACGGCTGGCCCGGACCATTCACGCGCGCCTGGTGGGCCGCCTCTCGGCCTTGGAGGCCCGCCTGCAGGAGATGGCCGGGGCCGGGCCGCCGGGGCGCGAGGCGGTCAGGGCGGCGCGCCTGGAGGCGAAGGACGTCCTGGGGGAGGTGCGGGCGGCCGTCCGCACACTGCGCCCCGGTGAGGAGGGGGCGGACCTGGACGATGCCGACGCGCCCGGACGCTTCGCCGGCCCCCCGGAGCCGCAGATCGCGCTGAAGCTCACCGACCCCATACGGGTCTACCACATCTGGAACACCGCCGTGCTGGCCGTGACGGCCGGCGTCATGCTGGCCGCGCGGCTGGTGGACGGGGATCCCCGGTGGTGGCGGGTGCTCGTGCTGACGCTGCTGCTGCTGGCGGCCTATGCCGGCGCCTCTGTGAGCCGCGTCCCGTACGCATGGCGGGCCCTGTTCGTGGTGGCGCAGGCCGTGCTGATCCTCCTGCTGGTCTGGACGACCCGGGAGCCGCTGATGAACCAGCTCTTCCTCTTGGTCTCCGCCCAGATGGTGTTCCTGATGCCGGGGGGGTCCCGGGGAGTCGTGGCGGCAGTGGCATTTCCGACGCTGCTCACCGGCGCTGCGCTCCTGCTCTTCGGCAGCGGCGGCGCCGTCTCTCCGCTTTCGCTGACCGTGGCCTTCGGCGTGACCTACTTCTTTGCCGCGGTGATGGCGTACATGACCCGGCTCCAGCTGGAGGCCCGCACCCGGGCCATCCATTACGCCCAGCAGCTCAGGGAGGTCAACCGGCAGCTGGAGGCCCGGCTGGCGGAGGCCCGGCGGATGGCCATCGCCCGGGAACGGGTGCGGATGGCCCGCGAGATCCACGACGGGCTGGGCCATCACCTCACGACGGTGATCGTGGACCTGCAGAACGCCGAGGCGCTGGCCGACGAGGAGCCCGCAGCGGCCCTGGCGCATGTGCGCGGCGCGCTGGAGGTCATCCGTGCGGCCATGCGCGCCAGCCAGGAGATGGTGGAGACGCTGGACCGCTTCGACCGCCCGCTGCCGAAGGCCATTCAGGAACTGGTGACCCGGTGGATGCAGACCACGGGCATCCCGGTGATTTTCCGGGTAGACGGCGGCGGCAGCGACCTGTCCACCGCCGCGCGCATGACGGTGTTCCGCACGGTGCAGGAGAGCCTGACCAACATCCAGAAGCACGCGCGGGCCACCCGCGTGGAAATCCTCCTCACCCAGCACCCCGACCGGGTGACGCTCCGGATCGTCAATGACGACCTCGGTCGGAGCGACCACGAGGAGTCCGTCCGGTCCGGCTTCGGCCTGGTGGGGCTCCGGGAGCGGGCCCAGTCGCTGAGCGGCGAATTTGAGGCCGGGCCGCGCAGCGAGGGCGGTTTTCAGGTATCATTGAGCCTGCCGATCGGTCTCTGAGGGGGGAGCCGCATGGACGGAGGAAAGATCCGCATCCTGATCGTGGACGACCAGTCTCTGCTCAGGCGGGGGCTTGCCGCGCTGCTGAACCGCAACCCCGACATGGAGGTGGTCGGCGAGGCATCGAACGGCGAGGAGGCCCTGCGGGTGGCCGCCGAGGTCAACCCGGACGTCATCCTGATGGACGTGCGCATGCCTGTGATGGACGGGGTCGCCGCGACCCGGGAACTCACCCGTCGGGGCAGCGGAGCCGGGGTCATCATCCTGACCACGTTCGACGACGACGAGTACATCTTCGAAGGCATTGCCGCCGGCGCGCGGGGGTACCTGCTGAAGGACGCCGAGTACGAAGAGCTTTCGCAGGCCATCCGCACCGTGGCGCAGGGAGAGTCGCTGCTGCAGCCGCAGATCACGACCCGGGTGCTGAAGGAGTTCAGCCGGCTCTCCTCGATGGCCGCCGCCCGGCCGAAGCCGCAGCCTCTGGCCGAGCCCCTCACCGAGCGGGAGACGGAAGTGCTGCGGCTGATGGCTTCGGGCGCCTCCAACCAGGACATCGCCGAGAAGCTGTTCATCGGGCAGGGCACGGTGAAGCACCACGTGCGCGCGATCTTCGCCAAACTGGGGGCGCGCGACCGTGTGCACGCGATCTTGCTGGCGCAGGAACTCAACTTGGTCTAGCTTTGCCTGGACCGTGGGCTATACCTCAGGGCAGAGGCGCCGCACAGCGCGGCGCCAAAATTATGCCCTGCGATCGGACCTGCAGGCAGATGCGCCGCCGCCTCCGCCCAGGTACGCTGGGTGGAGAGCGCGGGCACGCCGTCATCCAGGCGGCGGACGCCCGGTGAGGAGGCACCTTCATGACGAATAACCGCTCCTGCACCCTGGTGGTGGACGGGGGAGTCGATCTGCCGGAACCGCTGATCGCGCAGTACGGCCTGCATATTGTTCCGTTGACGGTCCATTTCGGGGACGAGAGCTACCAGAGCGGCGTCACCATCACCCCCGCCGCCTTCTACCAGCGGCTGCGGGAGCGGGGGGAGTTTCCGACCACCTCCCAGCCGGGCGTCGGCGACTACGTGGCCGCTTACCGGCGGGCGGCGGAGGCGGGGCTGCCCATCCTGTCGCTCCATCTCTCCAGCGGGCTCTCGGGCTCGTTCAACGCGGCGAGCGCGGCGCGGGCGCTGGTGCCCGAACTCGACATCACCCTGGTGGACACCCGCACCCTCACGGGCGAAATGGCCCTGCAGGTGGTCGTGGCCGCTGAGATGGCCGAACAGGGGCTGCCCGTCGCGGAGATCCGGGAGATGCTGCGCACCGTGAACGAGCGGTCGCACCTGTACTTCACGATCGACAAACTGGACTACCTGCGCAAGGGCGGCCGGCTCGGCCGCGTGGCCGGGGCCGTGGGCAGCTTGCTGGGCATCCGGCCCATCGTCACCGTGGACAAGTCCACCGGCACGTACATCGCCGCCGGCAAAGCCCGGTCGTTCCGGAGGGCGGTCGAGATGGTCGCCCACCGCATCATCGAGGAGGTGGGCGAGGGGGGCGAGGTCAGCGTCATGGTGCTCGAGGGTTACTGCCCCGACCAGGTCGCCCACCTGGTCTCCCTGCTCCGGAGCCGCCTTGAGGTGGTCTGGTTCCACCACGTGCACGCCAATCCCAGCCTGGGCGCCCACGTAGGCCCGGACGCCATCGGCGTGGCCTACTTCCCCGGGGAGCTGCCCTTTGTGGGGCGCGACGCCGCCGCCGCCGACTGACCCGCGGCGCCCACGGACCGCCGAATCCGACAGACAGAGGCTGGGAAGCAGACGGCCGCCCCGCACCGGGGCGGCCGTTTCTGGCACTGCAGCTTACAGGGTGTAGCTCTCGCCGGGCCGAAGGACGACAGGCTCCGACACGCCGGACTCCCGGACCCGCGCCGCGAACTCGGACGGATCCTGCAGCAGCACGGGGAAGGTGCCCCAGTGCATCGGGATGACCACCTTGGGCTGGATCCACTGCACCGCGGTGAACGCGTCTTCCGGACCCATGGTGTAGTTGTCGCCGACGGGCAGCATGGCTACGTCGATGCCGGGGGCCTCGATGACGCCGTTGAGCAGCTTCATGTCGCTGAACAGCGCGGTGTCGCCCGCGTGGTAGATGCGCTTGCCGCCCAGGTGGATGACGAAGCCGCAGGCGTGGCCGCCGTCTGCGCCAAAGCCGTGGAAGGCGAGGGTGACCCGGACCAGGCCGAAGTCAAACTGCCGCTTGCCGCCCAGGGCCATGTCGGCGGTCTTCACGCCCTCGGCGGCGAGGGCCTGTGCGGCCTCGAAGGTGGTGATGACCGTCGCACCGGTCCGCTTCGCGATCGCGACCGTGTCGCCCACGTGGTCGCCGTGCATGTGCGTGACCAGGATGTACTGCGGGTTCAGTTCCTCCGGCTTCACCGGGCACACCGGGTTGCCCGTGATGAACGGGTCGATCAGCAGGTTCCACTTCCCGTCGGTGATCTCGAACGCCGCGTGTCCCAGGTAACGGATCTGCATACGATCGCCTCCTTGGAAAGAGCATGCTCTTAAGAGTGACCTGCCTGCCGCGCGGCCGCGGCGCAAGCAGGGGATAGGCGGGGATATATGGAAGGAAGAATTACGAATATACCCTTATACTTGTGTAATGGAAATATCGCAAGCTGGGGGAGCAGATCATGACGCGCAGGGCCTGGTGGGTGGTGCTGACACTGGCCATCGTGCTCGCCGCACAGTGGATGATGGCGCGCAGTCACGCGGATCTGGCCGCGGAGGAGGTGCGGGTGGCGGGATATCCCACACTGCACGTGGCCCCGGCCGGGGCGTCCCGGGGAACGGTCCTCGTGCTGCACGGCTTCGGCGGCAGCAAGGAGCTGATGCAGCACTGGGGCTACGCGCTGGCGCGCCGCGGGTTCGACGTCTATATCCCCGATCTGCCCGGTCACGGGGCGCAGACGGCGCCGCTGGCGGACCCCGGTGCGGCCGCAGCGCGCGTGCTGGAGGAGCTGATCGCCACCGGGAAGGCCGAACCGGACCGCACGGGGCTGATCGGCCAGGTGTCCCCGGGCATGCCCTCCGCCTCAGGCTACCCCCTGCCCGCTGATCACCCGGCCAATCTGCTGGGCGCCGCCGCGGCGCAGAACCCCCTGGCCCCGCTGTACGATGAAGGGGCGGTTGACGGGGTGGCTGAACGGCTCGCCGCCGCGTTCGGTGCCGAACCGCCGGCGGCCGGCCCGCCGTCCCGGGCCCTGGTCTGGCTCCTCCTCGGGTGCACAGGCGGCCTGGGCGCAGTCCTGGCCGTGGCCGCGCTCGTGCGGCCGAACCCCCGCCAGGGCGGACGGTGGCACAGCCCCGTCGGCTTCGTTACCGGACTGGCCGCGGTGGCGGTCTCGCTGCTCAGCGCCGTGCTGGCCGCGGTCTACCTGCGGGTGCCCCGGCTGGGCGTCGCGGTCCTGGACTACATGGTACCCTATTTCCTGGTCGCGGCGGCCGTTCTCCTGCTGCTTCGGGTGCTTTGGCCGCGGGAATTCGGCGCGCTTCCCTGGGCCGGCGGCGATGGAATTCCGGCCGCCCTGCTGCGCGCCCTGGCCGTGGTCCTGGCGTTTCTCGGCGCGCTGGTGCCGGCGATTCATCAGAATGTCACCTATTTTGTACCGACGGTGCCCAGAATCCTGCCGCTGGTGGCCTCTGGTCTGGTCTTCTGGCTCTATGCCGTCCAGGAAGAGGCCCTGAAGCGGGCGGCCGCCGGCGGGCCGTCGGCGGCAGGCTTTGCGCTGGGGCTGGCGGCGAAGCTCCTGATGGCCGCCACCTGGGTGGGAGCCGGGGTACTGCCCAACGCGCCGGCGTTTCTGCCGGACGTGGTGCCCGTTGCCCTGGCGGTGCTGAGCGGGCTGGAGGTCGTGAGCGCTGCGCTGGCGGCCCTGCGCTTTCCGGCTGTCAGCTCCGCGCTGGTGCAGGCGGTGGTGTTCGGCTGGGCGGCCGCCGTGATGCTCCCCCTGGTCTGATCGCGACATGGACCAGTCAGCGTGGCGTGGGTATAATAAACCCCGCCACCGATCGTTTCCGGGGGGTGAAAGGGTTGTCTGAGCCGCTGCTGAAGCCGATCCGTCTGGGCGCGCTGACCATCGAGCGCCCGCTGGCGCTGGCGCCCATGGCCGGTGTCACGAACTGGCCCTTTCGCCGCCTCTGCAAGGAGCACGGCTGCGGCCTCGTCGTGACCGAGTTCGTCAGCGATAAGGCGCTCCTGTACGACAGCAAGCGCACCCGCGAGATGATCCAGCTCATGCCGGATGAGCGGCCGGCGGGGGTGCAGCTGTTCGGGGCGGATCCCGACACGATGGCGCGCGCCGCGGTGCGGGTGGCCGAGCTGGAGCAGCCGGATTTGATCGACATCAATATGGGCTGCCCGGCGCCGAAGGTGACGAAGGGCCGGGGCGGCTCCTCCCTGCTGAAGGAGCCGGAAGTCGCCCAGGAGATCGTGCGCGCGGTGGTGCGGGCCGTCGCGCCGCTGCCGGTGACCGTGAAGATGCGCATCGGCTGGGATGCGCGGTCGATCAACGCCGTGGAGGTGGCCAGGCGCGTCGAAGAGGCCGGCGCCCGGATGATCACGGTGCACGGCCGCACGCGGGAGCAGCACTACTCGGGCCGTGCGGACTGGGATGTGATCGCAGCGGTGGCCCGGGCCGTGTCGGTTCCGGTGCTGGGCAACGGCGACGTGGCGGACCCGGTGGATGCTGCGGAGCGGCTGCGCACGGCCGGCGTGGCCGGCCTGGCGGTCGGGCGCGGTGCGCTGGGGAACCCGTGGATTTTCAGCCGCACGCTGCACTACCTGGAGACGGGCGAACTCCTGCCGGAACCGGGGCCGCGGGAGCGGGTCGAGACCGCGCTCCGCCACCTGGACATGATGATCGCGTACAAGGGCGAGTTCCTGGCGGTGCGGGAGATGCGCAAGCACGCTGCCTGGTACCTGAAGGGGCTTCACGGTTCGGCGGGCGTCCGGGCGGCGGTCAACCAGGCGGAACGGCCGGAGGAGCTGCGCGCGCTGCTTCTGGAGTACGTCGACAGGCTGGAGGCCTGCCAGTCTGAAAACGTCAGACTGTTAAGTTGACAATTCCGTGAAAGGCACGTATAATTAGTTGTCCACTGAAGCGGAGCACGGCGAGCCGGGGGCAGGCCTCCGGCGTCGCGGTGTCTCCTGGCATCATAGGGTACAGGATGCCGGCGCATATTGCGGCCGCCCGGAGTCGTATACATCCCTACCACAACGACGGTCCCACCGCTACGGCCTCGTAGTGCAGTTGCCTGGTGAAAAGGGGAGAACCGCATGGCCGAGAAAGAGGTACTCCTTTCCCTGGACGGACTGAAGCAGCTTGAGCAGGAGCTGCTCTACCTCCGCACCGTGAAGCGCCTGGAGGTGGCGGAACGCATCAAGCAGGCCCGCGAGTACGGCGACATCACCGAGAACTCGGAGTACGAGGACGCCAAGAACGAGCAGGCCTTCATCGAAGGGCGCATCCTGGAGCTGGAGAAGATGCTGCGGAACGCCCGGGTGATCGACGAACCCGTCGGTCAGCAAGAGGTGGTTGTGATCGGCAGCACGGTTGTGCTGAAGGACCTGGAGTACGGCGACGAGCATACGTACACGATCGTGGGCACGACGGAGGCCGATCCTGCGCAGAACCGGATTTCCAACGAATCTCCGGTCGGCCAGGCGATCATGGGGCAGCGGGTGGGCACCGTGGTGGCCGTGGATGCGCCCGACGGCGTCATCCGCTACGAAATCGTCGCGATCAAATAAATTTACGGGGGGCGTACTGCCCCCCGTTCAGTCTCTGACCTCGCTGCCCAGCCCAAGCGCCGGGTTCGGCCTGCGTTTCTGCCCCGGCGGCGGGTTCAGCGGCTCGGGCGCCTCCCAGGGCCGCACCGTGGTTCTGCCCTGCGGACCGGCTTCCGGCCTGGCGCTGTTCTGCACACTGGCCGCGTAGGCCGACCGGCCGAGGTCGCCGGCGCTGGGGCCGATCTGCGGCTGTTTCAGATCATGGAGCGGTCTCGGCATCGCCATCGCCTCCCGCGCTTAGTCTGCCCCGGGTCGGAGCAGTGCGGCGGCGGTAAGATCCGCGCCGTCTGGAAGGGGATATGCGTTGACAATAGCCGAGCGGGACGGGTACAATAGCTAAGCGGCAAAACGGGGCTGTAGCTCAGCTGGGAGAGCAGCGCCTTTGCAAGGCGAAGGTCGAGGGTTCGAGTCCCTTCAGCTCCACCAAAGAAAAGGATCGAGCGCGGCGCTCGATCCTTCTTTGTTTTGCCCATGCCGGGCCCTGTTGTGGATCGGTTCCGTCAAGCATGGTGCAAGAACATGCAGAGCCCGGCGCATGGCGCGCCGGGCTCTGCTCCTGCTTGTGTTACTCCACAATCAGCTTGCCGACCATGCCGGCCTCCCGGTGCCCCGGCACGTCGCAGATGATGTCGTGCTCGCCGGACTGGGTGACCTTGACCTCCACCGTGGAGGTCTGGCCGGGCGGGATCTGGCCGGAGTTGATGTTGAAGGACGGAATCAGGAAGTTGTGGGCGACGTTGGGGTCCTTGTTGACCAGGGTGATCTTCAGCGTGTCGCCCTTCTTGGCGTGAAGGACGTCGGGCGTGAACTTCATCTCGCCGTTGATGCCCATCTCGACGGTCAACTCGACCGCGTCGCCGCTGCCGCCACCGCCGCAGCCGGCCAGAACGGCCATGGACAGCAGTGCAGCCACAAGAAGCATGGTGAGCTTACGCATAGTTGAAGTTTCACATCCTTTCCTGGCCAATATGATGCCAAAGGCGCCGACTGCGGCCAATCGGACGCGCAATGTACCAGCGCCATAAGGCGAAGAAATCAGTTAGGGTGTAGACCCTAAGCACTACCCCGCATGCGCCTTTGGTGCCAGACGTGGTACAATAACGGCCGAAAACCCTGTAGGTGCAGTGTTTTCGGACGAGTCGCACAGTCCGGTGGGAATCATAGCACGGCCGGGCCGCCGTGGCAAGGCCCTCTCATGGCCACATTCAGCACATTTGTGTTCAAATTCTGTATGTACATTAATAGAACGAGGACCGAAATATTGGGGGCGGTCTCGTGGTGAGATGGGCTCGGTCTCCGGGCACGGCCCTGCTGGCGGCGGCGCTGGCGCTGTTTCTCCTGCCAGGGCAGGCGGCGGCGTCGCACCTGAGCGGCGGGGAAAGCGACCTGATGGGCATCTACGGCGGCATCGCCCTGGTGCTGGGATTCGCCGGGCTGCTCGGCATCCTGGGGCTGGTGCCGGCGCGCTGGCGCTGGCGGGGGTACCGCTGGGGGCGGTGGCTGGTCGCGGCCGGCCTGCTGGTCCTGGTCGGCGGAGGGTTCCATGCTGCGATCGTCGGCACGGTGGAACGGGGAGCCGGCGACGAGGCGTTCGGCCGGCTGGCGACGCAGCAGCTGCTCGGCACCCTGGTGGTCTTCCTCGCGTTCTGGGGCGGCGTGTACGCGCTGGCCCGCCGGTCCGGGGTGCTGAACATGGGGGAGTCCGTCAAGTACACGGTGCTGCGCAACGGCGATCCGCCGGAGTGGACGGCCTCCCGGGTCGAGCGGCCGGGTGAGCACAGGCTGATGTGGATTCCCGTTGCGGCCATGGGCGTCTTGGCGCTTTTCTTCACCGCCGGGATCCTCATCGCCATCCTGCGGCTGCCGTCCGGCGCACGTCTGTAGGGTTTCCGTGTCCCAGTCTGCAAAGGGGAGGAGAGAGAGGATGTTCAGCAACGTAGAAGGATCCGCCAGTCGGAATTTCTTCTACACAGCCGTCATCTGGATGGCCATCGGCATGAGTTTCGGACTGTTCGCTGCTGTGCTCCTGATCTTCCCGGACCTGGTGAAGAACGTGCCCGTGCTCGAGTACTTCACCTTCGGCCGGGTGCGGCCTGTGCACACCAACCTGGTGCTGTTTGGCTGGCTCAGCGGTGCCTACTTCGCGACGCTCTTTTACATGGTTCCTCGCCTCTGTGGCACCTCGCTGTGGAGCGAGCGGCTCGGCAACTTCGCCGTGGTCTTCTACAACCTCCTGATGACCGCCTACGCCGTCACGCTGCTCATGGGGATGAACGCGGGCCGGGAGTACGCCGAGTCGACGTGGGTCCTCAAGATCCTTACGGTGGTCCTCTTCGCCCTGGTCTTCTTTAACGTGCTCATGACCTTCGCCAACCGCAAAGAGAAGGAGCTCTACGTCACCGCCTGGTACATGCTGGGCGCCGTGGTGACCGCGCCGGTGATCTACATCGTCGGCAACCAGTTCCTCCTGCCCACCAACCCCATCACCGGCGTGAACGACGCGGTGGTGAACTGGTTCTACGGCCACAACATCCTGGGCTACTGGTTCACGCCCATCGGCGTCGGTGCGGTGTACTACCTGCTGCCGAAGCTGACCGGCAACCCCATCTGGAGCCACAAGCTCTCCATGATCGGCTTCTGGATGCTCATGTTCGTCTACGGTCCCACGGGGGCCCACCACCTGGTCAACGGCCCGGTGCCGTACTGGCTGCAGACGGTCGCCATCGCCTTCTCGGTCTGCCTGATCATCCCGGTCTGGACCGTGCTCACCAACTTCTACGGCACGATGAACGGCCGCTGGGGCGCCCTGAAGGAGTCCGTGCCCCTGAAGTTCACCGTCAGCGCGATGGTCTTCTACTTCATCACCTGCTTCCAGGGGCCCATGCAGTCCCTGCGCTCGGTGAGCTCCATCGTGCACTTCACCAACTGGGTCGTGGGCCACGCGCACCTGGCCCTGGTGGGCACCTTCTCGTTCATCATGTTCGCCACCATCTATTATGCCCTGCCGCGGCTGGTGGGCCGGGAGATCTGGTCGGCCAAGCTCATGGACTGGCACTTCTGGCTCTCCCTCATCGGCTTCACCCTCTTCTTCGTCTCCCTGACCATCGGCGGGCTGGTGCAGGGGTCTGACTGGGCGGCCAACCAGTCGGCCAACTTCATCGCCTCCGTCATCAACCAGCGGCCCTTCAACATCGCACGGGCCATCGGCGGGGCCATGATCCTCGGTGCCCAGGTCCTGTTCATCTTCAACATCTTCAAGACGGCGACCGCCGGCAGGCAGTTCAGCGCCGAGTCCGCTGAGGCCGGCTCCATCGTCGCCGGTGTATAGGGAGGGGGTGCGCTGCAATGGGCAACAAGTTCGAGCGGAACGCTGCACTGCTGGGTCTCGGCGCCTTCCTTCTGCTCGCCTTCGCCGTGGTGATCACTGTCGCGGTGCCGCTCATGCAGGAGGACCTGTACGCCGCATCGCCCTCGTCGCCCCGCTATGCGGGTATGTTCCCCGACGGCAAGCCGATCAGCCCGCAGGTGGCGCGGGGGCGGGAGATCTACATCCGTGAAGGCTGCTTCTACTGCCACACGCAGCAGGTCCGTACGCTTCCCAACGACGCCGCCTTCCAGGCGCCGGCCGTCACGCTGGATGACGGCAGGACCGTCGGCGGCCGGCCGACCCGTCCCGAGGACTACGGCAACGACAATCCGGCCCTGCTGGGTTCACAGCGGACCGGTCCTGATCTGAAGTACGTCGGCCACCGGCTCCCCTCCAAGGAGTGGCACATCGCCCACCTGATCGACCCGCGTTCGACGGAGCCCAACTCGATCATGCCTTCGTACGCCCACCTGCCGCCGGATGAGCTGGACGCGCTGGCCGAGTATCTGCTGGTCCTGCGCGACTGGGCGGTGCCGATCCAGACCCTGGCCAAGTACCCCGGGCCGAACATCCTGGAGGCCACCGACGACATCCTGCCTGACGAGTACCGTGACCTGCAGAACCCGTACTCCGTCGACGACGCGGCCGTGCTGGCCCGGGCCGAGGAACTCATCGAGGCCAACGGCTGCCTGCAGTGCCACGGCGCCGACATGCGGGGCATGACCGCGGAAGACGGCTGGGGCTCCCCGCCCTACCCCACCAACTGGTTTGAGGCCGGCAAGGTCCACTCCGACCAGTTCATCTTCTGGGTCATCTCGGAAGGCACGCTGAAGGAGGACGGTTCTGGCTCCGGCATGCCCGCCTGGCGGCTGAACGGCCTCTCGGACGAGGACCGCTGGGCCCTGACCACCTACATCAAGTGGCTGGGGACCCAGGAGTAGGCGCCCTGAAAGGGGGACTCCGCCGTGGATATCGAGTGGACCCGATTCAGCGATCTGAACGTTTCCAGCGGGTTCCTGCTGATCATCGTGCTGGCGCTGTGGGCCGTGGTCGCCGTGGTGATGTACTGGGCGTTCCTGTCGGGCAGCACCAGCATGGACGAGGACGTGAAGTACAAGTACGTCGAGGACGATAAGCCCGTCACGCGCTGAGGGAGGTAGGAGCATGTCTGAGGAGACTCGGCCGCAGATGGAGCCGGAACAGGGCCACGCCTCGCCCCCGGTGCCCAAGTTCCTGCTGCTCGTCTACGCCGTGATCGCGATCTTCTTCGTGTACTACCTGGCCGCCAACCTGCGCTTCGGGCCCAGCAGTCCCACGGGCTTCTAGCGCAGCGACGCCACCCCCTCGCCGCGTGGCGGGGGGGTCTGGCTCACCTTCGGAGGGGGATGGAGATGAAGAGCCGCCTCGGCAAGGTGCAGACGGTCATCCGCCGCTACCGGCGCGCGTCTCAGCTGACCGTGCTGGCTTTGCTGATCCTCTCACCTTTCGTGAACCTCTTCCGGTTTGACGTGCCCAGCATGTCGCTTTACCTGTTCGGCACCCGACTGTGGGTGAAGCACACCTTTGTCTTCTTCATGCTGCTGGTGACGGTGATCTACACCATCATCGCCGCCAGCCTGCTGTTCGGCCGGGTGTTCTGCGGGTGGGTCTGTCCCCAGAACCTGTTCAACGAGCTCACCCGGACCTGGGACCGGCGCCTGGGGCGCGCGGGCAGCACCCTGCTTTCCCTGGGCATCAGCCTGTTCGGGGCTTTCGTGGTCTGGAGCTACTTCAGCGACGGGCGGGCGCTGCTGGCCCGGTACCTGGCCGGACAGGTGCCCGCAGGTCCCACCCTGTTCATCCTCGGGTTCGGCCTCTTCTTCACGCTGGCGATGGCCTGGTGGCGCACCGCCGTCTGCCGTGTCGTCTGCCCGTACGGCCACCTGCAGTCCATCATCTCCAACGCCGACACGATGCACCTGCAGGTGATCAACCTGCCCGGCAACCGGGACATCTGCGCCACCTGCGGCCTCTGCGCGGAGATCTGCCATATGGGGGTGGACCCGCGCACCGCAGAGCAGAAGCACTGCGTGGTCTGCGGCGACTGCCTGGACGCCTGTGCGCTGGTCTCCCGGGCCCGGAAGGTGCCTCGGGTGCTCAACTTCGTGATCGGATCGGGGGAGCGGGCGGTGGCCCTCAGCGACCGGAGCCGGCTGTGGCAGAACATCCGGCTGCTGGCCCCGCGCCTGGTGCTGCCGCTGACGCTGACCGTGGTTCTTGGGGGGCTCTCGGCCTATATGCTGGCCAACCGGCCGCTGGTCGACCTGATCGTCGCGAAGAACCACAGTCAGGTGCTGGCTGCCGGGGGACCGGTCAGCAGCGGCAGCGTGATGTCCGTTTCGGTGATCAACCTGGGCGACAAGGGCGACCTGTTCCACCTGTACGTGGACGGGTTGCCGGAGAACTGGGCTGCCCTTGAGCGGTCTGACATTCACCTGGCCCCCGGCGAGCGGGCCTCAGTGCGTCTCACGGTGCACCCCACCGAGCGGGTTGTCGGCACGCACCGCTTCACCGTGCGCGTCGTTGGCGAGCAGAGCGGGGCGGAGGCCAGCTTCGACACGGTCCATGTGGTCTATTGATCCTTTTGTGCCGTAAAGACGCGAACGTAGTCCTTCGGACTAGACAAAAAGGACAGTCACTTTGCCCGAGCCGGCACCGGGGGGGTATATACAGCACATGTTTTCTGACACTCAATAACAGCACTTACGATGGTTTTATGTTGCCTGTAAAGCCGAATTGCGGCTATAATGTATGCTGTTGCGCAGTGTGGCTGGCTGGATTCCGGGTCGCTGGCTTCCGATAATGGGGAGGTGCTGGTTCGGTGAGTCTGTGGGCCAGATTCAAGAACACGACGCTCTACAAGTCGATCTACCGGAATGAATACCCGGACACCCCGCGCAATCAGGTCCTGGTCATCCTCAACAGCGTTGTGCTGCACCTGCACCCGGTCAAGGTGCCGCGGCGCGCCGTGCGAATGAGCTACACCTGGGGCCTGGGCGGGCTGTCGTTGCTCATGTTCCTGATGCTGACGGTGACGGGCGTCTGGCTGATGTTCTACTACGTTCCGGCCGTGCCCGGCGCCTACGAGTCGATGAAGGCGCTGGACACCGAGGTCATCTTCGGTCCGTTCGCCCGCAATCTGCACCGGTGGGCGGCCCACGGCATGGTGATCGCCGTCTGGCTGCACATGACGCGGGTGTTCTACACCGGTTCGTACAAGCCGCCCCGGGAGTTCAACTGGGTGATCGGCGTCGTCCTCTTCCTCATCACCGTGCTGCTTTCGTTCACGGGCTACCTGCTGCCCTGGGACCAGCTGGCGTACTGGGCCATTCAGGTCGGATCCAACATGGCCAAGGTGACGCCGGTCATCGGCACGTACGTCCAGCGGGCGCTGCTGGACGGCTTCGACATCGGCCCGTCCACGCTGGTGCGCTGGTACACACTGCACGTGATCCTGCTGCCGCTCGCCTGTATCTCGCTGATGGCGGTGCACTTCTGGCGCATCCGCAAGGACGGCGGCATCTCCACCCCCATCCCGTACGACGAGGATGAGGAGGAGCAGGAGGAGCTGGCGCTGGCCGCCGGCGAGACGAATGAGTAGGGAGGGAGCTCGGATGGCTGAGGCGCCGGAGAAATATCAGCAGACGGGCCCCAAGGTGAAGCCCGGTCAGAAGGAAGAGATGGTCTACACCTGGCCCTTCCTCGTCTCGATCGAGGCGATCATGGCCATCACCGCGATCCTCGCGTTTGCGCTCATGGCCACCTTCATCGACGCGCCGCTGATGGACATGGCCAATCCCGACCATACCCCCAACCCGGCCAAGGCGCCGTGGTACTTCCTGGGGCTGCAGGAGCTGCTCCTGCACATGGACCCCGCGCTGGCAGGTGTGATCGTGCCGGGGGCCGCGCTGGTGCTGCTGGCCATGATCCCGTACATCGACCGGGACCGGCGGGGCAGCGGCATCTGGTTCTCCACGAAGAAGGGGGTGCCCATCACCATCTTCGCCGCCATCTACACCGCGGTCATCGAGATCGCGCTGGTGCTGGTGGACGAGGTGGTGCGCGTGCCGGGCATGCCCGAGGGATCCTACCGGATCTCCGCCACCGTCACCTATCTGCTGGAGCAGACGGGGCTGCCGACCGAGGCGGTCTCGTGGGTCGGGTCGATCTTCATCCCGCTGGTGCTGATGATCGGCATCCCCTGGGTGCTGGCGGTCATCGTCAAGCGGCGCTGGCAGGCCAACACCCGCGAGGTGATGATCGCGCTGTACACCTTCTTCTTCACTTCGTTTATCGTACTGTCTGCGATCGGCACCTTCTTCCGGGGCGAGTCCATGCACCTGGTCTGGCCGTGGGAGCTGCAGCCCCCGCACTAGGCCGGTCTCGCCGCCGAACGACAAACCTCTGGGAAAGGGTGATCTTCCATGGCCGCTGAGAATCAGGTCCGTGCGGCTGCGGCGGCTCCGCCCGCCCCGGGTCCTTCGGCAGACGGCATGACCCGCCGCCAGCTTCTGCGCAGCACCATGTTCGCCACCATCGGTGCGATGTTCGGCCTGGCGGCTGCCGGCGCCGGCGGCATGTTCTGGCCGATCAAGCTGACCGGTTTTGGCGGCATCGTGCCCGCCCCGGTGAAGGCCCACGAGATGGAGGTCGGCGACGTGGTGGTGGTGCGGGACGGCAAGTACTACCTGACCCGCACCGAGGACGGCCTGATGGCCCTGTACTGGAAGTGCGTCCACCTGGGCTGCACCGTTCCCTGGAACGCCACCCAGAAGAAGTTCATGTGCCCGTGCCACGCCTCGGTGTACGAGATCACCGGGCAGAACATCGCCGGCCCGGCTCCCCGCCCGCTGGACATGATGGAGATCATCGTGCAGCCCGATGGCACGGTGCTCGTCAACACGGGCAACATCATGGAACGGCAGCGGCACGAGCCCGAGCACGCCGTCAAGATCTAGGGTGAGGAGGGCAGTCCGATGTTCAACTTCACCAGCCTCCTGGGCTACGCCTCGCCGATCCCGACCCCGTGGTACCACGGGGTGAAGGTCTCGGAAGCGACTGAACTCCTGATCGTCCTGACCCTGTTCCTCGGCGTACTGGCTGCTGTCTACTTCATCCAGCGCTGGATCGGCGATTACTAGAACGGTGACCGGAAAGGAGCTCACCGCTTGTGCGTAACGAGAGGAAGTATAAGGTCATCACGCTGCTCTCTCTGGCTCTTGCGATCCTGCTGCTGGGCACGGGCATCCGGGAGCCTTTCCGGATGGCAACCGCGGAGTACCGGCAGCATGAGGAGTACGTGCTGAAGGGCGCCAAGCTGTACGCCGAGAACTGCGTGCAGTGCCACGGCCCCTACGGCGAGGGCGTCGTGGGCATGCCGCTCAACCGCGCCGAGTTCCGGGTGGATGCCAATTCTCCGGCCGGCAAGGAGATCTACAACTACCTCTACGACACGATCGCCAGGGGCCGCCCCGGGAACGCGGACCACTACCAGTGGGTCCGGGTGAAGACGCCTGAGGGCAAGGACGCCTGGATGTCCTACACGGAGATGCCCCCCTGGCTCAAGCAGCACGGCGGCCCGATGGATGAGGAGGCCGTCAAGGCGCTGACGCTGTTCATCATGTACGATGATCCGACGGGGTCCCAGTGGTACATGGTCGGCGACTCCACCAAGGCGCCGATTCCGGAGGCGGACCTGACCCCCGATGAGACCGGCGTCATCCCGCTGCCCGACGCCGACGTCGCCGAGGAGGTCAACGTCGCCGCCAAGGCGCTGCTCCGGGACCTCGCCAAGACCCAGTGCCTCACCTGCCACATCATTGGCACCAAGGGCGCCTACATCGGCCCTGACCTGAGCCGCCTGGGCGCCTGGGGTATCGATCAGGAGTTCCTGGAGGAGTGGATCAAGCGGGCCAGCGGGCCCAACGCCATGCCCCACGATGAGCGGATGCCCATCTACTGGAGCCAGAACCGGGCCATCACGAGCACCGAGATCGACCTGAGCGAGCGGGTCGTCTCCGAGGGGCCGTACTACATGCCTGCCTTTGAGGGGCGGCTGACCGACGAGGAGATCTCCATCATCGCGCAGTACCTGCTGGGACTGAAGTAGTGCCGCAGAAGCGCGCCGGGAGAGGGGGGGTGGTCCCGTGCGGGGGTACCTGATCACGCTGCTGCTCATCGCCTTCCTGGTCGGGAGCCTCTTCCGGGCCTCCGAGGTGACGGGCATGCGGATCTGGAACATGTTCGCCACCTTCGGCATCTTCCTGTTCGGCGTCGTGGGCTCCCTGGCCCTCACCCGGCTGCAGCAGCGCTCGGGGCAGCGGGGGATCGAGGAAGCCCTCAAGGCCCTGGAGCCCGATTGGATCATCACCGACTGGTCATCCGCCCCCGGGGAGCGGCCGGACTACCTCCTGGTCGGGCCGGCGGGTCTGCTGGCTGTGTGCGCGGAGCACTCGCCGGGGCCGGCGCGCTCGGCCCGGGCCAGGCGGCGGATCCAGGCGGCAGCGGCCCGGGCCGTGCGGAGCGCCGGGTGGGTGCAGGCCGAACTCCGCGGCTGGCCGGACGCAGCCGAACTTCAGGTCATCCCCCTGGTGCTCCTCTCCCGGATGCGCGCCCCGGAGGACCAGCCGGACGGCGGGGTTCCCGTGCTCAACCCCGAAGCGCTGTCCGGGTTCGTCGAGACCCTGAGCCCCGGTCCTGGGGTCAGCAGGTCGCTGCGATACCGCATCACGCGCCTTCTCCGTGAAGGCCGCCTGCCCGAGACCGGCTAGTGGCCCCCAAGAGGAGGGAGAACCGTGCCGCACTATATCGACGAGAAGTGCATCGGGTGTACCGCCTGCGTCGCCGTGTGCCCGACCGAGGCCATCAGCGGCGAGCGCAAGCAGCTGCACTACATCGACCCGAAGCTCTGCATCGACTGCGACGCCTGCGTGCGCAGCTGCCCGGTGATGGCGATTGCGGACGAGTTCGGCGTGTACAAGCCGCGCATCGCGAAGCGGGCAGACTGGCCGAAGCCGGTCATCGACCCCGTTTCCTGCTCCGGGTGCGACTTCTGTGTGGACATCTGCCCGTTTGACTGCCTGGAGCTGGCAGGGGACGGCCCGTTCTTCGGCACGGCTGTGCTGGTGAGGCCCAACGCCTGCGTCGGCTGCAAGGAGTGCGAGGAGGTCTGCGCCAAGGGCGCGATCATCGTCGTTCCGCCGGGCGAACTCCATCCCATCGCAGCGGCGGAGGGAAGGGCCTAGGTTCGGGAAGGAGCCCTCGGTGTCGAGGGCTCCTTCTGCCATTGTCGAATCGCGCGCAGGTATCGCCGAGCCGCGAGTCGAACCCCGTCTCAGGGAGGGAGACCGTTTTGCTGAAGTTTGACGCCGTCCTCTTCGACCTCGATGGCACCTTGATCGACAGCAACCACCTGATTGTGACATCGTTTCAGCACGTGCTCCGGACCTGGCTGGGGCGGGAAGTGGCCCCGGAGGAGATCTACCCGCACTTCGGCGTGCCCCTGCGCGCGGCCCTGGCTTCGTTCGATCCGGAGCGGGCGGACGCCCTCCTTGAGGCCTACCGGACGTTCAACCACAGCCACCACGACCGGCTGGTGCGCCGTTTTGCCGGGGTGGACGAGGCCGTCGCGGCGCTGCACGCGGCGGGGGTCCAGCTGGGCGTGGTGACGTCCAAAGTGACCTCCCTGGCCCGCCGGGGGCTCTCCCTTTGCGGGCTGGAACCGCACTTCCCTGTGGTGGTCGGGGTGGACCAGACGCAGCGGCACAAGCCGGAGCCGGACCCCGCCCTGCTGGCCCTGGAGCGGCTGGGGGTGGCCCCGGGGCCGCGGGTCCTGATGGTGGGCGACTCCCCGCTGGACCTGCGCTGCGGGCGGGCCGCCGGATGCCGCACCGCGGCCGTGGGCTGGGCGATGGACAGGGCCGCCCTGGCGGAGGCGGAGCCGGACTTCTGGGTGGAGCATCCGTCCGACCTGGTGCCGCTGGTGCTTTCGGAAGGCGAGCCGGTCTGACCGGGCCGACACCCGAGGGCGGACGTGTATGGCTGAAAGGGTGGTGGCACAGTATCTACGGAGGAGGCTAGCGCTTTCGGATAAGATTGGGACTGCCAGAAGGAGACACCTTCGGACAGGTCGAAGTTGCAACTCTATCGGGCTTGTTTTCGAGTTCGCGAGGTCTAACAGGCGCCCAGCCATCGGGAAGCGCACCGCCCCGCGGTGCGCACTTCGCCCCTGTGTCACCGCCTGCCCATCTGTATGTTCTTGCTGGGGCCCCCCGGCTGAGCGCAGGTCCATCAACCGTTGAGGAGGAGATGGGGTTGAGAAGATTTGCTGTCGAAAAGGTGCGGAACGTTGCCCTCATTGCCCATGGCGGGGCCGGGAAGACCTCCCTGGCTGAAGCCATGCTCTTCTCGGCCGGGGCGACCGATCGGCTTGGGCGCGTCGATGAGGGAAATAGTGTAATGGATTTTGATCCCGAGGAGATCCGGCGGCAGGTCTCTATCTCCATGGGCATCGCGCCTCTGGAGTGGAAGGGCCACAAGTTTAACCTGCTGGACACCCCCGGGTATTTTGATTTTGTCGGCGAGGTCAAGGCGGCCCTTCGGGTCGTCGAGACGGCCATTCTCCTGGTGGACGCCGTGGCGGGCATCGAGGTGGGCGCAGAGCTGACCTACGAGCACGCGCTCCGTGCCGGGGTCTCCCGCTTTATCGTCGTGAACAAGATGGACCGGGAGAACGCCAACTTCCAGAGGACGCTGAGCGCCCTGGAGGAGGCCTGGGGTCGGGGCGTCGTCCCCTTCCAGTTGCCCATCGGCGCCGAGGCCAGCTTCAGCGGTGTCGTGGATGTGGTGCAGCAGAAGGCCTACATCTTCTCCGGCAAGCAGGTCAAGGAAGAGGCCGTGCCCGCCGAGTTCGAGGGGCAGGTCGCGGAGATCCGCGAGAAGCTGATGGAGCTGGCCGCGGAGGCCGATGACGAGCTGACCATGAAGTTCCTGGAGGAGGGGGAGCTCTCCCAGGAGGAGCTGGAGCGGGGCCTGCGGCTGGGCGTGGTGAAGGGCGACATCGTCCCGGTCCTGGTCGCCTCTGCCGCGAAGAACATCGGCGTCAGCACCCTGCTGGATGCCGTCGTCGCCTACGCGCCGTCGCCGGCCGACCGCGGCGAAGTGCTCGGCGAGACGCCCGACGGCGAGCCGGTGAGCCGGCCCGCGAGCGACGACCAGCCCTTCAGCGCGCTGGTCTTCAAGACCACCGCGGACCCCTTCGTCGGCCGGATGACCGTCATGCGGGTCTTCACCGGCAAGCTCACCGGCGATTCGACGGTGTACAACCACACGCGCGGCCGCAGTGAGCGCATCGGCAACATCTTCATCCCCAAGGGCAAGGGGCAGGAGCCGGTGACCGAGGCGGGCCCGGGCGACATCGTGGCCGTGGCGAAGCTGGCCGTTACCCAGACCAACGACACCCTGGGCGAAGAGGGCAAGCCCTTCATCCTGCCGCCCGTCGACTTCCCCTCGCCGGTGTACTCGGTCGCCGTGGCGCCCAAGTCCAAGGGCGATGAGGACAAGATCGGCTCCGGCCTGCAGCGCCTCGCAGAGGAGGACGCCACCTTCACGGTGCGGCGCGACCCGGTCACGAACGAGACGATCCTCTCCGGCCTGGGCGAGACCCACGTGGACGTGATGATCGAGCGGCTGAAGCGGAAGTTCGGCGTGGAAGCCGTCCTGAGCGAGCCGAAGGTGGCCTACAAGGAGACCATCCGCGGCAAGGCCGAGGGCGAGTACAAGCACAAGAAGCAGACCGGCGGCCGGGGGCAGTACGGCCACTGCAAGATCGAGATCGAGCCCCTGCCCGAGGGCGAGTACGAGTTCGTCGACAAGATCTTCGCCGGCGCCATTCCGCTCAACTTCCGTCCGGCGGTCGACAAGGGCGTCCAGGAGACCATGGCGGAGGGCGTGCTGGCCGGCTACCCGGTGACCGGCGTCCGCTGCACCCTGCTGGACGGCTCGTACCACGACGTCGACTCCTCGGAAATGGCCTTCAAGATCGCCGCCCGCAATGCGTTCCGGCAGGCCTTCATGAACGCGAAGCCGATCCTGTTGGAGCCGATCATGCGGGTTGAGGTGGTCGTGCCCGAGTCCTACATGGGCGACATCATGGGCGACCTCAACAAGAAGCGGGGCCGGATCTCGGGCATGGAGCCGACCGGCGACGGCAAGCAGGTCATCCGGGCGATGGTGCCGCTCGCGGAGATGCACCGCTATGCGATCGATCTCCGGTCGATGACCCAGGGCCGCGGCCAGTTCACCATGGAGTTCGACCACTACGAGGAGGCCCCGGCGCAGGTGGCCAAGGCCGTCATCGAGGCCGCGGCGGCCAGCCGGAAGGAGGACTCGGAGTAGGCCGGGGGCAGCCCGCTACTCCAGCGCCTCCTGCTGGACCAGGCGCAGCACCTCCCCGGTGCGGGCGTCCAGGACCAGCCGGATGCGCTGGCCGGCCGGCAGTGCGGCCTCAAGGAGCCATGCCGGCCTCACCTCGGTCCCCCCGGGCCGTTCAACGGGATATTCCGCGACGAAGCTCGCCTGCCAGTCTGGCAGGCGGCTTTGTTCTCGGGCCAGGGCGATGGCGCCGGCACGGTCCAGCAGCCGGGGCTCGCCGGCAGGGAGGTGCGCGCGCCAGCCCCCCTGAAGCCAGGCGGCCATCCACGGGTTGTGCAGCCGCAGGTGCAGGCCGTCTCCCCGGCGCAGGATCACCTCCGCAGGAGAAGGCGGGCAGACGTAGCCCCTGCCGGCCTCCCCGGGGGGCTCGGCGCAGTTCCCCGCCGGATGCACGGCCAGCACCGGGCCGGTGCGCAGGGTGATGAGGAGCACGCCGCCTCCCGCAGACGGCGTGGCGGCGCCGGCCGCGAGGCGCGAGTCCGTCAGCCGGTCGAGGATCAGGGCGATCACCGGCCGGTGGTCGAGGTGCGCGGCGTACAGCGGCAGCGGCGCGGCGCCGGGTTCGACGGGCACGCTGAGGCTGAGCCTGAGGCCGGCCACCTGGGGCAGGGGCGGGATCCAGTCCCGGGGGATGGGCAGGCCGTCCGCCGGGGGCGGTGCCGCCGCGGAAGCTGTGTGCAGAACGGCCGCGAGCGCGGCGGCGAGGGCGGAAGCTCTCAGCCGCAGCCTCCGCCCCCTTCCCGTCTTAGTGCCGGCCACCGGTCTCCGGCCTCCCGGTCGGATGGGGCCGGTCAGGCGCAGCGGTGGCGCTGCGCAGATCCCCCTTCCGGGCCCTGCCCTGCTTGGCCTGGTCCTCCTGCTCGATCCAGACCAGCCCCTCCGCCGGGACTTCTGCCCTGCGGCCTCGCTCGGCTGCCTCGTTCAGATGGTGACCCGTCGCGTGGGTGCCGGTCACCGACGTACGCACCGCTTCGGGTTCCTGTCTGCGCCCCATATCCATCGCCCCCTCGCCCGGTAGTCTGCCCGGGCGGGCCTCCTTCCATGTCGCGCCGGCCGCGCGGCCGGCCCCGCTCCGTGCTGGCGCGCCGGGAAGGCTAACGGTACCATAGTGCTGAATCTGAATACGGAGGGAGAAAAAGCCATGGCAGTGGTGCAGCTGGCCAGGGGGCGCCACCGGCGCGTGCAGGCGGGGCACCCCTGGGTGTTCCAGGGCGATGTGGAGGAGGTCCGGGGCGAGTTTGCCCCGGGGGACGTGGTGACGGTGGTGGATTTTCGCGGCCGGCTGCTCGGCAAGGGCTACATCAACCCCGCCTCGCAGATCCTGGTGCGGATGCTGACCGCGCAGGACGAGCCGGTGGACCGGGCGTTCTTCCGTCGCCGGCTGGAACGGGCGTGGGCTTACCGGCAGCGGCTGCTGCCGGACACCGGCGCCTGCCGGGTGGTCTTCGGCGAGGCCGACTTCCTGCCGGGGCTCATCGTGGACAAGTTCGGCGACATCCTGGTGGTGCAGACCCTGGCGCTCGGGATCGACAGGTGGCTGCCGGATATTGTCGACATCCTGGACGAACTGCTGCGCCCCCGCGGGATCTACGAGCGGAACGACGTGCCCGTGCGCCGGCTGGAAGGGCTGGAGGAGCGGAAGGGCTTCCTGCGGGGCGAGTTCGACCCGAGGCTCACGATTGTCGAGAACGGGTTGGAGATTGAGGTGGATGTCGCGACGGGGCAGAAGACCGGCTACTTCCTGGACCAGCGGGAGAACCGGTTCGCGGTGCGCCGCTACGCGGCCGGCGGGCGCGTGCTCGACTGCTTCTGCAACGTCGGCGGCTTTGCCCTTAACGCCGCGGCCGCCGGGGCCCGTGAGGTCATCGCCATCGACGCGTCCGCCGAGGCGATCGCTGCGGCGGAGCAGAACGCCGCCCGCAACGGCCTGCGCGACCGGATCCGCTTCCAGGTCGGCAACGCCTTCGACATCCTCCGCCAGATGGAGGCGCAGAAGGCGCGGTTCGACGTGATCGTGCTGGACCCGCCCGCCTTCGCCAAGAGCAAGGCGGCCCTGGAGGGGGCGGTGCGGGGCTACAAGGAGATCAACCTGCGGGCCCTGCGGATGCTGGAGGAAGGCGGCTTCCTCGTGACCTGCTCCTGCTCCTACCACATGACGCCGGACCTGTTCCGGGCCGTGGTGGCCGATGCGGCCCTGGACGCGCGCCGCCGCCTGCGGCTGGTGGAGGAGCGGGCCCAGGCCGTCGATCACCCCATCGTGGTCGGCTACGACGAGAGCCACTACCTGAAGTGCCACATTTACGAAGTGATCTGATCTCCGGGCCGGCCGTTCCCGCGGCGGCTTCGCGAACGTCAAACAAGGTCAGAAGAGGTCTCCGAAAGGGCATCCCTGGGAAAACTGCGTAGAGGCTCGCATTTCGTGACAAGTGGCACTTGCCCGGCCGCCGGCCATTGGGTAGAGTGGAAGGTGGAAAGGTCAAACAAGGTCAGGGGGTGTGCGCCCGATGGCCAACTTGGCCGACAAGATCGAACGCTACCTGAAGGAGCACCTGAGCAGGACGGAGATCCTGGAGGTGCGGCGGGCCATGCTGGCCGCCCTGTTTGACTGCGCGCCTTCGCAGATCAACTACGTGCTGACCACCCGGTTCACCCCGGAGCGGGGGTACCTGGTGGAGAGCCGCCGCGGAGGCGGGGGGTACATCCGTATCATCCGCCTGAACATCAAGAACCTCGAGGACCTGCAGGATCTCATTGAGCGGCAGATCGGCGATGCGGTGAGCCAGAATGAGGCCCTTCACATCATCGGGCGGCTGCAGGAGGAGGGGCTGATCGATAACCGCGAGGCGGCCATGATGGAGGCGGCCATGCGGCGGGAGGTCCTGGGGCTGGAGCTGCCGTACCGGGATGCGTTGCGGGCCAGTCTGCTGAAGGCGATGCTCACGGCAATCCTGCGCTTCTGAGGAGGTCAGGGCCCATGCGGTGCGAGCGATGCGGCCAGCGGGAGGCCACGGTCCACCAGACCGTGGTCACCAACGGCCAGAAACAGGAGTCCCACCTGTGCGTGGAGTGCGCCCGCGAAGTGGGCGCCATACCGGGGTTCTCCTTTCCGAATCTCTCCATGCAGCAGCTGCTCAGCTCCTTCCTGGGGCAGACGCTGCCCGGCGGGGGCGGCAAGCCGCAGCTGAAAGCCGAGCCGACGTGCCGGCACTGCGGCATGACGTACAGCCAGTTCGCCCAGAGCGGCCTGCTGGGCTGCCCCCGGTGCTATCAGGAGATGGAGCAGCAGCTGATGCCGCTGATCAAACGCATTCAGGGCAACGCAGCACACAGCGGCAAGGTGCCCAAGCGCACCGGCGGCCTGGCCCGGAAGCGGCGCGACCTGAAGATGCTGCGGGCGCAGCTGGCCACCGCCGTGCAGAGTGAGCGCTACGAAGAGGCCGCCCGGATCCGCGACCAGATCCGGGCCCTGGAAGCGGAGCTCGCGGCAGGGGGTGAAAGCGGTGGGGTGGAATGAGCTGGTTTCCCGCCCGTCGAGCCGGTGGATGGAAGGGACGGGACCGCATGCTGACGTGGTGCTCTCCTCCCGGATCCGGCTGGCCCGCAACCTGGACGACCTGCCCTTCCCGCAGCGGATGAGCGAGGCCGACACGGAGCGGCTGCTCCAGGCGGCGGAGGCCGGCGTCCGCGAGATCAACCTGGTGGGCTTCCCGTCCAAGGTCGAGCTGTACCGGCTGGCCGACACCACGCCGCTGGACCGGCAGATCCTGGTCGAGAAGCACCTGATCAGCCCGCAGCAGTCCAAGGAGGTCATGGCCAAGGCCGTGGCCATCTCGGACGATGAATCCATCTCCATCATGGTGAACGAGGAGGACCACCTGCGGATTCAGGTGCTCGCCCCCGGGCTGCAGCTGCAGGAGGCCTGGCGGGTGGCGTCGCAGGTGGACGACGCGCTGGAGCAGCGCCTGCAGTATGCGTTCGACGAGCAGCTGGGGTACCTGACGGCCTGCCCGACCAACGTGGGCACGGGCCTCCGGGCCTCGGTGATGATGCACCTGCCGGCGCTGGTGCTGACGCAGCAGGCCGGGCGGCTGTTCCACAACCTCTCGCAGCTGGGGCTGGTGGTCCGGGGCCTCTACGGCGAGGGGACCGAGGCGGCCGGGCAGATCTTCCAGATCTCGAACCAGACCTCGCTCGGCAAGGCCGAGGAGGAGATCATCGCCAACCTGGAAGCCATCGCGCGGACGGTCATCAGCACGGAGGAGCAGGCCCGGCGGCATCTCTTCGGTGAGATGCGGCTGCAGATCGAGGACCGGGTCTCCCGGGCGTACGGCATCCTCACCAACGCCCGCATGATCACCTCGGAGGAGGCGATGCGGCTGCTGTCGGACGTGCGCCTGGGCATCGCCCTGGGGGTCGTCCCGCCGATCGACTACCGCATCCTGAACGAACTGCTGGTGGCGATGCAGCCGGCCTTCCTGCAGCGTCAGGCCGGCCGGGAGCTGAACCCGCTGGAGCGCGACGTGAAGCGGGCGGCGCTCATCCGGGCCCGGCTGGCGCGCTGACCACGTTCAGATTCCGGCGAGGCCGACGCCTCGCCTGTGGCTCCGGAATACACAGAGGATAGGGGGTAAGTCGAGCATGTTCAGCCGCTATACGGAACGGGCGCAGCGGGTGATTGTGCTGGCCCAGGACGAGGCTCGGCGTTTGAACTACGATTATGTCGGCACGGAACATCTGCTGCTCGGATTGATCCGCGAGGGCGAGGGCATCGCCGCGAAGGCGCTCCAGTCGCTGGGGATTCAGCTGGAGCAGGTGCGGGCCGAGGTCGAGAAGATGATCGGCAAGGGCTCCGCCTCCTCCCGGGGCGAGATCGGCTTCACGCCCCGGGCCAAGAAGGTGATGGTGGAGCTGGCCATTGAGGAGGCGCGGCTGCTGGGGCACAACTACGTGGGCACGGAGCACATCCTGCTCGGCCTCATCCGGGAGGGCGAGGGCGTCGCCGCCCAGGTGCTCCAGAACCTGGGCGCGGACCTGGAGCGGGTGCGCAACCAGGTGATCCACCTGCTCGGCGGGGTGCCCCATCCGCCCTCGGGTTCGGCCGCGCCCGGATCGGCGAAGGTGAAGGGGCCCAAGACCAACACCTCGACGCTGGACCAGTTCGGCCGCGACCTGAACCAGATGGCGCGCGACGGCAAATTGGATCCGGTGATCGGCCGGGAGAAGGAGATCGAGCGGGTCATCCAGATCCTCTCCCGCCGCACCAAGAACAACCCGGTGCTGATCGGCGAGCCCGGCGTGGGCAAGACCGCCATCGCCGAGGGCCTGGCCCAGCGCATCGCGGACGGCCGGGTGCCCGAGATCCTGAAGGACAAGCGGGTCGTGGCGCTGGACCTTGCGTCCCTGGTCGCCGGTTCCAAGTACCGGGGTGAGTTTGAGGAGCGGCTGAAGAAGGTGATGGAGGAGATCCGCAACGCCGGCAACGTCATCCTCTTCATCGACGAGCTGCACACCATCATCGGCGCCGGCGCCGCGGAGGGCGCGATCGACGCATCCAACATCCTGAAGCCGGCCCTGGCGCGCGGCGAGCTGCAGGCCATCGGCGCGACGACCATCGACGAGTACCGCAAGCACGTGGAGAAGGACGCGGCCCTGGAGCGCCGGTTCCAGCCGGTCATGGTCGAGGAGCCCAGCCCGGAGGACGCCATCCTGATCCTCAAGGGGCTGCGGGACCGGTACGAGGCCCATCACCGGGTCGAGATCACCGACGCCGCGATCGAGGCCGCGGTGCGGCTCTCCGACCGGTACGTCACCGACCGCTATCTGCCGGACAAGGCCGTCGACCTGATCGACGAGGCCGCCTCCCGGGTGCGGCTCTCTACCTTCGTGGCGCCGCCGGACCTGAAGGAGCTGGAGGATAAGCTGGAGGAGGTCCGCAAGGAGAAGGAGGCCGCCGTCCAGGGGCAGGAGTTCGAGAAGGCGGCCCGCCTGCGGGACAAGGAGACCAAGCTGAAGGAAGAGCTGGAGCGGCAGAAGAACGAGTGGCAGCAGAAGAAGGTCACCGCCAAGTCGGTCGTGACGGAGGACGACATCGCCCACATCGTCTCCCAGTGGACGGGCATCCCCGCCACGAAGCTGACCATGGACGAGTCGCAGCGGCTGCTCAACCTGGAGAAGCTGCTGCACGAGAAGGTGGTGGGCCAGGACGAGGCGGTCGCGGCCGTGGCCCGGGCCATCCGCCGTGCCCGTTCCGGCCTGAAGGATCCCAAGCGGCCCATCGGCTCCTTTATCTTCCTGGGTCCCACCGGCACCGGCAAGACCCACCTGGCCAGGGCCCTGGCCGAGGCGCTGTTCGGCGACGAGGACGCGATGATCCGCATCGACATGTCGGAGTATATGGAGCGGCACACCACCTCCCGACTGGTGGGCGCCCCGCCCGGATACGTGGGGTACGAGGAGGGCGGCCAGCTGACCGAGGCCGTGCGGCGCCGGCCCTACTCCGTGGTGCTGCTGGATGAGATCGAGAAGGCCCACCCCGAGGTCTTCAACATCCTGCTGCAGGTGCTGGAGGACGGCCGGCTGACCGAGGCCAAGGGCCGCACCGTGGACTTCCGCAACACGGTGATCATCATGACCTCCAACGCCGGCGCACAGGTCATCCGCGGCGACAAGCAGCTGGGCTTCACCGTCCAGGAGGACGAGAAGGAGCAGTACGAGCGGATGAAGAGCCGGGTGATGGACGAGGTGAAGCGGCTCTTTCGGCCGGAGTTCCTCAACCGGCTGGACGAGATCATCATCTTCCACAGCCTGAACAAGGATCACCTGAAGCAGATCGTCCACCTGGAGGTCAGGAAGGTCGCCGACCGGCTGAAGGAGCAGGGCGTCGACCTGACGATCTCGGATGCCGCCCTGCAGGTGCTGGTCACCGAGGGATACGACGAGAAGTACGGCGCCCGTCCGCTCCGCCGGGCCATCCAGCGGCTGCTGGAGGATCCGCTCTCCGAGGAGATGCTCCGCAAGCCTTTCAAGTACGGCGAGCAGGTACACGTGGACACGGACGAAAACGGCAAGATCGTCTTCCGGCGCACCGAGCCCTCCGCCGAGTCGGTGGGCGCGGGCAGCGGCCAGGCGACGCAGGGATAGCACAGGCGCAGGCCCGTCACAGGGACCGGCCACCCCGCAGCGGGCGGCCGATCCCTGAATTTTCTCACGAAGGGGATCTGGCGCTCAATGGCCAAGTAACTAGCAACTATCCTTAAAGGAGGCGTATCCGTTGTGTCGTTGAATCGTCTTCTGGCAGGGAGGTGGGGCGTGATCCTCACCGGCATCGTGGTCGGAATCCTTGCGCCCGTCTTGGTGAAGCTGGGCAACCCCGGCAACATGGGGGTCTGCGTCGCCTGCTTCACCCGCGACATCGCGGGGGCTCTGGGGCTGCACCGGGCTGCGGCCGTGCAGTACATCCGGCCGGAGATCATCGGCATGGTGCTGGGTGCGACCATCGCCGCGCTGAGCGGCGGCGAGTGGCGCGCCCGGGGCGGTTCCTCGCCGCTGGTGCGGTACATCATGGGCATCATCGCCGCCATCGGCGCCCTGGTCTTCCTGGGCTGTCCGTGGCGGGCCTTCCTGCGCATCGGCGGCGGCGACTGGAACGCCATCGTGGGCGTTCTCGGCTTCGCCGCGGGCATCTGGGCGGCCACCTTCTTCCTGCGCCGGGGCTACAGCCTGGGCAAGAGCAGGCCCATGGCGCCGGTGGTCGGCTGGATCATGCCGGCGGCCATGGTTGGGCTGCTGGTGCTCCTGCTGGCGGCGCCGCTGTTCGGGCGGGACGCAGAGGGCAACCCGGTCGGTCCGATCTTCTTCAGCGCCAGCGGCCCGGGTTCGCAGCACGCCGCCTGGTGGATCTCCCTCCTGGCCGCGCTGGTCATCGGCTTCCTGGGCCAGCGGAGCCGCTTCTGCTCGGTGGGGGCATTTCGAAATCTGTTCATGATCCGTGACACGAAGCTGTTCATGGGCGTCGTCGCCCTGATCGTTACCGCCGCCGTGACCAACCTGGCGCTCGGGCAGTTCAACCCCGGGTTTGCGGGCCAGCCCATCGCGCACACCGACGGGCTCTGGAACTTCATGGGCATGCTGCTCTCCGGCCTGGCCTTCGCGCTGGGCGGCGGCTGCCCGGGCCGGCAGCTCTTCCTCTCGGGCGAGGGTGACACGGACGCGGCGGTCTTCACCTTCGGCCTGCTGACCGGCGCCGCCATGGCGCACAACTTCAACCTGGCCAGCTCAGCCTCGGGTCCTTCGCCGTACGGGCCGGCGGCCGTGATCATCGGGCTGGTGGTCGTGGTCATCCTGGGCTTCACCATGCGGGACGTCGCGGCGGGTGAAGACCAGTCCCGGTCGGCGGCATGATGGCCGACCTGATCTACCTGGACAACGCCGCCACCTCGTGGCCGAAGCCGGAGGCGGTGGCCCGGGCGATGGCCGCGTGCCTGGAGGAGGAGGCCGGCAACCCCGGCCGCTCCGGGCACCGGCTCTCGCTCGCCGCCGGCCGGCGGGTCTTTGCGGTGCGGGAAGCGGTGGCGGAGCTCTTCGGGGCGCCCGATCCCCTGCGGGTGATCTTCACCCACAACGGCACCATGGCCGTCAACCTGGCCCTGGGCGGTCTGCTCTCCCCCGGCGACCGGGTGGTCTGCACGGGCATGGAGCACAACGCGGTCATGCGTCCGCTGCGGGACCTGGAAGAGCTGGGAATCGAGGTGGTGGTCGCCCCGTGCGATCCGGAGGGCCTGCTGGACCTGGAGGCCTTCTCCCGGCTGGTGGAAGCCGCCCCGACCCGGATGGTGGCCCTGAACCACGCCAGCAACGTGACCGGCACGCTCTGCCCGGTGGTCGAGGCCGCTGAGATCGCGCACCGTGCCGGCGCGCTGGTGCTGGTGGACGCGGCCCAGAGCGCGGGCAGCGTGCCCATCGACATGGCGGCCCTGGGCATCGACCTGCTGGCCTTCACTGGCCACAAGGGGCTCCTGGGCCCCACCGGAACCGGCGGCCTCATCCTCGGCGAACGGGTGAACGCGGCGGAGATGAAGCCCCTGGTGCGCGGCGGCACGGGCTCCCGCTCGGCCTCGGAACGGCAGCCGCCGGATCTGCCCGACCGGTTCGAGGCCGGCACCGTCAACTTCGTCGGGATCGCCGGGCTGGGGGCCGGGCTGGAGGCCCTGGCGGCGATGGGCGGCCCCGCCGGGGTCGGCCGGCACGAGCGGGACCTGGCCCGGCGGCTGTGGGAAGGGCTGTCAGAGATACCGGGGGTGCGGCTCTACGGCCCGGCTGACTTCACCCAGCGGGTCGGGGTGGTCTCGTTCACCATCGAAGGGCGGACGGTGTCGGAGGTGGGCGGACGGCTGGACGACGAGTTCGGCATTCTCGCCCGCGTCGGCCTGCACTGCGCCCCAACGGCCCACCGGACCATCGGCACGTTCCCCGGGGGAACGGTGCGGCTGTCGCCCGGCCCGTTCAACACGCCGGAGCAGATCGACCGCACGATCGCCGCCGTCCGGCGGATCGCCGAAGGGGCGTGACGGGCGTGGAATATGGCGTGGTGCTTTTCCACACGACCTCGATGGCCCTGAAGGCCGAAAAGCAGCTGAAGGCGGTGGGGATGGCCGTGAGGCTCATCCCCACCCCTCGCCAGTTCTCCAGCGACTGCGGCTTCGCCCTGCGTTTTCCGTGGACGGAGCGCGAGCGGGTGGAGGCGCTGCTCCGGGAGGGCGGCGTGGAGACGGCCGGGCTGCATCCGCTTTGAGCGCTTCCGGTCAGCGGTGGCCGGTAACCGGACAAGCGTGAAGTTTCCTCTTGACGAGCGCGCCGGGAGCGGCTAGAATGAGCTTCAATCAGAAACAGCGATGAAAGAGTAAAGTAGGCGGATGGAAGGCCATGCAGGGAGGCGGCGCCGCAGACTGGAAGCGCCGCTATGGCGGTCCCCGCTGAAGTTCACTCTGGAGCTGCCAGCTGAACGGCCGCAGCGCCCTGCGGCCCAGTAGGCCCGGCCGGTTCTCCCCCCGTTACGAGGGAGCGGTGTCGAAGAGGCGTGCTCTTCCGCACCTGGCAACGAGCGGGCCGCCGCCTGGCGGCTCAGAAGGGTGGTACCACGGGAGCGGTGCTCTCGTCCCTTACCGGGGCGGGAGCCTTTTTCATTACGGTGAAGGAGGCGGATGAGCGTGGTCGAAGGTCTGACTGCTGAGACGAAGCGGGAGGTGGCCGGTCGGTTTGCAGGCCTGCGGCTGGGCTCAGGCCGCCCGGTGATCATCGCGGGGCCGTGCAGCGTGGAGAGCGAGGAACAGATTGTGGCCGCCGCCAGGGCGGTGAAGGCCGCGGGCGCCACGGCCCTCCGGGGAGGCGCGTTCAAGCCCCGCACATCCCCGCGCTCGTTCCAGGGGCTGGGGGAGGAAGGGCTGCGGCTGCTGGCCGTCGCCCGCGCGGAGACCGGGCTTCCGGTGGTGACTGAGGTCATGGACACCGCCCACATCGACCTGGTGGCCGAGTACGCCGACGTGCTGCAGGTCGGCTCGCGCAATATGCAGAACTTCGCTCTGCTGAAGCAGGTGGGGCGCGCAGGCAAGCCCGTGATGCTGAAGCGGGGGCTCAGCGCCACGCTGGAGGAGTGGCTGTCCGCGGCGGAATACATCCTGGAATCGGGCAACGACCAGGTGATCCTCTGCGAGCGGGGCATCCGGACGTTTGAGACGTCCACCCGCAACACCCTGGACCTGAGCACGGCGATTCTGGCCAAGCAGCGTTCGGGGCTGCCGGTGATCGTCGACCCCAGCCACGCGGCGGGCCGGCGGGACCTGATCCCCGCGCTTTCCCGCGCCGCCCTCGCAGCCGGGGCGGACGGGCTGATGATCGAGGTGCACCCGGATCCCGACCGGGCGCTGTCGGACGCCCAGCAGCAGCTGACCTTCGAGGCGTTCCGCAGGCTGATGGCGGAACTGGAGCTGCTCCCGCCCGCGGCCCTGGAGGACATCGGAGACTGCCGGGCGGAGATCGACCGGCTGGACCGGCGCATCCTGGAGCTCCTGCTGCGCCGCATGGCGATGGTGCGGCAGGTGGGCCGGCTGAAGCGGGCCGCGGGGCTGCCCGTCCTGCAGGAGGACCGGGAGCAGGCGCTCATCGACCGGCTGGTCGGCCTGGCCGGGGGCGAGCTGTCCGGCGCCGACGTCGAGGAGATCTGGCAGGCGATCCTCGCCGTCTCCCGGCGGGAGCAGCAGGCCCTGCAGGCCTGAGCTGCGCAGGGCGGGGGCGGCGGGCCCCATGCAGGAGGGCGCGGCCTCCTTCCAGAAAGAAGACCGGACTGAGGAAGACGAGGAGGACCCGTACAGTGGCCAAGTCCAGGAGCGCCTTCTTCTGCCAGGAGTGCGGCTATGAGGCGCCGCGGTGGATGGGGCGGTGCCCCGGTTGCGGCACGTGGAACAGCATGGTGGAGGAGCCGGCCGCCCGTTCGGGCGGCCGCGGCCTGCTCTCCCCCGAGGCCGGGGCCGGAGGGCCGCCCGTGGCGATCGGCGACGTGGAGACGGCGGACGCGCCCCGGCTGGCGACGGGGATCGACGAGCTGGACCGGGTGCTCGGCGGCGGCATCGTGCCCGGTTCCTTTGTCCTGGTGGGCGGCGACCCGGGCATCGGAAAGTCGACGATCCTGCTGCAGCTGGCCGCCCGGGTGGCCGGGCAGCACGGCCCCGTGCTCTACGTCTCGGGCGAGGAGTCCGCCCGGCAGATCCGCCTGCGGGCCGACCGTCTGGGCACGCTGCACCCGCGCCTTCTGGTCCTGGCCGAGACCAACCTGGAGGCCATCGCGCACCACGCCGCGCAGCTGGCCCCCCGGCTGCTCATCGTCGACTCCATCCAGACGGTCTTCCGGCCCGACCTGCCTTCCGCGCCGGGTTCCGTCAGCCAGGTGCGGGAATGCGCCGCCCAGCTGCTCCGGGTGGCGAAGGGGCAGAACATCGCGGTCTTCACCGTCGGCCACGTCACGAAGGAGGGGGCCCTGGCCGGCCCGCGGGTGCTGGAGCACATCGTCGACACCGTCCTCTACTTCGAGGGGGACCGGCACGCCAGCTTCCGCATCCTGAGGGCGGTGAAGAACCGCTTCGGGTCGACCAACGAGATCGGCATCTTCGAGATGCGGGACACGGGGCTGGCGCCCGTGGACAACGCCTCGCAGCTCTTCCTCTCGGAGCGGCCGCTGGGGGTGGCGGGCTCGGTGGTGCTCCCGGCGATGGAAGGAACCCGGCCGCTCCTGGTGGAGGTGCAGGCCCTGGTCAGTTCGTCCACTTTCGTGACGCCGCGCCGGACCGCGGAGGGCATCGACCTGAACCGGCTGCAGCTGATCATCGCCGTCCTGGAGAAGCGGGTGGGCCTGCTCCTGGGCAGCCATGACGCTTACGTCAAGGTGGCCGGCGGGGTGCGGCTGGCGGAGCCGGCCATCGACCTGGCGCTGGCCGTGGCCCTGGCCTCCAGCTTCCGCGACCAGCCCCCCGACCCGCGCACGGTCGTCGTGGGCGAGGTGGGGCTGGCCGGGGAGGTGCGCGCCGTGTCCCGCATCGATCAGCGGATCCGGGAGGCCGAGAAGATGGGTTTCGACCGCATGGTATTACCGCAGGCCAACCTCCGTAGCCTAAGCATGAAGACCGATCTGGAACTGGTTGGGGTGGAGACGGTCATGGAAGGGCTTGAGGCGGCGCTGAGCCGCTGATCCGGGCCCGGAGGAGGGTGCGGGTCATGGAGGACAGAAGCGGCTTCTGCCACGTGCTGCAGCAGCTCGCACCCGGCACCGCGCTGCGGGAGGGGCTGGAGTCCATCCTGCTGGCCCGGACCGGATCGCTGATCGTCGTAGGCGACTCCCCGGAGGTTCTGGCGCTGGTGGACGGCGGGTTCCGGCTGGAATGCGAGTTCACGCCCACACGGCTGTACGAGCTGGCCAAGATGGACGGGGCGATCATCCTCACCCGGGACGCGCGGCGCATCCTCTACGCCAACGCCATGCTGGTGCCCGACCCGTCCATTCCCACCAGCGAAACCGGTACCCGCCACCGCACGGCGGAGCGGGTGGCCCGGCAGACCGGCGAGCTGGTGATCTCCATCTCCCAGCGGCGGGATCTGATCACGCTCTACAAGGGGCCGGTGAAGTACATCCTGCGGGACTTCCCGGTGATTCTGGCCAAGGCGAACCAGGCCCTTCAAACCCTCGAAAAGTACAAGCTGGTCCGTGACCAGGCCGTGGCCCGGCTCTCCGCCCTGGAGCTGGATGACATGGTCAGCGTGCTGGACGTGGCGCTGGTGGTGCAGCGCACGGAGATGCTGCTGCGGATCGGGGCGGAGATCGAGCGCTACATCGTCGAACTGGGCACCGAGGGCCGGCTGGTGGCGATGCAGCTGGAGGAGCTGCTCGCCGGGGTCGAGGCGGAGGGGATCCTCATCCTCCGCGACTACGCCAGCACCGACGATGCGGGCCACGCGGCGGCGCTGCACCAGCAGATGGCCGCCTGGTCCTTTGACGAACTGCAGGATCTGACGGCCATCGCCCGCCTCCTGGGGATCGGTGCCCTGGACGGCCCGGTCGCGGCCCGGGGCTACCGGATGCTCCGGCGCATTCCCCGACTGCCGGCGGCCGTCATCGAGAACCTGGTCGCCCGGTTCGGGAAGCTGCAGCGGGTGCTCAGCGCCTCACTGGAGGAGCTGGACGACGTGGAGGGCATCGGCGAGGTGCGGGCGCGCGCGATTCAGGAAGGGCTGCGCCGGCTGCGGGCGCAGTATGCCCTGGAGCGGCAGCCCTGAGGACGAAAAAAGCCCGAGCCGCTTCGGCTCGGGTCTCTTTTCCTCATCCCGGGTTCCTGCCGGATCAGTCGGCGAAGTGGTAAAGCCCCAGGGCGGTGAGCTTCTTGTGCTCTTTCAGCAGGACGTCGTACAGGTTCAGGTCGAGCACGTTGCACAGTGCGGCGAGGTAGAAGAGGTTGTTGCCGATCTCCGCTTCGATGACCTCGCGGCAGTGGTCGCAGAGCTTGCCGGTCAGATGCTCCATGGCATGATCCCGCATCTGTTCCAGCGTCGCATCGGCGGGGTACCGCTGCTTGGTCCCGTGAATCTCCACACAGCCGCAGGACGTCACCGACTTCGTGAGCGCCCGGTTCACCCGGGCGTTGGACTCCTGGTATTTGGCCATGATGTCCAGCACGCTGCGGTGGCGGATAAGGGACTCGCTCACCGTTTCCTGAAACTGATCGCACAGCAGGTCTTTCATCCAAGACTCACCTCTCAGTCCCGTCGCGGGTCAGGGGTGCGCAGAAAGAGCGAAGCCGGTGGATGGTTCCTGACTTGGTTCTATTGTAGCAGAGGGGCACGACAGGGACAAACGGCACCATCTGGAAAACTGTGGAATACCCGGTGGGCAACAATGCATGAGGGCGGAGGGGCTGGCCTCCGCCCTCGCTTTGGTGGAGCTAAGGGGACTCGAACCCCCGACCTCGTGAGTGCGATTCACGCGCTCTCCCAACTGAGCTATAGCCCCGTTGCACACTTCTCATTGTAGGTTCGATGCACGGGGGCGTCAAGCCACATCCGCACATCTCCGCGCCGGAGATCGCTGTCTGACAATTCCTGTGTGTGTCGACATATGCAAACTACTTATCATATAATTAAACTTTTCTTGACAAAGGTTGTGCGCGTCTGGTAAGCTCAGCACAGGCGGAGGTTTCCCTCACGTGCGGGGTGCGGGAGCTGGCGGGGGTGATGCGGTGTTTCGGGTGGGCGACAAGGTGGTCTACCCCATGCACGGCGCCGGCATTATCGAGGCGATTGAGGAGCGCGAAGTGCTGGGGGAGCGCAAGCGCTATTATGTCGTGCGCCTGCCGGTTTCCGACATGCAGGTGCTGGTGCCCTGCGACAGCCCGCAGAGCACAGGGCTGCGCCAGGTCATGTCCGAGCAGGTCTTCCAGCAGGTGCTGGAGGTGCTGAGGTCCCGCACCACTCAGACGGTGAAAAACTGGAACCACCGCTACCGCATGAACCTGGAGAAGATCCGCAGCGGCGACATCTTCGCCCTGGCCGAGGTCGTTCGCACGCTCACGCAGAGGGACCGGGAGAAGGGTCTCTCCACCGGGGAGCGCAAGATGCTGGACAACGCCCGGCAGATCCTGCTGTCCGAGATCGTGTTGATCAGAGGTCTTGAGCTGGAACAGGCCAGCTCGCTCCTGGATCGCGTTCTCGCCCAGTGAGGTGGCGCCGGACGTCCGGCGCCCCTTTCTTGACGTGCGCAGGGCAGCCGGCGAACCTGCGCCCTTTCTCGTTCGTCACATAATCAGGGGGGCGGCGCTGTCGGGACTCACGCCCTCCCAATCTGCAGAAGGGGGTGAATGGTGTTGAGAAAGAACCTGCGGATCGTGCTGACCGTTGCAGGCGTCCTGAGCGGTTTCGGTTCCACGTTTCTCTGGAGAGAGAGCGTCGCCCTGCTGCTCTCGGTTCCGGAGCACTGGGGGTTCACGCTGCTCTTCTTCGCCGTCGGCAGTGTGGTTGGCGGTCTGGTGGGCTTCGGACTCTATCCATTCGTGACCTGGCTCGAAGGACGGTTGGCCCGTACTGCATTCATAGACATCATTCTTGGTTTTGTTGGACTCATAAGCGGGCTGTTGATTGCGGCCCTCCTCAGCGTCTTCACGGGCAAGATTCCGCTGTTCGGCGGCGTGATCTCGGTTCTGAGCGCGGTGATCTTCGGCTACCTGGGGATGACGGTGACCACGCGCAAGCGGGATGAGGTCGGCGAGGCCCTGGCCTCGGTCTTCACCCGCTCCGGAAAAAAGGAGCAGGCGGCCTCCGCCCAGGCGGGCAAGACCCAGGAGTACCGGGGGATCAGCCGGCCCAAGATCCTCGACACCTCGGTCATCATCGACGGCCGCATTGCGGACATCGTCGCGGCCGGCTTCCTGGAGGGGCCGCTCATCGTCCCCGCCGTCGTGCTGGAGGAGCTGCGCCACATCGCGGACTCGCCGGACATGCTCAAGCGCAACCGCGGCCGCCGCGGCCTCGACATCCTGAACGAGATCCAGAAGCAGCCGGGCTCCGACGTGCGCATCTACGAGGGCGAGATCGACGCGGCCGAGGTGGACATCAAGCTGCTGAAGCTGGCCAAGATGCTGGGCGGCGTGGTGGTCACCAACGACTTCAACCTGAACAAGGTCGCGGGGCTGCAGGGCGTCCGGGTGCTCAACATCAACGAGCTGGCCAATGCGCTGAAGCCGATCGTCCTGCCGGGGGAGGACATGACCGTGTCCGTGGTGAAGGACGGCAAGGAGCCGGGCCAGGGCGTGGGCTACCTGGACGACGGCACGATGATCGTGGTGGACGGCGGCAAGCGCTACATCGGGGAGACGATCGACGTCCTGGTGACGTCCGTCATCCAGACCGCGGCCGGCCGCATGATCTTCGCCAAGCCCAAGATGAGCGTGGAGAAGGTGGCGCCGTGAGCATTCAGTCAGGCGGGCTGCAGGTCCCCGTCAGCGTCATCATCCCTGCAGCCGGCTCGGGCAGGCGGATGGGGGGAGGAACTGCCAAGCAGTTCCTCCCCCTGCGCGGCGAGCCGGTGCTGGTGCGCACCGTCGGGCTGTTCAGCCGGTGCCCGCTGGTGGATGAGATCATCATCGCCGCCCGGGACGTCGACGGGACCCGGGAGCTGGTGGGCCGCATGCCCAAGGTGACCCGCATCGTACAGGGCGGCGCGGAGCGGCAGGACTCGGTGTGGGCCGCGCTTCAGGCGGTGCACTCCCGCCCCCGCATCGTGGCGGTGCACGACGCCGCCCGCCCCCTGCTCAGCCCGGATGTGCTGGAGGGCGTCCTGCAGGCCGCCGCCGTCCATCCGGCGCAGGTGGTGGCGGTTCCCGTCCAGGACACCATCAAGCAGGTGGGGCCGGACGGCGTGGTGGCGGCCACCCCCGACCGGTCGACGCTCTGGGCGGTGCAGACCCCGCAGGTCTTCTGGGCCGACGTGCTGGTGCGGGCCTTCCGCCAGGCAGCGGCGGACGGCTTCGTCGGCACGGACGACGCGTCCCTGGTGGAGCGCATCGGCGTGCCCGTCCGGGTCCACCGGGGTGACCCGACCAACATCAAGCTGACCACACCCGCAGACTTCCGGGTGGCGGAGGCGCTCCTGGAGGGGGAGGGCTGAACATGCTGATCGGTTTTGGCTACGACGTGCACCGGCTGGTTCCCGGCAGGCCGCTGATCCTGGGCGGCGTGGAGATCCCCAGCAAGCGGGGGCTGGAGGGCCACTCCGATGCAGACGTGGTGCTGCACGCGCTGATGGACGCGCTGCTGGGCGCCGCGGGCCTGGGCGACATCGGCCAGCACTTCCCCCCGACCGACCCCCGCTACGAGGGCGCGGATTCCCTGGAGCTGCTCCGCCGGGTCGTGGAGCTGCTGGCCGGGGAGGGGTACCGGCCTGTGAACTGCGACATCACGGTGGTGGCCGAGCGGCCGAAGATCGGTCCATACGTGGACGGGATGCGGGCGCGCATCAGCGCGGTGCTCGGGGTGGCACCGCGCCGGGTCAGCATCAAGGCCACCACCAACGAGCAGATGGGGTTCGTCGGCCGGGAGGAGGGGATCGCCGCCTACGCGGTGGCCCTCATCGCCGAACGGTGATGTGCGCGCCCGGCTTGACATCCGGGACGCTCGCCCGTAAAATCAGAGAAAATGTAAAGGCAGCGAACGGGAGAAGTACCTGCGGGAGCCTGTACAGAGAGCCACCGCCCAGGCTGCAAGCGGAGGTCAGGTGAACGCAGCGAAAATGCGCCCGGGAGCCGGGGTCCGAACGGGCGCGGCCTGGTGCCGCGACCGCTAGGCGCCCACGGAAGGCCACCGTTATCCGGCACAGGGTGTGCTGGCACCCGATCGAGCGGGGCGCGCGTTCTTCTGGCGCCCAATCAGAGTGGAACCGCGGGTCATGCCCGCCTCTGGCCGACAGAGGCGGGCATTTCCGTTGCGGAGGGGGAGGGAGCGAGATGTTCAGGCGGCTTCGTCGGGATATCCAGGTAGTCTTCGAGCGGGATCCGGCTGCGCGTTCGGTGCTGGAGGTCCTGCTCTGCTATCCGGGTCTGAAGGCGATCTGGGCCCACCGGGTGGCGCACTGGCTGTGGCAGCGGAACTTCAAGCTCCTGGCCCGTGTGATCTCCCAGATTGCCCGGTTCTTCACCCAGATCGAGATTCACCCCGGCGCCAAGATCGGGGAGGGGGTCTTCATCGACCACGGCTGCGGCGTCGTGATCGGCGAGACCGCGGAGGTCGGCAACAACGTGACCATCTACCAGGGCGTCACCCTGGGCGGCACCGGGAAGGAGAAGGGGAAGCGGCACCCGACCATCGAAGACAACGTGGTGATCGGCACCGGCGCCCGGATCCTGGGTTCGTTCCGGGTGGGGGCGAACAGCCGCATCGGCGCCGGCGCCGTGGTGCTGCGGGAGGTTCCCCCCAACTCCACCGTGGTCGGCAACCCGGGCCGGGTCGTGGTCCAGAACGGCGTGCGCACCGACCAGCTGGACATGATCCACATGCCCGACCCGGTGGCGAACATGTTCGACCAGCTGCAGCGGCAGATCGACAAGCTGAGCCAGCGCATCGAGCGGCTGGAGGAAGAGAACCGTGCGCTGCGCAGACTACAGGAGGGTTTGGCCCATGGGCATCCGCATCTACAATGACCTGACCAGGAGGAAGGAGGACTTCGTCCCCCTCGAACCGGGCAAGGTCCGCTTCTACAACTGCGGCCCGACCGTCTACGACTACTTCCACATCGGCAACGCCCGTAACTTCGTCGTGTTCGACACCGTCCGGCGGTATCTGGAATACCGGGGGTATGAGGTCACCTTTGTCCAGAACTTCACCGACATCGACGACCGCATGATCAAGCGGGCCCGGGAACGGGGCATCAGCGTGGCGGAGCTGGCCGAGGAGATGATCCAGGCCTATTTTGCGGATGCGGGGGCCTTGGGTGTGCGTCGGGCGGACGTCCACCCCCGGGCCACCGAGCTCATCGAGGACCAGATCGCCATGATTCAGCAACTGATCGACAAGGGCCACGCCTACGTGGTCGACGGCGGCGACGTGTATTTTCGGGTTACGTCAAAATCCGACTATGGCAAGCTGTCGCACAAGAATCTGGAGGAACTTGTCGCGGGGGCGTCGGAGCGGGTCGATCCGGACGACCGCAAGGAGCACCCCTTCGACTTTGCGCTCTGGAAGGGCCAGAAGCCCGGGGAACCCGCCTGGCCGGCTCCGTGGGGCGCAGGCCGCCCCGGCTGGCACATCGAGTGCTCGGCGATGGCCCGGAAGTACCTGGGCGACACGATCGACATCCACGCCGGCGGGGAGGACCTGACCTTTCCGCACCACGAGAACGAGATCGCCCAGTCGGAGTCGGTCACGGGCAAGCCGTTTGCGCGGTACTGGATGCACAACGCCCACCTGATGATCGACGGCGCCAAGATGTCCAAGTCGCTGGGCAACTTCTTCACCGTGCGGGACATCCTGAAGCGCTACGACGGCGAGGTCATCCGCATGTTCCTGCTGTCGGCCCACTACCGGACCCAGCTCTCCTTCAGCGACCAGCTGGTGGAGGAGACCAAGCGCGCCCTGGAGCGGCTCTACAACACGGTCACGAACCTGGAGCACCTGGCCCGCACCGCGCCCCGCGCGACGTTGACCCCGGAGGAGGAGGCGCTGCTGGGCGAGCTCTCCCAGGCACGAGACCGCTTCATCGAGGCCATGGATGACGACTTCAACACGGCGGAGGGGCTGGCCGTCATCTTTGAGCTGAGCCGGGAGCTCAACAGCAAGGTCCGGCCGGGCGCTTCTGCGGCCCTGGCCGAGGGCGGTCTGGCCTTGCTCCGGGAACTGGCCGGGGTGCTGGGGCTCCTGCAGCGGCAGGCCGCGCCGGATGAGCTGGATGCCGAGATCGAGGCCCTGATTGCCGCCCGGCAGGAGGCCCGCAAGGCGCGCAACTTCGCCGAGGCCGACCGGATCCGCGACCAGCTCAAGGCCATGGGCATCATCCTCGAGGACACCCCGCAGGGCGTGCGGTGGCGGCGCGCATGAGGCTGGCCAACCCGCTCACCCTTCCGCCGCTGACCCTGGCCTATCTCGGCGACGCCCTGTACGAGGCCTTCGTGCGGGAGCGGCTGCTGGAGCTGGGGTACGTGAAGGTCAACGACCTGCACCGGCACGCCCTGCGCTACGTGCAGGCGACCGCCCAGGCAGCCATCCTGAACCACCTGATGCCGGCGCTCAGCGAGCAGGAGCAGGACGTGGTGCGCCGGGGGCGCAACGCCAAGGGGCACGCGGCCCCCAAGTCCGCGGATCCGGCGGCGTACGCCGCCTCCACCGGCTTCGAGGCGCTGCTGGGCTACCTGCACCTGGCCGGGCACGAGCAGCGGCTGGCCGAGCTGCTCCGGGCGGCCGCCGCCTTCGTGGAGAGCGGCCTGTAATCCCGAACCGCGCCGGAGAGGAACCGGGCGCCCCGGGGCGGAACTACTAGGGAAGACTTTTCGACCGCAGGGGGGTTCGGGGCTTGAACATCGAGGTCCAGTACCTGAATCTCTGCCGGGAGATCCTGGCGGAGAACGAGCAGCAGATCGCCGAGGGGCGCTGGACGCCCAACCGGACCGGCATGGGCACGGTGGGCGTCTTCGGCCGCATGCTGAAGCACGACCTCTCGGAGGGATTTCCGGCCCTGACCACCAAGAAGCTGTTCTTCAACTCCGTGAAGGCGGAGCTGCTCTGGTTCCTGGCGGGCCGGACGGATCTGGAGTTCCTCCACGAGCGGGGCTGCCACATCTGGGACAAGGACGCCGCCCGCAACGGCGGAAAGCTGGGCCCGATCTACGGCAAGCAGTGGCGGGCATGGGAGGGCGCGAACGGTAAGACCTACGACCAGATCGCGTGGGTCATCGAGCAGATCCGGGAGATCGCCGCGGATCCGGAGCGGCCCCACCCCAACTCCCGCCGGCTGGTGGTGAGCCCCTGGAACGTGGCCGACCTGGAGGAGATGGCCCTGCCGCCCTGCCACGGGCCCTTCCAGTTCCACGTGAAGGACGGCCGGCTGCACCTGGCCGTGTGGCAGCGCAGCGCCGACCTGTTCCTGGGGGTTCCGTTCAACATCGCCAGCTACTCCCTGCTGCTCCACATGGTGGCGCAGGTCACGGGCCTGGAGGCCGGCACCTTCACGCACTATCTCAACGACGTACACATCTACCGGAACCTGCTGGACCAGGTGCGGCTGCAGATCGAGCGCGAGCCGTACCCGCTGCCCAAGCTCTGGCTGAACCCCGAGGTCAGGGAGATCGACCAGTTCACGATGGAGGATATCAAGCTGGTGGATTACAAGCACCACCCGCCGATCCGCGGGGAGCTGTCCACATGATCACGCTCGTCGCGGCGATGGGCCGCAACCGCGTCATTGGACGGGAAGGCCGCCTGCCCTGGCGGCTCCCGGCGGAGATGCGCCACTTCCGCCGAACCACCATGGGGAAAACCGTGGTGATGGGGCGGAAGACCTACGAGTCGATCGGCGGCCCCCTGAAGGGCCGGACCAACATCGTGCTGACCCGGGACCCGGACTTCCGGGCCCCGGGCTGCGAGGTGCGCCACAGCGTCGAGGAGCTGCTGGCGGATCCGCGCCCGCTGTACGTCATCGGCGGCGCAGAGCTGTACCGCCAGCTGCTGCCGCATGCGGATGAGATGATCCTCACCCGCGTCGACGGCGACTTCCCGGGCGACGCGTTCTTCCCGGCCTGGCCCGAGACCGAATGGGAGCTCGTCGCCCGCACGCCCTATCCGCGGGACGAGGCGAATCCGTACGACTTCGTGGTCGAACACTACAGGCGGGCGGCACATCCGCGCGGGCCGGGGCGGGCAGACTGAAGGCGGAGGAGACGGAGCCCGTGTCTGGACAGATCGAAGGAAGGAACCCCGTGCTGGAGGCGCTGCGTTCCGGACGCACCATCAACCGGATCCTGGTGGCGAAGGGCGCCCGTGAGGGCTCGATCCGGGAGATCGTCGCGCTGGCGCGACAGCAGGGGGTCATCGTGCAGGAAGTGGCCCGGGAGCGGCTGGACGCCATGGCCCGCGGCCGGAATCACCAGGGGGTCATCGCGCTGGCCGCCGCACACCGCTACTGGGACCTGGACGAGGTGCTGGAACGGGCGGCCGCCTCGGGGGAAGACGGTCTCCTGCTGGTGCTGGACGGCATCGAGGACCCGCAGAACCTGGGCTCGCTGCTGCGCACGGCGGACGCCGCGGGCGTGCACGGGGTGATCATCCCCGAACGGCGGGCCGTGGGGCTGACCGAGACGGTGGCCAAGGTATCGGCCGGCGCGGTGGAGTACGTGCCGGTGGCCCGCGTCACCAACATCGCCCGCACGCTGGATCTGCTGAAGGAGCAGGGGTACTGGGTCGTCGGCACCCACCAGCAGGCGGAACAGCTGTACTACGAAGCGGGCCTCACCGGGCCGCTGGCGGTGGTCATCGGCAGCGAGGGCCGGGGGATGAGCCGGCTGGTGGGCGAGAAGTGCGACTTCACGGTGCGCCTGCCGATGCTGGGCCATGTGACGTCGCTGAACGCCGCCGTGGCCGGCGCCATTCTGCTCTACGAGATCCGCCGGCAGCGGAGCGTACGGACCTGAGCAGAGGAGGTCAGACCATCCGACTGTGGACGACGGGCCGCCGCAACGGGGCGGCCCTGCTTTTGCTCGCGGCGCTGTGGGCCGCTGGCCCGGGGTTTTCGGGCAGGGCGGCGGCCGGAGAGGCGCCGGGCGCGCCTGCGCCCGCACAGGAGACGGAGCGCGTCATCGCGCGTTTTTCGACGCCCGTTGTGAACGTCGAACCGGGCCGCATGCGGAACGTCGCCCTGGCCGCGGCCAGGATCGACGGTCGCGTGCTGCAGCCCGGCGAGGTCTTCTCGTTCAATGCGGTGGTGGGCCCGCGGGACGCCGAGCACGGCTGGGCGCTCGCCAGCGAGATCTACCAGGGCGAGTACGTATTGGGCTACGGCGGGGGCATCTGCCAGGTGACGTCCACCCTGTACAACGCCGCCCTGCTCGGCGGACTGGAGATCGTGGAGCGGTACCACCACGACCGGCCGCTGCAGTACGTGGGCCCCGGGCGCGACGCGACCGTGGTGTGGGACCAGCTGGACTTCCGCTTCCGCAACAGCCTGGACGGCCCGGTCCGCATCCGCGCCCGGGTGGCGCCGGGCGATCCGCCGCAGGTGGAGGTGACGCTGCACGGCGCCCGTCCGCCCGTGCCGGCGCCGATCCGGCTGGAGGAGGAGTACGTGCGCTTCTTTCCGCCGGACCTGGTGGAGGTGGAAGACCCGTCCCTGCCCCGGGGCCGGCGGGTGGTGGAGGATGAGGGGTATTTCGGGGTGGAGGTGCGCATATACCGGGTGAGGGGCCTCGGCCCGGACGCCCGGAGGGAACTGGTTTCGCACGACGTGTACCCGCCGAAGCCGGGGCGGGTGCGGGTGGGCACCGGCGAACAATAAGCGGGTGGCCGCGGTGCGGCCACCCGCCTGTGAGCGGAGATGGTTAGCCGTCGCAAAGATAAAGACGTTAACAATCGATATTCGACATCGCCGGGAAAAACCCTTCTGCCGTACGTCGAAATGTGGGCCCGACAGGGCGGTTTGCCGGTCGCCTTGCCTTGACGTTATGTCGCGCCAGCGAGTATAATCCAGGATAGGAGTGCCACGGACAAGGGGTGAAAAGGGCCGCTCTTCCAATTCGGAACAAGGGTACAGCGACAGCCGCAGGTTGGGTAGTCGCCGTAACCAAACGTAGTCTTCAGTTGCGTTAGGATTGAATTGAGAGGGGGACGGCTCAGTGACGGCGACACCGCAGCGCGTGTATCACGACTATGACTCCATGATGGACGAAGACATCGTGGAGTTTGCTCGTGAGGGGTCAACGGAAGCGCTGGAGTATCTTATTAATAAGTACAAGAACTTCGTGCGGGCCAAGGCTCGCTCCTACTTTCTGATCGGTGCCGACCGGGATGACATCACGCAGGAAGGCATGATCGGCCTGTACAAGGCGATCCGGGACTTTCGGGCGGACAAGCTGTCCTCTTTCCGTGCTTTTGCAGAACTCTGCATTACCCGACAGATTATTACGGCGATCAAGACGGCGACTCGTCAGAAGCACATCCCCCTGAACTCCTACGTGTCGTTGAACAAGCCCATTTACGACGACGACTCCGACCGGACCCTGCTGGATGTGATCTCGGGATCCAAGGTCACGGACCCGGAGGAGCTGATCATCAGCCGCGAGGAGTTCGGCGACATCGAGGGGAAGATGGAGGAGATCCTCAGCGACCTCGAGTGGAAGGTGCTGATGAGCTACCTCGACGGGAAGTCGTACCACGAAATCGCCGTGGAGCTACATAGGCACGTGAAGTCGATCGACAACGCTCTGCAGCGGGTCAAGCGGAAGCTGGAGCGGTACCTGGAGAACCGGAACCAGGGGTTGGAGAGAGGTCACGACTAGGCCGCGCGGCGGCCTTTTTCTTTTTTATGTCAAGGCCGGGGAAACGGTCATACGCTGGGAAGGAGGGAAGGAGGGGAGAGGATGAGTTGGGAGGACGACCGCGACCGGCGCTCCGACCTGTGTGCCGACCTGGAGGATGACCGGGACTGCGGATGTGGCAGCCACCACGATCACCACGATCACCACGACCACCACGATCATCATCACCACCATCACCACCGCGGCCATCGCCGGCGCCGCCTGATCCCGATCGGCAACGTGACCGTGGACTGCACGCCCGTCACGTTCCGCACGCCCGGCCAGGCCGTCAACGTCGTCAGCTGTCCGGTGTCCTGGATCATCCCCGGCACGGGGTGCGTCGCCACGATCCACACGCCGCCGATCCAGACACCCGTGCTACCCATCTTCCGGCGCCGCAAGCCCTGCGGCTGCCACTAGCCAGCCAGGAGGGCTCCCGCCCTCCGTACATTGCAAGCGGGCGCGAAATGTGTTATGATAAGCGCTGCGTTATCCCGCTGGCGTAGCTCAACTGGCAGAGCACCTGATTTGTAATCAGGCGGTTGCAGGTTCGATTCCTGTCGCCAGCTCCAGACATAGTCGCAGAGAAGGCGCAACCGGGTCGACACGGTTGCGTCTTCTTCCTTTTCTCTGACCCGGCGACGGCGTAGTTAGGGCTGCCGCGCGCACCGTGCGCATGGCGAATCTGTCCTTGCCCTCGTGAACGGATGTGCGATCATTGGAGAGGGGCAGTTGCACAGGCAGGCTCGCCCGGGGTCTCCGTGACATAGCCGGTCCAAGTCGCTGCACAGGAGGAGCTGGACATCCATGGAAGTCACCCGCATGCTCGCCCGGTACGTGGTCAACGCGACCTACGAGTCCCTCCCCGCCGACGTCGTTCGTGAAGCTAGGCGCTCCCTGCTCAACTGGCTGGGCGTGGCCATCGGGGGATGCCGCCACGAAGCCGTGGAGATCGCCCTGGCGACCGTGGCCGAGTTCAGCGGTCCGGCACGGGCCTCCGTGCTGGGGCGAACCGAACGGCTGGACATGCTCCACGCCGCGCTGATCAATGGCATCAGCTCCCACGTCCTCGACTTCGACGACACCCACCTCCGGACGGTGATCCACCCCAGCGGCCCCGTTGCGCCGGCGCTGCTCGCACTGGCCGAAACCCGGCCGGTTCCGGGAAAGGACCTGCTGCTCGCCTTCGTCCTGGGGGTGGAGGTGGAGTGCCGCATCGGCAACGGCGTCTGCCCGTCGCACTACGACCAGGGCTGGCACGTCACCGCCACGGCGGGCGTATTCGGCGCAGCCGCGGCGGCGGGCAAGCTGCTGCACCTCTCCGAAACGCAGATGGTCCATGCCCTGGGGATCGCGGCCACGCAGGCGGCAGGCCTCCGGGAGATGTTCGGCACGCACTGCAAGCCGTTCCACCCCGGCCGCGCGGCCCAGAACGGGCTGTTCGCCGCCCTGCTGGCGGCCCGGGGCTTCACCAGTTCGGCCGAGGCCATCGAGGGGCGCCGGGGGTTCGCCCGCGTGATGGCGCCGGAGTACGACCTGGCGGAGATGGTCAACGGGCTTGGCGAGCGGTTCGAGATCCGGCACAACACGTACAAGCCTTTTGCCTGCGGCATCGTCATCCACCCGGCCATCGACGGGTGCATCCAGCTGCGCAATGCGTACGGCCTCTCCGCCGACCAGATCGAGCGCATCGACCTGCGGGTAAACCCCCTGGTCCTGGAGCTGACCGGCAAGCGGGCGCCCCGCACCGGGCTGGAGGGCAAGTTCTCCGTATATCACTCGGCGGCGGTGGCCATCGTCGACGGCGCGGCTGGTGAGGCCCAGTACAGCGACGCCCGGGTGACGGATCCCGCCGTCGTCGCGCTGCGGGAGCGGGTGCACGCCCTGGCCGATGCCACGGTGGCCAGGGACGAGTGCCGCGTGACCGTCACGCTGCGGGACGGCAGGGTGCTCGCGCGGCACGTGCAGCATGCCGTTGGCAGCCTTGCACGGCCGATGAGCGACGACGAACTCGACGCCAAGTTCCGGGACCTGGTGACGCCGATCCTGCCGGCTGATCAGGCGGAAGAGTTGATCCGGCTGTGCCGGAGCCTGGAGGATCTCCCCGACAGCGCGGCGCTGGCGCGCACGGCTGTGCCGCGAATCGGGAAGGAACGAATGTGAAAGCCGGGTGCGGCACCGCCGCACCCGGTCTTGCCCATGGATACGGTCTAACGGCCCACGGTGGTTACGCGAACACCCCCGCCAACACCGCCACGACGACCAGGCCCGGCAGCAGGTTGCCGATGCGGATCTCCGCCGCGCCCATGAGGTTGAACCCGATCGCCGCCACCATCAGGCCGCCGGCGGCGCTGATCTCCCGAATCATCGCCTCGGTCAGGAACCCGCTGATGGCCGAGGCGCCCAGGGTGATCAACCCCTGGTAGACCAGCACGGGGATCGCCGCGAACATCACGCCGACGCCCATCACGGAGCCGAACATGATCGAGGCCACGCCGTCGAGGATCGACTTCGCGTAGAGGATGGAGGGGTCGCCCCGCAGGCCGTCCTCCAGGGCGCCGGTGATGGCCATCGCCCCCGTGCAGAACAGCAGCGAGGCCTGCACGAAGCCCTTCGCAAAGCTGCCGCGCCGGGCAAAGGGCCAGCGCTCCAGCCGGCCTGCCCAGGCCTGGAGCCGGTCCTCGATCCGCAGCCACTCCCCCAGCATCGTGCCCAGCGCCAGCGAGACCACCAGAAGCAGGATGCTCTCGGTCTCCCACGCCATCTTCAGGCCGATGAGCACCACGGCCAGGCCCAGGGCCTTCATGGTGCTCGCGCGCATCGCTTCCGGTACCTGCGGGATCACCAGGCTCCCCAGTGCCCCGCCCACGAGAACTGCCCCCACGTTGGCAAGGGTGCCGAGACCGATCACCATCACTGCCTCCCGTTATCACTTTAGCAAAGTACAGTTTCGGCCTCAGCCTTCCGGATCCTGCTCGGACCGGCGGACGCAGCCCTCATCGGTCCGGACGCAGTTGCGCCCGGCGTTCTTCGCCTTGTACAGCGCGCAGTCGGCCCGCTGGAGCAGGTCCTCCACCGTCTGGAAGTGGGGCTGCCACTCGGCCACGCCGCAGCTCACCGTGAACCGCACAGTTCCGCTGCGGGCGGGGACTTTCAGCTGCTCGTAGGTCGACCGGAGCCGCTCGGCCACCCTGGCAGCCTGCTCCAGCGTGGTGCCGGGCAGGAGGACGGCGAACTCGTCGCCGCCGAGGCGGCCCAGCACGTCCTCCGAGCGGAGCGTCTTTCGACCGGTTTCGACAAGCTGGCGGAGCACCTCGTCGCCGGCGGTGTGGCCGAAACGGTCGTTGACGCGCTTGAAGTGATCGATGTCCATGAGCACGATGGCGATGGGCCGGAGGCGGCGTTCTGCGCGCAGGATCTCCTGGTGGCAGATCTCGACAAAGAAGCGCCGGTTATACGCGCCGGTCAGGCCGTCGGTCGTGGCCATCTGCTTCAGGTCCGACTCCAGCCGTTTTCGCTCCGAAATATCGCGGAAGACACAGACCCGGACCGCCCCGTCGCCGGCGTCCTCCGGCAGCGCCGCGGTGCTGACCTCCACCCACCGGGTGGAGCCGTCGTGACACCGGATGGTGAGTTCGACCACCGTGCCCGGGACGGGGCATCCTTCCATCGGGGTGATCTCCGACAGGGGGCGGCCGGTCAGCTGGTCCGGCGTGTACCCGAGCAGGCTGAAGACCGAGGGGCTGACGTACACGAACCGTCCCTCACGGTCCAGCGTGACGATGACGTCGGCCGCGTACTCAGCCAGCAGGCGGTAACGCGCCTCGCTCCGTTCCAGTTCTGCCTTGGTCCTGGCCAGCGCCTCGGTCATTTCGTTGAACGCCTGGGAGAACTCCCCCAGGAACTCCACGCGCTGGGAGAAGTCGCCCGCTGCGACCATCTGTACCTGCCACGTCAGGTGGCGCAGCCTCGCCTGAAGCGACTTGAGGCAGCCGGAGAGCGGTCCCCGCTCGTGGATGGGATGGCGCAGGTCGCCCCGGCAGATGTGCGTGAGGTGGGTGCGCAGGGCGCTCAGCTCCTGGTACAGGGCGGTGAAGCCCGCATGGCCGCGCAGTTCAGCCGGCGGCAGCGGGCTCGCCTGGGGATCGCGCAGCAGCTTCTGCAGGGCCTCCACGGCCTGATCGAGCGATGGCGCTCTGGTTTCCGGCCCGGCGGTCCTGGGTGTGTCGGTCATGCGCCGCTCACCGCCTCGGCGACGAACCGGCAGACGCGCGCACCCGTACACCAGCAGTCGACCTCGGCGACCCGGAACGACCGGCCCGTGGAAGACTCCAGGATGCCGGCGATGAACCCTTCGTCGAACTTGCAGATCTCCATGTCCGTCTCGGGCAGGCCGGAGCAGTCCATGTCCTCCTCGACGGTGAACACGAACCGCCCCTTCTCCAGGTCGGCCTCCTCGATGCGCAGGATGCCGATGCCGTATTCCCGGAAGGCGGCCTGCAGCCGGCGCGCGTAGTCCGGGAGCGACGTGAGGGGCCCCAGCAGCCGGCCCGCAAACGCCAGACCCGCCACCTTCCCGGCCTCCCGCAGCAGCCGGTCGGCCGCCTCCGCGCCCAGCTCCTCCTCGAGCACGTGGCGCAGGCTGAACTGCATGAGCCGGTAGATCTCCAGCCGGGCGGCGGGACCGAGATTGGGTCGTCCCATCGCGAGGTCTCCGAGCATGTCCCAGGAAAAGCTGCGTCTGCTCTGCTGCATGGTCACCCTCCTCCCTGTCTGGGGCCGGGTGAAAAGAGGTCAATGTCTTAGTTTTACAAAAGCCGCATAATCCCTGCTGTGAAGCAAGGGGCAGCGGGCCGGAAGAAAGGGACGGCCGGGCCCGGGCTCTCATGCCCGGGCCCGGTGCACTCATGCCCTTTCCCCAGCGGGCTTGTTCAGCGCCGCGTGCAGGACTTCCAGCAGCTCATCCGTCACCCCGTGCGGCATCACCCGGTCGTAGGCCTCGGAGAGAACCGCCACGAACCGCTCGAAGGCCGCAGGCCGGGCCGGATCCCCCTGGGGCGGCAGCGGCTGCAGCGGCCGCACGGCCTCCTTGACAGCCCGCGGGCGGCTGCCCCAGTGCACGACGTACTCACCGTCGCGGGTCATGAAGATGAAACACGGGATGGCCCTCGACTTGCCGTTTTCCAGGTACTGGTCCATGATGTCCAGGTTCTGGTCGCGGAAGAACCAGCGCGCCTCCATGCCCGCCTCCTCCGCGATCCGGGCCAGCAGCGGGCCCGTGCGGGCGGCATCGCCGCACCAGTACTCCTCCAGCACCAGTACCTTCAGCCCCAGGGGCCGCAGCGCCTCCAGCGCCGCTTGCTGCTCAGGCGTGAAGGTGACGGTGTCGTACACCTGCTGCCGCCGCTCCTTGTGCTCCGTCGCCCCCGCCAGGTACTCGGCCCATGTCAGTCCCGTCGCAAACCGCTCCGGTGATACGACCGGCATCAGAACCCCTCCCCGTCGATATGGCTCGGTATTACGACGTGGCCGGCGGCCGGGGTGGTGCGGGCGTATACCGCGACCGGCGGAGGCGCATAGTAAGGCCGAACCTTGTGGCGAAAGGAGCACAGTCATGGCAGAAGATCGGAAGGCGAACCAGCGCAACCAGACCGGCACCGGAACCGGGGCGAACGCCCGGAGCGCGGGCGGCGGTCCTTCCGTGGCTGAGGGAGCCGCAGGCGTGACCGGCGCCGTGGCCGGCGCGGCACTGGGTTCTGCCGCGGGGCCGCTGGGGACGGTGGTCGGCGCCGTGGCCGGCGGCCTGGGGGGCGCGGCGATGGCCGAGGGCGCCCAGAATGAGACGGGCAGCCAGTCGAACCGCAGCCGCAACCAGGACGGCGGCCTGCAGGGCGGCCGCAATCAGACCGGGCCGAACCAGAACGAGTCGTGAGGGGCGTCAAGGGAAAGACCCCGGGGCTGTGGCTTCAGCCCCGGGGTCTCGCTGCTTCCGTCACTGACCAGCCCGCGAGGACGGGCCTCCCTGCCTCAGACCGTCAGGTAGACCCAGACCAGGTAGATCAGGGAGCCCACCAGGAAGGCAGGCACAACCGCCAGGTAGATCAGGTTCAACCGGGCGAGCCAGGTGCAGCTTAGGAACGCGCTGAGGTACTCGCGGTGCGTCTGCCTGAGCATGATCCTCCCTCCGCTCTCCGATATCCGGGGTGCTGGTCATCCATTTTCAGCTTACCCGCGGACAAGGGGCGGAAGTAGTCACACTCCGGCTCAATCGCGCGTGTCTGCTGGCATCATATCCGGCCGGGACTTCCGTACTGCCGGGCCGCCGGAACCGGAGGGTCCGCGTGCTTCCCGCGCGGTAGCCGCGCGCGTAGACCCCCTGCGCGATGGCACTAGTGCCAGGCGCCCTCCGGATACGCCTGCAGCGCCCGCAGCGCAAAGCGGGCCGTGCCCGTGGGGAGCGCGCAGTTGCCCCGCCCGTAGAGCAGGACCTCCGCCCTCCGGCGGGCCTCGGCCAGATCGCCCGTCTGCAGCGCGCGGAGGAGCCCTTCATGCCCCTCCTTGCAGCCGCGGCACTGGCCGCAGGAGCCCCGGGCCAGCAGCGCCACGTTCTCCCGCACCAGGGCGGGCAGCGCCGCGTCCGCCTTGCGGAACACGATTACCGCCGAGTTCCCCATGGTGGTGCCCAGGGCCGCCAGGTCCTCGTAAGTGAGCGGCACGTCCAGCTCGTCGGGCCTGAGCGGCCCGGAGCCTAGGCCGCCGGGCAGCACGGCCAGGATCTCCTCCCGGGGCGGCGCTCCGGCCAGGGCCAGCAGTTCCGCCAGCGGCGTGCCGTGGGCCACCTCGTACACCCCCGGCCGGTCCACGGCGCCGGTGACGGTGAAGAGGGCCGTGCCGGGGCAGGTGCGGGTGCCGGCGGCGCGAATGCGGTCAGGACCCAGCCGGAAGAGCGCCGCGACCGCGGCCAGGCTCTCCACGTTCTGCACCAGGGTCGGCCGGCCCCGGAGGCCGATCTCCTCCGGCCGGGGCGGCTTGGGCTGCGGGTAGCCCTCCAGCCCCTCCAGGGCGTCGAGGATGGCGGTCTCCTCGCCGGAGACCGCTGTGGGCGCCGAGGGCTGCACCCTCACCGTCACCCCGGCCAGCAGGCCGGCTGCGCCGGCCTCTGCCACGGCTTCCTGGGCGGCGGAAAGGGCCTCCGGCGAGTCGCCCCGCACGTAGAAGTACGCTTCCCGGGCGCCGAGGGCGTGCGCGGCGAGCAGCAGCCCTTCCAGCACGCGGTGGGGGAAGCGGGCGAGCAGGTGCCGGTCCTTCTGGCTGACGGCCTGGGACTCGGCGCCGTTGGCCACCACAAACCGCTCGCGCGCGGCGGCCGCCGCCACCCGGCCCCACTTCTGGCCGATCGGCCGTCCATCGCCGCTGCCGCCGCGGCCCCGAAGGCCCGCCTGCGCCACCTGCTCCAGGATCCAGCCGCTTCCCAGCGCCCGGGCCGCGGTGAGCCCCCTGTACCCGCCGCGGGCCTGGTAGGCGGCCAGGTCCTCCCGTCCCTGCTGCGCCGGTTCGATGAGCAGGTGCGTCATTGGGCGCGCCCTCCCCGCCGGTATCCCTCCTGCTCGGCCAGCAGGTCCAGCTGCAGGGTGCGGGCGTCCTCCAGGTAGAGGTCGATGCGGGGCATGGCCAGGTGGCCGCCGTGCCGCTGGTCCAGGGTCTTGATGTAGCCGCCGCACCGGTCGCATACCTCCACCCGCCAGGGCTCCAGCTCGGCCAGGGTGAGGATGCTGACCTGGCGCACATCGTCGGTCCCGCAGACGGCGCAGGTCAGCCGGTGGTGCTCCCACTGCGTGTCGCACCGCGGGCAGTGCAGGTGGCGGATGTTGTCGGGGTCGATGCGGCAGAGGTCGGGCGCGGCGCCGCACACCGGGCACTGGATCTGCCGCCACCCGTGCAGGGGCGCGATCTCCCGCACTGCCCGGGCGAAGCGGGCCATGAACGGCTGCAGCGCGAGGCCGCCCAGGGTGAGGAGCAGGTCCTCGGAGCCCCCCAGGCGGGCGGCCCAGGCTGCGGTGTCGCCGCCGCTCAGCAGGGCCTCCGCCAGCTCCTGCCGCTCAGCCGGCGGCAGGGCCGCCAGCCGCTCGGCCAGCGGACGGGCCTCCGCACGGCTTTCGGCGTACAGGGCGGCCAGGTCGGCCAGCAGGGCCGCGAAGCGCCCGGGGTCGACGGGCGGCTCGGCGAGGGTGACCAGCGGCTCGCCGCGGCGGAGGGCCGCCGCGGCCTCCTCCGGGGCGGGAAGCCGCTCGGGTTCGGGCAGCTGCTCCTCCCAGGCGCGCGCCCGCTCGCGCCAGGCGCGCAGGAACTCCAGCGACTGCATCATCTACTCCCTCCTGATCGGGTGCAGCTCTTTCGGTGCAGGGAAAACCGCCCCCGGCAGGCGCCGGGGGCGGAATCAGGGTCAGCGGGCCGCGGCCGCCTGCCCGCCGTCCCGGATCTGGGCGGTGCCGTTCCGGATCTCCCGCTCGACCCACTCGCTGTGATCCAGCCGGGCGTACTGGAGCTCCATCCAGCCGTCCACCATGGCCGAGAGCGAGCGGCGGGTGAACGGGTGAATGGCGGTGAGGTAGAAGTGGAGGAGGAAGAGCCCCGACCCCAGCCAGAAGCTGAGCGAATGGACGAACTGGGCGGCGTGGAAGGCCTGGTCGCTCACGGCGCCCCGGCCGAACCACATCACCAGGCCGGAGCCGATGAAGCTGAAGTAGGTCAGGAAGACCACGTAGAAGTTGACCTTGTGGCCGCCGTTGAACTTGCCCTGCGGCGGCAGCTGGCCCCGGCCGGTCGTGTAGTACAGCGGCGCGATGAGCATGTACTTCAGGTCATTCTTGCCGAAGGTGAAGAGCTCCTTCAGGTCGGGCCAGACGGACCGGGGATCCCCCAGCAGCCAGATCAGCGGGGAGGTCATGAGCCCGATGGCGGCGATCCGGTGGATGAGCCGGAGCGTCTGCCCGACGCTGCCGTGCAGGAAGGGGCCCAGCCCCCCGGCCGGCGCCGCGGGGTCGCCGCGCCACAGGAAGATCGACCCCGTTACGGCGAGGACGATCCAGGAGGCGGCGTAGAGCCAGTGGAAGAGCACCTGGGTCCGGGAAAACTTCTTGATGCTTCCGCCTGCGCGCACCACGTGCCATCCCCCCCTAGTCGTGCATGGATTCGGCGGCCTCGTGCGGCGACAGGCCGTCCTTGAAGACCCGCCTGGCGGCGAGCCAGTTGACGAGGAGGCCGAACAGGCCGACGCCCAGCACCGCCTTGCCGACGGGCTGCAGGCCGTACTTCCACACCTTGAGAATCGGCGACAGTTCGGGCTTCACCGGCAGGCCGTAGGTCTCGGGCGGCTCCAGCAGCACGTAGAGGTGGTGCAGCCCGCCCATCTCGTCGGCGCCGTAGAGGTTGGCGTTCTTGTAGCCCATGGCCTGAAGCTGGGCCACCCGTTCCTTCCCCCAGGCGATGAGGGCGTCGCGGTCGCCGTACTTGATGCAGTCGGTGGGGCAGGTGGCGACGCAGGCCGGCTGCATGCCGTGGGCGATGCGGTCGTAGCAGAAGGTGCACTTGCCCGCCTTCTGCGCCCGCTGGTCCCAGGCCGTCCGGTCGACGTGGATGGCGTCGAACGGGCAGGCCGGCTCGCAGTAGCCGCAGCCGATGCAGGCCTCGCGGTTGAGCGTCACCACGCCGTAGTCACCGTACTGGAGGGCGTCGGTGGGGCAGGCGGTGACGCAGCCCGCGTCGGTGCAGTGCATGCAGCTGTGCTTCTGCATGAGCCACTTGGCCATGCCGTTTTCTTCCTCGGTCTCAAAGAACCGGATGACGGTCCAGGTCTCCGCGTCCAGGGCCGGGTGGCTCTGGTACGTGCCGGGATCCTGGTTGATGCGGACCTCGTTCTGGTTCCACTGCTTGCAGGCGACCTCGCAGCCCTTGCAGCCGATGCACTCGGAGGTGTCGACCAGCATGGCGACGTGCTGCAGGGTGTTGGTCGGATCTGGCCGCCACGCATCCCAGGTTGCTGCGCGACCCATCTGGCATTACCCCCCTACCGTCACCTTGCGCAGGTTTGCCAGGAACACCTTGGACTCCTGGATCTGGACGTTGACGTCCACGGCCTGGGGCGTGAGGGTGTTGGTGATGTCGCCCTGCACGTGGCCGGAGTTGGTGCCCCAGTGGATGGGCAGGCCGATCAGGAAGGTCTCCCGGCCGCCGATGCGGAGCGGCCGGAGCCGGTTGGTGACCATGGCCTGTACCCGCACCTTGCCGCGGGCGCTCTCCACCTCCACCCAATCGCCGTTCCGGATGCCCTCCCGCTGCGCCAGCTCCCGGGGGATCTCGCAGAAGTGGCGGGGGAAGGCCTCGGCCAGGTAGGGCAGGGTGCGGGTCATGACGCCGGAGGTCAGGTGCTCGGTGAGCCGGTAGGTGGTCGCGACGTACGGGAACCGATCGGGGTCGCCCCAGACGTCGAACTCGGAGTCGTAGATCTTCATCGTGGGGATGGTGCCCTGCTTCCGGTAGAGCAGGTTGGGCGTGGGCGACTCCCTGGGCTCGTAGTGGACCGGGACGGGGCCGTCGGGCAGCGGCCCCCAGATGGCGCCGGCGCCCCAGGGCTTCATGATGAACGGCGTGTCGCCGGGGACGCCCAGGGCATGCACCGCACCGGGCGCGACGGGCAGCATGTCGGGCACGTCCACGCCGACCCACTTCTGCTCGGCCTCGTCCCACCAGACGAGCGGCACCTTCGACCAGGGCCGGCCTTCGGGGTCCGCGGAGGCCCGGTTGTAGATGACCCGCCGGTTCGCCGGCCAGGCGAAAGCCCAGCCCAGGTGCAGGTAGTCCGCGGAACCGTCGGCCTTCGCCTCGGTCCAGCCGTCGGGCCGGTTGGGGGCCGCCCGCAGCCGGGCGTCGGCCTTGTTGACGCCCTCCTCGGGGTAGATGCCCGAGTAAATCCAGCAGCCGCAGGCCGTGGTGCCGTCGTCCTTCAGGGCCCCGAAGCCGGAGACCGGCGCGCCGGTGGTCACGTCGTAGCCGTTGATCTCCTTCAGCACCTTGATGTGGTCGAACTCGTCCGGGTTGTTGGGGTCGTCGTAGTCCCAGACCAGGTGCTGGATGGGCAGGTCCTTCGCCTCGGTGGAGCCCTCGTACAGCTTCTTCAGCCGCTTGCCGATCTGCACCATGTACCAGCCGTCGGAGTGGGCGTCGCCCATCGGCTCGATCATCTTGTGCTTCCACTGGATCAGCCGGTGGGTGTTGGTGAAGGAGCCTTCCTTCTCCAGCGGGCCGGCGGCGGGCAGCAGGATCACCTCGGTCTGGATCTCGGCCGGGTTCATGCCCTCCAGCTTCCAGAACTCCGAGGTCTCATTGAGGAAGAGGTCCGAGACCACCAGCCAGTCCAGCTTGGCCAGGGCGGCCTGCACCTTGCGGGCGTTGGCCGAGCCCACTGCCGGGTTCTGGCCCACGACGATGAGCCCCTTCACCCGGCCGTCGAGGATGGACTGGAAGATGTCGTAGTGGCTGTAGGTCTCGCCGGCGGCCATCTTCGGCAGGTAGTCGTAGCAGTAGTCGTTGGCGGCCGTCGCGTGCTGGCCCCACCAGGCCTTCAGCAGCGAGACCATGAACTTGGGCTTGTTCTCCCAGTAGCTGTTCTTCGCCGTGGTCTTGTCCAGGAACTCCTGCAGCGTCCGGTGGCTTTCAGTGGGCTGGCCGAGGTAGCCGGGCAGGTCGTGGTAGAGCACCGCCAGGTCGGTGGCGCCCTGCACGTTGGCATGGCCGCGCAGGGCCGCGATGCCGCCGCCGGCCACGCCGATGTTGCCCAGCAGCATCTGCAGGATGGTGTTGGTCCGGATGTTCTGCACGCCCTTGGTGTGCTGGGTCCAGCCCATGGCGTAGACGAACACGGCGGACTTGCCCGGGACGCCGGTGGAGCAGACGATCTCGGCGAACTTGATGAAGTCCTCCACCGGAATGCCGCTGATCTCCGAGACCTTCTCGGGCGTGTACTCGGAATAGATCCGCTTGATGTGCTGGAAGACGCACTGCGGGTGCTCCAGCGTCGGGTCCTGAAGGGGCTTGCCGTCAGGGCCCGTCTGGAAGGCCCAGGTGGACTGGTCGTACTTGCCGGTCTCGGGATCCCAGCCGGAGAAGAGGCCGTCGTCGAACCGGAAGTCGGGGTGGACCAGGAAGGACGCGTTGGTGTACTTCACCACGTATTCCCGGTGGATCTTGCCGTGGGTGATCGCGTAGTTGATCAGGCCGCCCAGCACGGCGGTGTCCGTGCCCGAGCGGAAGGGGATCCACCAGTCGGCCTTGGAGGCCGTGCGGTTGTAGCGGGGGTCGACGCAGATGACGGTCGCCCCCTTCTGCTTGGCCCGCAGGAACCACTTGAAGGCGATGGGGTGGTTCTCGGCGGCGTTGGAGCCCATGAAGACGACGACGTCAGCGTTGGCGACGTCCCACAGCGCCGTGGTCATGGCGCCGCGGCCGAATGAAGTGCCCAGACCGGGCACGGTGGAGGAGTGTCATATCCGCGCGTGGTGCTCGAGGTACACCACGCCCAGGGCCCGCATCAGCTTGGTGATGAGGTAGCACTCCTCGTTGTCGATACAGGCCGAACCGATGTGGGCGATGGACTCCGCCCGGTTGACCACCACGCCGTCGGCGTTCTTGTGGACGAAGCCCTCGTCCCGGGTCTCCTTGATGCGCTGGGCGATGCGGTCGAGGGCCTCCTCGATGCCGATCTCCTCCCAGCGGTCGGAGCCGGGGCGGCGGATCTTGGCGGTGAGCTGCCGGAGCGGGTTGGGCCGGCCCACGCCGTCGTACGCGAACTGCATGCTGGCCGCGCCCTTGGGGCAGAGGGAGCCTTCGCTGATGGGGCTGTCGGGGTTGCCCTCCAGCTGGAGCAGCTGTCCCTCCCGCACGTAGCCGATCATGCCGCACCCCACGGAGCAGTGGGGGCAGACGCTGGGAACCTCCTTGGCCCTGGCGATGCGGGACGCTTTGAGGTCCTGCGCCAGGGCGTCCCGCTCCTCGGCGAAGAGCAGCACGGCGGCGCTGGCCGCCGACACGCCGGTGAGCTTCAGGAACGCTCGGCGGTTCAGGTTCATGCCTCGATCCTCCTTGCCACGCGGTTGCCGGTTGTGTACACAATGAGACTGGCGGCTGTCCTTACGTAACCCACGAGGTCCATGCCCAGCGCGGTGGCCAGGGCCCAGGCCTGGTCGGTGGCCGCGGTGCGGGATGCGCAGACCGGTGCGCCGAAGCGGGCCGCGCGGGCGCACATCTCGGCGGAGATACGGCCCGAGGTGAGCACCACCACCTGCTCCGGCGGCCAGCCGGCCAGCCGGGCCGCGCCGAGGACCTTGTCCACGGCCTGGTGGCGGCCGATGTCCTCCCGCACGATCTGCTGGTGCGTGTCGGCCCGCACGGCCATGGCCACGTGCATGCCGCCCGTGGCCCGGTACAGCGGTGCCTGCCGGAGCATGTCCTCCATCCAGCGCACCAGCTGCGCCGCGGTGACCCGCGGGCCGGGCGCAACCGGCGTGAGCGGCGCCGGGTCCCGTGCGCACACGAGCTCGGCGTGCACGCGCGCCCCCGCCTCGTCGACGGTGAGGCGGGCGATCTCTTCCGGCCCGGCCACCAGCCCCTCGCCGCAGAGCCGGCCCACGGCCCAGTCGGCGAGGTCCTGCGGCGTGGTCTGCGCGGTGAGCCAGGCCTCCCCGTTGACGAAGAGCGTGGTCCGCCGTTCAGCGGGCGCCTGTACGGCGACAGGTGCGGAGACGGTGGCGGAGATGTCAGTTCCCCCCTTTCCGGCCGGCCTCGGGGTTGAAGCGCGTCGGACAGCAATACGATATCGGAATACATGTTATACGCATTGTACATAAAAGTGAACGAGCCGCCTGGCGGCACTTTCCTGTCTGTTCGGTCCCGTGTGAAGAACCGTTCGGCCCGCGTTCGTAAGCGGTCCGCCTCAGCGGGGGATGCGCATTTGAGCCTACAGGGGGTGGGGTGGGTGCAGATGGAGCGGCTGGCCGCGGCGGTGGAGGCCCTTCCCGCCACCGGCTCGGAGCAGGAGCTGGCCGCCGCCGCCGCCCGGGCGGCCGTGGAGGCGCTGGGGTTCAGCGGCGCGGGGGTGAAGCGGCCCGACCGGCCGGAATGGCTGGCCCGGTTTCCCGGCGGCGCCGGCCTGCGGGGCGAGGTCCGCCTGCCCCTGGCCTGCGGTCTGGAACTGGCGGCCGACGGACGCGGCGACACGGAAGGGCTGAAGGTCCTTGCCGCCGCGGCCGGCCGGCTGCTGCAGGCGGCGCAGGAGCGGGCGCGCATCGGCCAGAAGGCGGAACGGGCGGCGAGGCGGGCGCGGGAGGCCCTGGAGCGGTACCGCAGCCAGACCGAGCGGCTTGCGGCGCTGCGGAGCGAGCTGGACGAAGCGCAGGAGCGCCACCTGCTGCTCACGGAACGGAATCGGATCGCGCAGGACCTGCACGACCGCGCCGCGCAGACCAGCTACCTGCTGGCCCTGAAGCTGGACTGGCTCATCGGCGATCTGGAGCCCGCCGACCCGCTGCGGGAGGAACTGGAGCGGCTGAAGGGGCTCGCAGCGGAGGCCGCCGCGCAGACCCGGGAGGCGATCTTTGCCCTGCGCGCCCCGGAGCTCAGCGAGGGCGGGCTGCAGGGCGGCCTGCGCCGGCTGCTCGGGGATGCGGGGCGCGACGGCTTCACGACCAAGCTCACCGTCGCGGGCACCCCGCGGCCCCTGCCGGGGGAAGTGGAGGACACCCTGTTCAAGGTGGGGCAGGAGGCGCTGACCAACGCCCGCAAGCACAGCCGGGGCAGCGCCATCATCGTCGCGCTCCGGTACGAACCCGCAGGCGTGACGCTGGTGGTGCAGGATAACGGCGTGGGGATAAAGAATAGCACTGATATTGAGAAACCAGGAAGGTTCGGGATCAAGGGTATGCGCGAGCGGCTGGCCAGGCTGGGGGGCCGACTGGAACTGATGGAAGGCGACGAAGGCGGCCTGCTGGTCAGGGCCTCGATCCCGCTGGAGGGGGTGAGCACGCATGTCCATACGTGTTCTGATCGTCGATGACCATGAACTGCTGCGCGAGGGCCTGAAATCACTGCTCTCCCGCGAGGAGGACATGGAGGTGGTCGGCGAGGCGGCGCGCGGGCATGAGGCGATCGCGCTGGCCAGGGAGCTGCGCCCCGACGTGGTGGTGCTGGACGCCCGCCTGCCCGACGTGGACGGCGTCGAGGTGTGCCGGCAGCTCCAGGAGGAGATGCCCGAGGTGGCCGTGATCTTCCTGACGACGTTCAGCGAGGCGGATCTGGTGCTGTCGGCGGTGCGGGCGGGGGCGCGCGGGTACGTGGTGAAGGACGTGCTGGGCATGGACCTGAAGCGGTCGATCCGGGCCGTCGCGCGGGGCGAGGTGGCCATGGACCCGAAGGTGGTCGGCCACCTGATGCAGCAGATGCGGTCGCCCTCGCAGGCGAGGGAGGAGGACCGGATCCCGCTGAACCGGCAGCAGCTGGCCATCATCCGGCTGGTGGCGCAGGGGTACACCAACCGGGAGATCGCAGAGCGGATGTTCCTCAGCGAGAAGACCGTGAAGGGATACCTCGCGGAGGCGCTCCGGCGCATGGGCGTGAAGAACCGGGTGGAGGCGGCGATGGTCGCCTCCCGGAACGGCTGGATCTGACGGCGCGGCAGACAGCAAACAGCAAGAGCCCGGCGGAATGCCGGGCTCTTGCTGTGCGGATGGCTCCTGGCTGTGGACGGGGCCGTCACTCCGGGATCCGGCCGACGGCGTCGGCGAGCTGCCGCGCCAGCGCCTGCACGCGCTGGGCCAGCGCGTCGAGCCGCTGGTGGGCCTCGGCGGCCGCGTCCACGCGGGCCCGGGCGCGGCGGGCGAGGCTGACGCCGGAGCCGATGCCCTCGGCCACCTCTTCCACGGCGGTGATGACCTGGCGGGTGGCGTCGGTGGTCGCCCGCAGCCGCTCGGCGGTCTCCTCGGCCACTTGCGTCAGGTCGGCCATCTGCTGGCTCACCGCGCCGGCCCGGGCCCCGCTCTCGTTCATGATCGCCGCCAGCGCCCACAGCCGCTCGGTCGCCTCGTCTATGCGGGCGACGATCTCCTCCAGCGCGGCATCGCAGTCGGCCACCGCCCGCTGCGCCTGCTCCAGGTCGCCGGTCAGCCGGTCGAAGCGGGCCGCGCCGTCGGCGGACTCGGCGGGTTCGGCTTCCAGCCGCAGCAGCTCCAGGGCAGCGCCGGCGCGCAGGACGTCCTGCCGGCCCTGCTGGGCCGCCGCCATCACCGAGCGCAGCGCGTCCAGACGGCGTTGAAGGAGGAGCGGGACTCCTGCACCGCCTGGCTGACCAGGGCGACGATGCGGCCGGCGTGGCGGAGCGTGCGGGTCTGCTCGTCCGCCCCCGCGTTCACCCGCGCCAGCGTCACCTCCAGGTCCCGCATGCGGCCGCGCGCCTCGCCCGTGCGCTCGCCCGCCTGTTCCGCGGACCGGAGGACGTCCTCCGCCGCGCTCCGGGCGTCCGCCATGGCGGCTGCGGCCCTCTGGCCGTCGAGCGCGACGGATTCACCGACAGCCCGGACCTCCCCCGCCAGGCCCGCCAGCCCCTCGTCGCGCTGGCGCATGCGGTCGGCGAAGCGGTGGGCCACCAGCAGCGGCCCCGCGACCGACATGACCGCGAGCGCCAGCGCCACGCCCGTGGCGAGGGAGGTGGTGCGCGCCAGCTCAGCAAAGGCGGCCTCAGGGATGCCGACGAAGGGCGCGGCGATCACCTGGCCCGAGGGATCCCGGAGGGGCACGTAGATGGTGCGCTGCCACTGCCAGCCGCCGACCAGGGCCCGCCCCCTGTACTCCTGTCCGGCGCGAAGCCTGTCCATGACCACGTCGGAGTAGAGGGTGCCCACGGCCCGCCGGCTGCCGCCCACGGCCGGCACCGTCGTCGTGACCCGGATGCCGTCGAGGGCGATGGAGGCGTCCACCCGGAGGCCGTGGGTGGAGCGCTGATACACCTCATCGACGATGGCGTGGTCGTTGTTGAGCACATCGCTGACCAGGACGGCGCCGAGCACCCGGCCGCCCTCCCCCCGCACGGGGGCCGCCCCCACCAGGGCGAGCGCTTCCTCCAGCATCCCGCCCGTACGGGGGTCTTCGGAGCCGGGGGTCTCGATGACCGGCATGCGCACCTGCGCCTGCACCCCCACCGGTTCGCCGGCCAGCTCCTCGGCGGTGATCACCACCGCCGAATGGACCGGCGCTCCGGAGGAGAGCACCAGGTCCACCAGGCCGCCGTAGCGGATGCGCTCGCCCGCCGCCTCCGCGCCTGCGCGGGCGATTACCCGGCCGTCGGGGCCGACCACCGAGATCAGGTCCGATCCGGGGAGCGCGCGCTGGAAGTCGTCGAGGATGGGGCCGAGATCCGCCCCGGCGGTCAGGGCGTCCACGACGCCCGGGTGCGCCGCCAGGGCGACGGCCCGGTCGCGCATGCGCGCCAGGCTGGCGTCAATGAGCGCCTGCTCCAGGTTGATCGCCAGGTTCAGCGCCTCGTCGATCTCGCGCTCCATCTGCCGCTGCACCAGGCCGTTCAGGTAGAGGCTGACGCCCAGCAGGAGGGCGGCGGGCACCAGCGAGGCAGCGGTGACGAGGAGCAGTATGCGGCTGCGAAACGGGCCGGGCCAGCGCACCGGCATAATGCGCACCTCCTTCCACTTAGCGGATGCGCCCGCCTGCGGTGTAGACCACCAGCCGGTCAGGGCTCTTCGCGTATCCGGCCAGGTCGATCGCCAGCGCATCGGCCAGGCGGATCGCCTCGTCTGTGGCGGCGGAAAGCGAGGCCGCGACGCCGATGCGGGCGCGGGCGACCTTGCAGCACATCTCGTGGGAGATGCGGCCGGTCGCCAGCAGCACGACTTCCTCGGCCGGCCAGCCCGCGCGCAGCCACGCGCCCAGGACCTTGTCGACGGCGTTGTGCCGCCCGATGTCCTCCCGGACCAGCAGACCGCCCGTGGCAACGTGCACGACGGCGGCCGCGTGCATGCCGCCGGTGGCGGCGTACAGGGGCGTCGCGGCCTGCATCCGGCGCATCCAGCCGGCCAGCTGGCCGCGGGTGACGGTGAGCCGGTGCGTGACCGGGAGAAGGCGGCGGGGGCGGGCAGCGGCATCGAAGGTGGCCCCCGGACCCGGGCCGCGCGGGCGGTAGCGGGCCGCGAGCGCGGGGACGTCGGGCGCGCGCGCCGGATCGACGGCGGCGTGCACGGCGGGAACAGCCGCATCCACGCGCGCGGCCTGCAGGTCGGCGGGACCGTCGATCAGGGCCTCGCTGAACAGAAAGCCCAGCGCCCAGTCTTCGAGGTCGACCGGGGTGGTCTGAATGCGGAGCAGTTCGATTCCGTTGAGCCAGAGCGCCGTCTGGCGCTCGGCCGGCATGGGATGGGGCGGGCGCATCGCGACGCCGTTCTCCCTTCGTGTGGGGTGGAAGACCGGTTGTGCGGTCTTTAGAGATATGTTCGCATCTTGCGCGGCAGTGGACAAGTCCCGATCCCGAGGGCCGGCGATCGGGCGGGTGATCGCCGGCGGACGGGGTGGATGATAATGGCAAACGGTCGTTGGCTTGACAGTGCCGTGCGCATCAGATAGAATAACAGGTGTTACAGCCCAGCACACCGCGGGGTGGAGCAGCCAGGTAGCTCGTCGGGCTCATAACCCGGAGGTCGAGGGTTCAAATCCCTCCCCCGCAACCAGAACGCACAGGACCGGAGAGGACAGCCCTCTCCGGTCCTGTTGGTGGCTGACGAAGTGGGCCGTGCCGCACTGTTGACACAGGGTCCACTCCGTGGTAACTTATATGGGCATGGTGAGTGCCTCGCGGAATGGAGGTGGCGCAACGTGGCGAAGGCAAGCGCTCGGGTCATTATTACGATGGCCTGCACCGACTGCAAGAATCGGAACTACTCTACCTATAAGAATAAGAAGAACGACTCGGGTCGGCTGGAACTGAAGAAGTTCTGCCCGACTTGCGGGCACCACACCCTCCATCGCGAGACCCGCTAAACCCGAGCAATCGTGCCGACGCCATGCGCGGTCGGCCCTTACAGGGGCGTAGCTCAACTGGTAGAGCAACGGTCTCCAAAACCGTAGGTTGCGGGTTCGAGTCCTGCCGCCCCTGCCAAGTGAACCGCCGCACCGGTGACCGGTACGGCGGTTCCGTGCTTTTTCCAGGCCCGGGAAGGCGGGACAAACTGCGTCCGCGCGCTTTACAAGCCCCGCAAAGCCGTGATAAAATCTGATACACTGGTCGTGATGCCAGGTTTTATTTGTGTTGGGGCATTTTCTACCTGAGGGTGGTCGTGATCATGGAACGCATCAAAGCCTTCTTTGCGGGGATTCGTGCGTACCTGCGCGATGTGGTCGGCGAGCTCCGGAAGGTCGTCTGGCCCAGCCGGGAGCGCGTCGTGAAGGCCACCGGGGTCGTGGTGGCCATGGTCGCGCTGGTCGCCGGGTTTCTGTACATCTGGGACCTGGGGCTGAACGGGCTGCTGAAGCTGTTCCAAGGCTAGTCCGCAAGCTTCGCAAAGGCAGGTGTTGGGGGCGTCGCCCGCGCCCTGACTCATGGAACAAAGGAACTGGTATGTCGTCCACACATACTCCGGGTATGAGAACAAGGTGAAGACCAACCTGGAGAAGCGTGTCGAGTCCATGGAGATGCAGGAGAAGATCTTCCGCGTCCTGGTCCCCATGGAGGACGAGATCGAGATCAAGGACGGCAAACAGAAAAAGGTCAAGCGGAAGGTCTTCCCGGGGTACGTGCTCGTGGAGATGGTCATGAGCGACGACTCCTGGTACGTCGTGCGCAACACCCCGGGCGTGACGGGCTTTGTCGGGTCGGGCAACAAGCCCATCCCCCTCACAAAGGAAGAGGTCGAGGCGATCCTCGGCCGGACCGAGGAGGGGAAGCCCGCCCACGTGGTGGTCGGCTACGAGATCGACCAGCCTGTGCGGGTGATCGCCGGACCATTCAAGGATCACACCGGCGTGATCAAGGAGCTCTTCCCCGACAAGGGCAAGGCGCGCGTCGTGGTCACGATGTTCGGCCGCGAGACTCCGGTCGAAGTGGATTTCAGCCAGATCGAGGAGCTCTGAGCCGAGACCGTTCCCTTTGCCCCCGCTTTGTGCTAGGATCAAGGCGGTCGCGCATCACGCGCGACCCTTTGGTGTGCGGGCCCTTGGTCCGCAGTGGGAGGGCGCCTCAAAACGCCCGCCGTACCACATCTTCTAAGGAGGAGTCATCGTGGCGAAGAAGGTCACAGCGGTGATCAAGCTGGCGCTGCCAGCGGGCAAGGCGACCCCGGCGCCGCCCGTCGGCCCGGCCCTGGGCGCGCACGGCGTCAACATCATGGGGTTCTGCAAGGAGTACAACGAGCGGACCAAGGATCAGGCCGGTCTCGTCATCCCGGTGGAGATCACGGTCTACGAAGACCGCTCCTTCACCTTCATCCTGAAGACCCCGCCCACCGCCGTTCTCATCAAGAAGGCGCTAGGCATTGAGACCGCCTCTGGGAACCCCAAGGCGCAGAAGGTCGGCAAGCTGACCGACGCCCAGGTCGAGGAGATCGCCAAGATCAAGATGCCCGACCTGAACGCCAACGACCTGGAGGCCGCCAAGCGCATGGTGCGCGGTACCGCCCGGTCCATGGGCGTCGACTGCGAGTAGAGCACGGCCTTGGCTTGTGGGAGGCTGCTTTCTGACGCAGCCGAATCGCGCTTTAACCACAAGGAGGAAGATCGCAATGCCTAAGCATGGGAAGAAGTATCGCAGCGCGGCGGCGCTGGTGGACCGTACGAAGCTGTATGATCCGATCGAGGCCCTGGAGCTGGTGAAGAAGACCGCCACGGCCAAGTTCGACGAGACGATTGAGGTCGCCTATCGCCTGGGCGTCGATGTGCGCCACGCGGACCAGCAGATCCGCGGCGCCGTCGTGCTGCCGGGCGGCACCGGCAAGGAGGTGCGGGTGCTCGTCTTCGCCAAGGGCGAGAAGGCGAAGGAGGCCGAGGCGGCCGGCGCGGACATCGTCGGTGCCGAGGACATCGTCGCCAAGATTCAGGAGGGCTGGCTCGACTTCGACGTCGCCGTGGCCACCCCTGACATGATGAGCCTCGTGGGCCGGCTGGGCCGGATCCTCGGTCCCCGCGGCCTGATGCCCAACCCGAAGACCGGCACGGTCACTTTCGACGTGGCCAACGCCGTCAAGGAGATCAAGGCCGGTAAGGTGGAGTACCGCACCGACAAGGCCGGCATCGTCGCGGCGCCTATCGGCAAGGCGTCCTTCGACGTCGAGCGGCTGGCCGCCAACTTCCGTGCGCTCACCGAGGCCCTGCTCCGGGCCCGGCCGGCGGCGGCGAAGGGCCAGTACATGAAGTCCGTCACCATCTCCGCGACGATGGGCCCGGGCATCAAGGTCAACCCGGCGCGTCTGACCGCCGCGTCCTTCGAGAAGTAGGAAAGCGAGAAACCGACGGGGTCTGCCCACCGGGGCAGGCCCCTTCTTCTGCGCCCTGCCGGGGTCTATGTCAAATAAGGTCGGTAGTGTATTGCAAGTGCGACAGATGAGAGATACTATAGACGAAAGCTGCGGCAGCCGTATATCCAAAATTGCCTTGCAGCAACAGCGGCAGGAGGTGAATGGGCAAGATGGACGAGCGCGAGATCCGGCAGCGGCTGGAGAGCTTGGTAGACCGGTGGCTGAAGGCCTCGCCGGCTGAGCGGCGCATCCTGCTCCAGGAGAAAATCCGGCTGGAAGAGATGCTGGAGCGCGAGCGGGCGTAAGCCGCACGCCGCTGTAAATAACCCTTGACGCGCGCACACCGCGCGGGTATACTCGTCGGTGTGCATGAACTCCATATCGACCGTAGACAGCAGGTGCCGTTCAGGCCTAAGTGGCGTTCTGCCAGCCCGCCGAGGTCGGATGTCGCGTCCCCTTCGGGCGCGCGCGTCTGGGTGATACTGAACTCAGACCTCCGACTGGCTATGGTCGGGGGTCTTTCTTCATGTTCCGGTAAGGAGGTGAACCGACGTGCGCACCATCCGTCCCGAGAAGCAGGAGGCGGTGGCGGCCCTGAAGGAGGCGTTCTCCAAGGCCAAGAGCGTCGTGCTCGCCGACAACATGGGGCTGACCGTCGCCCAGGTGACCAAGCTTCGCCGGGAGCTGAGGCAGGCCGGGGTGGAGCTGAAGGTGGCCAAGAACACCCTGATCGGCATTGCCGCCAGGGAGATGGGCATCGAAGGGCTCGAGCCCTATCTGCACGGCACCACGACCCTGGCTTTCTCTTACGAGGACGAGGCTTCGGCGGCCAAGAAGATCCGTGAGTTCTTCGCGAAGGAGCGCGAGCCGAAGTTCGTCGTCAAGGCCGGCATCCTGGAGGGGAAGGTCCTGGATGCGGCCGGCGTCAAGGAACTGGCCGACCTGCCCAGCCGCGAGGCGCTGCTGTCCATGGTTCTGGGCGGCATCCAGGCGCCGCTGCAGGGGGTGGCCGGAGCTATCAACGGGCTTCTGTCCAGCTTCGCCTACGCCCTCGACGCGCGCATCCGCCAGCTGGAGGGTTCCGAGGCGTAGTCCGGAATCACATTCTGATGCAAATTTAAGGAGGTTCCCCACATGTCCAAGGCTGCTGAGGTTATCGAGATCATCAAGGGCATGACCGCCCTGGAGCTGAAGGAACTGAAGGAGCTGTTCGAGGAGACCTTTGGCGTGACCGCCGCCGCCCCGGTGGCCGTCGCCGCTGCCGCCCCCGCCGCCGGCGCCGCTGCTGCTCCGGCTGCTGAGGAGAAGACCGAGTTCGACGTCATCCTGAAGTCCGCCGGCGCCAACAAGATCGCCGTCATCAAGGTCGTGCGGGAGATCACCGGCCTCGGCCTGAAGGAGGCCAAGGACCTGGTCGATGGTGCTCCCAAGCCCGTCAAGGAAAAGGTCTCCAAGGCCGATGCCGACGCCGTTGCCGCCAAGCTCCAGGAGGCCGGCGCCGAGGTCGAGGTCAAGTAAGGGAAGTCCGCTTCCCGGAAAGGAGGGTTGGAGTCGGCGCTCCGCACGCGCGGCTCCAACCCTCGTGTCGTTTCGGTGAATGACAAGAACGGGCAGAACCTGGCGGTCCTGCCCGTAGATTGGATTTCGCTTGACAGGTGCTCCCTGTCGTGGTAACATGATAACTTGCCATCATAGTGTGGACGGGTCGGTCTGGCGAACCCCGCCCTTTGTCGAAGCGGGCGGAAAGTTCGCCTGATATGTGCATAAACCGCAGTTTCCGGGATACCAATAAGGAATGGCGTCCTGGAAAGGCCGCCCATAGCGGCTGGCGGTGTGCAAATGCCTTTTTCTTTTTCGCAGTAGGGTAGGGTTTCTCCTGCCGGAGAGTCGAAATCGGCGGGAGAGTTGACGATACATCGAGCGCTTCCGCGGTGGGCACTTCCAGACGGGGAGCTTCTTGATGGCCACCAACAGGAGTGAGGAGGCCTAGACCGCATGCCGAAGATCGTGCAAGCTGGCAGGAGAGAGCGGCTGAGCTTTGCCAGGATCGATGAGGTTCTGGAGATGCCGAACCTGATCGAGCTGCAGCGCAACTCCTATCAGTGGTTCCTGCGCGAAGGCCTGCAGGAGATGTTCCGGGACATCTCGCCCATTCAGGATTTTACGGGCAACCTGGTTCTGGAGTTCATCGACTACAGCCTGGGCGAACCGAAGTACTCGATCGAGGAGTGCAAGGAGCGGGACGTCACCTACGCCGCCCCCCTGCGCGTGCGGGTCCGTCTCATCAACAAGGAGACCGGCGAGGTGAAGGAGCAGGAGGTCTTCATGGGCGACTTCCCGCTCATGACGCCCACCGGCACGTTCATCATCAACGGCGCCGAGCGGGTCATCGTCTCCCAGCTCGTCCGCTCGCCCGGTGTCTATTTCTCGGAGCAGATCGACCCTTCGGGCAAGAAGCTGTTCTTCGCGACCATGATCCCCAACCGGGGCGCCTGGCTGGAGTTCGAGTCCGACGCCAATGACGTGCTCTACGTCCGCGTCGACCGGACCCGCAAGCTGGCCGCGACCGTGCTTCTGCGCGCCCTGGGCTACGGCACCGATCAGGAGATCATCGACGCCGTCGGCGACTCGGAGTACATCCGCCGCACCCTGGAGAAGGATGGCACGGAGTCCGAGGACGAGGCCCTGATCGAGGTGTACAAGCGGCTGCGGCCCGGCGAGCCGCCCGCGGCCGACAACGCGCGCCAGCTGCTGGAGACGCTCTTCTTCGAGCCGAAGCGGTACGACCTCATGCACGTCGGCCGGTACCGGCTGAACAAGAAGCTGGCCCTGAAGCGGCGCATCGTCGGCACGTTCACCGTCGACCGGGTGGTCCACCCCGAAACCGGCGAGGTCCTGGCCGAGGCCGGCGTGCAGATCGACAAGCGGCTCGCCGAGAAGATCGACGAGGCCGGCGTCGACGCGCTGACCGTGCGGCTGCGGGACGGTGCCGTCGTGCGGGTGGTCTCCAACGGCAAGCCGGACATCAAGGTCAAGACCATCGTGCGGCAGGACATCGTCGCCGTCATCAACTACATGGTCAGCCTCTTCAAGGGCCTGGGCAGCGTCGACGACATCGACCACCTGGGCAACCGCCGCGTACGCTCCGTCGGCGAGCTGCTGCAGAACCAGTTCCGCATCGGCCTCGCCCGGATGGAGCGGGTGGTCAAGGAGCGCATGACCATCCAGGATGTGGACATCATCACGCCGCAGGCCCTGATCAACATCCGGCCGGTGGTCGCGGCGGTCAAGGAGTTCTTCGGCTCTTCGCAGCTCAGCCAGTTCATGGACCAGACCAATCCCCTGGCGGAGCTCACCAACAAGCGGCGGCTGTCGGCCCTGGGTCCCGGCGGCCTCTCCCGGGAGCGGGCCGGCTACGAGGTGCGCGACGTGCACACGTCCCACTACGGCCGCATGTGCCCCATTGAGACGCCGGAAGGTCCGAACATCGGCCTGATCGGCGCGCTGGCGACCTTTGCCCGCATCAACGAGTACGGCTTCATCGAGACGCCGTACCGCAAGGTGGACCAGGAGACCGGCCGGGTGACCGATGAGATCGTCTACCTCACCGCCGACGAGGAGGACGAGAACATCATCGCCCAGGCCAACGAGCCGCTGAACGAGGACGGCACGTTCGTGCGCGAGCGCGTCACCTGCCGTTACCGGGACGAGATCCTGCAGGTTCCGCCGAATCAGGTGGACTACATGGACGTCTCGCCCAAGCAGGTGGTGTCCATCGCCACGGCCCTGATTCCGTTCCTGGAGAACGACGACGCGTCGCGCGCCCTGATGGGCTCCAACATGCAGCGGCAGGCGGTGCCGCTCCTGCGCACGGAAGCCCCGTACGTCGGAACAGGCATGGAGTACCGCTCGGCCTGGGACTCCGGGGTCTGCGTGATCGCGGAGAACGACGGCGTCGTGCTGCGGGCGACCGCCTCGGAGATCGTCGTGCAGTACGACGATATGCAGGTCAGGAAGTACAAGCTGACCAAGTTCACCCGGTCGAACCAGGGCACCTGCATGAACCAGCGGCCCATCGTACGCGCCGGCGACCGGGTGCGCAAGGGCGACGTGATCGCGGACGGGCCGTCCACCGACCAGGGTGAGCTGGCCCTCGGCCGCAACGTGCTGGTCGCCTACATGTGCTACGAGGGTTACAACTACGAGGACGCCATCATCATCAACGAGCGGCTCGTGCGCGAGGACGTCTTCACCTCGATCCACATCGAGGAGCACGAGTGCGAGGCGCGCGACACCAAGCTGGGGCCCGAGGAGATCACCCGCGACATTCCCAACGTGGGCGAGGACGTCCTGAAGGACCTGGACGAGCGCGGCATCATCCGCATCGGCGCCGAGGTGCGGCCCGGCGACATCCTGGTGGGCAAGGTCACGCCCAAGGGCGAGACCGAGCTGACGGCCGAGGAGCGGCTGCTCCGGGCGATCTTCGGCGAGAAGGCGCGGGAGGTGCGCGACACCTCGCTGCGCGTCCCGTACGGCGAGTCGGGCATCGTCGTCGACGTCAAGGTCTTTACCCGTGAGAACGGCGACGAGCTCTCGCCCGGCGTGAACGAGCTGGTCCGGGTCTACATCGCCCAGAAGCGGAAGATCAGCCAGGGCGACAAGATGGCGGGCCGCCACGGCAACAAGGGCGTCATCTCGATCATCGTCCCCGAGGAGGATATGCCCTTCCTGCCCGACGGCACCCCGGTGGACATCATCCTGACTCCGCTGGGCGTGCCCTCCCGCATGAACATCGGCCAGATCATGGAGATCCACCTGGGCTGGGCGGCCAAGACCCTGGGGATGTACGTGGCCAGCCCGGTGTTCGACGGCGCCAACGAGCAGGACATCCGCGAGATGCTGCTCAAGGCCCACCTGCCTCCCAACGGCAAGACGGTGCTCTACGACGGCAAGACCGGCGAGCCGCTGGACAACGAGGTGACGGTTGGCTACAAGTACATGCTGAAGCTCCACCACCTGGTGGACGACAAGATCCACGCCCGGTCGACGGGCCCCTACTCCCTGGTCACGCAGCAGCCGCTGGGCGGCAAGGCCCAGTTTGGCGGCCAGCGCTTCGGCGAGATGGAGGTGTGGGCGCTCGAGGCCTACGGCGCCGCCTACACGCTGCAGGAGCTGCTGACGGTCAAGTCCGACGACGTCGTCGGACGCGTGAAGACCTACGAGGCCATCGTGAAGGGCGAGAACGTGCCGGAGCCGGGCGTGCCCGAGTCGTTCAAGGTGCTCATCAAGGAGCTGCAGTCCCTGGCGCTGGATGTGAAGGTCCTGAACGACCAGGGCCAGGAGATCGAGCTGCGTGAGCTGGACGACGAGATGGACCTCTCCGATCGCGACCTGGATATTCCCACCCTGGGCGGCGCGGAGTTTGCCGCGAAGCCGGCGCCCGACGCCCAGGCGAACCAGGAGCAGGCCCAGGAGGAGTCCGAAAGCGAGTCCGATGAGATGGAAGACGTCGAGGACATCGACGTTCCCCTTGATCCCGAGGAGCTGGAGAAGGTGGCCGGCGCGCTGAAGAACCCCGTGCGCGCGGGCCGGAGCGACCTTGCCGGCGTCCGGGGCGGGCTGGCGGACGACGAGCAGGACCTGGATGAGGAGGACCTGTTCGGCGAGGGCGATGAGGAACTGGAGGGCGACGACGACCTCTACCGCGGCCGCGGCCGTGCCCGCCGCCTGTCCGACGACTACGACGACGATGAAGAGTAGGGGAGGGTGCTGATCGATGCTCGATGTCAACTACTTTGACTCCATCCGAATCGGCCTGGCCTCTCCTGAACGCATCCGGCAGTGGTCCCGCGGCGAGGTGAAGAAGCCCGAGACCATCAACTACCGGACGCTGCGCCCCGAGCGCGACGGGCTGTTCTGCGAGCGGATCTTCGGGCCGACCCGCGACTGGGAGTGCCACTGCGGCAAGTACAAGCGGGTCCGGTACAAGGGCATCGTCTGCGACCGCTGCGGCGTCGAGGTGACCCGGGCGAAGGTCCGCCGTGAGCGCATGGGCCACATCGAGCTCGCCGCACCCGTCTCGCACATCTGGTACTTCAAGGGCATCCCGTCCCGCATGGGGCTGATCCTGGACATCAGCCCGCGGGCGCTGGAGAAGGTCCTGTACTTCGCGGCGTACATCGTCACCGATCCCGGCGACACCCCGCTCATGGAAAAGCAGCTGCTGACCGAGAACGAGTACCGGGAGTACCGGGAGAAGTACGGCGACGCGTTCAAGGCGGGCATGGGCGCGGAGGCCGTGAAGGTCCTCCTGGAGAAGCTCGATCTGGACAAGATGGCGGAGGAGCTGCGCCACGAGGTCCGGACGGTGTCGGGCCAGCGCAAGATCCGCGCGACCCGCCGCCTGGAGGTCGTCGAGGCCTTCCGCAAGTCCGGCAACCGGCCGGAGTGGATGATCCTGGAGGTCATCCCGGTCATCCCGCCCGACCTGCGGCCGATGGTGCAGCTGGACGGCGGCCGGTTCGCCACCAGCGACCTGAACGACCTCTACCGCCGGGTGATCAACCGGAACAACCGGCTGAAGCGGCTCCTGGACCTCGGCGCGCCGGACATCATCGTCCGGAACGAAAAGCGCATGCTGCAGGAGGCCGTGGACGCCCTCATCGACAACGGCCGCCGCGGCCGTCCGGTGACGGGGCCCGGCAACCGGCCGCTGAAGTCGCTCTCCGATATGCTGAAGGGCAAGCAGGGCCGCTTCCGCCAGAACCTGCTGGGCAAGCGGGTCGACTACTCCGGCCGGTCGGTCATCGTGGTCGGTCCGCACCTGAAGCTGCACCAGTGCGGCCTGCCCAAGGAGATGGCGCTGGAGCTGTTCAAGCCCTTCGTCATGAAGAAGCTGGTCAACGACGGGCACGCGCACAACATCAAGAGCGCCAAGCGCATGGTGGAGCGCATGCGGCCCGAGGTCTGGGATGTCCTGGAAGAGGTCATCCGGGAGCACCCGGTGCTGCTCAACCGTGCGCCGACCCTGCACCGGCTGGGCATCCAGGCCTTCGAGCCGGTCCTGGTCGAGGGCCGCGCCATCCAGATCCACCCGCTGGTCTGCACGGCGTACAACGCCGACTTCGACGGCGACCAGATGGCGGTCCACGTGCCGCTGTCGGCCGAGGCGCAGGCGGAGGCCCGCATCCTGATGCTGGCCGCGCACAACATCCTCAACCCCAAGGACGGCCAGCCGGTGATCACGCCGTCCAAGGACATGCTGCTGGGCTCCTACTACCTCACGCTGCCCAAGCCCGAGAGCGAGCCCAAGATGCGGTTCGCACACCCGCACGAGGCGCTTCTGGCCTACCAGGACGGGCTCGTGGAGTTGCATGACTGGGTGGAGATCCGCTTCCCCACGCCCCCGGCGGACCTGGAGCCGTACTCGGACGAGTGGTGGGAGCACCCGGACAACTGGAACAACGTCTCGGGCAAGCGCATCAAGACGACGGTCGGCCGGATGATCTTCAACGAGGTGCTGCACCCCAAGCTCCGCTACATCAACGAGACCATCGAGAAGAAGTGGATGGGCAAGATCATCGACATGGCCTACCGCCGGCTGGGCACCGTGAAGACGGCGGAACAGACCGACAAGATCAAGGACCTCGGCTTCCGCTTCGCCACGCAGTCGGGCGCCACGATTGCCATCTCCGACATCCGCGTGCCTGCGGAGAAGGACGAGATCTTGCGCCAGGCGGAGCGTGAGGTGGAGCAGGTCGAGCGCAACTACCGGCGCGGTCTGATCACCAACGACGAGCGCTACCAGCGGGTCATCGCGATCTGGTCCGCGGCCAAGGACCAGGTCACGAAGAAGCTGGTGGACACGATGGAGGACTTCAACCCGGTCAACATGATGATGAAGTCCGGCGCCCGAGGCAACATCTCGCAGATCACGCAGCTGGCGGGCATGCGCGGCCTGATGGCCGACCCGTCGGGCAAGATCGTGGAGCTGCCGGTAAAGGCCAACTTCCGCGAGGGCCTGACCGTGCTGGAGTACTTCCTCTCCACCCACGGCACCCGCAAGGGCCTCGCCGACACGGCGCTGCGCACCGCGGACTCGGGGTACCTCACCCGCCGCCTGGTGGACGTGGCGCAGGACGTGATCGTGCGGGAGGACGACTGCGGCACGACGGCCGGCATGACGTGGACCGAGGAGGTCGACGAGCACGGCAACGTGATCGAGCCGCTCACGCCGCACATCGTGGGCCGCGTGGCGCTCAACGACATCGTCCACCCGGAGACCGGCGAGATCATCGTGTACGCCAACGAGATGATCGACGAGGACCTGGCCGAGCAGATTCTCGCCGCGGGCATCAAGGAGGTTACGATCCGCTCGGTGCTCACCTGCCGCACCCGGTACGGCGTCTGCCGGGCCTGCTACGGGCGGAACCTGGCCACCGGCCGGCTGGTGGACGTCGGCGAGGCGGTGGGCATCATCGCCGCCCAGTCCATCGGCGAACCGGGCACGCAGCTCACGATGCGCACCTTCCACACCGGCGGCGTGGCCGGCGACGACATCACCCAGGGTCTGCCGCGCGTGGAGGAGCTGTTTGAGGCCCGCAAGCCGAAGGGCCAGGCGATCATCGCCGAGCTGGACGGCGAGGTCTCCATCAGCGAGCACAAGGGCCGGCGCGAGATCACCATCACCTCGGAGGACGGCGAGTCGGTGACCTACTCCATCCCGTACGGCGCCCGCGTGAAGGTGCGTCCTGGGCAGATCGTGGAGGCGGGCGACGAGCTGACCGAGGGTTCGGTGAACCCCCACGACCTGCTGCGGGTGAAGGGCCTGCGCGGCGTACAGCGGTACCTGCTGCGCGAGGTGCAGAAGGTCTACAACCTGCAGGGCGTGGACATCAACGACAAGCACATCGAGGTCATGGTGCGGCAGATGCTGCGCAAGGTGAAGGTGGAGGATCCCGGCGATACCGAACTGCTGCCGGGCGGCTTCATCGACATCTTCGACTTCGAGGACGAGAACGAGCGGGTGATCATGGAGGGCGGCCAGCCTGCCGTCGCCCGGCCGATGCTGCTGGGCATCACCAAGGCGTCGCTGGCGACGGATTCGTTCCTCTCCGCGGCGTCCTTCCAGGAGACGACCCGCGTGCTCACCGACGCCGCCATCAAGGGCAAGCGCGACCCGCTGCTCGGTCTGAAGGAGAACGTCATCATCGGCAAGCTGATCCCCGCCGGCACCGGTATGGGCCGGTACCGCGGCATCAAGGTGTACACCGAGGACGACGTGTACGCCGAGCAGTTGGAGGGCGCCGACGATTAGCACCACAAAGGCCCGGCTGCCGTGAGGCAGCCGGGCCTTTTCCCTCGGCTCCTGCGCAGCGGAGCTCGGCCCTCAGGCAGCCCCTGGAGTGGAGTGCTCCTCGGCAGACGGGCGTGTTCACTCCGCAGTTCGCTCCGCTTCGCCCTCGCTGCAGGGTCCCCAACCGAGATCTCGATCGGAAGGCCAAGTTTTCGACTTCGACCTCGGGGCTGAAGTGAAAAAGTGGGCGTTCCCAGACCGAACACGGGCCGAGTCGGGGAGCTGTGAACGCGTGTGTTCTGGAAACGGCACAGTCGGGCACGCGTAGGGTAACATAACGTGGCTTCCAAGTTGACGTAACGCAAGTGCGGCGCGGGCGCGTGCGCAACGAAGACCCCACCTCCGGTCCGGAGGGTCAAGTTTTCGACTTGGGCCTCCGACCCGAAGTCAAAAAGTGGACGTTCCCAGTGGCAGCCCGGCGATCCAGCGGCCAGGGGCACCGCGGCCCGGGACGCCGCCAGGCATGCTGAGGGGTAGAACGGGCAACCGCGCGCCCTTGCTTTTCGCGCTACTTTTCGGTACCATTGCTCTGCATTTTCGCCGGACTGGCGCATCAACCCCTGCGACGCCGGGATGACCCGGCGCGCGGGGCGCTGCTGTCAGAGGGAGGAGGCCCCGTGAGCGAGCACTACTACACCCGCCGGCCCGGCGCGGCCCACGAGGAGACAAGCTTCGATGCCACGCTGCGGGGGATGGACTTCCGCTTCGTCACCGACGCCGGCGTCTTCTCCCGGGACCGCGTCGACTTCGGATCGCTTCTTTTAATAGAAGCGATGGAGATCGGCCCGGCGGACACGGTGCTGGACCTGGGCTGCGGTTACGGTCCCATCGGCATGGTCGCCGCGCGCCTGGCGCCGCAGGGCTTCATTTATATGGTGGATATCAACGAGCGGGCCGCCGAGCTGGCGCGGCGCAACCTGGCGGCCAACCGCATCGCCAACGCGGAGGTGCGGGTGGGCGACGGGCTGGCGCCGGTGACGGGCATCGCCTTCGACGCCGTTCTGACCAATCCGCCGATTCGCGCCGGCAAGGCCACCGTCTACCGGCTCCTGGATGAGGCCTATGCGGCCATGAAACCGGGCGGGTCGCTCTGGGTCGTCGTGCAGAACAAGCAGGGCGCCCCGAGCATGAAGCGGAAGCTTCAGGATCTGTTCGGCAACGTGGAGGACGTGGCGCGCAAGGCCGGTTACCGGGTGCTGCGGGCCAGACGGCAGGGCTGACCGAAAATGGGCGAATCAGGGAGGCTGCGCGCGAAAAAGCCCGCAGACGTCGCATCTGCGCGGGTTTTTCTTGACTCGTGTCGGCGCCCTGAGTACAATATGAAAGTGTGCCTGAGCAGGAGGTTTCTGGGACGATGAGTTTGGAGCGCTTGAAAGCCGCCAGCAAGAAGACCATCGGAACCAAACAGACTGCCAAGGCCATCGCGAAGGGTCAGGCCCGCGTGGTGTTCGTGGCCCAGGATGCCGAGGAGCACGTGCTCCGCGGGGTGCTCGAGGCCGCACGGGAAAAGGGCCTCGAGATTCATGAGGTTGAATCGATGGCGGTGCTTGGCAAGGCCTGCGGGATTGAGGTCGGCGCAGCCGCCGCCGCAATCCTGGAGGGGTAGCCGCCCGCCGTCCACACCTGACCACCATGTTGCGGAAGGAGGTGCGTTCTGTGCCGACCATCAACCAGCTTGTCCGCCAGGGCCGCAAGCGGATGACCGAGAAGTCCGACTCGCCGGCGCTTCGGGGCAATCCGTTCAAGCGGGGTGTCTGCACCGTCGTGAAGACCACCACGCCCAAGAAGCCGAACTCGGCGCTGCGGAAGATCGCCCGTGTCCGCCTTTCCAACAACATTGAGGTCACGGCGTACATCCCGGGCATCGGCCACAACCTGCAGGAGCACTCCGTGGTGCTCGTGCGCGGCGGCCGTGTGAAGGACCTGCCGGGCGTCCGGTACCACATCGTCCGTGGTGCGCTGGATGCGGCGGGCGTGGCCAACCGGATGCAGGGCCGTTCCAAGTACGGCGCCAAGCGTCCCAAGACCGCCAAGAAGTAAGTAGGCCGGGGGCGGGGAGAGTAACCGGGACCCTCCGGCGAAGCAGGTGGACGGGCTGCCCCGCGCAGCGCACCGACTCGCCGCCCAGAGTTAGTGGAAAGAAAGGGGTAATCACATGCCGCGTCGCGGTCACGTACCGAAGCGAGAGGTGCTGCCGGATCCGATTTACAATTCGACGTTGGTGACCAAGGTCATCAACAAGATCATGCTCGACGGCAAGAAGGGTCTGGCGCAGCGCATCTTCTACAACGCGATCGACCGGGCCAGCGCGAAGCTCGGCAAGGAGCCGATGGAAGTGCTGGAGGGCGCGCTGAAGAACATCATGCCCGTGGTTGAGACCCGGTCCCGCCGGGTGGGTGGCGCCACCTACCAGGTGCCGATGGAGGTCCGCCCGGAACGGCGGCAGGCGCTGGGGATCCGCTGGCTGGTGAACTTCGCACGCGCGCGTGGGGAGCGCACCATGGAAGAGCGTCTGGCCGCGGAGTTGGTGGACGCCTATAACAACACCGGCGGTGCGGTGAAGAAGAAGGAAGAGGTTCACCGGATGGCCGAGGCCAACAAGCCTTTCGCGCACTATCGCTGGTAGCGGTTTGATGCGAACTCCGACGCAAAGGGGGGTGTCTGATGTCTCGGCAGGTATCGCTGGATCGGCTCCGCAACATTGGCATCATGGCGCATATTGACGCCGGCAAGACGACGACGACGGAGCGCATCCTGTTCTACACCGGTCGGACCCACAAGCTGGGCGAGACCCACGAGGGTGCGGCCACGATGGACTTCATGGTGCAGGAGCAGGAGCGCGGCATCACCATTCAGTCCGCGGCTACGACCTGCAGCTGGAAGGACCACCGGATCAACATCATCGACACGCCCGGACACGTGGACTTCACGGTGGAGGTTGAGCGGTCGCTCCGCGTGCTGGACGGCGCAGTGGCCGTCTTCTGCGCGAAGGGCGGCGTGGAGCCGCAGTCCGAGACAGTTTGGCGGCAGGCCGACAAGTACGGGGTTCCCCGTCTGGCCTACGTCAACAAGATGGACACCATCGGCGCGGACTTCTTCCGGGTCATCCGGATGATGGAGGAACGGCTGGGCGCAAAGCCCGTGCCCATTCAGTTGCCTATCGGCGTGGAAGACACGTTCCGTGGAATTGTCGACCTGGTTCGCAACGTCGCCATCGTCTACTACGACGACCTGGGCAGGGACATCCGCGAGGAGCCGGTGCCCGAAGATATGCGGGAACTGGTGGAGCAATACCGCACCCAGATGATCGAGATGGCGACTGAGGCGGATGACGCCCTGATGGAGAAGTACCTGATGGGCGAGGAGCTGACCGTGGAGGAGATCAAGGCCGCGCTGCGCAAGCTGACCGTGAGCTGCAAGATTTCCCCGGTCACCTGTGGCTCCTCCTACAAGAACAAGGGCGTTCAGCCGCTGCTGGACGCGGTGGTGGACTACCTCCCCTCGCCGCTGGACATCCCGCCGGTCCAGGGCATCGACGCCGAGACCGGCGAGCCCATCGAGCGGAAGGCGGACGACAACGAGCCGTTCTCCGCCCTCGCGTTCAAGGTCGTCACCGACCCGTACGTCGGCAAGCTCTGCTTCTTCCGGGTGTACTCCGGCCAGCTCAAGAGCGGCAGCTACGTGCTGAACGCCACCAAGGGCAAGCGGGAGCGCATCGGCCGGCTGGTGCGGATGCACGCGAACCACCGGGAAGAGGTCGAGGTCGTCGAGACGGGCGACATCGCCGCCGCAGTGGGTCTGAAAGACACCGGCACCGGCGACACGCTCTGCACCGACGCCGCCCCGGTCATCCTGGAGTCGATGGAGTTCCCCGAGCCGGTCATCCAGCTGGCTGTGGAGCCCAAGACCAAGGCGGACCAGGATAAGCTCAGCACCGCCCTGCTGAAGCTGGCGGAGGAGGATCCGACCTTCCGGATGTACACGGATCCGGAGACCGGGCAGACCATCATCGCCGGCATGGGCGAGCTGCACCTGGAGATCATCGTCGACCGGCTGCAGCGGGAGTTCAAGGTGGGCGTGAACGTCGGCAAGCCCCAGGTCTCCTACCGGGAGACCATCCGGGCCCGGGTGGAGAACGTGGAGGGGCGGTTCGTCCGGCAGTCGGGCGGCCGCGGCCAGTACGGCCACGTCGTCATCAACATGGAGCCGGCCGAGCCCGGATCTGGCTTCATCTTCGAGAACAAGATCGTCGGCGGCGTGATTCCGAAGGAGTTCATCGGCCCGGTGGAGCAGGGCATCAAGGAGGCCATGCAAAACGGCGTCCTCGCCGGCTTCCCGGTCATCGACGTCAAGGTCGAGCTGGTCTTCGGCTCGTACCACGAGGTCGACTCCTCGGAAGCGGCCTTCAAGATCGCCGGTTCCATGGCGTTCAAGGCAGCGGCCCAGAAGGCCAATCCGGTCCTCCTGGAGCCGTACATGAAGGTCGAGGTCACCGTGCCCGAGGAGTACATGGGCGACGTGATCGGCGACCTGAATGCCCGCCGGGGCCGCATCGAAGGCATGGAGGCCCGTGCGAACGCACAGGTCATCCGGGCCCAGGTGCCCCTGGCCGAGATGTTCGGCTACGCGACCGATCTTCGTTCCCGGACCCAGGGCCGTGGCGTCTACTCGATGCAGTTTGACCACTACGAGGAAGTGCCTCCGAACGTGGCCAAGCCGATCATCGAGAAGGCCCAGGGCAAGGCATAAACCCTCAAGAGAGAACGGTTGGTAAGGAGGAGTATCCGCTCATGGCTAAGCAGAGGTTTGAGCGTACCAAGCCGCACGTGAACATCGGCACCATTGGCCACGTCGACCATGGCAAGACCACCCTGACCGCGGCGATCACCAAGGTCCTCGCCGAGAAGGGCAAGGCCCAGTTCATGGCCTACGACGCGATCGACAAGGCGCCCGAGGAGCGGGAGCGCGGCATCACCATCAACACGTCCCACGTGGAGTATGAGACCGACAAGCGGCACTACGCCCACGTCGACTGCCCGGGGCACGCCGACTACGTGAAGAACATGATCACCGGCGCGGCCCAGATGGACGGCGCGATCCTGGTCGTGTCCGCGGCGGACGGCCCCATGCCGCAGACCCGTGAGCACATCCTGCTGGCCCGTCAGGTCGGCGTGCCCGCCATCGTGGTCTTCCTGAACAAGTGCGACATGGTCGACGACGAGGAGCTGCTGGAGCTGGTCGAGCTGGAGGTCCGCGAGCTGCTGAACCAGTACGAGTTCCCCGGCGACGACATCCCCTTCATCCGCGGTTCGGCCCTGAAGGCCCTCGAGGGCGATCCCAACTACGTCAAGGCCATCGAGGAGCTCATGGACGCCGTCGACAGCTACATCCCGACCCCCGAGCGCGACGAGAACAAGCCGTTCCTGATGCCCATCGAGGACGTCTTCACCATCACGGGCCGCGGCACCGTCGTGACCGGCCGTGTCGAGCGCGGCAAGTGCAAGGTCGGCGACCAGGTGGAGATCGTCGGCCTGCGTGACGAGAGCAAGACCACCGTCGTCACCGGCCTCGAGATGTTCCGCAAGATCCTGGACGAGGTCCAGGCGGGCGACAACGTCGGCGCCCTGCTGCGCGGCATCGAGAAGCGCGAGGTCGAGCGCGGCCAGGTGCTGGCGAAGCCCGGCTCCATCAAGCCGCACACCAAGTTCTCCGGCGCCATCTACGTGCTGACCAAGGAAGAGGGCGGCCGGCACTCCCCGTTCTTCAACGGCTACCGTCCGCAGTTCTACTTCCGGACCACTGACGTCACCGGCACCATCCAGCTGCCTGAGGGCGTCGAGATGGTCATGCCTGGCGACAACGTCGAGATCGCCGTCGAGCTGATTCACCCCATCGCCATTGAGGAGGGTCTCCGGTTCGCCGTTCGTGAGGGCGGCCGCACGGTGGCTTCCGGCCGGGTGACCAAGATCAACGAGTAGCGAACGGCATAGGTGGGGCCTCGCCCGGGGGGCGGGCGCATCGCCCGTCCCCCGGTTTCGGTGTGCCCGGCATGGGCGCTGACTTGGCGGTGAAAGTCCGCTACGGGCGAGGCAGCACCAGCCCGTTAGCCAAAGGCAAGGGTGTCCGTCGTGAGGCGGAATCTGAAGGAAGCCCGAGGCAAAGCCACGACCCGAGGAACACGAACCCCATAGGAGGCTGTGCCGCTCGGGTGAGCTGGCCGAACACAGCAAAACCCGAAGCTGCCAAAGGGCGGTGCGGTAGATGGGGCGGGTGCGGGGTGAAGGTCAGCGTTCTTACCCGGGGAGATCTGCCGGGAACGCCAGCAACGCTGGTAACCTGCGTCGGGAGACGCAGCTGAACCGGCAGAAGTCAGCAGGGGCCATAGTACCGGCAGGGGGACGCCCCAACCGGGAAGGGCCGAACGTCAGGAAAGGGGTGAACCCGTTGCGTTCGAGCAGCCCGCGACAAACGCAGAAGACCCCGAACGGGACCTGCTCGCCGGAGGTAGCGGTGAAGCCGCAAGGGACGGCGAGAGGGCGGAGTGGGCATCCGGCACAAGACGGAACGTCACCCCGCGGGGAGCACAGCAACCTGATGGAGCAGGTGGTGGCCAGGGAGAACATGCTGGCCGCCCTGAAACGGGTGGAGCGGAACGGAGGCGCTCCCGGCGTGGACGGTGTCCCCACCGGACGGCTGCGGGACCAGATCCGCGCGGAGTGGGAGCGCATCCGTGAGGAACTGCTCCGGGGGACCTACAGACCGCAGCCAGTCCGCCGGATCGAAATCCCGAAACCGGGCGGCGGCAAGCGGATGTTGGGTATTCCCACCGTGATGGACCGCCTGATCCAGCAGGCACTCCTGCAAGTACTGACGCCAATCTTTGACCCGACATTCTCCGAATCCAGCTACGGCTTCCGGCCGGGGCGGCGGGGTCATGACGCGGTCAGGAAGGCACGTCAGTACGTGGAGGAAGGGTACGACTGGGTCGTGGACATGGACCTGGAGAAGTTCTTCGACCGGGTCAACCACGACGTGTTGATGGCCCGCGTGGCACGGCGGGTAACGGACAAGCGAGTGCTGCGGCTGATCCGGCGGTACTTACAGGCTGGGGTCATGCTGAACGGGGTGGTTGTGGCGACGGAGGAAGGGACGCCGCAGGGCGGTCCGCTGAGCCCGCTGCTGGCGAACATCCTGCTGAATGACCTCGACAAGGAGCTGGAGCGCCGCGGGCACCACTTCGTCCGGTACGCCGATGACTGCAACATCTACGTCCGCAGCAAACGGGCGGGAGAACGGGTCTACAGGAACGTGCGCCACTTCCTGCAGGAGCGGTTACGGCTGAAGGTCAACGAGGAGAAGAGCGCAGTAGACCGGCCGTGGAAGCGGCAGTTCCTCGGATTCAGCTTTTACAAGAACCGGGGAGTGCGCATCCGGCTGGCGCCGAAAAGCCTGAAGCGAGTGAAGGACAAGCTTCGCACACTGACGGACCGCAACCGCAGCCAGAGCATGGAAGAACGAATCCGGCGCCTGAACGCTTATTTGCGGGGCTGGATCGGGTATTACGCGCTCTCGGACGCGAAGTCAGTCTTCGAGACGCTCGAAGGATGGCTGAAGCGACGGCTGCGAGCATGCGTATGGAAGCAGTGGAAGCGTGTACGCACGCGCTTTCGGGAGTTGCGCGCCCTCGGTTTGCCCGAATGGGTAGTCTACCAACTCGCCAACAGCCGCAAAGGCCCGTGGCGAATGGCAGGTGGCCCATTAAACAACGCCCTGGGCAACGCCTACTGGCGTGCCCAGGGGTTGCTCAGCCTGACCGAATGCTACGAAGCGACTCGTCAATCCTGGCGAACCGCCGGATGCGGACCCGCATGTCCGGTGGTGTGAGAGGACGGGGGCTAGCCGCCCCCTCCTACTCGATGGCCCTGGTGATTCGGGAACAGGAATGTCCCCGAAAGAGGAGGGAAGTCATCGTGGCCAAGCAGAAGATCCGCATCCGGCTGCGGGCCTTCGACCATAAGATCCTCGACAGCTCTGCTGCGAAGATCGTGGAGACGGCGACCCGCACCGGCGCGACCGTCAGCGGCCCCATTCCGCTGCCGACGGAAAAGAGCATCTACACGATCCTGACCGCTCCCAACGGCGAGAAGGACATCCGTGAGCAGTTCGAGATGCGCACGCACAAGCGGCTGATCGATATTGTGGAGCCCGGCCCGAAGACCGTCGAGGCCCTCATGAAGCTGGAACTGCCGGCCGGCGTCGATATCGAGATCAAGCTGTAAGACGGGAGAATGGCTGCTCCCGCCAGGTCGGAAGGCAGACCTGGGGAGATCGATCATGTCGCCGGGACCGAGATGGCCTGCCAGGAGCGGTTGGGCCGTAAGGCCCCGCCGTGCGGGGTCGCTCCGACCCCGACTGCCTTCGGATCCTCGCGACCACTGATGTGGAGGTGGCTCTTGTGCAGAAGGGCATTCTGGGTAAGAAGCTGGGCATGACCCAGATCTTCGCCCCCGACGGGAAGGTCATCCCCGTCACCGTGGTTGAGGCCGGGCCCTGCGTCGTCGTGCAGAAGAAGACGGCGGCGACCGATGGCTACAACGCCGTGCAGGTCGGCTTCGACACCATTCGTGAGACGCTCGTGAACAAGCCCCTGAAGGGGCACTTCGACAAGCACCAGGTCAAGCCGACCCGCTATCTGCGGGAGCTGCGCCTGGACGACATCGAGTCGCTCAACGTGGGCGACGTCATCAAGGCCGACATCTTTGCCGAGGGCGACCTCGTCGATGTCACCGGCATCTCCCGGGGCAAGGGCTTTGCCGGCGGCATCAAGCGGTGGAATTTTGCCCGTGGTGCGATGTCCCACGGTTCGAAATATCATCGGCGTCCCGGCTCGCTGGGCCAGCGCGCCTGGGCGCGCGTGCCGAAGGGCCGCAAGCTGCCCGGCCGGCTGGGCGGGGAGCGGGTGACGGTACAGGGCCTTCGGGTCGTGAAGGTGGATGCCGAGAAGAACCTGCTCCTCATTAAGGGCGCCGTTCCCGGCGCCAAGGGTTCCCTGCTCACCATCCGCGACTCTGTGAAGGCGGCCAGGGCCAAGGCCAAGGCCCGCTAATCGCGCCGAAAGGAGGAGCCAACATGCCGAAAGTGGCCGTTTACAACAAGGAAGGCGCCACCGTCGGGGAGATCAACCTTTCGGACGCCGTGTTCGGGGCCGAGGTGAATCCTGGTCTCCTGCACGAAGTGGTGCAGATGTACCTCGCAAATCAGCGCCAGGGCACCGCCGACACCAAGACCCGGGCGGAGGTCCGGGGCGGCGGCCGGAAGCCGTGGCGTCAGAAGGGCACCGGCCGGGCCCGTCACGGTTCGATCCGGTCGCCCCTGTGGCGGAAGGGCGGCGTGGTCTTCGGTCCGCACCCGCGGGAGTTCGGGTGGACGATGCCCAAGAAGGCCCGCAGGGCTGCGCTGCGCCAGGCCCTGAGCGCCAAGGTCAAGAACGGTGAACTCATCGTCGTCGATTCGTTCGAGCTGGAGGCTCCCAAGACCCGCGAAGTGGTCACCCTGCTCAAGAACCTGAAGGTCGACGGTTCGGCCTTTATCGTGACGGCTCAGGAGGACACCAATATCTACAAGTCGGCCCGGAACATTCCCGGCGTGCGCGTCAACGCTGCCCGCAACCTGAACGCCTACGAGGTGCTCGCGGCCAGCAAGCTCGTGTTCACCCAGGACGCCGTGGCCAAGGTTGAGGAGGTGCTGGGCTGATGGAGGCTCGCGACATCATCCTCAAGCCGCTCATCACCGAGAAGAGCGTGGCCAAGATGAGCGAGGGCAAGTACGCCTTCAAGGTCCGGCTGGACGCGAACAAGACGCAGATCAAGCAGGCGATCGAGGAGATCTTCGGCGTCACGGTCGTGCGCGTCAACACCATGCGGATGCGCGGCAAGCTGCGCCGCCAGGGCAAGTACATCGGGCGCCGTTCCGACTGGAAGAAGGCGATCGTCCAGCTCAAGGAAGGCGACAGCATCAAGGTCTTCGAGGGCCTGTAAGGAGGGTACACGATGGGAATCAAGCACTATAAGCCCACTTCCCCGGGTATCCGCCAGATGACGCGTCACACCTTCGAGGAGCTGACCAGCAAGCGGCCCGAGAAGTCCCTGCTGGAGCGCCTCACCCGGAAGGCTGGGCGCAACGTCTACGGCCGCATCACGGTCCGGCACCGGGGCGGCGGCCACAAGCGGATGTACCGGATCATCGACTTCAAGCGGAACGAGTTCGACGGGATCCCCGCCAAGGTGGTCTCCATCGAATATGATCCCAACCGCACCTGCCGCATCGCGCTGGTGGTGTACGCCAACGGCGCCAAGCGGTACATTCTCCACCCGGTCGGCCTGAACGTCGGTGACACCGTCGTCTCCGGCCCCGACGCCGACATCAAGGTGGGCAACGCCCTGCCGCTGGAGAACATTCCGGTCGGCACCATCGTTCACAACGTCGAGCTGTACCCCGGCCGCGGCGGGCAGCTGGTCCGCTCCGCCGGCGCTTCCGCCCAGATCATGGCGAAGGAAGGGCGCTACGCCTTGCTCCGGCTTCCGTCCGGCGAGCAGCGCAAGGTGCTCCTGGCCTGCCGGGCGACGGTCGGCCAGGTGGGCAACCTGGAGCACGAGAACATCGTCATCGGCAAGGCCGGCCGCAAGCGCCACCTGGGCTTCCGCCCGTCCGTCCGCGGTGTCGTGATGAACCCGGTCGACCACCCGCACGGCGGTGGTGAGGGCAGGTCCCCGATCGGCATGCCGAGCCCGGTCACCCCGTGGGGCAAGCCGACCCTGGGTTACAAGACCCGCAAGCCCAATAAGAAGTCCGACCGGCTGATCGTCAGCCGCCGCAAGAAGTAGGGAAGGGGTGTAAGCTAATGGGTCGTTCACTCAAAAAGGGTCCGTATATTGACCCTTCTGTTGAGAAGAAGATCCTCGCCATGAACGAGAAGGGCGAGAAGAAGGTCTTCAAGACGTGGGCCCGTGACTGCACCATCTTCCCCGAGATGGTCGGCCACACGATCGCGGTTCACAACGGCAAGACCCACGTCCCGGTGTACATCACCGAGGAGATGGTTGGCCACAAGCTGGGTGAGTTCGCTCCGACCCGGACCTTCAGGGGTCACGGTGGGGACGAGAAGTCCAGCCGTGTGCGGTAGCACTGGGCCCTCTGAAGTCTGAGCGAAGGAGGTAAACGCACGTGGAAGTCAAGGCCAGCGCTCGCTTCGTGCGCATTGCCCCGCGGAAGGTGCGCGTGGTGGTGGATCTCATCCGGGGCAAGAGCGTGAACGAGGCGCTCGCGCTTCTGAAGTTCGTTCCCAAGCGGGCCAGCGTGCCTGTGGCGAAGGTCATCGCCAGCGCCGCGGCCAACGCCGAGCACAACTTCAACCTGAACAAGGATAACCTGATCATCTCCAAGGCGTACGTCGACCAGGGTCCCACGCTGAAGCGCTACCATCCGCGGCAGCGGGGCCAGGCGTTCCCTATCCTGAAGCGCACCTCCCACATCACGGTCGTGGTGAAGGAAAAGGAGGCTAAGTAACTGTGGGTCAGAAAGTACACCCGAAGGGCCTCCGCATTGGCATCGTGAAGGACTGGGACACCCGCTGGTATGCGGACAAGCGGAACTTCAGCGATCTGCTGGTGGAGGACGTCAAGATCCGGAACTACATCAAGAAGACCCTCTACGCCTCGGGCATTTCCCGCATCGAGATCGAGCGGGCAGGGGGCCGTATCCGCATCATCGTGCACACCGCCAAGCCGGGCATGGTGATCGGCCGCCAGGGCCAGGGCATCGCCGAGCTGCAGAACCAGCTCCAGCAGATGACCGGCAAGCAGATCTCCCTGGACGTCAAGGAGATCCGGGTCGCCGAGCTGGACGCCCAGCTCGTCGCGGAGTCCATCGCTCAGCAGCTCGAGAAGCGCATGTCTTTCCGCCGGGCCATGAAGCAGGCGATTCAGCGCGCGATGCGACTGGGCGCCCAGGGCGTGCGCATCATCATCAGCGGCCGCATCGGCGGCGCGGAGATCGCCCGCTCCGAGCGCGCCTGGGAGGGCACCGTGCCCCTGCACACCCTCCGGGCCAACATCGACTACGGTTTCGCCGAGGCCGACACCACCTTCGGCAAGATCGGCGTCAAGGTCTGGATGTACGTCGGCGAGGCCGCACAGAAGGCCGCTGCCGGCGACCGGCGTGAACGCGGCGAGCGCCGTGAGCGGGGCGGCCGGCGCGGCGGGCGCGGCCGCGGCCAGGGCGGCCAGCGGCTCAGCCGCGAGGAGCGGGCGGCCCTGGAGCGGGCAGCCATCGAGGCCGGCCCGAAGCCTGTCAATCGGGAAGGGGGGCAATAGCCAGTGCTCGCACCCAAGCGCGTGAAGTGGCGCCGCGTGCACAAGGCGGTCGCCAAGCTGAATAAGGGCCGGTCCAAGGCCGGCAACGAGGTTGTGTTCGGCGAATACGGGCTGCAGGCCCTGGAGCCCGCCTTCATCACCGACCGGCAGATTGAGGCCGCCCGTGTCGCCATGACCCGTTTCATCAAGCGCGGTGGCAAGGTCTGGATCAAGATCTTCCCCCACAAGGCGCTGACCCGCAAGCCCCTGGAGGTCCGTATGGGCTCCGGCAAGGGCGCCCCTGAGGTGTGGGTGGCCGTCGTCAAGCCGGGCCGGATCCTCTTCGAGCTGGGCGGCGTGCCGGAGGACGTCGCCCAGGAGGCGATGCGGCTCGCCGCGCACAAGCTGCCCATCAAGTGCAAGTTCGTGAAGCGGGAGAAGGCCGTCACGGCTGCCGCTGCTGAGACGGGTGGTGAAGCCAATGCCAATGAAGGTTAAGGAAATCCGCGAGATGTCCACCGAGCAGATTCGCGCCAAGGTGGCTGAGCTGAAGGAAGAACTCTTCAACCTCCGGTTCCAGTTGGCGGTCAACAATCTGGAGAACACCGCCCGCATTCGCGAGGTGCGCAGGGCCATCGCACAGTGCAAGACCATCATCCGCGAGCGGGAGCTGAAGGCCGAGGCCCAGGGGGAGGTTAGGGCATGACCACTGAGCGCAATCTCCGCAAGACCCGCGTCGGCGTGGTCACCAGCGACAAGATGGACAAGACCGTCGTGGTGTCCGTCGAGACCCTGGTCCAGCACCCGCTGTACAAGAAGCGTATCCGGCGGACCAAGAAGTTCAAGGCCCACGACGAGCACAACCAGTGCAAGGTGGGCGACAAGGTCCGCATCATGGAGACCCGGCCGCTCTCCAAGGACAAGCGCTGGCGCGTGGTCGAGATCATCGAGTCCGCGCACCCGGCGCATGTCGCTGAGGACGTGTAGTGGAGGGCCGGTTAGCCAGGTCCTCGGTTCCGGGGAAACCGGCTAGCTTACGAGAGGAGGTTCGGCCGTGATTCAGGTTCAGACCCGCCTTAACGTCGCCGACAACACCGGCGCGAAGGAGCTGATGTGCATCAAGGTCCTCGGCGGCTCCTGGCGGCGGTACGCCAACATCGGCGATGTCATCGTCTGCTCGGTGAAGGAAGCCAGCCCGGGCGGCGTGGTGAAGAAGGGCGACGTCGTGCGGGCCGTCGTGGTGCGCACCAAGAAAGGGCTGCGCCGCGAGGACGGTTCCTATATTCGCTTTGACGAAAACGCTGCCGTAATCCTGAAGGACGACAAGGAGCCCCGGGGCACCCGCATCTTCGGCCCTGTTGCGCGCGAGCTGCGCGACAAGGAGTTCATGAAGATCATCTCCCTGGCTCCTGAGGTCCTGTAGCCGGGAGGGGGTAGCAAGATGCACAACGGCAAGGTGCACGTCCGGAAAGATGAGATCGTCGTCGTCATCACCGGCAAGGACAAGGGCAAGCAGGGCAAGGTCCTGCGCGTCCTGCCCAAGGAGAACCGCGTGGTGGTCGAGGGCGTGAACGTGGTCAAGAAGCACACCAAGCCTTCCGCCAAGAATCCCAACGGCGGCATCATCGAGATGGAGGCGCCGATCCACGCCTCGAACGTGATGTCGCTGGCGAAGATCGAAGCGAAGAAGGCGAAGAAGAAGGGCTAGCCGGGCGGCGGCTCTAGAAAGGAGGCTTGTGGCACTTGGCCAACCTGAAGACGAAGTACCTGCAGGAGGTCGCTCCTGCGCTTCAAAAGCAGTTCAACTACAAGAACGTGATGATGATCCCCAAGCTGGAGAAGATCGTCGTCAACGTCGGCCTCGGCGAGGCCGTGCAGAACGCCAAGGCGCTGGACGCCGCCGTCGCCGACATCGCCGCCATCACCGGCCAGCGGCCCATCGTCACGCGGGCGAAGAAGTCCATCTCGACCTTCAAGATCCGCACGGGGATGCCCATCGGCTGCAAGGTGACCCTGCGGGGCGAGCGCATGTGGGACTTCCTGGAGAAGCTGATCTACATCGCACTCCCCCGTGTGCGCGACTTCCGCGGCGTCTCCCCCAAGTCGTTTGACGGGCGCGGGAACTACGCCCTGGGTCTGAAGGAGCAGCTGCTGTTCCCGGAGATCGACTATGACAAGGTCGACAAGATTCGCGGCATGGACGTCATCATCGTCACGACTGCGAAGACCGACGAAGAGGCGAAGGCCTTGCTGAAGGGTCTGGGCATGCCCTTCGCTGAGCGCTAAGGAGGGACGAGAGTGGCAAAGACTTCACTGAAAGTCAAGGCAGCGCGTCCGCAGAAGTTCAAGGTGCGGGCCTACAACCGCTGCAAGCTTTGCGGCCGTCCCCGGGCATACATGCGGAAGTTCGGCATCTGCCGGCACTGCTTCCGCAGGCTGGCGCACGAGGGCCAGATTCCCGGCGTTCGCAAGGCGAGCTGGTAAGTGGCGAATCGGGAAGGGGAGTTGGGCACCGGCAGCGCCGAGGGCCGCGCCCGGAGGCCCGGTGGGTTTAGCCGGCGAGCGACAGACCTCCACGCCGGCAGTGCGGGGGGTGCGCCCCCGCAGATCCGACTCCAACCGCCCGATCCTGAAAGGAGGAAATGTGCATGGTCGTCTCCGATCCGATTGCTGACCTTCTGACCCGCATCCGGAACGCCGTCACGGCCTACCACGACCGCGTGGATGTTCCCGGATCGAAGATGAAGAAGGCCATCGTGCAGATCTTGAAGGATGAAGGCTTTATCCGTGACTTCGAGTGGATCGACAACGGGCACCAGGGTGTGATCCGGATCTACCTGAAGTACGGTCCCAATAAGACGAGGGTCATCTCGGGTCTGCGGCGGATCTCCCGCCCCGGGCTCCGGGTCTACGCCAAGCGCGACCAGATCCCCCGGGTGCTCGGGGGGCTGGGTATCGCCATCCTGTCCACCTCGAAGGGCGTCATGACCGACAAGCAGGCCCGCCAGCAGGGCCTCGGCGGCGAAGTTCTCTGCTACATCTGGTAAGGAAGGAGGTGCTGCCGTGTCTCGCATTGGCAAGGCTCCCATCGAGATTCCCGCGGGGGTCGAGGTCACCGTCCAGGGCAACGTGGTCCGCGTCAAGGGGCCCAAGGGTGAGCTCTCCCGTGAGATCAACCCGGCAATGCAGGTCACGATTGAGAACGGCGCCCTCCGTGTGTCCCGTCCTTCCGATGAGCGGGAGCACAAGGCGCTGCACGGCCTGACCCGCACCCTGATCGCCAACATGGTGGAGGGTGTGACGAAGGGCTATTCCAAGGCGCTGGAGCTGGTGGGCACCGGCTACCGCGCCGCTAAGCAGGGCAACAAGCTGACGCTTTCCGTCGGCTATTCCCACCCGGTGGTGTTCGACCCGCCTGCCGGCATCGAGTTCCAGGTTCCGGCCCCCAACCAGGTGATCGTCACCGGCATCGACAAGCAGCTGGTCGGCCAGGTGGCGGCGGACATCCGGGCGACGCGTCCGCCCGAACCTTATCTGGGCAAGGGCATCAAGTACGTCGGCGAACACATCCGGCGCAAGGAAGGCAAGGCCGGCAAGTAAGGGGGTGACCGGGGATGATCAAGAAGCTGGATCGCAACAAGGCGCGGCGGAAGCGTCAATTGCGGGTGCGGAAGACCGTCCACGGCACGCCCGAGCGGCCGCGGCTTAACGTCTTCCGTTCGAACCAGAACATCTACGCGCAGATTATTGACGACACGGTCGGCAGGACCCTGGTCTCTGCTTCCACCCTCGACCCGGAGGTGAGGGGCCGGCTGCAGGGGAGCGGCGGCAATAAGGCCGCTGCCGCGATCGTAGGCGAAGTGGTCGCGAAGCGCGCACTGGCTGCCGGCGTGACGAAGGTGGTCTTTGACCGGGCCGGGTACCTCTACCACGGCCGGGTTGCCGCCCTCGCTGAGGCCGCCCGTGAAGCCGGCCTGGAGTTCTAAGTCGAGGGAGGGACACACGATCGTGGCTCGCAACGAGAGCAATCAGGGCGAACTGAGGGAGAAGATGGTGGACCTGCGGCGCGTGGCCAAGACCGTCAAGGGCGGCCGGCGCATGAGCTTCTCTGCCGTGGTCGTCGTCGGTGACGGCAACGGCCGCGTGGGCGCAGGCCTTGGCAAGGCGGCCGAGATCCCCGAGGCGGTGCGCAAGGGGACGGAGGACGCCAAGAAGAACATGATCACGATTCCGCTGAACGGCACCACCATTCCCCACGAGGTGATCGGCCGGTTCGGCGCCGGGAAGGTGCTGCTGAAGCCGGCCTCCCCGGGTACGGGCGTCATCGCCGGCGGCGCGGTGCGCGCCGTGCTGGAGGCAGCCGGTGTGCGTGACATCCTCACGAAGAGCCTGGGCTCCAACAACGCGGCCAACCAGGTGCTCGCCACGCTGGCAGGGCTGCGCCAGTTGAAGAGCGCGGAGGAAGTCGCGAAGCTGCGCGGCAAGCCCGTCGAGCAGATTCTTGGTTAGCGGAGGGATGAGACGTGGCCGGTACGCTGAAGATTACCCTGAAGAAGGGTCTGGCCGGTAGGGACAAGCGTATCGTTGACACGTGCAAGTCCCTGGGCCTGACCAAGCTGAACAGGACCGTGGAGCGGCCTGACAACCCCGCCGTGCGCGGCATGATCGCCCGCGTGGCGCACCTGGTCGAGGTGCAGGAGGGGTAGGGCCTCGCTCCGGAACGCTCTCGGGACGGCGCCGGTCCCTGCCGGCGCCCCCCCTGCAACAGCCCGGACGAATTGAGGTGACACACGCATGAAACTGCATGAGCTGGCTCCCAACCCCGGCGCCCGCCAGGAGCGCAAGCGTCTGGGCCGCGGCATCGGGTCCGGCCTCGGGAAGACCTCCGGCAGGGGCCACAAGGGTCAGAAGGCCCGCTCCGGCGGCGGCGTGCGCCCCGGCTTCGAGGGCGGCCAGATGCCCCTTCTGCGGCGGCTGCCCAAGCGGGGCTTCTCCAACGCCCCGTTCAAGGTCCGGTACGAGGTCGTCAACGTGGCCGACCTGGACCGGTTTGACGCCGGCACCGTCGTGACCCCCGAGCTCCTGGACGAGACGCGGGTCTGCAAGAACGCCACCAAGGGCGTCAAGGTCCTGGGCACCGGCGAACTCACCAAGGCGCTGACTGTGAGGGCCCACGCGGTGAGCGCGTCGGCCCGGCAGAAGATCGAGGCCGCGGGCGGAAAGGTTGAGGTCATCGGAGAAGCCACCGAAGAGGTGAAGTAACAGCCATGGCGATGCTGGAAACGCTGCGCAACTCGATGCGGGTGCCCGGCCTGAGGAAGAGGCTTGTCTTCACCCTCGGCATGCTGGTGCTCATTCGAGTCTGCGCGCATATTCCCGTCCCTGGGGTTGACCTGGATCGGCTGGCGGAGATATTCGGAGCGGGCTTCTTCCAGTTCTTCGACATCTTTGCCGGGGGCGCTTTCGCGAAGTTTGCGATCGTCGCGATGGGCGTGACGCCCTACATCAACGCGTCGATCATCATGCAGCTGCTCACGGTCGTCATCCCGCGGCTCGAGGAGCTGCAGAAGGAGGGCGAGGAGGGCCGGAAGAAGATCCAGCAGTACACCCGCTACGGCGCGGTGGTGCTGGGACTTGTCCAGGCGTTCGGCACCGGCTTCGCCCTGCGGAGCTACGGCGCCTTCTACAACGACAGCTGGACGACCCTCTTCGTGATCATGATCAGCCTGACCGCCGGTACCGCCCTGGTGATGTGGATCGGCGAGGAGATCACAGAGAAGGGCATCGGCAACGGCATCTCGCTGATCATCTTCGCGAACATCGTCTCCCGGCTGCCCTACTCCATCGCGGGTGAGTTCGAGCTGCTCCGGCTCGGTCAGCACAACATCTTCCAGCCTCTGCTGGTGGCTGTGATCGCCCTCATCATGGTGGTCTTCGTTGTCATCATCAACGAAGCCGTGCGGAAGATTCCGGTGGAGTATGCCAAGCGCGTCGTCGGTAAGCGGGTGTACGGCGGTCAGCGGACCCACCTGCCGATCCGGATCAACCAGGCCGGCGTGATTCCGCTGATCTTCGCCTCGTCGCTGATGTACTTCCCCATCACGATCGCGGGGTTCGTGCCCAACTCGAGCTTCGCCAAGTTCGTGGGCACGTACTTCGACACGCGGTCTTGGTGGTTCATGCTGATCAACGCGCTGTTGATCGTCTTCTTCACCTACTTCTACACCGCCATTACCTTCAACCCTGAGAACGTCGCCGACAACATCAAGAAGAACGGCGGGTTCATCCCGGGCTACCGGCCCGGCCGGCCCACCGCCGAGTACCTGGAGCGGATCTCCAGCCGGCTCACGCTGGTGGGCGGCCTGTTCCTGGCGGCGGTGACCATCCTGCCGATCACCTTGATGGGACTTGCCGGCGTGGACAACGCTTACATCGGCGGCTCCTCCCTGCTCATCGTGGTCAGCGTGGCGCTGGAGACGATGAAGCAGATCGAGGCGCAGCTGGTGATGCGCCACTATCAGGGATTCATGCGGAGCTAGGTGAGCCACGAGGGCGCGCAGAGGACCGGGCCGTCTCCGCTTCCCGGGGAGGTGGCCGGTCCTCGCGGCTCCCGCATGCGCGCCCGGTTCCGTGAAAGTGAGGTAAAGGGATGCACATTATTCTGATGGGTCCGCCAGGGGCCGGCAAGGGCACCCAGGCCGTCCTGCTGGCCGGGCAGGAAGGCATTCCGCACATCTCCACCGGCGACATCTTCCGGGCCAACATGAGCCAGGGGACACCCCTGGGCAAACTGGCCAAGGAGTATGTGGATGCCGGCAAGTATGTACCGGATGACGTGACCAACGCCATGGTCCGCGACCGGCTCGCCCAGCCAGACTGTAAGAAGGGCTTCATCCTCGACGGCTACCCCCGCACCCCCGACCAGGCCCGGGCCCTGGACGAGATGCTGGCGGAGCTGGGCCTGAAGCTGGATGCGGTCATCAACATCGACGTGCCCGACGAACTGCTCGTCGAGCGGGCGGTGGGCCGCCGGGTCTGCCGTTCCTGCGGCGCCACCTACCACGTGCGGTTCAACCCGCCCCGCGCGGAGGGCCGTTGCGACCGGTGCGGCGGCGAGCTGTACCAGCGCAGCGACGACCAGGAGGAGAAGGTGGCCGTGCGCCTCGACCTGTACCACTCCCAGACGGCGCCGCTCCTGCAGTTCTACCAGGAACGGGGGCTGGTGCGCACGGTCCGGGGAGACCAGCCCATGGACCAGGTCACGGCCGCGATCAAGGAGGCCGTCAGGGCGTCCCGGTAGACTTCCGGGAGGCCCGCACAGCGGCGGGAGGCCAGGCGGGCCGCGCTTGAAAACGCGGCGCTGCGGTGCTATCCTGGCAATCGGCTGGGAATGCGGCTCAGCAGGAACCGGTTTTTCTCACCAAATCGTGAGGAATAATTCTCCGGTTCTATGCTATACTTATGATATTGGCCTTTCACCGTGGAAGCCCCACGTGCGAGAGCGATGACGGAGGTGCACGAACGTGGAGCAACCGGGTCTAAGGCCCGGCGCCATCGTGCGATCTCTGGCCGGACGCGACCTGGGATCTCTGTATGTCGTGGTGCGGGTGCTGGATGAGCGGTTCGTGGCAGTGGCCAACGGCCTGCGGCGCCCGGTATCTCGTCCGAAGGTGAAGAACCGGCGGCACCTCGAGGTACTCGGCTGGGTGGACGCCTCGCTGGCGCTCCGACTGGAACGAGGCGCCAAGGTCACTGACGAACAGATTGCCAAGGCCCTGGAGACCATTCCTGCGAGCGTCTACGAGGGGGTTTAGAACTGACGTATGTCCAAGGACGACGTCATCGAGGTTGAGGGCACCGTCGTCGAGAATCTGCCCAACGCGATGTTCCGGGTGGAGCTGCCCAATGGTCATCGGGTGCTGGCGCACGTGTCAGGGAAGATCCGGATGCACTTTATCCGCATACTCCCTGGGGACCGCGTCACGGTTGAGCTGTCGCCTTACGACCTGACTCGTGGTAGAATCGTATACCGGTACAAGTAGCCGGCTGTCCGCAGCCGTTCACCCATTCCGCCAGTCCCGCACTGGCATGCATCCCTGCGCTTGACCTGGACCGTTCCGGCCAAACGAGCGCGCGAAGAGAGGAGGGGCTGCTCGTGAAGGTTCGCCCATCGGTGAAGCCGATTTGCGAAAAGTGCAAGGTCATCAAGCGGCACGGTCACGTGATGGTGATCTGCGAGAATCCGAAGCACAAGCAGAAGCAGGGTTAATCCCGCGGACACGCCCGGTGCGGTGGACAGACGCCGGAAACCGGGAACCAGACATGTCTTGCTGTCAGGGCTGGCGCACCCCCTGTGGCAACAGGGGGAGCACCGGCGTTTACGCATGGGCTCGAGGTTCGGACACTGCCGGGAGGCGTGCAAAACCCGAACTGGAACCCGGCGGCTTCTCCTCAGGGAGCGGCTGGTGGCCGAGGCGCCCTCTTCCCTCGCCACATTTCCTGCGGTGATGTCGTTTGGGACGGGTCGTGCAATATCGCCCAACACCTTGGTCTTTCGAATGAGGAGGGTTTTTCAGCAGCATGGCGCGTATTGCAGGTGTCGACCTGCCTCGTGACAAGCGCATCGAGGCTGCCCTGCCGTACATCTACGGCATCGGCTGGTCGCTTTCCCGTGAGATCCTGCAGAAGACCGGCATCGATCCGGACACTCGCGTGCGCGACCTGACCGAGGAGCAGGTGGCCAAGCTCCGCGAGGTCATCGATCATGAGTATCGCGTGGAAGGCGATCTTCAGCGCGAGGTGCAGATGAACATCAAGCGGCTGATCGAGATCGGCTGCTATCGCGGCCTGCGGCACCGCCGCGGTCTGCCTGTGCGCGGCCAGCGCACCAAGACCAACGCCCGCACCCGGAAGGGTCCGCGGCGCACGGTCGCCGGCAAGAAGAAGGCGAAGTAAGGAGGGACACGTCTGAATGGCTAAGCGCACAGCCCGCGTGAAGCGCAGGGAGCGAAAGAACGTAGACAAGGGCGTGGCCCACATCCGTTCTACCTTTAACAATACCATCGTCACCATCACCGACGTCCATGGCAACGCCCTGGCCTGGGCGACCGCCGGCGCCATGGGCTTCAAGGGCTCCAGGAAGTCCACGCCGTTCGCCGCGCAGATGGCGGCCGAGAAGGCGGCGAAGGACGCCATGGAGCACGGTGTGCGTGAGGTTGAAGTGTACGTCAAGGGGCCGGGGTCCGGCCGTGAGGCGGCGATTCGCCAGCTGCAGGCTGCCGGCCTGGAGGTCACGACGATCAAGGACGTGACCCCGATCCCCCACAACGGCTGCCGTCCGCCGAAGCGGCGCCGGGTGTAGGACGAGGAGGGGAGCAGTAACCAATGGCGCGATACACGGGTCCCGTCTGCCGGCTCTGCCGGCGTGAGGGCGTTAAGCTCTACCTGAAGGGCGAAAAGTGCTACAGCGACAAGTGCCCGGTGGTGAAGCGGGCCACCCCGCCCGGGCAGCACGGTGCTTCCCGCCGGAAGCCCACCGAGTACGCGATCCAGCTGCGGGAGAAGCAGAAGGCCCGCCGGTTCTACGGCGTGCTGGAGAAGCAGTTCGAGCGCTACTACGCCATGGCGACGCGCAAGAAGGGCGTCACCGGCGAGGTGCTGCTGCAGACGCTGGAGCGCCGGCTGGACAACGTCGTCTACCGGATGGGCTTTGCCGCCAGCCGTGCGGAAGCCCGCCAGATCGTCAAGCATTCGCACATCGAGGTCAACGGCCGCAAGGTCAATATCCCCTCTTACCTGGTGCGTGAGGGCGACGTCGTCGCCGTGCGCGAGTCCTCCCGCGAGCACAAGCGCATCAAGGAGCTCGCCGCGGCTGCCCCCCGCACGGTGCCGGCCTGGCTGTCGGTCGACCATGAGGCGCTGCGCGGCACCGTGCTCCGGCTGCCCAACCGCGACGAGATTGACACGCCGGTGCAGGAGCAGCTCATCGTTGAGTACTACTCCCGGTAACGGTCGCGCCGACTGCGGCATGTGCCGCAGCTGGTGGGCAGAGCTGGGTTCTTGGGCGGTGGCGTAGGGCGCTCACACGAGTGAGACAGGGAATTGGGGGTATCTACCAGATGATCGGAATGGAAAAGCCCAAGATTGAGACCGTGGTGCTGGCGGAGGACAACAGCTACGGTAAGTTCGTGGTGGAGCCTCTGGAGCGCGGCTACGGCATCACCCTTGGCAACTCGCTGCGGCGGATCCTGCTCTCTTCGCTGCCCGGCGCCGCAGTCACCTCTGTGAAGATCGACGGCGTGCTGCATGAGTTTTCCACGCTCCCCGGTGTGGTCGAGGATGTGACGGACATCATCCTCAACCTCAAGCAGCTTTCGCTGAGGGTGCACAGCGACGAACCGAAGGTCCTGCGCCTCCAGGCGGAAGGTGAAGGCGTCGTCAGGGCGGGGGACATTCATACGGACGCCGATGTGGAGATCCTCAACCCGGACCTGCACATCGCCACCCTGGACAAGGGCGGCCGGCTCATCGCGGAAATTACCGTCGGCAAGGGGCGGGGCTATGTGCCGGCTGACCAGAACAAGACCCCGGACATGCCGATCGGCGTGATCCCCGTGGACTCGATCTTCTCTCCCATCCGCCGGGTGAACTACACCATCGAGCACACCCGCGTCGGCAACAAGACCAACTACGACAAGCTGACCCTGGAGGTCTGGACCAACGGGGCCGTCCGGCCCGACGAGGCCTGCTCCTGGGCGGCGAAGATCCTCAAGGAGCATCTCGAGCTCTTCATCTCGCTCACCGAGGACGCCGACGAGATCGAGGTCATGCAGGAGAAGGAAGACGACGAGCGCAACAAGCTGATGGAGATGACCATCGAGGAGCTCGATCTGTCGGTGCGGTCGTACAACTGCCTGAAGCGGGCGGGCATCAACACCATCGCGGAACTGGTCTCCAAGACCGACGAAGAGATGATGAAGGTCCGCAACCTGGGCAAGAAGTCGCTGGAAGAGGTTAAGACCAAGCTGGCGGCCTTCGGCCTGTCACTGCGGCAGTCGGATGAATAGCCCCGAGGCGCTTTCGATCTGGACAGGATAGGGGTGAACAAAGGAAAATGGCCAAGTATCAGAAGCTCGGCCGGGACAGCTCGGCCCGCAAAGCCTTGTTCCGGGCTGTGGTGACGGCCCTGTTCGACAAGGAGCGGATCGAGACGACCGAGGGCAAGGCGAAGGCAGTTCAGTCCATCGCCGAAGAGATGATTACCCTGGCCAAGCGCGGCGATCTGCACGCCCGTCGGCAGGCCCTCGCCTACATCTACGACGAGTCGGTCGTGACGAAGCTCTTCACGCAGATTGCTCCCCGGTACGCCGACCGCAACGGCGGCTACACCCGGGTGATCAGGACCGGCGTTCGCAAGGGCGATGCGGCCCCCATGGCGATTCTCGAACTGGTCTGAACCAACTGGTGCGAAACGCCCGGGCGCGGCTGCGCCCGGGCGTTTCAGCAAGCCGTGAGGAGAGATGCGCCGTGGCCAACCCGTACATCGTGGCCGAGGGGGTCACGTTCGCCTACGGGCGTGAGGACGCCGAGGGCGCCGCACAGGTCAGGCTGGCCCTCGACGGGGTGGATCTGGAGGTCCGCCGGGGCGAGTTCCTGGCGATTCTGGGCATGAACGGTTCGGGCAAGTCCACGCTGGCGAGGCACCTGAACGCCCTCCTGCTCCCCCGCACGGGCAGGGTGCTGGTCGACGGGCTGGATACCCGGGAGGAGCAGAACCTGTGGCCGATCCGGGACCGGGTGGGCATGGTCTTCCAGAACCCGGACAATCAGATCGTCGCCGCCGTGGTGGAGGAGGATGTCGCCTTCGGCCCGGAGAACCAGGGGCTCCCGCCCGCCGAGATCCGCGCCCGGGTGGCCGAGGCGCTGGCTTCCGTGGGCATGAGCGAGCACCGGGAGCGGTCGCCGCACCTGCTCTCCGGCGGCCAGAAGCAGCGGGTAGCCATCGCCGGCGCCCTGGCCTTGCGGCCTGCCTGCCTGGTGCTGGACGAGCCCACGGCGATGCTCGACCCGTCGGGCCGGGCGGAGGTGCTCGCGGTGGTGCGCCGACTCAACCGCGAGCTGGGCATGGCCGTCGTCTGGATCACACACTTCATGGAGGAGGCGGCCGTCGCCGACCGGGTGGTGGTGATGGCCGGTGGCAAGGTACAGCTGTCCGGCACCCCGCGCGAGGTGTTCAGCCAGCCCGACCGCCTGCGGGCGCTGCGGCTGGATCTGCCTCCCGCCGTGCAGGCCGCGCAGCGGCTGCGCGCAGAGGGCGTGCCGCTTCCCGACACCATACTGACGCTGGATGAGCTGGTGGAAGCGCTATGCCAATTGTATTCGAGGCCGTAAGCCACATCTATCAGCCCGGGACGCCGTTTGCGTGGAAGGCCCTGGACGACGTGTCCCTCACCATCTCCGACGGGGAGTTCTGGGGAATCATCGGCCCCACCGGATCGGGGAAGTCCACCCTGATTCAGCACATGAACGGCCTCCTGCGGCCCACATCGGGGCGGGTCCTGGTCGACGGGCTCGACCTCTCCGACCGGAAGACCGACCTCCGGAAGGTGCGCCAGCGGGTGGGCCTGGTTTTCCAGTACCCGGAACACCAGCTGTTCGGCGAGACCATCTACGAGGACGTCGCGTTCGGGCCGCGGAACATGCAGCTGGACGACGCCGAGGTGGAGCGGCGGGTGATGACGGCGCTGGAGCGGGTCGGGCTTCCCCCTGAGATGAAGGACCGGTCGCCCTTCGGCCTTTCCGGGGGCCAGGCGCGCCGGGTGGCCCTGGCCGGGGTGCTGGCCATGGAGCCCCGGGTGCTGATCCTGGATGAGCCCACGGCGGGGCTGGATCCCCAGGGGCGCAGGGAGATCCTGAACCTGGTCGGCCGGTTCCCCGCGATGGGCATGACGGTCGTGCTGGTATCCCACTCGATGGACGACGTGGCCGAGTACGCCGACAAGGTGCTGGTGATGCACCGGGGCCGCGTCCACATGCTGGGCACGCCGCGGGAGCTCTTCGCCCGCCGGGCGGAACTGGAGGCCATCGGCCTCGGGGTTCCGGCGGCCGTCGTGCTCGCGGACAAGCTCCGGGAGCGGGGCTGGCCCATCCCGCCGGACGTGGTCACCATGGATGAGGCCGTGGCCGCCATCAAGGCCGTGCTCGCGGGCAAGAAGGAGGCGGGTGGCCTGTGAGCTTTCAGGTGACCATCGGGCAATACTACCCGGGAAACTCGATCCTGCACCGGCTCGATCCGCGGGTGAAGATCACGGCGGTCATCCTTCTGTCGGTGGCCATCTTCCTGCCCAGGGCCTGGCCGGGCCACCTCGCGGTGGTCCTGTTCACCCTGGCGATGGTGCTGCTCGGTCAGGTGCCCCTGAAGCAGATCCTCCGGGGCCTGCGGCCCATCCTCATCTTCCTGGTGATCACGGCCCTGTTCAACCTGTTCCTGACGCCGGGAGAAGAGCTCTTCCGCCTGGGCCCCCTGGTCGCCACGCGGGAGGGCCTGCGGCTGGTGGGCGTGACCTCGACCCGGCTGATCCTGCTGGTGACCATCGCGTCGATTCTCACGCTGACCACGTCGCCGATCCGGCTCACCGACGGTCTGGAGATGATGCTCCGGCCGCTCCGGCCCATCGGCGTTCCTGCACACGAGCTGGCGCTCATGATGACGATCGCCCTGCGGTTCATCCCCACCCTGGCGGAGGAGGCCGACCGCATCATGCGGGCGCAGCAGGCCCGGGGCGCGAGCTTCTCCACCGGTTCCGTCGTCTCGCGGGTGCGCAGCCTCGTACCCGTGCTGGTGCCGCTGTTCGTGGCCGCCTTCCGGCGGGCCGACGAGCTGGCCACCGCCATGGAGGCCCGGGGCTACCGCGGCGGCGAGGGGCGGACCCGGATGCGGGAGCTGACCTTTGCCCCGAGGGACGGCGTCGCGCTCGGGGTGCTGATCGGATTCGTCGCCCTGATCGTGGTCATGCGGGTCGCCGGCATCGGGTAGCGCCGCATGAGGGGGTGCGCGATGCGGACCATCAAGCTGGTTCTCGCCTACGACGGCACGGCCTACGCCGGTTTTCAGCGGCAGCCCAACGGCATCACCATCCAGCAGCGGCTGGAAGAGGCCCTGCGGGCCGTTACCGGTGAACCGGAGCTGCGCATCGGCGCTGCCGCCGGGCGGACCGACGCCGGCGTCCACGCCCGGGGTCAGGTCGTGCACCTGCGCACGCGCGCAACCATCCCCATCGACCGGTGGCCGGCGGCCGTCAACAGCCGCCTCCCGGATGACATCGCCGTGGTCGGCGCTGAACTGGCGCCGCCCGACTTCCACGCCCGGTACTGGGCCCGGGAGAAACGGTACCGGTACACGTTCTGCCTCGCGCCGTACCGGCTGCCTCTGGCCCGCCTCTACAGCTACCACTGGCCGCGGCCGGTGGACGTGGACGCGATGCGGGAGGCGGCGGCCATTCTGGTGGGGAGGCACGACTTTGCCGCCTTCCGGGCGACGGGGGGTTCCGCCCGCACGTCGGTGCGGACCGTCACCCGGCTGACGCTGACGGAGGAGCCGCCGTTCCTCCACCTGGACATTGCGGCCGACGGCTTTCTCTACAATATGGTGCGGATCATCGCCGGTACCCTTCTGGAGGTGGGCGCCGGACGGCGCAGCATCGACAGGGTGAAGCGGGCGCTGGCGACCGGCAACCGGCAGGATGCCGGCAGGACCCTGCCTCCCCACGGCCTCTGCCTCGAAGAGGTGGTGTACGGCGACGGTCCGAGCTATCCGCCGTGGGCCTTGGAGACCGCGCCCGACGCGGATTTGGAGCCTTGACAGTGGATCGGACACCAATGTATACTAAGGAGCGTTGACCTCGCCACCTCTGGCCAAAAGAGGTTGAGACCAGGAGCGACCTGGACCTCACGCCTTTTCCCCGAGTAGGGCGTGTACGCCAGGCGCCGGCCGATTCCATAGATTGACCCTCAACTGACCGATTCCGTAGGAGGGAACCCCGTGAGCACGACATTCATGGCCAAGCCGCAGAATGTTGAGCGGAAGTGGTATGTGGTCGACGCGGAGGGCAAGACCCTCGGGCGGTTGGCCAGCCAGGTGGCTGCCATTCTGCGCGGCAAGCATAAGCCCACGTTTACCCCGCACGTCGACTGCGGCGATTACGTCATCATCGTCAATGCCGAGAAGGTCAAGGTGACCGGCAAGAAGGTCACCGACAAGATCTATTACCGTCACTCCGGTTACCCGGGCGGCCAGAAGGCCATCAGCTTCGAGCAGATGATTGCGAAGCGGCCTGAGCGCGTTCTCGAGCTCGCCATCAAGGGCATGCTTCCTCACAACCGGCTGGGCAGGCAGATGTACCGCAAGCTGAAGGTGTACGCCGGTCCCGAGCACCCGCATGCGGCGCAGAAGCCCGAGCCGCTTGAGGTCTAATCGAAAGGAGGCGTGTTGAACGATGTCGACCGTGACGCAATACTGGGGTACGGGCCGCCGCAAGAAGGCCATCGCCCGGGCACGCCTGGTGCCGGGTACCGGCAACTTCGTGGTGAACGGCCGCTCCCTTTCTGAGTACTTCGGTCTCCAGACCCTGCAGATGCTGGTGGAGAGCCCCTTCGCCGTGACCGGCACGACGGGCAAGTTCGACGTGTACCTGAACGTGATCGGCGGCGGCATCTCCGGCCAGGCCGGCGCGTGCCGGCACGCCATCGCCCGGGCGCTGCTGAAGGTGGACCCTGAACTCCGCCCCGCCCTGAAGCAGGCCGGCTACCTCACCCGCGACCCGCGGATGAAGGAGCGGAAGAAGTACGGTCTGAAGAAGGCCCGCAAGCGCCCGCAGTTCTCCAAGCGCTAAAAGCTGTACAGGCCCGTGGCGTCGCCGCCACGGGCTTTTGTCCTCCTTCCGTCCCGGCCTGTCCCGCGGAAACCAGCATGTCCGACCGACTGGCGCATACCCATCCTCCGTGAGGGAGGGAGGCGTGTGCGCAGGTTTCCTGTGCTCCAGGCCGTGATGGCGGTCCTGGCAGTCGTGGTCGTGCTGGCCGGGATGCGTTTCGTGGCCGGGCTGCGGGCAGATGGGCCGGCAGGGGAGCCGCAGGCCCCCGAGGCCCCGCCCGGCCCGCTGGCCGGCATGGTCATCGTGGTGGACCCCGGTCACGGGGGCTGGGATCCGGGGGCTGTGGTTGAGGGCGTGAAGGAGAAGGACCTCACCCTGCAGGTGAGCCAGGTGCTGAAGGAATTGCTGGAGGCCCGCGGCGCGCGGGTGATCCTGACCCGCTCGGACGACACCCACTACTCGCGCACGGTCCGGGAGGACCTGCGCCAGCGGGTGGCGCTGGCGAGCGAGCACCGGGCGGACCTGTTCCTCTCGCTGCACGCGAACCAGGACCGCTGCAACTGCTGGGGGGCGCAGACCTTCTACCAGAAAGGCGGCTCGGCGGAAGGGAAGACCCTCGCCATCGCCATCCAGAACCGGCTGCGGGAACGGACGGACACCACCCGCTACGCGCTGCCGGGCGACTACTTCGTGCTGCGCACGACGGACGTGCCGGCGGTCATCGTGGAGATGGGCTTCCTCTCCCACCGTCCCGAGCGCGAGAAGCTGCAGCAGCCCGAGTACCAGCGGACCATCGCCCTGGCCATCGCCGAGGGCGTTGAGGCGTACCGGGAGTACCTGGCGCGCAGCCCCGGCGTGGCGCCCGATAACCCGGCGGACCCGAGCCCGCCCCGTTCCGGGGACTGAGATCGCGGCAGGGCGAAGGAATCAAAGGTCGGCGCCTCGAAACCCCTGTAGGAATTGCACCAGCCAGGGGAGGCGCCGACGTTGCACCGGAATCTCAACTACGGTTGGATCGATGTCATCACCTCGGGGAGCATGTATGCCGGCAAGACGACGGAACTGATCCGCCGGGTGCGGACGTTCATCCTGGCGAAGCGGACGGCCGTCGTCTTTCAGCCGCGCATGGCCAGGCGTTACACCGACGACGAGGTGATCGTGACGCACGACGGGCTGCGGTTTGAAGCGATTCATACCGACAGCCCGCTGGAGATCCTCTGGTATGCCGAACTCCATAAGCCCAACGTGATCGCCATCGACGAGGCCCAGTTCTACGACCCGTCGCTGGTGGATACGGTTCAGGAACTGGCCAACCGCGGCCACTACGTCATCGTGGCCGGTCTCTCGCAGACTTCCGAGGGCAAGCCGTTCGGCTGCATGCCGCAGCTGCTGGCCCTGGCCGACAGCATCACGTCGGTCTACGGCGTGTGCGTCGTCTGCGGCGAGCCGGCCACGAAGCCCTTCTCGCTCACCGCCAAGACCGAGGACGTGGCGGTGGGCGGCGGCGAGCGGTACGAGGCCCGCTGCCGCAAGTGCTGGCTGGAAGGCCGCCGTCAGCGCGGGGAGACGTGCTGACCAGGGTGCGGCGGCTTGCTGAACTTCAGCCCGTAGGAGTACGGTCCCACATCGCAGGCGCCCAGGAAGCGGAATCCGCCCGCAGTGAACTCCTGGGTGACGTCCTCCGGATCCAGCCGGACGTCCGGCGGCGGCCCCACCGGGGTCGCCTCGGGCTTCCAGTCGACCACCAGGCAGATCCCGCCCGGGCGGAGGATGCGCTTCACCTCGCCGATGAACATGGAGGCGGGATCGACCTCGTGGTAGACGTCGGCGATCAGGACGGCGTCGCACGACTCGGTGGGCACCGGCCACTCGTCCTCCTCCTCGGCCAGGACGGGCAGGACGTTGCCGAGCCCCTGCTCGCCCGCCCGCCGGCGCAGGAGATCCAGCATCTCCTCGCGGAGGTCGATGCCGTACACCACGCCCCCGGGGCCCATGGCCCGGGCCGCCGGCAGCGCAAACCACCCAGGCCCGCACCCCACGTCGGCCAGCGCGGTGCAGCGGGCGAGGTCCAGATGACCGAGGATCCGTTCCGGATCGTGCCAGCCGCGGCGGCTTTCGTCCAGCAGCCGCTCGGCCCCTTTCGGGTCGAACTTGTGGGCCAACCCGCATCACCCCTTTGCCTGTCTGGAGTTTGGACGAAAACCACGAGCAGAGGAGCACGGGAGGAGATACTATGGCGCTCAGCCCCGGTCTCCGTGGAGAGGCCCGGACTGCGGTAACCCCGGAGAACTGCGCCAGTGCCGTCGGCAGCGGCCTGGTGGAGGTATTCGCGACGCCCATGATGATTGCCCTGATGGAGGAGGCGGCCGCCCGGGCTGTCCAGCCGCACCTGGGCGAGGGCGAGACCACCGTCGGCACCGCCGTGCACGTGCAGCACCTGGCTGCGACCCCGCCCGGCATGAGCGTCCGCGCCACCGCGGTGCTGGAGCGGGTGGAAGGGCGGCGGCTCACGTTCCGGGTCGAGGCCTTCGACGACCGGGAGCGGATCGGCGCCGGTACCCACGAGCGGTTCGTCATCCAGCGGGACCGGTTTCTCCAGCGGGCACGGGAAAAGCAGTTGTCTTAAACGCTTTAACGTGCTAAACTTCCTCCAAACCATTTGGAGGTGTTCCTGTCTTGGCTCAGCCTACCTACCACATCGCCTGTCTCCCGGGCGACGGCATCGGTCCCGAGGTCACCCGGGGGGCAGTGACCGTGCTGCAGGCAGCAGCGGCTGCCCACGGCTTCCGCCTGGCGTTCTCGGAGCATCTGGTGGGCGGAGCCGCCTATGATGCCGCGGGCCACCCCTTCCCCGCGGAGACGCAGGAGGCCTGCGACCGGGCCGACGCCATCCTCTTCGGGGCCGTGGGCGGCCCCCGGTACGACGGACTGCCGTGGGATCTGCGCCCCGAAGCCGCCCTCCTGGCCATCCGCAAGCGCTACGACCTGTTCGCCAACCTGCGGCCCATCCTGCTCTACCCGGCGCTGAAGGACGCGTCGCCGCTGAAGAACGAGGTCATCGGCGGTGGTGTGGACTTCATCATCGTGCGGGAGCTGGTGGGCGGCATCTACTTCGGCGAGCCGCGGGGCATCACCACCCTGCCCGACGGCACCCGCCGGGCCGTGAACACCGAGGTCTACACCGACGCCGAAATCGCCCGCATCGCCCGCATGGGCTTTGAGATCGCCCGCGGGCGGAGGAAGAAGCTCACCTCGGTGGACAAGGCCAACGTCATGGAGGCGGGGAAGCTGTGGCGCACCGTGGTCGACGAGGTGGCCCGGGAGTTCCCCGACGTCGAGGTGGAGCACCTCCTGGCGGACAACGCGGCGATGCAGATTCTGCGCCGGCCCGGCGACTTCGACGTGATGCTGGCCTCCAACCTCTTCGGCGACTTCCTGTCTGACGAGGCGGCCATGCTCACCGGCTCCATCGGCCTCCTGCCCTCGGCCTCGCTGGGGTCCGCGCGGAACCGCTTCGGCCTGCCCAAGGGCTTCTACGAGCCCATCCACGGGTCGGCGCCGGACATTGCCGGCCAGGACCGAGCCAATCCGCTCGCCGCCATCCTGTGCGGCGCCCTGCTGCTGCGCCACTCGCTGGGACAGGAGCAGGCGGCCCGGGCTGTGGAGCGGGCCGTGGCCGAGGTGCTGGAAGCGGGCTACCGCACGGGCGACATCACCGTGCCCGGCAGCGCCGTCCTCGGTACCGCCGGCATGGCGGCAGAGGTGGCCAGGCGCATCGGGTGACACGGGAAGGGGGTCCACCCCGGCGGGGTGGACCCCCAATCGTCAGTCGTCCTCCTTCTCTTCCTTCCTGACGGCGTTCACCTTCACGTTCAGCGGGGCCTTTTCCAGGATGGCGGGGATCGCCTCGACGATCTTGTCGATGGCCGTGCCCTTGCCCAGCGGCAGGACGGAGACCTCGCCGTCCTTGATCACGATCACGGCCTTGGCCGCCAGGCGGGCGCCGCCGCCGCCGCCCACGCCCGAGCCGCCGCCCTGCTTGTCGTCCCGGCCCTCGCCGCTGCCGGCGCCGAAGCCGAAGGTCAGGTCCATCACGGGCATCAGCGTCACGTTGCCCACCGTCATCGGTTCCCCGATGATCGTCTTGACCGTCAGGTGCTTCTCCAGGGTCTCCATCAGCGAATCCAGCATCTGCACAGACATGTCAGAATCCTCCTTTCAGCAGGATGGCCCGCAGGGGCCTGAAGCGGATGTTCCCCACGATTCGGTTCCAGATGACCGGGTTGCGCGCCACCTGCCACGCGATGCGCAGCAGGCGGAAGCCGTACAGGCGGCCGGAGAGTTCGCCCGCCCCGATCAGGCACGGGCGCTGGAAATCGGGGGTGAGGGAGAGTGCGCGCCCGAGGCCGGTGCTCCAGCGGACGGCCTCGCAGAAGCCGGTGAGGGAGGGGTCGGGGAAGCCGTAGGTGCCCTCTGCCGCAAACCGCACGCCCAAGGAGCGCCAGAGCCTGCCCGGAAGCCGCGCCGCCTCCCGCAGGACGGCCAGGACCAGTTCAAGGTCAGTGCGCGAGCGGCGACGCCCGGACTTCCGATCGCCCCTCTGCCCCGGCCTCCCTTCGGGCCCGCCCCGGGGCTTCCGTCCCGCGCCCGGCCTTCGTGTGTTTCTTGCCCTGCCGTCCATGCGGCGGCCCATCACCCGGACCTCCGAGGACTGCAGCGCGCCGTCAGACCAGATTGCGCCGGCGGTGAGCAGCAGCAGGCCCCACCGGAGGCGGAGGCTCGCCTCGGCCCGGCCGAGCAGCGGGCTCTCCCAGTCGTCGGCCGCCAGGTCTGAACGGGCCCGCACGCGGACGTGGCAGGGTACGAAGAGCAGGGCGAGCAGGAGGAGCAGGAGCAGTCCCAGGAGCACGAGGAGCAGGCGGACGAGCGCCGTGCCGACCGCGCCCAGGATCGCCAGCAGGTCAACCGCCCCCTTTCCGCCCCAGCCACCGGCGCAGCCGGAGTGAGCGCTTCAGCCCTTCGACCCCGATATGGCCCAGGCTGCCGATCGCCCGGGCGGGCCGGGCAAATGCCGGGTTGGCCGTGAGCCACAGGGTGCTGAAGCCCCATGCGGTGGCCGGCTTGGGATCGGGCTGCGTGCGCCGCCGGTACTCGGCCAGGAGCTGTGCGGCCAGGGCGTCGGCATCCTGCGGGGGCTCCGGCGCGAGCCGGTCCGCGCCGCGCAGGTCCCAGTAGAGGCTCTTGTAGAAGCCGGCCTGACGGCGGCACGCCTGGCACTCCTCCAGGTGCGCCTCCACCAGCGCAGCCTCGGCAGGGTGCAGAACGCCGTCGACGTAGAGCTGGACCAGTTCCTCATCGCAGCGCATGAATGGCATCATTCCACCCCCTGAGTCGAAAGCCGGGCGCGTAGCCACCGCCGGGCCCGGAACAGGTAGGTCTTCACGGTGCCGACCGGGATATCCAGCATCCGGGCGATCTCCTCGTAGCTGAGGTCCTCCTGGTGCCGCAGGATGACCACCATGCGCCAGAGGGGCGGCAGGTCGGCGATCGCCCGCTGCAGGTCCACCAGGGTCCAGGAAGGTTCGGCGGCGGGGTCCCCGGGCAGGGCGGCCTCGGGGAGGGCGTCCAGCGACAGGTGGCCTCGCCGCTGCTTCAGGTAGTTGAGGGCGACGTTGGCGGTAACCCGCCTGAGCCAGGGCCACAGGGGGCGGGAGGGGTCCAGGGAGTCGATGGCCCGCACCGTCCGCAGAAAAACCTCCTGGGTGAGGTCCTGCGCATCCTCCCGGTGCTGGACGAAGCCATATGCGGTGCGGTAGACTCTGTCCTGATAGGCTTCCACCAGGCGGGCGAAGCCCGCGCCGTGACCCTGCCGGCACAACTGGATGATCGACGCGTCCCGGTCCATCTGCGAGCCTCCCTCCGCCCTCTACCCTGAAATACCATCTGGCTCTGCAGAAAGTTTCAGTTGTGGGGCAAACAACCTCAGTTTTCCGAAGGAGACAGTACAGCATGCTGGTTGCGTTGTACCTGGCGGCCATCGTGGCGGCCAACCTTTCCGTGGCCTATTTCGGGCCGTACGCGAGCATCATCAACTCGTTTGTCTTTATCGGCCTTGACATCACCACCCGCGACGCCCTGCACGAGCGGTGGGAAGGCAAGAACCTCTGGGGCAAGATGGCCCTCCTGATCCTGGCGGGTTCCGTGCTCTCCTGGCTGCTCAACCGGGACGCGGGGCGCATCGCGCTCGCCTCGTTCGCCGCGTTCGCGGCGGCCGGCGCGGCCGACACCGTCGTGTACCACCTCATGCGCCATCGGCCCAAGCTCTGGCGGGTCAACGGGTCCAACGCCGTCTCCGCCGTGGTGGACTCCGTCGTCTTCACGACCGTCGCTTTCGGCAGCTTCATGCCGCTGATCGTGGGCGGCCAGGTCTTGGCCAAGGTCGCCGGCGGGTACGTGTGGGCGCTCCTGCTGGACCGGGTCTACTGGCGCCGGGCCCAGACCCAGGAACGGTGATCCTTTCGGTCTATCGCAGGCATCCTCTCGTAGGGCGAACGGTCTAGGGCGTTCGCCCTATTTCCTTCTCGACAGCGTGCGACTCTTCTGCTATAGTTAAAAGACGAACTTTTCCGCGGAACATGGAGGGGTGTGGGGATGCGCTACCTGAGCGCCTGGATGTACGGGGTGGGGGCCCTGTACCTGGCCATGGCCTTTCTGTTCAACCCGCTGCTGCTCTCGTATGTCATCCCGACCGCCGGGCTGGGCCTGGAGCCCGGCGGGCAGCGGGTGCTGGCGGACGGCGTGTTGTTCATCGGCGCGATTGTGGCCGTGCTGGGCGTGTTCCTGCTGCGGGGCGCCAGCCGGCCGCACCTGAACCGGGAACTGGTGAAGCTGGTCATCTGGGTGGAGGTGATCGCAGGCCTGGTGCTCAACGTGTACCTGGCTCTGCGCGGCTACGGCCATCCCGTCGCCCTGGTGGCCCACGCGCTGCTGCACGGGGCGATCGCCCTGGTGGGCCGGCACGCCCTGGTCACCTGCCGGCGCCACCTGACGGCGGTGAAGCCCCTGAAGCGGGCAAGCTGAACAACGCGGAAGCCCCGAAGGCGAAGCCGCCTTCGGGGTTCTTCGTGGGGGGAGCCGGACCGCCCGGGGTCACTGCTGCAACAGCTCCTCCAGTTTCCGGCCAAATACCTGGGGCGGCTCCATGCCAAGGAGGACCAGGTACTGTCCGATCTGCGACCGATGGTGAATCTCGTGCTCGGCCATCGTCATCAGCAGGCGCCACGCGCTCACGGTCATGCCGAAGGGCGTGGTGCGTCTCATTTTCAACACGCCGGGGTCGGCCGCCTGCAGTCTGGCCATCGCCTCCGCATGGGTGCGCACCAGGTGGTCGACGGCCTCCTCCTTGGTGGGGCCGAGCTCACGGGCGTGGCCGGGGTAGCGCCAGTGTCCGTCGAGGACGCCGTCCACGAACATCCGCTCCGTGGCGGCGATGTGGCGGATCAGGTCGCCAAAGGAGAACTTGCCGGGGCGGGGGGCGAAGTCGATCTGGTCGGCCGGAACCGCCTGGATGAACGAGAGGGTGCGGCCGCGGACCGACTCAAAGTAGCGGGCGAAGTCGGCGAGGCTGGTGAGCACTGCACGATCCCCTCCTTATCGTACTTACCCAGATAAACGAAGGGCGCACGGCGGCGGTTCAGCCTGCGCGCACCCTCCGCTGAAACGGGGGGCCGCTGTGCGCACGTCTGAGGGGTAGGAGGCGATGACCCCATGAGACGGATGGCAAGCGCGCTGCTGCTGACGGCCCTACTGGCCGGCTGCGGCGGCCTGGCGTCGAACCCGGCCGCCGAACTGCCGGAGGTGGACCCACGCGTGGGTCAGGCCACGGTGGCGTTCGGGATCGACCTGTTGAAGGAGGTCTACACCGGCGAGAACGCCCTGCTCTCCCCCGTGAGCGCGAGCGTGGTGCTCAGCCTGACCGGGGCCGGCGCACGGGGCGAGACCCAGGCGGAGTTCTGGCAGGCCCTGCGGCTGGACGGGCTGACGCCCGACGAGATCCAGGCGGGCAACCGCGCCTTGCACGCGGTGCTCACCCGGCCGGACCCGAAGGTGGAGGTCAACCTGGCCAACGCCGTATGGCACCGCCCGGACGTGGCGGTGGAGGAGGCCTTCGTCGACCTGGCCGGGAAGTACTACGGCGCGGCGGTGGACGAGGCCGAGTTTGGCACACGGGCCGGCACGGACAAGATCAACGACTGGACGGCTGAACAGACCAGGGGTAAGATTGAGAAACTATTTGAGGAGACCAGCCGGAACACCGTCATGGTGCTGGCCAACGCCCTCTACTTCAAGGGGGCGTGGAGCGAGGCCTTCGACCCGCAGCAGACCCGGGGCGGCACTTTCACCACGGCAAGTGGCGCCGAACGCACCGTTTTCTTCATGGAGCGGGACGGCGAGTGGGAGGTGCTGGCAGCCGGGCAGGCGGAAGGCAGCGAACGCACGGTGCGGGGCGTGCGGCTCCCCTACGGCGAAGGCCGGGTGGCGATGTACCTCTTTGTGCCCGATGACCTGGACAGCTTTCTCGCCGACCTGACGCCCGAGGCCTGGGCCGAGATCATGGAAGGCTTTGCCCCCCAGCACGGGCTGGTGCGGGTGCCGAAGTTCAAGCTGGAGGCGACCCACGAGCTGAACGAGCCGCTGCAGGCCCTGGGGCTGGTGCGGGCGTTCGATGGGAGCCAGGCCGATTTTACCGGCATCTTCGGCGAGGGCCGGCGCGGCGTGGAGATATCGGATGTGGTTCAGAAGACGTTCATGGAGGTCAACGAGGAGGGGACGGAGGCGGCGGCCGCCACCGGAGTGGCCATGCGGGAGAGCGCCCCGCTGCCGCTGGTGGAGGTCGACCGCCCGTTTCTGCTGGCGATCTGCGACGACGAGAGCGGCGCCCTGCTCTTCCTGGGGGCCGTGACGGACCCGGTGTAAGGAGGTGCGTACGATGAAGTTGCTCACGCTTCTGCTCGTGGGCTTCTTTCTGACCGGCTGCGGCGGCGCGCTGCCCGGCGCCGGCGGCCCGGGAGGCACGGGCATGGCGGCGCCGCCTCCCCGGCCGGAGGCGGTAGACCCGGGCCTGATGCAGGCCACGGACCGGTTCGGGATCCACCTGCTCCAGGCGGTGCACGCTGAGCGGCAGAGCGAGAACCTCTTCCTGTCGCCCGCCAGCGCCCAGATCATCCTCAGCCTCACGGCCAACAGCGCCCGGGGCGAGACCCGGCAGGAAATGCTGGAGGCCCTGGGGTACGCGGGCATGGATCTGGACGCGGTCAACCAGGCCATCCGCGACCTGCGGGGCATCCTGGCCCACCCCGGTAAGGGGGTCGAGCTGAGCGCCGCCAACGCCATCTGGCACCAGAAGGGCATGGCGGTGGCCCCGGCCTTCCTGGAAGTGGCCGCGCAGCGGTACGGGGCGCAGGTGAACGAGACCACCTTCGGGGAGCCGGCCGCGGCGGAGGCCATCAACCGCTGGGTCGCGGACCAGACCCGCGGCCGCATCCCGCGGCTGGTCGACCAGACGCGGCCCGACGACGTGATGTGGCTCGTCAACGCCCTGTACTTCAAGGGCGAGTGGCAGAAGCCCTTCGATCCCCACCGCACCCATGACCGCCCCTTCACCCTGCCGGACGGCCGGAGCGTGCAGGTCCCCTTCATGCACCAGACGGCCACCTTCGGCTACCTGGCGGAGGAGGGGCTGGTGGGCGTGCGGCTGCCCTACGGCGAGGGCGACCTGGCCCTTTATGCCTTCATGCCGGACGCGTGGGAAGGCTTTGTGGAGGGGCTGACCCCCGAGCGCTATGCGGAGTGGATCGCCGGGATGGGCCTGCGGGAGATCCGCCTCGCCATGCCCAAGGTGAAGCTCACCGATCAGGCGGAGCTGAAGGAGCCGCTGGCGGCGATGGGCATGGAGCGGGCGTTCACCCCCGGCCAGGCTGACCTGGGCGGCCTGTTCACGGAGAGCCCGGAGCTCTACATCAGCCGGGTGATCCAGAAGACCTTCCTGGAGATCCACGAGGAGGGGACCGAGGCCGCGGCCGCCACCGGCGTGGGCGTGACCCTGACCAGCGCCCCGGCCGAACAACCGCCCGAGGTGGTGCTGAACAGGCCGTTCCTGCTGGCGATCCGGGACGACCGGACCGGCGTGACCCTCTTCCTGGGCGCGATCGTGGATCCGTCGTAGGGGGGTGCTGCATGCGGATGTCAGCCATGCGTAAGCGGCTCATCCTGCCCGCCGTGCTGCTGGCCGGGCTCCTGCTCCAGGGCTGCGGCGGCCTGCTGCCCGGTGGCCAGGGCCTGGCCGCGGCGCCTCCCCGGCCGGAGTCGGTGGACCCGGCCCTGGCGGAGGCTGCCGACCGCTTCGGGATCGGGCTGCTCCAGGCGGTGTACGCGGACCGGCAGGGTGAGAACCTGTTCCTGTCGCCCGTCAGCGCCCAGGTGATCCTCAGCCTGACCGCCAACGGCGCCCGGGGCGAGACGCAGCGGGAGATGCTCGCCGCCCTGGGGTACGGGGAGGCGGACACCGGTGCCGTGAACGAGGCCATGCGGGACGTGTGGGGTATCATGGCCCATCCCGGCGAGCAGGTGGAGCTCACCACGGCCAACGCCGTCTGGTACCACAAGGGGTTCGAGGTGGTGCCGGCCTTCCGGGAGGTGGCCCGGGAGCATTACGGTGCGGAGCTGTACGAGACCGAGTTCGGCAGGCCACAGGCGGCCGAGGCCATCAACCGCTGGGTGGCGCGCCGGACCCGGGATCGCATCCCGGCGTTGATCGACAAGACCTCCGAGGACACCCGCATGGTGCTGGTGAACGCTCTCTACTTCAAGGGCGAGTGGCAGGAGCCGTTCAACCCCGACCGCACGGAACCCGGGCCCTTCCACCGGCCGGACGGCAGCGTGGTGCAGGTTCCGTTCATGCGCCAGACGGAGACCTTCGGCTACCTGGCGGAAGATGGGCTGGTGGGGGTGCGGCTGCCCTACGGCGAGGGCGACCTGGCGCTCTACGCCTTCATGCCGGACGAGTGGGACGGCTTCGTGGAGGGGCTCACCCCCGGGCGGTTCCGGGGGTGGATCGACGGAATGGCGGAGGAACCGATCCGGCTGGCCTTGCCGAAGGTGCGGCTGGAGGACGCCCACGAACTTCAGGATCCTCTCCGCGCGCTGGGCATGGAGCGGGCGTTCGACGCCGAGCAGGCGGATTTCAGCGGGCTGCTGGACACCCCTGAGCCGCTGTACGTGGACCGGGTGATCCAGAAGACCTACCTGGAGATCCACGAGAAGGGCACCGAGGCGGCCGGCGCCACCGCCGTGGAAATGAGGGCCGGCAGCGCGCCGCTTGCCGCACCCCCTGAGGTGGTGCTGGACAGGCCCTTCCTCCTGGCGATCCGGGACGACCGCACCGGCGTCACGCTGTTTTTGGGCGCGATCCTGGACCCGTCGTAGACAGCGGAAATAACAGCGCTCCCCCGGCCCATTCCGGGCCAGGGGGAGCGCCTCGTCTTCCGCCGTCTCTCCTAGTCGCCGATCTTCTGGGCCTCCTCCAGGACCGCCGCCGGGATGTCCAGGCCCAGGGTCTCCACCGTCTTGGTGTTGATGATGAGGCTCAGGTCCTCGTTGTACCGCACGGGCAGATCGCCGGGGTTCTTGCCCTCCAGGATGTCGACCACCACCTCGGCGGTCAGCTTGCCGTGCAGGTAGTAGTCGAGGCCGAACGTGGCCAGGGCGCCCTGCTCCACATAGCTGTCCACCGACGAGATGGCCGGGATCTTCTGGCTGTTGGCCACGTCGATCACCGCCTGGACGCCCTGCGCGAGGGTGTTGTCGGTGATGAGGTAGAGGCCGTCCACCCGGCCGACCAGGGACTGGGCCGCCTGCTGCACTTCCGTGGCGTTGGCCACGGTCGCCTCCACGATGTTCAGCCCCATCTCTCCGGCGGCGGCGTGGATGTCGTTCATCAGCGCCACCGAGTTGGCCTCGCCGGCGTTGTAGATGACGCCGAGGTTGGTCACCTTGAGGCCCAGCCGGTCGAACAGCTCCATCTGGATCTTCACCGGCACCAGGTCAGAGGTCCCGGTGACGTGGCCGCCGGGCTTCTGCAGGTCCGAGACCAGGCCGGCGCTGAGCGGGTCGGTGACGGCGCTGAAGACCACCGGGATCGGGTTGTTCTTGGTGGCGTTCACCGCAGCCTGCGCGCTGGGCGTGGCGATGGCGATGATGAGGTCCTTCTTGTCGGCGACGAACTTCTCTGCGATCTGCTGTGCCAGGGGCTGCTCGCCCTGGGCCGACTGGAAGTCGATCTCGATCTCCTTGCCGTCCTCGTACCCGGCCTCCCGCAGACCGTCGATGATGCCCTGCCGGGTGGCGTCCAGGGCCGGATGTTCCACGATCTGGGTGAGGCCGATCCGAATCGGCCCGGCGGTCGACCCGGAGCCGGAGCTGTTATCGCTGGACCCCTGCGGTTGAGACGTGGTCCCGCCACACCCGGCCAGCACGAGCGCGGCGGTCAGAAGCACTGCGCATACGCGACGCACGGCAGATCGCCCTCCTCTGTGCCTTCCAAACTGCTCTCTATGTGCGAACCCCCGGGAAGGGGAAGCCGCCTAGTTGGCCAGGACGGCCCGGTCGTAGCTGAACTCCTCGCCCCGCACCCGCTCGAAGGCCTGGCGGAGCCCCTCGATGGTCAGCCCCTGCTTCTCCGGGCCGCTGAGGGTGAAGAGGATGCGCCCTTCATGCATCATGACCAGCCTGTCGCCGAGGCGGATGGCCTGCTCCAGGTTGTGGGTGATCATCAGGGTCGTCAGCCGGTGCTGCCGCACCCAGCGGTTGGTCAGATCCGCGATGAGCGCGGCGGCCCGCGGGTCCAGGGCCGCGGTGTGCTCGTCCAGCAGCAGGATGTCAGGCCGCTGCAGCGTCGCCATGAGCAGGCTCAGGGCCTGCCGCTGTCCGCCTGAGAGCAGCCCCACCTTGTCGTTCAGGCGGTTCTCCAGCCCGAGGCCCAGGTGGGCCAGCTCCTCCTGGAACATGCGGCGCTTGGCGGCAGTGAGGGCCCAGCGCAGGCCCCGGGCGCGGCCCCGGGCCAGGGCGAGTGAGAGGTTCTCGGCCACGGTGAGGCTCGGAGCGGTGCCGGCCAGCGGGTTCTGCAGCACCCGGCCGATGCGCGCGGCCCGCTGCACTTCGCTCCAGCGGGTGACGTCGACGCCCCCCAGCAGGATGCGCCCCCGGTCCGGCGTGATCACGCCGGCCACCGAGTTCAGCAGGGTCGACTTCCCCGCGCCGTTGGAGCCCACGACGGTGACGAACTCGCCCGGCGCCAGCGTGAGGTCGATGCCCTTCAGCGCCTTCACCTCGTTGACCGTTCCCGGGAAGAAGGTCTTGTGAACGCCCTCGATGGTCAGCCCGGTCACCTGGCTTCACTCCCTTCCGGCAGCCGCACCGTCTTCTTGATCTGCGGGATGGACAGGGCGATGACGACGAGCGCAGCCGTGACCAGCTTCAGGTCGCTGGCCTGGAAGCCGGCCCTGAGGGCCAGCGCGAAGATCGCCCGGTAGATGATGGAGCCCAGCAGCGCGGAGAGGGTCGCCCGGAAGACGGTGGGGGCGCCGAAGAGCGCCTCACCGATGATGAGCGCCGCCAGGGCGGCCACGATGGTGCCGATGCCCATCTGCGCGTCGGCGAAGCCGCTGTACTGGGCCACCAGGGCGCCGCCCAGCCCCACGACCGCGTTGGAGAGCGTGAACGCCAGGAGCCGCATGCTGTCGCTGCTGACGCCGAGCATGCGCACCATGCCGTCGTTATCCCCCGTTGCCCGGAGCGCGAGCCCGAGTTCGGTGCGGAAGAAGAGGTTCATCAGGAGGACCATCAGCGCGGCGATGCCCGCGAACAGCGCCAGCCTGGCCCAGCCGTCGTCCGGCACCAGGGTGTCGAGGGTGAACAGGGCGATGTTGGAGCGCCCCATGATGCGCAGATTGACCGAGTACAGCCCGGTCATGGTGATGATGCTGGCCAGGAGCGGCTGCACGCGCAGGCGGGTGTGGATGAGCCCCGTGATGGCGCCGCCGGCAGCCCCGGTGACGAACCCGGCGAGGGTGGCGAGCAGCGGGTGAACGCCCATCGTCAGCAGGCGGGCGGCCGTGGCCGCGCCGGTGGTGAGCGTCCCGTCCACCGTCAGGTCCGGGACGTTCACCACCCGGAAGGTCATCCAGACCCCGAGGGCGACCAGTCCCCAGACCAGGCCTTGTTGCAGGACAGGCAGCAGAAAGTTGAGGACGAATTCCATGACGACGCCTCCAATCGGGAACGCACTTTCGGGTTCAGAAATTGAGAAGGCCCCCCGAAGACGCGGGCGGCCCAGGGTTGGAGTTCCGGCGTGGTGAAGATGTCTCCTCGACTCGTGCCCATGCAACGTCACGCTATGCAAGTCTGCAGACTTGGCCACTATGATACTTTACCAAGATGAAGTGTGTCAATAGGAATCGGACAATTGGCTTGAGGTTGGCTGCAGGAAATCGGATGGCTATACTGATGGTATGGTCAAGTGTATTGGTGCCATTCCCGAAGCGAAGCCGCGCTCGTGGCGGCACAGGCTGACGGCGCCCCTTTCCGCCGTCGCCAGACAGGTGGCCGAACTGGAGGAAGGTGCAGGGCTCCGGCGGCTGGCCGGGCGGCTGGCGGCCCTGGACCTGGGCGACCGCGCCGTGCTGGTGGTGCGGCCCGCCCTGGGCTTCATGACCGTCGATCTCTGCCTCATCGGCCCGGGACGGGCCCTGGTCATGAACGCCCTGCACTGGGCCGGCGACATCGTGCCCGGGAAGAAAGGCGAGTGGCGGGGGGCCGGGGGGAAGGTGGATCTGGGCCGGCCCGACCGGAGGGCCCGGGTGTTCTGCGACCGGCTCGCTTTCAGCGGCCGCGCCCGGGGCATCGCGCTGGAGCCGGTGGTTGTGTTCACGGCGGGCCCGGCCCGGTGTCTCAGCGATGATGCAGAGGCGGCGCTGGTACAGTGGGACGAGCTGGAACCGTTCGTCCACAGCCGGATTCACCCCTCCGCCGTCGGCTTCCCTGCGGAGGATCTGGTCCGGCTGATCAGCCCGCCCGGCACCCGGCCGATTACCGAGTAAAGGAGGCGCGCCATGCACCTGAACCGCTTCTGGTCCTCCGTGTGGACGGCGGCCGGCTTCCTGTTGCTCATCACCCTGGTGCAGATGATCGCGGACCAGGTCGTGACGCTCTTCGACCTGCTGACGTTCCAGGCGCCTTCCGCGGCGCAGTGGGCCACGCGCGTCAGCCATGCGGTCGTGCCGATCCTCGCCGCACGCACGTACATCGACTGGCGCTGGGGCTGGAAGGCGGACAACGCCGGGCTCCGGGGGACTCCGGGCGCCGTCTTCTGGCTGCTCCCCGGCCTGGCCGGCGGCCTGGCGCTCGCCGGGGTGGCCTTCCTGCTGGACGGCTGGGGGCGCGTGCCGCAGCTCAACCTGGCCGCAGGGCCCCTGCTGCAGGCGGCCTTGACCGCCGTGGCGCTCTTCGGCGTCGAGTTCATCCTGCGCGGCGTTGTGATCTCACGGTTCCAGCACGATCTGTCGGGACGGGACGTCCTCATCCTGGCCCTGGCGGCGCCGGTGGTCTGGGTGGTGCTGGCCGCATCGTTCGGGTTCGGATGGCCGGCCCAGCCGCTCCGGGGCCACTTCGGGGGGCTGGCGGGCATCGCCTTCTCCGCCCTGCTGAGCCTGCTCTTCCTGCAGACCCGGTCGGTCTGGCTGGTGGCCGGCGTGCATATCGGGCTGTACCTGGGCCGGACCGTGCTGGGCCTGGCGTATACCCAGGCGGCGCTGTTTCTGGTGGCGGCCGTGCCGGCCGGCGTGCTCCTCTGGCTCGAGCTGAACCGCTTGCGGACGGTACGGCCCGCCGGCCCGCGCCAGGGGAAGCGTCGGACCGTCTATGGCAAGACGATCCGCGGCCCGTGGGGACCGCATTAGAACATATGGCCGTGCGGAGCACGGCGCACCTGCAGCGGTGCGCCGTGTATTTTTATGCTTGCATTCTGCATAGATATTCGCTACACTCTTTGCTATCAAGGGTAGGGGGCGCGTGTGATGACGGTGATGACCCTGAAAGGGAGGGACTTCATCTCGCTCCACGACTGGAGCAGAGACGAGCTCGAAGAGGTGCTGGAGCTCGCGCAGTGGCAGAAGGCCCGCCTGAAGGCCGGCATTCGGGACGAGCCGTTGAAAGGGAAGCAGCTGGGCATGTACTTCGCCAAACCGTCCACCCGCACGCGGCTTTCGTTCGAGGTGGGCATCCGCCAGCTGGGGGGCGACGCGCTGTTCCTCTCACCGCACGATCTGCAGGTGAGGCGCGGGGAGACCCTCGCGGACACGGCCCGTGTGATGAGCCGCTTCCTCGACGGCATCATGATCCGCACCTTTTCCCACCGGGAGGTGCTGGAGCTGGCCGAGCACGCGACCATCCCCGTGATCAACGGTCTGACCGACGAAGAGCACCCGTGCCAGGTGGTCGCGGACCTGCTGACGGCCCTGGAGCGGTTCGGCACCCTGGAGGGGCTGAAGCTGGCCTACGTGGGGGACGGCAACAACATGGCCCACAGCCTGATGGACGGCGGCGCCAAGTTCGGCATGCACGTGGTCGTCGCCAGTCCCGAGGGGTTCCAGCCCGATCCCGCCCGGGTCGCCCGTGCACAGGCGACGGCTGCGCAGCACGGCGGCAGGGTCGAGGTGGTGACCGATCCGGTGCTGGCGGCCTCGGGAGCGCACATCGTGTATACGGACGTCTGGGCCAGCATGGGCCAGGAGGCAGAGGCCGAGCGGCGGAAGAAGGCCTTCGCCGGCTACCAGGTGACGCCCGAGCTCATGCGCTGTGCCGCGCCCGAAGCGGTCTTCATGCACTGCCTCCCGGCCCACCGGGGCGAGGAGGTGGCCGCCGAGGTGATCGACGGCCCGCAGTCTGCGGTGTTCGACGAGGCCGAGAACCGTCTGCACGCGCAGAAGGCGATCATGACGCTGATCATGGCCTAGACGGGAAGAACAGCAAAGCAGCCAGCACGGTGGTCGTGCTGGCTGCTTTGCCGATGCGTCGTTATACGGTTGCCTTGGCCGCAGCGGCCTCCTCGCCGGTGATCCGGGCGAGGAACTTGCGGTACATGGGCCGGAACCAGTAGTCCACACCGATGTAGCCGGCGTAGGCGCCGCCCAGGGCGACCAGGATGAACTCCAGGATGAGCAGGTTCGGGTTGGTGCTGATGGTGCCGCTCAGGATGAAGGCGAAGTTCATCACCATGCCCATCACGGCGGCGAAGATGGTGGCGAAGCCGACGATCAGGGCCAGGCCGACGAGGAACTCGCCCACGGGGACCAGGAAGTTGAACAGGCCCACGTTAGGCAGGGCAAAGTTCTCCAGGAAAGCGGCCCACCAGCCCTGGACGACCGGCTTGGCGCCCTCGGAGGCGGGGATCGACTTGGCGATGGCACCCTTCAGGAAGCCCGAGGCGTCGAAGCCGTCCACAAGCTTGTGCCAGCCGGCGGTCATCCACTGGTAACCGACGTACAGACGGATCACGAGCCAGATCCAGCTGCCCTTGGCGCCCTTGAAGTACTCCAGCATCTTTCCGTACTCCTCCTTAATGAAGACATACAACCGCATGATAGAAATCCGACGGGTTGATGCAAGCTGTCCTCACGTTTCTTACGAACTTGTTACAGCCACACTGTAACATCGCAGCGCCGCTCTCCGCCATCCTTCGATTTGATTATTGTAGGTCTAGCACTTTGGTACTGTCTCCGGGTGCCGAAAGATCTCCCTCCGGCAGAACCGGTCTAATCCGGACGAGTGCCCCCGGCTCCGGAACGGAGGTCCACCGGGTACGGACCCTACTGCGATCGCGGTTCTTTTGCTCATGGCTGGTCCCTTCCAGTCTGTGATACCCTGTAAACAGGAGACGTGCCGGGGGGTGGCGATCATCACCGGACGAGCGACACTCAGCAAACTGCTCCCGCACAGGCGCTCCCAGCCTCCCGCGAACCCGGAGAAGGAGGCCGGCCCATGCGGCGGCCAGTGTCTGCTGTGCGTGGCGGCCTGCCCGTCCGGCGCGCTCATGTGGATCGGCAACGTGTGGCGGCTCGACCTCTCTCACTGCCTGGGCTGCCGGCTCTGCTTCCTCGCCTGCCCGGAATCCGTGAACTAACATGTAATGAAGAGATAGAAATGGCGTCATCACGCGGCGAACCGGCCTCTGCGGAGGCCGGTTTATTTTGTGTCTAGAAATATCGCTGAATGTGATAAAAATAACTAGTGTTCTCATAGAACGAAAGGAGGAGTTATGGGCGGACATTCAGAATACAATGGCCGGGATGAATGGCCATTCATTCAGTTAGTCTCCAGGGGGGAACCGGAACCGCACATGAGGGGGAGGGGAGGAAGTGTCGAACGGATACGCCGCAAAGCCCTGGCTCAAGGCCTACCCGCCGCAGGTGCCGGCCGCGCTGCAGTACGAGGATGTCGCCCTCTACGACCTGCTGGTGCGAGCCGCTGAGAAGTACGGCGACGCCACCGCGACGGTGTTCTACGGAGCCCGGCTCACCTACCGGCAGCTGTACGAACAGGCCCGCCGACTCGCCGCAGGGCTGGTCCGGCTGGGCGTGCGCAAGGGCGACCGGGTGGCCATCATGCTGCCCAACTGCCCGCAGGCAGTCATCGCCTACTACGGGGCGCTGATGGCCGGGGCCATCGTGGTGCAGGTCAACCCGCTCTACATGCCCCGAGAGCTCCGGCACCAGGTGAGCGACAGCGGCGCCAGGATCATGATCGCCATCGACCTGGCGTACCCGAAAGTGAGCCAGCTCAACCTGGAGCACGTGGTGTACACCGGAATGCAGGATTACATGCCGGTGCCGCTCAGGTGGATCGCGCCGCTGAAGCTGAAACCGCCCCGCATCCAGTACCGGAAGGGCGTGCTGCCCTGGGCGCGGCTGCTGGATGCCGAGCCCATCGCCGAGCCCGTACCGGTCAACCCGGCGGAGGACCTGGCCCTACTTCAGTACACCGGCGCCACCACCGGCCTTGCCAAGGGCTGCATGCTCACCCACCGCAACCTGGTCGCCAACGTGATGCAGACCGAGGCGTGGCTCTACAAGGCCAAGCGCGGACCCGAGCTGGTCACCCTGGCCGCACTGCCGTTCTTCCACGTCTACGGCATGACCACCCTGATGAACTTCACCATCCACATGGGCGGAACGATGGTGCTGCAGCCCAAGTTCGAGGCCGGGGAGACGCTGAAGCTCATCCAGAAGTACCGTCCCTCCATCTTCCCCGGCGCGCCGACGATGTACGTCGCGCTGAACAACTTCCCCAGCGTGGAGAAGTACCGGCTGGACTCCATCGAAGCTTGCATCTCGGGGGCGGCGCCGCTGCCGGTGGAGGTCCAGGCCGAGTTCGAGCGGCTGACCGGCGGCCGGTTGGTGGAAGGCTACGGGCTCACCGAGGCGTCGCCGGTCACCCACGCCAACCCCATCTGGGACCGGCGGAAAGAGGGGTCCATCGGCCTGCCCTGGCCCGACACGGAGTGCCGCATCGCCGATCCCGAAACGGGCGAGGACGTGCCGGTCGGCGAGGTGGGCGAGCTGCTGATCCGCGGCCCCCAGGTCATGAAGGGATACTGGAATCTGCCGGAGGCCACGGCCGAGGCCCTGCGGGACGGCTGGCTCCACACCGGCGACATGGCCCGCATGGACGAGGAGGGCTACTTCTACATCGTCGACCGCAAGAAGGACATGATCATCGCCGGCGGCTTCAACATCTACCCCCGCGAGGTGGAGGAGGTGCTCTACCTGCACCGGGGCATCAAGGAGGCGGCGGTGGTCGGCGTGCCCGATCCCTACCGGGGGGAGACGGTGAAGGCCTTCATCGTGCCGCGCGAAGGAGTGACCCTCGACCCCGAAGAGATCAAGCAGTTCTGCCGTGAGCATCTGGCAGCGTACAAGATTCCGCGGCTCATCGAGTTCCGGGAAGAGTTGCCCAAGTCCCTGGTCGGCAAGGTGCTGCGGCGCGCGCTTCTCGAGGAGGAGAAGAGCCGGAAGGAGGTTGTGTAGTGTCCACGCGGAGCGGCGACAAGTACGCCGCGATCCTGGATGCCGCTCAGCACGTCATCGCCCGGCAGGGCTACCACAATGCGCAGATCTCGCGCATCGCGGCCGAGGCGGGCGTCGCCGCCGGAACGGTCTACCTCTACTTTGAGAACAAGCCCGACCTGCTGATCTGCCTGTTCCGGGAACGCCTGAAGCTCCTGGTCAGTGAGATCAAGGAGGCCATCGGGGACGCGGCCGATCCCCGGGAGAAGCTGCGGCGGGCCATCGCACAGCATCTGCGGTCCCTGGGCACCCGGCCCGAGCTGGCGGCCGTGACGCAGATCGAGATGCGCCAGGCCGACACGCAGGTGCAGCAGCGAATCAGCGCCCTGATGCAGGACTGGTTCGGGGTCATCGACCAGATCATCGCGGAAGGGCAGGCATCCGGGCTGTTCACCCGTGAGGTGCCGTCGAAGCAGATCCGCAACCTGATCTTCGGCACCCTGGATCAGACCGTGACCGCCTGGGTCATGTCGGGGTACAAGTTCGACATCCAGGCCCTGGCGGAGCCCACCTACCGGCTCATCGCCCATGGCGTCATGGAACACCGTGAAGGAGGCGTGGGGAATGGAGATTCTTGTTCTCCTGAAGCAGACGTTTGACACAGAAGCCAAGGTGACCGTGAAGGACGGCCGGGTGGTCGACGACGACGTCACCCTCGTGATCAACCCGTACGATGAGTACGCCGTGGAGGAGGCCCTGAAGATCCGGGAAGCCGTCGGCGGCACGGTGACGGTGATCTCCGTCGGCCCGGCCCGGGTGGATGAGGCCCTGCGCCGGGCGCTGGCCATGGGGGCGGACGAGGCGGTAGCCATCGACCCGCCGGCGGACGCCGATGAGTTCGTGGTGGCCAGCCTGCTGGCTGCCTGGGCGAAGGACCGCAAGTTCGACCTGATTCTGGCCGGAAACGTCTCCGTAGACACCGGCGCCGGCCAGACGGCCCTGCGCGTGGCCGAGATCCTGGGCCTGCCCCATGTGGCGGCTGCCCTCAAGGTAGAGATCGCAGGCGACTCGGCCACGGTCCACCGGGACGCTGAGGGCGACACCGAGGTGGTCACGGTGCCCCTGCCGGCCCTCATCACCGCACAGCAGGGTCTCAACGAACCGCGGTATCCGTCGGTGCCGGGGATCATGAAGGCCAAGCGCAAGCAGATCACGCGGCTCTCCCCGGCGGACCTTGGGGTTGACGCCGCGCCGAAGACGGCCGTCACCTCTGTCTACCAGGCCGAGCAGAACCGGCTCAACAAGATGCTCGCCGGCACGCCTGAGGAGCAGGCCCGGGAGCTGGTCCGTCTGCTCCGCAGCGAAGCCAAGGTTGTATAGGGGAGGGCGCAAGAGGTATGGCACGCAACGTTCTCGTGGTGGCTGAGGTTCGCAACGGGGCCATTCGCCCTGTGTCGTTCGAGTGCATCGCCGTCGGCCGGGCGATCGCGGAGGGCGGCAGCATCACTGCCGTGCTGCTGGGGCAGCCGGGCGGCGACGGCGCCGAACTGGTCGCCCGGGGCGCCGACCGGGTGGTGGTGGTGAAGGGCGACCACCTGCAGAATTACACGCCGGACGGCTGGCTGTCGGCCCTGCAGCAGGTCTACCTGCAGGAGAAGCCCGACGTGGTCCTGATGGGTCACACCGGGATCGGCCGCGACCTCCTGCCCCGGTTCGCCATGCGCAACGGGGCCGGCATGATCAGCGACGCCATCGCCGTGAAGGTGGAGGGCGGCCAGGTGGTCTTCACCCGCCCGATTTACGCCGGCAAGGCGTACGCGACCCAGGTGGTGACCGAGGGGCTGATCGTGGCGACGATCCGGCCTAACAACATCGCGGCCCTGGAGGCCGACGCCGGCCGTACCGGCGAGGTCGTGGAGACCGAGGCGGCCCCGGCCGACCTGCGCACCGTGATCAAGGAGATCGTGCGGCAGGCCACCACGGGCGTGGACCTGACCGCGGCCAAGGTGGTGGTGGCCGGCGGGCGCGGCGTGCGGTCGGCCGACGGGTTCAAGCCGCTGTACGAGCTGGCGGAGGTCCTGGGCGGCGCCGTGGGAGCCAGCCGCGCTGCGGCGGACGCGGGCTACTGCGACTACGCCCTGCAGATCGGCCAGACGGGCAAGACCGTCACGCCCGACCTGTACATCGCCTGCGGCATCTCGGGGGCGATCCAGCACCTGGCGGGCATGAGCGCCTCCAAGGTGATCGTGGCCATCAACAAGGACCCCGAGGCGCCGATCTTCAAGGTGGCCGACTACGGCATCGTCGGGGACCTGTTCGAAGTGGTGCCGCTCCTGACGCAGGAGTTCAAGGCGCTGCTGGGGTAGGCGCCCCGCTGCCGCGGGCGCACCGGGAACACCGTGAAAGTCCGTGACGAGACCGAACTGCAAGGAGGGAGAGACCCGTGCCCAACGCGATCCGTAAGGCGGCGGTCCTGGGAGCCGGCGTCATGGGCGCCCAGATCGCGGCGCACCTGGCCAACGTGGGCATCCCGACCCTGCTTCTGGACATCGTGCCGCGGGAGGTCACGCCCGAGGAGGCTGCGAAGGGGCTGACGCTGGAGTCCCCGGCCGTACGCAACCGACTCGCGACGGCTGCCCTGCAGAACCTGCAGAAGCTGAAGCCCTCCCCGCTCTACTCCAAGGACGTCCTGCGGCTGATCACCCCCGGCAACCTGGAGGACGACCTGCCCAAGGTGGCCGAGTGCGACTGGGTGGTCGAGGCCGTCATTGAGAACCTGCAGATCAAGAAGGATCTCTGGCAGCGGGTGGCCACGTACCACCGCCCGGGGATGATCGTCTCCTCCAACACCTCCGGCATCTCGATTCAGGCGATGGTGGAGGGAACCCCGGAGTCCTTCCGCCGCCACTTCCTCGGCACCCACTTCTTCAACCCGCCCCGCTACATGAAGCTGCTGGAGCTGATCCCCACGCCGGACACCGACCCCGAGGTCGTCTCCTTCATGGCGGACTTCGCCGAGCGGGTGCTGGGCAAGGGCGTCGTCCTCGCGAAGGACACCCCCAACTTCATCGGCAACCGCATCGGGGTCTTCGGCATGATGGTCACCCTGGAGGAGATGAACCGGCTGGGCCTGACCCCCGACGAGGTGGACGCCCTCACGGGCAAGGCGATCGGCCGGCCCAAGTCCGCCACCTTCCGCACCCTGGACGTGGTCGGCATCGACACCTTCTGCCACGTCGCAGACAACTGCCGGGCCACCATCCCCGACCCGGAAGAGGCCCGGATCTTCACGGTCCCCGAGCCGATCCGCGACATGGTGAAGCGGGGCTGGATCGGCCAGAAGGCCAAGCAGGGCTTCTTTAAGAAGGAAGGCGGCCAGATTCTGACCCTGGACCTGGAGACGATGGAGTACCGCCCCCGCAAGAAGGCCAGCTTCCCGTCGCTGGAGGCCGCGAAGGCGAATGCGGATCTGCGCAGCCGCGTGCGGGCCCTCGTGTTCGCAAAGGACAAGGCCGGCGAGTTCCTCTGGGCGGTCACCAAGCGGACCCTGCTCTACGCGGCGGAGAAGGTCGGGGAGATCGCCGACGACGTGGTCGCCATCGACAACGCCATGAAGTGGGGCTACAACTGGGAGCTCGGGCCCTTCGAGATGTGGGACGCCATCGGACTGGAACCGTCCATCGCCCGCATGGAGGCCGAGGGGCACACGGTTCCCGAGTGGGTCAAGGAGGCGGCCCGGAAGGGCGGCTTCTACAAGCGGGAATCGGGCCGCAGCTTCTTCATCGCCAGGGGCGAGTACACCCCTGTGCCCGCCAGCGAGCGCATCATCGACATCGAGGCCCTGCGGGAGACCGGCCGGGTGGTGCGCGAGAAGAAGGGCGCGACCCTGCTGGATATGGGCGACGGCGTGCTCCTGATGGAAACGCATTCGCCCAAGGCGGCCATCGGCTTCGACATCATCAGCCTGTGCAAGGTGGCGGCGGAAGAGCTGGCCAGCGGCAGGTGGAAGGGCCTGGTCATCGGCGCCCGGACCGAGAACTTCTGCGTCGGCGCCAACGTGGCGATCATGCTCATGGAGGCGCAGGAGGAGGAGTGGGACGAGCTCGAGTTCATGGCGCGTGAGTTCCAGAACGCGTTCATGGCCTTGAAGTTCGCCCCGAAGCCGGTGGTGGTGGCGCCCTACGGCCTGACCCTGGGCGGCGGCTATGAGCTGTGCGCCGTCGCGGACCGGGTCGTGGCCGCCGCCGAGAGCTACATCGGCCTCGTCGAGGTGGGCGTGGGCGTGATCCCGGGTGCGGGCGGCAACAAGGAGATGCTGATCCGCGGCCTGGAACGCCTGCCGGCGGGGGTCCAGGTCGACACCCAGCCCATCCTCAACCGCATCTTCGAGACCATCGCCACCGCCAAGGTGGCCACCTCGGCCCGCGAGGCCCAGGAGATGGGCTACCTGCGGCCCACCGATGTGATCGTGGTCAACAAGGATCATCAGCTCTACGAGGCCAAGCAGACGGTCCTGGCCATGGAGGCCGCGGGGTACCGTCCGCCCGAGCCGGCGCTGATTCCCGTGGCGGGGCCGGAGGGCCGGGCCGTGCTGGAGATGGGCGCCTACGGCATGTTCCTGGGCGGCTGGGCCACCGAGCACGACCTGCTCATCGCCCAGAAGCTGGCCTATGTGCTCACGGGCGGCAACGTGCCGGGAGGCACGAAGGTGACCGAGCAGTACCTGCTCGACATCGAGCGCGAGGCGTTCCTCAGCCTGCTGGGCACGAAGAAGACCCAGGAGCGCATGGCCCATCTGCTCAAGACCGGCAAGCCGCTGCGGAACTAAGGAGGTGGCGACGAGTTGCGCGAGGCAGTGATTGTAACCGGCGTCCGTCTGGCACAGGGGAAGGCGCCGAGGGGCTCGCTCCGGCATGTGCGACCGGAGGACATGGCCGCGACAGTTATTAAGGAAGCGATCGCACGGACACCCGGACTCGAACCCGCAGCCGTGGAGGACGTGGTGATGGGCTGCGCGTTCCCCGAGGGGGAACAGGGCCTGAACATCGCCCGCAACGCCGCCATCCGGGCGGGGCTGCCGACCTCGGTCCCCGGCTTCACCATCAACCGGTTCTGCTCTTCGGGCCTGAACGCGATCGCCATCGCCGCCAACGCCATCATGGCCGGCAACATGGACATCGCGATCGCCGGCGGCGTCGAGTCCATGAGCCGGGTGCCCATGGGCGGCCATACCCCCCGCCCGCACCCTGACATCGTCGCGAGCTACCCGCAGCTGTACATGTCCATGGGCCACACGGCCGAGGTCGTCTGCGCCCGGTACAACGTCAGCCGGGAGGACATGGATGCCTTCGCCCTGGCCTCCCACCAGAAGGCGGTTGCGGCCATCGATGCCGGCAAGTTCAAGGACGAGATCGTGCCGATCACCGTGAAGGAGCGGATCTTTGACGGCAAGCGCGTGGTGGAGAGGGAGTTCGTCTTCGACACGGACGAGGGGGTCCGCCGGGACACCTCGATGGAGGCTCTTGCCCGTCTCCGCCCGGCCTTCTCCGCCAACGGCCAGGTGACGGCAGGGAACTCCAGCCAGACGACCGACGGGGCCGCCGCCGTGGTGGTGATGTCCGCCGAAAAGGCGCAGGAGATGGGCCTGAAGCCCATGGCCATCTTCCGCTCCTTCGCGGTGGGCGGCGTCGACCCCGAGGTGATGGGCATCGGCCCCGTGGTGGCGGTTCCCAAGGCCCTGCGGCAGGCGGGCATCACGCTGGCCGACGTGGACCTGATCGAGCTCAACGAGGCGTTTGCCTCCCAGTCCCTGGCCGTCATCCGGAAGCTCGAAATGGACCCGGCCAGGGTGAACGTCAACGGCGGGGCCATTGCGCTCGGCCACCCGCTGGGCTGCTCGGGCGCACGGCTGACCGTGACGATCATGCACGAGGCCCGGCGCCGCAAGGCCAAGTACGGCCTCGTGACCATGTGCGTCGGCGGCGGCATGGGCGCCGCCGGAGTGCTGGAGTTCGTGCACTAGCATAAAGGAGGTTCCGCACATGTCTGAGACCGCCAACGTCTTGAAGGGAGGCTCTTTCCTCCTCTCCCAGGCGAGCCCCGATCAGGTCTTCACGCCGGAGGACCTGAGCGAGGAGCAGCGGATGATCGGCAGCACGGCCCGCGAGTTTTCCGAGAAGGTGTTCGCGCGCCTGGCCGAAATCGAACAGGATAAGCCCTTCCACTCCCGGCCGCTCCTGCGCGAGCTGGGCGAGCTGGGCCTGCTGGGGCTGGAGATTCCCGAGGAGTATGGCGGGATGGGGCTCGATAAGGTGACTGCTACCGTTGCGACGGAGGAGTACTCCCGGGCCGGATCCTTCGCCATCACCATCGGCGCCCACACCGGCATCGGCAGCCTGCCCATCGTCTACTTCGGCACGCCCGAGCAGAAGGCCAAGTACCTGCCCAAGCTGGCCTCCGGCGAGTGGGTCGCGGCCTACGCCCTCACCGAGCCGAACGCAGGCTCCGACGCGCTGGGCGCCCGCACCACCGCGAGGCTCTCCGAGGACGGCAAGTACTGGATCCTGAACGGCACCAAGCAGTGGATCACCAACGCCGGCTTTGCGGACGTCTTCGTGGTCTACGCCAAGGTCGACGGCGAGAAGTTCTCGGCCTTCATCGTCGAGCGAAACTTCCCCGGGGTCTCGATCGGCCCGGAGGAGAAGAAGATGGGCCTGCACGCCTCCTCCACCTGCTCGCTGATCCTGGAGGACGCCAAGGTGCCCGTGGAGAACCTGCTCGGCGAGATCGGCAAGGGGCACGTCATCGCGTTCAACATCCTGAACATCGGCCGCTGGAAGCTGGGCGCCGGCACCGTCGGCTCCAGCAAGATGGTCCTGGCCACCTCCATCGAGTACGCCAAGACCCGCAAGCAGTTCGGCAAGCCCATCGCCGAACTCCGGGCCATCCAGCAGAAGCTGGCCGACATGGCCGTGCGCACCTATGTCACGGAGTCCATGGGCTACCGGACCGCCGGCCTCTTCGACGCGAACCTGGCCGGCCTCGACGCCAACGCCGACGGGCGGGAAGCGGCCCGGCGCATCGAGGAGTACGCCATGGAGTGCTCCATCATGAAGGTGTTCGGCACCGAGGCCTTCGACTTCGTCGCCGACGAGGGCGTGCAGATTCACGGCGGCTACGGTTACATGGATGAGTACATGGTCAGCATGGCATACCGGGACAGCCGCATCAACCGCATCTTCGAGGGCACCAACGAGATCAACCGGCTGCTCATCCCGGGCACCCTGGTCCGCCGGGCCATGAAGGGCCAGCTGCCGATCATGCAGGCGCTGGCCGGCCTGCAGGACGAGCTGATGAACCTCACGCCGTTTGAGGAGTCGGATGAGCCCCTGGCCCAGGAGCTCTTCATGATCGACCGGGCCCGGAAGATCTTCCTGATGCTGGCCGGTCTCGGCGTGCAGAAGTACCAGATGGCGCTGGAGCACGAGCAGGAGCTGCTCATGGGCGTGGCCGACATCGCCATCGAGATCTACGCCATGGAGTCGGCGGTGCTCCGGGCGCTGAAGGCGGTCCGGCGCGGGCAGCCCGGCCTGAAGGTCGAGATGGCCACGATCTACTGCCAGGAGGCCTTCGAGCGGATTGCCTCCACCGCCCGCACGCTGCTGCCGGCCGTGGAGGAGGAGGGCGACACGCTGCGTACGCAGCTCTCGATGCTCCGCCGGCTCAGCCGGTATACCCCGGTCAACACCGTGGCGCTCAAGCGGAAGATCGCCGAGCGGCTGCTGGAGAAGGGCGAGTACGTCTGCTAGGACGGAGCAGCCAGGATGTAGAGATGAAGGGGAGCGGTCCGGCCGCTCCCCCTTTTTCTGCCTGGGCGGGATGCCCAGATTTAAGATCGCGCGGAAAAAATCTATTCGAGGAATGGAAGGTATTTCATGACCGTGTATAGAACATGCAATACCATGCGTAGTTCATGAGTAAATCATCCGTCCGTATTGGATCCAAGAAAAGATATTTGGCGTATTCACCGCACTCTTCCCCCAGCGCCAAAGGCACACCCGCCGAAAGACGGGGCCGCAAAGCCACGGGGCTAAAGGAAGTCACCTTCCCATGCTAGCCGGGCTGCCGCTCGGGACGCTGCCGGTCTTGCGTCGCAGCGTCTGCTGGAGGGTGCTTTTTGCGTAGTTATTTTTACCGGCAAACGATTGTCGGTTTTTCGACGCCAGGAGGTTTCTCGCGTTTACGGGTAGAAGTTCCCCTTCGTGGATTAGCCACTCCTTGGACTTTCGGGCAGGAACTCTCTCTGACACCGCGAATAATTACACGAATAATATGCACATAGTCCCAACTTTGAGCCATTGTGGTATAGAGTCCCCCAGCCAGACGGAGGGGTTGTGCACATGGAGAACCCACTGAGCCAAGCGGAAATTGATGCCCTCGTAATGACGACGGGCACCAACGTCCGCACCTACGATTTCCGGAGGCCGAGCAAGTTCAACAAGGACTTGATCCGGACCCTGGTGCTGGTGCACGAGAACCTCGCCCGGCTGCTTCAGTCGTACCTGTCTGCAGGGCTGCGCACCTGGGTCCAGATCAACGTGCGTTCCACCAACCAGTTCACCCTCTCGGAGTTCACGCAGCTGCTCCCCAATCCCACCATCGCGCTCTCGTTCCGCCTCAATCCCCTGCCGGGAATCTGCCTGCTGGAGATGAGCCACAACATCGCCTTCGCGATCATCGAACGGGTCTTCGGCGGACCGGGCAGCGACGCGCAGCCGCAGCGGGAGCTGACCGAGATCGAACTGGGCATCATCCAGCGGGTCGTGCGGGACACCTTCGGCCCGATGAAGGAAGCCTGGCGGAACGTGGCCGAAATCGACCCGACCATCGAGTCGGTGGAGACGAACCCGGTGTTCATCCAGGTGGACAATCCCACAGAGGTGGTGGCGGCCATTACCCTGGCGGTGGAGATCGGCGAGCACCTGGGTCACATGACCTTCGCCTTCCCTTACTCCACCGTCGAGCCCGTTTTGTCCCGTCTCTCGCCGCAGTCGTGGCTGGCCGAGACCAAGCACAAGAGTCCTTCCGAAGAGGAGAGCCTGCGGCGCGCCGTGCAGGGGGCGCCCCTGCCGGTGACCGCTCAGCTTGGCAAGACCCGCATGCGACTCGGCGAGTTTCTTGCATTGGCGGTCGGCGACGTCATCCGGCTGGACGCCCGGGTGGGGGACGAACTGCCGGTTTTTGTCGGCAACAAGCTCGCCTTCCATGCAAAACCCGGCGTGGTGGGTGACCGCATGGCCGTCCAGATCACGCGCCGGGTGACCTGACAACCGGTGAAGTGGTGGAGCAATGAAAGTTGAATTCCTGAACCCCTTTGTCTACGCCGGACTCAAGGTTCTGGCCTCGGAGGCCGGGCTGAAGAGCGTCGTCTCCGACAAGCCGCAGATGCGCAAGGCGATTGCCACGCTGCACGCGGTGAATGTGGTCATCGGCGTCATGGGATCGGTTCAGGGGATCGTCATCTACGGCATGGAGCTGGCGATGGCCAAGGGCATCATCCGGGCCATGACCGGTCAGGACTTCCCGATTACCGACCCCATGGCCGAGTCGGCCCTGGGCGAGCTCGCGAACCTCATCACGGGCTACGCCTCCGGCACCCTGGAGCAGGCGGGCTGGCCGAGCCGCATCTCGCCCCCGCGCATCGTCAGGGGAACCGGCGTCCGGTTCGCCAACTCCGTGATCAACATGCTGACCGTACCGATCATCACGGAACTCGGGCAGATCACGATCTACCTGGCCCTGCGGGAGGTGGACCCCGCAGCCGCCAGGTCAGCCGGCGGCGAAGGTCCCACGGGAGGGATGGCAGATTGATTCGGGGCATTGAAGCCTCCAGATCGGGCATGGCGGTGGAGCAGCTGCGCACGGACGTGCTGGCCGACAACATCGCCAACATGAATACGAGCGGGTTCAAGCGGGCCACCGCGACGTCGGTGGAGTTCGACAGGATGCTGATCCACCGCATGGGCGATCCCACGGACCCCAGGTCCCAGGAGGTGGGCACCTTGGGGAACGGCAGCCGGGTGGACCAGGTGGTGGTGGACGAGCGCCAGGGCGACATCTACGAGACGGGCCGGGCGCTGGACCTCGCGCTCGAGGGGCCCGGCTGGTTCCTGGCCCAGCGGCCGGACGGCAGCCTCTACCGCACCCGGAACGGCACCTTCCGCCAGATGGCCGACGGCACCATTACCACCGCCGAGGGATACCGGGTGCTGATGGAGGCCCCGGGCGGCCTGGTTCCGCTGGTGGTGCCCGGCGTGGAGCCCACCTTCCAGGCCGACGGCACGATCCTGGCGGACGGGATGCCCATCGGCCGGCTGGCCCTGGCCGATGCCGCCCCGGAGACCCGGCTGCACAGCCGGCGGCTGGAGGCCTCCAACGTGGATCTGGCCAAGGAGATGACCGACCTGATCGTCACCCTGCGGGCTTACCAGGTGAACCAGCGGGCGCTCCGGGTGCAGGACGAGACCCTGGCCCGAGCGGTCACCGAGATCGGCAAGGTCTGATGGACGGCGAGGAGGGGGATAGCCCATGATCGGTCGTGACCTGGCCGCCCGCATCGTGGAACAGGCCATCGACGCGGCGTCGCTGCGGCAGCGGGTGCTGGCCAACAACCTGGCCAACGCGATGACGCCCGGATTCAAGCGGTCTCGGGTCGATTTCGAGACCGAGCTGGCCCGGGCCCTGGCCAAGGGGGGCGACCCAGACCAGGTGCGCCCGACGGTCGTGCGGGAGACCGATTCGATCGGCCGCCCCGACGGCAACAACGTGGACGTGGAAGCGGAGTCGGTGAAGATGGCCGCCAACCAGATCTGGTACGCCGCGCTCACGCGACAGATCAACGACCACTTTGCCCGGCTGCGCATGGTGATCACGGAGGGGAGGCGCTAGTTAAATGCGGATGTTTCAGGCCATGGAGGCCAGCGCTTCGGCCCTGACCGCCGAGCGGCTGCGCATGGACGTGATCGCCAACAACCTGGCCAACTACCGCACCACCCGCACGGCGGAGGGCGGGCCCTACCGCCGCCGCACCGTGGTGGTGGAGGAGCGGCCCAATACCTTCGCCGGCGAGCTGGCCAGGCAGGCGGGCCGGCCGGCCGAGCCCGGGCTGGGGGTGCGGGTGGCGCAGATCGTGGAGGATCCCAGCCCCTTCAAGGAGGTCCACGATCCCACGCATCCCGACGCCGACCCGGTCACCGGCATCGTCCGCCTGCCCAACGTGGACCTGCTCCAGGAAATCACCGATCTCATGCTGGCGCAGCGCATGTACGATGCCAACCTGACGGCGTTCAACGCCGCGAAGAACATGGCCCTCAGGGCCCTGGAGATCGGCCGCTAGCCGCTAGGAGAGGAGAACCGCCATGGACATTCAACGGATCAACGCCATGCTTTCGCTGGAGCCGACGATCTCCCGCGAGAACCGCAGTGAGGTCCGGGAGGGCACCTCCTTCGGCGACGTGTTGGCCAACGCCATCCGGCAGGTGGAGCAGGATCAGCGCCACGCCAACGAGATGGCCGTCAGGCTGGCGGCCGGGGAGGTCGAGGATATCGCCCAGGTCATGATCGCCTCTGAACGCGCGAGCCTCAGCCTCAACCTCGCCATCCAGGTCCGGAACAAGGTCATCGAAGCTTACCAGGAAATCATGCGCATGACCTTCTAAGTCAAGACCTAGACCGCACCTGCACCAACCTCAGCGGGGGGAGACCACTTGGCTAATGCGGGCTCCGATGTGATGGGGCGAGTCAAGCAAATCTGGGGCGGGATGAGCCGGCCGGTGCGCTGGCTCACCGTGGGCCTGCTGGTGGCGCTGGCCCTTTCCCTCGCCGTCGCCGTCTACCTGAACCGGCCGCGGTGGGAGGTCTTCTACAAGGCCAGTGACCCCAGCGAGGTCAGCACGCTGGTGGCGCACCTGGATGAACTGGGCGTCCCGAGCCGCGTCACCGGCAACGGGCTGGTCATCGAGGTGCCCGCCCGGGAGCGCAGCGCCGCCAACCTGGCGAAGGCGCAGGCCGGCCTGCCCAGCTCGGGACACGTGGGTCTCGAGATCTTCGCCCAGCCCCAGTTCGGCGCAACCGAGTTCGACCGCCAGGTGAACTACAAACGGGCGATGGAGGGGGAGCTGTCCCGCTCCCTGATGCGCATCGCCGACATCGAATACGCCAAAGTGAATCTCAATGTACCCGAAAAGTCCGTCTTCGTGCGGGATGAGGAGCCGCCCTCGGCCGCGGTCCTCGTTCAGCTCCGGTCCGGACGGACCCTCGACGCGGATAACGTCACCGCAATCATCAATTTCGTTGCCAGCTCCGTCGAGGGGCTGACGCCGGACCGGGTGACGGTGATCGACAGCCAGGGACGGGAGCTCAGGCCCGCCGACGACGATGCGCAGCGGCTCGACGCCGAGGCGCTCGCCTTCCAGCGGCAGCGGGAGGAGCAGCTGACGCAGAAGCTCCTCCAGGTGCTGGAGCCGATCTTCGGTCGGGGCAACGTCGCGGCTTCCGTGACGGTGGAGCTGGACCACCAGTCCTCCCGCACCGAGGAGCGGATCGTGGGCCAGGGCGTGCCCGTCGCCACCGTGTCGGAGCGGTCGGGCTCCCAGACCCAGGGCACCAGCACCGAGCCCGCGCCGGTCAGCACGCAGCTGCCCGGCCAGGGGGAGACCCCGGGGGTCACCGCGCCCGCCGTGCCCATCTACCAGGAGCCCAGCGTCTCCACGGAGTCCGGCGAGTCCTACCAGAGCCGCACCGAGACCCGGTACGACGTGGGCGAGCGGAACCAGGTCACCGTGTCGCCCGCCGGTTCGGTGAAGCGCATCAGCGCGGCGGTGACCATCAACCAGGATACCCTGACCCAGTCCGAGATCGACCTGATTCGACAGCACGCGGCCAGCGCCACCGGGGCGCAGCTCTCCGACGTGACCGTACTGGCCATGTCCTTCCGCCCGACCGCGCAGGCGGATGCTGCGCCGCCCGCGCCGGAGGCTGCGGCGGGTTCCCGGCTCTTTGACGCCAGGGCCCTGGCCATCGGCCTCGGGATCGCGTCGTTCCTGCTGATTCTGGCCGCACTGCTGACGCGGCGGCGCGAGTCCGAGCCCGAGTTTGCGCTGCCGGGCCATCCGGCCGTGGGCACGGCCCTCGACGTGGCGCTGGGGCTCGACCAGCCGCTTCCGGTCCAGCAGGCCGCGGCCGCAGAGGCGGCGCCGGCGGCACCGGAGGCACCGGAGGCAGCCCCCGCCGAGGAGACCGACGTGCAAATCACAGGGGAGATGACGGCCGCGGAGAAGTTCGAGGAAGTCATGAAGCGGCGGCGGCCCCCGCGGCAGCCGATCGATCCGGAGGATTTCATGGACGACGACATCCTGGCCGACATCGACGTGCTGCTTGAGCAGGCGCCCGAGGCCTGCGCCGAGGTCATCCGGCACTGGCTGAAGGGGGGGATCTAGCGCTTGGCAGACCGTGACCAGAAACTGACCAGCCGGCAGAAGGCGGCGATCTTCTGCATCAACATCGGCGTTGAGCGCTCGGCGAAGATCCTGAAGCACCTCCGGGACGACGAGATCGAGATGCTCACCGTCGAGATCGCCCAGTCCCGTAAGGTGACCCCCGAGGTACGGGACCAGGTGCTCACCGAGTTCATCATGGTGGCCACGGCTGATAAACACATTCGCACGGGCGGCATCGATTATGCCCGTGAGATGCTCGAAAAGGCGCTGGGACAGGAGCGGGCGCGCGACATCCTGACCCGCCTGACCTCCCACCTCCGGCGCCGTCCCTTCGACGCCGTGCGGCACACGGATCCGGTGCACCTGGCCTCGTTCCTGCAGAACGAGCATCCCCAGACCGTCGCCGTCATCATGGCCCACCTCGACGCGGACAAGGCGGCGCAGGTGCTGCTGGGCCTCCCGCCGGAGCGGCAGGCCGACATCCTCCGCCGGGTGGCCACGCTCGACCGCACGTCGCCCGAGATGCTGCGGGAGGCCGAGCGGGTCCTGGAACGGAAGGCATCGGCCATCGTCAGCCAGGAGTCGACGGCGGCCGGCGGCATCAACTGGGCGGTGGACGTCCTCAACCGGGTCGACCGCACCACCGAGAAGACCATCATGGGGTTGCTCTCGGCGGACGACCCCGACCTGGCCAGCGAGATCGCCCAGCGGATGTTCCTCTTCGACGACATCGTCAACCTCGACGACCGCACCGTCCAGCGGATCCTGCGCGAGGTGGACATGAACAAGGATCTGCCGCTCGCCCTCAAGGCCGCCAAGGAAGAGGTGTGGCGCAAGATCATGAACAACGTCTCCAAGCGGGCCGGCGAAGCCCTGCGGGAGGCCGTGGAGTACCTGGGCCCCGTGCGCATCCGCGACGTGGAAGAGGCGCAGGCCCGCATCGTCGCCCTGATCAGGCGGCTTGAGGAGTCCGGCGAGATCCAGATCGCCAGGGGTGGTGGCGCTGATGAGTACATCTAGGTCCGGCAAGCTCCCACCCGGGGTGGAGGTACGGGCCCCTTCGTGGCCGCAGCTCACGCCGCCCCCGCCGCCGCCTCCGCCGCCGCCCAGCCCGCCGAAGCCGGCCCGGCGGCCGGCGCCGCCGGCACCCGAGGAGCTGGAGGCGGAGAAGAAGGCCGCCGAGTCGGTGCTGGACGAGGCGCGGCTGGAAGCCGCCCGCATCCTGCAGTCCGCGGCGGAGGAGGCCGAGCGCGCCGAGGCCGCCGCCCGGGAGGAAGGCTTCCAGCAGGGTCGCCGGGAAGGGCTGGAGGCCGGCCGGGCCGAAGTGGAGGCCCTCCGGCGGGAGGCCGAGCTGGCGCTGGAGAACGCCCGGCTCCAGGGAGAGAACCTGCGACAGACCGCCGAGAAGGAGGCCGCCGTCACCCGCCTGGAGGCGGAGAAGGCGGCGGAGAAGCTGCTGGCCGATGCGCGGGAAGAGGCGCAGCGCATCCTCGAGGAGGCTCGCCAGCGCGCCGAGCGGCTGGTGCAGGAGCGGCTGGAGCAGTCGCAGGAGGCGCTGGTCCAGCTGGCGGTGGCGGCCGCGGCACGGCTCGTGCAGGGGCACCTGGCCGTGGAGCCCCAGTCGGTGGTGCGCATGGTGGCCGCCGGCCTGCGGCTGGTGAAGGACGCTCCCGCAACCGTGCGCGTGAACCCCGAGGACCTGCCGCTCTTGGAGGCGCAGCGCGCCGTCCTGGAGCGGGAGCTCGGGGCGGGGGCCCTCACGCTCACCGCCGATCCCGGGATGCAGCGGGGCAGCTACGTGGTGCAGACCCCGGTGGGCCAGGTCGACGGCGACCTGGAGCACCAGATCGAGCGCATGGAGGCCGCCATGCGTGCCGCCCTGGGAGGGTCTGAGGAATGAGCGCTGCACTGCCGTGGACCAGGCTGCGGCGGGCGGTGGAGCAGGTCGAACTGCTGCCCGTCGTCGGCCGGGTGACCGGCGCCGCCGGGCTCATCATCGAGTCGGCCGGCCCCAGGGCCAAGATGAACGAACTGTGCTGGCTGCAGGGCGACGGGCGGAGGGTCCCGGCCGAAGTGGTCGGCTTCCGGGAGGACCGACTGCTGCTGATGCCCCTCGGTGAGACCGACGGCCTGCGCCCCGGCTGGGATGTGATCGCCACCGGCGGCCCCCTGCAGGCGCCGGTCGGGATGGGGCTCCTGGGCCGGGTCATCGACGGCCTCGGCAACCCCATCGACGACAAGGGCCCCCTGATGGGCTGCGGCTTCCGCCCCATCCTCGGGCCCGCCCCCGACCCCCTGGCCCGCCAGCGCATCCACCGGCCGCTCAGCCTGGGCGTCCGGGCCCTGGATGCCCTGATTACGGTGGGCATGGGTCAGCGGATCGGCATCTTCGCCGGGTCGGGCGTCGGCAAGTCGACCCTGCTCGGCATGGTCGCCCGGGCCACCGCCGCCGACTGCAACGTCATCGCCCTGGTGGGCGAGCGCGGCCGGGAGGTGCGGGAGTTCATCGAGAAGGACCTGGGCGAGGAGGGGCTCCGGCGGTCCGTGGTGGTGGTGGCCACCTCGGAGCAGCCCTCCCTGGTGCGGATCCGGGCCGCGCTCATGGCCACGGCCATCGCCGAGTACTTCCGTGACGCCCACGGGCTCGACGTGATCCTGATGATGGACTCGGTCACGCGCCTGGCCCACGCCCAGCGGGAGGTGGGGCTTGCGGTCGGCGAGCCGCCCGCCACCCGGGGCTACACCCCGTCGGTGTTCGCCATGCTGCCCCGGGTGCTGGAGCGCTCGGGCACCGGCCCCGCAGGCAGCGTGACCGGCGTGTACACGGTGCTGGTGGACGGCGACGACATGAACGAGCCGGTGGCCGACGCGGTCCGCTCGATTCTCGACGGGCACGTGGTGCTCTCCCGGAAGCTCGCCAACGCCGGCCACTACCCGGCCATCGACCCGCTGCAGTCGGTGAGCCGCGTGATGCCCGACGTGACGACGCCGGAGCACCGGAAGCAGGCCCAGCGGCTGCGGGCCTTGCTCTCGGCCTACCAGGAGGCCGAGGACCTGATTCAGATCGGCGCCTACCAGCAGGGCACCAACCCCCTGGTGGACGAGGCGCTGGCCAAGATGGACCAGATCAAACGCTTCCTGATCCAGCCCGCGGACCAGCCCAGCACGATGGAGGAGGCCCTCCGGGGGCTCGCGGCGCTGTGCGGGGAGGATGCATAACCGATGAAGCGCTTCCGCTTTCGGCTGCAGCGGCTGCTGGAGATCCGGCAGCAGGAGACCAAGGTGGCGCTGAGCAACTTCGCCCGGGCCCGCCTGGCGACCCGCGCGGCCGCCATGCGGCTGGAGCAGGCCGCCGCCCGCCGGGCGGAATCCGCCCAGCGGCTGCTGGCCCGCCGGCAGGGGCGGATGACGGTGCTGGAATGGCGCCAGTCCACCGAACTGCACGAGGCCCTGGTGGCGGCCGAGTGGCTGGCGGCGGAGCAGCTTGCGGCGGCGCAGCAGGAGGAGGAGCGCCGGCGGTGGGAGCTCACCGAGGCCGAGCGGCGCGAGAAGGTGCTGGAGCGGCTGCGGGACCGCCGGGCCGCCGAGTTCGAGCGGGCGATGCTGGCCGCGGAGCAGGCGGCGATTGATGAGATGGCACAGACGGTCTATCGGGAGGGAGGTGGCCGACGATGAGCGCTGTGGCACCCGAGCCCACCAGTACGCCCGGGGAGGAGTTGCCCAGGAAGCGGCGTCTGCGCCTTCCCCGGCTGCGCCGGCGCCGGGCGGAGGAGGCGGGGGCAGAGCCACCGCCCAAGCCGCGCCGGCGGCCCAGGACCCGGCCGCGGCGCCCCCGGCAGCCGCCGTCCATCGCCGTCTACCTCACCCTCTTCGCCCTGCTGACGGGCGCAGCGGCCATCACGCTCCACCTCCGCCCCGACCTGATTCCCGGTCTGACGCCGGTGGAGGAGGCGCCCGGACAGGCGCCTGCGGATGCAGCCCCCTCTGCCGAGCAGCTGCAGAGGGCGGTGGAACTGGCACGGAAACAGGCGGACCTGCAGCAGCGTGAAGCGGACCTGAACCAGCGGGAGGCGGCGCTGCAGGAGCGGGAGGCCCAGGTGGACCAGCTCCTGGAGGAACTGGGGGTCGCCGACCGGTCGGGAGCCACGGCCGCGCAGACCGCCCGGCTCCTCACCGAAATGTCCCCCTACCGGGCAGCTGTCCTGCTCGCGGAGATGGGGAACGGCACGGCAGTGGCCGTTCTGAAGCAGATGAAGACGGACGACGCAGCGGCGATTCTGGCGGCGATGGAGGAGAACCGGGCAGCCGCGCTGCTGCGGGCCTATGCAGAGGAGGTAGAGCCGTGACGGCACCGATCGTGAGTGCGGGCGGAGCGCCCCAGGCCCCGGTGGCGACCCACGGAGAGGGCAGGCGCAGAAGCGAAGCTTCCCCGGCCGACGGCACCTTCGCGGCGGTGCTGGCCGCCCTGGCGCCTGCACAGGCGCCGCCTGACGCCCCCGGGGCCGGTGAGGTGGTTCCTCCGGGGCAGGCCCCGCCGGCCGGAGCCGGGCTCCCCGATCCGATCCAGGCGCTGTTGGGACCGGCCAGTCCGGCTGGCCCGCAGGCGATGCTGCCCGCGGCGCTTCCCGGGGAGGCCGCCGCGGCCCCGGACGGGCAGGCTGACGCCGCCGCGGCGCCGGCCGGCCTGACGGTCGAAGTGATCGCCGCGGAGCAGGCGGCGCCGGGGCAGGCCGGGCAGGATCCGCTGGCGAACCTGCTGCGGCCGCAGGGGCCGGAGCCCCCGGGCCCGGGGACGGGAGATCTGCCGGCCGGGTCGCCGGCACAGGGCGGCCAGGCGGCGCCGGCGGAGGCCGGTGAGGCCTGGATGGCGGCGCGGGATCGGCCGCAGCCGGCCGTCCTGCCCGATGGGGCCCCCGCCGGGCAGGCCGCGGAGGCCGACGCGGCGGCTGAACCCCCCGCAGGACCCGCACCGGCCGGGATGCCCGAAGGTAGGGCGAACCCCGCAGCTCTGGAGCCGCTCGCCGATGAGGGCTTCGCCGCGGGGGACGGCGCATCGGCCGAGGAAGGAAGTCCGCAGGGCACGGCGGTGCGGCAGGCGCCCGACGCCGCGCCGGCCACCGGGCCTGATCCGGGAGGCGGCGCCGAGGTTGCTGCCCGTCCGGCGGCGGTTCGGGGGCTGGAGCGGCTCACCGCCGGCCGGCTGCAGGCGGAGCAGCTGGTGAACGAGCTGACCCGGGCGCTTCCCGAACTGCCGGACGGCCAGTACCGGCTGACCCTGCGGCTGCACCCCGAGCACCTGGGCGAGGTGCGGCTGGAGCTGCACCTGAGCGGTCGTGAGGTGTACGCCGCCATGGAGGTGTCCACCGCCGACGCCCGCCAGGCGCTGGAGAGCCGGGGCGAGCAGCTCCGGCAGGGCCTGAGCGATGCCGGGTACCAGCTCGCAGGGTTCGAGGTGGCTACCGGCCAGGGGCGGCAGGCCCGCCAGGGCGGCGACGAGGATCCGGCGGGGTGGCCCCGGGCGTCCGGCCGCAGCGTGAAGGCGACCGAGGCCGCGGCCGCACCGGCGGCCGCTGTCGGGCGATCTGCCGGCCCCCGGAGCGGGCGGCTGGATACGTTGGCGTAGGAGGCGGTAGGCGATGAGTGTGAACGGCGTTCAAGGGGTCCAGCCGGGTACGGCCTCCGGCGCCGGGCAGACCGCTGAGAGCAGGAGGCCCACCGACCAGCTGGGCAAGATGGAGTTCCTGCAGCTGCTGGTCACGCAGCTGCGGTATCAGGACCCGCTCAACCCCATCGACGACCGGGAGTTCATGGCGCAGCTCGCGCAGTTCTCGGCCCTGGAGCAGATGACCGAAAACGTCCGCTGGGCGCGGCTCAGCTACGGGCTCAGCCTCGTCGGCGCCGCGGTGAAGTACTGGGGGAACGAGGGGCAGCCTGAGATCGGCATCGTGTACGCCGTCCGGATCGACAGCGGTGAACCGCTGCTCAATCTCGGCAACCGGGAGATCCGGCTCGAGCAGGTGATCGAGGTCGCACCGCCCAGCTTCGAAGAAGAGTAAGGGGAGGTAGTCTGGCATGCGTTCGCTGTACTCCGGCGTTTCGGGTATCCGCAGCCACCAGACGCGGATGGACGTGATCGGCAACAACATCGCCAACGTCAACACGACCGGCTTCAAGGCCAGCCGGGTCACCTTCACTGACGTGTTCAACCAGACGCTCTCCTCGGGTTCGGCCCTGACCAACCCGCAGCAGATCGGCCTGGGCGTGGCCGTGGGCTCCACGGACCTCATCACCGACGAGGGCGCCTTCCAGATGACCGGCCGGGCGTTTGACCTGGCGATTTCCGGCGCCGGCCTCTTCGTGCTGAAGGGCGCCAACGACGAGATTTTGTACAGCCGGGCGGGCATGTTCGACTGGAACCCGGACGGCATCCTGATCAACCCGGCCCTCGGGATGAAGGTGCAGGGCTGGATGGCCGTCGACGGCGTCATCGGCCGCACCGACCGGGCGACGATGCAGGACATCCAGATCGTCCGGGGCTCGGTCTCGCTGCCGGTCGCGACCACCCGCGCGACCTTCAAGGGGAACCTGGACGCGGCCGCAGAGGAAGACAGCACCTACGAGACCATCATCAACGCGTACGACTCCCTGGGCCGCGACATCCCCATCACGCTCCGCTTCACCAAGGGCGACGGCAACACCTGGACGGTGCAGTACTGGGATCCGGAGACCGAGGGCTGGTCTGACGAGCACACGCTGGCCTTCGGATCGGACGGCCGGATCCTGGGCCCTGAGGGTCCTAACGATGATGACCCGAGGCTCTGGACGATCACCATCACGGATCCCAACGACCAGGCGGACGACCTGGAGATCACCCTGGACTTCCGCAAGATCACCCAGGCCTACGACGCGTCCGGCTCCGGCGGCACCGCCCGTTCCACGGTGGAACTGGACACCCGCGACGGCCGGCCCATGGGCAGCCTGGAGGCGGTCTACGTCAACGAGCTCGGCGAGATCATCGGCCGGTACACCAACGGCGACTCCCGGCTGCTGGCCCAGATCGCCCTGGCCCACTTCAACAACATGGCCGGCCTCATCAAGGAGGGCAACTCCACCTTCGCCGAATCCCCGGCCTCGGGCGTGCCGCAGATCGGGACGGCCGGCACGGGCGGGCGCGGCACCCTGGTGCCGGGCAACCTGGAAGGGTCCAACGTCGACCTGGCGGGCCAGTTCACCGAGATGATCCTCACCCAGCGGGGTTATCAGGCCTCGGCGAGGGTCGTCAGCACTGCGGATGACATGCTGCAGGAGATCATCAACCTGAAGCGGTAAGTGCGGGTTCCTTACTGAACTAACCGATAAGAGGAGATTACACATGAACCGAGGGCTGATTACAGCGCTCGTCGCCGCCGTTGTCATCCTGGCGGTCGGCGTGGCCGGCCTCGCCGCCTACGTGATCTTCATCCTGCCGCAGAGCGGCGGTCTCGTGGCCGCCGGCGGGGGCGGGGGCACGGCCGTCGTGGCCGGCGAGCCGGTGCTGGAAGCGGCGTACTACGAGCTCGACGAGTTTGTGACCAACCTCGCGGACAAGGACCGGCTTCGCTACATCAAGTTCAGCGTGGCCCTGGGGCTGCGCAGCGGCAACTCCGAGCAGATCGCCCGGGACGCCGCCCCGCAGGTGCGGGACGTGGTCCTGAGCCAGGTCCGCGAGCTGACCGCGGCCGACCTGAGCGGCGCCGACGGCAAGGAGCGGCTGGCCCAGGCGATCAAGAACGGGCTCGACGGCCTCCTGCCCGGCCACGTGACCCGGGTCTACGTGACCGACATGGTGATCCAGTAGGGAAGGAGGGGCGATCGATGGCCAAGCACGGACTGACCCAGGAGGAGATCGCCGCCCTCTTCGCCCAGGCACGGCAGGGTGAGCAGAAGCCGGAGGCGGCCGCCTTTCCCGACCTGAACCCGGAGGGGTCGGCCCAGGGGGACCCGTCGCCGCTGGGGCTGCTCGCCGACGTGGAACTGGAACTGACGGTGGAGCTCGGCCAGAGCCGGCGGAGCCTGCGGGAGATCCTGGCGATGGGCCCGGGCTCGGTCCTGGAGCTGGACAAGCACGCGGGTGAGGCGGTGGATCTCCTGGTCAACGGTCAGCTGGTGGCCCGCGGGGAGGTCGTGGTGATCGGCGAGAACTATGGCATCCGCATCACCGAGCTGATCAACCCCGAGGGGAGCGCCGGCCGATGACCGGCACCGAGACCCCGGTCCAGGCCTGGCCCGGCGGCGGCTCGGGCAGTCTGCTGCTCTTCCTGTTCAGCGCGCTCCTGGTCATCGCGCTGGCCTTCGTCACCGTGCGCTGGCTGGCCCGGTGGCAGTTTCACATCGCCCGCGGCCGGCGGATGCGGGTGCTGGAGGGGCTGGCTGTGGGCCGCGACCGGTACCTGCTGCTGGTGCAGGTGGGGCAGGAGATCCTGCTCTTGGGCTCCGCTGAGGGCTCCATCCGGCTCATCCACCGCATCGACGACCCGGAGCTGGCGGCGGAGTGGCTGGCGGAGTCTCCGCCCGAGCAGGGGTCCCGCCCCACCAGCTTCGCGGGTGTGGAGGGCGCGGTGCGGGCCAACCTGGAGCGCATGCGTGAGCTTCTCGCGCGGAAGGGAGGGGGGCCGCATGCGTAGCGCACGGATCCTGCGCCCGCTGCTGCTCACCGCGGCTCTCCTGGCGCTGGCGGCGCCGGCCGCGCTGGCCCAGCCGCTGGAGATTCCCACCTTCGACTTCATCCGGCCCGCGGAGACGCCCCAGGAGGGGCTGCAGACGATGCAGCTGCTCCTCCTGCTCACGGTGCTCACGCTGGCGCCGGCCATCGTGATCCTCTGCACTTCCTTCACCCGCATCATCGTCGTCTTCGGCTTCATCCGCACGGCGCTGGGGCTGCAGCAGACGCCGCCGAACCAGGTGCTCATCGGCCTTGCGCTGTTCCTCACCGCCGCGGTGATGATGCCGACCTTCAGCGAGATCAACCAGACCGCCGTGCAGCCCTACCTGGCCGGGGAGATCGACCAGGTGGAGGCCATCGAGCGGGGGGCGCTGCCGCTGAAGGCCTTCATGCTCCGGCAGACCCGTGAGGCCGACCTCGGCCTGATGCTGGAGGTGAGCGGTCAACCGGCGCCGGAAGGGCCCGAGGACGTCAGCTTCCTCACCGTGGTGCCCGCGTTCGCCCTCAGCGAACTCAAGACCGCGTTCACCATGGGCTTTCTGATCTACCTGCCCTTCATCATCATCGACCTCATCACCGCCAGCCTCATGATGTCCCTGGGCATGATGATGGTGCCGCCGACCCTGATCTCGCTGCCCTTCAAGGTGCTGCTCTTCGTGCTGGTCGACGGCTGGCACCTCGTGGTGGAGTCGCTGGTCCGAAGTTTCACGGGATAAGGGGGGCGAAGGCACGTGACTCCGGAATTCGCCCTGGATCTTGCACAGGAAGCGGTGCGGGTTGCGCTTTACGTGGCGGCGCCCGTCATCGGACTCAGCCTCCTGGTGGGCCTCATCATCTCGCTGTTCCAGGCGACCACCCAGGTGCACGAGCCGTCGCTGCAGTTTGTGCCCAAGATTCTCGCGGCGGTGGCGGGTCTGGTCGTGTTCGGGCCCTGGATGCTCACCACCCTCATGGACTTCGCCCGGCGCGTGATGGACCTGCTGCCCCGGATGGTGCGCTGACGGCCGATGGAACAGCTCTACGCGCAGCTCGCCGCCCTCCTGCTGGGCGCTTCCCGGGCCATGGGCGTCTTCACCGCAGCGCCCGTCTTCTCCACCCGGTTCGTGCCGTTTCAGGTGCGGGTGGCCCTGAGCTTCGTGCTGGGATTCTTCCTCATGCCGGCCATCGAAGTGGCCCCCGGGCGGACGGAGGGGGTGCACCTGCTCACTGCCGCCCTGGTGGAGATGGTGGTGGGCCTGGTCATCGGGTTCCTGTGCCTGATGGTGATCAGCGTGCTGCAGATCGCCGGCGCGCTGATGGACCTGGAGATGGGCTTTGCGCTGGCGGGCCTGTTCGACCCGATCACCGGCCAGGGCGCCACGGTGCTGGGCAACCTGTTTCAGACCACGGCCCTGGTGTTCTTCATCGCCCTCGACGGCCACCACTGGCTGATCCGGGCGTTTGCGCAGAGCTACGCCCTGGTGCCGGCGGGCGGGCCGGTGGAGGGCACCGCCGGCGGTCTCTACGTCGCCCGGCTCTTCGGCGACCTGCTGGCGCTGGCTGTGCAGCTCGTCCTGCCCTTTGTGGCGGTCATGCTGCTCACCATGGTGGCGTTCGCGGTGCTGAACCGGGCCGTGGCGCAGCTCAACATCTTCGCCATCGGTCTGGGCACCAAGACCTTCGTAGGGCTTCTGCTCCTGGTGCTGCTGCTGCCGTTCTACGGGCGGCCGCTCACGGCCCTGTTCGAGGCCGGCTTCCGGGAGGCCCTGCGGATACTCGAGCTCATGCGGGCCGTGCCGGGGGGGTAAGCCGTGGACCTGCAGCTCTTTGCGGAGCGCACCGAGGAGCCAACGCCACGAAGGCTCCAGAAGGCCCGTGAGGAGGGCCGCGTCGCCCGGTCCACCGACCTGGTGGCCGGCCTGGGGCTGGTGGCAGCCACGCTGGCCCTGCGGGGCCTGGGCGGCTACAGCGTGCAGCAGGTGACCGGCGGCATGGTCGGCGCCTTCGAGACGCTCCGGCCGCTGGAGCTCACCCCCGAGACCACGGCGGCGGTCATGCAGGACTGGGCCCTGATCGGCCTGCGCGCGGTGCTGCCCATCGCCCTGGTGGTGGTGGCCATCGGCGTCGTCGCCGGCACCCTGCAGACCCGTTTCATCTTCACCCTGCGGGCCCTGGTCCCCCGGTTTGCCACGCTCAACCCCATCACCGGCCTCACCCGCATCTTCTCCCTCCGCACGGTGACCGAGCTGGTCAAGGGCCTGATCAAGCTGGCGGCCATCGGCTACATCGCCTACCGGAGCGTGCGGGGCCTGGTGCCGCAGTTTCCCAACCTCATCGCCCAGACCGTTCCGGCGGGGCTCAGCGCCATCGCCGATATGGTGCTCGACGTCATGCTGGCCGTGGGCCTGGCCTACCTGGTCGTCGGCGTGCTCGATTACGGCTACCAGTACTGGGAGTTCAGGCGGTCGATGCGCATGACGAAGCAGGAGGTCAAGCAGGAGCACCGGGAGCAGGAGGGCGCCCCGGAACTGAAGTCCCGGCAGCGGCAGCGCATGCGGGAGCTGGCCATGCGCCGCCGGGCCCTCAAGGAAGTGCCCGGGGCCGATGTCGTCGTCACCAACCCGACCCACTTCGCCGTCGCCCTGAAGTACGAGGCGGCCAAGGACGAGGCGCCCCGGGTGGTCGCCAAGGGCGCCGACCTGCTGGCGCTGGAGATCCAGAAGATCGCCCGGGCCCACCACGTGCCCCTGGTGGAGAACCGGACCCTGGCCCGGGGCCTCTACTACGACGTCGAGGTCGGGCGTCTCATTCCCCCCGAATACTACCAGGCCGTGGCCGAGGTGCTCGCCTTCGTCTACAACCTGCGGCGGCAGAGCCGGCAGGCCGGTCAGGAATAAATCCGTTGAGTCCGAGGTGAACGAGCTGTGACCAACCCGAGCGGCGCTCCGTCGATCCGGGTCTCCGACGTCGCCGTGGCCGGCGCCATGGTGGCCATGGTCACCCTGCTCATCGTGCCCCTGCCTGAGTTTCTGGTCGACCTGCTGCTCACGTTCAACATCGCGGCCGCGGTGGTGATCGTGCTGGTCTCCATCTTCACCGGCGAGGTCCTGCAGTTCTCGTCGCTGCCGACCCTGCTGCTGATCACCACGCTGTTCCGCATCACCCTCAACATCTCCACCACCCGCCTCCTGCTCACCACCGGCGAGGCGGGCGAGGTCATCCGCCGGTTCGGCCAGTACGTCATCGGCGGCAACACGGTGGTCGGACTCATCGTCTTCCTCATCCTCATCATCGTCCAGTTCATCGTGATCACCAAGGGCGCCGAGCGCGTCTCCGAAGTCGCGGCCCGCTTCACCCTCGATGCCATGCCTGGCAAGCAGATGTCCATCGACGCGGACCTGAACGCCGGCCTCATCACCGAGGCCGAGGCCCGGGCCCGGCGGCGGCAGATCGAGCGGGAGGCCGACTTCTACGGCGCGATGGACGGCGCCACCAAGTTCATCAAGGGCGACGCCATCGCCGGCCTGCTCATCGTCTTCATCAACCTGCTGGGCGGCTTCATCGTCGGCATGCTCCAGCACGGCATGACGTTTGCCGAGGCCTGGGGCCACTTCTCGCTGCGCACCGTAGGAGACGGCCTGGTGACCCAGATTCCGGCCCTCCTGATCTCCACCGCCGCCGGCATCGTGGTGACCCGGGCGGCCGACGAGTCCAGCCTCGGCATCGAGCTCACCCGGCAGCTGGGCGGCGACCCGAAGCTGCTCATGCTGGCCGGCGGCCTCATGATGGTCCTGGGCGTCATCCCCGGGCTGCCCACGGTGCCCTTTTTCGTCATCGGCGGCCTGATTCTGGGCATCGGGGCCGTCAGCTCCCGGTACCAGCGGGCCAGGATTGCGGCCGAGGTGCCCGAGCCCGAGCCGCTGCCCATCACCAACGACGTGGTGCCCGAAAGCCGGGTGCAGCTCACCCCGGTGGATCCGCTGGAGGTGGAGCTGGGCTATGCCCTGGTGCCCATGGCCGAGCCCGGCCGGGGCGGCGACCTGCTGGACCGGGTGGTGGCCGTGCGCAAGCAGGTGGCCGCCAACCTGGGGCTGCTCCTGCCCTACATCCGGGTGCGGGACAACCTCGCCCTCGGCCCGTACCAATACGTCATCAAACTGCGGGGCATCGAGGTGGGCTCCTACGAGCTGCAGCCCGACCGCTACCTCGCGATGGACCCGGGCGGCCTCGATGAGACCGTGCCCGGCCAGCCCACGGTGGAGCCGGCCTTCGGCCTCCCGGGGCTCTGGATCTCGCCGGCGGACAAGCAGCGGGCGGAGCTCATCGGCTACACCGTGGTCGACCCCGCCTCGGTGCTGGTGGCGCACCTCACCGAGGTCATCAAGGAGAACGCGCACCAGCTCCTGGGCCGGCAGGAGGTCAAGGGCATGGTGGACATGGTGAAAGAGACCCACCCGGCCCTGGTGGAGGAGCTCACGCCCCGGCTGCTGTCGCTGGGCGAGATCCAGAAGGTGCTCCAGAACCTGCTGGCCGAGGGCGTGCCCATCCGGGACCTGGTGCTGATCTTCGAGGCCCTGGCCGACTGGGCGCCGGTGACCAAGGACCCAGAGCAGCTCACCGAGAAGGTGCGGGTGGCGCTGGGGCGCACCATCGTGCACCACTTCGAGCTGGGGCCGGTCATCAAGGCCATCACCCTCGCGCCGGACGTGGAGCAGCGGCTCTCGGCCGCCGCCGAGAAGCGGGGTCCCGGACCCGGCCTGGACCCGCAGCTCGCGCAGGCCGTCATCAACGGCATCGCGCGGGAGGCGCAGGCGATGGCTCAGGCGGGCCACACCCCCGTGCTGGTCTGCTCGCCCGCCCTGCGGCCGGTGATCCGGCGCATCGCCCAGCACACCTATCCGCGGCTGATCGTGCTCTCGTACGCGGAGCTTGATCCCAGGCTTGAGATCGAGTCGGTGGGGGTGATCCGTGCATGATGCAGGTGAAGAAGTACATGGCCCCCACGTACGCGGAGGCCCTGATTCTGGCAAAGAACGAACTCGGCACCGACGCCGTCATCGTCGACAGCCGCAAGGTGCGGGTGGGCGGCATTTTCGGCCTCTTCGGCCGCGTGATGACCGAACTCACCGTCGCGGCCGATCAGCGGCCGCAGCCTTACCGGGGCGCGCGCCCGGCGGCACGCCCGCGCGGCGCAACCGCACCGTCCGGGGCGCCGGCTTCCGCGCAGCCCGCGCCCACGGTGCCGCAGGGGGTCTCTGCTGATGCGGCGCCTGCGGTGGTGCACGGGGGCCCTGCTCCTGCGGCTGCTGCGGTGCCGCACGGGGGCCCTGCTCCTGCGGCGCCTGCGGTGCCGCAGGTGACCTCTGCCGCTGGTGTTCCGCAGCCTGTCGCCGGCGCAGCCGCTTCTGCGAGCCCGGACTCCGGCCCCGCGCCCGCGCCGGAACCGGCAGCGGCTCCGGCGGCGGCCGTCTGGCCGGCGCTGTCGGATGCCGTCCCGGCAGCGCCTCTCTCCGGCATCCCGCTGCCCGGCAGCCCCGCCTCTGCGGTCCTGGCCCCCGGCAGCGCGGATCTGGCCGGCCTGCGCCGGGAGGTGGCCGACCTCCGGCAGGCGGTGACCCGGCTGGTGGAGGCGCGGCCTGACCCCGCCGCTCTGCTGGAGCTGAAGGGCTACGCCCGCAAGGTCTACGAGCGGCTGCTGGACGCCGGCGTGGCGGAAGGGCTGGCCCTGGCGATCAGCCGGAAGGTCGGCACCCACGCGACGAAGGGCAGGGCCCTTCTCCGGGCGGAGCTGAACCAGCTCATGGGCCCCGGCGCGCCGATCCAGGCGGAGGCCGGCCGCCGGAGGGTGGTTGCGCTCATCGGCCCCACCGGCGTGGGCAAGACCACGACGCTGGCCAAGCTGGCCGCGCACTTTGCCCTGGAGCGCGGGCTGAAGGTGGGGCTCATCACCGCCGACACCTTCCGCATCGCCGCCGTGGATCAGCTGCGCACGTACGCGGACATCCTGGCCATTCCCCTCTACACCGTGGAAAGGCCGACCGACGTCCACCAGGCTCTGGCCCACAATGCGGACGCCGATCTGGTGCTCATGGACACCGGCGGCCGGAGCCACAAGGACGAAGAGCGCATGGCGGAGCTGCAGGAACTCCTGGCGGAGGCGCAGCCCGACGAGGTGCACCTGGTGGTCTCCCTGAATACCAACCCGCGGGACGTCCGCCGCATGCTGGAGCGCTACCTGCCGCTGGGCGTCAACCGCTTCATCTTCACCAAGGCCGACGAGACCTCTGCCCCCGGACTGATGCTGAACATCCGGGCACAGTGGGACCTGCCGATCTCCTACGTGACCGACGGTCAGTCCGTGCCCGACGATCTGAGGCCCGCAGACAGCGTCGACTACTCCAAACTCTTCATGGGGGCGTAGCCCGATGTTCGATCAAGCCAGCCGTCTGCGCGAACTGGCCGCTGCCTACCGGAATCAGGCCGCGGGCCGGGCGCCCCGTCGCTTTGAGGCCATCGCGGTCACCAGCGGCAAGGGCGGCGTGGGCAAGACCAACCTGGCCGTGAACCTCGCCCAGGTGCTGGTGAAGGACGGCCATGAGGTGCTGCTGATGGACGTCGACCTGGGTCTGGCCAACGCCAACATCCTGCTGGGTACGGTACCCCCGTATCATCTGGGGCACTTCCTGCGGGGCGAGGTCGACATCCTGCAGGTGATCCACCGGACGGACACGGGCCTGAAGCTGATCGCGGGGGGCTCGGGCCTGGTGGAGCTGGGCAGCCTGACGGCGGCCCAGCTGCGCCCGATCCTGCGCTCCCTGGAGCGGCTGGAGGGCGAGGCGGAGTACCTGATCCTGGACACGGGGGCCGGGGTCGGCGATGCGGTGCTGGAGTTCGCCCTCGCGGCGGATCAGGTGCTGGTGGTCACCACGCCGGAGCCCACGGCCATGGCCGACGCCTACACGATGATCAAGGCCCTGGTCGCCCGGGATCCCCGGGCCCGCATCCGGCTCGTGGTCAACCAGGCGGAGCGGCCGGAGGATGCGCAGCGAGCAGCGGAGCGCATCGTCACCACGGCCCGCAACTTCCTGGGCGTCGAGGTGGTGCACCTGGGCACCGTTCCCCGGGACCCCCACGTGTGGCAGTCGGTGCGGCGCAGGGTGCCGTACGTGCTGGGCTACCCGGCGTCGCCCGCTGCCCGGGCGGTGGAGGCCATGGCCTCACGGCTGCTGGGGGAGCAGGTGCCGGCGCCGTCTGTACCGGGTTCGTTCTTCGGCCGGCTGGCGAGCCTTTTCGGCCGGCGGAGCAGCAGCCTCTAGAGGAGGGATATCCGTGACCGTGCAGCACCTGGAGCTGTGGCAGCGCTGGCGGCAGTCTCACGACACGGCTGCACGAGACGCCCTGGTCCAGCACTATCTGTGGCTGGTCCGCTACGTCGCGGGCCGGCTGATGGTGGGCATGCCGGACCACGTGGACCAGGGCGATGTGGAGGGGCACGGGTGCTTCGGGCTGCTGGAGGCGATTGCCCGCTACGACCCCGACCGGGGGGTCAGGTTCGAGACGTTCGCGATTCCTTGGATCCGCGGCGCCTGCCTGGAGGGGCTGCGGGCGATGCAGTGGGCTCCGGCCCTGCGCCGGCGGGTGCGGCAGCTGGAGAGGGTGCGGGACGAGTTGATGGCCGTCCTGGGCCGCGAGCCCTCCGCCGCCGAGCTGGCCGCGCACATGGGGATCTCGGTGGAGGAGGCGGACAAGCGGCTGCAGGAGGCCGGGACGCTCGCGGTGCTCTCGCTGGACGAGGCCCTGGCCTTCGATGACGGCGAGACCACGGCGCTCGCGGACCGTGTGGCCGACGACGAGGCGGTGGACCCGGAGCTGGAGAGCCAGCGGGCGGAGCGCCGGGAGATGCTGGCCCGGGCGATCGCGTCGCTCTCGGAGCAGGAGCAGCTGGTGATCTCGCTGATCTACCAGGAGGGGCTGATCGCGAAGGAGGTCAGCGAGATCCTGGGACTCTCGCAGGCCCGGATCTCGCAGGTGCACAGCAAGGCGATCCTGCGGCTCAGGGGGAAGCTGTCGCGGATGAAGCGGGATCTGGTGTCGTGAGCCGTGGGGTGTCGGCCGACCTGGGCCGGGAGCCGAGGCGGCGAGATGTGGGCTGTGAGTTGTGAGTGGTGAGAGCGGCTGTGAGCGCCTGTGTGCGGGGAGGGCGGCCGTGAGTGGTGAGCCGCGGCGAAGCCCTGTGCCCGGGAGTTGAAGGCGTGCCGGGTCGGCCCGTGCCGGAGCGTGGCCTCCGTTCGGCGGATGGAGGCCTCGTGGCGGAGAGTCTGGGGCATAACGGCGGTGCGCACGGGTGCGCTGCCCTGAACTGCGTGGATGAAACGTGAAATGCGCCTGAGGGGGTAGCCCATGGAGACCTTTCTCTATCTCGTCCTGGCCCTGGCAGCGGTCGGTGCGCTGGCCTACGCCGTCTACCAGGTGACGGTCAGGCAGCAGCGGATGCTGGCGGAGATCACCCGGCTGGAGCGGCTGACGGCCGAGGTGACCATGAGCGCCGAGGCCCTGCTGGATGAGATCGACCAGCGGATGGCGCGGCTCAACGACCTGGCCGCCCAGTTGGAGATCCGGGCGGTCGCCGAGGTGCAGGCGAAGGCGCGGTCCCGGGCCAAGTCCGGGACGCAGCCGCAGGCGGACGCGCCGCCGGACGGGCGTCCTCCGGCCCCTGCGCTGCCGGACGCCGGGGGCCAGGAAGCGCCTCAGCCGCAACCGGAGCGAGCGCCGGAGGTCGAAGCCGCCCAGCAGAAGCCGAAGCGAGGCCGGCGGTCCCGCGCCGGGGCTGGGAGCACAGCGGCGCCATCCGGTCCGGCGGCGGGCTCCCAGCAGGCGGGGGGCTCCCGGCAGGCTGCAGACTCAGGGCAGATAGCAAGCCCCGGGCAACCGTCGGAGCCGGCAGAGGCCCCTCCCGCGGAGCCTTCGCCCACGGAGCCGGCACGCCCCCAGGCCCCGGCCGATCGCTACGGCGACCTGCGCGAGGCGGTCTGGCGCCTGGCCGACGAGGGCAAGAGCCCTGTGGAGATCGCCGAGGCTCTTGGCGTGCCCCGGGGCGAGGTGCTGCTGCTGCTCAACCTCAGGGGCAAGAAGGCTCCACGTTAATATTGGGTGCATTGCGGCGAAAATGGGCCCTAGTTCGTGCAAAGCCATGCTGATTCGCCGCGAACTGGGTTAAACTTTGAGGCGTTTTGAGCCATGTAAGAAGTATCAGATCGAGGGGGTTGGGACGCACATGAAGATTGACCGGCGAGATCTCTCGGGGCTGCCCGGCGTGCAGCGCCCCGGCTTTTCGCGCTCCGGGCGTGAGGTGCGGCGCAGCGCCGGATCGCCGGGCGTCCAGCCGCCCGATCAGCTCTCCATTTCCGACCGCTCCGTGCAGGTGAGCGAGCTGAAGCCGGCGCTCGCCGTTCTGCCGCCCGTGCGGGCGGAGGTCATCGCCCGGCTGAAGGAGCAGATCGCCCGCGGCGAGTACCGGGTCGATCCCCACCAGCTGGCCGAACGGCTGCTCCGGCTGGGGGTGATCGACCGGTGAGCGCAACCGCGCTGCTGCGTGAGATGATCGAACTGACCCGCCTCCAGGTGGAGCGGGTCATCAAGCGGGACCACCAGGGACTCCTTGAAGGGTCTCGGCAGCAGGAGGCCCTGCTGGCTGCCCTGCAGGAGGCCGAACTCGACGGCAGCCCCGAGGAACTGCGGGCGCTCTACGAGGAGCTGGAGAAGGAGAAGGTGAAGCTCCAGAGCCTCCTGGAGACCGAGAGCCAGCGGATCGACTTCCTGATGCGGCTGCTGCTCGGCGGGCCGGAGCAGAAGAGCGTGGGCTATCCGTCCGGCGTGACGAAGCGCGCCGGCGGGCGCATGCTGAACAAGAAGACGTAAGGGGGAAGCGGCGGTGATCCGTGGAATCAGCTCGGGTTTTTACACGGTCACGCGTGCCCTGCAAGCCTCCCAGTGGGCGATGCAACTGCACCTGGAGAACATCGCCAACGCCAACGATCCGAACTACACCCGCCGCACGCTGGAGAACCGGGTGGACCCCTTCGGTCGCCTGCCCGAAGTGGTGCGGATGCGTGACCTGTTTATCGACTTCCAGTACCGCCGGGCGCAGTCCAGCGCCGGCTACGCCTCGATTCGGGCCGACCTCATGGCCCGGGTGGAGGACATCTTCGGCGACCCGATCGAGGGCGGCCTGGCCCAGGCCATCGACCGGTTCTTCGACGCCTTCAAGGCGGTGTCTGAGGACCCGGCGGACGAGGTGCTGCGCATGGAGGCCATCGAGGCCGGGCGGCGCTTCGTCCAGCACATCCACGAGGCGATGTCGCAACTCACGCTGATCAAGGGCCAGATCAACGAGCGCATCGAGGGCGTGGTGACCCAGATCAACGCCCACCTCAAGAACCTGCAGAACCTGAACAGCCGCATCGCCTCCATGGTGGGCTCTTCCGAGATGGCGGCCGACCTCATGGACGAGCGGGACCGCGTGCTCGATGAACTGGCCCGGCTGACCGGGGCCCGGGCGACCTACCTGGCGGACGGAACGGTGCGGGTGATGATCGGCTCGGTCCCGGCCGTGGACGGCACGGCGATCAACCTGCTCGAGGTTGTCCAGGGCGAGAACGGCCCCATGGTGAGGTGGCAGGACTTCGCTGTGCCGCAGTTCGCTGGCCACGGCGAGCTCGCGGCGCTGCTGGACATGCGGGACGGGGACCTGAACCACGTGATCGCCGAGGTCGACAAGCTGGCGAAGAACGTGGCGCGGGAGGTCAACAACATCCACCGGAAGGGCTACGACCTCGACGGCCAGACCGGGCGCGACTTCTTCCTCATCCAGGACGATGTGCCGGGCGGCGTCTACGTGCACCCGGACCTGACGCTGCGCGGCATCGCCGCCGCCGGTTCGGCGGATGGCTGGAGGGCGGACGGCACGAACGCCGACAAGATCTACCAGCTGTCATACGGCATGTGGCCCGCTTACGCGGACACCTACACCTGGGAGGATACGAGCTCGCCGGAGAACCCGGTGAAGACCCTGGAACTCGGGAGAGACCTGTCCGCCTCCTTTCTCCACACCTGGCAGACCGAGGAACCCGTGGTGGATGAGAACGGTGACCCGGTGCTGGACGCAGAGGGTAACCCCGTCACCCAGACGGTTGACCACGAGGTCAGGATGCGCGGCACCTGGCGCCAGAACGTGGACGGCTCCGTCACGGTGACATTCACCGAGCAGTGGGATGCGGATGCGGGCGACTGGGTCCCGCTGGATCCCCCTGTCGTGGCGCAGTACCGGCGGGAGAACCAGCAGCTTGCGGCCGTCGGCGGCGAGGTCTACCAGGCGGGCAATCCCGACTTGATCGACAAGTCCAGCTCACCCACGACGTGGTACCGGAACCTGGTGGGCCTGATCGGCTCACGGGGCAAGGCCGCGATTCACGACAACGAGATTGCCGAGGCCCACATTCAGGCGGCCCAGGAGCAGCGCTCGTCCAAGTTCGGGGTCTCCATCGATGAGGAGATCGCGCTGATGACGGCGGAGCAGAAGGCCTTTGCCGCCGTGGCCCGGGTGCTGACGGTGCTGGACGAGATGCTGCAGACCCTGATCAACGCGGTGTCGTAGCTGGGGTGATCACATGCGGGTAACCAACTGGATGCTGGTAAGCACGGCCATACGGGAGCTGGAGGACCTGCGGGCGCAGTACGCCAAAGCGCAGAAGAAGGTCTACGGCCGCGCCCTGGAGCGCCCCTCCGACGACCCGCAGCGGGTGATCGAGGCGATCGACCTGACCGGCATGAAGGTGAAGCTGGAGCGGGCGCAGCGGGCGGCCACCGACGCGAAGGAGTGGCTCTCGATCGCGGAGACCAGCCTGACGGCGATGTCGGAGGATCTGCAGGCGGTCTACGAGACGATGATCCAGTTCGGGTCGCCGGCCAATCAGGAGCCCACAGCGCGGGAGAACCTGGCGCTCCAGATTGAGGCGCTGCGGGATGCGATCAAGCGGGAAATGAACACCCAGCACCGCGGGCGTTACCTGTTTGCGGGTTGGGCCGTGGACACGCAGCCCTTTGAGGACGACGGCTCGGGCGGCGTGGAGTACAAGGGCAGCACGCACAAGATCGAACGGGAGATCGCGCCGGGGTACAAGGTGGCGATCAACGTCCATGGCGATGAACTGCCCCATGAAATCATCGCCACCCTGACCGAGGTGGCGAACGCCATCCGCACCGGCACCGTCGAGGATGTCACAAAGCACCTGGACAAGGTGCAGGCTGCCGCCGATGAGTTGCTGGCCCGGCGGTCGGAGGTCGGGCTGGCTTACCAGCAGGTGGAGCAGTTCCAGGGTTACGCCCGTGACGGGTTGATTACGGTCGAGGAGCGGCTGGGCGAGATCAGCGGCGGCGACATCGCGGAGGCCGTGATGGAGATGACGCAGGCGCAGCAGGCCTTCCAGGTGGCCCTGACGGCGTTCAGCATGGCCCTGCCGAAGTCGCTGATGGACTACATGTTCCGGTAGTTGGCTTCCAAGGGAGGCGTGAGGGATGAAGGTGACGGCACCCGTCAGCGGCCCCACTTCGGTCCCCGACCGGGCCGTGACGCCGCGCGAAACGGCCGAAGCGGTCAAGTTGCACATGCAGGAGGAACAGCGGAAGCTGTCACAGCCGCTGTCGAAGGAGCGGGCCGAGGAACTGGCCGAAAAGATGAACTCCGCGGCCGAACTGTTCAATAAGGCCGTGCAGTTCAAGGTGGTCGAGGGGAATCGCATCGTCATCAAGGTGGTGGACGTGACCACGGACGAGGTGCTGCGGGAGTTCCCGCCGGAGCGGCTCTTGGAGGCGCTGCTGGCGATGGAGCGGTCCCTCGGCCTCCTGATTGACGAAAAGGTCTAGGGGGTGGTCCCGTGAGCATGCGACTGGGCGGGCTCATCTCCGGCGCCGACACCGAGACGCTGATCTCGGCGCTGATGGAGCTGGAGCGGACCCGGATCTACCGGCAGGAGAACCAGCAGGTGCTGCTGGAGCAGAAGCAGAAAGCGTGGCGCGATGTACGCACCCTTCTGGAGCGGATCCGGGAGAAGCTGGACCCCCTTCGCTTGCCCATGGTCTTCCGGGCCCGCAAGGTGACGGTGAGCGATGACGCCGTTGTCTCGGTCACCGCTGAGCCGGGGGCGGCGCAGACCAGTTACGCGATCGAGGTCATCCAGCTCGCGCAGAATCACATGGTCGCGAGCGAGAAGATGTCCCTGGATGCCACGCTGACGGCGGGCAGTTTCCAGATTGGGGACGACCCGGACCATGTGGTGGAGGTTGAGGACGGGGATACGCTGAGTACCCTCGCGTCCAAGATCAACCAGCTGAACGCCGGTGTCACTGCCCATGTGGTCTCTGCCGGAAACAATGAGTACCGCCTCATTCTGACCAGCACGAAGTCCGGCAAGGACCATCGCATTGCCTTGACGCCGGGCCAAGGCACGGTGTTGGAGCAAATCGGCCTCGCCGACGGCGTGGATGAAGAGGGCAAGGTGATCTTCCAGTACGTCCTCTCCGAGGCACAGGACGCGAAGATCAAACTGAATGGTGCCGAGGAGTTTGAGAGCTCCTCCAATACGTTTGGCAACATCCTTCCGGGCATCAGCATTACCGTGAAGAAACCCAGCAGCGAGGCCGTGTTAGTCACGGTGGACGCTGACCCCAACAAGGTCGTGCAGGCGGTCAAGGAGTGGGTGTCTGCGTTCAACGCCGCTCAGGATCAGCTGAAGGCGCTCAGCGCGTACGACACCGAGAAGAAGACGGCCGGCATCCTGAACGGTGACAGCTTGGTGCGCAGCATCCAGTACAACCTGCGCGACTTTCTGTCCCGGGAAGCGCAAATTCCCGGTGCAGCTTATACCCTGCTCAGCCAGGTGGGCATCGGCTATGGTGCCTACGGCTCCGCAGACTACGGCAAGCTCGTGGTCGATGAGGCGAAACTAAAGGCGGCGATCGAGCAGGATCCCGAGGCTGTTCTTCGGTTGTTCAACGCGGATACCGGACCCTTGGCTGAGATGAGTTCGTATCTCAAGACGGTGCTCGACTACAACGAAGGTCCCTTCAAGGTGCGGGATGAGAGCCTGACCAGGCAGATCAACCGCATCAAGGAGACGATCGAGCGCCTCGAATACCAGCTGGAGATGCGGGAGCAGACGCTGCGCCGGCAGTTCCAGTACATGGAAGAAGCCATGGCGAGGCTGAAGAGCCAGGGCAATTACTTCATGATGCAGTTGTTCGGCGGCATGATCCAGTCGCAGTAAGCGCTCGGCCGGGGGTGACACCGTGAACGGAATCAACCAGTACAAGACTTACCAGGTGAACACGATTGCGCCGGAGGATCAGGTCGCCCTGCTGTACGAGGGGGCGCAGCGGTTTATCGACAGGGCCGCGAAAGCCCTCGAAGAACACGACTATGCCGCGGTGAGCCTCAACGTCGGCAAGGCGCAGCAGATCTTTGCTGAGCTCGCGGCATCGCTGAACTTCGACGCGGGGGAGATCGCCCACAACCTGAACCGGTTGTACGACTACTGGTCCTGGCGCTTGAGCGAGGGGCTGATTCACAAGGACGTCGGCGCGTTCCGGGAGGTATCCGCGGTCGTCGGCGACATGGCGGCGACATGGGCCCAGGCCGCCAGGCAGGTGCGCGCCCAGCGCGGGGTCAAGGCCAGTGGATAGGCTGGCAGAACTCACGGCCGCCTACGACGAGGCTCTGGCGGCAGGTACGGAGCTGCTCGACCTGCTGCGGGCGCCGGTTGCGGCGCTGCCGGTGGATCGCATCCAGGCGCTTATTGAACGCCGGGAGGCGGCGGTGCAAACAGCCGTGGCCCGCTTTCAGCCGGGCGACCAGGAGGCGCTGCGGGACAGGCTGGAGACCCTGGTGGCACAGCAGCAGGCGCTGGAGGCCCAGTTGGAAAGGGTGATGGGCGACCTGCGGCGGCGCATGCAGGAGGTGGAGGCCGCCAAGGCGACCGCCCGTCGGTCCCGTCAGGTGATGGACGCCGGAAGGCGGGGCAGCGTTCTGGATCAGCGGCGCTAGGCGGAATCGGGAGCATTGGGGCGGGAAAGCGCGAAATCCGGGAAGATCCGGCAGGAACAACGTCAAACCCGCATTAAGTTGAGGTCAGGATATACCCATTCATATATTGTCCAACCAGATGGGGGCAACTGGACCGGCCGGCAGGGATGAAGCCGCCCATCTGGCTGGGCAGAGCACAATAAGAGCAAGGAGGCTACTTAACGTGCGTATCAACACCAACATGGCTGCGCTGAACGCGTGGCGGGCCCTGACGATCAACAACGAGAGCATGACCAAGTCCCTGGAGAAGCTCTCCTCTGGCTACCGGGTGAACCGGGCGGCCGATGACGCCGCCGGCCTGGCGGTCTCGGAGAAGATGCGGGCGCAGATCCGCGGCCTGAACATGGCCATCCGGAACGCGCAGGACGGCATCTCGCTCATCCAGACCGCTGAGGGTGGCGCCACGCAGATCCAGAACATGGTCCAGCGCATGCGTGAGCTGGCCGTTCAGGCGGCGAATGGCACGCTGACGGAAGAGGACCGGGGGCAGCTCCAGAAGGAGTTCGCACAGCTACAGGAGGAAGTGTCTCGTACCGCTGCAACGACCAAGTTCAACGAACTGGGTCTGCTGGGTGTTGCTCCTGCTTCTGCCAAGGCGAACGCTTCCCTCTCGACCTATGGAGTCAAGGTAACCGTATCTGAGCCGGCCGTCGTTACCGGTAAGACGTACGTGGTTACCTACGACGACGACAACGACCAACTGGTCATCTCCGATGGTACCGACATTGAAAGAGTAGATGTGGGAACGAAGACGACGCTGGCTAGTCTGGGCATTACCGTTGATGCAACAGACTTTGCCCTTCCCGACCCCGATAACCCTCCTGCTGACGGTGACCAGCTGGGCACCATTGAAACCGTCAAGCAGGGGGCCTGGAGCAACGAGATTACCCTCCAGATTGGTGTGGGAGCGGACGAGACTGTCGATGTTCTCAAGATCACCATGGAGGCGCTGGATGCCACGTCTCTGAAGATTGACGAGATCAGCATCGATGACGATGTCGAGGCCAGAAATGCCATTAGCGTACTTGACGGCGCGTTGGAGACTATCAGCGGTGTCCGGGCTAACCTGGGGTCCTACCAGAACCGGCTGGAGAACTCCATTGCTACTCTCCGCATCCAGTCCGAGAACCTGACCGCCGCCGAGAGCCGCATCCGCGACGTCGACATGGCGCTGGAGATGGCCACCTTCACCAAGTACCAGATCCTGCAGCAGGCCTCGACGGCCATGCTGGCCCAGGCCAACATGTCCACCCAGTCCATCCTGTCGCTGCTGCGGTAAGCGAAACCATAGCGCATACCGGGGACGCCGTCCCCCCGGACGGGGGGACGGCGTCTATCGCAGCAGGCGGTCACTGAGGAGGGAGTCTCTTGGATCTCGCAACTATCGGCGGGCTGCTGTTCGCCATCATTGCCATCGCCGTCGGCGCGTACCTGGAGCACGTGACCCTGAAATCGCTGCTCGGCATCAGCGCATTCCTAATCGTCGTCGGTGGCTCCGTCGGCGCCACGATCGTGTCCCATGCCGTCGAGGACCTGAAGCAGGTTCCCAGGGTCCTCAAAATGGCCTTCTCGCCGCCGAAGCGGGACTACCAGGGGATGATCGACCTCCTCGTCGGCCTGGCCGAGAAGGCCCGCCGCAACGGATTGCTCTCCTTGCAGGAAGATGCCGAAGAGGCCGAGAACCCGGTGGTGAGGCGGGGGCTCACCATGGCCGTGGACGGCGCGGATCCCGAGCAGGTCGTCGAGGTCATGCGTGCACTCAGCGACCAGATGGCGGGCGAGATCATGCGAGGCGCAGCGGTCTTCGAGACGGCCGGCGGCTACGCGCCCACGCTGGGCATCATGGGCACGGTCATGGGTCTCATCACGATCATGGGCCGTCTAACGGAGCCCGACACGCTGGGTCCCGCGATCGCCGTCGCCTTCCTGGCGACGCTCTACGGCCTCGGGTCGGCCAACCTGTTCTTCCTGCCCATGGGCTTCAAGATCAAGGCGCTGGCCAAGCAGCTGACACATTTCAATGAAATGATCATCGTGGGTATCGAAGGCATTCAGGCCGGCGAAAACCCCCGTAACTTGCGGGAGAAGCTCTCCATCTACCTGCCCACCACTGGTGGTCGGCGGGCTGGCGCTGTCACGGGGGCTGCCGCACAGGAAGGGGTATAGCTGAATGGCCCGTAACAACAAGGCCCTGGTCGAAGAAGAGCACGGCGGTGGCGGGGGGCACGGCGGCGGCACCGCGCGCTGGATGGTTTCCTACGCCGACTTCATGACCCTCATGTTCATCGTGTTTGTGGTCATGTTCTCTTTCGCGCGCGTCGACACCGCTAAGTACCAGAGCCTTGCCAGGTCGCTGGGGCAGGCCCTCGGCGTGGCGGGACCCGACATTCCGCCGCTGCCCACGCGCAGTCTGCCGGGCACAGCCCTGCCCATCATCGCGCCGGAGCGGCCGGGCAATCTGCCAGACGTGCCGGACTGGCCGGCGCACCTCATCGCGCCGCCGGAAGAGGAGCCCGCCGAGATCGCACCGGTTCCGCCCGTGGAGCCGCCCCCTGAAGAGGCACAGCCGGCGGAAGACTCCACCGGCGTCTGGACGGCTCCTGAGCCTGCTTCCACTCCCGTTGTGGAGCCTGTGGTGGAAGTGGACGAGATGGAAGAGGTGGCCGAGGTGTTCCGGGCCATGCCGGGCGTGAAGACCGGCCTGCTCTCTGTGGCGTTGGAGGAGCGGGGCATTGTTCTGAGCGTTGCCGGCAGCCTGCTGTTTGACCCGGGCGAGTATGCGATCCGGCGTGAAGCCCACGATACGCTGAATGAAATTGCCGGGAAGCTGGCAGGGGTCGAACTCCCCATCATGGTAAACGGCACGGCCGACGCGACCCACGATCCGGGCAGCGCCGAGGCGTTCGAACTGGCTGCCCTCCGTGCGGGCGCCGTGGTGCGGTACTTTACCGAGACGGCCGGCCTGCCCGGCGGAAATTTCGTCTACTTCGGTTACGGCGACGCGGAGACCGCCACGGACCGGGTGACGATTATCGTCGCGCGCAAGGCCAGATAACGCGGGCGGCGGTCATGCCCGGGGCGTCCCCCCCATATCCTCCTATGAGCCCGTCCACGGGCACACAGGGGGGAGCCCGCGTTGGAATGGAAGTCCGCCCTCGCGACCTTCGCCATCATCTTCCTCGCCGAACTCGGCGACAAGACCCAGCTCATGGTCATGTCCCTGTCCGCCAGATCCAAGGCTCCGCACATGATCTTCCTCGGCGCGGCCGGGGCGCTGATTGCGTCCTCGCTGGTCGCCGTGGTCGCGGGCGACAGTTTCCTACGCCATATCCCCGTCCGGTACCTCCGCTTCGGTACCGGGATGATGTTCATGATGATCGGGGCCATGCTGGTCTATCGTTCGCTACGCGGCTGAGCGGCCGTCCCGCCGGGACGGCCCTTTCGATTCTCCCGCCCCGCGAACTTCTTCTCCCTCCCCGGCGTCTCCCATACGAAGGGGTTGATCGCACGCATGAACAAGCTCATCGGCCTCGTCCTGGTCCTCATCGGCCTCCTGGCCGTGTTCCGCTTCACCATGTCCAGCGCATGGCTGTTCCTGCTCATCGCGGCCGGGCTGGCCTTCGCGGTCAAGGCCGGGTGGCTGGGCCGCGGCGGGTACGTCGCCGCCGTCATCTTCGTCCTGCTCGCCTTCGCCGGCCTGGCCGCCCGCACTGTGGTCTTCGGCTTCGCCATGCTGTTCCGCCTGGCTCCGCTCATCCTGCTGGCGCTGGGGATCTACTACGTCTACAAGGCGTTTACGCGCTAGGGAGGTGTCGGCGTGAAGGTCGCGCCGGTCCATCAGGTGGTGAACATCTGGGCGATGAAGCAGATCATGCGGGCCGCGCAGAACCACGTGCAGCAGGTCCTGAAGGCCGCCCTCAGCAGCCCGGAGCCCCACAAGGGCACCCGGATCGACGTGCGGGTGTAGCATGGCGGTTACGCTGATCATCGGGCCGGCCCGGTCCGGGAAGACGGCGGCGCTGCGTGAGCGCTGCCTGCACTGGCTGCAGCAAGGCGTGCGCACCGATCAGATCCTCATCCTCACCCACGGGGCGGAGCAGACCGCCCCGTGGCGTCGCGGTCTCGACCTGCCCGCCAGCGGCGCCATCGAGGTCCACGACTTCTATGGCTTCGTCCGGCAGGAGCTCACGCTCCACTGGCCGACCGTGCAGGCGCAGCTCCCGCCGGCACGCCGCTGGCTCGCGCCCGTGTTTCTGCCCCTCACCGTCGAGCGCTACCTGCTGCAGGCGCTCCTGGAGCCCTACTACACTCTCTTTGGCGACGTGGTGAAGACCACCCCCGAGCGGCTGGCGATGCAGCTGCTTACCCGGGTCGACCGGGCCGCCGCCGCGGCCGGGATCGCGCCGGGGCAGGCGGTTCGGCGCATGGCCGAGGCCGACCGACCGGAGAAGCGGCTGGTCTACAGCCAGGTGGCGGCGCTGCTGGAGCAGCACCGGACCCGCCTGCTGGCGTCAGGCCTGCTGGATTACGGCCTCGCACTCACGCTCTTTTCCGAGACCCTCCTGCCCGCTCCCGGTTACCGCGCGTTCCTGCGGGGCCGGTTCTGCCGGCTCCTGGTGGACGACCTTGAAGAGGCCGCCCCTGCGGAGCGGGCGTTCATCGCGGCCATGGCGGAGGCGGTGGAGGAGGCCGTGCTGACCATCGATCCGGACGGCGGCCACGGCATCCTGTACGGTTCGGCCGCGGCCGAGGTCCTGGCCCGCTTCGCCGGGGCGGACCGCGTCGTGCTGCCGGACCCCGCGCCCGACCTCGACGCCCGGCTGGCGCAGATTCGTGAGGCCCAGGCGGCAGCAGGTCCGCCCGGGCTGCCCGCGCCGCCCGGCCCGGTGCACCTCGCGGCCGAGTTCTGGGGCGACATGGTCGCCCGTGCGGCCGAAGCGGTGGCCGATCTGGCGGCCGAGGGCCTGCCTCCCGGGGAGATCGCCGTGATCGCCCCCCGGGTCGACCACCTGCTGGCCACCGCGCTGGGCCAGGCCCTGGCGGCCCGCGGGATCCCCCTGCAGCCTGTCGTCCCGACCCGGCGGCTGCTGGACGAGCCCGCCGTGCGGGCCATCGTCGCCCTGGCCGGCCTGGCCGTCCCCGCGTGGCGCCCGCCCTGGCCGTCGCCGAGCCCGTACATCGACGCTGTCCGGGTGCTGTTCGGCCTCGATCCCATCGCCGCCGCTCACCTCGGCGAGGCGCTTTGGGCGGCGGAGGGCGACCTGCCCGATCCCGCCGACCACCCGGGCCCGTATCGGCTGCTTTATGCCTGGCTGCGGGCGGCCCGCCGCAAGACGTGGCAGACCGATACCTTCATCCGGGCGGTCCTGCTGGAGCTGCTCCTTCCCCTGCGGCCCGACCTGCCGCCCGCGGCCGTTGACGCGTGCCGCCAGCTGCTCCGTGTTGCGACGGATTTCCGCCTGGCGGCCCAGCGGTCTGACGTCGCAGCGGATCCCGGCGGCACCGGCCCCTTCGGTCCCGCCTACCGGCCGCTGCTCACCGAGGCGACCGCGCCGCTCTGGCCCGGCGAAGCCGAAGGGGACGGCGGCGCCGTGCTGCTGGCCACGCCTCAGGCGTACCTGAGCCGCCGGCTGACCTCGGCCGTGCAGGTCTGGCTCGACGTCTCCTCGCCCGGGTGGCGGCCCGCCGGCGTGTCCGAGCTGGCCAACCCCCACGTGCTGGATCCCACCTGGCCGGATGGCGCCCCCTGGACCGACGCCGACTCCCGCCGGGTGCGGGAAGCGGCCAGGGACCGCATCGTGCGCGCCCTCCTGCGCCGCTGCACCGGCCGGGTGATCACGGCGTCGGCCGCCCTCAGCCCGTGGATCCAGGAGCAGGAAGGGGGGCTGTGGGCATGACCTTCACCCTGCGGCCCGACCAGGAAGACGTGGTCAAGTACCGGGGCGGTTACATGGCGGTGCCGGCCGTTCCCGGTGCGGGCAAGACCACCGTGCTGGCCTACCTGGCCGCGGACCTCATCGCCGAGGGGCGCCACCTCCCCGGCCGGATCCTGATCGTTACCTACACCAACTCAGCGGTGGGCAACTTCAAGAACCGCATCGGCCAGTTCCTGGAGGCACGGCAGCTGCCCCGAGCGGGTTTCGAGGTGCGCACCATCCACTCCCTGGCCGTGCAGATCGTCCGGGAGCGGCCGGAAGCCATCGGCTGGCCGGATACGTTCGCCGTGCTGGACGACGTGCGCCGCATCAGCCTCATGAGCGCCCTCACCGACCGGTGGATACGCGCACACCGGGACATCTGGGAGTCGCTGATCCGGGAAGACGCCCACAACCGCGAGCAGGCGCGGGCGCGCTGGGCAGAGCGGACCCCGGAGCTTGTGGGTCGGCTGATCCAGGCCTTCAAGGCCCGGCAGCTTTCCCCGGACGACGCCCTGGCGCTTACCGAGCGGCTTGCGGACACCGAGCCCCTCCGCTGGGCGGCGCAGGTCTACCGGGACTACCAGCGGGCCCTGGCCCGCGAGGGGCTGGTGGATTTCGACGACATGATGCTGGGGGCCCACCGGCTCCTGACCGCCGAGCCGGACCTGCTGCAGCGGCTCCGGCAGCGCTGGACATACATCTTTGAAGACGAGGCGCAGGACTCGTACCGGCTCCAGGAGCAGGTGCTCCGCCTCCTGGCCGGCCCCGGCGGCAACTTCGTCCGGGTGGGCGACCCCAACCAGGCGATCATGGGCAGCTTTACCACGGCCGAGCCAGCGCTCTTCCGTGCCTTTGTGCGGGAGCCGGGGGTGACCGTCCGGCCCCTCACGATGGCCGGCCGCTCCAGCCAGGAGATCATCGATCTCGCCAACGAGCTGGTCCGCTGGACCCGGCAGGACTACCCCGAGCCCGGCTGCCGGGACGCGCTGGAGCCACAGTTCATCCAGCGTGTCCCGAAGGGGATGGGGCAGCAGAACCCGGAGCCGGAGGGCCGGCGGGTCCTGGTCCGGGACTTCCCCACCTACGACGAGGAGATGGAGAAGATCGCCGCCCTGGCCGCCCGGTCGGTGCGGCGCTACCCCGATGCGACAGTGGGCGTGCTGTTGCCTACGAACGCCATGGTGGACCGGATGCTTTCGCACCTGCGCGCCCTGGAAGCCCCGGCGGTCCCGGTGGGCAGGACGGCGCCCCTGGAGCGGCTGCGGACAGGGTCGGACCTGCTGGCCGCCCTGGCCTTCCTGGCGGCGCCCCACCTGCCCGAGCGGCGTGCGGCGGCCGCCCGCCTGGAGCCGTATCTCGAGGGCTGGCTGGCGGATGCCGCGCAGCCGGCGGACGTCCTCCTGCTGCGCATGGCGGCCGACCTGCGCCTCTCCGGCGAGGACCTGGCCCTGGCGCAGTACCTGGCCGTGCGGGCCCGGCGCATCCTGGAAGAGGCGCCCCTCTATGGCCCCGGCGACGTGGCCCGGGAGCTGACCGACGCCCTCGGCCGGGCCGGGTGGCTGGCCGACGCGCTCTACGACCGTCAGGGGTTCGAACCCCGGCCGGGCGCCGTCTACGTGGTCACCTGCCACGCCGCCAAGGGGCTGGAGTGGGATACGGTGTACGTCGCCGGCCTGACCCGTGGGTTCTTCACCGGCGGGCTGCGGGACCGGACGCTGTCGGAGCTGTGGTCGCTGGTGCCCGGGCAGGTCAATCCCGAGGCGCGGGCGCTGGCCCTGCTGGACCGGCTCACCGGCGCGCCCGGGGTTCCCGACGATCCCGTGGCGGCGCATAAGCGGGAGCAGATCGGTGAGAAGATCCGCCTGCTCTACGTGGCCATCACCCGGGCCCGCCGCAACCTGATGCTCTCTTACCACTGGCGCACCGAGCGGGGGTACGACACCTCGCCCCCGCCGGCGGTGGTCCGCCTCCGGCAGTTTATCCAGGCGAGGAGGTGACCGGGTCGGTGGCGCAGTTGATTCCCTTGCACGAGCGGCCGTTCAGCGCCCTCGCCCTCCGGCTGTACTCGGAGTGTCCGCTTCGCTTCCGGCGGCGGTACATCGACGGCCTCTACCTTACGGGCGGGCCGGACGACCCTGACGAGCAGCGGGCCCTGCTTCAGGGCGAGCGCTTCCACCTGATGGCCCGCCGCTACTTCAGCGGAATGGAGCCCGGCACCCTGGGCGACCCCGCGGATCGGGCGGAGCTGATGGGATGGATGGATATGCTTCGCCGCTACCTCCCACGGCGTCCGGAGTACACCTACTACCCGGAGCTGGAGCTGCGGCTCTGCGAGACCCAGGCGCTGGCGCCCGATGACCCCGGGAGCCCTCCGGCTCTGCCGGTTCCGGCTGGTTCCCGGGCACGATCGGGCGCCTCCGCCCCGGCCGGCGGGCGGGTTCAGGGCGGGCAGCCCGACCATCCTGCACCGCCGACTCGCACCGTCCTCCGGCTGATGGCGAAGTTCGATCTGGTGGTGGTGGCGCCCGACGGGCAGGCGACGATCTACGACTGGAAGACCTTGCGGCACATGCCGCCCCGGGCCCGGCTGGAGAGCGCCTTTCAGACGATGGTCTACCGCTACGTCCTCTGCGCGGCGGGTGGCCCCTACGCCCCGGGCGGCGCCTTCGACCCCGACCGCGTGGCGATGGTCTACTGGAACCCGCTGCGAGGGGGGCGGGAGGTGCGGATCCCGTACAGCCGGGCCCAGTTCGAGGAGGACGGCAGGCGGCTGCGAGAGGTGGTGGCGGAGATCCTGGCCACGCCGCCGGATGGCTTCCGGCCCACCGGCGACTCCCGCATCTGCGCCCGCTGCGAGTACGGGCAGCTCTGCCACGGCCCGCTGGCTGCGTGGGCGTCGGAGCCTGTCCGGGGTGCGGATGGACCGGTGGAGGAGGAGGGGCCTCAAGAAGTACCCGACGTCGGGTTCGACGGCATGGCCGACCTGCCGCTGCCGTGAGTGCGCAGGGACCTCTGGATGATGGCCAACGGGAGACAGGGGGTGGTGCCCCCTGTTTCCCTTGCTATTGGGATACCCGTCGGCCAGGTGGAAGTCTTGCCGCTGTTCGCGCCCGGCGTCCCCGACATTTCGGTGTTCCGGGGTGAGACGCAGACCGGGCACGCATGATGGGAACGAATGTGCACTTTCGTCGAGTCCTTGCGCCGCAAGCGTTTCCGGGCTCACGGGCCGGCAAAAGCGCACAGGGCGCGGGTTTCACGAAAGTGCACATTCATGCCACCGCTGCGGGCCAGGGCCGCACTGACCAGAACGGAGAAGCGAGCAGGACGCCCCCCTGGGAGAGCGTCCTGGACTCATACGATGGCGGGCCCAGCGGAAAGCCCCGGGTCAAACCGCACGGAGCGCCGCTGACACCCTATGTACTTCGCCTGTGTGTCGGGCGCACCCCCGCTCGGCGCTGCACATTCGTCATGCCCCACGCAGCCCGTACGACTTGGGTCAGGGCTTCGCTCTCGTCGTCGCCCTGCGCACCACGCCCGGCTTCGGCCAGCGCTGCACGCTCGTCGTCGCCCTGCGAATCACGTTCGACTTCAGCCAGCGCTGCGCCCTCGTCATTGCCCTGCGCACTACGCCCGACTTCGGCCAGGGCTACATCCTCCCTATTGCCCTACGAAACACGCCCACCTTGGGCCGGCGCTGCATCCTCGCTATCGTCCTGCGAATCACGCCCGTTTTCGGTCAGCGCTGCATCCTCGCTATCGCCCTGCGGATCATGGCCGCCTCCGGTCAGCGCTGCATCTTCGCCATCGCCCCGCGAATCACGCCCGCCTTCGGCCGGCGCTGCACCCTCGTCATTGCCCTGCGCACTACGCTGCGCTTCGCCTGGCGCCGCACTCTCCGCCTCGCCCTGCAAATCGCGCGCATCCGCCGGCTCGCCGCCGACCCGGAAGTTCCCCACCTGCTCCTTCAGCCACAGGGCGATCTGGTTCAGGCTCTGCGCGTGGCTGGCCACCCCGTCGGCGACCGCCGTCAGCTCCTCGATGGCGGCCGAGACCTGCTCGGCTGCCGCGGCGTTCTGCTGCGCCGCATCCACGATCGAGGAGATGGAGGAGAGCGCCTTGACCGTGCTCGCGGCCATCTGCTCCGTGGCGGCGGTATTCTCCGCCGTCACCGCGGCGACGCCCTCGAATGCCTGCATCGCCTCGTCCACTTCCTGCTTCAGCGAGCGGGCGGCCTCGGCGACCTGGCTCACATCCTCCGCAGCCCGGGTGACCGTCTGCAGGATCTGCTCCAGCCGTGCGCCCGAACGTGTGGCCAGCTGGCTGCCCTGCTCCACCTCGGCGGAGCCCACGTTCATCGACTCCACGACCTGCGAGGTCCGGGCCTGGATCTGCCCGATCAGCTCGCTGATCTCCCGGGCCGAGGCGGCGGAGCGCTCCGCGAGCTTCCGCACCTCGTCGGCGACCACCGCAAAGCCGCGGCCGTGCTCGCCGGCCCGGGCCGCCTCGATGGCGGCGTTCAGTGCGAGCAGGTTGGTCTGGTCGGCGATCTCCGAGATGACCGCGGTGATCTGGCCGATCTGGGCCGAGGCCTCCGCCAGCTCGCCCATGCGGGCCGCCGACTCGCCCACCACCTGCCGGATGCGGTCCATCCCCTGCACCATCTCGGCGACCGCGCCGGCGCCCTCCGCGGCCATCTGCGCCGCCTCCTGGGCGCCCCTGGCGACCAGCTCGGTCTGCTCGGTCATGCGGGTCAGGTCCTGCGCGGCCCGGTGGAGCAGGCCGGACGCGTCCTCCAGGTCGGCGGAGGACCGGCTGGCCCCCGCCGCGATCTGCTGCACGGCCTGGCGCAGCTCCTCGATCATCCTGTTGATCTCGCGGGCCGAGGCGGCCTGCTGCGACGTTCCCTCCGCCACAACGGTCACGGCGCGGGCCGCGTCCTGGGCAGAGGCCGCCGCCTGGTCCGCCGTGGTCGCCAGGTCGCCCGAGACCTCCAGGCCGGCCTGCACGGTGCCCTGCATGCCCACCACCAGCCCCCGGAGGTAGTTCACCATCTGGTGGTAGCTCCGGGCCATCTCGGCCAGCTCGTCCCGCCCCTTCAGCCCGGCCAGCGCAGCCGTGACGTCCTGGCTGAGGTCGCCTTCCGCCATACGCTGCGCCGCCCGGGCCAGGGCCTGGACCGGGAGGGTAATCCGCCGGGCGATCAGGTACGAGATGGCCAGGCCGAGCACCACCGCGGCGCCGGTGGTGCCGACGGTGAGAATCCGCGTGCGCTGAACCGCTTCCTCGGCGGCGCGGGTCGTCTCATCCACGCGCTCCTGGAGGTGATCCACCAGTTTCTCCAGCGCAGCGCTGATGGCGGCCCGCTCGTTCTGGAGCGACCTGCTCATCCACCGGACTTCTGCCGGATTAAAGCTCTCCCGGCTCAGCACTCGCGATACGAACCCGGTGAACTGGTCAAACTGGCCGTGCACCGCGGCCACCAGATCGGACTCCTGGGTATCCCCCGCCGAGTCTGCCAGTGCCCGAAGCCCATCCGTCACCTGGGCTTCCAGCTGCAGAAACTTATCCCGGTGGCTGGCTTCAGTGGTCGCGGTAAAGGCGGAGGCGGCGTAGGCCATTTCAGAGAGCTGGCGCTCCAGCTGCTGGGCCTTCAGCATCTGGGCCAGGGCCGCCTCCTTCTCCGCATTGGCCACCTGGACGTTCTGCAGCCCCCAGTTGGCCGACGCGGCGACCCAGCCGGCCAGCGCGATCAGCACCACGGACAGCGCGAACAGGCGGAGTTGGACCGTCCACTTCATCCGAGAAGCCCCTTTCTCGTGCATGCGGCCGGTGGGAACCGGCGAGGAATTGCAAGCAAGCACAGTATAATGGTAAAGTGTGCTAACTTCAAGGTATTGACAACGCCGTGTCGTTTCATTATCGACTTCGCCGGGTCCCTTCCCGTGCCCTGTGTCGATCCGTCACTTTCCCTCCGCCGGGGGCGTCCAAACACTGGGTAAACCAATCTGATTACTTGGAGGGAACCGCCGTGGAACGTGCTGGTGCTTTTCAGTTCAAGGGTGCGGTAACCCTGGTCGGTCCGGAGCTGCGCGTGGGCGATCAGGCCCCGGCCTTCACCGCCGTGGGCAACGATCTTTCCACGGTTGATTCGCGCTCGTTCGCGGGCAAGGTGCGCATCATCTCGTCGGTACCTTCGCTGGACACGGGCGTGTGTGACACCCAGACCCGCAAGTTCAACGAGGCCGCCGCCAGCCTGGGCGAGGACGTCGTCATCCTCACCGTCTCGGCCGACCTGCCATTTGCCCAGAAGCGGTGGTGCGGCAGCGCCGGCGTCGACCGGGTGATCACGCTCTCGGACTACCGCGACCACGCCTTCAGCAAGGCGTACGGGACCTACATCAAGGAGTGGGCGCTCTGCTCCCGGGCGGTCTTCGTCGTCGACCGGAACGATAGAATCGTCCACGTGGAGTACGTGCCGGCAGCGGGCCAGGAGCCCAACTACGAGGCGGCTCTGGAGGCGGCGCGGGCGGCGCTGTAAGGAGCGGGTACGTGCAGGTCGGGCCGACCCAGTGTCGGCCCGACGCCTTTTTTCTGACGGATGAAAGAAACCTTCATGTGAATCTCGTCACAAAGTAAATTTTACTTGATGGATTTGATTTCGCGAAGTAAACTTTATGGCAGGGAGGCGAGAACAGTGGTGAGTGTTCGCGAGCGGCTTGCCGTGATGGAGAAATCGATGACGGAGTCGGAGGCCAGGATTGCCAAGGTGTTGCTGACACAGAACGAACCCTTCTTCCTGTCGATCGGTGAGCTGGCCCGGCGCAGCGGCGTCAGTGAGGCCACCGTCGTGCGCTTCTACCGGCGGCTGGGCTTCAGCAGCTACCAGGAACTGAAGGTGGCGCTGGCGCAGGAGGCCACCCCTGTGGCGCCGTCTGCCGCTTACGAAGACGTGCTGGTTGACGATTCGCCCGCCCAGGTGCTGGCCAAGGTGATCGCCCAGACGGTGGAGGCGCTGAACGCCACAGGAAGCCTCCTGGACAAGGAGGCCCTGGACAGGGCAGCCCTCTGGCTGTCCGAGGCCCAGCGCATCTACTTCATCGGCGCAGGCGCGTCGGGCGCCGTCGCCATGGATGCTGCGCATAAGTTCCTGCGCCTGGGCGTCCAGTCTGTCGCCTGCACCGATTCCCACCTGCAGGCCATCATCGCCACTCACCTGCACGCCGACGATGTCGTCGTTGTCATATCCCATTCCGGCGAAAGCGTGGAGGTCATCGACGCCATGCGCCTTGCCAAAGCGCGGACGGAGAAGGTCATCGGCCTGACCGGCTACCACAACTCCACCCTGGCTCAGGAAGCCCCGGTCGCCCTGGTGGTGGCCGCACGCGAAACCCATTACCGTTCCGATGCCATGGTGAGCCGGCTCGTGCAGCTGGCCGTCCTGGACGCGCTCTATGTGGTGACCGTCTGCCGGAGGGGGGCCGGCGCCGTCGAGGCGCTCAACCGATCCCGGCTCGCGGTGGCACGGCGCAAGCGATAATCTGTAATCCCAGCGAAAGGAGCAGTCGCAGCATGAAAGTTCTCTGCATCGGTGACGCGATGATTCCCGGGTCGTGGTTCGAGGAGGCAGCGAGAGAGCTGGGTTCGTGCGAGCGTGTCACGGCAGATTGGGAGACCGACTGGGGGCGGCTCCAGAACCGGCGGCTCGTGGTGGAACAGCAAGGTCCGGCGGTGGAGGAGGTTCCGCCCGCATTCCGCGAACACCCCGACGCCGAGATGGTCATCGGCCTGTTCTGTCCCTTCTCGGCGGAAGGGATGGACGCGTTCCGCAACCTGCGGGTGATCGGCGTGGCCCGGGCCGGCGTCGAGAACGTCGATGTCAGGGCCGCCACTGAGCGGGACATCCTGGTCTTCCACGTGATGGGCCGCAACGCGGAGGCGGTCTCCGACTTCGCCATCGGCCTCATGCTGGCCGAGGCGCGCAACATCGCCCGGGCGCACGCCGGGGTGAAGGCCGGCGGGTGGCCCAAGAAGTTCAGCAACGGAGATCACATTCCGGAGCTCCGGGGGCGCACGGTCGGGCTCGTGGGCTTTGGCTACATCGGCCATCTGGTGGCCCGGAAGCTGCGCGGCTGGGATGTCAACTTGCTGGTCTACGATCCGTACGTCGACCCGGCGGAGGTCGCGGCGGTCGGCGGCAAGTTGGTGGATCTGGACGTGCTGATGGCCGAGTCCGATTTCGTGTCGCTGCACGCCCGGCTGACCAAGGAGAACCGGGGCATGATCGGCGCTGAGCAGATCGCCCGGATGAAGCCCACCGCCTACCTGATCAACACCGCACGCTCAGGGCTGGTGGACACCGACGCCCTGGTCGCCGCCCTCCAGGAGAAGCGGATTGCGGGCGCCGCGCTGGACGTGTTTGACGTCGAGCCGATCCCGGCGGACCACCCGCTGCTGAAGCTGGATAACGTCACGCTCACCTCGCACATCGCGGGCACCACGAGGGATGCCCTGACCCGTTCCCCGTACCTGCTGGTCCAGGAGATCGCCCGCGTCCTGGACGGCGAGCCGTCCAGGGGGCTGATGAACCCCGAGGTCCTCGAGCGGCCTCAGGTGCAGGCCTGGCTGAAGCAGGCCCGGGCGGAGCTGGGGAGGTAAGGACGATGCTGCAGCTCAGGCCGTTTGGCCCGATGCTCCGTGATGCGGTGGCGCGCGGGTACGCGGTGCCTGCGTTCAACGTGTACAACTGTGAGTCGATCACGGCGGCCGTCCGTTCGGCCGTCGCCCACCGGGCGCCCCTGATCCTGGCGCTCGGGGCCAAGTACTTCGACCAGATGCGCCCTGCCTTTGCCAGGGCGGTCCTTGAGGCGGTGGTGGCCGCCGAGGAGGCCCGGGGCCACCGTGTCCCGTCCCTGGGCCTGCACCTGGACCACTGCGACGACCCGGCGCTCTGCCAGGAGGCCATTGAGGCCGGCTTCAGCAGCGTCATGATCGATGCCTCCGCCCTCCCCTTCGAGGACAACGTCCGCATCACGCGCCAGGTGGTCGAGGCGGCCCACGCCCGCGGCGTGGGGGTCGAGGCCGAGCTGGGCGGACTGGCCGCCGGTGAGGCCAGCCACGAGTTCAGCAGCGGCGTTGAGGCGCTCACAGACCCCGAGCAGGCCCGGGATTTCGTCGCTCAGACCGGGGTAGACGCCCTGGCCGTCTCCGTGGGCACCGTGCACGGCCTGTACAAGGGCGATCCCCACATTGACCTGCCGCGGCTGGAGGCGATTCGCCAGCGGGTGGGCATCCCGCTCGTGCTGCACGGCGGCACCGGCGTGCCTGCCGAACTTCTGCGGGAATCCATCGCGCGCGGGGTGGCCAAGGTCAACGTCAATACCGAGGTCTCGCTGGCCGCCGTCGGGCGCATCCGCGCGGAGATCGAGCGCAAGCCCAAGGTGCACTTCTCCGAGGTTACCAAGGTCGCCGTGGCCGCCATGGAGGAGGTGATGGCCGACTACATCGCCCGGTTCAACGCGGCCGGGAGGGCCGCTGCGGAGTAGCCCCGCAGAACGGCACAGGGCGCACGCCGTCCCGCCGCCCGTGCCGCGCTCAACACAGACCGCGTTCCCCGAACATCCCGGAGGCAGGCAACTGGTCACAACGATCCCTGATCATCCCCGAAACCGAGTGGCAACGCATGGGGGGACCTTGCATGTTACTGTGGATCTTCTTCGGATCGCTGCTCCTGATTTTCGGCCTCATCGTCTGGGCGAAGTGGGATGCGTTCCTGGCGCTGATTGCCACGGCAATCGCCACCGGACTCGTGGTGGGCATCGGCCTGGACAAGCTGGCCGGCACGATTACCGGCGGGTTTGGCAGCACCCTGGGCGGCATCGGCATCACGATCGGCCTCGGTGTGATGCTGGGCGAGCTGCTGTCGGCGTCCGGGGCCACCGAGCGCATCGCCGACTCGCTGCTGCGGCGCCTGGGAGACCGGCGCGCGGTCATGGCCGTCGCCCTCACGGGCTGGGTGGTTTCCATCCCGGTCTTCTTCGATGCGGCGTTCGTCATCCTGGTCAGCCTCATCCGGCACATCTCCAAGCGCACCCGTATCTCCATGGTCACCCTGATCACCGCGCTGGCCGTCGGCCTGATCACCACGCACGCCGTGGTGCCGCCCACCCCGGGCCCCATGGTCGTGGCCGAGAACCTGAAGGCCAACCTGGGCTGGCTCATCCTCTATGCGATCATCATCTCCGTGATCGCCATCCTGGTCGTCGGCGTGCTTTACGGCCGCTGGATCGGCCGCAACGCTCCCCCGGCGTCTGACGATGACGCGTCCGGGGCCCAGCAGGAGACCGCGGCCGCTGCGGAACCGGGCACCGAGAGCCTGCCCAGCGCCGCCCTTTCCTTCGGCCTGCTCGCCCTGCCCATCGTGCTGATCCTGGCCAACACGGTCGTCTCCGCTGTGGCCCCCGGCACGGGCGCCGCGCGCCTGTTTGCGTTCCTCGGCGACAAGAACGTCGCCCTCTTCATCGCTGTCCTGGCGTCCCTGTTCACCCTGCGGTCGTACTTCAAGGCGCAGACCAACGCCATCCTGAGCAACGCCGTCAAGGCCTGCGGCACCATCCTGCTGATCACCGGCGCAGGCGGCGCTTTCGGTTCGGTCATCTCCGCCAGCGGCATCGGCGACTACCTGGTGGAGGTCATGCAGGCGTGGAATCTGCCGATTATCATCCTGGCCTTCCTCTTCTCGCAGATCCTGCGCATGGCTCTGGGCTCCACCACCGTGGCCCTTGTGACCACCTCGTCGGTGTTGGGTCCGGTCGTCGCACAGCTGGGCGTCTCGCCCGTGCTGGTCGCCCTTGCCATCTCCGCCGGCGGCATCGGCCTCTCCCTGCCCAACGACTCGGGCTTCTGGGTGGTCACCAACTTCGGCGGCTTTGAAGTCCGTGACACCTTCAAGACCTGGACTGTGGGCGGCACGCTGGCCGGCCTGGTCTGCCTGATCCTCGTACTGATCCTGAGCCTCTTCCAGGGGATCCTGCCCGGACTGTAATGGGAGCACTCGCCGGCTCTCCGCTCCCTGCGGGGAGCCGGATGGTTTGACAGGAGGTGGAGGTTGCAGATGCAGCAGCAAGTCAACACGCAGACCCCGGCGGCAGACCCTGCAGCCCGCGTTCTCGCCGTCGACGTGGGCACCACGGGCGCCCGCGCCATGTTGTTCGACCTTCAGGGGCGCCCCCACGGAATGGCCTACCAGGAGTACCGCAGCCATTTCCTGACGCCCACGACGATCGACCACGACCCGCAGACCTGGCTCAACGCCGTCGACCGCGTGATCCCGGCCGTCCTGCAGCAGACCGCCACACCCGGTGAGGCGGTGAAGGCCATCGCCGTCACCAGCCAGCGGGCCACGATCATGCCCGTGGACGGGCAGGGCCGGCCCCTGGCCCCGGCCATCCTCTGGCAGGACAAGCGGACCATGGCCCAGTGCCGCGAGATTGAGGAGGCGGTGGGGGACGACGAGATCTACGCCCGCACCGGGCTGCGCATCGATCCGTACTTCTCGCTGCCCAAGCTGATGTGGTTCCGGGACCAGCGTCCTGACGTCTTCCGCGAGGCCCGCTGTTTCCTCACCGTGCACGACCTGATCGTGAACTACCTCACCGGCGAGTTCGTGACCGACTGGACGCAGGCATCCCGCACCATGCTCTTCCGGGTCAACGAGTTCCGCTGGGACGGCGAACTGGCCGAGCGGTTCGGCATCGACATCGCACGCCTGCCCCGGCCGCTGCCGCCGGGCTCCGTCGCCGGGACCCTCACCCGCGAGGCGGCCGGGCGCCTGGGCCTGCCGGCCGGGACGCCGGTGGTCCTGGCCGGCGGTGACCAGCAGAGCGCCGCCCTGGGCCTCGGCGTGACCCGCCCCGGGTACGCCAAGGTGACCACCGGCACCGGCTCCTTTGTGGTGGCCGCCACCGCTTCGCCGTACCGGGACCCGCAGAAGCGGGTGGTCTGCAGCGCCTCGGCGGTGGCCGGCGCCTGGATTCTCGAGGCGGGCATCTTCACCTCGGGCTCGGTGTACCGCTGGATGCGGGATGAGCTGTCTGCGGCGGAGAAGTCGGCCGCCGACACCCTGGGCCTCGACCCGTACGATTTGCTGAACCTGGAGGCCGCCCAGTCAGCGCCCGGCGCAGGCGGGCTCATCCTGCTGCCTCACTTCGCGGGCAGCGCCGCGCCGTACTGGAACCCCCGGGCGCGGGGCGTCATCTTCGGCCTCACCCTCGGTCACGAGCGGAGCGACGTGGTTCGGGCCGTGCTCGAGGGAATCGCCATGGAGGTCAGCAAGAACCTCCGGATCATCACCGACCTCATGGCCGACCAGACCGAGCTCACCGAGATCCGCGTGAGCGGCGGGGCCGTGCGCTCAGACCTGTTCAACCAGATTCAGGCCGACGTCTACGGCCGCCGGGTGGTGCCCGGAAAGATGGAGCAGGCCAGCGCGCTGGGGGCCGCGATCCTGGCGGCCACCGCGGTGGGGGCCTACCCCGACGTCCACGCCGCGGCTGAGGCCATGAGCGCCCTGGAGCCCGGACGGGCCCGGGAGCCCGACCGTGACCGTCACGCGCTCTACCAGGAGATCGTCGCCCTCAACGACGCCGTATACCAGGCGCTGCTGGCCGGCGGCGTCTACGAGCGGGCGGCGGCGCTCGAAGCCCGGCTGCAGCAGATGAAGGGGTGACTTCCCGGAAAGACTGCAGGGCCGACCCGGTGGGGGGTCGGCCCTGCCCGTATGGTTTTTGGGGTCTACTTCGCCTGCGCGGCGACGTCCGGTTCCACGTGGACGTGCACCTCGCGCACGTCGTCGACCCGGATGAGCGCCTCTTCCACCCGGTCGGCCACGGCGTGCGCCTCCACGATGCTGTAGTGACAGGGCACCAGCACGGTCACGTCCACGTGCACCCGGCTCCCCAGCAGGCGGGCGCGCAGGCGCTGCACCCCCGTGACGCCGGCGACGCCCATGACGACCTCGTGGAGGGCGTCGATGCGTTTCTGATCGGCGAAGCCGTCCATCAGCATGTGCGCGGCGTCGGAGCCGATGGACCAGGCCGTCCGGGCAATCAGGGCCGCGACCGCCAGCCCGGCCAGCGGGTCGGCCCAGTACCAGCCCAGCTGGCTGCCGACGATGCCGGCCGCCGCGCCCAGGCTGATGAAGACGTCGGAGAGATGGTCGTAGGCTGCCGCTTCCAGGGCCTTGCTGCAGCAGCGGCGGGCCAGCCGGAGGTTGTAGGCGTAGATGGCCAGCAGGACGGCCGCAGAGCCCAGGGCCACCCAGAGCGACCAGGCCTCCGGCGCGGCGCGCCCGGGAGAGACCAGCGAGAGGACGGCGCCCCGGCCCACCTCCAGGCTGGCGAGCCCCATGATGGTGGCCACCACCAGGGAGGCGACCCCTTCGGCGCGCTCGTGGCCGTACCGGTGCTCGTTGTCGGCCGGCTGCTGCGCGATCTTCAGCCCCAGCAGGACAGCGACGGAGCCCAGCACATCGGTGGCGTTGTTCACGCCGTCGGCGGCGATGGCCTGCGAGCCCGACAGCCAGCCGACGACCAGCTTGACGGCAGCGAGCAGACAGTAGGTGGCGATGCTGAGCCAGGCCCCCTTCACGCTCTGCGCCTGCCGGGAGGAAGAGGTATCGATCGCCGTACACCCCCGTTCATCCGCGACCGCACGGGGTTTCCCCCAGCCAAGAATGTTGCCCTGGGGAAACTCTCGCAAGACGACGCAAGACCCGCACCGCACTGCGGCACAGGTCCCTCACCCAAATCGTAGCATGTGAACCGGATCACGGCAACGCCCAGGGCGCGAAATACGGCCAGGAGACTAGATCTCCTGGCCGAAAGTACCTACGCCTCGTCCTCGCACTCGCTCTCCAGCATGTGCTCCATGGCTCCGGTGGTCACGCAGAGGATGCGGGCCGGCCGGTCGCTGCAGTTCTCCACCCGGTGGGGGATATAGCCGTGCCAGTGGAGCGAGTCTCCCTCGTTGAGGGTCAGTTCCTCATCCCCCTGCCGGTAGCGGACCGTGCCCTCCAGCACCAGGTGGCATTCCTCGCCCTCGTGCACGTGGTTGTCCCCGCCGGTGGCGGCCCCGGGCGCCAGCTCCAGCAGCATCATCTTCAGGTTGCGCCCCGGCGCCGAGAGCAGCTGCACGCTCAGCCCGTCGCCGCTCATGGAATATCCCTGCCGGGCGTTGGCCCGAACCACGTGCGCCCGCTCTTCCTGGGAGATGAGCAGGAGCGCCACCGGCACCCCGAGTCCGGCCGAGAGCCGGTCGAGGGCCTGCAGCGAGGGCGAGGCCTTGTCGTTCTCCAGCTGGCAGATGAAGCCCTTGGAAAGGCCGCTGCGTTCCGAGAGCTCCTGGAGGGTGATGCCCTTTTGCGTGCGAGTCTGGCGGATGCGGTGGCCCAGGGACATCAGCGCACCTCCTCGGTGACTCAGGCCAGGTCTGTGGCCGCGGGCGAGGTGTACCCGGGCACGTAGACGCCGGCGTCCAGCACGCGCTTCAGGGCCTGGCGCGCCCGGTGGAGCCGGGCCTTCAGCGCGCCCACCTCGATGCCCAGCATATCCGCCACCTGACTGTTGGAGAAGTCTTCCAGATCGCGCAGCTCGAGCAGGCGGCGCTGGTTCTCCGGCAGCTTGTCGAGTGCCGCCCGCACCACGTTCTCCCGGTACTGCTGCTCCAGGTAGAGATCGGGGTTGTCGGCGGGTTCGTCGTCCAGAATGGCCAGCGAGGCGGCCGGCGAGAACTCCAGGGTCGCTTCCAGCGACTCCGCGGCGGTGCGGCCCCGCTTGCGCCGGATGTCCAGACACGTGTTGGCCGCCAGCCGGTAGACCCAGGTGCCGAAGCGGGAGCGCCCCTCAAACTTGGGCAGCGCGGCCATCAGCTTGACCAGGATCTCCTGGACGGCGTCCAGCGCATCGTGGTGGTTCCCCAGCATGCGGTAGGACAGGCGGTAAAGCCGGTCCTCGTACCGGCGGACGATCTCCTCAAACGCCGCCTGGTTGCCCTTCAGGTAGGCGGCGACCAGCTCCTCATCGGTGGGTACGGCGACCGGGTGCGGCCGCTGTTCGGGAACTCGGGTGACCGGCACCTCAGACAGTGCAGCGTTGGATGCAGCCATCTGGCAGATCCTCCCCTCCATCACGAGCCTCTCTATGTAAGGTTGGTAAACATCGTTTGTTGTGATTAAACTTTACCACAGGGGTTTGCTCCGAGTCAACAGGGTTTGCTAGAAGAAAACCGGACTTTTTTAAGCTACAAGTATAAGATCTGTGAATACCCATAAGCCCCGCCGATAGCTGCCCGGGTTTCGGGGGCAGACTAGCTCAAGTTTCACGCGAACAACTCGACATTCGTGGTGTTAAAAGGGCGTATGGGTAGGGAGTGGCCCGGTTCAGGGTAATCTCAGCTCCAGCCAGGGGAGTACCCCGGCTGAACACCAACCGCAGCGTGTCGCCGAGGCACCGAATGGTTGCTCGGCACCGGGCCGCTACTCGTACCAAGAGTCGACTCCCCGCCTCGGCCAGTTTGGGCGAGTTCGTGCTCAGAAACCGCCAAGCCCAGCGCACCAGGTTGAAGGCGAACAAGACCAGCTGCGTGAAGGCGGCGTTGGCCTCATACTTCCGCAGCCGAGGAGTACCAAAGTGGAACGTTCCCTTCCACTCCTGGAACCCGGCTTCGATGGTCTGCCGTCCATGGTAGAGCTTGACGACCTCTGTCGTGGTGAGCTCCTCAGGCTGGAGCGTAGTCAGGATGACGCTGCGGACCTCCCGGCCATCGGCGTCCCAGCGGCGCATGGCGACCAGGCGCACCGGATACGGTGCGAGCAAAGTGGGGCCAGGTACGGTAACGGCTTCGGAGGCAAACCGGTTCTTCTCGACTTCAACCCAGTTCTCTGCCGGTACAGCGTCGAAGAGGTGCTTGTAGGCGACGTTGCTTCCGGAGTAGGACTTGATGGTGAACTCATACCCCAGTTCCAGCAGGCGCTGGATCACTTCCGGCGTGCCAAAGGCGCTGTCAGCTCGCAGCAGAATACGGAGGGGAGCCAGGTTCGTCCGATTCTCCTGCCGGTACTGCCGGAGTCGCTGGTTCACTTCACGGAGGTGCTGAACCTCCTCCTGGAACTCACGCTGCAGCTTCTGCTTCCGGCGGGCGCTGCCCTTGCCTGATACCGTCTGCAGTTGCTGATACAGCTGCCTGACCCGAGCCTTCTGCTGAGCCAGGCATGCCTCGACCCATTCGACTCGCCGCAGGGGACGACCAATCCGGGCTTCGATCCTGGGAATCAGTTCGAGCAGGCAGGCGCCGGAACGGCTGTTGGCCTTGCCGGACTTGAGAAGGCCGTCGATGGCAAAGCGCTGCTGCTTCCCGCTGAGGAAGGCGGCTGCGATCTGATAGCCTCGGGCCAACTTCCCCTGGATGTAGCCGAAGTCGGTACCGGTGTACTGCCTGGTCTCGCCCCGAACCTTCTGGCCGGTGAGGTCAATGTCGACGATGACCATTCCGGAGCGGTCTGGACCTGCTACGGCAGCCACCTCCTGCTGAAGCAGCGGGGCCTGGATCTCAGCGAGTGCGTCGGAAAGCTGCTGAACGTTCTCCTCCGTCAGCTTGCTGAAGGTCGCACAGACGGTGGAAAAGTGAGCAAAGCGTTCCTGCCCCCAGGCTTGAGCTACGGCAGGATCGGCAACCAGCGGCTCAGGGTCGAAGTTGAGATCCTTCATGTAGCGACAGTTGCCGAGAATGGCAACCAACGCCTCGACCACCTTGTCAACCGGCGTGTGGGCGTAGGTCTTCTGCTTGATGCGCAGGTGCCGATTCAGGATCTCAGCCAGGTTGAGCCTTTGAGCTACCCAGCCAAGAGCGACGAGAAAACCATGTCGGGTGGTGGACTTGATGGCTTGCGCAGCGATGTTGGGTGTCGTACCATGAGACTGCATCAGTCGAACCTCCACATGGTGGTTTAAGAGGGGCAACTCCCACCATGTATCATTGGTTCTGACTGATGCTTTTTCAATGGGTTTCCATTGCACGAAGTCCGGGTTATTCACGCGAAACTTGAGCTAGGGCCGGGAGGTGCATGGGCGTATGAGCGACCAGCCGCAGGGCTGCACCGGCGAACGCTGCAAGGTGTCGGGGACGTACAGCTGCAGCGCGGGCGTCAAACAGTATTACAACGAAGGCGACCCGTTCGGCCCCTGCCCGCAGACCGGCCAGCCGACCCGCTGGGTGCGAGTGACCTGAGCGCACCGGCCCGATAGCGGGTCCGGGTGCGGGGGAGACTACGCGCGGGAGGTGAGCGCACATGAGCCCTGACCCGCGCGTGACGCCCACGGGCGACGCGGCTCCGGACAACCCGGCCCTGGGACGGCTCACCGTCCAGCGGCTGGGCATGGAGGTCGCCCAGGAACTGGGCATCGATCCCCACGGGGTCGCCGCCTTCGGGGCCGGACAGGACCCGGCCCTGCCGCAGAAAGAGGCGCAGACCCACAGCCCCGGATCGCGCCCAAACCGATGAGGTTTCGGCAGCTTGCGGCGCTGCCCCGGTTCCCGGGGCAGCGCCGCCGGCTACAGGGCGAAGGTGCCCCCGTCGGTCACGATGAGCTGGAGAATCTGCTCCTCGGCGCCGGTCTCGGCGTTGATATAGACCAGGTAGATGTACTCGCCCGTCTGCCCCTGGAACTCATAGGTGAGCACCTCGCCCGTCCCGGCCTGGTCCGGGATCAGGGCCAGCTGCACCCGGGTGACCTCCAGGGCGGGGTTGAGCCGGCGCCTGGCCTCCTCCGCCGAGAGGCGCGGCCTCGGCAGGCTGCGGCGGCGGTGGTGGGTCAGGTACTGGCGGGCGTCCATCCCCAGCACCTCGCCGTTGTCCAGGGCCACCTTCACCTTGGCCTGGTCGGGGTAGATGAGCACCTCCCCCTGCCGGTGGGCGTAGGCGACGAAGGCGACGCCGTCCTGGATCTGCGCGAAGGTGGGCACCATGTCCGTGTAGCCGGCGCGGGCCAGGTACTCCTGCCCGATGGCGCGGGCCCGATCCAGGTCCAGCCTGGGGCTCCCCACCACCCGCCCGTTCACCACCTCCAGCAGGTGGCCGCCCTGGCGGGTGAGCGATACCGCGACCGTGTAGGCGCTGCCCCGGCTGCCCGCCGGGGCCAGCCGGAAGGTGTACGCGGGCAGGTTGCCGCCGCTCTCCACCACTTCCACGATGCGGTGCGCCGCCGCCTCGGGGAAGACCGCCGTCAGCCGCCCCGCGGCTTCCTCCCGGGTGATCGGCGGGCCGGCCAGGGCCGGCGGCGTCTCGCTCACGTGGTCGGAAAAGGGGCCGTTGTAGATGAGGGTCGGCATCTGCTCCGCACGGGTGGCCAGCTGGGCCCAGCCGCCGTCCAGCACGGCCGCCATGGCTGCCCCGCCCCCGGCCGACGGCGCCAGCAGGCTCTGATCGGGCCTCCGGAACAGGGTGCGCCAGGAGAGCTGAGCGGGCTGGTGCCACCGGAAACCGCCCCGGTGGTACTGGGTCAGCATGGTGCTCAGCTGCTCCCGCAGCGCCGTGGCGGACTCGCGCAGGCGCTGCAGCTCGGCCCGTTCGGCCTCCGTCATCGGCCGCCCGGCCGCCTCGTCCCGCAGCAGGGAGTACGCGAAGTCGCCCACCTGCTGCAGGAACTTGCCGGTGGCGGCGGAAACCTCGGTGGGCAGCGGCAGCGAGGAGAAGGCGGTCACCGCGGCCGACGCGTGCCGGTGGACGTCGGCCATATACCGCATGTTCTGCCGCTCGCTGCCGGTGACCAGCCCCTTGCCCAGCAGCGCCTGGATCTGCTCGACGTGGTGCACCATGTCGACGAAGCTGCGCTGCCGCTCGGCCTCCAGGGCGTTGGCCAGCAGCCGGTTGTGCTCGTTCAGACTGACGGTCCACGCCGACCAGACGGCGACGCCCAGGACGGCGACGAGGCTGATGCTCAGCCAGGTGACGACCCGTGGCCAGGCTGCGAAACGATGCATGGGACCGCCCCTCTCACTTGGCGAAGACGTGGTTGCCGATCTGCTTGATGATGGGCCGCGACCAGACCCACTGGCTGGTGGCCTTGGCGGGGTTCCAGAAGAAGAGCGCGCCGCCTGAGGGATCCCAGCCGTTCAGCGCATCCTGGGCAGCCCGGACGGCACTGTCCGCGGGCGGGGCGTACACCGTGCCGTTGCTCACCGATTCGAAGGCGTGGGTCTGGTAGACGACGCCCGCGATGGTGTTCGGAAAGCGCGAGTCCCGCACGCGGTTGAGGATGACCGCCGCGACGGCCACCTGCCCCTCGTAGGGCTCGCCCCTGGCCTCCGCCGACACGACCCGGGCCAGAAGATCCCGGTCGGCTTCCCGGGTTCCCGCGGCGGCCGCCGCCACCGTGCTGGGCGGGCCGCCCCAGTACCCCAGCGCGGCCCAGGTGTCGGGGCCGACGATCCCGTCCACCGTCAGCCCGTTGCGCCGCTGGAAGAGGGTCACGGCCTCGTGGGTGAGCCGGCCGAAGATGCAGTCCACCTCGCCCTTGTAGTACCCCCAGGCCTTCAGCCGGCGCTGCGCGAGGCAGACGTCGCTTCCCCGGCTGCCCCAGCGCAGGGTGGCGCGCGTCTCGGCGCCGGTGCGCCAGGGGAAGGAGATAAACAGGATGACGGCGAGCAGAGCTGCCGCCAGCGTGCGCGTTCTCATCCGCTTTCCCCCCGTGACGATCTCCCTGAGCCCTCCTTAACTTGCCACCCGGCGGGCCGGAGTATGCTGAGGGATTGCCACGTCCTGGGGCGGGCGGTATACTTAAGACAGCATCATACGGGCCGAGAGCCGCTAGGGGAGCCGTTGGAACGGCTGAGAACCGGGGTGAACCCCGGGACCCTGTCACCTGATCCGGGTAATGCCGGCGTAGGGAAGCGAGCCTCGCGGACACACCGACCGCGGCTCGCTGGGCTGCGGTTTTTTCGTGCCACGAGATAGCGAATCCTGAGTGCACATGGAGGTGTCCGGAATGTCTGATGCTCGGCTTCGTCTTCGCCGTCTGGTGGAGACCGCCATGATGATCGCCGCGGCGGTGGCGCTGTCGTACGTGAAGGTGTGGGAGATGCCGCAGGGCGGCTCGGTCACGCTGGGGTCCATGGTCCCGATTCTGCTGGTGGGCCTCCGCCACGGGGCCGGCTGGGGAATCACGGCCGGTGTCCTGAACGGGCTGCTGCAGTTCTGGCTGGATCCGTACTTCTACCATCCCGTGCAGGTGCTGCTGGACTATCCGGTCGCCTTCGGCGCGCTGGGCCTGGCCGGACTGGCCCGGGGCCACTCCCGGTGGGCGGCCGCGTGGCTGGGCAGCCTGGCCATCGCCGGCCGGTTCGTGGCCCACGTCATCTCCGGCGTGGTCTTCTTCGGCCAGTTTGCGCCCGAGGGCCAGAGCCCGCTGATCTATTCCATCATCTACAACGGCGCCTATCTGCTGCCCGAGGCCGTGCTGAGCGCGGTCCTGCTGATGTTCCTGCTTCCCGCCCTGGAGCGGGCGCTGCCGGCCCAGGTGCGTTCGGCGCACTAGGCCGGTCCGGGCGCCGGTGCGGTGGCCGCCCGATTCCCGCAGGCCCCCCGGTACGTCATAATCTTAGCGAGGATCGCGCTGAGGCCCCCGGCCCGGTCGTGATGAGGATTGCAAGAGGCGTACCACAGGGGAGGTTGCATGGGGATGCGGAGATGGCGCAACCCCGGTCTGATCGTGGCCGTGGCGATTGCCGCCCTCTGGGCGGGCGTGTGGCTGGTGGGCTACCTGGCCGGGTTCTCGGGTGAGCCCGAGACGTTCCTGGCACCCTAGGTCTCGGGCACGGAGAACGCGGAAAGAAGGTTGATCTGTGGAACGACAGGATCACTTTGCAGGAAAGGAGCCCGTCGTCTACCTGCCCACGGAGGCCGGAACCGCCATCGGGCCGGACGGCCGGAAGCTGGTCTTCTTCACCGTGCCGCAGCTGGACCTCATGATCAAGCAGGTGCTGGCCGCCCAGCCCAAACAGTACACGTACCGCTGGGGCTACCATCCGGGGGAGCGGCTGCACGTGCTGCTCTTCGGCTGGCCCACCGGACACGGCGCCGGGCTGGCGATCCCGGAGGGCGTGGGCGACGCCATCCTCAACTTCATGCTGGGCACCAGCGATCTGTATATCACCGCGCAGCCGGTGGGCGAGAAGCTCCGCGGCAACGTCACCCCCGAGGTCATCGATGCGATCCGCCTGGGGATGACCCTGCACCTGCCCGACGTCAAGTTCAAGCCGGAGGGCTGGGGCTGAAATGCACCGCCGTTGGACCGATGCCGTCCTGCGTCAGGGTCTGGGGCTGCGGCCCGGTGAACGGGTGCTGGTCATGGCGGACCGCCCGCTGCGGCCGGCGGCGGACGCGCTGGCCGAGGCGGCCCGCGCGCTGGGCGCGGCCGAGGTGATGCAGCATGTGCTGCCCGAACCCGGCCCGCTGCAGGTCGTCTCCCGGTCGCTCACGGCCGCCGCGGCGGCTGCGGACGCGGTGGTCGTCCTGCGGGCGGAGCTGCGGCTCGCTGCGGAGGACGCGCCGGTGCGCGCCGCCCGGGACGCCTTCCGCCGGGCGCGCCGCGGCCGCTGGGTCTCGCTGGCCCAGGTGGATGAGGAGACGCTGGAGGCGGTCCTCGCGCCGGGGCTGGAAGAGGCCGCCGCCCGGGCGGCCGCCCTGGCCGGGCGCCTGCGGTCCGCCGTTGGGGTGCGGCTGACGGCGCCCGGCGGCACCGACCTGCGGGTCCTGTACGGCGGCCGGCCCATCCTGGTGGACACGGGCTGGGTGAGGGCGCCCGGGGACGTTGGCAACCTGCCCGCCGGCGAGGCCTTCGTGGCCCCATACGAGACGCGCGCTGACGGGCGGCTGGTGGTGGATGTGGCCCTGGGCGACATACCCCTGGACCAGCCGGTCACCCTCACGTTCCGGCGCGGCCGCGTGGTGGAGGCCGCCGGGGGGCAGGCGGCGGAAGAGCTGCGCCGCCGGCTGGGTGACGACCGCTGGGCGTGGACCGTGGGTGAACTGGGCCTGGGCGCCAACCCGCACGTCACGCCCTGCAGCCGGGTGGCGCTGGCGGAGAAGGCGCTGGGCACCGCCCACATCGCGCTGGGCGGCAACCTGTCCTTTGGCGGGCGCAATCCGGCGTCCACGCACTACGACTGCGTCATCGCCTCGCCCACGTTGTCGTTTCTGTGACGATGAAAGGGCCCGCCCCTTCGGGGGCAGGCCCTTTGCTCATGCCTGTGCGGTTGACTCGCCGTCCGGGTCGCCGGCGTCGGCTTCCGCCGCGCCGGGCCGGGCCCCGGCGTCGGCCGCGCCGAGCTCGACCGCGTCGGTCCCGGTCGGGCCGAACAACCCGGCGTGGCCCATCCCGAACGACAGGGCCTCGGGGTCGCCCCCCGCCGCCCCGGCCGGGTCAGCGGGCGCGGCGACCGCCCTTTCGCCCGGGGCCAGCGCCGCGGGCGTCTCCGATGTATAGGGCGAGATGTCGAGGGCGTCGGGAAGCTGGCGGAGGAGCATCCCGGAGATCTGCAGGAGGCCCTGGATGGCCGGAATCACGCTGCTCAGGGCGGGTTCGAGCACCGCCATCCACTCCACCACGACCGGATCGGGGGCGGATCCCCAGCCCGGCGGCACGTGCACGCCGTACGGCGCCGGACCCGCCGCGGCAAGCCAGGGAGGCGGGGGCGCCGCAGACGCAGCCGGGTACCAGGTCCCGGCAGGCGATGCGGCTCCCGTCGGGTACCAGGCCCCGCGGGGATACCAGCCGGGGTGGCCCATCGGCGGTGGGTAGAAATGGGACATCGGCTTCACACCTTCCTCGGGGGTCTGCCCCATACTATGGGGCCACCCGCCTGCGGGGTGTGGGCTCTGCCGGACTCCGTTTCTACACCACCGGGTTGGCCAGCGTCCCGATGCCGGGGATGTGGATTTCGATGAGGTCCCCGGGCTTCATGGCCCCGACGCCCTTCGGCGTGCCGGTCAGCACCATGTCGCCGGGCATCAGCGTCATGATGCCGGAGAGGTAGCTGAGCAGTTTCGGCACAGGGTGGATCATCAGCCGGGTGGAGTCGGACTGGCGGACCTCCTCGTTGCACATGAGCGTGATGTGCGCATCGAACGGGTCAACGCCGTCCGTCACCAGCACGGGCCCGCAGGGGCAGAAGGTGTCGTACGACTTGCCCCGGCCGAACCCAAACGCGCCGTCGGCCTTCTGCGCGTCGCGGTGCGAGACGTCGTTGGCGATGGTGTAGCCGAACACATAGGAAAGCGCCTCCGCCTCGGGGACGTTCTTCATCCGCTTCCCGATCACCACCGCCAGCTCGGCCTCCCAGTGGACGTTGGCCTCCGGGTCCGGCAGCCGGATCGCCTCCCCCGGGCCGATGAGCGCGGAGGGCGCCTTGAGGAAGAACATCGGGCGCTCCGGGGCGGTGTTGCCCAGTTCGGCCGCGTGATCATGGTAGTTGCGGCCAATGCATACGATCTTCGAAGGTGCCACAGGCGGCAGCAGGCTGACCGCAGACAGGGCCGCCGTCCGGCCGGTGGGCCGGCCGCCTTCGTAAGGAGCGCCGTCCAGCTCGTGCACGACCTCGCCTTCCAGGCGACCCCACGAGGGCAGGATATTTCCGGACACGAAACGAATATAGCGCATGGAACCTAGCTCCTCTCCTGTTCCGCATTCGGGCTGGCGTGAAACCTCCCTTCGGTTTTTCTGCGCGCGACGCCAGGTTCCTCCGACGGGACCTGGGCACTAACCCGTACCTAGTTACCCTTCGTCACCAACTAACGATATAAAAGGCGCGGGCGCGACCCGGCCGGAGTGATGGGAGGAGACTGTTATGGGAAAGAGTGTTTGGGTGATTGACAACGCGCACAGCCTGGCTGAGTTCTCCGTGAAGCACATGATGATCGCAACCGTGAAGGGCCGCTTCACGCAGATGGAGGGCCGCATTGAGGCGGATCCGGCAGACATTCCCGGCGCGTACTTCGAGGGCAGCGTAAACGTCGCTTCCATCAACACCGCCGACTCGGCTCGCGACGATCACCTGCGTTCCGCCGACTTCTTCGACGCCGAGAACTACCCGACCCTCACCTTCAAGAGCACGAAGATCGAGCCCGCCGGCGACGGCTACAAGATGACCGGCGACCTGACCATCCGCGGCGTCACCCGGCCGGTCACCTTCGACCTGGAGTTCGAGGGCACCGGCAAGGACCCGTGGGGCAACGAGAAGATCGGTTTCTCGGCCACCGCGAAGATCAACCGCAAGGACTTCGGGCTCACCTGGAACGCGGTGCTGGAGACCGGCGGCGTCCTGGTGGGCGAGCAGGTGAAGATCGAGCTGCACCTGGAGGCCACCAAGCAGGCCTAAGCGCCCGGTCCCGGCATGCCAGCAATTGGCCGGGCCAGAATCCGCCGCGAGACGCCGCGGCGGGCGCGAGGTCATGTATACTGAACAGGGCTCATGTAGAAATGGTCAACTCAGCAGCATATCGAGGTGACCTCGCGTGAACAGATGGATGGCCCTTGCCGCCCTGGCGGCCGTGCTGGCCGGGTGCGCCGGCAGCCCCGTCCCTTCGCCGGCGCCCGGGAACCCGCCCGCGGCCGCGGCGCGTGGACGGCCAGCGTCCCCGCACCGGCGCTTGCCGACCTGCCTGCCGGCCTGCAGGAGGAGGTCGCCGGGATCTCCGCCTGGGAGGCGGCACAGCGGGCGGCCATGTGGCTGCATGGCGCGGATCTGGCTGTACCGCTCACCGTCGCCCCTGCCCTGGAGCAGCAGCTGGTCTCGCTCCGCCCGGCGGACGTCGAGCAGGTCTGGGTCCGGCTGGTGGGCACGGACGAGACGGATGAGGCCTTTTCCTTCCGGCTGCAGGTGATCCGGCGGGACGTCTCCGGGCGGCTCGCGCTGGCCGGTGAGGACGAGGTGGTGGTGAGTCTCCTGGAGGGCGGCGCACCGCTGGTGACCGGTTACGGCCACGGGGAGCGGGGCCGGTCGGCGGACGAAGTCGCGGTCTGGTCCGGCGAGGGACCCGAGGGCGCGATCGCGCCGGCGCTCCTGGATCTGCCCGCGCCGGTGCTGGCGGATGGCCCCGACGGCTACCAGGTCCCCGTGGATGCCCTCGCGGCGCTCGGGGAGGTGGCCTGGCAGGCGGACGGCTCGGTCGCCCTGGTGCTTGGCGACGGCAGCCGCACCGCTGCGCTGCCGGTGGCGGAGGTCGGCGGACGACCCTACGTGCAGGGCGCTGACCTCGAAGCCGCCGTGGACGGCCTGCGCCTGGCGGCGCAGCGGCCGATCTCGTGACGGCAGCGTGAGCAGGGCTGCCCGGGAGTCACAGGGTTGACTCCCGGGCAGCCCTTTCAGGTATCCGTCTCCGTGCCTATCGTATGCGGCGCGCCGCCCTACACGTTGAAGCGGAATGTCACCACGTCGCCGTCCTGCATCACGTAATCCTTGCCCTCCAGCCGCACCTTGCCGGCCTCCCGGGCGGCGGCCATGGAGCCGGCGGCCACCAGGTCGTCGTACGCGACCACCTCGGCGCGGATGAACCCCCGCTCCATGTCGGAGTGAATCTGGCCGGCGGCCTGCGGCGCCTTCGTCCCCCGGCGGATCGTCCAGGCCCGCGCCTCCGTTTCGCCGGCGGTGAGGAAGGAGATGAGGTTGAGCAGGTGATAGCCGTGCCGGATGACCCGGTCGAGGCCCGACTCGGTGAGGCCGAGGTCGGCCAGGAAGGCCCCCCGTTCCTCGTCGTCCATCTCGGCCAGCTCGGCTTCGATCCTGGCGGAGATCGGCACGACCTCGCTGCCCTCCCGGTCGGCAAGCTCCTTCACCCGGGCCACGTACGGCACGGCGAAGGGGTCGGCGACGTGCTCCTCCGCCACGTTGGCCACGTACATGACCGGCTTGGCGGTGATCAGGTGCAGGTCGCGCAGGACCCGGGCCTCCTCGTCGTTCTCCAGGGCCACGCTGCGGGCCGGCAGCCCGGCTTCCAGGGCGTCCCGGAGGCGGGTGAGCAGGCCGTACTCCACCTGGGCCTCCTTCACGCCGGCCTTCGCCGCCTTGCCGGCCTTCTCGTACCGCCTCTCCACCGTCTCCAGATCGGCCAGAATCAGCTCCAGGTTGATGACCTCAATATCCGAAAGCGGGTCCACCCGGCCGCTGACGTGGGTCACATTGGGATCCTCGAAGCAGCGGACCACGTGGGCGATGGCGTCGACCTCGCGGATGTGGTGCAGGAACTTGTTGCCCAGTCCCTCGCCTTTCGACGCACCCTTGACGATGCCGGCGATGTCGATGAACTTGATGCTGGTGGGCACGATGCGCGCCGAGTTGAACATCCTGGCCAGTACGGGCAGGCGGGCGTCGGGCACGTCCACCACACCCACGTTGGGCTCGATCGTGCAGAAGGGGTAGTTGGCCGCTTCCGCACCGGCGCGGGTGATCGCGTTGAACAGGGTGGATTTCCCGACGTTGGGCAGGCCCACAATGCCGATCGAGAGTCCCATGGAAAGACCTCCTCTTGTGAACACCCTTACGATTATAATGGATGGTGATGTAGGCCGCAATCGCCGGCGCGGGGAAGGGGAATGGCCGCCCGCCGTCGTAGTGTTTTCAATCCGTCCTTTTCCGGGAGGTGAACCCTGCGTGACCGACCTGGACTTCCTGCGGGGACTCGATCTCTTTCAGGGGTTGTCAGATGAGGAGCTGGCGCGCATCGCCGCGATCGCGCGGGAGCGCCACTACCGCAAGGGGACCATCCTGTTCAACGAGGGCGACCCCGGCGAGGCCATCTACTTCATCAAGAAGGGCCGGGTCAGGGTGTCCCGCCTGGCCGCCAACGGTCAGGAGCAGGTGCTCCGGGTCTGGGGGCCGGGCCATGAGGTCGGCCTGGTGGTCCTGGCCGACAAGGCGCCGTACCCTGCCACCGCGCAGGTCACCGAGGATGCGGTGCTCCTCGTCTTCCGGGTGGACGACCTGGTGCGGCTGCTGCCGGAGAGCCGCACGCTGGCCGCCAACGCCTTCTGTCTGGTGGGCCGCCGGCTCCGGCTGGCGCGCGACACGGCCCACGACCTGGCCGTGCACAACACCCACGGGCGGCTCGCCGCCCTGCTGCTGCGCATGGCGGAGGAGCAGGGGAGCCACGTCATCACCCTGGGCATGACCCACCAGGAGATCGCCGGCATGATCGGCACCAGCCGCGAGACCGTGACCCGGGTGCTGGGGGACTTCCGGCGCACCGGCTGCATCGCGGTGCAGGGAGAGTCGGTGATCATTCAGGACGAGCGTAAACTGCGCGAGTGGATGGGCGAGAGCTGAGCGGGCGGCGCGGGCGCGCCGCCCGTCTTGATATCTGGTGACGGATGTCACACCGATCCGGCGCGTCTCGGCACCGGCGCGGCGCCCCGGCGCGGGTAGACTAATGAAGAAACCAGGAACAGGGGGGATCAGGCATGCAGGTGCGGCTCATCCGGCCCCGGAAGCCTTCGGCCGACGGGGTCTCCGTGGAGATGATCCACAGCTGCCAGGACATGCGGGTGATCCTGATGGAGCTGAGTCCGGGCGGCGAGGTGCCCGCCGCCACCAGTTCCTCGAGTGTGAGCCTGCAGGTGGTGAGCGGGGGCTGTGAACTGCTTGCTGGCTGTGAATGGGTCCCGGCGGAGGCCGGAACGATCTGGTTCTACCCGCCGGGTGAGCCGTTCGGCGTGCGGGCCACCGACGGGCCGGCCACCGTGCTGGCCACCTACGCGCCGCGGCCATGACCGGCCCGAAGAAAACGGGGCCCCAGATCATCGATCCGGCCAAGTCGCCGCCGATCTACGTGCCCATCGGCATGGCACTGGCCGGGCTCGCGGGGCTGCTGGCGCTCCAGGTGCTGATCCTCTACAAGGCGCCCATGATCTTCGGCCCCTTCCGGTTCAACCCCGCCGCGCTGGCGGCCGTGCACCTGTTCACGCTGGGCTTCGCCACCAGCGTGATGATCGGCGCCTTCCACCAGATCACCCCGGTGATGATGCTGGGGCGTCCCGTGGAGAGCCGCTGGGCCGTCCTGCAGTGCGCCGCGTACCTGGTCGGCAGCTGGGCCCTGGTGTGGGGATTCTACCGCTCCGCGGGGCCGTGGATCACGGCAGGGGGCAGCCTCACGGTCCTGGCGCTGGCCGCCTTCGCCGCGCTGGTGGTGAGGGCCATGCGTTCGGCCGGCCAGTGGACCGTCGCCGGCCGGTTCATGGCGGCGGCCCTCTCGTTCGTGCTGGGCACCGTGATCTGGGGGCTGGTCCTGGCGTTCAACCTGCGCTACGGCTTCCTGCCTGACACCCTCGACTACTCGCCGCTGGGCGCGCACGTGCTGGTCGGCCTGGGCGGCTGGTTCATGCTCACGATCTTCGGCGTCTCGTACCAGCTCTTCCCCATGTTCGCGCTGACCAACCGGCCGGGCGCCGCCTCCGGCCACACGGTGCTGGCTCTGCTGGCGGCGGGGCTCTGGGGCGCGTTTGCCGCCCTGCTGCTTCACCTCCCCCTGCCCGCCACCGCCGCCGCGCTGCTGCTCGCCGCGGCCGGCGTGGTCCGCTACGCCGCCGACCTCTTTGCCATGATGCGGCAGCGCCGCCGGCCCGAACTCGACCTCTCCATGCGTTGGGCCGTGACGGCCCTGATCTTCCTCGTGCCCGCCGTGCCCCTGCTCCTGCTCAGCCACTGGCACCGGCCCGCAGCCGTCCCCGGAGCCTGGCTGTTCCTGTTCGGCTTCGTCGCCACCATGATCCTGGGCATGCTGTACAAGATCGTGCCGTTTCTCGTCTGGCACTACCTGATGAAGCACCGGCGCGCCAAGACCCAGCGGCTGCCCACGCTGGATCAGATGTTCTCGCAGCGGGCCGCGCGGGCCGGGTACGGGTGCTGGACGGCCGGGGTGGCACTCACCGGGCTCCTGCTCCTGGGCGGCGCGCTGGACTGGTGGGATGCCCGGTATCTGGTGCGGGGGAGCGTCATACTAAACCTGATCGGCAGCCTGCTGTTCGCCGGCACCATCGTCCAGGTGCTCCGGGCCAGGCCGCTGGACTGAAGGGAGCGATCCGCGAGATGGAGAACGCGAACGGAACCCGCCGGGAAACGAGCCCGCAGGCCGACAAGGCGGCGCTCGCGCGCACCATGCTCCGCAACGTCTACGACCCGGAGATCGGCCTCAACATCGTCGACCTGGGGCTGGTCTACGACCTGAAGGTGGACGAGCAGAACCGGTGCCGCGTGCTGATGACCTTCACCACCGCCGGCTGTCCGGTCGGCGGCCACCTGGTCAACGAGGTCTACGAGGCCCTGAGCGTGCTGGATTTTGCCGACGTGAAGGTCGATCTCACCTTCGACCCGCCCTGGTCTCCCCAGCGCATGTCGCCCGAGGCCCGGAGACAGCTGGGCTGGCAATAAGCGATTTGTGCGGTTGGCAGCCGGCGTGAACTGCGTTACCATACGGATGATGGCCCTGCTTGAAGCATGGATTGAAGGAGCGTGGCACGTTGGCAAATGAGAACAGCCGGGGGACGATTGCCCTGGCCGTGGCGGCGACCCTGGTGGTGGCCGGCCTCGGGGGTTACTTTGTGGGCAGCAGCATGCAGCGGCCCGGACCCGACGCCGAGGTGGTGGCGACGGTCAACGGCGATCGGATCACCCGGATGGAAGTGCACCAGAGGCTGATGGCGTACTACGGGAAAGAGACCGTCGACGACATGATTCTGACCCGTCTGGTGGAGCAGGAAGCCGCCAAGGCGGGCGTTGCGGTGACCGATGCCGAGGTGGAGGCCGAAGTCGCCGCCACCAAGGCCGCATACGGGGGCGACCTGTACTTCTCCCTGGCGCTCCGGCAGTACGGTCTGACCGAGGCGCAGTTCCGCGATGCGCTGCGCCGGGACATGACCGCCACCCGGGTGCTCAGGCAGGAGCTTCAGCCCGACGATGCCGCGCTGCGGGCGTACTTCGACGAGATGCAGGGCTCCGATGAGACCCGGCGCATCAAGGTCCGCCACATTCTCGTGGACACGGAAGAGGAGGCCAGCGAGATCCGGGCGCTGCTGGACGGCGGGGCCGACTTCGCGGCGCTGGCCGAGGCGGAGTCGAAGGACACCGTCAGCGCGGCCAGGGGCGGCGACCTGGGCCTGATCGCCAGGGGCGATACCGTGCCTGAGTTCGAGGCGGCGGCCTTCGCCCTGGGCGACGGCGAGATCTCCGCCCCGGTGCAGAGCCCGTACGGCTGGCACATCATCCAGGTCAGCCTGCTAGACTTCGAGCAGGAGAAAGAGACGATCCGGGAGCAGTACCTGAGCGAGAAGGTGAGCGAGCGGCTGGGCAGCTGGTACACCGAGCTGCGGGAAGGCGCGCAGATCACCAACACGCTGTCGGAGTAGCGGCCGGAGACCGGGCCAGGGGACAACCTCCTGGCCTGGTTGCGCATGACGGGGGGTGGTGGGGTGGATCTGCGGTCCCGCTGGCGGATTTTCCTGCTGGTCGGCGTCGCGGCGCCGGCGGCCATGGCGGCGGGCGGGCTCCTCCTGGCCCGGCTGGCCACGGGGCAGTTCCCCGACCTCCTGCGGCTGCCCTCGGGGCACGCCGTGCTGGCCGGCCTCGCCGCGGGCGGGCTGTCCCTGGGCCTGGTCGGGCTGGTTTCCCGGTTCAGCGACCGGCTGGAGGAGGCGCTGCGGAAGACGGGCGGGCGGGCCGGCGAGGAGGCCCTGCGGTCCGTCGGCTACCCGCTGATGCTGGTCATGGTCACCACCGCGGCCATCGGCGAGGAACTCCTCTTCCGGGGCGGGCTACAGCCCCTGGTGGGCCTGCTGCCGGCGGCCTTCCTGTTCGGGTTCAGCCACGGCGGCTGGATGCGCGAGAACTGGCCCTACGCGGCGGTCGCCGCGCTGTCCGGCGCCATTTTCGGCGCCGCCTACGACCTGACCGGCGACCTCTGGGTGCCGGCGATCGGCCACAGTGTGCACAACATGCTGTCCACGGTTCTGCTGGGCCGCCACATCGAGGTGGAATGGCGGGGGCCGGTGCCGGTGATCCGCCTGGTGCCGGACGAGCCGCCCGTGTCTCCACGTGCAGAGGAGGTGCCTTCCATGTCGTTTCCCAGCCCTTATCCGCCCCGACCCACGGCACGGGCCCTGGGCCTGGTGACGGGCCACCTGCCTCCGGGACCCCACAACGACATCTGCGACGTACCCGGGGTGCGCGTCGGCCACGCCACCCGGGTTGAGGGCGAGGGGCCGCTGATCCCCGGCCAGGGGCCGGTCCGCACAGGTGTGACGGCCATCCTGCCCCACGGCGGCAATCTGTTTGCCGAGAAGGTGCCGGCGGGCCTCTTCGTGCTCAACGGCTTCGGCAAGGCGACCGGCCTCGCCCAGGTGGCCGAGCTCGGCACCCTGGAGACGCCGATCCTCCTGACCAACACTCTCTCCGCTTTCCAGGCGGCAGACGCGCTGGTCAGCTACATGCTCGAGCAGAACCCGGAGATCGGCGTGACCACCGGCACGGTCAACCCGGTGGTGGGCGAGTGCAACGACGGCTACCTGAACGACGTGCGGGGCCGGCACGTCACGGCGGAGATGGTGCGGGCCGCCCTGGAAGGCGCGTCCGGCGGACCGGTCCAGCAGGGCGCCGTGGGCGCGGGCACGGGGATGGTCTGCTTCGGCTTCAAGGGCGGCATCGGCTCCTCGTCTCGCCTGGTGGACCGCTACGTGCTCGGCGCGCTGGTGCTCGCCAACTTCGGCCGGCGCCCTGACCTCCTGATTCACGGGGTGCCGGTGGGCCGGCGGCTGCAGGACCCCCCCGGCGAGCCGAAGGCCGCTCCTCCGGGGGATGCCGCGCCCCGGGCCGGGACTGCGCCCCGGACGGATGCGGAGCCCCAGGACCAGGCCGCGCCCCGGGCGGATGCCGAGCCCCAGGACCAGGCCGCGCCCCGGGTGGAGGCTGCGCCCGAGACCGGGCCGGACGAGCCGCCGCCCGGGTCGGTGATGGTCGTGCTGGCCACCAACGCGCCGCTGGACGCCCGGCAGCTCACGCGCCTCGCGCGCCGGGGCGCCCTGGGCCTCTCCCGGGTGGGCGGCAGCGCGATGAACGGCAGCGGCGACTTCGTGCTGGCGTTTTCCACCGCCAACCGGGTGCCGCACCGGGCCGACGCCCCGGTCCGCGCGGTGACGGTGCTCCGGGACGACAGCGCCATCATGAACGACCTCTTCCGGGCCGCGGTGGAGGCGGTGGAGGAGGCCGTCATCAACGCCCTGTTCACCGCCCGCACGGTGACCGGCCGCGATGGCCATGTGGCGCCGGAGCTGCCGGTGGAGCAGGTGTTGTCGTGGGTGAACAGAACCGATACATGATTGATCACGAATCTATCCCTTACGGTGTGAACCTTTTCAGCCCGGTGTTCGTATAAGAGAGTGATAAGCGGAGTCCAATTAGATCGAGGCTTGAACCCAGGGTCTGGAGTTGACACCGACGCAGGAAGGGCAGTCTTTTATCTGTGGGCGAAAATGTGCAGACGCCGTCGCAGCCAACGGAATGACCCCAGGAAAGAAGGGGATGGGTGTTCATGGTCGAGGCGTTAGCCCGGCTCCTGGAAGAGGGCCGGTACGCACGCTGTCTGTTTGCGGCGGAGCAGATCATGGAACAGGGCGGCCTGCCGCCGGAGGAACAGGCCGGGATTCACCTGATCATGAGCCGCTGCCGGCTGGCCCTGCAGGATGCCCCCGGAGCGGTGCGGTCCGCGCTGTCTGCTGTGAAACTGGCCGAGCAGGCGAAGTCGTTCGATCTGCTGGGCCGGGCCTTGCTCACGCTCGGGGCCGCCCATGCGGCGATGCAGCAGTACGAACAGGCCGTGAGCTGTTTCCACCGGTACTTCACCTACAGGGACTGCTACCGGGAGGCGGCCCGGCTGGAGGGAGCGGCGTGGAAGTCGCTGGGCATCACCTACCAGCGGCTTCTGCAGCCGGCGCAGGCCGTGCACGCCCTGGAGGCGGCTCGGGCCTGGTTCGCCGGGCACGGGATGCTGCACGGCGTCTTCACCTGCACCCACGACCTGATCAACGTCTATCTGTACATGGCCCGGCAGGACCGCAGCCAGCGGCGCCCGGTGAGGCGGCTGCTCCTGGAGCAGCGGGCCATCGCCGCCCGGCATCCCGCCGAGCCGTACTACGCCGGCACCTACCTGCTCGACCTCGCGGCCTGGCTGCTTCGGGGCGGGTATGCCGGAAGGGCCGCAGTGGCCGCGGCGCGCGCGCTGACGGTCTACCGCGGCGATCCCGCCCACGCCTGTCACTGCTACCTGCTGCTCGCCCAGTGCAAGCAGCGGGTGGGGGAAGGGCGTCAGTCCCTCAGCTTCGTCCTGGCGGCCCTGAGCGAGGCGGTCACGGCCGGGCAGCCTGAGCTGGAGCACCTGGCTGCTGAGGCACTGGAAGAGCTGGTGGAGCGGGAAGGGGTGCAGATCCTGCGCCATCTCGACGCCGCCTACCAGGCGACCGCCCACTTCCCCGAGGAGATGCCGCCCGTTCCGCTGCTGAGACGCGACCTGCAGTAGCGCCCTTGCGACAGCCCCGTGCCCCGGGGCTGTTTCCTTTCCGCGCCTGTCGGGGAAGACTAGGGCCAAATCGGGGAGAGAGGCGGTGAAAGGATGACCTTGTGGTTGGAACGCCTCTTCCGGAAGGGCGAATACCGACGCTGTCTGGCCTACGGGCGCCGGCTGCTGAAGGCCGGCGGGCTCACCCCCGGCCAGCGGCTGCGGGTGCTGCTGCTGGTGCAGCGCTGCAGGCGGGCTACCGGCGCCGTGATGCGGCAGTGCTGCAGCGGCCGGCTGCGGCTGATCAGCGCCGGCATGCTGCGGGCGGCCGGCCGTCCCCAGCAGGCGGCGGATGAGGCTTTTCGGGCGCTCCAGTGCGCGGCCCCCCTGAGCCCCCTGCAGGTGCGGGCGCAGCTCTTCCTGAGCCGGGTGGCGGGCGCGACCGGCCGCCTGGTGGAGGCCCTTGGCTTTGCCCTGGCCGCCCGGACGGCTGCGGCAGCCGGCGGGCACTCCCGACTGGAGCGCAGGGCATCCGACCTGCTCGCCCTGCATCTCCGGGCCGGCGGCTGGACCGCGGTCAGCGAGCTGGCCAGCGCCCTGGCCGCGCACGGGGTCGATGTCTACGAGTACCTGGACCTTGCGGAAATGATCTCCCCAGCCGGGGAATGAAGAAGAGGCGTTCTGAAGGGGAACGGCGGGGCGCTGGAGAAACCTACCTGCAAGTTCTGTGCGGCAGGAGGGGTGGCCATGCGGTCCCGCCTCTTTGCACCGGGCCGGCGGCTGGTGGCCGAGGTGGTCTCGGTCTACCAGGGCCGCGCCATCCTCGCCTTTGGCGGCGGGGTGCGGCTGGAGGTCTCGGCGCACGCGCCGCTCCGGGAAGGCGAGCGGGTGGTTCTCCGGGTGGAGCGCGGCGGGGACGGCACCGTGGTGCTCCGCCTGGCGGGGGATGAGCCCGGGCTCGACCGCCTGATGTAGGGGAAAGGGGGTGCTCGGCGTGATTCTGGGCACCGGCGTCGACATCGTGGCGGTGGAACGGCTGGCCCGCGCCGTCGACCGCCACGGGGAGCGGCTTCTCACACGGCTCTTCACCCCGGCGGAGATCGCCTACTGCGAGTCCAGCGAACCTCACCGGGCTGCGCGGTATGCGGCCCGGTTCGCCGCGAAGGAGGCGCTGCTGAAGGCCCTGGGCATCGGGCTGCGTCAGGTGCGCTGGACCGACGCGGAGGTCGTCCGCGACGACCTCGGCCGGCCGTCGCTGCGCCTTTCCCATCGACTCGCCGAGATCGCCGCTGAGCGGGGTGCAACTCGGATTCACCTTTCGCTGTCACATACACAGGAGTACGCCGTTGCACAGGTGGTGATCGAAGGATGAAGGTGGTTTCGGGCGAGCAGATGCGGGCGATCGAGGCGCGCCTCTTCGATCAGTACGGCTTCACCTCCTCGGTCCTGATGGAACTGGCGGGGCGGCAGGTGGCCCTGATCGCCCGGCGGATGATGCAAGGGCGGTCAGGGCCCATCGTCGTGGTCTGCGGCAAGGGGAACAACGGCGGCGACGGCCTGGTGGCCGCCCGGTGGCTGCGCCACTGGGGCTTCCAGGTCTCGGCGGTGGTGTGGGCTTCCCTGGACGACCTGCCGGCCGACGCCGCGGCGGCGCTGTACTCCGCCCGCATGGCCGGGGTGCCCATCCTGATGCCGGCCCAGGCGTACGAGGCGCTGCAGGGCGCCGACCTGATCATCGACGCTGTGCTCGGCACCGGAGCGGTCGGCTCGGCGCGGGGCCAGGCCGCCGAGGCGATCAAGCTGATCAACGCCGCGAACCGGATGGTGCTCGCGGTGGACATCCCCTCCGGCATCGGCACCAACACCGGACGGGTGGACGGGCCGGCCGTCCGGGCCGATGTCACGGTCACCTTCGGCCTGCCCAAGCTGGGGCTCTTCCTCTTCCCGGGGGCAGACCTGGTCGGCCGGATCGTGGTGGTGGACATCGGACTGGACGAGAAGGCGATCGAGGCCGAGAACATCCAGGTGGAGCTGACCCGCCCGGCGATGGCGAAGAGCTGGCTGCCCGCCTACAGCCGCGACGCGCACAAGGGCACCCGCGGCCGGGTGTACGTGGCGGCGGGCTCCCACGGCATGGCGGGGGCCGGCGCCCTCGCGGCCATGGGCGCGCTGCGCATCGGCGCGGGGCTGGTCACCGTCGCGGCCCCGGAGCGGTCGCAGCCGGTCCTCGCGGCGATGCGGCCCGAGTGCATGACCCTGGCCCTGCCCGAGTCGCCGGCAGGCGGCTTCCTGGCCGACGCCGCCGAGCTGTTTCTGCAGCGGGCGGCCCGTGCCGACGCCCTGGCCGTGGGGCCGGGCCTCGGGACCGACGCCGACGCGCAGCTCTTCACCCGCCGGGTGGTGGCCGGCGCCACGGCGCCGCTGGTCCTGGACGCGGACGCCATCAAGGCGTTTGCCGGCCGGCCCGAACTCCTGGCCGAGTGCCCGATGCCGCTGGTGATCACCCCCCATCCGGGGGAGATGGCCCACCTGCTGGGCGTCTCAGTGGAGTCCGTGCAGGCGGACCGGTTCGCCGCGGTCCGCCGTGCGGCTTCCGTGACCAAGGCCGTGGTGCTGCTGAAGGGGGCCTACACGCTGATCGCCGAGCCCGGAGGGCAGGTCTTCATCAACCCCACCGGCAGCCGGATCCTGGGCACGGCCGGGTCGGGCGATGTGCTGACCGGCATCATCGCCGGGCTGATGGCGCAGGGGCTGGGCGCGCCGGAGGCCGCGGCGGCGGGCGCCTTCCTGCACGGCCTGGCCGGCGACCGGCTGGCGCAGCGGATGGGGCAAGACGGGGTGCTTGCCGGCGAGATCGCGGCGGAGCTGCCCGCCGCGCAGCAGTCCCTCCGGGAAGGGCTGCCCGACCTGATCGAGGAGTTCGTGGGATAGGAAACGCCACGTGGGGGAGGAGCCACGATGGATCTGGATCGCATGCGCCCGACCTGGGCGGAGATCGATCTGCAAGCAGTTCAGGCCAACATCGCAGCACTGAAGAAGATCATCCGGGCTCCTCGACTGCTGGCGGTGGTCAAGGCCAACGCGTACGGGCACGGCGCGGTGCCCGTGGCCACCGCGGCCATCGAGGCGGGGGCCGACTGGCTGGGCGTGGCCTCTGTGGAGGAAGGGGTCACCCTGCGCCGGCACGGCATCACCGCGCCGATCCTCGTGCTGGGCTACGTGTCCCCCGGCCAGGCGGAGACCGTGCTGACGGAGGGGCTCCGGGTCGCCCTGTTCGACGGCGAGCTCGGCCTGGCCCTGAACCGCGCGGGAGAGCGGCTGCGCCGCAGGGCGCGCGTCCACCTGAAGGTCGATACCGGCATGGGCCGCATCGGCCTCCAGCCGGACCAGGTGGCCGCCATCGGCCGCCAACTGGCCGGGCTCAGCCACGTCGAGGTGGAAGGGGTCTTCACCCACCTGGCGACGGCGGACGAGCCGGAAAACCCGTATACCCGTCTGCAGCTGGAGCGGTACGAGGCGGCGCTGGCCGAGCTGGAGGCCGCGGGGGTGCGCCCGCGGATCCGGCACGTGACCAACAGCGCGGCGCTCATGCTCCACCCGGAGGCGCACTACGACATGGTGCGCACCGGCATCGCCGTGGTGGGGCTGCCGCCGGCGCCGGGCGTGGCGTGGCCCGTCAACCTCACGCCCGCCCTCACCTGGAAGACCCGGGTGGGCATGGTGAAGTGGCTGGAGGCCGGCCAGTCGATCTCCTACGGCTGCACCTACACCACCTCCCGCCGTGAGCAGATCGCCACGCTGCCCGTGGGATATGCCGACGGCTACCCCCGCAAGCTCTCCAACCGGGCCGAGGTGCTGATCCACGGCCGCCGGTGCCCGGTGGTGGGCGTGGTGACCATGGACCAGATGATGGTCCGCGTCCCCGACGACGTGCCGGTGCAGGTGGGCGACGAGGTGGTTCTGATCGGCCGCCAGGGCGGGGAGGAGATCACCGCGACCGAACTCGCCGGCCTGGCCGACACCATCAACTACGAGATTGTCTGCGGCATCTCCCGGCGGGTGCCCCGCTTCTACCCGCCGGAGAACCTCTGAACCTGTGCGCCGTTGCGATGACCTTTCTCCGGGGCCGCGTATAGACTGGAACCAGGGCAGTATCCGGAGGAGGTGCTCCATGGCCGCTATGCGACGCATTCGGGTCACCCTGCCTGCATCGCTCCTGGAGCAGGTGGACGGCCTCGCGGCCCTGGAGCGGACCAGCCGGGACGCCCTGATCCACGAGGCCGTGCGAATCTATGTGGAAGAAAGGAAGAAACGGGACATGCGGGAGCAGATGAGGCGGGGCTACCTGGAGATGTCCCGCATCAACCTGACTCTTGCGGAGGAAGGGCCGATCTTCGAGCAGATCGGCAGTTTGCCCTGAGCGGTCCCGGGCGTATGAGCAAGCCACTTCAGATTCGTCGGGGCGACGTCTTCTACGCGGACCTGAGCCCGGTCATCGGGTCGGAGCAGGGAGGCGTGCGGCCCGTTCTGATCCTGCAGAATGATGTCGGCAATAAGTACAGTCCGACCGTCATCGTCTCGGCCATCACCAGCCAGATCGAGAAGGCCAAGCTGCCGATTCATGTCGAACTGGACGGGGAAACCTATGGGCTCGAGCGGGATTCTGTCATCCTGCTCGAGCAGGTCCGCACCATCGACAAGCGGCGGCTGCGCGAGCGGGTGACCCACCTGGGCGGCGACATCATGCGCCAGGTGGACGATGCCCTGATGATCAGCCTCGGACTGAAGGAGTTTTGATGCGCCGCCGGGGCACCTCCGCGGCGAACCCGGGAGTCCAAAGAGTGTGGACCCCCGGGTTCACGCACATAACGAGGCGGTGAGCATCAGGGAGGAGACCGGACGCATGAGGCCGTTGATCGGCGTGACCGCATGCAACCGCGAGCGCGAGGAACCGGGGCGCGACTGGCTTTACACGCCCCACGACTACTTCCGGGCCATCTGGCGGGCCGGCGGGCTGCCGGTGATGCTGCCCGTCGCCGCGGGGGAAGAGGAGGCGTCGCAGGTGCTGGAGCGGCTGGACGGCCTGCTGCTCTCCGGCGGCGAGGACCTGGATCCGCTGCTGTACGGCGAGCTGCCGCTGCCCGCCACCGGCCGCATCGACCCCGACCGCGACGCGGCGGAGCTGGCCTATGCCCGCGTGGCGGTGGACCGGGACATGCCCGTCCTGGGGATCTGCCGGGGCCACCAGGTGCTGGCGGTGGCCTTCGGCGGCGCGCTCTGGCAGGATATCCCGTCGCAGGTCGAGGGCGCCATCAAGCACCGGCAGGAGGCGCCCGCCGGATACCCCACCCATCCGGTGACCATCGCGCCCGGCACGCGGCTCGCCGCGCTGCTGGGCGCCGAGCGGCGGGTCAACAGCCGGCACCATCAGGCGGTGAAGCGGGTGCCCGACGGGTGGGTGGCCAGCGCGCACGCGCCCGACGGCGTGATCGAGGCGATGGAACACCCGGGCCGGCGCTTCGTCCTCTCGGTGCAGTGGCACCCCGAAAACTTCGAGGGGCGGTCGTACAATTTCGCCCCCCTGTTCGCCGCGTTTGTCGACGCGGCGCGCCATCGTTCTTGACAACGAAGCGCGCGGCCGCGACAAGGGGTCGTCAATACGCGCCAACAACTGGTCGTCATAACGCGGCGCCTCCGGCGGAAACATAAGACCGTCAGGAGGTGAGAACGCAATGGCGAACAACAACAGCAACGAGATCCTCGTTTCCTCGGCTCGCAACGCCCTGGAGCAGCTGAAGTTCGAGACGGCCGCTGAGCTCGGCATCCCGAACTATGCCCAGCAGTACAAGGGCGACCTGCCCAGCCGTGTGAACGGCTCCGTCGGCGGGTACATGGTGAAGAAGATGATCGCCCTGGCCGAGCAGCAGCTGAACGGCGGTACCACGCGGTAACCGGCGCTCAGGCTGGCCGGCTCCTCCGGGAGGCGCGGGAAGGGGGCTTCGGCCCCCTTCCCGGCTTTTCTTGACGGGCCAACCGCCGATTGGTAAACTCTTCTCGCCTGCGGCGTCCGGCGGGGTGATCACTGTGGCCGGCCTCACCGCCGCGGGCTGACCGGGCTGGCTGAGCCCCGGGAGGGATGAACGATGAAGCTGATGGAGCAGGAGTTTGCCGAGATCCGCGGCCGGCTCTACCCGCTCATGATGGATCCGGTGCAGATCCAGGCGAAGGGCGGGGGGCAGATGGTGAACGGCCAGATCGCCGAAGGGCTGCACGTGATCTACGGCATCGAGGAGCCGGGCGACAAGATCCGCTATGTCACCTACCAGGACCTGCGCGACTGGGGGGTGAGCCACACCACCGTCCATATCACGGCGCTCCAGAACCTGAAGCGGCTGACCGAGGGGAAGCGGGTGACCAAGCTCGACTCCCCCGAAGGCGGCCGGCCGATGTTCATCTGGGCCCTGCAGGACGGCTACGACGCCGCCCGCATCCTCCTCACGGAATGGCTGCACGACTTCGCGGATGCGGTGCCGGGTCAGCTGGTGATCGGCGTGCCCCACCGGAACTGGATGGTCGCGATCGGCGACGCCGACGAGGAGCTGTTCCGGGTGGTGCAGCGGCGGGTGGCCCTGGAGCACCGGGAGGCCGGGTTTCCGGTGAGCCCTTACCTGTACACCTTCGACGGCGAAAGGATCGTGCGCTATGTGCGGCAGCAGGGGTAGCGAGACGGGTTTCGTCCGGCAGCTGGCGGAGGCCATCCGCCACCACGGCGGCCCCGGTTACGACGACGCCCGGGCCGCGGCGCTCGCCCGGTCGGTCTGGGGCGAGCTGGCGCGCAGCGGGCCCGACGACTTCCCGCATATGGTGCAGGACGGCGACCTGCGCTTCGTCTGGCAGTGGGACGAGGCGCCGCCGATCATGACCGTGATGCGCTGGGACGGAGAGATGTGGCGCGATATGGAGCGGCTCGTCCTGCCCGGCGGGCCGCCTGCGCAGGAAGGTGAATGAACGTGAGCCACGATGTGATTCAGGCCCGGCTGGCCCGGGAACTGGGGCTGTCGGTCGGTCAGGTGGCGCGGTGCATCCAGCTCCTGGACGAGGGGAATACCGTGCCTTTCATCGCCCGGTACCGCAAGGAGGCCACGGGCGAGATGGACGAGAACCAGATCCGCCTCCTGCAGGAGCGGCTGGCCTACCTCAGGAACCTGGAGGCCGAGAAGGAGAAGGTCCTGCGGGTCATCGCGGAGCAGGGCAAGCTGACGTCCGAGCTGGAGCAGGCCATCCGGCAGGCGGAGAAGCTGCAGGAGGTGGAGGACCTCTACCGCCCCTACCGGCCCAAGCGGCGGACCCGGGCCATGATCGCCCGGGAGCGGGGGTTGGAGCCGCTGGCGCAGCGGATGCTCGCCCAGGCGGAGTCCAGCGGCTCGCCCGAGGAGATGGCCGCTGCCTTCGTCAACCCGGAACGGCAGGTGGAGTCGGCGGAGGACGCCCTGGCCGGCGCCCGCGACATCGTGGCCGAGATCGTGTCGGATGACGCGGCGGTGCGGAAGCGGGTCCGCGAGCTCACCTTCGCCCGCGGCGTGATCCGGTCCGCGGCCAGCGACAAGGGCGACCCCGAGAAGGCCCGGGAGTTCGAGATGTACTTCGACTTCCAGGAGCCGGTGCGCACCCTGCCGCCCCACCGCATCCTGGCCCTCAACCGGGGCGAGCGGCTGGAGTGCTTGAAGGTGACGCTGGAGGCGCCGGTGGAGGAGATCATCGCCGGCATCGAGCGGCAGTACATCACCGGCCGGTCGGTCTGGGAGAATCAGCTGCGGGAGGCGATTGCCGACGCGTATCGGCGGCTCATCGCGCCTTCCATTGAAACGGAGATCCGGAACGAGCTCACCGAGAAGGCGGAGGAGCACGCCATCCGGCTCTTCGCCGTGAACCTGCGGAACCTGCTGCTCCAGCCGCCGATCAAGGGCATGACGGTCATGGGCATCGACCCCGGGTACCGCACCGGGTGCAAGCTGGCCGTGGTGGACGAGACCGGCCGGGTGCTGGAAACGGGTGTCATCTACGTGACCCTGGGCGACCGGCAGCGGCAGCAGGGCGAGGAGACGCTGGTGCGGCTGGTGGACAAGCACAAGGTGGACCTGATCGCCATCGGCAACGGCACGGCCTCCCGGGAGACCGAGCAGGTGGTGGCGAGCATCATCCCCCGCTGCAGCCACCCCACCGCCTACATGATCGTCTCCGAGGCCGGCGCTTCGGTGTACTCCGCCTCGAAGATCGCGCAGGAGGAGTTCCCCGACTTCGACGTGACGCAGCGCTCGGCGGTCTCCATCGCCAGGCGGGCGCAGGATCCGCTGGCGGAGCTGGTTAAGATCGACCCCAAGTCCATCGGCGTCGGCCTGTACCAGCACGACGTGAACCAGAAGCGGCTGGCCGAGCAGCTGGGGGCCGTGGTGGAGTCGGTGGTCAACGCCGTTGGCGTCGACCTCAACACGGCTTCGCCGTCGCTGCTGCAGTACGTGGCCGGCATCAAGGCCTCGGTCGCGAAGGCGATTGTCGAGTACCGGGAGAAACACGGCAAGTTCCGCAGCCGGCAGGAGCTGCTGAAGGTCTCGGGCCTGGGCCCGAAGGCGTTTGAGCAGTGCGCGGGCTTCCTCCGGGTGGAGGGCGGCCTGGAACCGCTGGACAACACGGCGGTGCACCCCGAGTCCTACGCCATCGCCGAGGCGATCCTGAAAGCCGTGGGGGCCACCCGGGAGCAGCTGATCGGCCGCGGGGCGGCGGGGCTCCGGGATGCCCTGAAGAAGCTCTCTCCCGAACAGGTGGCCGCCGAGCTGGGGGCCGGCGTGCCCACGGTGCGGGACATCATCGAGGCGCTCTCGAAGCCCGGCCGCGACCCCCGGGACGAGCTGCCCAAGCCCATCTTCCGCACCGACGTGCTGAAGCTGGAGGACCTGAAGGTGGGCATGGAGCTCACGGGGACGGTGCGCAACGTGGTCGACTTCGGCGCCTTCGTCGACATCGGCGTCCACGAGGACGGGCTGGTGCACATCTCCCAGCTCTCGCACAAGTACGTCAAGCACCCCTCCGAGGTGGTGGCGGTGGGCGACGTGGTGCGGGTGAAGGTCATCGAAGTGGACCTGAAGCGGCAGCGCATCGGGCTCTCCATGAAGCTGGGCGACCCCCCCGCAGGGGAGCAGCAGCGGGAGCGGGGTGGCAACCGGGATGCCGGGCGGGCCCGGGAAGCCGGCCGGAGCCGGGAGTCCGGCCGGGACAGGGAGTCCCGTCCGAGCCGGGAGGCGGGCCGCGGCCGGGCGGGCGAGCCGCGGGCGAAGCGCCAGCCCAGCCTGGAGGAGCAGGTGCGGATGCTGCAGGAGAAGTTCAAGCGGCTGTAGGCCCGATGCGGCCGGGGCCGTGCTGGTGGGGCGGGGACTCCCGCCCCTTCTGCATTGCTCTCTCATGTGGACCGGAGCTCACCGCTTCGTCTTCTCATGCATGGGCCGGGGCAGGGCGCGAACTGCGGGAGATTTGCACTTGGCGGCCGGGCGAAGTGGAGATTTGCCGCAGTTGAACGGGGCCATGGCCCTACGCCGGGTGGTTGAGGCGTGAAAGAGCCGGGTCAGGGCGCAAACTGCGGGAGATTTGCACTTGGCGGCCGGGCGAAGTGGAAATCTGCCGCAGTTGGGCGGGGCCTTGGCCCTGCGCCGGGTGGTTCAGGCGTGAAGGAGCCGGGGCAGGGTGCGAACTGCGGGAGATCTGCACTTGGCGGCCGGGCGAAGTGGAAATTTGCCGCAGTTGGGCGGGGCCACGGCCCTGCGCCATGCGGTGAAGGCGTGTGCAGCCACGCCGGCCGCAGGAACAGGCGTGCGGGCAGCGAGCACGGCGAGCGAACAGCGAGTGCTCGGGGGATGGTAAACTTCGTCCTGATAGGCTATTATTAGTACCAGGTGTTAATACAGGGAGAGGGAGAGGTGCGCCGTGGGACTGATGACGGGGAGAAAGTGCCTGGTGATGGGCGTGGCCAACAAGCGCTCCATCGCGTGGGGAATCGCCCGCGCCCTGCACCGGGAGGGGGCGGAGCTGGCGTTTACCTATGTCAACGACCGTCTGAAGGAGAACCTGGTGGAGCTTGTGCAGACCCTGGAGGGGCACGAGCAGATGCCGCTGCTGCCCTGCGACGTGATGGAGGACGGGCAGATCGAGGCGGCGTTCGCCGAGCTGGGCGAGCGCTGGGGGAAGCTGGACGTGCTGGTCCACTCCATCGCCTACGCCCGGACCGAGGACCTGCAGCGGGACTTCGTGGAGACCACCCGGGAGGGCTGGCGCATCGCCCAGGAGGTCTCAGCCTGGTCCCTGATCGCCGTCGCCCGGGCCGCCAGGCCGCTGATGGAGGCCGCCGGGGGCGGGTCAATCATGACCCTCACCTACCTGGCCGCCGAGCGGGTGGTGGACCGATACAACATCATGGCGCCGGCCAAGGCCGCCCTGGAGTGCAACGTGCGCTACCTGGCCCACGAGCTGGGGGCCAGCAACATCCGGGTGAACGCGATCTCCGCGGGCCCGCTGAAGACCCTGGCCGCCAGCGCGGTGAAGGGGCTCAGCACCATCCGGGACATCGTGGAGGAGCGGGCACCGCTCAGGCGCAACGTGACCGTGGAAGAGGTGGGCGACGTCGGCCTGTTCCTGGCCTCTCCTCTGTCGCGGTGCATCACCGGCGAGACGATCTACGCCGACAACGGCTTTCACATCATGGGGGTGTGACCGGCGGGCAGGGGCCGTCACCCCGCGGACGGGAGACCGGGACCACCGCCCCGGAGCGCGCGGCGCGCCGGGGCTTTTTGCTTGACCTGCCGGACAGAGACGCCCAGAATAGGTGTTGATCGGTCTTGGGAGGATGAACGCATGGTGCGCGTGATCAGCAGGAGCCCCGCCGAAACGCAGGCCCTGGGCCGGTGGCTGGGCGAACGGCTCAGGCCCGGCGATTTTGTCGCGCTGGTGGGCGAACTGGGCGCCGGGAAGACCGCGCTGTCCACCGGCATCCTGGCCGGCCTCGGCGTCAGCCGCACCGGCGGCAGCCCCACCTTCACCCTGCTGTGGGAGTACGAGGGGCGCTTCCCGGTCTACCACTGGGACGTCTACCGGCTGGAGGATCCGGAGGAGCTGGAGGACCTGGGCTTCGAGGAGTACTTCTTCGGCGGCCATGGCGTCAACCTCGTCGAGTGGGCCGACCGGGTGCGGCCGCTCTGGCCCGACGAGGTCCTGGAGATCGCACTGAGTTATGGGAGCGGCGAGCAGGAGCGGGTGCTGGTCCTCTCCGGCACCGGGCGCTACCGGCCGCTCCTGGAGGAGTTGGCGCATGCGGATTTTGGCGTTTGACACCGCCACCGCCGCCTGCACCGTCGCGGTCATGGCGGAGGGGCGGGTGCGTGCGGAGCTGACGCTGCAGGTGCCCCGGGCCCATTCGGTCCGGCTGATGCCGCTGATCGCCCAGGCCCTGCGGGAGGCCGGGGTGGACCGGCGGGAGCTGGATGCGATCGCCGTCGGCGTGGGCCCGGGCTCCTTCACCGGGCTGCGCATCGGCCTGGCCACGGCGAAGGGGCTGGCCTTCGCGCTGGACAGGCCCGTGGTCCCGGTCTCCACGCTGGCGGCTGCCGCCTACGGCACCGGCGCGCAGGCCGGCCTGGTGGTGCCTCTGCTGGACGCGAAGCGCGACCAGGTCTTCACGGCCGTGTACGCCGCGGGCGACCGGGATCCGGCCACCTGGGAAGAGCGGATGGGCCCGGCGAACCTGCACATCGACGAGGTGGTGGAGCGGGTCCGGGCGCTGCGGGCCGAGCTGGGGCACACCTGGCAGTTCGTCACCCTGTGCGGCGACGCGGCCGAGCAGCACGCCGCCCGGTTCGGTCTCGGTGATCCGGACCTGTCGGGCGCGGAGACCTTCGTGCGGGTGGCGCCGCCCGGGAGCCTGCTGCCCCGGGCCGCCAGTGTCGCGGCGCTGGGGCTGAGCTTCCTCTCGCGCGGGGGCGGGGTGAGCCCCGATGCGCTGTCGCCCGTTTATCTGCGGAAAAGCGAGGCAGAGAGCCTATGGGAGTCCCGGAAATTGCGATCCACCCCATGACCCCGGCCGACCTCGATCAGGTGATGGAGGTGGAGCGGCTTTCCTACCTCACCCCGTGGTCCCGGGAGGCCTTCGAGTCCGAGCTCGTGCAGCGGTACACCGTCTACCTGGTGGCGCGGGCGCAGGGCCGCGTGGTGGGCTTTGCCGGCATGCACGTGCTGTGGGAGTTCGCCCACGTCACCAACATCGCCGTCCATCCGGAGTTCCGGGGCCGGGGCATCGGCGAGCGGCTGCTCAGGGAGCTGATCCGCATCGGCGCCCGGCGCGGGGCCACGCGGATGACCCTGGAGGTGCGGGCGGGCAACGCGCCGGCCCAGGCGCTGTACCGGAAGCTGGGCTTCGTCACCGAGCCGGGGGCCGTCCGCAGGGGCTACTACACGGACACCGGGGAAGACGCCATCATCATGTGGAAGGAACCGCTGGTCGGGGAGGCGATCTGACCGTGCGGGAAGTGATCATCTACACAGACGGCGCCTGCTCCGGCAACCCCGGGCCCGGGGGCTGGGGGGCGGTGCTGCTGAGCGGCCCCCACCGCAAGGAGCTGTCCGGCTTTCACCCTCACACCACCAACAACCGCATGGAGATCCAGGCTGCCATCGAGGCCCTGCGGGCCCTGAAGTACCCCTGCCGGGTCAAGCTCTACTCGGACAGCGCCTACCTGATCAACGCCTTCCGGCAGAACTGGCTTGAGACCTGGCAGCGAAACGGCTGGGTCAACAGCAGGAAGGAGCCGGTGGAGAACCAGGATCTCTGGCAGGCGCTGCTGGAGGCCGCGCGTCCTCACCAGGTGGAGTGGCTGAAGGTGAAGGGGCACGCCGACGACGTGGAGAACAACCGCTGTGACGAACTGGCGCGCGCGGCCATTCTGGCCGGCACGCAGGGGCAGCGCCCCGGGAGGTGAAACGGGTGACGGACGGGCTGATCTTAGGCATCGAGTCCTCCTGCGATGAGACGGCCGCCGCGGTGGTCGCGGGCGGCCGCCGGGTGCTGTCCAACACCGTCGCCAGTCAGGTGGACCTGTTCAGGAAGTACGGAGGCGTCGTTCCCGAGATCGCCTCCCGCAAGCACCTGGAGCTGATCCTGCCCGTGATCCGGGAGGCGCTGGAGACCGCGGGCGTCCGGCTCGGGGACATCGACGCCATCGCCGTCACCCACGGGCCCGGCCTGGTGGGCACGCTGCTCGTGGGGCTGTCGGCGGCCAAGGCGCTGGCCTTCGGGCTGGACAAGCCCCTGATCGGCGTCAACCATCTGCAGGGGCATATCTACGCCAACTTCCTGGTGGAGCCCGAGCCGGCGTTTCCGCTGGTCTGCCTGGTGGTCTCGGGCGGCCACACCGACCTCATCTACATGGCCGGCCACGGCCAGATGGAGCTGCTGGGCCGGACCCTGGACGACGCGGCCGGGGAGGCCTTCGACAAGGTGGCCCGCTCCGTGGGGCTGGGCTACCCCGGCGGGCCGCAGGTGGAGCGGCTGGCCCGGTCCGGCGACCCGGAGGCCGTGCCGCTGCCCCGCGCCCAGACCGAGGGGCCGTACGACTTCTCCTTCTCCGGCCTGAAGACGGCGGTGCTGCAGTACGTGCAGCGCACCGGCCCGCTGAACGACCAGCAGCGGGCGGACCTGGCCGCCTCGTTCCAGCGGGCGGTCACCGCGGTGCTGGTGGACCGGACCCTGAAGGCGGCACAGGACCGGGGCGTTCGGCAGGTGATCCTGGCCGGGGGCGTGGCCGCCAACGGCGCGCTGCGGCAGGAGATGCGCGCGGCCCTGGAGCCCCGCGGCATCGCCCTGGGCTACCCGCCGCCGGCGCTCTGCACCGACAACGCCGCCATGATCGCCGCCGCCGGGTACTACCTGTGGCGCGCGGGCGTGCGCCACGACCTGGATCTGAACGCCATCCCCGGGCTGGGGCTCGGGATCGGCGGGTGAGGGGGGATGTCGCCGTGACAGAGCGCCAGGCACGGCTGACCCGGCTGCCCGACTACGGGCCGCTGAACCCGCTGCAGTACTGGTACCGGTTCCTGAACCCGCTGCGGGTCGTCTGGAACTTCATCTGCATCTACCTGGCCAAGTACGCCCCCTCGCTCACGCTGAAGTGCTGGCTCTACCGGCTGACCGGGGCGAAGATCGGGCGCAACGTGTCCATCGGCCTCGCCGTCGTGTTCGACATCTTCTACCCCCACCTGATCCGGATCGACGACAACAGCGTCATCGGCTACAACTCGGTCATCCTGTGCCACGACTTCCGGGTGAAGGAGGCCTACATCGGGCCGGTGCACATCGGGCGCGACGTGCTGGTCGGAGCCAACTGCACCATCCTGCCGGGGGTGCACATCGGCGACGGCGCGACCGTCTCCGCCATGAGCCTGGTGAACCGGGACATTCCCCCGGGAGCCATGGCGGGAGGCGTGCCGGCGAAGGTGCTCCGGGCCGCGGAGTAATCGCGGCTTCGGTCGTCCCATAGAATGACAGGACAGGTGAAAGGGTGGGTGACATGTCGGGCGTGGAGATCCTGCAGGCGATCCAGACGATCCAGTCCCCCCTGATGGACCGCGTTTTCGGGTTCATCACCAACCTGCATCACGAGACCGTCTACGTACTCATCCTGCCGCTGATCTACTGGCTGTATGACAAGCGGTTCGGCCGGTACATGTTCTCGGTGTTCGTCATCGGCTTCTGGTCCAACGGCGCGCTGAAGGGGGTCTTCCAGACGCCCCGCCCTGACCCCGGCCAGGTGCGGGTGATCCTGGCGGAGACGGGCGGCGGCTACGCCTTCCCCAGCGGCCACGCCCAGACCCCCCTGGTCTTCTGGGGGGCCATCGCCCACCATCTGCAGCGGCGGTGGTTCACCTGGTTCACCGTCGTCCTTGTCTTCCTCATCGGGTTTTCCCGGCTCTACATCGGCGTCCACTGGCCGCTGGACGTCCTGGGCGGATGGGCGATCGGCCTGGCCGTCCTCTGGCTGATGGTGCGCAGCCGCGAGTTCTGGATCGGCGCGCGGCAGGGGCTCGCCCTCCGGGTGCTGCTGTCGTTCCTGCTGCCCGGGGCAGCGCTGGGGATCCTGGCGCTCCTGGGTCCGGTGGACGAGATCGCCTGGGTCGTCGTCGGCGCCTACGGCGGGCTCTTGCTGGGTTCGGCGCTGGAGGAAGAATACGTAGGGTTCGACCCGCGCGCGGGCACGCCGCTGCAGCACCTGGTGAAGATCGTCATCGGCCTGGCGCTGGTGATGGCGGTGAAGGAGGGGCTGAAGCTGGTGCTGCCCGACACCGGCGTTGGCGACCTGGTGCGCTACTGGCTGGTGGCGCTGGCCTCGACGCTGGCGGCGCCGTGGATCTTCGCGCGGTTCATCGCCCGCCCGCCTGCGGCACAGGCGGAGAAGGCGCATCACCTGTAGAAAACGTCGTCCCACGAGGGGGAAGCCTGGGTGCTGAAGGCCCGGAAGGTGCATTTCATCGGCGTCGGTGGCTACGGCATGAGCGCGCTGGCGATGGTGCTGAGGCAGCGCGGCACGGAGGTTTCAGGCTCCGACGTGACGGCCTCTGCCCGGACGCAGCGGCTTGCCGCGGCGGGGGCGGAGGTCCACATCGGCGCCCACGACGCCGCACACATCGACGGAGCGGATGTCGTCGTCTACTCGACACAGGTTCCTGAAGACAATCCCGAACTGGCCGCCGCCCGAGCCCGGGGACTCCGGGTGCTGCACCGCTCGGAGCTGCTGGCCGAGTTCCTGGGCGGCCAGTCCATCGCGGTGGCGGGCACGCACGGCAAGACCACCACCTCGTCGATGGTGGCCTTCCTGCTGGAAAAAGCGGGCCTCGACCCCACCGTCCTGCTGGGCGGCGAGATGGAGGCCATCGGCGGCACCGGCAAGGCCGGCCGCGGCCCGTGGGTGGTGGCTGAGGCCGACGAGTCCGACCGCTCCTTCCTCCGGTACCACCCGCGGGTGGCGGTGGTGACCAACGTGGAGCCGGAGCACCTGGAGTTCTGGGAGGGGTCGTTCGAGCGCATCAAGGAGGGCTTCCGCCAGTTCCTGCGCCAGGTGCAGCCTGGCGGCCTCGCCGCGCTCTGTGCGGACGATCCGACCCTCCTCGCCATCGGGCGCGAGCTCCGGGCGCAGCCGGGGGCGCCGGAGGTCGTCTTCTACGGCACGGGTCCGGAGGCCGACTGGCGCGCGGAGAACATCCGCCCCTGGGAGAAGGGTATCGCCTACGACTGCGTCCGGGGCAGCCAGCTTCTGGGCGAGGTGCGGCTCCCGATCCCGGGGCGGCACAACGCGCTCAACTCTTTGGGCGCCCTGGCGGCCGGGGCATACGCCGGCCTCTCCTTCGCCCGGATGCAGGAGATCCTGCTGGCCTTTGGCAACGCCCGCCGCCGGTTCGAGGTGTGGGCGGAGGTGCAGGGCATCCGCGTCGTGGACGACTACGCCCACCATCCCACCGAGATCCGGGCCACCCTGGCGGCGGCCCGGGAGCAAGGGGGAGGGCGGGTCGTCGCGGTCTTCCAGCCGCAGCGCTACTCCCGTACCCACTGGCTGATGGACGAGTTCGCCACGGCGTTCCAGGATGCCGACGTCCTGGTGCTGACCAAGATCTACAGCCCGCCCGGCGAGCGGCCGATCCCCGGCGTCTCGGCCGAGGCCCTGGCTGTCCGCATCGAGGAGAACGCCGGCCGCCCGGTGGTGCTGCTGACCGAGCACGGGGAGATCCTCCGCTTCCTGCTGTCGGAGGTCCGCCCCGGGGACACGGTGCTCACCATGGGCGCCGGCGACATCTGGAAGGTCGCCCGCGAGCTGGCGGCCGCCCTGAAGGCGCGGGTGCCTACGCGTACGGCGAGTAGTGATTCGGGTCCACCAGCTCCCGGTAGCGGGCGATGACCTGCTTCATGTCGTTCCACACATCCCGCTTCTTCGAGGGATCCCGGAGCAGCGCCGCGGGGTGGTAGGTGGGCATGAAGTGGATGCCCTCCCGCTCGATCCACTGGCCGCGCATGCGGGTGATGCGCCCCTGCGGGTCGATGATCCCCTGCAGGGCCGCGGCGCCCAGGAGGACGACGATCTTCGGCCGGACGAGCCGGATCTGCGCCCGCAGGTTGGGCCAGCAGGCCTCTCGCTCGGCCGGGTCGGGCGCGCGGTTGCCGGGCGGCCGGCACTTGACGATGTTGGCGATATAGCAGTTCCGCTTCCGGTCGAAGCCGGAGACCTCCAGGATGCGGTCCAGCAGCTGGCCGGCCCGGCCGACGAAGGGGCGCCCGAGCCGGTCCTCGTCAGCCCCTGGCCCCTCGCCGATGCACATGAGCCCGGCGGGCCAGACGCCCTCGCCGAAGACCACCTGCGTGCAGCCGGCCCGGAGTCCGCAGCGGCTGCAGCCCTTCACGGCCTCTTCCAGGGCCTCCATGGTGGGGATGCGGTCGAGTTCCGTGGGTTCGCCTGTGTAGATCATCTCCGTCCACCTTCATGCGGGGGTTTGCCCGTATGTTTCGGTGGCGGGCAGGTCAATACCTCCACCGAAAAGCCCGCCGATCGGCGGTTGTCGACCGATATACGCTATGGTATAATGCTTCAAATTCCGAGCAAGAGGCTCAGTCGGAGGTCGGATCATGAACGACAAGTTCGGGCCGGAGGCTTTGACATTCGATGACGTGCTGCTGGTCCCGGCACACTCGCAGGTACTGCCACGCGACGTCGACGTCTCAACCCGGCTGACGCGTAAGATACGGCTCAACATCCCCCTGGTGTCCGCGGCCATGGACACGGTGACGGAGGCCCGCATGGCCATCGCCATGGCCCGGGAGGGCGGCATCGGCATCGTGCACAAGTCGATGTCGATCGAGCGGCAGGCCGAGGAGGTCGACAAGGTCAAGCGTTCCGAGCACGGGATCATCGTCGACCCTGTCTTCGTGCACCCCGATGACATGATCGAGGTGGCCCTGCAGCTCATGGCCCGCTACCGCATCTCCGGCACCCCGGTGGTGGAGCGGGGCACGCACAGGCTGGTGGGCATCCTCACCAACCGCGACCTGCGGTTTGAGGACAACTGGGACCAGCCCGTCGCCAACGTAATGACCCGGGAGAACCTGATCACCGCGCCGGTGGGCACCACCCTGGAGGAGGCCAAGGATATCCTGCGCCACGCCAAGGTGGAGAAGCTGCCGCTGGTGGACGAGCATGGGGTGCTGAAGGGGCTCATCACCATCAAGGACATTGAGAAGGCCAAGAAGTACCCCAACTCGGCCAAGGACGAGCGCGGCCGGCTCTTGTGCGGCGCGGCGGTGGGCGTGTCGGACGACCTGCTGGAGCGGGCCGGCGCCCTGGCCGACGCGGGCGTGGACGTCCTGGTGCTGGACTCGGCCCACGGCCACTCCAAGGGCATCATCGAGGCGCTGAAGAAGCTGAAGGCCAACTTCCCGAACGTGCAGGTGATCGCCGGCAACGTGGCCACCTATGAGGGCACCCGCGACCTGATCGAAGCGGGGGCCGACGCGGTGAAGGTAGGCATCGGGCCGGGCTCGATCTGCACCACCCGGGTGGTGGCCGGCATCGGCGTCCCGCAGGTCACGGCGATCTACGAATCGGCCCGGGCCGCGGACGAGTACGGCGTGCCCATCATCGCCGACGGCGGCATCAAGTTCTCGGGCGACATCACCAAGGCCATCGCGGCCGGCGCGTCGGCGGTCATGATCGGCTCGCTGTTCGCCGGCACCGACGAGTCGCCGGGCGAGATGGAGATCTACCAGGGCCGCTCCTTCAAGGTCTACCGCGGCATGGGCTCCCTGGGCGCCATGAAGGAGGGCTCGGGCGACCGGTACTTCCAGCAGGATGCGCCCAAGCTCGTGCCGGAGGGCATCGAGGGCCGGGTGCCGTACCGCGGGCCGCTGGCGGAGATGGTGTTCCAGCTGGTGGGCGGGCTCCGGGCCGGCATGGGCTACTGCGGCACCCCCACCATCGAGGACCTGCGCAAGAACGGCAAGTTCTGCCGCATCACCGCCGCAGGCCTGCGGGAGAGCCACCCGCACGACGTGATGATCACGAAGGAAGCCCCCAACTACAGCGTTTCGTAGAGGAGAGGCGTGGCCCGGGCACAGGTGCCCGGGCCCTATACTTGGGAAATGCGGGGGCGTTGTGGACGAGGGTCCAGCTTTCTGCTAAAGTGACTACGTATGACCTGCTGAGGGCTGAGTCAGCGCATACTAGAATGCAACGCGCATTGTACGAGGGGAGACCGCTATTGGCAGCGAAGTTCGTCGTCCGCGGCGGCAACCGGCTCTCCGGCACTGTCACCATCGGCGGTGCCAAGAACAGCGCCCTGCCCATCGTCACGGCTGCCGCCCTGGCCGCCGAGGGCGAGTCCATCCTGGAGAACGTACCTGATAACTCTGATATACAACATCTCTGTGAGATCCTGCGTGCGCTGGGGTGCCGCGTGGAGCGGGTGGCGGAGACCACCCTGCGCATCCAGGCCCACCAGCTGGAGAACCACGTCGCGCCTTACCACCTGGCCCGCCGGCTCAGGGGCTCCACCTACGTGATGGGGCTCCTGCTCGCGCGCCTGGGCAGGGGCGAGGTCGCCTGCCCGGGAGGGTGCGAGATCGGGGCGCGCCCGGTTGACTTTCACCTGAAGGGCTTCCGGGCCCTCGGCGCCGAGGTGGTGGTGGAACACGGGGCGATGGTCAGCCAGAAGGTGAACCTGCAGGGGAACCGCTTCTACGTGGACCGGGCCAGCTTCGGCACGACCGTGAACATGATGATCACGGCGGCGCTGACCCCCGGCGTCACGGTGTTGGAGAACGCCGCCTGCGAGCCCGAGATCGTGGACCTGGCCAACTTCATCAACGCCATGGGCGGCCGGGTGCGGGGAGCGGGCACCAACACGGTGCGCATTGAAGGGGTGGACCGGCTGCGCGGGGCGCGCCATGAGATCATCCCCGACCGCATCGAAGCGGGCACGTACATGCTGATGACCGCCGCCGCCGGCGGCGAGGTCTGGGTGGAGAACGTCATCCCCGAGCACCTGGGCACGGTCATCGCCAAGCTGGTCGAGGCCGGGCAGGAGGTGGAGGAGCACGGCGACGCCGTTCGGGTGCGGGCCCGCCCCATCCGCGCAGTGGATGTGGAAACCCAGGTTTACCCGGGGTTTCCCACCGACCTGCAGTCGCCCTGGGTCGCGCTGATGGGCCTGGCGGACGGCATCGCGGTGGTGCACGAGACGATCTTCGAGAACCGGTTCGGCTTCACCAACGAGCTGATCCGCATGGGCGCGAAGATCAAGGTGGACCGCAACACCGGCATCATCCGGGGCGTCCCCCGGTACACCGGCGCGCCGGTGGAGGCCCGGGACATCCGGGGCGGCGCCGCGCTGGTCACCGCGGCCCTGGCGGCGGAGGGTGTCACCGAGGTGTCCGGGGTGCGGTACATCGACCGGGGCTACGCCCGCATGGAGGAGAAGCTGGCCGCGCTCGGCGCCGACATCCGGCGGGTGGACGACGGCAACGGCGAATAGTCTCGGCGAGCGATGAGTTGCGGGCCGGTGGCCGGTTGTTGCGGTGTGCCGTGAGCCGTGAGCATGGGCGGCTGTGGGCGATGCGCCTTGAGCCGTGAGCGGTTGGCTGTGAGCGATGTGCCGTGAGCCGTGAGCATGGGCGGCTGTGGGCGATGCACCTTGAGCCGTGAGCGGGTGGCTGTGAGCGATGTGCCGTGAGCGGTGAGCATGGGCGGCTGTGGGCGATGCGCCTTGAGCCGTGAGCGGTTGGCTGTGAGCGATGTGCCGTGAGCCATGAGCATGGGCGGTTGTGGGCGATGCGCCTTGAGCCGTGAGCGGTTCGCTGTGAGCGATGTGCTGTGAGCCGTGAGCATGGGCGGTTATGATCGATGCCCCTTGAGCCGTGAGCGGTTGGCTGTGAGCGATGTGCTGTGAGCCGTGAGCATGGGCGGTTGTGGGCGATGCGCCTTGAGCCGTGAGCGGGTGGCTGTGAGCGATGTGCCGTGAGCCATGAGCATGGGCGGTTGTGGACGATGCGCCTTGAGCCGTGAGCGGTTGGCTGTGAGCGATGTGCCGTGAGCCATGAGCATGGGCGGTTGTGGACGATGCGCCTTGAGCCGTGAGCAGTGGCCCTGCGCGGCGTTCGCCGGGGCGTGAGCAGCGACCGTGAACCGTGGGCGGCGGAAGGTGAGCGGTGCACGGTTTCGGCGAAGCGGCTGGCGGTGGCACGATCCCGCCCCGCAAGAAGGGCACGGGGAAACGGCGAGGACTGCGGTTACGGGCGCTGTGCCGGCTTGACACTGTTGGCAGTGGTGTGCCGCTGGCGATCCTGAAGCAGGTTCGCATCAGTCGAAGGAAGAACGAGGGAGTTCTCAGCGGTGGGGCTGGCCGTGAGGCACGCATGGCCCCACCGCTGAGCGCGCGACCGGACCCTGGGGCCCGCGGTTCACGGTCAGCGTCTCCGCGCCCGGCGCCCGTCACCGTGCTCAACCCGCACGAACCGGGATCCCGAGACGCCTCCCGCCACCGGGCTGGTCCCGCACGAACCGGGACCCCAAGACGCCTCCTGCCACCGGGCTGGTCCCGCACGAACCGGGATCCCGGGACGCCTCCCGCCACCGGGCTGGTCCCGCACGAACCGGGATCCCGAGACGCCTCCCCCCACTGGGCTGGTCCCGCACGAACCGGGATCCCGGGACGCCTCCCGCCACCGGGCTCGTCCCGCACGAACCGGGATCCCGAGACGCCTCCCGCCACCGGGCTCGTCCCACACGAACCGGGACCCCGAGACGCCTTCCGCCACCGGGCTGGTCCCGCACGAACCGGGATCCCGAGACGTCTCCCGCCACCGGGCTCGTCCCACACGAACCGGGACCCCGAGACGCCTCCCGCCACCGGGCTGGTCCCGGACGAACCGGGATCCCGAGACGTCTCCCGCCACCGGGCTGGTCCCGCACGAACCGAGACCCCGAGACGACTCCCGTCACGGTGCTCAACCCGCACAGACCAAGACCCCGGAACTACTCCCGCCACAGGGCTTGCCCCGCGCGAACCGGGTCCCCAACACGCCCTCCCACCGATCACCAGCATCGCATACAGCCCACTGCGCAGCCGGCAGCCTACAGCCCACAGCCGACGGCCCACAGCCGGCAGCTTACAGCCGACGGCTCACAGCCCACCGCTTACTGCCCCCTGCGCCCTTGCCCCCTGTCCCCTGCCCACTGCTCACTGCTCACTGCTCACGGCCTCAGGCACTCACGGCCCACAGCCCACTGTTCGCTTACAGCCCACTGCTCACTGCTCACGGTCTCAGGCACTCACGGCCCACAGCCCACTGCTCGCTCACAGCCCGCTGTTGTTGCCCGCGCTATTTGGCAGTGACTTGACTGGCGACAGTGTCGTTCGTCAACTGACGCGTTGGTTTGTCGCCAGGATCGGGGGCGACCGGCAAGCCGGTCGCCCCTGCTGAGCAAACTTGGCGAAGACCCAAATCCACGTTGCCGTTGACACGGTAGGTGGGAGCACCGTTGGCGTCTAGGCTATTTGCACACAAGCGACGAGGTAGGGGGCCTAGCTCCCTACCTCGTCGACTCTACACTCCCTCAGGGGGCTTTCTGATCAGTCTCTCACCCGTTTGGTTCGCGAACTGCAATCTCCGACGGCGGGATCTCAAGGAACCGCTCGGCGCCGTCCCAGACGATGCGTAGCCGGATTGGGTTCAAGATGGCAGCCTTCACTTCGCCTAGCTGCTCCCAGTCGAATGCAGCTACAGTATGTGTGAACCGCCACTCGGGTCGTTCCGGAGTCACATCAAAGCGGCGGCCACTGGGAGGAAGGACCAAAGTCTCCTCCGGAATGAGCAACACTTCGACCATCTGTTCGGGATAGAAAATGGCGACCCTCACGTTGTGGAGATCTTCATCTACTAAGGATACGAACCTGAAGGTCATGCTTCCCTGCCAACTATTGGGCAGTTCAGGATGAGGCTGCAGGACCAGTTCCGCATCTATGTTGAAGTCGGTCGCCTCCGTAATCGGTGTAAATGTGACCGCGTCCGGAAGTTGCGTTAGGTTGGCCCGAGCGCTGCAGCCCACCAAGAGAGCAGATACCACCAACAACAGAATCGTTCGCCTCATGCTGGACATCAACCACCCTGCCCATCTTCGTAGGAACTCTATCGTCAGGTTAGTATACCATTTTCGCTCATTTCCGCAACCCGGTATCGATGGCGTACTCGCTCTCACGCCGTAGAGGGACTTGACCGCGGCCGACATGGTTCAGGCCCACCCGGACTTCAGTGGGAGTTGCACGGTCCCCGTCCGCGAGGCGGAGGAACACTTCGCCAGGCTCCCGTTGTATGGTTCCACGTACTGCGTCGTCCGGTTGCAGTCCTCGATGCCACTGGCGATCTCCTAGCTCAAGTTTCACGCGAACAACTCGACATTCGTGGTGTTAAAAGGGCGTATGGGTAGGGAGTGGCCCGGTTCAGGGTAATCTCAGCTCCAGCCAGGGGAGTACCCCGGCTGAACACCAACCGCAGCGTGTCGCCGAGGCACCGAATGGTTGCTCGGCACCGGGCCGCTACTCGTACCAAGAGTCGACTCCCCGCCTCGGCCAGTTTGGGCGAGTTCGTGCTCAGAAACCGCCAAGCCCAGCGCACCAGGTTGAAGGCGAACAAGACCAGCTGCGTGAAGGCGGCGTTGGCCTCATACTTCCGCATCCGAGGAGTACCAAAGTGGAACGTTCCCTTCCACTCCTGGAACCCGGCTTCGATGGTCTGCCGTCCATGGTAGAGCTTGACGACCTCTGTCGTGGTGAGCTCCTCAGGCTGGAGCGTAGTCAGGATGACGCTGCGGACCTCCCGGCCATCGGCGTCCCAGCGGCGCATGGCGACCAGTCGCACCGGATACGGTGCGAGCAAAGTGGGGCCAGGTACGGTAACGGCTTCGGAGGCAAACCGGTTCTTCTCGACTTCAACCCAGTTCTCTGCCGGTACAGCGTCGAAGAGGTGCTTGTAGGCGACGTTGCTCCCGGAGTAGGACTTGATGGTGAACTCATACCCCAGTTCCAGCAGGCGCTGGATCACTTCCGGCGTGCCAAAGGCGCTGTCGGCTCGCAGCAGAATACGGAGGGGAGCCAGGTTCGTCCGATTCTCCTGCCGGTACTGCCGGAGTCGCTGGTTCACTTCACGGAGGTGCTGAACCTCCTCCTGGAACTCACGCTGCAGCTTCTGCTTCCGGCGGGCGCTGCCCTTGCCTGATACCGTCTGCAGTTGCTGATACAGCTGCCTGACCCGAGCCTTCTGCTGAGCCAGGCATGCCTCGACCCATTCGACTCGCCGCAGGGGACGACCAATCCGGGCTTCGATCCTGGGAATCAGTTCGAGCAGGCAGGCGCCGGAACGGCTGTTGGCCTTGCCGGACTTGAGAAGGCCGTCGATGGCAAAGCGCTGCTGCTTCCCGCTGAGGAAGGCGGCTGCGATCTGATAGCCTCGGGCCAACTTCCCCTGGATGTAGCCGAAGTCGGTACCGGTGTACTGCCTGGTCTCGCCCCGAACCTTCTGGCCGGTGAGGTCAATGTCGACGATGACCATTCCGGAGCGGTCTGGACCTGCTACGGCAGCCACCTCCTGCTGAAGCAGCGGGGCCTGGATCTCAGCGAGTGCGTCGGAAAGCTGCTGAACGTTCTCCTCCGTCAGCTTGCTGAAGGTCGCACAGACGGTGGAAAAGTGAGCAAAGCGTTCCTGCCCCCAGGCTTGAGCTACGGCAGGATCGGCAACCAGCGGCTCAGGGTCGAAGTTGAGATCCTTCATGTAGCGACAGTTGCCGAGAATGGCAACCAACGCCTCGACCACCTTGTCAACCGGCGTGTGGGCGTAGGTCTTCTGCTTGATGCGCAGGTGCCGATTCAGGATCTCAACCAGGTTGAGCCTTTGAGCTACCCAACCAAGAGCGACAAGAAAACCATGCCGGGTGGTGGATTTGATGGCTTGCGCAGTGACTTCGGGCGTCGTACCATGAGACTGCATCAGTCGAACCTCCACATGGTGGTTTACGAGGGGCAACTCCCACCATGTATCATTGGTTCTGACTGATGCTTTTTCAATGGGTTTCCATTGTACGGAGTGCGGGTTATTCACGCGAAACTTGAGCTAGGAGCCTGTCTGAGTAAGCCAGTTCTGTAGGAGCAAAAGGGTTCGGTGTCCAATGTCTTCAGCATGAGCAAGAAGACGTATCGACCGTATGAGCCCAATCAGCTGTTGCTGCTGCCCCCTGCCCTGCAGGACTGGCTTCCGCATGACCATTTCGCTTACTTCCTGAGTGATGTCGTGGACTCATGTTGTTGCCCGCGCTATTTGGCAGTGACTTGACTGGCGACAGTGTCGTTCGTCAACTGACGCGTTGGTTTGTCGCCAGGATCGGGGGCGGCCGGCCAGCCGGCCGCCCCTGCTGAGCCTAGAACAGTGTAGCTTGTACAGTTCCGGATGCGACTCGTTTTCTTGGGCTGCGGTGAATCCGTGCCGTCCTGCGGCACTCCGTGAGTGCCTGGCGGCTCCTGGTGAGGAATGCACGAAGATCTCGGGCGCTGGCGAACTCCAGCTCGACGGCACCAGCCGTTCCATCCCGGAGCACGAGTACGTAACGTGGGTGCGTCCGGCAGTCCGGCTCACAATCGAAGTAGACCTCAACCGTAAACTGAGGCAGCACGGTCGCTCGCAGTGAGGCCAGCACGAGTCATCCCCCCATTACCACGGGCTGCTGCCCTTGGCGGTCTGCAGATCCTGCAACTCAAAGAGAACCCGGTCGACATTGGCCTCGTCCACAAAGCGCTGTTCACGGGAGCAGGCGTCCAGCAGGCAATTGGTGCAGAGTGTGTTAATGACCCGGGGAAGCCCGCGGGACTCGGCGGCGATCTTCTGCAGCGCCTGTTCCGAGAAGATGTCGTGGTCGACGCCCGCCCTGCGCAGGTGGTGCCGAATGTAGGCGACGCTCTCTTCCTCGCTCAGCGGCCCCAGATGGTACCGCACCTGAACGCGCTGGGCGATGGCTTCGAAGGTGCGCAGGCGGAGTATGCCGCGCAGTTCGGACTGGCCCACCAGCAGAAAGGTCATGGGACAGGCCGAATCCAGGTGGAAGTTGAGCAGGAACCGCACTTCCTGCAGCATGGCGTGCGGCAGCAGATGGGCCTCGTCCAAGACGATGACGGGCTGCAGCCCGTGCAGCCGGTAGCCGTCCAGGATGGTCTGCTCAAACAGCCGGCGGGCCTCTCGGCTCAGGAAGTGGTAGGGTGCGGCGACACCGAGCTGGGTGAGCACGTCGCGGTAAAAGGCCGTGGGCGTGAGCTTGGAGTCGGCAATGTAGACAAACGGATTCCGGCTGCGATCCAGCAGGTCGTAGAGGGTACGGATCGCAGTGGTCTTGCCGGATCCCACCTCACCGGTGATGAGGCCGAACGCCCGGTGGCGCACGCAGTACTAGAGCCTGGCCAGCAGCTCCTGGTGCTGTGCACACGGAAACAGGTCGGTGGTCGGGATCTCCTTGCTGAAGGGCAGGACGCGAAAGCCAAAGAACTCGGCCAGCACTCAGTTCTGGCCCCCCTTCGGCTGCGTCAGCCGGGTGTAGGCGGTCTCACCCAGCCGCCTCCGCCGTTCGGTGTCATGCTGCTTCTTGGCCAGCGTGAGGAAGTTCAGGCCGGTCTTGGGTGCTGCTGCAGCTGGTTCGGGTGCGGGGGATACCGACCGGTGCCGGGTACGGTGCAGCTTTAGCGGGACCGCGTCGGCAAAGCGCTTCCCCTCGTGCCAGACCTGGATCTGGCTGAGGTCGTACGGGTCGTAGCGAAGCGTGACCTTCCGGCGGGCCAGGGCCGGGTCGACCTCGTATTGGTTGCGGTAGAGCGAAAAGCAGCCCGTCTGGTCCACCACACGCTCCTCCTCCCAGAGGAAGACCTCACGGAGTGCACTGGGGTCAATTCGCCGCAGCGGCTCCGTGTCGCCCTCAAACCGCTGCCGCGGCGTCTGCTTGGTCACGCCGTGCACCCGGTTGTGGTACGCCACCTCCAGCCAGGCCCAGAACAGCTCGTTGAGCTGCTCCAGGGTCGCAAGCTGGCCGGCGGCGATGAGTTGCTGTGCCTCCGGCAGAAAGCTCTTCTGTACGGTAAGGAAGAAACGCTCGATCTTCCCTCGCCCCTGCGGTCGATAGGGCCGGGAATGGGTGAGGCGGATGCCCAGCCGGCCGCTGATGCGCGCCAGGTGCCGGGCGGAATAGATCGCCCCGTTGTCCACGTAGATACGCCGGGGGAGACCGTAGCGCAGGATGGTGCGTTTCAGGCAGTCCTCCAGGCGGGGCAGTTTCTCCTCCCAGTACATCTGCCCGTAGACGATGCGGCTGTAGTCGTCGATGAAGGCGATGAGGTAGACCTTGCGGGTCTTGTCGGGCCTGTCCGGATGCGGCAGGTTCAGGAGATGACACACGTCGCCCTGCCAGCAGTCGTTGCGGTGGGCCGCTTCAAAGCGCCGGAAGGTCGCCCTGCGCTTGCGGCTGAGCATAGCCTTGCGGCTGTAGCCCGCCCGCACCAGATGCTGCGACAGGGTGGATCGCCGGAGCAGCCCCGGTGGAACTACGCCGGCCTTCTCCAGGGTGTCAATGATCTGCTGCACGCTGCGCTCCGGCACTTCCCGCCTGGCAGCGATGGCGTGCTCCAGAATCTCCGGTGTGATGACACGGCCCTTGCGGGCGTCGTCCCGCACCTTGGGTTTCAGCCCGTCGAAGCCGGCCTGCCGGTAGGCGGCGATCCAACGCTCCAAGGTGCGAACGCTGACCCGGGTCTTGTCGCTGTGCGGAATCTGGTGGTGCTGGCGGGCGATTTGCTGCAGAATCCGCCGCCGTTCGAGCCGGGTCACATCCTCCGCCACAACCGGTGCGATGAGCTGCCACCGAAAAGCGGCAATCTCGTCGCGCTGCTGTTCGTCCATGGTGAGTCCCTCCCTTGCCAGGTTGGCGCCATTGTGGCACGCCAGCCTGCGGGAAGGCGACGGACAGACTCTGTGGTGTGCTAGAGGGAAGCCGTGCCTTCACCCAGCCGGTTCAGCGCAGCAAACACTCCGCCGTGTTCCTCCGGCCGCCGCCCCATCTGACGGCGGTACCAGTCCCCCACATCCAGCAGGAAGTGGAGCGTGGCGTCCGGACCTTCCCGCCGGGGGGTGAGGGCATCGAGGTCTGTGTCCGGCCAGAAGCGCAGAACCCGTTCGGCAAGGTACTGGCTCCACTCTCCGGCCAGCGCTCTCGCCCTGACAAGCCAGCGTCTGAGCGTCTTCTCCGAGAGCCAGCTGACCGTCGGGCTGCTCAGTCGCCGGGCCAGGGTGCTCCAGGGCAGCCCCCGCCGCACCCGCCCGCGAACCACGGCTTCTCGCACCAGCGTGATGAATCCGGCGTACGGTTTCAGAAAGTCAGGCAAGATGGCGCACGTCTTACGGCACCCTGGGCACCACCAGCGGTAAATCGGGATGTACGCCTTCTGGTGCGCAGTAAAGACCCAGCGCCAGTACCGCCCATGCCGCCGCATTCGACCACCGCAGCCTGGGCAGTGCAGGGGCAGGTCCGGCCCGCAAGTGCCATATTTGCGAAGATAGGTCTGGACGTTCTGACCCAGGGGAAGTAAGATACACATACACAGGTGCACTCCGCCCTGTGGGGAGAGCCTGCCCAGGTGGACCGCCAAGTCACAGGCCTGGGCAGGCTCTCATATTTGTACCCTGTCGTACCAAAACGGAGAGGACAGCCCCTCTCCTGATGATTCTATCTTCAATATTCTCTGTCCTACACAAGCGCACCATGCTCAGCACATGTTGACAAATAATCTGGGCAACAACACCCGCCGCTCACTGCTCACGGTCTCAGGCACTCACGGCCCACAGCCCGCTGCTCACTCACAGCCCGCTGCTCACTGCTCACGGTCTCAGGCACTCACGGCCCACAGCCCGCTGCTCGCTCACAGCCCGCCGCTCACTGCTCACGGTCTCAGGCACTCACGGCCCACAGCCCACTGCTCGCTCACAGCCCGCCGCTCACTGCTCACGGTCTCAGGCACTCACGGCCCACAGCCCGCTGCTCGCTCACAGCCCGCCGCTCACTGCTCACGGTCTCAGGCACTCACGGCCCACAGCCCACTGCTCACTCACAGCCCACTGCCCACGACTCACCGCTCAATGGGGGGGAGTTGGGCGAAGGCGGCAGGGAACGGCAGCTTTCCGCCTAATTTATGTAAGGTATAGGGGGGAGGCTGGTGGCACGTACGGTTCCCTCTGCCCGGCGTCCGCCCGCACCGGCGGTCCGCCCGCCTGTGCTGGGCCTGCCCGACGGACTGCTCATCGTCGCACTGGCCGGGCTCGTTAGCCTGGGCCTCATCATGATCTACAGCGCCACCCTCCACGAGAGCGCGCCCTACGAGGTGGTGCGCGAGCTGGGGCTGCAGTTCGGGACGGGCCTCGCCGGCCTGTTGCTCGGCATGATGGTGCCGCTGTCGTGGTGGCGCAGGCTGACGCCCGTGCTGCTCCTCGGCGCCGCGCTGGCCCTGGCAAGTCTGCTGGTCCCGGGCAACCCCTGGGCGATCAGTCGGCTGGGCGCCACCCGGTGGCTCGACCTGGGGCCGGTCAGCATCCAGCCGTCCGAGTTCGCGAAGCTGGCCTTCATCCTGTTCGCGGCCCGTTTTCTCGATCGGAACGGAAAGCGCCTGCGCCCGATGGACTGGATCGTCTACCTGGGCGTGATGGGCGTTCTGGCGTACCTCATTTACGAAGAGCCCGACCTGGGCACTGCTGCTGTCCTCGGCGGCATTGCGATCTGCATGCTGTGGGTGGCGCGGGTCCACTGGCTGGGGGTGTCCGGCCTGTGCGGCCTGGCCCTCGGCGGCGTCTATCTGCTGGCCCAGACCAAGAAGCATCAGCAGGACCGCCTGCTCGCCTGGCGCAACCCGTGGGCCTTCGAGGACACCATCGGCCATCAGGTCATTCAGTCCTGGACGGCCATGGCACGGGGCGGCCTGTGGGGCGTCGGCCTGGGCCAGTCGCTGCAGAAGCTGGACAACCGGCTCCCCGAGGCGGAGACGGATTTCATCTTCGCCGTCATCGTGGAGGAGCTGGGCCTGGTCGGCGGGATCTTCGTCATCCTGCTGTTCCTCCTGTTTGCCTGGCGGGGCTTTTCCATCGCCCTCCGGGCGCCGGACCGCTACAGCATGCTCCTGGCGGCAGGGGTGACCACCTGGGTGGCCGGCCAGGCGGTGCTCAACGTGGGCGTCGTCACCGGAACCCTGCCGAACACCGGCATTCCGCTGCCCTTCCTCTCGTCGGGCGGCTCCTCGCTGCTGGCGCTGATGATTGCCACGGGCCTGCTGCTCTCCATCAGCCGGCTGCCGCCGGCGGAGCCGCGCACGCAGCCGCCGGCCGAGGCGGGTACACAGGGTCCGGCCGGGGTTGGCGCTTTGCGGCCGGTTCGGGCGGGCGCACAGGAGCCGCGCCGCCCGCGGAAGCGGTCGCCCCGCCGGGGGTAAGCGGCTGCCGCCGGCGAGCCGGGGCCGATCCGCCGGATGTGAGCGGCTGCCGCCGGGGACGGGGCCGCCGTGCATGGCGGGTACCGCCGCAGCGTCTCGGGCCTCTGCGAGTGCAGGGGCCCTTTCTGTTTGCGCATCCCTTTCGGATCGCCATCTGCTATAATGGTGACCGTGAGAAGAATTTCACCATTGCAAATCGCAAGGGAGGAGCGCTAATGGGCCGGGAAGCCGTCATCGTCAGTGCCGTTCGTACACCGTTCGGTGCCTTTCAGGGCGCGCTGCGCGACCTGTCCGCGACCGATCTGGGGGCAGTCGCCATCCGCGAGGCCTTGCGCCGGGTGGAGCTGCTGGACCAGCCGGAGGAGATCGATCAGGTGTTGATGGGCCAGGTGGTGCAGGCCGGCGCCGGGCAGATCCCGTCGCGCCAGGCTGCGCACAAGGCCGGGCTGCCGTTCGGGGTCGTCTCGGCGACGGTGAACAAGGTCTGCGCATCGAGCCTCTGGGCGGTGAACCTGGCGGACACCCTGATCCGGGCCGGCGATGCGGACGTGGTGGTCGCGGGCGGCATGGAGTCGATGAGCAACGCGCCTTACCTGCTCACCGGCGCCCGCCGGGGGTACCGCATGGGCCACGGCAAGCTGATCGACGGCGTCATCCACGACGGTCTGTGGTGCGCCTTCGGGGATGTGCACATGGGCACCTACGGCGGTCGGGCGGCTCGGGAGTACGGCCTCTCCCGGGGAGAGCTGGACGCATGGGCCTACCGCAGCCATATGCGGGCGGCCGCCGCCTGGGACCGGGGCTTCTTCGCGGAGGAGGTCACCCAGGTGGTAATCCCTTCGAAGAAGGGCGAGACCGTCGTGCTGGAGGACGAGCCCATCCGGCGCGACACTTCGCCGGAGAAACTGGCGGCGCTGCGGCCGGCCTTCGAGCCGGACAGCCCCATTACCGCGGGCAACGCCCCGGGCCTTTCCGACGGCGCGTCGGCGCTGGTCGTCATGTCGCGGGACAAGGCAGAAGCCCTGGGGCTGGAGATCCTGGCCACCATCGTGGCGCAGGGTCAGTATTCCGATGAGCCCCACGCCCTGCACGTCGTCCCCGCCCGGGCCGGGCAGATCGCCCTCAAGCGGGCCGGCCTCACCGCGCAGGACCTGCACCTGGTCGAGATCAACGAGGCGTTCGCCGCCGTTACCCTGGTCTCGACCCGGCTGCTGGAGGTCGACCCGGAGATCGTCAACGTCAACGGCGGGGCCATCGCTCTGGGCCATCCCATCGGGGCCAGCGGCGGCCGCATCCTGATGCACCTGGTATACGAGCTGCGCCGGCGGGGCGGGGGGATCGGCCTGGCGGCCATCTGCTCCGGCGGCGGTCAGGGCGAGGCGACGCTGATCCGGGTGGATTAGGGGACGGCGGAGGCTTACCGGGCGATCCTGGATCGGGCGGTGGCGGAGGCTTACCGGGTGATCCTGGATCGGGCGGTGGCGGAGGCTTATCGGGCGATCCTGGATCAGGCGATGGCCGGGTCTCACGGGATGCCTCTGGTTGAGGCGGTCGGGACGGGCAAGGAGACTGAGAACCTGAGTCGGAGGGGATGTGGATGATCAAGCGGGTCATGGTGGTCGGCGCAGGCCAGATGGGTTCGGGCATCGCACAGGTGGCGGCGCAGGCCGGGCTGCAGGTGTGGCTGCGGGACATCGAGCAGCGCTTTGTCGACCGGGGCCTCGGGGTGATCGAGAAGAACCTGGCCCGCGACGTGGCCAAAGGCCGGCGCAGCGAGGAGGAGAAGGCGGCCATCCTCGGGCGCATCACCGGCACCACGGAGCTGGCGCCGGCCGCCGGGTGCGACCTGGTCATCGAGGCGATCGTGGAGAACCTGGACGCGAAGCTGGCGCTCTTCAAGGAACTGGACGCGATCTGCCCGGAGGCCACCCTGTTCGCCTCCAACACCTCCAGCCTGCCCATCACCCAGCTGGCGGCGGTGACCCGCCGGCCGGACCGGTTCATCGGCATGCACTTCATGAACCCCGTCCCGGTCATGAAGCTGGTGGAGGTGATCCGGGGCATCGCGACGTCGGACGAGACATACGCGGCGATCCGGAACCTGGCCGAGGCCATGGGCAAGACGCCGGTCGAGGTCAACGACTTCCCCGGCTTCGTCTCCAACCGGGTACTGATGCCCATGCTGAACGAGGCGATGTTCTGCGTGTACGAGGGCATTGCCGGGGTCGAAGAGGTCGACACGGTGATGAAGCTGGGGATGAACCATCCGATGGGCCCGCTGACGCTCGCGGACTTCATCGGCCTGGATACCTGCCTGTCGATCATGAATGTGCTTTACGAGGGCTTCAAGGATCCCAAGTACCGGCCCTGCCCGCTGCTGGTGCAGATGGTGCAGGCAGGCTACTTGGGCCGCAAGAGCGGGCGCGGGTTCTACATCTACGATGAGAACGGCGCCACGCCGGTCAAGTTCAAGCGGTAGCAGACGTGGATCCGCCCCCGCCGCAGTGCCCTGCGGCGGGGGCGGACGTCTCTTTGCAGCCGATTTGCTCTACCGGGCATGGCGGCAGAGGCGCTCAAGCGACGTGCGCACGACCCGTTCCATCGTCTCCGGCCGGAGCCTACCGGGTTCCAGGAGCGCGTGGACGGCCAGGCCGTCGATGATCGCATAGATCCGCTCAGTCTCCAGCGCCAGATCCAGCCCGTCCTGCAGCATCCCTTCATGCGCCAGGTAGGCGATCACCTGGCTGACGAGGAAGGCGAGCCGGTTCTCGGGGATCCCCTCCAGGTCCGGGCGGTGGCGGACGTACGCCATGAACGAGAACCAGACGTCCATCTCCGCCCGCCGCTCCTCATCCAGGGGGAGCACCTCCAGCAGCAAGCGCACCGCCTTCTCCACCGGCGGCAGGCTCTCCCGCACGATGCGCATGATGCGCTGCTCCACCCGCTCGTTCACCAGCCGCATCGCGTAGACCAGCAGGTCATCCTGCTGTTTGAAGTAATGGCGCAGGGCGCCGGGCGACATCCCCGCCTCCGCAGCGACCTTCCGCACTGTCGCTCCTTCCATGCCGTTTCTCAGGATCACCCGCCACATGGCCTCAGCGATGCGCTGCCGCTGTTCCTCATGATCAACGATCTTCGGCATGGCCTCATTATAGCACAAGTGTGTTGCAAAAACCACCGGACCGTGGTAGACTCCGCTTTGGCAGCACACCTGTGCGAAAAAAGAAGGGAGGCCAGCCGTTGAATTTCATCGCCTACCTCATTATCGGGGTGGAGATCGGTTTCTGGGTCTTCGTCATCGCCGGCCTGACCGCGCGCTACCTGTTCCACCGGCCCGGACTGGGCCTGGTGCTGCTGGCCATGACGCCTTTGCTGGATCTCATCCTGCTGGCGGCCACCACCTATGACGTTCTGGTGAAGGGCGCGACGGCAAGCCTGGCGCACGGCATCGCGGCGGTGTACCTCAGTGTTTCGGTGACGTTCGGCAAACGCATCATCCGCTGGGCCGATGAGCGCTTCCAGTACCACATCCTGAAGCGCGGCCCCCGGCCCCGGCAGCTCTACGGCCGGGAGCACGCTCGCTACAACTTCGCCGGCAGTATGCTCCACGTGCTGGCATGGCTTCTGGGCGGCGGTTACCTCGCCCTGCTCATCTACCTGGTCGGCGACCTGGCCCGGACGAGCGCGCTGCTGCGAGTCCTGGGGACGTGGACGCTGGTCGTGATCATCGACCTGCTGATCTCACTCTCTTACTTCATCTGGCCCCGCAGCCCCGGCTCGGCCGAAGCGCACTGAGACACACGCCCTGCCAGGGGTGAATACGGAGGCGACACCGGGTGACGCCGGTCAGGGCGCCACCCGGTGTCGCGTCGCCAAGATCCTGGGAGACGTTACCCGTGTACGCCGGTCTCGCGGTATACGGACTCCCGGTACCGGCGCACGTGCCGGTACAGCCACTGCACCAGATGCCACTCCTCATCGGGAATCTCACGCACGGGAACCTTCCGGGCGAGTGCCCGCCAGATCCGACTGGGCCAGAGGTCAGCACTCGTGACCACGAGCAGGTCGATGCCTTTCTCCTGGCAAAGGCCCAGCTTCATCAGGTCACGCGCCCGTTGCGCTCGGAACTGCTCCTCTTCGGAAAACCATTCGGTCGTCGTGTAATGCTGGGGGCCGTTGTACTCCAGCCCTAGCCGAAACTCAGGGAGGTAGATGTCAATCTCCAGTTCTGCGTCGGTTAGCGGGTTGGTCAGAGCGGGCAATCTGGCGTTCAGAAGGATCTTGGCCGTTGGGAAGGCTATTCGAACGGTGAAGTACAAGAGGCACTGACCGCGAGACAGGCCGCTTTTCAGCCCTTCGGTTAGTCGCTGCTCCCACTCTTCGATCTCTGCCTGGCGACGGGCTTCGAACGGGTTGACCGCCCTGAGCCTGACCGGGCGCCTTGAAGTTCCTTCCATGACCAGCCAGTGTGTATCCAGAAGCCCTCGAATGGACGCCCGGATCGTGTCAGGGCTGAACCCGGTCAGCGCTCGCAACTGCTGATACGTCACCGGTCGATCCATCGTCCGCAGCACGGCCCAGATCCACTTGGCCGTACGCGGGAGCGGTTGCAGCAGGATGTCGGAGGGCAGCCGCAGTCCATCGTCGGTTCTCACCAGGCATAAGACGGTTCGTAGACCCAGCCGACGAAACTCGATCCAGCCTTTCTCTTGCAGTTGACGGACGGACCCATGAAGGGTGTGGTAAGACAGACCGGTGAGCTTGTGGAGCTCCCCCAGCGAGAAGGTTGACTTGGGTTGGAGGGCACGCAGGAAACACCAGAGTGTCTTGGCCGCCTCGCTGATGGTCCTGTCCTTCCACAGTGCATGAGGCACAGAGAACTCGACCGGTTTCATCACACTCACCAGGTATAGTGGGTCCTAGAAATTTGTGGAAGGTCCTGCTCGTGCGGGCGGAAGATTGTGGGAAGAGAGACGTGAGCTTCGGTGCCTGGTCGTTGAGGCGCAAAGGATCGTGGCGACGGCGGCAAGTACGATGAATTTCCACTTGGCGGGCGGAGGAAGTGGAAGTTCGTCGCAGTTGGGGCGCCCCGCCGCCCCCGTGCCTAGCTCAAGTTTCGCGTGAATAACCCGCACTCCGTACAATGGAAACCCATTGAAAAAGCATCAGTCAGAACCAATGATACATGGTGGGAGTTGCCCCTCGTAAACCACCATGTGGAGGTTCGACTGATGCAGTCTCATGGTACGACGCCCGAAGTCACTGCGCAAGCCATCAAATCCACCACCCGGCATGGTTTTCTTGTCGCTCTTGGTTGGGTAGCTCAAAGGCTCAACCTGGTTGAGATCCTGAATCGGCACCTGCGCATCAAGCAGAAGACCTACGCCCACACGCCGGTTGACAAGGTGGTCGAGGCGTTGGTTGCCATTCTCGGCAACTGTCGCTACATGAAGGATCTCAACTTCGACCCTGAGCCGCTGGTTGCCGATCCTGCCGTAGCTCAAGCCTGGGGGCAGGAACGCTTTGCTCACTTTTCCACCGTCTGTGCGACCTTCAGCAAGCTGACGGAGGAGAACGTTCAGCAGCTTTCCGACGCACTCGCTGAGATCCAGGCCCCGCTGCTTCAGCAGGAGGTGGCTGCCGTAGCAGGTCCAGACCGCTCCGGAATGGTCATCGTCGACATTGACCTCACCGGCCAGAAGGTTCGGGGCGAGACCAGGCAGTACACCGGTACCGACTTCGGCTACATCCAGGGGAAGTTGGCCCGAGGCTATCAGATCGCAGCCGCCTTCCTCAGCGGGAAGCAGCAGCGCTTTGCCATCGACGGCCTTCTCAAGTCCGGCAAGGCCAACAGCCGTTCCGGCGCCTGCCTGCTCGAACTGATTCCCAGGATCGAAGCCCGGATTGGTCGTCCCCTGCGGCGAGTCGAATGGGTCGAGGCATGCCTGGCTCAGCAGAAGGCTCGGGTCAGGCAGCTGTATCAGCAACTGCAGACGGTATCAGGCAAGGGCAGCGCCCGCCGGAAGCAGAAGCTGCAGCGTGAGTTCCAGGAGGAGGTTCAGCACCTCCGTGAAGTGAACCAGCGACTCCGGCAGTACCGGCAGGAGAATCGGACGAACCTGGCTCCCCTCCGTATTCTGCTGCGAGCCGACAGCGCCTTTGGCACGCCGGAAGTGATCCAGCGCCTGCTGGAACTGGGGTATGAGTTCACCATCAAGTCCTACTCCGGGAGCAACGTCGCCTACAAGCACCTCTTCGACGCTGTACCGGCAGAGAACTGGGTTGAAGTCGAGAAGAACCGGTTTGCCTCCGAAGCCGTTACCGTACCTGGCCCCACTTTGCTCGCACCGTATCCGGTGCGACTGGTCGCCATGCGCCGCTGGGACGCCGATGGCCGGGAGGTCCGCAGCGTCATCCTGACTACGCTCCAGCCTGAGGAGCTCACCACGACAGAGGTCGTCAAGCTCTACCATGGACGGCAGACCATCGAAGCCGGGTTCCAGGAGTGGAAGGGAACGTTCCACTTTGGTACTCCTCGGATGCGGAAGTATGAGGCCAACGCCGCCTTCACGCAGCTGGTCTTGTTCGCCTTCAACCTGGTGCGCTGGGCTTGGCGGTTTCTGAGCACGAACTCGCCCAAACTGGCCGAGGCGGGGAGTCGACTCTTGGTACGAGTAGCGGCCCGGTGCCGAGCAACCATTCGGTGCCTCGGCGACACGCTGCGGTTGGTGTTCAGCCGGGGTACTCCCCTGGCTGGAGCTGAGATTACCCTGAACCGGGCCACTCCCTACCCATACGCCCTTTTAACACCACGAATGTCGAGTTGTTCGCGTGAAACTTGAGCTAGTGGTTCAGGCGCAAAGGATCGTGGCCACGGCGGCAAGTACGATGAATTTCCACTTGGCGGACGGAGGAAGTGGAAGTTCGTCGTAGTTGGGGCGCCCCGCCGCCCTCGTGCCTAGTGGTTCAGGCGCAAAGGATCGTGGCCACGGCGGCAAGTGCGACGGATTTGTACTTGGCGGGCGGAGGAAGTGGAAGTTCGTCGCAGTTGGGGCGCCCCGCTGCCCTCGTGCCTGGTCGTTGAGGCGTAAAGGATCGTGGCGACGGCGGCAAGTACGATGAATTTCCATCGCACGTCACCCCCGCGGCAAGCCCCGCAGCGGTTCCCGCAGCAGCCCGAACAGCACCACCAGGGCGAACAGCCCGATCAGTGGGTAGAACAGGGCCAGAAGCTGGCTGAAGCCGAAGCTGCTGCCCACCAGCGCGAGGCAGACGCTGGCGACGACGGCTTCCCGGTACCGCCAGATCTGGCCCAGCCGTCCGGCGAAGCCGTAGGCGCAGGCCACCGCCGTGGTGTAGATCTCCGCCCACAGGACCAGGGCGTAGAACCACTGCACGAAGCGGCCGTGGAACCGGGTGAGGTACAGCATGGGAATCTCCACCGCCGCCTCGGGCAGGTGGACACTGACCGCGAGCATCATCCCGGCGGCCATCAGGCCCAGGGCCAGGCCGCCGAGGAGGCCGCCCCACAGGAGGGACTGACGGTCATCCACCTCCGCCCCCAGCGGCCCCAGCACCGAAAGCGAGAGGACCAGGTTGTAGCTCACGTAGAGCAGCGCCGACATCCACCACGACCGCGCAGGGGCGAGGGCGGCATTCGGCGTCAGGGCGCCCAGGGCTTCACCGAGTCCGTGGTGCTGCAACGAGGCGGCCACGAGCCCCAGGACAGCCAGGGTGAGCAGGGGCACGACCACGGCGTTGGCGGAGATGACGCCCCTCATGCCGGCCATGATGGTCGCGCCGGCCAGCACGGCGGTGAAGAGGGTGCCCAGCGGGAACGGCGCGCCGAACTGCTGGGCGAAAATCGCCCCGCCTCCGGCGATCATCACCGTGAGGGTGATGCCCAGGAACACCGTGATGGCACCGTCCATGATCCGGGCGAGCGGCGCGCCCAGGATGTGGTGCAGAATCTCCCGGTGGGTTTCCGCCCGGCGTCTCCGGCCCAGGTTCATCGCGCTGATGCCCAGCACGCAGAAGAGCAGCGTGGCAAGCAGGATGCCCGCCAGCCCCGCGGGGCCGTACGCGGCGAAAAAGCGCAGGGTCTCCTGGCCCGACGCGAACCCCGCGCCCACAACCGTGCCGATGTACGTGGTAGCCACGCGGAAAACGGCTGCCCTCCGCCTTGCCGCCATCTGCACCGCTCCTTTCGCCGCTGCTAAACACGCAGGTTTATCCCCGGTCAGTCAAGCATATGTCGAAAGTGGACAGAGCTTGCTTGCCCTGCCCCTGCGACAGAACGTATAATGGATGCAGTAACTGAATGACGGTATGGTGTCGTCCCGAGTCTGGCGACCTGACCCGGATCCGAATGGTCGCCCGACCGGTCCCGGCTCGTCCGGGCAAGGGTTGTCGGGGAAACCCGGCGGCCTCCTGCTGGAAAGGGGCGGAACTGCGGGCTGTGCCCGCCTCGTTCTGCTATCTTCCATCCGGGAGATAGCTTTTTCGTTCGAGGCAGATGTCGGCGAAGCAGGTGAGGATATGGATTTTTTCACACTGAAGTCCGTCGAAGAAGCCCGGTCCGAGTTGCTGCGCGCCGCCACGCGGCGCATGGATGCCGAGCGGGTGGCGCGGGAGGCGGCGCTGGGGCGCATCACCGCGGCGCCGGTGCTCGCACCCGAGGATCTGCCGCCCTTTCCCCGCAGCTCGGTGGACGGCTACGCCGTCTGCTCGGCCGACACCTTCGGCGCGTCCGAGGGGCTGCCGGCGTATCTGACCGTAACCGCTGAGATTCCGATGGGTCAGGCCCCCGCGGTGCCGCTCAGCCCCGGCGAGGCGCAGAAGATCGCCACTGGCGGCGCGCTTCCAGAGGGGGCCGATGCTGTCGTCATGGTGGAGCACACCGAGCAGTCGGCGCCCGATGAGATCGCCGTCCTGCGCCCCGTCTCGCCGGGCGAGAATGTGATGCAGCGGGGCGAGGACTGCCGGGCCGGCGAACCGCTCCTGCCCGCCGGCCGGCTGATCCGGGCGCAGGAGCTGGCCCTGCTGGCCCACGCCGGCGTGGGGGAACTGGAGGTGGTGCGTCGGCCGCGGGTCGCCATCATCTCCACGGGCGACGAACTGGTGCCCCCGGAGGCGACGCCGGCGCCGGGCCAGATCCGGGAGTCCAACGGCCAGGCGCTGCAGGCCCTGGTCCGGCGGGACGGCGGCGAGCCCACCTACCTGGGCATCGCCCGGGACGACGAGCAGCAGATCCTCGCCCTGCTGCGGCAGGGGATGTCCTACGACCTTATCCTGATCTCCGGCGGCTCCAGCGTGGGCGCCCGGGACCTGACGGCAGCGCTCATCGGGCGGCTGGGCAGCCCCGGCGTGCTGGTGCACGGCGTGCAGCTCAAGCCCGGGAAGCCGACCATCCTGGCGGTCGCCGAGGGCGTGCCGGTGGTGGGCCTGCCGGGCCATCCGGTGTCGTCCCAGGTGGTCTACGGCCTGTTCGTGGCCCCGCTGCTCCGGCAGATGCAGGGGCTGCCGCCGGAGCCTCCGTTCCGGCCCACGGTGCGGGCCCGGCTGACCAAGAACGTCGCCTCGACCGCCGGCCGCACTGACGTCGTGCGGGTGCGGCTCTTCCGGCAGGACGGCGAGGTCTGGGCAGAACCGGTGCACGGCAAGTCCGGCCTGATCTCGACCCTGGTGCGCGCCGACGGGCTCCTGGTCATCCCGTCCGCCCGGGAGGGGCTCCTGGCCGGCGACCTGGTGGAAGTGGAGGTCCTCGAATGAGCACGCGCAAGATCTACCTGGAATCGCTGCCCCGGGACGAGGCGCTGAACCGGCTGTTCCAGGCGCTGGACCAGGCCGGGTGGAGGCCGCAGCGGGAGATCATCCCCACCGACGAGGCCCTGGGCCGCATCACCGCTGAACCCGTGCGGGCCCGGATCTCGGCCCCCCACTACAACGCCTCGGCCGTCGACGGCGTGGCCGTGAAGGCCAGCGACACCTTCGGCGCCACGGAGACCTCGCCGCGGGTGCTGACCATCGGCGAGCAGGCCTTCTGGGTCGACACCGGCGACCCGCTGCCGCCGGGATGCGACGCGGTCATCATGGTGGAGCACATCAACCTGCTGGACGAGGGCTACCACACCGGCGCCCGCTGCGAGATCCTGGCGCCCGTGGCCCCGTGGCAGGACGTGCGCCAGATCGGCGAGGACGTGGTCGCGACCGAGGTCCTGCTGCCCGAGGGGCACGTCATCCGTCCCCAGGACCTGGGCGCCCTGCTCGCGGCCGGCATCCTGGAGGTGCCCGTCGTGCGCAGGCCGGTGGTCACGTTCATCCCCACGGGCACGGAGATCGTCGAGCCCAAGCCCGACCCCGCCCCGGGGGAGATCGTCGAGTTCAACTCCCGGGTCATCCTTTCCCTGGTGCGGGAGTGGGGCGGCGAGCCGGTGCGGCACCCGATCGTGCGCGACGACTACGAGCAGATCCGGCAGGCCGTGAAGGAGGCGGCGGCCCGGTCGGACATCGTCATCGTCAACGCCGGCTCCTCCGCCGGCAGCGAAGATTACACCGTACATGTCCTGAAGGAGCTGGGTCAGGTGCTGGCCCACGGCGTCGCCATCCGCCCGGGCAAACCCGTGATGCTGGGCCTCATCGACGGCAAGCCCTTCGTCGGCCTGCCGGGCTACCCGGTCTCCACCTGGCTGACGGCAGACCTGTTCGTCAAGCCGCTGGTGTACCGGGCGCTGGGCCAGCCGGTTCCGCCGCGTGAGACGGTGCAGGCGTCGCTGGCCCGCCGGATCACCTCGCCCATGGGGGTGGAGGAGCACGTGCGGGTGAAGCTGGGACGGGTGGGCGACCGGCTGGTCGCCACGCCCATCAGCCGGGGCGCGGCGGTGATCACCTCGCTGGTCCGGGCCGACGGGCTGCTGGTGGTGCCCGCGGACCGGGAGGGCATCGGCGAGGGCAGCGAGGTGATGGTGGAGCTGCTCCGCCCGTTCAGCGACATCCAGGAGACGGTGGTGGTCATCGGCTCCCACGACACCTCGCTGGACCTGATGGGCTCTTTCCTCCGGCGCAAGGGCGGGTATTACGTCTCCAGCGCCCACGTCGGCTCCCAGGGCGGGCTGCTGGCTCTCAAGCGGGGCGAAGCGCACATGGCCGGCGTCCACCTGCTGGATGAGGAGACGGGTGACTACAACACGTCGTACGTCCGCAAGTACCTGGGCAAGTCGGCCCTGCTGGTGCTGCTGGCCCGGCGGGAGCAGGGCTTCATCGTGCCGAAGGGCAACCCGAAGGCGATTACGTCCTTCCGCGATCTGGCCCGTCCGGATGTGCGGTTTGTCAACCGGCAGCGCGGGGCGGGCACCCGGCTGCTCCTGGACTACCACCTGCGGCAGGAGGGCATCGCGCCAGCCCAGGTGCAGGGGTACCGCTGGGAGCTGTTCACCCACCTGAACGTCGCCGCATCCGTGAAGGCGGGCGATGCCGATGCGGGGCTGGGCATCCGCTCGGCTGCCCAGGCGCTGGACCTGGACTTCGTGCCGGTGGCCTGGGAGGAGTACGAACTCTGCATCCCTGCCGAACTGGAGGATCACCCCGGTGTGCAGGCGGTGCTGAGCCTGCTGCGGGATCCCGAGTTCCTCCGGGCTGTGGAGTCGCTGGGCGGTTACGACTGTTCCGACTCCGGCCGGATCCGCCGGGTGTGAGAAGGCCCCGGCGGACGCGCACAGCCGATCCGGGACGGGATCCGCCAAGCCCGCGACGATCGGGCCGGGACCGGCCGACCCGGGGCTGACCGAATGAAAGGGGGCGCTGCCCGTGATCGATCAGTGGGGCCGTAAGATCAACTACATGCGCATTTCCGTCACCGACCGCTGTAACCTTCGCTGCGTGTACTGCATGCCCCTGACGGGTGTGAAGCTGGGCCCGCACAGCGAGTACCTGACCTACGAGGAGCTTCTCCGGGTCGTGAAGGCCGCTGTCAGCCTGGGGATCGACCGCATCCGCGTGACCGGCGGTGAGCCGCTGGTGCGCCGGGACATCGTCAAGTTCCTGGCAGAGCTGAAGCCCCTGGGCGTGACCGACCTGGCCCTCTCCACCAACGGGCTGCTCTTCCCCAAGATGGCCAGGGACCTGAAGGCCGCGGGCGTGGACCGGCTGAACCTCTCGCTGGACACCCTCCGCCAGGACCGCTACACCCGCATTGCCCGGCTGGAAGGCGGCCCGGCACAGGTGCTGGAGGCCATGGAGACCGCGCTGGCGCTGGGCATGGAGCCGGTGAAGCTGAACATGGTGGTCATCCGCGGCTGGAACGACGACGAGATCGCCGACATGGCCCGGCTCACGCTGGACCGGCCCGTTCACGTGCGCTACATCGAGGTGATGCCCTTCTCGGAGGCGTACCAGTTCACGTGGGAGAACCTGGTCCCCGCCGCCGAGATGCGCGAGCGGCTGATGGACGCTTTCGGCGACCTGGAGCCGGTGCGGGAGGGCGTGAAGGGCAACGGCCCGGCCCGGTACTGGCGGCTTCCCGGCGCGAAGGGCACCGTCGGCTTCATCTCCGCCGTGACCGAGTGCTTCTGCGCCGACTGCAACCGCATCCGGCTGTCGGCCGACGGCAAGATCAACCCGTGCCTCGGCCACATCCACGAGGTGGACCTGAAACCGGTGATCCGGGATCCCGGCAAGACGGACGAGGACCTGAAGAACGCCCTGGCGGACGCCATCCTGAAGAAGCCCCGGGAGCACAACTTCGACGACCTGGAGTCTGACTACCGGCTGCGGGTCATGCACGGCATTGGCGGGTAGGAGGGGGTGCGACATGGCTGACGCAGCGCGGACCGGTGAGCACGGCGACAGGGCCGGGCTGACCCATCTGGACGAACGGGGCCACGCCCGGATGGTCGACGTGGGCGGCAAGCGGGAGACCGAGCGGGTGGCCGTCGCCCGGGCGGAAGTCAGGATGCGCCCGGAGACCCTGGCGCTGATCCAGTCCGGCGGAGTGCCGAAAGGCGACGTGATCGGCGTGGCCCGCGTGGCGGGCATCATGGCGGCCAAGCGCACCGGCGACCTGATCCCCCTCTGTCACCCCCTGCCCATCACCCAGGCCAGCGTCGAGTTCGCCTTCGACGAGGCCGGCAGCCGGGTGCTGATCGAGGCCCGGGTCTCCACCGTGGGCCGCACGGGCGTGGAGATGGAGGCGCTCACGGCCTGCTCGGTGGCGGCGCTCACCATCTACGACATGGCCAAGGCGGTCGACAAGGGCATGGTGATCGGCGCCGTCCGCCTGGTGAAGAAGAGCGGCGGCAAGAGCGGCACGTACGTGAGACCCGGCGAGGAAGTGGAATAATGCAGACGCCCCCGTGCCGCACACCGCGGCGCGGGGGCGTATTGCCGGGTCGACAACGGGCCTGCCGGGCCTGCAGCGCGCCGAAGGCTCTCAGCCGCGTCGAAGTCACGGGCCCCCGCGAACGGAAGCCGCCTTCGCCTCCTCAATGTCAGTGAGACCAGCCAGAAAGGATCAAGCCATGGACTACTTTCAGCTGCTGCGCGCCCACCAGGGCTACCTGGAGCGGATCGCGCTGGCGATGCTGGGGAACCGCGCCGACGCCGAGGACGCCCTGCAGGAGGCGGCGCTGGCCGGCTACCGGCACTTCGGCCAGCTGCGGGACGAGCACGCCTTCGGCGCCTGGATGCGGCGGATCCTGATCCGGCAGTGCCGGCAGATCCTGGAGCGCCGCCGGCGATCCTTCCCGGTGGAGGACCTGGCGGCATACTTGCCCGATACGGCCCCGGGGCCGGATGCCGAGGCGACGGCAATCTGGGAGATGGTCGCGCGCCTCAGCGACCACCTGCGCCCGGTGGTGGTGTTGCGCTACATGCTGGACATGTCGCAGCAGGAGGTGGCCGAGGCCCTGGGCATCCCCGTGGGCACGGTGAAATCGCGCCTGGGCAAGGCGCTGGCCCTGCTGCGGGAGATGGAGGAAGCGGAGAGGAGGGCGGCGCGATGACGGGCCGCGACGACTTTGAGCACCGCCTGAGCCAGGGACTGAAGCGCTGGGCGCAGGCCGGTGAGCCGAGCATGGACCTCGAGGCTTATGTTCGGGGGGATGCGGTGCGCCGCACCCGCCGGCGGTGGTCATGGCTGGGAGGCGCGGCCGCCGCGGCGGCGGTCGCCCTGGCACTGGGTCTCACCTTCCCCCGCTGGGCAGGGGCGGCGGCCGAACTGCCGCTGGTGGGCCCCGTCATCACCCGGATCATCCTCGAGGACGCCGGGCTGAAGTGGGCGTACGACAGGGGGCTGATCGACGGAAACGTGGCCGAGGTCACGCAGAACGGCGTCACGGTACGCATCCTGGGCGTGGTGGCGGACGCCCGGCGCACGACGGTGCTCTACCGGGTGTTGGGCGCGCCTGGCAGTCCGCACCGGGATGGGGCGCCCGTGCCGGTGGATTCACTCATCACCCCTCCGCGGCCGGTGGATTCGCTCGTGATCCCTCCGCGGACGGTGGAGCCTGTGGTTGGGTTTATCGACACCGTGAATGGCCAGGGTGTCACCAGCAGCTTCATGTACCCGGAGGAGACGCCTCTCGGCCATTTCGGCGTCCTGTCCACGCTGCCGCTGGAGACGGAGGAAGCCGAACTCGGTTTGACGTTCCGGGTGGGCGATGAGGAGATCCGGCTGACCGTACCTGCCTCTCGCCAGGAGACCGACAAGTTCTCCCGGGAGGTGGCCGTGAACCAGACGCTGGAGCACGACGGCGTGCGGGTGACGGTGGAGAGCGTGATCTACACCCCGGCCGAGACCGTGGTCCGGTACCGGGAGGAGAAGGAGCATTTCCAGGGTTCGCTGAGCTGGGATCCTGAGGTGGAGTACAACTACCTGGAGGTGGACGGCCGGCGGTATCCTGAGTCGAGCAAGAGCAGCATCGGGGTCGACAATGTCTACCACATCGCCTTTCCGCCGATGGAGGGGCCGTCCAGGCTTGTCCTGAGGCCCCGGGTCAAGGGTGTTCCGATTGAGGCCGTCTGGCCCCTGGAGGAGGGTGCCGTGGCTGAGGTGATGGGCGTGCCGATCACGCTGGTGGCGTTTGAGCAGACCCCCGATGGCGTTGGCTTCCGCTGGGAAATGCCGGACGTTGAGCCGCTCCGGGGGATCGCCGGGTTCGAGGTCATCGATGCAGAGGGGCAGGCGCATCCGCTGGGGCCGCAGGGACAGGCGTCGTGGGCAAGCACGGCCAATTTCGTGAGCGAGGGCGTGCGCCATCAGCGGTACGCTTCCGGTCTCTCCGAGGGGGTGGAGCCCGTGGCCGTCCGGGCCACGCGGGCGGCGGTGGCGGTGGAGGGGCCGTGGGTGTTTGAGCTGCCCGGCCCGGAGCCCGACGGCTGACCACCGGCCGGATATTCACCCTTCGCGGCGAGTGAGCGGGTGTAGGCGGCGTGGGCAGGGTTGATCCGGGTGGCGGGACGGTGGCGCGATCCAGTTCCTCTAACCGCTCGATAATTCACCAGCAGGAAAACCGTAGTCAGGCCGCGTACTGTACAGGTGAAACCCCTTTGAGGTGATCATCATGCTGCAGCTGCGGCTTCAGACGGCGCTCCTGCTGTTCCTGGGACAGATCCTGCTGGGAGGCCTGGGCTGGTTCTTCTCCGGCCGGTTCCCCTGGGTCGGGCTGCCCGCGGCCCTGGTGCTCCTCTGGTTCGTCTGGAGACTGGGCATCGTCTTCCGGGAGGAGGCCGAGCGGCGCACCCGGCGGTACCGCACGTCGATGGCGGCGTGGACCGCGCTGCTCTCACAGCTTCCGGGCCTGCTCCTGTTGCATTACTGGGCGCCGGACTGGATTCACTCGCTCTGGCAGGGGGCCTTCCTGCCCATATCGGCCTTGCTGGAGCGGTACTGGCCCGGGGTCGGCCAGGCGGTCGCCCCCTGGCTCTGGGCGTCTGCCGCCCTCATCATCCTGCTGTTCGCCCGCGCTGCGAAGGCCGAGGGACCTCCGCCGGCTCCGGCCGCGCCCGCCAGGCCCGGGGAGTGGGTGCCGGCGCGTCAGCTGGCGGACGTGCAGAAGCGAGGCGTAAAAGTCCGCTGATCGCAGCGGGCGGAACGACATCGGCACAGATCCTGGATGTCGAATGTGCGCACAGGTTGTCAAACGGCCGAAATTTTGTGCGAATAATCTGTAAGGGAAAAGGATGGACCTTTGGCTCCGGTGAATTCCCCTCCATGTTCAGATGGGGGGGATTCGTGTGCTGCGCAGGGAGAGAAGAGTGAACCGTCCAGCGTTCCTGTTGCTGCGGTCCCGGCCGGGGGACGCCGGGGTCCGGCCCCTCGCGGCGCCCTTTGCCTCACCCGACATCACGGTGGGGCCGGACGGGCGCCCGCGGGCGGTCGTGTGCAACCTGGGCTCCCGGGAGGTCGTGGCCACCACCGAGTTCTACAGCGTGCCCGCCGGCCTTCCGGTCACGGCCGAGAATGCGCGCCTGGTGGGCACGGGCAATCCGGCGATCATCGGCCCCGGCGAGGCGGTGACGGTCAGCTGCTCCGAGGTCTGGCTGCACCGGCAGGCCGACGTCCTGGTGGTCATGACCTTCCACCCTGAGCTCGATCCGGTCTCGCGGCCCTTCGATGCCCTGGCCGACCGGCACGTGGGCCAGATGAACTACGCGTGGGTCGGCACATACGCCGGGAGACTGCCCGACGGGGACGTGCGGGTCGAGATTCGCCCTGCGCCCCAGGGGCTCTTCCGGCTGAAATTGTTCCAGGAGGGCGCCCGGTTTCCCCGGTGTGACCGCGTCATGAAGCCCCAGGGGCACCGGTTCTACTGGATGGAGGTGGAGGGCAGCCTCCGGATGCTCTTCGACCTCACGGTAGTGGACAACAACCGGATGACGCTGGGCGTGGGCCCCCGGGGGGCGCCGCCCAGGAGCGGCCTGCTGACCCGGGTGACGGCGTGACGGTCAGGCCGGGCTGGACCGCCCCAGCCACTCGAGCAGTTCGGGCAGATCCCAGGCGTTGACCACGTCCCCCGGCTCGATCCAGCCCCGGCGGGCCTGGCCTACGCCGTAGGGGAGCAGCTCCAGCTCCCGCACCGAGTGGGCGTCGGTGTTGATGACCAGCTTCACCCCCGCCTCCTTCGCCATGCGGGCATGCTCGGCGGAGAGGTCGAGCCGTGAGGGGCTGGCCGAGATCTCCAGGGCGGTGCCGGTGCGGGCGCAGGCCTCCAGGATGCGCGGGAAGTCCAGGGCCATGGGCTCCCGGCGACCGATGACCCGGCCGAAGGGGTGGCCGATGATGTCGACGTGGGGATTTTCGATGGCCCGGAGCAGCCGTTGGGTCTGCTCTTCCGCCGGGAGGTTCAGGTGGCTGTGGATCGAGGCCACCACCACGTCCAGCTCGGCCAGGAGCGCATCGGGGTAGTCCAGTGTGCCGTCCCGCAGGATGTCCACCTCGGCCCCTGCCAGCAGCCGGAAGTCCGGCCACTGGTCCAGGCGGCGGATCGCGGCCACCTGCTCCCGCAGCCGCTCGGGGCTCAGGCCGCGGGCGATGCGCAGCGACTGGGAGTGATCGCAGATGGCCAGGTACTGGTGGCCCATCGCCCGGGCCGCCTCGGCCATCTCGGCCAGGGTCGCCGTGCCGTCAGAGGCGGAGGTGTGCACGTGCAGGTCGCCCTTCAGGTCGGCGCGTGCAATCAGGCGGGGGAGGCGGCGGGCCAGGGCGGCGGCGATCTCGCCGCGTCCCTCCCGCAGCTCCGGCGGGATGAAGAGGAGCCCCCGGGCGCGATAGACCTCGGCGTCGGCCTCGTCGGATTCGCCCGGGCCGCGATCCGCCGGAACGCTCGCACCGGGATCTGCCGCAACGTCCGCACCGGATTCCGTCAGGGTCACGGGCGCTGTTGCCATCCTGGCGACCTCGGCCACGTGGGCCGCCGATCCCGTTCGCTCGAACAGCGCCAGCGGGAAGTCCTCCGGCGGCACCAGCACGGGGTCCAGCGGCAGGGGCAGCGGCGGCAGGGCGCTGAGGGCCGCCCGGACCGCGGCGGGGTCCCGGGTGGCGATGACCAGGTCGATGTCCCCCGCCGTCTCCGCCCGCCGGCGGATCGAGCCGGCCACGGCCACCTGCAGGACGGCAGGGTGGGCGCGCAGCCGGCCGGCGACTGCCTCTGCAACCGGCCCGGCTGTGCCGATGGAGAGCCGCTCCGGCCGCCGGCGCACCTGCGCGGCGGCCTGCAGCAGCGCCGCCTCCTTCCGGGGTCCGAACCCCGGCAGGTCGCGCAGCTTCCCTTCCCGCGCGGCCAGCTCCAGCGCCTCCAGGCTGTCGATGCCCAGCCGCCGGTACAGCAGCATGGCGGTCCGTGCGCCGAGGCCCGGCACCCGGGTGAGGTCCAGCACGCCGGGCGGCACCGCCTGGCGCAGCTCCTCCAGGTAGGCGATGCGCCCCGTCTCCACCATCTCAGTCACCTTGGCGGCGATGGCCTTGCCGCTCCCGGGGATGCGGGTGAGCCGCCCCTCCCGCACCAGGTCCGTCACCGGGTCCGGGAGGAGGCCCAGGGCCTCGGCGGCCTTGCGGTAGGCGCGGACCTTGAACGGGTCGCCGCCGGTGAACTCCAGCAGGTCTGCGATCTCGTAGAGGGCTTCGGCCACGGTCAGGTTGTCCACGGTTCCGCCTCCCCCAGGGGAGCGCCGCCCGGGTCCGGGCCCGCGCCCCCTGCCTGTTCACCGCTCATTCTACCCGATCCGCCGCCCGGGCTGTCTTTCCGCGCCAGCGGGGACAGCAAAAAAAGCGAACGGAGGGGCTTGACTCCCTCCGGTTCCTTTTCTATCATAGGTCATGGTGTTAGCACTCGGGCGGAATGAGTGCTAACAGACTCAGCACTGAGGAGGGACCTTCAAGATGAACATCAAGCCGTTGGGCGCTCGGGTTGTCATCAAGCCGCTCGAGAAGGAAGAGCGCACCAAGAGCGGCATTGTGCTGCCCGACACCGCGAAGGAGAAGCCCCAGCAGGGTAAGGTCATCGCCGTGGGCCCCGGCCGTACCCTGGAGTCCGGGTCGAAGGTGGAGCTCGAGGTCAAGGAGGGCGACACCGTCATCTTCTCCAAGTACGCGGGCACCGAGGTCAAGATCGACGGCGAGGAGTACATCATCCTGGACGGCGAGCGGGACATTCTCGCCATCGTTCAGGGTTAGTTAGGGAGGTCTGCAATCGATGACGGCGAAGCAGATTATCTTCGACGAGGCCGCCCGGCGGAAGCTCCAGGCCGGCGTTGATGCGCTTGCCAATACGGTGAAGGTCACCCTCGGTCCCCGCGGCCGGAACGTCGTGCTCGATAAGAAGTTCGGCGCCCCTGCCGTCGCCAATGACGGCGTGACCATCGCCCGTGAGATCGAGCTCGAGGATCCGTTCGAGAACATGGGCGCCCAGCTGGTCAAGGAGGTCGCCACCAAGACCAACGACGTCGCGGGCGACGGCACCACCACCTCCACCGTGCTGGCTCAGGCCATCGTGAAGGAGGGCCTGAAGAACGTCACCGGCGGCGCCAACCCGATGATCCTGAAGCGGGGCATCGAGAAGGCCGTCGAGGTGGCGGTTGAGGAGCTGCGCAAGCAGGCCATTCCGGTCGAGACCAACAAGGCCATCGCCGAGGTCGCCGCCATCTCCGCCAACAACGACAAGGAGATCGGCGAGCTGGTCGCCAAGGCGATGGACACCGTGGGCAAGGACGGCGTGATCACCGTCGAGGAGTCCAAGACGCTCCATACCGAGCTGGAGACCGTCGAGGGCATGCAGTTCGACCGGGGCTACGTCTCCGCCTACATGGTCACCGATACCGAGAAGATGGAGGCCGTCCTGAACGAGCCCTATATCCTCATCACGGATAAGAAGATCTCCGCTGTCCAGGACCTGCTGCCGGTGCTGGAGAAGGTCGTGCAGCGCGGCAAGCCGCTGCTGATCATCGCGGAGGACGTCGAGGGCGAGGCGCTGGCCACCCTGGTCGTGAACAAGCTGCGCGGCACCCTGCAGGTCGCGGCCGTCAAGGCTCCGGGCTTCGGCGACCGCCGCAAGGCCATGCTGGAGGACATCGCCATCCTGACCGGCGGCGAGGTCGTCTCCGAGGAGCTGGGCCGCAAGCTCGAGAACGCCACCATCGAGATGCTCGGCCAGGCCCGCCAGGTCCGCGTCGAGAAGGAGAAGACCACCATCATCGACGGCGCCGGTTCCAGCGAGGCCATCAAGAACCGGGTCGCCGCCATCAAGCGGCAGATCGAGGAGACCACCTCGGACTTCGACCGTGAGAAGCTGCAGGAGCGGCTGGCCAAGCTGGCCGGCGGCGTGGCCGTCATCAAGGTCGGCGCGGCCACCGAGGTCGAGCTGAAGGAGAAGAAGCTCCGCATCGAGGACGCCCTCAACGCCACCCGGGCGGCCGTCGAGGAGGGCATCGTCGCTGGCGGCGGCGTCGCGCTGCTGCAGACCCAGAAGGCCATCGACGAGCTCATCAAGACGCTGGAGGGCGACGAGAAGGTCGGCGCCCAGATCGTCCGGCGGGCGGTCGAGGAGCCGCTGCGGTGCATCGTCGAGAACGGCGGCCTCGAGGGCTCCGTCGTCGTGGAGAAGGTCCGCAGCCTGCCGACTGGCCACGGCTTCGACGCCCTGAAGGAGGAGTACGTCGACATGGTCGCCGCCGGCATCATCGACCCGGTGAAGGTGACCCGCTCCGCCCTGCAGAACGCTGCTTCCATCGCTGCGCTCATCCTGACCACCGAGGCGCTGGTCACCGAGAAGCCCGAGAAGAAGGAGAACAACGCCCCGGCGCCCGGCATGGACATGATGTAATGCCACTCCGGCGGCAAGAGCGACCCCCTGGCGATGTGCCAGGGGGTCTTCGCCTTTGCCCGCGATGTGATAATATGGCTCAAACAGCAGGAGGTGAACCGTTTGATCAGGGCGGTCCTGTTCGACCTGGATGAGACGCTGATCCTCGACGAAGCCGTCACGCGGGAGGCGTTCATGGCTGCGGCGGCGCTGGCCGGGCCGGGGGTGGATGCCGGGCAGCTGGCGGCCCGGGCCTGGGAAGAGGCCCGGCGTCTGTGGGCCGAGGGGCCCCACGCCGCGTACTGTGAGCGCATCGGCCACAGCGCAGCCGAGGGGCTGTGGGCCCGTTACGACCGGGGTGACCACCCGGATATTCTCGGGCTCCGGGCGTGGGCGCCGGGCTACCGGGTGGCCGTGTGGCGCCGTGCCCTGGCCGCACAGGGGGTGCAGGACGACGCGCTGGCCGCCGCGATGGCCGAGCGGTTCATGGACGCCCGGCGGCGGTACCCGCGCTATCCCGAGGTGGACCCGCTGCTGGCCGCGCTGCGGGCGCGGGATTACCGGCTGGGCATCGTGACCAACGGCGTGCCCGACCTGCAGCGCACCAAGCTGGCCGGGTCCGGCCTGGATAAGGAGTTTGACGCCGTGGCGATCTCGGGGGAGATCGACTGCGGCAAGCCCGACCCGGGGATCTTCCACCATATCTGCCGGGAGCTGGGCGTCGCGCCGGAGGAGGCCGTGATGGTCGGGGACAACCCCGGGCGCGACGTGGCCGGCGGACGGGCCGCCGGCCTGCTGACCGTGTGGGTGCAGCGGGTCGGCCGGGCCCGCGATGCGCGCTACCCGGCCGACTTGGAGTGTACGGATCTCTCTGCGCTTCTCCCGTGGCTGGAGAAGCGGGGGTGACGGGACGGGGCCGTGGTTCTCACGACTCGGCCAGGCGCACGCCGATGATGGCCGAGACCCGCTCGCTCGTCTTCAGCACCTCCCGGAGCGGTGCGGCCGGCGCGTCGATCATGTCCGCGATCCAGGCGCCCCGGAGCCGGTCCAGCGCGCCCTCGGCGATGGCCCGGGCCTTCCACACCGTCTCGTACTGCTCGGGCATCCGGAAGAGGTAGAACCGGCGCAGCCGCCGCTCCGCCTCCGCGCCGAACTCGAGCAGCGGCTCCAGTTCCGCCGCCAGCCGCTCCCGGGGAGGCGTCAGGTCCCCCGCGGCTTCCCGCAGGTCCGCAATCGCCTGCACCCGCAGCTGGCGGACGGCGGCGAAGAAGGGCAGCCCGTCGCGGAAGGGCAGGGCCCACGTCGCCCACCAGAGGACGGGCAGCAGCACGATGAACGGAATCGACCAGGGAACGGTCGGCAGCCAGAGGGCGTTGAGCGGGGCCGCAGCCATGAGCAGCAGGTTGAGGGCGCCCCAGCCCACCGTCCAGGCAAACGCCTGGTCGAAGCGCCGGCGCAGTGCGGAGACGGCCAGGTTGAGGGTCTGCAGCTGGCTCTCCGCGGCCTGCTCAGCCGCGTCGGTCACGGCGCGCACGTCCTCGGGCAGCTGCAGGAGCCGGTTTTCGAGTTCAGCCGTCTCCCGCTGGAGCCGCAGGGCCGACAGGGCGTCGGCCTCGGCGCCGCGGGTCAGGGCCGTGTGCGGGCCGCTCAGCCGGGCCAGGGCTTCCGACGCCAGGGCGCGGGCTGCGGCGGGGTCCTCCGTCAGGGTCAGCTGGGCGCGGATCAGGGCGTGGACCCCCATCGCCCAGGCCGTGAGGGCGGCTGCATCGGCGCCTTCACAGCTGTGCAGCCGGAACAGCGCCGACTCGCATTCTTTCAGCGCTTCGGCATAGTGCTTGCGGCAGGTGAGATGTTCCAGGGCGGAGGCCGCTCGCTGGCAGTGGCCGCGCACGGCCAGGAGATGGCCCAGGGCGAGGGTGATGTCCTCCCGGTGTGCAGGTTCCTGGTTCAGGCGGGCCGACAGGCTTTCGACGCTCGCGATCTCATCCGCAGGCGACCGGCCGGTCCAGGGAGCCGCGAACAGGCCGCCGGCGGTGCGCTGGGCGAACGGTTCGTGCGGACATGTCGCCGGACGCGGGTGGACGATGTTCGTCATACGATCAGCCCCCTTTCAGCCGGAGCGGTCTGTTCCTCCACTTTCACCTTACCATTGGACCGGGTGTCCGAACATACCAGCTTAGAACCATTATGGGGCAATTCGAATAGCACATTCGTCTCGCATTTCGGTGCGTTCGTGTGCCAATTGGCGTGGCCCCTGGAGAGGAAATGCCGGTCTTGTGGCAGAACGTCTATGCTGAAACGGTTCATGGGAGGGAGAGGTCTTGGGGGACGGTCACTACCAGGAGCGGCCTGAGACCCGTGCGGAGCGGTGCCTGGTCGGCGCCCTGCTGCTGGCCGTCTGCCTGACCGGCGGCTGGCTGATCGCGCGCATCCGGGCGGCGCCCGGCGCGGCCCGCCCGCTGGAGTTCACCGGCCTCTTCCTGCTGCTGGGTCTGGCGGTCTATCTCGGGTTCCTGGCTTACGCGCTGCTGACGATCCGCTACGAACTCGGTCAGCGGCAGTTCCGGGTCGCGCAGGGGCGCCGGGCGGTGGAGTTCGACCTCGGCCACCCCATCCGCCTGCAACGCTGGCTCCGACGGTGGGATGGGAGCGGCTCGGCGGCCGGGGAGCTGGAGGTTCCGGACGTGGAATGGTACCCGCCGGTCGTGCTGGCCCGCACGGCCTGCTGGGTGGTGATCGGGCGCGGCCCGGACGGCCTGCGCCGGGCGGTGGCCATCCGGCCCTCGCCGCGGCTGCTGGCCCTGCTGCGGGAGTGGGCGGCGCCGAGGTGGGGGGATGGCGTTGACGAGACTGCTGATCGTTGAGCTGCTGCTCTTGCTTGGCACGGCGCTGTTCGCGGCCGCCGGGGTCCCCTGGCTTTCCGGCCGCTCCCCCTCATGGCCGCTCTTCCTCGTGGGCTTCCTGATGGGTATGGCCTTTGTCGCGCTGTACGCCCTGGCCAACCTGGCCGCCCGCCGCTTGCGGGAGCCGGTCCTGCTGGCGGTGGGGCTGGCGGCGCTGGGACTCCTGTACATCGGCCCGGGCCAAGCCGCTGCGGTTCACTGGACCCCCCTGGCGGCGGGGCTCGTCCTGCCGGCGCTCGGCCTGGTGCTGCGCCGGCGCGCCGGATCCAGCCTGTACGCCTACGCGGTGCCGCTGCTGGCGGTGCGGTACGTGCTGGTCCCCCTGGCAGGATCCGGCGAGTTTGTGCACCAGCTGGCCCTGCAGAGCGGCACGTTCTACTTCTTCTTCCGGGGGCTGGTCCGGCTGGCGTTCCCCACCTCAGCGGAAGGGAATCTGTCCGCCGGGCCGCTGGTCCGGCGGCCGGTGCCGGACCCGGTGGTGGGTCTGGTGGAGGCGACCAGCCGCCGCCGCGCCCTGCCCTACGCCACCCGGGAGGACGGCAGCCGCGACGAGGAGGCCATCTGCGTCCGCTGCGCCGGCGCAGAGGCTGCCGCACTGGCCGGGCGGCTGCGGGCGGCGCTGAAGGATCACCCGGTCACGGTGTCGGTGGGCGCGGCGGTGGGAGACGAGGTCGAAGTGGTCATCCGGATGGCGCCGGAGGCCCGGAACCGGGGCTGACGGCGGTTTTCCAGCAAGAAACATCCCGGGCTCCTTTGGACAGGGCCCGGGATGGATTTATCATGGAGAGGTCCGGTGCCCCAAGGGGCATTCCGGGGATTGCATCTTTATACACATAGCGTTATGATTATGCAACAAGAACTGGGGTGGGGGGCCGCAAGGATGACGATACGTGTGGGCATCGCCGGGGCCACCGGCTACACCGGCGTGGAGCTGATCCGGCTGCTGGGGCTGCACCCCGAGGCGGAGGTGGTGGTGGCCGGCACCGAGAGCTACCAGGGACAGCGCCTGGCCGAGGTGTACCCGCACCTGGGCGGGCGGGCGGACCTGGTCGGCCAGGAGGCGACGCCCGAGGCCCTGGCGGCGTGCGACGTGGTCTTCACCTCGCTGCCCCACGGCCTCACCATGGCCCTGGCGCCGGCGGTGCTGGCGGCGGGCCGGCGGCTGATCGACCTGGGGGCCGACTTCCGCCTGCGGGACGTGGCGGTCTACGAGCAGTGGTACAAGAAGCCGCACACGGCGCCCGCGCTCCTGGCCGAGGCGGTCTACGGCCTGCCGGAGCTGTACCGGGAGCAGATCCGGGGCGCCCGGCTGGTGGGCAACCCCGGCTGCTACCCCACCGCGTGCGCGCTGGCGGCGGCGCCGCTCTTGAAGGCAGGCGTGGTGGAGACGACCGGCATCATCTTCGACGCCAAGTCCGGCGTCTCCGGCGCCGGCCGGGGGGTGAGCCTCGGCGTGCACTTCTCGGAGGTCAACGAAAACTTCAAGGCCTACAACATCGCCGGGACCCATCGGCACACGCCGGAGATCGAGCAGACCCTCTCGGACCTGGCGGGCGAGCCGGTGCTGGTCAGCTTCACCCCGCACCTGGTTCCCATGACCCGGGGCATCCTGGCCACCGGCTACTTCACGTTGAAGGAACACCGCACCACGGAGCAGCTGGCCGACCTGTTCCGGGAGTTCTACGCGGGCGAGCCCTTCGTACGGGTGCGCCCGGCGGGCGACCTGCCCACCACCAAGCAGGTCTGGGGCTCCAACTACTGCGACATCGGCCTCCGGGTGGACCCGCGCACGGGCCGGGTGCTGGTCGTCAGCGTCATCGACAACCTGGTGAAGGGGGCCGCCGGCCAGGCCATCCAGAACATGAACCTGCTCTTCGGCCTTCCCGAAACCACCGGGCTGCTCCACAGCGCGCCGGTCTATCCCTGATCCGCGGTTTCCCACTGATCTCCCCGGGAGGGGTTCGCATGTTGTTCCGGAAGGCCACCATGGCCGACATTCCCGCGGCCCACGAGATTATCAACGGCTACGCCGCACAGGGGCTCATGCTCCGGCGGCCGCTGATGATGCTCTACGAATCTGTGCGCGACTTTACCGTGGCGGTGGACGACGACGGCCAGGTGCTGGGCGTAGGCGGCCTGCACATCATGTGGCGGGATCTGGCCGAGATCTGCTCCCTGGCGGTGCGGCCCGGCCTCACCGGCAGGGGGGTGGGGCGCGGCCTGGTGGAGCACCTGCTGGAGGAGGCCCGCAGCCTGGGCCTGAAGCGGGTCTTCGCCCTCACCTACCAGCCAGGCTTCTTCGGGAAGTGCGGCTTCGAGGTCGTGCCGAAGGAGAGCCTCCCGCAGAAGGTCTGGAAGGAATGCATTTACTGCGACAAGTTCCACAACTGCGATGAGATCGCGATGATGCGGCTCCTGGTGCCGCCGGAGGAGCTGGACGAGGAGACCTACGAGATTCCGCTGGTGGCACGGCCGAACTGGGTAAAGGGGTAGATGAGGAGATGCAGTACGTGGCAGGCGGCGTGACGGCGCCGGCCGGCTTCGTGGCCGCCGGCGTGTGCGCAGACATCAAGGGGAAGGGCGGCACCAAGAAGGACGTGGCCCTGCTGGCCTCGCGGGTCCCCTGCACGGCGGCGGGCGTCTACACCACCAATCTGGTGAAGGCTGCCCCCGTGCTGCTGACCCGGGAGCGGACCCAGACCGGGCAGCTCCAGGCCGTGGTGGCCAACTCCGGAAACGCCAACGCGTGCACCGGCGAACAGGGGCTTCGGGATGCCGCCGAGATGGCCCGGCTGGCCGGAGCTGCCCTGGGGATCCCGCCGGAGCGGGTCGGGGTGGCGTCCACGGGTGTGATCGGCGTGCCGCTGCCGATGGACCGGGTGGCGGCGGGTATCGCCGCGGCGGCGGCCGCGCTCTCGGAGGACGGCGGCGACGATGCCGCACGGGCCATCATGACCACCGACACCCGTCCGAAGCAGATCGCGGTGCGTCTGGACCTGGGCGGCACGGCGGTCACCCTCGGGGCGATGGCCAAGGGCTCGGGCATGATCCACCCCAACATGGCGACGATGCTGGGGTTCGTCACCACCGACGCCGACGTGGAGGCCGGGGCGCTCCAGGCCGCGCTGCAGGAGGCGACGGAGCGCTCGTTCAACATGATCACGGTGGACGGGGACACCTCGACCAACGACATGGTCGTCGTCCTGGCCAACGGCCTGGCCGGCAATCCGAGGATCACGCTCGACTCCGCCCACTACCGGGCGTTCGCCGACGCGCTGGCGGCGGTCCTTATCCACCTGGCCAAGGAGATCGCCCGGGACGGCGAGGGCGCGACCAAGCTGATCGAGGTGCGGGTGAAGGGGGCGGCGAGCCTCTCCGACGCCCGCCGGGCGGCCCGGGCGGTCTGCGGCTCCAGCCTGGTGAAGGCGGCGGTCTTCGGGGAGGACGCCAACTGGGGCCGTGTGCTGGCTGCCCTGGGCTACTCAGGGGCATCGTTCGACCTCGGGCGGGTGGACCTCTGGCTGGGGGACGTGCAGATGATGCGCGCCGGCGAGCCGGTGCCCTTCGACGAGGCGGCGGCGGCCCGGGTGCTGAAGCAGGCGGAGGTCGTCTTCACCGCCGATCTGCACGCGGGCGAGTGCGAGGCCACGGCCTGGGGCTGCGACCTGACGTGCGATTACGTGAAGATCAACGGCAGCTACCGGACCTGACCCTTCAAGCGCAACAGGCGGAGACGCGGGAGCCCAGCGTCTCCGCCTGTTTCATCCATGCCGACCCGGCCCGCCGTCCAGCCCATGCTGTCGGCCCGCTCCCGGAGCATCCCGCCCAGCAGGGCGATCAGCTTGTCGCCCGTCTCCCGCTCGCGCAGAAGGCAGACGGAAACCCCGGGGGAACCTTTCAGCCCCCGGGGTTCATGTGCAGTTTCCTCACGCGCACCGCCTACCCGCCGCCGCGCATGGCCCGCAGGCGAAGGCCGCTGACCACCCGGGCCACCGACTGGGGATCGCCGGAGAAGGTCACCACCACCCGCGGCCACACCGCCCCGAAGGCCCGGTGTTCGCCGGCCTCCAGCCGGGCCGTCCAGCCCGGGCCGGCCAGGGCGCCGTCGGGACCGGGCGTGCCGCCCAGGCCGATCAGGTACTCGCGGATCTGGTCCGGCGTGCTGCCGCGCAGGTCCAGGACCACGGCGCTACCCCCCGGCGGACGGCGGGAAGATGGCGACGCTGTCCTGCTCGGACACCGGCGTCTGCAAGCCCTGCAGGTCGCGAATCAACCGGCCGTTCAGCATGATGTTCACGTGAGGGAGCAGCGCGTCCCCCTCCGGCGTGACGACGTGTGGCCTGAGGGCCGGGCGAAGGGCGAAGAGCCGCTCCAGCAGGTCGGCCACCGTGCGCCCCTCGCCCAGGTCCACCTCCACCCGGCTGCCTCCGCCGTGCTGGCGCAGGCTGCCGAACAGCTTCACGATCACCCTTCGATGATCTCCAGTTCAATGAGTTTCTCCTCGGGCACGACGCTGTTCTTCCAGCCCCGCAGCCGGTAGTACTCCTCCAGCATGACGGGCAGCTGCGACAGCATGCCGGCCGAGTTGTGGGTGGCGGGCTCGGTGAAGAACCGCTTGGGCAGCGTGTCGTCCTCGCCGGTGAACCCGTTCAGGTTGTTGTAGTAGCGCTCCAGGTTGTAGACCCGTTCGCCGATGCGCATGGCCTCCTCGGGCGTGATGTCCTCGAAGCCCGTCAGCGCACGCACCTGGGCGGAGAACTCCTCGGCGCCTTCCGAGAAGCTGGCGAACTTGCAGACGTCCATGGAATCCAGGAAACCGAACAGATCCTGGAAGGTCTTCAGCAGCTCGGCCTTCCCCTCGGTGACCGTGCGGTCGGTGGCGAACGGAATGCCGGCGATCTCGGACGCGATGGTGTAGCCCCGCAGGTGGCAGGCGCCGCGGTTGGAGGTGGCGTAGCCCAGGCCGATGCCCTGCACGCCGCGCGGGTCGTAGGCCGGGATGCCCTGGCCCTTGACCGACAGCGCCATGTCCGGATCGCCCAGGATCTTGGCCGCGCCGTAGGCGCCGTTGGCCAGGATGTCGCCGAAGCCCTCCCGGTAGGCGGTCTTGCGGATCAGCTCCGACATCTTCTCGGCGTCGCCCCAGTTGATCACCTCAGGCGTGAGCCCCTTCTCGGAGGCCTCCATGGCCATGGCCAGGGTGACGCCCATTTCGATGGTGTCCAGGCCGTAGTCGTTGCACTGGTCGAGCATGTAGATGAGCGGGTCGCGGTCGCCCAGCCCGCAGAGCGCACCCAGGGCCCATGCGGTCTCGTACTCCATCGACTCGGTCTTGGACTTCCAGCGGCCCTCCTTGACCTCGACCTCCTTCTTGCAGTGCACCGGGCAGGCGTGGCAGACCGGCTCGGAGACGAGGTTGAACTCGCGGAAAGCCTCACCGCTGATGGCCTCACCGTGCTCGAAGTGGCTCGTCTTCGCGTTGCGGGTGGGCAGGGAGCCGGCCTCGTTGAGGATGTTCATCAGCACGTTGGTCCCGTAGAGGGAGAGGCCGCCCTTGTTGGGCGCCGTGAGCGCACCGGCGAGGATCGCCTTCTGGCCCATGCGCACGGCCTCCTGGAAGGCCTCCTTCCGCTCAGGCAGCGGCTGCGGCTGGCCATCGCGGTCGCCGATGATGACGATGGCCTTCAGGTTCTTCGAACCGCCCACCGCGCCGGTGCCGCCGCGGCCCGAAGCCCGGTCGTGCTCGTTCAGCCAGCCCGCGAAGCGCACCAGCCGCTCGCCCGCGGGGCCGATGGCCATGACGGAGGTGTTCTCCTTGCCGTACTTCTCCTGCAGGGCGCGCACGGTGGCCCGGACGCCCAGGCCCCACAGGTGGGAGGCGTCTTCGATGGTGACGGTACCGTCCTTCACCACCAGGTAGACCGGCTTCCAGGCCCGGCCCCTGATCAGTAGGCCGTCGAAGCCCGCCCAGCGCAACCGCGCCGCGGTGAAGCCGCCCATGTGGGAGTCGGTGATGGTGCCGGTGAGCGGAGACTTGGTCACGATGGCCAGACGGCCGGACATGGGAACGGCGGATCCGGTGCAGGGACCGTTCATGATCGCCAGGAGATTGTCGGGCGAGAACGGGTCGACCTTGGGACCGTTGTCGAACACGAACTTGACGCCCAGCCCGCGGCCGCCGATGTACTTGCGGAGCAGCTCCCGCTCCACCTTGCCGTACTCGACGGTGCCGCTGGTCAGGTTGATGCGTGCGATGCGGTCTGCGTAGCCACCTAAGGTCACAGGCATCCCCTCCACACCGTTGTGATTCTCGATCCGCCAGGGGACCGATCTGTCCGTGATAGAAATGCAAGTTCCGTGCCACTGATGCGACGCGGGTTTGCGGCGCTGCCCGATGCAAAACAGGTGTCCCGCGCGGGACACCTGTGTGAAACACCTGTCTCATTCCACCTGGCGTCTGAGCCGGATGCCGTACAGTTCCAGCTTGCGGTAGAGGGTCGAGCGGCTCATCCCCAGTGCCCGGGCCGCGGCCGAGACGTTGCCGCCGCAGTGATCGAGCGCTTCCCGGATGGCGGCCTCCTCGCCCTCCGGCCCGGGTTCGGCCTTGGACCGGGGCAGCGGCGGAAGGGGCAGCAGTTCGGCCGGATCCTCGTCAAGGGTGACGGCCAGCTGCACCAGGTTGAGCAGCTCCCGCACGTTCCCCGGCCAGTCGTACCGGCACAGTTGCCTCCAGGAGCTGAGGGGCAGGCGCGGCACCGGCCGGCCCAGGCGCTGGTACCCGTGCACCACCAGCGGGATGATATCGCGCGGCCGCTCCCGGAGCGGCGGCAGGTGCACCGGGATGACGCTCAGCCGGTAGTACAGGTCTTGCCGGAACTTGCCCTGGCGCACCATCTCCTTCAGATCGCGGTTGGTCGCGGCCACCACCCGCACGTCCACCGGGATCGGCCGGTGGCCGCCCACGCGCAGCACCTCGCCCTCCTGGAGCGTGCGGAGCAGCGCCACCTGCGCCTCGTACGGCAGTTCGCTGACCTCGTCGAGAAAGAGCGTGCCGCCGTCGGCCGACTGAATCAGTCCGGTTCGGCCCTTCGGATGGCCGCCCGTGAACATCCCGGGCTCGTACCCGAACAGTTCGCTGGCCAGCAGGTCGGGCAGCAACGTGCCGGCGTTGATGGCGATAAACGGGCCGTCGGCCCGGTCGCTGGCCGCGTGAATGGCCCGGGCGACCAGTTCCTTGCCGGTGCCCGTCTCCCCGGTGATCAGCACGGTGGCCGAGGTCCGGGCCGCCTTCCGGGCTCTTGTCAGCGCCCGGAGCCAGCGCGGGTCGCACCCGATCAGCCCCGAGAACGGGTCCTGCCCCGAACACGACGGGGTCCTGGCTTCCTGGATTGAGGAGCCCATTCCCCCACCTCCTCCTGAACTCGGTGGCGCGGCGCGCCTCCGTTGCACAACCCCGGAAGCGACGACGCTCCCGGGGCGCAGGAAGCAGACGGCTTCCGCCGCAGGGACTACGGTTACCGCTAGGCGCAATGTGCCAGCACAGCATCCGGGTATGGTCACATCGATTACGCTGTCCTTAGTGTAGTTCGCTCCGCGCTCCCGGCCTCCCTGTGCTTCGTGCGAAAAATGGTCTTTGGTGATGGCATCTGCACTTTTTATCTATACAAGACCATTTTGCGGGCAGGAAGGATACCCGCGAGGCCGAAATCATAGAGAATCGGCTGAGCGGGAGGGAGAGAGCGTGACCAAGCGTCAGAAAGCGTACGCCCTCATCGTGGAAAATGGCCGCCTGCTGCTGGTCCGGTACTACTACCCCGAGGAGAACGCCTGGTACTGGAACTTCCCCGGAGGCACCCTGGAGCCGGGCGAAACCTTGGAAGAGGCCCTGCGGCGGGAGCTGATGGAAGAGTGCTCCGTCGAGGTGGAGGTAGGGCCCATGGTCCTGAAGGAGGCGCCGCCGGGCCGGGACTACGTCCGCTACTTCTTCCGGTGCTATATCAAGAAGGGGCGCCCGCAGGTGGGCAAGGATCCCGCGACCAACGATTCCATCGGGGCGCTGGAGTGGGTGGACCTGACCGACCCGGGCCGGTGCGGCGGGTGGGGCCGCCGGAATCTGCCGCAGGTGGCCAGGGTGCTGGGATTCGAACCGCGCCGCCGGCGCCGGCTGCCGCCGCCCATTCCCCGCCAGGCGGTGCAGAAGTAGAGAAGGCGCGAGGGTCACGGGAGGGAGACGGGTTGCCGGTCCAACTGGTGCCCGCCAGGCCGTGGGAGCCATGGGCGCAGGCGGGAATGGTCCTGCTTCTGGTGCTTGCCCATTACGCGAGCTGGGAAGTGCGCGGCAGGGAACTGGACTTCGTGCACCTCCTGATGTTCCTTTCCCTCATCGTGGTGGTGGGGGAGAACCGGCGCAACCGGATCACCCTGCTCAGCGGGCCGGTGCTGCGCGTGGGGTCCCTGGCGGTGATCCAGGTCATTCCCCTGGCCGCTGCCGAGATCATTCCCGTGCGGCGGGGGTGGCAGGTCCGCTGGACGGAAGGCCGGGCGAAGAGGCGCATCTCCATGGAGACGCCGCCGGGGTTCCGGGAGGCCGTGGCACGGGCCGCTGAGCACGCGAGGGCCGCCCCGCCCGGCGAAGTGCCGCGCACGGTCCGGGAGGCGGAGCTGGCGGTGCCGCTCATGCTGCGCACGGCCGCCCGGAGCCGGGCGGCGGGTTTCGCACTCGGCATCCTGGCGGTGGTGGTGCTGAGCGTGTGGACGAATCACCCCGGGTTCCTGTTTGCGCTTCCGGTGCTCTTCGGGTTCCATGACCGCATCTTCAAAGGCACGAGCCTCGTGCTGTGCGACGGCACGCTCTGGTTCCTCGGCAGCCGCGGCGTGGTCCACCGAATCCCGTTGGCGCGCGTCCGGTCCGTCGAGCCGGTGGGCGAGAGCCGGGTCCTGGTGCGCACGGACGATCCCCGGTACCCGGCCCTGAAGCTGGTCCGCCGGTATGGCGGAGCGGATGCGCTGGTCCAGCTCAGGAAGGCGCTGGCCGGCGAGCCGCTGTTCAGCGCCGGGGCGGATGCCGGCGCGCCGGGTACCGGCGGGCAGGCGGCTGCAGCCGTGCAGGCGGAGCAGGACAGCCGCCTCCGCTGTTCTCTATGCGGGAAGCCTGTGCCGGTGAACCTGGTAGCCGGAGAGATCTACATCTGCGAAGCGTGCCAGAACCGGGCCCGCTACGAGGCGCAGGAAGCGGGCCACGGCCTGCAGGGAAGGGAGCCGCTGCCCATGTGAGGGCGGGAGGCTCCCCTTGAATATGCATTCACCCTGAAGTATAATTATGCAAACCCACCCCGGGAGGCGGAACCCGTGGATCAGCAGGCGCTCGACAAGGCGGCGGTGCTGGCCGAGGCGCTGCCCTATATCCGACAGTTCTCCGGGAAGACGGTGGTCATCAAGTACGGCGGGGCGGCCATGGCTGCCGCAGACCTGAAGGCCGCCGTCATGCAGGATATCGCGCTGATGAAGTATGTGGGCATGCACCCGATTGTGGTGCACGGCGGCGGGCCCGAAGTCTCGGAGATGGCCCGGAAGATGGGCATCGAGCCGCAGTTCGTCGACGGACTCCGGGTGACCGACGCGGCGACCATGGCCATCGCCCAGATGGTGCTGGTGGGCAAGACCAACCGGGAGATCGTGACCCACCTCTGCGCCCAGGGCGTGAAGGCGGTGGGCCTCTCTGGGCAGGACGCCGGCCTGATCCGGGCGGTGCGCCACCTGCACCGTTCCGCCGAGACCGGCGAGATGGTGGATCTGGGGTACGTCGGCGACGTCGCCTCGGTGGACACCGAGGTGCTCACCGCGCTCACCCGCGCGGGGTTCGTGCCGGTGATCGCGCCGATCGGCGTGGGCCCCGGGGGGCAGCCGTACAACATCAACGCCGATACGGTGGCCGGCGCCATCGCGGCCGCCATGCAGGCCGAGAAGCTGGTGCTGCTGACCGACGTGGAGGGGGTCCGGGCGGACAAGGACGACCCCTCCAGCGTGCTCAGCCGGGTGACGGCCCAGGAGGTGCAGGCGTGGATCGCCCGGGGCAAGCTGGAGGGCGGGATGATCCCCAAGCTCCAGTGCTGCCTCACGGCGCTGGAAGGCGGCGTCAACCGGGTGCACATCATCGACGGGCGGGTGCCCCACAGCCTGCTCCTGGAGATCTTCACCGACGAGGGCGTCGGCACCATGGTGATCAAGTAGCGGAAGGACGGCGATGGCGGGCATGACCGGGACGAAGAGCGCCGCGCTGATGGCGAAGGCGGACGCGTACACGATGAAGACCTACGGGCGGTACCCGATCGCCCTCGTGCGGGGGGAGGGGGCGCGCTGCTGGGATGCCGACGGGAGGGCGTACCTGGACTTCCTCGGGGGCATCGCGGTCAACGTGCTCGGCCACGCCCACCCGGCGGTGGTGTCGGCGATCGCCGCCCAGGCGGCCAGGCTGATTCACTGCTCCAACCTATATTACAGCGAGCCGATGGCCGAGCTGGCCGAGCTGCTCACGCAGAGCGGCGGGCTCGACCGGGTGTTCTTCTGCAACTCCGGCGCGGAGGCCAACGAGGGCGCGATCAAGCTGGCCCGCAAGTACCAGTGGCGCAAGGGGCACAAGGAGAAGAACCGCATCGTATCGCTGACCCACTCCTTCCACGGCCGCACCCTGGCCACGGTGACGGCCACCGCGAAGCCGGCGATCCAGGAGGGGTTCGGCCCCCTGCCGGAGGGGTTTGACTACGCGGAAGCCGGCGACATCGAGTCCCTGAAGGCTGCCGTGACCGAGCGGACGGCCGCGGTGATCCTGGAGCCGGTGCAGGGCGAGGGCGGGGTGCATCCCCTGCCGCAGGCGTTTCTGGAGGCGGCCCGGGCCGTCTGTGACGAGCACGGCGCCCTCCTGATCTTCGACGAGATCCAGTGCGGCATGGGCCGCGTGGGGCGGCTCTTCGCCTGGCAGGCCTTCGGGGTGAAGCCCGACATCATCACGCTGGCCAAGGGTCTGGGCGGCGGCGTCCCGATCGGGGCCATCTGCGCGACCGAAGAGGCGGCTTCGGGCTTTGCGCCGGGCGACCACGGCACCACCTTCGGCGGCAGCCCGCTGGCGTGCGCCGCGGCGCTGGCCACGGTGAAGACGCTGCTGGCGGAGGACCTGCCCGCCCGGGCCGCGGCCATGGGCGAGTACCTGCTGGCGGGGCTCAGGCGGCTGCAGGCAAGGCACCCGGACCTGGTCAGGGAGGTCCGGGGCATGGGGCTGATGCTCGGCATCGAGCTGACCCGGCCGGCCGGGCCGGTGCTGGCGAAGTGCCACGAGCTGGGGCTGCTGGTCAACGTGACGGCGGATACGGTCGTGCGGCTGCTGCCGCCCTACATCATCACCGAGGCGGACTGCGACCGGGCGCTGGAGATTCTCGATCAGGCGCTGGCGGCGGTGAGCTAGAGACGAGAAGCGGTGCACCCCAAGTGCACCGCTTCGTGTTCGTCACTGGGTATGAGCTGGGTATGTCTTGGGCCTCCTTTCTCTTGGCAAGAGGAGTCCGCCTTCTGAGAAAGAAGATGAGAAGCGCACCAGGTCGTGAAATCCGTAACGGCAAGGAGGTGGCGAGGTGCTCGCAAGGCCGCACATGAGCAGAAGGCAGAGCAGGGTCCGGCGGGCGCTGCGGATCGCGGGGTTGCTCCTGGTCGTACTGGTCCTGGCGGGGCTCGCAGCGATTCCCCCGCTCATCACCGGCCCGATGATCGATACGCACGTGGACTTCCGGCAGACCTGGCGCGCGGAGGACTTCGGCCTCGCAGCCGAGCGGGTCAACCTCACCACGGTCGACGGGCTGCGGCTCGCGGCCCACGAGGTACGGCTGCCCGACCCGAAGGCCGTGATCATCTTCCTCTCCGGCATCCAGAATCCATCGGTGACCGCCTTCTTCGGCCACGCCCGGTGGCTGGCCGGTCACGGCTACGCCTCCCTGCTGCTCGAGATGCGGGCGCACGGCGAGAGCGAGGGCGACCTGATCTGCCTCGGTTACCGGGAGCACCTCGACGTCCGGGCGGCCGTGGACTACCTGCGCGCCAGCAGCGCCTATGAAGGCGTGCCCATTGTCGTCTACGGCCTCTCCATGGGCGGCGCCACCGCCATCAACGCCGCGGGCCAGATCCCCGAGATCGCCGGGGTCATCAGCCTGTCGGCCTTCTCCTCCTGGCCGGACGTGTTTGCCGACAACATGGCCCTGCAGGGGGCCCCTGCCTGGCTGGCCGCGGCGGAGAAACCCTTCGTCGCCGCCTACACGGCGCTCCGGTTCGGCCCGACGAACGCGGGCATCACGCCTGCCCGGCAGATCGCCAGGCTGGGCGACCGCCCGGCGCTCCTCATCCACTCCCGCGGCGACTCACAGGTGCCCTTCGCCAGCTTCGAGCGGCTGGTCGCCCGCGCCCCCGGGCATGTGGAGACCTGGGTGATCGAGGGCGACCGTCACCTCATCATCGACGACTACGAACATCCTGAGCGCAACGCCGACTACGCGGCGACCATACTCGGCTTCCTGGAGCGGCACTGGGGTGGTGAATAGCGGCGGCGCAGGCCAGGGCGGGGCGCACACCGGGCCGGCGGCCGCCGGCAAGTCACACGAGGGGACCTGCGGCCTGTCCGCAGGTCCCCTCGTACCCTTCATACGTGATCTACGCCTCCGATTCCGGATCCGGCTCAGACGCCGCCTCCGTCTGCGGCTCCGCCGCTGCAGCCACCGGGACCGGCTCGCCTTCAGGCGCCGGCTCCCTGATCTCGGCCTCGATCTCCTTGACCTTGGCGTCCAGCCCGGGGATCTTGCTCATCAGGTCCTGGATCGAGAGGCCGGTCAGCCCCTCCAGCACGGTGGGGGCGGTGGCGACCAGCTTGGCGACGTCAGCCATGAACTTGTTGACGCCCACCTCGGCCCCCTGGCCCTGGGAGAGGATGGTGACCTTGTCGATGCGGGACAGCGGCTCGGCGGCGGCCCGCATGAGCTCGGGCAGCACCGGCAGGAGCTTGTCGAGGATGGCGGCCTGCCCGTACTCCTTGTACGCCTCGGCCTTGATCCGCATGGCCTCGGCCTCCGCCCGGCCCTTCGCCATGATGACCTCGGCCTCCGCCAGACCCTTCTGCCGGACCACGTCGGCCTCGGCCTCACCGGACAGCCGGATGGCCTTGGCCTGGCCTTCGGCCTCGATCTCCAGCTTGCGGGCCTGGGCCGCAGCCAGGGCCTCCTGCTTCTGCCGCTCGATCTCGGCGGCCTTCAGCACGGTCGCGATCAGTTCCTTCTCACGCCGCAGGATTTCGGCCTCCTGGACCTTCACCTGCTCCTGGCGCTCCACCTGCTGCACGCGGACCTGCTCCGCGACGACCTTCTGCTGGATGATGTTGGCCTCAATGTCGTAGGCCTTGTCGGCCTGGGCCTGCGCCCGCTTGACCTCGGCCTCGAAGGCCGCCTTCTTCAGGTTGAGGTCCCGCTGCGCCTCAGCCTGCTTGGCCAGCGAGGCGGACTGGGCCAGCACCGTCTCCTGCTCGGCCTGCGCCTTGGCGATGGCGGCCTCGCGCATGGCCTCAGCCCGCTTGATCTCGGTGTCGCGCAGGGCCTCGGCGGCGGCGATCTCGGCGGCCCGCTTGATGCGCTCGGTGTCCGGCCGGCCCATGTTGTTGATGTAGTCGTTCTTGTCCTTGATCTCCTTGACCGTGAAGGAGATGACCTCCAGGCCCATCTTGTTCATGTCGTCGGCGACGTTGGCCCGCATGCGGTCAGCCACCATCTCCGGCTCCTTCACGATCTGCTCCACGGTGAGCTGGCCGATGATGCCCCGCAGGTGGCCCTCCATGACCAGCTTCAGGATCTCGTGCTGCTCCTTGGTCGACTTGGAGAGGAACTGCTCGGCCGCGGTCAGGATGGACTCGGTGTCCGACTTGACCTTGATCTGGGCCACCGCCTCCACGGTGACGGAGACGCCCTGCACGGTGTAGAAGTCCTGCTGCGGAACGACGTCAAAGGACATGAGCTCCAGCGAGAGCTCCTGCGCCGACTGGATCAGCGGCCAGACCACCAGGCCGCCGCCCTTGGTGACCCGCGGCCCGCCGAAACCGTAGACGATGAGTGCGCGGTTGGGCGGAACCTTGCGGTACATGGAGGCCAGGAGGCCCAGCAGGAGCAGGATGCCCAGTACCGTGAGGCCTGCATAGATCAGCGGTCCCATCCGTGTCTCAAACCCCCTTGCTGTGTTCTTCGTTCATGAGCTCACGCCACGGCTGGACGTACGCGATGCCCCGCTCGTAGCGAAGGATGACGACCTCCTCGCCCTTCGGGATCGGGCGCCCGTCCACCGACCGCGCCGCGGACACGGTGCGGGTCTGGTGCATCGTGTAGACCACCTCGCCGGTGCCCCCTTCCCGGATGGGCACGGTGAGCCGCCCGACGATGCCCGTGTAGCGGGTGGGCGGAAGCGGCCGCTCGCCGCGGATCAGGAAGCGCTGGAACCGGTAGACCAGCCAGCCGGTGGCGAAGGCGCCGCCCAGCGCCCCGGCCAGGGCCACAAGAGCGAACGGGGGGCCGTAGGCGGCGGTCAGGTAGCCAATGCCGCCGAAGCCCATGAGCGCGGCCACCAGCGTCTGGAAGTTGATGGGCGAGAGCGCCGTCGCCTTGCCGATGGACCCGTCGTGGGCTGCGGTCAGGTCGGCGCCCGCGTCGCCGCCCAGGTCGATGCTCAGGTCCCCCCCGTGCGACAGATCGCCGCCGTGGGAGAGGTCGCCGGCGTCGCCCCCCAGGTCGATGAAGCCGAGGATGACCGAAACCAGCGTCAGCCCGAAGCCGACATAAAAGGTATAGAGGAATAGCGATGTCATGCGGGCACACCTCCTCGCGGCGCCGGATGCGGGCTCCGCCTATATGACCCACCGCGGGCCGCGTTTGGTTCTGATTTCAGAGACGCCCGTGGGACGATTTGCGCAGGCGCTGCGCGATTTCCTCGAGCTGCAGGATGTGGTGCACCGCGTGGCCCCCCTGCTGCCGGAGCAGGTCGCGCACGCGGGCCGTGTAGCCGCTGGGCCAGACGACGGTGTGCTCCAGGCCGTCCGGCAGGTGGGACAGAGCCTCCAGCACCCAGGCCCGGGCGGCGGCGAACAGCGCGATCGCCGGCTCCACCGCCCGCCGGTCGCCGGCCAGCCCCCGCATCCACTCGTCGTTGTCCCAGATGGTGGGGGCGATGCGCGTCCCCGGCAGCGCCAGGGCGATGCGCAGGATGTGGAAGGTTTCGGCGTCGGCGTCGACGATGTGGTGGACGATCTGGCGCGCCGTCCACTTGCCCGGGGCCCGCGCCGCCTCCAGCCCCTCCTCGCCCAGGCGCGCGACGGCTTCGGCCAGGCGGGCGGGACCGGACCGGTACAGGTCCAGGATCTCGGCGTCGGTGACGGGAAGCTCCTCCCAGAACGCGAGCACGTAACCCTCGGGGTCGGGCAGCAGCATCTGCCGGTAGCCGGGATAGGTCACGGCTGGCCCCTCCGGGAGGAAGCCCGCGCTCCGCAGCCGCTCTGCCAGTTCGGGCAGGTCCCGGCGGTGCAGGTACACCCACGCCCCGGGGCCGGCCGCCGGCGCGGCGAGCGAAGGGGGCGGCTCCGTTCCGGCGCGCTGCAGGATCAACGTCTCGCCCTCCGGCGCGGTGACCCGCGCCGTATGGGGTCCGGCCTCCGCGGCGCGGAACCCGGGGAGCCGGTCGTAAAAGGCGGCGGCGCGCGCCAGATCCTGCACGCGCAGCAGGGCCTGGGGCGGCCGGACTTGCGTCTTGGACACGGCAGCATCACCTCGATGATCGCTTCTCCCGCGGCGGCGCAAGTCCTGCCATAGATCCGGCCGATATGAGGCAAACTGGATGCGAGCGGTTTTGGCCAAAAGGCTATTGCAGTAACACCTGATCTGATATACTGTTACCTGGAATGATTCTGACTGCCGGGAGGTGAACGCCATGACCCTGAGCGGGCAGCCGGTTGCTGAGGAGCGTCACGAAGATCCGTTCACGGCGGGCCTGCGCGCCGCGGGACTGAAGCTGACGGCGCAGCGTACCGCCATCTGCACTGCCCTGGCCGGCATGGCGGGAAAGAAGCATCCGACCGTGCAGGAGATTTTCGAGGAGGCCCGCAAGCACCACCCCGGCGTCAGCCTCGCCACGGTGTACAACACCCTGGCCGTTCTGAAGGAGCGGGGGCTGCTGTATGAGCTGGGCCCCGACGCGGCCGGCGCCGTCCATTACGAGCTGGACGTCGATACACACGTCAACGTCGTCTGCATCCGCTGCAAGCAGGTGCTCGACCTGCACCACATCTCCACCGGGCTCGAGGAAGTGGTCGAGGCGGAGACCGGCTTCCAGCTGGTCGGCGCCCAAATGCTGTACTACGGCATCTGCCCCGACTGTGCCCGGGACGGCGTCGCCGACTGATTCGATCCCGAATCCCGCGTTCTCTCGCCGCGGCTGAGGCCGCGGCGTTTTTTCTGTCCGGGCCGCGGATCCCCCTTGCGCGCCTGCCCGTCCTAAGTTAGAATGGTTCTAGATTAGAATCGTTCTAAACAGGAGGTGGCTCGGTGTGCAGGCGGGTTTGGCCCTGATGGACGAAGAGCTGCGGCCGCTGGTGCGGGCGACCGTGCTCAGCGGTGTCTTCCTTGCGCTCGGGTGGATGTGGGAGTGGCTGGCACCGGGCCTGGCGAACTGGGCGGCCGCGGCCTATGCGGCCGCATACGTCTTCGGCGGCTACCTGCGGGTCCGGGACGGGCTGGCCGCGCTGCGGCAGGGCAGCCTGAACATCGACATGCTGATGGTGCTGGGCGCAGCGGGCGCCGCGGTCCTGGGCCGCTGGAGCGAGGGCGCCGTGCTGATCTTCCTCTTCGCCCTCTCCAACGCGCTGGAGGAGTACGCCTCGGGCCGCACCCGGCGGGCGATTGAGGCCCTGATCACGCTGCGCCCGGACGAGGCCCTGGTGCGTACGCCCGACGGCGGCGAACGGCCGGTACCCCTGGAGCAGGTGCGGGTGGGCGACCTCGTGGTCGTGCGGCCGGCGGAGCGGCTCGGCGTGGACGGGGTGGTGGTGGACGGGCGCTCCGCCGTCGACCAGGCGGCTATCACGGGGGAGTCGGTCCCCGTCGCCAAGGAGCCCGGTTCCCCGGTGTACGCGGGGAGCGTGAACACGACGGGCACCCTGCTGGTCCGGGTGACGAAGCCCGCGACCGACTCCACCCTGGCCCGGGTGATCCGGCTGGTGGAGGAGGCGCAGGAGCACAAGGCGCGCGCGCAGCGCGCCGTCGACTGGATCGACCGCTACTATACCCTGGTCGTCGTGGCGGTGGCCCTGCTGACGTGGACGCTGCCGCCGATCGCGGCGGGATGGGCCTGGTCCGACAGCTTCTACCTGGCGATGCAGCTGCTGGTGGTCATGTCCCCGTGCGCGCTGGTGATCGCCACGCCGGCGGCCCTGCTCTCCGGCATCGCCGCCGGCGCCCGGAAGGGCGTCCTGTTCAAGGGGGGCATCCACCTGGAGCGGGCCGGGGCCGTCCGGGTCGTCGCCTTCGACAAGACCGGCACCCTGACCGAAGGCCGGCCGGAGCTCACCTCGGTCATCCCGGCCGCCGGGGTGCCGGAGGCGGAGCTGCTCCGCCTGGCGGCGGCGGCCGAGCTACACTCGGGCCACCCGCTGGGGCAGGCCATCGTCGCCGCGGCCCGGCGGCGGCTGGGCGATCTGCCGCAGCCCGAGCAGGTGGAGGAACGGCCGGGACTGGGCGTCTCCGCCCGGGTGGAGGGCCGTCGGGTCCTGGTGGGCAGCCGGCGGCTGATGGACGGGAGCGGGGACGGCTGGCTGGACCGGCTGGCGGCGGAGGTGGAGGCGCAGGGCGAGACCGCCGTGCTGGTCATGGCCGACGGCCGGCCGCTGGGCGTGCTGGGCATCGCCGACCGGATCCGGCCCCAGGCCCGGGCGGTCATCGCGGCCCTGCGGGCGCAGGGCGTGGAGCGGGTCGTCATGCTGACCGGCGACAACGAGCGGGTGGCGGCCGCGGTGGCGGCGGAAGCCGGCGTGGACGCGTACCGGGCGAACCTGCTGCCCGCCGACAAGCTGAGGGCGATCGAGGAGCTGGAGCGCGCGTACGGCCCGGTGGCGATGGTGGGCGACGGCATCAACGATGCCCCGGCTCTGGCGCGGGCCGCCCTGGGCATCGCCATGGGCGGCGCCGGGAACGACGCGGCGCTGGAGAGCGCCGACGTGGTGCTGATGTCCGACGACCTCGCGCGGCTGACGGACGTCTTCCGGCTGGGCCGCCTGGCCCGGAAGGTGGTCGCCCAGAACCTGGTCTTCGCCGTCGGCGTCATCGCCGTGCTGGTGACGCTGAGCCTCATGGGCGGCCTCACCCTTCCGCTGGCGGTGGTGGGGCACGAGGGCTCCACGATTCTGGTGGCGGTGAACGGCCTGCGGCTGCTCCTGGCCGGCCGCCGCGGGGCCGTCCCGGCGCCGGTGCGGGGGCTGCAGACGCCCGCCCGGGGGTACCAATACTGAGGTGCAGGAGACGGGAGGCGCTGCCGCACGCGGCGCCTCCCGAAATCCTTTCTCCCCCTATTGCATACTTATTCACATACGGGTATAATCATGCACCAAGAGAACCCGGGGGAAGCGGGCGAAGACGAGGAGGCGCCGACCAATGGCGAAGAAGAAGTGCGTACTGGCTTATTCAGGCGGGCTGGATACTTCGGTGGCGATCCACTGGATCAAGGAGAACTACGACGCCGACGTCGTGGCGCTCACGGTGGATGTGGGCGCCAACGACAAGGATCTGGAGTTCATCCGGCAGAAGGCGCTCTCCATCGGGGCCGTGAAGTGCGTGGTCCACGACGCCAAGAAGGAGTTCGCCTACGACTTCATCCTGCCGACGCTGCAGGCCAACGCCTGCTACGAGTCCAAGTACTACCTCTCCGCGGCGCTGTCCAGGCCGCTGATCTCCAAGCTGCTGGTGCAGGTCGCCGAGGAGGAGGGGGCGGAGCTGGTCGCCCACGGCTGCACAGGCAAGGGCAACGACCAGGTGCGGTTCGACGTCTCCGTGGCCGCCCTCAATCCGAACCTGCAGGTGATCGCGCCGGTGCGGGAGTGGGGCTGGAGCCGGGAGGAGGAGATCGACTACGCCCAGAAGCACGGCATTCCCATCCCCGTCGGCCGGGAGAACCCCTTCTCCATCGACGTGAACCTGTGGGGCCGCTCCTGCGAGGCGGGCGTGCTGGAAGATCCGTGGGTGGAGCCGCCCGAGGAGGCTTTCGAGTGGACCGTCAACCCCAAGGACGCGCCCGATGAGCCCGAGTACGTGGAGATCGGCTTCGAGCAGGGCGTGCCGGTGTCGCTGAACGGCGAGGCGCTGGACCTGGTGACGCTGATCGAGCGGCTTCACACCATCGCCGGCCGGCACGGCGTGGGCCGCATCGACCACGTGGAGAACCGGCTGGTGGGCATCAAGTCCCGGGAGGTCTACGAGATGCCGGCGGCGGCGGTGCTCACCCTGGCGCACAAGGAGCTGGAGACCATCACCCTGCCCCGGGAGCTGCACCACTTCAAGCTGGGGCTGGAGCAGAAGTACGCCGAGCTGGTCTACTTCGGCCTCTGGTTCCACCCGCTGAAGGAGGCCCTGGACGCCTTTATCCAGAAGTCGCAGGAGACCGTGACCGGCAAGGTGCGGGTGAAGCTCTTCAAGGGCTCGGCCTTCTGCGTGGGCCGCACCTCGCCCTACACCCTGTACTCTTACGATCTCGCCACCTACGACAAGGCCGACAAGTTCGACCACCAGGCGGCGAAGGGCTTCATCGACATCTTCGGTCTGCCCACCCGGGTCTTCGCCGCTGTTCAGAAGGAGAACGCCTGAGAGACATAAAGAGACGTGCTGGTGTGCGCCGCCCCTCCGGGGGCGGCGTCTCCGCGCGGCCGGGCAGGAAAGCGCGGAGCGGGAACGAACTGGAAAACGATGGACGGTCGCGACGGTGAGAGGGGGGAGGTCCGGTGGCCCGCGTCTACTACAGGCTCGTGCTCACCGTGCTCTGCGCGCTGGCGGCCTATGTGGCGCCGGTCTACACCCTGCGCTACCCCTACCACCTCCCCTACTTCGGCGGCGGGCTGGTGGCGGCCCTGCTGGCCTGGGCCTTCCTGCAGATGGCCATCCTGCTGGAGCCGGAGGTGAAGCCCGGCGTGCAGTTCATCGTCGGCGCCGGGTTTGCCGTCGTCTCCTGGGCGCACATCTCCATGGTGGCCCTCATGATCATCATCCCGCAGGTGCTCCGGGCCGGACGGCTGCTGGACACCTTCGACCCCATCTGGATCCTGGGCGGCCTCTCGCCGCTGGTGGTGCCGGCGGCGGCGCTCGCCCTCCGCATTTCCGGCCGGCCTTTCCTCCCCGCGCTGGCCTCCGCCCTCTTCCGCTTCTCGGTGCCGCTGGGCTTCCTGAGCCTGCTGCCCCGGTGGCTCCACCTGCCCAAGCAGTTCCGGTGGCTCTTCCTGTTCACCGGCGTGATGTTCCTGGTGCTGGACGGGCTCGGCTTCGATCCGCGCCCGAGGCGCCGCGGGCCCGTGTAGCCTATGTGTGTCATGGGCTTCCGACGAACAGACCATACCAAATGAGATCATGCAAATGGGACATACTGGGCAATTGACCGACATTTTTCTTACGGATAACCTGAATGTAGACAACTGAAAGTGAATAACGGGGCCAGCGGCGGGAGAGTCTTCCCTTGTGGGAAGCGCCGAAGGAGCAAGCGGGGATTCGGTCGGACTCCCCGTGAAACTCTCAGGCACCAGGACCGTCGCCCGGCGCGAGCGATGCGCCCCCCACCCTCTGGAGAGCCGCCCTGCGCGGCACCGAAGGAGCAAGGCCTCCCGCACGGCCAAACTCTCAGGTCGAGGAGACAGAGGAACGACCAGCTCACTGGCCGTTCCTTTTTTCACAAGCGGCGCCAACATCGTTCTCGGGAGGGGTACCCATGGCTGAGCGCTACGATCTCGTCATCATCGGCGGCGGCCCGGCAGGGCTGGCGGCTGCGGTTTACGGCGCGCGCGCCCGGATGTCCACCCTGCTCATCGAAAAGGGACGGCCAGGCGGCCAGGCGGCATCGACCGAGGAGGTCGAGAACTACCCCGGCGCCGGCCGCACCACCGGACCCGGGCTGATGACCCAGTTCCGCGAGCACGCGGAGTCCCTGGGCGCCAGGATTGTCCGCGGCGACGTCTGCTCGGTGGAGCTGGAGGGCCCCATTAAGACCATCCGCACCAAGAAGGGCGAGACGTACGAGGCCCGGGCGGTCATCCTCTGCCCCGGCGCCGAGCCCCGCATGCTGGGCGTCAAGGGCGAGGGCAAGTTCCGCGGCAAGGGCGTCTCGTACTGCGCCACGTGCGACGCCGATTTCTTCACCGACCTGGACGTGGTGGTGGTGGGCAACGGTGACGCTGCCGTGGAGGAGGCCATCTACCTCACCCGCTTCGCCAACAGCGTGACCCTCATCTGCATCCATCCCGAGGGCATCATGGACGCCAACAAGGCCAGCCAGGAGCGGCTCTTCGCCACGCCCAAGATCAAGGTGATCTGGCAGACCGTGGTCGAGGAGATCATCGGCGAGGGGCACGTTGAGAAGGTCGCGCTGCGCCACCTGGGCACCGGGGAGCGGACGGAGCTGCCCTGCGACGGCGTGTTCATCTTCGTGGGCACCACCCCGCGGACCGACTTCCTCCGGGGCACCGGGGTCGACCTGGACAGCCGCGGGTACATCATCGCCGACCCGGACACGATGGAGACGAGCGTACCCGGCGTCTTCGCCGCCGGCGACGCTCGCCGCAAGTGGCTCCGGCAGATCGTCACGGCTGCAGCCGACGGCGCCATCGCCGCCTGCGCGGCTGAGAAGTTCCTGGCGGAGGAGGAGCAGGTCCACCGGGAGATCCTCTCCCCCGAGGAGCCCGTGGTGGCGGTCTTCTGGAGCCCGGCCAACCCCCTGTCGCTGCAGGTGCTGCAGGAGGCCGAGCGCGTCGTCGGCCGGCTGGGCGGACAGGTGCGGCTGGCCCGCATCGACTGCTACAAGTCGTCGCGCGCGGCGGCCCGTCTGGGCGTATTCGACGTGCCCGCGGTGCGCATCTTCCACAAGGGCATCCCCCTGGCCACGCTGACGGAGGATTTCAACCACCTGGAAGACTGGGTGGTCGGACATATCCCTGCCAGGATCTGAGGAGGTGAACGAAGCATGCTGGAGGTCAACAAGGACAACTTCGAGCAGGAGGTGCTGCAGGCTTCCGGGCCGGTGGCGGTCGACTGGTGGAGCCCCAAGTGCGATCCGTGCATGGAGCTTCTGCCGGAGGTGGAGCGGCTGGCCGAGATCTACGGCGACCGGGTCAAGTTCGTCAAGGTGAATGTGCTGGAGAACCGGCGGCTGGCGATCAGCCAGCGGGTGCTGGGGCTGCCGACCTTCCTCTTCTTCCGCGACGGGCAGAAGGTGGCGGAGCTGGCCGGCCCCGAGGACTGCACGGTGGAGGCCATCGAAGCAGAGCTGAAGCGGCTGGTGTGAGGAGGTCAGTAGCGATGAGGCTGGAGTTGGGCCGCATCTTCATTCGCGATGTACAGTTCGGCGGCGCCACCCGGGTGGAGGACGGCGTCCTCACGGTCAATCGGGAGGAGCTCGTGAGCCTGCTGCTGGAAGACGAACGCCTCACGGCCGTGGAGCTGGATATCGCCCGCCCCGGTGAATCGGTGCGGATTATCCCGGTCAAGGACGTCATCGAGCCGCGGGTCAAGGTCTCGGGCCCGGGCGGGGTCTTCCCCGGTTTCATCGGCAAGGTGGAAACCGTGGGCGAGGGCCGGACCCACGTGCTCAAGGGCTGCGCGGTGGTCACCACCGGCAAGATCGTCGGCTTCCAGGAGGGGCTGATCGACATGTCGGGGCCGGGGGCGGAGTACACGCCGTTTTCGCAGCTCATCAACCTGACGGTGCACTGCACCCCCCGGGAGGGGCTGACCCAGCACGAGCATGAGGCGGCGCTGCGCCTGGCCGGGCTGAAGGCCGCCGCCTACCTGGGCGAGGCGGGGCGCAGCGTGGAGCCGGACGAGATCGTCACCTACGAGCACCTGCCGCTGCCGGAGGCGGTCGCCCGCTACCCGGGCCTGCCGAAGGTGGTCTACGTCTACATGCTCCAGTCCCAGGGACTCCTGCACGACACCTACGTCTACGGCGTGGATGCCAAGCGGATCCTGCCGACGCTGATCTCCCCGACCGAGGTCTTCGACGGCGCGATCGTCAGCGGCAACTGCGTGTCCGCCTGCGACAAGAACACCACGTACCACCACCAGAACTCGCCGGTGATCGAGGACCTGTACGCCCGGCACGGCAAGGACCTGAACTTCATCGGCGTGGTCATCACCAACGAGAACGTGACCCTGGCGGACAAGGAGCGGTCCTCCAGCTACACCGCGAAGCTGGTGCAGATGCTCGGGGCCGACGGCGCGATCGTCAGCGAGGAGGGGTTCGGCAACCCCGACACCGACCTGATGATGAACTGCCGGAAGCTGGAAGAGAAGGGCATCAAGACGGTGCTGATCACCGACGAGTACGCGGGCCGCGACGGCGCGTCGCAGTCGCTGGCCGACGCCACGCCGCACGCCGACGCGGTGGTGACGGCCGGCAACGCCAACGCCGTGATCGTCCTGCCGCCCATGGAGAAGGTGATCGGCTACCCCGAGCAGGTGAACGTCATCGCCGGCGGCTGGGACGGGTCGCTCCGGCCCGACGGGTCCATCGAGGCCGAGATCCAGGTGATCACCGGCGCGACCAACGAGCTGGGCTTCTCCCGGCTGTCCGCGCGCACGATCTAGGGCCGCACGATGCAAGGTGTTCCGCCGCACGGGCGCAGGCGCGGCCGGCGGCGATGCCACGACTGTCTGCAAAGGAAGTGAGAGCATGCAGCTGAAAGGGAAGAAGGCGATCATCCTCGGCGACCGGGACGGCATCCCGGGTCCCGCGCTGGAGGCCTGCATCCGCAGCGCCGGCGCCGAGGTGGTCTTCGCCTCCACCGAGTGCTTCGTCTGAACGAGCGCAGGGGCCATGGACATGGAGAACCAGCGCCGGGTCAAGGAGCTGGCTGAGAAGTATCCGAAGGAGGACCTCGTGGTCATCCTGGGCGGCGCCGAGGCCGAGGCCTCGGGGCTGGCGGCGGAGACGGTCAGCAACGGCGACCCTGCCTGGGCCGGTCCACTGGCCGGAGTCCAGTTGGGACTCAAGGCTTACCACATCTTCGAGCCCGAGATCAAGGAGCAGGTCGATCCCGCCGTCTACGAGGAGCAGGTCTCCCTGATGGAGATGGTGCTCGACGTGGACGCGATCGTCCAGGAGGTCCGGTCGATCCGCGAGCAGTACGCCGCCTGGTAAGGGGGGTCACATGTGCGGATTGTGCATTATCTGAACCAGTTCTTCGGGGGCATAGGCGGCGAGGAGCACGCCGGCCACAGGCCGGAGGTGCGCCCCGGCCCGGTGGGGCCCGGCCTGGCCCTGAAGGGGGCCCTGGGCGGCACCGCGGAGATCGTGGCCACCGTGATCTGCGGCGACTCCTGGTTCAACGAGAACCTGGAGGAGGCCAAGGCGACTGTGCTGGAGCTCATCCGGCAGCAAGAGCCCGACCTGGTGGTCGCCGGCCCGGCCTTCAACGCCGGCCGCTACGGCATGGCCTGTGGGGCCGTGGCCGAGGTGGTCAGCAAGGAACTCGGGATCCCCGTGGTCACGGGCATGTACAAGGAAAACCCCGGCGTCGAGGTCTACCGCCGCTACGCCTGGATCGTGGAGACCGGCAACTCCGCGGCCTCCATGCGGACGGCCATCCCGGCCATGGCCGCTGTCGTGAAGCGGCTGGCGGCGGGGCTGGAGCCCGAGCCGGGCACGTATCTGGAGCGGGGCCTGCGGGTGAACACGTTCGCGGCGGAGCGGGGCTCCGCACGGGCGGTGGAGATGCTGGTGCGGAAGCTGAAGGGCGAGCCCTTCACCACCGAATACCCCATGCCCTCCTTCGACCGGGTGCCCCCGAACCCGCCGGTCAGGGACCTGAGCAAGGCGACGATCGCCCTGGTCACCTCCGGCGGCATCGTGCCGAAGGGCAACCCCGATCACATCGAATCCTCCTCGGCCTCCAAGTACGGCAAGTACTACCTGGGGGACGTTGACGACCTCACGGCCGAGACGCACCAGACCGCCCACGGCGGTTACGATCCCACGTACGCGAACGACGACGCGGACCGGGTGCTGCCCGTGGACGTGATGCGGGAGCTGGAGCGGGAAGGCGTCATCGGCAAGCTGCACGACTACTGGTACGCCACCGTGGGCAACGGCACCTCGGTGGCCAACGCCCGGGCTTACGCCCAGGCGATCGCCGAGGACCTGAAGAAGTACGAGGTGGATGCCGTCATCCTCACCTCCACCTGAGGGACCTGTACTCGTTGCGGAGCAACGATGGTGAAGGAGATCGAGCGGGCCGGCATCCCCGTCGTTCACGTCTGCACCGTGGTGCCGATTTCGCTGACCGTGGGCGCCAACCGCATCGTCCCGGCGGTGGCCATCCCCCACCCGCTGGGCAATCCGGCGCTGCCGCCGGATGAGGAGCGGGCCCTGCGCCGCCGGCTGGTGATGAAGGCGCTGCATGCGCTCGCCACCCCGGTGGACGGCCAGACGGTGTTTGAGTAAGACCCGAGGGGGCGTCGTGGTGCACGGCGCCCCTTCCGTGCCGGGGGGCAGCCTCCCTGGGCCGCGCAGCACGCCGTCCGCGCCGCGTCAGGGATCTCTCCCCCGCAGCCCGGGGGTCAGGCGCCCGAGCGCGCCCGGCGCTGCGCCCCGGCACGCGCCGAAGAGGAGTGATGCGCATGACCGAGCCTGTCATCCGGGGAACCGCCTACTGCCTGATCCACGCCCCGAACCTGCTGGTGCACTACGGCACCACACCGGCGATGGAGCGGCGGCTGCACCCCGACAGCCCCTACCTCGCCAAGCTGCCCCAGCACCTGCGCAGCTACGAGGACGCGGTGGCCTACCCGCCGAACCAGGCCTACCTGGGCCGCATCCGGCCCGACGACCTGGCCCGGATCCCCCGCCCCTGGTACCAGCATCCGCTGGAGGGGGCGGAGCGGGAGGCCCGCTACGGCGAGATCATGCCGGAGGAGGAGTTCCTGGCCCTCCTCAGGCTGGTCGACGCGTTTGACCTCGTGCGGCTGGAGGCCGGCTTCGCCGCCGAGATGGCCGGGCGGCTGGCCGCACATCCCCTGTGGGCCGCCGAGGCCGCACGCCTGGGACCGGGCGCCGGCCTGGACGAGCTGCAGCGGCTGCTGCAGGAGCAGGCGGCTCCGCTCTACCTGGGCGACCGCCTGGTGGGGGTCGTCCGCCGGGCCCACGAGCACGACGAGACCCTCTCCAGCCACGTGATGCTGGAGAACCTGGTCACCAAGGCCTCTGCCGTGCTGGGGCTGAAGCACCTGTTCGCCAAGACCGGCGTAAGGCCGGAGGAGATTGAGTATATCATTGAGTGCTCCGAAGAGGCATGCGGCGACATGAACCAGCGGGGCGGCGGCAACTTCGCCAAGGCCATCGGCGAGATGGCCGGCTGTGTGAACGCCACCGGCTCCGATACCCGCTCCTTCTGCGCGGGTCCGACCCACGCGCTCATCGAGGCGGCGGCCCTGATCAAGTCCGGCGTCTTCAGGCATGTGGTGGTGCTGGCGGGCGGCACGCCGGCCAAGCTGGGGCTCAACTCCCGGGACCATGTGGCGAAGGGGCTGCCGGTCCTGGAGGACGTCATCGGCACCTTCGCGATCCACCTGTCGGCTGACGACTACGTGAGCCCCCGGGTGCGGCTGGACGTGGTGGGCCGTCACCGGATCGGTTCCGGCTCCTCGCCCCAGGCGGTGATGGAGGCGCTGGTCACAGAGCCGCTGGAGCGCGCCGGGCTGAAGCTCTCCGACGTGGACCGCTACGGTGTGGAGATGCAGAACCCCGAGCTCACCGAGCCCGCGGGGGCCGGCGACGTGCCCCAGTCCAACTACAAGATGATCGCCGCGCTGGCGGTCAAGCGGGGCGAGATCGCCCGGACGGACCTGCCCGCCTTCGTCGCCGCCCACGGCATGCCGGGGTTTGCGCCGACACAGGGGCACATCCCCTCCGGCGTGCCGGTCATCGGGCCGGCGTGCGACGCGATCGCCGCCGGCGAGATCCAGCGGGCGATGATCATCGGCAAGGGGTCGCTCTTCCTGGGCCGCATGACCAACCTGTTCGACGGCGTGTCCGTGCTGCTGGAGCGGAACCCGGGCCGTCCGGCCGATGAAGCCGGGGATGGGGCGTTCGCCGCCGAGGCCGGCGGGGCAGGCGCCGGTGCGGCGGTCGCCCGGCCCGCCCGCCCGGTGGTGGGCATCACGCTGCACGGCAGCGAGCTGGGCGAGGAGGAGGTGCTGCGCGGCGCCGAGCAGGCCCAGCGGCAGTGGCCCGACATCGAGGTCGTGGTGATCGGCCGGCCCGCCCGCGAGACCCTCGTGCGCTGGGTGGAGGCGGGCGACGGCTGCATGGCCGACGAGCACCAGGCGATGGAGCGGATGCTGGCCTCGGGCGAGCTGTCCGCGGCGGTCACGCTGCACTACGCGTTCCCCATCGGCGTCGCCACGGTGGGCCGGGTCGTCACCCCCGCCCGCGGCCGGGAGATGCTGATCGCGTGCACCACCGGCTCGGCGGCGGCCGACCGGGTGGAGGCGATGGTGCGCTCGGCCATCGGCGGGATCGCCGTCGCCCGGACGCTGGGGATCCCGGAGCCTGCGGTGGGCATCCTGAACGTGGACGGGGCACGCCAGGCGGAGCGGATCCTGGAGGCGCTGCGCCAGGGCGGCTACCCGCTCCGGTGGGCGGCTTCCGGCCGGGCGGACGGCGGCGCCCTCATGCGGGGCAACGACGTGCTCACCGGCGAGCCCGACGTGCTGGTGACCGACAGCCTGACGGGCAACCTGCTGATGAAGCTGCTCTCGGCGCAGTCCACCGGCGGCAGCTACGAGGCGACGGGCTACGGCTACGGCCCGGGCGTCGGCCCGGAGCAGAAGCAGATCGTGCACATCATCAGCCGGGCGTCCGGCGCGCCGGTGATCGCCGGGGCGATCCGGTACGCGGCGGACATGGCCCGGGGCGGGCTGCCCGGGGTGGTCGCGGACGAGTACGCGCGGGCCCGGGAAGCCGGGCTGGAGCGGCTGCTGGCGGAGCGGCGGGCCGGCCGTGCGCCGGGGATGGGTGCCGCTGGCGGGCAGCCCGATGCGGCCAAGCCCGATCCGGCCGCGCTGATGGCCGGCGAACCGGATGGCGGCCGCAGCGCGCCGGCAGAGGTGGCGCCGCCGCCGGAGAAGGTGGCGACGGCGGAGATCCCGGGCGTGGAGATCCTGGAACTGGATGAGGCGGTGGCCTGCCTCTGGCGCCGGGGCATCTACGCCAGGTCCGGCATGGGCTGCACGGGCCCGGTGGTGCTCGTCGCCGACGAGGACCTGGAGGCCGCCCGGGCAGCGCTGAAGGAAGCCGGGTTCCTGGGATAGGGCCGGGCAGAGGAGTTCTCCCGCCGCCGCCGAACACAAGTAGGGTCACGGGGGTTTTCTGAACCCCGATCTGCGAAGGAGGCGGCGGGATGGCTTCGTGGCTGATTTGGCTGCTCATCTTCCTGGGAGGCGTGGCGGGGGCGCTTCAGGCCCCGGTCAACGCCACCCTGGCCCAGCACATCCGTCCGATACCGGCGTCGCTGGTCTCGTTCATCGTCGGCGGCACGGCCCTGCTCGTGCTGACCCTGTTCACCCTGCGGGGGCAGGGGCTCGCCGGCCTGGGCCAGGGGCTTGCCGGTGCGCCGCCGTGGAGCTTCCTGGGAGGCCTGTGCGGGGCCATGGTGGTGACCGCCGTGGTCGTGGGCACGGGGAACCTCGGCGCCAACGCCACCCTCAGCCTGCTCACCGGCGTGCAGCTGATCGCGGCCCTCGTGATCGACGCCATCGGCTTCGGCACGGCTGGGCCGATCCCGATTCGCTGGCCCCAGGTGGTCGGCGTGCTGCTCATCATCGGCGGCATGAAGCTGGTGCTGACGCGCTGAAGTCACGCGGGCCGGCGGACAGGCGCCGTGCGGCCGCAGCGGTCGCCACATCGCCCGCCACGGAGAGCGACGCCGGAGGCCGTGACGGAACGGAGGGCCCCACCCTGCCCCCGGCAGGGTGGGGCCCTGCGAATGTCCGGCATCGGGGCCGGACCCGGCTGACCGCCCGGCCATACGCGTTCACGGCAACGGCATAGAACCCGGCTGTATCGCCGTGATGTGGGAACGCCCTCTTTTTCACTTCCATATCCGGACCGAAGTCGAAAACCTGACCTTCCCACTGTGCGATAGCGCTCCACCCCCTGGCGACTTGGGCCGTGGACATCGATTATGTAAACAAGATGGCGGTATTATGTTGCCTCGCCCCCAGTGTGACTCCCCCATGCCGACCCGGCGCATGGGCGCGGCCCCCTCCGGGGGGCGCGCGTGACGTGGGACAGCCCACTTTTTGACTTCCGTGTCCGGGCCGAAGTCGAAAACTTGACCTTCCCGCTCAGCGACGTGCGCCATCGCCGGCCGATCCCCGCCCGCGCAACGGCCGCGCCGGGCTGCCCCCTGCCCGCAGGCGCCCCTCTGCGACACCGCCCATCACGCCTGAGCCCCACCCTGCCCGAACGGGAGGGTGGGGCCTTCGCGTGCGCGATCATGGTTCTCGAATATCTGTCCTACTCATCGCCGTAGAACCGCAGCGCTCCGTGCATGACGGAGCCCACGTACTGGTTCAGCCGGAACCCGTGCCGGATCGCCGCGCTGACGAAGCGCTTGGCGGTGCGGACGGCGTCGGGCACCGACGCGCCCTTGGCCAGCTCGGCCGTGATGGCCGCCGCGGTCGTGCAGCCGGCGCCGTGGTTGTAGCCATGTGTGAACTTCTCGGACTCCAGCAGGGTGAACTCCTTCCCGTCGTAGAACAGGTCCACGGCCTTGTCGACGCCCTCCAACTTGGAGCCGCCCTTGATGAGGACGTTCTTCGCCCCGGCCTCGGCGATGCGCACCGCGGCCTCCCGCATGTCGTCGAGGGTGCGGATGGGCGGCCGCTGCGCCAGCTGCGCCGCCTCGAACAGATTCGGGGTGATGACGAGGGCCCGGGGGATGAGCAGCTCCCGGATGGCGGCGGCGTGGTCGGGCATCAGCACCTCGTCGGTGCCCTTGCAGACCATGACTGGGTCGATGACCACGCGCTCCGCGCCGTACTGGTCCAGCTTGCGCGCCACCAGCTCCACCACGGCGGCGGAGGCCAGCATGCCGGTCTTCACGGCGTCGACGCCGACGCCTTCGAAGGCCGTCGCCAGCTGCTGCTCGAGCAGTTCCAGATCCAGCGGGAAGACCTGGTGGCTCCAGCCGTTGGGGTCCATGGCCACGATGACGTTCAGGGCCGACATGCCGTAGACGCCCAGCTCCTGGAAGGTCTTCAGGTCCGCCTGAATGCCCGCGCCGCCGCTCGTGTCGGACCCGGCGATGGTCAGTGCCTTGCGCAATTCCGCTCCCTCCTGCTGACTGTGTTCTGGAGGCTATGGTGCCCCGACCCAGCCAATTCGTCAACATCCACTGCTCTGGTGAATTGGATGCATCCAATCTGGATTGCTGATGGCTGGCGGAGCAGGTATGGCGCTGACCCAGACCCCGATCCAGTAGGGTCCGGCCCGTGACGCGGGGAATGGTTGGGCAGGCCGGCGGGGGAGACTGAACGAACCCGTGGGAGTGTGGAGTCCGAACGTTTTACGTCCCGAAACGAAAAAAGTTCGGGTTTACGGTTGACACCGGCCATTCCGGGGCGTAGAGTGAAGATAGAGGCCGGTCCGAGGACCGGCGATGGAGGAAAGTGTGCCTAGGGTTCCGCGGCGCCCCGGCGGCGCCGGTCTGCGACCGAGCGGCACAGGCCGGACGGGGTCCGGCTACACCGGTGGGCGAAAAACCCGGGCGGGCAGGTTTCACTCCAGGCGGGAGTAAACCTGCCCGCCTCAACGTTCGGGATCCGTGCGAAGGCGTCATCCATCCATTATCTGCTCATGGGAGGCGTTTGGCTGTGGCTGCTCGTGAGGCGATCCGTCCCAACCAGGCATCCGAAGGGGTGCTCGAGCGCGTCTTCAAGCTCTCCGAACACGGCACCGACGTGAAGAAGGAGATCCTGGCCGGTCTGACCACGTTCGTCACCATGTCGTACATCATCGCGGTCAACCCCGCCATCCTGTCCGACGGCACCGGCATGGAGAAGTCCGCGATCTTCATGGCCACCATCCTGGCCGCGGCCCTGTCGACGCTGCTCATGGGCCTGGTCGCGAACTGGCCCGTCGCGCTGGCGCCCGGCATGGGCCTGAACGCCTTCTTTGCGTACACTCTCTGCGGCTACCTGGGGCTTTCGTGGCAGCAGGCCCTGGCTGCGGTCCTGATCTCGGGCCTGCTGGCCCTGGTCGTGACCCTCACCGGCCTCCGGGAGCTGATGATCAAGGCCATCCCGCTGTCGCTCCGGCACGCGGTCTCCGCCGGCATCGGCTTCTTCATCATGCTGATCGGCCTGGTCAACGCCGGCGTCGTGGTGGCCAGCCCCGCGACCACGGTCGCCCTCGGCGACCTCGGTGCGCCCAGCACGCTCCTGGCGATCATCGGCCTCATCATCACCAGCGTTCTGGTCGCCCGGAAGGTCACCGGCGGCATCCTGCTGGGCATCCTCATCACCACCCTCATCGGCATCCCGATGGGCGTGACCCAGCTGCCCGGGACCCTGGTCTCGGCGCCCCCTTCGCTGGCGCCGACCTTCCTGAAGTGGGACTTCACCGGGCTGGGGTCCGCCGCCATGCTCACCGTGATCTTCGCGATGTTCTTCACCGACCTCTTTGACACCATCGGCACCTTCGTCGGCGTCGCCTCCAAGGCGGAGCTGATGGATGAGAAGGGCAACCTGAAGGGCGGCAACCGGGCCCTGGTCATGGACTCCCTCGGCACGATCATCGGCTCGTTCTTCGGCACCTCCAACACGACCACCTACGTGGAGTCCGCCGCGGGCGTGTCGGCGGGCGGCCGCACGGGCCTCACCGCGGTCACCGTCGCCGTCCTGTTCCTCCTGGCCTCCTTCTTCTCCGACATCTTCCTGGCCATCCCGTCCGCGGCGACGGCGCCGGCTCTCATCATCGTGGGCGTCATGATGGCCTCCTCCATCACCCAGATCGACCTCGACGACATGGCCATCGCCATCCCGGCCATCATCACCGCCCTGATGATGCCCTTCTCCTACTCCATCGCCGAGGGCCTGGCCATGGGCTTCATCGCCTACGCCGTCATCGCCCTGCTCACCGGCCGGGCGGCGAAGGTCCACTGGATGATGTGGGTGCTGACCCTCTTCTTCATCGTCCACTTCGTCACGAAGGGATAGCGTGATACAACCTCGCAGCAGACGTGGCGGGGCTCGGGCAAGACCCCGGGCCCCGCTCGACTTCGCTTGCAGCGTGGCAGCGGGAAAGCTACGCTGGTGGCGGGAAGAACTGTCGCCAGAGGGAGAGGATACCCATGATCGAACGGTACACGCGGCCGCGCATGGCGCAGCTCTGGTCGGCCACAAACCGCTTCCAGAAATGGCTGGAGGTCGAGCTCCTCGCCTGCGAGGCCTGGGCGAAGCTGGGCGTCATCCCGGCGGAGGAGGTCGCCGAGCTCAGGGCCCGCGCCTTCACCGTGGACGAGGCCTTCGTCCGGCGGGTGGCCGAGATCGAGGAGACGACCCGCCACGACGTGATCGCCTTCACCACCGCCTGCGCCGAGCGCATCGACCACCCGTCCGCTCGCTATATCCATTACGGCCTCACCTCCACCGACGTGGTGGACACGGCCCTGTCGGCGGTGCTCAACGAGGCCGTCCAGGAGGTCCAGAAGGGGCTGGACGGCCTGATCGCCGCGCTGGGCCGCCAGGCGGTGCGGTACAAGGATACCCCCATCATGGGGCGCACCCACGGCGTCCACGCCGAGCCCACCTCCTTCGGGCTCAAGCTCGCGGTCTTCTACGCGCAGTTCAAGCGTGACGCCGCCCGGCTGGAGCAGGCGCGCCAGTCCATCGCCGTGGGCAAGCTCTCCGGGGCCGTGGGCAACTACGGCAACATCGATCCGTTCGTGGAACAGTACGTCTGTGAAAAACTGGGGCTCAGGCCGGCGGAGATCTCGACGCAGGTGCTGCAGCGGGACCGGCACGCGCACCTGCTCACCACCCTGGCGATCCTCGGCTCGTCGCTGGACAGCCTCGCCACCGAGCTCCGGCTGCTGCAGAAGACCGAGACGCGCGAAGTCGAAGAGCCCTTCTCCAAGGGCCAGAAGGGCTCCAGCGCCATGCCGCACAAGCGCAACCCGGTGACGCTGGAGCAGATCTCCGGCCTGAGCCGCATCCTGCGCGCCAACGCCATGGCAGCCCTGGAGAACGTGCCGCTCTGGCACGAGCGGGACATCTCCCACTCCTCCGTGGAGCGGGTGATCCTGCCCGACTCGACGATCCTGGCCGACTACCTGCTGGCGAAGATGACCTGGATCATCGAAAACCTGCACGTCTACCCGGAGAACATGCTCCGCTCGATGCAGGCCTCCTACGGGCTCACCTCCTCCGGGTCGGTGCTGCTGACCCTGGTGGAGAAGGGGCTCACCCGGGAGCAGGCCTACGCCATCGTCCAGGAGCGGGCCATGCAGGCCTGGGCCGAGGGGACCCACCTGCGCCGGCTCCTGGAGCAGGATCCGACGGTGCAGTCGCTGCTCACGCCGGCGGAACTGGACGCGGCCTTTGACCTGCAGCATCACCTGCGGCACGTGGACACGATCATGAAGCGATTGGGGTTGATCGAATGAGCACGGGCAGCATCATCGCGGGCGCGCTGGCCGGACTGGTCGTCACCGTGCTGGTCATGTACCTCTGGCCCCGGGGCCGGAACCGGCACGTGGGCGCCCTGGTCGCCGCGCTGCTGGGGTTCGGCGCGGCCCTGGTGATCATGACCCAGGTGAAACTGTAACGGGGGGCCGGGGCGATGACGGATCCGGTGGAGAAGAGGCAGCGGCTCTGGACCGGGGCGGGCATGGCGGTCTACGCCACCGACCGGTCCGACCGGCAGGTGGTGGAGTTTGAAGACGAGATCGCCTGTGAGGTCTCCTTCCGCGTTCACGAACGGCTCGCGCGCCACGCCCTGCCGACCAGCTTCGAGGCCCGCCTGACGGGCCGGTCCCTCCTGGTCCAGAAGACGGCGCTCCTGCCGGTGGAGGTGAAGGCGGAGGCGGCTCCCGGCCAGGTCCGCCTGACCTTCCTGGACGGCGGGCGCGCGATCGCCCGGGAGGAGGCCGAGGCGGCGCTGACGCCGGAGCGGCTGGAGCGGATCGAGGACGCCGCGCAGCAGGCAGCCCGTGCGCTCCGGGCGCACCTCAGCCTGCGCGGGGTGGACCGGCTGCGGCTCCACCTGCGCTTCGGCGTGACGGACGAGGGCGCCTGCCTGATGCAGGTGATCAACCCGCTGGAGTGCCGGCTGGGGACCGAGGATTTGCGAGAGGCAGCAGCGCTCCTGGGAGGCGATTGAGGATGGAAGTCTTGCTGACGGTACCGGATCTGGGGCTCAGGCGGCTGCACAGGGGCAAGGTGCGGGAGATGTTCGAGATCGACGCCGACCGGCTCCTGATGGTGGCCACCGACCGGCTCTCCGCCTTCGACGTCGTGTTTCCGCAGGGCATCCCCGGCAAAGGGCGCGTCCTCACCCGGATGAGCGCGCTGTGGTTCCAGGCGACCCGGCACATCGTGCCCAACCACCTGATCACCACCGACCTCAGCGGCCTGGATCTGCCCGAGGCGGTCCGGCCGCTCCTGGAAGGGCGCTCGATGGTGGTGCGCCGGGCGCGGCGCATCGACGTGGAGTGCGTGGTACGGGGGTACCTCGCCGGGTCGGGCTGGAAGGAGTACCAGGCGGGCGGCACGGTCTGCGGGATTCCGCTTCCGGCGGGGCTCCAGCTCTCCAGCCGGCTGCCGGAGCCGATCTTCACCCCGGCGCTCAAGAACGACCTCGGCCACGACGAGAACGTGCCGGAGGCCGAGGTGCGCAGGCGGTTCGGGGATGCGGTGACCGACTTCATCAAGGAGAAGTCGCTGGCGCTGTACGCCTTCGCGGCCGGGGTGGCGGAGCGGGCGGGCATCCTGCTCGCCGACACCAAGTTCGAGTTCGGCTTCTGCGACGGCGAGATCGTGCTCATCGACGAGGTGTTCACCCCGGACTCCAGCCGCTACTGGCCGGCGGACCGGCACCGGGTGGGACAGCCGGTGGACAGCCTGGACAAGCAGCCGGTGCGGGACTACGTGGAGCAGACGGGGTGGAACAAGCAGCCGCCGGCGCCCGAGCTGCCGGAGGCGCTGATCCGGGAGACCGCCCGCCGCTACGCGGACGTGCTGCAGCGGCTCGAGCGGGCGCTTTCGACCAACTGACGGGGAGGACCAGCCATGACAGATGCGCAGCAGCCCTGGAGCCAGGTCGGCTTGACGGAGGCGGAGTACCGCCGGGTGGTGGAGATCCTGGGCCGGGAGCCCAACCACGTGGAACTGCACATGTTCGGCGTCATGTGGTCCGAGCACTGCGCCTACAAGCACTCGAAGGCCGCCCTGAAGCGGCTGCCCACCAAGGGTGAGCGGGTCCTTCAGGGGCCGGGCGAGAATGCGGGCGTCGTCCGGGTCGACGACGACCTGGCCGTCGCCTTCAAGATCGAGTCCCACAACCATCCTTCCTCCGTCGATCCCTTCAACGGGGCGGCCACCGGCGTGGGCGGCATCCTGCGGGACGTCTTCACGATGGGCGCGCGGCCGGTGGCCAGCCTGAACTCGCTGCGCTTCGGTCCGCTCGATGACCCGAAGCAGCGCGGTCTCCTCAAGGGCGCGGTGGAGGGCATCGCCCACTACGGCAACACCGTCGGCGTGCCCTGCATCGGCGGAGAGGTCTACTTCGACGAGTCGTACCGGGGCAACTGCCTCGTCAACGCGATGGTCCTCGGCCTCGTGCGTCCCGACCGGATCCACCGGGGCGTGGCCGCCGGGCCGGGCAACGTGCTCATGCTGGTCGGGGCCCGCACGGGGCGCGACGGCATCCACGCCGCGTCGCTTCTGGCCTCGGCCGAGTTCACCGAGGAGGGCGCCGAGCCGCCCTCGACCGTGCCGGTGGGCGACCCCGAGTTGGAGAAGCGGCTCATGGAGGCCTGCCTGGAGCTGTTTGAGACCGACGCGGTGGTCGGCATCCAGGACATGGGCGCCGCCGGCCTCATCTCCTCGTCCTCGGAGATGGCCTCCCGGGCCGGCACGGGCGTGGAGATCGACGTCCGGAAGGTGCCGGCGAAGGAGGAGGGCATGGAGCCCTGGGAGTTCCTGCTCTCCGAGTCGCAGGAGCGCATGCTGGTCTGCGTGAAGCAGGGCCGGGAGGCCGAGGTGGCGGCGATCTGCGAGCGGTGGGGCGTGCTCTCGGCCGTGATCGGCCGGGTGACCGACGACGGCATGGTGCGGGTGCTGGACGGCGGGACCGTGGTGGCCGAGGTCCCGGCCCGGGCGCTCACCGACGCCCCGGTCTACCGCCCGGCCAGGGCCGAGCCGGCCTACCTGGCGGAACTGCGGTCGTTCGACTGGTCCGGCCTGCCCGAGCCGGAGGACTGGAACGGGACCCTCCTGCGCCTGCTCGGGTCGCCCAACATCGGCTCGAAGGCCTGGATCTACCGCCAGTTCGACCAGGCCGCGGGCGGCCGCACGGCGCTGGGTCCCGGCGGCGACGCGGGGGTCATCCGGCTCAGCCCGGACGGGCGGAAGGGCATCGCGGCCAGCGTCGACTGCAACGGCCGGTACGTGTACCTGAACCCCCGGCGGGGCGCCGCCATCGCCGTGGCGGAGGCGGCCCGCAACTGCGTCGTGACCGGCGCGCGGCCGGTGGCCATCACCAACAACTGCAACTTCGGCAACCCGGAGAAGCCGGAGATCTACTGGACGTTCGACGAGGCGATCACCGGCATGGCCGAGGCCTGCGAGGCCCTGGACACGCCGGTGACCGGCGGCAACGTCTCGTTCTACAACGAGACCAGCGGCGAGGCCATCCACCCCACGCCGACCATCGGCATGGTCGCCATCCACGAGAACCTGGACCGGCTCACCACGCCCGGGTTCAAGCAGGCCGGCGACGTGATCGTGCTCCTGGGCGAGACCCGGGACGAGCTGGGCGGGTCGGAGTACGCCCGGCTGGTGCACGGCGTGCTGGCGGGCGACGCGCCGGCCCTGGACCTGGCGTTTGAGAAAAAGCTGCAGGACGTGGTGCTGCGGGCGATCCACGAAGGGCTGGTCACCGCGGCCCACGACGTGGCCGAGGGCGGGGTGGCCGTGGCCCTGGCTGAGATGGCCATCGCCGCGGCGCCCGGAGCCCGGGGCTGCCAGGTAAGCCTGTTCCTCTCCCGTGGCCGGGTGGACGGCCAGATCTTCGGCGAGTCGCAGTCCCGCATTCTCGTCACGGCTACCCGGGAGCAGGTGGGCCGCCTGCAGGCCCTGCTCATGGTGGAGGACGTGCCCTTCAAGGTGCTGGGCGACGTGACCGGCGACGGCCGGTTCCGGCTGGCCGCCCTGGCTCCGGGAGCGGGGTCGGACCACATCTTCCGGCGGCAGGAGCTGATCGACCTTTCCGTGGACGAGCTGCAGCGCGCGTACGAGGAGGCGATTCCCCGGTGGATGGGCGAGTGACGTCCCCGGTCCGCGCCTGGCCGCGCGATCCCCGGCGGAAGGACGCAGCCGCCGGACCCGCGGCCGACCCGACGCTGGAACTGGCCCTGCGCCCCTACCAGGGGGGCTGGGCGGCGAACCCGGACAAGGGGCCGGTGGATGAGTGCGGCGTCTTCGGCATCTACGGCCATCCCGAGGCGGCCAGGGTGGTCTACCACGCCCTCATCGCCCTGCAGCACCGGGGGCAGGAGTCCGCGGGCATCGTCACCGCAGACGGGGGAAACCTGTTCACCCACCGGGGCATGGGGCTGGTCAGCGACGTGTTCGAGAAGCCCGAGACCATCGCACGGCTGGTGGGGGACATCGGCATCGGCCACGTGCGCTACTCCACCTCGGGCTCCTCCCGGCTGGGCAACGCGCAGCCGGTGGTGGTGAACACCCGGCGCGGCGGGCTGGCCCTCGCGCACAACGGCAACCTGGTGGACGCCTGGGCCATCCGCCGGCAACTGGAGGAGCAGGGGGCGATCTTCACCACCGCCATCGACACCGAGGTGCTGGCCCACCTGATCGTCCGCTCCCGGGCGGAGAGCCTGGAGGACGCGATCGTCGACGCGGTCAACCAGGTTCACGGCGGATACGCCCTGCTCATCCTGGCCGAGGACCGGCTGATCGGCCTCCGGGATCCCCACGGCATCAGGCCGCTGCAACTGGGCCGGCTGAACGGAAGCTGGGTGCTCGCCTCCGAGACCTGCGCCTTCGACACCATCGGCGCGGAGTTCGTGCGCGAGGTCGCCCCCGGCGAGATGGTGACCATCAGCGAGCGGGGCAAGCTCCGGTCCAGGACCGCGGTGAAGGAGGCCCCGGGTCCGCGCCCGTGCATCTTCGAGTTCATCTACTTCGCCCGGCCCGACTCGCAGTTCGTGGGCGCCAACGTGCACACGGTGCGCAAGGCGATGGGGCGCGAGCTCGCCCGCGAGGCGCCGGCCGAGGCCGACATCGTCATCGGCGTGCCCGACTCCTCCATCTCCGCCGCCACGGGGTACGCGGAGGAGTCCGGCATCCCCTACGAGGTGGGGCTGATCAAGAACCGGTACATCGCCCGCACCTTCATCCTGCCGTCGCAGGCCGGGCGCGAGTCGGCGCTGAAGCTGAAGCTGAACCCCCTGCGCAAGGTGATCGAGGGCAAGCGGGTGGTCCTGGTGGACGACTCCATCGTGCGGGGCACCACCTCCCGCCACCTGGTGAGCCTGCTCCGGGAGGCGGGGGCGCGGGAGGTGCACATGCGCATCGCATCGCCCCCCTACCAGAACGCCTGCCACTACGGCATCGACACCTCCAAGTCCAGCGACCTGATCGCCCGGGGGCGCACCGTGCAGGAGATCGCCGACGCCATCGGCGCGGACTCCCTGGCCTACCTCTCGGTGGACGGCATGGTGCGGGCCACCGGCCTGCCGCCGGAGGCCGGCTTCTGTCTGGCCTGCTTCACCGGCGAGTACCCCGTCCCCGTTCCGGAGGACGCCGAAGAGCATGCATGGGAAGGGGGCTCTGGCTGTGACTGACAAGGGGCTCACGTACGCCGACGCCGGGGTGAACCGGGAACGGCACTACGAGCTGGTGCGGCGGATCGCCGCCCATACCGCCCGCACGCTGCAGCGGCCCGGGGTCCTGAGCAACATCGGGGCCTTCGGGGGGCTGTTTCAGCTCGACCTGGCCAAGTACCCCGACCCGGTGCTGGTGAGCGGCACCGACGGGGTGGGCACCAAGCTCCGCCTGGCGTTTCTCAGCGGCCGGCACGACACCGTGGGCATCGACCTGGTGGCCATGTCGGTGAACGACATCCTCTGCCAGGGGGCGGAGCCGCTCTTCTTCCTGGACTACATCGGCATCGGGCAGAAGGACCTGGCCGTGCTGGAGCAGGTGGTGAAGGGCATCGCCGACGGCTGCCTGCAGGCGGGCTGCGCCCTGATCGGCGGCGAGACCGCCGAGCTGCCCGGCATGTACCCGCCGGGCGAGTACGACCTGGCGGGCTTCGCCGTGGGCATCGTCAACCGGGACCGGCTCCTCACCGGCGAGAAGGTCGCACCGGGGGACGTGCTGGTGGGGCTCGCCTCCAGCGGGCTCCATTCCAACGGCTACTCGCTGGCCAGGCGGGTGCTGCTGAAGGTGGACGGCGGCGCCTTCGACCTGGATGACCGGCCGCCCGAGCTGGGCGGCCGGACGGTGCTGGAGGTCATGCTGACGCCCACCCGCATCTACGTCCGCACGGTGCTGGCTCTGCTGGAGCGGTTTTCGATCCACGGCATCGCCAACATCACCGGGGGCGGGCTGCACGAGAACATCCCGCGCATGCTGCCCGAGGGCACGGCCGCCGTGCTGCGGTGGGGCGCCTGGAAGGAGCCGCCGGTCTTCGACCTCATCCGGCGGCTGGGGCCCGTGGCGCAGGCGGAGATGGAGGCCACCTTCAACCTCGGCCTCGGGATGGTGCTGGCGGTGCCAGCGGACCAGGCCGAGGCGGTTGCGGCCGCCGCGCGGGAGATGGGCGAGGAGGCGTGGGTTGTGGGTGAGGTCGCGGCCGCCGAGCCCGGCGGTCCGAGGGTGGTGGTGCGGCGATGATCCGCATCGGCGTGTTGATCTCCGGCTCGGGCACCAACCTGCAGGCGATCCTGGACGGCTGCCGGGAGGGGCGCATCCCCGGCCGGGTGGCGGTGGTCATCTCCGACCGGGCCGATGCCTACGGGCTGGAGCGGGCCCGCCGGGCCGGGGTCGATGCCCTGCACATGGACCCGGCCGCGTACCCGAGCCGGACAGCCTTTGACGCGGCGCTGGCGGAGCGGCTGCAGGCCTACGGGGTCGATCTGGTCTGCCTCGCGGGGTACATGCGGCTGGTCCGCGGGCCGATGCTCACGGCGTTCCCGAACCGCATCCTCAACATCCACCCGTCGCTGCTGCCGGCCTTCCCGGGGCTGGAGGCCCAGCGGCAGGCCCTGGAGCACGGGGTGAAGGTGGCGGGTTGCACGGTCCACTTCGTCACGGCGGGCGTGGACGAGGGGCCCATCATCCTGCAGGCCGCCGTGCCGGTGCTGGAGGGGGACACGGTGGAGGACCTGCGCCGGCGCATCCTGGCCGAGGAGCACCGCATCTACCCCGAGGCGATCCGGCTGTTCGCGGAGGGGCGGCTGGTGATCGAGGGGCGCCGGGTGCGGATCCTCGACCGGGCGGAGGCTCCCCGCGGGTAACCCGGGTCTCCGTTTGGGCAGGCCCCCCGGGCGCCTGGTGCGGCAGGAGAACCCGGGCCCGTGCGGGTACACTCTCCGGCGGGGGCTCGCTCCCGCATCGGAGGACGCGCCGTGCGGGAGGAGGGCCCGTATCGGAGGGAGGAATCGGCGTTGGCAGAGCAGTTCATTCTGGGCCTCGGCCTCGTGGAGGACGAGGACCGGCTGGTGATCGTGCGGAACCGTTGGGCCGTCGGCGAGGTCTGGTCGCTGCCCGGCGGCCGGCTGGAGGTGGGCGAGTCGCTCACCGACTGCGTGGTGCGGGAGGTGCAGGAGGAGACCGGCCTGCTGGTCGCCCCCGTGGAACTGGCGTACGTGCAGGACACGCACAACCGGGTCCATGATCAGCACTTCCTGGTGCACGTGTTCTCCTGCCGGCTGGTGGCCGGGACGCTGCGGGTGCCGGAGCATGACGAGTACGTGGTGGACGTCCGGTGGGTCAAGCGCGACGAGGTCGCCCGCTACATCACCTGGCCCACCTACCGGGACCCGCTGCTGGCCTATCTCGCCGGCCACGAGCAGCGCTACTGGCTGGACCGGGACGGCTACCGCCCCGAGCTGGGGAAGGGGCCGGACCGGAAGGGGAAGGAGGAAAAGGGATGGCAGTGAAGCGCGCCCTGATCAGCGTCTACGACAAGCAGGGGATCGTGGAGTTCGCGCGGGGCCTGGTGGACCTGGGGATCGAGGTCCTCTCCACCGGCGGTACGTACCGCACGCTGCAGGGAGCGGGCATTCCCGTGCGGGAGGTGGCCGAGGTGGCCGGCTTCCCCGAGATCCTGGACGGGCGGGTGAAGAGCCTGCAGCCGCAGATCCACGCGGGGATCCTGGCGGTGCGGTCCAACCCGACCCACATGGCGCAGCTGGCCGAGCACGGAATCGGCCTCATCGACCTGGTGGTGGTCAACCTGTATCCCTTCCGGGAGACGGTGGCCAACCCCGCGGTGACCCTGGAGGAGGCCATCGAGAAGATCGACATCGGCGGGCCCGCGATGGTGCGGGCGGCGGCGAAGAATTACCAGGACGTGGGGGTCGTCGTGAACCCGGCGCGCTACCCCGCCGTGCTGGCCGAGCTGCGGGAGACGGGCGACCTGTCGCTGCGGACCCGGTTCAGCCTGATGCTGGAAGCCTTCCAGCACACGGCCGCGTACGACGGCGCCATCGCCGGCTGGATGGCCACGCGGGGCAGGGAGATCGTCGCCACCCGGGCCTTGGGGGAGACGGCCCCCGAACGACCCATCGGAGCGGACCCGGGCCCGCAGGAGCCGGCCGCGCCCTCTCCCTTCCCGGATGTCCTGAGCCTCACGTTCACCAAGGTGCAGGAGCTGCGCTACGGCGAGAACCCGCACCAGGCGGCGGCGTTCTACAGCGACGGATCCGACGGGGGCACGGTGATCGCCCGGGCGAAGCAGCTGCACGGCAAGGAGCTGTCGTTCAACAACATCAACGACGCCCACGCGGCCCTGGAGCTGGTGAAGGAGTTCGAGGGGCCGGCCGCGGTGGCCATCAAGCACGCCAACCCCTGCGGCGTGGCCGTGGCCCCGACGATCGCCGAGGCCTACCGCAAGGCCTACGAGGCCGACACCGTCTCGATCTTCGGGGGCATCGTCGCCCTGAACCGGCCCTGCGACCGGGAGACGGCCGAGGCGCTCAGCCAGATCTTCCTGGAGATCGTCATCGCCCCGGAGTTTGAGCCCGACGCCCTGAAGGTGCTCATGAAGAAGAAGAACCTGCGCCTCCTGGAGGTGGGCCCGATCGACCGGAACCCGCCCGCCGGGTTCGACATGAAGCGGGTCGGCGGCGGGCTGCTGGTGCAGAGCTGGGATGCCGTGGCCGAGGATCCCGCTGCCTGGAAGCCGGTGACGAAGGCGGCGCCCACCCCGGAGCAGCTGCGGGACCTGGCCTTCGCGATGAAGGTCTGCAAGCACGTGAAGTCCAATGCCATCGTGGTGGCGAAGAACGGGCAGACCCTGGGCGTGGGGGCCGGGCAGATGAACCGCATCGACGCCGCCCGGTTCGCCCTGAAGCAGGCCGGGGACGGGGCCCGGGGGGCCGTGCTCGCCTCCGACGCCTTCTTCCCCTTCCCCGACGTGGTGGAGGCGGCGGGGGAGGCCGGCATCGCGGCCATCGTGCAGCCGGGCGGGTCGATCCGGGACGAGGAGTCCATCGCCCGGGCGGACGAGCTGGGGCTGGCGATGGTGTTCACGGGGGTGCGGCACTTCCGGCACTAGGGCTTCACGGCGGGGTGTAAGAATAATAGGAAGAATGCTGGAAATGCCGGGAACCGTGCGGCAGGCAGGGATCAGGGAGGAGACTGAGAAATGAAGGTCCTAATCGTCGGGGGCGGGGGGCGGGAGCATGCCCTCGCCTGGAAGGCGATCCAGAGCCGGCACATCGACGAGCTGCACGCCGCCCCGGGGAACCCGGGCATCGGCCGGTTCGCGTGGTGCCATCCCCACGTCGAGGCTGCCGACGTCGCCGGGCAGGTGGACCTGGCCCGGCGGCTGGGGATCGACCTGGTGATCGTCGGCCCCGAGGCCCCGCTGGCGGCGGGGCTGGTGGATGCGCTGACGGCCGCGGGCATCCGGGCCTTCGGCCCCACGGCGGCGGCGGCCCGCATCGAGTCCTCCAAGGCCTACGCGAAGGAGGTCATGACCGCGGCGGGGGTGCCCACGGCGGCCTACGCGGTCTTCACCGATTATGAGCAGGCGCTGGCCTACATCGAAGCCCGCCCGGGGCCTGTCGTCATCAAGGCCGACGGGCTCGCGGCGGGCAAGGGCGTGCAGGTCTGCGCCGGCCTGGATGAGGCCCGGGCGGCCCTGAAGGCCGCCATGGTGGAGGGGGCCTTTGCCGAGGCGGGCAGCCGGGTGGTGATCGAGGAGGTCCTGGAAGGGCAGGAGGTCACCGTGCTGGCTTTCAGCGACGGGCACACGGTGAAGCAGATGGTCGCCGCGCAGGACCACAAGCGGGTCGGCGAGGGCGACACCGGCCCCAACACGGGCGGGATGGGCGCCTACGCCCCGGTGCCGGCCTACACCGAAGCCGTGGCTGCCGAGGTGCAGCGGCGCATCCTGGAGCCGACCGTCGCCGAGCTGGCCCGGCGGGGCACGCCGTTTGTGGGGTGCCTCTTCGCCGGCCTCATGCTCACCGCCGACGGGCCGAAGGTGATCGAGTTCAACGCCCGGTTCGGCGACCCCGAGACCCAGGTGGTGCTGCCCCTGCTGGAAAACGACCTCCTGGAAGTGGTCCAGGCCTGCCTGGACGGGCGGCTGCACGAGGTGGAGCTGCAGTTCCGCCCCGCGGCGGCGGTCAACGTCGTGCTCGCCTCGGCGGGCTACCCGGGCGCATACGCCAAGGGGCTGCCGATCCGCGGGCTGGTGGAGGCCGAAGAGGTCGGTGTGATGGTCTTCCACGCGGGCACCGCGTTCAACGACGAGGGGCAGCTGGTCACCGCCGGCGGTCGGGTGCTCGGCGTCATGGCGATGGGATCCACCCTGCGTGATGCGCTGGACCTGGCCTACGCCGGGGTGAACCAGATTCAGTTCGAAGGCAGGACGTACAGGCGCGATATCGCCTGGCGGGCGCTCTGAGCATATCGGTTCCGGTGCCGGAATCGGACGAAAGGTCGATGAGCCGTGAGCTTTGCAGGGGTACCGAAGGGACAGGGGACGCAGCGACTGGACATCAGGCGCCTGGCCGGGTTCGCGGCGGGAGCCCAGTGGCTGCAGGGACTGCTGATCCTGTCCGCGCCCGATCACTTCGCCGCTCCCTTGCGGGAGTTTGGCGGGCTGTCCCCCGCGCTCATCGGCGTTTCCTTCTTCCTGAGCGGCAGCGCGCTGCTGTGGCTCGCGCGGTCGGGGCGTCCCGGCCCCGGGCGCGCGGCGGCGCTTGCGCTCTCTCCCCTGCCGGCGGCGCTGGTCGCCGCGGGCGCGCTCTGGTCCCGCTGGTGGCCGGGCGTGTTCTTCTTCGGCGGGGTCAACCTCTGCCTGTTTGCGGCGCCGTGGATCCTGCGGCCGCTCCGCCCTTCGGAGCAGTGGCTGACGGCGGTCGTGGGCATGGCGCCCAGTGCGCTCATCGCGACCGACCGGGACGGCCGCATCGTCCTTTTCAACAACCGGTCCGCGGAGATCTTCGGCTATGCCGAGGAGGAGGTGCTGGGGAGGCCCCTCAGCATGCTCCTGCCCGCGCTCCCGGAGCCGGCGCCGCAGACGGCCCGCCGCGGTGGCGGGCCTGCGGGCGCGGCGCCCCAGGGGTGCGAGGTGGTCGCACGGCGCAAGGACGGCCAGGAGGTCCACGTTGAGGTGACCGTGGCCGTCGCCCACGCCGGATCCGAGCCTCTCCGCATCGTGGAGGTACGGGACATTTCGGGCCACAAGCGGGTCCAGGCGATGCTGAAGCGTCTGGCCCGCCGCGACCCGCTGACGGGCCTGTTCAACCGCCGGACCTTCCAGGCGGAGCTGGAACGGTATCTGGAGCTGGCGCGGAAGCACCGGGTGCGTGGGGCGCTGGTATTTCTGGATCTCGACCTGTTCAAGTATATCAACGACACACTCGGACATCAGGCAGGCGATCAGGTGCTGGTGCGCGTGGCCGAAATCATCCAGGCGCAGCTGCGGCCCACCGACATCGCCGCGCGCCACGGCGGCGACGAGTTTGCCATCCTCATGCCCTACACCGGGCGGGAGGCGCTCAGCGTCGCCGAATCGATTCTGCGGGCGGTGCAGCAGGAGGACTTCCAGGTGAAGGGCCGGAGCGTCACCATGACCGCCTCCGTCGGCGTCACGTTCTTCCCCGACCACGGCCTCACCGCCGAGGCGCTGCTCGCCCAGGCCGACCTGGCCATGTACAAGGCGAAGGAGTCGGGGCGCAACGCGGTGGCCGTGTTCGACGAGACCGACGAGCAGCGCGACGAAATGGCCGCCAAGCTCTCGTGGGACCGGCGGCTGCGGGAGGCGCTGCGCGACAACCGGTTCGTGCTGCACGCGCAGCCCATCCTGGACCTGAAACGGGGGAAGGTCACCCGCGTGGAGCTTCTGCTCCGCCTGGTGGATGAGGACGGAACCCTGATCCTGCCCGGAGCCTTCCTGGCCGGGGCGGAGCGGTTCGGCCTGATCCAGGAGATCGACCGATGGGTGCTGCGGGAAGCCATCCGGCTCATCGCGGCCCAGCAGCCGGGCAGCGAGATCGAGGCCTTCGAGGTGAACCTCTCCGGCAAGACCATCTCCGATCCCGGCCTGGCCCGCATGATCCAGGAGGAGCTGGAGGCCAGCGGCGCAGACCCGTCCAGGCTGGTGCTCGAAATCACCGAGACGGCGGCGATCGGCGACCTGGAGCAAGCCCGGCGGTTCATCACCGCCATGCGCAGGCTGGGCTGCCGGTTCGCGCTGGACGATGTGGGTTCAGGCTTCTCCAGCCTGCACCTGCTGAAGCAGTTGCCCGTGGACTACCTGAAGATCGACGGCGCTTTCATCCGCAACCTGCCCACCGAGTCGGCCGACCAGCACCTGGTCCGGGCCATGGTGGCCATGGCCCGGTCCCAGGGGCAGGAGACCATCGCAGAGTTCGTCGACCGCTCGGAGACGCTCCGGCTGGTCCGGGAGTTCGGCGTGGATTACGCCCAGGGCTACCTGGTCGGCCGGCCCGGCGTCGAGTGGCTCGGTGCGGGTGGGGTTACCCCTGCGTCCCCGCCTGGTCCAGATGGCGCAGGAAGTGCTTCAGGAACGTCTCGGGCTGTTCAATGAAGGGCGAGTGGCCGGCGTCCTCGATGACGACCTCCTCGTACTGCCCTCCGTTCTGGCGGTAGCGCTCCAGGACCGTGCGGGTCTGGGCGATCATGGGCTGGGGCGGGCAGGCATCGGGACCCGGCCATCCGGGCACGGCCCCGATCTGGCCGAGGTAGGCCAGGTCGAAGAACGAGGTGTCGCTGACGATCTGGTCGCTGTCGCCGCGGATCCAGAGGACCGGGGGCTTGGGGGAGATGTCGGCGAAGGCGGACACGTTGTGGTACTTGGGCGACATGGCGTTGTTGATGCCGCGGGTGCCCGGGGCCACGCCGGGCCAGTGGGCCGACTGCACGAAGTCGCCGGGGTAATGATCATCGCCGATCCGGGTGCTGAGGAGCGCGTCGACCCAGCGCTCCTCTTGTTCTGCCGTGCCCCGGAAGGGCGGCTTGACGTAGAAGCTGTTCAGCACGTTGCGGGGCGAGGAGGGGTGGTCGGCGCTGCGGTCGCCCTCCTGGATGAGCCGCACGAAGTCCCGGTTCACGGTGCCGCCGCCGGAGCCGGCGAAGTCCGGGGTGGTCGGCGTGCCTTCTGCGTCACGAGTTCCGCCGAAGCCGAACGGGCTCAGCGGGGCGATGAGGGTGAGTGAGAGGAGCCGCGGCGCGTGGTCCAGGGCGTAGCGCATGGCCACGCCGCCGCCCATCGACCAGCCTGCCAGGTGGAAGCGCTCGAGCCCGAGGGCGTCCGCCAGGGCGGCCAGGTCGTCGGCCCAGTCGCCGCAGCCCCGGGTCGCGTCCACCGGCAGGGGTTCGGTCTGGCCGTAGCCCCGCAGGTCGGGGGCGATCGCGCGGTACGCCGGCCCCAGGGCGAGCATCAGGTCATCGTAGAAGGCCGAGGAGCTGCAGTTGCCGTGCAGAAGCACGACGGGCACGGGACCCGAGCCGGCCTCCCGGATGTGGATCTTCAGCCGGGCGGTCTCAACGGTGCGCTGCCGAATGCCTGAAGACATGCCGATCATACCTCCTTCTGGTCGGAACATTCGCTATCCGGCAGCCACTTCCTATCCGCCCCAGGATTTCCATGCCATCATGGCAAGAGTTGAACCGGCGGCGCGGCTTCCCCCCGTCTAACTCGCGGACAACAATCGGAGGAGGGACCCGTATGCGATTCCGGAATGGTCTTTTCACGATTCTCCTTGCCGGACTCCTGGTACTCGGACTCGCGGCATTCTCGTCCCAGGGCGCCCAGGTCCATGCGGCCGAGGACGATGCCGTGCGGACCCTGTCGGTGACGGGCCGGGGCCAGCTCGAGGTGAAGCCCGACACCGCGGTGATCACCGTGGGCGTCACCGAGGTCAAGCCGACGCCGATCGAGGCCTACAACGCCCTGAGCGAATCCATCAACAAGGTGGCTGAGGCGGTGATGGCCAGGGGCGTGAAGGAGGGCGACCTCCAGACCAGCGTCTTCCAGCTCACCCCCGAGTACAACTGGACGCAGGAGCGCGGGCAGGAGCTGGTCGGCTACCGGGCGACCAACACCCTCTCCATCACCACGCAGGACCTGGATGACGTGGCCGGGCTGATCCAGGCGGCGGTGGAGGCCGGGGCCAACGATCTTCGGGGGATCTCCTTCTCGGTCAAGGACTCCGCGAAGCTGCTGGAAGAGGCCCTGAAGCTGGCGGTCGCCGACGCCAGGGCCAAGGGTGAGCTGGTGGCCGGCGAGTTCGGCGCCAGGATCGCCCGGGTCCAGTCGGTCAGCGTACAGGATCAGGGCTCTTCGATGGTGAGGGTCGAAGCCGAGGCCCCCATGGCGCTGGACGGGGCGTTCAAGGCGGCGCCCGTGCCCGTGTACAGCGGGACCACCACGTTCACGGCCACGGTGTCGGTGACGTTTGAGCTGCAGTAGTACAGCATGGGAAAGGCCGGGGGCAAGGCCCCCGGCCTTTCCGCGCGCCGGTGGCGCCGTCCCGGCGGCGCCGTCTCCGGCTCCCCCGGCGCGCGGGGGATCCCGGTTGGATGTGACCAGCATCACCGTATCCGTGTGACCCGGCACCACACCTCCGGAGGAGAAGATTCGGTACACTGAGGCCGACAGATTGACCCCCGGAGGTGGTCCGAGCGCATGGCAGTACGCACAGGTCCGTCTTCCAACCGGCTTCTCCAGCACGCCCTGCTGCTTACCCTGCTCCTGGCCTTCACCGTCATGATCGTGGGGGGCGTCTGGATCTTCCGGTCACGTGCACCGATTCCCGACCAGATCGTCGGCCCGGACGGCTCGGTCTTGACCACGGCGGAGCAGATCAAGGGCGGCCAGGCCGTATACCAGAAGTACGGCCTCATGGACTACGGAACCGTGCTGGGCCACGGTTCCTACCTGGGTCCCGACTATACCGCCGAAGCGCTGCACATCATGACCCGGTCCATGCAGGACTACTATGCAGAGGCAGAGTACGGCGCGCCGTACGGGGCGCTCGACGCTGCGGCCCAGGCCGCCGTGTCGGCCCTGGTGAAGGAAGAACTCAAGCAGAACCGGTACGATGAGGCCACCGGTACGCTGGTCTTCAGCGACGCGCAGGTTCAGGCCCTGGAGGCGGTGCGGGCCCACTACCGCAGCTACTTCAAGGACGGCAATCCGCTTGCGGCCCTCCCGCCGGGGCTCATTCAGGAGTGGCACATGCCCGAGACCGGTCGGAAGTGGGTGGCGGAAGGTGATCAGGTCACGCAGATCGCTGACTTCTTCGCCTGGACGGCCTGGCTCGCCGCTGCGAACCGGCCGGGGGAAGACTACTCCTACACCAACAACTGGCCCTATGCCCCCGAGTCGGGTAACGAGGCCGGCTACGCCGCGGTTCTGTGGTCCACCGTATCGGTGACGCTGCTCATCGCCGGCCTGGCCCTCATCCTGTGGCTGCAGAAGCGGTACCGGCTGGAGATGGAACAGGCCTACCAGGTCTTCCCCCGGTATGATGTCACCAAGTTGGCCGTCATGCCCGGCCAGCGGCGGCTGGCCAAGTACATTCTCGTGGTGACGCTGCTCTTCCTGGTGCAGAGCCTGCTCGGCGGGCTGCTGGCGCACTATTACGCTGAAGGCAGCACCTTCTTCGGCCTCGACCTGACGGCCCTGCTGCCGTTCAACATCGCCAAGGGCTGGCATCTGCAGCTGGCGATCTTCTGGATCGCCACGGCCTGGCTGACGATGGGCCTCTACACCGCGCCGGCGATTGCGGGAGAGGAGCCGGCCGGTCAGCCGGTCTTGATCGACGTGCTCTTCTGGGCCCTGGTCGTCGTGGTGGGCGGCTCCCTCATCGGCGAGTGGCTGGGCGTGAAGGGCTACCTCGGAAACCTGTGGTGGCTGCTGGGGCACCAGGGCTGGGAGTACCTCGAACTCGGCCGGTTCTGGCAGGTTCTGCTCACGGCCGGCCTGGGCCTCTGGGTCTTCATCCTCTGGCGCGGGCTGCGCCGGCCCCTGAGGGCCGAGGCGGACCCCGGCGGCCTGCGGCACCTGCTCCTGTATACCTCCGTCGCCATCCCGCTCTTCTACGTGTTCGCTTTCTTCATCAACCCCGACACGCACATCACCTACGCCGACTACTGGCGCTGGTGGATCATTCACCTCTGGGTGGAGGGCATCTTCGAGGTCTTCGCCGTTGTCATCGTCGGCTATCTGATGGTCTCGCTGAAGCTGGTCACCGAGCGCTCCACCGTGCGTGCCCTCTACTTCCAGCTCATCATCCTGATGGGCTCGGGGGTCATCGGCACCGGCCACCACTATTACTGGATCGGGGCGCCGGAGATGTGGATCGGCCTCGGCGCGGTGTTCAGCGCCCTGGAGGTCGTGCCGCTGACCCTGCTGATGGTGGAGGCGTGGGAGCAGTACAAGATGGCCCGGGAAGGCGGCGTCGACTTTCCCTATCGCGGCACGTTCTGGTTCCTGGTCTCGGTGGCCTTCTGGAACCTCTTCGGTGCCGGCATGCTGGGGTTCCTGATCAACCTGCCCATCGTCAACTACTTCCAGCACGGATCCTGGCTGACGCCGGCCCACGGCCATGGCGCCTTGATGGGCGTTTACGGCATGCTGGCGATCGCCCTGGCCCTCTACGTGCTGCGCAGCATCATGAAGCCCGAGAAGTGGAGCGACCGAGCCGTGGCGCTCTCGTTCTGGGGGCTGAACATCGGGCTCATGGGGATGCTGCTGGTCACCTTGATCCCCGTAGGCTTCATGCAGCTGGCCGAATCGTTCACCAACGGCTTCTATGCCGCCCGCGACTTCAGCTTCTACCGGCGGCCGCTCGTCAACACCCTGATGTGGCTGCGGGCTATACCCGATACGGTGTTCCTGGTGCCCGGCATCCTGCCGCTGGTGTGGCTGGCCTTCCGCGGCCTCCTGAACCTGCGGTCGGTGCAGCCAGCCACGGGTGAGGCCATCGTGGTGGACGAGGCCACCCACGCGGCGGACTGATCCGCGCGGCGTTGCACGATTTGGCGGGGTCCCCTCCTGGACGGAAGGAGGGGGCCCCTTCCTGTTTTGCAGACCGCCGGGCCAGAAGACTTACCGCAGGACCGGCAGGGAAAAGGCCGGGGGAAATATAAATACCACAGAAGACAGAAAAAACCGACAACGAGGGAGGGAATCGCGTGGGTTCGGTTCTCGGACTGGGACTCATAGACCTGGCTCTGGGCATTTTGGTGATGGCCCCGCTGGCGGTGGCGCTGCGCCGGAACCGGCACCTGTCCGACGCATTCTTCCTCGCATTCCAGGTCTGCGCGGCCGTCGGCATGGGCCTGGTGGCCGTTGCGGGGATGCTGGCGATGGCGGGATGATGCCGTTCCGGGCCGGCGTGGAGGCGTAACCCCGGGTTTATCGCGACAGCCCGTCGCCTGGCAAAAGGGGTTTTCGCCCGCGGAAGCGAATAGGTTATCCCAGATGTGCTGTGCTGGGAGGGAACCCGTGCATGCCGGTCAACGAGAAGCTGCGCGATGAGCTGACTGACAAGCTGTTTGAAGCGATGCTGACGCTGAAGACCGTGGAGGAGTACTACCGCTTCTTCGAGGACATCGCAACCATCGGGGAAATCAAGGCGCTGGCGCAACGACTCGAGGTGGCCAAGATGCTGGACGCGGGCATGACCTACGAGGACATCGTTGCGGCAACGGGCGCCAGCACGGCCACCATTAGCCGCGTGAAGAAGTGCCTCAACTACGGGGCTGACGGATACCGCATCGTTCTCGAACGGACGAAGAACGAGTACAAGGAGAAAAAATGAGGCCCGGGCGAAAGCAGGCACAGGGGGAACGCCCCCCTGTGCCGCTTTCCGTCTCCCGGGCCTTATGTCGCCCTGGCCATCTCCCACGTCTGCGGCCCGACCAGGCTCTGGATGGCGGTGCCCACGGTGCCGAGCACGCCGTCTGCGGCAGCGACGGACTGAACCAGACTGCCGGTCAGGCTGTGCCGGACGGACGGCATCACCGAGAGCACCTGTTCCGCGGCCGCACGCATCCGGGGCTGAATGCGGCTGAGCCCGTGGAAGCCCGCGGCCAGGTTCATAAGTACGTTCGGAGTCGCCTCGCCACAGAGGATCCGCCGGATCGCTCCCAGCGTGGCGCCGTGGTAGTAGAGGCCCTCCTCGACGCTGCGAACCGCCTCGTTCAGCGCCGGCGAGGGGGCGGCACTGCTGGCCTCCAGCAGGAGCGAGAGCAGCGCCTGGTAGCCGGGGAAGAGCTGCTCCAGCGCCCTGGCCGTCTGCACCAGCTGCTGGGTGAGCACCTGGGCCGGATTCGGCGGCTGCTGGCCCTGGGCAGGCGCACCGGCAGGTGCAAAGGGCGGCGCCCCGTACGGGCCGGCCGGGAACGGAGCCGGCGCTGCCAGGGCGGCCTGGGGCTGGCCCTGAACCGGCGCCTGCGGACCGTAGGTTGCCATGCCGGGCTGTTGCATGGACCTTCCTCTCCTTTCGCGCACACGAGTTCAGGTCCAGCGTATGTAGGAACCGCCCGGTTGGTTACGCGGCCCGATGGCTCTTGCTGCCCGCACCGTCAGATTCGCGCCAGCGGAAGGCGAACCAGTAGAACAACCCCACGCACACCGCGCCGCCGACGAGGTTGCCCAGCGTGGAGGCGACCAGGTTCTGGCCGACGCCCCACAGCGTGAGATGCGGCAGCAGGTCTGCGGGCGCGCCGGGCAGCCCCGCCACCGCCGGCGTGGCCTTGAGCATGAGGGCGTAGGGAAGGAAGAAGAGGTTGGCAATCGAGTGTTCCCCGCCCATGGCGACGAAGGCGGTGATCGGCAGGAGCATGGCCGCGATCTTGTCCGCGGCCGTGCGCCCGCCGGAGTACGCCCAGACCGCCAGCGTCACCAGGATGTTGGCCAGAATGCCCCGGGCGAACGCCACGCCGAAGGGGAGCGCGGCCTTGGCGGCGCCGATGCTCAGCGCCTTCAGCCCGACCAGGTTGCCGCCCCCGGCCCAGACTTGTGCACTGTAGGCCAGCAGGGCGATGAGCACTGCGCCCACCGCGTTGCCCAGCCAGACCGACGCCCAGTTGGCCATCATCTGACGCAGGCTGATCTTCCGGCTGGCGAAAGCCATGACGATCAGGGTGTTGCCGGTGAAGAGCTCCGCCCCGGCCAGAGCCACCAGCGCAAGACCGAGGGTAAACGACAGGCCCCCCAGAATCTGGCCGGCGCCGTAACTGCCCTGCCAGCCGGCCAGGGCCACCTGGTATGTGATGCCGCCCAGCGCGATGAAGGCGCCGGCGGCGATGGAGAGGAGCGCGCGGCGGTGCGGCGGAAGGGCGCACTTGGTGACGCCGAGCTGCTCCATGCGCCGCGCGATCTCGGCGGGCGGGTGCAGGTCGACTGCGGGTGTCTGTGTCACGGATGATGCCTCCTTATGTATCGCTGCATGTATCGCTGCGGATGTCGCCGCGGACCCACGTTCGATGATACCGGTGATCCGGTGCGCGCGCCATCCGGTTGGGTCTCTAATGCGAGGGCCCAGCAGCGCGCTGCTGGGCCTCCTTTTTCCCTATCGCCGTCAGCTGATCGGCTCGAAGCGGGCCGTGAAGAACCGCAGCGTGGGCGGCTCGTAGACCATGCGCAGCCCCGGAATCGAATCGCGGTGCTTCCACAGCTCCTTGACCGAATAGGCGACCACGTCCATGTGCCGGTCGGTGTAGACCCGGCGCGGAATCGTGAGGCGCACGAGCTCCAGCTTCGGGTAGATGTGGTCGCCGGTCTTGGGATCGCGCCCGGCCGAGACGATGCCCCGCTCCATGGCGCGCACTCCGGAATCCACATAGAGCGCCGCAGCCAGTGCCTGGGCGGGGAACTGGTCCTGCCTGAGGTGCGGCAGGAAGGCCCGGGCGTCCAGGAACACGGCGTGGCCGCCGATGGGCTGCACGATGGGGATGCCCGCCTCCAGCAGCTGCTCGCCCAGGTAGCGCACCTGGTGGATGCGGTGGGCGATGTAGTCGTCGTCCACCATCTCGTAGATGCCCTGCGCGATGGCCTCCATGTCCCGGCCGGCCAGGCCGCCGTAGGTGGGCATGCCCTCAAAGATCACCACCTGCTCCCGGGCCTTCTGCAGGATCCATTCCTCGTTCATGGCCAGGAAGCCGCCGATGTTGACGAGGCAGTCCTTCTTCCCCGACATGGTGCAGCCGTCGAAGTAGGACATCATCTCCTTCAGGATCTCCCGGACCGGCTTGTCCTGGTAGCCTTCCTCCCGCTCCTTGATGAACCAGGCGTTCTCCACGGCGCGGGTCGCGTCGCTCCACATGCGGATGCCGTGCCGGTCGCAGACCTTCCGCACCTCCCGCAGGTTGGCCATGGAGACGGGCTGGCCGCCGGCCATGTTGACCGTGAGCGCCACGTTGATGTACGGGATCTTGTCGGCCCCGACCCGGTCAATGAGCGCCTCGAACTTGGCGATGTCCACGTTCCCCTTGAACGGGTGGTTGGCCTGGGGATCGTGGGCCTCATCGATGATCACGTCGACGAACGTGCCCCCCTGCATCTCCTGGTGGGCGCGGGTGGTCGTGAAGTACATGTTGCCGGGCACGTAGTCGCCGGGCTTGATGAGGATGCGCGAGATGAGGTGCTCCGCGCCGCGCCCCTGGTGGGTGGGCACCACGAACTTGAACCCGTAGATCTCGCGCACCGCTTCTTCCAGTCGGAAGAAGGAGCGTGCGCCGGCGTAGGCCTCGTCGCCCATCATCAGGGCGCCCCACTGCCGGTCCGACATCGCGTTGGTCCCCGAGTCCGTCAGCAGGTCGATGTACACGTCTTCACTGCGCAGCAGGAAGGTGTTGTACCCGGCCTCGCGGATCGCCTGTTCCCGGTACGCACGGGTCGTCATGCGGATGGGCTCCACGGCCTTGATCTTGTAGGGTTCTGCCACCGGTCGCTGCATGGATCATTCCTCCTGTCCGGCTCGGTGCCTGATCTGCTCCAAGACCAGTATAGGTGGCCTGCATCTGCCAGAACAACCCGTCTTTACCTGAATAAAACATCGAAGCTGAACAGGGGGAAAGGACAGTCGGTCTTCGCGCAGGCGGCGCCTCACCCGGTGAGGCGCCGCATCTCTTCCCAGACATCCGGCGGGCCGACCACCGTCAGCAGGTCCCCCTGCTGCAGCACCGTACCGCCGTGGGGCACGATCTTCTCGGCCCCGCGCTTCACCGACACCACCAGCACCCCCGCGGGCAGCGGCGCCGACCGCAGGGCCGCACCCACCAGCGGGCCGCCGTTGAGCGGGAAGTCCTGGATCTGCAGGTCCTGGTTTTCGCCGGTGAACAGCTCCGTCGCGGCCGGGCTGCTCAGCAGGCTCTCCACCAGCAGCGCGGGCGCCAGGTCCGGGTTGACCGCCTCCAGCCCCTCCTGCCGGGCTTCGGCGAACCCGGACGGGCTGGTGGCGAAGAGGATGGCCCGCGGAATGCCGAACTCCCGGCGCCCCAGGCGAGCGGCGGCCAGGTTGGACCGCTCGTCGCCGGTGAGCGCGACCAGGGCGCGGGCCTGTTCCGCGCCGGCCTGGCGCAGCCCCTCCGCCGAGGCCGGGTCCGCGAGCACCGCCCGCATGCCGGCGGCGGCAAACTCCTGCACGCGCTCCGGGTGCTCGTCCACCGCCGAGACCGGAATGCCCTGCGCCAGCAGCCGGCGGCCCACGTGCAGCGACAGCCGGTTCATGCCGGCCAGCACCACCGACTCGCGCACCGGGCCCGTTTCGGCGTCGCCCAGGATGCGGTTGAAGAGGATGGGTCCGAGGATCGCGGTGGCGATGGCCACGAGCACCACCGCGGCGTGGGTGGAGGCGCCGTAGGCGCCTACGGTGTAGGCCACGGCCGAGGCGGCGATGGTCACCGACATCTGCGTCGTCAGGAGGATCATCCCCGCGATGGCGCGGCGGGGCGGGTGCCAGATGGCCAGCAGGGCGCCGGGCAGCGCCTTGACCACCAGCGTGCCCGCCAGCAGCAGCGGCACCAGGGCCAGGGCGCCGGGGTCGCTCAGCAGCGCCCGGAGGTCAAACTCGACGCCCACCATGACGAAGAAGACGGGAATGAGGAAGCCGAAGCCCAGCGCGTCCAGCTTGTGGGTGATCTCCTCCCGGTGGGAGCCGGCCAGCATCGAGAGCAGGAGGCCGGCCAGGAAGGAGCCCAGAATCGCCTCGACCCCTACGGTCTGCGCGAGGGCCAGGAAGACCAGCATGAGGGCCCAGGCGGCCCGCACCGAGATCTGCGCGGTGCCCCCGGTCAGCCCTTCCAGCAGGTTGAACCGCCCGAGCCACCGGGAGACCAGGTAGACGGCGGCGCCGAAGGCGATGAGGGCCAGGATCCAGAGCGCCTCCAGCGCGGAGCCGTTGAGCTTCACGGCCGCGAGCACCGACAGGCCCAGCATCGGCAGGAAGTCCGCGATCACCGCGGTGGAGAACAGCACCTGTCCGAAGGGATCGGTGAGCATGTGCCGGTCCTTCAGCACGGGCATGATGATCGAGAGGCCGCATGTGGTGATGATGAGCGTGAGGAAAAGCGGCTCCTCCACCAGCCCGCGCTGCTGCAGCACCCTGGCGAACCACCACGCGCCGTACGCGGTGAGCAGGAAGATCACGACGCCGAGCGCGAGCGGATGATGCAGGCGCGCCAGCCAGGCGGGACGCCCTTTCGGCCGGGCGCCCCCGCTCACCAGCGAAGCCAGGTCGATCTCCAACCCGGCGAGGAACATGAGGGCGCCGATCCCCAGGAAATTGAAAATGGAGAGCAGCTCGTCGCTGTGCACCAGGCCGAGGCCGCTCTTGCCGACCAGCATGCCGGCCAGAATCTCTCCGGCGGCAATGGGAATCCGCACCCGCTTCAGCCGGTTGAGCAGGAGCGGCACCACGAAGGCCAGGACAGCGACCAGGACCAGGCTGCCCAGGGCCGGGCCGTGATGAGGCATGCCATCCACCCTTTCAATGCCGATAGGCGAGATTTTCGTGTTATATCATCACAATATCATGCGCCCTGATTCTTCCACAACACGATTCCCCTTACAGCCTGCAACCGCGTCCACGCCGGGCTCGGCGCACCGCCGCCAGGGGAGAGCCGCTCAGCCAAATTGCGGGCGTTGGGCGCGCCAGATTTTCTCCCGCGTGAAGCGGACCGGGTCGCGCACAATGAAGCCAAATCGGCAACAGGGCTCTGAGGATCCGATCGGATCGGCGCCCCAACAAGAGGAGGCAACGGATCGTGCCATTCAGCATCTACGTGGGAAACCTGCCCTGGAGCACCACACCCGAGGACCTGCGCGCGCTCTTTGAACCCTACGGCGAGGTGCAGAACGCCCGCATCATCACCGACCGTGAAACCGGCCGCTCCCGCGGCTTCGGCTTCGTGGACATGGCGGAGGAGGAGGCCGCGCGCAGGGCCATCGCAGAGCTGCACAATTACGAATACGGGGGCCGGCCTCTCACCGTCAACGAGGCGCAGGCCCGTCAGGGCGGTCTGTAGCCCCCTCACCCCACCCGACCGGTTCTCCGGTCGGGTTTTTCGCGCGCCTCTTGACCAAAAGCCGGTCGTTATGGTAGGTTCGTTTTAGTTATTTACCACATTAGCCGACTAAAGCACGGAGGGGATGGCCGTGAGCGCGCCGGTAACTCGCACACAGGTTCCGGATGGCGTGCGCGACCGCCTGCCCGCAGAGGCCGCGGGGATGCGCCGCCTGTCCGCGCGGCTGGACAGCGTCTTCCGCACCTGGGGTTACCGGGAGGTCTGCCCGCCGGTCATCGAGTACCTGGAGGCCGTCTCCGTCGGGGCCGCCAACTGGGGCCGCCGGGAGGACCTCTACCAGTTCTTCGACCGCAAGGGCCGCACCCTGGCCTTGCGCCCGGACATGACGACGCCCATCGCCCGCCTGGTGGCCACCCGCCTGACCGACGAGCCCCTGCCGCTCCGGCTTTCTTATTTTGCGCCGGTCTTCCGGCACCGCGAGCTCAGAGCCGGTGCGACCAGCGAGATCTGGCAGGCCGGGGTGGAGCTGGTGGGCGCCTCGGGAGAGGCGGCCGATGCCGAAGTGATCAGCCTGGCGTGCGCCGCGGTGCAGGCGGCGGAGCTCGACGGGTTCCGCATCGGCCTGGGCCACGTGGGCATCGTCGAGGGGCTGTTCGAGAGCGCCGGCGTGGCCCCGGGGGCGGCTGCCGCCCTGAAAGAGGCCATGGTCTCCCGGGACCTGGTGGCCTTCGAGTACGGCGTCGCGCAGGCCGGCCTTTCCGGCGAGCAGGCGGACCTGCTGCTGGGGCTGGTCCATTTCCACGGCAGCTTCCGGGAGGCGATGGACCGCTTCGGCGGCATCGGCGGCCGGGTGACCGCGGCGCTCCAGCACCTGGGCAGGGTGCTGGAGGTGCTGGAGGCCCTGGGCGTGGCCGACCAGGTGAACCTGGACCTGGGCCTGGTGCGCTCGCTGGGCTACTACACGGGGGTGGTCTTCGAGGGCTACCTGCCGGGGATCGGCCAGCCCGTGATGGGTGGCGGGCGCTACGACAACCTGGTGGCCGAGTTCGGCCGGCCGCTGGCCGCCACCGGCTTCGCGCTGGAGGTCGACCGGCTGCTGATGGCGCAGGAGCAGCAGCGGGCGCCCGCCGCAGAGGCCGGGCTCGACGCCGTGATCGCCTGCCCGCCCGGCCAGGAGGCGAAGGCGATGGCCTGGGCGGCACGGCTCCGGGCGCAGGGGCTGGCCGTCGAGGTGGACCTCCTGGGCCGGACAGGTGAAGCGCTCGCGGCCTACGCCCGCTGCCGGGGCGCTGCCCGGGTCCTGAGCCCGGGGGTCCCGCCGATTCATTAGAGGGAAGGAGCCTTCACGCATGTCACCGCTGACCATCGCGCTGCCCAAAGGCCGTCCGTACGCCTCCACGGTCCAGTTCCTGCGGGAGGCCGGCCTGGCGGGGCCCGAGCTGGAGCCAGAGGAGGGGCGGAGCCTGTACGTGGAGTGCCCGCGGCAGGGCACGCGCTTCATCATCGCCCGCGACTCCGACGTGCCCACTTACGTGGAGTACGGCGCCGCCGACCTGGGCATCGTGGGCAAGAACGTGCTGATGGAAGCCGAGCCCCAGGTCTACGAGCTGCTTGACCTGGGCTACAGCAAGTGCCGCTTCGTGCTGGCGGCGCCGGCGGGCGTGGACCCCCGGCAGCTGCTGAACGGCCGCTCCACGCAGCGCGTGGCGACGAAGTATCCGCGCATGACGGAAGCCTACTTCAACAGCCGGGGCCTGCAGGTGGAGACCATCTTCCTGCATGGCTCCATCGAGGTGGCGCCCAAGGTGGGGCTGGCGGACCTGATCGTCGACATCGTGGAGACCGGCCGCACCCTGCGGGAGAACAACCTGGCCGTGGTCGAGGAGCTGTGGACCTCGTCGATGCGGCTCATCGCCAACCGGGCCGCGTACCGGCTTCAGGCCGAGCGCATCGCGCCGATCGTCCGCCGCCTGCGGGAACTGGTCGCACTGCGGGAGTCTGCCGCGCAGCACGAGGTGGCCGCCGCGCACGGCCAGGAATCCGCTCCGGAGCAGAACCATGCTGCACAGCGGGAGTCGGCCGCAGAACCGTAGCCTGCGGTTGCAGAGCGCACAGGAGGAGATCGTCATGCTGAAGGTATGGGAGCCGCAGGCGTTCCTGGAGTTCCTGAACCGGCGCCGCACTGAGTTCTACCCGGAGGTGGAGGCGCAGGTGCGCGCCATCCTGGACCGGGTCCGCCGGGAGGGCGACGCGGCGCTCTATGACCTCACCCGGCAGTTTGACGGCGCCGACCTGGAGGCGGTCGGGCTCCGGGTGACCGAGGCGGAGTACCGGGAGGCGGAGGCCGCCGTGTCGGACGAGTTCCGCGCGGCCCTTCAGGTCGCGGTCGACAACATCGCCGCCTTCCACCGGCCGCAGGTGCCGTCTTCGTGGTTCATGACCCGGCCCGACGGCACGATCATCGGCCAGCAGGTCACGGCGGTGGACCGGGCGGGGGTGTATGTGCCCGGCGGATCGGCGCCGCTTTTCTCCTGCCTCCTGATGACCGCCATCCCCGCCGTGGTGGCCGGGGTGAAGGAAGTGATCGTCTGCACCCCGCCGGACCGCAGCGGGAAGATCGACCCGCACATGCTGGCCGCCGCCCGGGCCGCGGGCGTGAAGGACGTGTACAAGGTGGGCGGCGCGCAGGCCATCGGGGCCATGGCCTACGGCACGGCGACCGTGCCCCGGGTGGACAAGATCGCCGGCCCGGGCAACTACTACGTGACGCTGGCCAAGAAGCTGGTTTTCGGTCCCGTCGGCATCGACATGCTGGCCGGGCCGACCGAGGTGCTGGCTGTAGACGACGGCAGCGCCGATGCCGGGTGGCTGGCGGCCGACCTGCTGAGCCAGGCCGAGCACCCCAACGGGATGGTGATCCTGGTCACGGTGGCTGGGCCGCAGCGCGTCGAGGCGGTTGGGGCCGAGATGGCGCGGCAGGCGGAGGCCCTGCCCCGGGCGGAGACCATCCGCCGTTCCGTGGCGGAGCTGGGCGCGGCGCTGGTGGTCGGCACGCTGGAGGAGGCGGCCGACCTGGTCAACGCCGTCGGGCCCGAGCACCTGGAGATCAACCTGGCCGACCCCTGGTCCTTCCTGCCGCGGGTGCGGCACGCCGGCTCCATCTTCATGGGCCGGTGGACACCCGAGGCCATCGGCGACTACATCGCCGGGCCGTCCAACGTGATCCCCACCGAGGGCACCGCCCGGTACGCGTCTCCGGTGAACGTCGAGACGTTCATCAAGCGTTCGGCGGTCACCTGCTACAGCGAGGCCGCCTTCCGGGCCCAGGCGCCGCACGCGGTCCGCCTGGCGCTCACGGAGGCGCTGCAGGCCCACGCGGCGTCCATGCAGATCCGGCTGCAGGCACAGGCCGGGCCGGCGCCGGGGGCAGCGGCGGGCGGCGGCACCGAGCGAGGGAGGTAGGCAGGATGGGAGAGCGCATCGGCCAGGCAAGCCGCAAGACCCGGGAGACCGAGATCGCCGTCACCTGGCGGCTCGACGGCGCCGGCCAGGCGGACATCGATACGGGCGTGCCCTTCTTCGACCACATGCTGGACCAGATCGCCCGCCACGGCCTCATGGATCTGACGGTCCGGGCCGTGGGCGACCTGCACATCGACGCGCACCACACGGTGGAGGACACCGGCATCGTCCTCGGTCAGGCGCTGCGCCAGGCCCTGGGCGACGGCCGCTCCATCCGCCGCTACGGCTCGGCCTTCGTCCCCTTCGACGAGACGCTGGCCTTTGCCGCCGTCGACGTCAGCGGCCGGCCCTACCTGGTCTTCGACGCCCTGCTGCCGGCGCAGAAGGTCGGCGACTTCGACACCGAGCTGGTCCCCGAGTTCTTCCGCGCCCTGGCGATGAACGCCGGCATCACCCTTCACCTGAAGGTGCACTACGGACAGAACACCCACCACATGATCGAAGGGCTCTTCAAGGCCTTCGCCCGGGCCCTGGGGGAGGCCGTGTCCCGGGATCCCAGGGTCCAGGGAATCCCCTCCACCAAGGGAGCCCTGCTGTGATGGCCCGGATCGTCATCGTCGACTACGGCATGGGCAACCTCCGCAGCGTCCGGAACGCCCTGCGGGCAGTGGGGTTGGAGGCCGGGGTGAGCGAGGACCCGGCGGTCGTGGCCGGGGCGGACGCCCTGGTGCTGCCCGGGGTGGGCGCCTTCGGCGCCGGCATGCGGAACCTGACCCGCCGCGGGCTCGACCGGGCGGTGCGGGCGGCGGCGGCCGCCGGGCGGCCCGTCCTGGGCATCTGCCTGGGCATGCAGCTCCTGTTCACGGCGGGCGAGGAGGGCGGCCTCCGGCCGGGGCTGGGCCTGTTCGAAGGACGGGTCAACCGCCTGCCCGGCGGGCAGCCGCTGCCCCACATCGGCTGGAACCTGGTGGAGCCGCGGCGGGACCACCCGGTCTTCGCCGGCCTGCCACCCGCCTTCTGGGCGTACTTCGACCACAGTTACGCCGTCGAGGGGGAGCCGCCGTCCGCAGCGCTGGCCACGACGGCGTACGGCCGCACCTACCCCGCGGTGGTGGGCCGCGAGAACCTGCTGGGCATCCAGTTCCACCCCGAGAAGTCTTCCCGGGTGGGGCTCCGGATCCTGGCCAACTGGGGGAGAACGGTATGCGATTCGAGCTCTTTCCGGCCATCGACCTGAAGGCCGGGCAGGTGGTGCGGCTCCGGCAGGGGCGGATGGACGAGGCGACGGTCTACGGGTCGGACCCGGCGGAGGTGGCGGCCCGCTGGGCGGCGGCCGGCGCCCGCTGGATCCACGTGGTGGACCTGGACGGGGCGGTCCGCGGCCGGCCGCAGAACGCCGACGCCTTACGGGCCATCGTGGCGGCCGTTCCCGGCGTGAAGATCCAGCTCGGCGGGGGCCTGCGCAGCCTGGAGGCGGTGGAGGCGGCGCTGGCGCTCGGCGCCGCCCGGGCGGTCATCGGCACCTCGGCGCTGGAGGGCGACCTGCCGGCCCGGGCCGTCGCGCGCTACGGCCCCGACCGGATCGCGGTCTCGATTGACGCCCGCGGCGGCCTCGTCGCCGTACGGGGCTGGGTGGAGGTGACGGAGGTTCGGGCCGCGGACCTGGCCGCCCGGGTCCGGGAGGCGGGCGTGCGGACGGCGATCTACACCGACATCGCCACCGACGGCATGCTCACCGGCCCCAACTTCGCCGAACTGGAAGCGATGGGCCGGACCGGGCTCGACGTCGTCGCCAGCGGCGGGATCGCGTCGCTGGAGGATATCCGGCGGCTCCGGGAGATCCCCGGCGTGGTCGGGGCGATCCTGGGCAGGGCGCTCTACACCGGGGCGGTGGACCTGGCGGCGGCCCTGCCGATCTGCGGCTAGATCTGCGCACAGAAGGAGGAGACGACATCATGCCCCTCGCGAAGCGCATCATCCCCTGCCTGGACATCAAGGACGGGCGGGTGGTCAAGAACGTCCAGTTTCACCTGAACACCTGGGACGCCGGCGACCCGGTGGCCCTGGCGGCCGAGTACGACCGGCAGGGGGCGGATGAGATCGTCTTCCTCGACATCCACGCGTCCTGGGAGGGGCGGGCGGCCACCCTGGACCTCCTGAGCCGGGCCGCAGAGCAGGTCTTCATCCCGCTCACCATCGGCGGGGGCGTGAGCAGCGTCGATCATGTGAAGGCGTACCTGCGGGCGGGCGCGGACAAGGTGTCCGTGAACACAGCGGCCGTCCAGCGGCCGGACCTCATCAACGAGATCGCCGACCTGTTCGGGTCGTCCACGCTGGTGATCGCCATCGACTGCAAGCGGAAGCCCGAGGGCGGCTGGGAAGTCTACCTGCACGGCGGCCGCACGCCGACGGGGCTGGACGCGATCGCCTGGGCGCAGGAAGCCCAGCGGCGCGGCGCGGGCGAGCTGCTGGTGACCTCCATCGACGCCGACGGCACGCGCGCGGGGTACGACATCGAGCTGCACCAGGCCCTGGCGGACGCGGTGACCATCCCGGTCATCGCCTCCGGCGGGGCAGGGAGCCCGGAGGACATCCTCGAAGTTCTGACCGTGGGCCGGGCGGACGCCGCCCTGGCCGCCTCGATCTTCCACACCGGGGAGCACACGGTGGAAGGGGTGAAGACCTTCCTCCGGGAGAGAGGGGTGCAGGTACGGTCATGACGGAGACGCTGACGCTGAAATGGGGCCCCGACGGGCTGATTCCGGCCATCGTGCAGGACGTGCGGACCGGCCAGGTGCTGATGCAGGCGTACATGAACGCCGATTCGCTCCGGCGCACCCTCGAAACCGGGGTGGCCTGGTACTGGTCCCGCAGCCGGCAGGAGCTCTGGCAGAAGGGCGCGACCTCGGGCCACGTGCAGCGGGTGCGGGAGATCCGCACCGACTGCGACGGCGATTCGCTCCTGCTCCTGGTGGAGCAGGAGGGGGTGGCCTGCCACGAGGGCACCTACTCCTGCTTCACCCGCCGTGTCGACGGCTCGCCCAAGGCCCTGATCGACACCGCGTTCTGGCCCGTCCAGCCGGATGATACGGTGCCCTACGACATCGGTTCGATCCTGCGGGAGCTGACCGCCGTCCTGCTGGAGCGGCGGGCGCACCCGGACCCGGAGAGCTACACCAGCAGGCTGTTCCGCAGGGGGCCCGACGCCTACTGCAAGAAGATCGGCGAGGAGGCCACCGAGGTGGTGCTGGCCGTGAAGAACCGGGACCGGGAGAACCTGGCATTCGAGGTGGCCGACCTCTGGTTTCACACCCTGGTCGCCCTGGTGGACCAGGGGCTGGGCCCGGCGGATGTGGCCGATCAGCTGGCCAGCCGGCGGGGGAAACGGCGGGAGCAGCAGAAGGAGGACTAGCCATGTCCGGCGTGCGCACAGCGGTCCGGCGAATGAAGCCCTACGTGCCGGGCAAGCCGGTGGAGGACGTGCAGCGGGAGCTGGGGCTTCACGATCTCGTCAAGCTCAACCAGAACGAGAACCCCCTGGGCCCGTCGCCGCGGGCGGTGGCGGCGGCGCAGGCCGCCCTGGCGCAGGTTCACACCTATCCGGAGGGGACAGCCCGCCGGCTCCGGGAGCGGCTGGCGCGGGTGTGGAACCTGCCTCCGGAATGGTTCCTGATCGGCAACGGCTCCGACGAGGTCTTCCGGCTGCTGGCCGAGGTCTACCTGGAGCCGGGCGACCGCGTGGTGGTGCCTGCGCCCTCGTTCGCTGCGTACCGGTTCGTGGCGGAGCTGATGGGCGCTGAGGTGGTCGAGGTGCCCCTGGCCGGCTGGTCCATGGACCTGCCGGCGATGGCCGCCGCGTCGGCGGAAACCGGCGCCAGGCTGCTCTTCCTCTGCCGGCCCAACAACCCCACCGGCGCGGTGTTCGCCGAGGCCGACCTGCGGGCGGCGATGGCGCAGGTGCCGCCGTCGACCCTGGTGGTGGTCGACGAGGCGTACCGGGAGTTCGACGAGACCCCCTTCGACAGCCGTGCGCTGCTCCTGGACCACCCGAACATCGTCGTCACCCGGACGTTCAGCAAGATCTACGGCATGGCCGGGTTCCGGCTGGGGTACGGCATCATGCGGCCGGAGGTCCTGGCGCCCATGTGGACGGCCCGAGATCCCTTCAGCGTCAACGGCCCCGCAGTGGCGGCCGGCCTCGCGGCGCTGGAGGACGTCGAGCACGTGGAGCGGACCCGGGCCCTCACCCGGGAGGGGAAGGCGTACCTGTACGCCGCTTTCGCCCGGCTGGGGCTCGACTATGTGCCCAGCGAGGCCAACTTCATCCTGTTTGACGGGGGCCGGCCCGCGGCCGAGCTCTTCGACCAGCTCCTCCGCCGGGGGGTGCTCGTGCGCCCCTGCGCCTCCTTCGGCCTGCCCCGCCATCTGCGGGTGACGGTGGGGACGCCGGAGGAGAACCGCCGGTTCGTGGAGGCGCTGGAGGAGGTGCTGGGCGAAGGGTGACAGCAGGGGGATCATCGGCGGGGCGCCGGAGGGCGCTCCCGCCTTTTTCGGTGTGCCCGGCATGGGCGCTGACTTGGCGGTGAAAGTCCGCTACGGGCGAGGCAGCACCAGCCCGTTAGCCAAAGGCAAGGGTGTCCGTCGTGAGGCGGAATCTGAAGGAAGCCCGAGGCAAAGCCACGACCCGAGGAACACGAACCCCATAGGAGGCTGTGCCGCTCGGGTGAGCTGGCCGAACACAGCAAAACCCGAAGCTGCCAAAGGGCGGTGCGGTAGATGGGGCGGGTGCGGGGTGAAGGTCAGCGTTCTTACCCGGGGAGATCTGCCGGGAACGCCAGCAACGCTGGTAACCTGCGTCGGGAGACGCAGCTGAACCGGCAGAAGTCAGCAGGGGCCATAGTACCGGCAGGGGGACGCCCCAACCGGGAAGGGCCGAACGTCAGGAAAGGGGTGAACCCGTTGCGTTCGAGCAGCCCGCGACAAACGCAGAAGACCCCGAACGGGACCTGCTCGCCGGAGGTAGCGGTGAAGCCGCAAGGGACGGCGAGAGGGCGGAGTGGGCATCCGGCACAAGACGGAACGTCACCCCGCGGGGAGCACAGCAACCTGATGGAGCAGGTGGTGGCCAGGGAGAACATGCTGGCCGCCCTGAAACGGGTGGAGCGGAACGGAGGCGCTCCCGGCGTGGACGGTGTCCCCACCGGACGGCTGCGGGACCAGATCCGCGCGGAGTGGGAGCGCATCCGTGAGGAACTGCTCCGGGGGACCTACAGACCGCAGCCAGTCCGCCGGATCGAAATCCCGAAACCGGGCGGCGGCAAGCGGATGTTGGGTATTCCCACCGTGATGGACCGCCTGATCCAGCAGGCACTCCTGCAAGTACTGACGCCAATCTTTGACCCGACATTCTCCGAATCCAGCTACGGCTTCCGGCCGGGGCGGCGGGGTCATGACGCGGTCAGGAAGGCACGTCAGTACGTGGAGGAAGGGTACGACTGGGTCGTGGACATGGACCTGGAGAAGTTCTTCGACCGGGTCAACCACGACGTGTTGATGGCCCGCGTGGCACGGCGGGTAACGGACAAGCGAGTGCTGCGGCTGATCCGGCGGTACTTACAGGCTGGGGTCATGCTGAACGGGGTGGTTGTGGCGACGGAGGAAGGGACGCCGCAGGGCGGTCCGCTGAGCCCGCTGCTGGCGAACATCCTGCTGAATGACCTCGACAAGGAGCTGGAGCGCCGCGGGCACCACTTCGTCCGGTACGCCGATGACTGCAACATCTACGTCCGCAGCAAACGGGCGGGAGAACGGGTCTACAGGAACGTGCGCCACTTCCTGCAGGAGCGGTTACGGCTGAAGGTCAACGAGGAGAAGAGCGCAGTAGACCGGCCGTGGAAGCGGCAGTTCCTCGGATTCAGCTTTTACAAGAACCGGGGAGTGCGCATCCGGCTGGCGCCGAAAAGCCTGAAGCGAGTGAAGGACAAGCTTCGCACACTGACGGACCGCAACCGCAGCCAGAGCATGGAAGAACGAATCCGGCGCCTGAACGCTTATTTGCGGGGCTGGATCGGGTATTACGCGCTCTCGGACGCGAAGTCAGTCTTCGAGACGCTCGAAGGATGGCTGAAGCGACGGCTGCGAGCATGCGTATGGAAGCAGTGGAAGCGTGTACGCACGCGCTTTCGGGAGTTGCGCGCCCTCGGTTTGCCCGAATGGGTAGTCTACCAACTCGCCAACAGCCGCAAAGGCCCGTGGCGAATGGCAGGTGGCCCATTAAACAACGCCCTGGGCAACGCCTACTGGCGTGCCCAGGGGTTGCTCAGCCTGACCGAATGCTACGAAGCGACTCGTCAATCCTGGCGAACCGCCGGATGCGGACCCGCATGTCCGGTGGTGTGAGAGGACGGGGGCTAGCCGCCCCCTCCTACTCGATCGCAAGACCTGCGCGAAACTTCTGGTCCCGCGCATTCGTCCAACGTGTGAGTTGGCAGAACAATGCGCCGGGAGTGATGCCCCATGCGCACCCGACAGACCGTGTTCTCTCTGTCCGTTGTCCTCGCACTCATCTTCACGGTCCTTGCGGCGCTCCGCCCCGCTCCGGCCCCCTCCCCGGCGCGCCTGCCGGCCCAGGCGGCGGCCGAGGTCACCCTGGAGCCGGCGGCCTTCGACCCGGCCGGCCTGGATCCCTCCGGCGAGCTGGTCCTCACGAGCCTGAGGCCGCTCACGCTGCGTGCGGTCGAGACCGCCCTGGCGGTGGAGCCGGCCGTGAGCCTGCGCATCCAGCAGGCCGACAGCGAGGGGACCCGTTTCACCATCGCACCGGCGGCGGCACTCGAGCCCAACCGGATTTACCGCTTCCGGCTCGCCCGGGAGGCCGGGCTGGACCGGGACTACCAGTGGTCCTTCCAGACCAGCGCCGAGTTCCGTCTGCTGGGCACGCTGCCCGCGCACCAGTCGACGGGCGTTCCCGTGGAGACGGGCATCGAGTTCACCTTCAGCCATGACGACTACGAGGACCCGTCTGCGTACTTCAGCATCAGCCCCCCGGTGAACGGACGGTGGGAACGGCATAAGCAGACGGCCGTCTTCGTTCCCCAGGATCCGCTGCAGCCCGGGACCATCTACACCGTCACCCTGAAGGAAGGGCTGGGCCGGATCCGGGGCGAGGAGAAGCTGGGCGAGTACACCTTCGCCTTTGAAACCGCACCCGCGGGCTCCGTCAACCCGGTCTTGTCGTTCCACCTGGCCGACGAGGCGGTGGAGTTCCCGACCGACACGGCCCCGTACTTCCGCATGTGGGACGCCGGCGGCGCCCGGGAGTACGCGATTTCGGTCTACCGGTACCCCGATGCCGCCGCCTACGTCGCGGCGCTGCAGGAGATCCTAGGGCTGCCCGCCTGGAGCAGCGCGGCCCGCGACCGCTACCACGAGTCCACCGAGGGCCTGGAGGTGGTCGCGACCCTCTCCGCCAAGCCCATGGAGCTGGAGTATGACCGTTACCTGGTCCTCCCGGAGCCCCTGCCGGCCGGGTACTACCTCGCCGAAGTGCAGCGGGACGGACAGGTCCGGCAGATCCGTTTCCAGGTGACCGACCTGTCCTATTACCTGGCGGAGAGCACCACCGGGGTCCTCGCCTGGCTGAACGACCTGGAGACGGGACGGCCGGCGGCAGGGGCCACGCTCCACCGGCCCGACGGTTCGCCTGCGGCCACGGCCGGCCAGGATGGGGTGGCGCTGCTGGGTCCATCTGCCGGCCCGGGCGGAGAAGAAACCGCCGTCTCCGGCGGGGACGGCGAGCCCCCGCACAGCTTCTGGATTGCCCGGAGCGGGACCAAGGAGGCCGTTCTGCACACCGGGCGCAGCTATGGGTACTGGGGCGCCCAGGAGTCCCGGTCCGAGTTGTACTGGCGTTACCTTTACCTGGACCGCGCCATCTACAAGCCGACGGACACGGTCCACATCTGGGGCATCCTCCATCCCCGCGAGCCCGATGCCCAACCCGTGGACCGGGTCCGGGTGGAGCTCACCCGGGGGTGGTACTGGGGACCCGACAGCAAGCGGGTGGTCCTGGCCAGCGCCGACCTGCCGGTGGAGCGCTCCAGCTTCATCGGCGGCCTGACGCTGCCGAACCTCACGCCGGGCTCCTATCAGATGGGGCTCTGGGTGGGCGATGAGCTGTTCGCCAGCCGCTGGTTCGAGGTGGCCACCTATGCCAAGCCGGTCTACGAGATCACCGTGACGCCGGACCGGGAGGCGCTCTTCGCCGGCGAGACGGTGAACTTCCGGGTGCGGGCCACCTTCTTCGAGGGGACGCCCGTGCCCGACATGCAGTTGACCTACCGGATCGGCGGCGACGCTGGGAGCGTGACCACGGACGCCAACGGCGAGGCGGTGATCTCCTACACCCCGCCCAAGGAGCCGCAGAGCTGGGGATGGGAAAGCTGGCTGACCCTCTACGTCACCGGAGGCGAGCCGGAGACCGGCGAGGTGACCGCGGAGCAGACCATCCGGCTCTTCCACCGGGATGTGATGGCCCGGGCCGAGACGGTGGTGGACGGCGACCAGGCCACGGTGACCGTCCAGATCAACCGGGTGGTGCTGGACCAGCTCCTGGCCGGCACGGGGACCGACGTCACCGGCCCCGCGGTGGCGGGACAGCCGGTGAGGTTCACGCTCTTTGAGCGGAGCTGGATCCGCATCGAGGAGGGGGAGTACTACGACTTCATCGAGAAGGTCGTGCGCAAGCGGTACCGGTACGAGCAGGGGACCCGCAAGATCCTCGACGAGAGCACAGAGACCGACGGGGACGGGCGGGCGGTCTTCCGGTTCACCCTTGACCCGGAGAAGCAGTACGAGGTCCAGTACGGGGTGCAGGACTCCCGCGGCCTGTGGCTTGTGCGCAGCGCGTGGGTTTCGGGCCAGTGGTACGGCTACGGCCCGGACTGGGGCTGGCCGCAGCTGGTCCCCGAGGAGGAGCGGTACCGGGTCGCCGTCGGGGAGCCGGTGGCGTACGTGTTCCGGAAAGGGGAGCGGCGGCTGGATGACCGGCCCGACGGCTTCCTGTTCTTCACCGCCCGCCGGGGCATCCGAGAGTACGCCGTGCAGGACTCGGCCGCCTTCACCGCCGCGCTGCAGGTCGAAGACCTTCCCAACACGACGCTCTACGGCGTCGCCTTCGACGGCCGCCGCTACCTCTCGGCCGGACGCTCCATCGCCGTCGACCCGGAGGAGATGCGGCTGGACGTGACCGTCACCCCCGACCGGGAGGCGTACCGCCCGGGCGATGCGGTGCAGGTGCAGGTGGCGGTCAGGGACCGCAGCGGGCGGCCGGCCGCCGGGGCGGTGGTCAACCTGAACCTGGTGGATGAGGCGCTGTTCGCGGTGCGGGAGCAGTATGTGGACATCCTCGGCGACCTCTACGGAAGCTGGGTCAGCTCCGGTGTCCTGCGGAGCCGCAGTTCCCACGAGCCGCCGCCCCTGAGCGGGGGCGCGGAGAAGGGCGGCGAGGGCGGCGGCGTCCGGCGTGATTTCAAGGACGCCGTCCTCTTCACCCGCGTCATCACCGACAGCGCCGGCCAGGCCAGCGTGCGCTTCCGCGTGCCCGACAACCTGACCAGCTGGCGGCTGACCTACCAGGCGGTCCTGCCCGACACGATGGAGGCGGAGAGCGGCGCCGTCCGGATCCCGGTCAGGCTGCCCTTCTTCGCCGACCTGGTGATGGGCGAGACGTTCCTGGTCGGCGAGCGGCCCGTGTTCCAGGTGCGCGCCTACGGAGAGGCCCTGGAGCCGGACGCCCGGGTGCGCTTCCGGGTTGAGGTGGAGGGGCCGTCGGATTACCGGCACCGGCTGGAGCTGAGCGGCCGCCCCTTCGACGCCGTTTCGGTGCCGCTGCCGCCGCTGGCGGCTGAGGGGACATACACCGTAAGGGTGACGGCCACGGCCGGCGAACTCTGGGATGCGCTGGAGCGCACGCTTGTGGTGCGGGACACCCATCTGGTGCAGCACCGGGTCGACTTCCGGCTGCTGGAGCCCGGCGCCAGGCTGGATGGGGCCGATGACGGGCTGACTCACGTCACCTTCGTGGACTGGGAGCGGGGCCGGTACCTGGACCTGCTCCACCGCAGTCGCTGGTCCTCGGGCAGCCGTCTTGAGAAGAAGCTGGCACGGGCGCTGGCCGCGGAGCTGCTGCAGGCGCACGCCGGGTGGGAGGATCCCTGGCCCGAGCCGGAGCTGGAGACGTTCCGCTATCAGACTGCCGACGGGTCCATTGCCATCCTCCCGTACAGCGACGGCGACCTGAAGCTCTCGGCCCTGGTCGCAGATCTGGCGCCGGAGCGGTTTGACCGGGCGGCCCTGGCCCTGTACTTCCGCCGGGTGCTGGAGGACGAGGGGGAGAGCCGGGAGCGGAAAGCCATGGCGATCTACGGCCTGGCCGGCCTGGGCGAGCCGGTGCTTCTGGCCGCCCATCAGCTGCTGGCCGAGCCGGAGCTGACGCCTGTGGAGCAGCTCTACGCCATGCTGGCCGCCGCCGCACTGGGCGATCTGGAGGCGGTGCGCCCGCATTACCGGAGCTTCGTGGCGGCTTACGGCGAGGAGGTCGCCCTGGATCTGCGGATCGCTGCGGGCGAGGGCCGGGACGAGCAGCTGCAGGCGACGGCGCTCACGGCCGTTCTCGCCGCCAGGCTGGGCGAGCCGGAGGCGCTCCCTCTGCTGGGCTACTTAGCGCAGAATCCGCCCAGGGAGAGTCTGGTGAACCTGGAGCTGGTCCTGGCGGCCCGCAGCGGGCTGGAGGGCCTGAAGGGCGCACCTGTGGGCCTCACCTACCGGCTCAAGGGCGAGGTGTTCCAGAAGACCCTGCAGCCCGGAGAGCGGCTGGCCATGGCCCTGCTGCCCGATGAACTGGCCTCGCTGCAGATCACCGGCGTGCAGGGGAGCGTGGCCGCGGTGGTCACCTACACCGCGCCGGGGCGCCCCACGGTGACGATGGCCGGGGGCTCGGTGGTGCGGAGCTATTCGCCGGCGCCTGAGACCTGGAAGCCGGGCGACATCGTTACCGTCACCCTGACCTACAGCCTGCCGGCCGACGCGCCGGAAGGGGCCTACGAACTGACCGACACCCTGCCCTCCGGTCTGCGCTACCTGGAGCGGCCCTGGGCCTACGGCCAGTACGTCGACTGGTCGGTGTACAGCGGCTGGGCTCTGCACGTCGATGGACAGCGGGTGACCTTCTGGGCGGAGAAGAAAGGGAAGCCGGTTCAGTACCACGCCCGGGTGGTCTCGGCCGGGCAGTACCGGGCTGAGGAGGCCGTGCTGCAGCACCAGAACAGCGGCCTGGTCTATGGCATGAGCGCCGCGGAGGCGGTGAGCATCGGATGGTAGGGCGGCAGGCCATGCGGCGCTGGCTGGCGGCTGCGGCAGCTGCGGCCGTTGTGGCGTGGATGCTGGGGCTTGCCGAGGGTGCCCCGGAGAAGGCCGGAGGGCCGGCTGGAGCCGCCGGCGAGCCGGTGAAGATGGCGGGTGAACAGCCGGAGCCGGGGCCGGAAGCGGTCCGCCGCTTGCCCCGGAGCGAGGTCGCGCAGCCCAACGTCTTTTTCAACCCCAGGTTGTTCTACGACGGCCTGGCGGCGGCCGGCAGATCTGCGCCGAAGGTTGCCGCCGGGCCCCTGGCCGGGGGGCTGGTGCCGCACCACGACCTCGCGGCGGAGCTGCTCTCGGGCTTCTTCCTGATGCTGGAGGCCGAACCGCCGGAGGTGATCTTCCTGGTGGGCCCCAACCACGAGGCCGCCGGGCCCCGGGTCATTACCGGCCGGCGCCCCTGGCAGACCGACTTCGGTCGGGTGGAAGCGGACCAGGAGGCGGTCGACGCCCTGGTGACCGCCGGCCTGGCCACTGTCGAGGAGGAGGTGCTGGCGCGGGAACACGCGATGGGCACCCTGATGCCGTACATCAAGTACCACGCGCCGGAGGCGAGGGTCGTGCCCCTGGTGCTCCACCGCGGCCTCTCCCTGCCTGAGCTGGAGCGGCTGGCCGGCGCCCTGTCCGCGCAGCTCGGTCCCGGCCGGATCCTGGTGGCGTCCGTCGACTTCTCCCACTACCTCACCCGAGCCGAGGCCGAAGCCCGGGATGCGCAGACGCTGGCCGCGATCCGCGCGGGCGACCTGGACCGCCTTCTGGGGATGGGCCCGGACCACCTGGATTCGCCGGAAGCCGTGTCCGTTCTGCTGATGGCGATGGCCGCGTCCGGCGCCGAGGGGCCGACCGTGCTGGGCCACACCAACTCCGGGGTGATCCTGCGGGACGACCTGATCGAGACGACCAGTTACTTCACATTTGTGTTCACGCGGGAGTAGCCTGCGGGTGAGGAGAACCGATCTGCTGTTGTCGCACAGCGGCAGTTGCGGGCGGAGGATGCACCCTGCCCGGGATCGGGAGTGCCTATTTCGCCCGGAAGTCCGGGGGAGACGGGTAGATTCGGGAGAGGCTGCGGGGCAGATGCCCTTTGAGGGCGTGCACACGCATGATCCGCCGAGGCTTGCTGCTCATGCTCGGGCTGACGGCCGCGCGGGCCATCTGGGTGTATGGGGCCACAAGTCGATCGTAGACCCGACCGGTCCCTTTCCGAGGCGGATCGGGGAGATCCAGTCTTCCGGCCGACGGCTAGCCGGCAGAGAGACAGCGGCGCCGCCGCGGGCTCACCGCGCCCGGACTGAACTTGCCGTGGACGTGCAAGGAATTCCTGTTGCACAGAACCCGCGAACATGGTATAGTATCACATGCGCCGCCGCGGCAGTGGCGGCGGAACGCAGCCTCGGAGAGATACCCAAGTGGCTGAAGGGGCGGCTTTGCTAAAGCTGTAGGGGGCGCAAGCCCCGCGTGGGTTCAAATCCCACTCTCTCCGCCAATCGCCGTGCTCGCGCGAGCACGGCATTTTCCGTCTGCCGGCCGCGCCGGAACGGGGTTCATGCGGCGACTGCCGCGCAGGGCAGAAGTGGTCTCGTTGCCTGTGCAACCCGGTTGCAGAGCTGGAGCGGACGTGGTATAGTATCATCTGCACCGCCCGGAGGCGGTGCTTTGCAGGCCCGGAGAGATACCCAAGTGGTTGAAGGGGCGGCTTTGCTAAAGCTGTAGGGGGCGCAAGCCCCGCGAGGGTTCGAATCCCTCTCTCTCCGCCAGGTGCGAACACGGCGACGGCGGTCAGTGCGGCTGCATTGACCGCCGTCGCTTTGTGCGCCCGGCATGGGCGCTGACTTGGCGGTGAGAGTCCGCTGCGGGCGAGGCAGCACGAGCCCGCTAGCCAAAGGCAAGGGTGTCCGTCGCGAGGCGGAATCTGGAGGAAGCCGGAGGCAAAGCCACGACCCGAGGAACACGAACCTCATACGAGGCTGTGCCGCCTGGGTGAGCTGGCGAACCACAGCAAAACCCGAGGCTGCCAAAGGGCGGTGCAGTAGATGGGGCGGGTGCGGGGCGAAGGTCAGCGTCCTTACCCGGGGAGGTCTGCCGGGAACGCCAGCAACGCTGGTAACCCGGGCCGAGAGGCCCGGCTGAACCGGCAGAAGTCAGCAAAGCAGTCCTGTAATGATGTAGGACGGCGTTGAGAAAAGTAAAGGCCTCCTGATACGGTAGGGTGTGAAAGGTAATCACCACTCGTAACAGGAGGTCACGGAACGCAATGCAATTGAAGCAGCGAGCCAGGAAATTGGCCCTGGTCCGAGGTGAACCCACGGTGGTGGTCGGTATCGACATCGCCAAGCGGAAGCACTGGGCCTGGGTGGTCGACGGACGGACCGAGGTGCCCGTGGGCAGCCCCTTCCATTTCCAGAATAGCAGGGAAGGGTTCGACCGTCTACTGGGAAAGATCGCACGAGCGAAGGAGAAGGCTGGCGCTACCCGCGTGGTGGTGGGGATGGAACCGACCGGGCACTACTGGAAGCCGCTGGCGTGGTATCTCCAGCAGGCGGGCTTCACGGTGGTCATCGTCAACCCGGCCCATGTCAAGGCGAGCAAGGAACTGGACGATAACTCGCCCACGAAGAACGACCGTAAAGACGCCTGGCTCAACGCCCAGTTGGTCCTGCAAGGCCGGTTCTCCGTGCCGTATCTGCCAGACGGGGTCTATGCAGAACTGCGGATCCTAACCCAGGCCCGGCAGCAACACCGGAGGAAGCTGAACGCCGCCCTGAATCAGCTGCAGGCGCTCCTGGACGAGTACTTCCCGGAGTACACGGAGGTGTTGGCCGACCCGCTCGGTCAGGCGTCGCTGTATGTGCTGCAGTACCGGCCGTTTCCACAGGATGTGCTGGCGGTGCCAGTGACTCAGCTGGCGGCGGAACTCCGGGCTGCCAGCAACCGGCGGGTTGGGCTCCGGCGGGCCCAGGACCTGCAGGAAGCGGCTCGGCGGTCTATAGGGGTGCCGTACGGGCTGGACGCCGCCCGGCTCCAGCTGCGGCAGATCCTCCAAGAAGTGATCTTCTGGAAGGAACGGTTGGCGGAGACGGAGGCGGCAATGGCCGAGGCGTTGGAGAAGACGGGCCTCGCCCGGTACCTGCTGAGCGTGCCTGGGGTCGGTGTGGTGACCGCTGCTGCCTTCCTAGGCGAGGTAGGCGACCTGCGCCGGTATGCGGACTGGCGGCAACTTCGCAAGCTGGCAGGCTACAACCTGACAGAGAACACGTCGGGGCAGCGGGACCGCAGCCGGACGCCCATCAGCAAGCGCGGCCGGCCTGGACTGCGCCACGTGCTGTACCAGATGGCGATGACGGCGGCCGCCAAGAACCGGGAGTTTCGAGCGCTGTACGAGCACTTCAGGACTCGCCAGCAGAACCCGCTCAAGGGCAAGCAGGCCCTGGTGGCGCTGGCGTGCAAGCTGTTGCGGGTGCTGTTCACCCTGGTCAGGAAGCAGTGTAGCTATGATCCGGCCAGGGCCTTGGGGGCCTGGCGGGCGGAGCAGTTAGGTCTCGCCGCCTGAGAGGGCGGTGTGCCGATAGATGTGCCGCTTTGGGTGGGGGAAGCCGACTATGGCTGGAAGGGCATGACCCTGCAGCAAAGTACTAGCGCCCCACCCGCCCCCATTTAGGCAGGACGAAGGACTTTGAGGGCAAGGACCCCGGGAGACATGATAGGGTGGCCGGGGGCGGAGTACGTGGGACCCGTCCAGGCGGCAGCATACAGGGCATGTCTGAAGAGTCGCACGGGGCTCTTCTCTGCCACCCCGCGTTTGTCTCGCACCAGAAGTCAGAGTCTTTCGTCCAATGGGTGTGTCTGAGCCAAGTGGCAGGACGCGAAATGGTGCGAACCAGCGAGATTGAGAGAGTTTGAGTGCATAACATCGAGATAGGCCATAGTACCGGCAGGGGGACGCCCCGACCGGGAAGGGCCGAACGTCAGGAGAGGGGTGAGCCCGTTGCGTTCGAGCAGCCCGCGACAAACGCAGAAAATCCCGCACGGGGCCTGCTCGCCGGAGGTAGCGGTGAAGCCGCAAGGGACGGCGGGAGGGCGGAGTGGGCAGCCGGCACAAGGCGGAGCGTCACCCCGCGGGGAGCAAGGCAAGCTGATGGAGCAGGTGGTGGCCAGGGAGAACATGCTGGCCGCCCTGAAACGGGTGGAGCGGAACGGAGGCGCCCCAGGCGTGGACGGTGTCCCCACCGAACGGCTGCGGGACCAGATCCGCGCGGAGTGGGAGCGCATCCGTGAAGAACTGCTCCGGGGGACCTACAGACCGCAGCCAGTCCGCCGGATCGAAATCCCGAAACCGGGCGGCGGCAAGCGGATGTTGGGTATTCCCACCGTGATGGACCGCCTGATCCAGCAGGCACTCCTGCAAGTACTGACGCCAATCTTTGACCCGACATTCTCCGAATCCAGCTACGGCTTCCGGCCGGGGCGGCGGGGTCATGACGCGGTCAGGAAGGCACGTCAGTACGTGGAGGAAGGGTACGACTGGGTCGTGGACATGGACCTGGAGAAGTTCTTCGACCGGGTCAACCACGACGTGCTGATGGCCCGCGTGGCACGGCGGGTAACGGACAAGCGAGTGCTGCGGCTGATCCGGCGGTACTTACAGGCTGGGGTCATGCTGAACGGGGTAGTCGTGGCGACGGAGGAAGGGACGCCGCAGGGCGGTCCGCTGAGCCCGCTGCTGGCGAACATCCTGCTGGATGACCTCGACAAGGAGCTGGAGCGCCGCGGGCACCACTTCGTCCGGTACGCCGATGACTGCAACATCTACGTCCGCAGCAAACGGGCGGGAGAACGGGTCTACAGGAACGTGCGCCACTTCCTGCAGGAGCGGTTACGGCTGAAGGTCAACGAGGAGAAGAGCGCAGTAGACCGGCCGTGGAAGCGGCAGTTCCTCGGGTTTAGCTTCTACAAGCACCGGGGAGTGCGCATCCGGCTGGCCCCGAAGAGCCTGAAACGCGTGAAGGACAAGCTCCGCACGCTGACGGACCGCAACCGCAGCCAGAGCATGGAGGACCGAATCCGGCGCCTGAATGCTTACTTGCGGGGCTGGGTTGGGTACTATGCGCTCTCCGATGCCAGGTCAGCCTTTGAAAGACTCGAAGGATGGCTGAAGCGTCGGCTGCGAGCATGCGTATGGAAGCAGTGGAAGCGTGTACGCACGCGCTTTCGGGAGTTGCGCGCCCTCGGTTTGCCCGAATGGGTAGTCTACCAACTCGCCAACAGCCGCAAAGGCCCGTGGCGAATGGCAGGTGGCCCACTAAACAGCGCCCTGGGCAACGCCTACTGGCGTGCCCAGGGGCTGATAAGCCTGACCGAATGCTATGAAGCGACTCGTCAATCCTGGCGAACCGCCGGATGCGGACCCGCATGTCCGGCGGTGTGAGAGGACGGGGGTTAGCCGCCCCCTCCTACTCGATTGCGTAGTCCTTTGGCGCCGCGGCCTGTGCGCGGGGATCCGCTTTCGAGCCGGAAGTTTCTATCCGTAAGCGCTATGCGAGGTTTACAGGGAAGCGCCCTGCCGGGGCGGAAGTGGTCGTCGGAAAACAGACGCTGCCCCCCGGAGGCGATGGAGTCATGCCAGGCAAGACCATCGGGATACTCGGCGGAATGGGACCCGAGGCCACGGCCGACCTCTTCCTGAAGATTATCCGGTCCACACCCGCCCGCACGGACCAGGACCACATCCGCGTCGTCATCGACAGCAACCCTGCCATCCCCGACCGCACGGCTGCCATCCTGGGAAGCGGGCCCGATCCCGTTCCACTGCTCACCCGCACCGCGCGGCTGCTGGAGCAGTGGGGCGTCGACCTGATCGTGATTCCCTGCAACACCGCCCACTACTTCTACGACGAGGTGCAGGCCAGCGTGCGCGTGCCGGTGCTGCACATCATGAAGGAGACGGCCGCCTACCTGCGGGAGCGGTACCCCGCGCTGCGGGACGTCGGGCTGCTCGCCACCACCGGCACCGTCCGCACCGGCCTGTACCAGCGCTTTCTCGCCGAGCACGCGCTGAACACGCTGCTCCCGGACGATGAGGGCCAGCAGGTGGTCATGGACTGCATCTACGGCGAACAAGGGGTGAAGGCCGGCCACACCGGACCCGAGGTGACGGCGCGCCTGGCCGGGGTCGCGGCTTCGCTCATCGCCCGGGGCGCAGGCGCGGTGATCGCCGGCTGCACGGAGCTGCCTCTCGTGCTGCGTGAGGGCGACCTGCCGGTGCCGGTCATCGACCCCACCCGCATCCTGGCGGAAGCCGCGGTCCGGGCCGCGCTGGCCGAAGGTTGAACCGTCTCATGACAAACCCTCTGGAGAGACCGGCGCCGGTCTCCCCAGAGGGTTGTGCTTTCGGCCCGCGGCACTACGCCGTGACCGGCTTGTAGAAGCCGCTCTCGGCCAGGTCCGTGACGACCGCCTGAAGGCCGGCGGCCTCCACGGCCCGCCGCCCCCGCTCCGTGGTGATGAACCGGGTCGAGCGGCCCAGCACGACCCCGTGGTGGGCGACGACCTGCCCCGCCGCGATGGTGGTGCGCACCTCTGCGGCCGCGGCGTCGACCACGGCGATGTCGGCGTCGGCGCCTTCGCCCAGGTGGCCCTTGCCGGGGAGTCCCAGCAGGCGGGCCGGCACGGTGCAGGCCTTCAGCACGAACTCCGCCAGCGTCAGCACTTCCAGCTCGACCAGCCGGAGGCCGGCAGAGACCGTGAAATTGCGCGGGATGCCGCCGCCGTCGGTGGCCAGGGCGTCCACCACGAAGCGGCCGCCGGGCTTCTTGGCTGCGGCCAGCATGAGCCGGGGCAGCGGGGGGTTGACGGGAAAGCTGATGCCCACGTTGGTGCCTGCCGCTTCCCACACCACGACGGCCTCGGGGCCGGTGCGCAGCACCGCCCGGTCGCCCTCGATCACGTTGACCCGGCCGAACCCCTCCAGAATGGCCCGGCGCAGTCCCTCCTCGGTGGCCGGGTAGCCGCCCTGCTGCAGGCAGGCGCGCGTGCGGTCGCTCTCGGGGATGCCATCCTTGCAGATGCCCGACGTGCCGTTGATCACCGCCAGGTACGACTCGGTGACCAGGTTGTCGGCCTCGGTGAGCCATTCGATGGCCTGGAGAGCCTCCAGCTGGGGCTCCTTCACCGTCCCGCGGCAGTAGCTGTTGATGTGGGCGATGTGGAGGTGATTGTCGCCCTTCAGGTCCAGCGCCTCCCGGAGGCCGGTCAGGTCGCTGCGGCTCTCGGTGCTGCCGCAGTGGATCGCGACCCAGCCGCCCAGCCGGTTGGCGATTTCGAAGACACGGCCGGTGGCCTCGGGCGTCAGGGGGTAGTGGCCGCCCATGATCTTGACCCCCAGGGCCCCCCGGTCCATGGCGGCGGCGATGCCGTCCTGCAGCTCACCGGGCGAGGGATCCGCACTCTGCACCATTTCGCCCGGCTTCACCCGATTGAGGCAGGCCAGATGGATGCCGGCCCCGTGATCCCGGGCGATGGCCAGCACGTCGTCGATCGGGCCGGCCATGTCCAGGGCGGTGGTCACCCCGGCGAGGGCCAGCATGCGGTGGGCGACGCGCCCCTGGAATTCCGAGGAGGCGTGAATGTGGATGTCCACCAGCCCGGGAAGCACCAGCAGGCCGCTGACATCCAGCACCTCCGCAGCCTCGGATCTGGCGATTTCGGGGGCAACCCGCGCGATGGATCCCCGGCGGATGGCGATATCAAACCGTCCACTGCGACCGTTGGCGGGATCGACCAGGTATCCGCCCTTGAGCAGCAGATCGTACACAGCATCCAACCCCCAGTCTGACCATTCTGCTTCCCCACTTCGGGATCCGCATGGCCGATTCCCGCCCTGCGGGCCGCAAAGGGCGCGAAGGTCCAGCAAGATCAGTCCCACGGGAGAGCGCGTAGTTACTTTGCCCCATGTCCGGCCGCGGCGCACCGGCCCGAAGTCGGTCGGCCCGCATCAACGCTCGCCGGCTGGCGAACGATAGGGACAAAGGTGAGCGATGGCCAGTGGAGGGGGATTTCGTACGGTGCGTTCACGGTGGATCGCCATGGTGCTCTGCGCCCTGCTGCTCCACGGCTGCATGGGGCAGCCGCAGCCGCAGCAGTCGCCGGAACCCAGCTCGGAGCAGGTGAGGAAGGCCGTCAGGGAGACCCTGAGCGAGCCGGAGATGAAGGATTTCATCCGCACCCAGGTCCGGGAGCAGGCCGGGGTGGAGATGCTGGAGATGGCCCTGGACACGCAGGAAGGGAAGGACGCGCTGAACGACGCCGTGAAAAGCGCCATCAGCTCGGCCGTCGGTGAGCAGATGATCCAGAAGAAGTTTGTGGAGATGCTGCAGGATCCGATCGTGCAGCATCAGCTGCAGCTGGCCGTCCGCCAGACGCTCCAGGACATCCTCTCGAAGGGGACGCAGGGCGGTCAGCAGGGCGGCGGCCAGCAGGGCGGTGGCCAGGGCGGCGGTCAGCAGGGCGGAGGAGGCGCGGGAGGCGGCGGTGGCGGCGGCGGAGCAGGTGGCGGCGGCAGCTAGTCGCCTCCCCGTCGCCGCAGGCGTGCACACACAGAGGCCCCCGGCCGCAGGGACGGCCGGGGGCTGGTGCGCGCCCGCATCAGGACGCCTTTTCCTCGATTCCGGGATAGGAGGAGACGGGCCGCGCCCCGTAGGCCGCCAGCACTCGCCGCCGGTAGGGGTTGGATGCCCACCCTTCGGCCGCCCTGGGGCCGCCGTTGTACACGCTGAGGGCGACATCCACGGAGCCGTACTCCCGGATGAGCGCGGCCAGGTAGAAGGTGCCCATCTCCACCGAGGTGGCGGGATCGCTCAGGTCATAGGTCTCCAGCCCCATCACGCCGGCCAGCCACTCGCCGGTGGAGGGCAGGATCTGCATGAGGCCGCGTTCGCCGTGGGCGCCCACGGCGTCGGGATCCCAGCGGGTCTCCACGGTGATGATGGCCGCGATCAGCCGGGGGTCGACCCCGTGCCTGTCCGCGACCTCCACCACCAGGGGCCGGTACTTCTCCGGCGCCAGGTCCGCGATGTGCTCGGTGAGCGCCTGCAGGCGAGCCCGCTCGAGCTCTTCCGGGTCAGGAGGCAGTTCAGCAGCCGGGTTGAGTTCAGGCTCCGGCTGAACCGGTTCGGCGTCTTCGGCAGGGGCGGCAGCCGTTCCCGGGAACATGGCGGGCACGGCCGCAAGCCCCAGCGCCAGCGCTGCCCAGAGGCCGCGGCGCCGGCGGAGCAGTAGAAGCACAGTGGGTTCCTCCTTCAGACCGCATGCGGTCTAAATGTCGAAATAGTTAGAACTATCGTGTGTTCCGGTATGGCAACGGAACCCACTTTACCAGCATTGCCATCGGACTGTCAACCCTTTGTGCCAGGTATTGGAAGTGCCTGCGATGGGACCGGCGCAAGTGCGGGGAGGAAGGAGGAGCGGCCGGCCGGCGAGAAATCCCCCTGACGTGAGGAAGGTGACCCGCGAACATGCTTGATCCCTCGTTGGTTCCGGAATACCAGCGCCTGCGGGACGCGGTGCGCAGCAAGCTGCTCGCCGGCCTCAACGAGCAGCAGCGGGAGGCGGTGCTGCACGGCCGGGGGCCGCTGCTCATCCTGGCCGGCGCCGGCAGCGGCAAGACCCGGGTGATCGCCCACCGCATCGCCCATCTGATCCTGTTCGGTCCGGACTACGATCCCGGCGCGCCGCCTCCGCCCGACGTGACGGCGGAGGACCTGGAGGACCTCCGGGCCGCGGCTGAAGCGCCGGGACCCGTCGACACCGCCGCCATCGCCCACCTGCTGGGCGGCGGGGTGGACCCCTGGCGGATCCTGGCCATCACCTTTACCAACAAGGCCGCGAATGAGATGCGGGAGCGGGTGGAGCAGCTGGTCGGTCCCAAGGCCCGCGACGTGTGGGCCGCCACCTTCCACTCCACCTGCGTCCGCATGCTCCGGCGCGATATCGAGCGGCTGGGCTACGGCCGCAACTTCGTCATCCTCGATGCCGAGGACCAGCAGGCGGTCATCAAGGACTGCCTGAAGCGGCTGGGCCTCTCCGACCGGCAGTTCCAGCCCGGGGCAGTGCTGGGCACCATCTCCGGCGCCAAGAACGCGATGCTGGACCCCCGCCAGTTCGCCGCCCGCGCCGGCGACTACTGGCGGCAGCAGGTCGCCAAGGTGTACACGCTCTACCAGGACCAGCTCCGGTCCAACAACGCGCTGGACTTCGACGACCTGCTGCTGAAGGCCGTCGAGCTCCTGGAGCGGTTTGACGACATCCGCGAGCACTACCAGCGCAAGTTCGAGTTCATCCTGGTGGACGAGTACCAGGACACCAACCACGTGCAGAACCGGTGGGTTTTTCTGCTGGCCGGCGAGAAGCAGAACCTGGCCGTCGTCGGCGACGACGATCAGGGCATCTACTCGTGGCGGGGGGCCGACATCAGCAACATCCTCGAGTTCGAGGCCCAGTTCCCCCGGTGCCGGTCCATCAAGCTGGAGCAGAACTACCGCTCCACGCAGAACATCCTCTCGGCCGCGTATGCGGTCGTGCGCCACAACACCGGACGCAAGGACAAGCGGCTGTGGACGGCGGCCGGCGCCGGCGATCCCGTCTACCACTACACCGCCGCCGACGAGCGGGACGAAGCCGCCTTCGTGGCGCAGCAGGTGGAGCGGCTGGTGGCCGAGGGCCTGCCCGACGGCACGCGCCTGGACTACCAGGACTTCGCCGTGCTGTACCGCACCCACGCCCAGTCCCGCGCGCTGGAGGAAGCCATGGTGCGCCGCTCCATCCCCTACGGGATCTACGGCGGCCTGCGCTTCTTCGAGCGCAAGGAGATCAAGGACGTCCTGGCCTACCTGCGCCTCATCGCCAACCCGGCCGATACCGTGTCGTTCCGCCGGGCGGTGGGGGTGCCCAAGCGGGGCATCGGGCCCGCCACGGTGGACAAGCTGGTCGACTACGCGGAGCAGTGGCAGGTGCCGGTCGCGCTGGCGGCCCTGGACTGCTCGATGGTCCCGGGGCTCTCCGGCGCCTATCAGAAGCGCATGGAGGCGTTCGGCGCGCTCATCGAGGAGCTGACCAACCTGAGCGCCCAGTGCACGGTGGGCCAGCTGATTGACGCCGTGCTGGAGCGCACGGGGATCCTGGAGGAACTCCGGGCCGACACCTCGCTGGAGGCAGCGGCCCGGCTGGAGAACGTCCAGGAGCTGCGGTCGATGGCGGCCGAGTTCGAGCCGCCGGCGGGCGAGGAACTGGATGGCCTCCGGGACCTGGACAGCTTCCTGGCGACGGTGGCCCTGCTGACCGACGCCGACCAGGTGGGCGAGGGACAGAACAAGGTGACCCTGATGACGCTCCACTCGGCCAAGGGGCTGGAGTTCCCGGTGGTCTTCCTGGTCGGTCTGGAGGAGGGGGTCTTCCCCCACAGCCGGGCGCTCACGGACGAGGTGCAGATGGAGGAGGAGCGCCGGCTCTGCTACGTGGGGATGACCCGGGCGCGCCTGCGGCTCTACCTGACCCATGCCGTCAGCCGGAACCTCTGGGGGCAGCAGAACTACAACGCGGCCAGCCGCTTCCTGCAGGAGATCCCGGCGGAACTGGTGGAGGAGCTGATGCCCGGCGGCGGCTTCGGGGCCGGCGCCCGGGACCGCGACCGCGGCCGATGGGCGGACCAGGGCCCGTGGGACCACGGCGGCCCGGCGCGGGCCTCCGGCCGGCGCGCGTGGGATGACGACGACGACTTCTCGCCGGCTATCGGGTCGGCGGGCTGGGGGAAGACCCTGCAGGCCCGCCGGCTCCAGGAGGCCCTGGAGCCGCCTGCGGAAGAGGCGCCCCGGTTCCGGCCCGGCGACCGGGTGCGCCACGACCGGTTTGGCGAGGGCGTGGTGAAGGCCGTGATCGGTGACACCGTGACCGTGCAGTTCGCCGGGGCGGCGGGCCAGCGGGTGCTGGTGGCCAGCTACCTGCGGCCGGCCGCCGATGCGGAGTGACAGGTGGAGGGAAGCAGGATGGATCGTGCCTGGGCGGAGCAGCGGATGGCGGAGCTGACCGAGACGATCCGCTACCATGAGTACCTGTATTATGTAAAGAATGAACCGGAGATCAGCGACGCCGCCTTCGACGAGCTCATGGAGGAGCTGAAGCGGCTGGAGGCGGCCTTTCCGGACCTCCGGCGGCCCGACTCGCCCACGCAGCGGGTGGGCGGCGCCGCCGCGCCGGACTTCGCCAAAGTGCCCCACCAGCCCCCCATGTACTCGCTGGACAACGCCTTCAGCGAGGAGGACCTGCGGGACTTTGACCGCCGGGTGCGGGAGGGGCTGGGCGGCGAGCCGGTGGCGTACGTCTGCGAGCTGAAGATCGACGGGCTGTCGATCTCGCTGCGCTACGAGGACGGGCTCTTCGTGCAGGGCGCGACCCGGGGCGACGGGGAGACCGGCGAGGACGTCACCGAGAACCTGCGCACCATCGGCTCCATCCCGCTCAGGCTGGACGGGTCCGAAGCTCCGGTCCCGCCCCGGCTCATCGTGCGGGGCGAGGTCTACATGACCAAGCAGGTGCTGGAGGAGCTGAACGCCGCCCTGGCCGCAGCGGGCAAGCCGCTGCTGCAGAACCCCCGCAACGCCGCCGCCGGCGGCCTCCGGCAGAAGGATCCCCGCAAGACCCGGGAGCGGCGGCTCGACGCTTTCCTTTACCAGGTGGCGGACGCGGAGGCGCTGGGAATCACCGATCACTGGTCCGCGCTGGAGCGGCTCGCGGCCTGGCGGTTCAAGGTGAACCCCCACCGGCTCCTGGCCCGGTCGATCGACGAGGTCATCGAGTGGGTCGCGGGCTGGCGGGAGCGGCGGCACGAGCTGCCGTACGAGATCGACGGCCTGGTCATCAAGGTGAACGACCTCGCCCAGCAGCGGCGGCTGGGCTTCACCTCCAAGTTCCCCCGGTGGGCCGTCGCCTACAAGTTCCCCGCGGAGGAGCGGGAGACCACGGTGGTGGGCATCAGCCTGGAGGTGGGGCGCACCGGCGTGGTGACGCCGTCGGCGGATCTGGCCCCCGTGCGGATCGCTGGCACCACGGTGAAGCGGGCGACGCTGCACAACGAGGACTACATCCGGGAGAAGGACATCCGCATCGGCGACACGGTGATCGTCCGCAAGGCAGGCGAGATCATCCCCGAGGTGGTCCGGGTCGTGCTGGAGAAGCGGCCGGCTGATGCACAGCCCTGGACCTTCCCGAAGACGTGCCCCGCGTGCGGCGCGGAGCTGGTGCGGACCGAGGGGGAGGTGGCGGTGCGCTGCACCAACAACCTCTGCCCCGCCCAGCAGTACCGGGCGATCCTGCACTTCGCTTCGCGGGACGCCATGAACATCGAGGGGCTGGGTGAGGCGCTGGTGCAGTCGCTGCTGGACCACGGCCTCATCGAGGACGCCGCCGACCTCTACCGGCTCCGTGAGAAGCGGGATGCGCTGGTGAACATGGAGCGCATGGGCGAGAAATCGGTGGAGAACCTGCTGGCGGCCATCGACGCCACCCGGCAGAATCCGCTGCACCGGCTGATCTTCGCCCTGGGCATCCGCCATGTGGGCGAGCGGGCCGCGCGGCTGCTGGCCGACCACTTCGGCTCCATGGAGGCCATCGAGCAGGCCAGCCTGGACGAACTGATGGCCATCCCCGGCCTGGGGCCGAAGATCGCCGAGTCGGTCCGGAGCTACTTCGCCTCCCCGCGCTCCCACCAGCTGCTGGCGAAGCTCCGGGCCGCGGGGGTCAACATGCAGGGTCAGAAGAAGGCGGGGGCGGCGGAGGGACCCCTGAGCGGCATGACCGTGGTGGTCACCGGCACGCTCACCCGGTGGGGCCGCAAGGAGGTGGAGGAGCTGATTCAGCAGCTGGGCGGCAAGGCCAGCGGCTCGGTCAGCCGGAAGACGAGCTTCGTCGTCGCGGGGGAGGCGGCGGGCTCCAAGCTGAAGAAGGCTCAGGAACTGGGCATCCCGGTGCTCACCGAAGACGAGTTTTACGAGCGCTACGTGGCCCAGGCGTAGCGCGGGGCTGCCGAAGGCGCAGCCGCAGAGCGGCGCGAGCCCGGCCGGGCCGGGCTCGCGCCGCTTTCTCGAATTCGAGCCAGGATGATGCAGCCGCGGCAGGGAGGAATCCTGCTCTGAGCAAGCGAAAAAATCTAAACCAACCGCCTCGTCATAGCGTCTCATGAACGCAGAGCCGCGAGACGAGGACCCGTGTCGACAACACCCGGCTCCATCGGCGGGTATTGGAGAAGGTAGAAGAGGAGTGAGCCTGTGAGCGAGAAGCTGGTCGAAATCCGTAACCTACAGACCCACTATTTTACCGAAGACGGCGTCGTCAAGGCTGTCGACGGGGTGGATCTTTACATTAAGCGCGGTGAAACCCTGGGCGTAGTGGGTGAATCCGGCTGCGGTAAGAGTGTGACCTCTCTCTCCATCATGCGGCTCATTCCCAATCCGCCCGGCAAGATCGTGGGCGGCGAAATCCTGTTTGAGGGCGAGGATCTGCTGAAGAAGTCCGAGGCCGAGATGCGCAAGATCCGGGGCAACGACATCTCGATGATCTTCCAGGAGCCCATGACCTCGCTCAACCCGGTCTACACCATCGGCGACCAGATCGCGGAGGCCATCGAGCTCCACCAGGGCCTGTCGCACAAGGAGGCGCTCGAGAAGGCGATCGAGATGCTGCGGCTGGTCGGCATCCCGCTTCCGGAGCAGCGGGTGAAGGAGTATCCGCATCAGCTGTCGGGCGGCATGCGCCAGCGCGTCATGATCGCGATGGCCCTCTCCTGCAACCCGAAGCTGCTCATCGCGGACGAGCCCACCACCGCGCTCGACGTGACGATCCAGGCGCAGATCCTGGAGCTCATGAAGAAGCTGAAGAAGGAACTGGGTATGGCGATCATGCTCATCACCCACGACCTGGGCGTCGTGGCCGAGATGTGCGAGCGCGTGGTCGTGATGTACGCGGGCAAGGTGGTGGAGGAGGCCGACGCCGTCTCGCTCTTCAAGAACCCCATCCACCCGTATACAGAGGGTCTGCTGAAGTCCATCCCGCGCCTCGACCAGGAAGTCGAGAAGCTGCACGTGATCGAGGGCGCGGTGCCCAATCCGCTGAACCTGCCCGAAGGCTGCCGGTTCCATCCGCGGTGCCCCGTGGCGACGGATCGGTGCCGCGCCGAACAGCCCACCCTTCAGCAGGTGGCGCCCGGGCGCTACGTTGCCTGCTTCCTCGCCGAAGAACGCACCGCGAAGGGGGTTACGGCCTGATGAGCACTGCCGTTGGTACCAAGGCGCAGCAGCGCGACGTCCTGGTCGATGTGCGCAACCTGAAGAAGTACTACCCGGTCACCGGCGGGAGCATCATCGCCCGCACGGTGGGCTGGGTCAAGGCGGTGGACGGCGTCTCTTTCCAGATCCGCCGCGGCGAGACCATGGGGCTCGTGGGCGAGTCCGGCTGCGGCAAGACCACGCTGGGCAAGGTGCTCCTGCGGCTGCAGGAGCCCACGGAAGGCCAGGTCTACTTTGAGGGCCAGAACATCTACGACCTCAACCGTGAGGAGATGCGCCGCCTCCGTCGTGAGATGCAGATCATCTTCCAGGACCCCTACGCCTCGCTGAACCCCCGCATGACGGTGGGCGACATCATCGGCGAGCCCCTGGAGATTCACGGCGTGGCCAGGGGGCAGGCCAAGACCAAGCGGGTCCACGAGCTGCTGGACGTCGTCGGGCTGGCGTCCTTCCACGCCCGCCGGTACCCTCACGAGTTCTCGGGCGGTCAGCGGCAGCGCATCGGCATCGCCCGCGCCCTGGCGCTCAACCCGAAGCTGATCGTGTGCGACGAGCCCGTCTCGGCCCTGGACGTGTCCATTCAGTCGCAGGTGCTGAACCTGCTGGAGGACCTGCAGAAGGAGTTCGGGCTGACCTATCTCTTCATCGCCCACGGCCTGGCCGTGGTGAAGCACGTCTCCGACCGGGTGGGCGTGATGTACCTGGGCAAGATGATGGAGATCTCGCCGGCGAACGAGCTGTACAGCAATCCGCTGCACCCGTACACCGAGGCGCTCATGTCCGCCATCCCGATTCCGGACCCGACGCTCCGGCGGGAGCGCATCGTGCTGGAGGGTGACGTGCCCTCGCCGGTCAACCCGCCCACGGGCTGCCGGTTCCACACCCGGTGCCGGTACCAGCCGCAGGTCGGCGACATCTGCAAGGAGGAAGAGCCGCCGCTGGTGGACGTGGGCAACGACCACTGGGTCGCCTGCCACATGCGTACGAAGTAACCGGGAGAGAACAGCCCCGCCCACCTCAGGGCGGGGCTTGGCAATGGCGCCGCGAGCAGTCCCTGCCAATCACGTTGCCGGGTTGGGACACCATGTGTTAGAATCAGGTAGTTGCGCACACGCTCCGGCTCAATCGGTTGTGCGAATTACTGGATGGTGGTGATCGACAGTGGCGATTACGCGGGATGAGACTGAGCACGTTGCCCGCCTGGCCCGCCTGAGCCTCACCGAGGAGGAGATTCAGGCCTTCGCGGAACAGCTCAGCCGCATTCTGGAGCATGTGGAGCGCATGAACCAGCTGGACGTGGCGGATGTGCCTCCAACCTATCACGCGGTCACCTTGCAGCATCCCTTCCGGGAGGACAAGCCTCAGCCCTCCCTGGACCGGGACGCGGTTCTGGCGCTGGCCCCGGAGACCGAGGCCGGCTGCTACAAGGTGCCGAAGATTACGGAGGGCTAAAGGATGTCTGGGATCACGCATAAGCTGAGCGCCGCCCGGCTGAACAAGCTCTTTCTGGCCGGTGAGCTGTCGGCGGTGGAGATCGCGGAATCTGCGCTGAACCGCATCGCCCAGGTCGAACCCGCCGTCGGCGCGTTCATCCACGTCGCAAGGGAGCACGTCCTGGAGCGGGCGAAGAAGCTGGACGCCCGGCGCAAGGCCGGCGACGCGGAACTGGGCCCGCTGGCCGGCGTGCCCGTCGCGGTGAAGGACAACATCTGCACCTGCGGGATGGAGACCACCTGCGCCTCCCGCATGCTGAAGGGCTACGTCTCGCCCTATGACGCAACCGTGGTGGAGCGGCTGCGGGCTGCGGGCGCGATGATCATCGGCAAGACGAACATGGACGAGTTCGCCATGGGCTCCTCCGGCGAGACGTCCGCGTTCGGCGTCACCCGCAACCCCTGGGACCTGGAGCGGGTGCCCGGGGGCTCGTCCTCGGGCTCGGCCGCGGCCGTGGCCGCCGGGGAAGCCCCGCTGGCGCTGGGTACCGACACGGGCGGCTCCATCCGACAGCCGGCCGCCTTCACCGGCATCGTCGGTCTGAAGCCGACCTACGGCTACGTCAGCCGCTACGGGGTGGTCGCCTTCGCCTCGTCGCTGGACCAGGTCGGTCCCATGGGCCGGGACGTCGAGGACGTCGCCCGTCTCTTCGAGGTGATCGCCGGGCCCGACCGGCGCGACGCGACCAATGCCGGCCGCACCCCCCCGCCGGTGAAGTTCGGCGGCGACCCGTCGCTCGCCGGCCTCCGGCTCGGCGTTCCGAAGGAGCTGTTCGGCGAGGGCATCGACGCCGGGGTGAAGGCCCGCGTCCAGGAGGCCATCGCCCAGCTGGAGGCGCTCGGGGCGGCGGTGGAGGAGTGCTCGCTGCCCTCCACCGAGTACGCCCTGTCGGCGTACTACATCATCGCCGTCGCCGAGGCCTCGTCCAATCTGGCGCGGTTTGACGGCGTGCGCTACGGATACCGCGCCGCCCAGACCGGCGGGCTGCACGACATGTACAGCAAGACCCGGGGCGAGGGCTTCGGCAGCGAAGTGAAGCGCCGCATCATGCTGGGGACCTACATGCTCTCCTCGGGCCACTACGACGACTACTACCGCAAGGCGCAGCAGGTGCGGACCCTGGTCATCCGGGACTTCAACCGGGCCTTTGAGCGGTTTGACGCCCTGGTCACCCCCACCACCCCGTTCACCGCGTGGCGGGTGGGCGAGAAGGTCGCCGATCCGGTGGCCATGTACCTGGGCGACATCTGCACCACTCCCATCAACCTGGCGGGTCTGCCGGCGCTGACCGTCCCCTGCGGCTTCGTGGACGGGCTCCCGGTCGGGATGCAGCTCATCGGCCGCCACTTCATGGATACGCTGCTGCTGCAGATCGCGTGGGCGTACCAGAAGGTGACCAAGCATCACGAGGCCCGCCCGGCCCTGAATGAGGAAGGAGGTCGGTAGCCGTGTCCACCAGGTGGGAAACCGTTATCGGCCTCGAAGTCCACGTGGAGCTGTCGACCGAGACGAAGATCTGGTGCGGCTGCAAGAACGAGTTCGGGGCCGAGCCCAACACCAACGTCTGCCCGGTCTGCCTGGCGCTGCCAGGCGCCCTGCCGGTGCTCAACGCCAAGGCCCTGGAGTACACCATCCGGGCGGGACTGGCCCTCAACTGCAAGATCCAGCGGCACACCAAGTTCGACCGCAAGAACTACTTCTACGCCGACCTCCCGTCGGGCTACCAGATCAGCCAGTTCGACCTGCCGCTGTGCTACGACGGCTACGTCGACATCACCAAGAAGGACGGCACCACCCGGCGGATCCGCATCCAGCGCATCCACCTGGAGACCGACGCGGGCAAGCTGCTGCATGCCGGCGACGATGTGGCGGCGGCGGACTACTCGCTGGTCGACCTCAACCGCGCCGGGGTGCCGCTGATCGAAATCGTCACCGAACCGGACCTGCGCTCGGCCGAGGAGGCCGGCCTCTTCCTGCAGAAGCTGCGCACCATCCTGAAGTACTCCGGCGTCAGCGACGTGAAGATGGAAGAGGGCTCGATGCGCTGCGACGTGAACCTGTCGGTGCGGCCGGCGGGCTCCACTGAGTTCGGGGTGCGGACGGAGCTGAAGAACGTCAACTCCTTCTCCGCGGTCATGCGGGGCATCGAGTATGAGGAGAAGCGGCACATCCGCATCCTGGAGGAGGGCGGCCAACTCGAGCAGGAGACCCGTTCCTGGCGCGATGCCCAGGGGATCTCGGTGCTGCTGCGCTCCAAGGAGGATGCCGAGGATTACCGCTACTTCCCCGAGCCCGATCTGCCGCCGCTGGAGGTGTCGGCCGCGGAGATCGAGCGCATCCGCGCCACCCTGCCGGAGCTGCCCGACGCCCTCATGCAGCGGCTGATGAACGAGTACGGCCTCTCCGCCTACGACGCGTCGGTCATCGTCGCCGAGCGGGAGTACGCCGAGTGGTTCCTGCAGGCGGTGCAGCTGGCCGGCGCCGGCCAGGCCAAGACGGTCGCCAACTGGCAGATCAACGAGCTCTACCGGGTGATGAACGAGAAGGGGCTGGGCCCGGACCAGATTCCCGTCACCCCCGAGCAGCTGGCGGGCATGCTGAAGCTGATCGACAAGGGCACCATCACCGGCAAGATCGCCAAGACCGTCTTCGACAAGATGGTGGAGACCGGCAAGGACGCCGAGACCATCGTGAAAGAAGAGGGGCTCACCCAGGTGGCCGACGAGGGCGAACTGCTGGCCATCGCCCGGGAAGTGGTGGCGGCCAACCCCAAGGTCTTCGAGGACTGGAAGTCCGGGAAGCAGTCGGCCGCCCAGTGGTTCGTGGGTCAGATCATGAAGCGGACCCGCGGCCGGGCCAACCCGCAGCTGGCCCTGAAGCTGGTGACCCAGGCGCTCGAGGAGCAGGCGCAGAAGTAGCCCGGGCGTCCGGAGCGCCCCCCGGGAAGGAAGTCGTCCCCCGCCGTAGGAACTGCGGCGGGGGCGTCTAATTTTTTTGGTATAGCTTGAAGGGAGGCGGGGTCCGTGGACCTGGTAACCGGCGCCACCGGCTTTATCGGCTCACAGCTGGTGCCTTATCTCCTGCAGCAGGGGCGGAAGGTGCGCATCCTGGTTCGTTCCCGTGAGAAGGCGGAGGCGGTCTTCGGCCCGCTCCTCCCGTCGCTGGAGGTGGCCGAGGGCGACCTGGGCGACCCGGCTTCCCTCGCGCGGGCGGCGGCGGGGGCGGAGCGCGTCTACCACCTGGCGTCGCGGATCAACTTCCAGGGGTCGCTGCGCCGGATGCGGGCGATCAACGTCGAGGGCACCCGCCGGCTGCTGGACGCCTGCGCGGCCGCCGGCGTGAAGCGGGTGGTGCACATGTCCTCCATCGCCGCCGGCGGACCGGCGGTCCGGGACGAAAACGGCCGCTACAGGCCGCGCACCGAGGAGGATGTGCCGGCGCCCCTGCCGGACGCGTACGGCATCACCAAGCTGGAGCAGGAGCGGCTGGCACTCTCCTACCGGGACCGGGGGCTGGAGGTGGTGGTGGTCCGGCCCAGCGCCGTCTTCGGCCCGGGGGACCCCGACGGCATGAACACCCTGATCTGGATGGTGAAGACCGGCCGGCTGCCCTTCTACCTGGGCTCCGCCCAGACGGTGGCCAACCTGGTCTTCGTACGGGATGTGGTGCGCGGCACCGCCCTTGCGATGGAGCGGGGACGGGACGGCGAGGTGTACCACCTGGTGGGGCCCAACCTGACCCAGGAGCAGCTGTTCGCCCTGCTGGCGCACGTCTGCGGCGGCCGTCCGCCCCGGTGGGCGATGCCCGTGCCGGTCCTCATGGGCGCGGCCCGTCTGGTCACGGCCGGCGCGCGGCTGGCGTTCCGGCGGCGCTCGCCGGTGCACCCCAACGAGATCCGCAGCTGGACCGCACCGTGGATCGTCAGCGACGAGAAGGCCCGGAAGGAGCTGGGGCTGGTCCCCACCGACACCGCAGCGGCCTTCCGGGAGACGCTGCACTGGCTGCAGGCCTACAAGGCCGGCCAGGCCGAGGCGGGGGCCGCACGCGCAGGCTCGTGAGGCGGCGGAGAGCGCGGCGGCGCCTGCCGCCCGCGTCTGCACGCGTCCGGCCCGGATGTGGTACACTCTGCCTATGAGCACGCAGGAGACGGTGAAGCCCCCGGTCCGTCCGGGGCAGGAGATTGCAGTGACGGTGCACGGCCTCGGCAGCGGCGGCGAGGGCGTGGCCCGCTATGAGGGATTTACGATCTTCGTACCCGGCGGCGCCCCCGGCGACCGCCTGCTGGCGCGCGTGCAGGAGGTGAAGCGGAACTACGCCCGGGCTGCCGTCGTGGCGGTGGAGGCCCCATCCCCGGACCGCGTGGAGCCTGCCTGCCCCGCGGCGGGGGAGTGCGGCGGCTGCCAGCTGCAGCACATCGCTTACGAGGCGCAGCTCAGGCTGAAGCGGCAGCAGGTGGTCGACGCCCTGGAGCGGCTGGGGAAGCTGACCGGGGTGACGGTCCATCCGACCCTGGGGATGGCGGAGCCCTGGGGCTACCGGAACAAGGCGCAGTTTCCGGTGGGCTGGCGCTCGGGCCGGGTGATCGCCGGCTTCTTCGCCCCGGGGACCCACCGGATCATCGATATCGAGCGGTGCGCCATCCAGCATCCGCTGGCCAACCGGATCATGGCCGAGGTGAAGGAGCTCGCCCGGCGCTACGGCGTGCGCATCTACGACGAGCGCAGCCACACGGGGGTGCTGCGCCACGTGCTGGCCCGGGTGGGGCGGGGTACCGGCGAGGCGATGGCGGTGCTGGTGACCAACGGGCCCCGCTTTCCCCACGGCAAGGAGATCGCCCGGGAGCTGATGGCCCGCATCCCTGAGCTGGTCAGCGTGGTGCAGAACATCAACCCGGCCCGCACCAACGTGGTGCTGGGCCGGGAGAGCCGCGTGCTCGCGGGGCGGGATGCGATCACCGACTACATCGGCGACCTGCAGTTCAGCATCTCGCCGGTCTCCTTCTTCCAGGTGAACCCGGCGCAGACCGAGGTGCTGTACGGCAAGGCCCTGGAGTACGCCGGCCTCACCGGTTCGGAGACGGTGATCGACCTCTACTGCGGCATCGGCACGATCTCGCTGTTCCTGGCGCGCCAGTGCCGGGAGGTCATCGGCATCGAGTGGGTGGAGGAGGCGGTGGCGGACGCCCGGGAGAACGCGGCCCGCAACGGCATCGGGAACGCGCGCTTCATCGCCGGCGACGCGGCGGTGGAGATGCCCCGGCTGGTGGACGAGGGGGTGCGGGCGGACGTGATCGTGCTGGACCCGCCCCGCAAGGGCTGCGACGAGCCGGTGCTGGAGGCGATCGCACAGGTGGCGCCGCGGCGGGTGGTCTACGTGTCGTGCAATCCCGCCAGCCTGGCCCGGGACCTGGGCCGGCTGGCGGAGATGGGGTACCGCACCGCCGAGGTGCAGCCGGTGGATATGTTCCCGCACACGGCGCACGTGGAGTGCGTCGCGCGGGTGGAGCCAACCCGTCTCATCTGAGAGCAAAGTACCCGGCGAAGATCACCAGGTTTTCACGGATCTGCCAAACGTTCGCCAGCACCAGAGAGACAGCCCGATAAGCAGATCCTTCCGATGCCTCCGCTTGCGCCATGATCTCTGCGGGGGCTTCCGTTACGTCGATCGGTCTCGGTCCCGTCCCGTCAGTCGATGTGGGAAGCCATCCCCAGAGCCGAGGCGATTGTCAGAAAAACACTGGCGAGATCAACTGGCAGCTCGATCCGGTATTCGACGGAGCCGAACGCGTGGATACGCGACTCCGAGGCCTGCCCGTTCCGTTCACCCGCGCGCTGCGCCGCCCCGCCGGTCAGGTAGCCCGCTCTGGCTCCTCAGCAGCGCCAGCGGGTAGAAGGTTCCCCGCCAGGCGATGCCGCCCCGGCGCAGGGTGAGGCAGGTGGCGCGGGCGATGGCATAGGCAAAGAGGAGCGCGGCAACGGGGTACGCGAGGGCGAGCTGGTACATCCGGGGCGCATCCGCTCGGTTTGTCAGGACGTAGAGCGCCAGCTGCAGCAGGATAGACCCGGCGTAGAGGGCGAGGGTCCAGCCCTCGGTGAGGAAGAGGGCCACGTACGGCCAGACCATGATCGCCAGGATGCCCACCACGGAGGCGAAGGCCGTGCCGAGGTTGTACTCCATGCCTGCGAAGGCGTTCTTCTCCAGCCCGCGTATCGCCTCCGACAGCGAGGTGTACCACTCGACGGAGACCAGCCCCCGGCCCATGGCCACGCGGGACGAGTGCCCCATCCGCTTCAGCCGCTGCCCCAGGCGCAGATCGTCATCGGGCCGGAGCGAGATCGCCCGGTGCGTGCCAATCGCTTCGTAGGCCGTCCGCCGGATCATGTTGAAGGCGCCGATCCCCGTCCCGACCTTCGAGCGCGGGTCATTGGCCCGATACGGGGTTTTGTAGGCGAGGAAGGCCATGACGAAGAAGGCGACCCAGGCCTCCAGCCAGTAACCCCGGACCGTCAGATCAGGGGCGAGGGTCAGATGGTCGAGCCGGCGCTGCTCCATAAAGGCGACCGCCCGCCTGACGGTGGTCGGGTCATAGTGGACGTCGGCGTCGGTGAAGAGGAGGATCTCGCCCGAGGCGTCCCGGGCTCCTACCCAGAGGGCGTGATTCTTCCCCAGCCATCCCTCGGGGAGGCGGTCGATGTGGACCACGGTCACCTGCGGAAACTCCCTGGCAAGCCGGTCCATGATCGCGCCGGTCTCATCGGTGGAGCGGTCGTTGACCAGCACCACCTCCAGATTCGGGTAGTCCTGCCGGAGCAGGGAGCGGACGGCGCTCTCGATCGACCGGGCCTCGTTGCATGCCGGAACGATCGCAGATACCCGGGGCGGCGGGTTGGATCCGAGGGAGGCGTTCGGGGGCACCTCGCGGGCCAGGCTGGGCACCGCTCGGATGGCGTAAAGCCCTTCCAGAAGCTTGGCCAGGCTGGCGCCGAAGATGAGGACGGCCAGCCAGAAGAACAGCGACTGCATCTGTGAGGTCACCTCGGTCGATCGGGCTTGCCGCCCTGCATCCGCCGAAACTCCAGCAAGGGCTGAAGCGCGCGGAGCCGCTCCGGTTCCAGGAGCGACCAGTCGATTTCGGTGGGCTGCGGGTGAGCCCGCCGGACGGCGATGGTTCGGGTGGGGGTGACGATGTAGTCCACCGAGATGTCATGCGGGTCCCACGGAAGCGCCACCCCGAGCGGGTGGTCCGGCGCATCCACCACCTGCAGGTCGTGGACGGCGGTCACCACCGGGGTGTCGGGCCGGAGCTTTCCCAGCCGGCAGAGCAGGGCGAACTCCATGTCGCCGTACCCGGCCCCCTTCCCGATCCGCACCCCCGTAGACTGGCTGACGGCCACCGTCCCGGCGACGACGAGATCGATCGGGTCGATCTCCTCCAGCCGCACCTCCCGGCCGAAGCGCCGGAAGTTGGACAGGCTGGTCGCCTCCCGCTCCCGTCCGGGTTCCACGCCCTCAAGGACGACGAAGCCGCCCGTCAGCCGCGGCGTCGGCATGTAGAGCTTCTTGCCGTGACGCAGGACCATCGCACGGATGGGATGGAGCGGGGAGTCCGGGCCGACCTTGACCACCCTGGCCCGCTGGTAGACCTCCAGCTCCCGCAGGCGCGCCGCGGCGGCCGCGCTGCCCACGAAGTTCGGGATCCGCCCGTGAACCGGCTTCGGAAAGGCGGTCTGGCCGCGACGGGTCAGCTCATCCCACACCCACTGGCGGATCTGTCCTTTGTCCATCCTGGCACCTCCCTTCTGCTGACCGCCGCCCCCGCGAACCGATCGTCAAGAGTGTTCCGCTTTGCCGGCGGCTTTCCTCCAGCCCAGACGGGGATGGCAGGCTGGACGGGCGGCTCCGGCCGGGCTCGAGGCACTGGGAATGGGCCCGGCCGTAGACGAAGCCGGTCCCGATCCGGTGCTGGACGACCCGACTCCCCTGCTGCAGGTCCTGGCGCAAGCCGAGTGGCGCCCCGCGCCGGGTGACCTGACGGGCATCCGCCTGGACCTCGTGTGGGAGTCGGGCTGGTGGCGTGAACCCACGCTCTATGTCCCCTCGCGGGGCGGTGAGGATTCCCTCCTCGTGGTGAAACAGTCCTTCCTGGCCGGGCGGGCGACCCGGCGAGCGGCGAGTGATGAACGGGAGGCTGCTGCTCCATACTGGTTCCATCAGACGCCCTCAGGAGGAAGATCCATGAACGAGCTGTTTGTTCCCCGCGTTGGCGGAGTCCTCAGCGCAGACATCGCGGTTCCCGAACACGAGCGAGAGGTTCGTTTCTACTCCCGCGTGCTCCGGACGGGCGAAAACCCGCTCTGGCGGGAAGACCTGATGAACAACCTGGGCCTGCCGATCATCGGCCTGGGGCCGCGGTCCCCTGAGTATGCCGAACTCCCGCTCCAGTGGATGCCCCATATCCAGGTTGCGGACGTCGCTGCCAGCGTGCGCCGCGCGCTGGAGCTGGGCGGGCGTGAGATCATGCACCAGAAGGACGAAAACGGCAACAGCCAGTGGGCCGTGCTGCTGGACCCGAACGGGGCGGCCTTCGGGATGATCCCGGTCGTTCCGCAGGAGGCGATTCCATCGTTTCCCGCGGACGGCGAGGCCGCTTCCGGCGGCGGTGCTGCTCCGGGCGGGGCCGCCGCCGGTGCGGTCGGCCGCATCGCCTGGCTCGACCTGACGGTTCCCGACGCAGGCGCCACCCGTGATTTCTACCGGGAGGTCATCGGCTGGACGGTACAGGACATCCCGATGGAGGACGGCGGCGAGCGCTATGCAGACTACGCCATGCTGGGCGGCGACGGGAAAGCCGCGGCGGGCATCTGCCACGCCCGCGGCGCGAATGCGGACCTGCCGCCGGTCTGGCTGCTCTACCTCACCGTTGGCGACATCGCGGAAAGCCTCCGCCGGGTCGAGGCGGAGGGCGGCAAGGTGATCAAGAAAGTGAAGGACAGGGATGGCGCGTACGTGTACGTGGCCATTCAGGATCCGGTGGGCGTCTACGTGGGGCTCGTGCCGGGATAGGCGGTGATCAGCTTCAGCAGGTTGCCTTTCACTGATTCCACCCGCTCCACCGTCAGGCCCGCCAGGCGGACGTTCTCCACCGTCCGGCGGTTGATGTGGCAGCCGACCAGCCCCGCGATCACGGGGGCCGCCAGGTCCATGAGGGTCCCGACGACGGGCCGGTCGATGCGCACGTGTTCCAGGAGCAGGATGCGCCCGTCGGGTCGGCAGACCCGCGCGGCCTCCCGCAGCGCCGTGATCGGGTCGGGGATGGTGCAGAAGACGTAGCTGGCCACCACCGTGTCGAAGCTGGCGTCGGGGAACGCCAGCTTCTGGGCGTCCATCTCCAGCAGCGTGACGGGCACCCGGCAGGGCCTGGAGCGGGCGCGGTCCAGCATCCGGGGGCTGAGATCAATCCCCACCAGTTCCGTGGTGATCGCCGGGTCGTAGAGCGGCAGGTTCCTGCCCGTGCCGACCCCGATTTCCAGCACATGGCCCTTCGCCTGGCGGATCAGCCGCTCCCGCCACGGGGCCTCTCCGGTCCGCTCCCCCACATCGAACCAGCGGGCGTTCCGGTCGAACTTCCGCCGCACCGCCTCGGTCTCCCGCTCCCGGATCATCCCCTGCTCCTCCTCCTGTGGCAGATACGTACGGCAATTCTACCCCCAGAGGTATCCTTCCTGCCGGGGCAGACCGCGCAAGGGTCCTTTCGCAGTCGGAAGGACCCTTGCGCTTTTCACAGAATTCATCCTTCTGCTATCAGAAACCGCATCGACACGACCTGAAAGGTGGGAGCGGCTTGGGGAGCCTCATGGAACGCGGAATTGCGCTCTGGCGGCGGCACTGGCGGGGGCTCTTTCTGGCCTGCCTGGTGGCGGCAATGGTGCCGGGACTCACCGCCGCTGTGGTGGGCACGGGGCTGGGGATCCTGCCGATGGAGACGTTGGATGGGCTGCGCCTGCTGCTGCCCGGGCAGACTCTGGAGCAACCGGTGGGCCTGGTCCTGGGGGGCGGGCCATCGGGCTGGTGGGTACCCGCCCTGATCTATCTGGCGCTGCTCCTGCTGGGCGCGGCAGGCCTCCTGGGCATCCTGCGGCCCATCGTGCACGACGGGCGACCGCCGAAAATGGCGGACTTCATCGAGGGCATAAGACGGTACACCGGCCGTCTGCTCGTGGTCCGGGTGCTGTGCAGTCTGGTGCTGGCCGCGGGCGGGCTGGTCGCACTCCTGGTGCATGTGCCCGGGGCGGCTACGGCGCGATGCGGATCCTGAACCGGATCGACTGGAATCTGATCCGGCAGAACCCCAAGTTCTTCTGTGGCTTCTCCGACATCACGGCGCTCCACCTGGCCCTGCAGCGGGAGGCCGGCCTGGTCACCTTCCACGGCCCGATGGTCGCCGCCTTCGGCGGTGCCGAAAGGTACAACGCCGCGGGATTGCGCCGGGCGCTGCAGGAGACGGGGCCGCTCGGCGAGGTACCGTGGCCGGACCCGGCGGAGGCGGGCGCGCCCCGTCCTCGGACGATCCGGCCCGGCGTGGCCGAAGGCCGGCTGACCGGGGGGAACCTCACCCTGATCGTCTCGCTGCTGGGCACCCCGTGGGAGCCGGACTTCACCGGGCGGATCGTCCTCCTGGAGGATGTGGACGAGGCCCCGTACCGGATGGATCGGATGCTGGTCCAGCTGCTGCTGGCGGGGAAGCTGCAGCGGGCGGCAGGCATCCTCATCGGCGACTCGCCCACCTGCGTGCAGGAGCCGCCGGACCGGCCCTCGCTGACGCTGCCCGAAGTCCTGGAGGAGCTCCTGGGCCCGCTGGGCATCCCCGTCCTGTACGGCTTCCCGTGCGGACACGGACCCCACCGGGCGACCCTGCCGCTGGGCGTGCGGGCCCGGCTGGATGCGGAGGCCGCCGCGCTGACGATCCTGGAGCCGGCGGTGGAAGCATAGGTCGGGCCTGTCCGGCGGCGGACGGGAGACCGCCGGCGGCCCGGTGAACATAAGCTGGGGGTAAAGCGCTGAAAGGAGTATGGATGTGTACAGTCAGGCGCCATACCCCTATCCCTGGTACGTGATACCGCAGTACGGGTGGCCGGGCGGCCGCGGGACCGGCAGCCCGTGGATCGGCACGCCCCGGTTCGGCAGCCCGTGGGGTGCGCCCGGCCCCGGGCCCGCGATCCGGGATCACGGACCCCGGCCGTATGTCGTGAACATCGCACAGGCGGCCAGGCAGAACCGCAACTTCCGCACCGCGCTCTGGACCGGCGAGCACTTCCAGGTCACCTTGATGAGCATCCCCGTGGGCGAGGACATCGGCCTGGAGGTCCACCCGACGACGGACCAGTTCATCCGGATCGAAGAGGGGCAGGGGCTCGTGCAGATGGGGCCCGGCCGGGACCGCCTGGAGTTTGAGCAGATGGCGTACCCCGGGTCCGCCGTCATGATTCCGGCGGGGATGTGGCATAACCTCACCAACACGGGCAGTCGCCCGCTGAAGGTGTACGTGATCTACGCCCCGCCGGAGCACCCCCGCGGCACCGTCCACCGGACCAAGGCCGATGCCGAGTAGCGGGGAGAGGCCCGAGCCGCGCTGCAGAGGGAACAGGAGTACCTTCCGGGGAGGGAGGTACTCCTTTTTCACGGGGTTCGGCGGGCCGCCCGGCGTGATGGATACCCTCGCGGGGCAGGCAGCCGGTGAGCCGGCTGGACAGTCGACCCGTCGCACCAGGTCTGTTTTCATGCTAAGGTGGAGGTATCAACCGAGATGGCGAGAGTCATCTCGAGAAGGTGGGATGACGAATGAGGAGACTGGCTGCCCGCCTGGCCGCGGGGGTGCTGAGCGCGGTCCTCGTCTGCCTTTGGGCGATGCCGGCGGCCCTGGCCGTAGATCCCTTCACCGACATCGCAGACAGCTACGCCCGCGAGGCGATTCTGGCCCTCCACGCAGAGGGCAAGGTGCAGGGGGTGGGCGACGGGCTGTTCGCGCCCCGGGCACAGATGACCCGCGAGCAGTTTGCGGCGATTCTGGTGCGGGTCATGGGCCTCGACGAGGTTGCCGGCCCCGCACCCTTCACGGACAACGCCGACCCGGCCGCGTGGTACTACGGCGCCGTGAACACCGCGTGGGCGCACGGCCTCATGATCGGGCTCGACGACAGCACCTTCGGGGTGGGCCAGCCTATCAGCCGGGAGCAGGCTGTGGTCACCCTCGTGCGGGTGGCCGGCCTGGAGCCGCAGGTGGACCCCCAGGCCGCGCCCGGCTTTGCCGACGCCCACCAGCTTTCCCCATGGGCCAGGGGCTACGTGGCCCTGGCGCAGGCGAAAGGGCTCATCGTCGGCATGGGCGACAACACCTTCGCAGGCAGCCTGGAGATGACCCGCGAGATGGCCGTCCAGACGCTCTACCGGGCGCTGACCCATCTGGACGAAGGGGCCCGGATGGAAAGGGCGATCGGGCCGCGTGCCGCCGCCGTGCTCCACGCCCTGGAGCAGGCCGACCTGGCGGGCCTTGCCGACCTGGTGCACCCGGTGAAGGGCGTGCGCTTCTCCCCGTATGCGTTCGTGGACGTGGACCGCGACCAGGTCCTCCTGCCGGAGCAGCTGCGGGAACTGGACCCCGCGCAGGTCTTCCTGTGGGGGTACTACGACGGCAGCGGGCACCCTATCGAGATGACTTTTCCGGAGTACCTGCGAAGCGAGTTCGTGTGCGGCCGGGACTACATGAACGCGCCCGAGGTGGCCTTCGACCAGGTGCTGGGCAGGGGCAACACGATCAACAACATCCGTGAGGCGTACCCCGAGGGACACTTTGTCGAGTACCACTTCCCGGGGACGCCGGAGATGGACGGGATGGACTGGTCCAGCCTGCGCCTGGTGTTCGAAGAGGTCGGCGGCCAGTGGTACCTGGTCGGCGTGATCGGTGATCAGTGGACGATTTAGGCGGTGTCGCAAGTCACTCGTACCGCAGCGCATCCACCACATCCAGCCGTGCGGCCCAGCGGGCCGGCAGCAGCCCGGCCAGCGGCGCCAGCAGCAGGGCCACCGCGGCGGCCATGGCCAGCGAGCCCCAGTCCACCACCCACTCGGTGGCGGCGCCGTTGATATACTGGCTGGCCGCCACCATCACCCGCTGGAGCGTGAGCCCGGCCACAGAGCCGATCAGGCCGCCCACCAGGCCGATGCTCAGGGCCTCGCCCAGCACCACCTGCAGCACCTCGCCGCGACGGGTGCCCACGGCCCGCAGCACGCCGATCTCCCGCTTGCGCTCCAGAATCGCGGCGAAAAGCGTGTTGGCGATGGCCAGGCCCGAGACCAGGACGGCGATCCAGGTCAGCGCCTCGTTCAGCCCGTAGAAGCTGTCGTATGAGACCTTCAGCTCCTGCCAGAACTCGTGGTTCAGCCTGATGGCGAGCGGCATCGTGTCGCCCCACCGGTCCAGGATGCGCTGCCTGACTGCCTCCGGCGAGTGGCCCGGCTCCACCAGCACCGCCACGTTGGAACTGGTCGCGTCGTTCCAGTAGCGCAGGTAGTCCCGCCGGTCGATGTTGAGCGTGCCGCCGTACGGGGTGATGTCGGTCATGATGCCGGCGACCGTGAGCGTGAGCGTGCCGCCGGGAGAGGGCAGCTCCAGCGTGTCGCCCAGGCCCAGCCCGAGGCGCGCGGCGACGGCCGGGGAGATGATCACGTGGCCTCCCTGCTCCATGAGGTCCGCGGCCTCGGGCCAGCTGCCTTCCTCCAGCGGCGTCTCGGAGTACTGGCGCAGCAGGCGATGGTCGAAGACCTGCATGAAGGCCTGCTCGCCGTCGCTGAGGATCACCCGCAGCATCTTCTGGGGGCTGACCAGCCGGACGCCTTCCACCTCCGCCAGCTGCTGCACGAAGCCGTCGTCCATCTCCACCAGTGCGCCGATGCCCGAGTAGGAACTGGAGACGTTCATATCCCACCCGATGTTCTTCTCGAACCACCGGTTGAAGGCGGCCATCTGGCTGGCCTCCACGCCGCCCATGGCGACCATGTAGGTGAGGGCGACCATCAGCGCGCTGACGGTGGCCGCGGTGCGCCGGGGCATGCGAATCAGATTGTCGGCGGCCAGGCGGCCCGTCACCCCCAGCACGCCCGTGAGCAGGGGCCGAAGCACCGCCCGGGTGAGCAGGTTCAGCAGGAGCGGCAACAGGAGCACAGCCCCGAGCAGCAGCACCGCCAGCATCAGTCCCCAGAGGCGGAGCACCGGCGGCGAGACCATCTCGTTCTGCGGCCAGGTGAGCCAGATGGTCAGGCTTCCTGCCAGCATGAGCGCCAGCCCGGCGGCCCCGCGGCGCCAGTCGAGCCGGGCGCGGTCAATTCCGGGACTCTCCGTCGGGCGCATCGCCTCCATGGGGCTGACCATCACCGTCTCCCGCGCGGGGCCGAACGCCGCAACCAGGGCAGCCCCGATCCCGACCGCCAGCGCCGCGGCCAGGGCGGCGGGGTCCATGGTGACGGCGGCCCGCTGCACGCCGTAGGCGTTCAGGAACTGATCGGTCATCTGCTCTGCCATCACCCAGGCCATGCCGAAGCCGTTGGCGAGGCCCGCGAGCGCGCCCAGGCAGCCGAGGAGACCCGCCTCGGTCAGCACGACGGCCATGACCTCGCCCCGCCTCATGCCCAGGGCCCGCAGGATCGAAAGCTCGCGCCGCCGCTCGGCCACGCTCATCGAGACGTTGGTGTAGATGATGAAGGTGCCCGCGAAGAGCGAGACCGAGCCGGCCACGGTGAGCAGGAAGACGACGGCGTCCAGCAGCTTCTCCATGTCGCGGGAGCGCTCCGCAGGGGTGGTCACCCGCACCTGGGGGTCCAGGGCGTCCGCCAGCCGCTCGCGCAGGGCGGCCAACGATTCGCCCGGGGCCGCGATCACGTCGATGTCGTCGAGCCTCCCCGCCTTGCCGAACGCCTCCTGCGCCGCCTCCAGCGTGAGCACGCCGAAGGGGCCCAGCGCGCCGCGCACCGTGCCCCGCGCGTCGAATACGCCCACCACCCGGAATTCCTTCAACCCTTGCGTCGTCAGGAGGCGGAAGCTGTCGCCCTCGGCGAGGCCCAGGCCCTCGGCCAGGTCCGTGGTGACGGCGGCCTCGCCGTCCGCGGCCGGCAGCCGCCCGGCGGTGAGCCGGTAGTCCCGCACCTTCTGGTCCAGCTCCACATCGATGCCGTAGAAGGTGGCCCCCGCCTGCCGATCGCCGGCGAAGACCGGCGCGGCGGAGGAGATGACCGGGGCCGCCGCGCCGACGCCGGCGGTCTCCCGGACCGCGGCCAGCAGCCGCTCGTCGAAGCCGAAGCCGGTGGTGGCCGACACCTGCAGGTCGGCCCGCCCGGCCGCGGCGGTGAGCAGGTTCTCGTAGCTGCCCAGGATCGCCTTGTTGAGGAGGAGGACGGCCACCACCATGGTCACGCCCAGCGCGATGCCCGCGAGGGTCATGAAGGCGCGGCCCTTCCGGCCCCACAGGTAGTGGCGGGCCATCTGGAGGGGCTGGGACACAGAGCCGAGTGGGGTGCGCATCAGGCTCCCTCCCCTGTCACCTGGTCGTCGATCACCCGGCCGTCCTGCATCCGGATGAGCCGGTCCCCGTAGGCCGCAGCCTTGGGGTCGTGGGTCACCATGACGATGGTCTGGCCCCGCTCCGCCTGCATCTGCTTCAGGAGGAGCAGCACCTCCTCGCCCGAATGGGAGTCCAGGTTGCCGGTAGGTTCGTCCGCGAAGAGGAGGGGCGGGTCGGTGACCAGCGCCCGGGCGAGGGCCACCCGCTGCATCTGGCCGCCTGACAGCTCCTCGGGCTTGTGGCCTTCCCGGTCGCTGAGACCGACAGTCGCCAGGGCCTCCCGGGCCCGCGCCTCGGCCGCGCTGCGCTTCACCCTGGCCAGCAGAAGCGGCAGGGCCACGTTCTCCAGCGCGGTCAGGGTCGGCAGCAGGTTGAAGAACTGAAAGACAAAGCCCACCTGCTCCCGGCGGAGCAGGGTCAGCTCGTCATCCGAAAGTCGGGAGAGGTCGCGGCCCAGAAGGTGTACCTTCCCGGAGGAGGGCTGCTGGAGCCCGCTCATGAGGTGGAGCAGGGTCGATTTGCCGGAACCCGACTTGCCCATGACGGCCACGAACTCGCCCTGGGCAACGCTGAGGCTCACCCCGTCCACCGCCCGGACGGTGGCGCCGCCCCGCCGGAACTCCTTGACAACCTGGTCCAGACGGATCATCTCTCTCGTCACGCTTCCATGCCTCCCCTCGCCCGCAGACGGGCCTCACAGTTGTCCAGCCACTTGAGCTCCGCCTCCACGTGGAGCAGCGCCGCGTCCAGCATCATCTCCTGCCGGAGGCGCTCCGGGCCCCGCTCCTTTGCCAGCTGGATCTTGGCCCGGGTCAGTTCCGCCATCTGCAGGTGGTAGACCCGGCGCTGCGACTCCAGGAGGTCCAGGGCCCGGCGCAGGTCCTTCTCCACCAGCAGGCCGAGCCGGACGTAGATCTCGTTGCGCATGGGGCGGGCCTTCAGGGGCGGGCGTGCCAGCCAGCGCTCGAGTTCGGCCAGCCCGGCTTCCGTGATCCGGTACGTCTTGCGCTCTTCATCGGCCCCTTCCGCCCCGGCCAGCTCCACCAGGCCGTCTTTCAGCATGCGGTCCAGGGTTGAGTAGATCTGCCCCACGTTCAGCTCCCAGAGTCCGCCCGTCAGGCTCTCGAACCGGGTCTTCAGTTCGTAGCCGTGGCAGGGCTGCTCGGCCAGGATGCCGAGGATGCCGTGTTTGACCGCCAGGCTGGTTCCCCCCTTTCATCGCCCCGCAATACGAGTATAGTATACGAGTATATACGGGGTAAACGGGGGCGTGGCAGGTCAACGATTCCATTGAAGAATGGCACGAATGCCCCCGGTGTGTGTCTCTATTTTTGGACTAGCTAACCTTGACAGATTAAGTTGTGCTATTCCATTATCGTAGTCAGGTGTGTTCATGGGTGGCCTGGGCTGGGCTCTCGGGCCCACCGGGGGGTGACGGATTGGGCGGGCTCATCGTGGTGGCGCTTTGGATCGCCTCCATACCTGATTTTCCTGTGGATTTGGGACGATGCCACGCGAAGGCACGGGAAGAACATCGGCTGTCTCTGGGCCCTCGCGGTGCTGGCTCTGGGGCCGATTGCGATCATCGCCTACTTTCTCTTCGGGCGGTCTGAGGATTGACACCGAAACCCCCGCTCCGCGCTGGAGCGGGGGCCCATTATTCAGCCGCGAACCCTTGCCGGCGGCTTCGGTCTCCAGCACAACATCACAGCGGCTGCCAGGACTGCAGGTACGCACCCCGTGACTGCAGGATCGGCAGGTCACACGGGATGCGGCGCCGAAGAGACACAGCGTACACGAGGAAGGAGCCGATCACTCCCATGCCGCAGGCCAGAGTTACCGAAGCCCTTTCTGCCGTGAGGGGCGTTCAGGCCATCGCGCTCGGCGGCTCCCACAGCCGTGGCGAGGCGGGCCCTCACTCCGATTACGACTTCGGCATCTATTACGACGAAGCAGATCTCGACCTTACCGCGCTCGAGCAGGCCCTCACCGCCCTGGACGATGACCACCGCACCGGGCTGCTCCACCCGCCGGGGGCCTGGGGTCCCTGGATCAACGGCGGGGCCTGGCTTACGGTGGGCGGCGTGCCGGTCGACATCCTGCTCCGGGAGATCGGGAAGGTGGAGCAGACGATTCGCGACTGCCTGGCCGGAAAGGTGACGATCGACTTTCAGTCGGGCCATCCCTTCGGCTTCGTCAACACCATCTACGCCGCCGAGACCCACTACTGCCGCCCGCTCTGGCAGTCGGCGGCCGCGCCGCTGGACCGGCTGAAGGCCCTGCTCTACTCTGAAGGTCCGTACCCGCCCCGCATGCGGGAGGCCACCGTCAGCCGGTTCCTCTGGGAGGCCTGGTTCTCCCTGGCGTGCGCCCGCAGGGCGGCCCACAAGGGCGACTTCCACTACGCCGAAGGGTCGCTCTTCCGGACGGTCTGCGCCTGGGTACAGGTGCTGTTCGCCCTCAACGGCCGCTACCTGATGAACGAGAAGGGCGCCCTGGCCCGGGTACGGGAGCTGTCGCGCCGGCCCGACGAGATGGAGGACCGGGTGCGGGAGGCGTACCGGCTGCTGGCCGACGGCGAGGCGGCGGAGGCCTATGCACGCCTGGACGCCCTGCATGGGGAGATTCAGGCCCTGGCGCAGGGGTTCGGGGCGGTGCAGACCGAGATCCGCTGAGTCGCTGGTGCAGTCGTCGGCGCCGTCCGAGTCGCTGGGCCGGGTCTTTGCCCTGATGACCGCGGTCATGTCGCTGGTGACCCCGGTCGGGCTCTTCGTCGCCGGTCCCGCTGCCGAGGCGGTGGGCGTGGCAGCCTGGTTCTGCATCTCCGGCCTGCTCATCCTGGCGGCCGGGATCTGGACGCTTCTGAGGTCGAGAGTGATCCGATCGTGACGAAAAGGCCGGCCTCCCGCTATGGGGGCTGGCCTTGTTCTCCTTATTGATCGTCCGTATCGGTTTGATTCCGTTTTTTTTCTTGGCACGGCCCGGGGTGCACCATTATACTAACAGCCTAAAGGCGTAAAGTGAGCAAGGTCACGAATGGGGGGAGAAGAGATGGGCGGCGCGCAGAATCCGTTTTTGATTGCCCAGCAGCAGGTTCGGAATGCGGTGGCGGCGTTGGGTGAGAGCGAGGAGCTGTACGAGCTCCTCAAGGCGCCGGCCCATTTCGTCGAGGTGCAGATCCCGGTGCGCATGGACGACGGCACGGTCCGCGTCTTCACCGGGTACCGCAGCCAGCACCTCACAACCCTCGGGCCCGCGAAGGGAGGCATCCGGTTCCACCCGCAGGTGACGGCCGATGAGGTGAAGGCCCTCTCCATGTGGATGACCTTCAAGACATCGGTGGTCGGCCTGCCCTACGGCGGCGGCAAGGGCGGCGTCGTCGTGGATCCGCGCAAGCTGAGCACCGGGGAACTGGAGCGGCTCTCCCGCGGCTACGTCCGGGCGATCTGGCCCTTCCTCGGGCCGGACAGGGACATTCCGGCTCCGGACGTCAACACCAACGCGCAGATCATGGCCTGGATGACGGACGAGTATGAGACCATCGTGGGCGGCAGCTGTCCGGCGGTGTTCACCGGCAAGCCGCTCGCCCTGGGCGGGTCGCTGGGCCGCACCGAGGCCACCGGCCGGGGCACGGTCATCGCCATCCGCGAGGCGCTGAAGGTCCTCGGGCTGCCGCTGGCCGGCGCCCGTGTGGCGGTCCAGGGCTTCGGCAACGCGGGGCAGCACGCCGCGCGGCTCCTGGAGGAGCAGGGCGCCGTACTGGTGGCGGTCAGCGACAGCCGCGGCGGCATCCTCTGCCCCGGCGGCGCCCGCACCGCCGACCTCATCGCCTACAAGCAGGCGACCGGCAGCGTGGTGGGCTTCCCGGGGAGCCGGCCGACGGACCAGTACGGCGTGCTCACGGCCGACTGCGACATCCTGGTGCCTGCCGCCCTGGAGAACCAGATCGACGCCGAGGTGGCCCGGTCGGTGCGGGCGCGGGTGATCGCCGAGGCGGCCAACGGCCCGACGACACCCGATGGCGACCACGTGCTGGCGCAGCGAAAGGTCTTCGTCATACCCGACATCCTGGCCAACGCGGGCGGCGTGACCGTCTCCTACTTCGAGTGGGTGCAGAACCGGAACCAGTTCTACTGGACGGAGGAGGAGGTCAACGCCCGGCTCGAGCAGCGCATGGTGGCCTCTTTCCACCAGGTGCTGGACATGGCCGGGCGGTACGGCGCCTATACCCGCACCGCGGCCTATATGTACGCCATCCACCGCATCGCCGAGGGGCTGCGGATGCGCGGCCTGCTGCAGGCCCCGGCCCGGCCCGTACGCCGGGCAGCGGCCGGGTAGCCGGGCGGTTCGGAGAAGAGGGGGCTGCTTGCGGCGGCGCCTGCTGCCGCGGCAGCTCTCTTTTTTCTGCGGCCGTGACGGGATTCAGCGCATCGGGCGGAGAATGAGTGTATGGGCGGAATCACCCGGAGGAGGTGAACGCGCGTGCCGGACATCCCGTCCTGTGCCAGAGGCGTCCCGATTTTTCAGGCCCTGTCGGCGGCAGGCATGGAGGAACTGGGCAAGGCCATGCACCACAGGGCGTTCGGCCGGGGAGAGATGGTGGTCGCGGCCGGCGACCCGGTCCGCCATCTGATCGTGGTGGCCAGCGGCCGCCTGAAGCTTGTGCACACCACCGCACGGGGCCGGGAGCAGGTGGTGCGGCAGCTCGGGCCGGGCGAGTTTCTCGGCGAGATGGCCCTGTTTACCGAGGCCCGCCACGAAGGCGACCTGATCGCCATGGAGGAGACGCAGGTCTGCATGATCGCCCGGGAGGGCGTGCAGGCGATTCTGCGGAAGTACCCCGAGGTGGCCCTCGCCGTCGTGGAAGCCCTGGCCTGGCGGCTGGCCGAAGCCGAGCGGCTCATCGGCGACCTGGGCCTGCGGGACGTGGGCCAGCGGCTCGCCGCCGAACTCTTGCGGCTGGCGGGGCCGGAGGCGCAGGACGGTGTCGAACTGCGGCTGCCCGTGCCCTGGGCGGAGCTGGCCGTGCAGCTGGGCACGACGCCGGAGAGCCTGAGCCGCCGCCTGAAGGCCCTGGTGCAGCAGGGGCTGGTGGAGCAGCGGGGCAGCCGCACGGTGCGGCTCCCCGATCTGGAGCGCCTGCGCCGGGTGGCGGATGGATAAGGGCGAAGTTGCGAAGGAAGGGGGAACTGGAATGGAAGCGAGGCATGAACCGGTCGCAGCCATTCCCGAGCGCAGCGTACGGGCGCTCCCGGGCTGGATCGGTCTGGTGACCGTGCTGTTGCTCCTGGGCCTCTCTGTCTGGGTCTTCGTGTCGGGCCTGCCCACCAGCGTGTGGGAGGATCCGTCGCCGTTTCTCCTGGTGGGCGGTTCCGTACTGTTTGTCCTCGCGATCGTGACGGCCAACGGCCTGTTCATCGTGCAGCCGAACCAGGCGCGGGTCCTGGTCCTCTTCGGACGGTACATGGGTTCGGTCAAGTCGGACGGGTGGTACTTCGTCAACCCGCTGGCCGCCAAGAAGCCGATCAGTCTGCGGGTCCGCAACTTCACGTCCCCGCAGCTGAAGGTCAACGACGCCAACGGCAACCCCATCGAGATCGCCGCGGTGGTGGTCTGGCGCGTGGTCGACACCGCCCGGGCGCTGTTCAGTGTGGAGGACTACAATGCCTTCGTCGAGGTGCAGTCCGAGACAGCCATCCGCCACCTGGCCAGCCAGTACCCGTATGACGACGGCCTGAACGAGGGCGAGTCCTCACTCCGGGGCTCGGCGGAGGAGGTTGCACAGGCGCTGCAGAAAGAGCTGCAGGAGCGGCTGGAGATGGCCGGCATCGCGGTGATCGAGGCGCGCATCTCCCACCTCGCCTACAGCCCCGAAATCGCCGGTGCGATGCTGCAGCGGCAGCAGGCGTCGGCCATCATCGCCGCCCGGCAGAAGATCGTGGAGGGCGCGGTCTCCATGGTGGAGATGGCCCTCGACATGCTGGACCAGCACCAGAAGGTGGAGCTGACGCCGGAGCGCAAGGCCGATCTCGTCGCCAATCTGCTCGTGGTGCTCACCAGCGACCGCGCCGCCCAGCCCACGCTGCCGCTGACCCGTTAGGGCCGGCTCCGGGGCTGCCCGCCGGGAACGTCCGGGCGGGGTGCCGGCGGCCGGGCGGGCCACACTAGGCTCGAGGTGAGCCTGCGTTGAACGAGCACCCCGCGATTGCGACTCCGTGCTATGATCATCTGGGCGGACGGCTGGGCGAGCGGCTCGCCCGCCGCCTGATCGAGCTGGGCTGGGTGACCGGCGAGCCAGACCCGGGCATCACGCCGGTGGGCTGGGCCGGGTTCGCCGAGCTCGGCCTGGACCTCTCCCCGCTGACGGCGGGCCGCCGGAAGCCCGTGGCCATGTGCGGCGGCCACCTCGGCGCCCACCTGGGCTATCTGCTGCGCCGCCACCTGCTGGAGTCGGGCTGGCTGGCGCGCACGCCGGACGGGCTGGACCTGACCGAGGCAGGCGAGGCTGCCCTCAGACGACTCGGGGTTGACCTGGAGGCCTGATCATGAACCGGATTCTGCACGAAACCCTGGCCATCGTCGGCTGGAGTTTCCTGAGTTCGGTGGCGATCGGCGTTGTCGCCGCGCTGCTGCTCAGGTGGCCCATCACGGTGACTTACATGCTCAGTGTGCTGACCATCGGGCCGACCCTGGCGATTCTGCGCGGCCGCGACCGCAGCCGGGACCGGCTGGAACTGGGCGAGCGCGCCGGCGTGGAACTGCTCGCCATCCTCATCCTCCTGGCGATCGGCTGGCTGGCCGGACATTACCTGGGCGCCTAGGCAATGATCGGCAGAGCGGGGTTTTTCCGCCGCGGCATGTGCCTCCCGGCACACGGGCACCCTATGGGCGTGCCCTGTCGAGAGGAGGTTTGGCGAGCATGCAGTACCAGACGGGCAGAATGACCCCGCTCACCGAGAAAGACCTGGCGTACATGAAGGACATGATGTCCTGGGAGCTGTTGGCGGCCAAGAAAGCGTATCACTACGCCAACGAGACCCAGGACGCGGAGTGCCGGCAGGCGATGATGCAGATCGCCGAGCAGCATCAGCGCAACCTGGAGCGGCTGCTCACGCATCTCCAGGAGCACGTGAACCAGGCCACGCAGATCACCGTGTCGGGCGCCGGCAGCCCGACCACCGTCATGTGAGGAGGGGGAGCCATGCAGCAGAAGGGCGTTCAGCCCCAGTTCAGCATGCAGGGCGGCCACCTGATCATGGCGCACCAGGAGCAGACCGGCCTGCCGAAGGTGAAGGATGCGTCGATGAACGACCGCGACCGCATGCAGGATCTCCTGGCTCAGGAGAAGTACGTGACCTCCGGTTACCACATGGCCATGATCGAGGCGAGCCACCAGGCGCTTTTTGATGTCATCAAACAGAACTGCGACGACTGCTTCCGGCTGCAGCGGCAGGTCTACAACCTCATGTTCAAGAAGGGCTGGTACAAGCTGCCCGTGGCCAGCGCCCAGTCGGTGCAGCACGCGTTCCAGCAGTTCGCCCAGTACCAGACCCAGTTCCCGTTCCCCCCGAGCCCTGAGGTCGCCCGGATGGCCGCCGAGACGTCCGGGCAGACGGGCGGCCAGTCCGCAGGCCAGACGTACGGCCAGGCGGGCACGCAGACGGTGGGCCGGCCGTACGGCCAGACCGGCAGCCAGACCGTGGGGCAGACGTTCGGCCACACCAGCGGACAGACCATGGGCCAGTCGTTCGGGCAGACGAGCGGCACGCAGGCCCGTCAGTAGACAGACGGCAGCACAACGGCGGCGGAGCTTGCTCCGCCGCCTTTTCTGAGGAGGGATTCCATGCGCGCACCCATCACCCTGGCCGTGGTCGGGCTGGGAAACATCGCCCGCAAGGCCCATCTGCCGGTGCTCACCAGCCACCCGGAGGTGGAGATCATCGGCCTGGCCAGCCGCACCGGGCGGAAGGTGGACGAACTGGCCGCCCAGTACCGGCTGCGCCTCCGCGCCCGCACCTTCGAGGAGGTCCTGGCCGTGCGGCCCCGTGCGGCGTACCTGCTCAGCGCCACGGCGGCGCACAGGGAACAGGCGGTGGCGCTGCTCACGGCCGGCATCGACGTGTTCATGGAGAAGCCCCTGGCCTCCACCCTGGCCGAGGCGGAGGCGATCGCGGACGCAGCCGGCCGCACGGGCCGGCTGCTGATGGTCGGCTTCAACCGCCGCTACGCCCCCGCCTACCGCAGGGCGAAGGCCCTGTTTGCCGAGGCGGGGAAGAAGATCGAGTACATCCTGGTCCAGAAGCACCGCACCGGCGGCGGCGCGACATGGCCGCTCCGCCATTACGTGACCGATGACGTGATCCACATCATCGACCTCGCCCGCTTCTTCGCCGGCGACCTGCAGCTGCGCACGGTCTGCGCCCGCACCGGGCTGGTGGCCGCGCAGATGGAGTCGGCGTCCGGCACCCTGGTGCAGCTGGCCCAGTGCTTCAGCGCCGGTGCCGTGACCGAGCGGGTCGAGCTGCAGGGGGGCGGGCTGACGGTGATCGTGGAGGAGATGGAGCGGGTCATCGTGCGGGAGGACGGCCGCGAGCGGGTGGAGCCGCTCTTCGGCTCGTGGACCTCGACCCTGGAGAAGCGGGGCATCGCGCCCGAGCTGGAGCACTTCCTCGCCTGCCTGCGGGAGGGGCGGACCCCCGAGACTTCCGCGGCCGAGGCCCTGGCCACGCAGCGGCTGGCGGAGGAGATCCTCACGTCCGCGGGAGCGTAAGTGGAGGGCTAGGCCGCCGCGGCAGATTCCTTCTCGCCCTTGGTCACCATGAGCATGCAGAGGGCGGCCAGGGCCATGAACAGGATGCCCAGCGGGAAGAAGAAGCGGTAGCCGTAGTGGTCGAAGACCCAGCCGAACAGGGGCGGGCCGGCGATGTTGGCCAGCGAGGAGAAGAGGTAGTACATGCCGGTGTACGCGCCGATCTGGCCGGGACTGGCCATCTGGGTGATCATCGGGTAGGAGTTGATGTTCACCCAGGACCAGGCGAAGCCGACGAAAGCGAACAGGTACCAGGCGGATTTCAGGTTGGTCTGCAGATCCAGGAGGAAGAAGGCCAGGATCATCATGAGGAGGCCGCCGATGATGGTCCGCTTGCGGCCCAGGCCCTTGAAGCGGCCCGCGCCGTCGGCCAGGAAGCCCGAGGGGATGGCGAAGAGCAGGAACGCGCCGCCGGAGAACGTGAGCAGGCCGGCGACGTCGGCCTCGTGCATGCCCAGGAACTCGCGGCCGTAGGTGGTCACCCACGTCTCCAGGGAGTTGTAGGCGACGAACCAGCAGAAGATGGCCAGGAGCATGAAGATGGCGCTGCGGTCCCGGATGAGGGCGAACTGGAACCGCTCGGCTTTTTCGGTGCTGTGCTCCGGCTCCCGGATGAAGAAGTAGAAGATCGCCGTGATCACCAGCAGAAGCAGGGCCGAGCCGACGAAGGGCAGACCGGGGTAGATGCGGTAGAGGATCGCCCCGCCGAACATCGCCACGATGTAGGCCAGGCCGCCCATGAAGTTGATGATGCCGTTGGCCTTGGAGCGCAGGGGCGGCGGGGTGACGTCGGGCATGAGCGCCACGATGGGCGACCGCCACGAGGCCATGGAGAGGTTCATCAGGATGGCCGCCCCCAGCAGGACCCAGAGGCCGGTCTCCCACCCGACGGGGATCAGCATGAGGAAGAGGGCGGAGAGCGGGGCGAAGACCAGCAGGTACGGAATCCGGCGCCCGAAGCGGGTGCGCGTGCGGTCGCTGAGGAAGCCGACCAGCGGCGTGAGGGTGAGCGCGAGCCAGTTGTCGATGGTCATCAAATAGCCGATGACGGTCTTGGACTCGATGAACTTGGAGTAGAGAATGGGCATGTATGCGTTGTAAAGCGGCCAGACCAGACCCACACCAAAGAAGCCGAGTCCGATAATAAAGGTATTCTTCCAGTTCAATCTCAGTTGTGTCATCGCCGTGCTCGCCTCCGTTCGCTATTGTCTCAAGGATTCGTTTCACTGTCAGAGAATCCCTGCCAAGAGGAAATGCGCGACAGGTTAACGAATTGGGCTGACATACAGACCGAACGGAGGAGACGCCATGAGGGAGAGAAGCGGCACCCTGACCGGGGTCGGCGGGCTGAAGCTGTACTGGCGCTGCTGGGAGCCCGAGGTGGTTCAGGGCAGCCTGGTGCTGGTGCACGGCGCCGGCGAGCACGTCGGACGGTACGAGCACGTCGCGGCCTGGTTCGCGGCCCGGGGCTTCGCCGTCTGGGGCATGGACCACCGGGGGCACGGGCGGTCCGAGGGCAGGCGGATGTATGTGGACCGGTTCGACGACTATCTGGCGGATCTGGCGGAGTTCGTGCAGCTGGTCACGGAGGCCCACGGCCGGCCGGTGATGATCGGCCACTCCATGGGCGGCCTCATCGCCTACCGGTACGCGGCGGCGCATCCGGAGACGATACCGGCCCTCGTGCTCTCTTCGCCCTGGTTCCTGAGCCGGGCCAAGGTGAGCCGGCTGGAGCAGGCGCTGGCGCCACTTCTGGCCGTCGTCGCCCCGCGGATGCAGGTGAAGTCGGGCATTCCGCCGGAGATCTGCACCCGGAATGCCGAGCGGATCGCCCTGGACAGGCAGGATCCTCTGCGCGGCCAGACGGCCACGCCCCGCTGGTTTGTGGAGTGTACCCGCGCGGCGGAGGCGTGCCGCACCACCGTCACCTTCCCCGCCGGGCTCCCGGCCCTGTTCCTGGTAGCCGGCGCGGACCAGCTGGTGGATCCGGACGCCACCCGGGCGGTCTTCGACCGGATCGAGCACCCGGACAAGCAGTTCAAGCTGTACCCCGAGAAGTACCACGAGATCTTCAACGACCCGGGCCACGAGGCGGTCTTCGCCGAAATCCTGACCTGGCTGCGCGCCCACGGCCTGGCGCCGCAGGCGGAGTGAGGGGGTTCGGCCTGCCATGTTCCCGAACCCGATGCGTACGATTGCCGATTTCCAGGCCTTTCACCGGTGGCTGGACGCGCAGAAGGGGTGGGGCCCGGATCTGAAGCTGAACATGGTGCTGCTCACCGGCGAGGTGGGCGAGGTGGCCAACGAGCTGCGCAACATCTTCTGGCGGCAGAGTCTGCTGGAGCCCGAGCTGGGAACGGCGGCCGCCTGGGAGGCCGCCCTGGCGGAGTACCGGGAGAACCTGGGCTTCGAGCTGGCAGACTGCCTGGCCTACATCTTCAAGATCGCCAACAACGCGGGGATCGACCTGGAGGCAGCCTACAAGGCGAAGATGGCCCGGAACGTTCAGCGCCAGTGGACCGCGCCGCCTCCGGGGAACGGGAATCAGGAATAGGCGCGGCCGCTCCCTGCCTGTGGCAGGGGAGCGGCCGCCGGCTTGTATACAGAAAAAAGTCCGGCGGGGTGAAAGAAAACCGCGGAACCCCCGGTAGATAAGAGGGGAAGGAGGGAAAGGGGTGACCGAGCAGGAGTGGATCCGGCGGGCGCAGGGCGGCGATGCCGAAGCCTTTGCTGCGCTGGTCCGGCTGCACCAGGAAGGCGTCTACGGCTTCTGCCTGCGGATGACGGGGAGGCGGGAAGACGCGCTGGACCTCACCAGTGAGGCCTTCCTCCGCGCCTACCGGTCGCTCGCGGGTTTCGATGTCACCCAGCCCTTCCGGCCCTGGCTCCTGCGCATCGCCGCCAACCTCTGCCGCGACCATCTGCGGGCCCGGCGGCAGCATCCCGCCCCCGTGGAGGACGCGGTGCTGGCTCACTTGCCGGATCCTGCCCCCCCGCCGCCCGGCCAGGTCCTCGCGGCCCACGACCGGGCCGCCGTCCGGCAGGCGGTGGCAGAGCTGCCCGAGCCCTACCGGACCACGATTACCCTGCACTATTTCAACCAACTGTCGTACCAGGAGATCAGCGAGGTCCTGAACATCCCGGTGGGAACGGTCGGCACACACCTTTACCGTGCCAAACGACTCCTCCGGAAACGTCTGGTGGAACAGGAGGTGGTCACGTGAACGCCAGGGGCTGCTGGGACGACCTGACGCTGGATCTCTTCCGTATGGGGCTCCTGGAGGTCGCGGAGGCCGAGGCGGTCCGCAGCCATGTGCAGGAGTGCCCGGCGTGCCAGGCCCGCCTGGGCGCGCTCGATCTGGAGGACCTGCGGCTGGAGGCCGCCCTCGCGCTGACGCGGGAGGAGGCAGACGTCCTGCTGGCCGCGGACCTGCCGGGTCGGCTGGCCGCCCAGGTCAGCGGCGGCCGGCAAGGGGCCTGGGGGCTGGCGGCGGGGCTGGTGGGCCTGGGCTTGGCGGCTGCGGCCGGGCTGCAGGGCGCGGTTCTCCCCTGGCTGCAGGGTGCGCCCCTGGCAGGGTGGATGCGCGCGGGCCACTGGGCGCCCCATCTCGCCAGCCGCCTCCTGCGGTGGGTGCAGTCGCTGCTCTGGTCGCCGCGGGAGCTGCAGCTCGACGTCCTCTTCCCCCTGCTGGCTGCCGGCGTGGTCATCATCCTCCTCAACCTCCGGCAGCACCGGCGCGGGCTGTCTCCTTTTCATCACTGAAGGCAGGTGAACGGTATGCGCCGATGGAGAATCCTGGTTGTACTGACCGCGGCCTTGCTCGCCGTCGCGGCGTCGGGCGCCTGGGCGGCCGCCTCCGCCGGCCGGCCCGGGGCGGGCCGGCCTCCCGTCGCCGCGGGCCCGGAACCGGTCATCATCCCGGCGGGCGAGACGCTGGAGGATGACCTGATCGTCACCTCGGACCAGGGGGTGGCGGTGCACGGCACGCTGGCCGGCGACCTCATCCTCCTGGGCCCCGAGGCGGTGATCACCGGTACGGTGGAGGGCGACGTGATCGGCATCAGCGAGCGTGTGCGGATCTCGGGTCAGGTCCTGGGAGACGTGCGCGTGCTGTCCCTGGACTCGGTGGTCATCGAGGGCCGGGTCGGCCGCAGCGCCCTCACGGTGAGTCAGCGGGCGGTCCTGAGCCCGGGGGCGGAAATCGGGACGACGTGGATCGCCCTGAGCGGCCACGCGGAGCTGAGCGGCACGGTCCGCCGCAGCCTGTTCGCCGCGGCCACCACCTTCACGGTCGCGGGCGAGGTGGGCGGCGACCTCAGCATCCATGCTTACGAGAAGGCCCGGGTGCTCCCGGGCGCCGTGGTGCGCGGGGACGTCGTGGCCACGGGCGCCGAGCCGCCGGTCATCGACGACGGGGCGAGCGTCGGCGAGGTGCGCTTCACGCCGTCGCAGGCGGAGGTGCGCCCCCGGCTGAGCATGGATGGCTTTGCGCTGGGGCGGCTGGCCGGCTTTGCGGCGGTCGGACTGCTGGTCACGTGGCTGGCGCCGGGGCTCCTGAGCTCGTTTCACCGCCGGCTCAACGGCCACTTCTGGGCGACGCTGGGCGCCGGCGTCGGGCTCCTCGCAGGCGTGCCGCTGCTGGCCCTCGTGCTGATGCTCACCGTGGGCGGCATCCCCGCAGCCCTCATGGTCGTGCTGCCGCTGTACGCGGCGGCCGTCTACCTGGGCCAGGTCTTCGTCGCCGGCTGGCTCGGCCGCGCGATTCTGGCCCGGGTGCGGGGCGACGGGCAGGTCCCGCGCTTCGGCGCCTTCCTGCTGGGGCTGGTCTGCCTCACCCTGCTGACCCGCCTGCCCTACGTGCGGTACGTGGGCTCGTTCCTCTCGGTCAGCCTGGCCCTCGGCGGGCTGAGCCTCACGGTGGCTCCGTGGATCAGACGCATGGCTCGAGAAGACTAGGCGAGAGCGTACACATCTGTTGTAAGGAGTGAAGGACAACATGAAGCGTTGGATTGCGGCTGGCGTGATCGTCGCCATCACCGTGCTGTCGCTCGTCGTGGCCTTCTGGCAGGGGCCGAACCCGCGCGGGGGGCGGCAGGCGGGGACCTCCGGCGGGCAGGTGGCCCTCGTGCGGGTCGAGGGGTCGATCGTGTCGGGTGGCAGCGGCACCAGCTTCCTCAGCGGCGCCGCCGCGGGTTCAGACGACATCGTGAAGCACCTCGACCGGGTGGCGGAGGATCCGTCGCTGAAGGCCGTCGTCCTCCGGGTCAACTCCCCCGGCGGGAGCGTGGTCGCCTCCTGGGAGATCGCCGAGGCGATCAGGCGGGTGCAGGCGGCCGGCAAGCCGGTGGTGGTCTCGATGGGCGAGAGCGCCGCCTCGGGCGGGTACTGGATCTCGGCCGGGGCGGACCGGATCATCGCCAGCCCGGACACGCTGACCGGCTCCATCGGGGTGATCATGCAAATTCAGAACCTGTCGGAGATCTATGAGAAGATCGGCTATAAGACAGACACCTTCAAGAGCGGTCCCTACAAGGACATCGGCAACCCGGCGAGGGAGATGACGGACGCGGAGCGCGAGCTCATGCAGCAGCTGGTGGATGAGACGTACGAGGCGTTCGTCCAGGTCGTGGCCGAGGGGCGCGGCTTGAGCCGCGCGGAGGTGCTGCAGATCGCCGACGGGCGGGTCTTTTCGGGACGGAAGGCCCTGGAGCTGGGGCTGGTGGATGAGCTGGGCGACCTGAAGCGGGCGGTGCAGGTGGCCGGCGAGCTGGCCGGACTCACCGGGGAGCCCGCCGTCCGGGAGATGAACCGTTCGGACTGGCTTCTCGGCACCCTGCTGGGCCGGCTGTTCGCACCGCCGGTTTCCGGGGGGACGGCGGCGGGCCTGTACGCCGTGGACCCGAACCCTGCAATCCTACGCTAGTGTAAGTGGAGGGCTGAACCGATGACCGAGCATATGACGGACCCCCGTCCGGAGACCGGGCGCACCTCAGTCTGGGAGCTGATGCTGGACGTGTTCGTCGCGCCGGGCAGGGCGATGGCCAGGATCGCCGACGAGCGGCCCGTGGGGGCGGCCGCCGTGCTGGTGACCGGGCTGGCGGCCTTCACCGGCATCCTCGGCGTCGCCGGCGCTCGGGGCGCCGGGGCGGTGGACCCGAGCCTGCTGCCGTCTGATCTGCCCCCGGAGGTTCTCGATCTGATGAACGCCTTCATGGGGCCCGCGGCGGTCTTCGGCGCCGTTTTCGGGGTCCTGGGCAGCCTGCTCTGGTGGTTTGCGCGGGCGGCCATCTACGGGCTGATCGGCGAGCTGGTGGGGGCACAGCGCGACGGCCGGGCGCTGCTGGCCACGCTGGGCTTCGCGGCGCTTCCGATGCTGCTCCGGGCGCCGGTTGACCTCATGCTGAGCCGCCTGGGCGCCACCTGGCCCGCCATCCTGGTCGGGCTGGTGTTCTGGGTCTGGACGCTCATCCTCACCGTGCTGGCCATCCGGGCGGCTCTGCGCACGGAGACGGGCTGGGCGATCGTGATCTACCTGATCCCCGTGGGCGTCGGGATCGCCCTGGCGATGGTGGCCGGCCTGGCGTTCTTCATCGCCATCGTCAGTGCGGCCAGCCAGATGCCGCTGCCCTGACGGGCCTTCGGGCGGATGCCGGCGCGCAGCGGAAAACGCAGGAGGAGCCAGGGGTTGCCCTGGCTCCTCTCCCGCTACATCTGCGCAAAGACCTCATCCGCGATCTGCAGCGTTTCCTCCAGGTCGGCCCGGGTGTGCTGCACCGTGAGCATCCACGCCTCATACCGGCTGGGGGCGAGCGCAACGCCCCGGTCCAGCAGCCCCCGGAACATGGCGGCGAACTGCCCGGGATCCGACCGCTGGGCCGTCTTGTAGTCGACCACGGGCGCATCGCAGAAGAACAGGGTGAACATCGAACCGGCGCGGCCCAGCTGCACCGGGAATCCGTGCCGCCGGGCGGACGCCACCAGCCCGTCGGCCAGGTACGCGGCGTCGGCCTCCAGCCGCTCGTAGACGCCGGGGCGGCCCAGGACGTCCAGCGCCGCCAGGGCGACCTGCATGGAGAGCGGGTTGCCGGCCAGGGTGCCGGCCTGGTAGGCGGGCCCCAGGGGCGCCACCCAGTCCATGATCTCCGCCCGCCCGCCGTAGGCCGCCAGCGGCAGGCCCCCGCCGATGATCTTGCCCAGGGTGGTCAGGTCCGGTTCGACCCCCAGCACCGTCTGGGCGCCGCCGTAGGCCACCCGGAATCCGGTGATGACCTCGTCGAAGATCAGCAGCGCCCCGTGCTGGTGGGCGAGCCGCCTGACCCCCTCCAGGTAACCCGGCCCGGGCTGGACCACGCCGAAGTTGCCCACGATGGGCTCCAGCAGCACCGCGGCCACCTCCGGGCCCCAGGCGTCCAGCGCCTCGCCCAGGCTGTCCAGGTCGTTGTACGGTACGGTGATGACGTCCCGGGCGACCCCCTCGGTGACCCCGGCGGAATCCGGCGTGCCCAGCTGCGACGGGCCCGAGCCCGCGGCGATGAGGGCGAAGTCCGAGTGGCCGTGGTAGCAGCCTTCCATCTTGATGATCTTCGGCCGCCCCGTGAAGGCCCGGGCGACCCGCACGGCGGACATGACCGCCTCGGTGCCCGTGGTGACGAAGCGGATCCGCTCCATGGACGGGAGCGCCCCGTGGATGCGCTCGGCCAGTTCCACCTCCCAGGGGTTGGGGGTGCCGTAGATCGTGCCCCCCTCAGCCGCCCGGGCGATGGCGGCGACGATCTCGGGGTGGCCGTGGCCGAACATCCCCGCGCCGAAGGCGCCGATGTAGTCGATGTACCGGTTGCCGTCCACGTCGAACAGGTAGGGACCCTGACCGCGGGTCATGAAGACCGGCGGGCCGCCGCCCACCGACTTGAAGGACCGGGCGGGCGAGTTCACGCCGCCGACGATGCGGGCCACGGCTCGTTCGTAATAGGCTGCGGACTGTTCATACCGTGCTGTCATCGGGCACCCTCCTGGGTGGTGGATTGCGCCGCCGGCGCGCCGCTGGGCGGCCCGCCGGCGACCAAATGATGTAAGCCTGTTCAAGGGGGATCGGGTGCATGGCGATCGTGTACGCGCTGGCGGCGGATCTGTTCTTCGCCGAGCGGCTGGAGCGGGCCCTGCGGGAGCTGGGCCACGCGCCCCGCGTCGTTGATCTCAGCACAGGCGGGGAGGGCCTGGCCGGCCAGGAGATCCCGCCCGAGGGCGCGGGCCTGGCGATCGTCGACCTGGAGGCCGGCGAAGCCGCACTGGCGCAGATTCAGGCGGCCCGGCAGCGGGGGATCCCGGTGCTGGCCTTCGGGCCCCACGTGGATGTGGAGGCCCGGCGGGCCGCCGAGGCCGCCGGCGCCCGGGTGGTGACGAAGGCGCAGCTCACCCGGTCTTTCGCCGAACTGGTCGGGGCCCTGGTCGGGCCGTCCGCCTGAGGCTCATACCCCCCAGCGCGCGGCCACGGCGTCCGCGGCCCGGCGCACGAACTCGTCGGGATCCTGGCGCAGCCGGGCGACGGCCTGCTGCACGTGGGCGTCGACCCCGGGCAGGCGGTTCAGGGCCAGGATGACGGCCCTGCGGACGTCCGGGCTGGGGTCGGTCAGGCGCGCCGCCAGGTCTGCGGCGACGTCGGCGTAGGCTCCCATCGCGCCGAGGCAGTAGGCGGCCATCTTCCGGGCCGTGGGCTCGGGGGATCGCAGGGTCTTTCTGACCACGTCCACGCAGGCGGGGTGCGACCGGCCCAAGGCCCGGGCCAGGTCCGCAGCCGCCCACCGGGTATCCCGGTCGGGGGCGCCCATGGCCTGGGCCAGGGCTTCGCCCACCTCTTCCGACCAGAGGCCGAGCCGGGCCAGCACGAAAGCCGCGCCCCAGGCCCGCCGTGAATCCGGCGGGCTGAGCGCCGCCTTCAGGGCCGGCAGCACCGCCGTCGACTGGTAGGCGAGGAACTGCAGGCAGTTGGCGCAGTGAACCTGCACCCCCTTTTCGGCGTCGCCCAGGCCCGCGACGAGGTGGGGCAGCAGGGCAGCGACGACGGGCGCCCAGTCGGTCTCGCCGGCGTCCAGCCGGGCCGACATCAGCGCCTCCATCTCCCGGGCGGCGGCAATCCGGGTCGTTCCGTCCGGCGAAGCCAGCCCCTCCCGGATCCTGGCCACAGCGGCGTCCATCGCCCGACCCCCTTTCGCAGCATCGGCGCTCCGTTGTTTCGACGTCGCCTGAGGGCGGCGCGGAACGTGCGCACAGAAGTTCGGCCCCAGGCGGGCCGGGACAGGAGTGACAGCATGGCATCGAGGCCCGTGGACACCGAGACCATCCTGAAGAAGCTGCAGGAGATGTACCCCGACGCCAAGTGCGCGCTCCATCACCGCAACGCGTTCGAGCTCCTGGTGGCGACCGTGCTCTCGGCCCAGTGCACCGACGCCCGGGTGAACATCGTCACCGCCCGCATCTTCCCCAAGTACAACCGGCCGGAGCACTTCGCCGCGCTCTCGGTAGAGGAGATCGGCGAGATGATCCGCGACTGCGGGCTGTGGCAGAGCAAGGCGAGGAGCATCCAGGGGCTCAGCCGCATGCTGCTGGAGAAGCACGGCGGCGAGGTGCCTTCGACCCTGGAGGAGCTGACCGAGCTGCCCGGCGTCGGCCGCAAGACGGCCAACGTGGTGCTTTCCAACGCCTTCGGGATCCCGGCCATCGCGGTGGACACCCACGTGTTCCGCGTGGCCAACCGGCTCGGGCTGGCCGACGCGAAGACGCCCGAGGAGACCGAGCGGCAGCTCATGCAGCGGATCCCGCGGGAGTACTGGTCGCCCGCGCACCACTGGCTCATCCACCACGGCCGCCAGGTGTGCCACGCCCGCAATCCGCAGTGCAGCCAGTGCCCGCTCCTGCCCCACTGCAAGTTCGGCCAGGAGGCCGGCAGGCCGGCGCAGACCGCGAAACCGGCGAAGCGGGCTGCGGCGGGGCGCCGCGCAGCAAAGCGCTGAAACCGCTGGATTCCAGCATTCCCCTCCGCAACCCGACAGGAGATTCTGGGGCTGTTCGCCAAAGACCTGAAGACCGGCGCAGGCGAGCGCATCATCCCTGCGTTTTCTTCCTGCGCGCTCAGGAGGCGACAACCCACGTGAGCAGAGTGAAACAGCGCTTCTTCACCGCCGAACTGAAGCTGGAGGTGGGGGAGACGATGGCGGCCGCCGTGGGCTATGAGACCTACGGGCGGCTCAACGCCCGGCGGGACAACGCGGTGCTGCTCTGCCCCCCGCTCGCGGAGAGCAGCCATGCGGCCAGCCGTCCGGAAGATCCCCGCCCGGGCTGGTGGGAGCCGCTGGTCGGGCCCGGCAGGGCGTTTGACACCGACCAGTACTTCGTGATTGCGACGGACACCCTGTGCAGTCCCAAAGCGCGGGATGCCGCCGTAGCGGCGACCGGCCCCCACACGGTGGATCCCGCCGGGGGCGCCCGGGCTGGCGACGTGTTGCCGCAGATCACGGTGCGCGACAACGTCCGGCTGCAGCGGAAGCTCCTGGATTCGCTGGGCATCGAGCGGCTGGCCTGCGTGGCCGGCCCTTCGACGGGAGGTTTTCACGCCCTGGAGTGGGCGGTGACCTACCCGGATCACGTGCAGCAGGTGATTGCGGTGGCCAGCGGGCATCAGGCGAGCCCCCTGTTCGCCCTGGCCGTCTGTCAGGCGGCGATCGACGCCATCCGTTCCGACCCCGAGGCGGGACTGCTCTACGCCCTGCGGCTGTTCCTCACGCTTTCCTCGTCCAACGACTGGCTGGACGCGGTGTGGGGCAGGCGCACGGCGCCGTTCTCGCCCCATCCGTGGACAGGCCCCGAGGGGCGCTACGCCTTTCAGGCCGAGGTGGAGGCGGAGGCGGAGCGGCTGGCCGCGTCGCTGGATCCGGAGCACTTTGCCGTCGCGGCCCGCATGGCGCTGCTCCACAACATCGCCCACGGGAACCGGGACCTGCACGTGGCGGCTCAGAAGATCAGCGCCGAGCTGCTGCTGATCCCGGTTTCCAGCGACATCCTCTTTCCGCCCTCCGGCAACTTCGACTTCGCCGCCCTGGTCCGCAGCTACGGCGGGCGGGCAGAGGTCTCCGTCCTGGACTCCCGCGCGGGGCACCGCGCGGCCCTGCTGGAGGCCCACCGGCTGGCCGAGCCCATCGCCGCGTTCCTGGGGCACCCGGTGCGGCATTGAGCTTCCGGCCCCGTACCGGCTGGAGGAATCTGGCGCGCCGCGGCGAATAGCCCTTCAAGAGGGAACGGGGGTGAAGGCGCCGATGATTCAACCCGGCGAGATGGCACCCGACTTTACCCTGGAGTCCACGGAGGGGCCGTTTTCGCTCTCGGCACTCCGGGGGAAGAAACGCGTGCTGATCATTTTCTACCCCAGGGACAACACCCCTGGCTGAAATCGGCAGCTTTCGGCCGCGCGGGACGCGGCCGAGGCGTACGCCGCCCGCGGCGTGCAGGTCGTGGCTGTCAATCCCGGCAGCCTGGCCTCTCATCAGCGGTGGGCGGAGAAGAACCGCTTCGGCTTCCCGATCTGCGTGGATGAGGGGAAGCAGGTGGCCCGGGCGTACGGCGCGCTGAACGCCCTGGGCGGGATCCAGCGGACGGTCTTCCTGGTGGACAAGCACGGGGTCGTCCGCTGGGCGCAGAAAGGGATGCCCTCCACCGAGGCGATCCTCGCGGCTGTGGACGCGCTCGGCGAAGAGGCGTGAAAGGGGGATGCCCGTGGAACGGGTACGGCTGGCCACCGGCCTCACCCGCGTCGCGACCACCGGCCATGGCGAGCGGCCCACGCCCGCGGCCCGGGTGCCGTTCCGTGAGCAGCTGGCGCAGGCCCATGTCCTGCAGTTCAACGAGCGGATCGACCGCGCGCTGGCGGAGATCGACGAGCTGGGCCGGCGGCTGACCGAGTCGCTCAGCCAGCACGACCTCCGCCTGTACCGGGAGGCCATCGGCCGGCTCTTTCGCGACCTCACCCGCCACATGACGGAGGTCCGGCAGAACCTGGAGTGGGACTCCTACGCCTGGGAGCAGCGGACGATGGTGACGATCGAACGGGTGGACCAGCGGCTGGAGGAGCTCGCCCGGCTCGTGCTGGAGCAGGAGCAGGACCGGCTGGCCATCCTGGCGGCCGTGGACGAGATCCGGGGGCTGCTCCTGGACGTCCGGATGTAGCATACCGGGACTGCGGGCCCCTTCCCCTGCGGGGGGAGGGGCCGTTCGGTTTCCTGCGCAACTGTACTCACATCTGAGTACAGTTGCTGGATTCCCGGTGACCGCCGTGTTAGGATACTGTCATCGCAATTCTGGGAAGTGAGGGAGTGGTGGCGATGGCGGAAAGGGGCTACCGTTTGGAGACGCTGGCCATTCATGCCGGTCACGAGGTGGATGCGACGGGGGCCCGGGCGGTCCCGCTCTACATGACCACCTCCTACGTCTTCCGGGACACGGCGCATGCCGCCCGGCTGTTCAGCCTGCAGGAGCCGGGCAACATCTACACCCGCATCATGAACCCGACCACCGATGTGTTTGAGAAGCGGATGGCTGCCCTGGAGGGCGGCGTGGGGGCGCTGGCCGTCGCTTCCGGGCAGAACGCGGAACTGTACGCCATCCTGAACCTGGCCCGGGCGGGCGACGAGATCGTCGCAGCCACGAGCCTCTACGGCGGAACGTACGCCCTGTTCGCCCACAACCTGCCCCGCCTGGGCATTACGGTGAAGTTTGTGGAGCCCTCGGATCCCGAAAACTTCCGGGCGGCGATCACCGACCGGACCCGGGCCCTCTACATCGAGACCATCGGGAACCCCCGGTGTGACGTGCCGGACATCGCCGCGATCGCCGCGGTCGCGCACGAGAACGGGCTGCCCCTGATCGTCGACAACACCTTCGCGTCGCCGTACCTGTGCCGGCCCATCGAGCACGGCGCGGACATCGTCATCCACTCGGCGACGAAGTTCATCGGGGGCCACGGCACCGCGATCGGCGGCGTCATCGTCGACAGCGGCCGCTTCGACTGGAGCGCCGGCCGGCACCCCCTGTACACGGAGCCCGATCCGGCCTACCACGGCCTGCGGTACGCCGACCTGGGGGAGCAGGCCTACATCCTGCGGGCCCGGGTGAGCCTCCTGCGCGATCTGGGCGGCGCCCTCTCGCCCTTCAACGCGTTCCTGTTCCTGCAGGGGCTCGAAACGCTGCACCTGCGCATGGAGCGCCACTCCGCCAACGCCCTGGCGGTTGCGCGGTTCCTGGAGGGGCACCCCAAGGTGGAGTGGGTCACCTACCCTGGGCTCGAATCGAGCCCGTACTACCCGCTGGCCAGGCGGTATCTGCCCCGCGGGCAGGGGGCCATCCTCGCCTTCGGCATCCGCGGCGGCCTGGAAGCCGGGCGGCGCTTCATCGAGTCGCTCAGGCTCTTCTCCCACCTGGCCAACGTGGGCGACTCCAAGTCGCTGGCCATCCACCCGGCCTCCACGACCCATGAGCAGCTGTCCGACGAGGAGCGGCGGGCGGCCGGCGTCACGCCCGAGATGGTGCGGCTCTCCATCGGCACGGAACACGTGGACGACATTCTCGAGGACGTGGCGCAGGCCCTGGAACGGGCGACGGCCTAGCGGGGTCCATGACCGGAAAGGGCGTGCCGGCGCGAACCGGCACGCCCCCTTCTTCAGATGTTGAGCAACGCACAATTGTCTGGCAACTGTTGACTGGCTGTCTCACGGGCTGATAAAATGAAGATCCCAAACTCTTGATGGAGCGAGCGTGTGTGGCGAGGGGGGGAGACCATGCACAGCTCAATGGGGGAGCGGTTGGCCTGGGCGCGCAACCAGCAGGGGATGATCCTGCAGCAGGTGAGTGAGAAGAGCGGTCTGGCCGTCGGGTACATCTCCCAACTGGAGAAGGGGGCCAAGGTCAATCCGACCATCGACGCGCTGGGGCGGCTGGCCAAGGCCCTGGGCGTGAGCATCGCGTTCATCCTGGGGGAGGTGCACGCGCCGCCGTACGACGACCGGGCCGCGCTGCTGATCGGTGGACAGGCCTGGACGGTGGGGCAGCGCTTTGCCCGCTGGTATGAGCAGCTTTCGCCTGAGGAGCGCCGCCAGATCGAGCTGGAGACGGTGGAACAGCGTTTCGCCCGGGTGGTGGACTTCCTCTGTCAGGAGTTCCCCGAAACCTTCACCCGGCCTGTGGTGGCGTATCAGCTGGGCCTCTCCGTGCGCGCGCTGAATGACATCATGGACCGCTACTGTGAGGTGGGGCCGATGGTGCTGAGCCAGATGGTCTCCATCACCGGCATTCCGCTCTCGTTCTATGCCCGGGGGCGCATGGAGTCGACGCCCGTGGATATCACCCCGGCCCAGATGATCCAGTACGCCGAGGCGATCTCCATGGCCGCGGAGGCGCACATCACGCCGGAAGAGCTGGTCTCGCTGATCCGGGGCGCCTCGCAGGCGCAGAAAGGATGAGGCCCGTCCTCCTCCGCCGAGGACAGGCCCCCCACTTATGTTACTGTGATTAGAGGGAAGACGGACCGGCGCTCCGCGGCTCGGCCAGCGCGGTGGCCGCGATCGCGAGCATGCTGGCCATCACGAACAGGCTGATCAGGATCCGGCGCATTTTTCTCTCCCCTTTCCGCAGATCTGGATTCATGAAGCAGTCGGGCCCCCGGTGTGCAGTACCGGGCTTCTTTCTGTCTGTGCCCGAACCTTGCAGGCCTCCTCACGGGCGAATGTGGCCCAGCTCATATAACTTCCGCCGCAGCGCGGTCGCGCGGTTCATGAGGGCAGACTGACGGGACTTCAGGGCGTACTGCATGGCCAGATTGGAGAACAGCTTCGCCTCATCGTACCGGCCCAGGACGAGGGCATTCTCGCCCGCGATCACCGCCGCCGTGGAAAGCACGTTCTCGTCCTGCCCGGGCAGGCCCGGGGTCATGGCCCTGGTGCAGAACGCCATCGACTGGCGGAGATCGCCCGTCTGCTGATAGTAGTACGCCCAGTCGGTGAGCAGACTGGCTGCCACCTGGTCGTTGGGATGTTCCTGCAGGAGCCGCTCCAGCTGCTGGAGGTACGGGAGGGCCTCCTCCGGCTGATCCAGGGCCAGGTAGCAGTACACCAGACCGCGCAGGGCCTCCATGAGGAGCGGCCAGTTGCCGCACCGCCTCAGCAGATCCAGCGAAAGGTGATGGGAGCCGATGGCATCCTCGTACTGGCGGCGGTAGCGGAAGAGCAGGGCCAGGTTGTGGTGGGTGCCGGCCTCGACCTCTACCAGGTGGGGGGTCCGGTGCAGCTCATTCAGGCACTTGAAGAGATGGTCAAAGGCCTGGGGATAGTCGCCCAGCGTCAGGTAGTACTCGCCCAGGTCGAAGTGGCACTTGTTGATGAGCTCCCAGTTCGTCGTCCGCTCCGCGACCTCCAGCGCGTACTCGCCCAGCTTGATCGCGGCGTAGACCTCACGGCGGTAGTAGCTGGCCATCGCGGTACCCTTGTAGGCGCCCGCCAGCTCCTCGGCCGTGAGCGTGCCCGCGTGGATCAGCCGCTCTCCTTCAAGCTGCGCTTCGCGGTAGCGTTCCTCTTCGAGCAGGCGGCGCAGGCGAGACAGCGGCAACGGCGTTCCCCCCCGGATGATTGACAGAAACGTCAGTGCATTCTGGCTAACACTATGTTAACGGGTCAGTGCGCCAAACGCAAGAGGATGATATGTCGGAGTCGCCAGAATCATTCGACACAAACTCGACAACCCGGATGCCTGGAAAGATTGGGCGGCAGGAGTTGGCGCTCCGATGCCCAATACTCCACGTCGTAGGTATGTCGATGAGGTGATCGGTTGGTCAGGACCATTTTGTTTGATCTGGACGGCACGCTTCTCCCGATTGACACCGATGCGTTCATCAAAGGCTATTTCGACGCCCTCGCGGAGTACGCGGGCCACATCGTTCCGCCCCGGAAGCTGGTGCAGGAGGTCTGGGCTGCCACCGCGCAGATGATCCGCAACACCGACCCCGGGCTGACCAACGCCGAGGTCTTCGCCCGCGCCTTCTTCCCTGCGGTGGGCCAGGCCGAGGAAGCGCTGATGCCCGTGTTCGACAGTTTTTACCGCACCCGGTTCCCTGCGCTGCGCTCGGCGTGTTCGGGGCTGCCGGGCATCGCCCGCTCGGTGGTGGAGACGGCGCTGGAGATGGGGTACGAGATCGTGCTGGCCACCAATCCGCTCTTCCCTCGCATCGCCATCGAGGAGCGCATGCGCTGGATCGAGGTGGACGACCTGCCGTGGCGGCTGGTGACGGCCTACGAGGACATGCACGCCTGCAAGCCGCAGCCCGAGTACTACCAGGAAGTGCTGGCGCGCATTGGGCGCAGACCCGAGGAATGCCTGATGGTCGGCAACGACGTCCAGGAAGACGGTGCGGCCGCCCGTGTCGGGATCGACGTCTTCTTCGTCACGGATTTCCTGATCGACCGGGAGGGGCGCCGGCTGCCCCAGGACCGGTCGGGCTCCCTGGCCTCCTTCCGGGACCGGCTGGCGGCGGGGTGGTAAGGGCGAGGGGTCGCCTCATGCCGCAACATGCTTTCGTCGCATGGGGAGCATAACACTTTTTCATCCTGACGGCATCTTGGCTGTAGCCCTTTCGTACCGTGCCCTCGTTGACTCTTAAAGAAACATGACAGTATAATGGGCAGTAGTGTGTGACAGATGGTGCATGGGGTCGCCTAGTACGAATGACTCTTCCCAGAACGGGGGGGTGGCGCCTTGAGCCAGGCACGGCATGAGTTGGATTGGCTCAACGACGAGGTAGTGGTCTCGGAAGTCGACGTCGTCAACGAGAACGTCATCGCCGGCAAGCTGCCCAACGTCATCAAGAAGGTGTTGGGCTGGGGTTACGGCAACTCGACCTGGCCTCTGGGCTTCGGTATCGCCTGCTGCGCCATCGAGATGATGGCGGCGTCCAGTTCCAAGTACGATATCGCCCGGTTCGGTTCCGAGGCGATGCGCATGTCACCTCGCCAGGCCGACGTCATGATCGTCGCCGGCACGGTGAACGAAAAAATGGCAGTCGTCGTCCGCCGGCTCTACGACCAGATGTCGGAGCCTAAATTTGTGATTGCCATGGGTGCCTGCGCATCCAACGGCGGTCCCTATTGGGATACGTACAACGTCGTCGATGGTGTGCATAAGGTCGTGCCGGTCGATGTATACGTTCCGGGCTGCCCGCCCCGGCCGGAGGCGCTCCTGCAGGGGCTCATGGAGATCCAGGAGATGATCAAGACCGGCAAGCGCGGCCTGATTACGAAGGGTTAGCATCCTCTGGGCAGGGCCGGTTGCCCTGCCCTTTGACCGGAGGCCGGGTCCGTACGGCCTCCGACGTCGCTCTCGGAAAGGGGACAGTGCCCGGTGAGCTACTCCTACGTGGACCTCATTACGGTCCTGATCGTCGTTGTCGGTTTCGTCTTCCTGAACTACGGCATCGTGGCGCTCTTTGCGCCCCGGAACCCCAAACAGGGTGAAAAGCTGGAGACTTACGAGTGCGGTGAGCTGCCCTTCGACGATGCACTGGTCAACTTCAACATCCGGTACTACGTGTTCGCACTCACCTTTTTTGTGTTTGACATGGAGGCGATCTTCCTGTACCCCTGGGCGGTCGTGTTCAACGTGCTCGGCGCCGGTGCCCTTATCGAGATGTTCCTCTTCCTCCTGGTCCTGGCGATCGGGCTGTTTTACGCGTACAAGAAGGGCGTGCTGCACTGGGTCTGATCGCCCGCACGCGATCCCGCTTCGCCCAGCATTCGCCGTGTAGAGTACTCCAGGGGGTGAGTCCGTTTGGACTTCTTGAAGGAGCGTTTTCCGGAAGCCCAGTTTGCGACCCACGTCAACGGCGACACGGAGATCCTCGTGCCGGCGCAGCAGTACGAGGAAGCGGTCCGTGTCTGCTATGACGCGGGTTTTACTTATTGCAGCTGCGTCACCGCGATCGACTGGCAGGATCGCCTGACGCTCGTGACCAGCCTCGCGCGCATCGACCCGGATGAGGTGGGGGCCCGCAACATCCACATCAAGGTCGACCTTCCCCGGGAGGGGGCGCGCATCCCGTCCATCGCGAAGCTGTATCCCGGCGCCAACTGGCATGAGCGGGAGACCTACGACATGTACGGCATTCGGTTTGACGGTCACCCCAACCACCGCCGCATCCTGCTCCCCGACAACTGGCAGGGCGGTCACCCGCTGCTGAAGGACTTCACCGATCGGCGACCCAAGCGCCCGCGGCTTGTGCGGCACCGCTTCGCTGAATAGCCCGGTGCGGAGGTGTGAACGTGGAACGGACGCAAGAACTACTGGTCAACATGGGCCCGCAGCACCCCTCGACCCACGGCGTGCTCCGCCTCATGGTGAAGCTGGACGGGGAGCAGGTGACCTGGTGCGAGCCCGACATCGGTTACCTGCACCGCTGCTTCGAGAAGCTCTCGGAGCAGAAGACGTATACCCAGGTCATCCCCTACACCGACCGGACGGACTACCTCGCCGCGCTGCTCAACGAGATGTGCTACGTGGAGGCCGTCGAGAAGCTGTTCGGCGATGCCATCGTCGTGCCGGAACGGGCGCAGTACATCCGCGTGATGATGGCGGAGCTGCAGCGGATCACCTCGCACCTGCTCGCGCTGGGCTCGATGGCGATGGACCTGGGTGCGGTGACGCCGTTCCTCTACTGCTGGCGGGACCGTGAGAAGATCTACTCCCTCTTCGAGCGCATCACCGGCGGGCGCATGCTGTACAACTACCTGCGGATTGGCGGCGTGCGCAACGACCTGCCGGAGGGTATCCTCGGCACGCCGCAGGACGGCGAAGACAAGGCCCACAAGACCATCTGGGGCTTCATCAACTACTTCGACTCCTACGTGTACCCGCAGTGGAAGGCCCTCGTCACGGGCAACCGCATCTTCCAGTACCGCACGCAGAACATCGGCGTCCTGACGGCCGAACAGGCCATTGCTTACTCGGCCTCCGGCGCGGTGCTGCGGGGCTCGGGCGTGAAGTGGGACCTGCGGAAGAACCTGCCCTACTCCATCTACGACCGGTTCGAGTTCGACATCCCCGTCGGCAAGAACGGCGACTGCTTCGACCGCTGGTGGGTCCGCCAGGAGGAGATGTACCAGTCGTCGCGCATCGTCAAGCAGTGCCTGGCCTGGCTGGCCGAGAACCCCGGCCCCGTCATGGCCAAGGTGCCGCGCGTCCTGAAGCCGCCGAAGGGCGAGGTCTACCACCGCATCGAGGGCGCCCGGGGCGAGGTCGCCTGCTACGTGGTCTCCGACGGCACCACCAACCCCTACAAGGTCAAGTGGCGCTCGCCGGCGTTTACCCACCTGCAGCTGATGCCGCTCCTGTGCCCCGGCCATAAGGTCGCCGACATCATCGCAATCCTGGGCTCCATCGACGTCGTGCTCGGGGAGGTGGACCGGTAGTGATGGAGTGGTGGAACAGCCTCCCGCCCACCGCACAGGTGTGGCTCGGCGGCATTCTGAAGGCCAGCTTCATCCTGGTGTGGGGCCTGCTCAACTTCGCGATCTGCCTCATGCTCGAGCGCAAGATCTCCGCATGGATCCAGAACCGCGTCGGGCCCTGGCGGGTCGGCCTCTGGGGCTGGATTCAGCCGATCGCCGACCTGATCAAGCTCTGGGTCAAGGAGTACATCCAGCCCAACAACGTCGACAAGTGGCTTTATCTCATCGCCCCCTTCATCGGCTTTGCCTCTGCCAACCTGGTGTGGCTCATTGTCCCCTTCGGCGACAAGCTGATCGCCACGGACCTTGAGATCGGCATCATCTTCATCGCCGCGATCACCGGCTACGACGTGATCGCGACGTTCATGGCCGGCTGGGGCTCCAACAACAAGTACTCCCTGCTGGGCGCCATGCGCGGCGCCGCGCAGCTCATCTCCTACGAGATCACCATGGTCATGTCCGTCATCGGCGTGGTCATGATGGCGGGGTCCCTGCGGCTGTCGGATATCGTCCTGGCGCAGCAGGAGCGGGGCTTCCTGGGCTGGTTCCTGTTCCCGCAGGCGATCGGTTTCATCGTCTACCTGATCGCCTCGCTGGCGGAACTGAACCGCGCCCCGTTTGACCTGGCCGAGGCCGAGCAGGAGCTGGTGGCGGGGCATCATACGGAGTACTCCGGCATGCGCTGGGCCATGTTCATGCTGGCCGAGTACATCCACCTCGCGGCCTGGTCGGCCATCGCCGCGACGCTCTTCCTGGGCGGCTGGAGCGGCCCGACGCTGGGCCAGGTGGCGGCCGGCCTGGGCAACGTGCTGAACGGCTTCGGCGCGTTCGTCAACCCGGTGGGCTCCGCGGTCCTGAACTGGGGCCTCGCGGTGTCCGGCTCCACCGTGCTCAACTGGATTGCCGGCGTGTTCTGGCTGGTCCTGAAGACCTACTTCTTCATCTTCCTGGCGATGTGGATCCGGTGGACCCTGCCCCGGGTGCGCATCGACCAGCTCATGGACCTCGGCTGGAAGTTCCTGCTGCCGGTCTCGCTGTTCAACATCTTCCTGACGGGAACGCTCCGGTACGTCGCCGTCACCTTCGACGGCCTGCCGATCTCCATCGGATCCTTCACCCTGCGGCTCCTGGGCTGGTGGCTCTAAGGGAGGTGTGAAGCTGCATGGGCGTTACCAACTTCGTCGGGGAGGCCTTGCGCACCGGGAAGTCCATCGTCACCGGGATGAAGATCACCTTCCAGGAGATGATGTTCCGCCCGGCGATCACCGTGTTCTACCCCGACCAGCGGGACGAGATCCCGCCGTGGTTCCGGGGGATACCGGTGCTGAAGACGGACCTGCGCACGGGCGAGTACAAGTGCACGTCCTGCCTGCAGTGCGCACAGGCCTGTCCCGTTAATGTGATCACCATCGAGTGGCACCAGGATCCGGAGACCAAGAAGAAGGTCAACGACCGGTTCGCCATCGACATGTCGCGGTGCATGCTCTGCAACTTCTGCGTGGAGGCGTGCCCGTTCGACTCCCTGGTGATGGGGTACGACTACGAGCTCTGCAAGGTCGATCCGGAGAACCTGGTCTTCGAGTTCGAGGATCTGCTGCGCCTTGGGCTGAAGTACTCGAAGGCCGAGGATCCCGGTCCCAAGGCTTCCCGCTCGGCAACGCCGCCGTGGGTGTTCCACGACCTCACCAACGCCACGGAGGATGACATTCAGGACGTCCACGGCTACCTGGGCCGTCCGCCCCTGCCGAAGGGCTACGAGCCGGAGCTGAAGCCGCAGTTCCGCAAGCAGGAAGAGGCCGGGCCGGAGGCGGCCGCTGAGGCGGAGGCCAAGGCGGAGCCGAAGCCTGAAGCGAAGGCGGAGGCCAAGCCAGAAGCCAAGCCGGAAGCCAAGGCAGAGACCAAGCCTGCGTCCAAGCCGGCCGCGGAGCCGGGCAGCACAGACGGGGAGGGGGCCGGGCAGCCGTGACAACAGACCTGCTCATGAGCGGCCAGTTCTGGACCTTCATCATCCTTGCGGTGGTCACCCTGGTCTCGACCTACCGCATGGTCACCGTGCCGCTGATCACGCACGCCGCTCTGTTCATGGCACTCTCGTTCACAGCCGTGGCCGGCATCTTCCTGCTCATGCAGGCGGAGTTCATCGCGGCGATCCAGGTCCTGGTGTACGCCGGCGCCATCACCACCATGGTCATCTTCGCGATCATGCTGTCCGGTCTGCGGGACATCAAGCGGCAGCAGAAGGAGCGGGTGAGCCTGTGGCGCTCCAACCCGGCCGTCCTGGTGGTCGGTGCGGTCTTCGCCGCCTTCATGCTCTACCTGTACTCCACCGCCAACCTGCCGGCCGGCGGCGGCGAGCGGCAGGTGGTTCCGGTGAAGGCGATCGGCATGGACCTGTTCACCACCTATGTGATCCCGTTTGAGATCGCCTCGGTTCTGCTGCTGATCGCCATGATCGGCGCCATCATCCTGACGGCGAAGGAGGCGGAGTCGTAGTGGAACTGCCGATCTATTATCCACTCGGTCTCGGCGCCCTCCTGTTCGGTCTGGGGCTGTGGGGCGCCCTCACCCAGAAGAACGCCGTCCGGATCCTGATGTTCATCGAGATCATGCTCAATGGCGTCAATCTGAACCTGATCACGTTCAGCCGCTACTACTGGCAGACGAGTCCCGAGACCGCGGCCCGCGCGCCGATTCTCACGCTCTTCGTGATGACCGTGGCGGCTGCGGAGGCGTCGGTCGGCCTCGCCATCATCCTCTCCATGGTGCGCAACCGCGGCGTGGTCGAGGTCGACAAGGCCACACTCCTGAAGGGTTAGGAGGGTTGACAGCGTGGACTTCTTCCTGAATACAGCCTGGGTCATCGCTGCGCTCCCCCTGGCCGTCTCCGCACTGATCGCCATGTTCGCCGGCGTCCTGCGCGACCGGGCGTGGATCCCGGGGACCGCCGGCATGCTGATCACGTTCCTGTGGTCGGCGGGCGTGCTCGCGGCGGTGATCGCAAACCCGGCCCACGGCGGCGAGGCGTTGTACAACACGGTGCCCGCCTGGAAGGCCTCGTTCGACTGGGCCAGTTTCGGGCCCTACACGATGCGCATGGGCTTCCAGGTCGACAACCTGACGGCTCTCATGCTGCCCATGATCAGCCTCGTCTCCTTCGCCGTCCAGCTGTACTCCAGCGCCTACATGCACGGCGACAAGCGGATCCCCCGTTTCTACGCCGCGCTGAACCTGTTCACCATGGCCATGCTCGTCCTGGTCATGGCCGACAACCTCTTCCTGCTGCTGGTGGCGTGGGAGATCATGGGCCTCTGCTCCTACCTGCTGATCGGCCACTGGTACGAGCAGGCCTGGCCCCGCTACGGCCAGATCAAGGCCTTCCTCACCACCCGCGTCGGCGACATCGGCATGATGGTCGGCATCTTCATCGTCTTCTTCGCCGCCCGTGACCTGAGCTGGGCGGGCCTGGCGGAGAAGGTGCCGGTTCTGGTGCAGGATCCGGCGATGGCCAGCCTCCTGGCCCTGGGCGCCTTCCTGCTGTTCACCGGCGCGATCGGCAAGTCGGCGCAGTTCCCGCTGCACACCTGGCTTCCCGATGCCATGGCCGGCCCCACGCCGGGCTCCGCCATCATCCACGCCGCGACGATGGTCGCCGCCGGCGTGTACCTGGTGGGCCGCGCCTTCATGATCTTCGGCCATGTGCCCGACTGGGTGCTGGTGGTCGTCGCCTTCGTCGGCGCCTTCACGTCGCTGTTTGCCGCCTCCATCGCCACGCTCCGCTGGGACATCAAGGAGGTCCTCGCGTACTCCACCATCTCCCAGCTGGGCTACATGATCATGGCCATGGGCCTGGGCGGCTGGACGGCAGGCAACTTCCACCTGCTCACCCACGCCTTCTTCAAGGCGCTGCTCTTCCTCGCCGCAGGCTCGGTCATCCACGCCCATCACCACAACCAGCTGCTGCACAAGATGGGCGGCCTGCGCAAGAAGATCCCGATCACCTTCTGGACCTGGATGGTGGGCTACGCCGCGCTGGCGGGCATTCCGGGCTTCTCCGGCTTCTTCTCCAAGGACGAGCTGCTGCTGGCCGCCTGGGAATGGAACAACGGCCTGGTGGCCACCTGGCCGATCTGGCTGCAGAAGCTGCCGTTCGCCATGGCGCTGACCACGGCGTTCCTGACGGCCTACTACATGACCCGGGCCACTTACCTGGCCTTCTTCGGGAAGCCCCGGGATGAGCACCTGTACGAGCAGGCCCACGAGTCGCCCCGGGCGATGACGATCCCGCTGGTGATCCTGGCGGTGCCGGCGGCGCTCTACGGCTGGCTGGGCACCCCGCTGTTCCATCACTTCACGAACGCAGACTGGATGATCTTCATCCAGAACTTCCTGCACCTGCCCGGCCTGGATCACCACGTCGAGTTCAGCACCGAGCTGATGATCACCGGGATGGCCACCGCCGCCGGGCTCATCGGCATCTTCCTGGGCTGGTACCTGTACGCCGTGGTCCGCCCCGAGACGCGGGCGGCATGGATTGCACGGCTGCGGCCAGTTTACACCGTGGTCAGGAACAAGTATTATGTCGATGAGTTCTATGATCTGGTGGCCGTCAAGAGCACCCAGGCTCTGTCCCGGGCGATCAACTGGTTCGACATTGCGGTGGTGGATGGCCTGGTCAATCTGACGGGAACCATCTCAGTGTACGCATCGGAAGCTGCAGCCTGGTTCGACAAGCATGTCGTGGACGCGCTGGTCAACATGTGGGCGGACATCGCCCGGGCCCTGGGAGCTGCCTTCCGCCGGCTGTCCACCGGGTACGTGCAGCAGTACATGTTCACGTTCCTGGTGATGCTGGTCGCCAGCGTGGTCCTCGTCCAGGTGATTAGATAGGAGGCTGTCGGGGATGCTGTCGCTGATCATCTTTGTACCCCTGGTCTTCGCCTTCGTGATGCTTTTCGTGCCGAAGACTCAGGAGCGGCTCCTGTACTGGCTTGCGGGGATCGGTACCCTCATTCCGTTCGTGCTGGCCCTGGTGCTGGCCGCGCAGTGGCCCACCGCGGAGGTCTCCACGGCCCCCTACGCAGCAGGCATGCGCTTCGTGACCCACGTGCCGTGGATTGAGGCCATCGGCGTGCACTACACGCTGGGCGTCGACGGCTTCGGCTTCACCATGATCCTGCTCTCGACGCTGCTCTTCCCCCTCGCCGTTCTGGCCTCGTACAAGTACATCAACGACCGGGTGAAGGACTACCTGATCCTGCTCCTCATCCTGGCCACCGGTACCAACGGCGTCTTCGCCACCCTGGACTTCATGCTGTTCTACGTGTTCTGGGAGATCGTGCTCCTGCCCATGTACTTCCTGATCGGCATCTGGGGCGGCGAGCGGCGTGAGTACGCGGCCATCAAGTTCTTCCTGTACACCCTGATCGGTTCGACCGTCATGCTGGTCGGCGCGATCTACCTGTACGTCGTCACCGGCGTCGGCACGTTCAACCTGCTGCAGATGGCCGCCGCCACGTCGAAGCTGAACATCACGGGCCTGACCACCTTCGCCTTCTTCGCCCTGCTGGTGGGCTTCGCGGTGAAGGTGCCGATGTTCCCGTTCCACACCTGGCTGCCCGACGCCCACGTCGAGGCGCCCACGCCGATCTCGATGCTGCTGGCCGGCATCCTGCTGAAGCTGGGCTCCTACGCGATGGTGCGCATCAGCCACCCGATGCTGCCCCAGGTGGCGGAGCGTTATGCCGACCTCATCTTCGTCTTCGGCGTCGTCGGCATCATCTATGCGGCCCTGGCTGCGATGGCGCAGAAGGACTTCAAGAAGCAGGTGGCTTACTCGTCGGTCAACCACATGGGCTTCTTCATCATGGCCCTGGCGGCCGCGAGCAAGCTGGCGCCCACCAGCCCCGAGCTGGCGCAGGTGGCGCTGCAGGGCGGGTACTTCGTCACCATCGCCCACGGCCTGATCTCGCCCCTGTTCTTCTTCGCCGTCGGCATGTTCTACGAGCGCACGCATACCCGCGACCTGACCAAGCTCGGCGGCATGTTCCTGACGATTCCTGTCGTCTCCTTCGCCACGGCGTTTGTCGCCTTCGCCAATCTCGGCCTGCCCGGCCTGGCCGGGTTCATCGGCGAGTTCATCTCGCTCACCGGCTCCTATCCGGCCTTCGGGCTCTGGGTGCTGGTGGCCGGCGCCGGTATGGTCATCACCGCCGCCTGGCACCTCATCACCATGCGGAATGTGCTGCTGGGTGAGGCCAAGCCCGAGTATCGCGGCCTGAACGACATCACCCTGAAGGAGAAGATTATCTTCGCCCCGCTGGCCGTGCTCATCGTGCTGTTCGGCGTCTATCCCAGGCCGGTTATGGCGATTCTCGAGAGCTCTGTCGAGGTGCTGACGCAGGTGATGGGTCTGGGAGGGATGTAGGTTGGCAGGAGTCCTCAACTGGAGCCAACTGGTTAACCCCAGTTACGTCGCCGTCCTGCCGCACCTGATCGTCACCGCCACCCTCCTGGTCATCATTCTCCTGGACGCCTTCTTCAAGGAGAAGCGGAGCCTGGTCTGGGTGACGCTGGGCGGTGTGGTCCTGGCGATGCTCTCCATCCTGTACACCGCCAGCGACCAGCAGATTCAGGCGGCCATCGCTGCCGGACAGCCCCTGGAGTTCTGGGGCCGGATGATCATCGCCGACGGGTTCACCTTCTTCATGAACGGCGTGCTGCTGGGCATCGCCGCCCTGGTGATCCTGCTGTCGGGCGACTACGTCGAGAAGTTCCTGCGCGGGGCGTACATGGAGTTCTATGAGATCATCCTGGCTGTGACGCTGGGCATGATGTTCATGGTCTCCTCCCGCGACCTGCTGACCATCTACATCGGGCTCGAGCTCACCTCGATCTCCTCGTACGTGCTGGCGGGCATCCTCCGCAAGGACGCCCGCTCCAACGAGGCCGGTCTGAAGTACTTCCTCACCGGCGCGGTCGCGTCCGCGGTGCTGCTCTTCGGCCTCTCGCTGATCTTCGGCGTGACGGGCACGACCCGGCTGCCGGACATCGCGGCGGCGCTCACGGGCGCCAGCCCGGTGGTGGCGGCGGCCGGACCGGCCCTGACGCCGCTGCTGGTGGCCGGGATGGCCTTCCTGATGGTGGGCTTCGGCTTCAAGGTGGCGGCGGTGCCCATGCACCTGTGGGCGCCTGACGTGTACGAGGGCGCGCCGACCCCGGTCACCGCCTTCTTCTCGGTCGGCCCCAAGGGCGCCGCCATGGCCGCCATCCTGCGGGTCTTCGTCGGCGGGCTGGGGGTCGCCCCGTTCACCGAGAAGTGGACCCTGATCTGGGCCGTGGCCGCGGCGGCCTCCATGACCCTCGGCAACCTGGTCGCGCTGCAGCAGACGAACATCAAGCGGATGATGGCCTACTCGTCGATCGCCCAGGCCGGCTACGTCCTGGTCGGCGTGGCGGCCTCGGGGCTGCAGTCCACCGAGGGCATCTCGTCGGTGCTCTTCTACGTGATGGCCTATGCGGTGACGAACCTGGGCATCTTCGCCATCCTCACCCACATGGATCAGGAGGGCGGCTGGGTCGAGATCGACAACTACAAGGGGCTGGCCAAGCGGAACCCCCTGTATGCCTGGGCCCTGCTCCTGTTCTTCGTCTCGCTGATCGGCATTCCGCCGACCGTGGGGTTCGTGGGCAAGTTCTTCCTGTTCCGCGCGGCGGCCGCGGCCGGCTATCTCTGGCTGGCGCTGCTGATGGCGGTCAACTCCGTCATCTCCGTCGGCTACTACTACCGGGTGGTCAAGGTGATGTTCCTGGATCCGTCCGACGACCCGGCCCTCACGCCCAGCGCGGGCATCTCCGCCACCGTGGCGCTGTCGCTGGCCGGTGTGGTCCTGTTCACCATCTTTGCCAACCCGTTCGTCCAGTGGACCGCCCAGTCGGCCGCACTGCTGAAGTAGACCGAAACGTAGAAACGAGCCGGGAGCAGCAGCCCCCGGCTCGTTCTTCTTTCGTCGGCTGTGCAGCGCCTTCCTCACGCTGTGCGGAAGGATCCGCCCTTACGCCCGCAGCGCCGCGGCGATGCGGCTGACGGCCGCCTCCATGGCCTCTTCCAGCCGCTCAGGCCGGCTGCCGCCGCCCTGGGCCTGGATGGGCGATCCGCCGCCCTTGCCGTCGATGATGGGCAGGACCTCCTTCAGGATCTGCCCCACATCCAGGCGCAGGTCGGTGGCCCGGTGCAGGATGATCTGCGGCACGGCGCCCCGGGTGCCGAAGACGGCGATGCAGCCCGGGGCTGCGGCCACCTTGGCGGCCAGCAGCCTGAGCTCGTCCGTGGGCCGGCCGCCGAAGATGTGGCGCACCAGCCGGGCCGGCCCGACCCTGTGGGCGTCGGCCAGCAGCCTTTCGGCCTCCACCGCAAGCAGCTCTTCCTGCTGGGTGCGGACCCGTTTCCGCAGGCTGTTCAGCTCCTCCTGGGTGCGGTCGGCCCACCGCGGCAGGTCGGAGACGCCGATGGAGAGCCGGCGGCCCAGGTCACGGGTCATCCGGTCCAGCGCGAGGTAGTCGTGCAGCGCGCGCTGGCCCGCCAGGAACGTCACGCGCACGGCCTGTTTGTACCGCTCCCAGGCCTTGATCTTCAGCAGGCCCAGCTCCCCGATGCTCCTCAGGTGCGTGCCGCCGCAGGGCGACCAGTCGTAGCCCTCGATCTCCACGACGCGGATCGGGCCGCTCACCGGGGGCGGCTTGCGCAGCGGCAGCTTCTGCGCCTCCTCAGGCGCGCACAGGTGGATGTGCACCGGAAGCCCGGTGCGGATCAGGCGGTTGCAGGTGAGCTCCAGCTCCTCCACCTGCGCGGCGTCCAGGCTCTCCATGCCGACATCGACCGTGCTGGCCTCCGCACCCAGGTGCCAGCTGAGGGTCTCGGCCTGGAAGAGGTGCACGAAGGCGGCGGAAAGGAGGTGCTGGCCCGTGTGCTGCTCCATGTGGTCGAGCCGGCGGCTCCAGTCCACCTGGCCGATGACGGTGCCGGTGAGCGGCGAACCCACCACATGGACGACGGTGCCATCAGGCTCTGCCCGCACGTCCAGCACGGGCGCACCGCCCAGCGTGCCGCCGTCGCTGGGCTGCCCGCCGGAGGCCGGGTAGAAACAGGTCTGATTCAGCACCACGGCCCAGGCGTCGCCGACAGGGGTACAGGAGAGTACGCGGCCCTCGAACTCGGTGCGGTATGCATCTGCTTGAAACAGCTTCACCGTGCGCACCTGGCATCACCCTTCAGATGTCGCTGACCCCATTTTAGCACATAGATGAAGCAACAGCGGGGGCAGGAACATCACTGTATCATGCTGAATCAAAAAACATTCATGTCGAAACCTATTGGCACGACTGGAGGAGGGGTTCCTGTGTTCTGGCGCGCCTGGGCCAGCAGTCTGGTCACCGGGGGTCTCGTGGCGGTTGCGTTCCTCAGTCCTGCACCGGTCGCCCAGTACTCCCTGCTGGCTGCCGGACTGCTGGCCTCCCTGCTGGGCGGGCTGTGGGTGCAGCGCGCGGCGGCGTCCTCCCCCGCGCAGACGGCGGGTCCCTCTGTGCAGGCAGCCCCTGCCGGGCCGACAGCTGCCGGGCCGGCAGCTTCTGCCGGGCAGACAGCCTCTGCGGAGGAGACTGCCCCCGGCGGGCCGGCGGAGGCTCTGGCGGGCGCCGCTGCGCAGGCGGCCGCTGCTCAAGGGGAGGCGAGGGTGGCCGACCCCCCGGGCGGGGCGGCCGTGCAGGAGCTGTCCGGCGCCTGCGAACACCTGCTGCTGGAGGCGCAGCGCACGCAGGAGGCGGTGCAGGAGATCCTCCGGCTGACCGGCCGGGTCAACGAGCTTCTCGAACAGCTCCACCGGGCCACCCGCGACCAGCTGGACGACCTCGACCGCACCCGGGGGCTGGCCCACCAGGTGGTCACGGTGTTCGAGGAGATGACTTCTGCGGCCCGTGCCGCGCGGGCGGAGGCGGCGCGCCACCGGCAGGCGGCGGAGGCGGTCCAGCGGGCCCTGGGCCAGATCGGCGCCGGCATGGAGGGCATCCGGGCGGCAACCGATGCCTCCGCCCGGGCCCTGCGGGACCTGGACGAGCAGTCCGGCGAGATCGGCGACATCGTGAAGCTGATCCGGGACGTGGCCGACCAGACCAACCTGCTCTCCCTGAATGCGGCCATCGAAGCGGCGCGGGCCGGCGAGGCCGGGCGGGGCTTTGCCGTGGTGGCCTCCGAGGTGCGCGCGCTGGCCGACCGCTCCCGCAACGCCACCCGGCAGATCCAGGAGCTGGTGGCGAAGATCCAGGCCGGCACCGCCGCCGCGATGGCGGCCATGCAGGAGTCGCAGGAAGAGGTCAGCCGGGGCACGTCCACCGTGGAATCGACCCGCGCGGCCATCGTGCAGGTCCTGGAGTCCTTCGAGGGCCTCGCCCATACCGTGGAGGGCTTCGGGGAGCGGGCCGAGGCGACAGCCGGGGAGATGGCGGAACTCGTGAAGGCGGTGGAGGAGGCGACCCGCCTCGCCAACGAGAACACGGCGACCTCGGGCGAGCTGGCCGAGGCCGACTGGTTCTCCCGGGCGATACGGGAGGCCGAGGCCCGGGCCGCCGCTCTGGTGGCCGTTGCACAGCAGCACATGGAGATGCTGGTGCAGGCGCGGCGGCAGTAGCGCATCGTGCGGATTCGGGGGGCCCGACTCGCAGGGTCGGGCCTCAGCCGCGCCTGCGCTGCAGGGGTTCGTAGAGGTGAGGGAACTGCTTGCGCCAGCCGAAGCGCCACAGGAGCCACCAGGGCAGCCAGCCCGCGCCAGCCAGGGCCGCAGCCAGGACCGTTGCGGCAGGGCCGCCTCCGGCCGCTCGGGCCCGCAGGGCCAGCCAGACCTGCGCCGCCCCGATCAGCAGGGTCGCGGCGCCCGCCTGGACGCTGTACTGCAGCCGGTGCCGGTCCCGGCTGCGGGCCAGCCGCTCGGGGCGGACGTCGACCGTGCGGAACGACCGGTCCAGGGCGAGACTCGCGAGGAGCCACTGGGCTCCGTGCAGCAGCAGCGCAGGCAGCAGGACACCTCACCTCCTTCCGGATCTCGCATTCCCATCGTAGCCGCGCCAGCCTGCGCTGTCCAGCAGGCCGGCAGAGGCTGCGCCATCTGCAGGATCCGTCAAAGCGGGCGCGCTTTCCCGACAACGAATCGTCGCAGGTGGAGAACCCGCCGCGACTTTTGTCCGTTTACACCAATGGAGTCACGGGGAAGCGGAAGGGGGAGCTGGCAGGTGTCGCGGAGCCCGGTATCGTGGGGGAAGGGCCTGCGCCTGAGGCGCACCTCACTGGATGACAAGCTGATGAGGCGAAGCGGACTGGATGAGGTGAACTTGAGGCGGGCTCGGAGGGCGTTTCAGAGGCGCTGGCTGCGCACGCCGCTGCCTGAGCGGCGCCGGCTGGCGGAGGCTGGCACCGCTCTCCGGTTTGGATTCGTGGTCAGTACGCTGCGGACGGCCTGGTCGCCTGAAGTGTGGAATCTGTGGCTCAGGTACCTGGAGCACACCGATGCGGAGATCGACGAGATGGTCGCCGGGGAGTACCCCATTTCGCCTTACATGGTCCGGGTGAGCAGCGCGCTGCTGGGCGTGACCGTGGATTTTCTCGCGGCGGGCTGCTGGCCCGCCGGGGCTTACGACGGGCCTGACATCGACGTGCTCCCGTCGCGCCACTTCGGACGCGCCTGACGGCGCCGGCCTGTTTTCCAAACGGCCACCAGTAGAGGTGGCCGTTTTTTCATGGCGAAGAAAAGAATGGTGAAGGGGTGAAGCACCATGATGGAGCAGATTCGGGAGTTCGCTCAGGCACTGAGGACGGCGAAGCACGCGGTGGCCCTGACGGGCGCCGGCGCCTCCACCGAGTCGGGACTGCCGGACTTCCGGTCGAAGACCGGGCTCTGGAGGGGCATCGACCCGGTGTCGCTCATCTCCATGACCGCCCTGCGCAGGCGGCCTGTGGACTTCTACCAGTTCTACCGGATGCGCTTCGCGCACCTGTGGGGCGCGCAGCCCAACCCCGTTCACAAGGTGCTGGCCGCGCTCCAGCGGGAGGGGCTGCTGAAGCGGCTGATCACCCAGAACGTGGACGGCCTGCACCAGGCCGCCGGGTCTCCGGAGGTCATCGAGCTGCACGGCTCGCTGCGGGAGTGCCAGTGTCTCACCTGCGGCCGCCGGTTCCCCAGCAAGCTGATCGACGTTCCGGTGGAGACGGAGGCCGACATTCCCCGCTGTCCGGAATGCGGCGGCATCCTGAAGCCCGGCGTGGTCCTCTTCGAGGAGGCGCTGCCGCCGGATGCGATCGAAGAAGCGTTCGAAGCCGCCATGCAGGCCGACCTGTTCTTCGTGGTGGGTTCCTCGCTGGAGGTGGGACCGGCGAACCAGCTGCCGTTGGTCGCGGTGCAGCACGGCGCGCCGCTGGCGATCTTCAACCTCACGCCCACCTTCCTGGACCACCGGGCGCGCTGGATCTTCCGGGAGAAGGCGGGGCAGGCCCTCACCGCGCTAGCGGAAGAGCTGGGGATCTCCCTGTGAGGTAGAAATTCGAAGGAAGAAGGAAGAAGCGGGAGCAGCGCGCGTCAAAAGTCCAATTTTGGGAGCTCAGCACAGTTGTCGCACCCTACATATGGTGGTAAAGTAGGACGTGCAATCACTACATATGGGGGTTGCACGATGAAATGCCCGTTCTGCGGAGGTGAGTCACGGGTCATCGAGTCCCGTCCGGCCGCGGACGAGGAGGCCGTGCGCCGGCGCCGGGAGTGTCTCGCCTGCGGACGGCGCTTTACCACCATGGAGCGGGTGGAGGTGCCCCCGCTGATCGTGGTGAAGAAGGACGGCCGCCGCGAACGTTTCAACCGGGACAAGCTGCTCAGCGGAATCCTGAAGGCCTGTGAGAAACGGCCGGTGCCGATGGAAGTGATCGAGAAGCTGGCCGACGACATCGAACGGGACCTGCGCTCCTCGCTGGACCAGGAGGTTCCCACTTCGGTCATCGGGGAGCGGGTGATGGAGGCGCTGCGCCAGATCGACGGCGTCGCCTACGTGCGGTTCGCATCGGTCTACAGGGAGTTCAAGGATCTGAACGAGTTCCGGGAGCAGCTGGAACAGCTGCTGAAGTCCCGCTGAAGCGGGGCCGTGCCGCGCCCGGGGGACGGCGCGCGGCCGGCAGCAATCTACCTGATGGATGGGGGGCCCCGACTTGGAACTGACGCATATCGCGAAGACCGTACTGGAAAAGCGGTACCTGCGGACGAAGGAAGACGGCACCCGGGAGACGCCGGATGAGATGCTGCGCCGCGTGGCCAGGGTCATCGCTGCGGTTGAGGAGAAGTACGGTGCGAGCAAGAAGGAGATCCGGGCGGTGGAAGAGCGGTTCTACCAGCTGATGGACCGCCAGGACTTCATGCCCAACAGCCCGACGTTCACCGGCGCTGGGACGGCCCTGGGCCAGCTGTCTGCGTGCTTTGTCCTTCCCGTGGGGGACTCCCTGCCGGAGATCTACGAAACCATGAAGCAGGCCGCCCTGATCCACCAGACAGGGGGTGGGTGCATCGCCGGCGACGCCCACGTGCACACCACCTTCTGCGGCGTCGAGCAGATCAGCACGCTGTACGAGCGGGTGCGGGCCCTCGGCGTGCCCGAGATGGCGGAGGCCGACCATCGCATCATGGATGTGACCCACCTGGGCATCCGCACCTTCGCCGTCGACCCGGCCACGGGGCGGTTCGAGCCCCGGCAGGTCACGCACCTGTGGCAGTGGGACGTTCCGGCGGAGAACCAGTACACCGTGGTGTGTGCGGATGGCACCGAGGTGACCACCAGCGCCTGGCACCCGTTCATGGTCTTCACCGCCGGCGGCATCGTGGAGCGGCGGGCCGACGCCCTGCAGCCCGGCGACCTGCTGCTCACGCCCAACCCCTCGGTGCGGGCGCAGTGGCCGTTCACGGAGCCCAGGGAGGTGGAGGGGTTCACCGTCACCGAGCCCCTGGCCTGGCTGGTCGGCTTCGCCCTGGGCGACGGCGGCCTTGACTGGTTCGAGAACCGGACCACCAGCTACCGGGCCCTCCGGCTCCGCCTGTTCGACGGGCGGAAGGAGAGCCTGGAGTTTGCGCAGCGGGTGCTGGCGGATTACGGCGTGGAGGTTTCGCTGCAGCAGGACAACCGCGGGCTCTACCGCCTGACGACCACGGACTCCCGGTTCGTGCCCGCCTTCGCCCGGCTGGCCGGCCTGGAGCCGGGGCCGAAGGATCACCTCACCCTGCCGGAGTGGGTGGCCAAGTCGCCGCTTTCGGTCATCGGCGCCTTCCTGGGTGGCCTGATCGACTCGGATGGGTACGTCTCGCTGGGGCGGCGACGGGTGGAGTTCTCCACCGTCTGCCCGGACCTCGCCCGCCGGCTCACGTCGCTGCTCAGCCTGCTCGGCTTCAATCCCTCGATCCGCGAGAAGGCGCCGGGCCGCAAGGGCACCAGGACCGAGTACGTGCTGCACATGGCGGATGCCAAGCGCACGCCGGAGCTGGTTTCACTGGTGCTGCCCTGGGTGCACGACGCGTTGAAGAAGGAGCGGCTGCTCAAGCTGCAGGAGCGGCTGGCGCACAACAGCCACGCCCGCATTCCGCTGCCCTTCGGCGCGGTGGAGGGGCTGCTGCAGGCGGCCGGCGTCGACACGCACGCCACTGCCATTCACCGGAAGCCGGTGTCGATCGGCGGTGAGGCGTTCTGGCTGCACCGCTTCAAGTGGGGCGACGGAATCGGCGAGGACAAGCTGATGCGCCTCGTCCAGGCTCTGCGCCGGGTGCTCCCGACTGCGTATGAGCCCCAGCTCGCCCGGCTGGAGAGCCTGGCCGCCGGCTGGACGGTGGTGGAGTCGGTGGGCCCCGCCGCGGTGCCCAAGCAGTTCTACGACTTCACGGTGGAGGGTCACAACAACTACCTGGCCGGCGGCGGCCTCGGCCAGATGACCGTGGTGCACAACACCGGCTTCGCCTTCTCCCGCCTGCGGCCGGCCGGCGACGTCGTGCGTTCCAGCCAGGGCGTCGCCTCGGGCCCGGTCTCCTTCCTGCGGGTCTACAACGCCTCCACCGAGGCGATCAAGCAGGGCGGCACCCGCCGGGGGGCCAACATGGGCATCCTGCGGGTGGATCATCCCGACATCCTGGACTTCATCGAGTCGAAGGCCGACATCACGCAGATCACCAACTTCAACATCTCGGTGGGCATCACGGACGCCTTCATGGCCGCCCTGGAGGCCGGCACCGAGTACGAGCTGATCAACCCGCGCAACGGCGAGGTCACCGGCAAGCTCTCGGCCAAGCTGGTCTGGGACAAGCTGGTGGAGAACGCGTGGAAGACCGGCGAGCCCGGTATCATCTTCCTCGATAGAATTAATAGGCGTAATCCCAATAACCATGTAGAAGTTATAGAAGCTACGAATCCCTGCGTGACCGGCGACACCCTGGTGTACACCGACCAGGGCCTGCGACGGATCGACGAGCTGGCCATGGCCGATGAGCCGCCGGTGGTTGTGACCGACAGCCGCCTGAGCGAGCAGGCCCGCGCGGCCGCGTCGGGCGCCTTCCTCACGGGGATCAAGCCGGTCTACCGGCTCACCACCGCCGAGGGGTTCGAAGTGCGGCTCACCGCCGACCACCGGGTCATGACCGATCGCGGTTGGGTGGCAGCGGCTGACCTCGTGCCGGGAGACCGCATCCACGTGCTGGACCGGCCCGGCGGCTTCGGCACTGCTGGCTCGCGTGAGCTCGGCCTCGTGCTGGGCTGGCTGGTGGGCGACGGTTCGCTGAAGGAAGACCGGGCCACGCTGCACTTCTTCGGCGAGGAGAAGGCGGAGCTGGCCCCTGCCCTGGCGGCGGCCGTCAACGCCGTGGTGCCGGAGAGCGCAAACGGCCGCAGCTATGCGGTGGGCGTCGTGGATGTGCCGGCGCGCGACGAGGCGCGGGTGCAGTCCGCCCGTCTGCTCCAGCTTGCCGCTGAGCACGGTCTGGATGCCGACAAGCTGCAGGTGCCCGCGGCGGTGTTCCAGGGCTGCCGGGAGATGCAGGTGGGCTTCCTCCAGGCCCTGTTCAGCGCAGACGGCCACGTGGAAATCGGCGACGGCGCACGCTGTTCGGTGGTGCTGACGTCGGTCAGGCCGGCCTTCCTCCAGCAGGTGCAGCGGCTGCTGCTCAACTTCGGCATCTACAGCCGGATCTACCGCAGTCGCAAGCAGGCCGGGCGCAAGCTCATGCCCGACGGGAAGGGGAGCCTCGCCGAATACGACTGCCAGGAGGTCTGCGACCTTCGGATCACCGGCCACTCCCTGCTGGCTTTCCACCGGGAGATCGGTTTCCTCCATCGCCGCAAGGCCGAGCGGTTGGAGCACATCGTCCGCTCGTTCGTCCGCGGCCCGTACCGGAAGCCGTTCATTGCCCACTTCGAGGCGTTGATCCCCGACGGCACCGAGATGGTTTACGACCTTAACGTACCCGGCGTCCATGCGTTTGCGGCCAACGGACTGGTGGTGCATAACTGCGGCGAGCAGCCGCTGCCGCCCTACGGCTCCTGCAACCTGGGCTCGGTCAACCTGGCCAACTTCGTCAAGAACCCGTACACCGACCAGGCTGAGGTGGACTGGGAGCGGCTGGGCGAGGTCGTCCGCACCGCCACCCACTTCCTGGACAACGTCATCGACGCCAACAAGTACCCGCTGCCGCAGATCGCCGAAAAGGCCCTGCGCGACCGGCGCATCGGCCTCGGGATCATGGGCTGGGCGGAGATGCTGGTGCAGATGGGGCTGCCGTACGACTCGGAAGAGGCGGTGGCCCTGGGCAACCGGGTGATGACCTTCATCAAGCAGAAGGCGCTTGAGGAGTCCATGGCGCTGGCCGAGGCCCGGGGCGCCTACCCGGAGTGGGAGGGCAGCCAGTGGCACAAGGCGGGCCTCAAGGTGCGCAACGCCACCCTGACCACGGTGGCGCCCACCGGCACCATCTCCCTGTTCGCGGCGCGGCCCGACATGCCCTGCTCCGGTGGCATCGAGCCGAAGTTCGCCCTGGTCTTCACCCGGAACCAGGCCGGCGTGATGATGCTGGACGTGGATGGCCAGTTCGCCACCATCGCCAAGCGGGAGGGCTGGTACTCGGACGAGCTGATGCAGAAGGTGGCCGAGCGCGGCACAGCCCGGGGCGTCGACGGGGTGCCCGAAAAGTGGCAGCGCATCTTCGCCACCTCCCACGACATCTCGCCGGAGTGGCATGTGCGCATGCAGGCGGCCTTCCAGGGCATGGACGGGCTGCCCGTCGACCAGCAGCCGGTGGACGCGGCGGTGTCAAAGACGATCAACTTCCCGCACCACGCCACCGTGGAGGACGTGGCCAAGTCGTACATGCTGGCCTGGAAGCTGGGGCTGAAGGGCATCACCGTCTACCGCGACGGCTCCCGGGTGTCGCAGGTGCTGACCACCGGCGACAAGACCAGCCAGCAGCAGACCGCCGAGCCGGCCCCTGCGGCCCCGCAGGGCCCGTCGATCCGGCCCCGCCCGACCGAGGCGGTGGGCAAGATGTTCGTCGTGCCCACCCACTTCGGCAAGATGACGCTGGACGTGCACATGGACGAGGAGGGCGAGCCCTTCGAGATCATCGTGAACGTGGGCGCCGTGGGCTCCGACCTGATGGCCGACGCCGTGGGCATGGGCATGCTGGTCTCCAAGATGCTCCGGCTGCGCTCGGACGTGCCGGTGCGGGAGCGCATCGAGATCGTCATCGACACGCTGAAGAACATCGGCGGCTCCGGCTCGTACGGCTTCGGCCCGAACCGCATCACCTCCCTGGCCTCCGCGATCGCCAAGGGGCTGCAGCGGTTCCTGGCCTGGAAGGACGCCAACGGCAAGCTCCAGCAGGTCACCGCCACGACGGCGCCTGCGCCGCAGCCGATGATGAAGGGCGCCCAGGTGGACACCCCCGTCGACCCGTGCCCCGAGTGCGGCTCCTTCGCCCTGGCGATCGGTGAGGGCTGCGCGACCTGCCACAACTGCGGGTATTCCAAGTGCAGCTAGTCTCATAGGACGTATGTGGGAACAACGGCCCGGCGCTGGTGCCGGGCCGTCTGTTTGGTCGCAAGCACTGGTGACGCATTACCCGACGCCTGGTCGGTACTGGGACCGGAGTTGCTGCCGCTCACCGATCCGTTCAGAGTCGCGTCCTATGGCTCGCATGGACTTCATGGAACCTGAGCCGGCCCCGGATCGTCCTTTTCGTGAAACGATCGCAATACTGTTGCGACTGGGAGGGTTAGCGGTGCCTCGCCCTTCTGCAAACTTGGGCGGGTTCTGGCGAGAACCGTTGAGGGGGATGACGCGTGCGGTCAGGATTGCGATTCTGGATGGTCGTCTTGATCGCGGTCGCCGTTGGAACGGGGATAGGATGGATCTATACACATCCGCCCCTGCGCAGCACCGGCTTGTCGGAGCGATACACAGGAGACAAGACGCTGGCCTACGGCATCGACCTGCAGAACACGGGGCGGTGGTCTCTCCGGCTGACCGGAGTTCGCGTCAACGGTGAAAACTGGGAGTACCCCCGAGCGATGGCTGTGGCCAATTTCACCGATACCCACCTCGCCGGAAACGCGGCGATCGATCTCGATGCGAACGGCCACAAGCTGAAGACAGGGCCGGTAAGGGGATGGGAGATAGAGCCCCGGCAGCGCGTTCTGGAAAAAGGAGAAGGAAGCTACGGACTTCGTCTGGACTGGGAGGGTATGCCTTCGGAACAGACCGAAGTCATCATCTACTACCGATACCTTGGTCTGCCCTTGCGACACGCTGTAACGTCGATATGGGCAATACCCTGACCGGACGCGAACCCCGCCGAGACCATTCGGCCCTGCCGGGTGCGGCGGCACATCCGGAACGGACAAAGGGCTGTCCCGCCGGAGCGATCAGCTCCCGGGACAGCCCTTCTGCACTGCCTATCCTACTCCTCGCCGGGGACCTCGTCCTCAGCAGGTGCCTCCTCGTCAGCAGGGGTCTCCTCCTCAGCGGGGGTCTCCTCCTCGGCAGGAGCCTCTTCCTCTACGGAAGCATCGTCCTCATCGGCAGTGCCTTCCTCATCGGCAGTGCCCTCCTCAGCGGGAGCGCCTTCCTCATCGGCGGCGCCCTCCTCAGCGGGAGCGCCTTCCTCATCGGCGGCGCCCTCCTCATCGGCAGCGCCTTCCTCGGCGGGGGTGCCTTCCTCAGCCGTGTCCTCTTCCTCCGCAGGAGCCGCGAAATCCGTGGTGGTCACCAGCACGGTGCGGGACTCGGCGTCGAAGTCCACAATGAACCCGAAGACATCGGCCAGGTCGCGCAGCTTGAAGTAGTTATAGCCGCCGATGTTGTAGGTGTAAGCCGTGGAGGGGGCGCCGTTGAACAGGGCCGGGTGCGGGGACGGCATGCAGGTGGCGCTCAGGTCCTCAGCGCTCTTCTGCAGCTCGCCGCCCACGGGCACGTAAGCTTCGCCCGAAATGGCCGTGACCAGGCCCTTCTCCTCATCCCAGTTCACCGAGAACTGGTTGGCCGTTCCGTTCAGGGCCATCGCGATGTCCCGCAGCTTGTAGTAGTTGTAGCCGTCCACGTTGTAGGCCTGGGCGTCCACCGGCGTACCGTTCACGACCAGGGTCCAGTCGGAGAGGACGCAGTACTCGAATGCCGGGGTGTCGGCGGGCTTGATCTCAACTGCGGGTTCCTCGGCAGGCTCCTCAGCAGGTTCCTCAGCGGGCTCCTCGGCAGGCTCCTCAGCGGGCTCCTCGGCAGGCTCCTCAGCGGGCTCCTCGGCCGCAGCCTGGGCCGCCACGGTGAAGCTCACCCGGACATCCTCCCCGAGGGTGTTGCCGTTGTTGGCCATGACATCGGCTCCGATGACCAGCGCGTACTCGCCCTCGGCCAGCGGCGCGGCCGGCGTCACGGTGTAGACGGACTTATCATCGCCCTGGGCCACCTCGGCCTCGACTTCCGTATCACCGGCGTACAGCTTGATCAGGGCCTTGTTGGCTTCGAAGTTGTCCTTCATGCCACGGTCGAACGTGATGGCGATGACGGCATCGGGACCCACGGTGGCGCCCTCCAGGTCGGCGCCGTCCACCTGAACGGACACGACGTTAAGCGGGCTCTGGCCGCCACCGCCACCACCGCCGCCGCCGGCGGCAAAGGCCGTGGCAGTGAGGACGAACACCATCAGCAGGGACAGCAGAAACCCGAACGACGTTCTTCTTGTCTTCATCCGTACCGCTCCTTTGACCATATTTATAGCAAAGAATAGTTACGACGACTTCCCTTTTTTGAGCAAAATTCCTCCTGCGATTGCCACGGCAACCGCACCGAAGGCCACCGGCAGCACCGGGAAGCCGCCCTGCCGGCTCGTGGCGTCGCCCGCCGCCGCGCCCTCACCTCCGCTTGGCTGCGGCTGCCCTGCGGCCGGCGGTGCGGCGCCCGATCCGGACTCGAGGTCGCCTGCAGGGGGCTGGTCCGGGGCGGCCACGGCGGGCGCTCCGCCGTACGGCCCTGCGGAGGAGGGGGCCGCCTGTGCGGGTTCTTCAGCGCCGGATCCTTCCGCAGCAGGATCGTCCTTCGCGGGTTCACCCGCAGGAGATGCCACGGCCGGAGTCTCTGCTGCCGGCTCCTGTTCTGCCGGCGGCGCTTCTGCCTGAGCCTCGTCGGCGGGCGAAGTCTCCGCCGGAGCTGTCTCGACCGCCGGCTCACCGGCGACAGTGAAGCGGAACGTGATGTCCCGGTCCAGCTCTGTGCCGTTCTTGGCCGTCAGACCCTTTTCGATCACCAGCACGTAGGCGCCCGGCTGTAGACCGGTCGCCTGCAGGTCGACCAGGCGCTTGACGCTGGGATCCACCTGCGCGTCCCCCATGATCACTTCCAGGGGGTGCCGCTCGCCGCGCTCGTCGTACAGGGCGAAGCGGGTCATGTTGTTCTGGCGGACGGAGATGTGAACCACGTTCTTGTTGAACTCGAGGTGGACCGACAGCGTGTCGCCGTCGATGACCGCCCCGTCTTCCAGCGAGCTGTAGACCACGGCAATCGGCTCATCGCGGTTGTCCCCGGACCCATCGCCTGCCAGGGCAGCGGCGGAACCGCACAGCGTCAGGGCGAGCACCAGCAGGAGCGAAAGCAGTCTCCTCACCGTCTATCCGTCCTTTCGGAGGCATGTAAAGCTGTCTGCCGTCCACCGGCGCCAGCGGCAGTTGTAGCACGTCACGGCCTCGTCGAAGAAGCACTCCTCCTCGTCGTCCCGCTCGAACCGGCCGCAGTCCAGGGCCGCCCGGGCGGCCAGTTCGGGCTCGTCGTCGCCGTGCAGGAAGCGCTTCGTGCCGTCGGCGGCGATCTCCCACATGCGGCCTGACCTCACTTCTGCGCCTTCTCCCTGCGCAGCTTGGGCCTCGGCTCCCAGTGGTCGCCGTGCCAGACGAGCTGCGCCGTGATCTTGTGGTCCAGGTACACCGCCTTGGTCTGCTCGCGGAAGACCAGCGGTTCGTTCTCGCCCACGGGCGCTCCGTCCACTTCGCGAACGGCCTGGTGCAAGCCGTATTTGCGGCAGAACTCGCCCACCGTGAGCCGCTCGCCCGGCGTCTCGGGGTGGATCTTGCCCTTCACCCGGCCGTCGCTGCCGGTGAGGCGCAGCGCCGCCCCGGCCAGCGCGCCGATGATGCCGATGCCGGTTCCGCCGTGCTCCGACAGCCAGACCCGGCCCGGATAGGCCTGTGCGACCCGCCAGGCGTCATCCTTCGACAGGATCTCCGTCTGCGCCCGACGGCCGTAGTCGAGGAGGGAGGCGGCCCCCTCCAGCTCATCCGGCAGGAGCAGGCACATCCCGGGGTCGGAGCCCTGCGCGGCATGGGCCTGCAGGTAGTTCCCGGCGAAACGCGCGACGGCCTCGGGGTTCTCCAGCGTCACCTCGGTGCACATGGCGCTGTTGTGCGAGGTGTAGGGGATGTCCTCGTGGACGAAGAGCTGGTGCCGCGTGACGAAGCCCCCCGTGCCGAGGCCCGCCTCCTTCAGCGCGGCGCACAGGTGCTCCAGCAGCTCGCCGGTGCCGATGCTGTCCAGGTTGTCCGTGTCGTCGATGCAGAGATAGGCCCTCATGGGTGTCCTCCCTTACTCATCCCTGCCGCCGCTCTTCTTGGGCGTGCGGATGCCGTCGCCCTTCAGCACGGCCGCGGCTGTCTCGTCGTCCATGTCGTAGTCAAAGAACATCTTGTAGAAGTGCTTCATCTCGGCCACGATGTCGATGTCGAACCGGTCAGGGTACAGCAGCTCGGCCAGCCAGAGGATGGCCAGCGGCGTTTCGACGCTGTTCGGGTGGCCCCACCGGGTCACGCCCACGGGAATCTGGTACACCCGGCCGTCCCGCACGGCGCGCAGTCCGGCCCACTTCTCGTCGGTCAGGATATAGTCGTCGACCCCCGGCTCGTTGGCGATGATCACGTCGGGATCCCACACGTAGATCTGCTCCAGCGTGGTGTAGGCGTGGTCGCCTTTCATCTCCAACTCCGCATCCAGCGAGACGTTGATGGCGCGGGTGACGGCGATCCAGTCCGCCGGCACGCTGCCGGGATAGTCGGTGCGCACCGCCTCGTTCACGGAATGGTAGAGACGGGGCAGCTCGTCCCCGGGGATGTCGGCCACGCCCCCGGCCACCCGGTCAATAGCCTCCTGATACCAGGCGACATAGGCCTCGGCTTCCTCTGTCTCACCCAGGGCCTCGCCGATCACGCGGGCGGCCGCCATCTGGCCGGCCATATCCGTGAACTGGATGACCACGTAGGGAAGGCCCAGCGCCTCCAGCTTGGCCCGCTCGTCGGGATCGGCGTAGATCTCCGGGTCGACGAAGATGAGGTCCACGTTCAGCCGCAGGATTTCCTCCGCGTTCATGGAGCCGCTGCTCTTCACACTCACGGAGTTCTCCAGCGCGGGCTCCATGGCATGGATCAAGAGGTCGCGCTTGACCGCGTTGGTGGTGGCCGGCATCCGGTCGCCCCATCCGTAGAGCACCACCATGGGCCCGGCGAAGGGGCTCAGGGTGGCCACGGCCTTCGGTTCGGCCGGAACCTCCACGCTGCGGCCGAGCGTGTCCACGACGGTGCGCGTGTCGCTGCCGGCGGGGGACTTTCCGCCGCAGGCGGCGAGCGGGACCGCCAGGCAGCAAAGCAGCAGCAGAGCAATCAGTTTCTTTCTCACTTTATCGTCCTCCGCAGCGAGATGGAGCGGATGGCCCGCCCCTGTTCATCGATGTCGGTCACGATGCGTGCCTTCACCCCGTACACCTGCTCCAGCGCGGCCTCGGTAATCACCTCCTCCGGATCGCCGTAGGCGAAGATGGTTCCGTCCTTGAACATGGCTGCCCGGGTCTCGGTGCCCAGGCCGGCGAAGTAGAAAGCGTGTTCCGGCGAGTGGGTCGCCATCAGCACCGAGATCCGCTCCTTGGCCACCAGCGAGGCGATGGTCTCCAGGAAGAGCAGTTCGTTCCGGTAGTCCAGGTGTGCGGTGGGCTCGTCCATGAGGATGAGCCGGGTCTGCTGCCCGAGCGCCCGGGCCAGCAGCACCAGCTTGATCTCGCCGCCGGACAGGCGGGAGTAGGGCTGGTCGGCGAAGCGATCGACGCCCACCCGCCGCATCGCGGCCAGGCAGACCGCTTCGTCCTCCTCGTCAGGCTCGCCGAACAGGCCGGTGTAGGCCGTGCGCCCCAGCATGACCACCTCGCGGACCGTGTAGGGGAAGTGGACGTCGTGGATCTGCGGGACGTAAGCGATCTCGGACGCGATCTCGTGCCGCTTGTAGGCGTGCAGCGGCTTGCCCAGCAGGGTGATCGAGCCCTGGTCCGGCCTGTGAATCGCCATGATGTTGTCCAGCAGCGTGGTCTTGCCGCAGCCGTTGGGCCCCATCAGGCAGACGATCTGTCCTGCCGGAACCGAAAAGCTCACGTCCCGGAAGACCTGCCGCATGCCGTAGGAGAACGCCAGGTGTTCCACCCGCAGGAGTTCACTCATCGCCACGCGCCCCCCTTCGTCTTCTTCAGCAGGTAGATGAAGAAGGGTGTGCCCACCAGCGACGTCAGGATGCTCAGCGGGACCTCGGACGTCGTGATGTTGCGCGAGATCAGGTCAGTGAGGACCAGGAAGCAGGCCCCGAGCGACATGCTCACGGGCACCAGTCGGGTGTTGTTGTTGCCCACGAGCATGCGGCCGATGTGGGGAATCACCAGGCCGATCCAGCCGATCGAGCCGCTGATGCACACCGCGGACGCGGTGCTCAGCGTGGCGCCGCCGATGATCAGGAACTTGTAGAGCCTGGTGTCCACGCCCAGGGCCAGCGCCTCGCGCTCACCCATGGACAGGGCGTTGATCTTCCACCGGCAGAGCCAGACCAGGAACATACCTGCCGCCATGGGGAGCACGGCGACCAGGTGGGTGTAGCCCACCGAGGCCAGGGAGCCCATCATCCAGAAGGTGATGGCCGGCAACTGGGTGTAGGGGTTGGCGAGGTACTTCAGCAGCGAGGTCAGGGACCCGAAGAGCGAGGAGATGATCACGCCGCCGAGCACGAGCGTCACCGTGGGCGATGAGCCGTACACCCGCCCGGCCAGGGCGCTCATCACCACAGCCAGGATGGCGAAGGCGAAGGCAAAGATGTAGCTGTAAACCCCGCCGCCCATCAGCACGATGGCCAGCGCGGCGCCGAAGGCCGCGCCGTTGTTGACGCCCAGGATGCCGGAGTTGACCAGCGGGTTCCGGAAAACCCCCTGGAACGCGGTGCCGGCTACGGCCAGCGACGCGCCCACAAAGGCCGCCGCGACGGCGCGGGGGAGGCGCAGGTACCAGATGACGGTGAGCACCTCGATGGATCCGCGGCCCAGCAGGGCGCCCCACACCCCGCTGAAGCTGACCGCGTAGCGCCCGACGAACAGCGTGAGGAGGATGCACAGCAGGGGGCCCAGAATGAGCAGCAGCTTACCGGCTATCCTGGGAGATGTCTGACGGATGATCATACGCGCCTCCTCTGCCGCGATGCTCCGTTCAGCATCACGCCAGAAATATAAAAAGGTGGTCGTGTTTTCCGAGAACGGTCACACAGGCGCACCGGCTCAATATCTCAGGGTATGAATTGTTCGCATCAAAAGCATTGCCTCTCTGATTGTAACATGGCGGGTGCAGTTGTGCGAACCCACCGATAGGGCTACCCGAGTACTACTCAACACCGGCTGCTGGTCCTTACTGCCCGCAACTTCGGTGCGTTGGCCGGCGTTATGGCAGGTGAAGGTGTCCAGATGCAGGTTTGAACAGAGGAGGGGGCCTCCCATGAGAATCGCAGCGCTCTTGCTTGCGCTGGTCGTGCTGGTGGGCTGCAGTTCGCCCAGCCGCTTGCCCGGTGGGGAAGTTGCAGACGAGTCTGCGGCGGTGAGTCAACCCGCTGGCCCGATCGGTGAACAGACGCCGGAACCCCCGGCCGGGGTCGCTGACGCGGATGGGCCGGACTCGCCCGGGGGGGGGGCCGCCGGTGCCGCGCCGGGGCGCGACTGGGATGAACGGGCGCGCAGGGCGGACGAGCGGCTGGCCGAGCTGCGCCAGGAGCTCAGCTACCCCATCTTTGTCCCCACGCAGGTTCCGGAAGGACTACATCCGCTCATGCCGACTCACCAGGACCGGCTGGTGAGGATCGTCTACGTCGACGATGACCTTCAGGCGGAGTTGAGCGTTGCCGCCGGCCCGGCAGGGTGCTGCATCGATGCCGATCCGCGCAAGATGGTCGGCGGTGGCACGCCCATCCGCGACGGCCGTGAGGCGCGCTTCATCCCCAACCAGCCGGAGTTCGGGGGGAACATCGTGTGGTGGAACGAGGACGGGGCCTACATCGCGCTGTCCGGGCCGCACTTGACCCAGGAGGACCTGTTCGCCATCGCCGAATCCATGTCGCCGACTGCGCTGCTGAGCGGCCCCGGCGGGGAGGACGAGGCGGCATCGACTCCTCCCGACGTCTACCCGCCCGATTTTCGCACGCAGATCGCCGAAGTCGACGCCGTCATCGATGCGTTCCTGGCGAAGGATGTCGACCGCCTGGTGTCCTGCGATATGCTGGAATGTGAAGAAGACGCAGAAGGCGCGCTGGCACCGCGTGTGACGTGGGGATCGTGCCAGGTCAACAACACCTGGACGGGCCGGGATACCGTCCGCAGCCTCGCGGAGAACTGGGTGGGGGGATCCCGGTGGCTTTACGCCGCCTACCGGGTGCACGGCATCGGCGACTGGGCCTATTTCGTGCAGTTTGCGGAGTACCGCCACGATCATGGAGCCAAGGCAGCCGTTCTGAACGAGGATGGCCGGATCCTGCAGCTCTGGATGGGCTGCGGCGCGCCGCTGGATATGCCTGCCGACCATTACGAACCGATCGCCCCGCCTCGGGTTGGCCGGTAATCGCCCGCGCTGCTTGCCTTGTGTGGCGGCCTGGAAGCGGCAGGCGGGGCGAAGTCTGTCGCCATGGCCGTAATTGATCGAACCTTCCGGCGCCTCTGGGCGGTCTAAGAGTGTGAGAGGGATGGCTGCACAGACCCGTAAGGGGAAGGGAGGCGAAGGGAATGCGTTCGTGGGGACTTCATCTCCTCGTCATCTGTGGCGGGGTGGCCCTGGTTTGCGTGGCGGGGTCGCTCCAGCAGCTGGTCGTCAATCCGCGCACCCTCACACACTCGTGGGGCTACTTCTTCCTGGCAGGCGCCCTCCAGGTGCTGGCCGGCCTCCTGGTCCTGGCGCCGATCCTCTGGGCGCGGCTGCGGAGACAGGACTTCGCTCGGCCGCAGTGGGGGCTGACCATCCTGTACCTGGCCGCTGGGCTCCTGCTGGTGAGCGCACTGCCCCTTCAGGTGGCGCTGTACAGGGCGGGACTGTCGGCGGCAGGGCACTGGCTGAGCCCGCTGGCCTCGGGAGCCGCCCTTCGCATGTTCGGCGCGTTCCTCATCGCTGTTGGGGTGCTCCATGCGTTTGGCTCGCAGCCGAGGCCCAACGAGAATCCCGCCGAGCGGTGAAGGGGGCCAATCGGAAGGTTCGTTGCTGCATGTCGGCCCTGGGCGAGATGCATCGCCCAGGGCCGACCACGATTCCGGCGTCGCTCTGTGGGAACCGCATCCAATCGATCCAGCGGTGGTCACGGAGGAGGTCATCCGTGAGGCGGTGTCCCACCTCGGTGAATCCGAGTACAGGGGTGAGTTTGAAGTCTGGAACACGCGGCTGGTCACTGAATCCCTTCGCGTGGGAGTAGGCGAAGCAAAGGTGGAGCAGCTCCAGCGGCAGTTGGAACTGCTCCACAGCTTGTTCGGAGCAACGACTGTACACGCGGGGTTACGATGACGGCGCCGGGCGTCCGCGCCGGTGCAGCAGGTATGCCAGAAGGCCCAGGAAGGAGAACAGGTAAGTCGCCAGGGCCCAGGTCGGCGCCCAGGGATCCCGTCTCCGGTGGCCGTCCCGCCACACCCATATGGCAGCACACAGGTTGAAGAGCAGGATCGTGATGTTGATGACCGTGAAGACCATGCGGCGCCTCACCTCGTGCTGCCGCATGAATGCCTGCAAGGGCGGATGGTGCGCTCTTTCAACGCTTCAACCACCCCGCGCAGAGGCGTGGCGTCCGCCAACTGCGGCCGATTTCGACTTCGCTATCGGGCGAAGTGGAAACCGGCCGCACTTCGTGTCCCGCGGCCGTCTCCTTCAGACCTCAACCACATGGCAGCGGTCCGCGGCGCCGGCGAGTTGCGGCGGATTTCGACTTCGCTTGCGTACCAAGTGGAAATCGGCCGCACTTCGTGCCCCACAGCCGACTCCCTCAGCCTTCAACCACACGGCAGCGGTCCGCGGCGCCGGCGAGTTGCGGCGGATTTCGACTTCGCTTGCGTACCAAGTGGAAATCGGCCGCACTTCGCGCCCCGCGGCCGACTCCCCCAGCCTTCAACCACACGGCAGCGGTCCGCGGCGCCGGCGAGTTGCGGCGGGTTTCGACTTCGCTTGCGTACCAAGTGGAAATCGGCCGCACTTCGTGCCCCATAGCCGACTCCCTCAGCCTTCAACCACACGGCAGCGGTCCGCGGCGCCGGCGAGTTGCGGCGGATTTCGATTTCGCCCCGAGAGCAAGTGGAAATCGGCCGCACTTCGCGCCCTGTGCCCGATTCCGTCACGCCTCCGGGAAGAATGTGCACTCGCTCCTGCCCCCTCGGTGCACATCTTGCCCGCTCACCGGTCCCGAGGGCAGTTGCCAGTCTCGCCGCGGGGCCCTTGGCGCCGCCCTACCCGCCGATCTGGCGCGTCTCGGGTCCCGTTCCGGGCAGAATGTGCACCCTCAGCCCCCGCCCCAGCGCACATTTTGCCCGTTCCGTGACCGCAGCCCCTGCCGGTGACATTGTCGTGAGGTCCATCGTATTAGCCGCCCCGCACGCTGCCTGATGCCATGTCGCCACAGCACCCGTCCTGCCACCACCACCCATATCCCAAAACTCACTGCACGATCCCTTGACTCCGCAAGAAGTCCCGCGCCACCTCCTGCACGCTCTCCCCCAGCACCTCCACCCGGTAGTTCAGCTCCCGCATCGCCTCGTCCGAGAGCGTGCCGGCGAGCAGGTTCACCGCCTCCATGAGCCCCGGGTTCTTCGCCACGGTGTCCTGCCGGATGATCATCCCGCCGTTGTAGGGCGGGAAGAAGCGCTTGTCGTCCTCCAAGATCACCAGGCCGAACGCGCGCAGCTTTCCGTCGGTCGCGTAGGCGTCCATCACGTGGATCTCGCCCGACTGAATCGCGGTGTAGCGCAGCCCGGCGGTCATGGTGCTGACGCTCTTGAACTGGTACCCGTAGGTCTCCACCATCGGCTGGTAGCCGTCCACCGCCCGGCCCATGAACTCGTTGGTGGTGCCGAAGACGAACCGGGGGCTGTGCGGGGCAAGGTCGGACGCGGTGCGGATGCCGTACTGCGCCGCCAGGTCCTCGGGCATGGCCAGGGCGTAGGTGTTGTTGAAACCGAACGGCTCAGACCAGGTGAGCCCGAACTTCACCTCAAACTCCCGCCTGACCTGGTCGTACACCGCCGCCGGGTCGGTGACGGGCTCGGTGTGGCCCAGGTGGATGGCGTAGGCGGTGCCGTCGTACTCCGGGTACATGTCGAGGCTGCCGCTGCGCAGCCCGTCGAAGTTCACCTTCGTGCCGCCCAGGTTCAGCTTCCGCACCACCCGGATGTCGGTGCGGGCCTCGATGGTCTGCGCGACCATCTCGCTCAGCAGGATCGACTCCGTGAAGTCCTTTGAGCCGATCGTAACCACGCCCTCCCGTGGGCCGGCGCCGCCGGCGGCCGACATGGCCACCAGCGACACTGCCGCGAAGGCGCCGATGGTCGCCCACTGGCGCAACCGCCGGCCGCCCCGCCGGGCTCCGCCGGGCATGAGCCCGGCGGGGGTGAGCAGCACCTCCAGCGCGCCGATGGCCCGGTCGGCCAGGACCGCCAGCACCGCCGCCGGGACCGCGCCGGCCAGGATCATCTTGTTTTGGACCCGGTCGATGCCCGCGAAGATCTCCTGCCCCAGTCCGCCGGCCCCGGCCAGCGACATCATCGTGGCCGTGCCCACCGCGACCACCGTGGCCAGGCGCACCCCGACCAGGATTACCGGCAGGGCCAGGGGGATCTCCACCCGGGTCAGGATCTGCCACCCGGTCATGCCCATGCCGCGGGCGGCCTCGATTACCCCGGGCTGCACCTGGGAGATGCCCGTGTAGGTGCCCCGCACGATGGGCAGCAGGCAGTAGAAGAAGAGCACCGTGATGCCCGTCCAGCGGGTGAGCCCCAGGAAGATCATGACGAAGCCGATGAAGGCCAGCGCCGGGATGGTCTGGAAGACTGCGGTGGTACCGACCAGCGGACCGGCCACGGCGGGGTACCGGCTGGCGAGGATGCCCAGGACGACGCCCACCACCAGGGCCCCCAGCACCGCGATCAGGGCGATCTGCAGATGCTGGCCCGTGAGTTCCAGCAGGTGGCGCCAGTTCTCGGCCATGTAGCGCAGGGTCTCGATGGCGGTCGCCTCCAAACATCAAGGGTCGGGAAGGGTCGGGCACAGGCGCAGGGTCAGGCACAGGATCGGGCACAGGGTCAGGCACAGAGTCAGGCACAGGCGGTGCCGGTGGCGGCACCGCCGGGCGCCCGCCGCGTCAGGTGCGGGCCTGGCGGGTCCCCGCCCGCTCCAGCCGGCCCAGCAGGAAGTCGGTGAGCAGGGCCAGCAGCGTCACGGGGATGCCGCCGGCCAGGATGTGCGGCGTGGAGACCATGGCGAACCCGGTGAGGATGGTGTCGCCCAGGCCCCCGCCGCCCACGAAGGCCGCCAGGGTGGCCCATCCGATGACCATGACGGCGCTGGTGCGGATGCCGGTGAGGATTACCGGAAACGCCACCGGCAGCTCGACCATCCTGAGGAGCTGGAGGTTGCTCATCCCCATGCCCCGGCCTGCCTCCCGCAGGTTCGCGGGCACCTCGCGCAGGCCGGTGTAGGTGTTGCGCAGGATCGGCAGCAGGGCGTAGAGGAAGAGCGCCACCAGGGCGGGCGTGCGGCCGATGCCCAGGAGCGGGATCATGAAGGCCAGCAGGGCCAGCGAGGGCAGGGTCTGCAGCACGCTCACCGCCGCCATCACCGGTTCGGCGAAGCGCTCCAGCCGGGTCAGCACGATGCCCAGCGGAACGGCCGCCAGGATGGCCAGCCCCACCGCCGCCAGCGAGAGGGTGATGTGCTCGCCCGTCTGGCGGAGCAGGTTCTGCTGGAGGGCCGGATCGCCCAGCACCGCGAAGAGGTCGTTCATTCCGACTCCCCCTCGTCAGACCAGAGCGCCTGCGAGAGCGCGTCGACCATGGTCGTGCTGGTGATCAGCCCCACCAGCCGGCCTTCCTCGTCCACCGCCGGCAGGTAGTCCAGGTGCGCCAGGAACATCCGCTCGAAGGCCTCCTGCAGCGGGGTCTCCGGCGATGCGGTGATGATGTCCGGCCGCATCACGTCGGCCACCCGGCCCCGCCGCACCTTCTCGATCATGCGAGGGGTGACGAACCCCAGCAGCCGGTCGTCCTCATCCACCACCATGAGCGAACTGACCCTCCGCTTCTTCATCAGCACCAGCGCCTCGGCCAGGCCGTGCTCGGGGCCGATGGTGACGGGCCGGATCATGACGTCGGCCACCTTCAGCAGGCTGACATCCCGCGTCCGGTCCCGGCCCACGAACTGGGCCACGAAGTCATCCTTCGGGTTGCGCAGCAGCTCATCGGGCGAGGCCGCCTGGACGATCTTCCCGCTCCGCATCACCACGATGGTGTCGCCGAGCTTCAGCGCCTCGTCCATGTCGTGGGTCACGAAGACCACCGTGAGCTTGTACTTGTGCTGCAGCCGCTTCATCTCGTCCTGCAGCGTCTCCCGGGTGATGGGGTCCAGCGCGCTGAAGGGCTCGTCCATCAGGATTAGCTCCGGCATGGCCGCCATGGCCCGCGCAATCCCGACCCGCTGCTGCTGACCCCCCGAGAGCTCGCTGGGGTAGCGGTCGCGGTAGGTGGCCGGGTCGAGCCCCACCAGCGGCAGCAGCTCGTTCACCCGCTTCTCCTGCCGCGCCCGGTCCCAGCCCAGCAGCCTGGGCACCAGGGCAACGTTCTCCGCGATGGTCATGTGGGGCATGAGGCCGATATGCTGGATGACGTACCCGATCTGACGCCGCAGGGTGACCGGATTCATCTGCATGATGTCCCGGCCGTTCACGTAGATGCGGCCGGAGGTGGGCTCGTGCAGCCGGTTGATCATCTTCATCGTCGTGGTCTTGCCGCAGCCCGACGGGCCGATGAGGCAGACGAACTCGCCCTTCCTCACCTCCAGGTTCAGGTCGTCCACGGCCTTTTGCCCGCCGGGGTAGACCTTGCTCACGTGCTCGAAGCGCACCATGCCGCATCCCTCCTCTCCGCTCCCGCTGTAGTATGCGCGTATGCGCCGCCGCGGCACCGCACTGCGGCGCGCCTGTCGCGCCGTGCGCCCTGGGGAGGAGAAAGGACCGCGCGCCCCGAACCGAGGGAGGGAGGTTTCGCAACCCTCTCAGAATCGGGGTGGAATCGTGTACACAGGGATGATCCGCGATCTCCTGCTGCGCATCGGCGACGGCGTGGTGGACTACCACCTGCTGCTGGACGACCGCGAGATCGCGCTAAATCCGCTCATCGGCGAGCGGGTGGCCATCCGGTTCACCGGCGAGCGCCGGTGCATCTACTGCGGGCGCAAGTCGAGCAAGCTGTTCAACAACGGCTCCTGCTGGCCGTGCTTCCGGCGGCTGGCCGTCAACGACCTCTGCCAGGTGAAGCCCACGCTCTGCCACTACGAGACCTGCCGGGAGCCCGAGTGGGGCGACGCCCACTGCATGATCCCCACCTACGTCTACCTGGCCAAGTCCAGCGACGTGAAGGTGGGCGTCACCCGCAGCCTGCCCGGCCGCTGGCTGGACCAGGGAGCCGTGGAGGCGGTGCCCATCGCCCGGGTGCCGAACCGGAAGATGGCGGGCGAGCTGGAGGCGTTCCTGACCCGGTTCGTGGCAGACAAGACCAACTGGCGGCGCATGCTGAAGGGGGAGGTGTCCGACGCCGACCTCCTGGCCGAGCGGGCGCGCCTCCTGGAGCTGATTCCCGAGCCGTTCCGGCCCTACATCCTGCCCGACGAGTCCCTCCGCAGCTTCACCTATCCCCTGGAGGCGGCACCGCCCAGGCTGACGTCCCATGACCTGGAGAAAGGCGGCGCCGAGGGCGTGCTGCTCGGGATGAAGGGCAGTTACCTGGTGCTGGACACCGGGGTGCTCAACGTGCCCAAGTTCGCCGGCTACCTGGTCTCCTTCGAGACCCTCACCGTGGCCGGGGCGCACAGTGGCTAGCCTTACCTGTGGTCAAATCGTTACATTCGTGTCACGGAATTGTAACGCGAGTGGGGTAACATACGAAGTGTGTTGACCCCCTCTGTGTGTTCGTTTTCTTGGCGGCTCGAACAGAGCCGCCGCTTTTTTCATTGAGCGATCATAAAAACTTCCGTATAATAGGCATGTTGATTCATGTTGGAGCTTCCGTGGGAGGAGGAGGGTCCGGCAGTGCCTGAGACCAAGTATGGATCGCAGATCTACCTGGGCGTGCTGGCCGATGCCGAAACCGCGGGCGCGACAGCCGCCCGGGTCTTCCAGGACTTCGTCGGCCGGCTGCGCCGGGCGGCCCCGGGCGTGAGGGACCTGCGGCTGGAGCTGGAGGAGCCGGCGCCGCGCAAGGAAGATCCCGGGGTGTTCGAGTGCTGGGCCACGCTGAAGGCGGTGGTGCCCCATGACCTCACGCACATCGGGGCCGACAACCACCGGGACGCCTGGCGGGCGATCCTGCGTGACACGTTCCAGACCACGTGCCACCTGAACCACGAACTGGTGCACCACACCTCCAGCCGGGTGGGGGTCACCCGCGAGGTCTTCCCCTACGAGGAGGAGCCGCAGGTGGAGAAGGCGCCGGCGGAGGAGAAGCCCAGGGAGATGATCCGGGTCAAGGTGCTGCTGGGCGGGCAGGTGCACGAGGTCGACATCCCCAAGGACGAGAACCTGCTGGACGGCGTCAACGACAAGGGCGTCGACGTGAAGTGGGACTGCAAGAGCGGCGTCTGTGACACCTGTAAGATCCGCGTGATCAAGGGCATGGAGAACCTGAGCCCGGTCAACGACCGAGAGCGGGAGATGCTGGGCGACAAGGTGGAGCAGGGCTGGCGCCTCTGCTGCCAGGTGACCGCCCACGGACCCTGCGAGTTTGAACACTGACCGATGGCCGCCGATCCCGCGCGCTGCGGGGTCGGCGCTTCTCTTCGCGTTGTGCTACAATCAGCAGGGCGGGCCGAGGACGGAAGGGGGAAGGAAGCGTGTTCAAACTCGACCGCAACAGCACGACGCCGCTGTACCGGCAGCTCTACGCACAGGCCAGGGAACGGATCCTCTCCGGCGCGCTGCCCCCTGGAACCCGGCTTCCGCCGGAACGCACGCTGGCCCGCCGGCTCGGCGTGAACCGGACGACCGTCGTCAACGCCTACCGCGAACTGGCGGCGGAAGGGCTGGTGGAGGGGCGGGTCGGCCACGGCACCGTGGTACTCGGGCCGCCCGAGGCGCCGGGCGCCGACGTCATCCGTCCGATGCCCTGGGCCGGCCCGACCGAGGCCGAGGAGCCGCTGGTCGCGGACATCAACGCCATCATCCGGCGCCCCGGGGCCATCTCCTTCGCCCACGGCGAGATGTCGCCGGAGCTGTACCCGGCCGGAGCCCTGACCGAACTGATGCTGCAGGTGCTGCAGGACAGCTCCGCCCTGGGCTACGGGCCCATCGCGGGCCTGGCGCCCCTCCGGCAGGCGATCGCCGACGCCATGGGGGCGGCGGCCGACGAGGTGCTCATCCTGGCCGGGTCGCAGATCGCCCTGTACCTGATCAGCCGGGTCCTCCTGCAGCCGGGCGACACGGTGCTTCTCGAGATGCCGTCCTACATCAACACCCTGGGCATCTTCGACTCCGCCGGCGTCCGGGTGGTCCCGGTGGCGGTGGACCAGCACGGTTTGGTGGTGGAGGGGCTGGAGGAGCTGATGCTGCGGTACCAGCCGAAACTGCTGTTCACCCTGCCCACCTTCCACAACCCCCTGGGGGTCACCATGACCCTGGAGCGGCGGCGGCGGCTGATCCAGCTGGCCGCGCGGCACCAGGTGGGCATCGTGGAGGATGACCCCTACGGGCCGCTGTACTTCACCGAGCGGCCGGTGCCCACCCTGAAGTCGCTGGACCCCGGGGGCTATGTGATCTACGTCAGCAGCGCGAGCAAGGCGGTGAGCCCGGCGCTGCGGCTGGCCTGGATCGTGGCGGCGCCGCCGGTGGTCGAGCGGATCGCGCGCGCCCGGGGCAACCTCGACTTCCGCGCCGCCCTGCTCAACCAGCGGGTGATGGAGGCCTTCCTGCGGGAGGGACGGCTGGCCGAGCACCTGGCGAAGCTGCGGCCCGCCCTGAAGGCGCGACGGGACCTGATGCTGAAGGCCCTGGCCGACCACATGCCCGGCGGCGTGACCTGGTACGTGCCGGAGGGCGGATACCACATCTGGTGCCGTCTGCCCCGGCCGCTCACGGCCCGGCGGCTGCTCGCGGAGGCCGGGCGGGAGGGCGTGGCCTTCGTGCCCGGAGACTTCTACGGGGCCGGCCAGATGGCGCGGCGCGGACTGCGGCTCAACTTCTCCTACCCCCGGCCCGAGGAGATCGAGCCTGGCATCGAGCGGCTGGCCCGGGCGGTGGAGAGGCTGCTGCGTGAGGAGGCCGGGCAAGGCGGGGAGACCGACCCCATCAGCGGTCCCGTAGTGTGAGAAGCGACCCTCGCGCGCGGCGGGCGAACGGCCCGCCGCTTTTCCGCGTCCCGACGCACCGGTCGCGTGGTATAAAAACGTTCTATCAAGACTATCTCTGGCGCGAAAAATCATTATCCTGTGTTCGGGAGGAGTTCCGGCCGCCGGACGGGAACTCCTCCACACATACTTTCTTAAGCGAATTTAGTAAGTCGGCGCGCGGTGGGAGGGGTTGCCGTGCCCAGGCCAGCCAACGCCCGATTGATGAAGCATCTGAACCGGCACGCGGTGCTGTCGGCGATCCGGGATCGCGGGCCGATCTCCCGCGTCGAACTGGCGACGCTGACGGGGCTGAGCCAGCCCGCAGTCACGGCCATCGTGCGCGATCTGCTGGACCTGGGCCTGGTGGAGGAGAAGGGGCTGGGCCAGTCCTCCGGCGGCCGCCCCCCCATCATGCTGCTCTTTAACCCGGCTGCCCGCTTCATCCTCGCCGCCTGCCTGGAAGGGGAGCGGCTGTGGGGCGGGCTGGCGGACCTCAGCGGCGCGCTGCAGGCAGAGGCGGAAGTGGTGCTTCCCTCCGACCCCCACGACCCGGCCCGCGCCCTGGGGGACTTTCTGCAGGGGCTCATCGGCCGGGCCGGGGTCGACCCCGCCCGGCTGGCTGCCGTGGCCGTCGGGGTACCCGGCATCGCCCACCTGGAGGGCACCGTGAGCCACGCCCCGTCGCTGGGCTGGTGGCAGAAGGTGCCCCTGCGGGACCGGCTGCACCAGCGCTTTGGCGTGCCCGTGGTGGTTGAGAACGACGTGAACCTCATGGCCCTGGGCGAGTACTTCCAGGGGGCGGGGCAGGGCGTTGCCAACCTGGCCCTGATGCACGTCAGCGACGGCATCGGCGCCGGGATCCTGATTGACGGCACGCTCTTCCGCGGCGCCCGCCAGGCGGCGGGCGAGGTGGGCTACCTCCCTCTGGGACCGGTGAGCCCGCGGCGGCCCCAGGACTACGGCCTGTTCGAGCTGCACTACTCCTCCCGTGCGATCCGCCGGCGGCTTCAGGAGGCCGCCGCGGCAGAAGGCCCGCACGAAGGCGCGGGAGACGGCGCAGACGGGCGGCCCGTCCGGCGGCTCAGGGAGCTGGCCGAGGCGGGGGTCCCCTGGGCCCGGGCGCTTCTGGAGGATGCCCTGCGCCACTGGGCCCACGCCCTGGCCAGCATCACGTGCATCCTCAATCCCGAACTGGTCCTCCTGGCCGGCGACGCGGTGGACTGCGGCCAGGACGGGCTGGAGGAGATCCGCCGCATCGTGGCCGGTCTGGTGCCCGATCTGCCCGAGATCCGCTTTGCCGAGCTGGGCAGCCGTGCCGCCCTCACGGGCGCGGTGGCCATGGCCCTCAGTCTGGCTGACGAGAACGCTTACGGGATCGAAGCAGACCAGTGAACAGGGAAGGGGAGTCACCTATGGGCGAGGCGCAGTCCGTCACCCTGGAGCGCGTGTCCAAGAGCTTCGGCGGCGGCGTGCTCACGGTGAAGGAAGTCGACCTGCATATCGCCGGCGGCGAGTTCTTCACGCTGCTCGGCCCCTCGGGCTGTGGCAAGACCACAACCCTCCGGATGATCGCCGGTTTCTACTACCCCACGTCCGGACGCATCCTCTTCGGCGACCGCGACGTGACCTACCTGCCCCCCAACCAGCGGAACATCGGCATGGTGTTCCAGAACTACGCCCTGTTCCCGCACCTCACGGTGTTTGAGAACGTGGCCTTCGGCCTCCGGGTGCGCAAGGTGCCCCGGGCTGAGATGCAGCGCCGGGTGGCCGAGGCTCTGGCCCAGGTGCGGTTGGAGGGCATGGAGCACCGGCGCATCGACCAGCTTTCCGGCGGCCAGCAGCAGCGGGTGGCCCTGGCCCGGGCCCTGGTGATCCGGCCGGCGCTGCTCCTCCTGGATGAGCCGCTCTCCAACCTGGACGCGAAGCTCAGGGACGAGACCCGCACCGAGATCCGCCGGCTCCAGACCGAGGCCAACATCACGGCCGTGTACGTCACCCACGACCAGGCCGAGGCGATGGCCATCTCCGACCGCATCGCCGTCATGGAGGGCGGCGTGGTCCACCAGGTGGGTACGCCGCAGGAGATCTACCACCGGCCCGCCACCCGCTTCGTGGCCACCTTCATCGGCAAGTCCAACCTGCTGGAGGGCCGGCTGGTGGAGGCGGACGGCACGGCCGGCCTGGTGGAGCTGCCCGGCACCGGCCGGATCCGGGTGGACCTGACCCGGCGGAACCCGCACGTCCCCACGTCGGTGGGCAGCCGGGTGGTGCTGACGTTCCGCCCCGAGGGCGTGCAGGTCGTGGACGGGCCCGGCGGCGACAACGTCATCTCCGGGCGGGTGACGGCCGCCGAGTTCAGCGGCGCCTACACCGAGTACATCGTGGCGGCGGGCGAGACGACCCTCATGGCATCGGTGACCGACCGGTACGGCGGCGTGCGCAGGCAGGGTGAGTCGATCCACCTGCACATTCCGCCCGAGCGAGTCTATCTGGTGGAGTGATGACGGTGGCAGCCAAGTGGACGGACAGGTGGCAGCGGGTCACCGCCTCGCCGTACTTCGCATACGTCCTGGTCGCTCCCCTGGCCCTGGTGCTCTGGGGTTACGTGGTGCAGCCCATGCTGGCCACCTTCCTCACCAGCGTCCGGGACGACGGCGGTTTCACCCTGAAGTACTACCAGGGCTTCCTGAGCCTGCGCATGACCACGCAGATGGAGGCGCTCCTCACCAGCGTGGGCATCTCGGTGCTCAGCGTCATCACCTGCGCCATCGTCGGCGTGGGCATGGCCTTCCTGCTGAATCGGTTCGAGTTTCCCGGCCGCCGGCTGCTGGAGAGCCTGGCGCTGGTGCCCATGGCGCTGCCGCCGCTCATCGGCGTCTACGCGTTCATGTTCCTTTATTCCTCCAGCGGCATCATCCCCCGGGCGATCAAGGTGCTTTTCGATCTGCCCCAGGTCCCCTTCGCCCTGAAGGGGCTGACCGGCGTCCTGGTGGTGCACACCTTCACCATGTATCCCTACTTTTACACCGCCGCCGCGGCGGCCTTCGCCGGCTTTGACCCCTCCCTGGAGGAGGCGGCTCTGGGCCTGGGCGCCAAGCGCTGGCAGGTGTGGACCCGGGTGCTGCTGCCGATGCTGACGCCCGCCCTGGTGTCGGGGTCGCTGCTCACCTTTATGGTCTCGATGGCCTCCTACACGGCGCCGCTCATTTTCGGCGTGGACCGGACGATGACGATGCAGATCGCCATCGCCCGCACCAACGGCAACCTGCCGCTGGCCTCTGCCGAGTCGACGATCCTTTCCGTGGTCTCCATCGCCTTCCTGATCCTGATGCGGTGGTACCAGAACCGGCGGACCTACCGGTCGCTCTCCAAGGGCGTCTCGGTCCACCGCACGGAGGTGAAGAGCCCGGTGGGTCGCATCCTGGCCATGATCGGGGCGATCATCGGGACCCTGATCCTGATCCTGCCCATCATCACCCTGGCCCTGATCTCCTTCTCCAAGGACGGCTCCTGGACCGTGCAGGTGCTGCCGCCCAAGTACACGCTGGAGAACTATATCACCCTCTTCAACGATCCCCGGGCCTGGCGGCCCATCAAGAACAGCTTGCAGATGAGCGGCATCGCGACCCTGGCCTCCATCGTGGTGGGGGTGGCGGCGGCCTACGTCATCAACCGGCTCAACTTCAAGGGCAAGTCGCTGCTGGACATGGCGGTGATGCTGCCCTGGGCCCTGCCGGGCACCGTCGTCGGTATTAACCTGATCGCTGCTTTCAACCGGCCCTCGGTGTTCAGCCTCGGCCATGTGCTGGTGGGCACGTTCTGGATCCTGCCCCTGGCCTACTTCGTCCGCTTCTCGCCGCTGGTCTTCCGCTCCAGCAACGCCACCCTGGCGCAGATGGACCCCTATGTGGAGGAGGCCGCCTTCTCTCTGGGCGCCACGTGGTGGTACACCTTCCGCCGAGTCACCTTCCCGCTCATGTTCCGCGGCGTCCTGGCCGGCGCCCTCCTGGCCTTCGTGCAGGGCGTGGGCGAGTTCGTGGCGTCGGTGCTGATCTACACCGCCCGCAACCAGCCGATCTCGGTGGAGATCAACAACCTCATGTACTCCTTCAAGTTCGGGACGGCGGCCGCCTACGGCATGCTGCAGATCCTGCTGATCCTGCTGGTGCTCTTCATCTCCCGCCGCCTGGACCAGCGGCAGAACCTCGCCTAAGGAAGTGATCTCGTTGACGCACCACACCGCGCCCCAGGCTCCGAGCCGTGCGGAGATCGCCGCACAGGACGGCCGCTGCTTCCCGGGCCGCAGCTACGCGGAGGCCGTGCTCAGCCCCATCTACGAAAGCGCCAAGCACGAGCTGCTCGGGCCGATGATGGCCATCCACCGGGCCCACCTGGTGATGCTGGCGGAGCAGGGGCTCGTGGATCCCGGTTCGGCCCGGAAGATCCTGGCTGCCCTGGAGTCCATCGACCTCGCCCAGGTGGCCGCTTCCCGCTACGACGGCAGGTATGAAGACCTGTTCTTCTACGTGGAAGACCTGACCCTGCAGGCCGCGGGCGAGGAGGCCGGCAACCTGCACATCGCCCGCAGCCGCAACGACATGGGCGTCACCATGTACCGCATGGTGCTGCGGAAGCACCTGCTGGACGCGATTGAGGCGGCCCAGCTGCTCCACCGGGTGCTGTTGCGGTTCGCCGCGGAGGAAGCCGATACGGTGATGCTGGCGCACACCCATACGCAGCAGGCGCAGCCCACCACGCTGGGCCACTGGCTCACCGCCGCCGCCGATGTGCTGGAGCGGGACATCGTCCGGCTGCAGGCCGCCTACCAGCGGGCAAACCGCTCGCCCATGGGCGCCGCCGCCCTCTCCACCTCGGGCTTCCCCATCTCCCGGGAGCGGGTCGCCGAGCTTCTGGGCTTCGACGGGCTGGTCGAGAACAGCTATGACGCCATAGCCGGGGCCGACTACGTGAGCGAGGCGGCGGCAGCGGCACAGCTGGCCGCGCTGCACACCGGTCGCATGGTCCAGGACCTGCTCACCTGGTGCACGCAGGAGTACGGGGTGCTGCGGGTGGCCGACCCGTACGTGCAGACCAGCTCCATCATGCCCCAGAAGCGGAACCCGGTCTCGCTGGAGCACGCCCGCGCCCTGCTCAGCAGCAGCGCCGGGCGGGCGCAGACCGTGCTGCAGATGCTGCACAACACGCCCTTCGGCGACATCGTCGACACCGAGGACGAGATGCAGCCCAACCTGTGGGCGGCCCTGGCCACCCTGCGGGACGTGTTCCGGCTGCTGGCCAACGTGCTGGGCACCGCCGAGGTCAGCCGTGAGCTCCTGCTGGAGCGGGCCCGGGCCAGCTTCGCCAACGTGACCGAACTGGCGGACCTGCTGGTGCGGGAAGCCGGCCTGCCCTTCCGCACCGCGCACCGCGTCGTCGCCGCGCTGGTCCGGGCAGCCGAGGCCCGGGGCATCCGCGACGTGCGCCAGATCGAGCCTCAGATGGTCGAGGAGGCGACCCGGCAGGTGCTGGGACGCGACCTGGGCGTACCGGCCGGGAAGCTGCGGCAGGCGCTGGACCCCGTGCACTTCGTCGCCGTCCGCACCGTGCGGGGCGGCGTGGCTCCGGCCGAGGTGCGCCGCATGCTGGAGCGGCGGAAGGCGCGCCAGGCCGAGATGGCCGCCTGGCTGGACGGCGCCCGGACTCGGCTGGCGGATGCGGCGCACCGCCTGGATGAGGCCTGCAACGCGCTGGCACGTGCCGAGGGAAGCGGCGCGGGCCCTCAGGCCGAAGGGGAGGAGGGCCGGCGATGACCTACTACCTCGCGGTGGACGGCGGCGGCACCAAGTGCCTCGCGGTGCTGGTCCACCGGGGGCAGGGGGTGGTGGGCAGCGGCCTGTCCGGCGGGAGCAACCCGCACTCGGTGGGCCGTGAGCAGGCCGTGCGGGCGCTCACGGACGCCGTGCGTGCAGCCTGCCGGGATCTGCCGCCGGGCTGCCGCATCGACACCGCTGCCTTCGGGCTCGCCGGGGTGGACACGCCTGCGAGTGAGGAGGAAGCGCGTCGGCTTGCGCAGGCCGCGCTGGATGCGGCCGGGGTCGCCGCCGCCCGGGTGCTGGTGGAGAACGACGGCCTCATCGCCCTGCGGGGCGCCGCAGACGGCGGGCGCGGCCTCCTGGTGGCATCCGGCACCGGATCGGTGGTTTACGCCGGCGACGGCCAGCGGTTCGTGCGGGCCGGCGGCTGGGGGCACCGGGTGGGCGACGTGGGCAGTGCCTTTCACATCGCCCAGATGGCCCTGTCCAGCGCCTTCCGCTCGCTGGACGCAGGCGAACCGGACACTCCGCTGATCCGCCACCTGTGCGAGGCGGCCGGGGCACGCGACCTGTATGCCCTCTACGACTGGCTCTACCTGCCCGCCACGGGCGTCGATGCCGTGGCCGGGCTCGCCCGGGCGGTGGACGCCGCGGCCCGGGCGGGCGATCCCGCCGCCGGCGAGATCCTGGCCCGGGCCGGCCGGGAACTGGGCGGCGCCGCGGCGCTGGCGGCCCGCCGGGCCGGCCTCCCGGATGGCGGCCCTTTCCCCGTCTTCCTGCTGGGCGGGGTGCTGCAGAACTCGCCGGCCGTGCGCTCAGCCCTGCTGGAGCGGCTGGCGGAGGAGGCCCCCGGCGGCGTGGTGCAGGTGCCCCGCTATGCCCCCATCTACGGAGCCGTGATGCGGGCCCTGGGCGGCCCGGCCGCGGTGGACGAGGGGCTGCGGCGCCGGCTCCTGGCGGCGGACGTGCTGCTGGTCTGAGTGAATGGTCTTCAGGCGCACAGCGCCTGAGTTGTCTTAGAAGATTGCGGGAACCGAAGGGGGGTGGATCTGCCCGTTCGCGGATCCGTTACGCGTGCAGATCCTGTATTTCACCATACTGAAGGGGGATATATGCCAATGCGAAGCACCTGGTCTCGCAAACTCGTGGGTCTCTTGCTGGTCGCCGGCCTGTTCGCCGCCGGCTGCGGCAGCTCCGGCCAGCCCTCGGGCAGCCAGGGCGGCGGCTCCCAGACGCCTCCCGCCTCGCAGACGCCGCAGCAGAACCAGGAGCCGCAGGAGGAGGCCCGGCTGGTCATCTACACCGGGCGCGACCAGTCCATCATCGACCTGATGGTCGCGAAGTTCGAGGAGAAGTACCCTGAGTACAAGGGCAACGTCGAGGTCCTGCCCATGGGCGCCCAGGAGATCATGGAGCGCGTCCGGGCCGAGAAAGAGAACCCCCAGGGCGACATCTGGTGGGGCGGCACCCAGCAGGCGCTTTCCCTGGCCGTGAAGGAGGGGCTCCTGGCCAAGATCGAGCCGGAGTTCGCCGCCAAGATCCCCGAGGGGTACAAGGATCCTGAGGGTCACTGGTACGGCGAGATGCTCCTCCCGGAGGTCATCATGTACAACACGGAGATGATCTCCGAGGACGAGCTGCCGAAGGACTGGGATGACCTGCTCGATCCCAAGTGGAAGGACCAGATCATCATCCGCGCCGTGCCGGCCTCGGGCACCATGCGCACGATCTACGCGGCGATGATCGACCGGTTCTACCAGCAGGACGGCACCCCTGACCGGGGCTACGAGTGGCTGCTGAAGCTGGATGCCAACACCAAGGAGTACGCGGCCAACCCGACCGACATGTACCTGAAGATCACCCGCCAGGAAGGCAGCCTCAGCCTCTGGAACCTGCAGGACGTGCTGATCCAGGCGGAACAGGAGGGCATGCCCTTCGGCTACATCATCCCCGAGAGCGGCGTGCCGATCCTGGTCGACGGCGTGGGTATGATCGCCGGCGCCAAGCACCCGCAGGCGGCCGAGAAGTTCCTGAACCTGCTCTTCAGCGACGAGATCCAGGCGGAGCTGTCGGCCAGCCGGTTCCAGATCCCGTCCATCAGCCTCCCCGAGTCCATGCAGCCTGACTGGCTGAAGGAGCTCTCCCCGAAGCTGAAGGCCATGGACCTGCAGTGGGACGTCATGGCGGAGAAGGAAGCCGAGTGGATCGGCTACTGGGACGAGAACATCAAGGGGAAGGGCAAGTAACGGTTGAGAACTGCGAGGTCCGGGCGTCCCCGTGAGGGGGGCCCGGACCTTCTTAGCTGTGAGCGGTGGGCGGTGAGCGGTGAGATGAGTGGTGAGCGGTGGGCGGTGAGCGGTGAGATGAGTGGTGAGCGGTGGGCGGTGAGCGTGGCAGTGGGAGAGGCCTGCGCGGTGGGTGGTGGGCAGTGGGCGGTGAGATGGGCGGTGGGCGATGTGCCGTGAGCGGTGAGAGGGGCGGTGGGCGATGTGCCGTGAGCGGTGAGAGGGGCAGTGGACGGAGGCGTGAGGGTGGGTGGTGGGCAGTGGGCGGCGTTAGCGGCGGGTAATGGGCCGTGAGCAGTGAGAGGGGCGGTGGGCGATGGGGCCGAGAGCGGTGGGTGGTGAGAATGGCAGTGGGAGGCGTGAAGGTGGGTGGTGAGATGTGGAAGGTCGGAGGGCGGTGGGAGAGGCAGTGGGTCGCCGGACATCGGGCGTGAGATCGGTTGTGGGCCCCGGGAATGGCAGCGAGCGGGGAACTTCGCAGCGAGACTGCTGCGGGCGGTCACATGCAAGGGCCACGGTCGCGCAGAATGTGCAGTGGGCCGGGCACCCCGGGGTGTACATTTTGCGCGCAAGCCTGGCAGAACCCGGCCCGGACGAGGGGTGCTGGGACCAGGGGAAGGGCTCGAGCGACTCCGCCGGCGGGGATGCAGGCGCGTGAGCGCGCAGAATGTGCAGCGGGCCGGGCACCGGGGGTGTACATTGTGCGCGCAAGCCTGGCCGAACCCGGCCCGGACGAGGGGTGCTGGGACCAGGGGAAGGGCTCGAGCGACTCCGCCGGCGGGGATGCAGGCGCGTGAGCGCGCAGAATGTGCAGCGGGCCGGGCACCGGGGGTGTACATTGTGCGCGCAAGCCTGGCCGAACCCGGCCCGGACGAGGGGTGCTGGGTCCAGGGGACGGGCTCGAGCGACTCCGCCGACGGGGATGCAGGCCCGTGAGCGCGCAGAATGTGCAGCGGGCCGGGCACCGGGGGTGTACATTGTGCGCGTAAGCCTGGCCAGACACGGCCGGATGCGGGAGTTCGCGGCCTGCGCCACACAGCGGTGAGCCCGAGCTTGCGCGGGGCCGCGGACGGGCATCCCCTGGGGACTGGTTCCCCGGTTGGCCGCGCCATACTACCGGTGAGCAACATCCTTCATCCTGAGCATACACTGCGCCCGCGGCGGCCCCAGGTATAACTCCGCCTGTCCGCGCATCTGCTAGAGAGGGGCTGTCCCGGGCGCCGTCCTGTGGAGGCTGCCCATGCCTGGCTGGAGACCCATCGCCCTGACCGTGCTGCTCGCCCTTCTGCTGGCCGGCTGTGCCCCGCCTGCGCGCCCCTCGGCGGAAGGAAAAGCGGGGCAGGCCCCGCCCGCTGAGGAACCGGTGGACGGCGGGACGCTCTATCTCTCCATGTTCTCTGCGCCCCGGGGTGTCTTCAACCCCATCCTGATGGAGGACGGCTACGACGCCACCATCGTCGGCCTCGTCTTCGCCGGCCTGCTGACCCGGGACGAGCGTCTGGACCTGGTCTGCGATCTGTGCGAGAGCTTCGCCGTCTCGCCGGACCACCGCCAGTTCACCTTCCGCCTGCGGCGGGACGTGACGTGGCACGACGGCCGCCCGTTCACCGCCCGCGACGTCGCCTACACCTTTCTGACCATCCTGCACCCCGACTATCCCGGCGTGTTCACCGGGGAGTACGCCGCCCTGCGGGGCGTCGAGGCGATGCTGGCGGAGCGGGCGGAGGCCGACAGGGATCAGGCCGAAGGACGCATCACCGCCGGGGAGGCGGCCGGGCGCAAGCGGGCGGGCTGGCAGGCCTGGCTGGACGGCCCGGGAAAGGAGGCCATCCGGGTAGTGGACGACCACACCGTCGTCTTCACCGCCGACCGGCCCCACGCCCCGCTGCTGGGGAACCTGGCCGTCCCGCTGCTCCCGGCCCACATCTTCAGCGATACGCCTCCGGGCGAACTGGCCGGGCACCCGGCCACGCGGGCGCCGGTTGGCGTCGGGCCGTACCGGTTCGTCCGCTACGTGCCGGACCAGTACGTGGAGCTGGTGCGCTACGAGGCCTACCACCGCGGCCGGCCGCACATCGAGCGGATCATCTACCGCATCGTGAGCCAGGACGTGGCCATCGGCCAGCTGAAGGCCGGCGAACTGGACTACGTGCCGCTGAAACCGGGCGACGTGGCGCTGGTGGAGGGCGACCCGTACATCGGCGTCTTCACCCGACCGGACCTGGGCTACCAGTACCTGGGGCTGAACCACCGCAACCCGCTCTTCGCCGACCGGCGGGTGCGGCAGGCCATCCTGCTGGCCATCGACCGGCAGGCCATCGTCGACCATCTGCTGAAAGGGTACGGCCATGTCGCCGAGAGCCACCTGCCCTACGGCCACCCGTACCACGATCCCGGTGCTTTGCCGGTGCGCCGCCGCGATCCGGAGGCCGCGGCCCGGCTGCTGGCCGAGGCCGGCTGGCGGGACCGGGACGCGGAGGGCTACCTGGTCCGTGACGGCCAGCGCTTCCGCTTCACCCTGCTCTACCCCTCGGGAAACGCCGTGCGCGCCGCCACGGCCCCGCTGATCCAGGCCGACCTGAAGGCGGTGGGCATTCAGGTCGACCTGCAGATGGTGGAGTTTTCCACCCTCGCGGCGATGGTCTTCGGCGGCGGGCAGGCCGACGCCTGGCTGATGGGCTGGAGCGTGGGACCGGACCCGGATCCGGGGCCCGTCTTCGACCCCGGCAGCCGCTGGGGACAGGCGACGGGCTGGCGGAGCGCCCGCAGCCTGATGCTGCTGCGCCTTGGGGCGAGCCGGCTGGAGCCGGCGGAGCGGCGGCTGGTCTACCGGGAGTGGTCCCGGCTGCTGGCAGAGGAGCTGCCGGTGATCTTCCTCTACAGCCAGGACCAGCTCGAGGCGGTGCGCCTGGACCGGGTACGGGGCCTCCGGCCGGACGCCCGGGGCAGCCTGTGGAACATCTGGGAGCTCTGGATTTCCCCGGAGCGCCGTTGAGGGGGTCAGCCGCCGCCGCGCGGCCGGCCGCCGTGCGGCGGGGCAGCGGTCCTGACGGCGGCGTCGCAACAGGGAGGGGGACAGGCGGTGGCCGGCTTTGTGCTGCGGCGCTTCGTGCAGCTTCTGCCCATGCTGCTGGGCGCCTCGCTGCTGGTCTTCGCCGTGATCCGGCTGGCGCCCGGCGATCCCTACAGCGGGCTGATCGACCCCCGGGCTGACCCGGCGAAGGTGGAGGAACTGCGCCGGCGCCACTGCCTGGACTGCCCCATGCTGCAGCAGTACTGGCGTTGGCTCACCCACGCGGTGCGGGGAGACCTGGGCACGTCCATCCGCTTCCGCATCCCGGTTGCGGACTTGATCGGCGACCGGCTGGGCCCCAGCATCGCCCTGGGCGTGGCGTCCCAGTCCATCGTGCTGCTGGCGGGCATCCCGTTCGGCGTCCTGGCCGCCGTCCGGCGGGGAACCTGGGTGGATGCGGTGCTGACGACCTGCTCGCTGGCCGGCCTGGCCATCCCGGCCTTCTTCTTCGGCCTCCTGCTCCTGCGCTGGCTGTCCCTGGGCGGCCTGCAGATCCTGCCGTCGGCGGGGTTCACCACCCCGGGCATCCATGTCACCGGCGTGGCGCTGTGGCTGGATGCCGCCCGCCACCTCATCCTGCCGGCGATGGCCCTGGGGGTGACCAGCATCGCCGGGCTGATGAGCCACGTGCGGTCGGCGATGCTGGAGGTGCTCCGGCAGGACTACCTGCGCACCGCCCGGGCCAAGGGGCTGCCGGAGCGGGTGGTGCTGTACCGGCATGCCCTGCGCAACGCCCTGATGCCGGTGGTGACGCTCCTGGGCCTCAACCTGCCGGCGCTGCTCGGCGGCGCGATCATCACCGAGTCCCTGTTCCAGTGGCCGGGGCTGGGCAGGCTGACCTACACCGCCCTGCTGGAGCGGGACTACCCGGTGCTGATGGCGCTGAACCTGCTCTTCGCCGGGCTCACGCTCCTGGGCAGCCTGCTGGCGGACGTGGGCTACGCCGTGGTCGATCCCCGGGTGCGCTACGGCTGAGGAGGTGGGATGGTGGCCTGGCGCCGCTTTCGCGCCAACCGGCGGGCGATGCTCGGGCTGTACGTGCTCATCGTTCTGGCGCTGGCCTCGGTCTTCGCGCCGCAGCTCACCTGGCACGACCGGGACCTGCCGGACATCCGGCACGCCGAGCAGCCGCCCTCCCGGGAGCACTGGCTGGGCACGGACGAGCTGGGCCGGGACGTCTACACCCGGTTGCTCTACGGCGGGCGGGTCTCGCTGACCGTGGGGCTCGTGGCCGTCGCCCTCTACATGGTCATCGGCGTGACGCTGGGCGCGGTTGCCGGCTACTACGGCGGCGTAGTGGACACCGTGATCATGCGCATCACCGACGTGGTGATGATCATCCCCTTCTTCCCGCTGGCCCTGACGATGGCGGCGGCCCTGCGGCCGTCGGTCTACAATACGATGCTCGTCCTCGGCCTGCTGGGCTGGACCGGCATCTGCCGCCTGGTGAGGGGCGAGTTCCTGACGCTGCGCAGCCGGGAGTACGTGGAGGCGGCCCGGGCCATCGGCATGCCGGACGGGCGGATCATCTTCCGCCACATCCTGCCCAACGCGCTCGGCCCGGTCGTGGTGGCCGCCACGCTCGGGATGGGCTCGGCCATCCTCAGCGAGGCCGGCCTCTCGTTCCTGGGCTTTGGCGTACAGCAGCCCGTGCCCTCCTGGGGCAACATGCTCTCAGCCGCGCTTTCATTGAAGGTCCTGCTCCTGCAGCCGTGGATCTGGCTGCCGCCGGGGCTCCTGATCTTCGTGGCCATCCTGGCGCTCAACCTGGTGGGCGAGGGGCTGCGGGAGGCCCTGGATCCGCGGCTGCACCGGTAGAGGGTTGACCCGGGCCACGGGAGCGAGGATACTGTGGGCGCGCGTGCCCACCGGCACGGCGACGGCGGCCACAGGGGCGGCGTTCTACGCCCGGCCCGTCTTCGGCCCGGGCATCGGGTCGCCGTGTCTGAAGTAGAAATTGTCGGTCCGGGCTCAGGGCTTGCCCTCGGGCGGCGTCGCGTGTTAAGATGCACAAGCCGCCACTTCAGGATGCGGCGACGTGATTGGGCGGATTTGGTCGGTTGACGCCGGTCCGTCCGCCTGATAAAATCACTTCTTGCCGCCAGCTGGGCGGCGGGGTTCACGGCGGAGACAGCCGGCCGGAACGGCCAAGTGGCACGAACTGGCCGGTTGACACGACGCCGGGAACTTGCTAAACTGGTGAAGCTGTCGCCTGACGGCGGCGGCGGATCTCGAACCTTGAAAACTAGACAGTGCAGAAGAGGGAAGCCGAGCGAGCCGGTATTCCAAAGGAGCCAAAGTCAAGCTTTCCACGGAGAGTTTGATCCTGGCTCAGGACGAACGCTGGCGGCGTGCCTAAGACATGCAAGTCGAGCGGGGCTTCGGGGCTTCGGCCCTGAAGCCCAGCGGCGGACGGGTGAGTAACACGTGGATAACCTGCCCTCTGCTCTGGGATAACAGGCCGAAAGGCCTGCTAATACCGGATAAGCTCACGGTCCCGCATGGGGCTGGGAGAAAAGGCGCTGGAGTCAGTGGCGCTGGCAGAGGAGGGGTCCGCGGCCCATTAGCTGGTTGGCGGGGTAACGGCCCACCAAGGCGACGATGGGTAGCCGGCCTGAGAGGGCGACCGGCCACACTGGGACTGAGACACGGCCCAGACTCCTACGGGAGGCAGCAGTCGGGAATTTTGCACAATGGCCGAAAGGCTGATGCAGCAACGCCGCGTGAGCGAAGAAGGCCTTCGGGTTGTAAAGCTCTGTTGCCTGCGAAGAAGGGCCCCGTCAGGAAATGGGCGGGGTTTGACGGTAGCAGGCGAGGAAGCCCCGGCAAACTACGTGCCAGCAGCCGCGGTAATACGTAGGGGGCGAGCGTTGTCCGGAATTACTGGGCGTAAAGGGCGTGTAGGCGGCCTGTTAAGTCAGGGGTGAAAGACCGGGGCTCAACCCCGGGGGTGCCTCTGAAACTGGCGGGCTTGAGTGCTCTAGAGGGCAGTGGAATTCCCGGTGTAGCAGTGAAATGCGTAGAGATCGGGAGGAACACCAGTGGCGAAGGCGGCTGCCTGGGGAGTCACTGACGCTGAGGCGCGAAAGCTAGGGGAGCAAACAGGATTAGATACCCTGGTAGTCCTAGCCGTAAACGATGAGTGCTATGTGTGAGGGGTATCGACCCCCCTCGTGCAGGAGCTAACGCACTAAGCACTCCGCCTGGGGAGTACGGCCGCAAGGTTGAAACTCAAAGGAATTGACGGGGGCCCGCACAAGCAGCGGAGCATGTGGTTTAATTCGAAGCAACGCGTAGAACCTTACCAGGGCTTGACATCCACCGAACCCTGCAGAGATGCGGGGGTGCCTCTTTTCGGAGAGGAACGGTGAGACAGGTGGTGCATGGTTGTCGTCAGCTCGTGTCGTGAGATGTTGGGTTAAGTCCCGCAACGAGCGCAACCCCTGTCGCATGTTGCCAGCACGTTATGGTGGGCACTCATGCGAGACTGCCGGTGACAAACCGGAGGAAGGTGGGGATGACGTCAAATCATCATGCCCCTTATGTCCTGGGCTACACACGTGCTACAATGGCCGCCACAGAGCGCCCCGAACCCGCGAGGGGGAGGCAATCGCGAAAGGCGGTCCCAGTTCGGATCGCAGGCTGCAACTCGCCTGCGTGAAGTCGGAGTTGCTAGTAATCGCGGATCAGCACGCCGCGGTGAATACGTTCCCGGGCCTTGTACACACCGCCCGTCACACCATGGGAGCTGGCAACACCCGAAGTCGGTGAGCTAACCCGCAAGGGAGGCAGCCGCCGAAGGTGGGGCCGGTGACTGGGGTGAAGTCGTAACAAGGTAGCCGTATCGGAAGGTGCGGCTGGATCACCTCCTTTCTAAGGAGCACAGCCCCTGAGAAGGGGAGACTCCGAGGTCGATCCTCAGCCCATCAAAACGGGCTGAGGGAAACTGACGGCCGCTGGGCGGACCGAATCTGCACTGTTTAGTTTTGAGGGTTCGAGATGAGCGGTGAGCAGTGGGCTGTGAGCAGTGAGAGCTGTTCCGGCCCGCACGCTTGCTGACTCAGGATCTTCGAGCCCCTCAGTGAGTGCCTGCGGGAGCTTCGCTCCCGCACGGGACCACGGGCTGCTTCGGGAACCTTGGGTTCCCTGCAGCAGCGTCGTACCTTGAAAACTGCACAGTGGACACACGCAAAGGCAACGCGGGAAGCGTGCATCTCAGCGAAATCAAGCTGGGAAGGGCACACGGTGGATGCCTGGGCGCCAGGTGCCGATGAAGGACGTGGAAAGCTGCGATAAGCCTCGGGGAGCCGCAAGCAGGCGTAGATCCGGGGATCTCCGAATGGGGCAACCCGGCTGGCGTAATGGCCAGTCACCCACAGCTGAATCCATAGGCTGTGGGGGGGCACCGCCCGAACTGAAACATCTCAGTAGGGCGAGGAAAAGAAATCAACCGAGATTCCCTCAGTAGCGGCGAGCGAACGGGGAGGAGCCTAAACCAGCAGCGAGCCATCGCTGCTGGGGTTGCGGGACGCCCGTAAAGCGATGCTGCCGAGTCTAGCCGAAGAGGTCTGGAAAGGCCCGCCACAGAAGGTAAGAGCCCTGTAGGCGAAAGGCGAGGCGCCGCTGGGCGGATCCCAAGTACCACGGGACACGAGGAATCCCGTGGGAATCCGGGGGGACCACCCTCCAAGGCTAAATACGCCTGGCGACCGATAGTGAACCAGTACCGTGAGGGAAAGGTGAAAAGCACCGCGGGAGCGGAGTGAAAGAGACCCTGAAACCGTGTGCCTACAAGCAGTACGAGCCCCGTACGTGGGTGAGTGCGTGCCTATTGAAGAATGAACCGGCGAGTTACGGTCACTGGCGTGGTTAAGGGCCTCAGGCCCGGAGCCGAAGCGAAAGCGAGTCTGAAGAGGGCGTAGTCAGTGGCTGTAGACCCGAAACCCGGTGATCTATCCATGGCCAGGGTGAAGCGGGGGTAAGACCCCGTGGAGGCCCGAACCGGTTAGCGTTGAAAAGCTATCGGATGAGCTGTGGATAGGGGTGAAAAGCCAAACGAACCGGGAGATAGCTGGTTCTCCCCGAAATAGCTTTAGGGCTAGCGTCGGCATGTGAGCTTGCTGGAGGTAGAGCACTGATTGGGCTAGGGGCCCTACCGGTTACCGAACTCAGTCAAACTCCGAATGCCAGCAAGTATGGCCGGCAGTCAGACGGCGAGCGCTAAGGTCCGTCGTCAAGAGGGAAACAGCCCAGACCGCCAGCTAAGGTCCCGAAGTTCCTGCTAAGTGGGCAAGGATGTGGCGTTGTAGAGACAACCAGGATGTTGGCTTAGAAGCAGCCATCATTGAAAGAGTGCGTAATAGCTCACTGGTCGAATGACGCTGCGCCATAAATACTCGGGGCTAAGCAGGACACCGAAGCTGCGGGTGTGAGCGGTGAGAGGTGAGTGGTGAGCAGTGAGTGCGGTCCGGAGTTTTCGGGATCTGCGGGTGTACCAGCGGAGCTATGAGCTGGCGCTGACGGTACACCGGCTGACCCGAAGCTTTCCGGCGCACGAACAGTTCGAGCTCGGACAGCAGCTGCGTCGCGCAGCCGTATCGATACCGGCGAACATCGCCGAGGGATTCGGTCGGCGCGAGTCGGCCGCTGACTTCCGACACTTCTTGCGGATGGCGTTGGGGTCTGCCAACGAGATGTTCGTGCTGAGTCTGGCCAGGGATCTCGGGTACGAGATCGCTGCCATGGACAAGGTGATATCCGAGTACGAACAGCTCGGGAAGCAGATTTACGCGCTGATGCAGAGGTTGCAATAGCTCACTACTCACTACTCACATCTCACTGCTCACGCGGTAGGGGAGCGTTCCATGTGCGTCGAAGGTCGACCGGAAGGACGGCTGGAGCGCATGGAAGTGAGAATGCCGGTATGAGTAGCGAAAAGACAGGTGAGAATCCTGTCCACCGAAAGCCTAAGGATTCCTGAGCAAGGCTCGTCCGCTCAGGGTCAGTCGGGACCTAAGCCGAGGCCGAATGGCGTAGGCGATGGGAAACAGGTCGACATTCCTGTACCACCTACGGGTCGCTTGACCGATGCGGGGACGCAGGAGGCTAGGGGGACCCGGCCGCTGGTTGAGCCGGGGTAAGCGGGTAGCGTGGCCCGGTAGGGAAGTCCGCCGGGCTAAACGTGAGACGCGATGCCGACCGAACTGAAGTAGGGAAGCCCCTGACGCCACACTGCCGAGAAAAGCCGCTAGGGAGACCCGGGGTGCCCGTACCGCAAACCGACACAGGTAGGCGGGGAGAGAATCCTCAGGTGCGCGGGAGAACCCTCGCTAAGGAACTCGGCAAAATGCATCCGTAACTTCGGGAGAAGGATGGCCCTCGGACCGTGAGCGGAGAGACGCCGCAGAGCGGGGGAGGGTTGCAGAGGAGAGGCCCAAGCGACTGTTTACCACAAACACAGGTCAGTGCTAAGCCGGAAGGCGACGTATACTGGCTGACGCCTGCCCGGTGCTGGAAGGTTAAGGGGAGAGGTCAGGCCGGAAGGCCGAAGCTTTGAACCGAAGCCCCAGTAAACGGCGGCCGTAACTATAACGGTCCTAAGGTAGCGAAATTCCTTGTCGGGTAAGTTCCGACCCGCACGAATGGCGTAACGACTTGGGCACTGTCTCAGCGAGGGACCCGGTGAAATTGCAATACCTGTGAAGATGCAGGTTACCTGCGATTGGACAGAAAGACCCCGTGGAGCTTTACTGTAGCCTGGCATTGGATTTTGGTGGTGCGTGTACAGGATAGGTGGGAGCCTGCGAAGCCGGGTCGCCAGATTCGGTGGAGGCGCCGTTGGGATACCACCCTCGCAGCATCGAAGTTCTAACACGGGCCCCTGCAACGGGGTCGTGGACCGTGCCAGGTGGGCAGTTTGACTGGGGCGGTCGCCTCCCAAAAGGTAACGGAGGCGCCCAAAGGTCCGCTCAGGATGGTTGGAAATCATCCGGGGAGTGTAAAGGCAGAAGCGGGCTTGACTGCGAGACAGACAGGTCGAGCAGGGTCGAAAGACGGGCTTAGTGATCCGGCGGTTCCGAGTGGAAGGGCCGTCGCTCAACGGATAAAAGCTACCCCGGGGATAACAGGCTGATCTCCCCCAAGAGTCCACATCGACGGGGAGGTTTGGCACCTCGATGTCGGCTCATCGCATCCTCGGGCTGAAGTCGGTCCGAAGGGTTCGGCTGTTCGCCGATTAAAGCGGTACGCGAGCTGGGTTCAGAACGTCGTGAGACAGTTCGGTCCCTATCCATCGCAGGCGGAGGAGATTTGACGGGAACTGCCCCTAGTACGAGAGGACCGGGGTGGACGGCCCGCTGGTGTACCAGTTATCCCGCCAGGGGTACAGCTGGGTAGCCAAGGCCGGAACGGATAAGCGCTGAAAGCATCTAAGCGCGAAGCCAGCCCGAAGATGAGATCTCCCATCCCGCAAGGGAGTAAGGCCCCTGGAAGATGACCAGGTAGATAGGCCGGGAGTGGAAGCGGCGCAAGCCGTGGAGCGGACCGGTACTAATCGGCCGAGGGCTTGATTTCGCTGAAGCCGGAGCGTGTGCAGATCACTGTGCAGTTTTGAGGGTAGGACCTCAGGAGTTTTGGGTGGCGATACCGGAGGGGATCACCCGTTCCCATACCGAACACGGAAGTTAAGCCCTCCAGGGCCGAAGGTACTCCGCAAGGGGGAGAATAGGTCGCTGCCCAAACTAGATTTCTGCGGTAAGCCTCCCCCGGCGGCAGCCGTCGCCGGGGGACGGCGGACCGATGGGTGGGCTTGTCTGCAACTGACGGCTTCACGAGAACGCATTTCGCGTGTATACTGGGGATTGGGGTAACGGTAGCCCGCCTGACTCTGGATCAGGTAGTCTAGGTTCGAATCCTAGATCCCCAACCACATGCGGCCCCATCGTCTAGAGGCCTAGGACGGCGCCCTCTCACGGCGCAAACAGGGGTTCGAATCCCCTTGGGGTCACCACCACATGCCCCTTCAGGGAGCCCCCTGAAGGGTGCATGCCACCTCTGTCGGAGTGGCGGAATTGGCAGACGCGTACGTTTGAGGGGCGTATGGGTTTCCCGTGCGGGTTCAAGTCCCGCCTCCGACACCACATGCAGATGTGGCGGAATTGGCAGACGCGCACGGCTCAGGACCGTGTCGGGTAACCACTCCCGGTGGGAGTTCGAGTCTCCCCATCTGCACCACCCTTGTTTCCGCTGATGTAGCTCAGGTGGTAGAGCACGTCCTTGGTAAGGACGAGGTCACCGGTTCGAGCCCGGTCATCAGCTCCATCGGCGGCGAGTCACCGCTCGCCGCACAACGTTTGCGCCGGTAGCTCAGCTGGATAGAGTACCTGACTACGAATCAGGCGGTCGCAGGTTCGAATCCTGCCCGGCGCGCCAGCATTATGCGCCCGTAGCTCAGCGGATAGAGCGCTTGCCTCCGGAGCAAGAGGTCGTAGGTTCGAGTCCTGCCGGGCGCGCCAGTTTCCTAGGGGCATAGCTCAATTGGTAGAGCAACGGTCTCCAAAACCGTAGGTTGTGGGTTCGAGTCCTACTGCCCCTGCCACAGACAACATGCAGACCGTAGCTCAGTAGGCTAGAGCGCCAGATTGTGGCTCTGGAGGTCGCCGGTTCGACCCCGGTCGGTCTGCCCATATATGGGGCTGTAGCTCAGATGGGAGAGCGCTTGAATGGCATTCAAGAGGTCAGGGGTTCGATTCCCCTCAGCTCCACCACCTTGTCGGGCTGTGGCGCAGCTTGGTAGCGCGCTTCCTTGGGGTGGAAGAGGTCGCAGGTTCAAATCCTGTCAGCCCGACCATTTGGATAGCAGGTGTGCGTCAGCACATCTGCTATCCAAATGGGAAGCCTCTTCACCCACACACCTTTCGCCGTTCACTACCCGCTGTTCAGGGCTCATGACCTCTGACTGCTCACTTCTCACGCCCAACAGCACAGACGACTCACTGCTTGCAGCTTCTCACTACCCACTGCTCACGGCTCACAGCTTCTCACCGCATACTTCTCACCGCTCACAACGCATTCCGGGGTGTGGCTCAGCTTGGTAGAGCGCACGGTTCGGGACCGTGAGGTCGCAGGTTCAAATCCTGTCACCCCGACCAGCAGAAGGGCAGGTGTGCAGACGCACACCTGCTTTTGGCTTGATCAGCTTGATCAGCTTCCCGCGCGCTGCAGAGCCGGGTGCGGGAGCCGACCCCCACGACCAAGGGACGTGCTGTGCACGTCCCCCTTTGCGTTATCGCCTTCTTCCAGGCCGGGGCCGCGGCGCTCCCGGCAGGAACGGGCCGGGTCGCCGGGAAACACTTAATGAGCTGAAGTAAGCATCGAGAACGGCAGCATACGTCGGAGCCCGCCTGGAGGTAGGTGCCATGCACGAAGAACGGGGAATACTCGCCCTCCTGCGCCAGCGCAACTACATGCTCTACTGGTTCGGCTTTCTCGTCTCCAACGCCGGCGCCTGGATCCAGTCGGTCGCCCAGGGCTGGCTGGTGTACGACATCTCCAACAGCGCAGCCTGGCTGGGCACGGTGGGGTTTGTGCGGGCGTTCCCGCTCATCTTCCTTTCGATGATCGGCGGCACCGTCGCCGACCGTTTCCCCAAGCGGCCGATTCTCTACGTGACCCAGACGGTGCAGATGCTGAGCGCCGCGGTGCTCGGTCTGCTCACCCATCTGGGCCACATCCAGGTGTGGCACGTGGTGCTGCTCTCCGCGGTCTCCGCCTGTGCGCAGGCGTTTGATCAGCCCACCCGCCACAGCCTGGTGCCCCAGCTGGTGCCCAAGCGAAACCTTCACGCGGCCATTTCCTTCAATTCCATCGCCTTCAACGGCGCCGCCCTGTTCGGCCCGTCGCTGACCGGCGTCCTGGTGCCGCTCGTCGGCTTTGCCGGCTGTTTCTACGTGAACGCGATCAGTTTTGTGGCGGTCTTCATCGCCCTGGCCCTCATGAAGTTCCCGCCTCACACCCGCGGCAGGGGCCAGACCTCCATGCTTCAGGACCTCTTCGCGGGGCTCTCGTTCATCCGCCATAACCCCGTGATCCTGGCGCTCATCTCCATGGCCGCTGTCACCTCCTTCTTCGCCCGGCCCTACCAGCAGTTCATTACCGTCTTCGCCCGGGACGTGGTGCACGGCGATGTGGGAACCGCCGGCCTGATGCAGGCCGCGCCGGCCCTGGGCACGGTGATCTTCATGCTGGTCATCGCCTCTGCGACCAACATCCAGTGGAAGGGCAAGCTGCTCCTGGGCGCCGGCATCCTCTTTCCTGCCGCGCTGATCGCGTTCAGCTGGACGTCGAACCTATACCTCTCCCTGGCGCTCCTGGTGCTGGTCGGCGGCCTGAACATGACCTGGCAGACGACCCTGAACACCCTCCTGCAGACCAACGTGGTGGACGAGATGCGGGGGCGGGTCATGTCGGCGTACACCATCACCGCGCTGGCGATGATGCCGCTGGGCCAGGGGCCGCTGGGCATGTCCTTCGACCGGCTCGGGCCCTCTCTGGCGCTGACGGTGAACGCCCTCATCTCGCTGGCCTGGACGGTCTACATGGGCATCATCCGGGTGAAGCAGATCCGCTCGCTCCCCTAGCCAGGCACCGATGCCGCACAAAATTGCACCCTATTCTTGCAGGAAGGCCTGCCCTCCTCAGGGAATATGCATGAGTGAATACCCCGCGAAGGAGGTTGCAGCGCATGGCAGTCGTGCCCTTCAAGAACGAGCCGCTGACCGACTTCTCCCTTCCCCAGAACCGTGAGGCCTTCAAGCAGGCGCTGGAGTTGGTGCAGAGCCGCTTCGGCCGGGAGTACCCGCTGATCATCGGCGGGGAACGGATCATGACCCGGGAGCGCATCCTGTCGACCAACCCGGCCAATCCCAAGGAAATCATCGGTTCTGTGGCCAAGGCCGACCGGGAGCTGGCTGACAAGGCCATGGCCGCGGCCCTCGCGGCCTTTGAGGAGTGGAGCCGGGTGAGCCCCAAGGCCCGGGCGCGGGTCCTCCTGCGGGCCGCCTCCATCATGCGCCGCCGTAAGCACGAGTTCTCGGCGACCATGGTGGTGGAGATCGGCAAGAGCTGGGTGGAGGCCGATGCCGACACCGCGGAGGCGATCGACTTCCTCGAGTACTACGCGCGTGAGATGTACCGGCTGTCTGAGTCCCAGCCGCTCACGCGGATTCCCGGCGAGGACAACGAGCTCTACTACGTGCCGCTCGGCGTCGGGCTGATCATTCCGCCCTGGAACTTCCCCTGCGCCATCATGGTGGGCATGACCTCGTCCGCCATCGTCGCCGGCAACACCGTCATCCTGAAGCCGGCTTCGCTCACCCCGGTGGTGGCCGCGATGTTCGCCGAGGTGATGGAAGAGGCCGGCCTGCCGCCTGGCGTGCTCAACTTCCTTCCCGGTCCCGGCGGTTCGGTGGGCGATTACCTGGTGGGCCATCCGCAGACCCGGTTCATCAGCTTTACCGGTTCCAAGGAAGTCGGCCTGCGCATCAACAAGGTCGCGGCCGAAATCGCCCCCGGCCAGAAGTGGATCAAGCGGGTCATCGCCGAGATGGGCGGCAAGGACGCGATCGTGGTGGACCGTGACGCTGACCTGGACGCGGCCGCGGAGGGCATCGTGACCTCGGCCTACGGCTTCCAGGGGCAGAAGTGCTCGGCCTGCTCCCGGGCGATCATCCACCAGGACGTGTACGACACGATGATCGAGCGCATCGTGGAGCGGACCCAGAAGCTGCTGCAGGGCGACCCGCGCAACCCCGAGGTCCACCAGGGCCCCGTGGCCGACGAGAACGCGTTCAAGTCGATCCTCAACTACATTGAGATCGGCAAGTCGGAAGGGCGGCTGGTGCTGGGCGGCGGCCCGTCGCCGCTGGCGGCCGAGACCGGCGGCTACTTCATCCAGCCGACGATCTTCGTCGACGTCGAGTCCCGGGCCCGCATCGGGCAGGAGGAGATCTTCGGTCCGGTTCTGGCGATCATGAAGGCGAAGGACTTCGAGGACGCCATCCGCATCGCCAACGACACCGAGTACGGCCTTACGGGCTCGGTGTACTCCCGCAACCGGGCCAACCTGGAGTACGCACGGCGCCACTTCTTCGTGGGCAACCTCTACCTGAACCGGAAGTCCACCGGCGCCCTGGTCGGCGTGCACCCCTTCGGCGGCTTCAACATGAGCGGCACCGACTCCAAGACCGGCGGGCGCGACTACCTGCTGCTCTTCACCCAGGCCAAGGCGGTGAGCGAGAAGCTGTAGGCGACCGTGGGACGCTGCGAGGAATGCGGCCCCGCCACGTACGGCGGGGCCGCTTCTTCGTGCGCCCGGCATGGGCGCTGACTTGGCGGTGAGAGTCCGCTGCGGGCGAGGCAGCACGAGCCCGCTAGCCAAAGGCAAGGGTGTCCGTCGCGAGGCGGAATCTGGAGGAAGCCGGAGGCAAAGCCACGACCCGAGGAACACGAACCTCATACGAGGCTGTGCCGCCTGGGTGAGCTGGCGAACCACAGCAAAACCCGAGGCTGCCAAAGGGCGGTGCAGTAGATGGGGCGGGTGCGGGGCGAAGGTCAGCGTCCTTACCCGGGGAGGTCTGCCGGAAAACGCCAGCAACGCTGGTAACCCGGGCCGAGAGGCCCGGCTGAACCGGCAGAAGTCAGCAAAGCAGTCCTGTAATGATGTAGGACGGCGTTGAGAAAAGTAAAGGCCTCCTGATACGGTAGGGTGTGAAAGGTAATCACCACTCGTAACAGGAGGTCACGGAACGCAATGCAATTGAAGCAGCGAGCCAGGAAATTGGCCCTGGTCCGAGGTGAACCCACGGTGGTGGTCGGTATCGACATCGCCAAGCGGAAGCACTGGGCCTGGGTGGTCGACGGAGTGACCGAGGTGCCCGTGGGCAGCCCCTTCCATTTCCAGAATAGCAGGGAAGGGTTCGACCGTCTACTGGGAAAGATCGCACGAGCGAAGGAGAAGGCTGGCGCTACCCGCGTGGTGGTGGGGATGGAACCGACCGGGCACTACTGGAAGCCGCTGGCGTGGTATCTCCAGCAGGTGGGCTTCACGGTGGTCATCGTCAACCCGGCCCATGTCAAGGCGAGCAAGGAACTGGACGATAACTCGCCCACGAAGAACGACCGTAAAGACGCCTGGCTCAACGCCCAGTTGGTCCTGCAAGGCCGGTTCTCCGTGCCGTATCTGCCAGACGGGGTCTATGCAGAACTGCGGATCCTAACCCAGGCCCGGCAGCAACACCGGCGGAAGCTGAACGCCGCCCTGAACCAGCTGCAGGCGCTCCTGGACGAGTACTTCCCGGAGTACACGGAGGTGTTTGCCGACCCGCTCGGTCAGGCGTCGCTGTATGTGCTGCAGTACCGGCCGTTTCCACAGGACGTGCTGGCGGTGCCGGTGACTCAGCTGGCGGCGGAACTCCGGGCTGCCAGCAACCGGCGGGTCGGGCTCCGGCGGGCCCAGGACCTGCAGGAAGCGGCTCGGCGGTCTATAGGGGTGCCGTACGGGCTGGACGCCGCCCGGCTTCAGCTGCGGCAGATCCTCCAAGAAGTGATCTTTTGGAAGGAACGGTTGGCGGAGACGGAGGCGGCAATGGCCGAGGCGTTGGAGAAGACGGGCCTCGCCCAGTACCTGCTGAGCGTGCCTGGGGTCGGTGTGGTGACCGCTGCTGCCTTCCTAGGCGAGGTAGGCGACCTGCGCCGGTATGCGGACTGGCGGCAACTTCGCAAGCTGGCGGGCTACAACCTGACAGAGAACACGTCGGGGCAGCGGGACCGCAGCCGGACGCCCATCAGCAAGCGCGGCCGGCCTGGACTGCGCCACGTGCTGTACCAGATGGCGATGACGGCGGCCGCCAAGAACCGGGAGTTTCGAGCGCTGTACAAGCACTTCAGGACTCGCCAGCAGAACCCGCTCAAGGGCAAGCAGGCCCTGGTGGCGCTGGCGTGCAAGCTGTTGCGGGTGCTGTTCACCCTGGTCAGGAAGCAGTGTAGCTATGATCCGGCCAGGGCCTTGGGGGCCTGGCGGGCGGAGCAGTTAGGTCTCGCCGCCTGAGAGGGCGGTGTGCCGATAGATGTGCCGCTTTGGGTGGGGGAAGCCGACTATGGCTGGAAGGGCATGACCCTGCAGCAAAGTACTAGCGCCCCACCCGCCCCCATTTAGGCAGGACGAAGGACTTTGAGGGCAAGGACCCCGGGAGACATGATAGGGTGGCCGGGGGCGGAGTACGTGGGACCCGTCCAGGCGGCAGCATACAGGGCATGTCTGAAGAGTCGCACGGGGCTCTTCTCTGCCACCCCGCGTTTGTCTCGCACCAGAAGTCAGAGTCTTTCGTCCAATGGGTGTGTCTGAGCCAAGTGGCAGGACGCGAAATGGTGCGAACCAGCGAGATTGAGAGAGTTTGAGTGCATAACATCGAGATAGGCCATAGTACCGGCAGGGGGACGCCCCGACCGGGAAGGGCCGAACGTCAGGAGAGGGGTGAACCCGTTGCGTTCGAGCAGCCCGCGACAAACGCAGAAAATCCCGCACGGGGCCTGCTCGCCGGAGGTAGCGGTGAAGCCGCAAGGGACGGCGGGAGGGCGGAGTGGGCAGCCGGCACAAGGCGGAGCGTCACCCCGCGGGGAGCAAGGCAAGCTGATGGAGCAGGTGGTGGCCAGGGAGAACATGCTGGCCGCCCTGAAACGGGTGGAGCGGAACGGAGGCGCCCCAGGCGTGGACGGTGTCCCCACCGAACGGCTGCGGGACCAGATCCGCGCGGAGTGGGAGCGCATCCGTGAAGAACTGCTCCGGGGGACCTACAGACCGCAGCCAGTCCGCCGGATCGAAATCCCGAAACCGGGCGGCGGCAAGCGGATGTTGGGTATTCCCACCGTGATGGACCGCCTGATCCAGCAGGCACTCCTGCAAGTACTGACGCCAATCTTTGACCCGACATTCTCCGAATCCAGCTACGGCTTCCGGCCGGGGCGGCGGGGTCATGACGCGGTCAGGAAGGCACGTCAGTACGTGGAGGAAGGGTACGACTGGGTCGTGGACATGGACCTGGAGAAGTTCTTCGACCGGGTCAACCACGACGTGCTGATGGCCCGCGTGGCACGGCGGGTAACGGACAAGCGAGTGCTGCGGCTGATCCGGCGATACTTACAGGCTGGGGTCATGCTGAACGGGGTAGTCATGGCGACGGAGGAAGGGACGCCGCAGGGCGGTCCGCTGAGCCCGCTGCTGGCGAACATCCTGCTGGATGACCTCGACAAGGAGCTGGAGCGCCGCGGGCACCACTTCGTCCGGTACGCCGATGACTGCGCGGGCCGAAGGCCCGTGTGTCTTGTGAGCTGAGATGTGCTCACCCCGGGAATTCCCAGTTCGCCGGGTAGTTTGGGGTCCGCTGTAGGCGGGTAACTGCCTGCGGCGAAGCGACCCGACAAAGGTCCTCGCACCCAGCCAAGGGACTGAAACGAACCTGCAGGCCGTAACGAAAGTGAACGCGGATTAGCATCGTCAGCGTAGCTCTGGCGGGTATCGCTGGGAGAGCCAGGGTTTTGAGGTTGCCGAGCCTCTAGTCGTCGGGCGAAGGCTGTCACTGCAGCACGAGTAACTGGGCGATGACTGTTGCGGGACCTCCGGTGTGAAAGCGACGGCATGCAGGGAAAGCACACGGGAGAAACGGTCGAGACCCTGCCGCATCCCGGCATCCCACCGGGTAACCGAGGACATAAGGGAGGCCCCCGAAAGTTCAGGCGGAATGTGCGGCCAGGGAGTCGGAGGAGGCCATGGTAGCGATGACCCTGCGGACAACACAACCGCAGACAGCGACGGGCCTCTGCTTCAGCAACGCTTCTTAAGGAGGAAGGGCTGCGTGATTGCCCGACCGGCTATAAACACGCCACAAGAAAAGGTCCGCGTACTCCAGCGGAAGCTCTACACGGCGGCCAAGGCGGATAAGAGCAGGAAGTTCGGGGTTCTGTACGACAAGGTTTACCGCCGAGACGTGTTATGGGTAGCATGGACCCGGGTCAAGGCCAACAAAGGTGGGCCCGGAGTCGATGAACGAACCATAGAGGAAATCGAGCAGAGTGGAGTCGGCCCCTTCCTGGCCGAGATACAGAAGGAGCTGTACACGAAGACGTACAGGCCGGCACCGGTGCGGAGGAAGTACATCCCGAAGAAGAACGGGAAGTTGCGGCCCCTGGGCATACCGACCGTGAAGGATCGGGTAATCCAGACCGCAGTGAAGATCCTGATTGAGCCTATCTTCGAGGCAGACTTTCTTCCGTACTCGTATGGCTTCCGACCTAAGCGGAGCCAGCATGACGCACTCAGAGAGATCCAGAAATGGGTAACCTGGGGATGCAGAAAGGTAATTGATGCCGACCTGAGCAGCTACTTCGATACCATTCCGCACGACAAACTCGTGGATCTCGTAGCCCAGCGAATTACGGACAAGTGGATCCTGCGGCTCATTCGAGCATGGCTCAAGGCTGGCGTGCTGGAGGAGAGCGAAATCTCCTACTCAGAAGTGGGCACACCGCAAGGAGGGAGTATCTCTCCACTCCTCGCGAACCTCTACCTGCACCACGTCCTTGACAGGCTCTGGGAGCGGTACAACCTAGCCGGGCGCAAATATGACGCCCACTTGGTACGGTACTGCGACGACTTTGTGGTACTCTGCGGCAAGAACCCGCAGCGGATCATGGAGGGGCTGAAGAGGGTCCTGGCCGAATGGGGACTAAAGCTGAATGAGGAGAAGACCCGCGTAGTGGACGCCCAGGAAGGGTTCGACTTTCTCGGAATGCACTTCCGGATGAAGCGGACCAAGAAAGGGCGCTGGTTCTGCTACCGGTGGCCCTCGCTGAAGTCCATGCAGAACATCCGTGACAGGGTCAGAAAGGTCATGGCCACGGGCGGCACTTTCCCGTCCCTGGAAGACAAGATTGCATGCCTCAACCCGGTCCTGCGCGGCTGGTGCCAATACTTCGCTGCCGGCAATTCGCTACGACACTTTATAAAGGTGGACTCCTACGTCTACACGAGCCTCTGTGCATACCTGCGAAAGAAGCACAAACGGCGAGGCAAGGGGTACAGGGACTACCCACCCAGCTTCTTCTACAAAGAACTGGGTCTTTACCGCCTATTTGGAAAGGTAAGGCGCCAACCGTTCGTGTACCGCTGAATGCTTCCGTGTGAACGCTGTCGGAAAGCCGGATGACGGAAAACGTCACGTCCGGTTTGATGAGGGGGAGCTGGAAACCGGGACATGGCAAGGCTAGTGAGACACTGCAAGGGGGAAACCCGCAGAAACCGAGTAGGCCAAGCCTACAGCCACGGCGCCAGTTCTCTACTCTACGCAACATCTACGTCCGCAGCAAACGGGCGGGAGAACGGGTCTACAGGAACGTGCGCCACTTCCTGCAGGAGCGGTTACGGCTGAAGGTCAACGAGGAGAAGAGCGCAGTAGACCGGCCGTGGAAGCGGCAGTTCCTCGGGTTTAGCTTCTACAAGCACCGGGGAGTGCGCATCCGGCTGGCCCCGAAGAGCCTGAAACGCGTGAAGGACAAGCTCCGCACGCTGACGGACCGCAACCGCAGCCAGAGCATGGAGGACCGAATCCGGCGCCTGAATGCTTACTTGCGGGGCTGGGTTGGGTACTATGCGCTCTCCGATGCCAGGTCAGCCTTTGAAAGACTCGAAGGATGGCTGAAGCGTCGGCTGCGAGCATGCGTATGGAAGCAGTGGAAGCGTGTACGCACGCGCTTTCGGGAGTTGCGCGCCCTCGGTTTGCCCGAATGGGTAGTCTACCAACTCGCCAACAGCCGCAAAGGCCCGTGGCGAATGGCAGGTGGCCCACTAAACAGCGCCCTGGGCAACGCCTACTGGCGTGCCCAGGGGCTGATAAGCCTGACCGAATGCTATGAAGCGACTCGTCAATCCTGGCGAACCGCCGGATGCGGACCCGCATGTCCGGTGGTGTGAGAGGACGGGGGTTAGCCGCCCCCTCCTACTCGATTATCGGTCGCCATGCGGTCGGACTCCGCCTCCTCTTTCCAATGCCTGTCCCGTCGGGTATCCTTGATGCTATCAGAGCACCGCCAGGAGGGGTCCCGTTTGCAAATTCGCTGGACGAAGCTGCCGTTTCCCGCGCACAACGAGACCGAATACCGCCAGGGGCTGAACGACTGGCTGGGCCGGGTGTTCTACGACGTGCTCCCCGAGCACGGTTTCGAGGTGCGGGAGGAGCAGATCTACACCGCCTTCCGCATCGCCCGGGCGCTCACCGAGGGATCCACCCTGCTGGCTGAGGCCGGACCGGGCACGGGGAAGACCTTCGCCTACCTGCTGCCGGCGGTCTGCCATGCGCGCATGCGCGGCCGGCCGGTGGTGGTCGCCAGCGCCTCCAGCGTGCTGAAGGCGCAGCTGACCGGCCCCGGGGGCGACATCCAGACGCTCTCCCGGCTCCTCAACCTGAACATCGATGTGCGCGTGGCCGGCGATCCGGCGGATTACCTGTGTGAGCTGAAGGTCGAGGCGAACGACTTCGCGCCGGGCGAGGAGCCGGCGGGGTGGACCGACCTCGTCCGCTGGGCCCGGCGCACGGCCACCGGAGCCCGTTCCGAGGTGCCCGGGGTGGCGGACGACCTCTGGGAGCTGGTGAGCTGGGATCCGTCGCTGAGCTGTGACACCTGCCCGCGGCGGGGCCACTGCCTCATGGTGGCCGCCCGCCGGCACCACCGGGAGGCAGCTGACCTGGTGGTCTGCGATCACCGCCTGTTCGCGCAGGACCTGCTCACGCGAAACGACCTCCTGGAGGGCGGTCTGCTGCCGATCCTGCCCGCTTATTCGGCGGTCATCTTTGATGAAGGGCACTACTTCCCCGAGATGTGGCAGCGCATGCAGGGGTGGTCCCTGAGCCGGCGCCGGCTGAAGCGGACCCTGGAGCGGCTGGAGCTGTGGCACGCCCGGGAGAAGCTGGCCTGGCGGCTGGAGACAGCCCTGGCCGCCACGGACAACTTCATGCGGGGGCTCGACCTGCACACCAGCCCTGGCGAGGGAAAGCGGGACGTGGACCGCACCGATCTGCTCCTGAAAGCCGCCGCCCGGCTGGACCAGGCCCTGGACCTGCTCCAGACCGAGCTGGTGACCGAGGAGGCCATGAGCGAGGGGCAGTCGGGCGAGACCGAACTGAATGCCTACCAGAACCGCATCGACGAAATCCGGACCGCGCTCCGCCTCTTCCGCCGGCCCGAATCGGTGGTCTGGCGGGAGGGGGACGAGCTGTGGGTCGTGCCCCAGAAGCCCAGGCCGCTCTTCGGCGGCGATCACCTGAAACCCGGCACGCCCGTGATCTTCTCGTCCGCCACCCTGGAGCCGGACTACCAGGCCCGGGTACTGGGGCTGAGCCGGTTCGAGGAGAGCCGGGTGGGGGTCCCGTTCGACCTGGGCCGGCAGTCCCTGGTCTACCTGCCGCCGGACGGCGACGGCGAACATGGCGGCGCCCCCGGCACCGCCGGCAACCGCCGCGCGGGCAAGGCGGACCGGGTGGCTGGCGAGGCAGACCGGGTGGCTGACGAGGGCGACCCGGTCGTGGCCGAGGCCGTACGGGTGCTGCACGCCACCGGGGGCCGGGCGCTGGTCCTGCTCCGGTCGCTGGCCGAGGTCCGCCGCTGGCGGCAGGCCCTGGCGGCCTTCGACCTCCCGTGGGCGGTGATCTACGAGGGCGACGGAGACCGCGGCGCGCAGCTGGCGCGGTTCCGGACCGAGGTGGATTCGGTTCTGGTGGGCGCCAGCTTCTGGGAAGGCGTCGACGTGCGCGGGGAGGCGCTCTCGTGCGTCATCATCCCGTACCTGCCGTTCCCCGAGCACGACCCGCTCATCCGGGAGCGGCGGGCGCAGGCGCAGGCCGCGGGGCAGGATCCCTTCCGGGCCGTCGACCTGCCCGAGATGCTGATCAGGCTGAAGCAGGGGATCGGCCGGCTCATCCGCACCGCCGAGGACCGGGGGGTCGTTGCCCTCCTGGACCGTTCTTACCGGGGAACCGACTGGGCCGGGATGGTGGACGCAGCCTGCCCCGAGGACGCCGGGCGGGTCTCGGATCTGGCCGCGGTCGAGGCGTTCCTCGCCCGCGGCGCGCGCGCCTGAGCGCAGCATGAGGGCCCCGCGGGATGCGGGGCCCTTCACATCAGCCGGAAGAGCGACGCCATTTCCCGGGCCCGCCGGTCGCCGACCTGGTGGGCCCAGTTCCACAGCACCAGGTCCACCACCCGGATCCGCTCGCCCACCCGGGCGGCGGTCTCCTGCACCAGCTGGTCCGGTGTGAGTCCCAGGTAGGCCGCCAGCCGGACCACGGGGCCGGTCTGCACCACCACGTCCCAGCCGAGGTTGCGGGCGAGGTGGCAGCGGCTGACGGGCCCGACCCAGGGCAGGGTCTGCAGCCACGCCAGGACCTCGGGAACCGGCAGGGCGGCGAGCCGCTGCATCTGGCCGGGATGGCGGTCCAGCGAGTCGGCGAAGGCGAGGATGGCGCCGATCTTCCGGGGGTGCTTCAGAACGGAGAGCGCCTCCACCTGCACGTCCCGCGGCGCGGCGGCGACGGCCGCGGGGTCCCAGCCCCGGAAGGCGGCGGTGAGCCGGGGCCAGAGCCTGCCGGTGACGTGCGCGGTCATGCCGCACGAGACGACGACCCAGCCGTACTCGGCCAGCAGGTCGCGGTCGGTGCGGTTTTCGGGCCGTTCGGAGCGCCATTCGTTCAGCCTGGCCTCGGGATCGGGGTCCGTCGCCCGCAGGTGGTCCAGCGCGTGTGCGTAGAGCGCGGTGAAGTCCATCAGATGGCCTCCTTGGGTCGGAGAATGGCGGCCGCCGGCGGTCCGCAGGATCGTTGACCCCGCCGGGGCAGGAGGAAGGCGGTTGAACTCGAATTCACTGTGGCAGAGCAGTAAAGGAGGGGCTGTGGTTGGAGAAACAGACCATGCGGTTTGCCATCCTGGGTCTCGGCACTGTCGGCAGCGGCGTGGTGAGGCTCCTGCAGGAGAGCCGGGAGATGCTGCACCTGAAGACCGGCCTCAACCTGGAGCTGGCGAAGGTGCTGGTGCGCGATGCCTCCAGACCGCGGCCCGGCTTTGAGGGTCTCCCGCTGACGGAGGACGTGAACGAGATTCTGGACGATCCGTCGATCCGCATCGTGGTGGAGCTGATGGGCGGCATCGAGCCCGCCCGCACCTACCTGGTCGAGGCGCTGCGCCGCGGCAAGACCATCGTGACCGCCAACAAGGACGTCATGGCGGACTACGATAAGGACCTGTACGATGCCGGCGAGATCGGCGACGCCGAGATCTACTTCGAGGCCTCGGTGGGCGGCGGCATTCCCGTCATCCGGCCGCTGAAAGAGGTGCTGGCTGCGAACACGATGCGGCTGGTGATGGGCATCGTCAACGGGACGACCAACTATATCCTCACCCAGATGAGCCAGTACGGCAAGAGCTACGAGGAAGCTCTCCGGGAGGCGCAGGCGCTGGGCTACGCAGAGCCCGACCCCACCAACGATGTCCAGGGTTACGACGCCGCCCGGAAGCTGGCGATCCTCTGCACCATCTGCTTCCTCTCCCGGGTGAAGCCGGGGATGGTCTACACCGAGGGCATCACGCGGATCACGCCGCGGGACATCGAATACGGCCGTCGCTTCGGCTGGGTGCTGAAGCTGCTGGCCATCGGCAAGGAGGTGGACGGGGAGATCGAGGCGCGGGTGCACCCGGCGTTCATCCCCCGCAGCCACCCCCTGGCCAACGTCTCCGACTCCTTCAACGCCATCTACACCGTGGGCGACCCGGTCGGCGAGACCATGTTCTACGGCCGGGGCGCCGGGGCCGGGCCCACCGCGTCGGCCGTGGTCTCCGACCTCATCGCCGCGGCGCTCTCCAAGCGGACCCCGGGCCGGCGGGCGGGCGACGCCCACACCGTTTTCTTCGAGAAGCGGGTCGTGCCGATCTCGGAGACCCGGAGCCGGTACTACCTGCGCCTGCACGCGGTGGACGCGCCGGGCAGCCTGGCCCGTATCGCCGAGCGGTTCGGCGCGCACGGCGTCTCCCTGGCCGAGGTGGTGCAGCTCTCCGGCGGTCCCGACCAGCCCAACGGCGGCGCCGGCGCCGAGCTGGTGCTGGTCACGCACACGGTTCAGGACGCCAACCTGCAGGCGGTGGTGCGGGATCTGAAGGCGATGCCGGACACGGTGCACTGCGTGGACAACGTCATCCGCGTGGAGGGGTAGTCCTTGGCGGCGGCGCTGCTGCACGGAATGCTGCTCGCCTTCGGCCTCATTCTCCCCTTGGGCGCGCAGAACACCTTTGTGCTCACGCAGGGCGCGCTGCACCGGCGCTGGTCCGGCGCCTTCCCGGCGGTGCTGACCGCCGCGCTCAGCGACACGCTGCTCATCACCCTCGCCGTCTCAGGACTCTCGCTGGTGCTGCTTACCGTTCCCTGGCTCCAGTCGACCCTGCAGTGGGCCGGCGTGGCTCTGCAGCTGCTGTTCGCGCTGTCGGCGTGAGTTACGGGAGGCATGGACATGTCTGCTGTGCTGCTTCGCAGGTCCCGCCGGCGCCCCCGGCGCTGGCCGGGCGTGCTGCTGGCGGTCGCCGCGGTGCTCGCGGCGCTGGGCGTCCTCCGCGCCCTTACGGTCCAACCGCTGCCCGACCGGCCCTACACGGCCCGGCGGCCGGTGGTGCTCGCGCACCAGGGCGCCTCGGGCCACGCGCCGTCCAACACCATGGAAGCCTTCCGTCTCGCCCTGGAGCAGGGGGCGGACATCCTGGAACTGGACGTGCACATGACCCGGGACGGCGTCGTGGTGGTCAGCCACGACGAGACCATCGACCGCATGACCGACGGGTCGGGGCTCATCAAGGAGATGACCCTGGCCGAGCTGCGCCAGTACGACTTCGGCTACGGCTTCACCCCCGACGGCGGGCTGACCTATCCCTACCGGGGACGGGGCGTGACGATCCCCACCCTGGAAGAGGTCTTCCGGGCCTTCCCCGACGTGCCCATCAACATCGAGATCAAGCAGGCCGACCCGCCCATGGAAGCACAGGTGTGGGAGCTGATCCGGCGCTACGGGGCGGAGGACCGGGTGCTGGTCGCGTCGTTCCACGGAACCGTGGCGAAGCGGTGGCGGCAGCTGGCCGGCGACCGGGTGGCCACCTCGGCGCCGCTGACGCACATGTATCTGGTGGCCGCGCACTACCTGCCGTACCTGGACCGGCTCTACGCCCCCGTCTACGACGCCTTCCAGGTGCCGGTGTCCAGGAAGGCCGGGCCGATCACCGTGCGCTTCGACTCGCCGCGGTTCCTGGCCATGGCCGAGCGGGTGAACGTCGCGGTCCACTACTGGACGATCAACGACGAGGACGAGATGCGGCGGCTGTTCCAGCTGGGCGCGCACGGCATCATCACCGACTACCCCGACCGGGCGGTGAAGGTGCTCCGGGAACTGGGCATGCGGGACTAGGAAGTCGTACTCCTGATCTCGATGAATCCAGGGCGACACAGCGATGCGGCGCACCCTTCCTCCCCACGCGCGCATGGTGGCCGCACTGCTTCTTTCCCTGGCGCTGGGTTAGTGGGGCGCCGCGCTCGCCTGGCCGGAACAGGCCGGTCCCGCCAGCGGATGGCGGGACCGGCCTGCACGCTAGAACTGAATTACGTCCAGTTCGAACAGGTTGTTCTCCTTCATGATGCGGATCAGCTTGGTCGGATACTCGGGGTCGGTGGCGTAGCCGCCCTTGCGCAGCCCCCAGGCCCCCAGCACCGGGTCGCTCATCACTTCCCGGAAGACCTCGTACCACGGCCGGGTGAGCAGGAGATCCTTGTGGTCCTGCCAGCTCTCGCGCACGTTGTTGTAGGCGCGGAACTCATCGTCCACCGTGTAGCTCTGGCCGTTGTACACCTCCCACGTGGTGGAGATGATGGAGCCGGCGGGCCCCTGTCCCTTGATGCCGAAGAGGTTGTTGGAGCGCTTGCCGCTGTACTTGTCCACCGGCACGTACTGGCCCCAGCCGGTCTCCAGGATGGCCTGGGCCACCTGCAGCGCCGCCGACATGCCGGTCTCCCGGTAGGACTCCACGGCCATCGCCGCGGCGAAGTCCTTGAACTGCGACTTCTCCACGATGGGCACCGGCCCGTAGGTCGGTCCCAGGTAGGCCCGGACGTAGATGGGCTCCGTGGAGACCTTCAGCTGCCCCTGGTGGAACGCGTCGGCGTAGATCATCCACTCGCCGCCGCGCGGCGGGGTCCAGGAGACCCGCTGGGTAAGGCCCGTGGTGCCGATCAGGATGCGCTCCCCATTCTGCACCGCGTAGTACCGGACCTCGTCCGCAGCCACGTTGGGCATGGCGAACATCTCGACCTGGCCCGTGATGACCTGCCCCGGGCCGACGCCGTACATCCAGAGGCCGGGTTCGGTCTGGATCCGGAAGGTGATCGGCCCGACCGTGTGGACCGTGCCATCCGCCGCCGTCACCTCCACCCTCAGGGTGTGGGTGCCGTTGTCCTGCGGACCGAAGGTCCACCAGTAGTTGTTCTCCGCAGCCAGCAGGCGGCCGTCCAGGTAGAAACGCACCGACTGGATGGGGTAGTTGGCCGAGACGGAGAGCGTGCGGGCCCGGCCGGTGACGGTCTCGCCCTCCGTCACGGAGCTGAAGCCCGTGCGGTGCGGTGTGGCGACGGTGACCCGCACCGGGTCGGAGACGTACCAGCCGCCGTTGCGGTCGTAGGCGTAGATGTAGAGCTCCTTCGGGCCGTTGAACGAGACCGGCGGGTACCAGGTGTAGCTCTCGTTGGGACCCACCGTGGCCAGGTTGTGCCAGGAGCCGTCGGTCAGGTCGACGAGCTGGTAGATGACGTGGGTGGCCGCGAACCGCACCTCATGCTTGAAGGTGAAGGGCCCGTCGATGATGCCGCCGTGGTCGATGCCCACCGGCCGGACGGTGGTGTCGGGGGCCACCTTCACGCTCACGGGGGCGGAGTAGACCAGGGTGCCGTCAGGCCGCCTGACCGCGGCCATGAGCTGCTGCTCGCCGGCATGCGCCGGGTCGGGGGTGAAGGTGTAGGTCTTCCCGACGTCGGCGCCCGCGGCGACGATGCGCCCTTTCCGCGTGGCCGGGTCAACCAGGTAGAAGTACGCATAAGTGCCGTTCAGGCCCTGGACCCGCAGCGAGACGGGGCCGGTGATCACCTGCCCCTGCGTCACCCCTTCCAGCACGACCGGCGAGGCCGCAGGCGTGGAGCTCAGGTAGACGGTGCGGGTGGGGTTGTCCCACTCGATGGCGAGGCCCAGGGACTCCGCCAGCGCCCGCACGGGGATGAAGGTCCGGCCGGCGCCGACGATCCGGGCCGGCACGTCCAGCATCCGGGTCTCCGTGCAGGCCGGGTTGAGGCAGGCCACGCGGTCGTCAATCTTCAGCTTCAGGTAGCGGTCGCCCCGCTCCACGACCACGGTCCGCTCGTCGTTGTTCCAGATGGGCTCGGCGCCCAGCGCCTCGGCGATCCCCCGCACAGGAGCCAGGGTCCGTCCCGCTTCGATAAAGGGGGCGGGGTCGAGGTTCAGCACCGCGCCGTCGAGCACCACCCGCACGGGCGCGGCCGCGGCGGCGGAAGGGACGGGGAGCAGGGACGCGAAGAGAGCCAGGACGGCGGCCGATGCCAGCCACTTGCGCGTTCGCATCGTCGACATTCCTCCGTCTGTAAACAGGATACAGAGGTTCTGTCAACTTCGACGCACTTCAGGGGCATACAGTTTCACGCCAATATCCGGATTTTCGGTGTCCCGCGATCCGGGGAGGAGGTACGGCCCGTGTGTCGTATCGGTGTTGGGTAGGGCAAGACTAACGCGAGACCATCGCAGAAGAGGTGCAGAAATGCGGCGTTTCCTGTTTCCCGTGCTGGCCGTCCTGACGCTGACGCTCCTTCTGGCCGCCTGCGGCCGGGCGCAGGGGCCCGAGTGGGGCAACCTGAAGCTCACCCTGGAGAAGGTGCAGCAGACCGACAAGCACTGGACGGCCCGAATGGTGCTCACCAACCCCACGGACAAGGTGCAGGTCATCGAGTACGTGAGCGATGCCCGCTACACCCTGATCGTCACCAAGGACGGCGAGGAAGTGCTCGTGCAGCCGTTTGACATCCAGAAGGAAGACGCCACCAAGATCCTGAACCTGGCGCCGGGCGTCGCGAAGGAGTACGTGGTCGCCTGGACGTACCGGAACCAGGATGGCGACCGGGTCGAGCCCGGCACCTACGAGGTCTCCGTCCGGCTCAACGCGGTGACGGTGGTGCAGGAGCGGGGCAAGACCCAGCCGACCCTCATCGAGCCGCGCACGGTAGGCCCGGTGAAGGTGCAGGTCCAGTAGGGTGGCATAGCCATCCGTCCGCAACCTACGGAGGAAAGGCCGGGAGAGGTGTTGAACCTCTCCTCGTGCGCATTGTGGAGGATGGTGATTCATTCTTGCTTGCCGCCGAGCGAGTCCTGACCGCAAAACTGCTTCCACCCCGCCCGCGGAGGCACACGCTCGTGCGCCAGCGGCTGCAGGAGCGCCTGCGCGAGGTCTGGGAGGTGCCGCTGACGATCATTCAGGCGGGGCCCGGATACGGAAAGACCACCGCGCTGGCGTCGTTTCTGGCCGAGCAGCCGCATGCCAGCGCCTGGTACAGCATCGGCGAGGACGACGCTGATCCGCTGCCCTTCCTGCTCCACCTGGTCCATGCGCTGCGCATGGTCAACCCGCTCATCGGTGACAAGGCGCTGAGCATTCTGCAGGAGGGCGAGGGGCCCAGCCGGCCGTGGCACCTGGCCGTCGAGGCGCTGATCAACGACATGGTCTTCTCCGCCCAGCCTGAGACGCTGGTCGTGCTGGATGACTTCCACCTGGTGGACGGGGTGCCCCAGATCTGCTCGATGGTGGAGCACCTCGTGGATCACCTGCCCCCGCAGGTGCACCTCATCATCTCCAGCCGCCGCCGTCTGCCGCTGCCCGGACTGGCCCGGTGGCGGGCCAGGGCCGACCTGCTCGAGATCACGCAGGAGGATCTCCTCTTCACGTCCAGCGAAGTGGAGGCGCTGTTCCGCGACCATTACGGCTGGAAGCTGACCGAGGCCCAGGTGGAGGCCCTGACCCGGCGGACGGAGGGCTGGATCATCGCGCTGCAGCTGGTGTGGCAGGGCCTGAAGAAGGGCTCTCCGCTGGGCGAGGTCTGGAGCGACCAGGGCGGCTCGCAGGACGCGCTGTTCGGCTACCTGGCGAAGGAGGTGCTGGACCGGCAGAAGCCCTTCGTGCGCCGGTTTCTGCTGACCACGTCTGTGCTCGAACGGCTGACGCCCGAAGTGTGCAACGCGCTGATGGAGATCGACAACAGCGCCCAGGTGCTGGCCGAGCTGGAGGACAACGGTCTCTTCATTTCGCAGGTGCCGGAGCGGGGCTACCGCTATCACCAGCTCTTCCACCAGTTCCTGCAGGAGCAGGCGCGCAAGGACGAGGAGACCTGGCGGAACAACCACCTGAGGGCGGCCGCGCACTACCGGGAGGCCGGTGCGCCCGAGGACGCCGCCGTCCACTACATGGCGGCCGGAGACTTCACCGCGGCGGCGGACGCCCTGCAGGAGGCGGCGAGGGGGCTGTTGGAGTCGGGCCGCATCGAGGTCCTGCTGGGACTGCTGAACCGCCTTCCCGGGGACGTGGTCGCCGAGCGCCCCGCGCTGCTGCTCTACTGGGGCGACGGTCTGCGGCTCACCAGCCGCTTCGACGAGGCCGTGGCGTACTACGAGCGGGCGGCAGAGGCCTTCCGCCGGCAGGGCGACCGGGCGGGGCTCAGCCGGGCCCTGGCCGGGCAGGGCCAGGTCTACCTGGACACGATCCAGCCGGGGAAAGCCGACGGGCTGCTCCGCCAGGCCCTGGAGCTGGCCGATGCCGTCAGCGAACACGAACGGGCTGCGCTGATGGCGCTCATCGCCGAGAACGAGACCAACTGGGGCCGCCCGGAGCACGCCGCGCGATTCGCACAGATGGCGGCACAGCAGCGGCCCCTGCGGGAGGACTTCGAGATCCGGGTCCACCTGCGGACCGGACGTCTCCAGGCCGGGCTCGGGATCCTGGAGCGGGTGGCGCGGGCGGACGCCGACAGCCCGGCGCGCAGCCACCGGGAGGCGCCGCTCCTGCTTTCCCTGTTCACGGCCATCATGGGTGACCACGAGCGGGCCCAGGTCTCGGCCGAGGAAGGCATCGCGTTGGGGCAGGCGAAGGGCTCGCCCTTCGTCGAGGCGGTGGGCTACATCCGCATGGGGCATGCGCTCCAGCTCAACCCCATCGCCTCGGTGGACGAGGCGGCGAGGTCCTACCGCACGGCCATCGAGATGATGGACCGGATGAACGTGATCCGGGGCAAGTCCGAACCGCTGGCCGGTCTCGCCCTGCTGATGGGCCACCGGGCGGGCGACTGGGCCCAGGCCCGGCGGTACGGGCAGGAAGCCGCCGAGATCGCCCACACAGCCCGGGATCTCTGGTTCTACGGCTACTCCCTGCTCGCCCTGGGCAGTTCTGCGCTGGTCACCGATCACGGGGACGAGGCCGGTCGGTACCTGGCGGAGGCCGAGGAGACGCTGCGGCAGGCCGGAGACGCGTGCGGGCTGGCCACCGCGCGCATCTGGCGGGCCCTGCTCGCCCGCCGGCACGAGGACTGGGACGCGTTCGACCGCCATTTCGGCCTCGCCCTCTCGTCCGCAGAGGCCAACGGGTACGGCTTCCTCTTTCAGCGCGTGACGCTCTGGGGCGTGCGCGACCCGCAGGTGCTTGTCCCCCTCCTGGCGGAGGCGAGGCAGCGGGGCGTGCAGGCCGACTACGCGGGCTGGCTGCTGTCGGAGATGGGGATCGCCAATCCCGAGCTCCACCCGGGGTACACCCTGCGCATCCGCACCCTGGGCACCTTCGCCGTGTACCGGGGGCGACACGAGATCACCGCCAGGGAGTGGCAGCGGGAGAAGGCGAAGCAGCTTTTCCAGCTCCTGGTGACCCACCGCACGCAGGTGCTGCAGAAGGAGCAGATCATCGAGATGCTCTGGCCCGGGGCCGACCCGGCCACCGCGTACCGAGACTTCAAGGTGGCGATGAACGCCCTGTGGTCGGCGCTGGAGCCGAACCGGGCCGCCCGCTCCGGCTCGTTCTTCGTGCTGCGCCAGGGCTCGGCCTACGGCCTCAACCTCGCGTCGGGCTTCTGGCTGGATGCCGACGAGTTTGCCAAGCAGGTCAACCGCGGTCTGAGCCTGATGGCCCGGGGCCAGCACGAGGCCGGCGCCCGCGCCCTGCGCCGGGGCCTCGACCTGTATCAGGGCGACTACCTGGAGGCGCTGCGGTACGAGGACTGGTGCACCGAGGAGCGGGAGCGGCTGCAGGTGCTCTACCTGCGCGCGACCGAGGCGCTGGCGCACCATGCCGTGGAGAAGGGCGACTATGAGGCCGCCATCCACCTGTGCGACCGGATCATCGCCCGGGACCGGGGCTGGGAGGAGGCGTACCGGCTGCTGATGTTCAGCTACTATCGCCTGGGCAACCGCGCGATGGCCCTGCGGGTCTACGACCGGTGCGTGCAGAACCTCGCCGAGGAACTGGGCATCGAGCCCGCCCAGGCCACAAGGCAGCTCTACGAGCGGATACGGACGAACCAGCGGGACTGAGCGGGCGCCGCCCGTGTGACGCCAGGGGGACCGGGCGCCTGCGCGGGTCGTGGCCAACTGCAGCTGTGGGGCGTATGCTGTCGCAGACGACAGAACAGGGAGGACCCGCCTCATGGCTGCGGCCATGGACCGCTTCCGGCTCTGGAGCCGCGATCCGTACTTCGACGAGGCGACCCGCCGGGAACTGGCTTCCATCGCAGGCGACCCTGACGAGATCGCCGACCGGTTCGACCGCATGCTGGCATTCGGCACCGCCGGCCTGAGGGGGCGCCTTGGAGCGGGAACCAACCGTATGAATCGCTATATGGTCCGCCTGGCCACGCACGGCCTGGCGGACCTTCTGCGCGCCTCGGGCCCGGACGCGCCGGCCCGGGGGGTGGTCATTGCCTGGGACGCGCGGCGGGGCTCCGCCGAGTTGGCGCGGGAGGCTGCCCTGACCCTGGCCGCCAACGGCGTGGTGGCCTGGCTGTGGGACGAACTGCGCCCCACGCCGGTGCTCTCCTTCGCCGTGCGGGAGCTGGGGGCCAAGGCCGGCATCGTCATCACCGCGAGCCACAATCCGCCCGAGTACAACGGGTACAAGGTCTACTGGGAGGACGGCGCCCAGATCACGCCCGGGCGTGCAGACCGGATCCGGGCGGCGATGGAGGCGGTGCGGGACATCCGCGCCATCCGGCCGATGGCGGAACCCGAAGCTCGCGCCCGGGGGCTGGTCCGGCCGGTGCCGCCGGAGGTGGACGAGGCCTACGTGCGGCGGCTCGTGGACCTGGCCGTTTCGGCAGCGGCGGAGCGGCGGGCCGTGCGCATCCTGTTCACGCCGCTGCACGGCACGGGCCTCAGGCCGGTCCGAACCGCCCTGGAGCGGGCCGGCTTTCCGGTCGGGGTGGTGGCTGAGCAGGCTGCGCCGGACCCCGACTTCCCCACCGTGGCGCAGCCCAACCCGGAGGATCCGGCCGTCTTCGCCCTCGCACTGCGCCGGGCCGGGGCCTCCGGCCCCGACCTCATCCTGGCCACCGATCCGGACGGCGACCGGCTGGGCGTCATGGTCCGGGATGGGCGCGGCCGCTACCGCCACCTCACCGGCAACCAGATCGGCGCGATTCTGACGGACCACATCCTGCGGTCCCGGGCGGCGGCCGGAACGCTGCCGCGGCGGGGGGCGGTGGTGAAGAGCATCGCCACCACCAACCTGGTCGTGCCGCTCTGCCGGTCGTACGGGGTCGCCCTGCTGGAGACGCACGTCGGCTTCAAGTTCATCGCCGACAGGATCCGGGAGTTTGAGGAGACCGGCCGTCACGAGTTTCTCTTCGGCTTCGAGGAGAGCTGCGGCTACCTGGGCGCCACCTTTGTGCGGGACAAGGACGCGGTGATGGCCGCGCTCCTGGTGGCGGACGCGGCGGCGCGCCACAAGGCCGAGGGCCGCACCCTGCTGGACGCCCTGAAGGCGATCTGGCGCCGGTGCGGCTGCTTCCAGGAAGGTCTGCACAGCCTGACGCTGACGGGCCGGGACGGCCTGGCCCGGGTCGGGGCGCTGATGGCCGCCTTGCGGGCGGATCCGCCCCGCGCCTTCGGCGGCATCCCCGTGGTCTGGCGTGACGACTACGCCGCGGGCGTGCGGGTGGAGGCGGCCACCGGGCGCGCCTTCCCGCTGGAGCTGGAGCCTGCGGACGTGCTGCACTACCGCTTCGCCGACGGCGGGTTCGTCATGGTCCGCCCGTCGGGCACCGAGCCGAAGCTGAAGGTCTACGTCTCTGTGGTCGGGCCCGGCGAGCGCGAGGCCGCCCTCCTCCGGGACCGGGTGATGGCCGACGCCCTGGCGCAGATGGGGCTCGGCGCCGGAGGGGTGAACCGGCCGGCTGAAGAATAATGATAGAAAAATCGACCGGTCTGCGAGGCGGCCGGGGCGGGTGACGGCCCCTGACGGGAAGGTGCGCGCAGCCGGTCGGCAGGAGGGATGGGCATGAATCCCGGCTCCGAGGACCGCAACCTCGCCATGATCGCCCACGGGCTCGTGCTGCTCACCGGCGTCTGTTCGTTTCTGGGGGGCCTGCGCTACCTGGGGTGGCTGGCGGCGGTCGTGTCGGTGGTGCTCTACTTCATGTGGAAAACCAAGAGCCCGTTCGTAGTCCGCCACGCCAAGCAGGCTGCAGGGCTGCAAGTCTTCCTCTTTCTGTTTACCTTCGGGCTGTTCATCGTGGCGAGCGCCATGACCGTGGGGGCGGCGGCGGCCGGTTCGATTGGGGGCGCCTTCGCCATCCTGGGCCTGACGGGGCTCATCAGCTTTGCCGTGGGCGTGGCCGCGATCGTCTGCGCCGTCCTCGGGCTGATGAACGCGCAGAAAGGGGAGGAGTACACCTACCCCGTGGTTGGCGGTTTCGTTGACCGGATCAACGTGTAGCCGACCGCCGGCGGCGCCCGTGCGCAGGCGGCGCCGGTTCCGCAGACTGTTCCTGGTCATACCGTCAAGAAAGCCCGTCCGGCTTTTGCCGGGCGGGCCTTCTTGACGGTATGTTTTATGTTCCCGCTGGATACAATCCCGGTACATCCACCCTTTCGCGGGCTGCATCCTGACGCCGTACCCCACGACGCCGCCTGCGCCGGAGCCGTTCGACAGACGTGTCGACGGAACATCGCCCCTATTTCGGGCTCGCTCGACAGGATGCGCGGCCGATACGTCGAAAGAGGCTTAGATGATCAGGGCTTTAATGTGCAGGAGGGACTATCGTTGAAACTCGTCGATCTGCTGTCCGCCCTGGATTCGGCCCAGGTGCTGCAGGCTCCTGACATCACCGTCACCGGCATCGCCGCGGACTCCCGCACGGTGAAGCCCGGCGACCTGTTCGTCTGCATCCCCGGCGCGCAGGTGGATGCGCACCAGTTCATCCCCGATGCCCTCCGGCGCGGGGCGGTCGCCGTTGTGAGCCAGCGGCCCTGGCCGGCGCCGGTAGGGGTCGGCGCGGCCGTGGTGTCTGACCCGCGGCGGGCCCTGAGCGCCCTGGCGGACCGCTTCTACGGCTCTCCTTCCTGCAGCCTGAAGATGGTGGGCATCACCGGCACCAACGGCAAGACGACCACCGCGTTCCTGGTCGAGGCCATCGCGCGGGCGGCCGGCCGGACCATGGGCGTGATCGGCACGGCCGGCATGATGCTGGGCCCGGAGAAGCTGGAAGGCAAGTCCGGCTACACCACGCCCGAGCCGCAGACGATACACCGGCTGCTGGCCACGATGCTCCGGCGCGGCGCCTGGGGCGCGGTGATGGAGGTCTCCAGCCATGCGCTGGAGCAGCGGCGTACCGACCACTGCCGGTTCGACGTGGCCGTCTTCACCAACCTCACCCATGAACACCTCGACTACCACGGGGACATGGAGGGCTACTACGCGGCCAAGGCCCGGCTCTTCCGCACGCTTGAGCCGGGCGCGGCGGCGGTGGTCAACATCGACGACCCCTACGGCCGCCGGCTGATCGAGGAGATGCCCGCCGGCGTCCGCATCCTGACGTACGGTTTCAGCGAGGGGGCCGACATCCGGGCGGTGGATGCGCAGCTCACCGCGTCCGGCTCCCGCTATCGGCTCATCACCCCCTTCGGCCAGGCCGCCGTGGAGGCACCGAATCTCTTCGGTACATACAACATCGCCAACGCCATGGCTGCTGTCGGGGCCGGGCTGGCTCTCGGCTTCGGGCTGGAGACCGCCGCCCGCGCGCTGCGCATCGCCAAAGGCGCGCCCGGCCGCTTCGAGCGCATCGACGAGGGGCAGGACTTCACGGTCGTGGTGGACTACGCGCACACGCCCGATGGCTTCGAGAAGCTGCTCACGGACGTGACCCGGGTGAAGGAGCCGGGCGCCCGGGTGATCATGGTGTTCGGCTCGGCCGGCCAGCGCGATCCGTCCAAGCGTCCGGATATGGGCCGGATCGCCGGTGCGTACTGCGATGTGCTGGTGCTGACGGAAGAGGATCCCCGGACCGAAGACGCCCTGGAGATCGCCCGTCAGATCGCCTCCGGCGTGACCCGGGACGAGGTGGAGATCCTGCTCATCGAGGATCGGGTGGAGGCGATCCGCGAGGCCATCCGCATGGCCCGCACGGGCGACATCGTGCTGATCACCGGCAAGGGGCCCGAGACGGAGCTGGAGGTGCAGCACCCGACCACCTGGCGGGGCGACGTGGCGGAGGCCGTGGCCGCCCTGCAGAGCCGGGCCCGGGAGGAGGAGGCCCGGGGCGTGCGGGCCTAGCGTGGCCGGAGATCGTCGCGCAGGGGCGTTGTGCCTGGGTGCAGATCGTACTCAGGTACGATGCCCTCTTTCGCACTCGCGTACCTGTCCGCAGATGGCCCCGTGCGGTAGGATGGTGCCAGGGTTACCGGAAGGAGAGGATGCAGTTGCGGCAGTACGCCGGGGGACTTCTGCTGATCGGGCTTGGAGTGCTGTTTCTGCTGCAGACGCTGGGCGTGACCACGGGCCTGTCCTTCTGGTCGGTCGCGGGGGTGCTCATCGGCCTGGCGATCGCCGGCGACGGCCTGTCGCGCCGCCGCCCGGATCTCTTCACCGTGGCCCTGGGGCTCTGGATTGCGGCCATGGGCGCGTTTTCCATCCTGTCGCGGTCGGGGGTCACCACCGTGACCGGGGGCGACGTCGCCCGGCACGGCTGGCCGGTCCTCATCGTGGCGCTGGGGCTTTCCATGCTGGTCGGTCAGGGCGCGTCCGGACCGCCCGGGCCGAAGGGGCACAAGGGGGCGTACAAGAAGCGGGTCACGGCGCAGATGGTGGGCGACCTGCGGTACGGCCGTGAGCCCTGGAGCCTGGAGGACGACATCAAGCTGCAGACCTTCGTCGGCGACCTGAAGCTGGACCTCACCACCGCGGTCATCGCCCCGGGGCCGCACCGTATCGAGGTGAGCCAGGTGGTCGGCGACGCGGTGGTGAAGGTGCCCGACACAGTCTCGGTGCGGGCCCGGGCTGAGTCGACCATCGGCGAAGTAAGGGTGCTGGGCGAGAGCCGCTCCGGCGTGGGGTACGTCCACCTGGAGCGGGAGGAGATCGTTCCCGGCGCCCATGCGGAGATCATCATCGACGCGTCGGTGCGCGTCGGCTCGATTCGCATCGAGCAGGTGCCGGCGTCGGACTTTGAGGTTTTCTGACATGATCGAACGGCGATCGATCGGGATGCAGTGGCGGCTCTCTGCCATCAACCTCGCCTCCGGGCTCCTGAGCAGCGTGCTGGCCGCCACGGGTTTCTGGGCCGCGACGACCTACGGACTTCCGTTCGAGCTCACGCTGCTGGCCGGGGTCGGCGTGGGGCTCGTGGGCGGGCTGATCACCTCGGCGTGGGGGTTTTCCCTCGCGAGGGAAATCAAGCACCGGCTGTGGAACGCCGGCGACCTGGCGATGCGCATCAGCCGGGGGGAGCTGTCGGCCCGTCTTGCGGTGGTCGAGCCGGATGAGCTCGGCGAACTGGAGGCGCAGCTGAACCAGATGGCTGCGTACCTGGAGCAGGCGGTAGGCCAGCTCTCCCGCCTGGCGGAACAGAACCGCCTGCTGGCTGAGGAGGCTGGCCGCGGCGCCGCGCTGGAGGAGCGGGCCCGCATCGCACGGGACCTGCACGACACGGTGAACCAGCAGCTGTTTGTGCTGTCGCTGCGGGCCGCGGCGCTGCGGAAGCGCGTGGCGGCCGCCGCGGCAAGCGCCGGGACCGCGGTGGGCGGGGCTCAGGGTGCGGGCAGCCCGGGCGGTGCGGCAGGCGCCGGCGGCGTGGGCGCTGGGGGCAGCGCTGCAGGTGCGGTCGGCGTGGGCGCTGGAGGCAGCGCTGCAGGTGCCGTCGGCGTGGGCGCTGGGGGCAGCGCTGCAGGTGCCGTCGGCGTGGGCGCTGGAGGCAGCGCTGCAGGTGCGGTCGGCGTGGGCGCTGGGGGCAGCGCTGCAGGTGCGGTCGGCGTGGGCGCTGGGGGCAGCGCTGCAGGTGCGGTCGGCGTGGGCGCTGGAGGCAGCGCTGCAGGTGCGGTCGGCGTGGGCGCTGGGGGCAGCGCTGCAGGTGCGGTCGGCGTGGGCGCTGGAGGCAGCGCTGCAGGTGCCGCCGGCGTGGGCGCTGCAGGCAGCGCCGGGCCGGTAGGCCTGGATCCTCAACTGGTCAGCGAACTGGCGAATCTGGAGGAGATGGCCCGTACGGCCCACAGCCAGATTCGGGAGATGATCCTGCAGCTCAGGCCGACCACCCTGGAGCAGCAGGGATTGGGTCCGGCCCTGGCCGAATACGTGAACACCGCAGCGGAGCGGGAGAACTGGGTGATCGAGAACGAGATCGACCAATCCCTCAGGCTCCGGGGCGCGCGGGCCGAGGCGCTGTTCCGGGTGGCGCAGGAGGCGCTGAACAACGTGTCCAAGCACGCCCGGGCGCAGCGGGTCCGCGTCGTGCTACAGCGGAGCGAGGACGGCGAGGTGCGCCTGGTCGTGGCCGACGACGGCGTCGGGTTCGACCGGCGGGCCGGCATCCGGCCGACGGCGGTAGGCCTCACGGGAATGCGGGAGCGGATGCACGCCCTGGGCGGCCGCCTCCAGGTGCGGAGCGCACCGGGCGAAGGCACCGAGGTGCTGGCGGTCCTGCCGCCGGAGCAGCCTGAGGGCGGCGGACGCGAGAACGCTGCGGCGGACCAGAAGGCGCAGGACGGTCAGGAGGTGGCACCGGGTGATTCGGCTGCTGATCGTGGATGACCACAAGATGGTGCGCGAGGGGCTGAAGATCTACCTGTCGACGGAACCCGAGATCGTGGTGGTCGGCGAAGCGGAAAACGGCGAGGAGGCCGCCAAGATGACGGCCGAGCTGAAGCCGGATGTCATCCTGATGGACCTGATGATGCCGGGCGTCGACGGCATCGAAGGGACGAAGCGCTGTCTGGCGGCGCATCCCGGTGCGAAGGTCATCGTCCTGACCTCGATGCCCGATGACGAGCTCGTCGTCCCGGCGATCCGGGCCGGTGCGCTCTCCTACGTGCTGAAGGACATCGCCGCCGAGGAGCTGGCCGAGACCATCAAGAAGGCCGTCTCGGGGCAGCCCACGCTCCATCCGATCGCGGCCCAACGCATGATGCAGGAGCTGACCGCCCCGCCCAGGCCCCAGGCGGGGGTGGATGAGATCACCCCCCGGGAGATGGAGGTCCTGCGGCTCATCGCCCAGGGGCTGTCCAACAAGGAGATCGGGGAACGGCTGTTCATCGGCGAACGGACTGTGAAGACCCACGTATCCCACCTGTTAGAGAAGCTACACCTGCAAGACCGGACGCAGCTGGCGATTTATGCATTGCAGAACAAGCTCGTCTAGAGGACTCCCTCCCGGGCCTCCGTCCCGGGAGGGTTTCTCTTTGGCAGAGGCGGGGGAAGAAGCGGTCGCTGCCTGTACTTCTGGCTCAGGGACTCCAGGTGCTCGATGACCAGATCCATGCCGTCAAGATTGCGCCGGGGCAAGCAGTTCGGGATGAGTCTCAGCATGCCCTCCAGTGAAAGATCCTCGGCGTGGACGGTCACAAGTTGAATGCCCCGATTCGTGCAAATATCCCGCTTGATGAGGTCGCGGCCCATCTGCCGGCGCGCCTGCTCCTCACTGGGGTACAGCGCCGTCGGCCCGTAATGCTGCGGGCCGTTGAACTCAAACGCCACATCAGGTGGGTAGAGACGGTCGAACTGCATTTCTTCGCCTGTATACGGGTTGATCAGGAACCCTGGCGAAGCGTCGTCTTCGAAGTGGTCAAGTGGGATGAGCAGGGTGAGCCACTCGCGCATGAGGCCTTCACCGTAGTAAGGGGCCTTTGCGAGTCGGGCGTCGATGGCAGCGATCATGCGCAGTTGTGCAATGAGTTGGGGATTGCGAACGAGGACGATGAACGGCCCTGTACGCCGGAGCCGTTGGATTTCCACCCAGCCCGAGCCCGTCAGGGCGTGCAGTGCCCGCCGCACTGTCGCCGGATGCAGGCCTGTGAAACGCGCCAGTTGCTCAACGTCGGTCTTGGCATGCTGGTCGACAAAGGTTGGGCAGAACTGGATGGCGCCGTATATCACCTTGGCTTGGGCATGCACCCCCTTACTGCACAGGAGATCGACAGGAAGGAGCGCATACCCGCCCTTGCCGGGTACAACGCGGTCGAGAAGGTCGAGACGCTCCAACTGCTCTCGGCCCGACTCTATGCATCTGCGAGAGAGACCGGACAGTGCGAGGAGTTCTCGTTGGTTCTTCGGTGAGAGCTGCCGGGCTGCCCACTGCACCTTGGCCGTCGCGCTCAACGCGTGGTGGAGGAGCACTAGCCGGGGCACCTTGATCTGCCCAGGACGATACCGCACAATCATACGCATCACCAGAATACCAGTTCGATGCCAGGAATGGGAATTCCTTCCTCCATCGTGGGTCAGCAGCTGGGTGCTGAGCGCGCAGAATGTGCAGTGTACCCGCGGCGACGGGTGCACATTCCGCCCGGAACCGTGCGTGTGACCCCGGCTACCGGGCGGTCAGGATGGGAGTGAGAAGGAAGGAGTGGGCCCCGTGGTCCGGCGGCCGGGCGGCGAGCGCGCAGAATGTGCAGTGTACCCGCGGCGACGGGTGCACATTCCGCCCGGAACCGTGCGTGTGACCCCGGCTACCGGGCGGTCAGGATGGGAGTGAGAAGGAAGGAGTGGGCCCCGTGGTCCGGCGGCCGGGCGGCGAGCGCGCGGAATGTACAGTAGACCCGCGGCGGCAGGTGCACATTTTGCGCGGAACCGGGCGTGTGACCCCGGGTACCGGGCGGTCAGGATGGGGGTGAGAAGGAAGGAGTGGGCTCCATGGTCCGGCGGCCGAGCGGTGAGCGCGCGGAATGTACAGTAGCCCCGCAGCGGCAGGTGCACATTTCGCGCGGAACCGGGCGTGTGACCCCGGGTACCGGGCGGTCAGGATGGGAGTGAGAAGGAAGGAGTGGGCCCCGTGGTCCGGCGGCCGGGCGGCGAGCGCGCGGTATGTACAGTAGCCCCGCAGCGGCAGGTGCACATTTCGCGCGGAACCGGGCGTGTGACCCCGGGTACCGGGCGGTCAGGATGGGAGTGAGAAGGAAGGAGTGGGCCCCGTGGTCCGGCGAACTGCGGGGCCGAGTGGTTAATACCGACGGTGGACCCCACCAGGTCCCGCTGGGTCCCGTGGGGCGGGGCTGGCGCCCGCAAGGGCGCGAACAAGCCCTGCGGCAACCGCCGCAGGGCTTGTTCCCCACTACCTGTTTCCCACTACCTGTCTCATGCCACCCGGTTTGCCGTACGGCCCAGGAGGAACGGCTCCAGCCGCCGGTAGAACGCCAGGCTGATGCTCGTCGAAAGCATACCCTTGAAGAGGTTGAACGGGGTCGACAGCGTGAGCGCACCGACCCAGGCGGCGGTGCCCTGCATCCCCCACAGCGGGTAGATGAAGAGTGCGTTCGCCGGAATCAAGATGGCCGCCATGATCACCGTGCCGATGACGGCGGAGAGGAAGGTCCACCCCCAGTGCTTCAGGCCCGCCCGGTCGAAGAGACGGTGCGAGACCCCCGCGGCGATGACCAGGGCCGCGCCGGCCACGAAGTTGGCCAACCCGCCGACCCAGCCTGCGCTGCTCCTGCCGGAGAGCATGAAGAGCCCGATCTTGATCCCCTGGATGGCCACACCGGCTGCGGGGCCCAGCGTGTAGGTCGCCACGACCGCCGGAACGTCGCCGGGGTCGTAGCGGAGGAACTCCGCGAAAGGCGGAACGTAGATCTGACCGAAGAACATCAGCAGAAAAGCCATGGCCCCCAACATGCCGATCATGACAAGCCGGTGCAGACGTTCGTTGCGCATCTCCCATCCACTCCTTCTTGATCTGCGCCTGGAGGGCCACAACCCCGTCCCTGTCCGGGGAAAACAGAACACCCCGGACGCCTTCCGGGGTGGGGTTGCGGGCACAGCAAGAAAGAGCCTCCCTGCGGGCGCAGGGCTGCCTCTCTCGCCTTCTCCCATCCGGACTGTACCGTCGGCCCCGGATTCTCACCGGAGTCTGCGTTCGTGCGGCTCTGTGGCTGCACGACGCTCGCGGCGCTCGTCTCTTCCGCGCTGCGGAGAGCATCACCGCCGGTCGGGAATTGGCGGCAGATGCCGCCTCACCCTGCCCTGAAGGCGCTCTTTGGCTAGTATGATACCACGGTCACGAGCCAGATGCAACCTGGGAGATATACTGGAGGCGTACGGTTACCATAACAAAGATTTGCCCACGGAGCGATCGCGGTTCGTCCCGACCAGCGACGATAGGCCGCCGATGGGGCGATTCACCAGGACAACAGTCAGCGCCGTGGGTTATTTGTGTTGTGCATCATTCTTGTCAGCCGCTATACTATGACTATGCACAGGAAAGGGCCAACCGATCATAGATGAGCGTTTGTGCCTCCAGCTTCTATACTGAGGTGAGCTGCACATGCAGTTCTGGAAGCGGCTCTGGCCCCTGTACCGTCCGGGCCTGCCGCTGGTGATGCTCAGCCTGACCCAGATCGCGCTGGTCTCCCTGCTCAGCACGGTCCAACCGCAGATCATCCGTTTCGTCACCGACCTGGTGCTGGAGGCCGGACAGTGGCAGTACCTGGTGCCCGGGGCACTGGGCGTTATTGTCGCGGCCCTGGTCCAGGGCGGACTGCGTTTTGGCCAGCGTTACAGCATGGAACTCGTCTCGACGCGGGTTGTCGCCGAACTGCGGTCGCAGGTGTATCGCCACCTGCAGCAGCTCTCCTTCGCCTTCTACGATCAGGCCCAGACCGGTGAACTGATGTCCCGGGCCACCGCAGATGTCGACGCAGTGCGCATGGCCGCCGGGATGGCCCTGGTCAACGGGCTGACCCACCTGGGCTCCATCATCGCGGTGGTCATCGCCATGTTCCTCATGGACTGGCGTCTGGCCATCGTTTCCCTGCTGTTCCTCCCGCTCCTCGTGCACGCCATCGCCCGATTCCAGGCCGGGTCGCGGGCGGCCTGGGGAGAGGTGCAGGCGAAGACGGCCGAACTGTCGGCCACGCTGCAGGAGAACATCGCCGGGGTGCGGGTGGTGAAGGCCTTTGCCCGGGAGGAGGAGGAGATCGTCCGGTTTCGTGCCGCCAACGATGCGTTTCAGACAGCCAACCTCAGGGCGATTCGACTGAGCGCCTTCTGGACCAACTACATGAACTTCCTCACCGCGGTCGGCGCGGTCGCGGTGCTCTGGTACGGCGGCCGCCGGGCGATGGCCGGTGCGATCTCGGTGGGCACGCTTGTGGCGTTCAACGCCTACGTGACGCAGCTGGTCGGCCCGGTCCGGATGCTGGGCATGGCGATCTCCCACTTCACCCGGGCGGCGGCGAGCCTGCAGCGGATCTTCGCCCTGCTGGACACGCCCGTCGAGGTCGCCGACCGCCCCGGCGCCCGGGACCTGGAGGACGTGGTCGCAAGCGGTGCTAGGCGTGAAGCACCTGATGCCGCGGCTGACGACAGTGCCCAAGCCGCCGCAGCCGAAGCCCCGTTGGCCGTGGCTGGCGACACTGCCCAAGCTGCCGCAGTCGAAGCCCCGTTGGCCGCGGCTGACGACAGTGCCCAAGCTGCCGCAGTCGAAGCCCCGTTGGCCGCGGCTGGCGACAGTGCCCAAGCCGCCGCAGCCGAAGCCCCTGTGGTCGTGACGGGCCGCACCCCCCGCCCGGTCGCCGGCAGAGTCACCTTCGAGGGCGTCTCCTTCCGCTACGCCACCGGCGAGACGGTACTCCGGGACATTCACCTCGACGTGGCCCCGGGCACCAAGGTGGCGGTGCTGGGCCTCACCGGCTCGGGCAAGTCCACGCTGCTCCACCTCATCCCCCGCTTCTACGACCCCACCGCCGGGCGGGTGTGCATCGACGGCGTGGACGTGCGCGACGTGACCCTCGCCTCGCTGCGGCGGCACGTGGCCATCGTTCCCCAGGAGACCTTCCTCTTCTCCACCACGCTGCGGGAGAACATCGCCTACGGGCGGCCGGACGCCAGCCCGGAGGAGATCGAGGCGGCGGCCCGGGCGGCGCAGATCCACGACTTCATTGAGAGCCTGCCCCAGGGGTACGACACCATCGTGGGGGAGCGGGGCGTGGGGCTCTCCGGCGGGCAGAAGCAGCGCATCGCCATCGCCCGCGCACTGCTCACCGACGCGCCGATCCTCCTGCTGGACGAGTCCACGTCGGCCGTGGACGTGGCCACCGAGCGGCTGATCCAGCAGGCCATGGAGCGGCTGATGGCGGGCCGGACCACGTTCATCATCGCCTCACGCCTCTCCACCGTGATGAAGGCCGACCTGGTGCTGGTGCTGGAGGACGGGCGCATCGCCGCCCGGGGCACCCACCAGGAACTGATCCGGCGGGAGGGGCTCTACCGGCGGATCTACGAACTGCAGCTCCGGCCTGCGGAGGAGGTGGTCTAGGTGGCGATGCGTGGCGGCCCCGGCGCCTTCCGGCTCGACGACTACGACGTGAAGCTGAGCGAGGTGGACCCCCGGGTCTACCGGCTGCTCGGATCCCTCATCCGCCCCTACGTGCCCCGGCTGGGTCTGGGCGTCGTGCTGATGGTCACCACCGCCCTCACCGGGCTGGTGGGGCCCTATCTGACCCAGGTGGCCATCGACCGGTTCGTCGCCGAGGGCGACCCCGCAGGGCTCGACCTGGTGGCCCTGGCCTTCCTGGCCACCGCCCTCCTCAACTGGTGGTCCAGCTACGGCCAGACCTACATCGTCTCCTTCGTGGGACAGTCCATCATCTACGACCTGCGGGACCGCATGTTCCGCCACCTGCAGCGGCTCTCTTTCCGCTTCTTCGACTCCATGGCCACGGGCCGCATCATGTCCCGGCTCATGTCCGACGTGGACGCCATCAACCAGCTGGTCTCCTCGGGGCTGGTCAGCCTGTTCGCCGACTCCCTGGTGCTGGTGACCATCATGGCCACCATGCTCTGGATGAACTGGCGGCTGGCCCTGGTCTCCTTCATCACCATCCCGACCCTGCTCGTCGTGCTGCGGATCTTCCGGGGCTGGATGCGGGACGCCTTCATGACCATGCGCCGCCGGGCCGCGGATATGAACGCCCACCTGGCCGAGGCCATCGCCGGCATCCGGGTCACCCAGGCCTACGGGCGGGAGGCCCGCAACCAGCAGCAGTTCGACGACATCAACGAGCGGTTCCGTCAGGCCAACCTGGGGGCGGTGCGAGTCTGGGCGACGATGATGCCCTCCATCGAACTGGTCTCCGCCTTCGGCGTCACGCTGGTGCTCTGGTATGGCGGCGTCCTGCTCCGGGGCGGCACGGCCGATGTGACCGTGGGCCAGGTGGCGGCCTTCATCCTGTACCTGAACCGGTTCTTCATGCCCATCCGCGACCTGTCGCAGGTGTTCAACGTGTTCCAGGCGGCGGTGGTCTCGGCGGAGCGGGTGGCGGAGCTGCTGGACCAGCAGCCGGAGATCGTGGACCGGCCCGGCGCCCGCGACCTGCCCCGCGTGGCCGGCCGGGTGGAGTTCCGGAACGTCGTCTTCGGCTACGAGCCCGGCCAGGTGGTGCTGAAGGGGATCAACCTGCGGGCGGAGCCGGGGGAGACCATCGCCCTGGTGGGGCCGACCGGCGCCGGCAAGTCGTCCATCATCAACCTGCTGGCCCGGTTCTACGAGCCGCAGGAGGGGCAGGTGCTGGTCGACGGCGTGGACCTGACCACCGTGACCCAGCGGTCCTGGCGGTCGCAGCTGGGCATCGTGCTGCAGGACACTTTTCTGTTCTCGGGCACGATCCGGGAGAACATCCGCTACGGCCGGCCGGACGCCACCGACGAGGAGGTGGAGGCCGCCGCCCGGGCGGTGGGCGCCCACGAGTTCATCACGCGGCTGGAGAAGGGCTACGACACCGAGGTGCACGAGCGGGGGGCGAAGCTCTCGGTGGGCCAGCGGCAGCTGATCGCCTTCGCCCGGGCGCTGTGTGCGGACCCCGCGGTGCTGATCCTGGACGAGGCGACCTCCAACATCGACACGCACACGGAGTCGGTGATCCAGTCGGCCTTACAGACGCTGCTCCGGGGGCGGACGGCCTTCGTGATTGCGCACAGGCTTTCCACCATTCGGTCCGCGGACCGGATCTACTACATCGAGGACGGTCAGATCACGGAGCAGGGGCGGCATGAGGAACTGCTGGCCCTGGGCGGACGGTATGCGGAGCTGTACCGGGGGCAGTGGGAGGGAGTGTGATCACTGGCCGGGCAGGAGCGTGGCGCCGCACCCGACAGGAGCGGGGGCAGCGGCCCGTCGGGAGCGGCGGAGGATCCTGAGGGGGCGCCCGATAGGCTGGCCAGGCGGACAGGTGTGAGCAGCGGGGAGACCCTGGCGGACAGGACCGCCGGCACAGGCTGCGCAGCAGGAGATGCCTTTCTCAGCAGGAACGACAGCCCGCTGACCAACGTGGGCGTGCTGGGCGCGCGCTGATCTGGAGGCGATGGCCGCCCGGAACGTCGTTCGCGGCGACCAGTGGGGCCGGTTCAACCCCGGGCGGGCGGTGACCGGCGCCGAGTTTGCTGCCCTGCGGGTCCGCACGCTGGGCCTCGAGCGGTTCACGCCAGCCGAGCCACCTTCACTGACGTGGACCCCGCTGAGTGGTTCTACGCCGACGTCGAGGCGGTGGCCAGAGCCGGGCTGATTCAGGGAGCCGGAGGACAGTTCTGGCCGCTGGACACCATCGCCCGGCAGGTGATGGCCGCCCTCCTCGCCCGAGCGCTGCGCCAGCGGGGGGTGGAGGCAGGCCTCACCGCCGAGGGGGCCGAGGCGCTGCTCGCCAGTCTCTCCGACCGGGCTGAGATTGCGGCCTGGGCGGAGGGCGATGTGGCCCTGGTCTATCACCTGGGTCTGCTGCGTGGTCGCGGTGAGGGGCGCTACGAGCCGCAGGCGCCGGTCATCCAGGTAGCACCCGTCCACCAGCGCCGCAGGCAGCCGGTCCCCCCAGCCGCCCACTCCCCGGAGGGCGACCATGGGCTTGCGGTGAAGGTAGGCGATGGCGATCTCGGCCAGCGTTCCGGCGCCACCGCCCACGATGATGACGGCGTCGGCCGCGTGGATCAGCACCTCGCTCCGCCCCTGGAACGTGAGGCACGTCGTTACCGGCACGGTGACGTCGGGGGTTGGCCTGCCGCACGTCATCTCCCGGCGGGATCCCGACCGTCATCCCGCCCGCCGATTGGGCGCCCTCGCTGGCGGCAGCCATCACGCCGTCCCGTCCGCCGGTGAACAGCAGCGCCCCCCGTGCACCGGCGGCGCGCCCGACCGTGTAGGCGGCCGCCCGCAGTCGCTCGCTGATGGGTCCTGACTGGCCGATTACCGTGATCCGCAGGACCATTTGCACGTCCCTCCTCGTGCGGTGATGACGCCGAACACGCGGCACGGGTTTCGATGCCCCCGCCGCCGCGACAGGAAGGGAGACAGAAGACGACTGGAGCCGGGCACGCACGATGCACCGGCTCCAGTCCTTTCCTATTCCGCCCCCATTTCCCCCTCCGGCGCACCCACCAGCGGCTCATTCGTTTGCCGGCCCACCAGCATCCGCTGGACCCAGGCCGAGGCCCCCAGCATCACGATCCCCGTCACCACGAAGACCGCACGGGGGCCGAAGGCGTCGGCCACCCAGCCGCCCAGCGACGGGCCCAGCACCGACCCCAGGTTGTTGGCGCTGGTGTTGATGCCGTACGCCCGGCCCCGGAAGGAGGGGTGCACCACCTCGGCCAGGGCGGCGTGGACCGACGGCTGCACCGCCGCCGTGGCGATGCCGAACACGAAGCGCAGCAGGATCAGCCAGCCCACCGTCTGCACCAGGGACTGGGGCAGCACCAGCAGGCCCGCGGCCATGAGGCCCACGGAGAGCATGCGGCCGAAGCCGATCCGCTCGCCCATCCGTGCGAGGCGCGGCGCCGTCAGCACCGTCGCGACCGCCGGCAGGGAGAAGACGAAGCCCACGATGAAGTCGGAAGCGTCGCCCTCGCCGAAGAGGAGACGGGTGGTGGCGGCGATCCACCCCTCACGGGCCAGGGTGGGGATGAAGTTGGACAGGATCGGCTGCAGCGACTGAAGCGAGGCCTGGATCATCAGCGCCGCGACCATAAGTGCCAGCAGCCGCCTGTCGGACACCGCCAGCTTCAGGTCGGCGAGCACGCTGGACCGGGCCTTCCCGGCGCCGATGACCCGCTCCCGCACCAGGAAGATCACCAGCAGCACCGAGACCAGGACCAGCCCCGAGGCCACCCGCATCGTCCAGCGGATGCTCATGAGCTCCGCCAGGGTTCCGCCCAGCAGCGGCCCCAGGATGGTGCCGGTGGCCATTCCCGTCTGCAGGATCGCCAGGTAGCGGCCGACGCGGTCCTCCGGCGTGTTGGTGGCCACCAGCGCGATGGCCGAGGGGATGAAGCCGGAGAAGGCGCCGTTGAGCAGCCGCAGCCAGAAGAGCTGTATGTGGGTGGTGACGAAGCTCATCAGCAGGTAGACGGTGCTGATGGCCACGCCCGCTCGGATCAGCATCGGCTTGCGGCCGTAGCGGTCCGCCAGGCTGCCCCAGATGGGCGCCATGATCGAGCTGGAGAAGAAGGTGATCGAGAAGATCAGCCCGGACCACGTATACAGGTTGGCCGTGACCCCCAGCTCCGCGATGAATCGGGGCAGGAAGGGCATCACCAGGGAGAAACTGCACGCTGTAAGGAAGTTGCCAAACCAGAGCACGTAGAGGTTCCGCCGCGCCTGATCCATGGTATTTAATTCGCCTCCCCGATTAGTGACAGAATTAGTCATGCGGAGGCAAACTCCTGCAGCCCGGCATGTCCCCTGCATCCTCGGCATAACTTGCTTCGGAGGGGGGACGAGCATGAGCCGGAGAGAGTCGGTGCTGAGAGGCGCGGCCGCCCTGGCGCTGGCGGGGCTCCTCATCAAGATCGGCAACCTCCTGGTCCGGCTGCCCCTCACCCGCCTGGTGGGTTCGGAGGGCCTGGGCATTTACCAGATGGCCCTGCCGGCCTATAACGCCCTGCTCCATCTCGCGGTGGGCGGCGTGCCCGTCGCCGTGCAGAACCTGGTGGCCGAGTACAACGAGCGGGGCCGGCGGGACGTCATGCACCGGGTGCTGCGCCTGGCCCTCACCTACGGGCTGCTCGCCGGCGGCGCGGCCGCCTGCCTGCTCCTCGTCGGCGCCCCGTTCCTGGCCCGGGCCCTTGGCGATGCCCGCGCCTACTGGCCGTTGGTGGCCCTGGCCCCGGCGGTCATTCTGAACGGCCTGGACTCGGTCCTGCGCCACTACATGCAGGGACAGAAGCGGATGACCCCCAGCGCCGTGGCTTCGGTGGTGGAGCAGGGGACCAAGATCGCCGTCAGCATGGGCGCAGCCATCCTGCTGCTGCCGCTGGGCCTGGAGTACGCCGCGGCCGGCGCGGCCCTGGGAATCACGGTCGGGGCCCTGGCCTCGGTGCTCTTCATGCTCTGGCGGGTGCGCCGGGAACAGGCGGAGGAGGAGCCAGACCTGGACGAGGCCCCGGCGGCTGCCTCGAAGGCCGCCTCGAAGGCTGCCCGGCCCGTACCCCGGGGACTGGGAATGCGCATGCTGCGGCTCGCGTGGCCCGTTACCCTGGGTTCGGTCACCATGCCCCTGCTGAACGTGCTGGACGTCTCCATCGTCCAGCGGGGCTTCCTGAAGGCCGGCTACCCGCCCGCCGAGGCCACCGCGCTCTACGGCGCCTTCGCCGGCATCGCCGTGCAGGTGGTCTGGTTCCCCTTCGTGCTCACCAACGCGGTGGCCAACGCCACCGTGCCGACCCTCACCGCCGCCCAGGCCCGGGGGGACATGCAGGCCGTGCGGCAGCGGGTGGTGCTGGGGCTGCGGACGGCCAGCCTGATCTGCCTGCCCGTCGCCATCGGCGCCATGGTGCTCGCGGCCCCGATTGCACTGCTCTTTGGGGAGCCGCTGGCAGCAGACCCGCTGCGCCACCTGGGGCCGGTGGCGCTCCTGGGGCCGCTCACCTGGATGACCGTGGCCCAGCTGCAGGCCCTGGGGGAGACCGGGGTGCCCATGCGCAACCTCACCCTGGCGATGGGGCTGAAGCTGGCCCTCGACGGGATGCTGGCGCCGGTCCGGGGCATCGACGTCAACGGCGTCGCCACCGCCTCGGTGATCATGTTCTTCACCGCCCTGTGGTTCAACGCCCTGGCCCTGGAGCGGCTGCTGGGGGAGCCGGTGCCCTGGGGCCGCATCCTGATGGGGCCGATGGTTGCCTCCCTGGTGATGGGCCTGGGCCTGGTGGGCCTGGTCGCCGCTCTCTGGAGCCCGGCGGGGCGCATGGAGGCCCTGGCCGCCGCCGCCGTGGCCGCGCCGCTCCTCTACGGCGGAACACTGATCGCCACGCGCAGCATCACCCGGACGGAGCTGCTGGCGATGGCCGGCCCCTTCGCCCCGCGCCTGGAGCGGTGGATGGCGATATTGTGGCCCTGGAGCTGACGCGCAGGGACCACCTGGCCTCCACCAGGTGGTCCCTGTCTACATCGCTTCGGTCGCCGGCTTCTCGGCGGTCTGCTTGACCGTCTCGCCCTTCAGCTCGCCGTACAGCCGCTCGAGGGCACGAAGCATGATGGTCATCTCGTCAGGCGACCAGATTTTCGCAATCTCGGCCATCTCCTTGGCCAGCGCGTTCTTGATTTCCCACACCTTCTTGCCCTTTTCGGTCAGGCGGATGTTGACTACCCGCCGGTCCTCCGTGCTGCGCTCCCGCACCAGCCAGCCGTCCCGCTCCAGCCGGTCGGCTACCCCGGTGAGGTTGCCGCGCGAGCAGTTGAGCTCGTCCGCAAGGCTGCCCAGGGTGGTCGCCCCGCCGTACATCGCCGCGAGGAGCAGCTGGTACTGGGGCATGGTCAGCCCGTAGTTCCGGCTGAGGAACCGGTGACACCGTTTTTCCACCAGGTCGGCGATGGTCTGAAGGAGGGGAAGAATGTTCTCAGGCGTAAACCGATCTGCCGGGGCCGAATCGGCCAGTTGTTTCAAGCCTTTCACCAACCTTTCGCTTTTTCGGTGGCACGGCCTTGACCAGAAGGACACCGGCCGCTCCATCGCGTTCGCAGAACCCATTATCCCATGGAACCCAAATATTGTCAATAAAGGGAGAAGGTGAAATTGATTTTCTTTCCCTCATTTCCCGCGAGGCAGGTTCACATGGGACTGTTCGCTCTGTCATCACTATGGTTCCCATTTACCGTATACTCATACATATTCTCCGCACCCAATTCTGATACCGAATGCTCGCCGGAAACCCCGATGTATGATAGAATGAACCCCAAAATCGTGTTCGGGAGTGAACCCTATGCCGGTCGTCGCCTTTCAGGGGGAGCTGGGCGCCTACGGGGACGAGGCCGTGCGCGCCCGGTTCGGCCCGTCGGCAGAGCCGTATCCGTGCAAGACCTTTGCCGATCTCTTCGAGGCGGTGGCCAGCGGTACGGTGGACTACGGGCTCGCGCCCGTGGAGAACTCGCAGGCGGGCTCCATCAACGACGTGTACGACCTGCTGCGCCAGTACGACCTGTACGTGGCGGGCGAGGTGCTCCATCCGGTGAACCATGCGCTGCTCGCCCTTCCGGGGCAGACCCTGGCGGACATCCGCCGGGTCATCTCGCATCCGCAGGCCCTTGCCCAGTGCGACCGCTTTCTGCGTGAACTGGGCGTGGAGGTGGTCGCCACTTACGACACGGCCGGGTCGGCCAAGATGATTCGCGAGCAGGGTCTGACCGGTGTCGCCGCGGTGGCCGGACTGGGCGCCGCCGAGCGGTATGGGCTTACGGTGCTGGCGGAGTCGATTCAGACCATCAAGGACAACGTGACGCGCTTTGTGCAGCTGCAGCGGCATCCCGCCCCGCGGGAAGAGGGGCCCCAGAAGACCATGCTCTTCCTGGCCCTCGCCCACCAGCCGGGCTCGCTTTACCTGGCGCTTTCGGCCCTGGCCAGGCGGAACATCAACCTGCTGAAGCTGGAGTCGCGGCCCTCGCGCAATCGGCCCTGGGAGTACGTCTTCTACCTGGACTTCGAGGGCCATCGTGACGATCCGGATGTGCGCGCGGCTTTGGCAGAGTTGGCGAAGCATGCGAACTATTGTAAGGTGTTGGGTTCTTTCAGGCGGGCAACAGTGTTGGAGTAGCAGGATTTCGCAGGGAGGGGAGCGAACAGCACTGGTGGCGTATCCCGGCAAGGAGGAAAGCCGAGTGATCAAGAAGATCCTCATCGCCGACGCAGACCATTCGAGACGCAACCTGCTTCGTGCCACCCTTCAGGATCCCCGCTATCAGATCATCGAAGCTTCGGGCGGCGTCCAGGCTCTCGCGCTGCGGGAGAAGCACAAGCCTGACTTGGTCATACTCGACGAGTCGATGCCGGGTGTCAGCGGTGTGGAGGTATGCCGCGCCATCAAACGCGATATGGGATCCGGGAGCACCCCGGTCATCCTGCTCACGGAGCAGGAAACCCCGCCGGAGGTCGGCGATGCCGGTCCCGACGTTTTCCTTCCCAAACCTTACAGCCCGCTGCGCCTGCTGGGCGCCGTCGAGGAACTCCTCGCCCGGGCGGAGGACTGAGCCCATGTACGACGACATCTCCGGGCTGACGCGCGACGAGTTGGAACGGGAGGTCCGCTACTGGCGAGCCCAGAGCCTGCTCCTCGCCAAAGATTTCGGCGGGGTGCGCGCCGATCTGTCCCGCCATGCCGCCGAGGTCGGGCTGCTGCGGGCGCAGCTGCTCTCGTATGCGGAGGATCTGAACCGCGAGTATCAGCTGGTGCGGCAGCGGACCATCGAGCTGGAGCGCATGCTGGTGGCCACCGTGGGCGCGCTGGCGAACGCCATCGAAGCCCGGGATCCATACACGCGCGGCCACACCGACCGCGTGGCCCGCATCACGATCGCCTTCTGCGACCGACTGGGCTGGGAGCGCGAGAAGCTTTCCATCGCCCGTATGGGCGCCCTGCTCCACGACATCGGCAAGATCGGCGTGCCCGACGCCATCCTGCGCAAACCGGGGCGGCTGACCGCCGATGAGTACGAGCTGATGAAGGAGCATACCGTCATCGGGGCGCAGATCCTGCAGGGCATCCACGCCCTGGAACCTGCGATTCCGTTCGTGCTGTCGCACCACGAGCGGTGGGATGGCAAGGGCTATCCCGAGGGGCTTTCGGGGAAGAACATCCCCATCGAGGGGCGCATCCTTGCGATCGTCGACGCCTTCGACGCCATGACCAGCGCCCGCGTCTACCGTGCGCCGATGAGCATGGACGCAGCGGTCGCCGAGATCCGCCGTTGCGCCGGCACCCAGTTCGATCCGGGACTCGTGCCCGCGTTCGTGCGGCTGTACGAAGACGGCCTGATCCACCAGGCCCTGCAGGAAGAGGTGACGCGGGAGCTGTACGCGATCTAGCGCGCCTTTCCGCACTGCCCGAGTGCACGGCAGCGGGAAACGGATTTCTGTTTCCCGCTGCCTTTTTCTGTCTGTCTGCACGGGCCTGCGTGCCGCTCGATCCGGGAAAATGTGAAAAAGTGTGCAAGAGGTGTTGACAGAGGGGAAGGGCGTGGGTACAATCGCAATCAATACGCTGACACGTTAGTCAAGTAAAGTACACGCGGATCACCGCAGGGAATATGGGACAAAGCGATGACGGGGCCAGTAGGACCGGATCCACGGGTTCCAGAGAGCGGCCGGCGCTGGGAAGGCCGTACCCGTACCGGTCTGAATCTCACCCCGTAGCTGCCCCGCTGAACCTCTGTGCCCTCCCCGCCGCTGCCGGCTGAGAGAACAGGCCGAACGCGGCGCCGCACAGTCAGTAGGCGGGCGCCGGCCGCCAGGCCGTTATGCAGGATGAGGCTCTTCCGCCCGTATGGGGCCGGCCCCGGCGCCGGGGGCCCCGGCACGGGGGGAAGGGCGAAGTAGGGTGGTACCACGACGGTCAGATCGTCCCTATCGCGAGGGTGCAGAACCTGAGCGATGGGGATTTCTCTTTTCCCCAGTGGCAGCGACTTGAGGAGGTGAGGTCGGGTGAAGCGCATCCTGGCGGTGTTGGTGGAGAACCATCCGGGCGTGCTGGCGCGGGTGGCAGGGTTGATTCGGCGGCGGGGGTTCAACATTGAGAGCCTGGCTGTCGGGGTGACAGACGACCCGGCCATCTCCCGGATGACCCTGGTCGTGGAGGGCGACAAGTCCACGCTCGACCAGGTCTCCAAGCAGCTGGACAAGTTGATCGAGGTGATCCAGGTGGCCGACCTGGACGCGGAGCACAGCGTGGCCCGGGAGCTGGCCCTGATCAAGGTCAGCGTCGACCCGGAGCGCCGTCCGCAGGTCCTGCAGCTCGCGTCGGTCTTCCGGGCCAACGTGGTGGATGTGGGCCACCAGGCGGTCATCCTCGAAGTCACGGGCACCCACGACAAGGTGGAGGCCCTGATCAGCCTGGCCCAGGAGTTCGGTGTCCAGGAGGTCGCCCGCACGGGGATCATCGCCCTGGCGCGGGGGGCGCAGTCGATGACGGTGCAGAGGGAGGAGCGGTACCATGACGCGGCTGTACTACGAGTCTGATGCCAATCTCGCGGCCCTGCAGGGGAAGAAGATCGCAGTCATCGGGTTTGGCAGCCAGGGCCACGCCCACGCCCTCAATCTGCGGGACTCCGGGCTGGATGTGACCGTGGGCCTGCGGGAGGGCCGTCCCAGCTGGGCCCGGGCCGAGGAGGCCGGCCTGAAGGTGGCCCCCGTGGCGGCGGCGGCCGAGATGGCCGATGTCATCATGATCCTCATCAACGACGAGCAGCAGGGGCGGGTCTACGAGGAGCACATCCGGCCCCACCTGAAGCCGGGCAAGGCGCTGGGCTTCGGCCACGGCTTCTCGATCCACTTCGGCCAGGTACGGCCCCCGGCGGACGTGGACGTCTTCATGATCGCCCCCAAGGGCCCCGGCCACCTGGTCCGGCGCCAGTACCTGGAGGGGCGGGGGGTCCCCTGTCTGATGGCGGTTCATCAGGACGCCACCGGCCGCTGTAAGGACATCGCCCTCGCCTGGGCGAAGGGCATCGGCGGCACCCGGGCGGGCGTCATCGAGACCACCTTCAAAGAGGAATGCGAATCTGACCTCTTCGGCGAGCAGGCCGTCCTCTGCGGCGGCATGACTCAGCTGGTCAAGTACGGCTTCGAGGTGCTCACCGAAGCGGGCTATGCGCCGGAAATCGCCTATTTCGAGTGCCTCCACGAACTGAAGCTGATCGTGGACCTGATGTACGAGGGCGGCATGGCCGCGATGCGTTACTCCATCAGCGACACTGCTGAGTACGGCGACTACGTCAGCGGTCCCCGGGTGATCGGGCCCGAGGTGAAGGAGCGGATGAAGCAGGTGCTGGCGGAGATCCAGAACGGCTCCTTCGCCAAGGACTGGATCCTGGAGAACCAGGTGGGCCGGCCGCGGTTCAACGCCCTGCGGCGGCAGAACGCCGAGCACCCGGTCGAGCAGGTCGGCGCCCGCCTCCGGGCGATGATGCCCTGGCTGCCGAAGCCGGTGGGCAGCGTGCGGAGCGAGTAAGACGTTCCCTGCGCCAGCCTGTCCTGCGGCCCGGAGCCTGGGGACCTGGGGGCCTGAGGGGCAACCTGTGGCGACCATACCGGGCTGTTCTCGCTGCGTGTGGGTCGCTGCGCTGCGTCGAGTGTGAGCTGCTCGAAGGGATCTTCCCTGGGCGATGACCAGCGTGGATCCACAGCGGACGCGAACAGAGCGGGTACCGGGCGCTCCCCGTCGGGGCGGGTACCCACAGCGAATGAGAACAGAGCGGATACACCGGGTGAACCCCCTGCGGGCGGGCACCCACAGCGGATGCGAACAGCGCGGATACACCGGGGGAACCCCCTGTGGGCTGGCATCCACAGCGAATGCGAACAGAGCGGATACATCGGTGGACCCCCTGTGGGCTGGTACCCACAGCGAATGCGAACAGAGCGGATACACCGGGGCCCCCCTCGGGGCGGTCCCCCACAGGGGATCGATAGTTTAGTACAAGCGTGAAGGATGGTGATGGCGATGACGCGGCGGATTCGGATCTTCGACACCACCCTGCGGGATGGTGAGCAGGCTCCTGGGTTCGGCATGACGGCGGAGGCCAAGTTGGAGGTGGCCCGCCAGCTTAGCAGGCTGGGCGTCGACGTCATCGAGGCCGGCTTTCCCGCCGCCTCGCCCGGCGATTTTGACGCCGTGCGCACGATCGCCGAGACCATCACAGGGCCCACGATCGCCGGCCTCGCCCGGGCCAACGAGGACGACATCCGGCGCTGTTACGAAGCCGTGAAGGGCGCGGCGAAGCCCCGCATCCACACCTTCATTGCCACGTCGCCCATTCACATGGAGTACAAACTCCGCAAGAAGCCGGAAGAGGTGGTGCGGGCGGCCCGGGACGCTGTGGCCCTGGCCCGTTCGCTGGGACCTGAGGTCGAGTTCTCGGCCGAGGACGCGACCCGCTCCGACTGGAACTTCCTGGTCCAGATCTTTACCGTGGCCGCCCGGGCAGGCGCGACCATCCTCAACGTGCCCGACACCGTGGGCTACACCACGCCCAAGGAGTACTACGACCTGATCCGCTACCTCATCGAGCACGTGGACGCCCCGGAGGGGGTGCAGTTCTCCGTCCACTGCCACAACGACCTGGGGCTGGCGGTGGCCAACACCCTGGCCGCCATCGAGGCCGGCGCCACGCAGGTGGAGTGCACCATCAACGGCATTGGAGAGCGGGCGGGCAACGCGGCACTGGAGGAGATCGTCATGGCCCTGCGGGTACGCAGGGACCAGTGGGGCGTTTCCACCGGCATCAACACCCGGGAAATCTACCGCACCTCCCGGCTGCTCCAGAGCGTGACCGGCATCGCCGTGCAGCCCAACAAGGCCATCGTTGGGGCCAACGCCTTCGCCCACGAGTCCGGCATCCACCAGGACGGCATGCTGAAGCACCGGGATACCTACGAGATCATGAAGCCGGAGGACGTCGGCGTGCCCGAGTCGTCGCTGGTGCTGGGCAAGCACTCGGGGCGGGCGGCTTTCCGGACCCGTCTGGAGCACCTGGGCTACCAGCTCACCGACGCCGAGATCGACGCCGCGTTCCGGCGGTTCAAGGAACTGGCCGACCGGAAGCGCTCGATCACGGACCACGACCTGGTGGCCATCGTCGGGGACGAGCAGGCGCGCCGGACGGTGACCGAGGTCTGCCGCCTGGAGTCCTTCCAGGTGGTGGCAGGCAACGAGCGGATGGCGACCGCGTCGGTCCGGCTGGTGCGGGACGGCGAGGTGGTCCAGGAGGCCGCCTCGGGCGACGGGCCCATCAACGCGCTCTACCACGCCATCGACAGGGCCGCCCGCTTCGAAGGGCAGCTGCTGGACTACCGGCTCAACGCGGTGACCGAGGGGCAGGACGCCCTCGGCGAGGTGACCGTGAAGGTGCGGGCCGGCGACCGGGTGGCGTCGGGCCGCGGCACGTCCACCGATGTCATCGAGGCTTCTGCCCGGGCTTACATGAACGCCATGAACAAGATCCTCTCCGGGGCCGCACTGGCGGTGTCGGACGATCCGGCGCCGGGTTGGCAGATGCGGGCGTACGGAGACTGAAGCGCTGGCGGAAGGAGCCGGATGCGGCGGCACAGCGGAAGCGGGCTTAGAGAGACTGCGTGGGAGGGGTTGCGGTGTCCATCCAGATCTACGTGGACGGCCAGTGGTATGCGCGCGATGAGGCCAAAGTGTCCGTTTTCGATCACGGCTTCCTTTACGGCGACGGCGTTTTCGAAGGGATTCGGGCTTACGGGGGCCGGGTCTTCCGGCTGACGGAGCACCTGGATCGGCTCTATGATTCCGCCAGGGCGATCTGGCTGGAGATCCCGCTCTCGTGGAAGGAGATGGAGGAGGTCGTCCTCGAGACCCTGCGCCGGTCGAACCTGCGGGACGCCTACATCCGGCTGGTGGTCTCCCGGGGCCGGGGCGATCTGGGGCTGGACCCCCGCAAGTGTCCCCGGCCGACGGTGGTCTGCATCGCCGATTCCATCGCCCTGTACCCCGAGGAGGTCTACAGCCGGGGGATGCAGGTGATTTCCGTCTCCACCCGGCGGAACCCCGCGGATACGGTCTGGCCGCAGGTGAAGAGCCTCAATTATCTCACCAGCATCATCGCCAAGATCAGCGCCGCGACCCAGGGCTACCCCGAGGTCGTGATGCTGAACAAGGAAGGCTACGTCTGCGAGGGTACCGGAGACAACATCTTCATCGTGAAGAAGGGCCGCGTCATCACGCCGTCGGTCCATCTGGGCATCCTGCCCGGCATCACGCGGGCGGCGGTGATGGAGTACGCCCGGGACCTGGGCTACGAGGTGGAGGAGGGCACCTTCACCCTCTACGATCTGTACACAGCGGACGAGTGCTTCCTCACGGGCACCGCGGCGGAGATCGTTCCGGTCGTGGAGTGCGACGCCCGGAAGATCGGCACCGGGAAGCCCGGAGAGATCACCCAGCACCTGATCGCGGAGTTCCGCCGGCGGGTGCAGGTGGAAGGCACGCCGATCTATGCGGAGGAACGGCAGACCGGTTAAGACGGATGCCGGATCATCGACGATGGAGGGATGACGGTGCGCAGCGACATGATCAAGAAAGGGCCCGACAGGGCTCCGCATCGAGCGCTGCTGAAGGCGACCGGTGTGACCGACGCCGACATGGGAAAGCCCTTCATCGGCATTGCGAACAGCTACATTGATATTGTCCCGGGGCACGTCCACCTGAAGGAGTTCGGCGACCTGGTGAAGGAGGCCGTGCGGGAGGCCGGCGGCGTGCCCTTCATCTTCAATACCATCGGCGTGGATGACGGCATCGCGATGGGCCACATCGGCATGCGGTACAGCCTGCCGAGCCGGGAGCTGATTGCCGATGCGGTGGAGACGGTGATCGAGGCGCACCAGCTGGATGCGATGATCTGCATCCCCAACTGCGACAAGATCACCCCGGGCATGCTCATGGCGGCCATGCGGGTGAATGTGCCCACGATCTTCATCTCCGGCGGCCCCATGCGGGCAGGCCGGCTGAAGGACGGCCGCAAGGCGGACCTGATCAACATCTTCGAGGGGGTCGGCGCCCACAGCCGGGGCATGATCACCGACGAGGAGCTGAAGGAACTGGAAGACCTCGCCTGCCCCTCCTGCGGCTCCTGCTCGGGGATGTTTACGGCCAACTCGATGAACTGCCTCTGTGAGGCCCTGGGGCTGGCGCTGCCGGGCAACGGCACCGCCCTGGCGAAGTCCGCCGAGCGGGAGGCCTTGGCGCGGGCGGCTGCCCGGCGCATCGTCGAGATGGCCCTGGCCGGCGGCCCCAGGCCCCGGGACATCGTCACGATGGAGGCCATCGACAACGCGTTTGCGCTGGACATCGCCATGGGCGGCTCCACCAACACGGTGCTGCACACCCTGGCCATCGCCACCGAGGCCGGTATCGACTACCCGCTGGAGCGGATCAACGAGCTCTCCGCGCGGGTGCCCTACCTCTGCAAGGTCTCGCCGGCCACCTACGAGGTGCACATCGAGGACGTGCACGCGGCGGGCGGCGTCATGGCCATTCTGAAGGAGCTGTCCCGCAAGGAGGGAACGTTGCACCCCCACTGCCTCACCGTAACCGGCAGGACCATCGGCGAGCTGTGGACGGAGGCAGAGAACCGGAACCGGGAGGTCATCCGCCCGGTGGAGGATCCGTACGCCGAGACCGGCGGCCTGGCGATGCTGTTCGGCAACCTCGCGCCCAACGGGGCGGCCCTGAAGGTGGGGGCGGTGGATCCGTCCATCAGCACCTTCACCGGCCGGGCGATCTGTTTCGACTCGCAGGATGAGGCGCTGCAGGGGATCTTCGGCGGCAGGGTGCAGCCGGGCCACGTGGTGGTGATCCGCTACGAGGGCCCGAAGGGCGGCCCCGGGATGCCGGAGATGCTGGCGCCCACGTCGGCCATCGTGGGGATGGGCCTCGGCACGCAGGTCGCCCTCATCACGGACGGTCGCTTCTCCGGCGGCACCCGCGGCATCTGCCTGGGCCACATCTCGCCGGAGGCTGCCGAGGGCGGGCCCATCGCCCTGGTTCAGGACGGCGACGTGATCACGATCGACATCCCCGGCCGCCGTCTGTGGCTGGAGGTCTCTCCGGAGGAACTGGAGCGGCGCCGGGCGGCCTGGGTGAAGCCCGCACCGAAGGTGCGGCGGGGGTGGCTCGGGCGCTACGCCGCCCTTGTGACGTCGGCCAATACGGGTGCGGTGCTGCGCACGCCGGAGGAGTGAGCAAGGGAGGACGTGCAGATGGAGATGCAGGCGGCCCGCGCCCTGCTGCGGGCTTTGGAGATGGAGGGGGTCGAGGTCATCTTCGGCTACCCCGGCGGGGCGAGTCTGTACATCTACGACGCCCTCTACGACAGCCCCATCCACCACGTGCTGACCCGGCACGAGCAGGGGGCCATCCACGCGGCCGAGGGGTACGCCCGGGCGACGGGCAAGGTCGGGGTGGTGCTGGCCACTTCCGGCCCCGGCGCCACCAACCTGGTGACCGGTCTCTGCAACGCCATGATGGACTCGACGCCCATCGTGGCGATCACCGGTCAGGTGGTGCGCTCGCTCATCGGTCGGGATGCCTTCCAGGAGGCCGACGTCACCGGCATAACCATGCCGGTGACGAAGCACAACTACTTGGTGACGGACCCGGGCGACCTCCTGCGGGTCGTGCGGGAGGCGTTCTACATCGCCAGCACCGGCCGGCCGGGCCCGGTCCTCATCGACATCCCGAAGGACGTGACCAACGCGCAGGTCCGCTGGGAGTATCCGCCCAGGATCCACCTGCCGGGCTACCGGGTGTACCGGGAGGCGAGCCCTGACGCGGTGGCGGCGGCCGCCGACGCCATCAAGGCCGCCCGGCAGCCGGTCCTGATCTGCGGCGGGGGGGTCGTCTCGTCGGAGGACGCCGCCCGGCCCTTCCGGGCCCTGGCGGAGCGCATGGACGCCCCGGTGGTGGAGACCCTGATGGGTCTCGGGGGCTTCCCGATGGACCATCCGCTCTGCCTGGGGCTCGTGGGGATGCACGGCACCTTCGCCGCCAACCGGGCCGTGGCCAACGCCGACCTCCTGATCGCCTGCGGGATGCGCTTCGACGACCGGGTGACCGGCATGGCCTCCAGGTTTGCGCCCCGGGCGCGCATCATCCACATCGACATCGACCCGGCGGAGATGTCCAAAAACCTCACCTCCCACATCCAGCTGGTGGGCGACTGCGGCAACGTCCTGGCACAGCTCAACGAGGCGCTGGGCGACTGGTCCCAGTCCCTGCCCGAGTGGCGGGCGAAGGTGCAGGCCTGGCAGGAGCAGTTCCCGCTCTGGGGCGTGCGCCGGGGCGAGGAGATCCCGACCGATCCCGCCGGGGTGCCGAAGCCGCAGCAGGTGATCCAGGCGGTGCAGGCGGCTTTCGGCCCGGAGGCCATCGTGGCCACCGACGTCGGCCAGCACCAGATGTGGGCCGCGCACTACTGCACCCGCACGGAGCCCCGCACCTGGCTCTCGTCCAGCGGGCTCGGCACGATGGGGTTCGGCCTGCCCGCGGCGATCGGCGCCGCGATCGGCCGGCCCGACCGTGAGGTCGTCCTCATCACCGGCGACGGCTCGGTTCAGATGTGCATCCAGGAGCTGGCCACCGTGGTGCAGGAGCAGCTGCCGGTGAAGATCGTGCTCCTCAACAACGGCTACCTGGGCATGGTGCGCCAGTGGCAGGAGATGTTCTACAAGGGCCGCTACAAGGAGGTCGACCTGCGGCGGGGCATGCCGGACTTCGTGAAGCTGGCCGAGGCGTACGGCATCAAGGGCCTGCGGGTGCGCCGGCTCGGGGAGCTGGAGGCCGCGGTGGCCGAGACCCGGGGGCACGACGGTCCGGTGCTTCTGGAAGTCGTGGTGGAGGAGGAGGAAAATGTCTTCCCCATCGTGCCGCCTGGCGGTGCCAACACCGAGGCCCTGCTGCAGAAGGCCACTCGGTAGCCGGTCGGATGTGCAGGTGACCGGAGATATTGAAAGAATCTATAGCTCTCCCGATAGGAAGCACCGATACGGCTGGCATAACACTCCACTTTAGAAGCAAGGGCGCCCCTGGGGCGCGGTGGGAGGCAAGACGATGACTCTGGTCTCACTGAAGACGGTCCTCGATGCAGCACAGGCTGGGAAGTACGCGGTCGGCGCTTTCAACTGCAACAACATGGAGATCGTTCAGGCCATCGTCGCAGCGGCGGAGGAGGCCCGTTCTCCGGTCATTCTGCAGGCGAGCCAGGGGGCCATCAAGTACGCCGGCCTTGATTACATCGTCGGCATGGTGAAGACCGCGGCGGAGAAGGCCACGGTACCCATGGTCCTGCACCTGGACCACGGCACCGATTTCAACACGATCATGGCCTGCATCCGCGCCGGCTTCACCTCGGTGATGTTCGACGGGTCGCAGTATGAAAAGGAAGAGAACATCGCCCGGACCCGCGAGATCGTCAAGATCGCCCACGCAGTGGGGGTCTCCGTCGAGGGCGAGATCGGCAAGATCGGCGGTGTGGAAGATGACATCGCGGTCGACGAGCGGGATGCCATGCTCACGCCCGTCCCGGATGCCATCGAGTTCTACCAGGCCACCGGGGTCGACGCCCTGGCGATGTCCTTCGGCACGGCCCACGGCCCGTACAAGCTGCCGCCGAAGCTGGCGCTGGACCGCATCGCCGAGGTGCACCAGCAGACCGGCGCCTACCTGGTGATGCACGGTGGGTCAGGCGTGCCGGAGGAAGATGTGCGCAAGGGCATCGAGCTGGGCATCCGCAAGGTGAACATCGACACGGAGCTGCGGCAGGCCTTCCTGGGCGAGATCCGCCGGCAGCTGGCGGAGAAGCCCAACGAGATCGATCCGCGCAAGATCTTCGCCCCGGCCCGGGACGTGCTGAAGGAGCACATCAAGGAGAAGATGCGGCTCTTCGGCTGCGCCGGGAAGGCCTAGCGGTTGCACCGGGAAAGTCCAGACCAGGAGTTGCGATCGCCGCTGGGGAAACTTACCCAACGGCGATCGTTCCTTGCACAGGAGGAGATCAGCCTTTGCAGCATCTGTTCACCTTCGGCGACTTGGTCCTCGATGTGGTGGCCACAGCGGCCGGACGTCTGGAACCCGACACCGACACCCCAGGCGAGGTGCGGTCCTCCCCCGGCGGGTCGGCGGCCAACTTCGCGGTCTGGACCCGCCGGCTGGGCAGCCCGGTCTCCTTCGCCACCCGGGTGGGTGACGACCTGCTGGGCCGGGCGCTGGTGGCGGACATGCGCGCGGAAGGTGTCGAGGTGCACGCGGCAGTGGATCCGGTGCACCCCACGGCGGTCCTGGTGCTGTTCAGCGACGGCGTGCAGCGGCACATGATGGTTCCCCGGGGGGCGAACCACTTCCTCGGACCGGACGATCTGCCCGAAGCGAGCATCCGGACTGCCGGGTGGCTGCATGCCACGGGCTACGCCTTCTTCTGGGAGAAAACCCGCCGGGCGCTGGACCGCGCTCTCGCCTTGGCGCGCGAGGCAGGGGTGCCGATTTCGTTCGATCCCTCCTCTGCGGGGTTCATCCGCCGGCACGGGCTGGATCTGCCGGAGGGCATCCAGGTGCTCATGCCCAACCGCGATGAGGCCCTGGCGCTTACCGGATGCTCGGACCTGGAGGATGCCGCCCGCCAACTGGCCCGCAGAGCTGAGCTGGTGGCGGTGAAGCTGGGGCCGGAGGGCGCCTTGCTTGCACAGGCCGTCGCCGCCGCCGCTGTGGAGCCGGCGGTGGGCTTGCAGTCGGACGAGGTAGCCGGAGAGCCGGCGCAGCACGTGCGGTCGGACGATGCCGCCGGCGAGATGGCGCTGCGCGTGCAGTTGACCTATGTGCCTCCTGCGGTGCCCTCGGCCCCGCCGGTGGACGGCACGGGGTCCGGCGATGCCTGGGGCGCCGCCCTGATCGACGGTCTCCGGCGGGGCCTCGATCCTTACCGTGCCGCGGTCCGGGCGAACCGGCTGGGGGCGGAGGTGGTGACCCGGGTGGGCGCCCGGCCGGTGCTCCCCCCCGAGATCATGCAGCAGTTGGAGGTTGAGCGCGATGTCTGACCGCTACCATCCGGCGACCCTGGCGGTTCACGCCGGCTGTCAGCCCGATCCGGTGACGGGCGCGCAGGCCGTGCCCATCTACCAGACCACCGCCTATGCCTTTCAGTCCACCGAGCACGCCCGGCAGCTCTTCTCGCTGGAAGCGGAGGGCAACATCTACACGCGCATCAACAACCCCACCACGGCGGCGTTCGAGGCGCGCGTGGCCGCGCTGGAGGGCGGGATCGGGGCTGTTGCCTTCGCCTCCGGCCACGCCGCGCTCGTGGCTACCGTGCTCGCCATCTGCAACGCCGGCGATGAGATCGTCACCTCCTCCAGCCTCTACGGCGGGACCTATAACTTGTTCGCGACCACCCTGCCCAAGTGGGGAATTACGGCCCGCTTCGTCGAGTCGGGTGACCTGGCGGGTTTCCGCCGGGCCATCACCCCGCGGACCCGCCTGATCTTTGGCGAGGTGATCGGCAACCCGCGCCTGGACATGTTCGACATCGCCGGGGTGGCGGCCATTGCGCACGAGCACGGGCTGCCGCTGGTCATCGACAACACCTTTGCCACGCCAATCCTGTGCCGGCCCATCGAGCATGGCGCGGACCTGGTCATCCACTCGGCGACCAAGTGGCTTGGCGGCCACGGTGTCGCGATGGGCGGCGTGGTGGTGGACTCGGGCAACTTCGACTGGAACTCGCCCCGCTTCCCGGGCTTCACCGAGCCGGATCCCTCCTATCACGGCGTGCGCTATGCCGTCGATTTCGGGCGCGCCGGGTTCATCACCAAGGTCCGTGCTCAGATGCTGCGGGACCTGGGCGGCTGCCAGTCGCCGTTCAACGCCTTCCTGCTGCTTCTGGGGCTGGACACGCTGGCCCTGCGCATGCGGGCCATCAGCGAGAACGCGATGGAGATCGCCCGGTACCTGTCGGAGCACCCAGCGGTGGCCTGGGTCCGGTATCCCGGCCTGCCCAGCCATCCCGATCACGCGCTGGCGCAGCGCTACCTGAGCGGGGGCTACGGCGGCATGCTGGTTTTCGGGCTGAAAGGCGGTCTGGAGGCCGGGGCCCGGTTCATCGATTCGGTGCGGCTCTTCTCCCACGTGGCCAACGTGGGGGATGCCCGATCGCTGGTGATCCACCCGGCTTCCACGACGCACAGTCAGCTGACGCCGGCCCAGCGGGAGGCGGCCGGTGTGGGCGATGACCTGATCCGGGTTTCCGTGGGGTTCGAAGACGTTTCTGACCTGATCGCCGACCTCGAACAGGCGCTGGAGAAGGCCATGGCCGGCGCGTGAACCGACCATTCCGTCAGGCCTTTCGCGTACGTCTCAATTGTTGAGACATACGTGCAAGGAGGGGGATTGGCGTGGCGGTCAACGATCCCAACACGGTGGCGTGGGTGCTGAACGGGCCGAAGGTGCTGGCGGTGGTGGGGCTGTCCGACAACCCTGCGCGTCCGAGCTACCATGTGAGCCAGGAGATGCAGCGCCGCGGGTACCGCATCGTGCCGGTGAACCCCAAGGGCGGCGAGATTCTGGGGGAGAAGGTGTACGCGTCACTGAAGGAGATCCCGTTCCCGGTGGACGTGGTGCAGGTGTTCCGCGCGCCCCAGTACGCTCTGGATGTGGTGCGGGAGATCGGCGAGATGGCGACGAAGCCGAAGGTGCTCTGGATGCAGGAGGGCGTCGTGAACGACGAGGCGGTTGCCGAGGCCGAGGCGATGGGCCTGCTTGCCGTGCAGGACCGCTGCCTCTACAAGGAGGCCGTGAAAGCTGGCAGGTAAGAGAAGGACCGGGGTGCGGCCCTGAAGGGCGTGCCCCGGTTTTCTTTCGCTGTGCGCACCGCGCCCCGGGGTCCGTCGCCGGTCCATCTGCGCTGTTCGCATTCTGTGTGGGTTGCTGACCGGGCTCCGCCGGGCCTGCGCTTGGGGTCGATCTGCGGCCTGCGCCCCGGGGTCCGTCGCCGGTCCATCTGCGCTGTTCGCATTCCGTGTGGGTTGGTGCCCGGGCTCTGTCGGGACTGCGCTTGGGGTCGATCTGCGGCCTGCGCCCCGGGGTCCGTCGCCGGTCCATCTGCGCTGTTCGCATTCTGTGTGGGTTGCTCACCAGTCTGCCCGACCTGTGCCTGGGGCCCATCTCCGGCCCATCTCCGCTGTTCGCAGCCCGTGTGGGCAGTTGACCCGGCAGCCGGGCCCCCGCCCCCCGGACCCTAACCCCCCGACCCCCGACCCGCGGCCCTCCAAAATGCGGACGCTCTTGTTCTGTCTACAGAATTTCAGAAACTGCTTGACAGGGAACTCCGGTTCGGTTATCATGGGAACAGATACCGAACAGGAAAGGGGCCTGAGCGGACCGTGAACAGCAGCGCTGACCGGCCTGTCATCTGCTTCCACTGTCAGGCAGCGGCGGTCCAGAGTCACGGATGCTACACGCGGAAGGACGGCACACGGGTCAAGCGATACCTGTGCAGGTCGTGCAGCCGGTCTTTCAGCCAGGTGACCGGCACACCGGCGTTCAGGCTGCGCAAGCGGAAGGAATGGAACGAAATGGTCAGCCTGCTTGTCGATTTCCTGCCGCTGCGCCAGGTGGCGGCGCGGTTGGGGGTGAGCCTGTCCACCGCTTTCCGCTGGCGCCACCGCGCCCTGGCGGTCCTGGCGCAGAAGCCGCGCACGCAACTGGAAGGTCGGGTCTGCGTGGGCTGTTTCTACATTCGCTATTCGGAGAAGGGCAGCCGCATCTGCAACGGTCCTGGGAGCTGGGGCTACGACCACTGGCTGCGGAAGGGGGTTCTCGATCCCACCCGGACCGATCAGCGCTTCCGCCTGCTGGCCGACGGCCGGCCCAACGTCATCCTGGTGGCCCAGAATGAACAGGGGTACCAGCTGTTCCACCTCGGTCAGGGGCGAGTGACGGCTGACCGGTTGGCCACGGGGCTTAAGGCCCTGCTTCGACCGGGTTCGGAGGTCTATGCCTACCAGCAGCGCCATTTTGAAGCCGCGTGCAGGCAGAGCAACCTTCAGTTCCGCGACGCAAACCGGGCCCTTGCCTTGCTGTATGACAGGAAGACGGAAGCCGAAGAGTACTGGGCGGACTTGCCTGCCGCGCCTGAGTATGCTTATGGGTGGTTCCGCCAGTTCAACGGAATCGCCACCCGATATTTGGAACACTATATGGTTTGGTACTGTGAAGTCGTACGGAAGCTGGCCCGTAACCTCCGGCGGGACAGCGATCTGCCGGAGCTCGGGATGCTCACGGCCAGCGCGTGATGCGGTGATGGGCCGGGCTGGAGGTGCCCAGATCGGGCGCGGGAGCCGTAGATGGGCCGGGTTGGAAGTGCCCAAGGCGGGCGCGGGATGCCGAAGATGGGCCGGGTTGGAAGTGTCCAGGGCGGGCGCGGGAGCCGAAGATGGGCTGGGTTGGAAGTGCCCAAGGCGGGCGCGTGATGCCGAAGATGGGCCGGGTTGGAAGTGCCCAAGGCGGGCGCGTGATGCCGAAGATGGGCCGGGTTGGAAGTGCCCAGGGCGGGCGCGTGATGCCGAAGATGGGCCGGGTTGGAAGTGCCCAGGGCGGGCGCGTGATGCCGTAGATGGGCCGGGCTGGTCCCGGTGGAAGTGGTCTGCGGCGTGTCGGCCCACACGGAGTGCGAACAGCGCGGAGAGGTCGGCGAGGGAGGGTGTACCCCGCCGAAAGGTTTTTTCCGGTGCGGGGCAGACTATGCGGGACAGGGGGGAAGTCAGGATGATTTGGTTCTTGCTCTTTCTCGCTGTGCTCGGCATCGCCTGGTTCCTGTTCGTGCCCCGTACCGGCGAGAATGAAACCATACTGCCGCTGGACGCAGACCGCCCGGAGGAAGATCAGCCTGACGCCGGCGACGTGGCCATGCTCGGGGATTACCAAGTCGGCGCGCATGCGACGGGCACGGTTGAGCCGCTGTTCACTGCCGATGGCACGGGGGACGCCACCCTGACCGGGCAGGCTGCGCCGGGACCGCTCGGGGCAGGCAGCGACCTGGACAGCGACCTGACCGCCGAGGCCGCACAGGGGCAGATCGGGTCCGACGGCGACGTGGCCGGGCAGGCCGTAGTTGGGCAGATCAACTCGGACGGCGACGTGGCGAGGCAGGCCGTAGCTGGGCAGATCGACTCAGACGGCGACCTGGCGAGGCAGGCCATAGCTGGGGAGATGGAGGCGGGCGGCGGGGCGGCCGCGCAGAACGCAGCCGAGTTGGACGCAGCAGGGCCGCACGCAGCCGAGCCGCGTACAGCCGAGCCAGATGCAGCCGAGCCAGATGCAGCGAGCACGATTCAGGGGCATGGCTGGATGCCCGAGAACTACGAGGGCGACAGCTACAGGGTGGAGCGTTACGAGCAGCCCGGGACCTTTGAGTAACGGGCTGCAGTCCCTGCACGCCTGTTCGTGTCACCGCTCCCCAATCCGTGCACGCGCGAACAACCCCCTGAAGGTTACCCTTCAGGGGGTTGCGGTGCCCGGTTCGCCACTCTTGTCCCTACCTCACATCACACCCGGGCACCCCAAAGGAGCGACAGAGGATTTCGGAACAACGGGTTCCACATACCGGGCCGGGTCGCGATTCTCGGATCCGGAGATCTCGAATCAGCGGGCTTCGGACTCTTGCGCCATCCCCTGCGCCCCTTGCACTTTCAGTCTACCACACGTATTCGCCCGCGAACAGCGAACGGGGGGTTACTTTTCCGAAAGAATCGTACGAACAAAAGTTTCGTTTAACCCGCAATGTCGAGCCGCTTGCCCTCGGTGTCCTCAATAATGCAGCGCAGCGCCTGCCGGGCCCGGTGCAGCCGGGACTTAATCGTGCCCAGCGTGGTTCCCAGTACGGCGGCGATCTCCTGATAGCTCAGGTCGTGGAGATCGCGCAGGATCACGACGACCCGGTAATCGTAGGGAAGGCGACCGATGGCCCGATGCACGGCGGCCTGGATCTCGTGCCGCTCCGCGTACTCCACGGGGCCGTCGGCGTCATCCGCGGCCTGGCGCGGCACCGAGCCCTCATCCAGCGGCAGGGCCTCGTCCAGCGACGCGCAGCGAGACCGCCCTCTGCGGCGCAGTTCATCCAGGCAGGTGTTGGTCACCACCCGGTAGAGCCAGGTGGAGAACTGGGAATCGCCCCGGAAATTGTGCAGCCGCACGCAGACACGGACCAGCGCCTCCTGGGCCGCGTCGCACGCGTCGGCATAATTTCCCATTAACCGGTATGCCAGATTATAGGTACGCTGCTCGTAACGGCTGATCAACTCGCCCAGCGCGCGGCGATCGCCTTCCTGTGCCCGTTCCACTAATTGCTCATCCGTCAACACTGCCATTCCAGTGCGTCCCTCCCGTCATCACGTCCCGAGCCTCGCGCCCTGCGGTGGGGGGCTATTGTCTATCGCCCTTACTAACGAGATTCGACGTCGAAGGTTACGGGTTGCCCGTCGGTTTTTTCCCTTGTCGCCGTATAAAAGTTCGCAGGCGTGTACATAAACATGACCGCAGCGGTGCCGCCCCGGGGGCGGCACCGCTGTCGCCAACGCCGTATATTTCGGATTAATCCTCTTCGTCCCGTCCGGTCAGGATGGCGATGAACTTCTGCAGGGTCTTGCTAAAGTTCTTGCCGCGCTTGTAGATCACGCCGACCGGACGCTCGATGCGCATGTCCGCGATGGGCAGCGCGACGAGAGATCCGGACTTGACCTCCCACCGGGCGCAGCGCCGGGGGATGATCGAGACGCCCAGCTCGGCTTCCACCGACCGCTTGATCGTCTCGACGTTGTCGAACTCGTGGATCACCTCCACATCCACGCCGTGGTCGTGGAGCACCCGGTCGGTGGCCTTTCGGGTGGGAATGTCGGGGTCGAAGGCGATGAAAGGCATGCGGTGAAGCTGCTGCAGGGCGACCGCCTTGCCGGCCTGGGCCAGCGGGTGGCTGGGGCTGACGATGACCACCAGCTCATCCGACGGCAGGGGGATGACGCCCAGGTGCCGCCCCTCCTGGGGGTAGGCGACGATGCCGATATCCACCTGGTTCTGCCGCACGGCCTCGTAGATCTTGTTCGTGCGGCTGTACTCCAGGTGCACCCGGGCCTGGGGGTAGGCCTGGATGAACTTCTTGATATACGGCGGCAGGTCGTGCAGGCCGACCGTGTACACCGTGGCCACCCGGATGGTTCCGGAGACGGACTTGCTCAGGTTGGCCATCTGCTGCTCCAGGGCCTGGTAGCGTTCCACGATGTCGCGGGCGGCCTCGTAAAACACCCGTCCGGCCTCCGTCGGGTAGATGCCCTGGGGTGACCGCTCGATCAGCCGCTGCTGGAAGTGCTCCTCCATGGCCTTGACCTGCTGACTGACGGCGGGCTGGGAGATAAAATTCCGGGCGGCCGCCTTGGAGAAGCTGCGGGTCTCAATAATGTCGCAGTACACGCGGAGGTATGACAACAGCATGGTGGCGCCCTCCTTTCGGCGTCCTGCTGCGGTAGGCCAAAAGCTCCGCTTATGATCAGATTAGACGGGGTGAAGAGGGAGGGCAATAGACTAAAGTCGCATTACGACTAGGGAATCGGCAGGGGATTTCCGGCGGGTGGTGGAATTAACCACAAGCTTCGTCAACTCTACCACGAGGGGAGAGGGTGGCCCACATTGGCGGATCAACGGCTGAAAATGTATGAGGAACTCACCTGCGCCAACGGGATTCCCGGTTTCGAGGAGCCCGTGCGGCAGGTGATGCGCAAGTACCTGGAGCCGCTCTGCGACGAGATCATCAGCGACAATCTGGGTTCCATCGCCGGGATCAAGAAGGGACGGGCGGGCGGCCCCCGCATCATGCTGGCCGGCCACCTGGATGAGGTCGGCTGGATGGTCACCCAGATCACCGACAAGGGTTTCCTGAAGTTCCAGCCCGTGGGCGGGTGGTGGAGCCAGGTGCTGCTGGCCCAGCGGGTCAAGGTGCTGACCCGCAAGGGCGAGCTGATGGGCGTGGTCGGTTCGAAGCCGCCGCACATCCTCACCCAGGAAGAGCGGAACAAGGTCGTCCAGATCAAGGATATGTTCATCGACATCGGCGCCAGCTCGCGGGACGAGGCCCGGGAATGGGGCGTGCGGCCGGGTGACCCGATTGTGCCGCACTGCGACTTCCACGTCATGCCGAATCCGAAGATCCTCATGAACAAGGCGTGGGACAACCGGGCCGGCTGCGCCGTCGCGATCATGGTGCTGGAGGAGCTGAAGGACCAGGACCATCCCAACGAGGTCTACGCGGTGGGCACGGTGCAGGAGGAGGTCGGCCTGCGCGGCGCGGCCACCATGGCCAACACCATCGAGCCTGACATCGCGTTTGCCCTGGACGTCGGCCTGGCCACGGACGTCCCCGGCGGCGACGGGCAGGTTGAGGGCAAGATGGGCGAGGGCCCGCTCATCATGGTCTACGACGCCTCCATGGTGCCGCACCGGGGCCTGCGGGACCTGGTGATCGACACCGCGGAGGAGCTGGAGATCCCCATCCAGTTCCAGGCGATGGCCGGCGGCGGCACCGATGCCGGCCGCATCCACATCCAGGGCCGGGGCGTGCCTTCGCTGGTGGTCGGCTTTGCGACCCGGTACATCCACAGCCATGCAGGCCTCATCCACCGGGACGACATGGAGAACGCCGCCAGGCTGCTGGCCGCGGTCATCAAGAAGCTGGACGCCGAGACGGTGGCGCGGCTGAAGAACAACCTGAGCTAGCGACCGCCGGGAGCGGCCGCCAGCGCAGGACTGGCACGGACGAGTGAGCCGGGCGGGGTCTCCCCTCGCCCGGCTCACGGCGTTACGCTCAGACGGGAACCGACCGGCGGCGGTGCTCGGCCAGCAGCGTCCGGAGGGCCTCCAGAGACGGGGCCATCCGCGCTCTCTCCTTCAGCGCCTCTGGAAACTGATCGGAGCAGACGATGGCCACGCGCAGGGCCACCGGATCCTCCGTCCGCTCCAGGATGTCCAGGTAGACGTCGTGCATCGTCCCCTGGCTCGCCGTCTGGCTCACCTGCGATCACCTCCACCGGCTGTCGCTATGTGCCTATCATACCGCGGCCGGCGCGGGTGTAGTACGCTGCGCGGCGAAATGCCCGACGCAGGCGGTGAACTGCGGCTAGACCCAGGACGAGCGCACGGCCACACGGGCCGGCCTGGAGGGGCTGCCGAGCCGCGCACGCAGGGTGTCCACGGCCTCCGCCGGCGCCGCGAGCGGCTCCCGGATGCAGGGGATGTCCGGCCTGGCCGCCCGTGCGCCGTCGGCCAGCTGGAACCCGCTGGGCGCCGCCAGCAGGCACGCGGCCTCGGGCAGGACGGCCGCGAGCCCCTCCGCGTCCGTGACCGGGCGGAAGTGCAGATGGCGCAGGCCCCCCTGCTCCAGGCTCTGCTGCACGCGCGCCGCCTGCACCCGGTCCGCCGCCGCCACCGCGACGCAGGCGCCGGCGGGGAGGCGCTCCAGCTGCTTCAGCGCAGCACGGGCTTCGGCTCCGGCGAGGACGACCGGCTGACGCTCTTGCAGGGCCGCCGCGTGGAAGAGGGTGGTCACGATGGGGGTGGCAGGCGGGATCTGGTCCAGCTCTTCCGGCAGCGTCGGCGCCACCCGGGCGGTGGGAAGCAGCGACTCCAGCTGGCGCTGCAGCCGCCGCAGGTCGGCCCGGGCGGTACCCACGAGGACGACCCGGTTCGGGGCGGGCCGCGGCCCCCGGGCCAGGCGCGCCTGCGCGAGCAGACCCAGTGCCAGCTCCTCGGGATCCATCCCCCACTCGTCGGCGGTGGCCAGCACGCCCGCCAGGAGGGAGCGCAGCGCGGCTCCCGGCGTCTGTCCCGGGGGGTCGTCGGCCACGAAGATCCCCTTGCCCTGATGGGACGTCAGGTAACCTGCCCGGATCAGCTCGTCCACCGCCCGGGCCACGGTGTTGACGTTGATGGCCAGCCCGGCGGCCAGATCCCTGAGCGACGGGAGCTGATCCCCCGGGTGGAGGAGACCGGCGGCGATCTGGTACCGGATCTGGGCCTGCAGCTGTTCTTTGATGGGCACGCAGCTCTCCCGGTCCAGCCGGAAAGCCTGCACGCGTGCACCTCCTCTCGCCTTCTGGGCCGTATCGGGGCATTATTACGACCCGACCGGGCAGGAACCCTTCGGGCGGAGAGGCGTGAAGGAGGCGGGAAACAGGACGTCCGGAGCCGCAGGACGGCTCCGGACCCTCTCAGTGCAGGCCGAAGAGCGAGAGAATTTCTTCCCCGGTGAGACGCTGCAGGACGTACTGCTGCTCCTGCGCCTCGTTCATCTCGGTCAGCGGATCCATGACCTGGTGGAACAGCTCCCGCTTCTGCTCCACCAGCTCGGCGATGCGCTCCTCCACCGTGCCGCGGGTGAGCAGGGTGGTGACGTAGACGGGCCGCCGCTGGCCGATGCGGTGGGCGCGATCCTCCGCCTGCTGGGCCACCGCCGGGTTCCACCAGGAGTCCAGGTGGAAGACGTGGTTGGCCCGGGTCAGGGTGATGCCCACGCCCCCTGCCTTCAGCGACATGGCCAGGACGCGGGGCACGTCCCTGTGCTGGAAGTGGTGCACGACGAGCTGCCGGGTCCAGTCACTCAGCGAGCCGTCGAACAGGACCGTCCCGAAGCGCTCCAGGCGGGGAAGGAGCGGCTCCAGGGCCACCTTGGGGTACTGGGAGAAGATCAGGGCCTTCTCCCCGCGCTCGATCAGCGGGGCCAGTTCCTGCTCCAGGAACGCCATCTTGCACGACGACCCGGTGGCGGGATCCAGGTTGCAGATCTGCTTCAGATTGTTCAGCAGCGCGAGCGCGATCATGGGCGCGGCGGCGCGGCCAGCCTGCCGGATGGCGATCACCCCCGCGCGTTCGGCGGCCTCGTAGGCCATGCGCTGGGCCGGGGTGAGATCCAGCCAGACGGTGCGGTGCTCCTTGGGCGGCAGGTGGCTGAGCACGTCCGCCTTGCGGCGCCGGAGCACGTAGGGCGCGATCCGCCGGTGAATCTCCTCCATGGGGCAGCCCTTCCGGTCGGGGAGCAGTCCCGGCTTCAGGTAGGCGAAGACGGCCAGCAGCTCCTCCAGCCGGTTTTCCAGCGGCGTGCCCGAGAGCCCCCAGCGCCACCGGGCGTCCACCCTGGCCACAGCCCGGTGGGTGGCCGTTCCGGGGTTCTTGATGCGCTGGATTTCATCCAGGATGATCAGATCGTAGGCGTCGGGGGCGGCCAGGCCCGTCCTGAGGTCCTCCCGCCAGGTCTCGTACCCGGCGAGATGCACGTGTACCTGGCAGCGCCAGTACCACCACCGCCGCCGGCGGGGGCCCTCCACCGGGACCGTGCGCAGATCCGGGGCCCAGCGGCGCAGTTTGTAGTACCAGTCGAAGATCAGCGTCTTCGGGCAGAGAACCAGCGCCCGGGTCACCTCGCCCCGGCGGATGAGCACCCGCAGGGCCGCGATGGCCTGGATCGACTTGCCCAGACCCATCTCGTCGCCCAGCAGGGCCACGGGGTGCTCCATCAGAAACCGGGCGCCGTCCACCTGATAGTCATAGAGTTCCTCGCCGGGCGGAGCCCAGAGCGCGTCCGGATCGGGCACCGCACCCTCCGGCAGCGCCGGCAGGTCAAAAAACTGGAGGGGTGCGTCCGGGCCCTGTGCGCCCCACCCTTGGTCGGCAAAAATACTGGGAGCCGGCGGCAGCCCGAGGCTGTGGGTCACCGTAGACAGACTCACAGCACAGACTCCCCCCATCGCTCAATCTGTTCCGCGATAGTCTGCGCGGCGGTGTGGTCAACATAACAGGGATGTTCTGGACGACGGGGGCGCGCGGTCCGGGCGGGTCCGGCCGACCGGGGCAAGAACGTCCTGTACGATGCAAAGGTGCTGCGGAGGTGTGAGCCGGATGATGGACGCTGCGGATATCCGCAAGTTCGGCGTGGAGCCCGATTTCGAGCATTACACATACGAAGAGAACGCCTGCTCCTGGTGCGGTCAGCCGGTGCTGATCATCCAGTCGAAGGAGCGGATGCCCGGCTACCGCACGGCGGCCACGGCCTGCGAGAACTGCATGTCGAAGATGACGAAAAGGACCCGGGCCAAGGAGTTCCGCTGGGTCTTTCTTCCGGGCTGGCGGCCGGACCAGGGGTAGCCGTGGGCCGCGCTACCCCCCGCCGTTCAGGGCCGCGAGCGTCTCCGCCGGCAGGCGCACCGGCTCACGGGGGACCCGGGCCAGGTCGAAGCCGGCGACCAGTTCCTGCGGCCGGACGGGTTCAGGCCGGTCGATGAGGCCGCTCAGGTACGCCAGGTGGCCCACCACCGCCTCCGGGCGTGTGCCGGCGGCCCGGATGCCGGCCAGGGTCACCGCGCCGTGCCGCTTGGCCAGCCGGGCGCCGTCGGGTCCCAGGAGCAGCGGCAGGTGGCCGAACCGGGGCACCGGCCAGCCCAGCGCGCGGTAGAGCAGGATCTGCCGCGGGGTCGAGTCCAGCAGGTCGCCGCCCCGCAGCACGTGGGTCACGCCCATCAGGGCATCGTCCACCACCACGGCCAGCTGGTAGCCGATGACCCCGTCGGCCCGGAGCACCACGAAGTCGCCGCCGGCGCCGGGCGGAAAGCGCTGCGGTCCGGCCACCAGGTCGGTGAAGGTGATCGCCTCGTCCGGGAGGGCGAAGCGGAGGGACGGCGTCTTGCCGCCGGCTTCCCGTTCGCGCCGCTGCTCAGGCGTCAGGCGGCGGCAGGTGCCGGGGTAGGCCGGCCCCTCCGAGGCGAGGCCGTGCGGGGCGGAGGCGATGGCCATGAGCTGCGCCCGGCTGCAGTAGCAGGGGTAGAGGCAGCCCGAGGCCTGAAGCCGGGCCAGCGCCTCCCGGTAAAGCGCCTCCCGCTCCGACTGGTAGTACGGCCCATGGGGACCGCCGACGCCGGGACCCTCGTCCCAGTCGAGCCCCAGCCAGCGCAGGTCTTCGATGGCCTGCTCGGCCAGGTGGGGGCGGGAGCGGGCCCGGTCGATGTCTTCGATGCGCAGGAGAAACCGCCCGCCTTCCCGGCGCGCGTGCAGCCAGGCCAGAAGGGCGGTGCGGGCGTTGCCCAGATGAAGCGCCCCCGACGGGGTGGGGGCAAAGCGGCCGCAGACCATGTTCGATCACCGGACTATCTATTCTGCGCGGCGCACCGGCTTGCCCTTCCCGGCGGGGACAGGTTATGCTGTTCGGGAGCACACGGACCATATGGAGGGAACGACCGATGCACACCAGCGGGTGGAAGGCGGCCGCCGCCTCGCTCCTCCTCCTGGCCATGCTGGCCGGATGCGGCGGGGCAGGCGGTCCGCAGAACGTCTATAAGAACGGGCAGTCCGCGGGGCAGCAGGACGGCGCCGGGAGTCCAGATGCGGGTCAGGGCGGTGTAGGCCAGGGCGACCCGGGTCAGGGCGGCTCGGGTGACGCCGGGACGGGCGGATACAAGCAGTGGGACAGCCCCCCCGAGATGAGCATCGATCCTGCCAGACGGTACACCGCCACGATGGAGACCAGCCTCGGCACCCTGACCTTTGAGCTCTTCGCCGAGGAAGTGCCGCAGACGGTCAACAACTTCGTCTTCCTGGCCCGCGAGGGCTTCTACGACGGCGTGACCTTCCACCGCATCATCAAGGACTTCATGATCCAGGGCGGCGACCCGACGGGGACCGGCACGGGCGGGCCCGGGTACACGATTCCGGACGAGTACCCCGTCACCCGGCCCTACAAGCGGGGCACCCTCGCCATGGCCCGCACCGCCCTGCCGAACTCGGCCGGCAGCCAGTTCTTCATCTGTACCGGGGAGGACTGCGGCGGCCTTGACCGCCAGCCGGACTACGTGATCTTCGGCCAGCTGATCGAGGGGGATGACGTGCTCACCCAGCTGGAATCGGTGCCGGTGCGGCGGGGCAACCCGGTCGACCCGGTGCCGTCCACGCCCGAGGATCCGCCCGTCATCAAGAAGGTCACGATTATCGAGGAGTAGGCCCTGACGGAGGGCGGAATCACCTGTGACGGAGAAACGGATGCCCGTGGGCGCGGCGGGCCGGGTGCCGGTGCGGCCGGAGCCCCCGGAGGGCTGGCGCGCGTGGCTGGCCGAGGTCTACCGGCGGCTGCTCGGGGCTTTCGGGCCCCGCCACTGGTGGCCCTCCGCCCTGGCGCCTTCCCCCGCCAGAGCGGAGCCCTTTGAGATGATCGCCGGCGCCATCCTGGTGCAGAACGTGGCCTGGAGCAACGCGGCGAAGGCGGTGCAGGCCCTGGCCGGGGCCGGACTGCTGGACGTGGCGGCAATGGCCGCGGCGCCGGTGGCGGAGGTGGAGCGGCTGATCCGGCCGGCCGCGTACTTCCGGCAGAAGGCGCGGCGGCTGAAGGGCTTTGCCGCCTACGTGACGGATCGGTACGGGGGCGATCTGGCGGCGATGCTGGGCCGGCCCCTGGCGGACCTGCGGCCGGAGCTGCTGAGCCTCAGCGGCATCGGTCCCGAGACGGCGGACTGCATCCTCTGCTATGCCGCCGGCCATCCGGTAATGGCCATGGACGCCTACACCCGGCGCATCTTCTCCCGCCTGGGGGTCTTTGCCCCAGACGTCCGGTACCACGACATGCAGGCGTTTTTCCACGCCTACACCCCGGCCGATGCGGGCCTGCGGGGCGAGTTTCACGCGCTGATCGATACCCTGGGGAGCCGGCTCTGCCTGAAACGGGAGCCGCACTGCGGCGAATGCCCCCTGGCGGACCTCTGCGGACGGGTGGACGTCCCGGCGCAGGGGGAACCGGTGCGGATCGTCTTCAAGGACAAGAAACACTCCTCGGGCACCATCCGGGACGGCGAGATCGTGCTCTACATCTCCAGCCGGCTCTCCCGGGCGGAGCAGGCCCGCCATATCGAGGAGCTGACCCGGCGGCTGCTGCCCCGCCTGGCGCGGGCGCGCCGGCTCCGCCAGAGCGGCGCGGATCCCACGCGGGGTCTGACCCCATCCCCGGTGACGGACGACGCGGCGCTGGCCCGCTGGGCCCGGGAGATCAACGAGCGGCACTACGGCTTTCCCATGGGCCAGGTGCGCTTCCGCCGGCAGACGTCCCGCTGGGGCTCCTGCAGCACCCGCACCCGCAACATCCAGATCAGCCACCGGCTCCGGGGCGGCCCCCACGAACTGCTGGAGTACGTGCTCATCCACGAGATCGCCCACCTGGGGGAGCCGAACCACAGCCCCCGGTTCTGGGCGCTGGTGGAGCGGGCCTGTCCGGACTGGCGGGAGCGGCGCCGGCTGCTGCGGCGCTACGAGGAGTACCTGCGCGCTTCGGGATCGGCAGCTGAACCTTGAACATTGAAACCCGTATCGTAACCACCGTGGAGGGGTATTGAACGTGGGCACAGTGATCGAGGTCAGGGGGCTGCGCAAGGAGTTCAAAGTGGCCAGGCGCAAGGAGGGACCGTTCGCCGCGCTGCGGACGCTTTTCTCCCGGGAGTTCGACACCCGTGTGGCGGTCGACGATGTCTCCTTCACGATCGGGCGGGGCGAGCTGGTGGGCTACATCGGCCCCAACGGCGCGGGCAAGTCGACGACGATCAAGATGCTGACCGGCATCCTGGTGCCGACCGCCGGCGAAGTGCGGGTGCGGGGGCTCGTCCCGTACCTGAGGCGGGCGGAGAACGCCCGGCAGATCGGGGTGGTCTTCGGCCAGCGGACCCAGCTCTGGTGGGACCTGCCGACCATCGAGTCGTTTCAGCTGCTGCAGCACATCTATAAGGTGCCCCGGGAGCGGTACCGGCAGAACATGGACCTGTTCAGGGACCTGCTGGGGCTGGATGAGTTCCTGAACACCCCCGTGCGCCAGCTCTCGCTGGGGCAGCGCATGCGCGCGGACCTGGCCGCGGCGCTGCTGCACGACCCGGAGATCGTCTACCTGGACGAGCCGACCATCGGCCTGGACGTCGTCGCCAAGGAGCGGATCCGGGAGTTCATCCGGGCCATCAACCGGGAGCGGGGGGTCACCGTCATCCTGACCACCCACGACATGCAGGACATCGAGAAACTCTGCGAGCGCATGATCCTCATCGACCACGGCCGGGTCATCTACGACGGGCCGATCGCACAGATCAAGGCCCGCTTCGGCAAGCACCGCACCCTGGTGGTGGACCTGGAGCCCAACGGCGCCGTTGACGCCGTGGCGGTGGAGGGGGCCGAGCTGGTGCGCCGGGATGGCAGCCGCATCTGGCTTCGGTTCAACCGCGACGAGCTTTCGGCCAGCGACCTGATCGCCCGGGTGTTGCGCCGCTTCGCGATCCGGGACCTGACCGTGGAGGAGCCGGACATCGAGGGCATCATCGCCCGCATCTACCAGGAAGGGATCTAGCGGGCAAAGGAAGAGGGGCCGCCGGCAGCACGTCTGCCGGCGGCCCTCTGTCATCTCGCGCCTCTAGTACGGATTGCACCCGATGTTGTCGACGGCGGGAACCTGCTCCGGGGAGTTGCAGGCAGGCCGGTAGTACTCGTACAGGCTGCGGAGGCACCCCTGCCGCTCGGTCTCATCCGTCACCACGGCGTAGGAGTACGCCACCTCGTCCGTTTCCACCCGGGCCTTGGCACACGCGCTGATGCCCGCGGCCTGCGCGTCGCCTTCCACGATGGTGCCCAGGTAGGCCAGCAGGGTGTTGTACAGGTTCTGCGCCTGGCCCACGTAGAAGACCTCCCACTCCCCGCTTTCGCGGCGGGCGTGCAGCTTGAACACGCCCGGCTTCTGCGGCACGTCCACAATGTCGAGCGGGTGGGCGAACCGGCCGCCCTTCCAGTCAAGGCCCAGGATCGTCATCCAAGCCACGGGTCGCTCCCCTTTCGGTCAGTACTAAAGTGCAGCAATGTGATGTACTATCGGTGAACTATCGTAGCACATTGGCGCCATGCCGTCCAGCGCCGAAAACCAGCCGCGGATCCCCCGGGTCGGGCGGACGATGCCGGCACGCGCCGGCGGGGCGCCGGACTCTGGCAGCGTTTGGCGGCAGGAAGCCGGGGTGCGTCTGCCGAATCAGGGCAGAGCGCGATGTGTTGTACGTATAGTATTTGTATATTTAAGATAAGGAGTCGTGACGGTGAAGCGCTTTCTGTTCATCCCCCTGCTGATCGCCGCCCTGGTCGGCTGTACCGCACTGTCCGCGGGGCCCACCGGCACGGATCCGGGCGCCGGTCCGTCGCCGGCGGGCGAAGCTGGGGCGCCGGGCGGCGGGGACGCCGGCGGTCCGGCGGAGGATCCCGGAGACGAACCCGGGCACCCGCCCGGCGGTGCGCCGGGGACGGAGCCTGACGGGACGGCCGGCGGCACCCCCGGGGAGCCGCCCGAGGTGACCATCACCTTCGTCGGCGACATCATGCTGACCCGCCTCCCCGGCGAGCACCTGGCCCGGGGGGAGGACCCGTTCGCCGGCGTGGCGGACGTCCTGACCCGCGCCGACCTCACCATCGGCAACCTGGAGTGCGTCGTGGCGACGGTGGGCGAGCCGGTTCCCAAGTGGTTTAACTTCCGGTGCCACCCCCGGGTGGTCCCGGTGCTGGCCCGGTACATCGATGCCGTGTCGGTGGCCAACAACCACTCCGGCGACTACGGGAAGGAGGCCTTCGCCGAGCAGCTGCAGCTCCTGAAGGAGGGCGGCGTGCACTACTTCGGCGGCGGCATGAACCTCGCTGAGGCCCATCAGCCGCTGATCCTGGAGCGCAACGGCCTGAAGATCGCCATCCTCGGCTACAACAACGTGGAGCTGCGAAGCTATGAGGCCGGGCCCGACACGCCGGGGCTGGCGTGGATCGAGCTGGACCAGCTGGCCGCCGACGTGCGGGTGGCAAGGGCGCAGGCGGATGTGGTGGTGGTGTACCCGCACTGGGGTTACGACTACATGTTCTGGCACGCAGAGGACCAGGCGGAGATCGCGCGGGTGGCCATCGACAACGGCGCCGACCTGGTGGTGGGCACGCACCCCCACGTCACGCAGCCGGTGGAGATCTACAAGGACCGGCTGATCGCCTACAGCCTCGGCAACTTCGTCTTCGACGACTTCGTCGACGTCGGCCCCGATCTGGACGAGCCTGCGCGCACCAGCTGGGTCCTGACCGTGACGGTGGGGCCGGACGGCATCAGACGCTGGGAGACCCGGGTGGCCCGGACAGACGACCGGGGCTTCCCGCAGTGGCTGGAGGGCGTGCCTTCCCCCTGCAGCGACGGGGCGCCGGAGGACGGCTATCTCTGCTATCCATGAGCCTGTGGGAAGAAAGGGAGGGGCTGCAGTCGCCCGGTGGCGGCTGCAGCCCGTCGGTCTTTCTGGGTGCGTTCAGGAGGCGTACACTTAGCTGGTGCGGGAAGCCCAGGCGGAGGAGGTGCTGTTCACCGCCGGTCTGCCGGCGGAGGAGCTGCCCGGGCGCTTCGAGACCGGACGGCTCCACTCGCCCAGGGCCGCCCGCAGCACCGCGTGGGCGAGCCGTTCGGTCAAGCCGCCCGCATCGCGGTCGGGGTGGAACTCCACCAGGTCCAGGGCCAGCAGGTTGCGCCCCCGGACGATGTCGGCCACCAGCGCGACGGCCTCCTGCTGGCTGAACCCGCCGGGCACGGGGGTCATGGTGCCGGGGGCTTCCGCGGGATCCACCGAGTCGATGTCGAAGGAGACGAACACGTTGGGCCGCAGGCTCGCGATCAGCTGCGCGCGCCGGGTGCGGACCTCCGCCGGCGAGAGCACCTCGACCTTCGCCTCGCGGAGCAGCCGCTGCTCACCGGGATCCAGGTCGCGTATGCCCCAGAGGCGGAGACGATCCGGCGGGATGATGCGCGGGAGCGCCTCCGGCAGGAGGCCGGCGGCCAGGGAGAGGACCATCCCGTGCGGGTTGCCGGAAGGCGACGTGGCGGCGGTGTTGAAGTCGCCGTGTGCGTCGATCCACACCACGTCGAAGTCGTAACCCATCGCGGCCAGCGCCATGATGGTCCCCAGCGACGTGGAGTGATCACCCCCGACGGTCAGCATGAGGTCGCCGGGACGGGCCACCTGCTGCCAGTGCTTCTGCTGGCGGCGGGCGGCCTCCACCACTTTTTCGATGCGCACGGGCACGGGATCCGACCGGAGCCCGGGCGGCAGCGCCATGTCCCCGTGGTCGACCACCTGGCTCCCCAGCTGGCTCAGGAAGGACACCAGCCCCGACGCCCGGAGGGCCTCCGGCGCATGTCGCTGGCTGTCGCGCGGCAGCCCCAAAGTGGTTGGGAAGCCGAGAAGGTGTATGGTCATCGCGTCCATCTGCCCCCAATGTTGGCAAGAGTCTATGCAATGCGGTATATGCACTTGTGCATATTCGGGTTCGTCGGCTGAGATTCCTTCTCGTTCGTTTATGAATTGGCGTCTGCGGTCAAGCTAGGGGCGGGAGGGAACGACATGCAGAAGAAAGCCAAGGCGACGCAGGGCAAAGCGCGGCAGAAGAAACCGAAGGAGCTGACGCCGCTGGACAAGCTGAAGCTGGAGATCGCTCAGGAGCTGGGACTGGGCGAGAAGATCGCCCGGGCCGGCTGGGCCGAGCTGACCGCCGCGGAGTCCGGGAGGGTCGGCGGGATTCTGAACCGGCGGCTGAAGGAACTCCAGCTGGCCATCGGTCCGAAGGGTACCCTGATCCCTACAGCCAAATCCTAGGAAGCTGCACCCCGGCGACTGGCGTCGGGGGCTTCTTGTGGCCTCACCGGCTGAGGACCGCACCTGCACCGGCCAGTTCCGCATGCCGGAAGCAGTCCACCAGGTGGTCGTTCACCATCCCGACGGCCTGCATGTAGGCGTAGCAGATGGTCGGCCCCACGAACGTGAAGCCGCGCCGGCGCATGTCGCGGCTCATCGCCACCGACTCCGGGCTGCTGGACGGCACCTGGGCGGGCGACCGCCAGTGGTTGACGCGGGGTTCGCCGTCGACGAAACGCCAGACGTACCCGGCGAACGAGCCGAATTCGGCCTGCACGTTCAGGTACGCCCGGGCGTTCTGAATCGCCGCCTCGATCTTGCGCCGGTTCCGGATGATCGACGTGTCTTCCAGCAGGGCCGCGACGTCCGGCGGGCCGAAGCGGGCCACCCGTTCCGGGTCGAAATCGGCAAAGGCGCGGCGATAGCCCTCACGCCGCTGCAGGATGGTGGACCAGCTCAGGCCGGCCTGTGCGGCCTCCAGCACCAGGAACTCGAACAGGGTCCGGTCGTCACGGACGGGCACGCCCCACTCGGTGTCGTGGTAGGCGAGCAGAAGCGGGGTGGTGGCCCAGCTGCACCGGTGCCTGGTCATCGGGAACACGCCCCCTTCATAGCATGGGTGACGGGCACGCGCATCGATTCAAAGTGGCAGCCCGGGCGGCCTCCGGAAGGCGGAAGCCGCCCATTTTATGGTGTCGCTGGAGATATTCGCCGCTCCGCGGCGAACTCCTGCTCGCTCCCGGAGAATCCTTGTTCCCTTTCGGTGCACGGCGACGCTGCGCTCCCGACCCGGCGCCCCCCTGTTCGGGTGGGCTCTCGGCGCGTGCCGCTACAGGCGACACCGCGATGCCCAACTCCCCGCGTCACTCCACGTAGATCATCTTGCGCGTCATGCCCCCGTCCACGACCAGCTGCTGGCCGGTGATGAAGCCGGATTGGGCCGGATCGGCCAGGAACACGGCAGCCGCGGCGATGTCCTCGGGCCGCCCCACCCGTCCCGCCGGATGCTGGGCGTGGTCCTCGGGCCGGAGCGGCTCGCCGACCACGTCGATCCATCCGGGCAGAATGGCGTTCACCCGCACTGCGGGCCCCAGCGTCATGGCCAGCGCGTGGGTGAGGGCCAGTATCCCGCCCTTGCTGGCCGAGTACGCTTCGGTGTTGGGCTCGGACATGAGCGCCCGGGTGGAGGCGATGTTGATGATCGCCGCCTGGCCAGCGGCCCGGAGCAGGGGCGCGGCGAACCGGGACATGAGGTAGGTTCCCCGCAGGTTGACCGCGATCACCCGGTCGAAGTGGGCCACCGGGGTCGACTCCAGGTCGCCGAACTCCGAGATGCCGGCGTTGTTCACCAGCACGTGCAGCACCGGGCCCACCTGCTCCAGGAAGCGCCGGACGTCCCCTTCATCCGAGACGTCGCAGCGGTACATCTCGACCCCCTCCACCGGCAGGGGATCCACGTCGGCGCCGAGCACCCGGGCGCCCCGGGCGGCAAACGCCCGGGCGATCGCCCGCCCGATGCCCCGGGCGGCGCCGGTCACGGCGACCACTCTGCCTGCAAACGTCTGCTCCATGCTTTCTCTTCCTTTCGTCCTGTGTTCCGGCCGGGGGTCCGTCCGGGGTCTGCCTCCGGCCCCTTCGCCGCCGCGGCCTTCCGCGCCCTCGGCCCCTGCCCCGGCGTACCCCGGGATGCGTGGTCTGCCGGTCGGGTAGGAGCGGCCCGGAAGGTATGACGTCGGCGTTTCTGCCCGGGTTGCAGGCCGAGAAACAGGCACCCCCGCCCGTACCGGGGGTGCCCTGTCTGATCAGCGTTCATTCTTCGTTTTCGGATCGAAGTAGTCCCGCAGCCCGTCGCCCACCAGGTTCACCGAGAGCACGGCCAGCATGACGAACAGGCCGGGGAAGACCGCCAGCCACCAGGCCTCCGGCAGGTACTGCCGGCCCGAGGCGAGCATCTCGCCCCAGTCGGACGTGGGCGGCTGGGTGCCGAGGCCCAGGAACGAGAGGGAGGCGGTGGTGAGGATCGCCGAGCCCACCGAGAGCGTCGCCTGCACCAGCAGCGGGCTGAGGATGTTGGGCAGCAGGTGGCGCAGCAGGACGCGGCCGTGGGTCGCGCCGGCCGCCTGCGCGGCCACCACGAAGTCCCGCTCCCGGAGCGCCAGCACCTGCCCCCGCACCAGCCGGGCGTAGCCCGGCAGCGAGACCACCGCGACGGCGAGCATGGCGTTGAGCAGGCCGGGCCCCAGCGTGCCCACGATGGCCAGGGCCAGGAAGATCATGGGGAAGGCCAGCAACACGTCCAGCAGCCGCATGAGCGCCTGATCCCACCAGCCGCCCATGTATCCGGCCACCAGGCCGATCAGGGTGCCGGCGCTGGCGCCGATCAGCACCGGCACGATGCCCGCCACCAGGCTGACCCGGCCGCCGTAAAGCGCGCGGGAGAGCAGGTCGCGGCCGAACTCATCGGTGCCGAAGGGGTGCGCGGCCGAGGGCGGCTGCAGCCGGATCTTCCAGTCCTGCAGGTTCGGGTCGTGGGGGGCCAGATACGGAGCCAACAGGGCCGAGAGCACGAGCAGGCAGAAGACCACCAGCCCGGCCACGGCCAGCCGGTTGCGCGCGAAGCGCCGCCAGTTAGTCATAGCGGATCCGCGGGTCCAGCCCCGCGTAGCCCAGATCGACGACCAGGTTGACCAGACTGAAGACCACCGCGACGAACAGGATGGTCCCCTGGATCAGCGGCAGGTCCCGCCCCTTGATGGCGTCCACCGTCAGCCGGCCGATCCCCGGCAGGCTGAAGACCGACTCCACCACCACGGCCCCGCCCAGCAGGCTGCCGAACTCCAGGCCCAGGGTGGTCAGCACCGGGATGAAGGCGTTGCGCAGGGCGTGCCGGAACACCACAGTGCGCTCGGCGACCCCTTTCGCCCGGGCGGTGCGGACGTAGTCCTCCCGCAGCGCCTCGATGAGCGAGGAGCGGGTCATGCGGGCGATGAAGGCGATGGAGGCCAGGGCCACCGTCGCAGCCGGGAGCACCATGTGCCGCCAGGTGCCGGTGCCGGAGGGGGGCAGGATGCGCAGCTCCAGGGCGAAGAGCTGCATCAGCATGATGCCCACCCAGAAGGTGGGCATGCTGACGCCGAGCAGCGCGAGCAGCATCACCAGGTGGTCGGCCCACCGGTTCCGCCGGACCGCCCCGATGACGCCCAGCGGAACCCCCACCAGCGCGGCCACGGTGAGGGAGATCACCGTGAGCCGCAGCGTGGTGGGGAAACGGGCCGCGATCTCGCCGGCCACCGGCCGGTCGCCCCGGAAGGTGCGGCCCAGGTTGCCCTGCACCGCCTCGCCGAGGAAGTCCAGATACTGCTCATACCAGGGGCGGTCGAGCCCCAGCTGGTGCCGCAGCCGTTCGATGTCCTCCACCGACAGCCCCTGAGCCTCCTGGCCGAGGATCGCCCGGACCGGGTCGCCAGGGGTGAGGTAGAAGAGCAGGAAGACCAGCAGGGTCACCCCGAACAGGACGGGCAGCATCAGCAGGAGCCGGCGCGCGGCGTAGCGCACCATGGGCGCTACTTCACCTCGGCCTTGCGCAGATCGAGGTTGATCGCGGCGAAGGGATAGACCTCGCCCTGCAGCCGGTCGTTCTTGGCGTAGGAGGAGAGCGGGTAGTACAGGTTCAGGTACGGCAGGTCCGCCATCACCTGCTCCTGAATCTGCCGGTACAGCGCCTGCCGCTGGCCGTCGTCCGTGGTCCGCCGGGCCTCCGTCAGCCACGCATCCACCTGCGGGTTGGCGTAGAACGCCTTGTTGTCGGCGCCGTGCTGCCCGGAGTGGAGCAGGGCCCAGAGGGTGTAGTCGGCGTCCATGGTCACCGTGCCCCAGGAGGAGAGCCAGAGCCCGTGGTCATCCCTGGCGATGGCCTCCGAGAAGGCGCCGTAGTCGGTGACGATCACCTCCACGTCGATGCCGATCTGGCTGAGCTGCGCCTGGATGGCCTGGGCGATCTGCTGGGTCTCGCTGCCCTCGTAGGTGTTGAGGGTCAGCTTCAGCGGGGTGGTCACGCCCGCCTGCGCCAGCAGCGCCTTCGCCCCCTCGGGGTCGTACTCGGGGCCGGCCAGGTCCGGGACCGAGCCGAAGACGGTGGGCGGCACCAGCGAGTTGCCAAACTGCGCCATGCCCTGCCGGAGGGTGTCCACGATGCCCTGCCGGTCGATGGCCATGGCGATGGCCTGGCGCACCTCAGGCTGGGCGAGGGGGCCGCTCTTCATGTTGAACCCCAGGAACATGGAGCCCCAGCCCAGGAACTTGGCGGCCGAAAGCTGCGGATCGCCGTCGATCTCGTCGAACCGCTCGGGCTGCACGCCGCTGATCAGGTCGACGGTGCCCGCCTTCAGCTCGGTGAGCTGGGTCCCGGCCTCGGGGATCACCCGCAGGATCACCCGCTCCAGCTTGGGCTTGCCGCCCCAGTAGTCGGGGTTGGCCTTCAGGGTGACGGAGTCACCGGCCTTCCAGTCCTCCAGCAGGAAGGGGCCGGTGCCGGCCGGCTCCTTGGAGAGGTCGCCGGCCGTGGCTGCCGTCGGGCTCACGATGGCGGTCACGGGGTGGGAGAGGTGGGCCAGCAGCGGGGTGAAGGGGGTGCTGGTGCGGATGTGCACCGTGTGCTCATCGACGGCGGTGATCTCCTCGATCATGCCCACGATGAACGCCCCGGGGCCCTTGGTCTCCGGGTCGGCCAGCCGCTCCAGGCTGAACTTCACCGCCTCGGCGTTCAGCGGCGTGCCGTCGCTGAACTTCACGCCCTCCCGGAGCTTGAACTCCCAGGTGGTCTCGTCGACGGGGGTCCACTCGGTGGCCAGGCGCGGCTGCAGCGTGCCGTCCGCGGCGCGGTAGAGCAGCGTCTCGTAGAGCTGGTTGGTCACGGTGAAGACCAGCCCGTTGAAGCTCTTGTGGGGATCCAGGGTCGTCGGGTCGCCGCTGTGGGCGATGGTGATCACCTGCTCCGGCGCGCCGGCCTGCCCGCCGTTCTGCGGACTCGGGGTCTGGTTCTGGTTGTTGGCGCCGCCGCCGCAGGCGGAGAGCACCGCCAGGGCGAGAGCCAGCACGAGCGCAAGCACTCTCGGTTTCATGGGATGGCACCTCGCTTGTGTTCTAGAGTCGAGAGGGCAGAACATTCCGGGTTTTCCAATTCGGTCAATCGGAAATGTCGCCTCCACTCGGCCTATTATGCCTTACGGTCCGGAGATTTTCCATACCTGACCGGTCGTGTTGGCGTGTCGATTTTCGCCCTCCCCGGCCGCAAGAGCATGGCTTCCCTCCAATGCTTCCCGCGGCGCCCGGATCTTCTTCGGGCCGCCCCGCGTTCTGTGCGCGAACTCGCGTGCTGCCACCGCGTTGTCGCGTTGTATAATGTAGTCACACTAGTTCGACACTGGGGGCGGGGCCGTGAGCGACAGGGAGAAGAGCTTCTGGCTGGAGACGGCCGGCCCGTACCAGGAGCGTCCGCCCCTGGCGGGCGACCGTACGGCGGACGTCTGCATCGTCGGCGGGGGCTTTACTGGGGTGTCCGCTGCGCTGCACCTGAAGGAAAAAGCACCCGGGCTGCGGGTGCTGGTGCTGGAGGCCGCGGTCGTGGGATTTGGCGCCAGCGGGCGCAATGCGGGCTTCAGCATGACGCTTTTCGGCCTGTCGCCGGAGGTGACCCTGTGGCGGTTCGGGGCGGCGCGGCTCAGGGAGGCCGACGCATATATGATGCGGGCGGTGGACCTGGTGCGGCGCCGGGTAGCCGAGCACCAGATCGACTGCGACTACGAGGAGAACGGACTCCTGACGGTGGCGACCAATCCGGCGCAGCGCCGGCGGCTGCTCCGGGAGATGGAACTGGCCCGGAAGGCGGGGCTCCACGAGACGGCGTGGCTCGAGGCCGACGACGTGCGGGCCCTGGTCGACTCGCCGCTCTTCCTGGGCGGCAGGCTGGACCGGCACTGCGCGCTGCTCAACCCGGCCAGGCTGGTGCGGGGGCTGGCCCGCGCCGCGGAGCAGGCCGGGGCGGAGATCTGTGAGCGCTCGCCGGTGGTGGAGGTGGTGCCCGGTCGCCGTGTCCGCGTCCGCACCCCCGGCGGCACCGTGACCGCCGAGAAGGTGATCTTCGCCACCAACGCCTACTCGGCCCGGTTCCGGCCCCTGCGCAGCCGCCAGCTTCCCATCCACACGTACATCGTGCTGACCGAGCCCCTCTCCCCGGAGCAGCTCTCGTCCATCGGGTGGCGGGAGCGGCAGGGCATCGAGGACGGCCGGAACCTCATCCACTACTTCCGCCTTACCCGCGACAACCGGCTCCTGATGGGCGGCGACGACGCCCTCTATTACTGGGGCAGCGCAGACGACCGCGACCGGAACCCGGCCATGCAGCGCCGCCTCCAGGAAGCCGTGAAGCGGATCTTCCCGGCGCTCGCGGGGATCCGCTTCACCCACCACTGGGGCGGGCCGATCTCGGCCACCCTGGACCTGGCGCCGCTGATCGGCCGCATCGGCCCCAACATGTTCTACAGCGTGGGCTGCATGGGCCACGGGGTCTCGCTCGCCAACCTGAACGGGGCGACGCTGGCCGACCTGGCCCTGGAGCAGCAGACCGATCTGACCGATGTCTTCTTCGTCGACCGCCGGGCCCTGCCGGCGCCGCCTGAGCCGCTGCGCTTCGCCGTGGCCGGCGCCATCCTCGCCGGCATGCGGCTGCAGGACCGCTGGCACGAGCGCTAGCGGGTGTCGACGCGGATCGACCCCGTGTTGGCCTCGAGACGGACCAGGTGGGTGCCCGCGCCCAGCGTGCGGGTGGCCGAGCGCGACGGGCCCGAACCGTCGCCGGCGCCCAGGCCGCTGATCGAGCCCGATCGGGTGGTGGCGGAGATGGTCGCGTCGGATGCCTCGGGCAGCGACAGGTTGATGGAGCCGGTCCCCGTTCGCAGGGTGACGGGTCCCTCCGGGGGGTTCTCCAGCCGGGCGTGGATGGAGCCGGTGCGGGTCTCGGCGGTGAGACCGGGGCCCACGTGGTCTTCCACGTTGATGACGGCGGTTCCGCTGCGGATTGTGAGCTCGCCGTTCACGCCTCTTGCCTTCACGGGACCGGCGTTGGTGGAGACCGTGACGTCGCCGGTGAACCGGGCGATCTGCACGCCGCCCGAGTTGGCCAGGGCCTTCAGTGAGCCGGCGCTGTCCTCCACGGTGATGCCGCCGGCGTTGGCGTTCAGGTCCAGGTCGCCGTCGTAGTGCTCCACGTGGATGGCGCCCACGTTCGACACGACCTTCACGGTCAGTCCCTCGGGGGCGTAAATGCGGTAGACCGCCTGCAGCGTGCCCGCACCGATGGCGATCGGCGAGGCGTCCTTCGGCGCCCGGGCGGTGATGCGGACCGTGTGCCCTTCCACCACGGTCAGGCTGAACTCCTCCTCGAGCCCGGACCAGTGGGGCGGCACGACGCCGAGGAACCCGTACTCGGCCTCGACCCGCACCTCCTCGGCCTCGTGGGCGGTCAGGATCACCCGCCCCACGTCGACCTCGACCAGGACCCTGCGGGCCTGCCCCACAGGCACGGACCGGGTCACGGTCTGGGAGTTGGTGACCGGGGGCGGCGGGGACTCGGTGAAGCCGAAGCCGGTGAAGGCCCTGACCACCGACGCCAGGGCGAGGGCGCCGGCGAGCAGCAGGGCGCCGCCCACCTCGAACCGCATCGGCCGGGCCTCGCCGGCCTGGTTCAGCAGTCCGGCGATCAGAAACTCCAGTCCGAAGCCGATGAGGAGCACCGGCCACAGCCTGAGGAGCAGCGTCGTGAAGCGGGGTCCGGTGCCGAGTACATTATCCAGCAGCAAGGCGGAGCCGGTGGCCACGAATCCGACGGCGACCGTGACCCGTCCGACTCGGCGCGCGTTTGCGTTCATGCAGGGAATCCTCCTTCGCGGGCGTCTCCGTCCGTGACCTTTCACCAGGTTGGACGCCGCCCGCAGGGGGATTCCTTCACCGCGCGTGCACGGCGGCTGAGCGCCGCCCGTGCCATCACCGGGTGCCCCACAGGACCAGCGCGATCCCCACCAGCACCACCAGGACGCGGCCGGGCTGCAGTCTGCCGAGGCTCGCGGCCAGCCCCAGCGCGCTGACGGTGATGAAGATGACGGGCCCCACCAGCCCGAGCAGCGAGTTGAGCCGCAGCATCGCCCTGGGGTCGGCCATGCGGAGCAGCAGCACCGCAGCCGACACCTCGATGCACGCAGACAGCATCCGGGCCAGCCGCATCCCCCAGATCAGCCGTTCCTCCATCGAGCGGCCTCCTCAGTGCCAGCGGACCAGCGCCAGCAGGATGGCGGTGAAGCCGGCCGCCGCCAGCGGCCCCACGGGGATTCCCCGGAAGAGCACCACGCCCAGGATGGTGCCCACCACCATGCCGACGATGATCTCCGGTTTCACCTGCAGCAGGGTCACCCCGTAGCCGCTCAGCACCGCGGCGATGATGCCGCCCAGCACGGCCGCCAGCCCGGTCCACGATGTGAAGGACTGCCGGATCTCGGCCCAGCCCACCTCGCCGGTGGCAAAGGGCACGAGGACGGCGATCAGGAGGAAGATCAGCCCCGCCTCGAGCCCGCGCCGCTCCAGCAGCGGGAAGAAGCGGTCGAGGCCCAGGACGCGCATGATCAGCACGACGCCGGCTGCGGTGACGATCAGCGAGTTGCGTGCCGCCACCCCCAGGGCCATCAGGCTGAGGAGGATCACCCGATCGCCCGGCATGGACATCCCTCCCCCTGCGATTCTATCGGCCGCATGGGCCGAAAATGCCTGGAGGGTGTCACAGGCCGTCAGTTCGGGGACGCTAAGCCTGAACGGCAGAGGGAGGGATGCTGCGGTGGGGCAGTCGAACGCGCCGGCGGGGCCGAAGGGCCCGCAGCAGAGCGTGTCTGCCGGGCCGAACCGCTGGCTCCAGCTGGCGGCGCTCTGCACGGTCCCGCTCATCATGGTTCTGGGCAACTCGATGCTCATCCCGGTGCTGCCCGACATGGGCAGGGTCATGGGCCTGAGCAAAGCGACCACGGGGCTCGCGGTCACCGCGTTTTCGCTCTCCGCGGGCATCGCCATCGCCGTGGCCGGCTTCCTCGCCGACCGCTACGGGCGCAAGCGGGTGGTGGTGCCCAGCCTCCTCATCTACGGAGCGGGGGGAATCGTCTCCGGCCTGGCCGGCTGGCGGCTGGGCCCGGGCGGGTTCATGCTGGTGATGGCCGGCCGGGTGATCCAGGGCATCGGGGCGGCCGGAACGGCGCCGGTGGCCATGGCCTTCGTGGGGGACCTCTTCCGGGGCGGCAGCCGGGTGACGGCCCTGGGCATCTTCGAGGCCTCCAACGGCCTGGGGAAGGTGGTCTCGCCGATCCTCGGGGCCCTGATCGGTCAGGTCTTCGTCTGGTGGGCCGTATTCTTCGCCTACGCCGTCCTCGCCATCCCCTTCGCCGCGGCCGTCTGGTTTTTCACCCGGGAGCCGGAGCGGCAGAAGGCGCCGCCGGCCCGGGAGTACTTCGGGCAGGTGCTGGCGATCTTCCGGCGGAAAGGCGTACCGCTGGTGGCCTGCTTCTGGGCGGGCACCGTGGCCCTGTTCGTCCTCTTCGGCGTCCTGTTCTTCCTGTCGGAGCACCTGGAGACGGTGCACGGCATCGACGGCGTCCCCAAGGGCGTACGCATCATGTGGCCGGTACTGGCCATGTCGGCCACGTCGTTTTCCGCAGGCCTCTACTTGCAGAAGCGGGAGGCGCTGCTGAAGCCGGCGGTGGTCGCCGGTCTGGCCCTGGCCATCGGCGGCACGGCGCTCATCGCGTTTATCCAGGCGGACTGGGCCTTCTACACGGGCCTGGTCATCGCCGGTGTCGGCACCGGTCTGCAGCTGCCGGGCCTCAACAACCTGATCACGTCGGCTGCGCGGTCGGAGCAGCGGGCGATGATCACCTCGGTATACGGCGCCGTTCGCTTCATCGGCGTTGCCTTTGGCCCGCCCATCTACGGGGCGCTCATGCGCAGGGGCGAGGCGCTGCCCTTCTGGTTCTCTGCCGGCATCCTGGCCACGTCGCTCGCGGCGACCCTCTTCCTGATCCGGCCTGACCGGCTGATCGAGGCCGAGGATCAGACGGAGGGGCAGGGGCCGGAGCGGCGGGAAGGGGGCGGCGGCCGGACCGGACCGGCCATCCCCGCCTGGGAGCCTCCGGCGAACGTTCCTCTGGGGACCCGGGCGCCCCTGCACTGAGCCATCGCGTGCCAGGGCTACAGGGAAGCGGACCGGGCAGGGCGAATTCTTACGGGGAGAGCCAACCGTGGGGGGAGCCGTATGGACGTCGCCCTTCTGGCCGAACTGTGGGAGGAGAACCAGGAGCACCTGAAACAGCACCTGGGAGAGTCCGGTTCGCAGCAGTTTGGCGCCCGCTGGGTTCTCATGCCCGCCGCGCCCTATCCGCGGTACAACCACGTCGGCTGCATCCGCGTGGGCAGCGACCAGGTGGAGGATCTGGTCTCGGCCGCGCGCGCGTTTTTCCAGGCGCACGGGCTGCCCTACGTGGCCTTCCTGATCACGCCCGCCACCCGTCCCGCCGACCTGGCTGACCGCCTGCTGCGCCAGGGGTTCCGCACGGAGACCGTACCGGTGATGGTCTGGGACGGCACGCCGCTGCCGGCGCCCGCGTGCCCGGACCTGCGGGTGGTGCGCCTGCTGCCCGGCCAGTGCGAGCTGCTCTGGCAGGTGATGCGCCAGGTGTTCTTCCCCGGCGCCGACCGCGACTTCCTGGCCGCCGGGCGCAAGGGCGTGGAGGTGGCCGACGCCCTGGGGGCCCGGCACTACGTGGCCTTCCTGGGGGATCAGCCGGTCGGGGGCGGCACGCTGTACCCGCGCGGGCGGATGGGCGGCCTGTACAACCTCTGCACGCTCCCGGCGTATCAGCGCCGGGGCGTGGCCACCGCGGTGGTGCGGACGTGCATCGCGGAGGCGCTGGAGCTGGGCTGCGACCACGTGGGGCTCACCCCCACCGCGATGGGCCGCAGGCTCTACCAGCGCCTGGGCTTCCGCGACGTGTACCTGGAGCGCTACCTTTTCCAGCGGCTTCCGCCCACGGGCTCCGGGGTCGCCGTCAACCGCAACGCATTCTAGGGAGAGGCAGGATGATGAGATGATGAAGGAGACGTTCTACCCGCCCCGTCCCACCCGCTCACACGCCCTCAAGGGCATCAACTTCGTCACGCTGGCGGCGCTGCTGCTGGCTGTGGCGGCCCTGGCGAGCAGCATGCTGTCGGCGGTCAATATGCAGTACCAGCTGACTCCCGAGGCCCTGCGCATCCGCAGCGGCTTCAGCACCCGCGAGATCCCGCTGGACGAGGTGACCGCTCTCTGGCGGCCGGAGTCGCTGACCGGCGGCGTGCGGAAGTTCGGCACGGCCATGCCCGGTCTGCGCACGGGCCGCTTCAGCTTCAAGGAGACCGGGAACATCACCCTGTACGCGACGCATCTGGAGGCGCTGGTGATCATCGACACCGCGGATCACCGCTACGGCGTGACCCCCGAGGACCCCGAGGCGTTCATGGCCGCGGTGCAGGCGCGGACGCCCGGGATCTTTGAGCCCCTCGGCGGCACGGGAAGGTTTCCGGGGTCGATGGTGGTGCTGATCCTGGTGATCGTGGCCGGCGGGGCGGTGACGTTCTACGCGACCGGTCTGGCAGGCCGCTTCCCACAGACGCTGCGGTATGAACTGGGGCCGGAAGGCCTGACGATCCGGACCGGCTTCCGGCCGGTGGACATCAGGTACCCCGACGTGGAGCGGGTGGAGCTGGCCTCGCCGAAGGGCTTTCCGGTCCGCCTCTACGGCACGGCCATAGGCGGCCTGCTCTGGGGCCGCTTCCGCTGGCCGGACGCCGGGCCGAACCTGCACCTGTACTGCACCCGGATGAAGCCGCTGGTCCTGCTCCACCTGCGGGACAACCGCACGATCGGCATCACGCCCGAGGAGGACGAGCGTTTCGTGGAGGTTATCCGGACGCGCCTGCGGTGAGGGCCGCCTCGCGGTCGGCCTGCGCGCTGCGCCCCCGGGCACACGCCCGGCCGCCCCACTTCATACCCTGCATGGGAGAACGCACAGGCAGCACATACGCAGCCGAAGTGGAGGAGGCCGGACGTGAACCAGGACGTGCGTGCGTACGCGGGGGTGATCCGGCCCCCGCTCACGGGGCGGGCGCGCAAGCCCCGCAGCGAGGGGCAGACCATGGTCATCGACAAGGGGCTGGGCCTCGCCCAGACCCGTGCCCTGCTGGAGATGGCCGGCGAGTACATCGACTTCATGAAACTGGGTTTCGGCACGGCCGCCCTCTACCCGGAACGGCTCCTCCGGGAGAAGGTGGCCTTGCTCCGCGGCGCCGGCGTGGAACCCTACCCTGGGGGGACGTTCTTCGAGGTGGCCGTGATCCAGGGCCGGCTGGAGGCCTACCTGGCGGCGACGTGGGAGCTGGGCTTCCGCACGGTGGAGGTGAGCGACGGCACCATCGACCTCTCCCCGCAGGAGCGGGAGCGGGCCATCCGCACGGCCCGGGCTTTCGGCTTCACCGTGATCACCGAGGTGGGGAAGAAGGACGGCGCGCAGGAGCTGGACCCCGTTTGGGCCCGGGCGCAGATCGAGGCGGACCTGGCGGCCGGCGCGGCCCGGGTGATCCTGGAGGGGCGGGAGTCCGGGAAGGGCGTGGGCCTGTATGACCGGGACGGGCGCCTGAAGCCGGGGCTGCTGGAGCAGCTGGCCTCAGGCCTGCCGGACCTGTCGGCGGTGATGTGGGAGGCGCCGCTGAAGGCGCAGCAGCAGGAACTGATCGCCCGCTTCGGCGCCAACGTCAACCTGGGGAACGTCCCGCCGGACGAGGTGATCGCCCTGGAGGCGCTGCGCCGCGGGCTGCGGGGCGACACGCTGCGGCTGGCCATCCCCGCCGGAGGCGCCGCCGGGCTGCATCCGTGAGGGAAATCGCATGTGGTGGCCCGCCTGCCGCCGTGACGGTGCGTGCGCAGCCCGACACCGGGGCGGCTGTGACCGGCCAGCGGCGGGGCACGGGCGCCACCCGGGGCGATTCGTTCACAGCGAAGGGTGGATGGAATGGAGCACTGCACGACACAGGAATTGCAGGAGGCGCTGCGCCCGATCGCCTTGCTGATCAGCAAGTCGGAGAAGGCGCAGCGGAAGCTGAGGCCGGGGACCTGGCAACACCGGATGCTGCAGGAGAACCTGGAGGCGCTCCACCTGGCGGCGGCGCTGATGGCCCGCCGGGCCGGCTGCATCCCGTCCGGGCCGGCTGGGGGCGTGCAGGCGGCCGATGTGCCGGGGGCCGGGAGTCCGGAGGATGCCCGGGCGTTCGGCCGGGAGGACCTGCAGAAGGCCCTCACCGCGCTGTCGTCGATGATCCGGAAGGCTGAGGAGGCGCAGGCCAGGTTTGCGCCGGGCACTCCGCAGCACTCGCTGCAGCGCAACCGGATCCGGGCGCTGCGCCTCGCCGAGGCGCTGACCCTGGCGGAGGTGGAGGCGCGGGATGAACAACCGTGAAGACTGGCGCTCACTTTCCGTGGCGTTCCGCGGCCGCGTGCCCGGAACGCCCGCTTTTTCACTTTCGCCTCCGGCTCGAAGTCGAAAACCTGACCGTCCCACGGAGCAACTGGCCCCACTGCCCGGGAATTCCAGCCGGCGTGACGCCCGCGAGGCGGTCACCGGTGAGGGGGCGACCCGACTATGGGCCCACTGCACGCTCCTTCCGGAAGTCGGGAGGGCCAACTTTTTCACTTCAGGCTCCCGCTCGAAGTCGAAAACTTGACCTTCCCACTGCGCACCGAGCTTTGCGGCCCGGTGATCCCCGCCGCCGGTGTCGCCTCCGCGCACGCGGCCCCGCACGCCGATGAAAAACAGAAAAGAGGGCTGTCCCAAGCGTCACCCGAGGTGACTGCGGGACAGCCCCCGCGCCCTAGCTCTACTTCTTCTTGATTAACCCGAGCTTGTACGCCATCGCGGCCTTCTTCAGCCGCTGGATCGCGTCCGTCGGATTAATGTGCTTCGGGCAGGCCTCGACACAGTTGAAGATGGTGTGGCACCGGAATACGCCGTATTCGTTGGCCACGATCTCCAGCCGCTCGATGTCGGCGGTGTCGCGGGTGTCGTGGAAGAAGCGGGACGCCCAGACCAGCGCGTGGGGCCCCAGGTACTCCTCGTTGTTGGCGCCGCTGGGGCAGGAGGCGAAGCAGGAACCGCACAGGATGCAGTCGATCTCCATGTTGTACTTCGCCCGATCCTCCGGGCTCTGCAGCCGTTCCCGCTCGGGCGGCGGCGTGTCGTTGATCAGCCACGGCTTGACCTTGGCGTAATTGGCCCAGAGCTTGGTCTGGTCCACCACCAGGTCCTTGATCACCCGCATGTGCGGCAGGGGGGAGACGGTGACCGTGTCGCCTTCCAGCGCGTCCTTCACCTGCACCTTGCAGGCCAGGGCGTACCGGCCCGAGATGTACATCGCGCAGGATCCGCAGATCGCCTCACGGCAGCTGTAGCGGAAGGCCAGCGAGGCGTCCTTCTTCTCGAAGACCCAGATCAGGGCCTCCAGGACGGTCATGCCTTCCCGGTAGTCCACCGTGTACGTCTCGTAGTGGTGCCGCTCGTCCTTCTCCGGATCGTAGCGGAAGACCTTCAGCTTGAAGTTTTCCATGGCTCTTGTCACACCCCCCTCTCTAGTACTTCCGCGCCTGCGGCTGGTACCGGGTGATGGTGACCGGGCTGTAGTCCAGCCGCACGCCCTCCGGCGTGAGGTAGGCCAGGGTGTGCTTCAGGAAGTTCACGTCGTCGCGCTCGGGGTAGTCGCGCCGGGCATGGGACCCGCGGCTCTCCTTCCGGGCGAGCGCGCCCGCCGCGATGGCCTCCGCCACGTCGAGCATGCCCCGCAGCTCGTACGCCCGGATGAGCTCCATATTGTAGACCTTGCCGGTGTGCCGCACCTTTACGCCCTTGTACCGCTCCCGCAGCTCCCGCACCTTGGCCAGGCCGCGCTTCATCGACTCCTCGTCGCGGAAGATGCCGACGTTGTTGAACATGTTCTCCTGCAGCTCGGTCCGCAGGACGGCCTCCTGCTCGGTGCCCGGGCCGTCGAACAGCTCCCGGATCCGGGCCTCCACCTTCGCCTGCGCGTCGGCGAGGGCCGAGTCGACGGAGCCCTTGACCGGGTCGTCCTGCACGAACTTGGCCATGTGCTGGCCGGACAGCTTGCCCCACACGATGGTGTCCAGGAGCGAGTTGCCGCCCAGCCGGTTCGCGCCGTGCACGCTGACGCAGGCGCATTCGCCGGCGGCGTAGAGCCCCTTCAGCCGGGACGCGCCGTGAATGTTGACGTCAATGCCGCCCATGGTGTAGTGCTGGCTGGGCTGCACGGGGATCGGCTCGTAGACCGGGTCGATGCCGGCGAAGTTCTTGCAGATCTCCCGCACCTCAGGCAGCCGCTCGTTGATCTTCGCCTCGCCCAGGTGGCGCAGATCCAGGTGGACGTACCCGCCGCCGGGGCCGCCCTGGTTGAAGCCGCGCCCCTCCAGGATCTCGGTGAGGATCGAGCGGGCGACGATGTCGCGGGGACCCAGCTCCATCGCCTTCGGCGCGTACCGGGCCATGAACCGCTCGCCCTGGTTGTTCACCAGGTAGCCGCCCTCGCCGCGGCACCCCTCGGTCATCAGGATGTTGGTGCCCCAGAGGCCGGTGGGGTGGAACTGGATGAACTCCATGTCCTTCAGCGGCACCCCGGCCCAGTAGGCGACGGCCATGCCCAGGCCGGTGTTGAGCAGGTTGTTGGTGGAGTGCGCGTAGATCTTGCCGGCGCCGCCCGTGGCCATGAGGATCGCGTCGGCCTGCACCGTGCCAATTTCGCCGGTGACGATGTCCATCAGCACGGCGCCCACGGCCCGGTCCTCATGGGTGACCAGGGAGAGCACCAGGACCTCCTGGTAGATCTTGATGCCTCGCTTCAGCACCTGCTGGTACAGGGTGTGGAGCAGGGCGTGGCCCGTCTTGTCGGCCGCGTAGCAGGTGCGGGGGAACCCCGCGCCGCCGAAGGGCCGCTGGGCGATGGTGCCGTCCGGATTCCGGGAGTACGGACAGCCCCAGTGCTCCGTCTCGACGATGACGTTCACCGCTTCCTTCGCGAGGATCTCTGCGGCGTCCTGGTCGGCTAGGTAGTCGGAGCCCTTGATCGTGTCAAACGCGTGCTTCTCCCAGTTGTCGTCCTTGCCGTCGGGATGATTGGCCAGCGACCCGTTGATGCCGCCGGCCGCCGCCACCGAGTGCGACCGGACAGGAGGCAGCTGGGAGATTATGGCCACATCTTGAACGCCGCCGTCATAGACCGCGATGGCCGCCCGGAGCCCGGCCAGGCCGCCGCCGACGATGGCGACGCGATGCTTGAGTCTCATTACAGGAACACCTCCCGGTGCGTGACTACTGCGTCAGGAACGCGGCCAGGGCCATCGACCCATAGCCGAAAGCGGCAATGCCCACCACCGCGAGGATCCACGCGGCTACCCGGCCCGAGTTCGGCCAGTAGTCCAGCAAGACGTTGCGGATGCCGTTGAGGCCGTGATAGAGGCCCAGAACGAGCAACCCCGAGTCCACCAGCATGTACAGGGCGGACTGCAGCCGCATCTGGCTGTCGGCGAAGGTAATCACTGCCGTGGGGTCCACGAAGTGCATGATGCCAAAATGAATGGCGACCAGCACCACCAAGAGCACGGCGGTGATGCGGTGCCAGATCCAGGCCCAGAGGCTTCCTTTCACCTTTTTTCACCTCCTACCAGGCCGTCTACGCGGCCCACGGGTACGCCAGGAAGCGCAGCACGAAGAAGTAGCTTCCGACGGCGATGATCAGCGCAGAGATGACGAAGACCACCCAGAAGGCCTGCTTGTGCTGGCGCGTTCCCCAGCCCAGGTCGAGGAGGATGAGCCGGATGCCGTTGATACCGTGGAATGTGAGAGCCAGGAACAGCAGCCATTCGCCGATGACCCAGATCTTCGCGGCCATGCCGGCCATCTGGGCGGTGAAGCCCTCCGCGCCGCCGCGCACCACCGAGGTGATCTCCCAGATGTGCAGGAGCAGGAACACGGTGATCGCGATGCCGCTGATCCGGTGAAGCACGTGGGACCACATACCGGTGGCGTAGTAGCGCGGGTTCAGGTCCGCGAAGTTGCGCACGCCCCGGTTCCGCGCAGAATCAACCCTCGCCATTGTCTCACCCCTTTCTTGGTCTCTGTATCAATAGAACCTCTCTGCGGGTCCGGTTGCAATTGGTTGCCCGGGGGATAGCCGGGAAATGACCCTTCAGGCCAATCGAACCACTTTCGTGCCAGTCGCGCATCGACCATTCGACTACGGCAGGCGCCGCGTGACCTTCTGGTTCCTGGGGTATATCCTGGGAATTGTCGCCCCCAAGTATGCGTGCACCCGCACCGCCCGGGCCGCTGTCCGCCGGGCGGGCCTGCACACGCCAGGGGAGCCCCCCATCCGAGGATGGCGGGGCTCCCCTGCTGTGTACCCCGGCACTGCAGGGGCGGCTAGCGTTCCTCGGGCACGGACCACGGGTTGCTGAGCGCCCAGGCCGCCGCCTGCACCCGGTTCTCCAGCTTCAGCTTCGCAAGGATCGACTTCACGTAGTTTTTCACCGTGTTCTCAGACAGCCCCAGCTGTTCCGCAATCTCGCGGTTGGTACTTCCCGCCGCGATCCGCCGGAGGATCTGTGCCTCCCGGGGCGACAGCAGGCTGCCGTCGGGCTCTGCGGCCGTCTGCGGGGCCGGGGACGGCGGGGGCGCGGACGGGGCGGAGGACATCGCGCGCACCACGTTGCGCACCACCGAACCCGAGACCGGGACCTCGCCGCGCACCGCCTCCCGGATGCGGCTGGCCAGCGCCTCGGGCGCCATGCTCTTCACCAGGTAGCCCGCGGCGCCCATCTGCAGGGCCGTCATGGCGTCCTGCTCCGAGGTGGAGTAGGTCAGGATGATGACCAGGGTCTCGGGAAGCTCCTCCCGCAGCCGGGGCAGGATCTCCAAGCCCGTCCGGCGCGGCAGGGCCAGGTCCAGCAGGACGACGTCAGGCCGCACTTCCTGCGCGAGGCGCAGGGCTTCCAGGCCGTCGCCGGCCTCGCCGACGACCTCCATGTCGGGTTCCATCGACAGCACCTGCTTGATGCCGTTGCGCACAAGCGGGTGGTCGTCAGCAAGCAGGATGCGCAAGGGCTTCGTGCTCATGCTCCATCTCCTCTCGGCGGGGCAGTGGCAGTGCGAGCGAGATGCGGGTTCCCCGCCCGCGGGCGCTGGAGATGTCGATCCGGGCGCCGATGGCGGCGGCCCGCTCCCGCATCAGCGACAGGCCGAAGTGGTGCGGATCGGCCGGCGCGGTGGGATCGAACCCGCACCCGTCGTCCTCGATGGCGATATGCAGGGTGGCCCGCTCCACGTGGGCCCGCACGATCACGGTGCTGGCGCCCGAGTGCTGCCGGGTGTTGGCGAGGGCCTCCTGGAGGATGCGCGTGAGCTGCGCCTCCACATCCTGGGGCAGCACCACCGTCGGGCGGTGGCGCGTCTCGATGCGCGCGGCGATCCCGGTGCGGGCGGCGTAGTCGTCCAGCAGCTGCCTCCAGCGTTCCACGAGGGGAGAGCGGGGCTGTGCGCTGCGGCGCAGGTCGTACAGCGAGGCCCGGATCTCCTCATGGGCCGTGGCGACCATCTCCCGGAGGCCTGCCAACTCCTCGCTCGCGGTGGCCAGGTCGTTCTGCCCCAGCGCCTTTTCCACCACGTGCAGCCGCATGCCCAGGAAGGTGAGCACCTGGCCGATGTGGTCGTGAATCTCGCCCGCCAGGCGCTGCCGCTCTTCCAGCACCGCCAGGTGCTGCATGTCCTTGAGCAGCTGCGCATTTTCCGCCGCGGTGCTGAGGTAGGCGCCCAGATGGCTGAAGAGCAGCAGATCGTCGTCCCGCAGCGCGCCGGCGCGCCGGGCGGCGCCCAGCAGCACGCCCTGGCTCCGGGCCCGCAGCCGGTACGGGATGGCCACGAAGGTGTGCATGGGCAGCGGGGAGAGGTAGGGATCGAGGCCGTCGGCGCTCGCGGAGTTGTAGGTCTGCCCCTCCAACAGGGTCCGGACCAGCGGCGAGTTCTTCACGGTGCGCAGCGGCCCCAGGAGCTGCTCGGACCCGGGCCCGTGGGCGGCGGTCCAGACCAGCTCCTCCCGGTTCTCGTCCAGCATGCCCCAGGCGGCCAGATCCAGATCCAGCAGCCGGCAGGCCCGTTCCAGCAGGCCGCTGAGCCGCTGCCGCTGCTCGTGCAGCGTGCCGATCTCCCGGGCCATTGCGGCCAGCCCTTCGGCCTGCTGCCGGCGGCGCTGCGCTTCCTTCTCCAGCTCCACCTGCCGCCGCACGTCCCAGAAGAAGCAGACCCAGCCCTGGAGCTGGCCGTCGACCCGGAGACCCGCCGAACTGGCCATGATCGGGATGGCCTGTCCGTCCCGGGTGAGCAGGTCCAGGCGCCTGGCCTCCATGGCGCCGCCGCCGATCTGGTCGCAAAGCCGCTGGCTGTAGTCTGCACCCGGCTGGACCATTTCGGGGGGCAGGGCCAGGAAGTTCCGGTAGTGCTTGCCGTGCATTTCCTCCAGGGACCAGCCGGAGAGCGTGCGGGCCGGTTCGTTGGCGCGGATCAGGCGGTTTTCCTGGTCGAAGATCATGATCGGCACCCGCGACTGCTCCACCAGCGCGCCGCAGAGCGCAGCCTCCAGGATCTTCTGCTTTCTGCGCAGGAGTCGGTTGCGGAGTCCCTTGACTCGGTACGCCACCGGCCATCACCCCCTGTCTAAGATTCTAAAGTTCCGCCCATCCTGGTCTCCATAGCGCATAGGTCCTCTCTCCGTGGCCCCCATGCGGCGGGGTTGTTCTGGAGACTGGACCCGATGTGGCTGATCCGGTCGGTGCGCGGGTAGGCACTTTGGCTTAGGTTCATGGCGCTTACGAAACCGTAAGCTTCCCGCCGAAAACCGTAAGCTCCGTGCAGGGGCGTCCGAAAGGAGCATCCGCTAGGCTGGTGCACAGATACGCCTCACATGGAGGGATGCACCTGTGCCTGCTGCAGAGCGAATTCTGGAGGTCGTCGACCTCGTGAAGGACTACGGGAGCCGCGGCACCGTGACCCACGCGCTGCGCGGCGTCAGCCTGGCTGTCGACCGGGGCGAGTTCGTGGGGGTCATGGGGCCGTCCGGCTCCGGCAAGACCACGCTGCTCAACGTGATCTCCACGATTGACGCGCCCACCGCCGGCCGGGTCTGGATCGGCGGCCGGGAGGTGACCGCCCTGGGCCGGCGGGAGTTGGCCCGGTTCCGCCGGGAGCGGCTGGGCTTCATCTTCCAGGATTTCAACCTGCTGGACACCCTGACGCTCCGGGAGAACATCGGCCTCGCCCTCTCCATCGCCGGGGCGCCCGGCCGGGAGATCGACCGGCGGGTGGCCGCCATGGCCCGGCGGCTGGGGATCGAGGACGCCCTGGACCGGTTTCCGTACCAGGTCTCCGGGGGCCAGAAGCAGCGCGCCGCGGCGGCCCGCGCGCTCATCACGGGGCCGGACCTGGTGCTGGCCGACGAGCCGACGGGAAACCTGGACTCCCGCTCGGCCGGGGACCTGCTGGAGGCCCTCGCGGCGCTGAACCGCGAGCTGGCGGCCACCATCCTGCTGGTCACCCACGACCCCGTGGCCGCGAGCTACTGCCGGCGCATCCTCTTCATCAAGGACGGCCGGCTCTTCACGGAGCTGGTGCGGGGCGACGCGCCCCGGCAGCGCTTCTTCGACCGGATCATCGGCGTGCTGGCCGAGCTGGGGGGTGGCCACGACGGTGTACGCTAAGCTGGCCTGGCGCAACCTGCGGCGCAGCCTGCGGGACTACGGCATCTACTTCATGACGCTTGTATTTGCGGTGGCCATATTTTACGTATTTAACTCCGTGCCGGATCAGCCCGCGTTCCAGAGCCTGTCGGAAAGCCAGCGGCGCATGGCCCGGGGCGCGGTGGCGGCCACGGAGTGGGTGTCGACCGTGATGACCGGGGTGGTGGCCCTGCTGGTGCTCTACGCCAACCGCGTGATCGTGCGCAAGCGGAGCCGGGAGCTGGGCACCTACCTGCTGCTGGGCATGGAACAGGGGCGGCTGGCCCTTCTCCTTCTGGGCGAGATCGCCGCCATCGGCGCTGTGGCCCTGGGCGCGGGGCTGGCCCTGGGCGTGCTGCTCTCGCAGGCCTTTGGCCTGGTCGTCGCGCAGGTGCTCCAGGCGCCGGTGGCCGGGCGGGGCGTCGTCTATTCCCCGGGGGCCGCCCTCCGGACTCTGATCCTTTACGGCCTCATGTTCCTGGGCGTCGCACTCTGGCAGGCGGCCGCGGTCTACCGGCAGCGGCTGATCGAGCTGATCATCGGGGCTCGCAGGAACGAGGAGATCCGCCTGCGGAGCCGGCCCCTGGCCCTGGCCGCCGGGCTGCTCAGCGCCGGCGCGCTGGGATCCGCCTACTGGCTGGCGGACCAGGTGAGCCGCACCGTCGGGCTCGACCCCACCGATCCCCGCGTCCCCGTGGGCATCGTGCTGGGCGTCGTCGGGACGTACCTGCTCTTCCTGGCCCTGGCCGGGCTCCTGACCGGCATCCGGCGGCGCACCGGTGGCTGGCTGGCCCGGGGGCTGAACCTCTTCCTCTACCGGCAGGTCACCAGCAAGATCAACACCCATGCCGCGATGCTGGCCACCATCGCCCTCATGCTCACCTTCACGATCTGCGCCATGTCCACCGGTCTGGGCCTCGGTGCGGCGGTCCGCCAGGGGATGGAAGGGGAGGTGCCCTTCAGCTACATGGCGGTCAGCACCGATCTCGACCAGGACTATCGCGGGCTGCGGACGATCCTGGCTGAGCACGGCGTTGCGGAGGGGCAGGTGGCCGAGTTCGTGGCGGCCCGCACCGGCGTGCAGGGGGCCGACTTGATGCTGCCGGAGGACGCCGAGCGGTTCCGGGCGGACGAGCAGTGGGGCTACCCGGCCTATATGCCGGCGCGGGCCATATCCTCCTCCGCCTACCGCGCCCTGCGGGCCCTGAAGGGCTACCCGGACGTACCGCCGGCCGGGGACGGTTACCTGGTGCACGCGCTGAGCAGCGGCCATCCGGCCGCGGAGGCCAGCCTCGCCGCCTGGGAGCGGGCGGTGGCGGCTGGGCAGCCCGTGGAGCTGGCCGGGCTCCTGCTGCGGCCGGCCGCCGCGCAGGTCTTCACCGAGCCCCTGGGCGCCCAGCTGGCCTTCGACGGCCCGCTGCTGGTGGTGCCGGATGCGGTGCTGGAGGCGCTGCTGGACGCGGCGCCCGAGGACGAGCGGCACCTGTTCGAACGGCACCTGGTGGCCGAGGCGCCGGGCGCGGCGTCCGCCGGGCTGGAGGAGGCGGCCAGGACCTGGGTGCGGGAGCACTGGCCGGAGGACGGGTGGATCTCGTTCTCGTCCCGGAACGAGACCATGGGGACCGTCTACATGGTCGAGGGCATCCTGGTGTTCTTCTCCTTCTACGTGGGGATCATGTTCATCCTCATCTCCGCCACCCTGCTCGCCCTGCAGCAGGTGACGGACGCGCTGGAGCACCGGCAGCGGTTCACCGTGCTCAGCAAGCTCGGTGTGGACGACGCCATGCTGGGCGGCCTGATCGCCCGGCAGGTGGGGCTCTACTTCCTGACGCCGGTGCTGGTCGCCCTCCTGCACGCGGGCGTGGCCCTGGTGGCGCTGAACCGGGCGCTGCTCCGGGAGGCGGGGTATGACACCGTAGCCCCCGCGGCCCTGATCACGGCCGGCATCTTCGCGGTGGTGTACGGGGCGTACTACCTGCTGAGCGTGCAGACGTGCCGCTCGCTGTACCGGCCCGGGGCGGCGTCCTGAGCCGGGGCGGCCGGCGCCCGGCCGCCCCGGCTCCCCTTGCGCCTTTTCTGACGTGTGATACCATAAAGATGCGATCAGTGACAGGGGAGCTGAAACGTGTGAAGCGGGAGCAGACCGGTCTGCCGCGGTACGAGGCCATCGCACTGGATCTGGCACGCCGCATCGCCTGCGGCGAACTGGAGGAGGGCACCCGGCTCCTGGGCCGCTCCAGCCTGGCCGGCACCTACCAGGTGTCGCCCGAGACGATCCGCCGGGCGGTGGCGATTCTCCATGAGCGGGGTGTGGTGAAGGCGGTTGCCGGGTCTGGCATCCGCATCCTTTCCCAGGTGGCCGCGCAGGAGTACGTGGACGCCGAGGCCAACCGGTTCCGGGTGGAGCAGGAGATCCGGCAGCTCCGCCAGCTGCTGCGCGAGCGGCGGCGGCTCGATGAGCAGATCGAAAACGCGCTGGACCGCCTGCTGAAACATGCGGCAGGCGCCGTGGGGACCCGCCACGTTGAGGAGCTGGTGCTGCAGGCGACCTCCTGGGCCGTGGGCCGGTCGCTGGGCGAGATCCGTCTGCGCACCTCCACGGGGGTCACCGCGGTCGCGATCATCCGCGGGAAGGAGGAGTACTTTTCGCCCCCGGCCGACATGGAGCTGAAGGCCGGCGACGTGCTCACCATCGTGGGGTCCGACGCCGCCCGCGCCCGCTGCCGCGAGCTGCTGGCCTCCACGGCGGTGCCGGTGATGGATCCCTGACACGAAGACTGCCGGCGCCCACCAGCCGCCCCTGGCCGGTGGGCGCCGTTCCTTTTCCGGCGGATAACCTACGACGCACCAATAGTTAATGGGGTTGACAACCAACAACCCCTTCTTTTATCTTAGGGTTGTTGGTTAACGTCCAGCTCTGCGCTTCAGTGACAGAAGGGGGCAATGCTGCAACATGGTTCGCTTTGAAAATGTATCCAAGGTCTACCCCGATGGCACGAAGGCGGTACAGGAGCTGAACCTGCACATCGCGCGCGGCGAGTTCGTCTGCCTGATCGGCCCTTCGGGGTGCGGCAAGACGACGACGATGAAAATGATCAACCGGCTGCACGAGGCCACCTCCGGCAAGATCTACGTGGACGGGCGCGACATCTCCACGGTCAACCCGGTGGAGCTCAGGCGCAACATCGGCTACGTGATCCAGCAGGTCGGCCTCTTTCCGCACCTGACCATCGCGCAGAACATCGAGCTGGTGCCCCGGCTGCTGGGCTGGGACAAGGCCCGCCGGGACCGGCGGGTGGATGAGCTGCTGGAGATGGTGGGGCTGGACCCGGCGGTGTACCGGGACCGCTACCCGCGGGAGCTGTCTGGCGGGCAGCAGCAGCGGGTGGGGGTGCTCCGGGCGCTGGCCGCCGAGCCGGACCTGATCCTGATGGATGAGCCGTTCGGGGCGCTGGACCCGATCACGCGGGAGACGCTGCAGGACGAGCTGAAGCGACTGCAGGCGAAGCTGAAGAAGACGGTGGTCTTCGTGACCCACGACATGGATGAGGCCCTGAAGCTGGCGGACCGGATCGTGGTGATGAAGGAGGGGCGGATCCACCAGGTGGCCAGCCCTGAGGAGCTGCTGCGGAACCCGAAGGACGAGTTTGTGGAGCAGTTCGTGGGGCGGCACCGGATGGTGGCGCCGGCGGAGTCGCTGACGGTGGGGGAGATCATGATCCAGGACCCGGTGTCGGCCCGTCCGGATTACGGGCTGGCGGAGGCGGTGGCCACCATGCGGAAGCGGCGTGTGAACTCGGTGCTGGTGGTGGACGAGGACGGGAAGCTGCTGGGGCTGGTGACGGCGCGGGCGATCGAGCGGGGGATGGCGCGGCACCGGACGCTGGGGGAGATCATGCAGACGCGCCTGACGACGGTCCAGCCGCACCAGCCGGTGACGCATGCGGTGCAGCGGATGCTGCTGGAGCGGCTGGAGTTCCTGCCGGTGGTGGATGAGCAGGGGCGGCTGCAGGGGCTGGTGACCAACACCTCCCTGGTGGGGACGCTGTCGGGCCTGGAGGAGGCCGAGCGGAGCGGGGGTGCGACGGCATGATCACGTGGCAGAAGCTGGCCCATCTGACGCTGGAGCACCTGACGCTCTCCCTGTCAGCGGTCCTGCTGGCGATTGCGGTGGCCGTTCCTGCGGGCATCGTGCTGAGCCGCAGCCGGCGGCTGGCGGACCCGGTGATCACGGTGGTGGGGCTGTTTCAGACGCTGCCGGCGATCGCCCTGCTGGCGTTCATGATCCCGCTGATGGGGATCGGGACGAAGCCGGCGCTGACGGCGCTGTTTCTGTACGCCCTGCTGCCGATCCTGAGCAACACGTGCAAGGGGCTGGTGGGGGTGGACCCGTCGGTGAAGGAGGCGGCCCGGGGCATGGGGATGACGCCGCTGCAGATGCTGGTGACGGTGGAGCTGCCGCTGGCGTTCCGGGTGATCATGAGCGGGATCCGCACGTCGACGGTGCTGATCATCGGCTGGGCGACGCTGGGCGCGTATGTGGGCGCCGGGGGCCTGGGCGAGCCGATTGTGAGCGGCTACGCCATGGTCTCGCCGAAGCTGATCCTGGCGGGGGGCGTGCCCGTGACGCTGATGGCCCTGCTGGCCGACTTCCTTCTGGGGCGCCTGGAGCGCAAGGTGACGCCGCGCGGGCTTCAGGTGTAGGAAGGGGGAAGGTGTGCGATGGAACTGATGCAGGAACTGATCACCTATGTGAGCGGCCACTGGCCCAGGCTGCTGGGCCTGACCGCGCAGCATCTGAAGCTGGCCCTGACCGCCGTGTTCTACGGCGTGCTGGTGGGCGTGCCGGTGGGCTATCTCATCACCCGCTTCCGCCGGCTGGCGGAGCCGGTGCTCTGGGTGGCCAACGCGCTGCAGACGATTCCCGCGCTGGCGCTCATCGGCTTCGTCATGCTCTTCCTGGGCCTCAGCCCCGCGACCGGCATCTTCTGCCTGTTCGTGTACACCCTGATGCCCATCATCCGGTCCACCCACACGGCCATCCTCTCCATCGACCCGGCGCTGATCGAGGCGGCCGAGGGGATGGGGATGACCCGCTGGCAGATCCTGCGGATCGTCCAGCTTCCCCTGGCCCTGGCCGTGATGATGGTGGGGATCCGCCTGGCGGTGGTGATGTCCATCGGCACGGCGTCGATCATGTCGCTGGGCGGCGCCGGGGGGCTGGGTTCCGAGATCTTCGCCGGCATCGACCGGGTGCAGGACAAGATGATCCTGGCCGGCGCCCTGCCGGCGGCGCTGCTGGCGATTTTTGCAGACCTGGGCATGGGCGCCCTGGAGCGTTGGCTGACGCCCCGGGGGCTGCGCCGGGCGTGAGGTTTGCTGGAGGCCGTCGGCATCATGCCAAGTACAGGGAGGTTAAGTCATACAATGTTGAAGAAACGTATGTTCTCTCTCATCATCGCCGCACTGCTGTCCGTTTCCCTGCTGGCCGGATGCGGCGGGTCCGCCGGCTCCGGCGGGACGGGCGACACCATCGTCGTCAGCTCGAAGGACTTCACCGAGGGGATCCTGCTGGGCGAGATCGCGGCTCAGCTCATCGAAAACCGGACGGACCTGAAGGTCGAGCGGAAGCACAGCCTCGGGGGCACGTCGGTGAACTTCAACGGCCTGAAGAACGGCGACATCACGCTGTACGCCGAGTACGACGGCACGGGCTACGGACCGATTCTGGGGCACACGGAGCCCATCACCGATCCCGACGGCCTGTACGACCTGGTGAAGAAGGAGTTTGAGGAGAAGTTCGGGATCACCTGGACGGCGCCCCTGGGGATGAACAACACCTACACGCTGGCGGTCCCCCGGGAGATCGCCGAGAAGTACAACCTGAAGACCTTCTCCGACCTCCTGGCGGTCGACGACCAGCTGATCTTCGGCACGACCAACGAGTTCATGGGCCGCCAGGTGGACGGCTACTACCCGCTGGTGGAGGCGTACGGCTTCGAGTTCAAGGACGTGGCGACGATGCAGACCGGCCTGCGCTGGAAGGCGATCGAGGCCGGCGAGATCCAGGTGATCGACGCCTACGCCACCGACGGCAAGCTGAAGGAGTTTGACATGGTGATCCTGGAGGACGACAAGAACTTCTTCCCGCCCTACAACGGCGCGTATGTCGTGCGCATGGACGCGGCGGAGAAGCACCCCGAGATCATCGAGCTGCTGAACCAGCTGGGCGGCCTGCTGCCGGATGAGAAGATGCAGGAGCTCAACTACCGGGTCGATTCGCTGGAGGAACCGGTGGAGGAGGTCGCCCGGGATTTCCTGGTGGAAGTCGGACTCATTGAGCCGTGAGCCGTGAGCGGTGAGCAGTGGGCGAGCGATGAGCGGTGAGCAGTGAGCAGTGAGCTTTTGGCGGTGAGCGGTGGGCTGTGGGTGAGCGATGAGCGGTGAGCAGTGAGCTTTTGGCGGTGAGCGGTGGGCTGTGGGTGAGCGATGAGCAGTGAGCAGTGAGCTGTTGGCCGTGAGCGGTGAGCAATGGGCGAGCGATGAGCGGTGAGCAGTGAGCAGTGAGCTTTTGGCGGTGAGCGGTGGGCTGTGGGCGAGCGATGAGCGGTGAGCAGTGAGCTGTTGGCGGTGAGCGGCGGGCTGTGGGCGAGCGAGCAGTGAGCAGTGAGCTGTTGGCCGTGAGCGGCGGGCTGTGGGTGAGCGATGAGCAGTGAGCTGCTGGCCGTGAGCGGTGGGCTGTGGGTGAGCGATGAGCGGTCGACGGTGAGCTGTTGGCTGTGCACTGTGGGCGAGTTGCGGTGAGTGGTGACCCGCGAGTCTCGACTCGCGGCTCGTGGGTCGCCTTCGGTATCCGGCCCTGTGCGTCAGGAAAACCAGGCCGGCCCGAAACGGGGGCCTGGTTTTCCGCGTCCGGCCGCCGGGGGGCAGCAGGGCGCCGTCTGCCGTCCCGCTGGACGAGGGGCGGAGGTTGCCGTGCGATTTCTGGGTTGACATCTGACAACTTGGATCGTAATGTGAGGTTGTTGGTTACTGTCTCCGGCGGCCTTCGCTTGGGTGTGGCAAGGGGGGAGTGGTATGGTTCGCTTTGAAAATGTATCCAAGGTCTACCCCGATGGCACGAAGGCGGTACAGGAGCTGAACCTGCACATCGCGCGCGGCGAGTTCGTCTGCCTGATCGGCCCTTCGGGGTGCGGCAAGACGACAACGATGAAGATGATCAACCGGCTGCACGAGGCCACCTCCGGCAAGATCTACGTGGACGGGCGCGACATCTCCACGGTCAACCCGGTGGAGCTCAGGCGCAACATCGGCTACGTGATCCAGCAGGTCGGCCTCTTTCCGCACCTGACCATCGCGCAGAACATCGAGCTGGTGCCCCGGCTGCTGGGCTGGGACAAGGCCCGCCGGGACCGGCGGGTGGATGAGCTGCTGGAGATGGTGGGGCTGGACCCGGCGGTGTACCGGGACCGCTACCCGCGGGAGCTGTCTGGCGGGCAGCAGCAGCGGGTGGGGGTGCTCCGGGCGCTGGCCGCCGAGCCGGACCTGATCCTGATGGATGAGCCGTTCGGGGCGCTGGACCCGATTACGCGGGAGACGCTGCAGGACGAGCTGAAGCGACTGCAGGCGAAGCTGAAGAAGACGGTGGTCTTCGTGACCCACGACATGGATGAGGCCCTGAAGCTGGCGGACCGGATCGTGGTGATGAAGGAGGGGCGGATCCACCAGGTGGCCAGCCCTGAGGAGCTGCTGCGGAACCCGAAGGACGAGTTTGTGGAGCAGTTCGTGGGGCGGCACCGGATGGTGACGCCGGCGGAGTCGCTGACGGTGGGGGAGATCATGATCCAGGACCCGGTGTCGGCCCGTCCGGATTACGGGCTGGCGGAGGCGGTGGCCACCATGCGGAAGCGGCGTGTGAACTCGGTGCTGGTGGTGGACGAGGACGGGAAGCTGCTGGGGCTGGTGACGGCGCGGGCGATCGAGCGGGGGATGGCGCGGCACCGGACGCTGGGGGAGATCATGCAGACGCGCCTGACGACGGTCCAGCCGCACCAGCCGGTGACGCATGCGGTGCAGCGGATGCTGCTGGAGCGGCTGGAGTTCCTGCCGGTGGTGGATGAGCAGGGGCGGCTGCAGGGGCTGGTGACCAACACCTCCCTGGTGGGGACGCTGTCGGGCCTGGAGGAGGCCGAGCGGAGCGGGGGTGCGACGGCATGATCACGTGGCAGAAGCTGGCCCATCTGACGCTGGAGCACCTGACGCTCTCCCTGTCAGCGGTCCTGCTGGCGATTGCGGTGGCCGTTCCTGCGGGCATCGTGCTGAGCCGCAGCCGGCGGCTGGCGGACCCGGTGATCACGGTGGTGGGGCTGTTTCAGACGCTGCCGGCGATCGCCCTGCTGGCGTTCATGATCCCGCTGATGGGGATCGGGACGAAGCCGGCGCTGACGGCGCTGTTTCTGTACGCCCTGCTGCCGATCCTGAGCAACACGTGCAAGGGGCTGGTGGGGGTGGACCCGTCGGTGAAGGAGGCGGCCCGGGGCATGGGGATGACGCCGCTGCAGATGCTGGTGACGGTGGAGCTGCCGCTGGCGTTCCGGGTGATCATGAGCGGGATCCGCACGTCGACGGTGCTGATCATCGGCTGGGCGACGCTGGGCGCGTATGTGGGCGCCGGGGGCCTGGGCGAGCCGATTGTGAGCGGCTACGCCATGGTCTCGCCGAAGCTGATCCTGGCGGGGGGCGTGCCCGTGACGCTGATGGCCCTGCTGGCCGACTTCCTTCTGGGGCGCCTGGAGCGCAAGGTGACGCCGCGCGGGCTTCAGGTGTAGGAAGGGGGCAGCCGAGGGATGGAGCTTCTTCAGGAGTTCGTGCAGTACGTGGGGCTGCAGTGGCCCCGTCTGCTGCACCTGACGGGGCAGCACGTGAAGCTTGCCCTGCTGGCCGTGTTCTACGGCGTGCTGGTGGGCGTGCCGGCGGGCTACCTCATCACCCGCTTCCGCCGGCTGGCGGAGCCGGTGCTCTGGGTGGCCAACGCGCTGCAGACGATTCCCGCGCTGGCCGCCATCGGTTTTGTGATGCTCTTCCTGGGACTGACGCCGGCTACCGGCGTGACCGTCCTTTTTCTCTACACGCTGATGCCCATCATCCGGTCCACCCACACGGCCATCCTCTCCATCGACCCGGCGCTGATCGAGGCGGCCGAGGGGATGGGGATGACCCGCTGGCAGATCCTGCGGGTCGTCCAGCTGCCGCTGGCCTTGTCGGTCGCGATGGTGGGGGTGCGCCTGGCCACCGTCATCGCCATCGGCACAGCATCGATCATGTCGCTGGCGGGCGCCGGCGGTCTGGGTTCCGAGATCTTCGCCGGCATCGACCGGGTGCAGGACAAGATGATCCTGGCCGGGGCCCTGCCTGCGGCCCTGCTGGCGATCTTCGCGGACCTGGGCATGGGCGCCCTGGAGCGTTGGCTGACGCCGCGGGGCCTGCGGCAGGCCTGACAGCTCCAGGGGAAACTCGAATGCGTGAAGGAGGTTCCGTTTTTCTATGGATGTTCAGCGCCGAACGCGTCTTGCGGTCACCGGTCTCCTGCTCTCCATCGCACTGATCGCCGGTTGCGGCGGCTCCGGCGGTGGGGCCGGTGCGACCGGGGCAGACAAGGTGATCGTCGGATCGAAGGACTTCACCGAATCCATCCTGCTGGGCGAGATCGCCGCACAGGTCATTGAGGCCCGGACCGACCTGCAGGTGGAGCGCAAGCTCAACCTGGGCGGCACGACGGTGAACTTCAACGGCCTGCGGACGGGCGACCTGACGCTCTATGCCGAGTATGACGGCACCGCCTACAGCGCGCACCTGCAGCGCACGGATCCCATCGAGGATCCGACCAAGCTGTACGAACTGGTGAAGAGGGAGACCGAGGAGAAGTTCGGCCTCACCTGGTCGGAGCCGCTGGGCATGAACAACACCTACACGCTGGCCGTGCCGCGCGAGGTGGCGGAGAAGTACAACCTGAAGACTTACTCTGATCTGCTCGCAGTGGACGACCAGCTGGTCTTCGGCACCACCAACGAGTTCATGGCCCGCACCGTGGACGGCTACGAGCCGCTGGTCGCGACTTACGGTTTCGAGTTCAAGGACGTTGCGACCATGCAGACCGGCCTGCGCTACAAGGCGATTGAGAACGGGGACGTGCACATCATCGATGCCTATGCGACCGACGGCAAGCTGAAGGAGTTCGACATGGTGATCCTGGAGGACGACAAGAACTTCTTCCCGCCGTACAACGGTGGCTACCTGGTCCGCATGGACGCGGTGCAGCGGCACCCTGAGCTGATGGACGCCCTGAACGAGCTGGCCGGCAAGCTGACGGATGAGGTCATGCAGGAGCTGAACTACCGGGTGGACTCGCTGGAGGAGCCCGTCGAAGAGGTGGCCCGCGACTTCCTGCGGAGCATTGGCATCGTGCAGTAGCCGCGTCGCGCCCTTGCCTGTCCCGCCAGATGCTTCTAATATGAAATGGATAATGTCATTCTTCGGGGGAATATCCGTGGAACTCTGGCTGCAGAACGTGCGCGTGGCGCTGGAACAGTACTGGGTGGCGTGGGTGGTCTTCGCCGGGCAGGTGCTGGTGGCCTGGTTCGTGGCCGGCCTCGCGAAGCGGATCCTGCGCTGGATCGCCAACCGGGTGGTCAACCGGTCCAACACCACCCTGGACGACCGGCTGGTGGAGGCCGGGACGCCGGCGGTTCGCTGGGTGATCTTCTCCCTGGGTCTGCGGCTGGCGCTGATGTCCCTGGGCAGCGCCATCCCTGCCTTCCGGGCCGGCGGGCGGTACGCCGTGCAGTTCACGGTGGCCGGGAACCTGGTCGAGGCCTTCGTGGTGGTGGCGGTGGCGGTGCTGGTCAACGCCCTGATCATGGCCGCGCTGGACTGGTACCTGCACGAACTCGCGGGCCGGAGCGGCGGCACGTGGGACCGGGAACTGCTGCCGATGGTGAAGAAGCTGGTGGCGGGCGTCGTCTACTTCTTCGCCATCTCCATCGTGCTGGAGCTGTTCGGCATCTCGATCTCCGCGCTGGTCGCGACGGCCGGCGTCGCCACGGCGGCGATTGCCCTCGCCTCGCAGGAGACGCTCTCCAACATGCTGGGCGGCCTGGCCATCCTCATCGACCGGCCGTTCCGGGTGGGCGACTGGATCGAGCTGAACGACGGCAGGGTAGGCGTGGTGGTGGAGATCGGCCTGCGCACCACCCGCATCCGGCAGTTCGACGGGACCGCCCTGGTCGTGCCCAACAAGGATATGGCCAACACGCGGGTGATCAACTACGCGCTCCCCACGCCCCAGGCGGCCATCCGGCAGACCATCCGGGTGACCTACGACACCGATGTCGAGAAGGCCAAGCAGGTGCTGCGGGAAGTGCTCGAGAGCCATCCCGAGGTCCTGAAAGACCCGGCCCCCGGCGTCTGGCTGAGCGCTTTCAGCACCTACTCACTGGACCTCTTCTTCAGCTGCTGGGTCGATTCGTATACGAACCGGTTCCGCGTTACGGATGAACTGAATATGCAGATCCTCAACGCCTTCCGGGAGCATGGCATCAAGATCGCGATCCCGGCACAGGCTATCCACATCCGACCGAAGGAGGATTCCCGTGGCGAAGCAGTGGAGTTCCCCGCCTCCGATGCAGATCGACCCGTCCAAGCGGTACCGGGCGACCCTCAGGACCACCAAGGGTGATATCGTCATCGACCTGTTCGCCGGCGACGCGCCCCTCACCGTCAACAACTTCGTCTTCCTGGCCCGGGAGGGGTTCTACGACGGGGTGAAGTTTCACCGGGTCATCAAGCCGTTCATGATCCAGACCGGCGACCCCACGGGCACCGGGCGCGGCGGTCCCGGCTACCGGTTCCCGGACGAGCTGCCGCCGAAGCACCCCTACGAGCCGGGCATCGTGGCCATGGCCAACGCCGGCCCGAACACCAACGGCAGCCAGTTCTTCATCTGCTCCGGGCCCCAGGCGGCCGGCCTGAACCAGTTCCCCCACTACACCCAGTTCGGCCGGGTGGTGGAGGGGATGGACGTGGTCGAGGCTCTGGCCTCGGTGCCGGTGGGACCGTCGTACGGCGGGGAGCGCTCGAAGCCGCTGGAGGAGATCCGGATCGAGTCGGTGCGCATCACCGAACTCCCTGAAACCGAAGCATGAAAGAAGCCCCCGCGGCGCACGGGCGCCTGCGGGGGCGAGTCGCGTGAGTTCGGAGAATGCCGGGGCTAGTCGTGGAAGGGTTGCCGTTCGCCGACGGGGTACAGGGGAGTGGCCGATTCCATCTCGTCTACCTGGCTGCACTCCGGGCAGAGGTTGCTGTGGTCCTCCTGCTCATCTGCGATCGCCGAGCCGCACCAGACGCAGACGCGCGGGCAGTTCATGGAATTGACACCCCTTTCTATCAACAGGTTACCCGACCCGCGGCGCAGGTGTCCAAAGGGAAGTCTCTATCGCCGCGATTTATGCCGTTTATGGGAGAGGCGTGGGTTTAACCATAGGTATCCTGAGATGGGATCGTTGATAAAGAATACATAGCGAAAAATGATTCTCGCGCGGTGCAGGGGGACATGGTATAATCTCATGTAGTCGCCGCGTGTAGGCGACCTGTGGTCGTGACGGGCTGACTGTAGCGGTGCGGTGAGCCCGGAACGACCACCACCCCGGCCGGAGTGGTGACCCGGCCGGCGCTGGGCGGGGGAGTGGTGGCCCCCCATCCAGCACTGTCTCCTTGAGACGGGGGAGTGGTGGCCCTCCGTCGCACATGCAGGGGGCGAGACGCAGGTCTCGCCCCCTGCACCCTTTTTACCGCATCGGACTCAATTCGGAACTGTGCGTGTTCGCTCTGCAGGCTTGCATATTTATTCAGCCGGGTGTATATTCACTCTCGACACTTCTCGACCCCGATGAGGATATGCCGATAAGGAGTAGATGTTCATGAAGAAAGTCCGCACCCTTGCCCTGGGATTGATCCTCAGTCTGGCGCTGGCCGCCTGCGGCGGCGCGCAGTCTGGCGGCACGCAGTCCGGGGGCGCCCCGAACGGCGGCGCGCCGGCTCCGCCCGCGCAGAACGAGCAGGCCGAGGCCCCGGTCAGCCGGCTGGAGCAGATCAAGCAGAGCGGCAAGATCGTCGTGGCCACCAGCGCCGATTACCCGCCGTTTGAGTATCACGCCATCATCGACGGAAAGGATACCATTGTCGGCTGGGAGATGGAGCTGGCCCAGGCCATCGCCGACGAGCTGGGTGTGGAGCTGGAGATCACCGAGGGCATCTTCGACACCCTGCTGCTCGACCTGGCGGCCGGCAAGGCGGACATGGTGATCTCCGCCATGACCATCACCCCCGACCGGCTGGAGTCGGTGGACTTCTCCGATCCCTACTGGATGACGGCCCAGTCCGTGCTGATCCCCGTGGCCAGCGAGGGCACCATCCAGAAGGCGGAGGATCTGCAGGGGAAGACCATCGGCGTGCAGCTGGGCACCACCGGCGAGATCGCGGCGAAGGAGATCGAGGGCGCCGAGGTCCGCTCCTATGAGCTGTTCGAGGCCGCGGTGCTGGATCTGGTGGCCGGCCGCGTGCAGGCCGTCGTGGGCGACTACGCCGTGGTGAAGAACTACGCCGCCACCCGGCCGGAGCTGACGGTGGCCTTCGAACTGACGAAGGAAGAGAACGCCGTGGCCTTCCGCAAGGACGACGATGAACTCCGGGAGGCCGTCAACGAGATCCTCGCCAAGCTCCAGGCGAACGGCACCATCGACCAGCTGATTGAGAAGTACGAGGTGGCGCCGCCGCCCGAGGCCAAGGCCGAGGAGTAGCAGCCGCTCCGAAGACGCACGGGGCCCCCAGTCCGCCAGGGGAACGGCGGTCTGGGGGCCTTTTGAGGGGAGATCCGCGATGCGCTGGGACGTCATACCCGTCTTTGCTCCGATCATCTTCGAAGGGGTCAAGATCACCCTTCAGATCTCGGCCCTGGGGATCCTCTTCGGTACCCTCATCGGCCTGGTCGCCGGGCTCCTGCGCAGCCAGAAGCCGTCCAACCTGGTCCTGCGGGCGCTGTACGGACTGGCCACGCTTTACGTGGAGGTCGTGCGCGGCACGCCGTTCCTGGTGCAGCTCTACCTGATGTACTACGGCCCCTTCTTCCTCTTTGGCATCGACCTCCCCGCCATGACCGCCGGCACCATCGCGCTGTCGCTCAACAGCGGCGCCTACGTGGCGGAGATCTTCCGCGGGGCGATCGAGTCCATCGACCGGGGGCAGATGGAGGCCGGCCGGTCCCTGGGGCTCACCTTTGCGCAGACGATGCGGCACATCATCCTGCCCCAGGCCTTCCGCCGCGCCCTGCCGCCGCTGGCCAACGAGTTTGCGTCGCTTATCAAGGAGTCGTCCGTGATCTCGGTGCTGGGCGTCGCCGACATCATGTTCAAGACGAAGACGGTGGGCACCGCGCACTTCGCCATGTTCCAGGCCCTGGTGGTGGCCGCCGTGTACTACTTGCTGCTGACCGGGATCACGTCACAGCTGGTGCGGCTGCTGGAGAGGAGGCTGGGCAAGGGTGATACGCATTAGGAACCTGCGCAAGTCCTTCGGCAAGCTGGAGGTGCTGCGGGGCATCGACCTGGACGTGGGCAGAGGCGAGGTCGTCGCGCTCATCGGGCCCTCCGGCTCCGGTAAGTCGACCCTGCTGCGCTGCGTGAACCTGCTGGAGCGGCCCACCGCCGGCTCCATCGAGGTGGACGGGCAGGAGATCACGGCGCCCGGCTTCGACGTCAACCGGCTGCGGCAGCGGGTGGGGATGGTCTTTCAGCACTTCAACCTCTTTCCGCACATGCCGGTACTGCGGAACGTGGCGCTGGCGCCGGTGCTGACCGGCCGCCTGTCGCCCAGGGATGCCGAGGCCCGTGCTCTGGAGCTGCTGGCCCAGGTCGGGCTGCGGGACAAGGCCCACGCCTACCCGGACAGCCTCTCCGGCGGGCAGAAGCAGCGGGTGGCCATCGCCCGGGCGCTCGCGATGAACCCCGAGGTCATGCTCTTCGACGAGCCCACCTCCGCCCTGGACCCGGAGATGGTCAAGGAGGTGCTGGAGGTGATGAAGCGGCTGGCGCTGGGCGGCATGACGATGATGGTGGTCACCCACGAGATGGGCTTCGCCCGGGAGGTCTGCGACCGGGTGATCTTCATGGACGAGGGCCGGCTGGTGGAGCAGGGAGAGCCGAAGCAGATCTTCACCAGCGCGCAGCACCCCCGCACGAAGGCGTTCCTGAATGCGATTCTGTGAGGTGAACAGCCCGTCCCGGGCGTGCCGGGGCGGGCTGTCTCATATACCCATGGGGGTATCTGACCGCCGTCGTCCGGTGTCCAAAGAGGTAACAGCCGCGGCGAGGGTCCGGCGGCATCCGTGTGCAGACCCTGCAAGGAAAGGGGAATGGGCGATATGGCAGCGACTCTGAGCCACACGCCGGCCGAGCAGCTGTACGACCTCGTGATCATCGGGGGCGGGCCGGGCGGCGCGACGGCGGCGCTCTACGCGGCGCGCGCCGATCTGAAGACGATCGTGATCGACAAGAGCCTGGGCGCAGGCGCGCTGGGCATGACGCAGAAGGTGGACAACTACCCGGGGATGCCGAACGCGACGGGGCCCGAAATCGTCAGGACGATCCGCAGGCAGGCGGAGTCCTTCGGTGCCGAGTTCGTGCAGGAGCAGGTGATCGGCGTCAGCCTCGACGGCGAGGTGAAGGAGGTCTACACCGGCAGCGGCACGTTCCGGGGCCGCGCGGTGATCCTGGCCACCGGCTCGATGGGCCGCGCCAGCTTCGTGCCCGGCGAGGAGCGGCTGGTCGGTCGGGGCGTGAGCTACTGCGCCACCTGCGACGCCGCCTTCTTCCGGGGCCGGCCGGTGGCCGTCGTCGGCAGCGGGGAGGAGGCCGTGGAGGAGGCGCTCTACCTGAGCAACTTCGCCGGGAAGGTCATCCTGGTCCACGCGGGCCGGCAGCCCAAGGCGTCGCCGCACCTGCTGGAGGACCTGGAGCAGAATCCGAAGATCGAGCGGGTCCCGGGCCGGCTCCTGGAGGTGCTGGGCGAGCAGAAAGTGGAGGGCATCCGGATCGCAGGGCCGGAGGGTGAGCAGGTGATCGAAGTGCCCGGCGTGTTCATCTTTATGCAGGGCAACAGGCCGGTGACCGACTACCTGATGGGCACCGTGCCCACCAACCCGGACGGCACCGTCATCGTGGACCGGGAGACCTTCGAGACCCGGGTGCCGATGGTCTTCGCGATCGGCGACCTGCTGGGCGGCGAGGTCAAGCAGGCTGTGGTCGCCGCTGCCCACGGCGCCCTGGCGGCGGTGAATGCGGAGAAGCGGCTCCGGGGCCGCAGGCAGGCCCGCAGCGACTGGAAGTAAGCTGACTTCGGCAAGTCGCCCCGGTGATCGTCCTGGCGGAGGGGGGCATCGTCACTGCGGCGCTTCCAGCGCGGCTCCCCTGGTCGCACGGGAGGCCGCCGGGTGAAGGTTGGGTTGCCGTGAAGAATTGGGCATCGAAAATGAAGCCATCGAGGCTGGGAAGGACCGCTTCTTAGCTCCTCGATGGCTTCTCTGCCCTCAGCGGTCGTGCGAGTCATCGTAGTCGTGCTCCGCAAGACCATGTCGGTTGAGCCGGCGTCTGCGGTTCACTACAACCCCGGGCGCCATGACTGTCAAGGCGCTCCCGCGGCACGGGCAGGACCGCTTCCATATCATGCGGGGGACAGTAGCTCACCGGATCCCGCAGCAGGGCGGAGCCGAGCACCTCATAGCCGTACTGCAGCTCGCGCCGGCGGATCTCCACCGCGGTCGGGCGGAACAGGACGGTGCTCAGCAGGCCCAGGATGATCACCACGTCCATCATCATGACATCCTCCTTCCGGGTCGCTCCGCTTGCGGATGCTCGCGGCGCGCCGCCCGACCCTGGGGCAGGGCCGGAGTTACCGGACGCGGCCCGGGAGGGCAGAGCCGAGGAACTCGCAGCCGTGCTGCAGTTCACGCCGCCGGATCTCCAGGGAAGTCGGGGCGAACAGGACGATGCTCAGCAGGCCCAGGACCACCAGGACTTCCATCATAATGGCTTCCTCCTTCCGGGTCGCTCCGATTGCTTACGGTTCGAGCATACCCGGGAAGAAAGGCGGCGAAATCGGCTTCGGGGGCATTCTTCCGCCGGTCTTTGGGGAATGAACCCGGTCGCACCGAAGGGAGAGGGAAGGGTCGGCCGCTGGGGGCAGGCGCATCGTACCTGCGGACGACGGCGCGCGGTTCCCCCCGTGGCGGACGGTTCGGGGAAGAGAAAAGGCGTCCGGAAGCCATGAACTCCGGACGCCGTCTTATTGGCAGAGTGCGGCTCACGGTGATCCGCCGTCAGCCCTCCCGGGCTCGGTGTCAGCTACACAGAGGAGGCGTCGGCCAGGGCTGCGGCCCTCCGCTCCGCCGGCAGCGTGACGTAGCAGAGGTAGCTGAGCACGCCCCAGAACCCTGCGATCAGGCTGGTGTGCAGAAGCTGGGTCAACAGGTTGAGGTAGCCCAGGGGAAAGAGCGCGCCGCTGGCCACCTGAGCCAGCATCAGAGCCAGGGCCCACGCCGCGCCGCGGCGCAGGTCGGCCCGGTCGGCCGCCCGGCGGGCGGTCCACCAGAGCCGCAGCACCAGGACCACGGCCAGGGCGGCGCCGAGCCGGTGGGCGAAGTTGGCGCCCACGGGGCCGTAGAGCGTCGGGATCAGCTCCCCGTTGCAGAGCGGCCAGCCCGTGCAGGCCAGGGAGGCCCCGAGGTGGCGCACGTAGGCCCCCAGGTACATGACGAGGTAGGTGTAGACGGCCAGGCCCCACACCTGGGTGCGGATCCCCTGGGCGGCAGGCGTTTCGGCGCCGCCTCCGCCGGCGGAGGCAGCGGGCAGGCGGGCCGTGCCGTCCAGCCGCGCGAGCTCGACGGTGGCCAGCAGGGCGAAGGTGAAGCAGAGCAGGGAGAAGCCGAAGTGGAGGGCCATCACCAGGTCGGGCTGGGGCCACAGGACCGCCGCCGCACCCAGCGCTCCCTGCAGCACGACGAAAAAGAAGGTTCCGAAAGCGAGCCGCTTCAGGCGGCCCGCGGCGGGCAGGGCCCGCAGAATCCAGACCAGCACCACCACCGAGAGCAGCCCGGCCAGGGCGGAGACGACCCGGTGGCCGAACTCGACGATGGCGGCGTAGTCCCAGTCGGGCATGAAGGTGCCCTTGCACAGGGGCCAGGAGGCCCCGCAGCCGTCCCCGGAGTCGCTGGAGGTCACCCACGCGCCCCAGAGCACCGCCAGGAGCATCACCACCGTGTTGGTCAGCGAGACCGCACGCAGCGCCTTCATGCCGCAATTCCCCCATGCAAGATGATTCTTACAAATGTTTCGTCAGAGGGGTGCCCTTTCCCCTTCCGGTTCGCCCGATTCGCGACGCGCACGAGAGGAGGAGGCAGACTGTGCAGCACGCGATCAGCTTCCGCCGCCTGACGGAGGACGATCTGGACCTTATGCACCGCTGGCTCAACACGCCCCACGTGATGCGCTGGTACAGCCCCGGCGGGCGCACGCGGGAGCAGGTGGAGCAGGAGTACCTGCCCTACATCCGCGGCGAGAAGCCCACGCAGCCCTACGTCATCCTGCACGGGGATACCCCCATCGGGTACATCCAGACCTACCGGGTCAACGACTGGCCGGACTACGCCCGCCACATCGGTGTCGACGACGATACCGCCGGCGTGGACCTGTTCATCGGCGAGCCGGAGCTGATCGGCCGGGGGCTGGGGCCGGCGGTCATCCGCGCCTTCATGCGGCAGGTGGTCTTCGGCTCCTTCGGCGCCCGTGCCTGCGTGATCGGCCCCGAGGTGGCCAACACGGCGGCCATCCGTGCGTACGAAAAGGCGGGCTTCCGCTTCTGGAAGCGCGCGGCCGTTCCGGGGGAGCCTACGCCTGAGCACCTGATGCGCATGACGCCCGACGACCTGTGCGATCCGCCCCTTGACGCCGTTCACTCAGGTGCACTACGATAAGAGCAGGAACCCATACCCCGTAGGGGTACTCACCCAGAGGGGGCCCGAGGGGATCCGATACAGCGAACTCGTCTGGAGGACATGACCATGAACGAGATTATGAACCTCGCCGAAGGGGTGGAGAGCCGCACCGGCGTCAAGCTGGAGTTCGGCGTGACGGGCATGACCTGCGCCGCCTGTTCCACCCGCGTCCAGCGGCGGCTGGGGAAGGCGGAGGGCGTGCAGGAGGCCAGTGTCAACCTGACCACGGAGAAGGCCACCGTCTACTACGACCCGGCCGTCATCACCCCCGACAAGCTCTTTGACCTGGTGACGGACCTGGGCTACGGGGTCGTGAAGGACAAGTTCACCTTTGATGTCTCGGGCATGACCTGTGCGGCGTGCTCCACCAAGATTGAGCGGAAGCTGGCCAGGATGCCCGGTGTGCTGAGCGCCAGCGTCAACCTGAGCACCGAGAAGGCGACCGTCGAGGCCGTCGGCGTGCGGGCCGAGGACCTGATCCGGGTGATCCGGGACCTGGGCTACGGCGCCAGGCTGGCCGCCGACGCGGCGGACGCCGACCGGGAGCGGCGGCAGAAGGAGATGCGCCGGCAGATCGCGCTGCTCGCCTTCTCCGCGGCGCTGACCCTGCCGCTGTTCATCGCCAACATGATCCTGATGCCGCTGCGGATCGACCACCCGGTGCTGATGAACCGGTGGTTCCAGTTCACACTGGCGACGATCATCCAGGTGGTGGTCGGCTGGCGCTTCTACCGCGGGGCCTGGCTGAACCTGCGCCACGGCTCGGCCAACATGGACGTGCTGGTGGCCATGGGCACGACGGCCGCGTACCTGTATTCCGTCGCCCTCTCCTTCTTCCTGGGCGGCGAGAACTACTACGAGGCCAGCGCGACCATCCTGACCCTGATCCTGCTGGGCAAGACCTTCGAGGCCATCGCCAAGGGCCGGACCTCCGAGGCGATCCGCAAGCTGCTGTCGCTCCAGGCCAAGACCGCCCGGGTGGTGCGGGACGGCGTGGAGCGGGACGTGCCTGTCGAGGACGTGGTGGTGGGCGACGTCATCGTCGTCCGGCCCGGTGAGAAGATCCCGGTGGACGGGGTGGTCCTCTCCGGCGAATCGGCCGTCGACGAGTCGATGCTGACCGGCGAGCCCATCCCGGTGGACAAGAAGCCGGGCGATACCGTCACCGGGGCGACCCTCAACAAGAACGGCGCCATCACCATGCGGGCGACCCGGGTAGGCAGGGACACCGCCCTGGCCCAGATCGTCCGGATGGTGGAGGAGGCCCAGGGCTCCAAGGCCCCGATCCAGAAGCTGGCGGACCAGATCTCGGGCATCTTCGTTCCCGTCGTGGTCGGCATCGCGGCCGTCACCCTGGTGGCCTGGGGGCTGATCGCCGACGACTGGAACGCGGCCCTGCACGCGGCCATCTCCGTGCTGGTCATCGCCTGCCCCTGCGCGCTGGGGCTGGCCACCCCGACCGCGGTGATGGTGGGCACCGGCAAGGGGGCGGAGGTGGGCATCCTCTTCAAGGGCGGCGAGCACCTGGAGCGGGCCCACAAGGTGGACGTGGTGGTGCTGGACAAGACCGGCACCATCACCTGGGGCCGGCCCGAACTGACTGATGTCATCCCCGTGGGCACCCTGACCGAGGCGGAGCTGCTGGCCCTGGTGGCCGCGGCCGAGTCCCGGTCGGAGCACCCGCTGGGCCAGGCCATCGTGTCGGGCGCGAAGGAACGGGACGTCGTCCTGCCGGAGGTCGAGTCCTTCAGCGCCATCCCCGGCGCCGGCCTGGAGGCCCGGGTGGCCGGACACCAGGTCCTGGTCGGCACCCGCCGGCTGATGGCCGAGCGGGGCATCGACACGGCCCGGGCGGAGGCGCAGATGGCGGAACTGGAGGCGGCGGGCAAGACCGCGATGCTCGCGGCGGTGGACGGCGCCCTGGCCGGGATCATCGCCGTGGCCGACACGGTCAAGCCCACGTCGGCGGAGGCCATCGCCGAGCTGCACGCGCTGGGGCTGGAGGTCGTGATGATCACCGGCGACAACCGGCGCACGGCCGAGGCCATCGGCCGGCAGGTGGGCGTGGACCGGGTCCTGGCGGAGGTGCTGCCGGGCGACAAGGCGCAGCACGTGGAGCAGCTGAAGGAGGGCGGCCGGAAGGTCGTCGCGATGGTGGGCGACGGCATCAACGACGCGCCGGCGCTGGCCACGGCGGACCTGGGCATCGCCATCGGCACCGGCACTGACGTCGCGATCGAGACGGGCTCGGTCACCCTGATGAACGGCGACCTGAAGGGCATCGCCCAGGCCCTGCGGCTGAGCCGGCAGACGATGCGGACCATCAAGGAGAACCTGTTCTGGGCGTTCATCTACAACGTGATCGGCATCCCCATGGCGGCCTTCGGGCTCCTGAACCCGATGATCGCCGGCGGGGCCATGGCCTTCTCGTCGGTCTCGGTGGTCTCCAACTCGCTGCTCCTGAAGCGCTACGATCCCCGCAGCCGGGGCGGCATTCGCGGCGACGCGCTGGTCAAGACCGTCGCCGCCGGGGTCATGGCCTTCGCGATCTGGCTGGCCTTCTTCTACACCCAGCCCTTCAACACCGTGCGCTACGACCTCACCATCCGGGACCTGGAGCTGCCGGTGGAGATCACGGTGCGGGCGGGGCAGCAGGTGCGGATCTCCCTCACCAACGAGAACCCGGACGTGATCCACAACTTCATCATCCCGGAGGTTCCCCACCGGTTCCTGAAGATGGTGCGATTCGATCCGCAGCTGCACATGCACGCGGGCGGCGCCGACGTGGAGGTGTGGGTGTCGCCAGGCCGCACGGCGGTCGTGGAGTTCACGCCGACCGTGCCGGGGCGGTACGCGATCGGCGACCCGGGCAAGTACGGGGTGAGGGGCTGGCTCGTGGTGGAGGAGTGATGCGCGGGTGCGAGGAAGGGTTCAGCAGAGAGGCAGGGTGCCGCCAGTTGGGCGGCACCCTGCCTCTCTACTCCGTATCAGGCCGGTCGCTGGGCACCGGCAGCTCCACCTGCCATTCGCCGTGCATGCGGTACTCCGGGTCGGCGAAGACGATCACCAGGTTCCGCCGCGGCGCGCTGCGGAAGTCGACCTCCATGCTCGTGAACTGGCCGTTTTCCCCATGGGCGCTCCAGGCGCGCGGTCCACCGAACATGCGGTGGCCGATCCCCACTTTCTGAAGGAGGACACCGCCCTCCTCCGGCCCGAGGTCCAGCGTGAAGCCGAACGTGTCGGCATCGATCCGGGTCACCGTCTCGACGGTGAAGCGGTGGCTGCCGATCTGCAGTTCCTCGTTCAGCCGGAGCGGCTTTCCTTCGGCGAGTTGCTCCAGGGGTACGGTGAGTCGGGCTTCGGCGGTGTAGTCCTCCAGTATCAGGTAGGGCACCGTGAGCGTCAGCCGTCGGGCGTCCGGCGCCAGCGGCCCCTGGAAGACGGCGCGCCTCCAGGGCCCCGAGCGGTCGGCCTCATCGATCATGAGGGGATAGGTGTGCCCCTGGTCGTCGATGAGGACGGGCTCCACGAAGCCGTGCGGCTCGATCCAGTCACGGTAGTCGATGACCCGGGTGCCGTCAGGCAGTCGGGTGTCAAGGGAGACGACGATGCGATCATCCACCGCCGTCCAGTACGGCACGCCGACCTGCACACCGAGCCGCTCCTCCGACCAGTTTCCGGGGTGTGCCCCGGCCAGCCCGGCCTCTTCCGCGTTGACCAGGGTGACGGGAATCTCCACCGGTTCGGCGACCCCGGAGAGGTAAGGCAACACCAGGGTGACCTCGCTGGTTCCGGGCGGCAGCGGACCGAAGTTGTACTGGCCGACCATGTCCCGCGTGCCCCCGGCCAGGGAACCGCCCCACCTCCGGATCACGGTTCCATCCGGAAGACGTAGTTCAGGAAACGCACTCTCGCGGGCAGACGCGAACTCGACCTTGTCGAGGGGCTCATCTGCGGGCCAGTCCACGCGGTACCGCACCTGCGTCCCGTCGAGGTTGCTGATGGCACCGGTTACGGTCACCCGCACGCCGTCCTGCTCCACCGACACGGGCTCGGGCAGGATCCACGTCTCGCCGTCGGTCTCGGTCAACCCGATGCCCGGCACGAGGCGCACCAGCCGCTGGATGGCGGCCAGGGCCCCTTCGGGGTTGCTCAGCACCACCGTTCCGCCCACCAGCAGGAGAGCCGCGGCGGCAGCGGCCAGCCAGCGGCGGGGCCGACGGTCGGGCCGGCGGCTGGGCAGTGCAGGGGTCGCCGCAGCCGGGGCAGCGGCCGCAGCGGCCGGCGCAAGCCCTGCCTTCTCACGCGCCCGGCTGCGGATGCGCTCGAGCGTGTCAGCCGGGAGCGGCGGGGCGTCCGCCACCAGGAGGGCGAGGTCGTCGGCCTTCAGTCCGGTCTCCGTCAGAAACGCCTGCTCATCCGGCGTAAAGTGCTTATCGGTCATGCGTGTGCACCTCGCTTTCGTCGCTCAGCAGCCGCCTGAGGTTCTGCCTGGCCCGCCAGAGGCGGGTGTCCAGGGCGCCGCGGCTGAGGCCCAGATCCCGGGCCATTTCGGCCACGGATTCTTCGAAGAAATACCGACGGATCAACAGTTCCCGCTCCGCCGGCGGCAGGCGGCGCAGGGCGGCGTGCACGGCGGCCTGCTCCTCATGGGCCACCACCGCCGCATCGACGGGAGGGGCGGTCTCTTCCGGCTCTGCCGCTTCCGGCACGGCGCTGAGGGGGATGACCTTCGCCCGGCCCATGTCGTCCAGGGTGCGGCGGCGAAGCGCCCGGCGCCGGTCCAGCGCGGCGTACTTGGTGAGCATCAGCACCCAGTTGGCGAGGGTGGACCGCTGCGGGTCGAACTCGGCGGCCCGCTCCCAGGCGGCGGCCAGGGCGTCGCTCACCACCTCCTCCGCGTCCTGCGCACTGCCGAGCCCGCACAGGGCCATCTCGGCCAGCCGGTAGAGCCTGTGAGCGAGCGCGCCCGCCAGCGCATCGAGCCCGGCCGGGTCCCGGGCCAGGAGCTGCCTGTGTATCGTCTGCTCATCCCACTCCGGCATGGGCGCCCTCCTTCGGATGGCCTCACGGCCCAAGATGGCCGTGTGGCGTTCTTCACCTGGTACTACGTCGTCAGGTTGGCATTTCTCACGGGATTCTCCTGCGCAGACGACAGGAAACCCCGGGCCCTGCAGGGGCCCGGGGTTCACCCGCCCTACTTCTTCCGGCGGGCGAAGACCCACTTGACCGGTTCCATCAAGGTCGTGGGGATCAGCGACAGGATGAGCACCGTGAGCCACCCGTGCAGGCCGATGGGCGTCACCTTGAAGAAGGGCTGCAGGAAGGGGATGCTCATGACCGCGACCATCAGCAGCAAGCCCACGCCGGTGGCGAGCCAGGCCACCCGGTTGCGGAAGAACCCGATGCGCCACGGGGCCCGGGTCAGGCTGCGGCAGCTGTGCGCCCACCAGAGCTCGCCGATGGCCAGGGTCGCGAAGGCGTAGGTGGAGCCGGTCGCCACCGGGTTGCCCCCGGCCCCGGCCCGCATCCCCAGGAACAGCGCGGCCAGTACGGTGACACCCAGGAACACGGCCTGGATGGCCATCAGGGTGAGGAGCCGGGAGGTCAGCACCGGCTCCCGGGGGTCCCGCGGCTTCTGCCGCATGATCCCGGGTTCGGCGGGCTCCACGCCCAGGGCGATGGCCGGCAGCGAGTCGGTGACCAGGTTGACCCACAGCAGGTGGATCGGCTGCAGCGGCACGGGCCAGCCGGCCAGCATGGCCACGGTCATGATCAGCAGCTCGGCGACGTTGGCCGAGAGCAGGAAGAAGGTCGCCTTCTGGATGTTCGCGTAGATCGTGCGGCCCTCTTCCACGGCCGCCACGATGGTGGCGAAGTTGTCGTCCATCAGGACCATGTCGGCCGCGCCCCGGGCCACGCCGGTGCCCACCACGCCCATCGCGACGCCGATGTCGGCCCGCTTCAGGGCGGGCGCGTCGTTGACGCCGTCGCCGGTCATCGCCACCACGTGGCCCTGCCGCCGGAGCGCCTCGACGATGCGCAGCTTGTGATCCGGCGAGACCCGGGCGTATACCGGCACCGTGCGCACGGCCTTCTCCAGGGCGGCGTCGTCCATCTCCTCCAGATCGGGGCCGCTCAGCACCCGGTCGTCCGCACCGGCGATGTGGACCTGCCGGGCGATGGCCAGCGCCGTGGTCGCGTGATCGCCGGTGATCATCATGGTGCGGATGCCCGCCTCGTGGGCCTTCCGCACGGCCGCCGCACTCTCGGGCCTCGGCGGGTCCGTCATGCCGATCAGGCCGATCAGCTCCAGGTTCTCCTCCAGCGCCGCGGGGTCCTCCGGCAGTTCCGTCCGGGGGGCCGTGAAGGCCACCGCCAGGACGCGGATGCCCTGCTCGGCCATCTCCCGGTTGGCTTCCTCCACCGCCCGGCGGCGCCCGGGGGTCATGGGCTCGGTGCCCTGGGCCGTGCGGATGCGCGTGCAGCGGGCGAGCACCACGTCGGGCCCGCCCTTCACGATGCCGGTGTAGCCCTCGTCCGGATCGCCCAGCGCGTGGAAGGTGGTCATGCGCTTGCGGGTCGAGGAGAAGGGCACCTCGGCGACCCGCGGATGCCGCGCCTCCAGGTCGCGCTTGTCCAGCCCGGCCTTCGCCGCGCCCAGGACCAGGGCGGTCTCCGTCGGGTCGCCGACGGACCGGTACTCGCCGTCCTCCTCCGAGAGGCTCGCGTCGGTGCAGAGGGCGCCGGCGGCCAGGAGCAGGCCGGCCCGGCTTTCCAGCGGGTGGGGCTGATCGGGCGCCACCCACTCCTCCGGCAGCCAGAGCCGGGTGACGGTCATCTTGTTCTGCGTGAGGGTGCCGGTCTTGTCGGAGCAGATGAACGTGGCGGAGCCCAGGGTCTCCACGGCGGACAGCCGGCGGATCACCGCGTTGCGCCGGGCCATGCGCTGCATCCCCAGCGCGAGCACGATGGTGGTGACCGCCGGCAGCCCCTCGGGAATCGTCGCCACCGCCAGCGAGACGGCGACCATCAGCACCTCCAGCCAGGGCATGCCCCGCCACAGGCCCACGGCGCCGAGCAGGATGACCAGCACCAGCATGGCCCCGCCGAGCACCCGGGCGAAGTGGGAGAGCCGCTTCTGCAGCGGCGTCGCCTCCTGGGGCTCTTCCTGCAGCCTGTCGGCGATGCGGCCCACCTCGGTGCGCATGCCCGTGCCGACGACCACCCCCTCGCCGTGGCCGTAGGTGACGGCCGTGGACATGAACGCCATGTTCACCCGGTCGGCCAGCGGGGCGCCGGCTTCCAGGGTCTTGTCCGCGTCCTTCTCCACCGGCACGGACTCGCCGGTCAGCAGCGACTCGTCGATCTGCAGCATGGCGGACCGGAGCAGGCGCAGGTCGGCGGGCACGGGATCGCCGGCCTCCAGCACCACGATGTCGCCCGGCACCAGCTCGCGGGTGTCGATCTCGATCACCCGGCCGTCCCGCCTCACCTTGCAGTGGGGTGCGCTGAGCTCCTTCAGGGCCTGCAGGGCCTGGTCGGCCTTGAACTCCTGGACCAGCCCGAGCACGGCGTTCAGGATGACGATGGCGAGGATCGCTCCGCCGTCCAGGAACTCCCTGAGGACCAGCGCCAGGAGCGCGGCCGCCAGCAGGATGAGCACCAGGGGGTCCCGGAACTGATCGATGAATGCCGCCAGCATGCTGCGCCGCTTCTCTTCGGCCAGCCGGTTCGGGCCGTGCCGGGCCAGCCGCTGCGCGGCCTCCGCGGCCGTGAGCCCCGGCCCGGGGTCGACCTGCAGCCGCTCGGTGACTTCAGCGGGCGTCAGCGTGTGCCAGTCCGTTCGTTCCATCGTTCTGCCTCCTCGGTTCCGGGGAACTGCGGGAAAGATGCCCGGGGCATCAGGGGGTGGGAGCTGCCCCCATCTCTAAATGAAGAGTCGCTTTCCTGCGTCTCAGGTTCGGTGCGGACGGGTTCACGCGCAGCGAAAGGGGGCGCCGGCACGCGCCCCCCTTAGTCTCTCCTATTCCGTTCGCAGGCTTGAAGCCACTTGCGCCGCGCGGGCGCGCCCCCAGTTCCACGCCCGCCAGTCGGCGCTCGGCGGCCGATGGATGCGCTCCTCGAGCCGCGCCTCCAGCTCGGCGCGCGCCGGGTCCGGCAGGCGATCCAAAGCTTCCACCAGCACCGGCAGCGCATCGGGTCCCAGCGAGGCTGCGTACCCGGCGTCGAACCGGCCCGTCTCCACCGCCCGGGCGACGTTGATGCGGGCGATGAGCGCATCGGGGTTCACGGCGTGCAGGAGCAGCAGCACGGCGAGGCCGCCCGCCAGCGCCCCGGCGGCGAAGCGCTCCCGGGCGCCCCGCATGACCGTGGCCAGGAACCAGACGAAGAGGAAGGCCATCCAGACCATGAAGGCCGTGGCGTAGAGCCTGAGTTCGGTCAGGCCGTACTCCAGCACGTAGAGCCACATCCGCTGCACGGCCGACGCCATGACGCTGAAGAGCAGCGCGATCAGCGGCGTGCCGAGCCGGCGGAAAAGCCGGTGCGCGGCCCGGTCCTCCTCCGGCAGGGCCCAGTGCAGGGCCAGCAGGACGGGCAGCACCAGGGCGGTGACCTGGACCAGTTCGAAGAACCCGCTGCGGGCATACTCCGCGTAGGTGAGACCGGCGGTGGCCATGACGAGGTCGGCGCCGCCGAACAGGTACCGGATCTGGACCAGCACGAAGGCGAGGAAGAGCAGGTTGAGCAGGCCGAGCACGACGCCGGTCTCAACCGGGCCCAGTGCGAAGCTGCCCCTCTCCCCGACCCCGCTGGCGTCCAGCCGGGGCAGCCCGCCGGGTTGCCGGATCAGCCCGGTGCGCAGGAAGCCGGCGGCGAGGAACCCGAAGAAGAGCGTGCCGAAGAGATGGAGCAGCCAGCTGCCGGGCCTCCAGACGAAGGCGCGGTCCAGCAGGGCGGCAAACACGGCGTCCGCCGCGGCCAGCAGGCTGCCGAAGAGCAGCAGCAGGGGGACGGCGATCACGAGGCCGCGCAGAGCCGCAGCGGCGTGCCGGGACCCGGGGCCGCGGGAAAGCCCTTTCCAGTCCACATCGCTGAACAGCAGCCAGAAGGGGCCCGCGGCGTGGTGCGCGGCCGACAGCACGAGGCCCAGGGGGTAGGTGAGGATGCCGGCCCGGCTCAGCCCTCCGTCCCGCAGCGTGAGGGCGGCCAGCCCCAGGCTGAGGCCGATGGCGAGCAGGTTGAGGAACTGGAGCACCGGCGAGGCGCGCCAGGCCAGGCAGGCGGCGAACACCACCGCAGCGGCCAGCAGCCAGCGCCCCTCGCCCTGCAGGGACCCGTGCCGCCCCCTTTCCACCTGCAGGGCCGGTGCGGACTCGGCCGCGGGCGTTTCGGCCTCCGGCACCCACCGGGCGAGCACGACCGTCGCCGCGGCCAGCGCCGCCACCCAGAGGAAGCCGCCCATGCCCAGGTCCGGGGCATGCAGGATGAGCTGATCGCCCAGAACGCCGATCAGCAGGGCCGCGCACAGCGCCCAGAGGGCCAGTCGGGAGGGTGCACGCATGGAAGCACACCCCCCTGCCTACTGGGCGGCGCGCAGCCGGCGGAGGTGGGGCCGCCGGGGCTCCGCCGGCAGGTCGGCCAGACCCGGCGCCTCCCGGGCCACCGCCACCACGGTCATGCCGGCCAGGTGCTCCGCTTCCACCAGGCGCACGGCGCGCAGCGCCTCATCGCGCCCCATGTAGTAGAAGGGCTCCTCCCAGAGCAGGAGCCGGGGCTTCTGCATCAGGGCAACCGCCAGGTCGGCCAGGGCCCGGGTTCCGTGGGTCAGCGAGGCCACTTCCCGCTGCAGCACCTCTTCCAGCCCCAGGGCGCGGGTCACGCGGCGGAGCCGCTGCCGGTACACGTCCGGGCGCAGCCGGCAGAGGTGAGCCTGCCACCGGAAGGAGGCCTCCAGGGTGAACTCCCACCACAGGTCATGCCGCTCCCCGTGCACGTAGGCGACGCCGTCCGGCACAGCGGCTGTCCCGTCCCCGGAATGGCTGTCTCCGCCGGATCCGGTCCACGTCCGCAGGGCGGCCCGTCCCCCCTGTGCCAGGGTGAGGGCGGCCAGTTCAGCCAGGCGCCGGTCACTCGTCCAGGGATCGGTTGCGGTTCTGAAGCGCCAGATCACCGTCGACGCCGTCATCAGAATCCCTCCCGAGGTAGGCTTTGGCCTGTGCGGCCAGCTGGTCGATGCGCTCCGGATTCAGCTCGTACAGGATGAACTTGCCCTCCTGGCCGGCCCGCCCCACCAGCCCGGCCTCCACCAGGAGGCGCAGGTGGCGGGAGACGGTGGACTCGTTGAGGCCGAGGCGCTTTGCCATCTCCTGCGCCGGCAGCCGCTCCTGCGCGATGAGGCGCAGGAGCTTGAAGCGGGTGGCGTCGGCCAGGGCGGAAAAGCCCAGCAAGAGGCTCTCCGGCGCCTCCTCCGGCTGGCTGGCCGCGGGATGTTCCGGGTTGTAGAAGAAGATCTGCGTCCGGTCCAGGCGGTAGAACATCAGGCGGCGGGGGCTGAAAGCCGAGGGGACGAAGAGGATGCGGCTGAGGTCCCCCAGCGGCACCCGCATCCCCTTGCCCCAGTGGAGGATCAGGGCGTCGCCGTCCCCGGCCACCCCCACCCGGTCGGAGAAACGGGAGATGAAGGAGACGGGATCGATCTGGGCCAGCAGCGCCGCCTCCCGCTGAATGGACTCCGTGAGCAGCCCCACCCGGGCGCCGATCTCCGGCGAGATGGCCTCCCAGTACGCCAGCAGGTCGGCGGCGAGCTCCGGCTGCCGGTCCGCCAGGCCGCGCAGGGCGTCGGGGGTGGGCAGCGGCGCCGACTCCTCCAGCTCCAGGGCCAGGGCGAAGAGGTCGGTCCGCTGGGCGTGCCCGTGCAGCCGCTCCAGCAGGCCCGGCGGCAGCCGCTCCAGCACCCGCTGCTCCCAGGGGGCGGCGGTGCCGAAGCGCTCGGGGTTCTGGATCACCAGCAGGGAAAGCGCCAGGTCGAGCAGCGGCGAGTACCGGAACTGGATGAGCTGCCTCAGCCGGTCGTGGTCGGTCAAGCGGACCTCACTCCTTACACTTGCGTGTACACGCAACTCAAATGTACCATTGCTTGCATCCAGAGTCAAGTGTGTGAACGCCGGCACGGCCTTGGGCGCGTCGGACGCGGCGAAAGAGTGGGCACCCTGGCTCCCGGGGAACCGAACCGGGATGGGCAGTGAACGGATTTGCAGTCAAAGGCGTCTAGAAAGTGTTAGGAACTTGCGCACGACGGAGGGATAATGTGACGCTGCAGGTGCTGGACGTATACAAGGCCTTCGGCCCCGTCAGAGCGGTGCAGGGCGTCAGCTTCACCGTGCCGGCCGGGCGGGTGTGCGGTCTGCTGGGCTCCAACGGCGCCGGAAAGACGACCACGATGCGCATGATCATGCGCATCTTCCTGCCGGACCGGGGCGAGATTCAGTGGAAGGGCCGGCCGGTGACCGACGCCATCCGCTCCACGTTCGGCTACCTGCCGGAGGAGCGGGGGCTCTACCCCAAGATGCAGGTCAGGGAGCAGCTCATCTACCTGACGCAGCTGAAGGGCCTGTCGCACGCCGAGGCGGCGCGGCAGGTGGACCGCTGGATCGAGCGGCTGGAGCTGGGCGAGTACGCCCTGCGGAGAGTGGAGCAGCTCTCCAAGGGCAACCAGCAGAAGGTGCAGTTCGCGGCGGCCGCCGCCAGCCGGCCGGAGCTGTGCATCCTCGACGAGCCGTTTACGGGGCTGGACCCGATGAACACCCTCGTGATGGAGCAGGCCTTCCGCACGCTGGCCCGGGAGGGGACGACCATCCTCTTCTCGTCCCACAACATGGACCAGGTGGAGGCCCTCTGTGACGATGTGGTCCTGCTCCACCGCTCGCGGGTGGTGCTCGCCGGCACCCTGCGGGAGGTGAAGCGGGCCGCCCGCCGCCAGACCGTGCGGCTCCGGGTGGATTCGGGCGACTACAGCTTCCTGCGGGAGTTCCCCGGCATCCGCACCCAGTCCGCCGCCGGCGGGGCCGTTGAAGTGGCCGTTCCCGATACGCTGGATCCGAACCAGCTGCTGGCCCGGGCGATGTCCGCCGGCACGGTGACGGAGTACTCCCTGGGCGAGCCGTCGCTGCGGGAAATCTACATCGAGAAGGTGGGTGGGGCCGATGCGTAACCTGTGGCTGGTCACACGGCGCGAGTTCACGAGCCGCATCAAGTCCGGCGCCTTCATCGCCTCCACCCTGATCATGATGATCGTCGTGTTCGCGGCCACGGCGATCCCCCTCCTCATGGGCGGATCCAGCGCGCCGCTGTCGGTGGTCGTCCTGGACCGCACCGGGCAGCTGCTGGCCCCCCTGCAGCAGGCGGTGGCCGCCATGGAAGGCGGACGGGAAGTGGTGCTCACGCCCGGTGAGGGCGACGAGCGGACCCTGATGGCCGAGGCCCGCGCGCAGGGTTCCGTGCTGCTGATCCTCGACGGGACCTACCCGGACGCCGTGCACGCCCGGCTGCTCTACAACAGCATGGGCGACCTGTCGGACTCGTACCTGGTCACCGATCCCCTCGTGCAGCTGGTCCGGGCCGCACGGCTTGAGCAGCGGGGCCTGCCCCAGGAGCTGGCCCAGGAGGTGCTGCAGCCGCTTACCCTGGAGACCCTGCAGCTCCGGTCGGCAGAGGAGGGCGCGTCGGACCAGTTCCTGGGGACGCTGTTCCTGGCCTTGGGGGCGATCATGTCGGTCTACATGATCAGCATGATGAACAGCCAGTTCGTCTTCCAGGGCGTGTTGGAGGAGAAGGTCTCGCGGGTGGTGGAGGTGATGGCGGCCGCCGTCAGGCCCTCCGAGATGATGCTGGGCAAGATCCTCGGCCTGGGCCTGCTGGGCATCCTCCAGTACATCGGCATGATGGCCGCCTGGCTGGCCGGGAGCGCCCTCACCATGCGGGCGATCGGCGCATCGATGGCCGCCCTCACCCCCGGCGTCGCGCTGCTCATCGCGGCCTTCGTGGTGCTTTCCTACGCCATGAACGCTTCGGTGCTGGCGGCCCTGGGCGCCACCGTCAGCCGCATGGAGGACAGCCAGACCATGGTTTCGCCGGTGCTGATCCTCATGATGCTGCCGATGTTCCTCCTCACCCCGGTGATGAACGACCCCAACGGCACCCTGGCGACGGCGCTCTCCTTCGTCCCGCTCTGGACGCCCATCGTCATGCTGATGCGGGTCATGATGGCCGATGTGCCCGCGGTGCAGGTGGCCGTCTCCCTGGCGCTGCTGGCGGCCACCACCGCGCTGCTCTGGTGGGCCAGCGGCCGGATCTACCGGGCCGCGCTGCTCAGCTTCGGCGCCCGGCCCACCCTGAAGCAGCTCTGGCAATATTTGAGGGCGGGGTAACCCCGCCCGGTTGGCGGACCCCGCCCTGCATCGGATCGCGCCCCGTCAGGGGCGGATCAGCCCTTCCCGCACGGCCCAGGCCACGGCCTGGGCCCTGTTCTGTACCTGCAGCTTGGCCAGGATCGACTTCAGGTGGTGCTTGACCGTGTTCTCCGAGATGAACAGGGTCTCGGCGATCTCCCGGTTGGTGGCACCGGCGGCGCAGAGCTCCAGCACCTCCAGTTCGCGGGCGGAGAGGCGCGGCCCCTCTTCCGCCGCGGCGGGGGCGGCCGCGTGCTCCTGCCCCGGCCGGAGCTGGGCCAGGATCTTCGTTGCCATGGCCCCTGCGATGGGGGCCTCTCCCCGGGCGGCCCCGCGCACGCTGCTGAAGAGCGCCTCGGGCTCCAGGTCCTTCAGCAGGTAGCCCTGTGCGCCGCTGCGCAGGGCGGCCATCAGGTCCTCCCCGTCGTCGGAGTAAGTCAGCACGACGATGGCGGCCTCCGGCAGCCGCTGCCGGAGGCGGGGGATGGCCTCCAGGCCCCCGCAGCGGGGCATCTCCAGGTCCAGCAGGATGACGTCAGGCTTCAGCTCGACCGCCAGCGCCTCCGCCTCCAGCCCGTCTGCCGCCTCGCCGACCACGGCGATGTCCGGCTGCGTCGCCAGCAGCCGGGCGATCCCTTTTCGCACCAGGGTGTGGTCATCGGCCAGGAGCACCTTGATCTGTGACACGGTCGTTCCCTCCTTCTGCCACCGGAACGGAAAGCCGCACCGTCGTGCCCCGCCCCAGCTCCGAGGCGATCTCCAGCCGGCCCTGCACCGACTCCATCCGCTCCCGCATGATGCTGAGGCCGAAGTGGAACTGCTCCGGCCCGGGGGTCTTCGCCAGTTCGAACCCGCAGCCGTCGTCGGAAATGGCCAGCACCAGGGCGGGGCCGTCCCGCCAGGCGGCAAAGGAGACGGTGCGGGCCCCGGAGTGGTTCCGAACGTTGTTCAGGGCCTCCTGAATCACACGGGTGAGCTGCCGCTCCACCCGGTCCGGCAGGTGGGCCGGCACCGCCTCGCGCCCGGTCATCTCCACCCGAATCCCGGTCTGCTTCTGGAACAGGCGCAGGTGCTCGGCCCAGCGCTCCCACAGCGGCGCCAGCGGCGGGCCGCTCTGCTTCAGCTGGAAGATCGACCGGCGCACCTCCTCGTGCGCCTCCTTCAGCACGGCCCGCAGGTCGGCGATCTCGGCCAGGAGCTCCTCGGTCTGGCCCGCCCGCGCCATGCCCTCCATGAGGTGCAGCCGCATGCCGAAGAGGGTGAGGGTCTGGCCGAAGGAGTCGTGCATCTCGCGGGCCAGCCGCTGCCGCTCCTCCAGCGCCGCCAGGTGCTGCATGCGGGCCAGCAGGTCGCTGTTCTCCACCGCGATGGAGAGGTGGCTCGCCAGGTTGGAAAGCAGCATCAGGTCTTCATCGCTCATGCGCACCCGCCGGCGGTGGCCCACGAAGAGCACCCCGTACTGCCGGTCGTGCACCCGCATGGGCACCGCCAGGGCGGCCTGGAGGCCCAGCCGGCCGGCCGCGGCGGAGGCTATCGGATTCACTGCCAGGTCCGCCCGGATGTCCTGGGTGACGTAGGGGCGCCCCGCGGCCAGCAGCCGCCCGATGACGCTGCCGGCCAGGGGGAGCGGCGGCAGCTGTCGGGCGCCCGGGCCCACCCGCACCTGCCAGGTCAGCTCCAGGGTCCCCTCGTGGAGCGTGCCCCAGCCGGCCACGTCCGCCTCCATCACGTTCCGGGCCTTCTCCAGCAGCCGCTCCAGGTTGCGGTCCAGGTCCACCACCGAGGCCAGCTCCCGCCCCACCTGGTAGAGCGACTCCACCTGACGCCGCCGCCGGGCCAGCTCCTGCTCCAGCCGGGTCCGCTCGCTCACGTCCCAGAACAACAGGTAGAACTCGTTGGGCGAGAGCGCGGTTACGGAGACCGCCACCGCCACCTCGCGGCCGCTTTGGGTGCAGAGCGTCATGCGGCACACCTGGCCGGGGTCTTCGCGGGCCACCAGCCCCAGGCAGTGGGAGAAACAGACCGGCCGGCCCGCCGGGTCACGGCTGAACAGGTCGGAGCAGACCTTCCCCTCCAGGTCGTCTGCCGCGTACTCGGTGAGGCGGCACGCCGCGGGGTTGGCCCGCAGGATCCGACAACCCTCGCCCACCAGCACCATGCCCACGGCGGTGGTGGAGAAGAACCGCTCCATGCGCTGCTGCTGGCTGCGTACGTCCATGGCCTCAGCCTCCCGCTGTGAAACCCGTCTGCCTGTAACGATGACATACTCCTTCATGACCAGACAATCGCACGAATTAGCTAAGAACAGACAGAAATGGCGGCAGGGAGGGCGGCTGAGCCGCCCTCCCCTGCGGTTGGGAAGGATCAGAGACCGGTGTTCACGCCCGTGAACACGGAGCTGGCGAAGAACAGCAGCCGGCCGATGAACTCGCCTGCGACCAGGAGGCCCATCGGCGCCAGCAGAACCAGCCGCTCCAGCCGGGGGCGCCAGGCCAGCCAGAGGAGGAGGGCCGCGGGGAGGGCGAACCCCAGGAGCAGCCGGGCCAGGTGCCAGGCAGAACCGGTCAGGATCGCCGCCTGGGCGCGGGCCTCAGGGACGCCGGCAGCGGCGGCGCCGGTGTAGGCGAAGGTGAGGAAGGCGGTGAGCAGGATCGCCCCGATGGTGAAGAGCGCCAGGTCCACCTGCCAGGAGGGGGCCAGGGCGCGTCCGCTCTCCGAGAGGCAGAGCAGTGCGAGCAGCGCTGCGCCGCCGGTGGCCAGGGTGGTGGCCAGGAAGAGCAGGACCGGGAAGCCGCCTGTGTTGGCCGGTAGCGAGGGCAGCACGTAGATCATGCCGGAGGCGACGACCGCCGCGAGCCCCACCAGGCTAAGCAGGCCCAGGGCCCAGCGAGGGGCGGTTCCGGTGCGGGACCGGAGCCAGAGCAGCAGCGCGCCCAGCAGGAAGAGGCCGGTCAGGAGCACCTCCCAGCTCAGCCACGAGGTGGGCAGGCCGCCCAGGGCCCGGAAGGCGTACTGGGGGTGGCCCAGGTGGGTGAGCGAGAGGAGCATGGCCGCTGCGGTGGCGACCCAGGCGGCGAGCAGCACCGGGCGCCCCAGCCGCCCGTAGGCGTCGGGCTGGTGTCGGGCGGAGGGGGCGAACCCGAAGAGCGTGTACAGCACGACCAGCCCGACCGCCGTTTCCGAGAGAACCGTGAACAGGCTCAGCGAGGTCCACTCCATGCTAGAACTCCCTCCTGTACTGACGGCCGGCGACCGGCGGGGTGAAGCGGATGGACGGGTTGGTGATGTCGCTGTCGGGGAAGCCGGGCACCGAGCGCACGGCCCGGGGGTCGTCGAAGGCGCCGAGGTCGATGAGCTTCAGGGCGGACATGGGGCAGGCGGCGACACAGGCGGGCGGGAGCCCGGCGTCCAGCCGGTCCTTGCAGAGCTCGCACTTGGAAGCCTTGCGCGCCTTGGGCGAGTAGCGGGCGGCGCCGTAGGGGCAGGCCATTGTGCAGAGCCGGCAGCCAATGCAGCGGTCGCGGTCCTGCACCACGATGCCGTCCTCCCGCTTGGTGTAGGCCCCCACAGGGCAGACCCGTGCGCACTCGGGGTTCTCGCAATGGTTGCAGGCGACGGAGAGGAAGTTGCGCTCCGGCTGGGCGGGGTCCTCGCGGAAGGGGTAGACCCGGCGCCAGTTGACCTCCGCCTCCAGTTCGTGTTCGTTCTTGCAGGCCATCTGGCAGGCCTTGCAGCCGATGCAGAGGTCCATGTTGTGGTGGAAGCCAAGCTGCTTCTGGGGCACGGGGTGTTCCCTCCTTTATACCCGCTCGATCTCGACGAAGTTGTCGTGGAAGGCGATGCCGTCGTTGCCCTCCATCACCTTGCCCATGTCGGCCGGGATCGGGTGGACGGTGTTGTTGACGTTGAAGGAAGAATCCTTGAACCAGGCCTCGTAGGTGACCACCGTGTCTGGCGGCACGGTCCGGGTGATGCGGGCCTTCACCCGGAACTCGCCCAGGTCGTTGTACACCCGCACCATGTCGCCGTCCCTGATGCCCCGCTGCTCCGCCAGCCGGGGGTGAATCTCCAGGAGCGGTTCGGGGTTGGTCTGCATCATGTAGTCCAGGTTCTGGAACTGGCTGTGCAGCGAGTGCTGCGCGTGCGGGGTGAGCAGCCGGATGGGATAGCCGGGCGGCGGCTGCATCTCGGGCACATAGGTGGGCATGGGGGGAAGGCCGTTGGCCGCAGCCTGGTCTGACCAGATCTCGAACTTGCCGGAGGGGGTGGCAAACTTCCGGTCCTCCCAGATGGCGGCCGGCAGCTGGGCCTTGTAGGGCCGCTCCTTCAGCTGGCGCCAGTCGGTGAGGCCGAAGAGCTTGTACAGCTCGTCGTTGAACTCCAGCCCGACCCACTCCTCCTCGTCGCCCTCGGTGGGGAAGGTGCAGGAGCCGGGGGAGAGCTCGTTCAGCTTCTTGGAAAGGGCCCAGGCGATCTGCAGGTCGGACTTCGCCTCGAACAGCGGCTCGATGGCTTTCTCGTTGATGGAGATCCAGCGGTGGAAGTAGGAGACGTTCACGTCCCAGTTCTCGAAGTGGGTGGTGACCGGCAGCACGATGTCGGCCATCTCCGCGGAGTGGTTCATGAACTGGTCGGCGACCACCACCAGCTCCATCGAGTTAAAGGCCCGGCGGATGTCGTTGGCGTCGGGGTCCTGGGAGCCCGGGTTGCGGCAGGCGATCCAGAGCATCTTGACCGGGGGATCGTCCAGGGCCTGAATTTCCGCCGCGAAGTTGTTCATGTTGACGGTCCGGTTGGTGTAGCCGCCGTTGCCGTCGGGCACGCCCACCGAGCCGGGGGGCGGACCGTAGGACTGCACGTGGTAGTTGAAGCCCCAGGTGGACAGGTGGCCGTAGAGGATGCCGCCGCCCACGGTGCCGATCTGGCCGGTGATGGCCCCCAGGGCGTCGATCGCCCGCACGTTCTGGCCGCCGTTGGTGTGCCGCTGCATGCCGTAGCCGATCCAGATCATCGACGGCCGGGTGGTGGCGTAGCCGCTGGCCAGCTCGACGATGGCCTCAACCGGCACGCCGGTCACCTGCGAGGCCCACTCCAGGGTGACCTCCTTCTTCAGGTAGGCCTCGAACTCGGGCCAGCCCTTGACGTACTTGTTCAGGTACTCCACGTCGTGCAGGTTGTTGTCGACGATCCACCGGGCCATGCCCAGGGCCAGCGCACCGTCGGTGGAGGGCTTGATCTGGATGTAGAGGTCAGCCTGGGAGGCGGTGGCGGTGTGGATCGGGTCGATGACGACGATCTTGGCGCCGTTCTCCTTCGCCTGGCGGATGAAGTCCATCATGTGGACGGCGTTCCAGGCGGGGTTGCCGCCCCAGATGATGACGTACTTGGACTGGGCCATGGTCTCCGGGTCGTCCATGACGAAGGCGCCGAAGTCGTAGAAGGTGGCGTCGATGCCCGCAGGCCAGCAGGGCGAGCCCAGCGCGCGGGTGGTGTAGCCGATGGACTGGAACATCCCCTCCACCGCGTAGTGGAGGATGCCGAAGTTGCCGGAGTACTTGTTGAGGGCGATCGGAAGGGTGGAGCCGTAGCGCTCCTTCAGCTCCAGGATCTTCTCGGCGATGATGGTGAGCGCTTCGTCCCATGAGATGCGGCGCCAGTTGCCCGAGCCCCGCGGTTCCTGGATCATCGGGTACTTGATGCGGTCGGGCGAGTAGGTGCGGTTGACGTAGGTGTAGCCTTTTACGCACAGCCGGCCCTGGGTGTAGCCGTGGAGCGGGTCGCCGTCCACCTTGCGGAGCACGCCGTTCTGCACGGTGGCGATCTGCCCGCACGTGTCGTAGCAGTTGCGCGGGCAGGCGGTGCGGAAGGTGGTGACCTCCGACCGGGCTGCGGCGCCGGTGCCGGCGCCGGTGATGCTGGCAGGCTCTGCGGCACAGCCGCTGAGGGCGGCCGCGGCGCCGGCTAGAGTCCCTGCCTTCAGCAGGGTGCGGCGGGAGAGCTTCATGCCGTACACTCCTCCTTCGTGTGGATAGCCGGGTTGAGGCGGCGTTCCTCCAAGGTGATGACCGCATGGGTGAGGGCGGCCAGGGTGCGGTAGAAGGGGGAACGGGAACCCGCCTGAATGCGGCGGCAGAACTCGGGCACCCAACGGGCGAGGTGCTCCGCCAGGAACCGGCGCTGGGCCTCGGCCGGCCCGGGGCCCGCGTCCGGCGCCAGGCTGCGGGCCTGCAGGCGGGCGTAGAACTCCAGCTCGAAGGCGATGTGGTCGTCCGGCTCGTTCAGACCCGGGGGCAGGGCCAGGCCGTGCTCCCGGTAGAAGGCGCGGACCGCCAGGGTCTCCGCCTGCATCAGGGCCCTTGCGGGGTTGCGGTAGGCCGACTCGTAGGGCGGGGCGACGAGGCGGCCCGGGCCCACGAAGAGCCGGTGGAACTCCGGGACGTCCCGCTCTGGCACCATGGGCGCCGGCCGGGGCAGCTCGCAGCCGAGCCCCGCGCCGTAGGCGGCGGCCACCTCCGTCAGCGCCTCCGCCAGCTCCGCCGTGGGCGGGGCGGCGTAGGCAACCTGCAGGAGCTGAAACAGGGCGAGGCGGACTTCCTCCGGGGAGACCTGCTCCTGGGTCACGGGCGCATCACCTCCGTCGTTCCGGGGGAAATGCGGCGCATGGCGCACGAGAGGCAGAGGGTGTGGGCGGGTGTGCCGCCCGGCGTGCCGCTGGATGCAGCGCCGGGTGCGCCGTGCGGCGTGCTGGGCGGGGTGGCGGGCGCATGGCTGGGTGCAGCGTGCGGCTCTCCGGCGGGGAGCACGACCAACACCTCCGCGCCGCAGGCCGTGCAGCGTGTGGGACGGGGCGAGCCCAGGGGGACGGGATCGGCGCGCAGAAGGTGCGAGATGGGCCGGGGCTCGCCGAGGGAGAGGGCCCGAACCGGGCATACCTGCGTGCAGAGCCCGCAGGTATGGCATTGCTGCGGAGCGAGGGAGAGGCCGCCTTCGTCCAGGCTCAGGGCGCCGTTGGGGCAGAGGCGGGCGCACACGCCGCAGCGATGGCAGGGGCCGGTGAGGTGGAGGGCGGCGTCATCCCAGACCACGTCGTCCTGGGGGGTTCGGCTCGGTAGCGTCAGCCGCTGCAGGGCCCACAGGAGGATTTCCCGCCTGCGCGAGGGGCTGTGAGCGAATGGATCGGGCCCCTCGTTCCGGGGGGCAGCCGGAAGGGCCTGCCGCAACAGGCCCAGGGCGGAGAGGAGGAAGGCCCTCCGTTCGGCGTGCACCGGCGGGTCGAGCCGGCGTTGGGCTGTCCTGGTTCTTGCTGCGGCCGCCGGCACGGGCTTGTGTTCCGCGGGATGTTGCAGGCGCATGTCGCACTGGGTGCCCACGTGGTCCAGTACGGTTTGCACCTTTGTGACCGCCCTGCGGAGCCGGTCCATGCCGGCGGCCCGGTCGCAGTGCGGGCACGTGGCGGGCTGGAGCAACCGGACCTCTGCGAACCCGCAGGCCGCCGCCGCCAGGAGCAGCTCCGGGGTCAGGCGGCCGAGACAGGTCAACTGGAGATGGGCGGCACGGTCTGCGCCCGCCCGGCTGTGGGGGGAGCCAGCCTGGCCCTGTGCAGCGCCATCCTGTCCACGTGGGGCGGCAGCCTGCCCGTGTCCGGCGCAGGTCAGCTGCAGGCACGTAGCTGTACGGGCGAGGCGGGCGAACCGCTGAAGCAGTTCCGGGTCCGAGGGGTCATCCAGCCGGAGGGCATCGGCCTGGCAGACCGCCGTGCAGAGGCCGCAGCCGGAACATTCCCGGACGGCCGGTACCCGCCCCAGGGAGATCGCGCGCTCCGGGCAGACGTCGGCGCAGGCTGTGCAGCGCACCCGGGGCGAGCGGCAGGGCAGGCAGCGGCGGGCATCGATGTGGACGGCCCGTATCTCCGACAGGGCATCAGCCACCTGCTCCAGGGTGATCATCGACCGTTCACCCCTCCCGCTTTGTGTCTGCATCCACAATACCGGAACCTTCCGGGCGACGAAATTACCCGATCGGGCGGATTTGCCCCGGCGGCCGCGGCGCCGCCGAGCTACCCGATCGGGTGACGGCATGGACCCTTCGTCTATCGTACGATTGGCTCGAAGCGGCGGTGGGCCACCTACCGCGGCTCGTGGCGCGATAAACTGTTGGTACAGACGCGCGCGGGAAGGAGGAGCGCACGATGGGCACGTTCATGGGTTACCCCGCGGGCTTCGCCGCCGGGCCGGTGGAACCGCCGACGCTCCAGGTGACGGGGGTGGGGGAGGCCGGGGCGGCGCCGGACACCGCACGCCTCACCCTGGGCTTCACGGCGCGGGCGCCGCAGGCCGCGGCAGCCTACGAGCAGACTGCGGCCGCGCTGAACCGGGTGGTGCAGGCCCTGATGCAGGCGGGACTCGCCGCCGATCAGATGCAGACGCAGGAGGTTGCGCTGAACCCAGTGTTCGACCGGCCCCGGGATGGCGGCGAAACCCGGCTCACCGGTTACGAGGCGACGGCGACCCTCGCCGTCACCTTGCGGGATCTGGCCCGGGTGGGGGCGATCATCGACCTGGCGGTCTCCGCCGGCGCCAACCGGGTCGACGGGGTGCAGTTCACGGTGCGCGAGCGGGAGCGGGCGGAGGCGGCGGCTCTGACGCAGGCGGTGCAGGATGCGCAGCGGCAGGCGGCAGTCCTGGCCCGGGCCCTGGGGGTGGCCCTGGGGCCGGTGCGGGAGGTGAGCACGGAGGCGGCGCCGGGGCCATCGCCGTATCTCGCCCGCTCGGCCGCAGAGGGGATACCCGTGCTGCCCGGCCGGCTGGCGGTGGTGCGCACCGTGCGGCTGGCGTACCAGATCCACCCGTCGGTCACGGCCCGGGCGCGGTGAGGCCGGGGATGGTGCCCCGGGCGAAGGGGCCTACCCCCCGCCGCCCGCGGGCATCGTCGCCCGCACGTACCACATCCAGGGCCGGAAGCCTGCGATGCCGTAGAAGCGCACCAGCTGCGTCCAGTCGATCACGGCGCTCCGCACCCCCCGGTCCCGCAGCTCGGCCAGGGAGGCGGAGAGCAGGGCGAGGCCGGTGCCGCGGCCCCGGGCCTCCGGCGCCACCCCGATGGGCCCCAGGCTGCCGTGGGGGCCCTGAAAGCGCGGCGCCCAGTAGATCCCCGGCGAGAAGTGCCGGGACCAGGGCCCGGCGATGCGGGCGAATCCCACGATGGCGCTGTTTTCCAGGGCCAGCATCACGTCCTCCCGCAGCCCGCCGCCGGCCAGATGCCGCTCCAGTTCCCACGCCCAGCGGCCGGGGAAGGCCCGGCGCATGAAGGCGAGAGCGGCCTCCTCCTCGCCCGGGGCCATAGGCCGGTAGATGATGCCCGGTTCCCGGGCGAACGCTCGCCGGGCCGCCTCGGGGTGCTCGTATGTGGCCATTTCGGTGTTCACCAGGTCGCATTCCAGGGCGCCCAGTTGGGCCCCGCGCCGGGCGAACCAGTCCAGGGCCCGGCGGCAGTCCAGGGGGATGCCGGGGAAGAAGTGGCCGGGGTCCGACCCCAGGGCCACGGGCTCGGCGGCGTACCGCCCCAGGTGGGTGAGGGCGTCCCGGAGCAGGGCGCTGCCGACGCCTTTGCCCTGGAAGGCGGGATCCACGACCAGGGCGGAGATCCAGCCCTGCTGGTCCGCGGGCAAGGTGTGCATGGGGTGCTGCCGCCGCTTGACGGCCACCAGGGCCACCATGCGGCCCCCGGCGAGAATCGCCCGGCTGCCCTCCGGGTCGAAGCTGGGCTCGTTCCACAGGTTGGACGCCATCAACTCCGGGCGCATGGGGAACAGGTCCCCCAGCGTCCGGTTCCAGAGGTCCACGGCCTGGGGAAGCAGGTCGAGTGTGAGCGGTTGGTTCTGCATGGTCACCCTCCCAAGAAAAAAGTGTGCCCCCCGCGGCCGCTCGGGCTCCGGGGGGTTGCGATTTCAGTGTCTGGTTGAGCTTTCCAGCATCTGCATCTTCAGCTTCCACAGGGGCTCGGAGAGGTCCACCTTGTAGGCGGCCGGATTGGTGAGCCGCTGGATCTCCTCGTAGAACCGCTTCCGCTGGACCGCGACCCACTCCCGGGCCGCTGCGGTCACCTCGTGGGGCGACCGGTCGGGCAGAAGCGGCTTCCCGTCCTGGATGTAGGTGTGCAGCAGGTCCTCCACCTCGAAGTTGCGCAGCAGGGTCCGCTTCCAGGTATGGACCGGGTCGAAGATCAGGAAGGGCTCGTCGGGGTTGGGCAGCGGCTCGTCGGGCAGCATCAGCAGGTCGGCCAGGTAGTAGCCCGTGTCCCGGCTGCGGAACCGGATGAGCTGCTTCGGTCCGCCGGGATGCGTCACCTTCTCGGGGTTCTCCGAGACCTTGATCCGGGGCGACCAGACGCCGTTCTCCTCCACGGCGGACAGTTTGTACACGCCGCCCAGGGACGGCTGGTCGGCGGCGACGACCATGTTGGTGCCCACGCCCCACATGTCAATGGGCGCCTTCTGCAGCTTCAGGTCCCGGATCACGTACTCGTCCAGATCGCCGGAGGCGACGATCTTGGCGTCGCGGAAGCCGGCATCGTCCAGCATCTGGCGGCACTTCTTGGAGAGGTAGGCCAGGTCGCCGGAGTCGATGCGGATGGCGCCGATGCGGATGCCCATCTCGCGCGCGACGGCGATGGCGTTGGGCAGGCCCGACCGGAGGGAGTCGTAGGTGTCGACCAGGAAGGTCGGGTTGCGGCCCAGCTTCAGCTGCGACTGCGCCCAGAGCCGGAAGGCCTCCTTTTCGTCGCCGCCCAGCATGACCAGCGCGTGGGCGTGGGTGCCCCGGGCCGGGATTCCGAAGAGGCGGCCGGCCTCCAGGTTGGAGGTGGAAGCCACCCCGGCGATGTACGAGGCCCGGCTGTGGTAGATGGACGCGTCGCCGCCCTGGGCCCGGCGCAGGCCCATCTCGAGGATCGGGTCGCCCTGCGCAGCCTCGACCACCCGGAACGCCTTGGTGGCCACCAGGGTCTGCGGGTTGACGATGTTCAGGATGCGGGCCTCCACGTAAGTCAGCTCCTCGATGGGGCCCACCAGGGTGATGATCGGCTCGCCGGGGAAGACGAAGGTGCCCTCGGCGACGGCCCGCATGGTGCCGGTGAAGCGCAGGCCGCGCAGGTGCTCGACGAACTCCGGCTCGAAGCCCAGGGACCGGATGTACTCCAGGTCTTCGTCGGAGAGCTTCAGCTGCGCCAGGTACTCGGCCACCTGGTTGATGCCCACGGCCAGAGCCAGCCGGCCGCCGAAGGGGGCCTTGCGGAAGAAGACCTCCTTCACGACCCGGCGCCGGTGCTGGCCGGCCAGCCAGTAGGCGCGCATCATCTCGAGGGCGTACTCGTCTGCCAGCAGTCCTTCAGACGGTGTCGGGGAGCGCATGGATCCACCTGCTTTCCCGGGCTGTCGGCGGAGGTCAACAGCCGAAAATGTCTGTTACCAAACGAAAGCATAACGCACCGGGTCCCTGCCGTCAAAGCCGGTCAGCCGTCCCGGTAGTGCTGCTTCAACATATGGATAAAGGTCCGCACCTGCTCGGGGAGCACGCCCTCGGCCCGGACATAGGCGCGCACGGTGCGGCCGGGGCCCGGCCAGTCCTCCACCGGACGGGCGGCCAGCCGGCCGTCCCGCACCTCTCCCCGGACCGCCGAGGCCGGCAGGAGGGTGACGCCCATCTGCAGCATGACCGCCGTCTTGATCGTCTCCACGGTGGGGTGCTCCACCATGCGGCAGGAGACCCCGTGTTCCGCCAGGGCCTGCTCCACCTCGCCGCGCATGCCCGCGCCCGTCTGGAGCACCAGCAGGGTCCGGCCCTCCAGGTCCCGCAGCCGGCAGAGCGGTTCCGCCGCCGGATGGCTGACCAGCAGCATCGGGTCGGAGAACAGCTTGATCGCCTTGACCCCCGGGGCCGAGACGCGGGAGTGGAGGAAGGCGACGTCCACCTCGTACTCGAGGAGCTGGTTGAGCACGTCCCGGTTGTGCCCGGGGCGCAGGTCGACGGGAATGGAGGGGTACGCCTCACGGAAGGCGGTGATCACCGGGGGCAGGGTGTAGAGGGTGAGGATCAGCCCGGCGGCGATGCGGAGCCGGCCCGGGCCGGCTCCGGAAGCCTGGGCGGCCGCGTGGCGGCAGGCGGCCACGGCGGCCAGCGCGGCGCGGGCGTGGGGCAGCACGGCCTGTCCCGCCGGCGTGAGCTCCACGCCCCGGGGCGTCCGGTTCAGCAGCACCGCCCCGAGCTGGGCCTCCAGGGACTTGATCTGCCGCGTGATGGCGGGCTGCGAAAGGTGCAGCATCTCGGCCGCCTTGTTCAGGCTGCCGGTCTCGGCCGCGGCGCAGAAGCTTTCCAGCAGGTGCAGCAAGTCAGGGTCCCTCCCAGCGTTCGTGCACGTAATAGCTTCTGCATACGCCGGCCCAGTCCCTACCCGCGCGCCGGGCGCCTGCAGGGTGCACCCTGCAGGCGCCCGGGAGTTTCGGCCACGCCCCGCGGCGGCGACGCTCAGGGGGAATCTGCGGCCGGGAGGTCCAGCAGCGCCCGGAGCTGGCCGCGCTGCCGGTCGGTCAGCGGCTCCTTCAGCAGCTCGGACCGGGCCCGCACACGGACCGCCGGATCGTGCTGCTGCAGGGCCAGTTCGTAGAGCACCCGCTGCCGGACGGTCAGGTTGCCCACCGGCGAGAAGACGTTGTCGAGGCCGTACTCCGCCGGCGGGCCCCACGGAGCGGCGGCGTTCCCCCAGTCGATCATGCGCTGGCTCAGGCTGCGGTCAGGGAAGGTGAAGGGGCGGTCCTCCCACTGCGCGCCCCAGGCCAGGGCGGTGTACAGGGCCACGGCACGGGCCGTGTCGCCCCGGAGCTGGTGCCAGCGGGCCCGGAGGAAGCGCACCTCGGGATCGGAGGGCGTGTCCCGCTCCAGTCCGGCCAGCAGCCGGTTCATGCGGGCGAAATCGACCTCCTCCGGCCGCACCCGGCTGCCGGCCAGGTTGTACCAGAGGATGGCCAGGTGGTCCGCGCGCCGCTCCTCCGCGGCCACCTCCTCCGGCGTCAGCCCGTCCCATTCGGAGGCCTGGCGGACGACGATGTTGGGCACCGCGGACAGGAAGAGATCCAGGTCCGGCTTGTGCGCGGCGCCGATGAGGACGGCCACCCGCTGTCCTTCATGGTCGGCTGCCATGTTGACGATGTGCCGCGCGATGATCAGGTTGCGGTAGAGCATGTAGCGCCGCCCGGCCTCGCTGTAGGGGTTGGGGCTCGCGCCGGCGTTGGCGTAGGCCCGGTTGACGGCCTCGTGCCATTCGGGCGTGTCGGCGAAGAGGAGGGGCGGCACGTCCCAGGACTCGAGGAGTTCGGTATAGGAGGGCGGTTGCTCGTCTTCATCGGCAGGCGCCGGCTCCGGATCCAGGGCCGGCCACGAGAGGGCCCCGATCTGCTCCAGCGGCGGCGCCATCCAGTCGATGGGCCGGACCTCTTTCCCCTTCTCGATGGCCCAGGGCACGGCCACTCCGTACGACTCGTAGGCGATTTCGAAGTAGATGCCCTCGGCGTACCACTCGGGGGGCGCCTCCACGCCCACCGCCGCGGGGTCGATGCGGTTCAGCAGCGCCCGGATCCGCGCCGGGCTGTGCGCCTCGTACTCCAGCTGGGCCGAGTGCATGGTGCCGATGATCACGACCTCTGTGGGCCTGGTCGGGAAACGGGGGAGATCGATGGGCACGGGCTCGGCGGCTTCCGGTGAAGCGGCGGCTGCGGGCGAAGCCGCGGCGGCCGGCGGCATGGCCAGCCCGGTCAGGGCCGCGCAGATGGCCAGCAGCCAGGCGGTGCGGGTTCGCAGCGACGCGGTGCGTCTCAGGAAGGTGCGCATCAGGCGTGAACCTCCTCCCATCTGGTTGTTCCTGCCCTCAGCGTACCAACTGCCGCCCGGGACTGCCTGTAAATTGGCTTACAGAAGCGCCCATCTGCCTTACATTCCTGCAAGGTTCATCCAGCGGATGGGCCGCACCGGCCTCGCCCGGGGGGGGGGCCGCGGCTGCGGTTCGGACGTGATCAGCGCAGAAGGCGGACCGTGATGGGAAAGTGGTGCCAGGGTCGTGATAGTCTTCACAATCAAAGTCTAGACAGGATGGCGCACCATAGGACTACTCCTAAATATCCATATCGCCCCATAAGACCGGTACCTATCGACCCCGCCGTTCGGCCGGGTCGGATGAGCCGGGGCGCGGAGCGGCTAGCGCTGAACCGCGGGGAGGTGTAGGAAAACTGTAATAATCAATAGGCGGATTAGCACTTGACAACTCCAGGCATGAGCCTATAGGACTAGTACCAAAGTGATGCCGAAGATTCGCACAACCATCTTGTGAAGGGGGGCACAACTCCGGCGGGGCTTTGTGACCCCCCTAACAATTAGACCGGGGGACAAACGGTGCTATGGCGAAACCTCCATCCTGCGCTATTTCCCGGCGGTATGGCCAAAGGTATGATGAGAACTAAACCGTACGTCCCACGGCTTGGCGCGCGATGGCACCGAAGTCGTGGATGGAACGGCGCTGCACATGGGGGTGGAAAGTTTGTCCCTGACGCGACGTGAACTCCTGAAGGGCTCGTTGGCGGCCGGGGGCGCGCTCTCGCTGCTGGAGCTGGGCAACGCCGCGGAGGCCGGCGTCCGGCGTGACCTCAAGATTGAGGGCGCGAAAGACTACCGTACGATCTGTCCGTACTGCTCGGTCGGCTGCGGCATCCAGGTCTGGGTGAAGGACGGGGAGGTCGTCCACGTCAACGGCGACCCGGATCACCCGATCAACGAGGGCACCCTGTGCCCCAAGGGCGCGTCCATCGCCAACCTGCGCATCGTCGCCGACAAGAACAACCAGTACCAGCCCAACCCGCGGCGGCTCACCAAGGTCCTCTACCGGGCCCCTGGCGCCACCGACTGGGAGGAGAAGGACTGGGACTGGGCGATTGAGCGCATCGCCCGCAACGTGAAGGCGGCACGCGACGCCACCTTCGAGCGGGTGGACGAAAACGGCGTCACCGTCAACCGCACCTTCGCGATGGCCCACATCGGCTCGGCGGCCCTCGACAACGAGGAGAACTACGTCCTCGCCAAGCTGATGCGCGGCCTGGGGATTGTCCGCCTGGAACATCACGCCCGTCTCTGACACAGCTCCACGGTGGCCGGTCTGGCCCCCACGTTTGGACGCGGCGCGATGACGAACCACTGGACCGATTACCAGAACACCGACGTGTTCATGGTGCTGGGCACCAACCCGGCGGAGAACCACCCCATCTCCATGCGCTGGATCGACCGGGCGCGGGAGACCCGGGGTGCGAAGCTGATCGTGGTTGACCCCAAGTTCAACCGCACGGCCGCGAAGGCCGACCTGTACGTGCAGATCCGCCCGGGCACCGACATCGCCTTCCTGGGCGGGCTCATGAACTACGCCATGACCCACGGCCGGTACTTCCACGAGTACGTGGCCAAGTATACCAACGCCAGCTACCTCATCCACCCGGACTTCAAGTTCGAGGAAGGCCTCTTCTCCGGCGCCCAGGTGGGCGAGGACGGCCAGGTGAAGTACGACACCGCCACCTGGCAGTACCAGCGGGACGAGGACGGCAACATCAAGAAGGATCCGACGCTGCAGCACCCGCAGTGCGTCTTCCAGCTCATGAAGAAGCACTACGCGCGGTACACGCCCGAGATGGTCGCCGAGACCTGCGGCATGACGGTCGAGGAGTTCCTGGAGGTCGCGGAGCTCTTCACCTCCACCGGCCGGCCCGACAAGGCGGGCAACATCATGTACGCCATGGGCATCACGCAGTCGTCCCACGGCTCGCAGAACGTGCGGGCGGTGGCCATGCTGCAGCTCCTGCTGGGCAACATCGGCATCCCCGGCGGCGGCGTGAACGCCCACCGGGGCGAGTCCAACGTGCAGGGTTCCACCGACATGGCGATGCTCTGGAATAACCTGCCCGGCTACATGCCCATGCCGTCTGCGGCGCAGCACCCGACCCTGGCGGCCTACCAGGCGTCGACGCCCAAGTCGGGCTACTGGACCAACCGGCCCAAGTTCATGGTTTCGCTGCTGAAGGCCTGGTGGGGCGAGAACGCCACGGCGGAGAACGACTTCGCCTACGACTACCTGCCGAAGCTGGACCACCGGGACCACTCCCACATGTCCATCTTCGAGGCGATGGGCCGCGGCGAGCTGAAGGGCCTGTTTGCCTGGGGCCAGAACTTCGCCGTGGGCGGTCCCAACGTCACGAAGGAGCGGTCGGCCCTGGCGAACCTGGACTGGCTGGTCGTGGTCGACCTCTTCGAGACCGAGACGGCGGCCTTCTGGAAGGGCCCGGGCATGAATCCGGCCGAGATTCAGACCGAGGTCTTCCTGCTGCCCGCCGCCGCCTCCTACGAGAAGTGCGGCACCGTCACCAACTCCGGCCGCTGGATCCAGTGGCGCGACAAGGCCGTGGAGCCCATGGGCGACGCGCACGACGACCTCTGGATCGCGGACCGGCTCTTCAAGAAGCTGCGTGAGCTCTACGCCACCGAGGGCGGCGCCTTCCCCGATCCCATCCTGCAGCTGCACTGGGACTACGACGACGGCGACCACCCCTCGGCGGAAAAGGTGGCCTTCGAGATCAACGGCTACACCTGGGCCGACCGGAAGGGGCTCACGACCTTCGGCAACCTGCAGGACGACGGTTCCACCGCCTGCGGCTGCTGGATCTACGCCGGCTACTTCGACAACTTCGAGACCCCGAAGTGCCGGAGCCGGGTGAAGGACGAGCCGGGCACGACGCTGGGCACCCACCTGGGCTGGGCCTGGGCCTGGCCGGTCAACCGTCGGATCCTGTACAACCGCTGCTCGATGGACGAGCACGGCCAGCCGTGGGATCCGGAGCGGCCGCTCTTCCGGTGGGACGGCGAGAAGTTCATCGCGCAGGACGTGCCTGACTTCGTCGCCACCAACCCGCCCGAGGTCTCGGCGCAGAACCCGTTCATCATGATGCAGGAGGGCGTGGGGGCGCTCTGGTCGCCCTCCGGCATGAAGGACGGCCCCATCCCCGAGCACTACGAGCCGGTGGAGTCGCCGGTGACCAACCGGCTGAACCGGCGGCAGTTCAACCCCGTCACCATCATCTCCGGCAAGGGCGAGTTCGGCGCGCTGACCGAGGCCGAAAACCCCGACTTCCCGTACATCTGCACCACCTACCGGGTGACCGAGCACTGGCAGTCCGGCGCCATGACCCGGTCGCTGCCGTGGCTGGGCGAGATGATGCCCGACATGTTCGTGGAGATGTCGCCGAGCCTGGCGGCCAAGCTGGGCGTGCAGTCGGGCGACCGGGTGGAGGTGACCACCGTCCGCGGCTCGCTGGTCGCCCCGGCGATGGTCACGCCCCGCATGCGGCCGGTCCGGGTCCACGGCCGGGAGATCGAGATCGTGGGCATGCCCTGGCACTGGGGCTTCATGGGCAAGTTCACCGGCGCCTCGGCCAACGTGCTCACGCCGCACGTGGGCGACGCGAACACCCAGATCCCCGAGTACAAGGCGTTCCTGTGCAACGTGAAGAAGGCCGGCGGCTCCGGCCCGGTAAGGGGGTAAGCTCATGACCTACGGGATGCTCATCGACCTGTCCAAGTGCATGGGCTGCCGGGGCTGCCAGGTGGCCTGCAAGCAGTGGAACGACCTCCCGGGTGAGGACACGAGCGTGGGGCCCGACTTCACCAACCCGCAGAAGCGCTCGGCCTACACCTGGACCACCATCGACTTCGTGACCGCCGAGGTGAACGGCCGCACCGTGGCCACCTTCACCAAGTCCGGCTGCATGCACTGCCTGGAGCCGGCCTGCGAGTCGGTCTGCATCGCCGGCGCCATCAAGCGGCAGGCGAACGGCGCGGTCACCATCGACCACGACAAGTGCATCGGCTGCCGCTACTGCCAGCTGGGCTGCCCCTTCGGCGTGCCCAAGTACGAGTACGACAAGCCGGTGCCCCGCATGCAGAAGTGCACCCTGTGCTACGACCGCATCTCGGAGGGCCTGGAGCCGGCCTGCGCGGCCACCTGCCCCAGCGGCGCCATCCTCTTCGGCGAGCGGGAGGAGCTGCTGAAGCTGGCCAAGCAGCGTATTGCCGAGGGGGGCGGCCGGTACATCGACCACGTCTACGGCGAGCACGAGGCCGGCGGCACCGCCGTCATGTACATCTCCTCCGTGCCGCTGGACCTGACCACCCTCAACACCGACGTCACCACCGAGTCGGTGCCGGGCTTCACCTGGAAGGCGATGCGGCAGCTGCCCGGCCTGGTGAGCGGCGCGGCGGTGCTCTCGCTGGGGCTCATGGCCTACTCCAAGCGGCGGGCCGCGCTGGAAGCGGCGCAGAAGGGGGGCGGGGCGGAATGAGCACCATGAACGCGACCCCGAGGCCCACGAAGCTCCTCCGGATGGAGTGGTGGCGGTGGCGCATGACGCCGGGCAAGGCCGTGCTCCTGGCCCTGCTGGCGGCCGCCGCGGTGGTCGCCGTGGTCCGGCTCTTCCTGGGCCTGGGCGCGACCACAGGGCTCAACGACTCGATGCCCTGGGGCCTGTGGAAGATCTTTGACGTGGTGGTCGTGGTGCCCCTGGGCGCCACCGGGTTCGTGATGGCCTTCATCCGCTACTTCACCCCTGGCGGCGAGCAGTACGAGTACCTGAACCGCCGGGCGGTGATCTGGGCGGCCATCATGTACCTCTCCATGGGCGTCCGGCTGGCCTTTGACATCGGCCTGCCCTGGCGCATCGCCAACCCGCTGATCTTCGGCGGCAACCTGCACTCCCCGCTGTTCGAGATCGCCTGGTGCGTGGCGCTCTACCTGATCGTGCTCTTCTTCGAGAACATCAGCCGGGTGGCGGAAGAGCAGCAGCGGCCCTGGGTCAAGAAGGCGGACCACGCCCTGCACAAGATCCTGCCGGGGTTCGTGCTGGCGGGTGTGCTGCTCTCGACGATGCACCACTCGTCGCTGGGCACCCTGTTCATGATCACCGGCAAGCGCATGGATCCGCTGTGGTACCACCCGTGGCTCAACTACGTCTACCTGCTGACCTCCATCGCCACCGGCATGGCGATGATGATGGTCCTGGAGACGCTGACCAGCCGGTACTACAAGATCAAGTTCGAGACCGGCCTGCTGGCCCGGCTGGCGCCCTGGGTCGCCGGCATCCTCAGCGTCGTGCTGGTCTGGCGGCTGGGCGCGATGGCGGCGGAAGGCCAGATCGGGCAGATCTTCGTGCCCCGGGTGGAGACGGCGCTGTGGTGGGGTGAGATCCTGCTGGGCTACGTGGCCCCGATCGCCATCCTCTTCTCCCGGGCCCGGCACACCCAGAAGGGCCTCTTCGCCGGCGGCCTGCTGACCGTGCTGGGCATGATCGCCCTGCGCCTGAACGTCGGCTTCACCGCCCTGATGGGCGCCCTGAACGCCGAGTACACGCCGACCATCCCGGAGATCCTGTTCACCGTCGGCGCCACCGCCGGCACCGTGGTCATCTACACCTGGTTCGTTGAGACGTTGCCCTCCATCCTGGGCTCGCGCGAGCGGGATGCCGAGGGGCTGGAGGCAGTGGGGGACTAAGCTGCTGCGGCAGCGGAGGAGGGAGCTTCCGTGACGACGTGGGCCTATGCCGAGCAGATTCTCTACGTGGACCTGGAGCGCCGCACCGCCCGCATCGAGCCGACGCCGACCGCGCTCAAGCGGGGCTACATCGGCGGCGCAGGCTTCGTGGCGAGTCTCCTGGCAGAGGCCCCGTCGGCGCGGGGCGCAGAGGGCGCCCACCGCGTCGCCCTCGCCACGGGGCCTCTCTCGGACGAGATGGCCGGCCGGCTGGCGATGGGGGCGAACCACGGCGGCCGGACGGTCTTCTCCTCCATGGGCGGACGCGTGGCCGCGGCCCTGAAGGGGGCCGGCTACGACGCCGTCGTGATCGACGGCCGGCTGGACCGGCCCGGCGTGCTGGTGCTCGAGCCGGACGGGGTGCGGGTGCTGGACGCCGGCCATCTGGTGGGGCTGGAGGTGCCCGACGTCGCCCGGGAGCTCTACCTGGAAGGGGGCCCCTACTGGGCGACCATGGTGCTGGGGCCGGCGGCGGACTACCAGGTGCCCTTCGCCACGATGGTGCATGAGGGCCACTTCGCCGGCGGCAGCGGCGTGGCGGTCGCGCTGGGGCGCAAGCGGGTCAAGGCGGTCATGGTGTGGGACACGATGGCCATTCCCTCCCGCTGCACGGGCTGCAGCATCGCCTGTGCCGCGAAGCTCTCCCCCAGTGCCGGCCGGGCGGGCGACCTGGGACTCGACGCGCCGACGGCCGAGCGGCTGGCCGCCTTTGCCCACGCCCTGATCCAGGCAGGGATGCTGCCCGAGCCCATCGAACTCCTCACGGAGATCGCGTACCGCCGCGGCGTGGGGGCGATCTTCTCGGACGGCGAGCAGGCCGCGCTCCGGCGGCTGGGGCCCGAGGCGGCCCGGTTCCTGCCCTCCCTGCCGCCGCGCAGGCGGCGGGGCGGCGTCGGTATCGCCGACCTGCTGGGCACCTGCCAGCGGGTCTGGCGCGAGCGCCCCGGGGAGATCCTGCGCTCGGCGCTGGTGGCCACGCAGGGGCTGCTGGCCGACGCGAGCTGACGGAGGAGGAGGCCCATGACCGAATTCGGAGGGCTGCCGCCCATGCCCGTGGAGCGGCCGGCCACGCTGTACATCAACGACCAGGAGATCGTGACACTGCAGACGACGCCCAGCCATCTCGATGACTGGGCAGTCGGCTTTCTTTTTGGGGAAGGGATCATCCGGCGGCTGGACGAGGTGGCCCGGCTCTCGGTGGACGAGGACCGGGGCATGATCTGGGTCGACCTGCCGGACATCCGGGAGCTCCCGGACGCCTCGACGCGCAAGCGGTACCTCACCGCGGGCTGCGGCAAGGGGGTCACGTTCAGCTCCCTGAAGGACGCGCTGATGCTGAAAAAGGTGGACCACCCGCTCCGGGTGCGGGTGGCCGACCTGCTGGACTGGGTGAAGGAGATGCAGCGGAACACCCCCCTGTACGCCGCGACCGGCGGCGTGCACGGCGCGGGGCTGAAGAACGTGGCGACCGGTGAGATGATCGTGCGCGAGGACATCGGCCGGCACAACGCCCTGGACAAGGCCATCGGAGCCGCGTTCCGGGCCGGCTGGGACTTCACGCAGGTGGTGGCGGTGAGCTCCGGCCGCATCAGCTACGAGGCGGCGACGAAGCTCGGCCGGGCGCAGATCGCCGTGGGCGCCACGCTGACCGCGGCCACTGACCAGGCGGTGCGGCTGGCCAGCCACCTGGGCATCGACCTGGTGGGCTACGCCCGCAGCCCCAAGCACATGGTGGTGTACACCCGCAGCGGCCGGCTGCTGTCGTAAGGACGGCGGCCGGCCTTATGAGCCCGCGGGTTCTGCCGACTTGGCGTGCATGAACGCAGGCGCGGTCTTGAGGGGCGGCAGCGTCAGGCTGTCGCTCTTGACCACGGTGACCTTGATCCCCCACCGGGCGAGCAGGTCGATGACGCCGCCCCGCAGCTTCAGCGAGGCGTCCAGCACCGCCGGATCGCCGATCGCGTGGATCTCCACCGGCGGGGCGATCATCGTCTCGCCCACCAAGATGCGCTCGCCGACGTTGCGGATGCCGCTCACCGACGTCAGCCGTACGCCGCCCACGGCGATGGCCTCCGCGCCGGCGGTGTACAGCTCGTTGACCACCCGCCAGATGTCCTCGTCCGCCACCCGGTTCTTGGCGGTGACGGCCTCCGGCGTTTCTGACAGCGTGACGACCACGCCCGGGCCCGTCACCGCCGTGGTGCCGGCCAGCAGCCGGAGCCGCTCCAGCTCCGCCTCCTGCGCGGGCGAGTTCAGCGACCGGCGCAGCTCGGAGACCTCCCGCTCCAGGGCGCGGATGCGCTCCTCCGCCGCCGCCAGTTCGGCCTCCCGGTCGGTCAGTGCGGCGATCAGTTCGTCGATGCGCAGCCTTGTGGGATCGATATGGCGTTCACTGGTGATGCGGAACTGGATGGTCAGCATGAGGCCCAGGAACAGCATCACCACGCCGAGTGCCCAATACGTCTTCTTCACCGGTTCACCACTTCCGTCGTCCGAGTGCTGCCTGCGGATTTCTCCTCCGCTCTGTTCGACTCATGCGGGCAGACTCCTCCAGCGGCGCCAGGGAGGAACTGCGGCGCGCAGGGGCGAAGCCACTCTGCTGTATCTCCTATCATAACAGCCGCGCAAGGAGGATCTGAACCCTTGAACTCCACGATCTCGGCTGGCCGGCCGGTCTTCGCCCTCCTGCTGGTGCTCAGCCTGACGCACGCCGTCGTCGACCTGACCTCCGGCGCCATCATCGCGCTGCTGCCCGCGCTGCGGGAGACCTACGCGCTCGATTATGCCATGGTGGGCCTCATCCCGCTGTTTGCCAACCTGACGTCGACGTTCACCCAGCCGTTCTTCGGCATCATCAGCGACCGCTCGGAGATGCGGTGGCTCCTGCCGGTCAGTCTCGCCCTGGCCGGTCTGGGCCTCGCGGCGGTGGGGTACCTGACCAACTACTGGCTGGTCCTGGCCGCTGTGATGATCAGCGCCCTGGGCAGCGCGGCGTTCCACCCCGAAGGGGCGCACGCGGCCCACAACCTGGCCGGGGAGCGGCGCGCGCAGGCCATGGCGATCTACAGCGTGGGCGGAAACCTGGGCTACGCGCTGGGGCCGGGCTTCGCCGCGGCGCTCATCGCGGCCTTCGGCCTGCGGGGCACCGGCTTTGCCGCGCTGCTGCCGCTGCTGCTGGCCGCGTTCCTGCTCCGCCTGCTGCCCCGCTGGCGCGCCCAGGAGCAGGAAGCGGTGGCCCGGAAGCGGGAGCACGCGGCGCCCGGCGCCACCAACTGGACGGGCACCGTGCTGATCACGCTGGTGGTGATCCTGCGGTCGATCATCCACCTGGGCATGACGACCTACCTGCCGTTTTTCTGGATCGACGTGCTGGGCAACGACCCGGCGACCGCCGGCCTGGTGCAGATGACCTACCTGCTGGCCGGCGTACTGGGCACGCTCCTGGGCGCGCCGCTGGCCGACCGCTTCGGCACGAAGCCGGTGCTCATCGCCTCCTTTGCCCTGCTTCTGCCGGTGCAGGCGGTCCTCTCCACCCTGCAGGGCTGGCCGCTGCTGATCGGCCTCTTCGCCGCGGGCTTCCTGGTGGTCTCCACGTTCACGACCACGCTGGTGATGACGCAGGAGTACATGCCCCGCAGCCTGGGGCTGGCCTCGGGGCTGAACCTGGGCCTGGCCTTCGGCATGGGCGGCGTGGGCACCTCGGTGCTGGGCGTGGTGGCCGACCACTTCGGGGTGCTGGTGGTGATGCGGTGCATCGCCTCGCTGGTGGTGCCGGCGCTGCTGCTGACGTTCGTGCTTCCGCCCGTGCGGCTCAACCGTGGCTGAGGCTTCCGTTGCAGCAAAGTCTCGCATATGGTATAGTCATGGTTGCAGACGGGAGTAGATCGGGTCCTGGTGGCCCGCACGGTCTTCAAAACCGCTTGAGCCGTAGTGATCCTGCGGCTGGTGGGTTCGATTCCCACATACTCCCGCCACGACAGCCAGGACGGCTGCAGGGTTTCGGCCCTGTGGCCGTCTGTTTTTTTGCTGGCCATGGTGCAGCGATCCGGCGGGCGCCGGCACTGTCACCGGCGGATCCCTGCGGATGCGGCAGGGAGCACGGCTTCGCGAGATCAGCATTTCGACCGGTCATGGCGGTTTCTCCCCGTTGCTCCACATGCTGTACAATTGAGATGAGGAGTGAGTCGACGATGGGAGAAACCGTCGTGACCGTGATGGTGCAAGGGTTGATGGCCCCGCCGTGGGTGGTTTCGGCCAAGCTGACCGATCTGGGCTTCGGGGCGGATGTGCGCACGCGCCTCAGACCGGCGGTGATGGGAAACCTGGTCCACGTCGAGCTGAAGACCTGGCGGGGAGACGACGTCGTCGAGCACCTGGCGGCGGGCACCCCCGAGGCCGTGGCCGCCCTTGCCCGGTTCCTCCGGTTCATGGCGAAGCTGGCTTACGGCGTCCAGTTCGCCCTGCACAAACCCGGACGGGAATGGGTCGCGCACTCCTGCGAGGTGGCGCCCGGGCAGATCGGGCGCATCCTCCCGGAGTTCATGGCGCACCGGGACGGGATGGCGTTCATCTATCCCACCCGTGCCCGTGAGCTGTACCGGCGGTACCCGCAGTCATAGGACTCCGCCCGGCCTCCCGTGTGGGAGCCGGGTTTTCGTTGGGCTCCTGGCTTTCTTTTTTCTCACAGCCCGACGGGACCCCTCGCTTTATGGTGACAATCGTGTTATTTTGAAATGTACCATTCATCTATGTGTAAGAAGGGGCCGGTCACCTTGAACCTCACGACGCCCTTCAAGAGAGTGCGGCCGCGGGCGCGATCCGAGCGGGATGCAGGGATTCTGTGGGAGGACGTCGCGACCCTGGTGGCCGCCGCAATCCTGGCCTGGCTGATCGTCCAGTACGTCATCCAGGTGGGCCACGTCAACCAGAACTCGATGCACCCCACCCTGGAGCACGGCGAACGGATCCTGGTCAACGTTCTGTCGCCCCGGTACCGCCTCCCTGAGCGGGGGGAGATCATCGTGTTTGCCGATCCCCGGGGGGTTGAGCACTTTCTCATCAAGCGGGTCGTGGGGCTGCCCAGGGACAGGGTGGAGATTCGTGACGGCGCGGTGCTCGTCAACGACCAGCCCTTCCCGGAGGCCCCTACCGTTCAGCCGCATGATGAGGACCGCGGCCCGATTGTCGTGCCGCCGGGCAGCCTCTTCGTGATGGGCGACAACCGCCCGTCCAGTCTGGACAGCCGGGACTTCGGCCCGATTCCCGCTGACAGCGTGAGGGGTTTCGCGGTGTTTCGGGTCTGGCCGCTGGATCGCATCGGATTGCTGCACTGAGGAGGGAAGGTCGGTGAGGGTTTACAACAAGCTGGTCAGAGACCGGATTCCGGAGATGATCGCGGCGTCCGGCCGGCAGTGTGCGGTACGGGTGCTCGACGACGATGCATACATCGCCAGCCTGAATCAGAAGCTGGGGGAAGAGCTTCAGGAGTACCTGGCCACCCAGGGGGTGGAGGAGCTGGCGGACCTGGTGGAGGTGGTGTGCGCGATCGTCGAGTTCAAGGGGCTCACCTGGGAGCAGTTTGAGCGGATCCGGCTGGGGAAGCGGGAGGACCGCGGCGGGTTCAGCCAGCGCCTGTACCTGGAGCACGTATCGGAGTAGCGGTTCGGCCCCGCAGCGCAGTCCGGCCGGGACGTGCGATCTCAGTGCGCCCGACCACGGGGGCCGCGGCGCCTTCGGGTTGCGGACCGCCCGCCCGGGCAGCGTGCTGCGCCGGTCCGCGCCCTGTGACAACCTGATCGGGCCATGCGTCCGAGCGGCCCCGCGCCATCTCATGTGCGCCGGAACCGCCGCTTTTGTGCTTTCGCCCCGCGAGCGAAGTCGAAAACTTGACCCTTCGAGCCGGGGGTGCGCCGGGGGCCGCTCGGGTTTCCGCCTGACGACTCGCGTGACGTCAACCAGAATGCCGCGTTATGTCGCCTCGCACCCGATCCCGCAGGGGCGATGAGGAAGCGCGGCAGACGGCGACTCGGGGTGGACCCCTCATATAGATCTCGGACCGCCTGCTTTTTCACTTCGGCCCAGCGGGCGAAGTCGAAAACTTGACCATCCCAGGTGAGGAGTGACCAGCCGCGGCGTGGGCGTCAGCTTGGCCACCCGCATTACGTCAACCAGGAAGCCGCGTTATGTCGTCTCACCTCTTATCGGCAGGGGCGATGAGGAAGCGCGGCAGGCGGAGACTCGGGGTGGACCCCTCATATAGATCTCGGACCGCCTGCTTTTTCACTTCGGCCCAGCGGGCGAAGTCGAAAACGTGACCTTCCGAGCCGGGGGTGCGCCGGGGGCCGCTCGGGTTTCCGCCTGACGACTCGCGTGACGTCAACCAGAATGCGGCGTTATGTCGCCTCGCCTCTTATCGGCAGGGGCGATGAGGAAGCGCGGCAGACGGCGACTCGGCGTGAACCCCTCATAGCGATCTCGGAACGTCCACTTTTTCACTTCGGCCCAGCGGGCGAAGTCGAAAACTTGACCATCCCAGGTGAGGAGTGACCAGCCGCGGCGTGGGCGTCAGCTTGGCCACCCGCATTACGTCAACCAGGAAGCCGCGTTATGTCGTCTCGCCTCTTATCGGCAGGGGCGATGAGGAAGCGCGGCAGGCGGAGACTCGGGGTGGACCCCTCATATAGATCTCGGACCGCCTGCTTTTTCACTTCGGCCCAGCGGGCGAAGTCGAAAACTTGACCATCCCAGGTGAGGGGTGACCAGCCGCGGCGTGGGCGTAAGCCTGGCCACCCGCATTACGTCAACCAGGAAGCCGCGTTATGTCGTCTCGCCCTCGGTCGTCAGGGACGATGGCGAAGCACTGAGGCCCCTGGTTCACCCGCCACCCCTCGGCCTCACCTCGGAAGGTCTTCTTTTTCACATCCGCCCGGAGACTGAAGTCGAAAAACTGACCTTCCGAGCCGGGGGCTGCCCCGGGCCCGCGTCGACCTCGGGTTCACCGACCCTCCCAGCCTGTGGGGCGCCCTGAGTCCTCGCCGTGCGCCGCGGCGGCGTATGCCTGATCCGAAGGCGCCACCTCCCTCCGTTCACACCGCCCCTCAAGTTTACATATTCTGTCGTGACCCGGAGGGCGCTAAGAGGAGGCGAGGCCAGGTGATCACCATCATTCCCGACTTCCTGCCGGACAACCACCCGCTGGAGCGCCTGCCCATGACCCCCCGTTATGTCACCATCCACGACACCGCCAATCCCGCGCCCGGCGCCAACGCCGAGATGCACGGCCGCTATATGCGCAGCCAGGCGGCCATCGACCGCCAGGTGATGTGGCACTTCACCGTCGACGACCGGGAGATCCGGCAGCACCTGCCGCTGGACCGCAACGGCTGGCACGCCGGAGACGGCTGGTACGGCACTGGCAACCGGGAGTCCATCGCCATCGAGATCTGCGAAAACAGCGACGGCGACCGGACCAAAGCCGAGGCCAACGCCGCACTGCTGGTGGCCCACCTCATCCGCACGCAGCCGAGCCTGCTCCCGTTCCCGGAGTGCGTCGTGCAGCACAACCGCTGGTCCGGAAAAGACTGCCCCCGGGTGCTGCGGGGCAGACCCGGGGGCTGGGATGCGTTTCTGAGCAGCGTGGCCGCCCATCTGGCCGATACGCGGCGCCCGGTTCCGGTGCGGGATCCCGCCGGCCGGCTGCTGTGCACCGGCTGGCTGGAGGAGAACACCACCGTCGTGCCCCTGCGGGCCCTGGCCGAGGCTCTGGGGCTGGTCGTTGAGTGGGAGCAGGCGGCCGGCGAGGCCAGACTGCGCTGGCCGGGCGGCGCCTAGCGCTCGCCGGCGGGCCGGCGTCGCACTGCCTGTGTCGGGCGGTCAGCACGTCCGGCGTCGTCGGTCACCTGAGCAGCTCCCGCAGCCGGTCCCAGTCGCCGGGCGACACGGCGTGGTACGGCAGGGCTGCCTGGGCACAGACCTCCGCCGCCTGGCCGGGTTCGCCCGCGTCCAGTTCGACCACGGCCAGCGGCCGGAAGGTGTCGGCTTCGAGCACGGTGATCAGGGGGTAGGCGGACACCGCCGCCTCCTGTTGCGTTGCGGGGAGCGCGGCGAACCGCTCCGGTCCCAGCGCCCACGCCAGCGGGAGGCGCGGCGCCAGGATCACCTGCCGCTGCCGCAGGACCGCTGACAGCCGGTTGTAGAGCTCGCGCTCGGGGCCGGTGAACCCCTCGGCGACCGCCTCGCGCGCGGTGAGACAGGCGTGGTGGTGCGGGTGCTCGGAGGGCAGCAGCCCCAGCGCCATGGGCTGCAGGCCGGCGGCCTGGGCCGCGCCTTCCGGCCGCGGTTCGCCGATCAGGTCGGCGACCGCGGAGATCTCGGCCAGCGTCGCCCGGCGCCCCACCACCACAGCCTGCTGCGCCCCGCAGGCCAGGGCCCGTGCGACGGCCCGGCGCCGCTCGCCGAGCCACTTCAGGCTTTCCGGGGTGGCGCCGGCGGCGAGCACCAGCGAGACGACGACCGCCTCGTGCCGGCACAGCGGCTCATCCGCCGCGTAGACGGAGATGCGGCGCAGCGCGGCAGAACGGTCCGGATCGCGCTCGGCGTCGGCCAGACGGGTGAGGAGCTGCCGGAGCAGCCGCACCTGGCCGCTGAAGGGGCTCCAGAGCGCGATGTCGCGCATGCCCGCGCTCAGGAGCCGCGTGGCCTGCAGCAGGGCGGCCCGCGCCTCCAGCGGGTTCTGCGCCTGGCTGAGGGCCGCCGGCGCCGGCAGGAGCGTCTGCCCGTCGTCCACGTTGATGAACTGCACGTCCTTCCGGGCGTAGTACGCCCCCTGCAGCCGCTGCGTCTGCGGGCCGGTCACCGCCAGGGCCCGGTGCAGCGGCGACACCTCGGTGTAGGCGAAGGGGGCCAGATTGTGCTCCTCCACCTGGCCGAGCAGGCGGGAGTCCTCGTCGGGCCCCAGGCTGGACGGCGGCAGCCCCCCGTCCTCATCGCCCAGCAGCACGACCCGCTTGGCCCGGTAGAGCACCGGCAGGAACGGCGGAATCGGCACCCGGTCAGCGTCATCGAGCACGAGCAGGTCGAACAGCTCCGGCTCGTTGGGCACGATGCCCGCAACGGCCAGGGTGGGGCTGACGACCACCGGGAAGGCCGCGAGCAGGTCGGCGAACCGCTGCCGGCTGAGGATCGACCGGCGGGGGCCGCCCTTTTCCAGGGACTCGATCTCGCCGGTGACCGAGGCGATGATCTTGTCCAGGTTCGGCCGGATCTCGGCGGCCTTGCGGAGCCATGCGGCGCGCAGTCGGCGGCGGTCCTGCTCGGCCTTTCGCTCGGCCGCGGCGGCAGCCCGTGCGGCCGCCTCCTGCCGACGGTCAGCGGTGACGCTGGCGGCCAGCAGCCGGCGGGCGCGGGCCAGGAGGAGGGGGTAGGCCTGGATCAGCAGCCCCAGGCCCTCCACCTGCTCCCGCAGATCGCCCTCGGGATGGCAGAACTCCGGGATGCCCGCCTGCCGGAGGGCATTCTTGATCTGTCCGGCGCGGCGCATCTGGCTCAGCCGGCCGGCGAACCCGCCCTCCTCTTCCCAGGCCAGGACCCGGACGTGAAGCTGCCGCAGCACCGCGAGCTGTTCGGGCCGGAACTGTCCGGCGTTGGCCGGCGTGATGCGCGCCGCCAGCGCATCCATCCACGCCCGGCGCGGGTGGTGCGCCAGGCTGGCCTCCACCTGGTCGGAGACCGGCTCCATCGCCTCTCCCAGCTCGGCCATGGCGGCGGCCTGCGCATGCTCAGACTGGAGCCGGTCCAGCTCCTGGGCGAGCGCCTTGCCCTCGGCGGCGAGGCCGGCCATGTCGGGCGGCGCCGTCTCGCCCTCTGCCTTCAGCGCCTCCAGAACCTCCAGGGCCCGGCGCAGGGAGGAGAGCCACGCCTCCTGGCTGCCGATGTGGAGCACGCCGGGGAAGGCCTGGTGAAACTCGTCGGGCAGCCGGCCGTCCGGGGTCACGAACAGGACGCGCTGCCCCGCCGCAGCCGCACTGGCGATGAGGCCGGCTGCGGTGCGGCTCTTGCCGGCGCCGGCGGGGCCGGCGACGGCCAGGAACGGCGCCCGCCACCGCTTCAGCACCCGCACCTGGTCGGGGTCGGCCGGGAGGATGGACAGGTAGTCGTCGGCCTCGCGGGCGGTCGGCAGCCCCTGCTCGCCGATGAAGATGCGGATGGTGTCCGGCAGCCGGTCGCGGCGCAGCTGCTCCATGAGCTGAAGCTCGCGGGAAGGTCCCCGGGCGTGGCCGACCCCTTCCGAGCCGAAGAGCACGGCGTCGTACTGCAGGTCGACCCCGGAGAGGTACTGCTCCAGGAGTTCGGCCGGCTCGGGGCCGCGGGTGCTCAGCCAGGCCCGCGTGAGCTCAGCGATCTCGGCGTCGGTCAGACCGGCGATGAGCCGCAGGAACCGGCGGTTGAAGAGCAGCTCGCTGACGCCCCGGGTCAGCACCACGGTCTGCGGCGCGGAGCCGGGCTCCAGGGTGACCTCGGTGCAGCAGATGGGAACGAGCCGATCGCCCTCGCGGGCCAGGGGATACCCGTAGTAGAACGTGCCCCCGATGCCCCGCCCCCGCCGGTTCAGATAGGCGAGGATGGGTTGCGTGTGCTGCGGCTCGCTGATGATGGTGGTGGTCGCCTTGCGGGTGATCAGATGCTCCTGCAGGGCGGGGAGAATGACGCGCGCGTTCGGGTCGGCAGGGACCTGTATGCCCAGCTCCTGCTCTCGGTCGAGGCAGCTGCGGTAATACTTAACAAGGCTGGTCCAGAACGGCGTGGTTGGATGTGGCGGCCTGAGGGTGGACATTGGAGCCTACCTCCCCCTGAATCGTCTAATACTGGATATTCCTGATCACGCCGCGTACTTCCTCTTTCCAGCCGGACTTGGCCCTGCCAATTCCGAGGCTTATAATAGGAGCGACTTGAAGTTCAGATGCCGGGCGATCGGAGGAACGGAACATGAAACCATGGCAGCAAGCGGCACTCAGAGCCATCCCGCCGGTCAACGAGATTCTGGCTGCGCCCACCGGGCAGCGCCTGCTGGCCGAGCGGTCCCGCCCGCTGGTGGTGGACGCGGTGGGCGAGGCCCTGGAGGCGCTGCGCAAGCGCATCGTGGCTGCCGTCAGCGAGGCAGAAGTTGCGTCCGTCGACCTCTCCCCCGAGGGGCTGGCCGCGGACGCCGCCGAGCGGCTGGCGCGCCGTCTGCGTCCCCGGCTGCGCCGGGTGGTGAACGCCACCGGCGTGGTGATCCACACCAACATGGGCCGTGCGCCCCTGGCGGAGGAGGCGGTGGAGGCCATCGCCGAGATCGCCGGTCGCTACAACAACCTGGAGCTGGACCTCTCCACCGGCGAGCGGGGCTCCCGCTATGCTCACGTGGAGGCGCTGCTGGCCGAGCTCACCGGCGCCGAGGCGGCCATGGTGGTCAACAACAACGCCGCCGCGGTGCTGCTCATGCTCTCCGCCCTGGCCGCCGGGAAGGAGGTCGTCGTCTCCCGGGGCGAACTGGTGGAGATCGGCGGCTCCTTCCGGGTGCCGGACGTGATGAAGCAGGGCGGCGCGAAGCTGGTGGAGGTGGGCACCACGAACAAGACCCACCCCCGGGACTACGAGCAGGCCATCGGCCCCGAGACCGGGGCGCTGCTGAAGGTGCACCGGTCCAACTTCCGGCTGGAGGGGTTCACCGCCGAGGTCTCGGTGGCCCAGCTCGCGGAGATCGCGCACCGGCACGGGCTGCCCTGCCTGGTGGACTGGGGCTCCGGGGTCATGCTGGATCTCAGCCGCTTCGGGCTGCCCCGCGAGGCGACCATGCCGGAGCTCATCGCCGCCGGCGCCGACCTGGTCACCTTCTCCGGGGACAAGCTGCTGGGCGCGCCGCAGGGCGGCTTCATCGTCGGCCGCAGGGAACTGGTGGAGCGCTGCCGCAAGCACCCCCTCACCCGGGCCGTGCGGGTGGACAAGCTGACGCTCGCGGGCATCGAGGCGACCCTGAAGCTTTACCTGGAGCCGGAGCGGGCCGCGGCGCGCATCCCGGCGGTGCGGATGCTCACCGCCTCCAGGGAGCAGATCGCCCCCCGGGCCGAGGCCCTGGCCGGCAAGGTGCGGGCCGCCGGCATCGCGTGCGAGGTGATCGACGGCGTCTCCCGGGCGGGCGGCGGCGCCCTGCCGGGCGTGGACCTGCCCACGCGCCTCGTGGCCATCGCGCATCCGGCGCCGCAGGAGGTGGAGGCGCGGCTGCGGGCCTTCGACCCGCCGGTGATGGTGCGCATTCAGGCGGGGCTGATCCTGCTGGATCCCCGCACGCTCTGGGACGACGAGTTCGATCTGGTGGTATCTGCCCTCCGGTCCGCGATCGTCTAACTTGCTGGAGGAGGTGAACCCGATGAGGCTCTCCGGTCCCGAAGACGCCATCCGGCTGACGCAGTACACCGCCAAGTCCGGCTGAGGGTGCAAGATAGGTCCGGCGGACCTATCCGAGGTGCTCCGGCACCTGCCTCCCTCCCTGAAGAACGCGGACGTCATCGTCGGGCTCGACACGCCGGATGACGCCGGGGTCTACCGCATCTCCGACGAGGTGGCCCTGGTGCAGACGGCGGACTTCTTCACGCCGATCGTCGACGACCCGTACTGGTTCGGTGCCATCGCCGCGGCCAACAGCCTCTCCGACATCTACGCGATGGGCGGCCGGCCGGTGACCGCGCTCAACCTGGTGAGTTTCCCTGTCAGCAAGCTGGACAAGCGCATCCTCGCCGAGATCCTGCGCGGGGGCGCCGAGAAGGTGGCCGAGGCCGGAGCGGTGCTCATCGGCGGCCACTCCATCGACGGCCCCGAACCCACCTACGGGCTGGCGGTGACGGGGCTGGTCCACCCGGAGCGGGTGGGCGCGAAGGCCGGCGTGCGGCCGGGCGACCGGCTCATCCTGACCAAGCCCATCGGGGTGGGCGTCATCACCACGGCGATCAAGCGAGGCCTCGCCACTCCGGCGGACATTGATGAAGTGACCCGGGTGATGGCGAAGCTGAACGACGTCGTCGACGTGCTCGCCCCCTTCGACATCCGGGGCATGACGGACATCACCGGCTTCGGCCTGCTGGGCCACGCCTCCGAGATGGCCCGCACCAGCGGGGTGGGGCTCCGGATCAAGGCGGGGGCGGTGCCCGTGCTGCCGTCGACCTACGACTACGCCGAACAGGGCGCTTTCCCCGGCGGCTCCAAGGCCAACTTCCGGTTCCTGACCGGCGAGGGGCACGTGGAGTTCGCCGAGTCGGTGCCCGAGCTCGTCCGGATGATCCTCTGCGACGCGGTGACCTCCGGCGGCCTCCTGATCGCGGTGGAGGCCGGGCGGGCGGAGGAGCTGGCCGCAGCCCTTACAGCACACGGGACGCTCACCGCTGCCGTGATCGGCGAGGCCGTGGCGGAGCATCCCGGGAAGATTATGGTGATTGACTGATGCACATCGAACGGGTGCCGGGCATCGCCCTGAGCCGCAGCGACGCGGTGGCGGCGTATCTCAGCGATTGGGCGCGCGTGGCCCCCGCCTACGAGTACGACTGGCGCCTGCAGGAGAGCTTTGAACGGCGTGCGGCGTTCCTCCGCGGCGGCGGCTACGCGGGCGACCGGGCCGCGGTGGCGGCGGCCCTGGAGCGGTACAACCGTGCCCTGGGCGCCGACGAGGCCGCCCTGGAAGGCGCCCGGCTGCTGGGCCGGCCGGGCACCCTGGCGGCGGTGACCGGGCAGCAGGCGGGCATCTTCACCGGGCCCGCCTACACCATCTACAAGGCCATGACCACCATCCGGCTGGCCCGGCTGCAGAGCGAGCGGCTCGGGGTGCCGGTCGTCCCCGTGTTCTGGATCGCCGGCGAGGACCACGACTGGCACGAGGTCAGCTGGGTGATGGTGCCGGCCGGAAACGAGGCCCGCCGGCTCACGCTGCACGAGCGGTTCGAGGGAGAGCGGCGCTCGGTGGCCCTGGCGCCCATGCCGCCCTCGGTCGCCGACGTGATCGACGAGTTTGCGGCGCTCATGCCGGACACCGAGTTCAAGGAGGAGGTCGTCGCGCGCCTCCGGGAGGCTGCGGCGGCCGGGCCCGCGCTCGACCCGGCGGCCACCGGCGGTCAGCCTTCGCTGGCCGACTGGTTCGGCCGGCTGATGGCGTGGCTCTTCCGCGGCACCGGCCTGGTGTTCCTCAACTCGGCCGACCCGCTGCTCAGGCGCATCGAGGCGCCCTTCTTTGCCCGCGTCCTGGAGCGGCAGGGGGAGGTGGAGACCGCCTGCGCCGAGGGCATGGACCGGTGGGAGCAGCGGCTGGGGTTTGCCTGTACCCTCGAGCAGACGCCCGGCAGCCTGAACCTCTTCATTTATGTGGATGGCGACCGGCTGCCCCTGGTGGGGGAGGGGGACCGGGTCTGGGTGCGCGGCCGTCCCGACCTCTCCTGGAGCCGGACCGAACTGGCAGATCTGGCCCGGCGGCATCCGGAGCGGTTCTCCACCAACGTCGTGCTGCGGCCGGTGGTGCAGTCGTTCCTGCTGCCCGACCTGTTCTACGTCGGCGGGCCGGGGGAGATCAGCTACTTCGGCCTGCTGCGGGATGTGTACCGGGCGATGGGCCAGCAGATGCCGATCGTCGTGCCCCGGGAGGGCTTCACCCTGGTGGAGCCGCCCATCGCACGCATCCTGCAGAAGCACGGCCTCACCCTGGACGACGCCTTCCACCGGCTGGACGAGCGCAAGCAGGAACTGCTGGAGCGGGAGGACCGGCTGGGGATCGCGCAGGCGTTCGCGGCCTTCCGGGAGGACTTCGCCCGCCGGCACGGCGAGCTGTCCGCCCTGGTGCTGCAGCTGGACGCGGGGCTGAGCCAGATGGTGGAGGAGAACCGGCGGCAGATCGAGCACCAGATCAGCCGGCTGGAGGAAAAGGCGAAGCAGCAGCACCGGAAGAACTGCGAGACGGCCCTGCGCCAGTTCGACCGGGTGCGGGCGAACCTCACGCCCCACGGGCTGCAGGAGCGCGGGTTCAGCATCTTCCCGTACCTGGTGAAGTACGGGCCCGATCTGGTCCGCCGGCTGGTGGACGAGGTGCCGCTGGAGGCGGGCTGGTCGCACCGGGCCGTCTACCTCTAGACTCGGACCCCGGATGCAGGAGGGCACAGCGGGAGCGGACCTGCCGGTCTGCTCCCGTTTTCCGCGACCTCCCTGCACCGGCGGTCGTCATACTCGTGTATAATGGTAGCCGTTGAAGCAGGCGTGCTGTCTGTCCGGCTCGTGCAGTTGCCGACCTTCGATGTGGATAGCTCCTCACATACGCAGCGCCCCCGCGCCGCGGCGATTGCCTCCGGCAGAGGATGGGCACACTTTCAGTGTCCTGTACCCATTCTGCGAGGAGGCAGCGCGGTGAACGACAAGATCGCGATCATCGGCGCCGGACCGCTGGCGTCGATTCTGGCGCATCGCATCCCCAGCTCTGCCCGCAAGGTGATCATCGGGCGCCCCAAGGCGGCGGCAGTGGCCCTGGCCGATGAGGTCGGCGGCATCGCCTCCGACCAGGTCAGCGCCGTGCGCGGCTGCCGGGTGGTGTTCCTGGCCGTGGCGACCCCGGAGGTGCCGCAGACGGTGGCGGACATCAAGCCCCACCTGTCGGAAGGCGCCCTGGTGGTCAACATGGCCCCCGATCTGCAGACGGCGGAGCTGGCGGATGACGGGGTGCGCGTGGCCGCTGCCAAGATCATCGGCCATCACCGGGAACTGGAGCTGGGCGCTCCGGGCGTCGTCGTGCTCGACCACGTCGAGCCCGCCGATGCGGACCTGCTGGCAAAGCTGCTGGCCGATCTGGGCCCGGTGGTGCAGGGCGACGAGCAGACCGTGCAAGCGGCGGTCCGCGCGGTGGCCGAGGTCCTGGCCGGGGCGCGCGACGAGCTCCACCGACGCCTCGTGGAGGCGGGGCTGCCGGCCCGCGTGGTGCCTGCGGCGATCGCCGCTGCGGGGCCCGGGGTGCTGCGGGCGCTGGCGGCGGGTGAGGAGAACGCGACGGACGGGGGGGTCTGGCAGCGTGCAGGGGCCGGCGAGACTGCTGCTTCGCGAGTCTCGCACTAGGAGGGTGCCCTTTGCTTAATCGAAAGCGACTTCGCCCGGCTTGGGCCATCGCGCTGGTGGCCTTGCTGGCCGTGCTGCTGACCGGAACGCTCACCGCACCCGCGCAGGCAGCACCCGCCCTGGACCTGGAGGCGCGGGCCGCGGTACTGATGGACTTCGAGACGGGTCAGGTGCTCTACGAGAAAAACCCGGACGAGCCCATCTCGCCGGCCTCGCTGACCAAGCTGATGACCCTGCACCTGGCCTTCAAGCGCATCGAGGCGGGCCAGATGCGCCTGGAGGATCCCGTGGTGGTCAGCGAGAACGCGTGGGCGGCCAACTTCCCCGACTCGTCCCTGATGTTCCTGGAGCCCGGCGACAAGGTCACGGTGGGCGAGATCCTGAAGGGCATCGCGATCGTGTCGGGCAACGACGCTTCGGTGGCCCTGGCGGAACATATGGCGGGTTCGGTGTCCGCCTTCGTGGAGCAGATGAACGCCGAGGCGCAGGCGCTCGGCTTCAGGACGTTCCACTTCGTCGATCCCCACGGCCTTTCGCCGCAGAATCAGGTGACGGCCCGTGAGTTCGCCGAGTTCGCCCGGCTGTATATCCAGCTTCACCCGGACTCGCTGGAGATGCTGCACAGCCAGAAGTCCTTTGCATATCCGCAATATGAGAATCTTTCCGACGCCCGGCAGGCGGTGACCTCGCCGGAGGCGCACAAGCCCATCCCGCAGGATAACCGCAACGGCCTGCTCTGGACCTACGACGGCGTGGACGGCCTGAAGACCGGCTACGTGGACGAGGCCGGGTTCAACTTGGCGGTGACGGCCAAGCGCGGGAACATGCGGCTGATCGGCGTGCTGCTGGGCATCCAGGCCAACTCGATCCCCGAGGGATCGGCCAAGCGGGAGGCCGAAGGCGCGGCGCTCCTCAGCTGGGGCTTCAACAACTTCGTCACCGTGAAGCCGCAGATGCCCGAGTTCAGCACGGTGCGGGTCTGGAAGGGCGCCGCCAACGAGCTGAACCTGGAGCCGGCCGGCGGCGCGCCGACGCTGGTGCTGGAGAAGGGGCTGGAGTCGTCGCTCACCGCCTCGGTCCGGCAGGAGGCGTCCGTGATCGCCCCGGTAGAGAAGGGGCAGAAGCTGGGCGAGGTGATCTTCGCCGCCGACGGCAAGGAGGTCGCCCGGATCGACCTGGTCGCGGCGGAGGACGTGCCGCAGGGCGGCTTCTTCAAGCGGCTCTGGGACTCGCTCCGGCTCTGGATCCACGGGTTCTTTAATCGGTAGCGAAACATGCATAGTGCCGAAGGCCAGGGTGAATGCCCTGGCCTTTGTGCTGGTGCGCGGCGGGACGGCCAGAGTAACGCTCCCGGTGCGCAGGCCGGGCGGGCGGTGCGACGGGGGCGCTGCCGGTACGCAGGCTGGCGGGCGGTGCGAACGGGGGCGTTCCGGGTGTGCAGGTCGGGCGGGCGGTGTGAACGGGGGCGTTCCCGGTGCGCAGGCCGGGCGGGTGGGGCGAACGGGGGCACTCCCGGCACGCAGAATGGGCGGGCGTGGCGCAAGGGTACGAAAAACGGCGGTGCACCGGGGGGTGCACCGCCTCCGTATGAAGGGTTACTTGCGCAGGCCGGCGACCAGTTCCGCCGTCTCCCGGGCGATCATCAGCTCCTCGTTGGTGGGGATGACCATGACCGCCACCTTGGAGTCGGGGCCGGAGATGATCCGCTCCACGCCCCGGCACTCGTTGGCCTCCTCGTCGAAGGTGACGCCCAGGAAGCCCAGGTTCTCGCAGACCGCCTTGCGGAAACGGGGCGAGTTCTCCCCGATGCCGCCGGTGAACACGATGGCGTCCACCCGGCCCAGGACCGCGGCGTAGGCGCCGATGTACTTGCGCAGCCGGTACTCCATCATCTCGAAGGTCTCGATGGCCCGCGGATCGCCGTTGTCCATCTCCTCCTCGATCTGCCTGAGGTCGCTGGAGATGCCCGAGATGCCCAGCATGCCGCTGTGCTTGTTGAGCATCGAGTTGACCTCGGAGATGCCGATCTCTTCCCGGGCCATGATATAGGGAATGACCCCGGGGTCCAGGTCGCCGGCGCGGGTGCCCATGATCAGGCCCGCCAGCGGCGTGAAGCCCATGGAGGTGTCCACCGACTTGCCGCCCTGCACGGCCGTGACGGAGGAGCCGTTGCCCAGGTGGCAGGTGATCACGTTGACTTCCTCCGGCGGCCGGCCCAGCAGGTCTGCGGCCCGCTGCGACACGTACTTGTGGGAGGTGCCGTGGAAGCCGTAGCGGCGGACCTTGTGCCGCTTGTACATCACGTACGGCAGGGCGTAGAGGAACGCCTTGCGGGGCATGGTGGCGTGGAAGGCGGTGTCGAACACCGCAACGCCGGGGGCGTGCGGCAGCGCCGCCTCGGCCGCCAGGATGCCGGTGAGGTTGGCCGGGTTGTGCAGCGGGGCCAGGTCAAAGAGGTCCCTGAGCGTGCGCTTGACCTCGTCATCGATGAGCACCGATCTGACGAACGCCTCGCCGCCGTGGACCACCCGGTGGCCCACCGCCGCGATCTCCTCCGGCTTCTGGATGACGCCGTGGACGGGATCCGTCAGGGCCTTCAGCACCTTGCGCACGCCGGCGGTGTGGTCGAGGATCGTGCCGATCTCCTTGATCTTCTCGCCGGCGCCCTTGTACTCGAAGATGGCGTCTTCCATGCCGACCCGCTCGACCTTGCCGATGGCCAGCACCGTTTCTGTCGTCATGTCCAGGAGCTGATACTTGATGGACGACGACCCGCAGTTGAGCACCAGGATCTTCATCGGCCTGTCCCCCCGTCCTTGATCCGATCGCCTTCGGCATCGTACTTGAAGAAGCCCACACCGGTCTCCACGCCCAGGTGGCCCGCGCGCACCAGCTTCTTCAGGATGGGGGCCGGCCGGTACTTCAGGTCGCCGTACTCCCGCCAGAGCCGCTCGGCCATGACCAGCACGGTGTCCAGGCCGATGCGGTCTGCGATCTCCAGGGGACCCCGGGGCATTTCAAAGCCCAGCCGCATGGCGGTGTCGATGTCTTCGGCCGAGGCGACGCCTTCCATCAGCACCTGGCAGGCCTCGTTGATGAGCGGAACGATCAGCCGGGTGGTGATGTAGCCCGGCGATTCGAACACCTCCACGCCGGTCCGCCCGATCCGCTCCACCAGCGCCATGACCTCGGCGACGGTCTCGTCGCTGGTCTTCAGGCCGCGGACCACCTGCACCACCCGGGTGCGGGGAATCGGCTGCAGGAAGTGGCAGCCGATCACCCGGTCAGGCCGATTGGTGGCGGAGGCCATCTCGGTGATGGAGAGGGTCGAGGTGTTGGAGGCGAGGATCACCTCGCGCCGGCAGACCTGGTCCAGCGTGCGGAAAATCTCCTTGTCCTCCTCGATGTCCACGACCCGGGTGGCGATGACGAAGTCCGCCTTCGCCATCTCCGTCATATCCGTGGTCATGGAGATGCGGGCCAGGATCGCCCGCTTCTCGGACTCGGTGATGGCCCAGCGTTCGATCTCGTGCTGCAGCGAAAGCTCGATCTGCCGGCGGGCCTGTTCCAGCTCCTCGGGCGCCTGCCCGAGCATGATCACTTCCAGGCCCTGGGTCGCGACCAGCTGCGCGATCCCGCGCCCGGCCGGCCCCGTGCCGACGATTCCCCAGATTCGGACCGACATAGTCACACTCCTTACCCACCGATGCAGACTTTGTTCATTCGTTCTCAATCATACCGGGAAACGGTAAAGATTCCTAGAGGGACTTTTGCACAGTTTACACACCTGGTCGGGTAGGGCGTCTGCCTGATACTCAGTCTGCTTGACTGGAAGTGCGGGCATGCAGGGCGGAGCGGGCGCATTTTCGCGGGCCTTCGCACCGGTTGACGCGGGGGTACATATCATAACCAGCAGGAGGCGGGCGCGTGCCCGCCACTCCACCCCGAGTGCGGTCCGCCACATAGCTTCCCTTCGCGGCGCCGCCCCTGGGGTCAACGCTATGGAAGGGGGAAGTCGAGCGTGGCCGACTTGCTCAGCACCCAGCTTCTGAAACTTCAGTGTCTGGTGTGCGAGAATACTGGCGAGGCCTGCATCGAGTCGCGTTTCAAGCTGCCGCGCAAGGCGAAGAAGATCGCCGAAATCCAGGCCCGCATCGTCGACCTGGAAGCGGACGTCATTGACGACCAGGTCTGCATCTCGGGCGTGGTCCACAAGCAGATCTTCTTTGTCGGCGAAGATCACCATGTACATCACGTTCCTGAGGACGTGCCGTTCACCACCTTCGTCAACTGCCCAGGGGCCAAGGCAGGCGATACAGCGGAGGTCAAGGCGAACATCGCCAAGGTGAGCTTCAACCTGGAGTGGGGGCAGGAAGTTGTACAGCGGGTGATCGTCCAGTTCGTCGTCAGGGTCTCGGAGGACTGCCAGGTCAACGTGCGCCTCAACCCCCGGGGGCCGCTGGTGAAGGCGGAGTGCGTGGTGGGCGAGGCCACCAAGGCGGTCACCATCGAGAACTGCATCGAGCTGGACCGGCGGGCCATCAAGATCCGTGACCTGCAGGTGTCCCTGGAGGACGTGAAGGCAGAGGCCACCAGCGACCAGGTGATGTTCCAGGGAACCCTGGTGAAGAATATCTTCTACATCTCGGATGAGGATGTGGAGCTCTTCCAGGAGGAGCGCATCCCCTTCTCGGGCATCGCCGACGTCTGCGGCGCGGAGCCCGGCGACAACGTCACGCTGCAGGCGCAGATCGTCCGGGTTGACAAGGTGCTCTCCGATGGCGTGGAACTCCGGCAGCGGGTGGTGCTTTCGCTGTTCATCAAGGTCACCCGCACCTGCGAGATCAACGTCGCCGAGGATCCCACCGGTCCGCAGGTGATGGCCTCCCGGGTCGTCGCCACCGGCGAGCGGCAGGTGCTGGTGGAGAACGTGGCCGACCTGAACAAGCCGGCCCAGAAGATCCAGGAGATCCAGGCCCGGGTCGAGGACGTGGCCGTGGAGGTCATCCCCAACAAGGTGATCGTCACCGGCACGCTCCACAAGCAGATCTTCTTCGTGGGCGAGGACGACATCGTGCGCCACCAGGGCGAGGACATCCCGTTCACCACCTTCGTCGACCTGCCCGGCGTGAACCCCGGCGACGAGATCTCCGTCACCCCCGTGGTGGAGCACGTCGGTTTCGACCTGCTCGACAAGGTGTGGGTGAGCCATCACGGCGACGACTGCGACGACGACGAGGGCCGCCCCGTCTTCCGGCGGCTGCTGCAGCGCACGGTGATCCTGATCTGCGTCGTCGCCAGCCAGGAGCATCCCATCCGCATTGCCCAGGCGCCCTTCACCGGGCTGCCGCTGGCGGCCGGTTAAGCATCCGCCCCCGCTCACCGGGGCCAGGGCGCCGGGTGGCTGTACAGCAGTCCTGGCGCCGGGGGCGGAAAAGGGGGAGGCGCTCCCCAGCGGGGCGCCTCCCCCGGCGCGCGGGCTAACCGCAGGACCACTCCAGCCACCACCACCGCTCGAACTCGTCGATGAGCCCCGGCGGGTTTACCTTGCGGCTGGCCTCCAGGCACCAGCGGTCGTACTCCCACTGGTGGACCAGCAGGGGCAGGAGCCGGCCGAACCGGCTCAGGATCACCCCGGAGTCGTGCAGCCGCCGTGCCACCCGGACCACCAGCTCCAGGAGCGCCCGGCGGGCGGCGCTCTCCCACGCGTCGTACCGGCTCGGATCCTCCAGGAGGGCGGTAAGCTGTCCGGGGCTGCGGTAAAGGCCCCTGCGCGCGAGCCAGCGGGCCAGCAGCCGGTGGCTCTCGGTATCGGCCATGCGGCGGCACTCCTCCGCGCTGAGCCCCACGGCGGTGATGAACTCCGGCTCCCACAGGGCGAAGTACCACCGGGCCTCGCCCGGCGCCTCCCCCTGGTCGATGGACTGGCGCAGGTGCCAGGGGGTGTTGTAGTAGAGCCAGAGTTTCATGCGCTGGGGCCCGTCGTCGAAATCGACATAGAGGGAGAGGACGTAGGCCTCCTCCAGCCGGGGGCACTCGGCCAGCAGGATCCCCTCCGCCAGACGCTGGTAGAGGTGTTCCGCGAACGGTTCCATCCGGTTCACCTCGGTCGTCGGGTTTGGGACGGAGACTAGTTCGACCTTCTTCCTTCTTTTTCCTCTCCAGGATGAATGATGAAATGCGGTTCTGGCGCGCGGCGGTGCGGCGTATACGTGCCCTGAGGTGGGACAGGTGCTCTTCTACCGCGCATGGGTGGACAGGCCGGCAGCGGCGGTCGGTGTGTCGCTGAGCCCGGTCCGCCCCGTCGCGGGCGCCTCGCCGGCCGGCCTCTGCGGCCGGGTGCGGGTAGTGGTGCGGTACGGCGACCCGTCGGGGCGCGTGGGGGTCCATCGGGGCTGGCTCCACACCGACCTGGCGCCTGGGCGCCGCCTGCGGCTGGCCGGCTGCCAGGCGGAGGGCGAGTCGCTGCTGCTGTCGCTGGGAACCATGCCCGCCCGGGCGGGGCGGGAGCGGCTGACGGACCGGTTTCGCCTGCCCTTCCAGCTCACCGCCTGGGGCGTCGAGGGCGTGGCCGGCGTGCGGGTGGAGCTGTTCTGCATTCCCTCCGTCGGGCCTGGCTTCCTGCTGCTCCGGGGCCGCGCCGCGGTGACGCTGGAGGCGCCGGCGGCGCGCCTCGTGCGCGTCGTCTCCTTCTGCCGGCGGCTGGCCGTCGACCTGAACCCCCACCTGTGCTGGCGGGCCTTTGCGGCGGTGGAAGGGCTGGACCTGCGGGTCGGGCCGGAAGGAGCGGTGGAGGGCTGGCTCCACGTGGCGGTGGCGTGCCGGGGGGAGCCGGAGGCGGCCCCCGACGCTGGCCGCCCCGGGATGGGCGGCGGGGGCGCTGGCGGCCGTGACGTCGCACAGGCGGGGCCGGTGGAACCGGCGGCGGTGCGGCGCGTGGATGCGGCGGTGGCCCGGCTGGAGGCGAATGTGATCCGGGACGGGTTGGCCCTGGTCTCCGGCGCAGTGGCACTGGACGTGGCCTGGGCGGACCGTTCGGGCCGGGGCCGCTGGACGGGCCGTGAGGTTCCGTTCAGCGCCCTGATGGAGATCCCCGGGCTCCGCGAGGGGGACAGGCTGGAGCCGGTGGCGCAGGTGGAGCGGCTGACCCGGGCGGGGGCGGGCGGGGATCTGCGCGCGCACCTGCTGCTGGGGCTCGGGCTGACGGCCCTGCGGCCGGTCCACCGGAAGCTGGGCGGCGACTGGTATCGGCTGGAGCAGGTGGTCGGCCAGGCGGTGGCGACGGTGGAGCTGGACGAGCCGCTCTTTCCCCGGGAGGACGCGGCTCCGCCGGTGGAGCCGTGGCGGCGGGTCCGGCTGGATACGGGGTTGGCCCACACGGGCGGGTTGGCGCACACGTGCACGCCGGGCCCCTGGACGGCCCTGCGCGCCCGGATCCGCCGCGCCGGCGGCCGGGCCTTTCTGGAGATCCGGGGCGAGCCGTTCGGGGCGGGGCGCGCGGCTTCGGCGCGCGCGGGACACGACGCACCGGTGAAGGCGATGCGCACTGCGCCAGTGACGGCGCGGGTGGAGTTACCCGGCGGTGTGGATGCCCAGATCAGCCTGGCCGCGGTCGGCGCGCGGGCAGAGGTGCGGGCCCGACGCGTCCCGGAGGGGGGCGTGGAGGTGTCCCTGCCGCGGACGGGGGCCGCGGGGAACTGGCACGCGCTGGGCGAGCCGGGGCACCGGGTCCTGGACGCCGTGCCCTGCGGAAACGGCCTGCGGTGCCTGTTGCGCTGCCCCGGCGGGCTGCGGCACGTCACCCTGACGCCGGGCGCGGGCGGCGGGGAGGCTGAGGGCCGCGGGGCCCCGCCGGCGGTCTGGACGGTCGCGGGCACGGCGGTGCGGGGCCTGGGGATGGACCGGCTGTGGGTGGAGGTCGGAGGGGGGCGAGAGCTGGGATCTTGACTGCGCTTTGACCCTGCGCATACGATTGTTGTAAGTTTGGCCGCAGACTGCGCGGCACTGCTTTGAGTAACATCAAATTGGGGCAAGCAGGACCTGCGAACCTGAAATAGTAAAGACCTCCCCTGAGTGGCCACACACTCAGAATCCCGAAGGATTCCGTGGGGGAGGTCCTATGTTCAAGGTAGCGGATTCTGTGACGTCCTTCAAGGATCTTGTTCAGTGGCTGTTGGAGAAGCTGGCGGCGGAGTTCTGCCGGCAGGTTGAGAGGGTGCTGGCCGAGATCGAGAACCAGCGGGAGCGAGACGAGAGCTTGAAGGGGTGGGAATCGATCGGGCCGCGTGAGCGGACGCTGGTCAGCCTCTTCGGGATGGAGATCCGGTTACAGCGCCGTGGCTACCGACAGCGGCGACCGGACGGCAGCTGGGCGTACCGCTATCCGCTGGACGAGATGCTGGGGCTGCTGCCGGAGGAGCGCTTCTGCCCGCTGGTGCAGGAACTGGCGGTGGAGCTGGCGGCGAGGATGTCGTTTCGCGAGGCGGCGACTGTGCTGCAGGAACATCTGAAGGTACCTGTCAGCCACCAGGAGGTGCACCGGTGGCTGCAGGAGGCGGGACAGGAGCGGGATCGGCAGTTCCGTGAAGAGGTGCAGGCGGTTTTTGAACGGGGTCAGGCACCTGAGAGCGAAGGCCGTGGCGCTGAGATGGTGGTGATCGAGGCAGACGGCATGTACATTCCGCTGCAGCGGGAATGCCAGAGAGTGGCGGAGTTGAAGCTGGCCGTGATGCACGAGGGATGGGAGGCCGAGAGCCCGGCAGGCGAGCGGTTCCGGTTGGTGAACAAGGCGGTCTGGGCCGGGTACATGCAGGCAGAGGCGTTTTGGGAGCGTGGGGACATCTGCTTTGCCCAACGGTACGACCCGGAGAAGGTAGGACGGGTGATCGTAAATGGCGATGGAGCGGAGTGGATCAAGGAAGCGCGAAAGCACTTCCCGAACGTGGAACTGTACCTGGACCCGTTCCACCGGAATCGGGCAATTCGAGAGGCGCTCGGCCTTGCGCCGGATCTGGTCAGGCGAGCGCTGAATGCGGTGCGCAGCGGGGACCTGAAGGGTCTTGGGCGGGTGTTGAACGAGGCGGTGGCTGCGGCCCCGGGCGAGGACCAGGTAAAGCGAGTGTGGGAACTGCGGCGCTACCTGAAGGCGAACTGGGACGGGCTGCTGGATTGGCGCGGCGGCCCAAAGCCTGCGCCTGAGGGGGCGAGAGGTCTCGGTGCGGCGGAGGCCGAGATTAACCATGTCCTTGCCGTGCGGATGACAAAGAAGGGGATGAGCTGGGGAACGAGCGGGGCGCACCACATGGCGCAGATTCGCGCTCTGGAGGCCGAAGGACAGCTCAAGCACTGGCTGGACGGATGGCAGAAGCGGCGCTGGCCCGAGGTGAAGGCTGTCGACAGGCGCCATGCCCCGAGCCGGGTCATCGAGAGGCTATCCACGACGGACCCTGCAAGCTGGTTGGCGGCACAGCTGCCGCTGTTGGCGAGCGCGGCAGGAAACAGCGAACTGGGCCGGCGATTGAAGCGTCTGGCGCAGACCGTGCCGACCTCAGAACTCATCTCCCGCGGACAGCCGACTCCGTGGCGCAGCCGCATGATCCCCAACCGGCAGGCGAGTGCATAGCAGGTGCAGGATGGGGTGTGACCAGGGGCGCGCTGTGCCGCAATACTTGCATTCGCAATTGCTGAACGAACACTCAGGGAGAGGAACCTCACCCCACTTTGACTTGGCAGCTACGCGGCACTGTGTGTGAGTAAAGTTTTCGTGGGTAGGCCACAACATTTCTGCTGAAAAAAGCAGGACGAGAGATGGCCCCTTCCAAAAGTGTTGTTGCTGGGAAACAAACACCAACACAGGGAGGGTCATCTCTCGTCATGGTTGAGATTCGTGCAGACAACGGCTTTTCCTTTGAGGAACTTGAAAGTGGTGTTTGGCAGCAGGTAGTGGAGTGTTTCCGCGAAGTGCTGGTTGAGGCACTCTCGCGGGTGGACACTTTGCTGTATGAAAACCGGGACGCCCAGCGGTATGTGTTCAAAGAGATGCGGTCCCGCACCCTCATGACCAAGTTTGGCCCGATCACATTCAAGCGCCGCTACTACTGGGACCAGGAGGAAAAGCGCTTTGTCTTTCTGCTGGATGAGGTGCTGCAGATCGCGAAGCGGCAGCGGGTGAGTGAATCGGTCAGGGCAGATGCGGTTGAAGCTGCAGTGACGGCCGGATCGTTTCGGGGTGCGGCAGCAGAGCTGGGGCGGCGGGACTGTCAGGTTTACGTCAGCCACGAGGCGATCCGGCAGTGGAGCATCGAGACGGGAATGGCCCTTGCGGCAGCGCAGAAGCAGCGGCAGGTGACCGAAGGGGGGACCCGCAAAGTCCGCTTCCTGTACATCGAGGCGGATGGATTCTGGCCGGGTCGTCAGCGCGGCAAGAAGGCGGAAGTGCGGCTGTTCGTGATTCATGAGGGTTGGGTAGAGCGAACCCCGGCTGGTACGGAGTACAGGCTGGTAAACCGCCGCGATTTCATTCCCGACAGCGGACGGGACAGCTGGGAGCAGTTGAGCGAGTTTCTGGAGAGGGAGTACGATCTCAGCGACACGTGGGTGATCATCAACGGGGACCGGGCCCGGTGGATTCGGGAGGGCGTGACGTGGTTTCCGAAGGCGCTGTACCAGATCGACCGGTTTCACCTGAAGCAGGAGCTAAACCACGTGCTGCGCCACCAGCCCCGGCTCCTGGAACGAGCGAACGCTGCGCTGGAGACAAACGACGCCGGAGGATTGCTGGCGGTACTGGAGGAAGCGCGTGCTGCTGAGACCGACTCGAAGCGTCGTGGAGAGATCCGCAGGCTGGTGGCCGACCTCAGGACGATGCCGGAGTCGATACGGGACTACCGCGTCCGACTTCAAGAGCGGGGCGTCAGCGTGGAAGGGTTACGCGGCCTGGGTGCAGCGGAAGGGGCGGTGGAGCGGTACTCAGCACGGCTGCGGAAGGTCGGCCGGAGCTGGTCCGAGAGGGGCTTGAAGGCGATGATGCACGTGCTGGCCGCCTACTTTCACGGCACTTTGCGTGGGGCCGTGGAGATGGTGGAACGCCAGCTGGGACTCGAATCACTGGCTGCAGTTCGGGAAAAGGTGCGGCACCGGGTCGTGGAGACCGTGGGGCAGGGCATTGAGGGAGTCCGCCACGGGCGCATGCCGATCTTGTATGCCGGTCGGAACGCCAGCGGCGGATACTCTCGGATGCTGAGGGCGGCCGCCGGCTTCACCAAGTAGAAGAGGCAACAGACGCATTCGGCGCCAATTCATGAACCAAAATCATACAGAACACTTTTGGAAGTGCGACGTACCCACTTTCACTTGACAGACCCCGGCACTGTGCGGCACTGGACACTGCTATCGCGGCATGTTAAAATACTGTTTGCTTGCGTAACGGTCGCTTAGCTCAGTTGGTAGAGCACGTGCTTTACACGCATGGGGTCGGGGGTTCGAGTCCCTCAGCGACCACCAACTGCCACAAGGGTTTGAGGTGTTCGCCCGAACACCGAATGGGGCTCGGTCGGTAACCGGTCGGTAACCGGCTTCCGATCGGCCCCGCAACCTGACCGGCCGGAGATACCCTGCGGGGTAGCTGGTCGGTAACCGTTGCTTTCGGCGGCGGCCGGTTCATCCTCACGGGAAGCCCGGGCACGTGGCTCGGCCAGTGGTCGGCGGATGGCTGGCGGATGCGGAAGACGCTGGACCGCGAATTCAGCCACGTTTCCTACGCAAATGGCTGGTTCTGGCTGACCGGCGGCAGCGTCGCCTTCCGTTCCGCTGACGGCGAACGCTGGGAGAAGCCGTTCCGGGACCCGAGGGCCTGGCCTGCAGAAACGGATCTTCCTGAGGTCACGGAGTTTGACGATCGACTGGGAAAGGTGCGCTACGGTCCTTACGGCTACATGATGATCAAAGACCTTGGGCACTTGCTGGTCACCCCGGATGGAAACCAGTGGAGCGTACTTCCCGTATCATCAGGGCTCCTGCCGGAGGGCGACATGGCGTATGGCGCCGGCCGCTTCGTGGTCGCCGGATGGTGGGGCGAGTTGCTCGCCTCTGAGGACGGGGTGAACTGGACCCGGGTCGACGAGACTCTGATCCCGGACCCCGTGTCGGTGAAGTTCGTAGGGGGCCAGTTCATCCTGAACGCCCGACTGGACGGCGGTTACCTGAATTACGTCACCTGGACCTCCCTCGACGGCAGGACGTGGTCCCGTGCGCCCACGGTACCGCCTGAGGCCGCCTGGGCGGTCTACGGGGCCGGCCGGTGGGTGGCCCAGGCACAGAAAGGCGGCGTCTGGATTTCGGCGGACGGGCGCCAGTGGGAGTGGGTTCAGACCGGAATCAAACACCGGGGGATCGTGTACGGAAACGGCCGGTTCCTCAGCATGACGGAGGACGGGACCCTCGCCATGTCCCTGGACGGGATAGCCTGGACGACGCACGCCGCCCCTCCGGGTGACGAGCTGGCCAGCCTCAGTTTTGTCAACGATCGTTTCCTGGCCGAGCAACGCGGCGGCGAGCCCGGAGTCTTCGGCGTGAAGCCTGTCATTGCGATCCTGTCGTCCTTCGATGGGATCACCTGGGAGGTCCTGCCGACCAGTGGGCCAGGGCTGCAGCCGCGCATCATCACCTACGGGAACGGGCGCTATGTGGCCTACCGGCCCGTCCGGGTGACCGGCCAGACAGACCCGCTGACGGGAAGCAACATCGCGCAGTTCGGCCTCAGCGTCTCCTCCAACCTCAAAGACTGGCAGGACACGCTCGTGTTGGAGGTCGGCAGTCCGATCATCACGTTTGGCGACTTCATTAACGGCCAGTTCATGTTCGCCGATACCCAGGGGTCGGTGTACACCTCCCTCGACGGCGTTCACTGGCAGGTCACTGCACCGCGCCAGCGGAGGAGCGCTTCCTGGCAGATCGCCTACGGGAACGGGCGGTACGTCCACGCCGGGGAAATGGGCGTTCTTGTCGCCGACGGGCCGGGGTATGCCGCCAACAACCCGCCGGTTCCCTCGCCGGACATCGGGGTGCTCCTGAACGGCGAACCGGTCCCGGTGGAGGTCGTCGTGCTGGACGGCCGGTCGCTGGTACCGGTGCGGGCCATCGCGGAGCTGATGGGAGCGGAGGTCCGGTGGCAGCCGGAGAGCCGCACCGCAGAGATCGTGCAGGGGGAGCGGGAGATCCGGCTCACCATCGGCGTCTCCGAGGCTGCCGTCGACGGGGAGCGGATCCTGCTGGACACTCCCCCGGTCATCTGGGCCGACCGGACCCATGTGCCGCTCCGGTTCATCGTGGAGACGCTCGGCGGGGAGGTCCGCTGGAGCGGCGCTAGCCGCACCGTGGAGATCTTTCACCCGGCGATCTAGCAGTCTGCCTGGCAGGTCGGGGCCTGTTGCCCGGCCTGCTTTTTCGTGCGCGCCGGTCACTTGATCTGTTCGTCTATCGACGCACGCCGGTGGCGCTAACTGGTATGAGAGAAAACCGGAACTAACGAGTCATACCGGGCTGTTGTGGTTTTCTGCTATACTGAGGTAGGCACCGGCGGGAGCTGCACCGCGGGCGCCGCCGGGCGTCCGCCTGCGGGACTGCGCCCGGCTGCCGGCCGCCGATAGGCCACAGGCCCGCCGCCTGCTGGGACGCCACCCCCCGGCCGGCCGCCGGTCTGATCACCGTCAAGTACACATCCCAGGAAGTCTGAATAGAAAACTGCGGGTATTTCCGAGAAAAAACACGGGTAGGGAGGAGGAAACTGGGGGCGCTCCAGAACCTAACTTGTAAAGACAAGTGGACATGTTGACATCATGACAACAAGGCAACCAGACAACATGACAACTTCGGTCTACACATCCGCACAACGAAGGTGGTACCCACATGGACCAAGTCAGCACGCCAAACGGTCGGCAGCCACCCAACCCGGCGGTGATCACCGTGCTCGGACCGCGTCCCTCCCGGCCCGCCGGCGTTGTCGATGCGCACGCCCACCTGTGGATCAGCCCTCCCGAGGGGGTCCAGGCCGCCGATGCCCCTGTCCTGGCCGATGAGCAGGCCATCGTCGCCGAACTGGCCGAGCTGCGTGCGGAAGGCGGCATCGGGGCCGTCGATTGCCAGCCCCCGGGGGCCGGAAGGGATCCGGAAAAGCTGGCGGCCATCTCCCGGGCGACCGGTCTGGAGATCGTGGCCTCCACCGGCTTCCACCTGGAGCGCTACTACCCGCCGGACGCCTGGACATGGACCGCCTCCCCGGAGGAGCTGGCCGACCGGTTCGCTGCGGAGCTGACCCTCGGTATGGAGTCGCCCGACGGCCGCCGCACCGCCCACCCGGCGGGCGTGATCAAGACGGCCCACCCCGGCGCGCTGACCGACCCGCGCTACGTCCGGCTCTTCGCCGCCGCCTGCGAGGCGAGCCGCCGGACCGGGGCGGCCATCCTGGTGCACACGGAGCAGGGGCGCGGGGTGGAAGGGCTCGTTGAGTTCTTCCTGCGGGAGGGCATCTCTCCGACCCGCGTGGTGCTCTGCCACGTGGACAAGCGCCCGGACCCGGCGCTGCACCGTGAGCTTGCAGCCGCCGGCTTCCTGTTGGAGTTTGACACCTTCCTGCGGCCCAAGTACGAGCCCGAGACCCGGGTCTGGCCCCTGTTGGAGGGCCTGCTGCAGGAGGGGGTTTCCGGCGCAGTTGCCTGCGCCCTGGACCTGGCCGATGCCGCCCAGTGGCGGTTCCGCTCGGGCGGCCCGGGAATGCTCGGCCTGATTCGGATCGTTCGTCCCCGCCTTGAGCGACTGGGCGTGGCTCCGGAGGAGATCGCCGCGCTGCTTGGCGGTAACATCTACGGCCGCATCGCCAGGCCGGCGGGGTAATGTTCCAGTTCAGCAATGAGAGGCGGAGTGACATGGAAAAGTATTTCGGCTTCATCGGAGTGACGACCGGACAGTCTGCCATCATGCGAGTGTTTCCTGCCTGGGCCGAGTATCTGGGACTGAAGGACGTTCGGATGAAGGGGTGCGACATCCCCATCGGCGCACCGCCTGAGCGGTACCGGGAGGTCGTGGAGGGCATCAAGGCCGACCCGAACCACCTGGGCGCCCTGGTGACGACGCACAAGATCGACCTCTACCGCGCCTGCCGGGACATGTTCGACTACCTGGACCCCTACGCGCAGATGCTGGGAGAGGTCTCCTGCCTCTCAAAGCGGGGCGCGAGCTTCCAGGGGCACGCCAAGGACCCGATCTCCTCGGGCCGCACCCTGGACTCGATGCTGGAGCCCGGCCACTGGGGCCGGACCGGCGGCGAGGTGCTCTGTCTGGGCGCCGGCGGCGCCGGCATCGCCATCTCGCTTCACCTGATGACCCGGCCTGACCCGGCCGACCGCCCGCGCCGGATCGTGGCGGTGGACAAGGACCCCGACCGGCTGGCGTCGATGCGGCGGATTCTCTCGGCGCTGGATTCCGACACCGAGGTCGAGTACATCCTGAGCGCCGAGGCTTCCACCAATGATGGGCTGATGGCCGCCCTGCCCCCCTGCTCGATGGTGATCAACGCCACCGGCATGGGCAAGGACAGGCCAGGCTCTCCCATCAGCGACGAGGCCCGGTTCCCCGAGCGGGGCATTGTCTGGGAGTTAAACTACCGGGGTGCGCTGGACTTCCTGCACCAGGCCGAGCGCCAGGCACAGGAGCGGTCCCTGCAGATCCACGACGGCTGGATCTACTTCATCCACGGTTGGACGTCGGTGATGGAGCAGGTCTTCGACATCGCCATCAGCCCGCAGCAGTTGGCGGAGATGTCGACGATCGCGCGCAGGGCGTTCGCGTAACCCGGAAGGTGCCATTATGGGATTGCTGGTCACGGGAGGTGATAGACGCGCACGCTCCGGCGCCGTTTCCGCAGGCCGGGGAGACGGTGTCGGGGTACCCGAGTGCGCAGCCGAGGCAGCATTTGGCATGGAGGGACACGTAGGAGAAGCCCCGGCCTGGCAGTTGGCAAGCGAAGACCACAAGGCACTACGTAGAAGGAGGATGCTTGAATGAGTCTGCGCCGTGTTGTTGCCGCGTTGATGACGGTTGCTGTCGTAGCGATGGTTGCTGGCTGTGGTGGCGGTTCGCAGTCCGGTTCGACGACCACTCAGGGTAACACCCCTCAGCAGACTTCCGGTCAGGCTTCCGGTGGCTTCCAGCAGAAGGGCGAGAAGCTGCGCATCGGTTTCTCCCAGTACACGATGGGTGCTCCCTACTTCGCCGAACTGGCTGCCGTCATTCAGCGTGAGGGCGAGGCCAAGGGCTATGAGGTGTTCGTGACTGACGCCCAGAACGACATGACCAAGCAGCTGGCTGACGTGGAGGACCTGCTCGCCAAGAACATCGACATCCTGATCTTCAACCCGAAGGATCCCGTGGGTGCGGTGCCGGCCGCGAAGGCTGCCCAGCAGGCGGGCGTGCCCGTCATCATCGTGGACAGCTCCATCGACGAGTCCGCTCCGTACGTCACGACCATCCAGTCCAACAACTACGAGAACGGCCTGCTGGTCGGCGAGTGGATCGCCAACGCCATGAAGGGCAAGGAGATCAAGATGGCCCTGCTGTCCGGCTCTCCCGGCAACCCCGTCGGCATGGCGCGGCGTGACGGCGTCTTCTCGGGCATCATCGAGTGGCAGCTCCGCAACGTCGGCAAGGCCGGCTTCGAGATCGTGGCCCAGGGCTGGGGCGAGTGGGGCGAGCCGCTCGGCCAGTCGGCGATGGAGGACATCCTGGTCGCCCACAGCGACATCAACCTGCTGCTGTGTGAGAACGACTCCATGTGCCTCGGCGCCATGAAGGCCATCGAAGAGGCCAAGCTGACCGACAAGATCCTGGTCACGGCTGCTGCCGACGGCCAGAAGGAAGCCATCAAGCTGATCATGGACGGCAAGTATGGCGTCACCGGCCAGAACAGCCCGGTCCTCGTCGGCAAGAAGGCCATCGAGGTCGCCAGCAGGATCGCCGCCGGCGAGACCGACTTCCCGAAGATCACCTACACCGAGCCGCGTGCCATCACCAAGGAGAACGCAGCCGAGTGGTACGACCCGAACGCCGGGTTCTAATCTCACGACTCCAGGTCTACAGCCCTTAGGACGAGGCCCGGGGGGCCGCACTGGACTGGCCCCCCGGACCTTCCTAAACACGAACGGGTTGCTCTTGCATGAGGAGGATAAGGGCATGGCTGACGCGGTAAGAGTGGCAATCATCGGCGCAGGGCGCATGGGCATCAAACACGGTACCAACTTCGCGAAGTATGTTCACGGGTCGCAGGTCGCGTACGTCGTCGACTCCGACCGTGAGCGTGCGGACAAGCTGGCGGCGGAACTGGGCACCCGCAGTGCCTACGACGTGGACGCGGTGATCAACAGCCCGGACGTCGACGCCGTCGTCATCAGCACGCCGATCTTCACGCACAAGGAGTTCTGCCTCAAGGCCGCTGCGGCGGGCAAGCACATCTTCTGCGAGAAGCCGCTCGCGCTGACGGAACGGGATGCAGAGGAGATCGTCGAGGCCGTTGACCGTGCCGGCGTCAAGTTCCTCATCGCCTTCATGAGCCGCTTCGACCGTTCCTTCGAACTGGCCAAGGAGAAGCTGGAACAGAACGCCATTGGCACGCCGGTGTTCGTGCGTTCCACCGGCCGTGACCCCGGTCTGCCCCCGGTTCCCGGTTGGGGCTCCGACCCCGAGGCGTGCGGGGACATCGCCTTCGAGCTCTGCTCGCACGACTACGACCGGATGCGGTGGCTCCTGAACGATGAGGTCAAGTCCGTGTACGCCCGCGCCGCCATTCTGTCTTCCAAGGACGTCGCCGCGAAGTGCGGCGGGAAGATGATCAACGACACGCTGGTCGTCCTCGTGGAGTTCACCCGCGGCACCCTGGCGGCGGTGGACGGCCTGCTCAACATCAAGTACGGCTACGACGCCCGGGTGGAGGTCGTGGGCGACCAGGGCTTCATCTCGGTGGGCGACGTGCGGTACGTCGACGTCGGCGTGGCGACCGGCTCCAAGGAGTACAGGGTCGGGGTCGCGCCCTCCTTCCTGGACCGCTTCTACGAGGCTTACATCAAGGAGGCGCAGCACTTCGTCGACTGCATCCTCCACGACCTGCCGACCCGCGCGAACGCCCGCGACGGGCTGGAGGCAGTCCGCATCGCTCTGGCCGTCAACGAGTCCATCAAGTCCGGGCGGCCCGTTACTCTGCGCTAGGGGGGTGCGCCGTCTTGGCGGAACCGTACCGTGTGGAGATGAAGGGCATCAGCAAGTCCTTCGGCGGCGTGCGGGCCCTGAAGAATGTGGATCTGGCCGTGCGGCCGGGTGAGATCCTCGGGCTGGTGGGCGAGAACGGAGCGGGCAAGTCCACCCTCATGAAAATCCTCTCCGGCGCCCTGCAGAAGGACCGGGGCCAGATCCTGATCGACGGGAAACCGGTGGAGATCCCCAACCCCCGCGCCGGGCTGGAACTGGGGATTGCGATCATCTACCAGGAGTTCGCCCTGGTCCCGGACCTGACGGTCTCCGAGAACATCTTCCTCGGCGCAAACCCCGGCGCGGTCGTCAACTGGGAGGCGCTGCACCGGCGGGCCGGGGAGGCCCTGACCAAGCTTGGATTCGACATCAACCCCCGGCTGACGGTGCGGGAGCTGAGCGTCGCCCACCAGCAGGTGGTGGAGATCGCCAAGGCGCTCACCCGGAACGCCCGGATCCTGGTTCTCGACGAGCCGACCGCCGTGCTGGCCCCGGCGGAGGCCGAGCGCCTGTTTGAGCTGCTGGGGGATCTCAAGCGGGCCGGCATCAGCATCATCTACATCTCGCACCGTCTCGACGAGGTGTTCCGGCTGTCCGACGAGATCACGGTGATGAAGGACGGCGAGGTCGTCGGGACCATGAAGGCCTCCGAGACCAACACCAGCGAGATCATCTCCATGATGGTCGGCCGGGAGCTGGCCACGCTGTTCCCGTCCCGCGAGGTGACGATCGGCGAGGAGGTCCTGCGGGTCGAGCACATCTCCGTGGGGAACCGGGTGAAGGACGTCTCCTTCAGCGTACGGGCCGGCGAAGTGTTCGGCATCGCCGGACTGGTGGGCAGCGGCCGCACGGAGTTGGTGCGGGCGATCTTCGGCGCCGACCGCCGGGATTCGGGGCAGGTTTTCCTGGACGGCAAGCCCGTCGTGATCAACTCGCCTGCCGCCGCGGTGCGCCTGGGGATCGGGCTGGTCCCGGAGGACCGCAAGACGCAGGGGCTGATCCTCGAGCACGCCATCCGCACCAACGTCACCATGCCCTGTATCTCGAACGTGATGCGGGCACTGGGGTTCATCGACTTCAAGAAGGAAACGGAAATCGTCGAAGACCAGGTCAAGAAGCTGTCCATCAAGATCGCAAGCATTCAAGACCCTGTGTCCAGCCTGAGTGGCGGAAACCAGCAGAAAGTCTCCCTTGCCAAGTGGTTCGCCTCTAACAGCCGGGTCCTGATCCTCGATGAGCCTACTCGCGGCGTGGATGTCGGCGCGAAGGTAGAGATCTACGACCTGATCAACCAGGCGGTGAAACAGGGAGTAGCGGTTATCTTCATTTCGTCGGAACTGGAAGAGGTCGTCGGCATGTGTGACCGTGTGCTGGTCATGAGCCGCGGAGTTCCCCGGGGGTTCCTTGAGAAACCCGACATCTCGGAGAAGAACATCATGCGTTTGGCAGTTGGCGAGGAGGCTGCGTCGTGAAACCCAACGAAGTGCAGGCGAAGCTCGGGGAGGCACCGGCGAACGGGAACGGAAAGCGCCAGTCCCAGGTGATCACCTTCCTGGCGAAGTACAGCGTTTATCTGATCTTCGTGCTGCTGGTCATCCTGTCGAGCCTGGTGTCCGACGTGTTCTTCACAGAGCGCAACCTGTTCAACCTGCTCCGGCAGGTTTCGGGTCTGGGCATCGTTTCCATGGGCATGCTCATGGTCATCCTGACGGGCGGCATCGACCTGTCGGTCGGCTCCATGATGGCGTTCGGCAGCGTGCTCTCCGCCAAGTTCCTGCTGGACTACCCGCTTCCCGTCGCCGTGCTCCTGACGATCCTGATCGGGGCAGCAATGGGCGCTTTCTCCGGTGTTCTGGTGGCGGCCCGCGACATGGCCCCGTTCGTGGCGACGCTGGCCACGATGACAATCGCCAGGGGCCTGGCGTACATCGTCTCGAAGGGCCGGCCGATCCCGGCGGTCAACCAGGCGCTTGACTCCTTTGGCAACGGGTACTGGATGCACATCCCGAAGCCCGTGCTGCTCATGCTCGCCGTCGTGGTCGTCACGTGGATCCTGCTGCGATACACGACCTTCGGTCGCATGATCGCGGCCATCGGCTCCAACGAGAACGCCGTTCGGCTGGCCGGCATCCGTGTGGCGGGGTACAAGTTCGCCACCTACGTCATCACCGGCGCCCTTGCCTCCGTCGCGGGCATCATCAGCACCTCCCGCACCGGCGTCGGGTCGCCGATGGTCGGCAGCGGCCTGGAGCTGGACGCCATCGCGGCGGTGGTCATCGGCGGCGCGCCGCTGATCGGCGGCCGTGGCAATGCGCTCCACACCCTGATCGGCGTGCTCATCCTGGGGCTGATCGGCAACATCATGAACCTCAAGGACATTCCGGCCTACCCGCAGCAGGTCATCATGGGCCTGATCATCGTCGCGGCCGTGCTGATGCAGGGGAGACAGAAGTCTTAGCAACCTAGGCAGGGAGGTGGACGTTTCCGTGCGTGAGGGACCATCCTCCGTATTTGACCCCAAACTGCCTATCTACTACCAGTTGATGGAGATCTTGCGGGACGAGATCGAGAAAGGGCAGTACAAGCCTGGAGACGCCCTGCCGTCTGAGAACGAACTGACCATCCGTTTTGGGGTCAGCCGCCCGACCGTGCGGCAGGCGGTGAACGAGCTCGTGCGCGAGGGACTGCTCTACCGGATCAAGGGCAAGGGGACCTTCGTGGCGCAGCCGAAGATCGTGCAGGACTTCTTCCAGAAGCTTCTCAGCTTCGCCGAGGAGATGCGGGAGAAGGGCCTGGAGCACCGCACGGAGGTGCTGGGCCTGGACGTCAGGCTGCCCCAGCAGTCGGTCAGTGAGCACCTGCGGCTGCCTTACGGCCGGAAAATCATTCGGCTCGAGCGCGTGCGGTTCATCAACGAGGAGCCGATTGTCCACGTGACCTCGTACATCCCCTGGGACTACTTCCCGGGCATGGAGGCGCTGGATTTCACCAACCTGTCGCTCTACCAGGTCATGGAGGAGAGGTGGGGCGCCCGCGTGAGCATGGCCCGCCGCTGGCTCGAGGCCGTGCCGGCCACCGCAAGGTCCGCCGGCGTCCTGAAAATCCGCGAGGGCGCGCCCGTACAGCTGTGCCGCACGGTGACCTGGGACGACAAGGGCAGGGCCGTCGAGTACTCGGTGGCCAGCTACCGGGGCGATCGCTCCCAGTTCATCCTGGAACTCCGCAGGTAGCGGGCGGCAGCCGGCAAGGTGTACCGCAACGTAGGACCTGCTGAAGGAAGATCGACGAGAAACAGGAGGAACGACACCGATGTTTGCTCCCTATGCCGCACAGATTGACCTGTTTACCGGAAAGATCGGTGTTCCCGCCATTCCGTACACGCGCCGCCTCAGCGACCTGAAGGGGTTCGCCGCGGACGAGGCCGCACTGCAGCAGATGATCGAGCAGGATGACCAGATCGTCTACGAGGTCTACGAACTGCGCACGCCGGAGGAGTCGGGGCACCTGCACGCCTGCACGACGATCATCCACCCCGGCAAGATCGGCGATGAGTACTTCTTCACCAAGGGCCACTTCCACGAACGGCGCGGTACGGCGGAGATCTATACCTGCCTCAGCGGTGAGGGCTACCTGCTGCTCCTGTCGCCTGAAGGGGAGACGCAGGGGATCCACATGACGCCCGGCACCTGCGCGTACATCCCGCCCTACTGGGCCCATCGCACCGTCAACTGCGGGAAGACCGACTTCGTCTTCTACGGCGTGTGGTTCGCGGACGGCGGCCACGACTACGACACCATCAAGGACCGCGGCTTTTCCAAGATCCTCGTGGAGCGCGACGGCAGGCCCGCGCTCGTCGACAACCCGAAGTGGGCCAAGTAAGGCTGGAGGGATTGGCATGATCAGAGCTAACTTGGTAGCGCCTAAGCAGTTCGTCATCGAAGAAGTGCCCATTCCCGAGCCCGCCGCCAATGAGGTGCTGATCCGGGTCAAGAACTGTGGCATCTGCGGGTCCGACGTTCACGCCTACCACGGGCGGCACCCCTTCATCTCCTGCCCCATCGTGCTGGGCCACGAGTTCAGCGGCGTCATCGAGGGCCTGGGCCCCGGCGCCGAGGCGCACGGCCTCTCCCGCGGCCAGCGGGTCACCGTGGAGCCGAACCTGGTGTGCGGGAAGTGCTACAACTGCCGGATCGGCCGGTACAACATCTGCGACGAGCTGAAGGTCATCGGCTGCCAGAGCACCGGCGCCTACGCGGAGTACCTCATCGTGCCCGCGGCCAAGGTGGTTCCGCTGGCGGACTCCGTCTCCTTCGAGCACGGCGCGATGATCGAGCCCCTGGCCGTCGGCGTGCGCGCCTACCGCCGGGCAGGCGTCGGCCCCGGCGACCGGGTGCTGATCATCGGCGCCGGCACCATCGGCCTCATGACCCTGATGGCCGCCAAGGCGCAGGGCGCCCAGGTGCTGGTCAGCGACCTGGTGCCGTTCCGGCTCGACGTGGCGAAGAAGCTGGGCGCCGATGCGGTGGTCAACTCCGGCGAGGAGAACCTGGCCGAGGCGATCCGGCAGTTTGCGCCGTACGGCATGGACGCCATCATCGAGTGCGTCGGCGCGGCGGCGACCATCCGCCAGGCGGTGGAGCTGGCCCGCAAGGGCTCCCGCATCGTCATCGTCGGCGTGGCGAGCGGCGATGTGCCCATTCCCATGAGCCTGGTGCAGGATCGCGAGCTCGAGATCGTGGGCGACCTGATGTACACCCGCGAGGAGTTCGACCTGGCCCAGCAGATGGTGGTGGAAGGCAAGGCGAACTTCCCGCTGGTCCTGTCGAAGACCTTCGCCCTGACCGAGGTGGCTGAGGCGTTCCGGTACATCCAGGCGAACGAGACGACCACGCTGAAGGTCATGCTCAACATCGGGTGACGGGAGGAGGACCATCATGCCTTTCGAGGTCCTGGTGACCCCCCGCTCACTGCGGAAAGGGCTGTCCCGGTACAGTCACCTGTTGGACGAATACGGGCTCGTGGCTCGTCTGCCACAGGCGGAAGGCCGGCTCACGGAGGATGACATCGCCGAACTCATCGTCGGGGCCGACGCGATGGTCGTCGGCCTCGAGCCGGTGACCCGGAAGGTCCTGGAGAAGGCCGACCGGCTGCGGGTGATCTCCAAGTTCGGCGTCGGGGTGGACAACATCGACCTCGATGCAGCCAGGGAGCGGGGCATCACCGTCACCAACACGCCCAGCGCGAACTGCAACGCGGTCGCCGAGTTGGCCGTCGGGATGATGTTCGCCTTGGCCCGGCGCATCCCCCAGCAGGCCTGGCAAGTCAGCCAGGGCAACCCCGCGAAGATCACCGGGGTCGAGCTGGCGGGCCGGATCCTGGGGCTGGTCGGGCTCGGGTCCATCGGAACCCTGGTGGCCACCAAGGCGAGCAGGCTCGGCATGACGGTGCTGGCGTACGACCCGTATGTGAGCCCGGAGAAGGCCGCTTCGCTGAACGTAACCCTGGCGGGTCTGGATGAGCTCCTGAGCCGGGCGGACTTCGTGTCGCTGCACTGCCCGCTGACGCCGTCGACCCGGGGCATCCTGGGCCGCCGGCAGCTGGAGTCCATGAAGCGCGGCTCCTACCTGATCAACACGGCGCGGGGCGGGCTGGTCGATGAGGACGCCCTGGCGGAGCTGCTGCTGCGCGGGCACCTGGCCGGCGCGGCGGTGGACGACGTGGCCGCAGAGCCGATCACGGAAAGCCCTCTTCTCAAGCTGAAGAACGTGATTGTGACGCCGCACGTAGGTGCCTCAACCCAGGAAGCCATTGATGCGATGTCCACGGAGGCGTTGAAGAACGCGGCGGATGTCCTGCGCGGACTCCGGCCGGCCCACGTGGTGGTGGGGTAGGCCGCGCCCAACCGGGACAGACGCCCTCTCGGGGGGAGATAGCATGGCCAGTGAAGTCTACGTTCTCGCTTGCGACCTCGGAACCACTGGTAACAAGGCCACCCTGTACAGCTCCTCCGGCGTCGTCAAGGCCGCCACGTTCGCCGGATACGACGTGCACTATCCCCGGCGGGGCTGGTCGGAGCAGGATCCTGAGGCCTGGTGGCAGTCGGTCTGCCAGGCGACGAGGGAACTGATCGCCAAGGGCGGGGTCAGCCCTTCCGACATCGCGTGCATCGTGTTCAGTGGGCAGATGATGGGCTGCGTGGCCGTCGACCGGAACGCCAAGGCCCTGCGGCCCGCCATCATCTGGTCGGACGTGCGCGCCGAGCGCCAGGCGGCCCGGCTGGCGGATGCGGTGGGCGCGGCCAAGGTCTACCAGGTCACCGGCCACCGCTGCAGCGCTTCGTACTCCGGTGCGAAGATGATGTGGGTCAAGGACAACGAGCCCGAGGTGTACAAGAAGACCCACAAGTTCCTGCAGGCGAAGGACTACATCGTGGCCCGGCTCACCGGGGAGTTCGTGACGGATCACTCGGATGCCTCGGGCACCAACCTGTTTGACCTGAAGGCCCTGGACTGGTCCGAGGAACTGGTTGCGGGGGCCGGGCTGGACCCGGACCTGCTGCCCCGCAGCGTGCCCTCCACCACGGTGGTGGGCAAGGTGCTGCCCGAGGCCGCCCGGGAGACGGGGCTGGCGGCGGGCACGCCGGTGGTCATCGGCGGCGGCGACGGCTCCTGCGCGGCCGCCGGCTCCGGCACGATCCGCCCCGGGATCGCCTACAACTACGTAGGTTCGTCCTCCTGGATCGGCCTCGCGACCACCGAGCCGATCTACGACCCCAAGATGCGGACGTTCAACTGGGCGCACGTTGTGCCCGGGCTGTACAGCCCGACGGGGACGATGCAGGCCGCGGGCGCCTCGTACCAGTGGCTGCGCGACGTGATCTGCGAGTATGAGAAGGAACTGGCGCACCGGCAGGGCGTGAGCGCCTACAAGCTGATGGACGAGGCCGCCGCGTCCGTTCCGGCCGGGTCGGAAGGGCTCATCTACCTGCCTTATCTCCTCGGAGAGCGGAGCCCCCGCTGGAACCCGAGCGCCCGGGGCTGCTTCTGCGGCCTGACGATCCGCCACACCCGGGCGCACATGGTCCGCTCGGTGCTGGAGGGCGTCATCATGAACCTGGCCATCATCCTGGACGCCATGCGCGAGCAGGGCGTCGAGGTCAGCGAGATGCGCGTGATCGGCGGCGGCGCCAAGGGCGCGGTCTGGCGGCAGATGATGGCGGACATCTACGGCTGTGAGATCCTGAAGCCCACGCTCGTCGACGAGGCGACCTCCCTGGGGGCGGCCGTCACCGGCGGCGTCGGGGTCGGGCTCTTCCCGGACTTCAGCGTGACCGAGCGGCTGGTGGAGATCGAGGATCGGTGCTGGCCGAACGAGGCCAACCGCGCGACCTACGCCCGGCTGAGGAACCTGTTCGAGCAGTATTATCAGGCCCTGGAGCCCGTATTCAACACGCTGGACTGAGGGGGCAACTGCGGTGACCAAACGGCTGAAGACGCTGCAACGAATCGTGGACGGCGGGCTTGTTCCGGTGGTGCGCGCCGAGAGCGCCGAGAAGGCGCTCCGGCTGATCGATGCGCTGCTGGCCGGCGGGGTTCGGGCGGTTGAGGTGACCATGACGATTCCCGGCGCCATCGGCGTGATCGAGGAGCTGCGCGGGAAGCTCTCCGGCGACATCCTTCTCGGCTGCGGCACCGTGCTCGATGCGGAGACGGCGCGCATGGCCATCCTCGCCGGGGCGGAGTTCATCGTGTCGCCGGCGCTGGACACCGAGACCGTGCGGCTCTGCCACACGTACGACATTCCGTGCATTCCCGGCGCCATGACCCCCAACGAAATCATCAGGGCCATGCAGGCGGGCGCCGACATGGTCAAGGTCTTCCCTGCCGCCCAGCTCGGCCCTGCCTACATCAAGGCGGTGAAGTCTGCGCTGCCGCAGGCTCCGCTGATGCCCACCGGAGGTGTGAGCCTGGATAACATCGCCGACTGGATCAAGGCCGGTTGCGACGCGGTGGGCGTCGGCGGCGAGATGACCGCCGGGGCCAAGACCGGCGACTACGAGCGGGTCACCGCAACCGCAGCCGAGTTTGTGCGCCGCGTGGCGGAAGCCCGGGCCCAGGTGAGGTGATCGCCATGTTCCGCTACTCGCTGAGCAACTGGACCTGCGGCCGGGAGCCGATCGCCGAGACGTTCGAGCGGCTGCACCGGCTGGGGTTTGACGGGATCGAGCTGACCGGCGAACCCGAGCGGTACGACGTGAACGAACTGGCCGCCCTGTCCCGGCGTTACGGCCTGAAGATCTTCTCCGTGCTGGGCCAGTACCCGTGGCCCGGGAACCACGACCTCGCCAATCCGGATCCCGAGGTCCGCAACCAGGCGGTCCGGTACCTGGTGGACTGCTGCGAGTTCGCCAGCCGGATCGGCGCGGGCATCGTGGTGGTGCTGCCCTCCTCGGTGGGCAAGCTTGCGCCCGTGCGATACACCGGCGGCAGCGCCGAGGAGTACCAGCTCGCCTTCAACGAGGAGTGGGACTGCGCGGTGGATGCCATCGGGCGGGCGGCCCGCCGGGCGGAGGAGCTGGGCGTAATCCTCTCCGTCGAGCCCATCAACCGGTACGAGACGTACCTGGTCCGGCAGGTGGAGCAGGCCCTGAAGATGGTCTGGGACATCGGCTCACGGGCCGTCCGGATCCAGCTTGACACCTTCCATATGAACATCGAGGAGCCCGACATGGTCGCGGCCGTGCGCGCGGCCGGCGACCTGACGGTGAACATCCACATGGCCGACAGCCACCGCGAGGCCGCCGGCACCGGGCACATCGACTTCCGGGCCATCCTGGCCGAGTTGATCAGGCTTGGCTACGACGGGCTGCTGACCATCGAGCACGTGCCCGCGGGGTCCGACGCCGGCGTCCTGATGGGCATGCCCAACTTCCCGGAGCTGCGGGAGCGGTTCGCCGCGACGGCCATCCAGCACCTGAAGTCCATCGAGCAACAACTGAGGTAGGTGTATTCGTATGGAACGGCTCAGTCAGGTCGGCGTCGGCCTCATCGGGGCCGGCCGCGCAGGCATGGTCCATGCCCGGGACTTCTTCACCAGCATCCCCGAGGCCCGGATGGTGGCCGTCTTTGATGCCAATGCTGAGGCTGCGGCCGCTGCAGCCAGTGAACTCAATGCGACGGCCTACACGGATCTCGACGCCTTCTACGCCAATCCGGACCTGGACGCGGTGGTCATCGCGACCCCGACGTTCACTCATGCCGACCACGTGGTGCGGGCGGCCCATGAGAAGAAGGCCATCCTGTGCGAGAAGCCGGTTGCCATCAGCCCCGAGGAAGTGATCCGCATGGAGGAGGCCCTGAAGGCCACGGGCGTGACCTTCCTCATGGCCTTCATGCGCCGGTTCGACGACAGCTTCATCCGGGCGCGTGAGGCCATTCAGAACGGCGAGATCGGCGACGTCATCCTGGTGAAGTCCACCGGCAAGGGTCCGGGCCTTGCGCCGCCCTGGTCCTGGGACATCCGCAAGTCCAACGGCGTGCTGGCCGAGGTGAACAGCCACGACATCGACTGCATCCGCTGGCTGACCGGCCGCGAGTTTGAATGGGTCTTCGCCCGCGGCGGCAACTTCCGCACGCCCGAGCTGCGGGAGGACTACCCGGACTACTACGACAACGTCGTCATGGTCGCCGGCCTGACCGGCGGCGTGCTGAGCACGGTGGACGGGGCCTGCCCGTCCGAGTACGGCTACGACGCCCGTGTGGAGATCCAGGGCACCGAGGGCGTGCTCTTCATCGGTAGCGTGGCCCGGCCGGGACTCACCGTGTGCACCAAGAAGGGCGTGACCGCCCAGACGATGAACTCCTGGCGGAACCTGTTCCGGGAGGCCTACGTGGCCGAGGACCGGCACTTCATCAACTGCGTGCTCGGCCGCGAGAAGCCGAAGACCACGCTGGAGGACGGCGCCCGGGCGCTGGCGGTCGTCAGGGCGGGCACCCGGTCACTGCTCTCGGGGAAGGTGGAGACGGTCGATGACTGGCGGGCTTCCTAGCAAGATGCTTGCCGGCGTCTACTGCGACGGCGCCTTTGCGCTGAAGGAGCGCCCGCTGCCCCGGCCCGGCCCCGGGGACGTCCTGATCAAGGTGGAGGCCTCGGCCTTCTGCGCCACGGACGCGAAGATCCTCACGGTGGGCCACCGCCAGATCGGGCCGGGGCAGGAGGTCATCATCGGGCACGAGTTCGTGGGCCGCGTGGCCGCGGTGGGAGAGGGGTCCGCCGTGCCCCTGGGCGGGCGGTTTGCCGTCGCCCCCAACGTCGGGTGCGGCCGCTGCGAGGCCTGCCGGCTCGGCCTGGACAGCCTGTGCGTGAACAACCGGGCCTACGGCATCAACATGGATGGCGGCATGGCCGAGTACGTCCTGATCGGGGCCGATGCGGTGGCGCGCGGCTGCCTGGTGCCGGTGCCCGAATCGCTGGATGCGCGGCTCGCCGTCCTGGCCGAGGCCATGGGCTGCTGCTACCGGGGCCTGGACTCCTGCGACCTGCGGGCGGGCGAGACCGCCCTCATCGTCGGGCTCGGTGCCATGGGCCTCTTCACGGTGATGCTGGCCAGGGCGATGGGCGCCTCCTGCGTCATCGCCAGCGACGTGCTGGCCGAGCGGCGCAGCCTGGCCCGCGACCTGGGCGCCGACGTTACGGTGGATCCGGCCTCTGAGGACGTCGCCCGGGTGGTGCGGGAGGCCACCGGGGGACGGGGCGCCGACGTGGTGATGGTCACGGTTCCGCGCGTGGATGCGCAGATGCAGGGGCTCCAGGCCGTCGGCCTCCGCGGCCGGATCAACTTCTTCGCCGGGCTCCCCAAGGGAACCGCCGTCGACGGCTTCCCGACCAACCTGCTGCACTACCAGGAGGTCCGGGCGCTGGGCAACACGGGGGCCCGCCCGCTCGACATGGAGCGCTGCATTGCCTTGATGGCCGCGGGGCGGCTTCCCGGGCTGGAGCGGATCGTCACCCACACCTTCGCGCTGTCGGAGATCGAGACCGCCGCCGCTGCCGTTGTGGCCCGCCAGGGCTTGAAGCTCGTCGTTGAACCGTAGCCTGGCGAGGAGGGGCTGACCATGGGCAAGGTCTACCTGGTTGGTTGCGACCTCGGCACGATGGGCGCGAAGGCGGCCATCTACGACACCGAGGGGCACCTGATTGCCGACGCGTACGAGGAGACCCCCATCCGGTATCCCAAGGCCGGGTGGGCCGAGCAGGATCTGGATGAGATTTACGGCTGCGCCGTCCGCACCATCGCCCGCTGCGTCGAGAAGAGCGGCATCAACACGGCGGACGTGGCGGCCCTGGCCTTCAGCAGTCAGATGTCGGGCATCGGCATGATCGACCGGAACTGGCGGCCCGTGGCTCACTTCGACAGCTGGCTGGACACCCGCTGCGAGCCGTACATCCAGGTGATGTCGGAGCACGCGCGGGAGATTACGGCGCTGAACGGTTGTCCGCCGACCTACGCGCACGGCCCGAAAATCCTTTGGTGGAAGCACGAGGAGCCCGAGGCGTACCGGGCGATCCACAAGTTCGTGGTCCCGTCCGGCTACGTGGCGGGGCGCTTCGCCGGGCTCCCGGCGGATGAGGCGTTCATCGACGACACGGTCATCCACTTCTCCGGCTTCGCCGACCTGCAGAACCGGCGCTGGTCCGACGACCTGCTGAACCTCTACGGCGTGGACGGGGCCAAGCTGCCGCGCATCGTGCGGCCCACTGAAATCATCGGGCGGCTCACCGCCGAGGCCGCGCGGGCGACCGGGCTGCGGGAGGGGACCCCCATCGCGGCCGGCGCGGGCGACCAGGCGGCCGGCTCCCTGGGCGCCGGCGTGGTCGATCCGGGCGACGCCTTTGACAGCGCGGGCACCGCCGCGTGCTTCTCGATCTGCGTCGGAGACTTCAAGCCGGACGTCGAGAACCAGATGGTGCTGTGCGCCCGGACCGCGATCGACGGGCGGTACTACGCGCTGTCCTTCATCCAGGGCGGCGGCCTGAACCTGCGGTGGTTCCGGGACGAGTTCGCCGCTGAGGAGAAGGCCCGGTGCGAGGCGGCCGGGGAATCCATCTACGCCTACCTGGACCGGCTGGCGAGCGAGGTGCCGGCGGGCGCCGGCGGGGCCATCTTCCTGCCGCACGTTCAGGGCCGGGTCCTGCCGCCGACGCCGTACCTGCGGGGCGCCTGGGTGGGGTTCACCTGGCACCACAACAAGGCCGCCCTCTTCCGGGCCATCCTGGAGGCGGTGGCGTTCGAGTATGCCAGCTATCTCCGGATCGAGCAGGACCTCGTGCCCGGCCTGACCTGCCGTGAGGTCAACGTCATCGGCGGCGGCGCCAGCAGCGAGCTGTGGTGCCAGATCAAGGCGGACGTTCTGGGCGCCGACTACTGCAAGCTGCAGTGGGCCGACGTGGGCACGCTGGGCTGCGCGCTGGTCGCCGGCGCGGCGGTCGGCATCTACAGCGACCTGGCTGCCGTGGCGAAGCGGATGGCCACGACCACCGAGCGCATCCGGCCCCGTCCGGAGTACCACGCTTTCTACCAGCCGTACGTCAGGGCGTACGGGCGGCTCCTGCGGGAGCTGAACCCGCTGTTCGCGGAGCTCGCCGCCCTGCCGCGGGAGCTGTCTGAGGCGAAATGAGGGGCTTGTGCGGATATGTGTTGGGCTGATCCCGGGTCACCTGCGTGACCGGGGATCAGCCCCTTCTTCTCTCAGCCATATCCGTCCCGAGGTTGGTGCGGGGGTACCGCCGGGGTGGCCGCTGGGTTGGCGCGGGGGCACCGCCGGGGTGGCCGCCCGGGGCGCCGCTGGGTTGCCGCGGGGCACTCCCAGGTCGTCCCGGGGGATGTTCGCCAGGGCCTCTGGGGTGGCCCCCAGGGGTGCCCTCGAAGGATACCCCGAGGGGGTTTACCGGGGTTTGATACAGTCGGCTTGATACAGTCGGCCCGTTTTCCCGGTCCGTTTTGATACAGTCGTCGGGCATGCGGCGGTTATGCAGCGCTATGCGCCCTTCCGAACAGGGGTATTCGCGCCCCCGCACCGGGGCCGGGACCCGTCACGGGCATGCGGGTGACCGATCAGGGTCTGACGTTGACATAACCCGAGCGTGCGGTTGACGTAAGGTTCCCCGGGGCGGGCGAAATCCCCAGGGATCCCCCGGCTCTTGATACAGTCGCCGGGAAAACGTCGTGACTGTGTCTCTGACTGTATTGTATCAGGGCCCGATTTCGGCCCGACTGTATCCCTTCACTATTGAACTTCATGCAGAATCGCTGCATATCCATGCATTTGAGCGCCCTGTGTCGTCTGCAGGGCGCTCGCAGGTGGACTACCGTGTTCCCGCCAGACCATGGCCCCCCCGTGCCGCCCGAGCAAGCAGCCCGGAAGGCCGGCAGGGCCGTGCGCAAGCCCGCCTGCGCCTCGTGCGCGGGCGGACCGGTCGGGTGTCATGCGGAATCAGAGCTTCGTCAGGATCTCCGGTCCGTTGTCCGTGATCGCGATGGTGTGCTCGTACTGCACGCAGATCGAGCCGTCCACCGTCCGGGCCGTCCAGCCATCCGGGTCCAGCTTCGAGCGCCAGTCGCCCAAGGTGATCATCGGCTCGATGGCGATGGTCATGCCCGACCGGAGCGCGATGCCCGTGCCCGGCTGGCCGTAGTGGGGCACCTCCGGCGGCTCATGCAGGTTCTGGCCTACCCCGTGGCCGATGTACTCGCGCACCACGCCAAAGCCGTGGCTCTCCGCCAGGCTCTGGATCGCGTGACCGATGTCGCCCATGCGGTTCCCCGGCAGCGCGACCGCAATGGCGGCATACAGCGCCTCCTCGGTCACCCGCATGAGCTCCTGAACCGACGGCGAGACCTCCCCCACCGCGTACGTCCAGGCGGAGTCGCCGTGGTACCCCTTGTAGTAGGCGCCGATGTCGATGGTGACCACCTGGCCGGCCTTCAGCCGCTTCCTGCTGGGGAAGCCGTGGCAGATCACGTCGTCGACCGACGCGCAGATCGAGGCCGGAAAGCCGTTGTATCCCTTGAAGCTCGGGGTGGCGTTGTGCTTCAGCAGGAACTGCTCGACGAACTCGTCCAGTTCCTTCGTGGTGATGCCGGGCTCGATCTTCTCCGCCAGTGCGGCATGGCACTCGGCCACGATGCGCCCGGCGTCCCGCATGATCGCAATCTCACGCTGCGACTTCAGTCTGATCAACATGAAGCCTCCTACTGGATCTGGTTCTCCCTACATCCTAGCGCATATCCGTCCTTACCGGAAGTCAATATGATGAAAACTCCGCACCGGAAGGAGACCGCACTGCCAGGGGCGAACAGAGGGCCGGAGGAGGGAGATCCACCTTGCTGAACCGGCTCGCGGATTACCACATGCACACGGTGCGCTGCGGCCACGCCGCGGGCACCATGGAGGAGTACGTGGAGGCCGCCATCGCCCGGGGGCTGGGCGAGATCGGCTTCTCGGAGCACGTGCCCATGTACTGGCTGCCCGAGGCGCAGCGCGACCCCACCGCGGCCATGTCCATGGGCGAGCTGGAGGCGTACGTGGGCGACGTGCTGCGCCTCCGGGAGCGCTACCCCGAGATCCCCATCCGGCTGGGGCTGGAAGCCGACTTCATCCCCGGGCGCGAGGAGGACCTGGTCCGGCTGCTGGAGCCGTACCCCTGGGACTATGTGATCGGCTCTGTCCACTTCCTGGGCGACTGGAACTTCGATCACCCGGACCTGGTGCACCGCTATGCCGAGTGGGACATCGGCGAGCTGTACGAACGGTTCTTTGCCCTGGAGCGGATGGCGGCCGAGAGCGGCCTGTTTGACATTCTTGCCCACATCGACCTGATCAAGAAGTTCGGCCACCGCCCGGACAGGGACCTGCGCGGCCCTTACGCGGAGCTGGCGGACGCGATCGCCCGGTCCGGCGCCGCCATCGAGCTTTCCACCGCCGGGCTGCGGAAGCCCGTGGGCGAGCCGTACCCGGCCCCGGCCCTGCTGAAGGCCTGCTGCGACCGGGGGGTGCCCCTGGTCATCTCGTCGGACGCCCACGCCCCGGGCGAAGTGGGATGGGGCTTCGAGGAGGCCCGGGCGCTGGCCCTCGAGACCGGCTTCACCCACACCGTGCGGTTCGAGGGACGGCGCAGGCAGACCGTGCCCCTGGTCTGAAGCCGGCGGCGATCGGATCCCTCTGACGGGTCGGATACACAGAGCGAGCGGGTCCTCCCTGACGGGAGCCCCGCTCGTCTTGTCTAGATGCCGAAGCCCTTGCCCGCCGGGTAAGCTGCGATTCCCGGGATGCCGGCAGTGGTTGGGTACGCGGAGGGAACGGTCGCCACGGTCGTCACCGGCACGGCGTACTCGTAGACGCGGTAGACCGTCGCGTTGGCGGCCGGGTAGGCGGCCGCGCCCGGGGCGATGAACAGGTCATCCGCGCCGGCCTGCGCGCCGATAAACGGAGAGAAAGCCGGGATCTTGCCAAAGCCACCGTAATGCAAAGCGGTGCACCTCCTCTCCTACACAGTCTATGGATGCGGGAGGCGGCTGGTGAAAGGGGCCCCGCCCAGCCCATCATACGCCCGTCGGGGGAAGGGAGTGCCCGGGGCGGAGCTCTACGCACAGATGGCTGCAGGTCCCGTGAAACGGAGCCGGCGGTTCACCGCCAGCATGGCCGGGCTCACAGAAGATTCGTGATCCCGTGAGAAGGATTCGCCTCCGTGCCGGGTTAATACTTGGGGGGAGGAGGTAGAGCGGAGATGTTGCGTACCCGACTGTGTGAGCTGCTCTCGATCGAGTACCCCATCATCCAGGGCGGCCTGGCCTACCTCGCCCGGGCCGAGCTGTGCGCCGCGGTGTCCGAGGCCGGCGGGCTGGGCCAGATCACCGCCGCGACGCTGAGCGACCCCGAGGAGCTGCGCCAGGAGATCCGCCAGGTGAAGGCCCGCACGCGCAAGCCCTTCGGCGTCAACTTCGCGATGGGCTACCGGTCCCTGGAGCCGTACATCGACGTCGCCCTGGAGGAGGGGGTGCGCATCGTCACCATCACCGGCGGCAACCCCGAGCCTTACATGAAGTACATCGATGCCCGGGTGCCGGGGGTGAAGAAGATCATCCTGGTGGCCGGCGTGCGGGCGGCCCAGAAGGCGGAGTCCCTGGGGGCGGATGCGGTCATCGCCGTCGGGTACGACGGCGGCGGGCATCTCGGGCGCGATGATGTGGGCACCATGGCGCTGATCCCCCGCATCGTGGACTCGGTGAAGATCCCCGTGGCGGCGAGCGGCGGCATCGTCGACGGCCGCGGCCTCATGGCTGCGCTGGCGCTGGGCGCCGACGGCATCGAGATGGGCACCCGTTTCGTCGCGGTCCAGGAGTGCCCGGCCCACGAGGCCTACAAGAAGCTGCTCCTGGAGACCAGGGAGAACGAGACCATCATCATGGAGCGCTCCATCGGCCGCCCGGCCCGGGTGCTGAAGACCGGCGGGGCCCAGCGGGTGCTGGAGGCCGAGGCCCGGGGGGCCACCCTGGAGGAGCTTCTCCCCCTCATCTCGGGCAAGGTCAACGCGAAGGCCGCGCTGGAAGGGGATATGGAGGAAGGGTTCGTCTACGCCGGCCAGGGCGTGGGCCTCATCCACGACATCCCCACCGTGGCCGAGCTCTTCGGCCGCATCCTGACCGAGGCCCGCGCCATCGGCGAGCGTCTCCGGGGGCTCGGGGTCTGATCCCCGGAAGGGCGCCTGTCTCCGGAGCCGGACCGGAAAGCCGTGCCCGGAGCGGGCAGGGAAGCGGTGCCCGGAGCGGGCAGGAAAGCGGTGCCCGGAGCGGGCAGGGAAGCGGTGCCCGGAGCGGGCAGGAAAGCGGTGCCCGGAGCAGGCAGGAAAGCTGTGTGCGGGGCGGGCAGGAAAGCGGTGCCCGGAGCCGGGCGGGAGAGCTGTGCCCGGAGCCAGGAAAACAGCTGTCCCCGGGTCGTCCAGGATGACCCGGGGACAGCTTTTCCCTCTTAGTGCACCTTACCGTCAGAGACCATCTTCGTGACCATGCTGGCGAGCGCCTTCCGCTCGTCCTCCGTGCCGACGTCCCACAGCTCCTTCAGCAGCCGCTGCTCGCGGTTGCGGGGGTCGACCCTTTCGGCCAGGAAGTTGCCGATGTTGGTCGCGATGTTCGTGATGGTCGAGTCCGAGGCGCCGGTGGAGCGCTTGAACTCCTTGACGCGGTCAGAAAGGAACTGCTTCCACTGCTCGAACGACTCCAGGATCGGGGTGTTGGGAGACACGTTCTCCATGTTCGCGCTGACCTCCTAAGCGGATTCCATCGGATGTAGACCGTGGTCTCAGCCGGTAGTCTGCGCACTCGTCCCCCAGATCATCCCTCGTGCGGGCCCTTCATTTGCGCGCACAGCGCGTGTGCGCGTAGACCAGCCGCTTCCGCCCGAGCACCGCCGCGCGGGTGCTCGCGCGCATGAGCCGCCCGCAGACCGAGCAGGGCATGTCGGAGGGCAGCGTGACCGTCCTGAGCGGTTCCGGCGCCTGCCGCCGCGCCGCCGGCGCCGGGCGCTTCGCCTTCCAGTCCACGATGCCCTCGGCGCCCAGCCACTCCAGCACCGCCTCTTTCTCAGGCGCGACGATATAGACCTCCTGCACCGCTGTGCCGTTCTTGGCCAGCAGCCGGAGGCCCGTTTCGGTAAACCGCTGGAAGGTGACTTCAAAGCCCTGGGTGCTGAGCGGGCGGATCGGCCCGGGGATGATGCTGGTCACCTGCTCGCACTCGGCGATCTGCTCCAGCACCGGCCACAGGCGCTCGATCACGCTGTGCTCCCGCTTGATCTTGCCGGCGCGATACTTCTTCAACGGATCTCCGTCCTCAGCGAAAATGGCTTCTTCCTCAACTGTACCCCAGATCGCGCCCGCTGCGCTACCCCCGCGCCCACGGGGGGCCGTTCCGGGCCTAGTTGCCGAAGATGGCCCCGATCGTGGCCTGCAGCAGGTTCTGCTTCCCTGCGACCAGGAAGAGGGTCATGCCGCAGATGAACAGGAACGTGCTGAACAGCGCCGGGACACGGGTCCTGGCGAAGGGCCCCACCTTGGCCAGGAGACCGGTGGCCACGGCGAGGATGCCGTTGGCGATCAGGAACAGTACCCACCACAGGATCAGTTCGCTGACACCCATCGTAGCGCCTCCCCCGTCGAGAAGTGAAATGGTGACAAGAGACCGTTGCCGCTGCCTAATTATAGACGAAAGTTTCGATAGGGTCTAGTCCGAAAGGGAGGACGAAGCGGGCCTTTCGGGCATGCAGTCCGACGGTTGACGCTGCTCCGCGGTCTGTGTTAGAATGAGCGTTGCCGTCAGACGGTGGGTTGGCGAAGTGGTAACGCGGCGGTCTGCAAAACCGTTATCCGTGGGTTCAAATCCCACACCCACCTCCAAGTGCGTGACGCCCGGCTGGTGTACACCAGCCGGGCGTCCGGCCGTTCATGCGGAGGGTCGGGCCCAGCGCCGCCGCCCGGGTGGCGGGCACAGGACCGGGTTCACACCATCTTTCCCGGTTACATAACATGGACCGGAGGTGGGGTCTGTGCTGTATGGTAAGTTCTGGAAGTCCTTCTTCAAGTGGCCTTACTGGAAGTTCTCTAAGTTTCCCTGGGGAATCTAATGTAGGAAGGGCGGGCCTGGTGGCGGGCCCGCCCGCTGCGCGCCTGCGCGGGTGATTCTTCCGCACGGCGGGAGGAGATGCGCCCGGCGCGGCCAAAATAAGAGGTTACAAACGCAGGTCCAACCACGGATCAAAGGATGTGCTTGAGCAGTGCGCACAACTCGTCGAAGCAGGGGACGTTCCTCTCGGGTCTGGGTGGTCTCCCTGGCGGCCGTCGCGCTGGCGGCGGGCCTGATCGGGGCGAGCGTGTGGTCGGCCAGGAGCAGCAAGCCGGGCGGCCCGGGCGTCAGCGACGCCGACCTGGGCGCCGTCCCGGGCGCCATGGGCCCCGCGGACGCGAAGGTGACCGTCATCGAATACATGGACTACGTCTGACCGGCCTGTGCCACGGCCCACAGGGTCGTGGGTCCGCAGTTGGCGGACATGGCGGCGGCGGGCGACATCCGGTTCGAGATCCACTACCTGCCGATCTTCCCGGCCACCGGCCCGGCGATCGTCGCGGTGGAGTGCGCCGGCGAGCAGGGTTACTGGTGGGCGATGCACGACCGCATCCTGGAGGACCAGACCAACGGGATCCGCGCCCGGCAGACGGTGGAAGACCTGGAGGCGCTGCTCTCCGACTACGCGTCGCAGCTGGGGCTGGACATGGCGGCGTTCGGTCAGTGCCAGGCCTCGGAGGCGGCGCTCGAGGGCATCATCGACCGGGTGAACGCGCAGATTGCCGGCGCGCAGGAGCTCGGCATTCGGGGAACGCCCACATTTGTCGTAAACGGCGTACCGCTCGAAGTCGATTCCTTTGACGACGTCGTAGAGGCGGTGCGAAAGGAGCTGAACCGCGAGTGAGCTTGAGACGGCTGCTTCAGGCAATCGGCGTTCTGGCCCTCCTCGGGCTGGCCATCTCGCTGTACCTGACCTGGGTCTACACCACGGACCAGGTCGCGATCTGCCTGGGCAGCGGCGGCTGTGAGACCGTGCAGTACAGTCCCTACGCCTGGATCCTGGGGATCCCGATTCCCACGCTGGGCGCCGGCGCGTACCTGCTGGTGCTGGTCCTCGCCGTGCTGGGCCTGCGCGGCGCGCACCCGGCGGAGTGGATCGTGCTGGCGCTTTTTGGGACGGCGCTGGTCGGCCTGCTGTTCTCCGCGTACCTGACGTACCTGGAGCTGTTTGTCATTCACGCGATCTGCCTCTGGTGCGCGGTGTCGGCGGTGATTCAGGTCTTCCTGTTCATCCTGGCCGTGCTGGGGTGGCGGCGGTTCCAGGAGGCTGTATAGCTTTTTCGCGGCCGGTCATATACTACTACGGCAGATACCCTCGGCTTCGAGACGCTTCATGCGATCCCTCGGAGCCGATTTCCTTCAAAGAGGGGTGAAACGGCCGTGCACGCGATCACGATAGGGACTGCGGCAGGAATCGACGAGATTCGCCAACGTCTGGACGACGAGTTCCGGTTCCTCCAGGAGGAGGGCGTGAAGGTCCGCATCGGCCAGTCGCACAGAGGCCCCTTCGCCTTTCTCGACTGCGAGGTCGACGCTGCTGCCCGGTCGTCGCAGACAGATGCCCTGTTGCGCCACTATGTCGCCAACGCCCTGTCCGACGTGATCGTGGAGAAGTGGGAGAGCGATCTCATCCGGAAGATCATCCGCGGCTCGTACTCCTACTTTTCTCGGGACGAGCAGGATCTCATCGCCGATTACACCGGACGCACCCTGAACGCCGGCAGTGACTCCCCCCACGGATACAAGGTCAACCGCAAGAGCCAGATCCTGCACCGGCTGCGGGACTACTTCGACACCGCCGACGAACTGGTGCTGGAGGGCTTCGTCCACTTCCGGCTGCGCGATTACATCGAGGAGCTGGAAGACGCCGTGGACCGTGCGGTTGATGAGTTCCTGATGGAGCGGGAGCACCGCGAGTTCATCCGGCTCCTCCGGCACTTCGTGGAGATTCAGGAACCCCGCATCGACCATGTCCACGTGCTCCTGGGTCCCGGCACCGCCTTCCGGCTGGTCGATGACGACGGCGGCGCCATCCGCAGCGAGTCCCTGGAGGAGTTCGTGGTGGAGATGGTGGACAGCGAGGTCAGTTACGAGGACCTGCTCATCTCCGCGCTGATCACGCTTGCGCCCCGTGCCCTTACGGTCCACGCCACCGACCGGCCGCCCGGCCGGGATGAGGCCCTGGAGACGATCCTGGGCGTGTTCGGCGACCGCACGGCGCGGTGCGAAGGCTGCCACGTCTGCCGTCCATCCCGGGTCCAGGCCTGCGAGCCATCCCAGGCCACGCTGCACCACTAGGTGCAGGCCCGTGCTGACACAAGAGGAGGGCCGACCGCCCTCCTCTTGCTGTTTCCTGAGTAGTCCGTTTGGGCAGACTCATTTCCTGATTTCGTTCGTCTATTTGTTGCGTCTGACATAGGAGGAATTGTCCCCTCCCTTGGATAACTAGCATTGGGTCAGTCTACGCTAGAGTTTGGAAAGGAGATCGGATCCCAGTGAACATGGCAAGTCTGGCCTGGACGGCCCCGGCTGCAGGCGTGCTCGCGCTCATTGTGGCCGCGCTGCTCGCCAGCAAGATCCGCCGGCAGGATCCAGGCACCCCGCGTATGCAGGAGATCGCCGCCGCCATCCACGACGGCGCCATGGCCTTCCTCAACCGGGAGTACCGGACCCTCGTCTTTTTTGTGCTCGCCCTGGCCATCATTATTCTGATCGCTGGCTTCACCACCGACGCCATGCAGTGGCAGACCGCCATCGCCTTCGTGGCCGGCGCCCTCTGCTCGGTGCTGGCCGGCAACTTCGGCATGCGGGTCGCCACGATGGCCAACGTCCGCACGGCCAACGCTGCGCAGCACGGCCTGAACCGGGCCCTGGACATCGCCTTCTCGGGCGGCGCGGTGATGGGCCTCTCCGTCGTGGGCCTGGGCATGCTCGGCGTCGGCGTGGTTTACCTCATTTTCGGTGATCCGGACATCGTGAACGGCTTCGCCCTGGGCGCCTCCTCCATCGCCCTGTTCGCCCGCGTCGGCGGCGGCATCTACACGAAGGCCGCGGACGTCGGCGCCGATCTGGTGGGCAAGGTGGAGGCCGGCATTCCGGAGGACGACCCCCGCAACCCGGCCGTCATCGCCGACAACGTCGGTGACAACGTGGGCGACGTGGCCGGCATGGGCGCCGATCTCTTCGAGTCCTACGTCGGCGCCGTCATCGCCGCAATGGCCATCGCCGTCGTCGACAAGGACATCGACCCGAACCTGGCCGCGCTGCCCTTGCTGATCTCGGCCGGCGGCATCGTCGCCTCCGTCATCGGCACCCAGTTCGTGCGCGGCAAGGAGGGCGGCAACCCGGCCAAGGCCCTGAACGCCGGCACCTACGCAGCGGGCATCCTCACCCTCATCATCGCTGCCGTCATCTCGTTCCTGGGCTACGGCACCCACATCTACTTCACCGCCGTTGTCGCGGGCCTGATCGCCGGCATCCTCATCGGCCAGCTCACCGAGTACTACACCTCCGGCGACTACGGCCCCGTCAAGTCCATCGCCGATGCCTCCCGGACCGGCCCGGCCACCAACATCATCTCCGGCCTGGGCGTCGGCATGATGTCCACCGCCCTGCCGATCCTGGTCATCGGCGTCGCCACGCTGGTGGGCTACCTGGTGGGCGCCTCCAGCGGCCAGGGGCTCTTCACCATCGCCCTGGCGGCCGTGGGCATGCTCTCCACCACCGGCATGACCGTCGCGGTGGACGCCTACGGTCCCATCGCCGACAACGCCGGCGGCATCGCCGAGATGAGCCACCTCGATCCGAAGGTCCGCAAGACCACCGACACCCTCGACTCGGTGGGCAACACCACCGCGGCCATCGGCAAGGGCTTCGCCATCGGGTCGGCCGCGCTGACCGCCCTGTCGCTCTTCGGCGCCTTCGCCACCGCCGCGAACCTGGGCGACGTGTCCCTCACCGACCCGAAGCTGATCGTCGGCCTCTTCATCGGCGGCATGCTGCCCTTCCTGTTCGGCGCCCTGACCATGAACGCCGTCGGCCGGGCCGCCATGCAGATGGTGGAGGAGGTCCGCCGGCAGTTCCGGGAGATCCCGGGTATCATGGAGGAGAAGGCCAAGCCCGACTACGCCCGCTGCGTGGACATCTCCACCGGCGCCGCCCTGAAGGAGATGGTCGTCCCCGGTCTGATGGCCGTGGCCGCGCCGCTGCTCATGGGCTGGCTGGTGGGCGTCACCGCCCTCGCGGGCCTGCTGGCGGGCGCGCTGGTGACCGGCGTCATGATGGCCATCATGATGGCCAACGCCGGCGGCGCCTGGGACAACGCCAAGAAGTACATCGAGGCCGGTCACCACGGCGGCAAGGGCTCTGAGCCGCACAAGGCGGCCGTCGTCGGCGACACCGTCGGCGACCCCTTCAAGGACACCTCGGGCCCGTCCATGAACATCCTGATCAAGCTGATGACCATCGTGTCGCTGGTCTTCGCGGCGACCTTCGGCAGCGGGCTCCTGCCGTTCTAGACCCATCTGTGCTGAGGCCGCCCCGCCACCGGGGCGGCTCTCTTCTTCTACTGCGCCCACCCTTTCGCGACAGGTGTCGGACACCGGAGCGGCGAAAAGTTCCTGACCGGGGAGGAGTGTCTGCGGTGCGAGTGATATCGGATGCGGCGCTGGCGCAGGCCCGCGCCCGGCTGAACCGGATGGTGGGACCCGTGGTGCTGCGGGTGCCGTCTGACAGCGCGCAGATGCGCGCCCTGGCGGAGCAGCTGGCCGACGGCGAGCTGCTGACGGTGGAGCCCTGGCCGGGAGAGGGGCTTACGCTGCTGGACGGCTACGGCAGGGATACGGGGATGGTCTTCGGCGACCTGCCGCAGGGCCAGGAGCTGGTCGCCCTGGTGGAGGCGATCCTGGCCGCTTCCCGGGGCGGATCGGTCCTCTCGCCGCTGGGCCGGCAGCAGGCCGCGGCGCTGCCTGCGGGCACCCGCCTGCAGGTGCTCACGACCCCGGCCTGACCGCGGTGCGTCCAGGCCGTGCGCCTGGCCCACGAGATCGCCCTGGAGAGCCGGGGGCGCGTGACGGCTGTTGCCGTCGACCTCTTGCAGCACCCCGACCTGGTGGAGCAGTACGGGGTGAACACGGTGCCCTACTTCATCCTGGATGAACGGCTCGGGCTGGCCGGGCCGGTGCCCGAGCTGCACCTGCTGCAGTGGCTGTCCGACAACGCCGGGTCGTCCGCCCCGGCATCGTCGGCCGATGCGGATCCGTGGTAGAATAGTCGGGGAGGATCTCCTGCCGAAAGGGGCCGGTAGTTGTATGAGCGAACCGTTTGTCTCTGAGCGTGATCACCTGCAGGGTCTACACTGGCAGTGCTTCGGCTGCGGTCAGGAGAACCGGCTGGGACTGCGTCTCAACATACGGCTGGTCGGCGACAGGACCGAGTGCACCTTCACGCCCATCCCGGAGTTCCAGGGCCCGCCGGGGGTCACCCACAGCGGCATTATCGCCACGGTGCTCGATGAGGTGATGAGCCAGCTGATCTACGCGCAGCTGCAGCTGGCGGTCACCCGCAAGATCGAGATCACCTACCGCCGTCCGCTGCGCGTGGGGCAGACCTACTACTTCAGCGCGTGGATCGTCAAGCAGAACACCCGCATCATCGCGGCCAAGGCCGAGGCCCGCGACGCCGAGGGCAACCAGGTCGCCCGGGCCCGGGGCATCTTCGCCCCGATGGACGAGGAGCGGGTGGCCAAGTTCCTCGACAAGGATTAGGCGGCGCACCCGGGGCCCTTCGTCTGCGCTTGACACGCCCGGAACACCGTGGTATGCTTGCACACAAATCCGGAAACAGCGATGATCGGGGACAAGACCACGTTCATCCCCTGCAGAGAGGGAGCGCCGCAGGCTGAAAGCGCCCCGGGGCCCTGTGCGTGGGAAACCACCCCGTAGCTGCCCGCCGAAGCCGGAGGGGGATAAGGCGGGAGGGGGCGCCCTGTACAGCGCGCGAGAGCCCGGCAGCGCGCCGGGAAGAAGGGTGGAACCACGGGAGCACGGCCTCTCGTCCCTTGCGGGACGGGAGGTTTTCCTTTTATGACTTACTTTGGAGAAAGGGGCTCGACAGCATGTCCAGCGTCGTGCACGTCACGCTGCCGGACGGCAGCGTGCGGGAGTACCCACAGGGAATCACGATCGCCGAGGCGGTGGCCCAGATCGGCCGGGGGCTGGCCAAGGCCGCGCTCGCGGCGAAGGTGGACGGCCGGGTCGTTGACCTGTCCGCCCGGCTCGAGAAGGACTGCACCCTGCAGGTCCTGACCTTCAAAGACGAGGAGGGCCGCGAGGTCTTCCGCCACACCTCCACCCACATCATGGCCCAGGCGGTGAAGCGGCTCTTCCCCGAGGCCAAGCTGACCGTCGGCCCGCCCCTCGAGAACTCCTATTACTACGACTTCGACCTGCCCCGGCCGCTGACGCCCGAAGACCTGGAGAAGATCGAGGCCGAGATGGCGAAGATCGTCGAGGCCGACTACCCGATCGTCCGCCAGGAGCTGGACCGGGAGGAGGCCAAGCGGTTCTTCGCGGAGCGGGGCGAGGACTACAAGGTGCTGCTGATTGACAAGATCCCCGAGGACGAGGTCGTCTCGGTCTACAGCCAGGGCGAGTTCGTCGACCTGTGCGTGGGGCCGCACCTGCCCTCCACCGGCCGGGTGAAGGCGTTCAAGCTGCTGAACGTCGCCGGCGCCTACTGGGAGGGCAACCAGGCCAACAAGCAGCTGCAGCGGGTCTACGGCACTTCTTTTGAATCGAAGAAGGACCTGGAGCAGTACCTGTTCCAGCTGGAGGAGGCCAAGCGGCGCGACCACCGTAAGCTGGGCCCGGAGCTGGGGCTGTACCGCTTCGAGGACGTGGCCCCGGGCTTCGCTTTCTGGCTCGACAAGGGCTACCGGATCTACCGGGAGCTGGAGAACTGGAGCCGGAGGCTGCAGGAGGCCCAGGGCTACGAGGAGGTCAGCACGCCGTGGATCGTCTCGTCCAAGCTGTACGAGACCTCGGGCCACTGGCAGCACTACCGGCACAACATGTTTGAGATCCGGTCGGAGGACCAGGACTTCGCCACCAAGCCGATGAACTGCCCGTGCCACTGCGTGCTCTACAAGGCCGAGCTGCGCTCCTACCGCGACCTGCCGCTGAAGATCGCCGAGTACGGGCCGCTCTCCCGCTACGAGCCCTCCGGCACGCTCCACGGCCTGCTCCGGGTGCGGGGCTTCCACCAGGATGACGCCCACCTCTTCGTCCGCCCGGACCAGATCGAGCAACAGATCCGGGAGGTCATCAGCCTGGTCGACACCATCTACGGCACCCTGGGCCTGGAGTACGAGATCAAGCTCTCCACCCGGCCCGAGGACTTCATGGGCGAGATCGAGCTGTGGAACGAGGCCGAGGCCGCCCTGGCCCGGGCCCTGGAGGGCATGGGCCGCAGCTACAAGCTGAACCCCGGCGACGGCGCCTTCTACGGGCCGAAGCTGGATTTCGACGTGACCGACGCCCTGGGCCGCAAGTGGCAGTGCGCCACGGTGCAGCTCGACTTCCAGCTGCCCATCAAGTTCGATCTGAAGTATATCGGCGAGGACGGCAAGGAGCACCGGCCGGTGATGATCCACCGGGCGATCATGGGCACGCTGGAGCGGTTCATCGGTATCCTCACCGAGCACTACGCTGGCAACTTCCCGCTCTGGCTGGCCCCCGTGCAGGTGCGGGTGCTGCCCATCACCGACCGGCACCACGACTACGCCGGCGAGGTGGTGGCGAAGCTGCAGGAGGCCGGCCTGCGGGTGGAGAGCGACCTGCGCAATGAGAAGGTCGGCTACAAGATCCGCGAGGCCGAGCTGCAGAAGATCCCCTTCATCCTGGTGGTGGGCGACAAGGAGGCCGCCTCCGGCGCCGTAGCGGTGCGCCGCCGCGGCATGAAGGACCTGGGCCCCATGCCGCTGGCGCAGTTCCTGGAGCTGGCCGTGGGCGAGGTCGAGTCGAAGGCGATGGACGAGGCCTGCCGGAAGGCGGCTTCTGGGAAGAAGGAGTAGCGGCGCGTTCCGTCCTGGAGGTGTGCATATGGCCCGCTGGCAAGGTGTCATCCGGCAGTATCAGCGATTCCTGCCCGTAAGCGAAGCGACCCCCGTGGTGACGCTGCTGGAGGGCAACACCCCGCTGGTCCCTGCACCCCGGCTCGGAGCCGAGCTGGGGCTCGATCTCTACCTGAAGTTTGAGGGGCTCAACCCCACCGGATCCTTCAAGGACCGGGGCATGACCATGGCGATGTCCAAGGCGGTCGAGGCGGGGGCCAAGGCGGTCATCTGCGCCTCCACCGGCAACACCAGCGCCTCTGCGGCGGCCTATGCCGCCCGGGCGGGGCTGCCCTGCTACGTCGTCATCCCCGACGGCGCGGTGGCCATGGGCAAGCTCGCCCAGGCGCTCATGTACGGCGCCCGCACGATCCAGATCGAGGGCAACTTCGACGACGGGCTCCGGCTGGTGCGCCGGCTCGCGGAGGAACACCCGGAGATCGCCCTGGTCAACTCGGTCAACCCGTACCGGCTGCAGGGGCAGAAGACCGCCGCGTTCGAGATCGTGGACGCCCTGGGGGGCTACCCCGACTTCCTGGCGATCCCCGTGGGCAACGCGGGCAACATCACCGCCTACTGGATGGGCTTTAAGGAGTACGCCGCCGCCGGGGTCGGCGCCGTCGAGTCGTGCAGCAGCAGCGGAGCGCCCTCGGGCGTCATGCTGCCCCGCATGCTGGGCATCCAGGCCGCCGGCGCGGCGCCGCTGGTCCGGGGCGGCGAGGTGGAGGATCCCCAGACGGTGGGCACGGCCATCAAGATCGGACGCCCGGCCACCCGCCAGGGCGCGCTGAACGCCGCCCGGGAGTCGGGCGGGGCCTTCTGGGCCGTGACGGACGAGGAGATGCTGGCGGCCTACCGGCGGCTGGCCGCGACCGAGGGGATCTTCGCAGAGCCGGCCTCCTGCGCCTCGGTGGCCGGGCTGATCAAGCTGAGCGAAAGCGGCTACTTCGAGGGGCAGGCCGGCGGCTTCATCGACGGGGAGCCGGCGCCGCCGCCCGAGCCCCGTCCGTTCACCGGCCGGGGCGGCCGGCCGAAGGTCGTCGCCGTGCTCACCGGCCACGGGCTGAAGGATCCCGACACCGCCATCCGGGTCTCGCGTCCGCCCGAGAAACTGCCTGCGGACTACGGCCGGCTGGAGCGGCTGATCCTCTCCGGGAGCTGAGTCCGCCATGGTCAGGGTCAGTGTGCCGGCGACCAGCGCCAACCTGGGCCCGGGCTTCGACACCCTGGGCGTGGCGCTGGAGCTCCGCAACGTGATCGAGATGGACGAGACCGGCATCGACGACGTGGTGATCGAGGTGGAGGGGGCCGGGGCCGGCGCGCTGAAGGACCCGGAGCAGAACATGGTCTACCAGGCCGCCCGCCGGGTGTTCGAAAGGCTCGGCTACGAGCCCAACGGCCTCCTCATCCGCGAGCGGGTCGCCATCCCGGTGGCCCGCGGCATGGGCTCCTCCGCGGCCGCGATCGTCGGCGGACTGGTGGCCGCCAACGCCCTGGTGGAGAAGCGGACCGGGCGACCGGGTCTCACCCGCGAGGAACTCCTCCGTATGGCGGTGGCGATCGAGGGCCACCCGGACAACGTGACCCCGGCGATGGTCGGAGGCTTTACGGTGTCGTGCATGGATCCCCAGCGGGGGCCGCTGTACCTCCGCTTCCCGCCGCCCCGGGGACTGCGGGCGGTGGTGGTGATGCCCGAGGTCCAGATCAAGGGCAGGAAGACCGAGCAGTCCCGGGGCGTGCTGCCCGCGCAGGTCAGCCTGCAGGACGCCGTCTACAACCTGAACCGCACCGCGCTGCTGGTGGCGGCGGTGGCGCAGGGGCGCATCGATCTGCTGCGCGTGGCGATGCAGGACCGGCTGCACCAGCCCTACCGGGCTTCACTGGTGCCGGGGATGCGGTCGGTCTTCGAGGCCGCCCTCAGTGCGGGGGCTCTGGGCGTGGCGCTGTCCGGCGCCGGGCCCAGCGTCCTCGCCCTGGTGGCCGAGTCCGCCGAGCCGGTGGCCCTGGCCATGGAGGCCGCCTTTCAGTGGGCCGGCAGCGACGCCCGTTCGCTCACGATGGATCTCGCCCGGGAGGGCGCCCGCGTGCTGGCCGGGCCCGGGCGGGAACAGGACATGCTCGACCGGCCGCCGCATTGGGGATAGCCGGAGCCACCCATGATCGCCAGGACCGCCGCGGGCTGTCAACCCGGCAGCCTCCGGGGACGCCGCCGGCGGTGCCCACAGCGCTGCTCGCGTTCACCGGCGTCGCCGCCGCTCCCCGGCCACACGCCGCCAACCGGTGAACGGCCGCCACCCCAGCCGCCGGAGGAGGTACGTCCGCCAGCCGTACCGGTCGAACAGCGCATCCTTGGCCCGCTGCCAGAAGGCGCGGGCCCGTCGCGCGTGCTCCGCGGGCACCGGCCGGCCGGGCGGGCCGTAGCGGGCGGCGGCGTAGTCGGCGGCCGCCTGCAGGGCATCCTCCCGCAGGGCCGGCAGCGCCCGGGCTACGTGTTCCGCGTACTCCAGGGCCGTCTCATGGGGCCGCCGGCCGATGCCGAAGCGGCCCAGGAGCCAGGCGGCCTTCTCCCAGGCCTCCTGCACCACGGACCGGGCGTCCCGGTAGCGGAACCGCTCCTGGGCCCCCAGGACCCGGGCGACCAGCAGGATCAGGACGGCCGCGGCGGCCAGGGGAGCGGCGAGCCAGGCCCAGTCGCGCGGCTCCTGCACCGGGGCCGCCCCGCCGGATTCGGGCGCCTCGGGCTCCTCCCGCCCGCCCGGCGGCCGGGCCGGGCTGTCGGGAGCGTCGGCGGCGGTGTCCTCGGGCACCTCGGGTTCGTCGGCGGCAGGCGCCGCAGGCGTGGACGTGCGGGCGATGACCGGCAGGTCGCTCCGGGGGGTGGGGTCGAACGTGACCCAGCCGTAGCCAGGGAAGTACGCCTCCACCCAGGCGTGGGCCTGGGAGTTGCGGGCCTCGTAGACGTACCAGCCCCGTTCGTTGAGCGTGAAGGGGGAGGAGGCCCCAATGGCGTAGCCCTCCACGAAACGGGCGGGGATGCCCAGCTCGCGCAGCATCACCACCATGGCCGAGGCGTAGTAGGTGCAGTAGCCCTCCTGCAGGTCGAACAGGAAGTAGTCCACGAAGTCGCGGTCCCGCGGCGTTGGCGGCGGGGTAAGCGTGTAGGGCATCTGCCGCAGGTAGGCTTCGACGGCGACCGCCTGGTCGAAGGGGTGCTCCGCTCCTGCCGCGATCTGGCGGGCCAGTTCGCCCACCCGGGGCGGCAGGTCCGGCAGCTGCAGGTAGCGGCCGAGATCGGGGACGACCCCGGCCGGCAGCTGCAGGTAGCGCCTGACGTCGGGCTCGGCTGGCAGTGCGAGAACCGAGCCGGCGAAGTACGGGGGGGACTGCCGGATCTCCTCGGCTCGGTAGAGCGGGAGCCTGGCCGTGACGCCGTACGTCTCACCCGGCGCAACGGGCCGGGGCGCGAGCAGGTTGGCATCCGCATCCGCGGTGTACCCGGGCAGGCCGTCGATGCGGACCGGCTCCAGCACATGGAAGATCGTCCGCCCGAAGCTGAGCACCGGGGTGATCTCGGCCATCAGGCTGCGGCGGGAGGTCTGCTCGCCCATCTGGGAGGGCAGCCCGTCCTCCCCGGGCTCGAACGCGGGCGTGTCCCCCATCTCCCAGGTGGAGCCGGTGTACGTGGTGAAGGTGGCGCCCCGCACGTACAGCGTATGGCTGAGGGGCCCGCTCAGGGCGATGCGGAGGGCGACCCGGCTGTCCAGCGAGACGGCGCCGCCGAGCCGGCCGAGGTCCGGCGTGAAGCCGGTGGAGGCCAGCGAGAAGTCGCCGGCGGTCTGGATGCCCCCGCCCCGGAACTGCTGCAGGGCGGGAATGGCGGTCTGCAGCCTGCGGCCCATCTCACCCAGGCTGACCGGCCGGAAGTGGCTGGGCAGGACGGCGGCCGCCAGCGCGAGGCTGAGGACGGCGGCGACGCCCGGAGCCAGCGCCGGCCGCCTGCCGATGCGGCGCCCCTCCGCCCGCCAGCGGGCCTCCCGCAGGGCCGCCTGGCCCAGGACCCAGAGCAGGAGCGCGAGCACGCTGTAGACCGGGAAGTAGACGGCCGCCGGCTCGAAGTACCAGCCCCACTGGGTGCCAAAAAGCAGGAAGCCCAGGGCGATCGTCCAGACCGTCCGTCCCCGTCCCAGGGTCTCGCCCGTGACGACGAGGCCGGCGCCGGCGGCGGCCAGGACGATCAGGACCACGCCGATGGCGGGCCCGAAGGTCGTGCCCAGGTTGCCGCCGGCCAGTTCCCGGGCAAGGCTCGCCCCGTCGGCCGCGGCCCGCGCCGCCCAGCGGGCGGCCTCCGGCACGTGGCGGGCCGCGAGCAGGAGGGCCGCCCCCGCCGCTGCGGTGGTGAGCAGGCCCAGCGTGCGGCTGCGCCACCAGAGCCAGCCCCACACCACGCTGCCCAGCGCCAGCGCCAGCGGCTGCTCCGGGGGCAGCTCCATATGCCAGAACTGGTTGAGCGACTGCAGTACCAGGGCCACCAGCCCCGCCGAGATGAGCAGGAGCGTCAGCTGGTAGCCCGCGGACGGGCGGGCGGCTGACATGGACGCACCCCCTCTCCCCCTAGCAGGCGCAGGCCGGAGAGCCGGCGCAGGTCGGCGCCTGCCGGCACCACGTAGACCCACAGCCCCCGCCTCACCAGCACTTCGAGGAGCTGCGGGTCCGCCGGGCGGATCTGCCGCCGCGCCAGGCCCGGCGGGGCGAAGGTGGGTGCATCCAGCAGGATCAGCACCACCCGGTGGCGGGCGCGCAGGGCGACCAGCTGGTCGCCCAGCCGCGGAGTCAGCCGCGGGGTGATGACGACCAGCGTCGCCCGGTGCGCCAGGTGGCCTGCCTCGTTCTCCAGCAGCCGCTCCAGCAGGACCTCGCCGACGGGCTCCACCCGGGCCAGCGCTTCCATGATCTCGCGGAAGGTCCGCTCGCCCCTGCCCGGTCCCACGGCGAACCGGGCCTGGCCCGTGCAGAAGAGGCCGGTCTCCATCTTCCGGCGGATGCCGAGGGCAGCCAGCGAGGCCGCGATCTCCGCGGTGACCTCCGCGGTCGACCCGCCGCCGGCGGCCGAGCCGTCCACCTGGACCTCCCGGTGGAAGTCCGCGAAGAGGATGAGCTGGGTGGTGGCGTTCAGCTCGAACTGGCGGGTCATGAGCGTGCCCATCCGGGCCGAGGTGCGCCAGTGGATGTGGCGGGGATTGTCGCCGGGCACGTAGCGGCGGATTTCGGCATGGTTGGACGGATCCTCGAAGGCCCGCTCCTGGGTGCGCACCGGGCCGAAGGGCTGGGCCAGGGGCACGGGCAGGTCGTCGATGGGATGGACCCGGGGGTAGATGGTCACCCGCGCGCCCGAGTGCACGACCACCTCACGCGCAAACAGCCCCAGCGCGTCGCCGGTGCGGATGCGGAACGGCCCCACCTCGCACTGCCCCCGGCGCCGGGCGGTGAGTGTCATCTGTACGAGGTGGCTGCCCACCAGCGGCAGGGATCCAGCCGCCCGGGGGCAGTCGCTGGCGAGCAGGTGCTGTGGCGTGCCGTCCTCGATCTCCACCCAGGGGAGCGGGGCCCAGCCCTCGTTCTCCAGCCGCAGTTTCACCTGGATGGCCTCGCCCACTTCCACCTGCCGGCGGTCGACGGCCACGTGGCCGGTGATGCGCCGTGAGGCATACTGGGTGTACAGCCAGGCCCCGGCCCACAGCAGGAGCAAGAGGTAGAACGCGAAGTACGGAAGGCTGCCGCCGCTGAGCCGGGCCGCGGCGTAGGCGGCGGCGATCAGGGCCGGCAGCTGCCACTCACGCGCGCCGCGCCGCATGGCTCTTCAACCCCGCCGGCACCTGGACCTGGCTCAGCAGGTCCGCGACCAGCGCCTCCGCGCCGCCGCCGCGCAGCTGTGCCTCGGGACGCAGGATCATCCGGTGGGCGAGCACCAGCGGCGCCATTTCCTTCACGTCGTCCGGCGTGACGTAGCTGCGGCCCCGGGTCAGGGCGAGCGCCTGGCTGGTGCGGTAGAGGGCGATGGATCCGCGGGGCGACGCGCCCAGGTAGACCTGGGGGTGCTCCCGGGTGGCCTGGACGACGCGCACGATGTACTCCAGCACCGACTCGTCCACGTGCACGTCCCGGGCGGCCTGCTGAAGCGCCAGCACCTCGCCGGTCGTAAGCACCTGTTCCAGCTCCTCCAGCGGCGGTCGCCTGGACCGCTCCACGACGGTCATCTCCTCCCGGAGGGAGGGGTACCCCAGCCGCAGCTTCAGGAGAAACCGGTCAAGCTGCGCCTCGGGCAGCGGGAACGTGCCCTCGTACTCGATGGGGTTCTGGGTGGCCAGCACCAGGAAGGGGCGGGGCAGGCGCCGGGTGACGCCGTCGACGGTCAGCTGCCCCTCTTCCATGCACTCCAGCAGCGCAGACTGCGTCTTGGGCGAGGTGCGGTTGATCTCGTCGGCCAGCACGATCTGGCTCATGATGGGCCCCGGGCGGAACTCGAACTCGCCGGTCTTCTGGTTGTACACGCTTACCCCCGTGACGTCGGTGGGAAGCAGGTCCGGGGTGAACTGGATGCGGCGGAACTCGCAGCCCAGCGACCGGGCGAGGCTGCGGACCAGCGTGGTCTTGCCGACGCCGGGCACGTCTTCGATCAGCACGTGCCCCTGGCAGAGCAGGGCGACCAGGACGTACTGGATCTCGCGCCGCTTCCCCACGACCACCCGCTCGATGTTCTGGGTGACTCGGGACAGCGCTTCGCTGGCGTTCAAGGGCAACCTCTCCTTCAGCGGCTCTGGTGCCGGACGGCCGACCGCCAGGGGACGGCGCGCCGTACGCGATGCTCACAATGTTAATACGTAACCAGAGAAACCAAGGTTCGGTCTCCGCCCGAAGCCGCGGGCAGGTGGGCGCCCGGTGGTTGTGGTATACTTGCCATAATGTGAGATTGGGTAAGGAGTGGAGTGAACGTACCATGTTCACGTTGGCCAAGCGTCGTGCCGGATGGCGCCGTTCCGTTCTCCTGCTGGCCGTCGCGCTGCTGCTGGCAGGCTGCGGCGGCGTCCGGCCGGACGGAGGGGCCGCAGGGCCCGCCGCACAGCCGGAGAGCAGCGGCGGCAGCGCGGAGACCGAAGAGGCGCCTGCTCAGATCCTGGAAGTGAAGCCGCTGCCGGGGTACCTCGCGGCCGACTTCCGTGTCAAGGACGTGTTCACCGGAGAGGTCATCACCCTCTCCGATCTGAAGGGCACACCGGTGTTTCTCAACTTCTGGGCCACCTGGTGCCCCCCGTGCAAGGAAGAGATGCCCGAGATGGAGGCGTTCCACCAGGAGATGGGCGAGGACGTCCGCGTGGTGGCGGTGGGCGGTGACCCCACCGAGTCGGCGGCCAAGATGGCCGGCTTCGCCGAGGCGATGGGCCTCACCTTCAGCATCGGCCACGACGGCGGCGCGGCGGCCCGGGCCTACCGGGTATCGGGACTTCCGACCTCCTTCTTCATTGATGCGGAAGGCGTGATCCAGGTCCGGTACACCGGCCAGCTCACGCTGGAGCAGATGAAGGAGTACGCCGAGCTGGCCTCGAACCCACCAGAGGGTCCGGCGGAAGAGCCGGAAAGTCCGTAATCCCACCGCGAGGGGCTAGAATCGGGGAATGAACTGGCTGCGCGCGTTTCTGCGGAGCGTCACGGACGACCGCCGCTGGTGGTGGGCGCTCCTCACCGTCAACTTCCTGGGTTCGCTCTACGGCTTCTACTGGTACTGGCCGCAGCTGTCGCAGACGCCGCCGGCCCGGTGGTTCATCGTGCCGGACAGCCCGGGCGCGACCTTTCTGTTCACCCTGTGGCTGGGGCTCATGCTCGCCGGGGCGGACTGGCGGAGGCCCGGGATGCAGCTCCTGGGGGCGGTGGCTTTCGTTTCGAACATGAAGTACGGCCTGTGGACCGCCACGGTGCTGCCGCAGGCCGGCATCAAGTACGGCTGGGAGTTCGACTTTGTCCACCTGAGCCTGTCCCATCTGGGCATGTGGGTGCAGGGGCTGCTGTTTGCGCGCCGGTACCCGCCTGCGACGACCGCGGCCGGGCTGGCCCTGCTGTGGATGGTGGTGCAGGACGCGGTGGACTATCGCCTGTGGATGACGCACCCGACGCTGCCTTACGTCCAGGAGTTCGAGTTCGCCCGGTGCGCGGCGATGACCCTGTCGCTGATCTGGGGGCTGTTCCTGCTGGGGCAGTCGCGGGCGCACAGGCGGCACGTCCACGGGTGAGGAAGGAGGAGGGCTTCCCCATGGCGGAGAACCGGCTCAGCGTGCGCGTGCCGCTGGTGCGCGACAAGGAAGGGATTCTCGCCAGGCTGAAGAAGATCGAGGGCCAGGTGCGGGGCCTGCAGCGCATGGTGGAAGAGGACCGGTACTGCGTCGACATCCTGAACCAGGTGGCCGCGGTGGAGGCGGCCCTGAACCGGGTGGGCCTGATGCTGCTGGAGGGGCACGTGAAGGGCTGCATGGCCGCGGCTGTCCGGCGCGGCGAGGGTGATGCCGCTGTCGCCGAGCTCATGGAAGTGCTGAGGCGGTTTGTCAGATGAGCGGGAAGGAGCCGCGAAGGCGGAGGGGGGCCGAGCGTTGGGGTCCTGCGGCGCTCACCGCGCTCTTCTCGCTGCCGCTCTGGGCCGATCCGGTTGCGCAGGCCCTGGGCTATGAGGTGTTCTACCTGGCGGATCCCAAGCTTCAGGCCGTGTACGCCTCCCTGGTTCAGCTGTTCGGCGGGTGGTCCGCCTACGCCGGTGCGCTCCGGGAGCTGGCGGGCCGACGGGTCGCGCGGGCCGTGCCCGTGACCCTGGTTTCCACCCTGCTGTACGCCGGGGGACTGTACGCCGCGGCGCTCAACCGGCAGGCCGGCCTCTGGTTCCTCGCCGCCGGCGCAGTGCTCCTGGCCGGCTACCTGTGGGACGTGCGGGGCAGCCGCGCCCTCTGATGCCGCACGGGCGCATCAAAACCAGCGGGCCGTGGGGAACGCCCACGGCCCTTGCGCGTCTCAGCGCAGGCGGTCGGGTCCGCACGGACCCCTTCGGTTTCGCAATGTAGGCCAGGATCAGACGCCGTACCAGCCCGGGTAGCCGGCGATGCCCGGGATGCCGGCCGTGGTGGGATACGCGGAGGGTACCGTCGCCACGGTGGTCACCGGAACGGCGTACTCGTACACGCGGTAGACGGTTGCGTTGGCGGCGGGGTAGGCGGCCGCCCCGGGCCAGATCGCCAGGTCGGTGGCGCCGGCCTGGGCGCCGATGAACGGGGAGAAGGCGGCGATGCCGGTGCCAAATCCACCAAAGTTCATCCGCTTGCGCTCCTTTCGACTCGTGGCCTCCGAGGTTCTCCTGGAGAGGGAGCCTTGCTCCCACACTATGTGAAGCCGCGGGCCGAGGTGACAGCGCTAACCCTGCCCGGACGTGCCGGGGTAAGGGTACGCCAGGAAGTGGAAGGCGTGACCGCCCGCCGCGTCCTCGTACCGGGCGAGGAGCGCCCGCAGGTCACGGAGGAACGCCTCCCGGCGCGCACCGTCCAGGTTCAGGCGGTGCAGGCCGTGGTGGACCGAGCTGCCGGCCGCATCCTGCGCAGCGGACTGCGCGCGGCCGGCCCGGAAGGCCCGCAGGAAGTCTGACTGAACCTGGTTCAGCTCCCGCACCAGGCCGGCCTCCGCCCGGCTGGGCGCGCCTGGCCGGGCGGTCAGCAGCGGGTCCGTCTGAAACTCCCGGGCGATCGCCTGGTAATACTTCTCCACAATGCCGTTCTGGGTCTCGCGGGTGAACTTCAGTTCCACCAGGCCGACCTTGAGGAGCTGCTTCACGTGGTAGCTGGTCTTGGCGGGCTCCTCCCCGAACAGGTCGGCCAGCTGCTTGGCGGTCATCGGCTTTTCCGCCAGGGCCGCGAGAATGCGGACCCGCACGGCGTGGCTGAGCGCTTTCAGCTGGCGGATGTCACGAATGGTATACGACTCCAGCACCCGATCGTCGCCCCTTCGCTTGCATGGCGCAACAGCACCTTTGTGCACACCAAGTTTAACATGCGAAGGGCGAATATCAAGCCCCTAAAGTATCTTCCTGGCAAGGGCTTCCACGGCGGACCAGGTGAAGGGGAACCCCTCGGGCCATGCCATCGCCATGAGCTGCGCCGCGGCGGTCTGCACACGGCGCACCTCCGCCTCGGTGAGGTCCCCGGACCAGGTGGGGGCGATGACCGACATGATCTGCACGAAGGGGACCGGCTGCGTGATGAGGTCGCGCTGGATGCGGTTCTCCATCCGTTCGACGGCGAGCCCGGCCTCCCGGATCAGGACCGCCAGCTCGGCCGGGGTGGGCAGCTCCGGCATCGGCGGCGCACGGTGGGGGCCCAGGACCGCGCGGATCACGGCGTCGATGAGCAGGAACCACTCCCGGAAGCCCGGAGCGGTGGCGGTGATGAGCGCCAGCTGCCCGCCGGGCTTCAGCACCCGGGCGAGCCCCCGCATGGCGGCCGGCCGGTCCCGGAACCAGTGGAAGACCGAGTTGCAGATCACCAGATCGAAGACGCCGTCGGGGAACGGCAGCCGCTCCGCGTCCCCCAGGAGGATGGTGGCCGGGATGCCGAGCTGCCGGGCCTTGGCGGCCGCGACGGCCACCATCCCCGGCGAGATGTCGATGCCGACCAGGGGGCCCGTGGGGGCGAACCAGCGCGCAGCCTCGAAGAGGTTGAGGCCGGTGCCGCAGCCGACGTCCAGGATGGCGGGTCGGGGCCCCACCCGCACCCAGGGCAGCAGGCGGCGGATGGCCGCCAGGTAACCGTGTCCGGCCAGCAGGTCGTACAGGAAGGACGTCCGCGAGTACCCCATGGCCAGGCGCGCCTTCTCGCCATCCACAGGACTGCACCCCCCGGACCCCAGCATATTCACCCGGCGGCGAACCGTCCCAGGGACCGATCGGGCCGAACCTCCATAAGATGGCGTCAGTCACGCGAAATGCGCCCTGAGAGGTGGTTGACCGATGCGACACGGTTTCATCGCCGCGCCGCCCTTCATCCCGCCGGGCGGAATGCGGCTGCCCGGTCCCCCGCCCGCCATGCCTCCCCTGCCGGTTCACATGCCGCTGCCCCCCGCCCATCCCCAGACGGCGCAGCTGATGCAGCCGTCCGTGCCGGCCGGAACGGAGGTGTCGCTCGGGCAGGCGCCCGGGGCGGCCCCCGCAGCGCCCGCCCCGGGGGTTCCGCCGCTGACGGCCCAGGACGGCCCGGGCACGGCGCCGCAGGGCTTCACCGTCCTGCCTTCGCCGGGCTTCCCGGGCGCCGCGGGGCAAGGCTTCCCCGGCACCCCGGCGCACGGCCCCCAGAGCAGCGTCCAGGGGCTGCCGGCGCCGGGCTTCCCGCATCCGGCGTCGCCGGGCCCCATGGCGCAGGCGCCGGGCTTCCCGCATCCGGCGCCGCCGGGCCCCATGGCGCAGGCGCCAGGCTTCCCGCATCCGGCGCCGCCGGGTCCCTTGGCGCAGGCGCCGGGCACCGGCGCCGATGCCGGCGCGGCCGCGCCGATCACGCCCGCCACCGGCGCCGATCCCTTCTGGCTCCAGCGGCAGGCGCTGGCCCAGCAGCTGCTCGCGCAGCAGGCGGTCCAGCAGCAGGCGGCCATGGCGGCGCTGCTTCCCGGCCTCGCCGAACAGGCCTTCGGCGCGGGCGGCGAGGCCCGGCAGGCTTCCGGAGAGCCGGAACCCGCCCCGCCGCGCCGGCCACGGGCAGGTACTTATTCGACCCGGGGGCTGCAGGGCGGGTACTCCACCCGCGGCTGAGCCATCGGCGATGCACGGCGAGGCCGGGGGCTCCGCAGGCGCGGAGCCCCCGGCCTGTTCGCGCGTGAAAGCCAAATCCGATATTTTTAGCTTCGAAACGTCAATGGCACTTCCCCATCGGACGAAGAGTTGGTACTATAGTGCGTGAGGACGATGTGAACATAGTACCGTTGTGCCCCGGCTATCCTCCGCTGTGCTCATTCTGTGATAGTTTTCACGAGCTTGGCCGGCGCGGACAGCCCACCGCGCCCCGGCCAGATGGCGATATCCGGAGGGATCAGGCTCACCTGGCCCCGTGCCCACAGGGGCCGTCTCCAGCAGGCTGCCTGCGCCCTCCACGCGGCCCGGAAGGCCGTGAACGACGATGGAGGTGCTGATGTGGCGAAGTTTACGAAGCTGACCCCGCCCGAAGGCCAGAAGATCACCATGGTAGACGGCAAGCTGGTCGTCCCGGACAATCCGATCATCCCGTTCATCGAGGGCGACGGCACGGGGCCCGACATCTGGGCGGCTGCGCAGCCCGTGATTGACGCCGCGGTGGAGAAGGCGTACGGCGGGCAGCGGAAGATCGCCTGGTTCGAGGTCTACGCCGGTGAGAAGTGCCTGAACAAGTTCGGCGAGTGGCTGATCGACGACACGGTCGAGGCCATCCGCGAATACCGCGTCGCCATCAAGGGGCCCCTGACCACGCCGGTGGGCGGCGGCATCCGGTCGCTGAACGTCACCCTGCGGCAGGTGCTGGACCTGTATGCCTGCGTCCGGCCCGTGCGCTGGTTCCCGGGCGTGCCCAGCCCTGTGAAGGATCCGCAGAAGACCGACGTGGTCATCTTCCGGGAGAACACCGAGGACATCTACGCCGGCATCGAATGGAAGGCCGGCACCGCCGAGGCCCGCAAGGTCCAGTCCCTGCTGGCCGAGGAGATGGGCGTGAAGTTCCCCAACAGCGACAAGAGCGACATGATCGGCGTGGGCATCAAGCCCGTCTCGGAGTTCGGCTCCAAGCGGCTCGTGCGCGCCGCCATCCAGTACGCGATCGACAACAAGCGCAAGTCCGTCACGCTGGTCCACAAGGGCAACATCCAGAAGTTCACCGAGGGCGCCTTCCGCGACTGGGGCTACCAGGTCGCGATCGAGGAGTTCCGCCCGTACGTGATCACCGAGGACGAACTCTGGTCCGACGAGTACAAGGGCAAGATGCCCGAGGGCAAGATCCTGATCCGCGACCGCATCGCCGACATCACCTTCCAGCAGCTGCTGCTCCGGCCCGAGGAGTGGGACGTGATCGCCACCCTCAATCTGAACGGCGACTACCTATCGGACCACGTCGCGGCCATCGTCGGCGGCATCGGCATCGCGCCCGGCGCCAACATCTCCTACAGCGGCGGCTACGGCCTGTTCGAGGCCACCCACGGCACCGCGCCCAAGTACGCCGGGCTGGACAAGGTCAACCCCGGTTCCGTGATCCTCTCGGGCGAGATGATGCTCCGCTACATGGGCTGGCACGAGGCGGCCGACCTTATCATCAAGGGCCTCTCGGCCACGATCGCCCAGAAGACGGTGACGTACGACTTCGCCCGTCTCACGGAGGGCGCCACCGAGGTGAAGTGCTCCGAGTTCGGCCGGCTGATCATCAAGAACATGTAGCCGCATGGCAGCAGGGGAAAGGGGCTAGGACGGGATGAAGCGCAACAAGATCGCGATTATCGGGTCCGGGTTCACCGGCCAGGGAACCGCTGTGTTCGCGGCCGCCCGCGGCCTGGGCGATATCGTGCTGGTCGACCTGCCCGCGAGGGAGAACTACGCCAAGGGCGTCGCCCTGGACCTGATGGAGGCCATGCCCGTGTACGGCAGCGATACCCGCGTGACGGGCACGGCTGACTACGCCGACATCGCCGGGGCGGACGTGGTGGTCATCACCGCCGGGGTTCCCCGCAAGCCCGGCATGAGCCGTGAGGACCTGGTCAACACCAACGCGGGCATCGTGAAGGACGTGGCCCAGAAGGTGGCCAAGTACGCCCCCGACTCGGTCATCATCGTCCTCACCAACCCCGTGGACTCCATGACCTACGTGGCCCTGAAGGCCTCAGGCTTCCCCAAGAACCGGGTGATCGGCCAGTCCGGCGTGCTGGACACGGCCCGCTTCCGCACCTTCCTGGCGGAGGCCATCGGCTGCTCGTTCCAGGACGTGGTGGGCTGCGTGCTCGGCGGCCACGGCGATGACATGGTGCCGCTGGTGCGGTACACCTCGGCGGGCGGCATCCCGGTGGAGAAGCTGCTTCCGAAGGAGACCATCGACGCCATCGTCGAGCGCACCCGCAAGGGCGGCGGCGAGATCGTCAACCTCATGGGCACCTCGGCCGGCTATGCGCCGGGGATGGCCCTGGTGGAGATGATCGACGCCATCCTGAACGACCGCAAGCGCATCCTGCCTTCCATCGCCTATCTGGAGGGCGAGTACGGGTACAACGACATGTGCCTGGGCGTGATGACCGTGCTCGGCGGGAGCGGCCTGGAGCGGGTGATCGAGCTCGACCTGACCGACGAGGAGAAGGCTGCGCTGGACAAGGGCGCCCAGGGCGTCAAGAAGCTCATCGAGATGCTGAAGGCCGGCGTGCTGGCGCAGTAGGCCAAAGAGATCGAGACCGAGGGGGGAAGGGGATCGTGTCTCAGCTGAAAGCGACCCTGGCACGGAAGATCGAAGAGCATCGCCCTCGGACCCAGCGCCTGCTGAAAGAGTTCGGCCACGTCGTCATCGATGAGGTGACGATTGCACAGGCCATCGGCGGGGCGCGGGATGTCCGCTGCCTGGTCACCGACATCTCCTACCTGGATCCGCTGGAGGGGATCCGCTTCCGCGGCAAGACCATCGCCGAGACGTTTGAGGCGCTGCCCAAGGCGCGCGATGGGGAGTACCCGACGGTGGAGGCCTTCTGGTTCTTCCTCCTGACCGGCGAGGTTCCCACCCAGGAGCAGGTGGACGAGGTCGTGGAGGAGTGGAAGCAGCGGCGGATCGTGCCGTCGTACGTCTACGACGTCATCCGGGCGCTGCCCAAGGACAGCCATCCCATGACCATGCTCTCCGCCGGCATCCTGGCCATGCAGCGGGAGTCCAAGTTCGCACAGTACTACCATTCGGGCGAGTACAACAAGCAGAAGGCCTGGGAGTACATGTACGAGGACGCGAGCGATCTGGTGGCCCGCATCCCCATGATCGCCGCCTACATCTATCGCTACAAGTACAAGGACGACGTGCACATTCCGCCCGACCGCGACCTGGATATGGGCGCGAACTTCGCCCACATGATGGGCGTCCCGAAGCCGTATGACGACGTCTCCCGCATGTACTTCATCCTTCACTCCGACCACGAGTCGGGCAACGTCTCCGCCCACACCGGCCACCTGGTGGCCTCGGCGCTCTCCGACGCCTACTACGCCTACTCGGCGGCGCTGAACGGCCTCGCCGGCCCGCTGCACGGGCTGGCCAACCAGGAGGTCCTCCGCTGGATCATGGACTTCCAGAAGAAGCTGGGCGAGGGCGTGGAGCCGACCCGGGAGAACGTCACCCAGGCGCTCTGGGATACGCTCAACGCCGGCCAGGTGATTCCGGGTTACGGCCACGCGGTCCTGCGCAAGACCGACCCGCGCTACACCGCGCAGCGGGAGTTCTGCCTGAAGCACCTGCCCGACGACCCGCTGTTCAAGCTGGTCAGCATGATCTACGAGGTCGCCCCGGGCGTGCTGATGGAGCACGGCAAGGCCAAGAACCCCTGGCCGAACGTCGACGCCCAGTCCGGCGTCATCCAGTGGCACTACGGCGTGCGGGAGTGGGACTTCTACACCGTGCTGTTCGGCGTGGGCCGGGCCCTGGGGATCATGGCCAACATCACCTGGGACCGCGCCCTGGGCTACCCGATCGAGCGGCCGAAGTCCGTCACCACCGACATGCTGGAGGAGTGGGCGGCGGCCGGCGGGCGCAAGTAGAGAGCCGGTTTCGCATGGGCCCCGGGAGGGGACGCAGCGCGCGTCTCCTCCCGGTCTTTTTTTGCTTCATGGGGAAGTGGTGCAGCCCAGCGGTCGACATCTATGAGTCTGCATCGCCCGTAAGTGAAGCCATACCGAGATGCAACACCCAGGTGCAACACCCGGGTGCAACACCCAGGTGTGACACTCAGGTGCAAAGTGTTCCGAACAATGGCTTTAAAAACAGATTTTAAATCTATAGGAGGAGTTTAAACAGTCGCGGCCAATTAAATGTTCTCTAAGCTGGGTTGCAGATCTTTGCGTCGGCCCGAAACACCTCAGGCTGTGTCCCGCCGCCGAGGTCTGGGGCGCACAGGATCAACACCGCAACGTAAATGGTCGGCTGAATCTTACGGGAGGTATTCGGTATGGCGTGTCGTTCCCGGGGTTACGTGTTCACCGCGCTGGCGGTGATCCTCTTGGTGCTCCTTTCCGCCTGCTCTTCCAGTCCGTCGGCCGCGCCGGGCTCACAGGACTCCCAGCCGCAGCAGTCTGCAGGCAGCAAGTACCCTGACAAGCCCATCATCGTCATCGCCCCGGCCGGCGCCGGCGGCGGCTGGGACCTGACGGCCCGCACCACCGCCAAGGTCCTCACCGAAGAGAAGCTGGTCCCCGTCAGCATGCCGGTGGAGAACCGGACCGGCGGCGGCGGCGCCATCGCCCTGGAGTACGTCGTGAATGAGAAGAAGGGCGATGGGAACACCCTGGTGGTCTACTCGCCGCCCCTGTTGCTGATTCACCTGAACGGTACCACGCCCAAAAGCTTCCGCGACCTCACGCCGCTGGCCCAGCTCTTCACCGATTACCAGATCATCGCCGTAAAGGCCGACTCCAAGTACACCGACATCAACCAGTTGATGGAAGACCTGCGGCAGAACCCGCAGGCGGTCACGGTGGGCGGCGCCTCGGCGCCGGGCTCCATGGACCACCTCTCCTTCATGCTGCCCGCCTTCAAGGCCGGGGTCTCCATCAAGGATGTGCCTTACGTCAGCTTCCCCGGCGGGGCTGAGCTGACCGCGGCGCTGCTGGGCGGATCTATTGAGGTCGCCTCCACCGGCGTGGGCGAGCTGGTCGGGCAGCTGGAGGCCGGCACCATCCGGGCGCTGGCGATCACGGCGCCCCAGCGCTACACCGACCCGCGCCTGAAGGACATCCCAACTCTGAAGGAGATGGGCATCGACGCCGAGTTCGAAGTCTGGCGCGGCATCTTCGGTCCGCCCGATATGCCCGAGGACGCGAAGGCGTTCCTCTCCGACGCCCTGGAGAAGATGGTCCAGACCCAGGCCTGGAAGGACGCCCTGGCGCAGTACAACTGGGCGCCGGCCTACCGCAACGCCGAGGAGTTCGCCGCCTTCCTGGAGTCGCAGGAGGCTCAGATGGCTGAACTGCTGCAGATCATGGGCCTGCTGAGCAAGCAGTAGCGCCTGCACGACCGGGAGGCAGGCGCGCCCTGCCTCCCGCCAACCATTCACAGGAGGTGTTGCTGTGAACCGGGCGGTATCCGCCGCGCTGATGCTGCTCGCGCTCCTGTACACGCTGGCCGCCTGGCGGCTTCCGCGCTTCCAGATGTCCACGGTGGTTGACGCGCACGTGTTCCCCGTCACCATCGGGATCGTCCTCTTTGTCCTGTCCGTCCTGCTCTGGTTCAGGGGCCAGACCGTCCTCCGCCTGCCCGAGCGGCTGGGCCCGCCGGCGATCATTGCCCTGCTCATGCTGCTCTACGCCTTGCTGCTGCAGCCCCTCGGCTTCGTCGTGTCCACGACCGCCTTCATCATGGCCGGGGCGGCAGTGCTGGGCTGGCGGCGCTGGGCGGCGGCCTTTCTCGTGGCCGCCGGCTTCTCGGTCGGCACCTACTACGCCTTCGTCCGCCTGCTCGCCGTTCCGCTGCCGGCCGGAATTCTGCCGTGGCTGGGAGGGTAGCGCATGGAGATCCTGCAACTACTGGCAGACGGCTTTGCCGCTGCACTCCGACCGGAGAACCTCCTCTTTGCCTTCCTGGGCGTCCTGGCCGGCACGGTGGTCGGCGTGCTTCCCGGCCTCGGACCCATCAGCGCCGTGGCCCTGCTGTTGCCGGTCACCTTCAGCCTGAATCCCCTCACTGCGATGATCATGATGGCCGGGGTGTACAACGGCGCCATGTACGGCGGCAGCACCACCTCGATTCTGCTGAACACCCCCGGCGAGTCCTCGTCGGTGGTCACCACGCTGGACGGGTACCAGCTGGCCCGGCAGGGGCGGGCCGGAAGCGCCCTGGGCGTGGCCGCCATCGGTTCCTGGATCGCCGCCACCCTCGGCATCATGTTCATGATGCTCATGTCCCCGACGCTGGCCCGCTGGGCCCTCGGGTTCCAGCCGGCCGAGTACGCCGCCCTGATGATCCTCGGCCTCACCACCGTCTCCGGCTTCGCCGAGGACGGCGCCACGATGGTGAAGGCGCTGATCAGCATGGTGCTGGGGCTGATGCTGGGCACGGTGGGGCGCGACCTGCAGACCGGGACGCTGCGCTTCACCTTTGGCATGCCCTCGCTGTCGGACGGGATTGACTTCCTCGTCCTCTCGCTGGCGCTGTTCGCCATAACCGAGGTGCTCTGGGAGGCGGGAGAGGCAGTGCTGGCCCAGCGGGTCGCCCTCAGGGGCAGCGTCTACCCCACCCGCGACGATCTGAAGAAGGCAGCCATACCGATGCTCCGCGGCGGCCTCCTGGGCTTCTTCCTGGGCATCCTGCCCGGCGTCGGCGCCTCCACCAGTTCCTTCATCAGCTACGGGCTGGAGCGCAACCTCTCGAAGAACCCTGAGAAGTTCGGCAAGGGAGCCATCGAGGGCGTCGCCGGACCTGAAGCGGCCAACAACGGGGCGGCCATCGGCGCGATGGTCCCGCTCCTCACGCTGGGCCTGCCCGGGTCCGGCACCACGGCTGTCATGCTGGGCGCCCTGATGATGTTTGGGCTGCAGCCAGGGCCTCTTTTGATCCCGAATCACCCGGAGCTTTTCTGGGGCCTGGTCGCCTCGCTCTACCTGGGCAATATCCTGCTGCTCATTCTGAACCTGCCCATGATCCGGCTCTTCGTGAAGATCCTGGACGTGCCCAAGGCGCTGCTGCTGCCGTTGATCCTGGTTCTCTCCTTCATCGGCGTGTACGCCCTCTCCAACAACCCGTTCGACCTGTTCCTGCTGCTGGGCCTGGGACTGGTGGGCGTGCTGTTGCGCGCCCTGGGCTTCCCGCCGGCGCCGATGGTTCTCGCGCTGGTGTTGGGCCCCATGCTCGAGCAGACGATCCGCCAGGCGTTGATCATCTCCAGGGGCAATCCTGCTATCTTCGTCACCCGGCCGATATCCGCGGTCATCCTGGCCCTGTCGGTCGCCGCGCTGGTCGTGCCCACCGTGATCGCCCGCATCCGAAACAAGCGTCGCAATGGAAAGGAGAATGCCCATGCCCACTCTGGCTGAGCGGCTGGCCACCTATGCCGCCAACCTGACCTACGACGCCATCCCCGAGAAGACCCGCCACGAGGCCAAACGCCGGGTGATCGACTCCCTGGCCTGCGCCCTGGGCGCCTTCACGGCTGAGCCACCCAAGATCGCCCGGGCCCTCGCGCGGGAGCTCGGCGGCCACCCGTCCGCCACCGTCTTTGGCACCTCGCTGCGCACCGCACCGGACCTGGCGACCTTCGCCAACGGGCTGGCCATCCGCTATCTGGACTACAACGACACCTACCTCTCGCTGGAGCCGGCCCACCCCAGCGACAATATCGCCGCGGCGTTGGCGGTGGCCGAGAGCGAGGGGCGCGACGGCCGCGCCCTGATTGAGGCGATCGTGCTGGGCTACGAGATCCAGTGCCGGCTCTGCGACGCGGCGTCCATCCGCAGCCGGGGCTGGGACCACGTCACGTACGGCGCCCTCTCCTCGGCGCTTCTCGCCGGCAAACTTATGTCGCTTTCCGTCCCCGCCCTCGTCCACACCCTGGGCCTCGCCGCTACCCCTAATGTGGCGCTGCGCCAGACCCGGGCCGGAGAGCTCTCGATGTGGAAGGGCGCAGCCTTTGCCAACGCCGCCCGGAACGGCGTCTTTGCCGCCCTTCTCGCCAAGCACGGCATGACCGGTCCGGCTCCCATCTTCGAGGGAGTCATGGGCTTCATGAAGCAGGTGTCAGGACCCTTTGAACTGCCGGCCCTGGGTGGTGAGAACGATGACTTCATGATCGACCGAACCTACATCAAGCACTTCCCGGCCGAGTACCACTCCCAGGCCGCCATCGAACTGATCCTGCAGATGCGGGCTCAGCACGGCCTCCGGCACGAGGAGGTGGAGGCGATCCGCGTCCACACGTTCAAGGCGGCGGTGGAGATCATCGGCGGAGAGCCGGAGAAGTGGCGGCCCAAGAGCCGGGAGACGGCGGACCACAGCATGCCGTACTGCGTGGCCGCGGCCCTCATCGACGGCACGATCACCCAGGCGCAGTTTGCCCCGGAGCGCATCGCTGACCCCTACATTCAGGCCTACCTGGACCGGATCACCGTGGTCGAGGATCCGGAGCTGACGGCCAAGTACCCGGACGGGATCCCCACCCGGATCGAGGTCGTGCTGAAGGACGGTCGGGTCATCGCCGAACGGGAGGATTACGCCCTGGGGCATCCCAACAACCCCATGCCGGACGCCATGGTGGAGCAGAAGTTCCGGGAGCTGGCGGCGCCGCTGCTCACCGAGCGGCAGCAGGAGCGCCTCCTGGATGCGCTGTGGCATCTCGAAGAGGTGAAGGACCTCTCCGCCGTGCTGGCGCAGGCGGTGGTATGACGAATGAAGGACGGGCGCCCCGCCCGATGTGCTCATCGGACGGGGCGCCCCCTTTTCAAGCCTTGTACCTCTGCTCCAGCTCCTGGAGTTCCGGCAGCCGGACCAGGCGCTGCCGTTCCTCCCAGGTGACCATCGGGATCCCGGTGCTGCTCCCCTGCCGGGCCAGGGTGAGCGCGGCCTCCGCCGCGGCCTTCAGGGCGGCGCGGGGGATGGCGTTGGCGTAGAGGACCAGGGCGAAGCCCAGGGCCGCGAGTTCCTCTCTCCCCAGGAGGGGGGTCTTCCCGCCCTCTACCATGTTGGCCACCTGGGGCCAGGGCAGGCCTCCGATCCGGCGCAGCGCCTCCACATCAGGCGGGGCCTCGATGAAGGTCGCGTCGGCTCCGGCCTCCCGGTAGAGGTGGGCCCGCTCGATGGCGGCGTCCAGCCCCTCCACGGCGATGGCGTCCGTGCGGGCGATGATCACCAGGTCAGGGTCGGTGCGTGCGTCGACGGCGGCCCGGATCTTCTGGACCATCTCCTCCGCCGGGATCACCTCCTTGCCGGCGAAGTGGCCGCAGCGCTTGGGGAAGATCTGATCCTCGAGGGTCAGTCCGGCGGCGCCGGCCCGTTCCAGCTCCCTCACGGTGCGCATGACGTTCAGCGGCCCGCCGAACCCGGTATCAGCGTCCACCAGAACGGGAATTCCGACGGCCGAGACCACCCGGGCCGTTACTTCACACAGTTCGGTCAGGGTCACCAGACCGTAGTCAGCCAGACCCAGTTCCCAGTTGGAGACTCCCGCCCCGCTCAGAAACAGGGCGGCAAACCCGGCGTTCTCGACAACCCGTCCCAGGATGGCGTTGGGCACACCGGGGACGATGGTGGCGCGCCCCACCTCCATGAGGCGCCGAAAGCGCGTGGTGTTGCGAATGGCGTTTTCCCCCTTATGGCGGCATTTACTCGAAAGAATACATCATCTAAACATTCAGTTCCTTCCACCTACCCCTGGCGCGACCCACCTTGCAGGCACATGACCGTGCATGCCCCGGGCGGGCCGCCCGCTTCCAGGCACGCTGGACGGGCCGGCCGAATAGGATTCGGAAGCAGACCGAACCTGATGGCGGCCCTCTCCGTGTATAGAGGGGAGACGGCGCCGAGCGGGAGGTGAGTCGATGCCGGCGGTGGTGCGGTGGTGGGCGGGGGCGGCCCTGCTCCTCGCGGCCCTGCTGATCGGGCGGCCGGCCGCGGCACTGGAGGTCCCGGAGGTGGCCTATACCGAGTTTGTCCGGGACGTGCAGGCGCGCCGGGTCGCGCACGCGCGCATCACCGGCCAGCGGCTGGAGGCGGCCTACCGCGACGGTTCGACCCGGGTGGTGATCCTGCCCCCGGCCGATGTCCGCCTGCCGGCCCTCCTCATGCAGTACGGCGTGCGGGTGGAGTACGCCCGGCCGGCGGATTGGGCGCTGCCCCGGATGCTGCTCCGTCTGGTGCCGCCGCTCCTGATCCTCGGCGCCATTCTCTGGGTGACCCGCCGCCCCGCGGGCGGCAGGGGCGGGCTGCTGACGATGGAGCAGAGCCCCGCGCACCTCTACCGGACGGGCCGGGGCGAGGTGACCCTGCAGGACGTGGCCGGGCTGGACGAGGTGAAGGCGGAGCTGCAGGAGGTCATCGACTTCCTGCGGGAGCCGGAGCGGTATGCGGCCATGGGCGCCCGCATCCCCCGGGGCATCCTGCTCTCCGGTCCCCCGGGGACGGGCAAGACCCTGCTGGCCCGCGCCCTGGCCGGCGAGGCGGGGGTGCCGTTCTTCTCCGCGTCCGGCTCCGAGTTCGTGGAGGTATACGCGGGCACCGGCGCCGCCCGGGTGCGGGCGCTCTTTGCGCGGGCCCGCCAGTCGGCCCCGTGCATCGTGTTCATCGACGAGATCGACGCCCTGGCCCGCCGGCGCGGCGTCAGCCTCAGCGGCGGCGCCGAGGAGCGGGAGCAGACCGTCAACCAGCTGCTGGTGGAGATGGACGGCTTCGAGAGCGGCGAGGGGGTCATCGTCGTGGCCGCGACCAACCGGCCGGACGTGCTGGACCCTGCAATCCTCCGGCCGGGCCGGTTCGACCGGCACCTGACGGTGGACCCGCCCGACCGGAAGGGGCGGGAGCAGATCCTGGCGGTGCACGCCCGGGAGAAGCGGCTGAGCCGGACGGTAGCCCTGGCGGAGGTGGCCCGGCTGACGCCCGGTTTCACCGGGGCGGATCTCGCCAACCTGCTCAACGAAGCGGCCCTGCTCGCGGTGCGCGCGGGCGAGCGGGAGATCGGCTGGTCGCAGGTGGCGATGGCTCTGGAGCGGGTGGCCACCGGGGGACCGCCCCGCCGGGTGCGCGCCGCTGCGGCTGACCGGGTGCGGGCCGCCTACCACGAGGCCGGCCACGCGCTGGCGGGCCTCGCCCTGCGGGGGCCGGGAAGCCTGGTGCGGGTGTCGGTGCTGCCCTACGGGCGGGCGTTCGGCCACACGCGCTTTCGGGACCGCGACGAGGAGCGGTACCTGCACAGCCGGCGGGACCTGCGGGACCGGCTCACGGAGCTGATGGCCGGCCGGGCGGCGGAGGAGCTGGCCCTGGGCGAGCCCAGCGCCGGCGCGGCGGACGATCTGGAGCGGGCCACCCGGCTCGCCCGCGCGATGGTGACCCGCTGGGGCATGCACCCGGAGATCGGTCCGCTGCGGCTCCAGGACGAGGCCGAGGGGGAGGACGCCCGGCGGCGGGCGGACCGGGCGGTGCGGGCGCTGGTGGACGAGGCCCGCGGAGCGGCCCTGGCCCTGCTGGCGGCCCGCCGGCCTGCGCTGGAGCGGCTGGCTGCGGCCCTGCTGGAGCGGGAGCGGCTGGAAGGTGCAGAGGTCGAGTCGCTGCTGGAGTTGACACCCGCCGCAAACCCCGATATAATCGTGGCTAATACTTCAGGCGATGAAGGGAACCAGTAGAAGGGCACCAGCCCTACGCAGAGAGCCGGGCCGTGTGGTGCAAGCCCGGCTGGGCGCTGGCCTTCGAACCCATCCCGGAGCTGGCGGCGATGAGCCGTCCCGGGAAGCCCGGCCCGTTATCCCCGGGGGCGCCTGGACTCGGGCGCTGCGGAATGAGTGGGCGCGCGGGCAGACACCCGCGGCTCAGGCTGGTGGTACCACGGGAGAACACCCCGTCCGGCATGGACGGGGTGATTTTATTTGAACGACCTGATCGGGAGGCGGCGGGGTTGCGTACGCGTCTGCGGCAGTGCAAGCGGATCATGATCAAAGTGGGTACATCGACGCTGACCCATCCTGGCGGCCACCTGCACCTTGGCCGCATGGAGGCGCTGGTGCGCCAGATCGCCGACCTGCACTTCGAGGGGCGGCAGGTCATCCTGGTCACCTCCGGCGCGGTCGGGGCCGGCCTCGGCCGGCTGGGCCTCACCGAGCGGCCCGCGGAGGTGGCGGCCAAGCAGGCCCTGGCGGCGGTGGGCCAGGGGCTCCTGATGCAGCGCTACGAGCAGCTCTTCGGCGAGTACGGACTGGTGGTGGGGCAGGTCCTGCTCACCCGGGAGGACCTGGAGGACCCGAACCGGCGGGCGTCCTCAGCCCAGGTCATGGAGCGGCTCCTGGAATGGGGCGTGATCCCCATCGTCAACGAAAACGACACGGTCACCAGCGAGGAGATCCGGGTCGGCGACAACGACACGCTGTCCGCCCGGGTGGCCGCGCTGGTGCGCGCGGACCTCCTCATCCTGCTTTCCGATGTTGACGGCCTCTACCCGGCGGACCCGCAGTTTCACCCGGGGCTCGCACCGCTTTCTGTGGTCTCGCCGGACGACGACCTGGACCGCATGGCCGGCGGGCCCGGCAGCGCGAACGGCACGGGGGGCATGGTGACGAAGATCGCGGCCGCCCGCATCTGTGCCGACCACGGCATTCCGATGGTCCTGGCCTGCGGTGAGCGGCGGGACGTGCTGCGGCGGGTGATGGCCGGTGAGGAGATCGGCACATTATTCATTCGGGAGGGGTAGGCAGTGGACGTGCGGAGCATGGCCCGGCAGGCCCGGGCGGCCCAGCGGCGGCTGGAACTGACCGCCGCGGAGGAGCGGAACGCAGCGCTGGAGGCGATCGCCCGCGCCCTGGAGGCGCAGGCCGAACAGATCGTGGCGGCCAACCGGGCGGATCTCGCCGCCGCGGAGGCGGCCGGCCTGCCCGGCCCGATGATCGCCCGGCTGCGGCTGGACGAGGGGAAGCTGGCGGGGGTGATCCGCGGCGTGCGGGCGGTGGCCGGGTTGCCGGACCCGCTCGCGGCGGAGCCCGAGGCATGGATCCGGCCCAACGGGCTGCGCATTCAGCGGGTGCGCGTGCCGCTGGGCGTCGTCGGGATCATCTACGAGTCTCGCCCCGGGGTCACGGTGGACGCGGCCGTCCTCTGTCTGAAGGCGGGCAACGCGGTGCTGCTGAAGGGCGGCAAGGAGGCGGCCCGTTCCAACGCCGCCCTGGGCGAGGCGATGGCGGCGGGGCTCCGGGCCGCGGGGCTGCCGGTCGAGCTGGCCCAGGTGCTGCCCTCCTCCCGGGAGGCGGCCCAGGCGCTGATGGCGGCCCGGGGGCTGGTGGACGTGCTGATCCCCCGGGGCGGCGCGGGCCTCATCCGGGCCACGGTGGAGCAGTCGCAGGTGCCGGTGATCGAGACGGGCACGGGGGTCTGCCACGTGTACGTCCACGCGGCCGCCGACCTCGCCATGGCCCGGGAGATCGTCCTGAACGCCAAGTGCTCCAACCCCGCCGTCTGCAACGCCGCCGAAACGCTGCTGGTGGACCGGGAGGTGGCCACGCAGTTCCTGGCCGAAGTGGGGCCGGCGCTGGCTGCGGCCGGGGTGCGGCTGCGGGCCTGCCCCGAGGCCCTGCCGCTGCTGCAGGAAGCGGGAGCCCGGGCAGCCGCCCGGCCTGACGCCCAGGATGGGGCCGGGTACGGTGCCGGGGCTGCCTCCGGGCCTGGTGTCGGGACAGCGGTGGAGCCGGCCACGGAGGACGACTGGGCGGCGGAGTACCTGGACCTCTGCCTGGCGGTGAAGGTGGTGGGCGGCCTGGACGAGGCCCTCGCGCACATCGCCCGGTACGGCACGGGCCACTCGGAGGCCATCATCACCGCCGACGCGGCGGCGGCCGGCCACTTCCTGCGGTCGGTGGATGCCGCGGCGGTCTACCACAACGCCTCCACGCGCTTCACCGACGGCGGCGAGTTCGGCTTCGGCGCCGAGATCGGCATCTCCACTCAGAAGCTGCACGCGCGGGGGCCGATGGGGCTGGCCGAGCTGACGACGTACAAATACGTGGTGCTGGGATCCGGACAGGTGCGCTGATCGATCGTAAAGCGCGATCAATCTCCCGCGAGAATTCAATCAATTAGTGCGGAACGGCGTTCCCGCTGGTGGAACGTACTGTGGTAGAATGGGGAGCGAGGTCACTGTTCCACCGGCGGGGGCGGGGAGCTGGAGACCCGTTCGCGCCAAAGGCATGCAGTCGGGTCCGGAGGCGGCCGGGGTGGGCTGACCGTCCGCTTTCGGGGCGACTCCCTCAGAGGGGAGGGAGATGGCTGAGGGAAGAGGGACAAACCATCCGGTCCGTGGAGCGCGCCCTGGACGTCCTGCTCTGCTTCGCCGGCGAGCGGGGCGGCCTGGGCGTGACCCAGATTGCGGAGAAACTGGGCCTGTACAAGTCCACCGTGCACCGGATCCTGGCGGCGCTGGAGTCGCGGGGCTTCGTGCGCCGCGACGAGGCGACCGGCCGGTACCACCTGGGGCTGAAGGCGCTGGAACTGGCCCAGGTGTACCTCTCCTCCGGCGACCTGCCGACCATCGCCCTGGGCGAGATGCTGCAGCTGCGGGACCTGGCGCAGGAGACCGTGAGCCTCTACGTCCGCGACGGATCGGAGCGGGTGCGCGTGCAGCGTGCGGAGGGCCCGCTGACGGTGCGCCGCGTGGTCGGGCTGGGTGAGCGGCTGCCGCTCTACCTGGGCGCGTCCGGCAAGATCCTGCTGGCCTGGTGCCCGCCGGAGGTACGGTCGCGCATCCTCGATGAACAGCTGCCCCCGGGGTTCGACCGGGCCGAGCTGGAGGCCCGGCTGGCCGAAGCCCGGGCGCAGGGCTGGGCCCTGAGCCTGGAGGAACGGGAAGAGGGCGTGGCTTCCGTGGCCGCGCCGGTCATCGACCGCGCCGGACGGTGCGTCGCCGCGCTGGCCATCTCGGGTCCGGTGAACCGGTTCGATGACGAGCGGGTGGCCCTGTTCAGCCGCGCCGTGCAGACGACGGCACGGGCCATCGGGATGAAGCTCTAGAAACTTAAAGCGAACGGGGCCATGCCGTGCAGGCATGGCCCCGCTCACATCCGGGCGATGCGGCGGAAAGTATGGACGCAGGCGCCGGCGAGCCCCAGCGCGCCGGCCGCCGCCACGGCCAGTGCAGCGGGATGAACCGGCTCCGGGTCAGGCGGGCAGAAGCCCGTCTGGTCCGGGCGGGTGTTGCGCCGGCATCGGGCCACAAACCTCTGCAGGTCGGCCCGGACCTGCTCGTAGGTGTAGAGCCGCCCGGATTCGATGCCGGGGATCTCCATCCAGCTCAGGTACACCAGGTACTCCGTTTCCCCGTGGCGCAGGTAGAAGAAGTCCAGCGGCCCGTAGCCCACCAGCCGGGCGCCGGAACGGGCGGGCAGCAGGGACAGCCCCTCGTGAAGGTCCGCGCCGGGTCCGCCGAGCTCAACGAAACGGTACCCTGCGTCGTCCCGCTTCAGCGTGAGCTGTGTGATCGGCCGTCCGCCGCCGGAGACGACGAACGTCACCAGATCGAGGCTGCGCAGGGCCTCCGCCAGCGTGTCGGCGCCGCGGGCCACCGCTTCGCTGTCCAGGGCGGAGACCGGAAGCGGATCCGCCACCGTCGCTTTCCGCGCCTCCTCCACACTGGCAAACCCCATCCCTTCGAGCATGTCGAAGAGGTAGACGCTCACCCGGTCGGCCAGGATCCGACGGGCCGCCTGGGTGGCCTCGTCCGGGTCGAGTTCGGGGACGGGCGTCGCGGCCGCCGCGAGGGCCTGACCCGGAACGGCCGCCCGGGCCGCCTCCGCAGAAGCCGTCGCCAGGGCGCTGCCGGGCGCCGCGGCGGCGATCCCCCAGAGCAGCGCAGCGGCCAGGGCCAGCCGGCCTGACAGGGAACGGTTCACCTGTGCCACCCCCTTCGCAATATTCGACGGGCTCGGGCTCGGATGACGTTTCAGAGGAGTTGTCCGGCCGGCAACGACGGGGTCCCGGCGGCCGTACCGTATGCGCGCTGGCCGACGCACGGCTGCATTGATCAATTCAGCGTGTTATTATTAGTCGTGAAGTTGGCAAAGGGGTGATCGCATGAGCCTGTTCTGGGACGACCTGGGGATGAGCTTTGACCAGCTTTACGTGGGTCAGAAGGCGACGTACAGCCGTAAGGTGAGCAAGCAGGATGTGCTGCAGTACATGAGCCTGTCGGGAGATCTCAACCCGCTCTACGGCGACGCGACCTACGCCGGGCGAACCACCTACGGCCACCCGATCGTGCCCGCCAACATGCTGGCGGGGTTTGCGATGGGGGCCGTGGCCGCCGTCTTGCCGGGGCTCGGGTCCATCACCCACGCGCACAGCTACCGGCTCCTGCACCCGCCCCGCATCGGCGACGAGGTGACCGCGGAGCTGGAGGTCGTGGCGCTTCACCCGGAGTCGCAGCGGGCCACCATCCAGTACGTGATCCGCGACCAGAACGGGCGTGAGCTGCAGAACGGGACCATGGAGGTGGAGCCTCCGCAGCAGCTGAAGCCCCTGCTCAACCACGATTACGAGACCTTTTGACCTATGGACGAGCGCTTTCGTGTCACGAAATACCTATAACCGAAATACTTTGGGGCTGACTTAAGCCGTTGGATTTGCTAGAGTGGTGGTAGGATTGAAATTCACCCCTGTATACAATGGGGTAGACCCGGGCGCTCGAGGAGGAGGAAGACGTGCGGGAGATTCACGTAGACCAGGTGGCCGACGCCGTCGCCCGCCTGGTGCAAGAGGCGAACTTCAAGCTGTCGGATGACGTGGTCCGGGCGCTGTCGCAGGCGCAGTCGCTGGAGGAGGCCCCGGTGGGCCAGACCGTGCTCTTGCAGATCGTGGAGAACTACACCATCGCCGAAACCGAGCAGGTACCGATGTGCCAGGACACCGGCGTCGCACTGGTCTTCCTGGAGATCGGGCAGGACGTGCACCTGGTGGGCGGCGACCTGTACGAGGCCGTCAACCGGGGCGTCGCCCGGGGCTACACCGAGGGCCGGCTGCGCATGTCGATGCTGAACGACCCTATCAAGCGGGTCAACACCCGCAACAACACGCCGGCGATGATCTATGTCGACATCGTGCCCGGCGACAAGCTGAAGATCAAGGTCGACACCAAGGGCGGCGGCTCTGAGAACATGAGCCAGCTTCGCATGCTGCCGCCGTCAGCCGGCTGGGAAGGGGCCAAGCGGTTCATCGTGGAGACCGTGGCCGCGGCGGGTCCCAACGCCTGCCCGCCGCTCATCGTCGGCGTGGGCGTCGGCGGCAACTTCGACAAGTGCGCCCTGCTGGCGAAGAAGGCGCTTCTGCGCGAGGTCGGCTCGCACCATCCCGACCCCGACTGGGCCGCCCGGGAGCAGGAGCTCCTGGAGGAGATCAACAAGCTGGGCGTCGGCCCGATGGGGCTCGGCGGCACCGTGACGGCGCTGGCCGTGCACATCGAGGTCATGGGCTGCCACATCACGGCGCTGCCCGTGGCGGTCAACATCGAGTGCCACAGCCACCGGCACAAGGAGGTGACGCTCTGATGGCCAGGATCCACGTGACCACGCCCATCACCCCCGAGCAGGTGCGGCAGATCCGCGCCGGCGACGAGGTGATCATCACCGGCGAGATCTACACGGCCCGTGACGCCGCGCACAAGCGCATGGTGGAGGACCTGGCCGCCGGGCGGCCGCTGCCCTTCAACCCCGAGGGGGCGGTGATCTACTACGTGGGGCCGACGCCGCCCAAGCCCGGCCAGGTCATCGGCTCGGCCGGCCCCACCACGTCCTACCGCATGGACAAGTACACGCCCGAGATGCTCCGCCAGGGCGTGCGGCTCGTCATCGGCAAGGGCTACCGCGGCGATGAGGTGAAGGCCGCGCTACAGCAGTACGGCGGCGCCTACCTGGTGGCCACCGGCGGCGCCGGGGCGCTGCTCGCCCGCAAGATCGAGGAGGCGGAGGTCATCGCGTACGAGGACCTGGGTGCGGAAGCCATCCGCCGCCTGCGGGTGCGGGAGTTCCCCACCATCTGCATCAACGACGCCTACGGCGGCGACCAGTATTTCGCCGGGCAGTCCCAGTGGGTGAAGCCCGACGCCATGGTGAAGCCGAAGCCCCCCGTGGCCTCTGAATAAGCGCAGGTGCTGTCAGGCCCCGGCGGCTCGGTTGAGCGGCCGGGGCCTCTTCTCGTGCGAAGGACGGGACGGGCGGGCATGCTACCGGAGGGACAGGATGCGAGCAGCCCGGGGCGGGCCCGGCTCCTTCGGGCGTAAGCATTCATTTTACCCATATATTTGACGGTCCATGCGATTTCCAAACCCAGGGTATCTGTGGTAGAATTCGCGGGAGCGTACTGGTCCCGGAACGCCATCGATCCCAATCACGTGGAGGTGGGCGGATGAAGCTGTACGAGTATCTGGCCAAGCGGATGTTCGCGGAGCACGGCGTCCCCACGGGAAACGGCATTGTCTGCACCACGCCTGAAGAGGCGGAGGAAGCCGCGCGCAAGATCGGCCCGTGCGCCATCAAGGCGCAGGTGCTGGTGGGCGGCCGCGGCAAGGCCGGCGGCATCAAGCTGGCCAACACGCCCGAGGAGGCGCGGGAGCGGGCCCGGGAGATCCTGGGCATGAACCTGAAGGGGTACATCGTGGACAAGGTCCTGGTCGACCCCCAGATCAAGATCGAGAAGGAGTACTACGTCTCGATCACCCTCGACGGCATGGCCAAGAAGCCGCTGATCATGGCTTCCGCGTACGGTGGCGTGGAGATCGAGTCGGTCCCGCACGACAAGATCGTCTTCGAGCACGTCGACATCGCCACGGGGCTGATGCCGTTCCAGGCCCGCGAGATCGCCCGCAAGATCGGCCTCACCGGCGACCTGGCCGATCAGTTCACCAAGATCCTGATCGGGCTGTACCAGGCCTTCCGCAAGTACGACGCCGAGCTGGTGGAGATCAACCCGCTCGCGCTGACCGATAACGGCACGCGGCTCATCGCCGCCGACGGCCGCTTCAACGTGGAGGATGACGCCCTCTTCCGCCATCCCGAGTTCCCGCGGGTGGAGGAGGGCACCGAGCTGGAGAAGAAGGTGCGCGCCATCGGCCTTGCCTTCGTCCAGCTGGACGGCGACATCGCCGTCATGGCCAACGGGGCCGGCATGGCGATGGGCACCCTCGATACCCTGGCCTACTACGGCGGCCGTCCGGCCAACTTCCTCGACGCCGGCGGCGGCTCCGGCGTGGAGCCCACGGCCCAGGCCTTTGACGCGCTCCTGGGCACCAAGCCCAAGGCCATCTTCGTCAACATCTTCGGCGGCATCACCCGCTGCGACCTGGTGGCGGAGGCCATCGTCCAGGTGAAGAAGGCCAAGGGGATCGACGTGCCGCTGGTCGTCCGCATGGTGGGCACCAACGACGTGCGCGGCCGGGAGATTCTGGCCGAGGCGGGCATCCAGGCGTACACCGACATGGGCGAGGCGGCGAAGGCCGCGGTCGAGGCCGCGTACGGCAAGGGGGCGTAGAGAAGCATGGCAGTCATCATCGACCGGAACACGCGCGTCATTGTTCAGGGCATCACAGGTTCCCAGGGGCAGTTCCACACCGGCCAGATGCTGGCCTTCGGCACCAACATCGTCGGCGGCGTCAACTTCAAGAAGGCGGGACAGCAGGTCCACGGCGTGCCCGTCTTCGCCACCGTCCACGAGGCCGTGGAGAAGACCGGGGCCAACGCCTCCGTGATGTTCGTCCCCGCGCCCGGCGTGAAGGACGCCGCCTTCGAGGCCATCCACGCGGGGATCAAGGTGCTGGTGCTCATCCCCGAGCACGTGCCGACCCAGGAGACCATGGAGATCATGGCCTACGCCAGGCAGCACGGCGTGCGGGTCATCGGGCCCAACACCTTCGGCATCATCTCGCCCGGCGAGAAGGTCAAGATGGGCATCATGCCCAACCACATCTACAAGCCCGGCCCGGTCGGCATCGTGGCCCGTTCGGGCACCCTGTCCTATGAGATCGCCTACAACCTGTCCAACGCGGGTTACGGCCAGACCACGGTCATCGGCATGGGCGGCGACCGGGTCATCGGCACCAACTTCGTCGATGCGCTGGAGCTCTTCAACGCCGACCCCGAGACCGAGGCGATCGTCATGGTCGGCGAGATCGGCGGCATTCAGGAGGAGCTGGCCGCGGAGTACATCAAGGAGCATGTGCGCAAGCCGGTGGTGGCGTACCTGGCCGGCAAGTCCGCGCCGCCCGGGAAGCGCATGGGCCACGCCGGCGCGATCATCGAGGGCAACCGGGGCACCTACGGGTCCAAGGTGGAGGCCCTCACCGCCGCAGGCGTCAAGGTGGCCGCCCTCCCCTGGGAGATCGTCGACCTGGTGCGCGAGGCGCTGAAGTAGGCGGGAGATTCCCCGTCAGGAACCTGCGGGGCAGCAGCACGGCGGCTGCTGCCCCGCGTCACTTCCCGGCAAGCCGGCGGGTGTGCCGGGCCTGCCAGGAGATTTGACCGCTGCAGTAGAATTGACAACCTGAGATGATGCCGGTGATGCAGTTGACGAGGAGGGACCACAGTCCGATGCACACTGCCGAGGTCGGGCGCCGGTACAGGCTGGTGCGCAACTTCGAGATCCACGACCCGGATACGGGCACGCTGAAGTACCTGATCCGCGCCGGTGAGGTCGTAAAGGTCAGGAAGATCGAGGAGGAGAAAGACCTGATCTATCTGGAGGGGATCTCAGCACCGGCTTTCCTCAGAGCCTTCCAGATGCACATCGCGCCCGCGGACGAGTGACGGGTGGGGCAGGCCGAGCGGATCGCCGGTCTGCCCTTTGGCCGCCCGGCCCATCGCCAGCACGGTCAGCAGGGTGCAGAGGAGGGCGGCCCAGCGGAACAGCTCGGCGTTCAGGTGCCAGGCCTGGTTCAGCAGGGGGACGCCGGTGTGGTACCAGGCCCGGTACCAGACCTCCGCCAGCAGCGAGAGCGCCAGCAGGAGCCCGTTGGCCTGGAGGGCCCAGACGAGGCCGGCGCGCGCGTGGTGCGCCACAAACGGCGAGCGGCCCCGGGCGCCGATCCAGAGCAGGCAGGCCAGGAGGAGCCCTGCAGGCACCGTGTAGAGCCAGTCCGGCACCGCCCGGATCGTCAGGGGCAGGCGGATCGCCCCGGTGTACGGAAGCACGGCGAGGACGCGTTCTGGCAGACGCGGCAAGGAAAGCACCTCCATTGGGCAGGATTGCCCCGCGGACGGGCAGACTATGCCCCATGGATGTGTATCTGTTCGGCGCCGGCGCCTCCGCGGCCGAGGGCGCGCCGGCCACCCGCGATCTCTTCCCCATGGCCTGGCGGGATCTGGGTCCCCGCTTCGATCCCCTGGTGCAGGAGGTCTGGGATTTCCTCGGGGCCGTGTTTCAGCGTCCGGTGAGCGGTCCTGAGGCGTTCCGGCACCTGCCGTCCCTGGACGAGGTGATCAGCCTGGTGGACTGGTCGCTGCACGCGGACCAGGGGCTGGGGCCGGAGTACGATCCGCCCCGGCTCTACCGCGTCCGCCAGGCACTGGAGCACCTGGTCTGCTCCGTGCTGGACGCGGTGCGGGACCGCCAGCGGCCCGACGCCGGTCCCCACGCCCGGTTCGCCCGGTCCCTGTCCGCCCGGGACCCGGGCAGCTATGCCCTGCTCTCCCTCAACTACGACACGCTGCTGGACGACGCGCTCCGGGCGGCCGGGCTGCGGCCCGATTACGGCCTGGAGCCGGGGGAGCCGTCCGGTCCGCTGCTGTTGAAGCTGCACGGATCGCTGAACTGGGTGCACTGCCCGGCGTGCGATCACGTCGCCGCCCTGCGGGAGCAGGTGGCCCACCTGCTGCCCCGCTCGTCCGGCCTCGCCTGCGCCCGGTGCGGGAGCCGCCGCCTGGCCGGGGTGGTGATCTCGCCGACGTGGCTGAAGCGTTACTCGCCCGGCCGGCTCACCCGGGTGTTCGAGCACGCTCTGGAGGCGGTGCGGCGGGCGCGGCGCCTCGTCATCATCGGCTATTCGATGCCGCCTGCGGACGTCGCGGTGCACCACCTGCTCCGGCGGGGCCTGCTCACCCGGGCGCACCCGGCGCCGCCCAAGATCGTGGTAATCACCCGCCGCCCGTCGGAGGCGGTCATCGACCGTTTCCGGCGGCTGTTCGGGCCCGGCGTCGAGTTCGACTGCAGCGGATTCCACGGCCAGGCGTGACGCTTCGGGCCGTGCGTCAAAACTGACAGGACCGCGTAACCTTTTGCGCGCCCGCTCCGTTAATCGCTGTGGAGCGAGTACCGGGAGGTGCGGTACCGACGGGAGGGACCGCCTACGCATCGCCCAGAGGTATTGGAGGCGTACAGCGATGAACAGCGCCTGGTCCAGCGGGCCCAGCGCGATCCCGAAGCCTTCGGAGAGCTGTACGATATGCACTTCGATCGTATTTATGCGTATATCCATCGGAAGACGGGAGACCGTCAGGTGGCGGAGGACCTGACCGCCGATACCTTCCTGAAGGCGCTCGCTCACATCCAGAGCTACCGCTACACCGGGCAGCCGTTTGCCGCCTGGCTCTACCGCATCGCCTCCAACGTGGTCATCGACTACTACCGGGTCCACCGGCCCACGGTGCAGCTGGACGAAGGGCTGTCGGCATCCGGATCGGGACCCGGGCCCGAGGAGGCGGCGCTGGCCCTCGATGACCGGCAGGCGGTGAGCCGGGCGATGCAGGCGCTCTCCCCGGACCAGCAGGACGTTATCCTCATGCGGTTCGCCGGGGATATGAAGCTGAAGGACATCGCAGTGGCCATGGGCAAGACCGAGGGGGCCGTGAAGGCGCTCCTGTTCCGGGCTCTGGGCACGCTGCGGAGGAAGCTGAGCGAAAGCGGGGTGCAGCCGTGAACCGCTACGCCGACATCACGGAACTGATTGCAGAACAGGCTGCTGATCCCAGCGAGCAGAAGGCGCTGGAGGCGGTGGCCCGCCGGGCCGCGCGTGAACTGGAACGGCCGGTGCCCTACCGGCCCGAGTTCAAGGCGGCGCTGCGGCAGGAGCTGCTGCAGGCGGTGCGCCGGCGCCTGCGCCCCTGGTATCGGCGGCCCGCCGTGGTGGGCCCCGGGTTCGCAGCCGTGGCCGCGGCCGTGGCGCTGGTGATCGGCCTGCAGCTTTCCCAGCCGCCCGCGCTGCAGGGGCCCGGAGAGCTCGCCGGGCGGGCACCGGCGCCGTCGGCCGATCCGGGGCCGTCGGCCGTGCCCGGACCGTCGGCCGAACCCGGACCGCCGGCCGAACCGGCGCCGCCTGCGGCCCAGGGCGGCCAGGACACGCCTTACCTCGTGTCGCTCCCGGCCGACCTGCCGGAAGTCCGGCTGGCCGACGAGCGCATCGGCGCAGACCGGCTGCTGGGGGCTGCGGGCGCGCATGTGATCGGCAGCGTGCAGCTGATGCGGCTGACGGCCCGTCCCGGCGAGGCCGACTTCCGGGCGATGGCGACCCGGCTGGGTTTCCGCGGCGAGAGCCGGCGCACGGACCGGGGCTGGGTGGTGACCGACGAGGACCGGTCGCTGACCATGACGACCGACGGGACGGTGCAGTACGCCGACCTGTCTGAGCCGCCTGAGGTCGAGGCGCCGGTGGATGCGCAGGCCGCCGGCCAGGCCGCCCGGCGGTTCCTGGACCAGGCCATGCTGCCGGTGCACAGCCAGCCCGATATCTCGCCCCGGGAAGACGGCTTTGTGGTCGTCTACACCGAGCAGGTGGAGGGGCGGCCGGTGGTCAACGCCCGCACGGAGATCGCCGTGAACCAGGCCGGCACGGTGGTGCGCGCCCGGGCGTACGTGGCGTCGGGCGTCACCATCCACGCCACTTACACGGACTTCGTCACCGAGCAGGAGGCCCTGGACCTGGCCGGGACTCGGGGGGGCAGCTTCCGGGAGGCCGAGCTCGTCTGGGTGCGCAGCGTGGGCGAGGGGACGGTCTACCTGCAGCCGGCCTGGCGGGTGCTGGGCACCAACGCCCAGGGCACGCCGGTGGCCCGCTATGTGGGCGCCCTGACGCCGGAGGAGACGCCGGCCGAGTGACGGCCGCGCATTCGCACGGCAGACACGGTGGGGCGGCACCTTCGCCGGGAGCGGCGGGGCGCCGCCCCTTCTGACGGCTGCCGCCCGGCCGGGCGGACCGGCGGCACAGCCGTCGCGCGGACACAGGGCGTGCGAGAGCCGCGGCGGGGGCAGGTGACGCGCGGGAGCCGCCGCCGCTCGGGGCTCTGCGCGTGCGGGAGCGACCGCCGGGTGGAAACGCTTGTGCCTGGGGAAACATATTGCTGCAGGAGAGCGGGGGCGAGTGGCGAAACCATTGGCATCCGACCCTGTCCATGGATCGAGGTAACGTAGGAGGTAGGGATTCATACATGGCTGAAGCACGCACAACGGTCATCAACGTCAGCGCCCGGCACGTTCACCTCAGCCCCGAGCACGTCGAGGCCCTCTTCGGGCCGGGCTACCAGTTGACGGTGAAGAAGGAACTGATGCAGCCCGGGCAGTTTGCGGCGGAGGAGACCGTTGCCGTTATCGGGCCGAAGGGGTCGTTCCCGCGGGTACGGGTGCTGGGCCCGGCGCGGGGCAAGTCGCAGGTGGAGATCTCCGCCACCGACGCGCGCACCCTCGGGGTGCCCGCGATGGTGCGGCTCAGCGGGAACACGGCCGGCACGCCGGGGGTCATCCTCGAGGGGCCGAAGGGCCGCGTCGAGCTGAAGGAAGGCGTGATCGTGGCCCAGCGGCACATCCACATGACGCCGGCGGACGCGGAGAGGTACGGTGTGACCGACGGCCAGGTGGTCCGGGTGAAGACCCGGGGCACCCGCCCGCTCACGTTTGACGACGTCGTCGTCCGGGTGCGGGAGGACATGGCCCTGGAGATGCACATCGATACCGACGAGGCCAACGCCGCCGGCCTGAAGGACGGCGACATCGGCGAGATCCTGCCGTAACGTCTGCAGCCGGAACCCGACCGGGGGAGCGATCCCCCGGTCTGCTGCTGTTCCGCCGGAATCCGCCGGGTGGGCGCTGGCATATCCTAAGAAGACGCGCCAATGATTAGGAGGAATTTCGCGCCCCGGCGCGAAATAGTACCAGTCAGAACCATTGCAGATGTTACCCACTGCCATCGACCCCGACCCGGCGGTCGGAGGATGACGGGAGGCCGGTGCATGTTCGCCAATCGCATCTATAACGCTGACGCCCGAGACATGAGCTTCATCCCCGACGGGGTGGTGGACCTGGTGGTAACCTCACCGCCCTACAACGTCGGGAAGAACTACGCCACCCACGACGACTGCCTGTCGATGGAGGAGTACCTGGCCATGCTGGAGCAGGTATGGCGGGAGTGCTACCGGGTTCTGGCGCCCGGGGGCCGCATCGCCATCAACGTGGCCGGGGTCGACCGCAAGCCCTACCTGCCCCTGCACGCCTACATCACCCTGCAGATGAACCGGCTGGGATTCCAGATGCGGGGCGAGATCATCTGGAACAAGGGCGCTTCGGTGGGCGTCTCCACCGCCTGGGGCTCATGGTGCAGCCCCTCCAACCCCACCCTGCGGGACCTGCACGAGTACATCCTGGTCTTCTCCAAGGAAGACTGGCGCATGCGCCACCGGGGCGAGACCGACCTCACGCCCGAGGAGTTCGTGACCTATACAAAATCCATCTGGGAGTTCCCCACGGTCTCCGCGAAGAAGGTGGGCCACCCCGCGCCCTTCCCGCTGGAGTTGCCAAGTCGCCTCATTAAGCTCTACACTTATAAAGGTGATGTGGTGCTCGATCCCTTCAACGGCAGCGGCACCACCTGCCAGGCGGCGGCCCTCCTGGGTCGGCGCTGGATCGGCGTCGACCTCGATCCCGGCTACTGCGCCCTGGCGGAGAAAAACATGCGCGCCCTGCTCGGGGGCGCCGGCGGCGGCACCGAACCCGGCGCTGCTTCTGGCGTGGCCGGAGCATGAGGCCAGAAGGGGTGGAGATGATGGCAGGGCAACCGGTCCCCTACCTGCGTCCGGCGCTGCAGGCGCTGGTGCGCGGCCCGTGGCGGCAACTCTGGCTCGTCTCCCCCAGCCTGCACATTTCGGCCCTGCAGGGGCTGCTCCCGGAGCTCGAACGGTCCGGGGCGGAGATTCGGGTCCTGACCGACCTGTCGCACCAGGCCATCGGCGACGGGCGGGTCGAGCTGACGGCGCTGCAGCGCCTGCGCCGCCTGGAGGGCTGCGAGGTGCGGTGGCAGGCGGATCTCGGCGCCTGCATCTACGCGGCCGACGTCGGCGGGGCTCTGGTCGGCAGCGGCCCGCTGACCCCGGAAGGGCTGGAGGGCCCGCGCCACTACGGCGTGAAGCTGCCTGACATGGCCCCGCTGCTTGCCGACCTGGAGCACTGGTGGGAGTCGGCGCGCCGGCTGTCGCCACAGGAGTGGGAGGCGCTGGAGGAGCGTGTGGGGCTCAGGCGGAACGCCCTGCGCATTGGCGCGGAGATCGCCCGGCTGGGGGCGTTCGTGCGCGTGAGCGCCCACGGCACCCGGCGGAGCCGGCGGCTGGACCCCCGGGACTTCGGGGTGCTCGCTCTGGGAAGCGCCCGCCTGCGCCCGATGGACGTGACGCTCTGCCGGCTCGACCCGGTGATCCGGGCGAAAGACGAGCTGGACGCCATCCTGGACGAGCGGGGGCTGGAGTGGAACGGCCAGTACCTGGTGCCCCGCTACTTCCTGGAGCAGGAGTGGCCGGCGATCTTCGCGGCCCGGGAACGGCAGCTGGCGGCGGACCTGCGCTCGCCGGAGCAGCAGGCGGCGGTGGAGGCGCAGCTGGCCGAGGCCCGCAGCGCCATCGCCTCGTGGCTGGGCGACCTGTACCCCTTCGTCGACGCCGGCGGCCTGCCCGCGGACCAGTGGGTGGCCGAGCAGTGCCGGCGGCTGGTGCCGGAGGGGATGGCCGGCGCGGTCTGCGCCGAGGCCGGTCTGCAGTACCGGGTGCTCACCATCCTGCCGGAGGACGCCCGCTCCATCGCCGAGCTGGATGAGCTGCTCAGAGACCCCCGCCTCCGGTCGGTGCAGCTGACGCTGCCGATCTGAGTGTGGCCGTGGCGTTCCAGCCCGTGCCGCTGACGTGGGTGGCTGGAACGCGACCGTTGCTTGCCCCTCCGTGCACCTGGCGTCAGCGGTCTGAACCCGGCCGTTGCTGCCCGACCGTGCACCTGGCGTCAGCGGTCTGAACCCGGCCGAATCCTGCCTTCCCGTACGGCTGCCCCTGGCGATCTGCGATCGGCCCTTCAGAACGTAACCGCCCTGCGGCTCCGGCCGCAGGGCGTTGCGCGTTCAGGGGGGGTACTTTGCGACACAGCAAATAGTGCGAAATGCCTGCTTTTGTAGGCGCCGAAGGGAATGCTACGATGACGGTGTGAAGGAGGATTCTGGAAGGAGGCCGGTGCAGAACGATGACGTACCGCATCGACGCGCATCCGATCCTGCCGGTCCCGCCGCGCGCGCCGATCCTGTTCGCGTGGCGCGGCCGGGCGCTCACCGCACAGTCCGGCGAGACCATTGCTTCCGCGCTGTTTGCCAACGGCATCCGCACTTTTGGCCACCACCACAAAGACGGCTCTCCCCAGGGCATCTTCTGTGCCAACGGCCAGTGCGCCCAGTGCATGGTGCTGGCCGACGGACGGCCCGTGAAGGCCTGCGTGACCCGGGTTCGCCCCGGCATGCAGGTGGAGCCGCTGGACGGGCTGCCCGTACTCCCGCCCGTGCCTTGGTCTGTGCCGCCGGCTGCGCCAGGGGAAGCGCCTCCCTCCGGAGCATGGGAGGTCCCGTCCCCGGCGCATTCGGCGGCGTTTTCGTCTGGGACCCCCGGTGCGGCGCATGCGGCGGGGTCTCCATCTGGGACCCACGGTGCAGCGTATTCGGCGGTGTCCCCACCTGGGATCCCCGGTGCGGCGCATGTGGACGTGCCGGGGATGGCGGCCATCCGCGAGGTGTGCGTCCCGGTGCTGATCATCGGCGGGGGGCCGGCTGGACTTTCGGCCGCAGCCGAGCTGGGCGAGCTGGGCATCCGGACGCTGCTGGTGGACGACAAGGATCGGCTGGGCGGCAAGCTGGTGCTGCAGACCCACCGGTTCTTCGGCTCAGTGGAGGCGGTCTGGGCCGGCCGCAGGGGGATCGACATCGCCGAGCTGCTGGCCGGACAGGTGCGCGCCCTCCCGTCGGTGGAGGTCTGGCTGGAGACCACGGCCCTGGCCGTGTACCGGGACGGCCGGGTGGGCGTGCTGCGGGGCGACGAGTACGTCCTCATCCGGCCTGATGCGCTGCTGGTGGCCACCGGCGCCCGAGAGCGCAGCCTGGTCTTTCCGGGAAACACGCTGCCCGGCGTCTACGGGGCCGGCGCCTTCCAGACCCTGGTGAACCGGGACCTGGTGCGTGCTGCCCGCCGGCTGTTCATCGTGGGCGGCGGGAACGTCGGCCTGATCGCCGGCTACCACGCCCTGCAGGCCGGCATCGCCGTGGTGGGGCTGGCGGAGGCCGCGCCCACCTGCGGCGGGTACAAGGTGCACAGGGACAAGCTGGCCCGCCTGAGCGTGCCCATCTACACCGGGCACACCATCGTGCGGGCCTCCGGGCGCGGCGAGGTGGAGTCGGTGACCATCGCCGCCGTGGACCGTCACTTCCGGCCGGTGCCGGGGACGGAGCGGACTTTCGCCTGCGACACGGTGCTGATCGCCGTCGGCCTCGATCCGGTGGATGAGCTGTACCGGCGGGCCCGGGCGTTCGGCATGCGGGCGTTCGTCGCCGGCGACGCGGAGGAGATCGCCGAGGCCTCGGCCGCGATCTACGGCGGCCGCATCGCGGGACGGGAGGTGGCCCGCGCCCTGGGGTACCCGGTGGACGAGGTGCCTGAGGACTGGCGCCGCACGCAGCAGGTGCTGAAGAGCCGTCCGGGCGCGGTGGCGCCGGAGCAGGTCCCCGACCGCGAGGAGGGCGTCTTCCCGGTTTTCCACTGCACGCAGGAGATCCCGTGCAACCCGTGCTCCCATGCGTGCCGGTTCGGGCTCATCCAGATTGACCCGCAGGACATCCGGCGCACGCCCCGGTTCCTCCCCCAGAACGAGCGGGGCCGGCGCTGCGGCGGGTGCGGGCGCTGCGTGGCCAGCTGTCCGGGCCTGGCGATCACGCTGGTGGACTACCGGCGGGATCCCTACTTCCCCACCGTTACCATTCCGTTTGAGCTCCTGAAGGACAGCATCCGGGTCGGCGACATGGTCACGGTGCTGGACACCGGCGGGCAGGAGCTGGGCGAAGCCCCGGTGGAGGACCTGTGCTTCCTGGAGGGCAACGACCGGACGGGGCTGGTGCGGATCCGGGCGCCGAAGCAGATCGCCCGGCGCATCGCGGGCATCCGGGTTCAGCCGCCTGCCGTCGGGGCTCCGTTGGAGACCTATGTGCCGTACATGGCGGATGACGCCATCCTCTGCCGGTGCAACCGGGTCACGGCGGGCGAGGTGCGCATGCTGATCCGGGAGGGCTACCGGGACGTGAACCAGATCAAGGCCGTCACCGGCGCCGGCATGGGCGCCTGCGGCGGCAAGACCTGCAACTCGCTGATCATGCAGCTCTTCCGGGAGGAGGGCGTGGGGCCCGACGATGTGGTGCCCCCGACGCTGCGTCCGCTGTTCGTCGAGGTCGAGCTGGCGCGCTTTGCCGGCGTGCGGGAGGGGGATGGCGATGCGTAAGTCGTACGATGTGATCATCCTGGGCGCGGGCAGCGTCGGCACGCCGGCGGCGTGGGCCATGGCCCGGGAGGGGCTGCAGGTGCTAGTTATCGACCCCGCGCCCAGCCCCGGGCAGGGATCCAACAAGGCGGCTATCGGCGGCATCCGGGCGACCCACTCCGACCCGGCCAAGATCCGCCTCTGCCAGCGCAGCCTGGAGATCTTCGCGACCTGGGAGGCTGAGCACGGCCAGGACATCGGCTGGCAGCAGGGGGGCTACCTGTTCGTGGCCTACACGCCCCGGGAGGAGCGGCTGCTGAAGGAGCTGCTCGCCACCCAGAAGTCGTACGGGCTGAACATCGACTGGTACGACGGGGACGAGCTGCTGGAGATCGTCCCCGACCTCCGGGCCGACGGCTTGATCGGCGGCACCTTCTCCCCGGAGGACGGCTCGGCCTCGCCGCTGCTCAGCATCCACGCCTTCTGGCGGGAGGCGCTGCGGCTGGGGGCGGAGTTCCGGTTCCGGGAGCGGCCGCTGGCGATCCTGCAGGCCGGAGGCCGGGTGACGGGGGTCCGCACTGAGGCCGGCGAGTATCTGGCCCCGGTGGTGGTCAACGCCGCCGGCGCCTGGGCCCGGGAGGTGGCCCGGCTGGCGGGGGCCGACGTGCCGGTGAAGCCGGACCTGCACGAGGCCGCCATCACCGAGCCGGTGGCCCCGTTCCTGCGGCCGATGGTGGTGGACATCCGGCCCGGTCCGGGCTCGGCCAACGTCTACTTCTACCAGCACCAGACCGGCCAGGTGATCTTCTGCATCACGCCGTCGCCCCCCATCTGGGGCGAGGACCGGGGGGAGACCAGCAGCTTCCTGCCGCTGGTGGCGCCGCGGCTGATCGACCTCATGCCCCGGCTGGCGCCGCTCCGGGTGCGCCGCACCTGGCGGGGGATGTACCCGATGACCCCCGACGGGTCGCCCATCGTGGACTGGGCGCCGGAAGTCGGGGGGCTGCTCCACGCCGTGGGCATGTGCGGTCAGGGTTTCATGCTCGGCCCCGGCGTGGGCGAGCTGCTGGCGCGCATGGTCACCGGCAGCCTGGAACCGGGGGATGAGGAGGTGCTCGGCGCCCTGGCGCTGAATCGTACGTTTTCGAGGGAGGAGGCGTTGAAGTAGGCTGCACGGGCGCCCGGGGTGTTGCGGTTCTCCCTGCACGCCGCCGCTGCGGTCCTCCGGGCGCTGGCGTGCCAGCTTCCCGTAGAGGCCTTGGCGCCGCGGTTCTCGGGGCAGGTGCTGGCGTGGCGGTCCTCTGGGCAGACGCTGGAGCGGTGGTGCTCTGGGCAGGTGCTGATGTGGCGGTCCTCTGGGCAGACGCTGAAGTGGCGGTGCTTTGGGCAGATGCCGGCGTGCTGGTTTTTCGTGCAGACCCTGGCGCACCGGGGCGGTCGAGGATGAAGCAGTGGCAAGGAGGGGGCGCGGCGTGGGTGGCAATCCCGAACTGGACCGGTGGATCGACCTGAACTGCGACATGGGGGAGTCGTTCGGCGTCTATCGGATCGGGTCGGATGAGGCGGTGATGCCCCTGATCACATCGGCGAACATCGCCTGCGGCTTTCACGGAGGCGACCCGCAGGTGATGCGCCGCACCGTGCGGCTGGCCAGGGAGCACGGTATTGCGGTGGGGGCACACCCGGGTTACCGGGATCTGGCCGGCTTCGGCCGGCGACCGGTGAAGTGCAGCCCCGAAGAGGTGTACGCGGACGTGCTGTACCAGATCGGGGCGCTCGCGGCGTTCTGCCGGGCGGAGGGGGTCCGCCTGCGCCACGTGAAACCGCACGGGGCCCTGTATAATACGGCCGTGGCGGATGCCGTGACGGCGGAGGCTGTCGCGGTGGCGGTGAGGGACTTCGACCGGTCGCTCGCCCTGTTTGCCCCGCCGGGATCGGCCCTGGAGGCAGCGGGCCTGGCCGCCGGGCTGCGGGTCGTCCGGGAAGGCTTTGCGGACCGGGGATACGCGGCGGATGGTGGCCTGCTGCCGCGGTCGCATCCCGGCGCGGTGCTCACCGACCCTGACCAGGCCGCCGCGCAGGCGCGCCAAATCGCCTGCCAGGGGACCGTGACGGTGTCTACGGGTCAGGTGGTGGCGGTTCCCGCGGGCACGCTCTGCGTCCACGGCGATCACCCGCACGTGGTGCTCGTGCTGCGCCGTATCCGGGAGGAGCTGGCCACGGCAGGCGTGCGGGTGGCGCCGCCGCACGCGGGGTGACAGCCGGCGGGTGATCCGCAATAAGGTGACCTTTGTCACCTTACGACGGACACACTATCGGGTAAGATGGGCTGGGGCCCCATCCCATCCGGGATGGGAGCGTGAGAGGTCGTACCCGCCACATCATGGGCAAGGAGGACAAGTCGATGCGCATCGCCATCCCGCTGGCTGACGGCAACGTGGCGCCGCACGTGGGCCACTGCCGTACCTATCTGATCGCGGACGTGGAAGACGGCAAGGTCGTGCGGACCCAGGAGGTGGCCAACCCCGGCCATGGTCCCGGGGGCCCGCCGCCCATCTTCCTCGCCAATCAGGGCGTGAACCTGGTCCTGGCCTGGGGCATCCCTCAGCATGCCCGTGGGCTGTTCCGGCAGGAGGGTGTGGAGTTCATCGCCGGCTGCACCGGCGAGGCCCGGCAGGTACTGCAGGACTACCTGGCCGGCACCCTGAAGCTAACGGACGAAGGGCTGGAGGGCGACGGCAGCTGCTGTCATTGATGGCGCTGGCAGGAGATGCCTCCTCGGGAGTCGAAGGGCTGACCTGAAAGCAGACGAGCCCCACAGAGCCCCGAGGAGGTATCTTGTGAGCAAGGCAGAGATGTATTTTGAGTACCTGAAGGAAGAGGGATATGTGCCGCATTACGACTCCGACGGCGACATCGTCTTCAAGTCCGAGGGGCTGACGTATCTGCTCTTCGCTTCAGAGGATGACGAGGCGTACTTCCGAATGAGCTTGCCTAACTTCTGGAAGATCGAAAGCGAAGAGGAGCGCCAGCGCGCGCTGGCTGTGGCCTGCCGGGTCAACGCCGAGCTCAAGGTGGTGAAGATCTACCCGGTGGAGGACAACGTCTGGGCGTCGGTGGAGCTGCTCTTCGATCCGCCGGATGGATTCAAGCCCGTCTTCAGCCGTGCGCTGCGCATCATCCGGCACGGGGTGGATCACTTCGCCACGCTCATGCGCACGCCACTGCAGTGAAGGACGCCGGCCCCCGCCGTCTCTCTCGGGACGGCGGGGGTTTTTTCGTGGGCCGGTTTGGGGGGATGACCATATCTTCCCTGGCCCGCGGCGGTCAGCTGCACTACGACCTGCTCCTCCCGGTATCGCGGGTTGCCCTGGAGTTCCAGGGACCGCAGCATTATCGGACTACCGAGCGCTACCCATCGGCCAGCCAGCTTCAGGAGCAGAGAATGCGTGACGAGGTCAAGCGCAGGTTCAGCGAGACCCACGGGATTGCGCTCATCGAGGTCACCGCGGCTGATCTCAGTTTCCGCACCATTTCCGCCTTGTTGCGGCGGCACGGCGTGCCGCTCCGAACGAACCTCGACGACCTGCATCACCTCTACAGCGCCATCGAGGCTGAAGCGGCGAAGTACCGCAGGTGGGCAGAGCGGCTTGAACGGCAACTGCGCCAGTCACGTGCGGGAGGATAGCCCTGGTCTGGCACAGCTGTGGGGTAGGCAAGGGAGCTGCTGGTGAAGCGCCTCGAACCGTCGTTGACACGGCAGTATCGGCGGCGATTCTCGGTGGCTGTGCCCGGCGCCGCGGGGACGCCGCAGCCGGCCAGGCCTGCTGCGACGCCGGCGCAGGAGACCGGACTCGCAGGTCCCGGCGATGCGTGTCCGGTTTTGGACACTGTATGGCCCGTTTGTTGACACCGGTATAGGCCATTGCTACATTGGGTTGGGATTTCGGCTATGGCCATTTTGAGGGATCCCTAAATAGACCCTTTGCAGCAGTGAATGGAGGACGACGACCCGATGAAGACGAACCTTGTGCGGGTGCTGGCCGCTGTGCTGACCGTCGGCCTTCTGGCCGGCTGCGGCGGGAGGCCGCAGGATGCCTATCAGAAAGACCCGGCGGCGCAGACCGGGCAGCAGCCGGTGGTGCGGCTGAAGATCGGTCAGATTCCGACGATCGACGGCCTGCCCTTCTGGGTGGCCGAGAGCAAGGACTACTACCGCCAGCAGGGCGTCGAGGTGGAACTGGTTCGGTTCAGCTCGGCGACCGAGCGCGACGCCGCACTGGCCAGCGGGCAGATCGACGGCACGCTGACGGACATCATGGGCGCCGTGACCCTGTTCGTCAACGGCACCCCGCTCCAGATCACCTCCATCAACCTGGGCGCCACCATCGAGGAGGGGCCCTTCGCCATCGTCTCCGCCCCCGGTTCGGGCATCACCGAGCCCGAACAGCTGAAGGGCGCCGAGATCGCCATCGCGACCAACACCATCATCCATTACGTCACCGAGAAGCTGCTGCTGGAGAACGGGATTGCGCTCGAAGAGGTGGAGCTGATCTCCATCCCGCAGATCCCCCTGCGGTTCGAGAACCTCATGACCGGCAACGTCAAGGCCGCCACCCTGCCCGAGCCGCTGCTCTCCCTGGCCGTGCACAATGGCGGCACCGTGGTGCTGACCGATGCCGAGGCCCAGCGGAACTATTCGCAGTCGGTCATCGTGTTCCGGGAAGAGGCGGTGAAGGAGAAGGAGGACGCCATCAAGCGCTTCTTCGTGGCGTACAACCAGGCGGTGGCCGATATCGCCCGCGAGCCAGAGGCCTACAAGGAGCTGCTGTCCGAGAAGGCCAACCTGCCGCCCGAGATCAAGGACTCCTGGCAGGTGATCACCTTCTCCCCCGCCCAGGCGCCGGGCCGGGCTGAGGTCGAGGAGGTCGTGGACTGGCTGCTGGAGAAGGGCTACATCTCCAAGAAGGTGTCTTACGACGAGATCGTCAACACGACGCTGTACCCGAAGGGCTGATGGCGGTGCTCGCCGACGCCCGGGCGAAGGAGCCAGAGATGATCAAAGCACGCAATGTGAGTTATGCTTATGGGGAGACGGTCGCCGTGCGCGACGTCTCCTTTGACCTGCCTCGGGGAGAAACGCTGGCCGTGGTGGGCCCTTCCGGCTGCGGCAAGACCACCCTGCTCGGGCTGATCGCCGGGCTGATGCCTGTCACCAGCGGGGAGCTGCTGGTCGATGGCGCACCGGTCCAGCCCCGCCGGCCGGGAACCGCGCTGATCCTGCAGGATTATGGCCTGCTTCCCTGGAAAACCGTTCGGGAGAACGCTGCGCTGGGCCTGCGCATCCGTCGCCTGCCGCCGGATGCCGCCGACCAGGCCCTGCGGGAGGTGGGCATCGCTGACCTGGCCAAGCGCTGGCCGCACCAGCTCTCGGGCGGCCAGCAGCAGCGCGTGGCCATTGCCCGCGCCCTCGCGCTGGGGCCGGACCTCCTGCTGATGGACGAGCCCTTCTCCGCCCTGGACGCCCTCACGCGGGAGGAGATGCAGGACCTCCTGCTGGCCATCTGGCGCAAGCGCAAGACCAGCCTGGTGCTTGTCACCCACTCCATCACCGAGGCGGTCTACCTGGGCCAGCAGATCATGGTGCTCTCGCCCAGACCCGGGCGCGTCGTCAGCCTGTTTCAGAACCCCGCTGTGGGCGACCGGCGGGCCGCCGCCTTCCACAGCATGGTCAACCGGGTGCGCGACGCCCTGGAGAAGGGGGTGAACGGCGGTGCCTAAATACCGCTGGTATCACTACCTCATCGCCCTGGCGATCCTGGCCCTGGCGTGGGAGGCGCTGGCCATCTGGCTGGATATTGCCGCCTTCCCCAGGCTGGGCGTGGCCCTGTCCGCCTTCGTCAAGGGCCTGGGGCCCGGCGGGGAGCTGGTGGAGCACTTCCTCGTCTCCGTCTACCGGGTGGCCGCTTCTACGCTGATCTCCCTGGCCATCGGCGTGCCGCTGGGGCTCTACCTCGGCCGGTCGGGCGGTCCCATCGGCTCGGTCCTGCTCTACCTGACCTACCCGGTGCCCAAGGTGGTCTTCCTGCCGGTCATCATGGTGGTGCTGGGGATCGGGGATACATCAAAGATCTTCCTGATCACGCTGGTCATCGTCTTCCAGATCCTCGTGACCGTTCGGGATGCCGCCGCCAACGTCCCGAACGGGCTGATCCGCTCGGTGCAGTCGCTGGGCGGCAGCGAATGGCAGATCTACCGGCACGTCATCCTGCCCGCGGCCCTGCCCGCCATCTTCACGTCCCTCCGGCTGAGCACGGGCACCGCCGTGGCCGTCCTGTTCTTCGCCGAGACCTATGCCACCCAGCAGGGACTGGGGGCGTTCGTGATGGACGAGTGGTCGGCCCACGCCTACGGCAATCTGTTTGCCGGTGTCATGGCGATGGCCCTGATGGGCTTCGGGTTCTACGTGGTGCTGGACATCGCAGAACGGCTGCTCTGTCCGTGGGCGGAGAAGCAGCGGTAAGGTCTGGGGGGTAAGGTCTGGTCGGCCGCAGCGGGTGAGACGCAGCGGTACGGGCTGGCGGCCCGCGGCGGGTAAGTCCCAGCGACATGGGCAGGCGTCCCGCGGCGGGATCGCCCGCGGATTGCCGGCGCACCGCGGCAGCATACGCAGATGCACTGAGGAGGCGTTTTGATGGCTCCAGGCTTCCAGCCTCCGTCGCCGGAGGAGAAGGAGCAGTATGTCCGCGAGCTTTTCGACAGGATCGCGGAGAACTACGACGCGATGAACCAGGTGATGTCGGCCGGTCAGTGGGAGAAGTGGCACCGGGAGTTCGTCGCCCAGACCCGCTTCCGTCCGGGCGACCACATCCTGGACGTGGCCTGCGGCACCGGCGACCTCACGCTGCTGGACGCCGCGCAGGTGGCCCCCACCGGCCGCGTCATCGGGGTGGACATCTCCGAGGGGATGCTGGAGGTGGGCCGGCGGCGGGTGGCCGCATCGCCGTACAAGGACCTCATCACCCTGCAGCTGGGCAACGCCATGGACCTGCCCTTCCCCGACAACACCTTCGACGGAGTGACCATGGGCTGGGCCATGCGGAACGTCGCTTCGATTCCCAAGACCCTGGCAGAGATCCACCGGGTCCTGAAGCCCGGCGGCCGCTTCATCTGCCTGGAGGCATCCAAGCCCTTCAGCCGGGTCATCCGCTTCGGCTTCTTCCTCTACTGGAAGACCTTCCTGCCGCTCATCGACTGGTTCGTGGTGAAGGCGGGCCGTCAGGCCAAGGTGCGCCCGTACACGTACCTCTCCCGCTCGCTGGACAACTACCCCTTCCCGGACCAGCTGGAGGACATGTTCCGCGAGGCCGGGTTTGTGGAGACGGATTACCAGCTGCTCATGCTGGGGACGGTGGCGATTCATGTCGGAGCCAAACGCCGCGAAGGGTAGCCCAGGGGCAGCCGTCCGCATTCGCCCCTTCGACTACGAGAGAGACACCGGGACGATTCTCTCCTTCATGCCCGAGCTGTACGAATCGAACTTCCCCGGGTTCATCGTGGACGTCGACTTTATGGCCCGCCGGCGGACCCAGCTGCGGGCGGCAGTCCGCGACCCCTCCCAGATGGTGCTGGTGGCCGAGGACAGCCTCGGCCTGTGCGGCTTTATCTGGCTCGTCGTCGAGCAGGAGTACAGCGGGCGCCGCCGGGGCGAGGTGAGCGCCCTCTACGTGCATCCCCGGGCCCGCGGACGGGGGGTCGGCCGTCAGCTGATGGAGGCCGGCGAGGCGCACCTCAGGTCCTGTGGCTGCCACAGCGTGATGCTCATGGTGACCGCCACCAATCAGGCGGCCCTGTCGCTCTATGCATCGCTGGGTTACGAGACCACCCGCTACCAGATGGAGAAACGGCTTCCCCGCGGATCGCGGTGATGCCGGCCGAACGGGCGCCGGGCGAACCGAAGGTGAAACCGGCGCCGGGGCGGTCCGGCCGCTCCCTTCGGCGAGGGAACGTCGTCCATAAATACGAAATAACATTGTAAAGGAGGATGCAGAAGTGTTCGATGTCGCGATTGTGGGCGCAGGGCCCGCCGGCGCGAGCGCCGCAGTGTACACGGCCCGGGCGGGACTGCAGACGCTGCTGCTGGATGCCGACCAGTCCATGACCCGCCGTGCCTGGATCCCCAACCACCTGGGCTTCCCGAAGGGAGTGTCCGGCCCCGACTTGGTGGACCTGGGCAAGCAGCACGCCGAGGCCGCAGGGGCCAAGCTGGTGAAGGCGAAGGTCACGGCCGTCCGCCGCGAGTCCGACGGATTCCGCCTGGAGACCGAGGGCGGGGAGATCTACGAGGCCCGTCAGGTGATCCTCTGCCTGGGCGCCAACTGCGAGCTGGCCCGGCAGGCGGGCGCGGAGATCGTCGAGGGGCCCGAGCCGCGCATCAAGGAGGTCGTGGCCGTGGACCGGGAGGGCCGGACCCGGATCGACGGCCTCTGGGCCGCGGGGACCTGCGCAGGCACCAGCGTGCACACCATCATCACTGCCGGCGACGGCGCGCGGGTGGCCATCAACCTGATCAGCGCCGTCAAGGGCGCCCGGCACGTGGACCACGAGGTCATGCCGGCCGGCAAGTAGGCACACGGACGAAGCGGGCGGCTTCCTGCCCCGAGGGGCAGGAGCCGCCCGCTTCACGTTCCGGTGCCTCAGGCCGTCTCCGCGCGGGGGTGCGGGGTCCCCGCCCCCCAGGCCCGGCGGGTCCAGAGGTAGAAGAGCAGGTAGACCGCCAGGGCCGAAGCGAAGGGCGCCCAGTCGTGCCAGAGGTAGACCAGGCCCGCCCAGGTGGGGGCGACGGTGCGCCCCAGAGCGTCGAAGGCGCTCTGGATGCCCATGGTAATCCCCTGGTCCATGCGGGTGCGGCGGGAGAGCAGGGCGGTGATCAGCGGGCGGATGAAGGAGACCGCCAGCGTGATCAGGATCAGCCCCAGGAAGACAGCGCCCAGCGAGCGGGCCACGATGAAGGCGGCCATGCCCGCCATGCCGGCCAGCAGGGCCCAGCGCACGGGGCGCTCGTCGCCGAAATGCCGGCTGGCCCAGCCCACCAGCAGCCCCTGGAAGAGAATGCCGGCGATGCCCTGGATGGTGAAGGCCAGCGAGGTGACCGACTCGGAGTCGACCCCGAGCCGGTCCATCAGGAAGTACCCGAGCATCGAGAACATGGTGGAGCCGCCGAAGGTGCCGGCAAACGCCAGCAGGAAGAGCAGGGAGTGGGGGCCGCCCAGGGCCATGCGCACGGCCTGGATGCCCGAGAACCCCTTTTCGTTCCGGCGGCTGGAGCCGCGGTGGGGCGGCTCCGGCAGCGCGAGCAGCGCGACGATCCAGTTGAAGCCGGCCACGGCCGCCGCGACCAGGATCGCTTCCCGGTAGCTCAGGCCGGCCGCGCCCAGGAGGCCGCCGGCCGTCGGACCGCCGATGAACCCCAGGTTCATCGCCGCGCCCATGAGGGCCATGCGGCCGGACCGCTCCTCCCCCGGCGTCGTGTCGGCGACGTACGCCTGGGCGGTGGGAATCGTGGCGGCCGAGAGCACCCCGCCCAGGAAGCGCGCCGTCAGGGCCAGCCAGATGTTCCGTGCGAGCGCGAGCATGGCGAAGTGCAGGGCGTTGCCCAGCAGGCCCACCAGCAGCACCGGGCGCCGCCCGATCCGGTCGCTGAGCGAGCCCCACAGCGGGGCAAACAGAAACTGGGCCCCGGCCCACACGGTGACCAGCAGGCCCATGTGCACGGAGCTGGCGCCCAGGTCCCGCGCGAAGAAGGGCAGAATCGGGACCATGATGCCAAAACCCAGCATCACCTGGAAGAGCGTGAAGAAAAGGATGTACTGGGAGCGCCGATCCCCTCGCACCGAACCCCTCCCTGCGGACGGCCCTGAGGCGCCCCGGGCGCCCCGTGCCGCCCCTGCCACGTCAGCGGATCAGCATGGTTGCCACGATGGAAAGGATCATCAGAGCAAAAAAGAGGCCGGCCACCCACACCATCGACATGCAGCCGGAGTTCAGCGCCGCGCGCTGCTCGGGCGTGCCCGGATCGGCGTCGTCGGCCATCTCCTCCAGCTCCCGCAGCTCACGCTCCGACCAGGTCTCAATGCGCCGGCGCACACGGCGCACCCGGTAGCGGCGGCTCCGCTGCCCGGCGGGGGGCTGCGCATCCTTCTGATCCCAGGTCATGACCCCTACGTTCACCTCGCCGCTGGATTCCCGGCAGGGCTGCGGGAGAAGCCCGTTTCGCCCGCCCCGGCCGGCAGCCGATGAAGGCCTTCTCCCTTTAGACGCCCGGAAAGGGGAGATCGTGGCTGCCCGCGGAGACAATCTTCGACACGGCCGGCTCAGGGCACGCTGGGAGGCCGGTACAGGTCTGTCGAATCGAACCGGAGCACGGGTCCGTACACCGTGGAGGGGCCGGGGGTGGTCACCGGGCCGGCGTCAGGGGTGATGACGGCTGCCAGGGCGACGGTGGGGCCCGTGAAGTCGGTGACCGCGGCCAGCGGGCGGGTGACCAGGTAGCCCTCCCCGCGGGGCAGGGGGGTCACCTCGCTGGCGAGGAACCCGAAGGGCCGGTCGGGAACCGCCTCGAACAGGGCCCAGCTCAGGTTGAACCCCTCGTTCACGGCGGCGTCGCGCACCCGCCGGGCCGCTGCGGTCAGCCAGCGGGTGAGCTCATCGCGGTAATCGCGCACGGCGGTGACCCAGTTGTTGTACTCGGCGATCCTGACGATGCCGACCAGCATGGTGTCGTAGTTGATGTCGCGGGTGATCTGGTAGTCCACCTGAAACCACTGGCGGCCGCCGGCGGTGAACGCGGCGAACTCGCCGGCCAGGACGGTGCGGGCGTCGATCAGCGTCCGCACCTCCGCCAGCGCGGGGCCGACCGCCGCGGGGATCCGGGCGGCGTAGGTCGAGTCGTCCACCGGCGGCGGCAGAAGAGCGGCCGTTTCGACCGGCGGCAGGGGAGCGGCGTCGGCATCGGCGGGCTCAGACCCGCCCGTTCCCGGCATCTGGCCCGGGGCCGCGGGATCGTCGGCGGGCGCCGGGGGTTCCTCTTCCGGCGGCGCCTGGACCGACACCGGCTCCGCAGGGGCGGCCGGGGGGCCGTAGGCGGAGGCGGCGACCCCGGCGATGATCCCCAGCGCCAGCGCCAAGGGCGCGAACGCCCAGACTGCCCAGCGGGGCAGGCTCCGGGGTCCGGGCTTTTCGGGGTAGTGCGCCGGCTGGTACAAACCGCTCCCTCCGTTTCACAGAGGCCGTAGGCGTTCGGGCGCGCCGCGGCGAATCAACAACGCATGATGAGAAGAGACGTCCTGGGTTGGGTCGTGCTGATCGGGCTGGGGGCGGGCGCGTTCTGGGACGGGCTCTACGCCCCCGGCCAGCAGATGCTGGCGGCCGCGCTGGCGGCGATGCTGGCCCTCGCGGCCCCCTCCGTCCGGCTGGATCGCACCGAGTGGGCGGCCCTGCTGCTGATGCTGGCCGGGACCGCCGGCGCCCTGGCGCGCCCGGCGGCGGCCGGCGCCGCCGCGCACGGGCCCGTGCTGGTCGCCGGCTGGATTCTGGCGCTGGTGGCCGGCAGGGCCTTTCAGGCACATCGCCCCGGCGTGGCCGAGGCCGCGCTGGCCCGGTTCTGGGCCGTGACCGGGGCCCTGATGGCTTTCGGCGGCCTGCTGTTCATCTCCTTCACGCCGCCGCACCACTCGGGCCGGCTCGCGTCGTTCCTGGGCTACCCCATCGCCGTGGGCATGCTGGGATTGCTGGGCCTGGCGGGGGCGCTGCCCGACCTGGCCGCCGGCCGGCCGTGGGCCGCGGCGCTGGCCCTGGGCAGCGGTCTGGGGCTGCTCCTCTCCGGCTCCCGCGGGGTCTGGGCGGCGGGCCTGCTCCTGGCCGCGTTCCTCTGTTGGGCCGCGCCAGGCCTCGTGCGCGCCGGCCTGCCCCGTGCCGGCCGGACGCTGGCCGCGGCGCTGGCGGCGGCGGTCTGGGCCGCCCCGGCGGTGGAGGCGCACGACGGGGCCCGGCTCTGGCCGATCGTCGCACTCGCCCTATTGACGGTTCTTGCAGCCGAACAGTTTCAACATGTGCGCGCGGTGCGGGCCGGCTGGGCTGTGGCGGTCGCGCTGGCGCTGGTTGCCGCCCCCGGCTGGAGCTGGTTCTGGGGGCGGGCCTCGACGGTGCCGCTGACCGACACCTCTTCGGCGGAGCGGATGGCCTTTCTCCGGGACGGCCTCGGGCTGGTCCTGGACCTGCCCCTGGGCGCGGGCTACCGCGCCTGGACCGCGCTGCACCTGCAGGCCGCCAGCTACGGCTACTACTCCGCCGAGGTCCACTCGGCGCTGCTGGACCTCGCGCTCGCCTTCGGCTGGGCGGGCGCGGCGGGCTTTGTGCTGCTCGCGGCGCGCTTCCTGACCGGTCTGCTGCACGCCCGCCGCTGGGACGGGACCCGCGCCGCGGCGCTCGGGGGGCTGGGGGCCCTCCTCCTGCACGCGCTGGTGGACTGGGATCTGAGTTACGCCCTCTTCGCGTTCCCGCTGTGGTTCGGCTTCGGCCTGGCCCGGGAGGCGCCCGGGCGGGCCGGCGGTGAGGAAACGAGGGGCGGGGCGGGCGCTGTCTGGCCACGGGCACTGACCGCCGCGCTGGCCGGCGCGGCCCTGGCCGGGGCGGCGCTGCTGGGGGCGGGCGATGCGCTGACGGAGCTGTCGGCCCGCAGCCTCCGGGCAGGGGCGCCCGAAGCCGCGCTGCAGCACTCGGGCGCGGCGGCTGCCCTGACGCCCTGGAACGACCTGGCGCACGCGTACCGGGGCGCGGCGCTCTCAGAGCTGGGCCGGGGGGACGAGGCGCTGGCCGCGCTGGCCCGGGCCCGTGCACGGGGGCCGTACGAGCCCTGGTACGCCAGGCTGGCCGCGGCGGAGCTGGAGAACCAGGGCCGCTGGGAGGAGGCGGCGGCCGCATGGGCCCAGTACGTCCGCCTCTGGCCGTGGGAGACCTCCGCGTACGCGGAGGCGGTCGCCGCACACCTCCGCGGCCTGGCTGCGGCTGAGGCTGCGGGCGACCGGGAGGCCGCGGTCCTGCTGGCGGAGAGCGGGCAGCGGATCTTGGCAGCCATGGCGGAGCAGAAGGCGCGGGAGCCCGCCGGCGCACCCCGGAAGGGGATGGACGTGGACCGGCCGGTCTTCGCCGAGGCCCGGACCCGGTTTGCGGCCGTCCTGGCGCGCTGATGCGCCGCCCGTGGGCGGCGCACCTCCGTCGCCTGTATGGCTGCCCTTTGGCGGATCCGCCGGCCCGCGGTGGAGGCCTGTCCGCCCCTGCCGGTTTCAGCCGCTGCGCCGGCCGGCCAGGGGGTTGTCCGCAGCCAGCTCGCCGTGCTGCAGGAGCAGCAGGTCGATGGCCATGTCCAGCACCTCGGGCCGGATGCCGGCGGCGGCGGCCTTGGCGATGATCCGGGCGTAGGCGGCCATCCGCTCCGGCGGGATGTCGGCCGCCAGCTCATCGCAGCAGCCGACCATGAACCAGTGCACGGGGATGGCGGTCAGCTGCGCCAGCCGCTCGGCCATGACGGCCACCCGGTCATGGGCCAGCGTCAGTTCGCCCGATCCCGTCAACCGGCGCAGCTCGTCCACGGTCAGGGAGAGCTGCGCCGCCAGGGTTTCCAGGGGAAACTCCGCGGGATACTCGGAGATGAGAAACTGGAGAACCAGGCGAAGGCGGGTGAGCGGGGACGCGAAGTACAGGCGTGCCCGATCCTCCGGCGGAAGCCTGCGCAAGGCCCCCTCGAAATCCCGGTGCGGGTCACGGCCGGTGAGCAGGTACTCCACCGTGACGCCGTACCCCTCGGCGATCTTGCGCAGGGTCGAGTTCAGGCTGGCGCTGGCCTGCCCGGCTTCCAGGCGGCCGATGGTCGTATGGCTGACGCCGGTCCGGGCAGCGGCCTGCCGCAGGGAATCGCCGTGAGCGGCACGCAGGGCGGCGATGCGCCGACCGATCTGCCAGGGGTTGCTCTTGCTCATGGATCACCCATCCTTCACAATTCGTTGTCCCCCATTTGCCGCAAAGTGTTCATCTTTCTTAAACGATAGGGGTTGAGGCAGAAGGACGTCAAGCCAAAGCCTTCCAATTGTCTGTCTGCCCCGGCGATCGGTCGGGATGGCGTTGTGGTATACTTGTCCATGGCCCCCTACGGAAATCCTACGGGAAAGGTGTGGTGCAAGCGATGGAGTACCGCCGACTGGGAACGAGCGGCCTGAAACTGAGCGAGATCTCTCTGGGCAGCTGGCTGACCTATGGCTCGAGGGTCGAGGCTGAGGCCGCCAAGGCCTGCATCCGCACGGCATACGAGCACGGCATCAACCACTTCGACTGTGCCGTGGTCTACGGCGCGCAGCCCCACCAGGCCGAGGAGGTGGTGGGCGAGGCCCTCCGGGAATTCCCGCGGCACACCTACACCGTCACCTCCAAGGTATTCTGGAAGGTCGGCCCGTCCACCTACGACCAGGGGCTTTCCCGCAAGCACCTCATCGAGCGGGTCGAGATGAGCCTGAAGGCGATGAAGCTCGACTACATCGACATCTACTACGCGCACCGCTACGATCCCGAGACCGACCTGGAGGAGACCCTGCGCGCCTTTGACGACCTGGTGGCGCAGGGGAAGATCCTCTACTGGGGCTTCTCCCAGTGGACGGCGGCCCAGATCGAGCACGCCGCGGCCATCGTGGACCGGCGGAACCTGCGCCGGCCGGTGGTCAGCCAGCCGGTCTACAACATGATCGACCGGGGCATTGAGAAGGAGATCATGCCCGTGTGCGCCCGGGAGGGCATCGGGCAGGTGGTGTACTCGCCGCTGGCCCAGGGCGTCCTCACCGGCAAGTACAAGCCCGGCATGCCGATCCCCGAGGGCAGCCGCGGCGCCGACCCCAAGTACGGCAAGTTCGTGCAGCGCTACCTCTCCGACGATGAGATGCTGCAGCGCATCCAGCAGCTGCGCCGCGTCGCCGAGCGCAACGGCCTGACCCTGGCCCAGCTCGCCCTGGCGTGGGTGCTGCGCCGGCCCGAGGTGACCTCGGCCCTGATCGGCGCCACCCGCCCCGAGCAGGTGGTGGAGAACGTCAAGGCCGCCGGCGTCAAGCTGTCGGAGGAGGATCTGCGGGAGATCGACCAGATCCTGGGTTACGCCGAGTAGCCCGTCGCCGCGCCCGGTCCGCGTGCAGCCGCGGGCCGGGCTTTCTGCATTTCGGGCAGGGAACGTCGCTTTCAACCAAGAAATTTCGGGGACGATATTGATGCCCGCAGTGAAGGAGGCCCCTGATGGACCCGATCGACCGTGAAAGACTGAAAGAGGTGCTGCAGTTCATCCGCAGCCACGCGCCGCGGGCGGTGCTGGCCAGCCTGGAGGCGGAGCTGGCCGTGATCGAGCAGTACATCGTCAATGCCCGGTCCCCCCGGATCGCCCTGGTGGGCCGGCGGGGCGCTGGCAAGTCCAGCCTGGTCAACGCGATCTTCGGCGAGCCCCTGGCCGAGACCGGCGCGGTTCTCTCCACCACGCCGGCCGGGACCTGGTACCAGTACGAGGGGCCCAACGGTTCCCTGGAGGTGCTGGACACCCGCGGACTGGGCGAGGGGGAGCGCCCCCCGGGGGCCACGGAGGAGGACGCCGTGGCCGAGAACCTGAAGGCGGTCCAGGACCGGTGCCCCGACGCGATCCTCTTCCTGGTCAAGGCATCCGACGTCGACGTCTGGATCCACGAGGACCTGCAGCAGGTGGCGGCCCTCCGGCGGGCCATCTCCCGGCGGCACGGGTTCGAGCCCCCGGTGATCGGCGTGCTCACCCAGGTGGACCTGCTCGCCCCGGCGGACGTGGCCGAGCCGCCCTACGACGACCCCGAGAAGCAGGCGAACATCGCCCTGGCCCGGGAGAAGCTGGCGGAGCGGATGGCGCGGACGCTGGACCGGCCCGTCCGGGTCTTCGCCACCTCCGCCTACATGCGCTACCGGGACGGCGTGCTCGCGGTGGACCGCCGCTGGGGGATCGAGGAGCTGGTCGCCTACCTGGTGGAGACGCTGCCCGGGGAGGCGCAGCTCACCATGGGCCGGGTGGCCGGGGTCCGGGCAGCCCAGACGAAGATCGCCGGCGCCCTCATCCAGTCGACGGCGTCGGCGGCCGCAGCGGTGGCCGCCACGCCGATACCCCTGGCGGACATGCCGATCCTCACCGGCATGCAGGTGCTGATGGTCACTGGCATCGCCTACCTGGCCGGGCGCCGGCTTTCCCGGGAGGCGGCGCTGGAGTTCATCGGCGCCCTGGGCGTGAACGTGGGCGCCGGCTTCGCCCTGCGGGAACTGGCCCGGGGGCTCTCCAAGTGGCTGGTGCCCGGCGGCGGCTCGCTGGTCTCCGCGGGCGTGGCCTACTGGGGCACCTACGGGCTCGGCCAGGCGGCCGTGGCCTACTACATCGAGAACCAGCCCATCGAGGCCGCCCGGAAGCTGCTGGAGCAGGGGAGGGAGAAGGCCTTAAGGAAACCGTAAGGTTTGGGCCGGTTTCGCCGTAAGAACTGGGCGGTAGGCTGGAGGCAGGATGGGGTGACGGTTGGATGGCAGAGCCGCTGATCCTGGTGGTGGACGACGAGCAGGCGATTGCCGACCTGGTGGAGATTCACCTGCTGGCCGAGGGCTATCGGGTGCGCAAGGCCGCAAGCGGCGCGGAAGCGCTGCGTATCGTGGCCGAGGAGCATCCCGACCTGGTCATCCTGGACATCATGATGCCCGGCATGGACGGCCTGGAGGTCTGCCGGGCGATCCGGCGCGACCGCAACGTGCCGATCCTGATGCTCAGCGCCAAGTCGGAGGATGTCGACAAGATCCTTGGCCTGAAGGTCGGCGCCGACGACTACCTCACCAAGCCCTTCAACCCGCTGGAGCTGGTCGCGCGGGTGAAGGCGCAGCTCAGGCGCTACCTCTCGCTGAACCCGGCGTCCGCCGCCGCCCGGGAGGCGGGGGTCATCGCGGTGGGCGGCCTCCGGATCGACCCGCTCGGCCGGTCGGTGACCAAGGACGGCCGTCCGGTCGCCCTGACGCCCACGGAGTACGACATCCTGCTGCTGCTGGCGTCCCACCCGGGGCGGGTGTTCAGCTCCGAGGAGATCTTCGAGCGGGTCTGGAGGGAGCGCTACTTCCAGTCCAACAACACCGTGATGGTCCACATCCGCCGGCTGCGGGAGAAGGTCGAGGACGACCCCAGCCACCCCACGCTCATCCGGACCGTCTGGGGGGTCGGCTACAAGATTGAAGACTAACGCTGCGCTGAGCCTCCGCTGGCAGATCATCCTGACGTTCCTGGCCAGCGGCTTCCTGGCCGTCGGCACGACCGTCCTGCTGCTCTTCATCGCGGCGACGGTGGGCAGCATGCTCCCGCCGCTGGGCTGGCTCCTGAACTTCCTGCAGAACACGGTGGGCTTCTGGCCGGTGGTGTTCACGGCCACCGTCGTGCTGCTGTTCGTCTGGTACATCGTGCTGAGCCAGCCCCTGATCCGGTACATCGAGGCGATGAGCCGGGCGATGAACGAGGTGGCCCGGGGCAACTACGATGTGACGCTGCCGCCCCGGCGCCACGATGAGCTGGGCGTTCTGGGGCACAACCTGACGGCCATGGCGCAGCAGGTGAAGCTCTCCCTCGCCCGGGAGCGGCAGGCGAACCAGGCCCGCTACGAGCTGATCACCGCCGTCTCCCACGACCTGCGCACGCCGCTCACCGCGGTGCTGGGCTACCTGCAGCTCATCGACGAGGACCGGTACCGGGACGAGGTGGAGCTGCGCTACTACGTGGACATGGCCTACGAGAAGTCCAGACAGCTGAAGCGGCTGATCGACCAGCTCTTCGAGTTCACCCGCACCAGCCACGGCGGCCTCGTGCTCCGGCCGGTGGCCATCAACCCGGCGGAGCTGCTGGAGCAGGTGGCGGAGGCGTTCGTCCCCGCCCTGCAGGAGGCCGGGATGGTCTACCGGCTCCGGCTGCCGGAAGAGCGGGCGACGATCCACGCCGATCCCGACCTGCTGGTGCGGGTGCTGGAGAACCTGATCTCCAACGCCATCCGCTACGGGCGGGAGGGGAAGGTGGTGGAACTGGAGCTGGAGGTGCGCCAGGCCGAGCGGGCGGTGCTCCTCCGGGTGGCCAACCGGGGCAAACCCATACCGGTGCACCAGCTGGAGCACATCTTCGACAGCTTCTACCGGGGCGAGGGCTCCCGCTCCGGCCGTACCGGCGGCGCGGGGCTGGGGCTGGCCATCGTGAAGAACATCGTCACGCTGCACGGCGGCGCCGTGCGGGCCATCAACGAGACCGACCGCACCGTCTTCGAGGTGCGGCTGCCCATGGGGGGGCCGCCCCCTGCGCTCGGCCCCGGGCCGGGCGCCGGACCCGGCGGCGCGGTCCTCAGCCGAGGTGCGGTGGAACGTACAGGTTGAGGAAGACCGGCACCGCCAGGTTGCCCAGGTCGACCAGGGTGTGCGACGCCACGGCCCACCGGAGCGTCCCCGTCCGGCGGTAGACGGCGGTCCAGGCGGCACCCATGAGCAGGAGGGCGGCCAGGGCCGCCCCGTCGCGGTTGGCAACCGAGAAGACACCGGCCACCAGCGGGTGAAACGCCACGAAGAGCGCAGTGGAGTACGTCGCCCCGGCCCACGCGGGCCAGTGGGCGGTCGCGTCCAGCAGGAGCCCCCGCCAGTAGAACTCCTCGAACCACGGGTTGATGAGGGCGAACAGCAGCCAGCCGATCAGGATGACGGGATCGGCCAGCAGGTGCAGGTTCTGCAGCAGGATCGGCAGCGGGATACAACCGACGAGGAGCGCCAGCGCCGTCCAGCCCCCGCCGCCCCGGGCGGGGGCGGTCCACCGGCGGAGTGCGCCGGGCTCCCGGCCGAGGGCGATGGCGGCTCCCAGGAGCCCCCAGTAGAGCAGGACCGTCGGTGCCCAGCCCCAGGCGCCCAGCGCGCGCAGCGCAACCCGGGCAGTGGCGTGGCATGCGGCGATGATGAGGATCGGGGAGAGGATCAGGTACCGGCGGTTCACCGTGGCACCTCCTTCGTGGCGGTGGCACGCGCGTGACATAACAGCATAATATTGTTACGAGGCGGAATTGACAATACCAGGTCTCTGGCGTGCGCCCGCCCGTACGGCGGCGGGGTCGCCTGGCGCGGGATGCGGGGCGGGCTGCGGCGCCGCGGTATGACGGCTTCTGTAACCTTAAGGAACTCGTAAGATATAGGTGAACAGGAAGCAAGGTTCCTGCGGTACGGTAGGGGTATCAAGCTGGATGGAGGATACCCCTGGTGTACAGTCGCAGATGGCTGCTTCCGCTGCTCCTGTTGCTTGCGCTCCCGCTCACCGTCTGGGGTGCGCTGCCGACCGCGGCGGTGGATCCTGAGCGGGACGTGCAGGCGATCGGCCACTGGATCCGGGACCGGCAGGACCCGGCGGCGCCCGCCCCGCAGTCTCCTTTCGCCTGGCCGGCTCCCGGGCACACCGAGATCACGTCGGACTACGGCTTCCGGCTGCACCCGGTGCTGAAGCGGCTCCGGCTGCACGCAGGCGTCGACATCGGCGCACCCGAGGGGGCGGCTGCGGTCGCGTGCTTCGACGGCGTCGTGATCGCCGCAGCAGAGCTCCCGGCTTACGGGCAGGTCGTCGTGCTGGACCACGGAGGGGGGCTGGCCAGCGTGTATGCCCACCTGTCGGCGATCGCCGTGGAGGAGGGCGACCGGCTGCAGCGCGGCGACGAGGTGGGGCGCATCGGCGCGACCGGTCAGGTGACGGGCCCGCACCTGCACTTTGAGCTGTGGCAGGGCGGCGAGCCGGTGGATCCCCTGCGCCTCGCGAACCTGGCGGGCTTGCCCTAGCGAGTGGGGGTTGCTATACTGTCCCCAAACAATTCAATACCCGCTCGATTCATCCAGAGTGGCGGAGGGACTGGCCCCATGATGCCACGGCAACCGCTCCGGCGCGGAGCACGGTGCCAATTCCAGCGGACGACAGGTCCGAGAGATGAAGCGTGCGCAGCAGTCGGCTGTCTGCGAACCCTTCGTTCTCGAAGGGTTCTTTGCGTATGAAGGGGAAGGAGGGAGCGCCATGGCCCGCTTGCTGAACCGGCTTCAGCAGGGCGCATTCTGCGTCACGGTGGAGATCGATCCGCCCAGGGGGGCGAACGTCGCGAAGACGCTGGAGCGGGTGCGGCGCTTCGGCGACCGTGTGGATGCGGTCAATGTGGCCGACTGTCCGATGGCCAACGTGCGGATGAGCCCCATCACCCTGGCCCACCTGCTGCAGCGGGACGGCCAGGTGGAGGCCATCTTTCACCTGACCACCAGGGACCGCAACATCATCGGGCTGCAGGCCGAGCTGCTGGGGGCGGCGGGCCTGGGTGTCCGCAACATCCTGGCCCTGCGCGGGGACAATCCGGAGCAGGGCGACCACCCGCACGCGCGGGGCGTGTTCGAGGTGGACACCATCGGGCTGATCCGGCTCGCCGCCGCGCTCAACCGGGGACAGACGGTCGCGGGCGGCGAACTGGAGCAGGGCACCGACTTCGCCATCGGCTGCGCCTGCAACCCGGCCGCGGCAGATCTGGAGGCGGAGGTCTCCCGGCTGGAAGAGAAAGTGGCGGCGGGGGCGCACTTCGCCCAGACGCAGCCCGTCTACGACCCCCGCCAGGTGGAGCGGTTCCAGGCGAAGCTCGCGGGACGGGTGAGGATCCCGATCCTGTACGGCATCCTGCCGCTGAAGAGCTACGAGTTCGCCGACCGGATGAACCGGACCGTGCCCGGCATCGTCATCCCCGACTGGGCCCTGGACCGCATGCGGGGCCGGGGCGAGGAGGAGGGGCTGCGGCTCGTCGCCGAGCTCCTGCGGGCGATCGGTCCGCACGTCCACGGCGTGCACATCTTCCCGATGAACAGCGCGAAGCGGGCCGTGGCGGTGCTGGACATCATCGACGAACTGGGACTCCGACAGGCCGTCCGGGTGGGGGTGTAGGCAAGCTGCAGCGCACGATTTTCCGACCCGCCGCAGCGGACATCGAAGCCCCGCTGCCCGAGGTGCTGCGCCTTCTGGGCTACCGGGTGGGGCGCACGCGCCTCAGCGGTCGCGATCTGGCGCTGGTGGAGCGGGGCATTGCCCTCGCGCGGGAGGCGTCGAGCCCGGTGGCCAGCGCTGCGTACTGTGCCGTGGTCGTGCAGGGGGACCAGGTGCGTGCCGGCGTGCCGGGGGTCGAATGGCGCTCCCGCAGCCTGGCGCGGCTGCTCGCCGGGGCCGACGGCGTCTCCCTCGTGGCGGCCACCCTGGGTCCCGGCGTGGATGACCTGACGCGGGATCTGTTCGCGCGGGAGGAGTTCGCCCTGGCCACGGTGGTGGATGCGGCGGGCTCGGTTCTGGTGCAGGGGCTGGCCGAGTGGGTGCGCCGGGCGCTGGTCGGTGCGCTGGAAACCGGGCAGGGAGGCGGCGAGGGCGCTGTGAAGCTCACGCCGCTCTACGGCCCGGGGTACGGCGACTGGCCGGTGGAGGAGCAGATCGCGCTGGCGGCGCTGGCCGGCGCGGCGGAGATCGGCCTGCGCTGCACACCGACGTGCTATCTGGTGCCGCAGAAGTCCCTGGTCGGGCTGTTCGGCTGGCTGCCCCCCGGCGGGCGGGAGTGGTCCCCGGTGGGCTGCACCCGCTGCACCCTGGAGGACTGCCCGTACCGGGTGCGGGGGCGGTAGCGGCCGGACCGGACGGGGGCTCGCCGGGTGCGCTCCCCGGGATGGGCAAGTCAGCCTTCCACGGGGCCGGGGTCCAGGAGGGCCCGGTGGCTTCCTCGGGCCGGCCGGGCGCTTCCCCGGCTCGGGACGTCAAGTTTTCGACTTCGGAGCCGGGCCGGAAGTGAAAAAGCGGACCTTCCGGGAGGGCCGCGGCAGGGAACGGGGGCGGAGGAGCTGGCCTTCACCCGGGATCGCCGCAGCCGTGAACGCTCTTGGTGACAGAATGCGGCTTGCAAGTTGACGTAATGTCCCTGCGTTGCGGGCGTTCGTGGGGTACCGGGCGTTCGCCCGGGCTGGCCGGGTGGCGCCCCGGGGATGGGAACGCCGGGTTTTCGACTTCGGCGCCCGGATCAAAGTGAAAAAGTGGACGTTCCGATAGCGCGAGGCGAAGGCGTTCGGACCGGCGGGGAGCGATGAAAGGGAGGCGCAGGCGATGAAGCTGGATGAGGTGCTGGGCCGGGGGGTTCTCGTGTTCGACGGCGCCATGGGCACGATGCTCCAGGCCCGGGGGCTGGCGCCAGGGGCGTGCCCGGATGTGTGGAACCTGGAGCGGCCGGACGAGGTGATCGCCGTCCACCGGGCGTACGTGGAGGCCGGCGCGCAGATCATCGAGACCAACACGTTCGGCTCCACCCCGGTGCGGCTCAGCCATTACGGCCTGCAGGACCGGTGCCATGACATCACGGTCGCGGGCGTGCGCTGCGCCCGGGAGGCGGCCGGCGGCCGCGCCTGGGTCGCCGGGTCGATGGGCCCGCTGGGGGCGCTGGTGGAGCCGCTGGGGGAACTCTCCTTCGACGAGGCGTACGCCCAGTTCGCCGCCCAGGCCCGGGCCTTCGCTGAGGCGCAGCCGGACTTCATCATCATCGAGACCATCGCCGACCTGAACGAGCTGCGGGCGGCGCTGCTGGCGTGCACGGACCACGCCCCGGGCATCCGGGTCATCGCGCAGATCACCATCGACCCCAGCGGCCGGGCCTTCACCGGCACCGACCCCGAGACCGCCGCGCTGGTGCTGCAGTCGCTGGGCGCCGACGTCATCGGTCTCAACTGCTCGGTGGGGCCCGACCTCCTGGTGGACGCGGTGGCCCGCATGGCCCGGGTCGCCCGCGTGCCCATCTCGGTGCAGCCCAACGCCGGGCTGCCGCTGCTCCAGCCCGACGGTTCCACCCGGTTCCCGATGGGGCCCGAGCCGTTCGCCGCCTACGGTCCCAAGCTGGTGGCCGCGGGGGCCTCCCTGGTCGGCGGATGCTGCGGCACGACGCCGGAGCACATCCGCCGGCTGCGGGCCGCGGTGGACGGACTGAAGCCGCAGGGACGGCCCGGCCCCCTGGCGCACACGCTGGGGTTGGCCTCCCGGACCCGGTCGCTCTTCTTCGTGGAGCAGAACCTGCCGGTGGTCATCGGCGAGCGCATCAACCCCACCGGGCGGAAGCTGCTGACGAAGGATATTCAGGAGGGCGCTTTCGCGCGCGTGCGGACGGAGGCCAGGCGGCAGGTGGCCGCCGGGGCCGCCGTGCTGGACGTCAACGTGGGCGTGCCGCTCATCGATGAGCCCGCGGCGATGGCCAGGGCCGTGCGGGTGATCCAGGATGCGGTGGATGTGCCGCTCTGCCTGGACTCCCCGGATCCTGCCGCCCTGGAGGCCGGCCTGAAGGCCTGCGTCGGCAAGCCCCTGCTCAACTCCTTCAGCCTGGAGGAGGGGCGGGCCGAGGCGGTGCTGCCGCTCGCGAGGCGCTACGGCGCCGCGGTGCTGGGGCTCACCATCGACGAGAAGGGGATCCCCTCCTCCGCCGAGCAGCGGCTGGCGATCGCCCGGCGGCTGGTGGCGGCGGCCGAGGCGCACGGCATCCCGCGCCACGACGTGGTCATCGACCCCCTGGCCCTCACCGCGGGCGCCCAGCAGGCGGAGGCGAAGGAGACGCTGAAGGCGATCCGGTGGATCACGGAGGAGCTGGGGGTGCACACCTCCCTGGGCGTCTCGAACATCTCCTTCGGCCTGCCCAACCGGCACTTCCTCAACGCTGTCTACCTGAACATGGCGGTGACCGAGGGGCTCTCCATGGCCATCATGAACCCCCTGGACGAGCGGATGATGGACACCGTGCGGGCCCTGCGGCTCTTCCTGAACCGTGACCGCAACGCGGCGGTCTACATGCAGGTGGTGGGGCCGAAGCGGCTGGTCCACACGGTGGAGGAGGCCCTGAAGACCGCCGGGGCGACGGCCCCCGGCCCCGAGACGGCGCCGCTTTCGGCCGCGTCCGCTGCCGCGACGCCGCCGTCGGTGAACGGCCCCGCTTCGGCACCCGCGCCGCCCGCGGCCGGCGCCCGTCCGGTGACGGCGTCTCCCACTGTCCCGGGCGCAGCGGCACACGCCAGCGGCGAGGCTGCGGCGGCCCCGCAGTCTGAACCCGCCGATGAACTGGGCCGCCGGCTGTACAGCGCCATCCTCGAAGGCGACCGGGAGGCCATCCTGCCGCTGGTGGAGGAGGGGCTGGCCGCAGGGCGGGACCCGATGGACATGCTCAACCGGCACCTGATCCCGGCGATTGAGGAAGTGGGCCGCTTGTTCGGCGAGGGCGTCTACTTCCTGCCCCAGCTCATGCTCTCCGCGCAGGCGATGAAGAAGGCCTTCGCCCGGCTGAAGCCGGAGATCCAGAAGGCCAAGGTGGGCCAGACCGAGATCGGCACGGTGGTGCTGGCGACGGTCCAGGGCGACATCCACGACATCGGCAAGAACATCGTCGCCGTGCTGCTGGAGAACTACGGGTTCCGGGTCGTCGACCTGGGGCGGGACGTGAAGAACGAGGTGGTCCTGGAGGAGGCCCGCAGGGTCGGGGCGGACATGGTGGGCCTCTCCGCCCTCATGACCACCACCATGCCCCAGATGAAGCGGGTGATCGAACTCTTCGCCCGGGAGGGATTCGACTGCCCGGTGCTGGTGGGCGGCGCCGCGACCACGAAGGCCTTTGCCGCGGAGATCGGCGCCCGGGGCCACGGCCGGGACGCGCAGGAGGCGGTGGCGCTGGCCCTGGAGGTGCTGAAGGAGCGGCGGGGCCGCAAGGCCGAAGACGCCAGGTGACCGCCAGGTGCGGCCGGCAGACGGATGCAGTCGGAGAGGCCGCGGCACGTCGCGGCCGGCATTCGGCGGCTGCGCGGAGGAGGGGGACGGATGTCCTATCAGGTAACGGCAGCGGGCCGGGTGTTCCGGGTTCCCGCGGGCACGCCGCTCGCGCAGGCTCTGAACCAGCACGAGCCCTTCGTGGAGACCCCCTGCGGGGCCCGGGGGCAGTGCCGCAAGTGTCTGGTGCGGGTGCTGGGTGACGCCCCCGCGCCCACGCCCGCCGACCGGGAGCAGCTCACCCCGGAGGAACTGGAGAAGGGCTTCCGGCTCTCGTGCCAGCTGCAGGTGGACCGCGACCTGGCGGTCGCCCTTGTGCCTGCGGCGGCGCTGGACCCCCGCAAGGCGCGCCTCGGCACGCTGACCGGGCCGGTGGAGGTGGAGCCCTGGGCGCCCCTCAACCCCGCGGGCCGGTCGCTGGGCTTCGCCCTGGACGTGGGCACCACGGGCATGGCCGGCGCCCTGCTGGACCTTCGCACCGGCGAGGAACTGGCCGTGCACGCGGTGGCAAACCCCCAGTCGGTCTACGGCGCCGATCTGATGACCCGCCTGGCTTACGCCATCCGGGGGGAGGCGCAGCAGGCAGAGCTGACCCGTGTCGTGCGGGAGGCGGCCCAGGCCTTGCTCGGGCGGCTGCTCAGCAAGGCGGGCGCAGGCCGTGACGAGGTGGTGGCTGGCGCCCTGGTGGGGAACACGGCCATGCACCACCTGTTCCTGGGGCTCCCCGTCCGGGAGCTGGCGGTCGCTCCGTACACCCCGGCGCTCGTGGACGGGCGGGTCTTCGACATCCCCGGGCTCCCCCCGCTGTACGCGCTGCCGGTGGTCGCCGGGTTCGTCGGGGCCGACGCGGTGGCCGCCGCCCTGGCGGCGGGGCTGGACGAGGGCGACGAGACGGTGCTGCTGGTGGACGTCGGCACCAACGGCGAGGTGCTGCTGCGGCACGGAGGACAGCTTTACGCCTGCTCGGCCCCGGCGGGCCCCGCCTTTGAAGGCGGCGAGATCAGCCAGGGGATGCGGGCGGGTCCCGGGGCCATCGAGGCGGTGAGGTTCGACGGGAACGACCTGGCCGTGACGGTGATCCCGGGCGGCGCCGGGCCGGCGGCCAGGGGCATCTGCGGCTCGGGCCTGCTGGACGCGGCCGCGGCGCTGCTGGAGGCCGGGCTGCTGGACCGGACCGGCCGGCTCACGGCGGCGGGTCCCCTTGTCCACCGGCTGGCGGAAGGCGGCCGGGCCGTGGCCCTGGCCCCGGGGGTGATGCTGACCCAGAAGGACCTCCGGGCCTTCCAGCTGGCCAAGGGCGCCATCCGGTCCGGGGCGGAGGTGCTGCTGCGCATCGCGGGGATCGGCCCGGAGGCCCTCGATGCGGTGCTGCTGGCCGGCGCGTTCGGCAGCTACCTGCGCCGGGAGAGCGCGGTGGCCACCGGCCTGCTGCCCCCGGTGGATCCCGCGCGGATTCAGCCCATCGGCAACGCCGCTGCGGCCGGCGCCAAACTCGCCCTGCTCTCCCGCAAGGCCCGGTCCCGGGCGGAATCGCTGGCGCGGCGCATCCGGTTCGTGGAACTGGCCACCCACCCCGACTTCGAGGAGATCTTCATGGAAGCGCTGAACTTCCCCTGGCCTCAGAGAGGCGCATAGCGCCGCGGCTGCCGGCTCATACCAAGTCTGCAGCGCGATCCGGCACACCAGGAGGGAAACGGACATGTCCAGCTTCACGGTTCCGGCGGCCGCCCGGCGGCTCGCCGGACTGCTCGTCTTTGCGCTCGTACTGAGTCTTCTGGCGTCCTGCGGCCGCGGCCGGGCGCCCGACAGCGCGCCGCCCGGCGGAGAACCCCCGGGCATCGGGACCGAACCGGGGGACGGCTCCGGAGCGGAGCCCGGCGAATCGCCGCCCACGTCCAGCGTGCCTGCCTGGCTCGAATACCTGACCCTGGAGGAGAAGCTCGGCCAGCTGTTCTGGGTGGGGCTCCCGGGCACGGAGCTCACCGAGGAGATCCGGCAGCTGCTGGCCGGGGGAAAGGTGGGAGGCGTCATCTTCTTCGGGCGGCAGGGCAGCGACCCGGACGTCCTGCGCGGCCTCACGGAGGCGCTGCAGGCCGCGGCCGCCGCGCGCGACCGGGCCACCCCGGGCCTCGTCATTGCAGTGGACCACGAGGGCGGGCTGGTGCAGCGCTTCGGGCCGCCGTTCACCCAGTGGCCCGGGGCCATGACCCTGGGCGCCGCCGGATCGGCGGCCTACGCCGAGGCGATGGGCCGGGCGATGGCCCGCGAGCTGCGGGCTGTGGGCGTCAACATGAACCTGGCGCCGGTCGCCGACGTCAACAACAACCCGGAGAATCCCGTGATCGGTACCCGCTCCTTCGGGGAGGCGCCTGAGCGGGTGGCGCAGCTGGTGGCCGCCGTGACGGCGGGGCTGCAGGCTGAAGGAGTCAGCGCGGTCGCCAAGCACTTCCCCGGCCACGGCGACACGGCGGTGGACAGCCACCTGGACCTGCCCGTCATCCCCCACGGACGGGAGCGCCTGGACCGGGTGGAGCTGGTGCCCTTCCGGGCGGCCATCGACGCGGACGTCGACGCCGTTATGGTTGCGCACCTCGTCTTCCCCGCCGTGGCGAAGGACGGCCGGCCCGGCAGCCTCTCGCCCGACGTGGTGACCGGGCTGCTGAAGGAAGCGCTGGGCTTTGGCGGGGTGGCCATGACCGATGCGCTGAACGGCATGGCGGCGATCACGGAGCACTACGGTGTGGACGAGGGGCTGGTGCTGGCCGTGGAGGCCGGGGCCGACGTCGTGATGGTCACCGAGTCCTTCGGCGAACAGCAGGCGCTGTACGAACGGCTCCTGCAGGCGGTGCGAGAGGGACGCATCCCGGAGAGTCGAATCAATGACGCGGCGGGCCGGGTGCTCGCCCTCAAGGAGAAGCGGGGACTCCTGCCGCCGCTGCCGGGTGAGGCCGGCCCTGGCGGCGCTGCCGGGGACCCGCCCCCCGGCGCCGGGGGGGATCCGGCACAGATCGGGGCGCCCGCCCACCAGTCCCTGGCCGACGAGATCGGCGCCGCCGCCCTCACTCTGGTGCGCAACGCGCACCTGCCGCTGTCGCTGTCCCCCGAGGCGCGGGTCCTCGTGATCGGGCCCGGTTACGCCCGCCGTCTGGAGGGCGAGGACGGCATCGTCACCGCCCTGGGGGCCGGTATCCGGGAGATGCACGCCAACACCGTGGAGGTGGCCCTGGACTGGAGCCCCGACCCGGCTGCCGTGGAGCACGCGCGGTCGCTGGCCGAAGGCGCGGCGGTGGTGGTCTACGCCGTGGCCGACGGGCACGAAGCGCCGGCACACCGTGCCCTGATGGCCGAGCTGATCGCCGCGGGCAAGCCGGTCATCGCGGTCGGTCTGGGCATGCCCTACGAGCTCACCGCGGTGCCCGAGATCCAGACCTACATCGCTGCCTATGGCTTCCGGGATGCCAACCTGAAGGGGATCGGCCCGCTGCTGTTCGGGCGGGCGCCGGCCCGGGGGAGGCTTCCGGTGGCGATTCCCGGCCACTACCCGGTCGGGCACGGCCTGGAACTGCCCTGAGCGTGAAAGGAGGCGCTTGCCGTGAGACCTGAGACCGAGGCCGAGCGGGCGGCGCGCCATGCCGCGACCCTCCGCGCGTATCGCGCTCTGGTGGACCCCGCCGACCCGCCGCGGGAGCCGTTCGTGCTGGAACAGCACTTCTACGCGGCGGAGGGCGGCGACATCGACGGCCTGACGGCAGCCCTGGAGGAGCGGGGGTTCAAGGTGGAAAGCCTGACCTACGACCCCGAGGCGCGCGACCGCGCCTGGCGGCTGGTGGCGGTGCGGCTCGAGCTCCTGGAGGAGAAGCGGCTGCTGGCGGTCTCGGACGAACTGGACGCGCTGGCCCGCGCGTTCGACGTCATCTACGACGGCTGGCTGACCCACGTGCCCGAGTGAGAAATGTCAAGTCTCCTTCTGCAGGCCGGAAGTTGCTATAATGCCCCCTGGCAGATGGGGGGCATACCCGACTTGTCCAGGCTCGATGCGATTGTAGACGGTCTGAATCCAGCCCAGCGGGCGGCCGCCCTGCATCAGGACGGCCCCCTTCTCGTTATCGCCGGCGCCGGGGCCGGCAAGACCCGGACGGCGACCCACCGGCTGGCCTGCCTGCTGGCCAGGGGCGTGCCGCCGGAGGCGGTCATGTGCATCACGTTCACCAACAAGGCGGCCCGGGAGATGCGGGACCGGGCCATCGCCCTGGTGGGGGCGGATGCCCGCCGGGTGATGATCCGGACGTTCCACTCCGCTGCCATGGCGCTTCTCCGGCAGTACATTGGCGAATTTCCGGAGAGCGGCCGGACGCCGGACTTTTCCGTCGCGGACCCCACGGTTCAGCTGGCGCTCGTGAAGGAGGCCATCGCCGAGCGCAACTTCGACCTGAAAGCCAACCGGCCCGAGTCCTTCCTGTGGCGCATCGGCCGGTACAAGAACGAACTGGCCGACCCGGAGTCGCTGCTCGCCCGGCAGCCCACCCACGACCTGATGGACTGGCCCCGGGTGCTGCAGATGATCCGCAGCACCGACCGGTACGTGAACCGGCTGACGGCAGAGATCTGGAAGCGCTATGAGGACAAGCTCCGGCGGAACAACATGCTGGACTTCGACGACCTGATCAACCTGTTCACCCGCATGCTGCGGGAAAAGCCGGACATCCGCGCCGACGTCCAGCGCCGTTTCGCCTACCTGCAGGTGGACGAGTTCCAGGATACGAACATCGCCCAGCTGCACATGGTCAAACTCCTGGCCGGCGAGCGGCAGAACGTGATGGCGGTGGGCGACGACGCCCAGTCGATCTACGCCTGGCGCTCGGCGGACATCCGGTGCATCCTGGAGTTCGAGCGCCACTTCCCCGGCGCGCGGACGATCCTGCTGGAGCAGAACTACCGCTCCACCGGGGCCATCATCCAGGCTGCCAACCGGCTGATCGCCCACAACACCGGCCAGCGGCCCAAGCGGCTCTTCACCACCGCCCCCGAGGGCTGCCCCGTGGGGGTGCATGAGGCGGAAACCGAGGTCGATGAGGCGCGCTGGGTGGTACAGCGCATCCAGGAGGGCGCGGCCTCCGGACGGCGCCGGGGCGATTTCGCGATCCTCTGCCGCACCAGCGCCCAGGGGCGGCCCTTCGAGGAGCAGCTGCGGGAGGCGTCCATCCCCTACCAGGTGGTGGGCGGCCCCCGGTTCTACGACCGGCGGGAAGTGCAGGAGTCGCTCGCGTACCTGCGGCTGCTGCACAACCCCCGGGACTCGGTCAGCTTCGAGCGGGTGCTGAACGCGCCGCGGCGCGGCGTCGGGGAGCGGGGCCTGCAGCGGCTGCTGGCCCTGGCCGCGCACCGGGAGGTGGACCTCATCGCCGCCCTGGAGCTGGCGGCGGCCGAGGGGCTCCTGCAGCACCAGGCCGCCGACGGGGCCCGGGCGCTCCACGCGCACCTGCGGCGGGCCCAGGAGGCGCTCGCCCGGCAGCCGGGCCGCTTCGCGGCGGCGGTGGAGCGGCTCCTGCAGGATTCGGGCTACCTGGCTTACCTCCGGGAGGAGGACCGGCGCAGGGAGGAGCGCCGGTCCGAGGTGGTGGAGAGCCTGATCGCGGCCATGCACGAGTTCGAGCGGCGTTCGCCCGCCGCCGGCCTGAGCGGCTACCTGGACCACCTCGCCCTGCTGGAGGGGCAGGACGACGGGGACGGCGGCGACGTGGTGAAGCTCCAGACGATCCACTCGGCCAAGGGGCTGGAGTACCCGGTGGTCTTCGTCGTGGGCATGGAGCAGGGGCTCCTCCCCAACCAGCTGGCCCTGGACGAGGGCAGCCTGGAGGAGGAGCGGCGGCTCTGCTACGTGGCCATCACCCGGGCCCGGGAGGAGCTGTACCTGACCCGCGCCCGGGTGAGGTGGCAGCGGGGCGAGATGGTGATCACCACTCCCTCGCAGTTCCTGGCCGAGGCGCTGCCCAGGGGCTCGACCCTGCCGTCCTGGCTGCCCGGGTCGGCGGACTAGCGGTGTGCCGCCTGACCGGCCTTGGACAACTGGGCGGGCGGTCGACTTGCCTTGGTCGGCCGGGCTGCCGGGCAGTCCCAGCGTCCGGCTGTGGTTCTGCGCGGCGGCGTGTGGTACACTGTTGCTGTTTACTGGAAACAAGACGGAGGGATCCCCCGTGACCGTGCTTCAGGCCATCATCCTCGGCGTCGTGCAGGGGCTGGCCGAGTTCCTGCCCATCTCCAGTTCCGCGCACCTGATCCTGGTCCCGTGGGTTCTGGGCTGGCCGCCTTCCGGCCTGGCGTTTGACCTGGCCCTGCACGTGGGCACCCTGATCGCGGTCACCATCTACTTCTGGCGCGACCTGCTGCAGCTGGCCGTGGAGGGGCTGACCCGGGGGACGAAGACGCCCACCGGCAGGCTGGCCTGGGGGATCGTGCTGGGCACGGTGCCCGGGGCGATCTTCGGCCTCCTGATGGAGGACGTGGTCGAGGCGGTCTTCCGCCAGTCGATCCTCTCCATCGCCGTCCTCCTGGCGGTGGTGGGTGTCATCCTGTACCTGGCCGACCGGTTCGGGCCCAAGAGGCGCTCGCTGGAGGAAATCCGGGTGACGGACGTGATCTGGATCGGCCTCGCACAGGCGCTTGCGGTGATCCCCGGCGTCTCCCGGTCGGGCGCGACCATCACCGCCGGCCTGGCCCTGGGGCTGAAGCGGGAGACGGCGGCGAAGGTCTCCTTCCTGCTCGGCTGGCCGATCATCCTGGGCGGCGCGCTGCTGGTGATCCCCGACGCCGACCCATCCATGTTCACCCCGTCGTTCTTCGCCGGCGTCGCCGCGGCGGCGGTGAGCGGGTACGCCGTGATCGCGGTGCTGCTGCAGTATCTGCAGCGGGGGACCTACCTGGTCTTCGCCTGGTACCGGGGGATTGTGGCGGCGCTGATGATCGGGCTGCTGCTGGCACGGGGGATGCTGTGAACGGTCGCGGCGGCGATGTGGGAAGCCGCCGGCTCCGTGCGCACCGCGGAATCCGGGTACCCTGAGGGTGTACCCGGATTTTTCGATACGACATTCTGCGCGCCGTTCACTCTCTGAGCGCCGTTCACCCCGTGACGACGGGCGACGGGCGGACCGTCAGGCTCGCATCGCCGCGCACCACCACAAAGCCAGGGCACAGCCGGCGGTGGCCTGCCCTGCGTTGGACAAGACTTACATCGCTGACTATCCCATCCGAGTCAGGAGGTCAACGTGCAGATCACAACCGAGCTGGCCCAGCCCATCGCGGACCGGGCCGTGTCGATCTTGCAGCGGAATGTGAACATCATGAACCAAGAGGGGATCATCGTCGGCAGCGGCGATCCGACCCGGCTTGGCACTTTTCACCAGGCGGCGGCCGAGGTGATCCGGACGAACCGCCGCATAGAAATCCACCCCGAGGACGAGGGGCGCTGGGCGGGGGCCCGCCCCGGGGTCAACCTGCCCATTCGGCTGGACGGCCGGACCGTCGGCGTGGTGGGCATCACGGGTCCGCCGGAGCAGGTGAGGCCGTTCGGCGAGCTGATCCGCGAGATGGTCACCCTCGCGCTGGTGCAGCGGCGGGCCGAGGCGCTGCACCGGGCACAGCTGGTGGCCAGGGAGTCCTTCCTGCGGGCGCTGCTCACCGGAGAGGGGCCGATGGCCGCCCGGATGATCCACGATGCCGGTCTCTACGACCTGTCGGAGGGGGCGGAGTACCAGGTCCTGCTCTGCCGGTTCCCGCCGGAAGCGGGACCGGCCGGCGACGTGTGGGGCGAGGCAGAGCAGTCCGGTGCGATGCAGCGCCTGAAGGAGGCGGGCGTCCGCCAGGTGATCG